>NZ_LMGM01000003.1:0-5415 GCF_001427915.1 Phycicoccus sp. Root563 | reverse complement strand
GCCAAAAGGGCCTTCCCGTGTGGGAAGGCCCTTTTGAAAGTATGTCCGGCTGCGTCCTACTCTCCCACACCGTAACCAGTGCAGTACCATCGGCGCTGAAGGGCTTAGCTTCCGGGTTCGGAATGGAGCCGGGCGTTTCCCCTTCGCTATGACAGCCGAAACTCTATGGAGATATCTTTCGGTGTGCTCCCACCACACGCGCGGTGGTTGGAGCGGGGTTCCCGACCGTATCTCGGGAACTACACAGTGGACGCGTAACATCTTTGTTGTATCAAGTTATCGGCTTATTAGTACCAGTCAGCTACACACATTACTGTGCTTCCACGTCTGGCCTATCAACCCAGTAGTCTAGCTGGGAGCCTCTCGGACCGAAGTCCATGGAAACCTCATCTTGAAGCGTGCTTCCCGCTTAGATGCTTTCAGCGGTTATCACTTCCGAACGTAGCTAATCAGCCGTGCTCTTGGCAGAACAACTGACACACCAGAGGTTCGTCCATCCCGGTCCTCTCGTACTAGGGACAGCTCTTCTCAAGTTTCCTACGCGCACAGCGGATAGGGACCGAACTGTCTCACGACGTTCTAAACCCAGCTCGCGTACCGCTTTAATGGGCGAACAGCCCAACCCTTGGGACCTACTCCAGCCCCAGGATGCGACGAGCCGACATCGAGGTGCCAAACCATGCCGTCGATATGGACTCTTGGGCAAGATCAGCCTGTTATCCCCGGGGTACCTTTTATCCGTTGAGCGACGGCGCTTCCACAAGCCACCGCCGGATCACTAGTCCCGACTTTCGTCCCTGCTCGACATGCCTGTCTCACAGTCAAGCTCCCTTGTGCACTTACACTCAAAACCTGATTGCCAACCAGGCTGAGGGAACCTTTGGGCGCCTCCGTTACCTTTTAGGAGGCAACCGCCCCAGTTAAACTACCCACCAGGCACTGTCCCTGATCCGGATCACGGACCGAGGTTAGATATCCAGAACGACCAGAGTGGTATTTCAACGTTGACTCCACACACACTGGCGTGCATGCTTCACAGTCTCCCACCTATCCTACACAAGCCGTACCGAACACCAATACCAAGCTGTAGTAAAGGTCCCGGGGTCTTTCCGTCCTGCTGCGCGTAACGAGCATCTTTACTCGTAGTGCAATTTCGCCGAGTTCGTGGTTGAGACAGTGGAGAAGTCGTTACGCCATTCGTGCAGGTCGGAACTTACCCGACAAGGAATTTCGCTACCTTAGGATGGTTATAGTTACCACCGCCGTTTACTGGGGCTTAAATTCTCAGCTTCGCTCCGAAGAACTAACCGGTCCTCTTAACCTTCCAGCACCGGGCAGGCGTCAGTCCGTATACATCGTCTTGCGACTTCGCACGGACCTGTGTTTTTAGTAAACAGTCGCTTCTCCCTGGTCTCTGCGGCCGTTCTCCCTAGACAGCAAGTGTCTTCAGGATCCGGGCCCCCCTTCTCCCGAAGTTACGGGGGTATTTTGCCGAATTCCTTAACCACGATTCACTCGATCGCCTTGGTATTCTCTACCTAACCACCTGAGTCGGTTTGGGGTACGGGCGGCTCGAACCTCGCTAGAAGATTTTCTTGGCAGCATAGGATCACCCTGCTTCCCGCATACGCGGTCACTATCAGGTCTCAGGCTATGTGAGCTGCGGATTTGCCTACAGCTCGCCCTACACCCTTGGACGTGGACTACCATCGCCACGCGGAGGCTACCTTCCTGCGTCTCTCCATCGCTTGACTACTACCAGATCGGGTCACGCGCTCCACCACTAACCTCCACCCGAAGGTGTCAGCACGTGGTTTCAGGCGTTTAGCATCAAAAGGTTCATCATGGGCGGTTCTTCGCCGGTTCCGGAATATCAACCGGATGTCCATCGACTACGCCTGTCGGCCTCGCCTTAGGTCCCGACTTACCCAGGGCAGATTAGCTTGACCCTGGAACCCTTGGTTATTCGGCGGACGGGTTTCTCGCCCGTCATTCGCTACTCATGCCTGCATTCTCACTCGTGTGGCCTCCACGGCTGGATCACTCCGCCGCTTCCCTGGCCACACGACGCTCCCCTACCCATCAACACGCTTGGACCGTGAACCCGCAGGTGTCACAGCCGGGCAAAGTGTCAATGCCACAGCTTCGGTGGTGTGCTTGAGCCCCGCTACATTGTCGGCGCGGAATCACTTGACCAGTGAGCTATTACGCACTCTTTAAAGGGTGGCTGCTTCTAAGCCAACCTCCTGGTTGTCAATGCAACTCCACATCCTTTCCCACTTAGCACACGCTTAGGGACCTTAGATGGTGGTCTGGGCTGTTTCCCTCTCGACTACGGAGCTTATCCCCCGCAGTCTCACTGCCACGCTCTCACTTACCGGCATTCGGAGTTTGGCTAACGTCAGTAACCTGGTGAGGCCCATTAGCTATCCAGTAGCTCTACCTCCGGTAAGAAACACGTGACGCTGCACCTAAATGCATTTCGGGGAGAACCAGCTATCACGGAGTTTGATTGGCCTTTCACCCCTACCCACAGCTCATCCCCTCAGTTTTCAACCTAAGTGGGTTCGGTCCTCCACGACGTCTTACCGTCGCTTCAACCTGGCCATGGGTAGATCACTCCGCTTCGGGTCTAGACCCAGCGACTAAAACGCCCTATTCGGACTCGCTTTCGCTACGGCTTCCCCACACGGGTTAACCTCGCCACTGAGCACTAACTCGCAGGCTCATTCTTCAAAAGGCACGCCGTCACCCCACAAGGAGGCTCCGACGGATTGTAGGCACACGGTTTCAGGATCTATTTCACTCCCCTCCCGGGGTACTTTTCACCTTTCCCTCACGGTACTTGTCCGCTATCGGTCACCAGGGAATATTTAGGCTTAGCGGGTGGTCCCGCCAGATTCACACGGGATTTCTCGGGCCCCGTGCTACTTGGGATACTTCTCTGGAGTGCACATCGTTTCGTCTACGGGGGTCGCACCCTCTGTGCCGGGCCATTCAATGCCCTTCGACTACAACGCGCATTTCTGACTCCATGCCAACATGTCAGTGCTGACCGAAAAGTCCCACGACCCCGCAACTGCAACCCCTGACAGGTATCACACAGCTACGGTTTAGCCTCTTCCGCTTTCGCTCGCCACTACTCACGGAATCGCGGTTGCTTTCTCTTCCTGTGGGTACTGAGATGTTTCACTTCCCCACGTTCCCTCTACCCGCCCTATGTGTTCAGGCGGGAGTGACTGGACTTGCCTCCAGCCGGGTTTCCCCATTCGGAAATCCTCGGATCACAGTCTGGTTATCGACTCCCCGAGGCTTATCGCAGATTCCTACGTCCTTCTTCGGTTCCTGGTGCCAAGGCATCCACCGTGTGCCCTTAAAAACTTGAGCCACAAAGATGCTCGCGTCCACTGTGTAGTTCTCAAAATACGGGCGGCCCCACCCCAGGTCCAGCACCTACCCAGTACCGAAGTACCAAGGGGTTTGACTGGAGGGATGGGTCCAAGGCCGTAAACCGGCCCGAAGGAACAAGCTGCAAGCAGCCCGAGCCTTCAGGACCCAACAACGTGTCAAGCGCCTCCCCCACCCTGGTGCGTTCCACTGCCAACCACCCCCAAAAGGAGCAGCCGGCTTGTACTTGCGACACAGGACAGTGTCAGCGCCAAATAATCGATGTTCCACCCTTGAGCACCCGCTGCCCCACACTCGGGGACAGACCGGGCTCTGGATCGCTTGCGCGACCAGTGCTCCTTAGAAAGGAGGTGATCCAGCCGCACCTTCCGGTACGGCTACCTTGTTACGACTTAGTCCCAATCGCCAGTCCCACCTTCGACAGCTCCCTCCACAAGGGTTGGGCCACCGGCTTCGGGTGTTACCGACTTTCGTGACTTGACGGGCGGTGTGTACAAGGCCCGGGAACGTATTCACCGCAGCGTTGCTGATCTGCGATTACTAGCGACTCCGACTTCATGGGGTCGAGTTGCAGACCCCAATCCGAACTGAGACCGGTTTTTTGGGATTCGCTCCACCTCGCGGTTTCGCAGCCCTTTGTACCGGCCATTGTAGCATGCGTGAAGCCCAAGACATAAGGGGCATGATGATTTGACGTCATCCCCACCTTCCTCCGAGTTGACCCCGGCAGTCTCCTATGAGTCCCCACCATCACGTGCTGGCAACATAGAACGAGGGTTGCGCTCGTTGCGGGACTTAACCCAACATCTCACGACACGAGCTGACGACAACCATGCACCACCTGTATACGAGTGTCCAAAGAGAACGACATCTCTGCCGCGTTCTCGCATATGTCAAGCCTTGGTAAGGTTCTTCGCGTTGCATCGAATTAATCCGCATGCTCCGCCGCTTGTGCGGGCCCCCGTCAATTCCTTTGAGTTTTAGCCTTGCGGCCGTACTCCCCAGGCGGGGAACTTAATGCGTTAGCTGCGGCACGGATCTCGTGGAATGAGACCCACACCTAGTTCCCAACGTTTACGGCATGGACTACCAGGGTATCTAATCCTGTTCGCTCCCCATGCTTTCGCTTCTCAGCGTCAGTAGTGGCCCAGAGACCTGCCTTCGCCATCGGTGTTCCTCCTGATATCTGCGCATTTCACCGCTACACCAGGAATTCCAGTCTCCCCTACCACACTCTAGTCTGCCCGTACCCACCGCAAGTTCGAGGTTGAGCCTCGAAATTTCACGGCAGACGCGACAAACCGCCTACAAGCTCTTTACGCCCAATAATTCCGGACAACGCTCGCACCCTACGTATTACCGCGGCTGCTGGCACGTAGTTAGCCGGTGCTTCTTCTGCAGGTACCGTCACTTTCGCTTCTTCCCTGCTGAAAGAGGTTTACAACCCGAAGGCCGTCATCCCTCACGCGGCGTCGCTGCATCAGGCTTTCGCCCATTGTGCAATATTCCCCACTGCTGCCTCCCGTAGGAGTCTGGGCCGTGTCTCAGTCCCAGTGTGGCCGGTCGCCCTCTCAGGCCGGCTACCCGTCGTCGCCTTGGTGAGCCATTACCTCACCAACAAGCTGATAGGCCGCGAGTCCATCCCAAACCGAAAAACTTTCCAAACAGTACCCATGCGGATCTGTTTCATATCCAGTATTAGCTCCGGTTTCCCGAAGTTATTCCAGAGTCTGGGGCAGGTTACTCACGTGTTACTCACCCGTTCGCCACTGATCAGACAGAAGCAAGCTCCCATCATCACCGTTCGACTTGCATGTGTTAAGCACGCCGCCAGCGTTCGTCCTGAGCCAGGATCAAACTCTCCATTGATGTTTGCTACCCACCACCAAAGCGGCAGGAAAAGCGAAACCCCAGAAGGGTCGTCAAACTGACTGAGCAAGAACAACTAGCAAAAAACTAGTCAATTCAATGTTCAACCAAAGGATTTTCGTTCCAGAACACCAACCC
>NZ_LMGM01000002.1:0-471206 GCF_001427915.1 Phycicoccus sp. Root563 | reverse complement strand
AGAGTAGGACGCAGCCGGACATACTTTCAAAAGGGCCTTCCCACACGGGAAGGCCCTTTTGGCATGCCCGCGTCTGCCAAGGCATTCCCAAGCATTTCCAGCGCACCCCAGGCCCGAGGTTGACCAACTCCTGACGTCCGGTCCCTTTTGTCCTGTACGGCATTGTTCTACGGTGGAGGACCCGGTGGCCTCAACGGCGCGGCCGCTGGGTTCCCTGTCTGCCGGCACCGCCGGCCCACCGCCCCGGAGGCCCACCATGTCGTCACCGCGTCCTGTCGCCAGCGATCAGCCCGAGCGCGGACCGTCGTCCGCCCGCGAAGGTGAGGCCGCCCGCTCGCGCCGCCAGGTCCTCGGGATGGCGGTCCTGGGAGGAGCCGGGGCGACGGCCGCGCTGTTCGCTGCGCCGGCCAGCGCCCAGGGAGCGCAGGAGAAGGGCCGGCCGGGAAAGCCGGGGCGACCTGACAGGACCTTCCGGCTGACCGTGCTGGGCACGACCGACACCCACGGCAACATCCTCAACTGGGACTACTTCAAGGACACGGCGTACGACGACTCGGCGCACAACGACATCGGGCTGGCCAAGGTCGCCACCCTGGTCAAGCTCATGCGCGAGGAGCGTGGGGCGAAGAACACCCTCGTGCTCGACGCGGGTGACACCCTCCAGGGCACGCCCCTGGCCTACTACTTCGCGAAGATCGATCCCGTCACCGGCGGAGCGGTCCACCCCATGGCCAAGGCGATGAACGCGATCGGCTACGACGCTGCGGCCCTGGGCAACCACGAGTTCAACTACGGCCTGGAGACGCTGCGCGCGTTCGAGGACCAGTGCGACTTCCCACTCCTGTCGGCCAACACCGTCGACAGGACCACGGGCGCCCCGGCGTTCGCGCCCTACGTCATCAAGTCGTACAAGGTGAAGGGTGTCCCGAAGCCGGTGAAGGTCGGGGTGCTCGGTCTGGTCACCCCCGGCGTCGCCATCTGGGACAAGGCGAACGTCGAGGGCCTGCTGAGGTTCCCGGGGATCGTCGAGCAGGCCAAGGTGTGGGTCCCCAAGCTCAAGAAGGCCGGCTGCGACGTCGTCATCGTGTCGTGCCACTCCGGCGCCAAGCCCGGGTCGTCCTACGGTGATGCCCTGCCCTACCCCGAGAACGCCTCACGTCAGCTGGCCGAGCAGGTTGCCGGGGTGGATGCGGTGCTCGTCGGGCACGCCCACGTCGAGATCCCCGAGGAGCTCGTCGCGAGCACCGTCACCCCGGGCAAGCAGGTGCTCATCACCGAGCCGCTCAAGTGGGGGATGCGGCTGTCGGTGATGGACCTCGACCTGGTGCACGACGGCAGGCGCTGGTCCCTCACCGCGGCGCACGCCCACCTCCTCAACGCCAACACGGCACCAGAGGACCCGAACGTCGCCGCGCTGGTGCGCGAGGACCACGCGGTGGTCCGGACCTACGTGAACTCCGTCATCGGGACCTGCAAGGCGGCCATGTCCGCGGGGACCGCTCGGTTCGAGGACACGTCGGCGATCGACTTCATCAACCACGTCCAGGCCGACGCGGTGAAGAAGGCCCTGGCGGGTACGCCGGACGAGAACCTGCCGGTCCTGTCGATCGCGGCTCCGTTCAACCGTGACGCAGCCATCCCCGCGGGTGACGTCACGGTGCGCGACGTGGCGGGGCTCTACATCTACGACAACACGCTGCTCGGGATCCGGTTCACCGGGGCGCAGGTCAAGGACTACCTCGAGTACTCGTCGGGCTACTTCGAGACGAGGACGACCGCAGGTCCGTTCGCTCCCGACGACGTGACGAACGCCGTCAACCCGGCCAACGGGCTCGAGACGCCTGACTACAACTACGACATCATGGGCGGGCTCGACGCCTCGCTCGCCTACGACATCGACATCGCCCGCCCCGTGGGCCAGCGGATCGTCAACCTCACGTACGGCGCCGCGCCCGTGGACCCGGCGAAGCAGTTCGTCATCGCCATCAACAACTACCGGCAGTCCGGTGGCGGTGGCTTCCCCGAGGTCACGACGGCACCTGTCCTCTACAACGCCCAGGTCGAGATCCGTCAGCTGCTCATCGACTGGACCACGACCCAGGGCGTCATCGACCCGGCGACCTTCACCACCTACGACTGGAAGCTCGTGTCCAACGGGCAGCCGGTCGTCGTCGAGGGCGCCGCCGAGGGCGGACGGCACTGACCGAGTCGTCCGGTGGTCAGGCGCGGTCGGTACCGAGTCGGTAGCCCCGCTTGACGACGGTCTGGATCAGGGTCTTGGCCCCGCAGGCCTCGCGCAGCCGGGCGACGGCGACCTCCGCGGTGTGCGGGTCGGTCGAGTCACCCGGGAGCACGGCGAGGACCTGGGCCCGGGTGACGACCTCCCCACCGGCGTCGGCCAACAGGCGGAGGACCTCCAGGCCGCTGGGGGAGACGGGCAGGACGTGGTCGTCTAGCAGGGCCACCGTGCGGCGGACCTGCAGTCGGCCTGCCACGGTCGTGACCGCGGACGTCTGCGCCACCTCGTAGTGGCTGACGAGACTGCGGACCAGGGCACCGAGCCGACCTCGGTCGGGCACGATCGGCTCGATACCCCTCTCCAGCAGCGGCCGGGCCGTCACGGGTCCGACGGCCGCGGCGACCATGGCGCCTGACCGCAACCGTCCCTCGATCTGGTCGGTGAGGCCATGGGCGTCGACGGCGGCCAACCAGGCCGCTGCCCCCGGCGCGGACGTGAACACGGCGGCGTCGATCTCGCCCGCGGCTGCGGCGATCACGGAGGCAGCCAGCGCCTCGGGGTCGGGGGGAGGCCCCCAGCGGTACACGACGAGGCTGTGCACCTCGGCGCCCGCGGCGGCCAGCTCCGTGTCGAGCCCGTCGGCCCCGGCCCCGTGGTGCTGGACGGCGATGCGGTGCCCGGCCACGCCCTCGGCGAGCAGCAGGTCGAGGATCTCGGCCGAGGTCTCGGACTCGGCGACCCAGTCGGCCTGCAGGTTGGCAGCCTGGATGGCCCCCCGTGCCTTCGGTCCGCGGGCGATGAGGCGTGCGTGCCCGAGGACGTCGACGAGCTCGTCCGCGACGCCGGCTGCATCGGCGGCCTCGACCCAGCCCCGGAAACCGATCCCGGTGGTCACGACGACGGTGTCGGGTGGGTCGACGAGCAGGGCCTTGGTGTCGAGCAGCAGCTGGTCGTCGTGCTCGTGCGGGACGATGCTCAAGGACGGGGCGTGCCGCACCGTCGCCCCTCTCCTCGCCAACGCCGACCCGAGCTCGCCGCTGCGACGGTCGGCGGTGACGAGCACGACGCACCCCGCCATCACCTGGCTCAGCGACGGGACACCGGAACGGGTCATCGGATCGGCTCGAGGAGGTCGGCCGCGGCGACCGAGCCGATCACGACCACTGCCGGGGCGCGGACCCCGCGACTCTCGGCCGTCCCGACCAGCTCGGAGAGGCTGGCCCGCGTGACGCGCTGGGTGGGGAGGGTGGCGTCCTCGACGACGGCGGCGGCGAGGGCGGGTGAGGCGCCGGCATCGAGCAGCTGCCGGACGTGCTGTCCCAGCATCGAGACCCCCATCAGGACCACGAGGGTGGCACTGCCGTCGACCACGGCCCTGACGGCGGCCTCCTCGAGCGTGCCGTGGCCGTGCGTCACGTGGACCGCGGCCACGGTGCCCCGGTGCGTGACCGGGATGCCCGCAGCGGCCGGGGCGGCCAGTGCCGAGCTCACGCCGGGCACGACCTCGACCGGTATGCCGTGGGCAGCCAGGGCGGTCTGCTCCTCGCCCCCGCGGCCGAAGAGGAACGGGTCCCCACCCTTGAGCCGGACGACCACGCGCCCGCGCTGCGCCTGCTCGACGAGCACCGCGTTGATCTGGTCCTGGCTGACGGCGTGCGCACCGGGCACCTTGCCGACGTCGATGACCTCGACGTCCGGGGGAAGGGACGCCAGGAGGCTGGTGGGCCCGAGGCGGTCGGTGACCACCACGTCGGCCTCGGCCAGGGCACGGCGCCCGCGGACCGTCATGAGGTCAGGGGCGCCGGGGCCACCGCCGACGAGCACGACCCTTCCGGTCCAACCGGTCCGGGGCCGACGCCGACGGCGCAGGTCGAGGTCACCGGTCTGGAGGGCCAGAGCGAGCTGGTCGCGCACCGAACCCGCGCGGGCCGGGTCGGCACCGCCGTCGGAGGCGACGCCGACGACGAGCCCGGCGTGCCGGGTCGTGGCCGGAGTCCGCGCCGTGCCGTCCTTCACGACGCTGGCGCACACGCTCCAGACCTGGCGGGCGGTCGCCCACGCCGAGACCCGGCGGTTGGTCCGGACGTCGTCGGTGGCAGCGTGCACCAGCCAGGCACCTTCCAGGTCGGACTCAGCGACCTCGCGGTCGACCCAGGTGAGTACACCGTCGACCACCGCGTCGACGAGGTCCTCGCACAGCTGCGGCGCCACGACCGTGACGAGCGCACCGTCGGCGACCAGCGACAGCGCACGACGGGCAGCGACCGGCCCGCCCCCCGCGACCAGGACGCGCCTGCCGGCGAGGTCCAGCCCCATCAGCGTCGTCATCCCGCACCCTGCCCCCCGGGGAGGCCCACGCTGACGACGTCGTCGACCACGTGGACCGGGAAGGTCTGCAGCGAGTGCGGTTCCTTGCCCACCGGGTCGAGGCAGGACCCCGTGCGCAGGTCGAAGACCTGCTTGTACATCGGGGACGCGACGGTCGGGACGTCGCCGCGGGTGCCGACGATGCCGCGGGACATGACGTTGGCCCCGCTGAAGGGGTCCAGCTGCTGCACGGCATACACGCGGTCGTCGAACGTCCTGAACAGGGCGACCTGACGTCCCGCCACGAGGGCCGCGGCACCCCGCTCGCGGGACAGCGACTTGAGGCTGCAGATCTCGTGCCACCTCACGCCGAGGTCTGTGGCTGCTGTGGTCTCGATGCTCATCTGCGGACCTCCAACGTGGTGCCGGCGATGAGGACCCCGCCGCCGGACCGTTCGGATTCCGTTGCGGGACGGGCCTGTCCGCGTTCGCTGACGTAGGCCAGCGTGTCGTCCGGCTGGTCGGGGGCGTTGACGAACGACCCGAACCGGAGCAGCTTCTCGGGGTCGTCGAGGGCTGCTGCCCACTCGTCCTCGTAGCCCTCGACGTGCCCTGCCATGGCCTCGTCCAGGTCGGCGCCGATGCCCAGGGAGTCCTCCAGCACCACGGCGCGGATCGCCTCCAGGCCACCCTCGTGGTCCTCCACCCACACAGCGGTCCGCTGGAGCCGGTCAGCGGTGCGGACGTAGTACATGAGGAACCGGTCGATCGTGCGGACGAGGGTCTCGGTGTCGAGGTCCTCGGCCAGCAGCTGGGCGTGTCGTGGGGTGAAGCCGCCGTTGCCTCCGACGTAGACGTTCCAACCGTTGTCGGTGGCGATGACACCGACGTCCTTGCCGCGTGCCTCGGCGCACTCGCGCGCGCACCCTGACACGCCCAGCTTGATCTTGTGCGGCGACCGCAACCCCCGGTACCGCAGCTCCAGCGCGATGGCCAGGCCGACCGAGTCCTGCACGCCGTAGCGGCACCAGGTCGAGCCGACGCAGGACTTCACCGTGCGCAGCGACTTGCCGTACGCGTGCCCGGACTCGAAGCCGGCGTCGACGAGCCGCTTCCAGATCCTGGGGAGCTGCTCGATCCGCGCGCCGAACAGGTCGATGCGCTGGCCGCCCGTGATCTTCGTGTAGAGCCCGAAGTCCTTGGCTACCTCGCCGATGACGATGAGCCCCTCGGGGGTGATCTCACCGCCCGGGATGCGGGGGACGACGGAGTAGGAGCCGTCCTTCTGGAGGTTCGCCATGACGTGGTCGTTGGTGTCCTGCAACGTCGCCCGCTCACCCTCGAGGATGTGGCCGGTGCCGAGCGAGGCGAGGACGGACCCGATGACGGGCTTGCAGATGTCGCAGCCGCGGCCGAGTCCGTGGCGGGCGATGATCTCGCTGAACGTCGTGAGTCCCTGCACCCGCACCACGTCGAACAACTGGGCCCGCGAGAGCTCGAAGTGCTCGCACAAGGCGTTGCTCACCGTGACGCCGGACTTCTCCAGCTCGGTGGTGACCAGGCGCTTGACGAGGGGCAGGCAGGAGCCGCAGCTGGTGCCTGCCCTGGTGCAGGCCTTGACCCCGGTGAGGTCCGTGCACCCACGGTCGGTGACCGAGCAGCGGATCGCGCCGGCCGTGACGTTGTTGCACGAGCACACGGTGGCGTCCTCGGGCAGGTCAGCAGTGGGGGCGGGCGCAGCCCCCTCGGGCAGGAGGTATGCCGCCGGGTCGCCACCCAGCTCGCGGCCCACCATCGGTCGCAACGCGGCATACGCACTCGCGTCCCCGACGAGGATGCCACCGCGCAGGGTCCGGGCGTCATCGGACATGACGAGCTTCTTGTAGACCCCGGCGACCGGGTCGGAGATGACCACCTCGAGGCTGCCCGGCTCGGTGGCGAACGCGTCGCCGAAGGACGCGACGTCGACACCGAGGAGCTTGAGCTTGGTCGACAGGTCGGCGCCGGGGAACGTGCCCTCGCCACCCAGGAGCCGGTCGGCGACGATCTCGGCCATGGTGTAGCCGGGCGCAACCAGCCCAAGCGTCCGACCGCCGATGCAGGCGACCTCGCCGACGGCCCACACGGCCGGGTCGGCGGTCGCGCACGTGTCGTCGACCACGACCCCGCCACGTTCCCCGACAGCCAGGCCCGACTCGCGGGCGAGCTCGTCTCGGGGCCGGACGCCGACCGCGAAGACGACCACGTCGACGTCCAGCCGGTCGCCGTCGGCGAACTCCATCGACGACACCCGGCCGAGTCGGCCGGCGATCTTCGAGGTCGCCGTACCGGTGCGCACGGTGACCCCGAGGGCCTCGATGAGGCGTCGGAGCGCCTCGCCGCCGCCGTCGTCGACCTGCAGCGGCATGAGCCGGGAGGCGAACTCGACGACGGTCGTCCCGACCTCGAGCGCGGTCAGGGCGCCGGCCGCCTCGAGGCCGAGCAGGCCGCCGCCGACGACAGCACCCCGCAGGGGGCGGCCGAGCTCGGTGCGCAGCTGCTCGACGTAGGTGCGCAGGTCCGCGACGTCGTCGATGGTGCGGTAGACGAAGGCGCCGCGGAGCTCCTTGCCCGGGACGGGAGGCACCGCGGCATACGACCCGGTGGCCAGGACCAGGGAGTCGTAGGGGAGCGTCCGTCCGTCGGAGGTGGTGACGGTCTGCTCCGTGCGGTCGACGGCGGTGGCGGCGACCCCGCGACGCAGGGTGACCAGCGGGTCGTCCCACAGCTCCTGGCCGCCCAGGGCCAGGTCCTCCGGGTCGCGACCGGTGAAGTAGGAGGTGAGGGCCACGCGGTCGTACGGAGCCCGCGGCTCCTCGCACAGCAGCGTCACCGCCCACCGGCCGTCGGTGTCGCGGGACCGCAGCGCATCGACGAGGCGTCGCGCGACCATGCCGCCGCCCACGACGACGAGCTGTCGCGGGGTCGGGTCCGTGGCCATGGCGCCCACGTTAGGAGCCTGCCGTTTCAGCGCTGTGGATCATGTGTTTCCCCTTCGTTACGTCGTCCTCACGCGGACGGCTGGTGGTGGGAGAGTCGGTGGGTTCGCCGGGGGCGGGCGTCGAGACAGCGGCGAGGAGGGCGCAAACGTCGTCGACGCAGCCCCCGCACCCCGTCGTGGCACGGGTGCCGGCGGCCACCTGGTCGACCGTCGCGGCCCCGTCGTGGACGCAGGACACGATGGCGGCCTTGCTCACGCCGTTGCAGCGGCAGACGGTGGCGTCATCGGGGAGGTCGGCGACGGAACCTGTGGCTCCGCGTGGCTGCGGGGTGAGGGCCGAGATGAGCAGGTGTGCCGGGTCGGACGGGACCGGGGTGCGCCGGGTGTACGTCGTGACCAGCTCGGCAGCCACCGGCCCCGCCCCCACACAGGTGGCGCCGACGAGCAGGCCGCCGGAGACGACCACCTCGACGTGCCGACCGAGGTCCGGGTCGCTGAGGTGCAGCGTGCGCTGGGCCGGGTCGTCGGTGCGCTGCGACCCGCAGACACCCATGGTGACGACGTCGAGCCCGTGCGCCTTGAGCCGCACGACGTCGCTGACGTTCGACGTCGGGTCGCGGTCGGGCACGGCCTTCGCGGACCCGGACGCGAACGTCGCGGACAGCGCCGGGGAGCAGAGCCGCGCAGCGAGCCGGCGGGACTGTTCCCAGCCCTGGGCCACGAGACCGCTGCCACCCTCCGGCGGCTGCGCGCAGTCGCCGAGGGCTGCCACCCGGTGGTCGGTGGGGGAGGAGAGGTCGTCCCCGACGACGACCCCGCGGTCGACCGCGAGCCCGGCGTCCGCGGCCAGCGCGGTGCTGGGCACCGTGCCGGTCGCGAGCACGAGCAGCTCGGCAGGGACGACCTCCCCGTCGTCGAGGAGCAGGCCGGTCAGTCGTCCGTGAGCGACGAGGGCCTCGACGGCTCCGCGACCGACACGCTGGTCGATGCCGAGACCGGTCATGGCCGACTCGACGACCCGGCTGGCGTCCTCGTCGAGCTGGCGCTCCATGAGGGCCGCGGCCGGGTGGACGACCGTGACCGCGACCCCGCGCCGCGCGAGACCGCAGGCTGCCTCCATGCCGAGCACCCCGGCGCCGAGCACCACGGCGCGTCGGGCGTTCAGGGTTGCCGCCACGATCTCGCGGGCGTCGTCGATGGTCCGCAGGGCGTGCACCCCCGAGGTCAGTCCCTCACGGTTGCGCAGGCCCGTCAGTCCGGGGACCCGGGCATCGGAGCCGGTCGCGAGCACCAGCCGGTCGTAGCGCACCCGGGCTGCGTCGGCGGTCTCGACGTGGCGGTCCTCCCGATCGAGGCGCACTGCGTGCGTGCCACGCAGCACGGTGAGTCGTGGGCTGTCGGGGGTGGGCAGGGTGAGCGCCGAGAAGTCGTGCTTCCCCGCCACCACCTCGCTGAGCAGCACCCGGTTGTACGGCTCGCAACCCTCTGACCCGATGACGGTGACGTCGTAGCGGCCAGCCGTGTCCGCGGAGAGGACGTCCTCGACGAAGCGCGCACCGACCATGCCGTTGCCGATGACCACGAGCCGCGTCATGCCTTGACCTCCAACGGGTTTCGAGGCGCGGACGAGCCGTCGGGTCGGCTCCCGACCAGGTGGGGTGCGGGGGAGTGGCGGCTGGCTGCGGTCACGTCGACCGCACAGACCTTGAACTCGGGCATGCCCGACACCGGGTCGGTGGCGTCGGTGGTGAGGCGGTTGATGCTGTCCGTGCCACCCCAGTGGAACGGGACGAACACCGTGTCGGGTCGGATGGTGTCGGTGACCCGGGCGGGCACCGACACCGCCCCGCGGGAGGTGGCAAGTCGCACGCGCTGTCCTTCGACGACCCCCAGGCGGGCGGCGAGGAGGGGGTGCAGCTCCGCGTACGGGCCGGGGAAGGCCGAGGCGAGGGGGTCGACGCGGCGGGTCTGCGCCCCGGACTGGTAGTGCTGCAGCACCCGGCCGGTGACGAGGTAGAGCGGCGCCTCGGGACGCAGGTCGTCGGCGGGGCCGAGGTGGTCGGTCGCCACCATGCGCGCGCGACCGCTGGGCGTGGGGAACCGGTCGAGGAACAGCCGTGGCGTGCCCGGGTGCTCGGACTCGCCGGGCGCAGGTGCCGGACAGGGCCACCAGACGGCTGCGCTGTCGTCCTCGCGGTCGAGACGGGCGTGGCTGACCCCGCTGTAGTCCGTCCGACCACCCCGGCTGGCGCGGGCGAGCTCGTCGAAGACGAGGCCGGGGTCGGTGTCCCACACCCCCTGGGCGCCGAGGCGGGCCGCGAGCTGCGCCCACACCCACAGCTCGCTGCGCACGCCTGCAGGTGGGTCGATCGCCTTGCGGCGGCGCAGGATCCGTCCTTCCAGCGAGGTCATCGTGCCCTCCTCCTCGGCCCACTGCGTGACCGGCAGGACGACGTCCGCGAGCAGGGCCGTCTCCGACGGCACGAAGTCGCAGACGACGAGGAGGTCCAACGCGTCCAGCCGAGCGGCGACGTGGTGGCCGTTTGGGGCGCTGACCCGCAGGTTGGAGCCGTGCACGAACAGGGCCCGGGGACCGCCCTCGGTGCCGAGCGAGTCCAGCAGCTCGACGGCGGGCCGACCCCTGCCCGGCAGCGACGCCGGGTCGACGCCCCACACCCCGGCAACGTGCTCGCGGGCGGCCGGGTCGTCGATCATGCGGTACCCCGGCAATTGGTCGGACTTCTGGCCGTGCTCTCGCCCGCCCTGGCCGTTGCCCTGCCCGGTGATGGCGCCGTAGCCGCTGCCGACCCGACCCGGCAGCCCGAGGACCAGCGCCAGGTTGATGGCGGCCGACACGGTGGCCGTGCCCTGTCGCGACTGCTCGACTCCCCGGCCGGTGAGGACGAACGCACCACGTCCGCCGCGGGACGGGCTCGCCGCGGCGAGGAGCCGGGCGGCAGCCCGCAGGTCGTCGGCGGGGACGCCGCACACCTGCTCGGCCCGCTCGGGCCACCACAGGGCGCACCGGCGGCGCACCTCCTCCAGTCCCTCGGTCCGCTCGTCGAGGTATGCCGCGTCGACGAGGTGCTCGGTGAGCAGGACGTGGACGAGGGCCAGGAGGACGACCAGGTCGGTGCCGGGCACGGGCTGGAGGTGCAGCCCTCGTCCGTCCTCCGTCAGGTCTGCGGTCGCGCTGCGACGGGGATCCACGACGACGAGCCCACCGCGCTCCCGGACCCCGGACAGGTGGGCGACGGATGGCGGCATGGTCTCGGCGAGGTTGCTGCCGAGGAGGAGGACGGCGTCGGCCGCCGCCAGATCGGTGAGGGGGAAGGGCAGGCCCCGATCGACGCCGAGGGACCGGTTGGCGGCAGCGGCGGCGCTGCTCATGCAGAACCGTCCGTTGTAGTCGATGTTGGCCGTGCCGAGCGCCACGCGGGCGAACTTGCCCAGCTGGTAGGCCTTTTCGTTCGTCAGTCCACCGCCGCCGAAGACTGCCACGGCGTCGGGGCCGTCCTCGGCGCGGATGCGCAGGAGCTGTCCCGCGACGAGGTCGAGTGCCGCGTCCCAGCTCGTCTCGACCAGCCGCCCCCCGGGATCCCGGACCAACGGCGTCGTGAGCCGTTCGGGGGACTCGAGCACCGCGGCGCTCGTCCACCCCTTCTGGCAGAGGCCTCCCCGGTTGGTGGGGAAGTCACGGCCGTGGACCTCGACCGTGGTCGGACCGGTGCCGTTGTCGGCGGCCACACCGGCGGGGCGCAGGGACTGGGCGCACTGCAGGGCGCAGTACGGACAGTGGGTCGGGACGCTGGTCGCGCCGACGGGACGGGTCACGGGTGCTCCGACCTCAGATCGTCTCGGCGGCGAGGGACGAACCACGCCGCGCGTACACGGCATACGTGGTCGCGGCCATGAGGACGTAGGCGGCGACGAACACCCAGAGGGCGGGCACGAGCGTCCCGTAGTGCGCCTTGGCCATGGCGAAGCCGCGGGGGATGAAGAAGCCGCCGTAGGCACCGACCGCGCCCGCGATCCCGATGCAGCCGGCCGCGGTCTTCCTGGCGACGGGCAGCCGGTCGGCGCTGACGCCGGCGCGGAAGACAGCGGGGATCATGCGGTACGTGGCGCCGTTGCCGATGCCCGCGCCGAGGAAGAGCACGAGGAAGGAGCAGAAGAAGACGGCGAAGCTGTGCGACTTCAGGCCCTCGATGGCGCCGACGGCGCCCAGGGTCAGGGTGGCGAAGGCGCCGATGGTGACCCTGGCCCCGCCGAAGCGGTCGGCGACCATGCCACCGAGCGGTCGCGAGAGCGCGCCGATCAGGGCGCCGAGGAAGGCGATCGTCGTCGGCGTCTCGGGGAACTGCGTCTTGAGCAGCGTCGGGAACGCCCCCGAGTACCCGATGAAGGACCCGAAGGTGCCGATGTAGAGGAAGGAGATGATCCAGGTGTGGCGGTTGCGGGTGGCCCGGGCGAAGCTGCCGTAGTCGGACCGCACACCGGACAGGTTGTCCATCCCGCGCCACGCGAACACGGCGGCTAGCAGGGCCAGCGGGATGAACATCAGGCCGGCTCGCTCGAGGTGTGTCCCAGCGCCCACGACGATGACGGCCGGGACGACCAGCTGGACGATCCCGGTGCCGAGGTTGCCACCAGCGGCATTGAGCCCCAACGCCTTTCCCTTCTCGGCCTCGGGGAAGAAGAACGAGATGTTCGTCATCGACGAGGCGAAGTTGCCGCCGCCGAGCCCGGCCAGGGCGGCGCAGGCGAGGAGCAGGCCGAACGACGACGAGGGCTGCGTGACCACCCAGGCCAGGGCCGACGCCGGGACGAGCAGGAGCAGCGCCGAGATGATCGTCCAGTTGCGCCCACCGAAGAGCGGCACGGCGAAGGTGTAGGGGATGCGCACCGTGGCGCCGACGAGGCTCGGCAGCGCGATCAGCCAGAACTGCTGGTCGAGGGTCAGGCTGAACCCGGCGGCGGGCAGCAGCGGGACGACGACGCTCCACAGCGCCCAGACGCAGAACCCCAGGAACTCGGCGTAGACGGAGAAGGTGAGGTTGCGCCGGGCGATGGCTCGGCCACCGCCGCGCCAGAACGTGCTGTCCTCGGGGTCCCAGTGGTCGATCCAGCGGCCGGAGCGACGAACCGGGGTGGCCGGGACGGGGGAGGTGCGGGTCGAGTCCTGGGAGGTGGTGAGGGGTGCTGCGGGGGCCGGAGCCGGCTCGCGGGCGGGAGCGGACATGGGCGGTGCTCCTTCTCGGGGTCGGAGCAGGTCCGGGTGGACTGCCCTCTCCCGAGGAGGGTGGCAAGAGTGTGTTTCACGACCGACCGATGCCCGTTAAGCATCCGTAACACTTGCCGCACACGGCGGCGGAGGTGGCTGTGAGAAGTCCGGTCAGCCGAGCACGGGGGTGCCGCGCAGGTCCACCTCGGCGGCGCGCAGCTCCGCGACGGCCCGGTCGGTGGTCTCGCGCGAGACCCCGGCCGTGAGGTCGAGCAGCACTGTCGTCTCGAACCCCTCCTCCGCAGCATCGAGGGCCGTCGCCCGGACGCAGTGGTCCGTGGCGATGCCGACCACGTCGACCTGCTCGATGGCGCGGTCCCGGAGCCAGTCGGCGAGCGTCGCCCGGTGGTCGGCCTCGACGGTGAACCCCTCGAACCCGCTGTAGGCAGCGCTGTGGTGGCCCTTGCGGAAGATCGCCTCGACGTGCTCGAAGGCCCGCTCCGCGGCTGGGTGGAACAGGGCGCCGTCGCTGCCGATCCGGCAGTGCGCCGGCCAGGTGTCGACGAAGTCGGGTGCGTCGCTGAAGTGTGCGCCCGGGTCGTCGTGCCAGTCGGCGGTGGCGACGATCGCCGCGTAGTCGTCGTGGTGCGCCGCGACGTACGCGCTGATCCGTCCGGCGACGTCCGCACCGCCGGCGACCGCCAGCGAACCGCCCTCGCAGAAGTCGTTCTGGACGTCGACGAGGATCAGCGCGCGGCTCATCCCTCCACGCTATCCCTCGGCGTCGAGCGCCACGATCGCGTCGCGCAGGGCGAGCATGCCGACGACCACCTCGTCGAAGCTCGTGGAGAGCGGCGCGACGCCGATCCGGATCCCGTCGGGGTCGCGGTAGTCGGGGATGACCCCCTGGGTCCACAGGGTCGCCGTCACCTCACGGAAACCGTTGCGCCGCAACGTGACGTGTCCTCCGCGGATGGCCGGGTCACGGGGGCTGGCGACCTCGACGCCGAGCGGGACGAGCAGGTCGTCGGCGATCCGGATGACGAACTCGGTCAGGGCCACCGACTTCGCCCGGATGGCATCGATGCCGGCTTCCTCGATGAGGTCGAGCGACGCCTGCAGCGGGACCATCGCGAGGATCGGCGGCGTGCCCGAGATGAACGAGCGCAGCCCGTCGGCGGGGTCGTACCCCGGTCCCATCTCGAACGCGTCCCGGCGTCCGATCCAGCCCCAGATCGGCTGGCGGAGGGAGCCGTGGTGGCGCTCGGCGACATACGCCCACGCAGGCGCGCCCGGGCCGCCGTTGAGGTACTTGTAGGTGCAGCCGACCGCGAGGTCGACGCCCCACTCGTCGAACTGGACCGGCACCGAGCCGCCCGTGTGGCTGAGGTCCCACAGGACCAGGCCGCCTGCGTCGTGCACGGCCGCGGTGATCCCGGGACCGTCGGCGATGAACCCCGAGCGGTAGGCGACGTGGCTGAACACCGCGAGCGCGGTCTTCGGCCCGACAACCGCCTCGACCTGCTCGACGGTGACGCCGGACCGCTCGTCGGCCTCGATCCACCGCAGGGTGAGGCCGCGCTCGGCGGCGATGCCCTCCAGGACGTAGCGGTCGGTGGGGAAGTTGTCGGTGTCGAGCACGATCTCGTCGCGCCCCTTGGCGGCCTGGGCGTCGACGGCGGCCCGCGACAGCTTGTAGAGGAGCACGGTCGTGGAGTCGCCGACGAAGGTCTGGCCGGGACCGGCGCCGAGGACGAGCTCGCCGATGCGGTCGCCGATGCGCGTGGGCCAGTCGAGCCACTGCTCGTCCCAGGAGCGGATCAGGCGGTCGCCCCAGGGGCCGTGCACGAACGACGTGAGCAGGTCCGCCGCGGCTGCCACGGGACGGCCGAGGGAGTTGCCGTCGAAGTAGGCGACCAGGTCGGTGCCCTCCGGGGTGAGGTAGCGGTCGCGGAGGGCGCGGAGCGGGTCGGCGGCATCGAGGTCAGCCGCCTCGGCGCGGTAGTCGTGGTCAGCCATGACCGCATCCTGCCGCACGACGCAGGGGCTTCGTCAGGCCTGTCCGGGATCGGGTTCCTCGACGTAGACCGTCGCGATGGCGGGCTCGCCCCGCTGGAGCCGACGGGCCGCAGCGGGCAGCTCGGCACGGGACGCGGTGTGACGGGCCCGTGCGGCCTCCAGGGTGTGGGTGTCACGGTCGACGCGCTCGCCCCCTCGGACCAGTGGCACGAGGAGCCTGCGGTCGTCGCCGTCGTCCACCGGCGGCTCACCGATCCCGACGACCTCCGCCTCGGCGACGCCGCGGGTGTTGCGTCGGCGCAGCGCGAACTTGCGACCCGCCACCGACTGCTTGTCCTTGCTCTTCTTGGCGACGCCGACCATCGTGCCCGTGGAGTCCTCGCGGGACACGAGCTTGTAGACCATGCCTGCCGTCGGGGCACCGGATCCCGTGACGAGCGAGGTCCCCACGCCGTAGAGGTCCACCGGCCCGGCGGCCAGGCCCGCGATGGCGAACTCGTCGAGGTCGGACGTCACGACGATGCGGGTGCCGGTGTTGCCGAGCCGGTCGAGCTGGTCGCGCACCTCACGGGCCTGCACGAGCAGGTCTCCGGAGTCCAGGCGCACCGCGCCGAGCTCGGGGCCGGCCAGCTCGACGGCCGTCGCGACGGCCGTGGGGACGTCGTAGGTGTCGACGAGCAGGGTCGTGCCCTTGCCCAGCGAGGCGATCTGGGCGGTGAACGCCTCCCGCTCGTCGTCGTGCAGCAGCGTGAAGGCGTGGGCGGCGGTTCCCGCGGTGGGGACGCCGTACCTGCGCCCGGCCTCCAGGTTGGAGGTGGTGGCGAACCCGGCGACGTAGGCGGCGCGAGCCGCAGCGACTGCAGCCTCCTCGTGCGTACGGCGCGACCCCATCTCGATGCAGGGCCGGGAGCCGGCGGCGGAGGTCATCCGCGAGGCTGCGGAGGCGACGGCGCTGTCGTGGTTGAGGACGCTCAGCACGAGCGTCTCGAGCAGCACCCCGTGGGCGAAGTCCGACTCCACCACGAGCACGGGTGAGCCGGGGAAGTAGCACTCGCCCTCGGCATACCCCCAGACGTCGCCGGTGAAGCGGAAGTCGGCGAGGAAGTCGATCGTCGCGGCGTCCACGACCGCGCTCGAACGCAGCCGTGCGAGCTCCTCGTCGCCGAACCGGAACGCCTCCAGGGCGTCGAGCAGTCGACCGGTGCCGGCGACGACGCCGTACCGGCGGCCCTCGGGGAGGCGACGGGCGAACACCTCGAACACGCACCTGCGGGAGGCCGCGCCGCTGCGCAGGGCAGCCTCCACCATGGTGAGCTCGTAGTGGTCGGTGAGCAGTGCGGTGGACTCCACCGGGGCAGCCTAAGGTGGTCCCGTGCAAGTTGCCGTGTCCATCGCCCCCGTGGAGCAGAAGAGCGTCTCCGCCGACGAGGCCACCGAGGTCGAGCACCCGTGGATCACGCTCGTCTGGAACGACCCCGTCAACCTCATGTCCTACGTGACCTTCGTCTTCCAGACGTACTTCGGGTACCCGAAGGCCAAGGCGGAGCGGCTCATGATGGACGTCCACGTCAAGGGCCGGGCCGTCGTGTCGACGGGTTCACGCGAGCGCATGGAGACCGACACCGAGGCGCTGCAGGGCTACGGCCTGTGGGCCACCTTCCAGAAGGACGACTGAGTGGCACGCGGGTTCAAGAAGCGGCACGGCGCGTATGTCGCGAAGCTCGACGCCGTCGAACGTGGCCTCGTCGTCGGGCTGATGGAGCAGGTCCGCGAGCTGGTCGAGCCCGCGCCCGTGGCCGAGTCGCCCGAGGGCGGCGGTGACGAGTTCGACCGCATCGTCGCCGGGCTCGGTGGCATCGGCATGGGCATCTCGCTCGCCGCCGACGACCAGGTGCAGCTGGCTGGGGGAGTCCCGGCACCGCGCGACCCGGCGCTCGACCGCATCTTCCCGACGGCCAACCGCCAGGACGACCAGATCGCGGCCGAGTTCCGCCAGCTCACCGAGCAGGGGCTGCGGGCCCGCAAGACGGCGAACCTCGACACCGCCATCGCCGCGCTCGCCCACCTCGACGACCAGAAGGTGAGCCTCGACCAGGCCCAGGCGGTGGCCCTCGTCGTCGCGCTGACGGACGTCCGGCTGGTGCTGGGGGAGCGACTCGGCCTCAAGCAGGACGACGACCTCGAGCTCATCGAGGAGCAGGTCTCGAGCCTCCAGGAGGATGACCCGGCGGTGTACGCGCTCGCGGTCTACGACTTCCTGACCTGGCTGCAGGAGACGCTCGCGCACGCGCTGGCTCCCTGACGCCTCCTCGCGCCCGGCCGTGGTGGACGAGGACGCGCAGGGACGATGTGACCGAGCCGACGGCCCGGCGGTGGCCTCGGCCCGGTCCGGCCCGTCTAGCCTTGACCCCGTGGCTGACGCACCCATCGGGATCTTCGACTCGGGATACGGCGGGCTGACCGTCGCCCGGGCGGTGCTCGACCAGCTGCCGCACGAGTCGATCGCCTACTTCGGTGACACGGCCCGCGCCCCGTACGGCCCGAGACCGATCGCCCAGACCCGGGAGTTCGCCCTCGAGTGCCTGGACCGCCTCGTCGACCACGGCGTCAAGGTCCTCGTCATCGCCTGCAACACGGCCAGTGCCGCCGTGCTGCACGACGCGCGGGAGAGGTATGACGTGCCGGTCGTCGAGGTGATCCGCCCCGCCGTGCGCCGGGCCGCCGCAGCCACGCGCAACCACCGCGTCGGTGTCATCTCCACGCGGGGGACCCACCAGTCGGGCGCCTACGTCGACGCCTTCGCCGCCGCCCCGCACCTGTCGGTGTCGAGCGTGCCGTGCCCGCGGTTCGTCGAGTTCGTCGAGTCCGGGGTGACCAGCGGCTCCGAGGTGATCGCCACGGCGCGTGAGTACCTCGCCCCCCTGGTCGAAGGCGAGGTCGACACCCTCGTCCTCGGCTGCACCCACTACCCGCTGCTCACGGGGGCGATCTCCTACGTGATGGGGGAGTCGGTGACCCTGGTGTCGTCCGCCGACGAGACCGCGAAGGACGTCTACCGCGTGCTCGCCGACACCGACGCGCTGCGACCGCCCGACCTGCCACCCCCGAGCCACGGGTTCACGACGACGGGTGACGCGGCCGAGTTCACCCGCCTGGCGCGCCGGTTCCTCGGGCCCGAGGTGGGCGCTGACGGCGACGGGGTGTTCGGCGATGCCGTCGTGCGCACCGTGGTTGCCGCTGCTGGTGCTGGACCTCGGGGAGGTGCTCGGTGAGGCTGACCGTCGTCGGGTGCTCGGGGTCGTTCGCGGGCCCGGACTCGCCGGCGTCGTCCTACCTGGTGCAGGCCGAGCACGGGGGACGCACCTGGAGCATCGTGCTCGACCTCGGCAACGGAGCCCTCGGGCCGTTGCAGCGCCACGTCGACCTGGCCGACCTCGACGCCGTCTTCATCAGCCACCTGCACCCCGACCACTGCGTCGACATCTGCGGTCTGTACGTCACCCGCAAGTACCGGCCCGGTGGTGCGGTGCCCGGACAGCTCGACGTGCACGCCCCCACGGGGGCAGCCGACCGGTTCGCGCTGATGTACCACGGCCTCGAGCACGCCGGCATGTCGGCGGAGTTCGCCGTACACGAGCTGGGCGACGCGCGCGTGAGGACCGTGGGGCCGTTCACCGTGACCTCCTACCGCGTCAACCACCCGGTCGAGGCCTACGGCTTCCGCGTGGAGGCCGACGGTGCGGTCCTGGCCTACACCGGCGACACCGACGCGACCACGGCTCTCGGCCCGCTGCTCGCCGGTGCCGACCTCGCACTCATGGACAGCGCCTTCGTCGACGGGCGTGACGACGTCGAGGGGATCCACCTCTCGGGGCGTCGCGCGGCCGAGGCTGCGGTCGCCGCCGGCGGGGTGGAGCGGCTCGTGCTGACCCACATCCCACCGTGGAACGACCCGCAGGTGTGCCGGGCGCAGGCGGCCGAGGTGTGGGACGGACCACTGGAGCTCGCCGCGCCGGGCTCGACGTGGACCGTGGGCGGGACGACCGACCGGACGACCGACCGGACGACCGACCGGACGGCCGACGGGACCGGCGGCCACGGTCCGGGGGCGGTCCAGATCGACCGCGCTGCCGGGCTGGCCATGTGGGACAACTACCGGGCGTCCCGCCCGGGCCTGCCGGACGAGGGCGAACCCCCGGTCGAGTGCTTCGGCGACACCTCCGCGCTCGCCGACGAGCTCATCGCCTTCGTGACCGAGGGCCCCAAGCGTGCGACTGCCGGCCTCGTCGCCGCGTATGCCGCCGACGGCGACCCGCTCCCGCGCATCGGCGCGCACTGGGTCGCCTGCGGCGGCGATGGACGCCCCCGCGTCGTGCTGCGGACCCGCGAGCTCCGGGTGGGGCCGCTGCACACCGTCGATGCCCAGTTCGCCTGGGACGAGGGCGAGTACGACCGCAGCCTCGAGTCCTGGCTCGACGGCCACAACCGGTTCTTCCGCCGGGAGTGCGACCGCATCGGGATCGAGTTCTCCGACGAGCTCGAGGTCGTCTTCGAGCGGTTCGACATCGCCTGGCCCCCGGACCTCGCGGACTGACCGGCGTACGCTCCGGGCATGGCCAAGAACCCGGCAGTCGTCCTGGCGCCCAACGTGTGGCGCATCCCGCTGGTCGGTGACTTCGTCAACGGGTTCATGCTGCGTGACGACGACGGCCAGGTGACGCTCATCGACATGGGCGTCAAGCAGTCCGGCGCCAAGGTGATGGCGGCGCTCGCCGCGATCGGGTCGGGCCCCAGCGACGTCACCCGGCTGATGCTCACGCACGCCCACCCCGACCATGCCGGTGGTGCGGCCCACGTCGCCGAGCAGACCGGGCGCGACTTCGGGATCCACGAGGCCGACGCAGGGTTCGCGTCGGCCGGGGCGTCGCCTCCTCGGGACCACACCCTGCGGCTCGGACGCCTGATGGATCGGATGGGTGGCGGTGGGTTCGCCCCGCTGACGGTGGGGGAGACCTTCACCGACGGGCAGGTCGTGCCGTTCGCCGGCGGCATCGAGGTCGTGCACACGCCGGGGCACTCACCCGGCCACGCGGCATACCTGCACCGCGCGTCGGGGGTGCTCATCACCGGCGACTCGATCTTCAACGTCCGCGGGCTGCGCTGGCCGATCAAGGCGTTCTGCACGAACTTCGCGATGACGACGCGGACGGCGCACCGGCTCAGCGAGCTGGAGTACACCACCGCCGCCTTCACGCACGGGCCGCACCTGAGCGAGCAGCCACGCGATCAGATCCGCCGGTTCCTCGCGAGCCACCCGACGGTCGACTGACCCTGCCGGCTAGAGGCGGGCGCGCAGCCAGTCGAGGTCGGCCCGCTGGCCGTTGAGGCCGCCACGCGTCTCGATGACGACGGGTGCCGCAGCGGCCTTCACGGCCGCGGCCAGCTCGTCGGGGTCGATGAGACCTTCGCCGAGGTTGGTGTGGCGGTCGGCACCGGAGTCGAACTCGTCACGGCTGTCGTTGCAGTGGACGAGGTCGATCCGACCGGTGATCGACCTGACCTGGTCGACCGCGGTGGCGAGCGGGATGCCTCCGGCGTGGGCGTGGCAGGTGTCGAGGCAGAACCCGACGTTTTCGGACCCCTCGGCCTGCCCGATGGCGTCCCACGTCCGGGCGATGCGCTCCAGGGTGCGGGCCATCGCGTTGTCACCACCGGCAGTGTTCTCCAGCAGGAGCGGGATCTTGAGGTCGGTCGCCTCGATGGCCTTGCGCCAGTTGTCGAACCCCTTCTCGACCTCCTCCGCCTTGTCGACGTGGCCGCCGTGGACGATGAGTCCCTTGGCGCCGATCGAGGCGCCAGCGTCGATGAACTGCTGGAGCAGCTTGCGGCTCGGGATGCGGATCCGGTTGTTCGTCGTGGCGACGTTGATCAGGTATGGCGCGTGGACGTAGAGGTCGACCCCTGCCGCCTCGGCGGCGGCCCTGAGGGCCTCGGCGCCACCGGCGTACTCGAACTCCGGCCCCTTGTAGCTCTGCGGGTTGCCGAGGAAGAACTGCGAGAGTCCGGCTCCGCGCTCCCGGGCGGCGGACACCGGGTCCGCCGAGTCGACGTGGGCACCGAGCGGGAACGTTGCAGCCATGGGTCCACCCTAGGACGGCCCACCGACGACGGTTAGCCTTGCGGGCGTGACTGACTCCACCGCCTCGACCCCGCAGGCCCGCCACGACGGCCGCACCCCCGACCAGACCCGCGAGGTGCGCATCACCCGCAACTGGCTGGACCACGCCGAGGGCAGCGTGCTCGTCGAGTTCGGCCGCACCCGCGTCCTGTGCGCCGCGTCGTTCACCGAGGGCGTCCCGCGCTGGCTCAAGGGCAAGGGCAGCGGCTGGGTCACCGCGGAGTACGAGATGCTGCCGCGCTCGACCAACACCCGCTCGGACCGCGAGTCCCGCAAGGGCAAGGTGGGTGGCCGCACCCACGAGATCAGCCGCCTCATCGGCCGCAGCCTGCGCGCCGTCATCGACACCCAGGCCCTCGGCGAGAACACCATCGTCCTGGACTGCGACGTGCTGCAGGCCGACGGTGGGACCCGCACGGCCGCGATCACCGGTGCGTACGTCGCGCTCGTCGACGCCATCGAGGACGCGCGGGCCAAGGGCCTCATCGCCAAGAACGCGCAGCCGCTCACCGGTTCGCTCGCCGCCGTCTCGGTCGGCATCGTCAAGGGCCAGGCCGTCATCGACCTCGACTACCCCGAGGACTCGACCGCCGAGACCGACATGAACGTGGTCATGACCGGCGACGGACGGTTCATCGAGGTGCAGGGCACCGCGGAGGCCGAGCCGTTCGACCGCGACATGCTCAACGCGTTGCTGGACAAGGCCACCCAGGGCTGTGCCGACCTGACCGTCAAGCAGCAGGAGGCGCTCGCCGCCACCCCGCGGGAGCGTCAGCAGTGACCCGCGTCGTCCTCGCCACCCGCAACGACCACAAGGTCGTCGAGCTCCGCGCCATCCTCGCCGACGTCGTCGACGAGCTCGGCCTCGAGATCGTCGGTGCCGGCGACTTCCCCGGGGCCCCCGACGTCGTCGAGGACGAGGTGACGTTCGAGGGGAACGCACGGCTCAAGGCGCAGGCGCTCGCCGACTTCACCGGGCTGCCGTCGCTCGCCGACGACTCCGGGCTGGCCGTGGAGGTCCTCGGCGGGGCGCCCGGCATCTTCTCCGCGCGCTGGGCCGGCCGCCACGGCGACGACGTCGCCAACCTCGAGCTGCTGCTCGCCCAGGTGTCCGACGTCAAGGACGAGCACCGTGCGGCGGCGTTCGTGTGCGCTGCGGTGCTGGCCCTGCCTGACGGGACGCTGCGCTCGACCGAGGGGCGGATGGCCGGCTCGTTGGCGCGGGAGCCCAAGGGGGACAACGGTTTCGGGTACGACCCCGTGCTGGTCGTCGAGGGCGACACCCGGCACGCGGCAGAGCTCTCGCCCGAGGAGAAGAACGCGATCTCCCACCGTGGCAAGGCCTTCCGTGCCATGGTCCCGCACCTGCGTGACCTGCTCGGCTGACGACGTAGACTTCCGGCGCGCGCAAGTGGCGGAATCGGCAGACGCGCCAGCCTTAGGAGCTGGTGCCTTCGGGCGTGCGGGTTCAAGTCCCGCCTTGCGCACCACGAGGTAGCCCGCGGAGGATCCGACCGGGCGCGTGCCCCCCCACCCGCGCATTGGGTGCCCAGACGGTCGGAGTTCCGACCGTCTGGGCACCCAATGCCAAGCCTGGCGGCGGTCCCTAGGATCGGTGGGTGGACGACATCGAGGACGCGCAGGACCTGCCCAGCAAGAACGCGCTCGACACGGCGTCCTGGCGACGCGAGGTGCACGCCCTCTACCTCGCGATCCGTGCAGAACCCGACCCGGCGACGGCCCACGCGCTCTGGGTCGGGACGAGGTCGCGGCTGTTCCTCGAGCACCCCGCGTCACCCCGGCGCGAGGGGCAGAGCCTGCGCCACGCGCCCTACGACCCGGCGTTCCGGTTCGTCGTGCCGGTGGAGCCGGCGGAGCAGGAGCCGTGGGAGTTCCGGTCCGCGACCGACGGGGTGGTGCCGTTCCGCGGCGCCGGCCGGGTGGCGCTGGACGGGTTGGGCACCCTCGACCTGTGGTGGCTGGACTCCTACGGCGGTGGACTGTTCCTCCCGGTGCGCGACGGCTCGGCCGGGCAGGAGACGTATGGCGCCGGCCGGTACCTCCTCGACACCGTCAAGGGCACCGACCTGGGCCGCGACGGCGAGGACCGCTGGATGGTCGACCTCAACTTCGCCTACAACCCGTCCTGCGTCTACGACTACCGCTGGGTCTGTCCCCTCGCCCCCGCCGCCAACCGGTTCGAGGCCCGTGCGGCAGTGGGGGAGCTGCTCCCCGAGGGGTACGACGCATGACCTGGTGGCTGACCGGTCCCGACGGCCAGCCGCACGAGAGCGACGTCCCGGGGACGATGGGTGGCAACCGCCGCGCCCGGATCTACGGCCGGCTCGACTGCCCGTCCGCGCTGCGGGCGATCAGTCGTGGGGGATACGTCGCCCACCGGGTCTTCTTCGCCGACGCCGCCGCTGCCGTGGCGGCCGGTTACCGCCCCTGCGGCACCTGCCTCCGCGCCGACTACAAGGCCTGGAAGCTGACCAAGGCGGCCGTGCCCCGACTCGGAGTGGCACGCCCGTGAGACCCGAAGGACCCCGGGACCTGGTGGTCCCGGGGTCTCGGTGCGGGGGTCTGTCAGAACGTCCCGCCGTCTGGGGCCGGCTGCGGCCTGAGCCGCTGTCCGGTGGTCAGGGTGTCGCGGTGAGCGCGGCCACGTAGCCCGCGGCCTTGGGGCTGCCCCACCCGGTGGTGAGGTCGTAGCCCGCCGTCGTCGGCAGGCCGGCCACGGGTCCGGGGGAGACGAAGCCGTCGGGACCGGTCTCCCACATCCGGTTGTCCTTGAGCACGCCACTGGGGGCGGTGCCGTAGGTGTGCACGACGATGTCGCTGAACGCGCTCGCCCTCGGGAACCCCGCCGCGTAGATGGCTTCGTTGAGGTTGCCGATGCCACCCTTGCCCGCCGCCTTGCGTGAGGCGTTGGCGATGGCGGTGAGAGCTGCGACCTGCGGCGACGACGACGAGGTGCCGCCGAAGACACCCCATGCCGGCGGACCCTCGATGCTCGGGAAGTAGGTGTGGTAGACGAGCACGCCTCCGTTGACGGCTGCGTTCCAGGCCACGTCCGGGACACCGCGGCGGTTGCCGACGACTCCTGCCACGGTCGACTGGTAGCTCGGCCGCGGGTAGGCGCTGGAGAGGCCACCACCAGTGCCGATGGAGGCCCAGCTCTCGTTCCAGACTGCTTCGCTGCTGCCGCCCACGGTCCAGGCCCAGTAGAGCGGGTTGCGGCTGCCGTCGTCATTGAACGGCTTGTCCTGCGTCGGGTTCCACGTCCAGCCGGACTGGACCTGGGTGCCGCCGACCGAGGTGACGTACGGCGAGGAGTTCGGGTAGCTGACCGAGGGGTGGTCGACCGTCGCGGTCGCCTTGTGTGCCCGGCTGACCCCCAGCGAGCCGTCATCCCCGGAGGAGGCGAAGAACGTGTCGTGCTTGGCGAGCCCGCGCTTGAACGTCGCGTCGAACTTGGCGAACTGCGCACTTGCCGAGGCGCCGCCGAAGGCTTCCTCGCTGGTGCCGAAGGACATCGAGAACACGGTGCCTGACGGATACCTCGCGATGGCCCAGTCGATCGCCTTCATGAAGTTCGGCATGCCCTGTACGCCCTGGGTCTCGGCAACGGGGGTGCCGATGAGCACGATGTGCGCCTTGGGGGCGATGGCGTAGGCCCACTGGACGTCGAGGTTCGCCTCGCCCGCCCAGCCGTCGGCGGAGGTCGGTCCAGCCGTGCCGGAGCCGTTCCCGGTGGCGCTCTTGTAGTCGACCTTGCCGATGGGGAAGACGGCCTCGAAGTCGGGGGTGGGCCCGTGGAAGGTGCTGGCGAAGAAGTTGACGTCGTTGGCGGCGGTCGGGCTCCCGTACGAGTCCACCAGCACGATGGTCTGTCCGGCGCCGTCCGTGGTCGATGCCGTGAGGGGCGCGAGTCCGTAGAAGGCGCGGATCTGGTCGGGCGTGTAGCAGTGGATCGTCGTCGAGACCCGGCCGTCCGGTGCAGGGCGGGTGCAGGATGCGGGATCAGCGGCCGCCGAGGCTGCGGAGGCCGCGTGGAAGGCGCTCTCCGGGGCTCGGGCGGACAGCCCGGTGCCGGGAGAGGTCGGGGTGGTGGTGCTCGCCAGTGCGGGTACGCCGGCTGCCAAGCCCAGGCATCCGGCCACAGCCGCCGCCAGACCTAGTCGAAGGGTCATCGTGTGCTCCCATGCTTGATCAACAGGACGGGTGGTCCCGCGGGTCACGATGGGGCCCACGGGTCGGTAGCGGGACCGCTCAAAGGACGGTCTGCACCCATGACATCTGTCATGGGTGGTGCCCGGCCCTACGCTCGAGGACGTGAACCCGTTGCTGCGGCAGGTCCTTCCCGTCCTCGGACTCGATGAGGCGTATGCCGCCGACCACCTCGACCTCCGAGCCGGCAACGCGTTGCCCTCGGCCCTCCCGGTCAACACCCTGGCCTGTGGCTCGGTCGCTGCGGCCGGGCTCGCGGGGCTGGCCCTGCGTGGTGAGGGGCCAGGTGACCGGGTGTCCGTCGACCCCCTCCAGGTGTCGGTGGCGTTCCGGGGAGACCAGCTGGGCGCCGCAGACGGGTCCGTGGTGAGCGGTTTCGCGCCCCTGTCCGGGTTCTTCCGGGCCCGTGACGCGTGGGTGCGGACCCACGCCAACTACCCGCACCACCGGGCGCGCCTGCTCCGGGCGCTCGCCCTCCCCGAGTCGGCCGGTCGGGACGAGGCAGCCGCGGCGATCGCGGAACGGTCCGCGCAGGAGGTCGAGGACACCGTCACGGCCGACCACGGGATCGCGGTGCGGGTGCGTCCCCTCACCGAGTGGATGGCGTCCGAGCAGGCCGTCGCGGTGGCGAGGCACGACGTCCTCGCCGTCGTCCGCACTCGCGAGGCCGGCGTCATACCGGTGCCGGACCGTCCCCGCGTCCTCGACCTGACGCGTGTCATCGCGGGTCCGGTCGCCACGCGCACCCTGGGGTTCCTGGGTTGCGACGTGCTGCGCGTCGACAGCCCGCACCTGCCGGAGATCGAGGCCCAGCACCTCGAGACGGGCGCCGGGAAGCGGTCGACGCTCGTGGACCTGCACGACACCCGTGCCCGTCAACGGTTCCACGAGCTGCTCGACGGCGCGGACGTGCTCGTCACGGGCTACCGGCCGGGTGCCCTGGAGGTGTTCGGGCTGCACCCCGACGAGCTGGCGCGCTCCCACCCGGCCCTCGTCGTCGCCTCCCTGTCGGCGTGGACGCCGGACGGACCGTGGGGCGGGCGCCGGGGATTCGACAGCATCGTGCAGGCGGCCACCGGTGTCGCGCTCATCGAGTCGGTGGACGGCGAGACCCCCGGTGCCCTTCCGGCCCAGGCGCTGGACCACGCGACGGGGTACCTGCTGGCCGCGGGAGTCCTCGCCGCCTTGAGGAGCCGTGCCGAGGTGGGCGGCACGTGGCGCGTGTCCGCGCACCTGGCGCGGACTGCGCACTGGCTCCTGCAGACCGACGCGCTCGACGGACCCGCGGCCGGGATCGGGGACCCGTCGCCGTGGACCGTCGCGACCTCGACACCGGACGGGACCGTCCTGCAGCCGAGACCGGCGTTCCGGCTCGGTGACGGACCGATCGAGTTCACGCACCCCGCGCACCGGTGGGGGACCGACGACGCCACCTGGTCGGACGGAAGGGCCTAGGGGGCAGGGATCGTCCGGGGGTCGAACCCGAACGGCAGCTCGAGCCGGTGCGCGGCCATCAGCGCGTCGTCGGTGAGCACCTCGCGGGTCGCGTCGTCGGCGACGATGACGCCGTCCGAGAGGACGACGGACCGCGGGCAGAGCTCGTACGCGTACGGGAGGTCGTGCGTGACCATCAGCACCGTCACGTCGAGGGACCGGATGATGTCGGCGAGCTCGCGTCGGGAGGCCGGGTCGAGGTTCGAGGACGGCTCGTCGAGGACGAGCACCTCGGGCTCCATCGCGAGGACGGTGGCGACGGCGACGCGTCTGCGCTGGCCGAACGACAGGTGGTGCGGTGGCCGGTCGATGAAGTCGACCATGCCGACGCGGTCGAGGGCGTCGAGCACCCGACGCTCCAACGCCTGCCCGCGCAGGCCGAGGTTCGCCGGGCCGAACTCCACGTCGGCCCGGACCGTCGGCATGAAGAGCTGGTCGTCGGGGTCCTGGAACACCACACCGACGCGCCTGCGGATCTCCATGAGGTTGTCACGCGTGACCGGGAGCCCCGACACGGCGACCGATCCTGCTCCGGCAGTGAGGATCCCGTTCAGGTGCAGGACCAGGGTGGTCTTGCCCGCGCCGTTGGGGCCGAGGAGCGCGACCCGTTCCCCGCGGTGGACGTGGAGGTCCACACCGAACAACGCCTGGTGCCCGTCGGGATAGGCGAACGCCAGTCCCTTGACGTCGAGAACCGGTGTGCTCACAGCGCCACCGCCGCGAGGAGGGTGAGCACCGCGATGCCCGGTATGGCGCCCGCGACCCGCCACTGCGCCGGTGTCGCCGTCAGGGGGTGCGTCACGGGGAGCTGCCCCTGGTAGCCGCGCGCCAGCATGGCCAGGTGCACGCGTTCGCCTCTCTCGTAGGACCGGATGAACAACGCGCCTGCGGTCGAGGCCAGGGCGGGCCAGGCCCGGACGGACCGGGCCTGGAAACCGCGTGACTCGCGAGCGATCCGCATCCGGGCGAGCTCGCCGGTGACGACCTCGAGGTAGCGGACCATGAAACCCATGATCTGGACGAGCAGGCTGGGCAGCCGCAGCTTCTCCAGCCCCGCGACGACGTGGCGGGGCTCGGTCGTGGTGGCGACGACGAGGGACGCCATCACCCCGAGGGTGCCCTTCGCGAGCAGGGCCCACGCGGACTCCAGCCCCGGTCGCGACAGGTCGAGCGGCCCGACCGAGACGGTCGGGCCGGTGGCCACGAACGGCACGAGCAGGGCGAACACCACGAACGGCGTCTCGACCACCATCCGCTTGGCGAAGTAGCCGAAGGGCACCCTGCTCGAGCGCTGGGCGACCAGCACGAGCAGGAGGTGGACGCCATACGCCCAGTAGGCGGTGCGCGGGGTAAGGACCACCGCCACGACGAAGGTGAGCAGCGTGACGAGCTTGACGTGCGCGGGGAGGTGGTGGACCCGGGAGTGCCCGTGGAAGTGCAGGTGGTGACCGTGGCCGGCGCCCACCTCAGTCGCCGTGCTGGTCGTGCCCGCGGCGACGGAGCACCGTGAACAGTCCGAAGGCGAGGGCGCCCACGACGGCGACCCCGACGACACCGGCGATGCCGCCCGAGAGGCCCGCGTCACCGATCCCGTGGGTGGCGTACCCCGCGAACGGCGAGCCGCTGGTTGCGTGCCCCTTCTCGCTGGCCAGGAATCCCTTCTCGCCCGCGACGAACATGAGTCCGTCGGGGTGGCTGGAGGCGTAGTAGGAGACCACGCCGGCCAGGAACAGAGAGACCAGGACGCCGACCACGACGAGCGTGCGGGTGGAGAGGCGGTGGTGGGACGAGCGGGGCGACGTCACGCCGACACCGCCGTCCGGATGGTCAGCTCGCGTTGCGCGAGAAGGGGCTTCGCGCCGTGGACCAGGTCGGGGCGCGTGAGGACGATGCTCGCGACGGCCAGGGCCGTGATGAGGGCCTCCCCGATGCCGATGACGACGTGCACGCCGACCATCGCGGTGGCGACCGTGGAGAAGGGCACGTCGGCGTTGCCGCCGAGGGCGAAGAGGACGGAGAAGCCCAGGGCAGCGGTGGGGACGGAGACGAGGGCGCCGAGGGCCGCGGCCGGCACCACCATCGCGGTGCGCTTGGGCAGCACGGCCTGGACGAGCTTGAAGACGCCCCAGCCGACCCAGACGCCGACGATGCCCATGAGCGTGATGTTGGTGCCGAGGGCCGTGATGCCGCCGTCGGCCATGAGGATCGCCTGGACGATGAGGACGACGGTGATCGCGAGGGTGGCGGTGAAGGGACCCACCAGCACCGCTGCCAGGGCCCCTCCCAGCAGGTGCCCGGAGGTGCCTGCGGCGATGGGGAAGTTGATCATCTGGGTGGCGAAGACGAACAGGGCCACGAGGCCGGCGAGGGGGGCGGTGCGGTCGTCGAGCTCCCGCCGCGCGCCGCGCAGGGCGACGCCCACGGCGGCCACCGCCACGACCGCGGTCCCGACCGAGGTCGGTGCGTCGAGGAAACCATCGGGGACGTGCACGGGTGCTCCTGCCTGCCGGGGGTGCTGCGGCCGCTGCTGGGATAGGTTTGCCGCAGACCGATCATCACTCTATTGCAAACAGTTCGCAATTACCGGATCGGTCCGGGTCGCTTCCACCCGAAGCCGACCTCGCACCACCGACCCCGTGAGGAGCACCGCGACCGTGAGCGAACGACTGAGCCCCGGCGACGCCGCCCCCGACTTCACCCTGCCCGACGACCAGGGCGGCGAGGTCTCGCTGTCCGGCCTGCGCGGACGCAAGGTCATCGTCTACTTCTACCCGGCCGCGATGACGCCCGGCTGCACGACGCAGGCCTGCGACTTCAGCGACAACATCAACACCCTCCGCGGCGAGGGCTACGAGGTGCTCGGCATCTCGCCCGACAGCCCGGCCAAGCTCGCGAAGTTCCGCGAGAAGGACGGCCTGTCCATCACCCTCCTGTCCGACGCGGACCGCGCCGTCATGGACGCGTACGCCGCGTTCGGCGAGAAGAAGCTCTACGGCAAGACTGTCGAGGGCGTCATCCGGAGCACGGTCGTCGTCGACGAGGAGGGCGTCGTCTCGCACGCCTTCTACAACGTCAAGGCCACCGGCCACGTGGCCAAGCTGCGGCGCGACCTCGGGCTCGACTGAGCGCCATACCGCTGCGCATCCCCCGGGCGCCCGCCTGACCCGATCACCGTGCCTGACCCGATCACCACCCGAGGAGCCATCGCCATGAGCGACCACCACGCCAGCAAGTCCGTGGAGCAGATCGAGGCCGAGATCGCCGCGGCCCGCGACCGCCTCGCCGGCACCGTCGACGAGCTCCACACCCGTACCGCCCCGCAGGAGATCGCCCGCCGCCAGGTGGCGTCCGCCAGGGAGAAGTTCACCGAGGCCACGCGGACGCCCACCGGCGAGCTGCGCACCGAGCGGGTGGCTGCGCTCGCGGCGGCGGCCGTCGCGCTGATCGGCCTCGGGGCCGCCCGCCGTCGTCGTGGCTGAACCCAACCCATCCGGCGGCCTGTCCGCCTCCTCCCGTGCGGCGGCCGACAGGTTGCCCATCCGCATGCTGCACGACCGCGTGCTGGTCTCCCTGGAGGGGGAGGGCGGCGAACGGCGGTCCGGCGGCGGCATCGTCATCCCCGCCACGGCGTCCGTGGGCAGGCGGCTGGCCTGGGCGACCGTCGTCGCCACCGGCCAGAACGTCCGCCAGGTCGAGGTGGGCGATCGGGTGCTGTTCGACCCCGAGGACCGGGCCGAGGTCGAGCTGCACTCCAAGGACTACGTGCTGCTCCGTGAGAAGGACCTGCACGCCGTGGCCGCGGCCCGCGTCAGCGAGGACGGCCAGACCGGCCTCTACCTCTGAGGCTCGACGGGCAGGCCGGCTTCGCGCCAGGCCCTGAACCCGCCGACCACGTCGGTGGAGCGGTGCACCCCGAGCCGCAGCAGCGCGTCCGCCGCCAGCGACGAGGTGAACCCCTCCTGGCACAGCACGAGCACCCGGGTCTCCCAGCCGGCCTGCGGCAGCCGCGCCTCGTGACGGGGGTCGAAGCGCCACTCGAGGACGTTGCGTTCGACGACCAGCGGCCCGAGGTGTGCGGCGACCTCGCCCTCGGCGGCCCGCTGCGCGGCAGGCCGGATGTCGACGAGGAGGGCCCTGCCGTGCAGGACCTCCTGGAAGGCCGCTCGGACGCTGATGCGGCGCAGCCGGCTGCGCGCGTCGGTGAGCTGGTCGTCGATCCCTGCATAGGCCGGCGCCTCCCAGCCGCGGGCGCGGGACGTGGCCGCGGGGTCGCTGAACAGGCGGGTCTCCCAGTGGACGTCGGACGTTCGGGGAGCCTCGGTCGTGATCGTCACCACTGCTCACCGGCCTTCTCGACGCCGGTGGCGTGCAGGGTGCCGTCGAGCAGCGCGTAGCGGGTCATCCCCCGCAGGGCGGGGGAGTACACGTGCACCGACAGGGCTGGCGTGTCGCCGAGGTTGTGGACGTCGTGGACGTGGTGGCTCCCGAACGAGCGGCCCTCGCCCTCGGTCAACAGCCGTTCGTGGGCGGTGCGCTGCGACCAGGAGTGCTCGGCAAGGGTCCCCTTGACGGTCAGGAACGCGCCCTCCGAGTCGAGGTGGTCGTGCCACCCGGTGGACGTCCCGACGGGCCAGCCGATCAGCCAGATCTCGAGGTGGTCGGTGGCGTCGAGGCGCTTCCAGGTGCGCTCGGGCGCGTCGAGGTCGACCAGCCGCTCGAGGTCCGGGTCGGTGGCGAACAGGGCGGCGGTGCGGAGCAGCTGGCTACGGGTGAAGCGGTTGATGCCGGGGGTCCCGGCGGTGGTGATTGCGGTCATGGTCCTTCTCCTGCGGGTGGGTCGTCATGGTCTGGGAGGTCGCGGGGGTCGCGGCGAGATGCGTGCGGTGGCAACACATTCGGGCCGTGTTCGAGCGACGACAGACCGATCCCTGGATCAGGAGCAGGTCGAGGTGGATGCGGCGGTATGCCGTGTGGCTGGCGGCCATGGAACGTCTCCGGTGGGTTCGGGCGACGCCGCGAAGAGGGCGTCGGGGCTGGTGCGGGCCGGGGTCAGGCGCAGCAGCAGCACCGCATGACGCTGCAGCACATGGAGCCCATGTGCGTGCGCATCACTGCGGTGGTCGAAGACATGCCACCAGTGGAGCACGGGTCGGTGGAACCCGTCCACGGTTTTCGGGGTGTGTCTCGCGTGACGGGACGAACCACCCGTGCTGGTCGTCCCCTCACCCGACCGGCGCCAGCTGGTCGCCGCCAGCTGGTCGCCGCCAGGTGGTCACTGCCAGCCGGTCGGCGCCAGCTGGTCGGCGCCAGCTGGTCGCCGCCAGCTGGTCACCGCCAGCCGGTCGGCGGCAGGGTCAGTGCGAGCGGCCCCGCGACGGCGGGCGCCGGAGGTTCGCACAGGCGAAGCAGGTGGTGGCGTTGGGGAGTGCCTCCAGCCGTTCCGCGCCGATGGGTTCGTTGCAGCTCTCGCAGAGCGTGGTCTGGGGCAGGTCCGGCACGTGTTCGTCTCCTTGGTGGACTCCTACCATCCCACGCGTTGGCACCGTCCCGCTGCACGGGCCCCGTGCGCTCCTCATGGCGTCGGCTTCGAGGACCGGCAGCCACGCCTCGATTTCTGATTGAAACAGAGATCCCTTATAGTTAGTGCACGAACTAATCGAGGGGAACGAGCTGACGGACTGATGCGAACGCGAGCCCTTGCTGGGCGCGCATCAGGTAGGTGGGCACGCACAGGGACGACCTCCACCCGCGATCCGTCGGCGACAGCTCCAGCAGACCGCGGACCCGATGGCGTCCTTCCGTGCTCCTGCTCGCACGACCGGCCCTGCAGGGGGCGCCAGGTCACTGGTGTTGGTCGTAACGTCACGCGACGAGCGCGTGCCGTCTGAAGAGGGGAGCGCACGAGGTGTCCAGTGCAGCACGCGATGACCACCCGGCTTGGGCGCAGGGTGAAGAGAACGCCACACCCGAGCCCGTGGGGGTGACGGTTCTGAGGGCGGTCTCGTCCGATGAGGCGGAGGACGTCGTGAGCAGGATCTTCCTGCCCAACCAGGTGCGCGCCCTCGAGCCGGGCCCGGTGAACATGAGCCTGGTCGCGATGCGAGTGGGTGCGACGACGGTTGGCCAGCTTGCCTACGGGCGCCACCTTCGTCTGCTCACGGACGAGGCCACGCACCTCCACGTCAACACACCTGTGAGCGGTTCCGTCGTCTCCCGCGCTGGTGGCTCCGAGCCCCTGACCACGACGAACAGGTCGGCGGCGGTCTTCGCCCCCGGTGCGCCAGCCGAGATCGAGTGGAGCGCGGATGCCGCGCAGCTGTGCGTCATGGTGCCCCATTCGACCCTCCAGGACGAACTCGAGGCGCTCGTGGACCGGGAGGTCAAGGAGCCGTTCAGGCTGCCGTTCCACATGAGCCTCGACACGTCCCAGGGCCGCGTGTGGCGCAGCATGGTGAACCTGCTCTCAGAAGAGCTTTCAACACGGGGACGGATGTTGTCCCACCCTGCCGCCGAACGCCAGGTGGAGAGGACGTTGATCGACGCCTTGCTGCTGGGACACGTGCAGAGCCACACCGAAGCGCTCGACCGCTCTGCCAGCCCCGTTCTCCCGTCCACCATCGCTCGTGCGGTCGAACTCCTCAACGATCACCCGGAAGAGGCATGGTCGACGACGACCCTGGCTCGGGCAGTTCACGTGAGCCTGCGTTCCCTGCAGAACGGCTTCATCCGCCACCTCGGCAAGCCACCGATGACGTACCTGCGCGAGCTGAGGCTCACCCGGATCCGGCAGGACCTGGAGGAGGCGAGCGTCATGACCACGACCGTGGAGAGCGTGGCCTACGCATGGGGGATGGTGCACATGGGCCGGTTTGCCGCCGCGTACCGACAGGCGTTCGGTGAGCTGCCATCGCAGACCTTGAAGCGACTGCCGGCCTAGGACCGCTCCGGCGAGGACGCCGGCGACAGCTCGGCGTGATCTGGCCACCGTCCTGCGCACTGCGGCTAGTCGAGCGGAGGTGGAGGCGATTACATGGTGACGGGTGTTCGGACGGAGCCCTGGTTCCAGCGGTTCGCGCGAGATGCGGACGGAGCGTGCTGCAAGGCAGTGGTCCGGACATCCGAGGTCGTGGCCGAGGGAGAACGGACTCGAACGAAGCCACCACAGGGTTGTCTGGCCCCCCGAACCACAACCCAGACAGCTCGGTGAGCGGTCCCGGGACACCCCAGCCCCCGGGACCGCTCCCCCCTCCAGATCGTGCCGCCCCGACGAACGAGGATACGGATGTTCGTGAACCGTCCGGACCAAGGCGTCTCGCCCTCGTGGGCTGGTGGCGAGGCTCTCGAGGGCGGCCATCGTCGTCCCCGGACGCATGACGGCTTTCGCCATGAGGCGTTCTTCTGCAAGGACGACGACCAGTTCCTTGCCGGGACACTCCCGTTCATCACGAACGGGACTGCCGCTGGGCAACCCGTACTGGTCGCGGTCGGCCCAGCCCGCGCAGAGCTGCTGCGCCGTGGTCTGGGGTCGAACGCGACCAAGGTTGAGTTCGTCGATCCGGCTGAGCTGACTGCCAACCCGGCCAGGATGATCCCGCGATGGCGCGCCTTCACCGATCTGCACCCCGGACAGGCCGTGCGTGGGATCGGTGAACCGATCTGGGCCGGCCGCCGACGCGATGAAGTCGCCGAATGCCAGATGCACGAAGCCTTGCTCAACATGGCGATCCACTCAGACACCCGCCTGTGGTTGATGTGCCCGTACGACACGGGGACGTTGTCCTCGGAGCTGCTGGCCGAGGCACAGCGATCGCATCCGGTCGTCATCGATGTCGAGCAGCACCGTGAGAGCACGGCCTTCGGCGGTGCCCACCACGTCGAGGCGCTCTTCGGCCGCGACCTGCCACTCGCGGCGGTGGTGGTCTCACGACGAGCCTTCGGAGCTCAGGACTACGTCGCGATCCGTGCGGACACGAGGGCACACGCCTTGTCTGCAGGCGTGGACGATGAGCGGGCTGCCGACCTCGCTCTCGCCGTGCACGAGGTTGCCGTGAACAGTGTCACGTACGGTCGGGGAACGGGCGAGCTGCGGATCTGGACCACCCGCGATGCTCTGGTCTGCGAGCTACGCAGCACCGGCCGGATCGTCGACCCCATGGTGGGGCGCCTCCCCCCTCCGGCGGACGACGAGAACGGCCGTGGACTGTGGATGGCCCACCAGCTCTGCGACCTCGTGCAGGTCCGCTCCGGCCCGGATGGCACCGCCGTCCGCATCCACACGTGGCTCTAGCAGCAGCGCCGGGTTGCCGGTCGAATCGCACCACATCGGTCCCTCCGCGCGGGGCGAGGCCGGTGCGATGACCGTTCTACGACTCCTTCTGTCCGATTTGCGCACACATGTTCAACGGACCCTGGTCGCCGCATGGTCGGCTGTGATGATTTCCGTGACGGAGCAGAGCGCGACCCGAGTCTCGGTGCGCGCCGACGTGAACGCATGAGTCTGACTTCAAGGAGGAGCGCTGCGGATGGGCAGTGTGAAAGGTGCGCCCGCGGCCGGCGGGCAGCTCGGCCGGCGGGTGTGCAAGCACCACGCAGTCTGGCGAGGGCAAGCCCCGCGCGAGTCCGAAAGGGCGGTGCGTCGTGCGGGATTCACCGGATAGGGCGGTCCGGACACCTGTCCGTCGGGAGATCACGTCGGCCCAGCTTGCGTCGCGCCTGGACAGCAGGCTCTACGACGAGCACCTCTCTGACCGCGACGTCGCAACCGGTTGTGACCGGGCCCGTCACTGGGGGCTCGCCAGCGTCATCGTCCGACCCGAAGACGTCCCGCTGGCGGCCGCCGAGCTGACCGGGTCCATGGTCGGGTGTACGACCGTGGTGGGCTGGAACGCCGACGACTCCGAGCCCATGCATCTCGAGGCGTCCCGCGACGAAGCCTGCCTGCTGGTGGCTGCGGGGGCCACTGAGGTGGGCCTGCTCGCCACCGCCCCCCGGCTCCGTGTGAACGCCGGCGCCCTGTTCAAGGAGACGCTCACAGGACTCGTCGACACCTTGACGCCCATGGGCGTTCGCGTGCGCCTCATTCTTGACACGGAATCCCTGACGGCCTCCGAAGTGCGCGATGCCTGCGACCTGGCGACAGCCGCGGGATCGGTGTGGATGGCGCAAGGCGGGTCCTGGCGCGGCAGGCGAGCCGACCTGCCCGAGGTACAGCTCATGAGGGAGGGGTTGCCGCGCAGCGTGCTGCTCAAGTGGACTGAACCGGTTCGACGATTGGAGACCCTGCTCTTGTGCATCGCCTTGGGCATCGACCGCTTCAACGGCGACGTCGAGGACCTCATGCAGACGGCGGTGCGGGCCGAATGGCTCGGACCGTTGACCATCCCGCAAGCCGGGGTGGACTTCTGAGCCCCCAGGGCAACGGTGGTCAGGCTGACCTCCGTTGTCGGAACGAAAGCGAATACGACAGGGGACGACGCGCCCGGATGGCGCAGCAGTCCAGCTCTGTGAGGGTGGCTGGCGTCCGGGCGTCGACGTTTCAGCTTGCTCTTCGCCGGGCTCGCAGCCAGACGGTCCCGGTGGCGGCGGCGCTGAGCGATGCCAGTACCCAGTCCGTTGGCCGACGTGCGGCTACACCGGCCAAGGCCCACGTCACCGTGCTGGAGTAACAGAGCGTCGACCTGGGGGCAGGGTTGGTCACGCGGGTCGACTCGGCTGCAAGCGCCCCCAGCCCGGTGACCGTGGCCGCTGCGAGAGCTCGACGACCCCGCGGGCTGGTCACTGGCCCTTCAGCCGCGACTAGCGCAGCGAGGTTGACTCCCGAGGCCGCCACCCCCCAGCCGGCAAGCATGCACATTGCCGGCACCGCCATGACCCTGTCAGCCGCGTCCAAGCCGGCTTCGACCTCGAGATAGCCGAGGCGTCGCCGAGCCACCTCGGCAGTTGCCGCACCACCAACAAGCGCCAGCTGCGCCACGCGGTAGCGCTTCGCGCGAATGGCCAGTGACCACAGGCCGGTCGCCCCGAACGATGCCGCTGGCAACCAACCCAGGGCGTCGACAGCAGTGGACCGCCAACGGTGTGGCAGCAACTGCCGGACAGGCAGTGCCAAGCTCGAGGCGAAGATTGGCAGCCAGATGATGAAGGTGGCACCGGTTGGCTGAACGACATCGGGCACGATCTCGTCCAGCTGGGAGCGCACCCGTTGGGGCAGCGTTGCAGGGAGAACTATTTGGGCGACAGCGGCCATAAGCGTGGCGACATCGCGGGCGGCTGATCGCGCTCTCACGCTGGGTCGCCTTGGACGACCGAGAGCAGGTCGGTGCGCCCGGGGGTCCGTCGAGGTGGCAGGGCCGGCGCCAGAGCGAGCACGACGGCTGCGAACACGACGAGGTGCATCGCCTCCAACCACCAGACCGCGGCCCCGGTAGCGGCCGCGGCCGGCGGGAGCAAAGACAGAGCCAACGCGAGGGCGGCCGCTCCCAGGAAGGCGGGTCGAGGTCTGGAGGTGAAGCGCGTCGTGAGGGATGCAGTGCCGAATGCGCCGGCGCCGGACAGGAAGACGATCACGAGGACGGCGCCGACGGTGACGTCCTGCGGGGCGCGGGTGCCGACCTGCACGTGAAGCGCCTGGCCGGTAGCCGTGGCGATAGCGAGCAGGGCAGTGGCACCCGCCGTGCCGACGGTCACGCCGGCCAAGGCCCTGACGGCCAGCCGCCGCCAAGTCGATCCGCCGCCGACGCGCTCCTCGAGTCCGGTGTGCATGATGCGTCCTTTCCGAAAGTCAATGCTGCCTAGGTTCATGGCTGAACTGAGCATCCATGGGGACAAGAGACTGAGCCCAGTTCTCAGCCTTTGAGGCGGTGCAGAAGCCTGACGAGCTCATGGAGCTCTTCGGTGGTTAGCGCGGCGAACTGGTCAGCGGCCCAACGGCGCTCGTCTGGAAGCAGTCGATCCACGACTGCGGCGCCGCGTGCCGTCAGGAACAGCCGGTTTGTGGCGCCGTCCGGAGTCCTCGTCACCAACGCGGCGCGCTCCAGCTGCGTCACCAACATCGACACGTTGCCCTTGGTGACCCCCAGGCGCGTGCCCAGCTCTCCCTGCGGCAGGCCGTCTGCCGAGCGGAGACGCACGAGCAGCTGGTACTTGGCCGGCGTCAGGTCCTCAGCCCGTAGGCGAGCTCCCGCGCTCTGCTTCATGCGGTGTGCCATCAACATCATCAACCCGACCGCCTCATGCTCGGGCTTGGCTCTCTCCATCCATCAATGTTCAGCCCTGAACTATGCCGAGTCAAGAGCCCCCTTCGGACGCCTCCCTTTCAGCGCGTCGCGGGCCGTCAAGGTAACGAACTCTGAGACGGGGTCTGGTCTTGGCACGGTAGAGACAACGATTTCGAGCGTGGAGGCGAAGAGTTGTCGTGCGTGGTCTGGGCATGGGTCCTCGTCACGCGGAGTCGCTCGTCATCGGTACATGAGGGGATGGTGACGAGTGGCTCCTGAGGGTCCTCCTGGGATCCAGCAGCGCACCCTGTCTCGAGGAACAGGGCGGGCGGGGGCACCGGGGCCGCGCTAGGACCATCGAGGATACCCGCGCGGCTCGGTCTGGATCGGGCCGGCGGCAGGCGGTGGTCACCGTCGCGTCAGGGGTCTCCCTTCGCCACGATCTCCGCAGCGCCTCCTGGTCGGGGCGCTTGGGACAGCCGCAGCGAAGCGCCCGAGCTCGCGAGGAGGGAGGGCGCTTAGCCGTGCAGCGTGACCAACTCCGCTGGATCCACGCAGGCCGGCCCGCGTTCAGGGGGCAGAAGACCCTCCGCGCAGTCGGGCTGGATGCTTGTGGTGCAACCAGTTGTCCCAAAAGAAAAGTACGGTGCTCAAGCGCGGCGCATCGTGATCAACGTCCTAGTTAGAAAAGGCGCTGCAGCGTATTCGGCAGGCGCGGGTGTCTCCCGTGCGTAGCCTCCGGCTTGCTCGACAGTTGCTGCCCCACGACGAGGTCGGCGGCGTGGGCCTCCCAGGCGGACAGATTTCTGAAGCGCCGGTCATGTGACCATGGCCGGCGCAACTGATCACGCAGGCATTTTGCGTGGTGTCGCCTCAAGCGGGTAGGGCGCTGGGGTTGGGAGGGCGTCGACGCCTTGGTCGGGGGCGTTCGTCCTTCCTGCGCATGTGTCGAAGATTCCGGTTTGGTACGCGCCGCCCGATACCAACGAGACGACCATGGTGGGTGGTAAAGCGAGGAACTGAGCCTTTCGGGGAAGCTTGTTCGAGGGTTAGGTGGCTGTGAGCCCGGCGCGGTCGACCTTGCGGTGATAACGCATGCCCGCGATCCCGCCGAGAATGGCACCCAGGAGCGTGGTGACCACCACAAGGACCAGGGCGATGAGCCCGACAGTCGTGAGATCGCCCTCGCCGACTGGAATCCTGGGGAAGCTGTTGACCTGCTCCAGGACGTTGTACTTCGCGCCTGCGACGGTGCCGGCAACAGCAACCAGGACGGCGATGAGCAATGCCCAGAGCCAAACGGCCACGCCTTGCTTGGCGCCACTGAACCTGGCCATCCGACCAGCGACGTACCCACCGCAGTAGTAGGCGACGAACAGAATGACCGCTAGGACGGCAGCCCCAGCCGCACCAAGGGCTGTGGGGTCCTGAGTGGCTGCTTGACCTGCGGTGGCCGGGTCCGTGCTGGTGGCCACTCCGACGGCGCCACCGGCTGCTGCCAGAGTCGCGGTGAGCATGACCGCCATACCTGTTGCGGTGAGCCACCCGAAGAAGGCAGAGCCGATCTTGATTCCGCCGAAGCGCTCTTTCTCCGCGGCGTGGACGTCACTGAGTGTGGTGTTGGAGCTGTGGTGCTCAAGTCGTTCGTCTGCACGGTGCTCGGGGGTGCTGCTCATCATGGGTTCCTTCCGACCGGGTGCTGGGGCCGGGCTTGATGCCGGCCCCAGCACCTCAGTAGTACTCAGTTGTTGCGGGCATTGACACCGTCGGTGTCGATCTGTTCCTTGCGGACCTCACCGGTGACGGTCTCCTGCTCGGTGACCTGCTGCTTGGAGAGCTTCACCCGCTCCACAGGCACCGCTTCGGTCTCGACCACGGGGCGCTCCTCGTGGAGGGTCACCTCGTGCTCCTCCTCAGAGATGTCGGGGCCGGATGTCGCGTCGCCGCGGTTGTCGTCGGTAATCGGCTCACGCTCGATCCGGACCTCCTCGCGAGTCACGGGGACGTTGACGGTTTGCTGCTCGGTCACGACGTACTTGCGAAGGCGCGCCCGGCCAGTTTCCTGCGTCTCGGTCCCGACCTTGAGCTGCTCCTCCGACCGCGTCATCGCGTCATCGGTGTTGGGTCCGGACGTGTCGTGCCCATCCGATCCGTCGCCGTAGGCGAGGTCGCGGGTGTCTCCGTGCCGGTCTGCGTCGGTCGTCTGTCCCGACGGAAGGCCGGAGTCGGACCGACGCTCGGAGTAGTCCAGGCCGTAGTGCTCGTACAGAGCCCGTTCCTCGTCCTGTGACAGGTGGTCGTTGCCGGTGTCGACGTTGGGGGCGTCCTTCACGGCGTCCTTGGCGAATGGGACGGTCAGCCCCTGGTCGGCGAACTCTGCCCCGGCCAGCGGGATGAAGCTCTCGTTGGTCCCGAACAGGCCTGTGTTGACCGTGACCCACTCGGGGCGGCCGGTTTCGTCGTCGAGGAAGACCTGGCCGGCGCGACCGATCTTGTCGCCCTCTGAGTCGTAGACGTCGGCCCCCGTCACCTGCGGGATGTCGTTCTCTGCGATCATGATGGAGCTCCACTTCATTGTGATGGGTTGGGGTCAGAGGGCGGGGGTCAGTTGTGAAGGCGGACCCCCGCCCCGGTCTCCCACCGTTCAGCCTGAGCGGCGGGAGGGCTCTATGCCGGTATCAGTTGCGCGGCGAACCCGCACCGGTGCCGTCGGCGCGGGTCGAGCCACCGGCGGAGGTCTGGTCATAGACGGTCGTGTCGTGGCCGATGTATGCGTCGCTGGTGCCACCTTGGGGGGACATGGTGGGGTCCTGCTCGTCGAGGCGTTCCTTGGCTGCGCGTGCCTGCTGGCTCGGCGAAGGGGCCTGACGCACCTGGTTGCGGATGGTGTCGGCCTCTGCGGCGGCCGTGTTGAGGTAGCCCTCCCAGCGTGACTGCATGGGCTTGATAAGGCCGCCCCCGACGCCGACGATGAGGATTCCGCTGATGGTGGCCAGAACGGCGATCAGGACCGGCAGGGTGACCGTGGTGGCGATGCCCACCTGGTTGAGTGCAGCAATGACACCCAGACCGATGATGAAGAAGGCGGCGATGTTGGCCAAGGTCTTGCCGTAGGACAGGCCGCCCAACGTGTTGGAGATCAGTTCGCGCACCGCGGTGGCGATCGCCGCAGTGACCACGATGATCACGATCGCCACGATGACCTTGGGCAGGAAGGCGATGACGCCAGTCAGCAGGTCACTGATGGGGTTGGGTCCGAATACCCCGAACGCCATCTGCAGCACGAAGAGAAGCAGTGCGTAGAACACGAGCTTGCCGACGATGTCAGAAGCGTCGTACTTGCTCTTGGACAGCGCCTTCTTGACGCCGCCACGCTCGACGGCGCGGTCGAAGCCGACGCGCTCGAGGAGCTTGTCGACAGCCTTGCCGATGAGCTTGGCGATGAAGTAGCCGATGATCAGGATGGCAAGGAAGGCCACCAGCTTGGGCACGAAAAGCGCGACGCTCCGTAGCGCGTCGTTGAGTGCTTGGGTCATTGAAGTCTCCCTTATGAGGTAAACGGACAATAAGAGACTTATGGACTAAGGCTGAAAGTGCAAACCGAATGGCCGCCTGACTGCAGTACTGCCCGTCGAGTCGGTCTGGTAAACATCAGGGATCGTCAACAGGGAGGTCCGATGGCACGCGAGGCAGTGACGAAGCGCGACACGCCCGGAACGGAAGACCGCCATCCACTCTCGCGCCGACTGATCTTGAGTACTGCGATCGAGCTCATGGACGCAGAGGGAGCACAGGGACTGACGATGCGACGGCTGGGGGAAGCCCTCGGCGTGGAGGCCATGTCCCTCTACCACCATGTCAACGGCCGCGAAGATCTGCTGGAAGGCGTGGTCGACCAGCTCGTGGACCAGATCCGAGTAGCCCCCGAGTCCACCCAGCCCCCCCACAGCGGTTGGCAATCCGTCATGCAGCTGCTGGCTCACGAGGTACGCCAGCTCGCGCTGGCCCACCCCAAGATCTTCCCGCTCATCGCGACTAGGCACCCCGCCGCCCCATGGTTGCGACCACCCCTGCGTAGCCTGCGAGTCGTCGAAGAGTTCCTGCGCGCTCTGACCGCACGCGGCCTCACCGACGTCCAAGCAGCCCGCGCCTACCGATCGTTCACCAGCTTCTTGCTCGGACATCTCCTCTTGGAAGCAGCCACGTCGGGTGCCGAGACGTCACCCGTCGAGGAACCCTTGGACGAGGGGGGCGCGGACATCTCGAACGGGGCCGCTCAACTGCCCATCGAACGTTTCCCGACCGTCCTACGCATGCAGACACTTCTCTCAGAGGACCGCACCAAGATCGAGTTCGAGGATGCGCTCGAAAGCCTTCTCAATCGGTTGGATCTCGAGCTGAGCCAATAGTCCGACCAGCTCGGCCACGCGACGGTCGTAGCCAGTGTCGCCGGTACCAGCGGTGGTGCGGACCAGGGCACCATCATGCACCTGCTGCCACGGGCGGCCGACTGAACGGATCCTGTTCGCTCAGCGGTGCGGCTTCAGGCGGTCAGCGCAACGCTTCGGCTAGTGATTCTGATGGTGTCTTGAAGCCCAGGGTTTGTCGAGGTCGGTTGTTGAGCTCTGCGGCGATGGCGTCGAAGTCGGTTTGGGTCAGGGTGCGGAAGTCGAGGCGGCGGGGCAGGTACTGACGTAGCAGGCCGTTGGTGTTCTCGTTGCTGCCGCGTTGCCAGGGCGACTTGGGGTCGCAGAAGTAGACCTGAACACCGGTGGCAATGGTGAACTGCTGGTGTTGGGCCATCTCGTGTCCCAGGTCCCAGGTCAGGGTCTTGGCCAGCGCCTTGGGCAAGGTGGTGACCGCGTCGGCCAGGGCGTGCGCGACGGCGTCGGCGCGGTGGTCCCCTCGGGGCAGGGCGACCAGCATCAGGTAGCGGGTCTTGCGTTCGACCAGGGTCGCCACCGGGCTCATGCCCTTGCCGAAGACCAGGTCACCTTCCCAGTGCCCGGGCTCAGCCCGGTCGGCGACCTCGGGTGGGCGCGCGGAGATGTTGACCGTGTTCGGTCTTGATCCGCGACCATTTGGGGTGCGAACTCCCTTGGGGCGGCGCAGGACCCGTCCGGTGCGCAGGTACCGTGTGGGCTCCTTGTTCAGCGCGCCGCGGGACTGGACGTACAGGCTGCGGTAGATGCTCTCGTGGGACACCTGCATCCGTGGGTGCTGGGGGTAGGTCCGTTTCAGCTAGCCGGCGATCTGTTGAGGTGACCACCGCTGGGTCAGCTTGTCCTCCACGATCGCACGTAGCCGCGGGTCCTTGGCGAGCTTGCACACCTTGGGCCGTGTTGCCCGAGACCAAGCCCGCTGGTCGGCTCGCACTGCCCGGTACCCGTGCCGGCCACCGTTGGCGTTGAACTCCCGGCTGACCGTTGACGGCGCCCGACCGACGCGGGCGGCGATGGCCCGAATCGACTCGTCTGCGGCCAGCCCACGAGAGATTTCCTCCCGGTCCGCCAAGCTCAACCTGTCAGCAGCACGCCTGCGCGGCTCCGGACGAATACCACCGCATTGGATCAGGTACGCCCGCACGGTCCCGGTGCACAACCCCAACGCACGAGCGGTGGGCTTGGCAGCCTCACCATTCTTCAGCCGGTCCCAGACCTGGTCGATCGCCTGCGGCGTCAACCTCTCGTAGTCGCCATGACCCACGACAACCTTCTCGACACAGTCGAATCAAGGAAGTGTTGCGCTGACCCCGTGAGACCGCCGGCATGAGCGGACGTCCTACGGATGGAAGGGCCTCAATGTCGGGCTAGGCTCTTGGGCACCCCAGCGTCCGAGTGCGACGATCGCCTCGCGCAGTGCGAGCCCGCGTTCAGTCAGCGCATAAGCCCGGGTGTTGTGGCGCAGTGGCAGTCGGGATAGCACGCCAGCCGCTTCCAGCTCGCGCAGTCGGGTCGCCAGCATGTTGGTCGGCGCTCCGAGTTCGCGCTGCAGGTCGCTGTAGCGCTGCGGCCCCTCGAGCAGCCGCTCCACGATAAGCAGGGCCCACCGGCTGCCCACGATGTCGAGAGCCGTGGCGAGGTCGCTCACTCGGTTGGATGGGTGGTTGGCTTCATCCAGAACGGCGAGTAGTGATAGCCGTCGGGGTCATCGAACTGGCGCTGATACATGAATGGGTAGTCGTCGGTGTCGCCTATCCGTCCGCCCGCAGCAAGGGCGCGCTCGACCAGCTCGTCGACGGCCTCGCGGCTGCCCAGGTCAAACGAAACAGTGACCTTGGAGGGGGTTCCCGGACCACCGACAAGCTCTTCGGCGCCCCCGACGCTCGCATACATCTCCCGGCTGCCAAGCATGACGTACTGCTCGGGCGCGATGGCGAAGCACGACACGTTGTGATCGGACATCTCGGCGTTGAGCGTCCAGCCGAGGGCGGTGTAAAAGGCAGTCGCGCGGTCGACGCTCTGGACCGGGCACGTGATGAAGAGGCTCATGCGGACATGCTTGCAAAATACAAGTTCGTCCGTCAAGACCTAAGTCCGGACAGCTCCACCGTCAGACGTGATCGACAACTGGAAGCGCGTTCTCATCGGCATGAGGGGACGTCATGTCGTGGCCAACACGCAGCGGTGTGCAGCACGCGCCGATCACGGCGTCTGAAGGTCCGGGGACTGGATGGCCATCGGTTGGCGGTCTGCGAGTAGTCCGCAGCCCGCGAGGTGACCCCCCCAGACCAACATCGCCAACTCGATGTCTCTTTGCAGGTCAGGGCCTTGTCGCCACCATCAGACTGTGCCGGCATGCCCCTGGCCATTCCGGCGTGTCGCCGAATGGCGGTGAGAAGGCCACGATTGCGCGCTGGCCCCCCAATGGTGCCCTTTCCTGTGCGTTGTCCTTCATGAACGGTCGCAGTTCTGATGACCGCGCCAACAGATGAGTGGGGGAGCGCCATGGATCTCAGGGAACAGACAGGACCGAGCCCACGGCCCCTTTGGGGCGCCGAGGACGTTGCCAGTTACTTGGGGGTCCCGGTGAAGACGCTGTACCAGTGGCGCCTGGAGCAGCACGGTCCACCGTGCCTGCGGGTGGGCAAGCACCTGCGTTACGTGGCGGACGACGCCGTGGGCTGGGTCGAGAGCCGCAAGCAGCACCTTTCCTGAGGAGACGACATGGCGAGACCACCCCTTCCTCTCGGATCATGGGGACGCATCTGGGTCAGCCCGAGTCCGAGCCGCCCCGGCGGCAAGTCCCAGTCATTCAGGGCCCGTGCGCTCTACCGCGACCTTGACGGAGTAACGCGCGAAGTCAAAGCAGAAGGCCGCACCAAGAGCTCAGCCGAAGCCACCTTGTTGGCCAAGCTGCGCGAGCGAGGCAGCGCGCGGTACGGCGGGTCACTGAAGTCGACAGACAGGTTCTCGGTTGCTGCGCAGCTGTGGTTCGAGCATGTCGACGAGATGGTCGCGGAGGGTCGCCGGTCACCCGGCACTCGTGATGCCTACCGACGCAAGCTGGACAACCATGTGTTGCCCGCCCTGGCGCAGGTCCGTCTGAGCGAGATCACCACCCCGCTGGTCGACAGCGTCATCCGGACAATCAAGACGCAGGTCGGGCCGCCGACAGCCAAGTCCAGCCGCACTGTCATTTCCGGGGTCCTGAACCTCGCGGTCCGTCACGGCGCCTTGGCCACGAATCCGGTCCGGGACGTGGAGACCATCGCATCCCGGGCGAAGCGGCATCCTCGAGCCCTTGACGAGGACGAGCGCCGGTCGTGGTTCGCCACGCTCGCGAGCGACCCTCAAGCGGTGGCTGCGGATCTGCCTGACCTGACCTCGTTCCTACTCGCGACCGGTGCCCGGATCGGCGAGGCACTTGGCCTTTTGTGGTCCGATGTCGACCTGTCTAACGGCGAGATCGAGATCCGACGACAGGTCATCCGGGTCAAGGGAGAGGGGCTCGTGCTGGTCGCCACCAAGAGCTCGGCGGGGGAGCGTACCCTTCGGCTCCCACAGTGGGCCTCGGAAATGCTTGAGCTAAGGAGTACGAGCGGGCACCACCAGGATGGGCCCGTCTTCGGCGACGCGCTGGGCGACCTTCGCCGGGCCCGCGCGCCCCGCGGCAGCAAGGCCAGGCAAGAACTCGGTGCAGTCCTGGCCGCCGCACGAAGGGCGGGCACGCTGTCGCGACCGGATGTGGCCCGGGCGCTGAGGTGGCCCCGGTCCCGAATCGATCTCATCGAGGCTGGCCGAGTGAAGGTCGACGTCGAGACCGCCGCACTCCTGGCGGACCTGTACGGCTTGAAGGTCAAGGAGCGGGCGGCCATGATGCGCCAGGCCGAGGAGGCGACGCGACCGGAGGACGGCGACGCCCTGGCCTGGATCACCTCGCACACCTTCCGCAAGACCGCCGCGACCATCCTGGACGACGCGGGCCAGTCGGCCCGGCAGATCGCCGACCAGCTCGGCCACGCCAGACCGTCGATGACCCAAGACGTCTACATGGGCCGGCGAGCAAAGAACCCCGGCGCTGCGGCAGCACTGGACTCGGCCTTCAGCCCGGCCACGAAGTCAAAGACGGACGGTTTCCCGGACAAAAGTCGAGGTCAGGCGGATGGTGCATCCGCCTGACCTGCAACGTTGGTGCGCCATCAGGGACTCGAACCCCGAACCCGCTGATTAAGAGTCAGCTGCTCTGCCAATTGAGCTAATGGCGCGCGAGGAGAGACATTAGCAGGACGATGCCGGGGACGTGAAATCGGCTCCGTGGCGCATCAGGACGACCCCCGTCGCCGCGCTGCGGCGACCAGCGCGGTACCTGCCGCGACGGCCAGCGCGCCGACGCCGACCGCGAGTCCGACGCGCACGGTCCGACCGTCACCGTCTGCGGAAGGCGTTGCGGTGGTGGGGCTTTCGTCGGTGCTGGTGGAGCTGGTCGTGGACGTCGGGGTGTCGGCGCCGGGGGTCATGGTCGGCTCGGGCGAGGTGCTCGCCGACGAGGTGGCGGACGCGCCGTTGACGGTGAACCTGGTGGTGTCCGAGACCGGGTGGCCGTCCTCGCTGACGACGCGGAACGTCACCGTGTACCTCCCGGCCGGGAGTCCGTCCGTGAGCGCCTGGGTGACGGTCGTGCCGTCCACCCTGGGGCGGCCGCTGCTCGCGGCGCCCGACGGGCCGGTGACCGTCACGGTGGCGAAGCTGGTGCTGATCGGCTCGTTGAACTCCAGGACGACCTGGCTCGGGGCCGTGGCCACCTGGGCGCCGTCGGCCGGGTCGACCGACTTCAGCGCCGCGTGGGCGTCCGCGGCGACGGCGGTGATGATCGAGGAGAGCACCCCGAGGAGCAGCCCCAGCACGGCCACCCACACGGTGATCTTGACGGTCCTGCGCTTGCGGTCGGATTCGAGGAACACGTCTGCCATCCTGCCCGAGGCGCACCGAGAGGGTTCACGGTGGGTTCAGGGCTCAACAGGTGCTGCGCCCTCTCGCACCAGTCCCTTGACGTGCCAGGCGATCCCGCGATGGTGGTGCGCCTGGGTGAACCCGCGGCTCTGGACCACGGTGAGCATCGACTCCGGCGAGTGGCCCCAGGTCCGGAAGGAGCGACCTCGGAGGCGCTGCACCGCGTTCTCAGTCGACACCAGCGCACGGCTGACGAGGTTGCGCGGTGGGTGGGTGAACACCAGCAGTCGCCGTGCGTGGTCCGCGGCAGTGGCGAGCAGGCGTTCGTGGTCCGGGTAGCAGCACACCACCCGGTGCAGGACGACGACATCGGCGGCAGGGACGGCTCCGGGGTCACGGACGATGTCGAGGATGCGCCGCTCCATACGCGTGGTCAGGCCGGCGTCGTCGGCGAGGCGACGCGCCGACTCGTCGTAGGAGCTGACGAGCTCGAGGTTGGTCGCCCTCGCGGCCCCGCGGTGCAGCAGCTCGAGCTGGATCTCGCCGACCCCGCCGCCGATCTCGAGGACCGAGGCGCCCTCGATCCCGTGGCTGGTGAGGAAGGCGACCACGTCGCGTTCGGTCGCACCGAGCCCACGGCGGCGGTAGCGGCGCTCGCGGTGGCGGGCGAAGCCGGGACCGAACATCTCGTCGTACCCCTGGGGGTCGCAGCATCCGGCCATGGGTCCAGTGTGGCCCGGCCAAACGGTGCGGGACAGGCCGACAGGGCGCCTCGTGCGAGACGCCCTGTCGGGTGGTGCGGGTGGTGCGGGGTGCTGCGGAGTCCTTGCGGGGTGCTCCGGTCAGAGCCGGGGGAGTGCCCCCTGGACCGGCGCCACGACCGGCGGCAGGATGCGACCCGTACCGCCCTGACGCAGCTGCTCCTGCTCCTGCGGCTGCTCGATCGGGTCGGTGAACGGCTGCTGGTCACCGACGCACCGGGTGCCTACCGGCGGCACCGCGGCAGTCAGCAGGTACGTGTCCACGGCCTTGGTGACGCACTCGGACGTGCCGTATGCCGTGTGGCCCCAGCTGTTGCTGGACACCAGCCGGCTGTTCGGCAGCAGCGTGGACGCCTTGACCGCGCCGGCGTAGTTGGTGGCGGGGTCCCAGTAGTTGCCCACGACGAGCACGGGGTTGGCGGTCCGCTTGGTGAACGGCCCGCGGTAGGCGTCCTCGTCGGTCGCCGTCCACGTCGAGGACGCGCACGGGGCCGACGCCCAGGACCAGAGCGGTCCGAAACCGGGGGCGTTGCGCTGCGCGGTCGCCGTGAAGTAGGGCCACAGGCGTGCTGAGCTGGGGTTGGTCCCGTCGCTGCACAGCACCGACTGGAACGCCTCGGGGGAGTTGTCGTACGGGAAGCCCCATCCGGCCCTCGCACCGGCCTTGGCGAGCTTGACCTTGGCGGCTCGGTCAGCGGCAGCCTTCGTCTCGGCACGGGCCTGGAGGGCAGCAGCGGCCCGTCGGGTGGCCGCCTTGCGAGCCATCGGGTCCTGCGTGATCGAGACGATGCTGCTGAGGTCCCAGTCGACGAACATCGAACCGTCGGGGCTGTAGAGGTCACCCAGCAGCATCGCGGTGGCGGTGGCGTAGTCGAGGGTGAAGAAGACCTCACCGGTCTCGGGGTCGGAGATGACGATCGGATTGGCCCTCAGGTCGGCCATCGCCTGGTTGAACAGCGTCCGCGGGTCACCCATGGCGGCCAGGTTGCAGAAGTCGGGCCCGGACGTCTTGCAGAGGTCGAGGATCTTCACCAGGGCGCGGTAGGCACCCTCGCCCGACTTGAGGCGCTGGGTCTGCGGCTCGGGGGTCGCACCCTGGCTGCCCGACCACGCGACGGGGTCGAGCACACCGTCGATGGCCACCGCACGGACGCGGTCCGGGAACATGTTCGCGTAGACCTGGCCGAGGTAGGTGCCGTAGGAGAACCCGAGGTAGGAGAGCTTGGTGTCGCCGAAGGTGCGCCGCAGCACGTCCATGTCGCGGGCGACCTCTGCGGTCGACATCGACGACACGAGGGGCTGCCCCGCGGTCGAGCAGGTCTTGCCGAAGGCCATGGCCGACTTGATGTAGGCCTCGCGCTGCGTCGCCGTCGTGGGGAACGGCGTGTTGAGCCCCGACAGGGCCTTCGCCTGCGCCCCGAGGTCCTTGAAGCACCGGACGTTGTCGCTGAAGTTGGTGCCGCGGGGGTCGACCCCGACGATGTCGAACTTCGCCAGGACGTCCGGCGCGAGGAAGAACGGGGCCGCGGCGGCGAACTGCACGCCCGAGCCGCCGGGTCCGCCGGGGTTGAGGAAGAGCGTCCCGATCTTCTTCTTCGGGTCGGCGACCTTGACCCGGAACAGGGCCACCTCGGTGGTGGCGCCCTTGGGCTGGTCGTAGTCGACGGGCAGGCGCACGGTGCCGCAGGCGCCGCGCGGCGTGATCACGCTGCAGTCGAACCAGGTGATCTTGGGGACCGGCAGGGAGTCGACCCGGCGGGCCTCGACCGCACTCGTGCGGTCGGGTGCCGGTGTGGCTCCGGAGGCCGCGGTGGTCGTGGCCGGCACCACCACCGCCCCGGCGACGAGGAACGCGAGCGCGCCCCCCAGCAGACGTCGAACCGACATGACCTTCCCCCTTCGTCGTGCCGTACGACCACCCGTGTGCGGTCCCCCCGGCCGCTGCACATCCTGACGCCGCGAGCGCAGCCACGGCAAGCAAATGCTCGAACTTGCGTAAAGTCGCACGGAAAACGCCGAACGGCCCCGGGTCTGCATCTCTGCAGACCCGGGGCCGTTCGGTATGGGGTGAGCGACGGGGCTTGAACCCGCGACCCCCGCGACCACAACGCGGTGCTCTACCAGCTGAGCTACGCCCACCATGCGACACGACCGGACAAAGGAGCCGGCCGCGTAAGCGTGGACCATCGTACCTGCTCCGGGGCAGTGCTCGTGACCACCCCGGGTGGGTCCCTGCGGCGCGGACCGTGGTCCGCGCCATACGTGCTCGCGATCAGGCGGGGGAGCCGTCCGCGACGGGCTCGGTGCCGTGGTCGACGACGTGACGGGCCGCGATGGACTTGGCGGTGACGCTGTCCGGACCGGGCTGGGCCACGAACACGGCCTCCCGGTAGTAGCGCAGCTCGGCGATGGACTCGCGGATGTCCGCGAGCGCGCGGTGGCCACCGGACTTCTTGGGGGAGCTGAAGTAGGCGCGGGGGTACCAGCGCCGCGACAGCTCCTTGATCGAGGACACGTCGATGATGCGGTAGTGCAGGTGGGCCTCGAGCTCGGCCATGTCGCGCAGGAGGAAGTTGCGGTCGGTGCCGACGGTGTTGCCGCCCAGGGGGGCCTTGCGCGGCTCTGGCACCCACTCGCGGACGTAGTCGAGCACCAGCTTCTCCGCGGCCTCCATCGTGGTGCCGCCGGCCAACTCGTCGAGCAGGCCGGATGACGTGTGCATGTTGCGCACGAAGTCGTCCATCTGCTCGAGCGCCTCGGCGGGCGGTGCGATCACGACGTCGACACCGTCGCCGAGCTGGTTGAGCTCGAAGTCGGTCACGAGCGCCGCGACCTCGATGAGGGCGTCGTTCTCGAGGGACAGCCCGGTCATCTCGCAGTCGATCCAGACGATGCGGTCGTTGACGGAGCGGTCGGTGGGGTTCTGCGTCACCCGCACACCCTATGGCCACCCCCGGACACGTGCCCCGCGTCGCGGGGCCCGCTGCACTAGCCTGCCCGTCATGACGTGGGGACAAGAGGCGGGGCATGCCGCGGGCGCGCCCGGGGCGGCCCCCTCCGGTCCGGTGCGGCGCAGCGGTCGTGGGACGTTGCGGCGGTGGCTGCTCGCGGGCGTCATCGTCATCGGTTTCGCCCTGGCCGCGGTCGTCCTCGCCGTCTACTACGGGGCCACGCTCGGCGTCGTGACGAGCCTGCTCGCCATCCTGCTCGCAGCGATCCCGCTCGGCGTCGTCATCCCGACCTTCCTGTGGCTCGACCGGTTCGAGGCCGAGCCGACCCGGTACCTGCTCGTGGCGTTCGGGTGGGGCGCCCTCGTCGCGGCACTGCTGGCCGGGATCTTCAACACCGGCGCCAACATCGCGTTCCAGGCCGCCACCGGCGGGACCGAGACTGCAGGCCTGGCCACGGCGATCTTCTCCGCGCCGCTGGTGGAGGAGGCGGTCAAGGGGCTGCTGGTGCTCCTGGTCTGGCGCCTGCGTCGGCGCGAGTTCGACGGGATCATCGACGGGATGGTCTATGCCGGGATCGTCGCCGCCGGCTTCGCCTTCACCGAGAACATCCAGTACCTCGGCCTGGCCTACGCCGACGGCGGGGACGCGGCCCTCACCGGGACGTTCATCGCCCGGTGCCTGTTCACGCCGTTCGCCCACCCGATCTTCACGGTGATGACGGGCATCGGGATCGGGATCGCGGCCACCACCCGCAGCCGGGTCCTCAAGGTCGCCGCACCGGTGGCGGGGTACGTCCTCGCCGCCCTGCTGCACGCGATCTGGAACCTGGCTGCCGTCACCGGAGGCGCCGGGCTGGTCACCGTCTACCTGTTCGTCGAGGTGCCGATCTTCGTGGCGTTCGGCGCGCTCGTGGTGTGGGCCCGTCGACGCGAGGGGCGGCTCATCGGCCGCTACCTCAGCGCGTACGCCGACGCCGGCTGGCTCTCGCCCAGCGAGGTGCAGATGCTGTCGACCATGGCGGGTCGGCGCAGCGCACGGGTGTGGGCGCGGTCGGCCGGGCGTGCGTCGCTGGCGTCGATGCGCAGCTTCCAGGACTCCGCCAGTGAGCTCGCCCTCCTCCGTGCGCGCATGCACCACAGCGCAGCCGACGACCAGGCCCTGCAGACCGAGCGCGAGCTGCTCGACGCGCTGACGGCGCGACGCCGGGAGTTCCTCGGCGCGTACTAGCGTGCAGGTCGTGCGCACCCTCGACATCGCCTCGACCATCGGCCCCGACCTCGTCCGACTCCGGCGCGAGCTGCACCAGGTGCCGGAGGTCGGCATGGACCTGCCGCTCACGCAGCGGGCCGTCCTCGACGCGCTGGACGGCCTCGACCTCGAGGTCACGCTGGGTCGCGAGCTGTCGTCGGTCGTCGCGGTCCTGCGCGGCCGTGGCGGCTCGCGCACTGGGACGGACCGCCCGGTCGTCCTGCTGCGCGGCGACATGGACGCCCTGCCGGTCACCGAGGACCTCGACCTCGACTACGTCTCACGCCACGTCGGCCGGATGCACGCCTGCGGCCACGACCTCCACGTCGCGGGGCTGGTCGGTGCGGCGCGGATCCTGCACGAGCTGCGCGACGAGCTCGAGGGTGACGTCGTGCTCATGTTCCAGCCCGGGGAGGAGGGACCCGGGGGAGCGGAGCCGATGATCCGCGAGGGCCTGCTCGAGGCTGCCGGCCGTCGTGTCGACGCCGCCTACGCCCTGCACGTCTACTCGTCCGAGTACGCGAAGGGGGTCTGGTTCGGCCGTCCCGGTCCGCTCATGGCTGCGGCGGACGAGGTCAGGGTGACCATCGTCGGCGAGGGCGGACACGGGTCGCAGCCGTTCCGGGCCAAGGACCCGATCCCCGTGGCCTGCGAGATCGTCGTGGCCCTGCAGACCCTCGTCACCCGTCAGTTCGACGTGTTCGACCCGGTCGTCATCACCGTGGGGAAGTTCGTCGGCGGCACCAAGGACAACATCATCCCCGACGAGGCGGTGTTCGAGGCGACCGTGCGCAGCCTCTCGGAGGAGGCCCGAGCCGAGGTCAGCGCGAAGATCGAACGGCTCTGCACCCAGCTCGCCGCCGCCCACGGCCTCACCGCCGTCGTCGAGCACCTCCCCGGCTACCCCGTGACGGTCAACGACGAGGCCGAGTACGCCTTCGCCAAGGACACCATCGTCGACCTGTTCGGCGCCGACCGCTACAGCCACCAGCGCGATCCGGAGATGGGGTCCGAGGACTTCTCGTTCGTCGGTCAGCTCGTGCCCAGCGCGTACGTCAACCTCAGCGCCTGTCCCGCGGCCGACCACGACTCTGCACCCGACAACCACTCGCCGCGGGCTGACTTCGACGACTCGGTCGTGCCGGACGGGGCGGCCCTGCTCGCCGAGCTCGCCCTGCGCCGCACGGCCCAGCTGTCGGCCCGCGCGCCGCAGGCGGCAGCGAGCTCTGACTGAGACCTCAGATCGCGGGAAAGATGCGGAAGGCGTCCGCCAGGAGGATGTTTCGCGATCGGTTAGTCTCTGGCCCACTGGCCCCCGTAGCTCAGCGGATAGAGCGAGTCACTTCTAATGACTGGGTCGCAGGTTCGAGTCCTGCCGGGGGCGCCATCCCATGCCGATGAGCCTGGGGCGCGGACGTGCCGGCTCGCCGCTCCGGCGTGGTCAGAGGTGCTTCGCGTATGCCGCGTGGTGCCACAGGTGGATGGCCGCATAGGCCCGCCACGGGGCCCAGCCCGCTGACCGGGTGAGCACCTCGTGCTGGGTCGGGAGGTCGAGAGCCTTGCGCAGGACGAGGTCGCCGTGGGGGAACGCGTCAGCGTCCCTGAGTGCCCGCATGGCGACGTAGTCGACGGTCCACGGCCCGATGCCGGGCAGCGCGAGGAGGCGGCGCCGGACCTCGCTGTGGTCCGAGTCGGGTGCGATGACCAGCCCTTGCGCACAGGCCTGCGCCAGGGCCACGACGGTGCGAGCCCGTGCCCCGGTCACGCCGACAACCGACTGAAGCTGCGTGGCGTCGGCGACGGAAAGTGTTGCAGGGGATGGGAACTCGCGCAGCGTGGAGTCTGCATCGAGGACTCCCCAGCGCTGGACGAGTCGTGCGGCGAAGGTCTGGGCGGCCTGGAGCGAGACGTGCTGGCCGAGCACCGTCATGACGGTGGCCTCGAAACCGTCGAAGGCGCCCAGGATCCGCAGCGTCGGGTTCGCGGCGACGAGCGGCCCCAGGACGGGGTCGCCGCCCAGGTGCCTGGCAGCTGCCGCGAGGTCGGTGTCGAGGTCGAGCCACTGTCGTACCCGGTGGCCGACGGCGCCGAGCTGGTCGACGGACCCTGGCCTGATCCGGGCGCTGACGGTGACCCGGTCCCCGGCGAAGTGCGCCTGCAGGAGGCGCGGTCCCGCCGGCGTCGGCACCAGCCGCTCGTACGTCCCGGTCGACGCCTCGACCCGCTCGAGCCCGGGCACCGCGTGGGCGAGGAGCGCGGCGAAGGCCTCGCGGGCGGCATACGGGTGGACGTCGACGACCGGGGCGAGGGCAGCGGCGGCTGGGCTCACTCCTCGCCACCGAGTGGCATCGTCGCGACAGGGCGGTACTGGCGCGGGCGGCCACCCGACGGCGCGTGCGAGGCGAACAGCGTCACCTCGTCGGCGTTCCACCGCGGACCGGAGTACGCGTCGAGCACCCGCAGCCAGCGGGTCGCCTCGAAGGAGTGCCGCGCCCGGGCCACGGTGAGGTGCGGCTGGAAGCCACCGCCCTCGGGTGTGGCGCCGACGTGGGCACAGGACGACCGGACGTTGCGCGCCAGCGCGGCCAGGGAGCCCCTGGCCTCGTCGTCGCCGTCGACCCCGATCCACAGGACCCTGGCGTCCGCCGCGTGCGGGAAGGCCCCACCCGAGTGCAGCCGGGAGGCGAACGGTTCGCGGTGGGCGGCGGCCTCGGCCACGGCGAGCGCGACCTCGTCGAGGCGACCCTCGGGGACGTCGGCCATGAAGGCGAGGGTGATGTGCCACAGCGAGGGATCGGTCCAGCGGAGCTCGCGGTCGGTGTCCCGTCGGGGGTCGAGGAAGTCCGCCAGGTCCTCGAGGGCGTCCTCCGGGGGCACGACCGCGGCAAAGATGCGCATCGCACCATTGTGGACGCCTCCGACCGGGATAGATTTGTCGGACCGACGAAGGGGTGGGGATGCTGCAGAAGGCGAGGGAGCTGTCTGGGGCGCAGGTGTGGTTCCTCACCGTGCGCGTGGCCGAGGTCGGGGTGGCGGCCCTTCTCGTGGGTGCGTTGATCGAGGCGCGATCCGCATGGGCCCTCGGCGCGCAGTACACCGGCCAGTCCGGCCTCGGGTCGGGGGTGCCCACGGTCTCGCTGATGCAGCGGATCATCGGCATGGCCCTCTTCGGCGGGTACCGCGCGCCCGTCAGCGTGCTGGTCGTCGCGGTGTCCCTCGCCGGCCTGCTGGTGGTCCTGCACCGGTGCCAGCCCGTCAGCCACACGCGGTACCTGCGGTGGGAGTGGCTCGTCCTGTGGGCGGTCGCGGCCCTGCTCTCCCTCGTGGCGAGCGCCATCTGCATCATCGCCCTGTTCGGCGACAACCCGTACGCCTCCACCGACCCCGGGGTCATCTCGGGCAGCATCGGCCCGGGGTACCACGAGCAGGTGATCGGCAACCTGTCCTGGCCCCTGGGTGCGCTCCTGCTGCTGGCCCCCCTCGGACTGTGGTGGGCCCGGCTGCCCGACATGGACGACCTCGAGGACTCCCTGGCCGGGCTCGTGACCGGGGTGCCGGAGGGGAGTGCGTCGGACGTCGGCACGCCCAGGACCGTGGCGGTGACCGAGCACGGTGAGGTCGGGCGACCTGCCGGTCCGTTCATCCCGACGGTCCGAACGGGCCGGTTCCCGAACCTGAAGGTTCCGCGCGCGTCTCGGTCCGCCCGCCCTGCGCGGGGCGGTGACGGGGACTCGATCTTCGTCGACGAGGTGGAGCAGATCGAGCCCGTCGAGCGCCTCCAGCCGCGCGAGAGTGACTCGGGGGACGGGTCCACGGCGAGCGGGTACGACGGGTACTTCCGGCGGTAGCCGGCCTCCCGTCACTGCCTCGGCGGCACCGGACCACCCTCGTGAACCCGCCGCGGAGGGGCCTCGTGGTCCTCCGGAGGGGGCGCACGACCCGATCGTTACCGATGAGGGGTCCGCAACGGTCTGTCGTGGCAGGTTGCATGCGGTCCGGTTCGTTAGGCTTGCGGTGTGATTTCCCGGGACGACGCCATGTCCATGTTGGGCGCCGTGACGACCCTCCGAGACCAGGTGGCAGACGCAGAGCTGCCGCTCGACATCCCCGGCGTGGCCACGGGTCGTGCGACCCGTGACTCGCTGCTCAAGCAGCTCGACGACTACGTCATCCCGCGGCTGCGGTCGCTGGACGCCCCGCTGCTCGCGGTCGTGGGTGGTTCGACGGGCGCGGGCAAGTCGACGCTGGTCAACTCCATCGTCGACGCCCAGGTGAGCCGGTCGGGAGTGCTGCGGCCGACGACCACCACCCCGGTCCTCGTGCACCACCCCAAGGACGAGCGCTGGTTCCTCGACGACCGGATCCTGCCCGGTCTGAGCCGGGTCACCGGCGCCGCGACCGAGGACGACGGCGAGGCCTCGCTGCGGATGGTGGCGTCCAGCTCCCTGCCGCCGGGCATGGCCCTGCTCGACGCCCCCGACATCGACTCGGTGGTCAGTGCCAACCGCGCCCTGGCCGGGCAGCTCCTCGCGGCGGCCGACCTGTGGCTGTTCGTCACCACGGCCGCCCGCTACGCCGACGCCGTCCCGTGGGACCTGCTGCGCCAGGCCTCCGAGCGCGGCACCGCCGTGGCGATCGTCCTCGACCGGGTGCCCCCCGAGGCGATGGCCGACATCCGCAGCCACCTCGCGTCGATGCTGCGCGACCAGGGACTGTCGACCGCGCCCATCTTCGGCATCCCGGAGGCAGCCCTGACCTCCGAGGGTCGCCTCCCCGAGGCCGACGTCGCCCGACTGCGGTCGTGGCTGTCGGCGCTCGCGAGCGACGCCCGGGCCCGCGCGGTGATCGTCAAGCAGACCCTCGACGGGGCGCTGGGCTCCCTCGAGGAGCGCACCGTCTCCCTCGTCGGCTCGACCCGCGACCAGGTGACGGCCGTGACCGCGCTCCACGAGGCGGCCGAGCTGTCCTACCGCGACGCCGTCCTCCACGTCGAGCAGGGCATGACCGACGGGACCCTCCTGCGTGGCGAGGTGCTCGCCCGCTGGCAGGAGTACGTCGGGACCGGCGAGTTCTTCAAGCAGGTCGAGTCGACCATCTCCAAGGTCCGCGACCGCATCACCGCCGCGATCAAGGGCACCCCACCCCCGTCCGGCGACCTCGGCGAGGCACTGCAGACCGGTGTCGCCGCCCTCATCCAGTCGCAGGGCCAGGGAGCGGCCGCCACCGTGGTCCGCCAGTGGCGTCAGCTGCCGGGCGGCGACTCCGTGCTCCAGGCGCACCCGGGCATGGCCAAGGCCTCGCCCGAGTTCACCGCCTCCGTCGAGCGCCTCGTGCGCGACTGGCAGGGCGAGCTGCTCGACATGGTGCGCAGCGAGGGCAAGGACCGGCGCACGACGGCCCGCATCGCGGCATACGGACTCAACGGGATCGGTGTGATCCTCATGCTGGTGGTGTTCGCGCACACCGGCGGGCTCCTCGCCGGCGCCGAGGTCGGCATCGCCGGCGGGACCGCGGTGCTCGCGCAGAAGGTGCTCGAGGCCATCTTCGGCGACCAGGCCGTGCGCGACATGGCCATCCGCGCCCGCAAGCGCCTCCTCGAGCGGGTGCGTGAGCTGTATGCCGCGGAGCAGCTCCGCTACGACCACGCCCTCGAGGGCGTGGCCACCAGGGAAGACCGGGCCGAGCGCCTGGCAGATGCCGCAGCAGCGGTGAAGGCGGTTCGATGAGCCCGTTGATCATGGGCCGGAGCAAGGTCAAGGGGATGAGCGCCGAGGAGCTGGGCGAGCGTTCCGCCGCCCTCAGTGACGCCCTCGAGGCCGGGGGGAGCCAGCTCGACCCCGGCCGCGTCGTCGACGCCCGAGCCGTCATCGAGAAGGTCACGGCCCGCACGTCCAGGTCCGGCAACCACACCGTGGTCGCGCTCGCGGGCGCCACGGGCTCGGGGAAGTCCAGCCTGTTCAACGCGATCGTCGGTGATGGCGTGGCAACCGTGGGCGCTCGGCGGCCGACGACCTCGCGCCCCATCGCCGCGGTCTGGGGCGATGACGACGCGAGTGACCTGCTCGACTGGCTCGAGGTGGCGCAGCGGCACCACGTGCAGGCAGCTTCCACGGGTGCTCCCGCGACCGGCGGGGGGAGGCCGTCGAAGGGTGCCCCGGCGGTGGCCTGGAACCTCGACGGCCTCGTGCTCCTCGACCTGCCCGACTTCGACTCCCGCGTCGAGGCCCACCGGCTCGAGTCCGAGCGCGTGCTCGAGCTCGTCGACGTGTTCGTGTGGGTGACCGACCCCCAGAAGTACGCCGACGCCCGGCTGCACGACGACTTCCTCAAGGTGCTGTCGACGCACGACGCCGTCACCGTGGTGGTCCTCAACCAGGCAGACCGCCTGTCGGCGGACGCCGTCACGCAGATCCGAGGGGATCTCGCGCGCCTCACCGCCGAGGACGGCATCGCCGGGGTGCAGGTCCTCGCGACGTCCGCGACGACCCGCACGGGTCTCGACGAGCTGGCGATGCGGTTGGGCACCGCCGTGGCCGCCCGGAACGCCGCGCAGGCACGGCTGGCGGCCGACATCCGTGCGACGTCCGGCCGCCTCCGGGTCGACGTCGCCGACACCGAGCACACCCTGCCCGACGCCGTGGACGCCGCCCTCGTCGAGGCGTTGTCCCGTGCCGCGGGGATCCCGACGGTCGTCGCGGCCGTGGAGCGCGACTACCGCAACCAGGCCTGGAGCAGGACCGGTTGGCCGTTCACGCGCTGGGTCCGGGCGCTGCGCCCCGACCCGATGAAGCGGCTGCGGCTCAACACCCGTGACTCCGTGGAGGAGAAGCTCGCCGTCACCGCGGGGGACGTCCGCTCGGTCCTGGGCCGCTCCTCCCTTCCCCCGCCCACCCCGGCGGCCAGGGCCGCCGTCGACCTCGCGACCCGGGGTGTGGGCGACGGTGCCGCCGAGGGTTTGCCGCACCGGTGGGCGGAAGCCGTGTCCGACGCGGCGACGCCGCCCGGTCCCGAGCTCTCCGACGCCCTCGACCAGGCCGTCGTCGGCACCTCCTTGAGGATGCGGGCACCCTTGTGGTGGCGGGTGTTCGGGATCGCCCAGCTGCTGCTCTCCCTCGTGGCCGTGCTCGGCCTGGTGTGGCTGGTGGTCCTCGTCGTCCTGGGGTGGCTGGCCATCCATGACGTCAGCACGCCGAGCCTCGGGCCGGTGCCGTACCCGCTGCTGATGTTCGCCGGCGGGTTGCTGCTGGGCCTGGCGCTCGCCGCGCTGGCGCGGTGGTTGGCCCGCATCGGTGCGCGCCGGCGAGGGCAGGTCATCCGTGGCCGCCTCACCGACGCGGTCGCAGCGGTGGCCGCGGAGCGGATCGTGGGGCCGGTGCGTGCCGTGCTGGCCAGGCACCGGGCGGCCCGCGAAGGCCTCGACCGCGCCTCTGCCTGAGGGCCCGACCCGTAGCCCGTCCACACCTCGTCGTCCTGTCACCGGCTGTCCACAGGTGCCGGCGTCCACCCTCCCGCGGCCCCTCGTCGCTCGCCACCCTTGCGTCCAACCCCGCTGACGGGGACGGACGAAGAGGATGAGGTGGACGACATGAACGAGATCTACACGACGGTCCAGGGACGACTGGTGGCCAACCCGGAGTCGCGGACGACACGCGGGGGAGTGCCCTTCACGGCGTTCCGGCTGGCGTCGACGGTGCGCCGGCCCAACCCGCAGACCCGCGAGTACGAGGACGGCCCGACCAACTTCTTCAACGTGACGGCGTTCCGCACCCTGGGGGCGAACGTCGGCAACTCGCTGAAGAAGGGCGACCCCGTGGTCGTCTACGGCCGGATGCGGGTGAACCAGTGGATGCGCAGCGACAACATCCCGGCAACCTCGGTCGAGATCGACGCCTACACGGTGGGGCACGACCTCACGTGGGGCACCACCGAGCTGGTCAGGGTGAGCCGGGCCCAGATGGACCAGACGGACCGGCTCTCCGACGAGGCGATCCAGTCCGTGCACGCCGAGCTCGAGGCCGGGAGCGGGCTCGACGCGGCGAACGACGAGTACGACGTCGTGCCCCAGCCCACGGGACTGGTGCCGCGCGAAGCCGACCGGGAGGACCCGGAGCGCGAGGACTCCGGTCGCGAGCTCACCGCCGTCTGAGACGGCGGCACGCGGATTCGGGCGTGGGGGCGGTGGCCGTTAGCCTTGCCCCCATGCCCGAGTTCATCTACGTCATGTCGAAGGCCCGCAAGGCCCATGGCGACAAGGTCATCCTCGATGACGTCACCATCTCCTTCTATCCCGGGGCCAAGATCGGCGTCGTCGGACCCAACGGCGCCGGCAAGTCCTCGGTCCTCAAGATCATGGCCGGGCTCGACCAGCCGTCCAACGGCGAGGCCCGCCTGACGCCGGGGTACTCGGTCGGCATCCTCATGCAGGAGCCCGAGCTCAACGAGTCCAAGACCGTCCTCGGCAACGTCGAGGAGGGCGCCGGCGAGATCAAGGCCAAGCTCGACCGCTACAACGCCATCTCCGCGGAGATGGCCGAGCCCGACGCCGACTTCGACGCGCTGATGGAGGAGATGGGCAAGCTCCAGGAGGCCATCGACGCCGCCGACGCCTGGGACCTCGACTCCCAGCTCGAGCAGGCCATGGACGCCCTGCGCTGCCCGCCGCCGGACGCCGACGTCACGGTCCTCTCCGGTGGTGAGCGCCGCCGCGTGGCCCTGTGCAAGCTGCTCCTGCAGAAGCCCGACCTCCTGCTGCTCGACGAGCCCACCAACCACCTCGACGCCGAGTCGGTCCTGTGGCTCGAGCAGCACCTCGCCGCCTACCACGGTGCCGTCGTCGCGGTCACCCACGACCGGTACTTCATGGACAACGTCGCGCAGTGGATCCTCGAGCTCGACCGCGGCCGCGCCTACCCCTACGAGGGCAACTACTCGACCTACCTGGAGAAGAAGCAGGCGCGTCTGGAGGTCCAGGGCAAGAAGGACGCCAAGCTGGCCAAGCGCCTCGCGACCGAGCTCGAGTGGGTCCGCTCCAACGCCAAGGCCCGCCAGGTGAAGTCCAAGGCCCGACTGGCCAGGTACGAGGAGATGGCGGCCGAGGCCGACCGCACCCGCAAGCTCGACTTCGACGAGATCGCGATCCCGCCGGGTCCGCGCCTGGGCTCGACCGTCATCGAGGTCAACAAGCTGAAGAAGGGCTTCGGCGACCGCGTCCTCATCGAGGACCTGTCGTTCACGCTCCCGCGCAACGGCATCGTCGGAGTCATCGGCCCGAACGGCGTCGGCAAGACCACGCTGTTCAAGACCATCGTCGGCCTCGAGGAGGCGGACGACGGTTCGGTCAAGATCGGCGAGACGGTCAAGATGTCGTACGTCGACCAGAGCCGTTCGGGCCTCGACCCGAAGAAGAACCTCTGGGAGACCGTGTCGGACGGCCTCGACCACATCCAGGTGGGCCAGGTCGAGATCCCCTCGCGGGCCTACGTGTCGCAGTTCGGGTTCAAGGGCCCGGACCAGCAGAAGATGACGGGGGTGCTCTCCGGTGGCGAGCGCAACCGCCTCAACCTCGCGCTGACCCTCAAGCAGGGCGGCAACCTGCTCCTGCTCGACGAGCCGACCAACGACCTCGACGTCGAGACGCTGGGCTCCCTCGAGAACGCCCTGCTCGACTTCCCGGGCTGCGCCGTGGTCATCAGCCACGACCGGTGGTTCCTCGACCGGGTGGCGACGCACATCCTCGCCTACGAGGGCACCGAGGAGAACCCGAGCAAGTGGTACTGGTTCGAGGGCAACTTCGAGTCGTACGAGGCCAACAAGGTCGAGCGCCTCGGTGCCGACGCGGCCCGCCCGCACCGGGTGACCTACCGCAAGCTCACCCGCGACTGACCGAAGCGCCAGCGCACCGACGCAGCCGCAGCCGCAGCCGCAACGCACCACCGCAGTTCGCACCGCAGCCGTAGCGCACCACCGCAGTTCGCACCGCAGCCGTAGCGCACCACCGCAGCCCGCTCCACCCACCCGGTGGCGCGGGCTGCGGCACACCCGCCGTTGTGGTCGGTGCGCGGCTGTGCGCAGGATGGAGCATGCGACTCGGACACCAGGTCTCCTACTTCTCCTGGCCGGGGGCGCCGGCCACGATCGGGCCCACCTTCGGCCGGATCGCCCGCAACAGCGAGGGGGCGGGTCTGTCGAGCCTGTGGGTGATGGACCACTTCTTCCAGATCTCGATGATCGGGCCGCCGGAGCTCGACATGGTCGAGGGGTACACCGCGCTCGCATTCGCTGCCGGACAGACCAGCCGGATCGGGCTGGGCACGCTCGTCACCGGTGTCACCTACCGGCACCCCGGACTGCTGGCCAAGACCGTCACCAGTCTCGACGTCCTCTCCGGTGGGCGGGCCTGGCTGGGGATCGGTGCCGCCTGGAACGAGGAGGAGCACCGTGGCCTGGGGGTGCCCTACCCCTCCACCAAGGAGCGCTTCGAGCGGCTCGAGGAGACGCTGCAGATCTGCCGGCAGATGTGGGCCGGCGACCAGTCCCCGTATGCCGGGCGGCACTACCAGCTCGACCGGCCCCTCAACGTCCCCCAGAGCCTGAGCCGGCCCCACCCGCCGATCCTCATCGGGGGAGGCGGCGAGAAGAAGACGCTGCGACTGGTGGCCCAGTACGCCGACGCGTGCAACCTGTTCGACAACGGTCTGGGCCCGGAGGGGATCCCGCGCAAGCTCGACATCCTGCGCGGTCACTGTGACGACGTCGGGCGCGACTACGACGAGATCGACAAGACGGTCCTGGCGCGGGTGGCCCTCAGCAGCGACGGTTCGGGCAGCGGCCCCGGCGGGATGCCGTACGCCACCGTCGACGAGACGGTGGAGCGGTTCGGGAAGCTCTCCGAGGCCGGGATCGACACGGTGATCATGGGACTGGCCGACAACACCGAGGACGCGACCTACGTGCTGGTCGCCGAGCTCGTGCGGCAGGTCGAGCCGCTGAGCGCCCGCTGACCGACCTGCCGCGCGCTGGTCTGCAGGAAACTCGGTTGGCGGCGCGCACCGCCATCGGCATGCTTGCGCCATGACCGACTACGCCGAGACCGATCGCCTGCTGCTGCGCCAGTTCACCGCGCACGACGCGGACCTGCTGATCGAGCTCGACAGCGACCCGGCGGTGATGCGGTACCTCACCGGCGGCGAGCCGGACCTGACGCCGGACGCCGTGCGGGACGAGGTCATCCCGAGCCTGCTCAACGCCTACGAGCGGTGGGACAGCCGGTTCGGGCTGTTCGCCGCCCACGAGAAGGAGACCGGGGACTTCATCGGCTGGTTCCTCCTGCGCCCGCTGCGGACGGGGCCCCTGGACGAGGTCGAGGTCGGGTACCGGCTGCGACAGGACGCGTGGGGCAAGGGGTACGCCACGGAGGGTTCGCGGGCGCTGGTGGACAAGGGTTTCGCGGAGCTCGGAGTCACCATGGTCTGGGGCGAGACCATGGCGTCCAACGTCTCCTCGCAGAAGGTGATGTCGAAGCTCGGCATGTCCGTCGTCGCCCAGATCCCGACGCCCGAGGACATGCAGGGCGTCGAGGGCGCGGAGCGTGGCGGCTACCGGTTCGAGATCACCAAGGAGCAGTGGGACCGACGCTGATGGCAACGGCCGGACCGACCGCCGGCCGGGTCGCCGGGGAGCAGGGCCTCAGGTGAGCCCGGCGTCGTGGACGATCAGCGCGATCTGCACGCGGTTGTCGGCGTCCAGCTTGGTGAGCAGCCGGGAGACATGGGTCTTGACGGTGGGGACACCGAGGTAGAGCTCGGCCGCGATCTCGGCGTTGGACCGTCCGCGGCCGATGGCCACGGCGACCTCGCGCTCGCGCTCGGTGAGGGTGTCCAGCAGCGACCTCGCAGACGTCGAGCGGTCGGTGTCGCCCGCCGTCACCGAGGCGATCAGCTGCGCCGTGACGGTCGGCGAGAGGGTCGGCTCACCCGCCGCCACCGACCGGATCGCGTCGACGATGCGCTGGGGAGGGGTGTCCTTGAGGAGGAAGCCGCTGGCCCCCACGCGCAGTGCCGACACCACCATGTCATCGGTGTCGAAGGTGGTGAGGACGATGACCCGGGTCGGCGTCAGGCGTGCGGACCCGGCCTGTCCCGCGATGACGAGCCGGGTGGCCTCGAGCCCGTCGCGGCGGGGCATCCGCAGGTCCATCAGCACGACGTCGGGCTGCGTGGTGCCGACCGTGGCGACCGCCTCGACCCCGTCACCGGCCTCCCCGACGACCTCGATGTCAGGCGCGCCGCCGAGGATCATGCCGAGGCCCGCGCGGACGAGCGGGTCGTCGTCCACGAGGACGACGCGGATGGTCTCGCTCATGCGCGCCACGGTAGCCGGGCGCGCACGACGAACTGGCCGCGCCGGTCGGTGCCGAAGGTCAGCTCACCACCCGAGAGCACCGCCCTCTCGGTCACTCCGGCCAGGCCCATCCCGGACTGGGGGAGGGGGTGCGCCAGCGCAGGCACCGCGACGGCGTTGCTCACCCTGATGTCCAGCCCGACCCCCGGTGCGCCGGTCACGGCGAGCGAGACCGGCGCCCCCGGCGCGTGCTTCCGTGCGTTGGTCAGGCACTCCTGGATGATGCGGAAGGCGTTGCGGGACAGAGCATTCGGGGCATCCTCGAGGTGGGAGACCTCGATCGAGGAAGCCACTTCACGACCCGCCGCGCGCTCCTCGTCGACGAGCGCCTGCACGGACTCCAGGCTCGGCTGGGGTGGTTCGACGCCGGAGGCGCCGAGGTCTCCCTTGGTCGGGTCGCGCAGCACGCCGAGGACCTCCCTCAGCTCGGTGAGGGCGAGGTGGGCGTTGTCGCGGATGACCGCTGCGGTCCTCGTCGTCTCGTCCGGTGTGAGGTCGCTGCGGTAGGCCAGGGCGCCGGAGTGCATGGCCACCAACGAGATCCGGTGCGCGAGGACGTCGTGCATCTCACGGGCGATCTGCGCGCGCTCGTTCGCCCTCGCCTCGGCGACCCGGCTGGCCTGCTCGCGCTCGGCCGTGTCGGCCCGGTCGCGCAGCGACGCCATCAGGTCGCGGCGGGCGCCGATGTAGTAGCCGATCGAGATCGTCAGCGACACGAGCAGGGCGCCGATGACGACGTTGAGGAGGCTGAACCACAGGCCGTCCCGGGTCGGACGCAGCGCCTCGTACGTGAGGCCGCCGGCGACGGACACCAGGGCAGCGAGGGCGACCGGGCGCCAGCGACGGTGGCTGGCCAGGGACACCATGGCGATCAGTCCTGCACCGACGGCCAGCGACGAGACCCCGCTGAGGGCGGCCGTGGCCAGGGCCACGGGAAGGGGGAACCGGCGGCGGAACGGCAGCAGCGCCAGCGCGACGACCCCGAACACGACCTCGAGGAACGGCAGCACCTCGGGGACCTGGGGCGCGCCGGGCTGCTCGGCGTCCGTGAGGACGATGCCGAACAGCACCAGCCCCACGGCGAGTGCGAGCAGCAGGCGCCACGTCTCGCCCCAGATGGTGCGGGGGAGCGGGGACGCGTTTCGCAGCAGCACGCGACGAGCGTATGCCGCCGAGCCCGGGCCGGTCGTCATCCTCCGGGCCCGTGACCCGAGACCAAAGGATGACCCCACAGGTGCCCCGGACCGATGTGGCGACCACCGCTGCGCCCGCAGGCTGGCTCCATGATCTCAGTGAACAGCCTGACCAGACGCTACGGACCCGTGGTGGCCGTCGACGACGTCACCTTCGACGCCAAGCCGGGGCTCGTCACCGGCTTCCTCGGCCCGAACGGTGCCGGGAAGTCCACCACGATGCGCATCCTGTGCGGCCTGACGCCCGCCACCTCCGGCACCGCGACCGTCCTCGGTCGCCCGTATGCCGCCCTGCCGAACCCCGGGCGCCACGTGGGCGTCCTCCTCGACGCCAGCGCCCAGCACGCGGGGCGGACCGGGCGCGAGGTCCTCGCCCTCTCGGCCCTGGTCATGGGGGTCGACCGCCGCCGGGTCGACGAGGTGATCGACGTCGTCGGGCTCACCGAGCGCGAGAGCCACCGACGGGTGCGCAACTACTCCCTCGGCATGCGGCAGCGGCTCGGCCTCGCGCACGCCCTCCTGGGCGACCCGGAGGTCCTCGTGCTCGACGAGCCCGCGAACGGCCTCGACCCGGCCGGCATCCGGTGGATGCGTTCGCTGCTGCGCGGTTTCGCCGACGACGGGGGCACGGTGCTCCTCTCGTCGCACCTGTTGAACGAGATCGAGCTCGTCGCGGACGAGATCGTCGTCATCGGGAACGGCCGGATCGTCGCCTCCGGCACGAAGGCGGAGCTGCTGCGAGGGGCCGGCACGACGGTCCGGTCCACCGACGACGCAGCCCTGGAGGGGGCGCTGCGAGCGGAGGGGATCGCCAGCACCCGGGCCCCCGGTGGCGGGCTCGTCGCCGAGGCAGAACCTGCCGGTGTCGGTGCCGCGGCTGCCCGGCACGGGATCGTCCTGGTCGAGCTGCGGCAGGCGGACGGCCGCGGACTCGAGGACATGTTCCTCGAGCTCACCGCCAGCACCGCCCGTGAGGAGGTGGCGGCATGAGCGCCCCGGTCGGCACCCAGCCCACGTCGGCGACCGCGCCGGGTGCGACGGGCAACCCCGCGCACCCGGTCACGCGCCCCGGCTCCCAGGTCTCGCTGCCGCGGATCGACGGAGCGCGTCCCACGACGGGGATCCCGTTCGGGCGGCTCGCCCTCGTGGAGCTGCGCAAGCAGCTCGACACGCGCGCCGGCCGCTGGCTGCTCGTCACCATCGGCCTGGTCGTCGCGGGCATCGTCACCATCATGCTGTTCGTCGGCGGAGGTGCGCACGGCTACGAGGGGTACTTCGGGGCCACCGCGCTGCCCCTGATGCTCCTGGTGCCGATCGTCGGCATCCTCGCCGCGACCGCCGAGTGGTCCCAGCGCACGGGACTGACGACGTTCGCGCTCGAGCCGCGGCGCCACCGGGTGGTGCTGGCCAAGGTGGTCGCGTCGACGGTCGCGGCGGTGGCCTGCCTGGTCGCCGCCCTGGCCCTCGCGGCGGTGGCGAACCTCGTCGCCGTCCAGGGGCGCGGTGCGGACAGCCCGTGGACCCTCTCCGCCGGGATGCTGTGGGGCGTGGCGCTCGTGCTCGTCCTGAGCCTGGCCCAGGGTGTCGGGTTCGGACTGTCCCTGCTCAACACCCCGGCGGCCATCGTCGGCTACCTCGTCCTCCCGACGGTCTGGTCGATCGTCACCGGTTTGGTGGAGCAGATGAGGAGCGTCGGCCAATGGCTCGACATCGGCGCCGCCACCGAACCCCTGCTCGAGGGGGCAGCCATGTCGGCACGGGACTGGGCGCAGGTCGGCACGTCGAGCCTGGTGTGGGTGGTGCTCCCGCTCGCCATCGGCTTCTGGCGCGTGCGCCGGTCCGAGGTGAAGTAGTCCGACCAACGACGTATGGCGCGGGCCCCCTCGGGGGAGCCTGCGCCATACGGGCGCGGTGGGGTCGGTCAGCGGGCGGTGACGAGGCGGATGCCGAGGTCGGCGTAGGCCTCGCCGATCGCGGCGGGGGTGCGCTTGATCTCCGGGTCGTACCAGCGCGCGACGTCGACGGCCATCGACATCAGGGCCAGCGTCGTGTCGGGGACGTCCTCGACGCTGAACTCGCCCGAGGCGACCCCCGCCGTGACGACGTCGCGGACCACGGCGTCGATCTGCTTGCGCAGTCCCAGGACGGCGTCCCGGTGGGAGGGGGTGAGGTTGCCGAACTCGTACTGGACGATGCGCGCGACGCGGAAGTGCTCGGCGTGCCAGCGCGAGAAGGTGCCCATGATGGCGCGCAACGCCTCGGTGGGGGACCCCGCCGCCTCGGACGCCTCGACGAGCATGTCGCGCGCGGCCTCGTGCCCCTCGCGGCTGAGCTGGTAGAGCAGCTCCTCCTTGGAGGCGAAGTGCACGTAGACCCCGGCGGGTGACAGGCCGGCGCGTGAGGCGATGTCGCGTGTCGTCGTCGCATGGAAGCCGCGGTCGGCGAAGGCCTCCGCGGCAGCCTCGAGGAGGCGGTGCGCGGTGTCGGTGCCGGGCTCGCTCGCGGCAGCGGCACGCACGGGGGTCGACATGGTTGACAGCATGCCGCAGCCATCGCAGACTAAGCAAGCGCTTAGTCACTTGGAGGATCGCAATGCCCCGGAACATCTACGGCCCCGACCACGAGGCCTTCCGCAGCTCCGTCCGCGAGTTCATCGACCGCAACCTCAAGCCACGGGCCGAGCAGATGCTCGAGGTGAAGTCGGTCGACCGCGACATCTGGAAGGAAGCCGGGAAGCAGGGCCTGTTCGGCCTCGACATCCCCGAGGAGTTCGGCGGCATGGGCGCCGACGACTACCGCTTCAACGCGGTGGCCGCCGAGGAGATCGCCGGCTTCAACTTCGCGGTGTCCTCGTGCTTCGGCATCCACTCCGACGTCTGCCCGCCCTACATCGTGGACCTGGGCACCGAGGAGCAGAAGCAGCGCTGGCTGCCGGGCATGGCGAGTGGCGACCTCATCGCCGCGATCGCGATGACCGAGCCCTCCGGAGGTTCGGACCTCGCAGCCCTGAAGACGACCGCGGTGCGTGACGGTGACGACTGGATCCTCAACGGTTCCAAGACCTTCATCACCAACGGCTACCAGGCCGACCTCGTGATCGTCGCGGCGCGCACCGACCCCTCCAAGGGCGCCAAGGGCATCAGCCTGCTCATGGTCGAGGCCGGCATGGAGGGCTTCAACCGCGGGCGCAAGCTCGACAAGGTGGGCCAGGAGGAGGCCGACACCTCCGAGCTGTTCTTCGAGAACGTCCGCGTCCCCGACGCGAACCGGCTCGGCGAGGAGGGCCTGGGCTTCATCTCGATGATGCAGCGCCTTCCGCAGGAGCGGATCGGCGCCGCCGTGGCCAACACCGCGCACGCGTTCCAGATCTTCCGCGAGACCGTGGAGTACACCAAGGAGCGCAAGGCGTTCGGGCAGGCCATCGGGTCCTTCCAGCACAACAAGTTCAAGATGGCCGAGCTGCAGACCAAGCTCGAGGTCACCCAGGCCTACATCGACGACTGCATCGCCGCGCACGCCGACGGCACCCTCACCGCCGTCGACGCCGCCAAGGCGAAGTGGTGGTCCGCACAGGTGCAGAACGACGTCCTGGACGAGTGCGTCCAGCTCTACGGCGGCTACGGGTTCATGAACGAGTACCGCGTGGCCCGCGCCTGGCGCGACGCCCGCGTCTCGAAGATCTGGGCCGGCTCGAACGAGATCATGAAGGAGCTCATCGGCCGCGACCTCGGCCTCTGACACCCATGGCTACCCACCCGACGCACGACAACGCCGTCGCGATCGTCACGGGCGCCTCTCGCGGGATCGGCCTCGGCATCGCCGAGAAGCTGGTCGCCGAGGGTGCCCGAGTGGTCATCACGGCCCGCAAGCCCGAGGCCCTCGCCGAGGCGGTCGCCCACCTCGGCGGACCGTCCAAGGCCCTCGGCATCGTCGGGAACGCCGCCGACGAGGCGCACCAGGACGAGGTCCTCGCGGCTGCCCGCGAGACCTTCGGTGGCCTCGACTACCTCGTGAACAACACGGGCATCAACCCCGTGTACGGGCCGATGCTCGACGCCCCGCTCGACGTGGCGCGCAAGATCATGGAGGTCAACGTCCTGTCGGCGTTCTCCTGGACCCAGAAGGCCGTCGCTGCCGGACTCGGCAGCGAGGGCAACCCCGGTGCGATCGTCAACGTCGCCTCCATCGCCGGCCTCGGAGCGACCGGTTCGATCGGCTGGTACGCCGTGAGCAAGGCCGCGCTGATCCACCTCACCGTGGAGCTGGCCTACCAGCTCGGACCGGCCCTCCGCGTGAACGCCGTGGCCCCGGCCGTCGTGAAGACCAGGTTCGCCGAGGCGCTCTACGAGGGTCGTGAGGAGAAGGTCGCCTCGGCCTACCCGCTCAAGCGGCTCGGGCTGCCGGAGGACATCGCGGGAGCCGTGTCGTTCCTGCTGTCCAGGGATGCAGGCTGGGTGACGGGGCAGACGCTCGTCGTCGACGGCGGCGTCACCCTCGGCGGCAACCTGTGACGCTCGACCTGGCGGGCCGGGGCGTCGTCGTCACGGGCGCCGGTCGGGGGATCGGGGCCGCGTACGCGAAGGCGTTCGTCGCTGCCGGTGCGCGGGTCGTCGTCAATGACCTCGACGCCGGGGCCGCCACCGCCGTGGCGGAGTCGTTGGGGGACAACACCTTCGCGGTCGCCGGCGACGCCTCCAGCGAGGACGGCGTGGCGGCGCTCGTCCAGTCGGCCCGTCAGCACCTCGGCGAGATCGACGTCTACTGCGCGAACGCGGGCGTCGCCCGTGGAGGGACCGAGGCCGTGGCCCAGAAGGCGTGGGACGTCTCGTGGAACGTCAACGTGATGGCGCACGTGCGCGCCGCCAAACTGCTCGTGCCCGGGTGGCTCGAGCGGGGGAGTGGCACGTTCGTCGCGACCGTCTCGGCCGCCGGCCTGCTCTCCATCCCCGGAGCCGCGCCCTATGCCGTCACCAAGCACGCGGCATACGCATTTGCCGAGTGGCTTTCGATGACCTACGGCGACAAGGGAATCCGCGTCCATGCAGTGTGTCCCCAGGGCGTCCGCACGGACATGCTGTGGAGCTCCGGCACCGCTGGGCGGGCCCTCATGGAGCCGGACGCCGTCGACCCGGACGACGTGGCGCGCGACCTCTTCACTGCGATGGAGGAGGAGCGCTTCCTCGTCCTGCCGCACCCCGAGGTGGCCACGATGTACGCCCGCCGCGCGAGCGATCCCGATCGCTGGCTCGCCGGTATGCGGCGGATGGCCGGTGCGCTGCCGGCCGTCACCATGGGCACCGACTGACCTTCGCTCCACCCCGTCCGACCTCAGGAGAACCGCGTGCACGCATGGCAGGTCACCGCGCTGGGCGAGCCCGCTGACGTCCTCGCCCTCGCAGAGGTGCCCAGCCCGCAGGTGCCGGCCGGGCACGTCCGGGTCAGGGTGCTGGCGACGGCGCTGAACTTCCCCGACGTGCTGATGGCGCGCGGCCACTACCAGGTCCGGCCGGAGCTGCCGTTCGTGCCAGGGGTCGAGGTCTGCGGTGAGGTGCTGGAGGTCGGGCCGGGTGACGGTGGTGTCACGACCGACCCGCACGTGTCGGTGGGCGACCGGGTCGTCGGCACGACCGCGATGCCGCACGGCGGCCTCGCGCAGGAGGCCCTCCTGCCACTCGGTGGCACCTTCGCCGCACCGTCCTCCCTCGACGACGCGGCGGCGAGCTGCCTCACCATCGGCTACCAGACGGCATACGTGGGGCTCGTCCGGCGGGCCGGCCTGCGCCGGGGCGAGACGCTGCTCGTCCATGCCGCCGCCGGAGGAGTGGGCAGCGCCGCCGTCCAGGTCGGGAAGGCCCTCGGGGCGCGCGTCGTCGCGGTCGTCGGCGGCGAGGCGAAGGCTGCGGTGGCCCGCGAGGCTGGTGCGGACGTCGTCGTCGACCGGACCGCCGGCGACCTGGTCGCGGGGCTGAAGGACGCGCTCGGTCGCTCCGGAGCGGACGTGGTGTTCGACCCCGTCGGTGGGGCGTCCTACGACGCCTCGACCAAGGTGGTCGCGTTCGAGGGACGCATCGTGGTGGTGGGTTTCACCAGTGGCACCATCCCGGCACCCGCGCTCGGCCACGCATTGGTCAAGAACTACTCGATCCTGGGCCTGCACTGGGGGCTGTACCTCCAGCGGGACCCCGCCGTGGCGCGGGAGGCACACGCGGCGCTGACCGCGATGGCCGATGCCGGCCAGATCAGGCCGGTCGTCTCCGAGCGGGTCGCGTTCGGGGACGCACCGACCGCCCTGACCAGCCTCGGCGCCGGTCGGACCACCGGACGCCTCGTCGTCATGGCCCGCTGACGCCCCGCCGGGGGCGTCAGCCAGAGCGGTTCAGGGCAGGTCGGGCAGATCGCGGATCTCTCGCTCGATTGAGGTGCCGACGACCGAGGTGCCGCCGGCGATGGTCACCCCCGACGGGCGCAGCCGTTGCAGCTCACGCCGGGTCGGGTCCGGCAGCCGGGTGGGTCCGGTGAGGAGCAGGGGCTCGTAGCCTCGGGTCGACGGGCCGAGCGAGAGGGCGTCGGGGAAGTTCGCACCGGAGGCGAGGGCCGCACTCGCCCCGTCGGGCCACCGGCTCCGGCTCACCGTCACGGCGGTCGCGTAGCGGTCGGAGCCCGACAGCCGCTCCACCGACCCGGACGGTCCCACGAGGGCTGCCAGCTGGGCCTGCACGGCGGTGGACACGGCACCGGTGCCACCGACGATGACGATGTGGCTCGGCTTGAGCCGGACCAGCTCGTCGCGCGTGCTCCTCGGCAGCTTCGCACGGGCCGTGAGCAGGACGGGGGCATAGTCCTTGGCCGCGGGCGGCGCAGCCACGAGCCCGTCCGGGTAGTTCTCGCCCGACACGACGTAGGCGGTGGCGTTGCCCTGCGGGTTGAACGCCGCGCTCAGCGCGGCCGCGGTCGAGTACCGGTCGGTCCCACTGATGCGGACGACCTGCACGGCATACTTCTTCGCCTCGGTGACGACCGCCTCCGAGACGGCGCCCGGTCCGCCGACGACGTAGAGCCGGTAGCGCTTCATCACGGTCAGGGGCTGGATCATCTCCGTGGGGAGGCGGTCGCGGGAGGTGAGGAAGAGGGGGATCTGGAAGCGCCCGGCGGCGGCCCCGGCACCCAGGACGTCGGGGAAGGACTCGCCCGAGGCCAGGATCCCGTTGCTGCTCGTCAGTGGTCCGTAGTTGTTCATGATGATGTCCGCGGACGTGCCGTACCGGTTCTTGCCCGACCACCGCTGGATGCTGATCGGCTGGCGCGGCGTCCACACCTGGCGCACCGTGGGTCCGGGGAAGATGATGGTGTGCAGCCCGACGCAGCCGCCGTAGGTGCCGCTGCACGCAGCGACGAAACCGTTCTCCCTCGCCCAGAAGGAGCCCGTCTGCGGCGTCTCTACGTGCACGGGTGCGCCGGTCTCGGGGTAGAGGACCGCATCGCATCCTTGGGACCGGTCGGCCTTGGGCCAGCAGACGAGCACACCGAGCGGCCCGATCGCCCCACCCTCGATGGGGGTCTCGGCGTCAGGCGCGATGGCGACGCGTACAGGTCCCTGGGGCGAGGATCGAAACACCTCGCGAGGGGACTGCGTGAAGTTGGAGTCCGTGGCCATGCGGGTCCAGGCGACCAGGTTCCCCGAGACACCCAACGGGGTGAGGTCCTCCCAGGCGTCAGCCGTCGCCGGGCGCTGGTCCAACGTGACCGGAGCGGTCCCGTCGAGGGGGACCTGCACCAGTCGGGTGTCCTTGGCCCAGTCGTGGGTCGCCACGATGAGTGAGGCGCCGCCGCAGGCAGTGGAGCCCGTGAGGCGCCCCGGGACGGTCGCCAGGAACCGGGTCAGACCGTTGCGGCCGTGCAACCTCAGCGTCGTGCTGGTGGCGGAGTCCGTGGTGGTCGTGGAGGAGGTGATCCATCCCCCGGCTGCCGCTGAGACGACCTGCACCTCGCCGACGTCCGCCGTGCCGTGGGCGGTGCTGGTGACCGACCACCAGTCGACCGTCGCGGAGGAGCGCCCCGTGGCCGGGTCCTGCGTGTAGTGCGTCGAGGTGATGGAGTCGCCGCACACCGAGAAGTTGCGGGGCTGACTGGTGCCGTCGGAGGGGGCCGCGGGCGGGAGGGTGCGGGTCCACACCGTGTCCCCGTTGTCGCTGACGAGGTCGAGCCTCACCGGCTCGGTGTACTCCGTGCTCGACGCGAACACCGTCCCCCGGAACGTGTTGCCGATCGCCCCCGACTGGAAGGGGGCCGTCAGAGAGGGTACGACCTGGGGCGTCGCCGCGGCCCCGGGCAGGGCGAGCGTCCCGGCCAGTGCCGCCAGAACTCCCGCCATCGCGATGCGCCTCGAACGTGCAGACCCCATGACGACCAACCCCTCCCCGAGATACCGGGACGAAGTGTGCCATCCGGGGCAGGCGGGTGTCCCGGGATTCGAGGCAGCCACCGAAGGGCTGGGCGACCAACGGACCAGCCGACCGGCCGAACCTGCGTTGCGCTTCAGGCGCCGACGGCGCGCTGCAACCGGGCCAGCTCCGCCGGGGGGAACAGGTCGCGCGGCAGGAAGATCGAGGGCTGACCCTGCTGCCGGTCGATGCGGACGACCCGCCGACCGACCACGCACCGACGGGCAGACCTCAGCACGAAGGTGTCCTCCAGGTCGTCGCCGGTGCGCAACCGCAGGCCGCCGTCGGTGATCGCTGCCTGGATGACCAGTCCGGGCGGGTAGGTCCGCTGGATCCCTCTCAGGGTCACCACCGTGCTCAGACCGAGCATGCCGAGGATGAAGGCCGGCGCGGCGGCATAGGCAGGGTCCAGCAGGACCGCGGCAGCGAGCAGGAGGGCGGAGAGGGCGAGGAGGACCACGACGCTGGGTCGGCGCCACAGGAAGACGAGGACCGCTCGTCGGATGGCCTGCCGCACGGGGGCGGTCACGACGACCACGATGGGAAGGTCGGCTCCGTTCATGGCGGGAAGGGGGTGGTGGCCGGGGGACGGCGGGGTGAGGAGGAACCCGAGGTCGGCGTCGGTCAGCATGGCGCCGAGCACGAAGCCCCGGCGCCGGTTGCGGCGCAGCCGCAGCTGCAGGACGGAGCCGCGTCGGCGCGCCGAGGCCAGGGATCCGGCCCGGAACTCCGTGCGCCCGTTGCCGGTCTCCATGACGAGCACCTCCGGAGCGGCATACCAGGACCGCACGGTCGTCCCGAGGGGGAGCATCTGGCGGAACGCGCGCGTGAGCCGCGCCGAGGTGGCCACGACCTGGAGGGCGTAGTACCCCGCCGTGACGACACCGAAGACCCACCACGGGATCGCGTCGAACTGGGCCAGGACGCAGGCGCTCGCGACGACGGCGACCACGACGGCCCACAGGCTGCGCGGCCCCACCACGGTGAGCACGACCGCGGAGCGCGTCGCCCGACGGACCAGGGCCTCGTCGCAGGACACCTCGATCGATGCCCTCGGCAGAGCAGCCGTCGTGGGCAGCACACCCGCCCAGTCGGCTGCCACGGGCTCGGTCTGTCGTTCGTCCCCCACGGCCACGGAGTGTAGGTGCGAGGACAGGAGGCCGACGGGTGGTTGGCGCGGCTCGTGGACGTTCGGACGAGTCGTGCCGCTTCGTGCACGGATCGCCCTCGATCCGGGTGGGTGGGGGCGATTCGTGCAGGAACGGGCTCAGGTCGCCCTTGAGGGGACGGGGCAGTGCGGCGTCAGCGCGCGACGAGCCCGAGCAGGCGGGCGGTGCCGTCGGCGTCCAGGGTGCCGAGCGGCAGGAGGTGGACGCGTTGGCGACGCGTGCGGATCACGACCCCGTCGTCGTCGGCGCGCACGGTGCGCAGCTCGTCGGTGCCGAGGTGGGACGGATAACCCGGGACGTGCAGCACCAGGCCGTCGTCGAGGAGCGCGGCGCCGACGACCGTTCCCTCGGAGAACAGCGCTTTCGTCCCGGTGCGGACGAGCCCGAACTCGAGGATGACCACCACGGCGAGCCCGAGGGTGGCCACGACCGCGGCGGCCAGCAGGCGGTGGTCGGAGATGGCGACGGTGAGCACGGAGGCGGCCACGGCCACCTGGAGGAACGGGTGACGGACCAACGCCCGACGCATGAGGCGCACGGTGGCCTGCTGCACAGCCGGGGTGACCAGCAGCGGCGACGTGACCTCGGGGTGAGCGGCCCGGAAGCCCTCGACCAGGTCACCGTTCGCGGACGTCGAGGTGAGGAAGTCCGCGTCGTCGGCCGTCAGCAGCTCCGAGGCGGTGACGAACGCCGGCTGGCGGGACCGGGATCGGACCACCGTGACCTCTCCGACGCGCGTGACGGCCCTGGCCGCCCCTGCGGCGAAGTCCAGCGAACCGGTCGCCCGGTCGACGACGAACCGCCCCTGCGCGTCGTAGCCGGAGGTGAGCACCCGGCCCGCCCCCACGACCGCCCGGATCGACTGGTGCAGGCGCAGGCGCGACACGAGCAGCACCACCGTCGGCGCGAGGACGGCGATCGCGGCCGTGAGGAACGCCGAGTGCGTCGACAACCAGACCACCACGCCGAGCACGGCCGTCACGGCATACCGGAGGGCGATGTTGGCGGGCGGGAAGGTGGCCTTCCACGCCTCGGCAGCCATCGGCCGCACCAGGCTGCCGTCGCAGGTGATCGTCCGAGCGGGGCGGGGGGTGTCGACGAACTCGGTCGGCGGCATCAGTCCTGTGGTCCGCCGGCGACGTAGATGACCTGGCCGGAGACGAAGCCGGCCTCCTCGGAGGTGAGGAACGCGATGGTCGCGGCGATGTCCTCCGGCTGGCCGACGCGTGCCACGGGGATCTCCTTGGCCGAGTGGGCGATGAAGTCCTCGAAGGAGACCCCGATGCGCTCGGCGGTCATCTTGGTCATCTCGGTCTGGATGAAGCCGGGCGCCACGGCGTTCGCCGTGACACCGAACTTCCCGAGCTCGATGGCCAAGGTCTTGGTGAAGCCCTGCAGGCCCGCCTTCGCCGCCGAGTAGTTGACCTGGCCACGGTTGCCCTGGGCGGACGTCGAGGAGAGGTTGACGATGCGGCCGTACTTCGCCTCGGTCATGTGCTTCTGGACGGCGCGGGTCATGAGGAACGAGCCCCGCAGGTGCACGTCCATGACCGAGTCCCAGTCCTGCTCGGTCATCTTGAACAGCAGGTTGTCGCGCGTGATCCCGGCGTTGTTGACCAGGATCGTCGGCGCGCCCAGCTCGTCGGCCACCCGCTGCACCGCTGCCTCGACCTGGTCGGCCTTCGCGACGTCGACGCCCACGGCGACGGCGCGGCCGCCGGCACCCGTGATCGCGGCGACGGTCTCGGCGCAGGACCCCTCGTCGAGGTCGAGCACCCCGACGGCGTGCCCCTCGGCCGCCAGTCGCTTGGCGGTGGCGGCACCGATGCCGCGGGCTGCTCCGGTGACGATCGCGACGCGCTGGGTGGTCATGGAGGTCCTCCAAGGGGTGGGACGGGTCGGGTGGGGTCGTGCTACGCCCTGCACTCTACTGAGCAAGCGCTTACCGTGGTCCGCGGCCGGTCGCGACGGCCGTCCGAGGGTCGGTCCGCGGCCGGTCACGGCGGCACGGCGTCGCGTCTCGTCAGCACGTGACCCCCACCTCCGGCACAATGGGCTCCACGCGAGGCCAATGCCGCCCTCACCAGCAGATCCTGTCCCCGACCACCTCGTGGCCCGGGACACGACAAGAACACGAAGGCGATTCATGGAGATCTGGCCCGGCAAGGCCTACCCGCTCGGCGCGACCTACGACGGAACCGGTGTGAACTTCGCCCTGTTCTCCGAGGTCGCCGAGAACATCGAGCTCTGCCTCGTGGACGACCAGGGCGTCGAGACGAAGTACCCGCTGCCCGAGGTCGATGGCTTCGTGTGGCACGGCTACATCCCCGGCGTGCAGCCCGGCCAGCGCTACGGCTACCGCGTCCACGGCCCGTACGACCCGGCCCAGGGCCACCGCTGCAACCCCGCCAAGCTGCTCCTCGACCCGTACGCCAAGGCCATCGACGGCCAGCCCGACGGCGACGAGTCCCTCTTCTCGTACCGCTTCGACGACCCCAGCGACGAGCCGGACAAGATCAACACCGACGACAGCCTCGGCCACACGATGCTCTCGGTCGTCATCAACCCGTTCTTCGACTGGGGCCAGGACCGCCTGCCGCGCCACGAGTACCACAACAGCGTCATCTACGAAGCGCACGTCAAGGGCCTGACGGAGACCCACCCCGACGTCCCGGAGGAGATCCGCGGCACGTATGCCGGCATCGCCCACCCGGTGATCATCGACCACCTCAAGCAGCTGGGGATCACGGCGATCGAGCTCATGCCGGTCCACCAGTTCGTGAACGACTTCACCCTGCGTGACAAGGGCCTGTCGAACTACTGGGGCTACAACACGATCGGGTTCCTCGCCCCGCACAACGGCTACGCGGCCTACGGCACGCGTGGCGAGCAGGTGGCCGAGTTCAAGGGGATGGTCAAGGCCCTCCACGAGGCCGACATCGAGGTCATCCTCGACGTGGTCTACAACCACACCGCCGAGGGCAACCAGCTCGGCCCGACGATCTGCTTCCGAGGCATCGACAACGCGGCCTACTACCGCCTCGTCGACGAGGACAAGGCTCACTACTACGACACCACGGGCACCGGCAACAGCCTGCTGATGCGCCACCCGCACGTGCTCCAGCTCATCATGGACTCGCTGCGCTACTGGGTGACCGAGATGCACGTCGACGGGTTCCGGTTCGACCTCGCGGCCACGCTGGCGCGCCAGTTCCACGAGGTCGACAAGCTGTCGGCCTTCTTCGACCTCGTGCAGCAGGACCCGGTGGTCAGCCAGGTCAAGCTCATCGCCGAGCCCTGGGACGTCGGCGACGGCGGCTACCAGGTCGGCAACTTCCCGCCCCTGTGGACCGAGTGGAACGGCAAGTACCGCGACACCGTGCGCGACTTCTGGCGTGGCGAGAGCGCGACGCTCGGCGAGTTCGCGTCCCGGCTCACCGGCTCGAGCGACCTCTACGAGCACAGCGGCCGCAAGCCGATCGCGTCGATCAACTTCGTCACCGCGCACGACGGCTTCACGCTGCGGGACCTGGTGTCCTACAACGACAAGCACAACGACGCCAACGGCGAGGACGGCAACGACGGCGAGAGCCACAACCGCTCCTGGAACTGTGGCGTCGAGGGCCCGACCAAGGACAAGAAGGTCAACGCCCTGCGCCTGCGCCAGCAGCGCAACATGCTGGCCACCCTCCTGCTCTCCCAGGGCGTCCCGATGCTGCTGCACGGCGACGAGCTCGGCCGCAGCCAGGGTGGCAACAACAACGGCTACTGCCAGGACAACGAGATCTCGTGGATCGACTGGAGCCTCGACCAGGACCAGCTCGACCTCATCGCCTTCACCCAGAAGCTCGTCGAGCTGCGTCACGACCACCCGGTGTTCCGTCGTCGCCGCTTCTTCGCGGGTTCGGCCGACCACGGTGGCGAGAGCGCGGTGGGCGACATCGCGTGGTTCGAGCCCGGTGGCAACCACATGGACGAGGAGTCTTGGGCCAACGGCTACGCCCGCTCGATGATGGTCTTCCTCAACGGGCAGACGATCCCCGAGCCGGACACGCGCGGACAGCAGACGCTGGACGACCACTTCCTGGTGATCTTCAACGGCCACCACGACGTGCTCCCGTTCGTCCTGCCCGGCAAGGAGTACGGCGACCGCTGGGTCACCGAGCTCGACACGTCGGCCCAGGAGGTCCAGGCAAAGGAGTACAAGCCGGACGCCAAGGTCAAGGCCGAAGGGCGTAGCGTCGTGGTCCTGCGGTGTCCTCGTGCGCTTCCCTCCGGATCTCCCGCAGGAGCGGCCGTCGCCCGGCGATGATCTCCCCGTCAGGGGTGTCGAGGACCGACCGACGACGACCACAGTGACCGTTCGATGACGATGCAGGAGACGGGTATGCAGCGCGGGACGCCACCGCACCGGCCGGCGGAGGGGCGAGTGGTGCCCACCGCGACGTACCGCCTGCAGGTCCACGGCGGGTTCACCTTCGACAACGCGGCGGAGCAGGCGAGCTACCTCGACGCCCTCGGGGTGTCGCACGCCTACCTGTCGCCGGTCCTGCAGCCGGCGCCCGGTTCGACGCACGGCTACGACGTCGTCAACCACGACCTCATCAACGAGGAGGCGGGGGGCGGCACCGAGCTGGCCAGGCTGTCGCGCACCCTGTCGCTCTACGGCCTCGGCGTGATCGTCGACGTGGTCCCGAACCACATGACGACGCCCACCCCTGCGCACCTCAACCGCCAGTGGTGGTCGCTGCTGCGCGAGGGTCACAACTCGGAGTACGCACACTGGTTCGACGTGGACTGGGCGGCCGAGGACGACCGGGTCCTGGTGCCGGTCCTCGGTGGGCCCCTCTCCTCGGCCCTGTCGGCCGGCGAGCTGGCGGTCCACCGGGACGGCGGTCCGCGCGGCGACGAGGCGGTGCTGCGGTACTTCGACCACGAGTTCCCGGTCCGCCCGGGAACCGAGCACCTCCCGGTGGCCGAGCTCGTCGAGGCGCAGTGGTACCTGCTGTGCGACTGGCGCGAAGGCGCGCAGCGGCTCAACTACCGACGCTTCTTCGACGTGACGACCCTGGCCGCCGTGCGGGTCGAGGACCCCGAGGTCTTCGACGCCACCCACCGGCTGCTCCTGTACTTCTACCGGTCCGGGTTCGTCGACGGGTTCCGGATCGACCACCCGGACGGCCTCGCCGACCCCGGTGGCTACCTCGACCGGCTGGCCGAGGCCACGGACGACGCGTGGGTGGTGGCGGAGAAGATCCTCGAGGGGCACGAGGAGCTCCCCGACACCTGGCGCTGTGCCGGGACGACGGGGTACGACACCCTCCTCCGGGTCGGCGGCGTCTTCGTCGACCCCGCGGGCAAGGGACCGCTCACCGACCTGCTGAACCAGGTCGTCGGGCACCAGGAGGACCTCGACGCCATGGTCGTCGACGCCAAGCGGCAGGTCGTGCGTGAGGTGCAGGCCGCGGAGGTCAACCGGTTGATGCGGCTGGTCGAGCAGGTGCTGCCGTGGCACGACCAGGCCTCGCTGAAGCGCGCACTGGGTGAGCTCCTCGTCGCCATGGACCGCTACCGCGCGTACGTCGGCGGCAGCGAGGCCGACCCGAGCCAGGCCGCCGTCCTCAACGCCGCCGAGTCGCGCGCCATGGCAGTGATCGCCGGGCCCGACCAGCTCAGCCTGAGCACGATCGCCCAGCTGGCCCGCGGTGGCCGCCTCCCCGAGGCGCACGCCGACACCGAGTCGGCGCAGCGCGAGTTCGTGGTGCGCTTCCAGCAGACCTGCGGGCCGGTGATGGCCAAGGGGATCGAGGACACCACGTTCTACCGCTACTCCCGGCTCACCTCCCTCAACGAGGTCGGCGGTGACCCGGGCCTCGTCGGCATCGCCCCCGAGGAGCTGCACGAGTTCGCCTCGCGCCAGCTGGCCTCCTGGCCGACGACGATGACGACCCTGTCGACCCACGACACGAAGCGGTCCGAGGACGTCCGGGCCCGGCTGGCCGTGGTGTCCGAGCTCTCGGCCGAGTGGAAGGCGTGGGTCGGGACCGCGCGCCGACTGGCCAAGGACCACCGCGGCAAGAAGCTCGACCCGGCGACGGAGTACTTCCTCCTGCAGACCGCGGTGGGTGCCTGGCCGATCAGCGTCGAGCGCCTCCAGGCCTATGCCACCAAGGCGATTCGCGAGGCCAAGCAGCACACGACGTGGACCGACCAGGACGACGCGTACGAGGCCGACGTGCAGCGGTACGTCGCGGCCCTGCTGGGGCAACCCGCGCTCGTGTCGCACTGCCAGGCCTGGGTCGACCGCGCGGCAGCCGCGTCCCGGTCCAACATCCTCGGCCAGAAGCTCCTGCAGCTCGTCGTCCCCGGCGTCCCCGACGTCTACCAGGGGACCGAGCTGGTCGACCTGTCGCTCGTCGACCCGGACAACCGCCGACCCGTCGACTACGGGCAGCGCCGCACCCGGCTGGCCCGCCTCGACAAGGGCGGGGAACCGGCGGACCTCGACGACGAGAAGCTGCTCGTCACCTCCCGCACCCTGCGGCTGCGGCACCACCACGCGCAGTGGTTCACCGGTCACCACGCGACGTACGAGCGCGTGGCGACGACCAGCGACCACGCGCTCGCGGTCGGTCGCGGCGACGAGAGCGGCCTGCAGGTCGTCGCCGTCGTGACCCGGTTCAGCGACAAGCTCGCCGCGTCCGGTGGCTGGGGCGACGCCCACCTCGCCCTGCCGGAGGGGGAGTGGCACGACCTGTTCACCGGCCGGGCCGTCGTCTCGCTCGAGGGCCGTCCCGGCGTCCGGCTGGCACGTCTGCTGACCGACCTCCCCGTCGCCCTGCTCGTCCGTCATGGCACGCTGGGACGCGATGAGATCGCCTGAGCCCCAACCCTTGGACCACGCATGAGCTCCGCACGCACCGTCACCGTCTGGGCGCCGGTCGCCGAACGCGTCGACGTCGAGTTCACCCTCGGCGACCGCCCTGCCACGACCGCACCACTGGTGCGGCAGGACGGGGGCTGGTGGGCCTGGGAGCTCCCCGCAGACGTGGTTCCTGCCGACGGCCCGACCACGGGTGCGGTGACCGCCGGCGGTGACCCCGGTATGGCGCCGTACCCGGCCCTGGACTATGGCTTCCGTGTGGACGGCGGTGACCTGACGCCTGACCCCCGGTCGGCGCACCAGCCGCACGGAGTCCACGGGACGAGTCGGTGGTTCGACGCCTCCCAGCACCTGTGGCACGACGCCACCTGGGCCGGTCCGCAACAAGGGCTCGGTGTCCTGGGTGCGGTCGTGTACGAGCTGCACGTGGGGACCTTCACCAAGGAGGGCACGCTCGACGCCGCTCAGGCGCGGCTGCCCCACCTGGTGGAGCTCGGCGTCGACGTCGTCGAGCTCATGCCGCTCTCGGCGTGGCCCGGCCGATGGAACTGGGGCTACGACGGGGTGGGCCCGTGGGCCGTCGAGGACGTCTACGGCGGCCCCGCGGCGCTGCAGCGTTTCGTCGACGAGTGCCACCGGCTGGGGCTCGGCGTCTGCCTCGACGTCGTGTACAACCACCTCGGGCCGGTCGGCAACTACCTGTCCCGGTTCGGGCCCTACTTCTCCGACGCGCACCCGACGCCGTGGGGGGCCGGGTTCAACCTCGACGGTCCGGACAGCGAGGCCGTGCGCCGGTGGATGGTGGACAACGCCTTGCGGTGGTTCGCCGACTTCCACGTCGACGCGCTGCGCCTCGACGCCGTCCACGAGCTGCGCGACGACTCCCCGACCCACCTCCTGGCCCAGCTGGCCGACGAGGTGGCCGAGCTCGGTCGCACCCTCGGACGGCCCCTGCACCTGGTCGCCGAGAGCGACCTCAACGACGCGATGATGGTGACGCCGACCGGTGCCGGTGGCCGCGGCATGGACGCCCAGTGGGACGACGACGTCCACCACGCCCTCCACGTGTCGCTCACGGGGGAGACCCAGGGCTACTACGCCGACTTCGCCGGGCACAGCCGCGCACTTCCGGACGGTGGGCCGCTCGCCGTCCTGGCGAAGACGCTGACTCGTGGGTTCCTCCACGACGGCACCTGGTCCAGCTTCCGCGGGCACGACTGGGGTGCCGAGGTGGATCGCGAGAAGGTCGACGCGCGGCGCTTCGTCGCCTATCTCCAGACCCATGACCAGGTGGGCAACCGCGCTGTCGGAGAACGCATCTCGGCGTTGGTCAGTCCCTCGCAGCAGGCGATCGGCGCCGCGCTCTACCTCACGTCAGCCTTCACGCCGATGGTGTTCATGGGCGAGGAGTGGGCAGCCACGACACCGTTCCAGTTCTTCACCGACTTCGAGGAGCCGGAGATGGCGCAGGCCGTCACGGAGGGGCGTCGCCGGGAGTTCGAGTCGCACGGCTGGGCGGCGCACGACGTCCCGGACCCGCAGGACGAGGCCACCTACCGCCGGTCCCAGCTGCGGTGGGACGAGGTCCGCCTCGCACCGCACGCGCGCATGCTCGCGTGGTACCGGGACCTGATCGCGTTGCGGCGCAAGGAGTTCGCGCTCAGCGACGGGCGGCTCGACCTCGTCGAGGTGGACTTCGACGAGCGCGGCCAGTGGCTCGTGATGCGCCGTGGCTCCCTGCGCACCGTGGTCAACCTGGCTGGCTCGCGCTGGACGGTGCCGCTCGACGCGGCACCCACCGGGGTCGTGCTGGCGTGGGAGCCCGGCCAGACCAAGCTCAAGGAGCAGTCGGTCCACCTGCCGCCGCGCACCGCGGCGATCGTCCGCGTCGGCTGACCTCCTGCGAGTCGTGCGCGGTCAGACGGACAGCTCGTAGGTCACGAGGTCGGTCTGCCTGGCCAGCCGGTCGTAGGTCGACCGCGCCCGGGCGTTGCTCTCCCTGGTGATCCAGCGAACCTGGGTCCAGCCCCGGTCTCGGGAGACCTGCTGAAGGGCGGCGAGCAGCGCGTCCACGGCGCCCGAGCCGCGGGCGGCCGGGGCGACGAACAGGTCGTCGAGGAAGCAGGCCGTCGCGGCGGCGAGTGGTCGCACGAAGGGGCGGAAGTGCGCCATACCGACCGGCGGCGCGCCCGGGGCGGGGCGGACGACGACACACTCGAGCTCGTGGTCGGGGTCGGTCAACCAGGCCCAGATCGCGGGGGAGACCCGTTCGGGGTCGGTGACCTCGTAGAAGTCGAGGTACCCGCGGTGCAGCGCCGTCCACGTCTCGTGGTCCTCGGCGCGCAGCGCGTCGACCACCCACCGGGATGCCTCGCGCTCGACCATCAGGACTTCTTCACCCGGACCATGCCCTCCTGGGCGACGGTCGCGACGAGGGTGCCGTCGGCACCGAACATGCGGCCGATGCCGAGGCCGCGGCCGCCGGACGCCGAGGGCGACTCCTGGGTGTAGAGGATCCAGTCGTCGACGTTCACTGGCCGGTGGAACCACATGGCGTGGTCGAGGCTGGCAGGTCGCAGCCTGCGGTCGCTCCACGCGAGACCGTGGCGGCGGATGACCGACTCGAGCAGCGTGTAGTCGGAGGCGTAGGCGAGGACGGCGGCGTGCACGAGCGGGTCGTCGGGGAGCTCGCCGATCGCCTTGAGCCACACGCTCTGGTGGGCGACGTGCTCCGGGCCGGGCGCGGCGAACACGTCACCCTCGACGTGCCGGTGCTCGACGGGACGGTTGAGCAGGTGCCGGGCCTGCGGGTGGTCGACGGCGCCGAACAGGTCCTGCAGCGACGGCAGGGTCTCGGGCCCCGGGACGTCAGGCATGGCGTCCTGGTGGTCCAGGCCGTCGGCCTGCTCCTGGAACGACGTGATCATCGACAGGATCGGCAGGCCGTCCTGGATGGCGTGGACGCGGCGGGTCGAGAACGACCGGCCGTCACGCATCCGTTCGACGGCGAACCGGATCGGCTTGGTGTCGTCGCCCGGCCGCATGAAGTAGCCGTGCAGCGAGTGGATGTGGCGCGGGCCGTCGCCGTCGTCGATGTCGGCCACGGTGCGACCGGCAGCCATGACGCACTGGGCCAGGACCTGACCGCCGAAGACCCGGCCGTGCGGGGTCTTCTGGCTGCGGCCCAGGAACACCGAGGCACCGGACTCGCCGAGGTCGATGGACTCCGCGCCGTCGACGCCCTCGACGGTGATGCGGGCGGTCCCCAGCTCCTCGAGGTCGAGGGTGGCGAGCAGGTCGGCGAGGGGCTCGGTGGGTGCGGTGCTGTCGTCGGTCACAGCGGAAGCCTAGGGGGCGTGCCGATGCCGGCTCGAGGCGAGTTCGACGGTGCGGTCGGCGCTCACGCCACCAGCGGTGGACGTCGCCGGCCGGCCGGTCGGCTCGCGACGGCGTCCTCCCAGGCCAGGGCGATCCGCTCCACGGCGTCGGTGACCACCTCTGGGGTGTGGCCGGTGAACGGGATGCGCAGGAACCGCTCCATGCCCCCGTCCACCGCGAACTGCGACCCCGGTGCAAGGACGACCCCACGCTGGTCCGCCGCGACGGTCAAAGGCGTCGAGAGTGCCTCGGGCAGCTCCGCCCAGAGGCACAACCCGCCCTGCGGCACGGTGAAGCGCCAGTCCGGCAGCCGACTGTGCAGGGCCCCGACGAGCGCGTCACGCGTCGCCACGATCGCTTCCCGCCGTACCGGCAGGATGGTGTCCCGGTGTTCGAGCAGGTCCAGCAGGACGAGCTGCTCCATCACGGGGCTGCCGAGGTCGAGCGTGAGCCGAGCCGTGACCAGCGCGGGCATGAGGTCACGCGGCGCCCGCAGCCAGCCCACCCGCAGACCACCCCAGAACGTCTTGCTCGCCCCGCCCACGGTGACGGTCCGCGCGTGGTGCGCCCCCAGCGGAGACGGCATCACCAGACCCGGGTCGTGCGCGAGCTCGACGAGCGTCTCGTCGACGATCGCCACCGTCCGGGTCTGCCCCAGGGCCCGGCCCAGCCGGGCGCGGTGCTCCTCGGGCATGAGGGCGCCCGTGGGGTTGTGGAAGTCGGGCACGAGGTAGGCCGCCCGCGGCGCCGTCTGGCGCAGCGTCGCCTCGGCGGTGTCGAGGTCCCAGCCCTCGGCCCCGATCGGCAGGGCGACCGCGCGGGCGCCGGAGCGGCTGAGGGTCTCGATGGCGTTGGGGTACGTCGGGCTCTCGAGCAGCACGCGGTCGCCCGGCGAGAGCAGGGCCCGGGCCGCGATGGCCACGCCGGCGAGCGCGCCGCCGGTCACCATGACCTGCTCGGCGTCGGTGGGCAGCCCGCGCTCCGTGAGGTCGGCGGCCAGCTGCTCGCGCAGCGCCGGCAGGCCCAGCGGGTGGTAGCCCGTGCCGGTGAGGTAGCGGGGGAGCTGTTCGAGCGCGCGTTCGTAGGCGGCGACGGTCCCGACCGGCGCACTCATGGAGGCGCAGGTCAGGTCGATGACCGGGCCGTCGAGCTGGTCGGACGTGGGCTGGAGCGGCCCGCTCTGCCGGCGGCCGGTCGCCGCACCGGGGAGCACGGCCACGCTGCCCGACCCCTGCCGCGACTCGAGGTACCCGCGGTCCCGCAGCTCGGCGTACGCGCGGCCCACGGTGGTCCGGCTGACGCCGAGGGCGGCGGTCAGGTCGCGTTCGCTGGGCAGCCGGGTGCCGGCCGGGATCCGGCCGTCGGCGACCAGCAGGCGCAGGGCGTCGGCGAGGCCCCGGTAGGCCGGGCTCGTGTCGAGGGCCGCACCGAGCAGCGGGCGGAGCCGGGCGGCGGTGAGCGCACGAGGAGACATGCAGACCACTTTGACACAATTGGCTATCGGAAAACAGACCAGCAAGGACCACCATGGGGACCATGACGCGCACCACCCTCACCCCGATGACGCCGCTGCAGCAGCTCCGCGCGGGACACACGACCCGCCGCCTGGCCCAGCTGTTCGTCGGGCTCACCCTCTACGGGGTCTCGATGGGCATGCTCATCCGGGCCGGACTCGGGCTCGACCCGTGGGACGTCTTCCACTACGGCATCGCCCGTCACCTGCCCGTGAGCTTCGGCACCGTGACCATCATCGTGGGGGTGGCGGTGCTGCTCCTGTGGATCCCGCTGCGGCAGGTGCCGGGGCTCGGGACCATCGCGAACGTCGTCGTCATCGGCCTGGTCACCGATGCGACCCTGGCGCTGCTCGACCGGCCGTCGGCGATGGTGCTCCGCGTGCTGCTCCTTGGTGGCGGCATCGTGCTCAACGGGCTGGCCGGCGCGCTCTACATCGGCAGCCAGTTCGGTCCCGGACCGCGCGACGGGCTGATGACCGGACTGGTCCGCCGGACCGGGCGCAGCATCCGCCTGGTGCGCACCACGATCGAGGTGACCGTCCTGGTCGTCGGGTTCGCCCTCGGTGGCGTCGTGGGCATCGGCACGATCCTGTATGCCGTGCTCATCGGCCCCACCGTGCAGCTGTTCCTGCCGCTGTTCACCGTTCCGCTCGAGGCCCCGGCCGACGCCCGCACGGCACCGCACCGGTCCGCCGAGCCGGTACCCGAGGCCCCTGCCGAGGTGCCGAACGAGGCCGGCTCAGGCTTCTAGCGCGAGGACGAAGGGCAGCACGCCGGGCGCCCCGGCCCGCCGCAGCTCTTGGGCGGCGACGGTCAGCGTCCAGCGCGACGAGGCCACGTCGTCGACCAGCAGCACCGGCCCCGAGAGACGGGCGAGCGCCTCGCGCTGGGTCGCCGACGGGGCCAGGCGTCCCCAGACCCCCGCGAGGCGGAACGCGCTGTTCCCGCCGGACTCGCCGGTCGGGCCGCCCTCGACCAGGTCCATCGGTCCGAGCCACTCCAACCGACCCATCTCGGCCAGGCCCTGTGCGACCGACTCGACGAGCTGGGGGCGGCGGCGCGAGGGGACCGAGGCGATCGCCACCGGGCGCTCGGCCCAGTCCCAGTCGCGCAGGATCGGGACGCAGGCCCGCAGCAGCTCGGCGGGCGCCGGCCCGTCGCCGGCCCGCAGCAGGGTGCGCAGCTGCTGGCCCCACCCGAGGTCGGTGAGCCGGGCGACGGCCCGGCCCGGCGCCATACCCTCGTCGGGGGCGATCTTGCCCTTGAGGGGGACGCCCAGGCGGTCCATGCCGGACGGCCACTGGGCGCGGGCCTCGAGCTCGACGCCGGCCCGCTCGAGCCGGCCGCGTGCCGTGGTGACGGCGGTGTCGGGGATCTCGGTCGGGAACCACACCCCGGCGCACGAGTCGCACCGGCCGCACGGCAGGGCGGTGTCGTCGTCGAGCGACTCCTGGAGGAACGCCATGCGGCACTCGCCGGTCTGCTCGTAGGTGACCATGAGGTCCTGCTCGCGGACCCGGGCGGCGCTGACCCGCTCGTAGCGCTCGGCGTCATAGGTCCACGGCACCCCCGTGGAGGTCCAACCCCCGGGGACCCGGCGGACCGCACCGTCCACGTCGAGCACCTTGAGCAGCAGCTCGAGGCGGGTACGACGGATGTCGACGACCGCCTCGAGGGCTGCGGTGGAGAGGGCCTTCTGCGACTGGGCGAGGGTCGTCAGCACGGCGTCGGCCTGCTCCTGGCGCGGCATCGACGCCGACGCGAAGTAGGCCCAGATGTCCTTGTCCTCGGGGCCCGGCAGGAGCAGCACGTCGGCGCGCTCGGTGGCGCGGCCGGCACGACCGACCTGCTGGTAGTAGGCGACCGGCGACGACGGTGCCCCGAGGTGCAGCACGAACCCGAGGTCGGGCTTGTCGAACCCCATGCCCAGCGCACTCGTCGCCACCAGGGCCTTGACCTGGTTGTCGCGCAGCATCGCCTCGAGGCGTTCGCGGTCGGCCGGGTCGGTGCGCCCGGTGTAGGCACGGACCTCGTGGCCGGCCTCGCGCAGGGCCACGGCGACGTCCTCGGCGGCCGAGACGGTCAGGGCGTAGACGATGCCGCTGCCGGGCAGCGTGTCGAGGTGGGCCAGCAGCCAGGCGAGGCGCTGCTCGGGCGAGGTCAGCCTCATGACCCCGAGCCGCAACGACTCGCGAGCCAGGCCGCCCCGCAGCGTCAGGACGTCGTGACCACCGGCACCGAGCTGCTCCACGACGTCGGTGACGACCCGCGCGTTCGCGGTCGCCGTCGTCGCCAGCACGGGGGTGTCGGAGGGCAGCGTCGTGAGCAGGTCGCGGATGCGGCGGTAGTCGGGACGGAAGTCGTGGCCCCAGTCGGACACGCAGTGCGCCTCGTCGACGACCAGGAGCCCGCAGCGCCGGGCGAGGTCGGGCAGCTGCTCGTCGCGGAACCGCGGGTTGTTGAGCCGCTCGGGGCTGACCAGCAGGACGTCGACCTCGTCGGCCGCCAGCGCCGCGGAGACCCGGCCCCACTCGTCGGCGTTGGCGGAGTTCATCGTGACGGCCCTGATGCCGGCGCGCTGGGCGGCGGCGATCTGGTCGCGCATCAGCGCCAGCAGGGGGGAGACGATCACGGTGGGTCCGGCGCCCTGCTCGCGGCGCAGCGCGGTCGACACGAAGTAGACCGCGGACTTGCCCCATCCCGTGCGCTGGACGACCAGGACGCGACGCCGGTCGCCCACGAGCGCCTGCACGGCCTCGAACTGCCCGTCCCGGAAGTCGACGTCGTCGCGGCCGACGAGCCTGCGCAGCACCCCCGTGGCGAGGGTGTGCAGGTCGGTGGCCGCAGCGGTCGTCTCCATGGTGACCACCGTATGCCGCCGGCCCGACACCCCTGACAGGATGGGTCCATGGCAGACGAGCAGGCACCGGTGCAGGCGGACGCGGCCCCGCAGCTCCCCGAGCGCTACTGCGTCAACGTCCCCCTGAGGTGGAGCGACATGGACGCCTACGGCCACGTCAACAACGTGCAGTTCCTGCGGCTGCTCGAGGACGCCCGGGTGATCGGGTTCGAGGAGTGGTTCGGGCAGGACCGCTCCGTGCTCGCCGAGGGCATCCTCGTGGCCCGCCACGAGATCGAGTACCTCGCGCCGCTGCTGTTCCGGGTGCCCCCGATCGTCGTGCAGATGTGGGCGACGAAGATCGGGGGTGCCGGGTTCGACCTCGCCTACGAGGTGCGCGACGGGCTCGCCTCCGACGACACCGTCTACGCCCGGGCCGAGACCACGCTCGTGCTCTACGACTTCGCCACCTCGACGCCGCGCCGGATGGCGCCCGACCTCAAGGCCCTGCTCGAGGTGCACTCCGGTGAGCCCGTGCCGTTCCGCTGGCGGCGGCGATGATGGACCTGCACTTCCCCGATGCGCAGGGGCTGGACGACCTGCGCACCTACGTCGCCCGCGCCAAGGCCGCCGACGACGACGGCGCGATCCGGCTCCAGGCGTCCGGCACCACCCTGGCCGCCTACGTCGGTGTCCTGCCCGGCAGCGGCCTGATGGGGGAGGGGGCGGTCATCGGTCTGCGGGCCATGCCCCTCGCCGAGGCCGTGGAGGTCGACACCACCGTGTCGCTCGCGTCCGTGACCGACCGGCTCGCTCGCGGCGACGGCAGGACGTTGTCGCTGCCGCCGACCACGGTCAGCGTCGGATGGGCCGCCATGGCGCCTCCGCGGAGCGGCTGGGAGCGGGTGGGTTCGGTCACGGCCGACGAGGTGTATGCCGTTGCGCGAGAAGGGATTTCGCAGGTCGCCTCCGGTGCGCCTTCGGACGCCGGCGGTCAGGCGGTCGCAGCGCTGCGCCGGCACGTCTGGGGCCGACTCACCACCACGACGCCGCCAGTCCCGGCGGGCGGTGCGTTCGCGGCCTACGCCCTCGGCTTCGCCGCACCGGGGTCGGACGTGACCGTCTGGACCCACGGCCGCTGGACGCGGCTGTCGACGACGGCCGGGCACGTCCTCATCCGCGGCGGCATCCCCGCCTGACCTGCTCGGTCAGCCGGGGCCGGACTAGCCGGCCCAGGGCGGCGGTGGCCACGCGGCCGACGGCTGACGCGCCTCACCGCTGCCGAACCTGACCCAGGACGTGCGTCGCGCGCGCAACCGCGCCACGAGCTGGCGCTGCCTCCTCAGCAGGGGCGCGACCTCGGGGTTCACCGCCGTCGTGCCCCCGAGCGTCACGAGCAGTGGCGCCTGGCGCAGCTGCTCCTCCACCACGGCGAGCGCCGCCATCAGCTCGCGGACGGACATCTCGGCGCTGTCGCCCGGTCCCGTCGTCCTGTCGCCCATCGCGACCACCCCTCGGCCACCGCCCCACGGCCGGACCGCGGGGCCCACCACCCATGCTAGGACGGCATCCGCGCAGGTCAAGGGGGTCGAGGGCGACCGGCTCGAGGGCGGCGGTGGTCAGGGCTGTCGCGGCGCGATGCGCCGACCGGCGACGACGACCAGGGCGGCGACGACCGTCAGGCCCAGCCACATCGTCACGTACACCGGCACGTCCCGGCCCGCGACCGTGTGCAGGGCGGCGAACACGGCGCCGGCCGCCGCGATCCCGAGGACCGAGCCCAGGACGTCCGCGAGCTGCAGGGAGGACGAGGTGGAGCCGTGGTCGGCCGGCGACGTGAGAGTGAGCGACAGCACCGACAGGCTGGCCGTGCCGAGCCCCATGCCGGTGCCGCAGGCGACCAGCGCCAGGGCGATGAGGTAGGGGTTCCACGCGAAGTGGGTGATCGCGACGACGGCCACGAGCCCCGTGGACAGGAGCGCGCCACCGACGGAGACGAGTCGCTCGCGACGGCCGGCCCAACGGTCGCGGCCCTGGACCCACGAACCCGCCGACCAGCCGAGGGACCCGACGGCCAGGATCGTGCCGGCCGCACCGAGCGACAGGCCGCGCTCGTTGACGAGCATGAGCGGGATGTAGGTGATGGTGCCGAAGAAGGAGCAGGTCAGGAGGAACCGCGCCACCATCACCGACGGCAGCCCGCGGCGCATGACCCAGGTGCCCGGCGGCAGCAGGAGCGGCGCGCTCAGCCCCAGCCCGACCACGCCCACCAGCGCCACGAGGGTCTGCGCGGACCACCGGAGCTCCAGCGAGTGCGTGCCCCACTGCACGGCGCCCGCGGAGGCGGCGATGGCGACCCCGAGCCAGGCGGCCCGGGCGTGCTGGCGGTGGTCGCGGCCCGAGGCAGCGACCCCCTCGTCGGCGGCGGCGATCTGCCCACGCCGGGCCACCACCGCCAGCAGCGCCACCACGACGGGTGCCACGACGAGCCAGAACACCCAGCGCCACGACCACGTCGTCGTCACCCACGCGGCGACCGGTGGGCCGAGCAGGGAGGGAAGGACCCAGGCGGCCGAGATGACGCTGAACACCTTGGGGCGCAACGACTCCGGGTAGGCGCGGCCGATCACGACGTACCCGGCGACGATGATGAGCCCGGCACCCAGACCGGCCACGCCACGGCCCGCCAGGAACAGGCCGAACGAGCCTGACGAGCCGCACACGGCGCAGCCGATGCCGAACAGCAGCTGGCCGGCATACAACGAGGGAAGGGGACCCGCCCGGTCGGCCCAGACCCCCGCAAGCACGATGCCGAGCAGCTGCGTGGTGAGCATGACCGAGAAGGCCAACCCGTAGGACCGCACGGCGTCGAGCTCACGGGCCGCCTCGGGCATCGCGGTGGACACGGCCATGCCCTCGAAGGCGATCACCGTGATGAGGGCGACGAGGGCGACGGACAGCAGGGCGTAGGCGGGCGCGAAGACGCCGGGCCGTGGCGGCGCGACCCGCGTGGGTGCGTCACCGACGTCAACCTGCTCCGGTGCAGGCCTGGGCGAGCTCACCGGCCCAACGGTACGCCGCGCTCGGCGAGCACCTCGGCGAGCGTGTCGGTGCGGTCCGTGACGATGCCATCGACGCCGAGGTCGAACAGTCGGTGCATCTCGGTGGCGTCGTCGATGGTCCAGACGTGCAGGTGCTTGCCCATGGCGTGCACCCGCTCGACGAGGGCCGGGGTGACGAGGTCGAGACGACGGCCGCCGACGACGTGCCCGGTGGGGACCTGCAGGACGGGCGCGGGGGAGCGCAGCCAGTCGGCGACGACGGACGGCGCGAACCGCAGCACCGCCACCTCCGACGGGCCGGCGGCCGTGGCCACGGCCGGACCGAGCAGCGCCCGCACGGCCCGCAGCCGGCGGCGGGAGAACGACCCGATGCAGACCCGGTCGAACGCGTCGTGCCGCCGCACCACGTCGGCGAGCCGCTCGACGGCACCGTCGGCCTTCACATCGATGTTGACCCGGGCCTGCGGGAACTCCTCGAGCAGCTCGGACAGCAGCGGGATCGGCTCGGTGCCGTTGACGCGGGCGGTGCGCACCGCGGCATATGGGAGGTGGGCGATGGTGCCGCGCGCATCGGTGACCCGGTCCAGCACATGGTCGTGGAACGCGAGCAGCTGCCCGTCGCTCGTCGCGTGGACGTCGGTCTCGAGGTAGCGGTAGCCGAGGTCCACGGCGTGCCGGAACGCGGCGAGCGTGTTCTCGAGGTGGAGGTTGGCCGCCACCTTGGCACCGCCGCGGTGCGCCAGCCCGATGGGGGTCGGCGCATCGAGGTAGGCGAAGTCAGCGGCACGCACGGCACCAGTCTGCCGTGCGTGCCGCTGGCCGGCTCAGACGGCGGCCCAGACCGTCGTGTCGGTGGGAACCGCGCCGTCGTCGGCGAGGGGGCCCGAGGCGACGAGGACGGTCGCGCCGGCAGGCAGCCGCACGGCGTCGGCACCGAAGTTGGTGAGGACCAGGGTGTCGCCGGCGTGCTGACCAGTGTTGAGCACGGCCACGACGTCGTCGCCGAAGCCGTCCACCGACTGCAGGCCACCGGTGCCGAGCGCGCGCTCGCGGCGGATGCGCAGCAGCGAGCGGTACAGCTCGAGGGTGGAGCCCTCGACGCCGTCCTGCTGGTCCACGGCGTACTCGCCGTAGACCTCGGGCTGGGGCAGCCACGTCTGGTCCGAGGGGCCGAACCCGAACGCCGGGGCGTCCTTCTCCCACGGGATGGGCACCCGGCAGCCGTCACGGCCGATCTCGGCGCCCTCGGTGCGGATGAACGTCGGGTCCTGGCGGAACTCGCCGGGCATGTCGGTCGAGTCCGGCAGGCCGAGCTCCTCGGCCTGGTAGAGGTACGCCCCACCCGGCAGCGAGAGCATCAGCGCCGTGGCCGCCCGCGCCCGCTTGAGGCCCAGCGCGCGGTCGGGCTGCGGGTCCGTGGCGCTGATGCCGTTCGGCTGGCGCTCGCCGACCGGCAGGCCGAGCCGCGAGGCGTGCCGGACGACGTCGTGGTTGGACAGCACCCAGGTGCTCGGGGCGCCGACCGAGTCCGCGGCCTCGAGGGACGAGGCGATGATTGAGCGGAGCTCCTCGGCCGTCCACTGCGCCTTGAGGAAGTCGAAGTTGAACGCCTGGTGCATCTCGTCGGGGCGGACGTAGCGGACCGCGCGCTCCTGCGGACGGACCCAGGCCTCGGCGCACAGGATGCGGTCGGGCGTGCCGTAGCCGTCGAGGACCTTGCGCCAGCGGCGGTAGACGTCGTGGACGGCGTCCTGGTCCCACATCGGGGGCACGGGGGAGCCGGGCTTGAGCTCGCCGTCGAGCAGGTGCTGCTCCACGTCGTAGTCGGGCAGCCCCTTCTCCTTGACCAGGCCGTGGGCGACGTCGACACGGAAGCCGTCGATGCCGCGGTCGAGCCAGAAGCGCAGGATCGACTCGAACTCGTCGCCGACCTCGGGGTTGTCCCAGTCGAAGTCGGGCTGCTTGGTGTCGAACAGGTGCAGGTACCACTGGCCGGGCGTGCCGTCGGGCTCGGTGACCCGGGTCCAGCCGTCGCCGCCGAAGACCGAGCGCCAGTCGTTCGGCGGGAGCTCACCGTGCTCGCCCTTGCCGTCACGGAAGATGTAGCGGGCACGCTCGGGGCTGCCGGGGCCGGCGGCCAGCGCCGCCTGGAACCACACGTGCTCGTCGCTGCTGTGGTTGGGCACGAGGTCGACGATGATCTTCAGGCCGAGGTCGTGTGCCCTGGCCACCAGCTCGTCGGCGTCGGCCAGGGTGCCGAACAGCGGGTCGATGTCGCGGTAGTCGGCGACGTCGTAGCCGGCGTCGGCCTGGGGCGAGGTGTAGAAGGGGCTGAACCAGATCGCGTCGACACCCAGGGCCTTCAGGTAGGGCAGTCGCGCGGTCACGCCCGGCAGGTCGCCGATGCCGTCACCGTCGGCGTCCGCCCAGGAGCGGGGGTAGATCTGGTAGATCACCGCGTGGCGCCACCAGGCGGCGTCGGCCGAGTCTGCGGGGTGGAGGAGGTGGGTGGGGTGCGTCCCGCCGAGGGTGGCGTCGGACGTCGTGGAGAGGGTGTCAGTCACGGGAAACCATGGTGAGGCATCACGACCCGTGGACGAAACCGGGTTCCCGCCGTCTTGCCTTGTGGGCGGTCGGACGACCACCGCCCGGTATGGCGCGGGGTGCCGGATCGGGCGTCGGCTCAGTCCTCGTCGAGGCTGTTGACCAGGCTGAACGCGGCGCGCTCGAGGTAGTCGCGCAGCAGCAGGTCGTTCGCCGGGGGCAGGTCGAGGGTGTCGACGGCCGCCATCATGTGCAGGAGCCACCGGTCCCGCTGGGTCGGCGTGACCTTGAAGGGGTGGTGGCGCATCCGCAGCCGGGGGTGACCGCGCTGCTCGGAGTAGGTCGTCGGGCCGCCCCAGTACTGCTCGAGGAACAGGCGCAGCCGCTCCTCGGCCGGACCGAGGTCCTGCTCGGGGTAGAGGGCGCGCAGCGCGTCGTCGGTCGCGACGCCGCGGTAGAACTCGTGGACGAGCTTGCGGAAGGTCTCGTGCCCGCCGACCTCGTCGAAGAAGCTGCCGAACTGGCCGGAGGTGCTCACGGGGTGCCCCCGGCCGGGCCGAAGGGCGTCATGACGGGAGCCTTGATGCCGTGCTCGTCGAACGCCGTCTTGACGCGCTCGCGGATCTCGCGGGAGACGCCGTACTGCTGCTCCGGCGCGGTCTTGGCGATGACGCGGATCGTGACGACGTTGCCGGTGATGGACTCGACGCCGACGACGTTGGGCTCCTCGAGGAGGAGGTCGGCGAACGCCGGGTCCTCGTCCAGCTCCTTCATGACCGTGCGGATGACCGCGACGGCGCGCTCGATGTTCTCCGCGTAGGACACGGGCAGGTCGACGATGGCGGTCGACCAGCCCTGGCTCTTGTTGCCGATCCGGATGATCTCGCCGTTGCGGATGTACCAGACCACGCCGCTGCCGTCCCGGAGGCGGGTGACCCGCAGCGAGACCTCCTCGACGGTGCCGATGGCCTCACCGGTGTCGACGACGTCACCGACGCCGTACTGGTCCTCGAGGATCATGAAGATCCCGGAGAGGAAGTCCTTGACCAGGCTCTGCGCCCCGAAACCGAGCGCCACCCCGCCGACGCCGGCAGTCGCGAGCAGCGGGGCGAGGTCGAGCCCTACGGCCGACATGACGGTCAGGATCGTGACCAGCGCGATGACGAAGGTCGCGCTGCTGCGCAGCAACGAGCTCATCGTCAGGGTGCGCTGGCGGTGCCGCTCACGGTCGATGCCCGCCGCCGCGGCCAGGGCGTTGCCGGCCCTACCGACGCGCCCCGGCTCGTGCGAGCGCCGTGCGTCGGACTTGGCCAGGGTGATCCGGACGACCCGCTTGATCGAGCGCAGCGCCAGCCAACGCAGGACCACGCCCGCCAGGATCGTCACGACCACCTGGAGGGGGGCGCCACGGAACCAGTGCCACACCCCCTCGGGGGTGAGCGTGACGAGGCTGTGCAGGAACGACTCAGGCATCGGCGTCCCGGGACTGGGCCTGCAGGGCACGGGCGACACCGTCGCGGTTCTCGGCCACGAGGCGCACCAGCCCGGCGGGAGCGTCCGGGTGGCTGTCCAGCCACGCCTGCGAGGCGTCCAGCAGGCCCTGGTCGGCGAGGACCGTCGGGTAGTAGGTCACGAGGATCGACTCGGCGATCGCGTGGGTGCGCGACTCCCAGATGTCGAGCAGCGCGTCGTGGTACCGCTCGACGTACGGGCGCAGCAGCTCGGTGTCGAGCGCCTGCGTGAAGCCCAGCCCCGTGGCCTCGACCACGGAGTTGGGCAGTGACGCGTCCTCGACGCCGTCGTGCCACGCCTGCGCCTTGACCTTGGCCGTCGGGCGGGCTGCCAGGGCGCGGGCTGCGCGCTCGCGACCGGTGGAGGTGTTGTCGCGCGCCTGCTCGGCGGCGATCTCCTCCTCGGTGGCCGACCCCACCGCGGCGAGCGCGGTGAGCAGCATCCAGCGCATCTCGGTGTCGACGGCCAGGCCCTCGAGCGACCCGGTCCCGTCGAGCAGACCGCGCAGGAAGTCGGCGTCCGCGCCGCCGCGCTGCACGGCGGCATACGCGGTCAGGAGCTGGAGCTGGGCGTCGCTGGCGGGTTCGGCGGCCTCGGTGAGGGCGCGCAGTCCGGCGGTGACGGTGGTCAGGGCCGCGTCGCGGTGGTCGGGGGCGACGTAGAGGCGCGCCGCGCTCTGGAGCTGGGCCAGCACGGTGCGCAGCATCGTCGAGTTGGTCTCGCCGGGCAGGGAGGCCAGGACGAGGTCGATGAAGGCACGCGCCGACATCTCCGCGTCGCGGGTCATGTCCCAGGCGGCACCCAGGACCAGGGCCCGGGGGAGGCTGTCCTGGAAACCGCGCGGGTGGGCCAGCGCCGTCGCGAGGGACCGCTCGTCGAGGCGGATCTTGGCGTAGGCCAGGTCCTCGTCGTTGACGAGCAGCAGGTCCGGCACGGGCCGGCCGACGAGCTCGGGGACGGCCGTGGACGCCCCGTCGACGTCGAGCTCGAGCCGGTCGGTGCGCACCAGGACGGGGCCGTCGGCCTGCTCCTGCACGGAGTACAGACCCACCGCGAGGCGGTGCGGACGCAGGGTGGCGTAGCCCTCGGCGCCGGTCTGCTCGATGGTCGCCGAGGAGATCAGGCCACGGTCGTCGACCTCGACGACGGGGCGCAGGGTGTTGACGCCCGCGGTCTCCAGCCAGAGCTTCGACCACGTGCCGAGGTCGCGGCCCGAGGTGGTCTCGAGCTCTCCGAGAAGGTCCTGCAGGGTGGTGTTGCCCCACGCGTGCTTGGCGAAGTAGGCGCGCAGGCCGGCGACGAACGGCTCACGGCCGACGTAGGCCACGAGCTGCTTGAGCACCGAGGCGCCCTTGGCGTAGGTGATGCCGTCGAAGTTGACCTCGACGTCCTCGAGGTCGCGGATCGGGGCCACGATCGGGTGGGTGGAGGACAGCTGGTCCTGGCGGTAGGCCCAGGCCTTCTCGCTGATGCCGAAGGTCGTCCACGCGGACTCCCACTCGGTGGCCTCGGCCTGGCAGGTGGTCGACGCCCACTCAGCGAAGGACTCGTTGAGCCACAGGTCGTTCCACCACTTCATGGTCACGAGGTCGCCGAACCACATGTGGGCCAGCTCGTGCAGGAGGGTGAGGGCCCGGCGCTCGACGATGGCCTCGGTGACCTTGGCGCGGAAGACGTACGTCTCGTTGACGGTCACCGCGCCGGCGTTCTCCATCGCGCCCATGTTGTACTCGGGCGTGAAGAGCGTGTCGTACTTCTCGAACGGGTACTCGCAGTCGAACTCGTTCTCGAAGAACGTGAACCCGCGCTTGGTGCAGTCGAAGATGTTGTCGGCGTCGAGGTGCTCGAGCATCGACTTGCGGCAGAAGATGCCGAGGGGCACCGCACCCTTGCGGGTCTGCACCTCGTCGCGGACCACGGCGTACGGGCCGGCGACGAGCGCGGTGATGTAGCAGGACATCCGCTGCGTCGCGGCGAACTCCCAGCGGGCGACGCCGTCACGCACGGGGCTCGGTTCCGGGGTGGGGGAGTTGGACACGACCTCCCAGTGCGAGGGAGCCGTGATGGTGAAGGCGTAGGTCGCCTTGAGGTCGGGCTGCTCGAACACGGTGAACATGCGACGGCAGTCGGCCACCTCGAACTGCGAGTAGAGGTAGACCTCGTCGTCGACCGGGTCGACGAAGCGGTGCAGCCCCTCGCCGGTGTTCATGTAGGCGGCGGTCGCGTCGACCGTCAGGGTGTTGTGCTCCGCGAGCGACGGGAGCGTGATGCGGACGCCGTCGAAGTGGGTCGCCGGGTCCAGCGACTCACCGTTGAGGGTGATCGCCTCCACCGAGGGGGCGATGAGGTCCACGAACGTGGACTCCCCGACCTGGGCGCTCGTGAACGTCACCGTGGTGGTGGTCCGGAACGTCTCCTCCGACGTCGTCAGGTCGAGCGCGACGTCGTAGTGGTCGACGGCGACGACGGCCGCGCGGGCGACCGCCTCGTCGCGGGTCAGGTTTGTGCCGGGCACTGAATCTCCTGCAGGGGTTGGTCCACGTTTCGGCGCCAATCCTCGCACGCGCGGAGGGGTGTTCCCGCAACGGTGGGTATGGCGCCGCGTCGCCTCCCGGGTCCGCGTCGCGGCCCCGGTCAGGTTGCCGTGACGTCAACCAGCCCGGCCCCGGAGCGTTCCTCCGGGCCTCGGGTGCGGTCGGCGCGGGGGCAGTGGCAGGATTGGTCGGGTGACTGCTTCCGACGCTGCCCAGACCCGTACCTCCGCCGAGTTCTGGTTCGACCCGCTCTGTCCGTGGGCCTGGATGACCTCGCGCTGGATGATGGAGGTCGAGAAGGTCCGCCCGGTGGACGTGACCTGGTCGGTCATGAGCCTGGCCGTCCTCAACGAGGGGCGCGACCTGCCCGAGCAGTACCGCGAGATGATGGACCGCGCCTGGGGCCCCGTGCGCGTCATCCTTGCCGCCGCGGCCGAGCACGGCGACAAGGTCATCAAGCCCCTCTACGACGCCATGGGCACCCGCATCCACCTCGGTGGGGAGAAGGACTACGCCAAGGTGATCGTGCCGGCGCTCGAGGAGGTCGGCCTGCCGGTCGAGCTCGCCGAGTTCGCCGACACGGACGCGCACGACGACCGCCTCAAGGCCAGCCACCAGCGCGGCATCGACCTCGTGGGCGACGACGTGGGCACCCCCGTCATCGCGGTCGACGGGGTCGCCTTCTTCGGCCCGGTCGTGAGCCCGGCGCCCAAGGGCGAGGCCGCTGCGAAGCTGTGGGACGGCTGCGTGCTCGTTGCCGGCACGCCCGGCTTCTTCGAGCTCAAGCGCAGCCGCACCGTCGGCCCCATCTTCGACTGAGAGGCCTGCGATGCGCGTCCACATCGGCGGCGACCACGCCGCATACGAGCTGCTCGGTGAGCTCGTCGCGTTCCTCGAGGCCGAGGGCCACGAGGTCACCAACCACGGTCCGCACACCTACGACGCCGAGGACGACTACCCGGTGTTCGTGCTGCGCGCCGCCCGCGCCGTCGCAGCCGATACGGACTCGCTCGGCGTGGTGCTCGGCGGCTCGGGCAACGGCGAGCAGATGGCCGCCAACAAGGTCGCCGGCATCCGCGCCGCGCTCTGCTACAACGAGGAGCTGGCCCGGCTCGCGCGTGAGCACAACGACGCGCAGGTCATCTCCATCGGTGGGCGGATGAACACCGTGGACGAGGCCAAGGCGATGGTGCGGACGTTCCTCGCGACACCGTTCTCGGGTGCGCAGCGACATGCGCGTCGCATCGACATGGTCAGCGCCTACGAGCAGGACGGGACACTGCCCGACCAGCCGTGATCTGTGGATTTCTCGGCCCCGGAGAGGTCAGCCCACTAGGCTGCTGAGGCAGGGCTGGAGACGGGGCCAGTCCGCCCCCAATGACCCTTCGGGGTGCCCTGCACCCCCGACCGGCCCGAAGGAACTCGCACTGGTGGACGTTGGCAGGTCGGTCCTCGCGCGTCGGTCCCTCATGACGCGGTTCCAGCGGACCCGGAGCCGTTTCGGCCGGTGGGGGACCGGCAGCACGTTCGCGCTCCTCGTCGTGGCCGACCTCCTGCTGTTCTGGGCCATGGCCGCGATCGGGACCTCGATCCCGTTCTCGGGGTACGTCCTCGTCGCCGTGCTCGCCGGTCTCTTCCTGGCTCCCCGCGTCCTCGCGGCGGGGGACGCGCTCGTGCTCCTCACCGCTGCGCTGACGCTCGTCAACCGGGGTGGTGGTCCGCCCTACTACGGTGCCTACACGGTCCTCGTCGTCGTCATGGTGATCATGTTCTGGGTCGCCGCGTCCCGGGCCCGGCTCGGGGTCCAGGGCAACCTGGGCGAGACCATGCTGGTCGACCTGCGTGACCGGCTGCGCACCCAGGGAGAGCTGCCGCCGATGCCGCCGGGCTGGGGCGCCGAGCTGTCGGTCCTGTCCGCCTACGGCGACTCGTTCTCCGGTGACTTCCTCGTGACCAACAAGTCCGACAACATCCTCGAGCTGGCACTCGTCGACGTCTCCGGCAAGGGCATCGCAGCCGGCACCCGGTCGCTGCTGCTGTCCGGTGCGTTCGGCGGCCTGCTCGGGTCACTGCCCTACGACCAGTTCCTGACGGCTGCGAACTCCTACCTCCTGCGCCAGCAGTGGGACGAGGGGTTCGCGAGCGCCGCGCACGCCTGGATCAACCTCGAGACTGGCGAGTACAGCCTCGCCTCGGCGGGACACCCCCCGGCCGTGAGGTTCTCCGCGGGTTCGGGTCGCTGGAAGGTCCTCGAGGGGGACGAGGGCCCGGTGCTCGGGGTCACCGACGCCGTCGGCTTCCCGCGCGTGCGGGGCACGCTGCGCCGCGGTGACGCCCTGCTGCTCTACACCGACGGGGTCATCGAGGTGCGCAACCGCGACCTGCGCGACGGCATCGACCGCATGCTCGGGACGGCCGAGCAGATGATCGGGCGCGGGTTCGAGGGGATGGCGGCGAAGATGTGCGCCGCGGCCCGGGCCGGCGAGACCGACGACCGGGCTGCGGTCCTGGTCTGGCGCCGCTGACCGCTCAGACTGTTCCGTCCGTTCAGGCCGGGGAGGCCGCCTGGCGCTGGGCGGCGCGCTTGCCGATGTCGGCGCACTCGACGCAGATCGACTCCGGGATGATCCCCAGCCGCATCAGCCAGCCGAAGACGATGCACCCGACGCAGACGCCGGCCAGCGACTCCAGCGCCGGGAAGACCACCATGACCACGCCGATGACGACCACAGGGACGATGGCTCCGGTGAGCCACAGGGCGGTGGCTGCCACGGTGAACACGGCCCCGATCGCCGCCGCGAACCGCTTGGGCGGTCCTGCGGTCCAGCGCGGCGGCGTCGCCACCCGGGGCCGGATGACGCGGCGGACGAGCTGCGCGATCGGGCTGGCCGACGGCCCCCACCCGGTACGGAGCACGAAGTCCACGGCGAGGACGCCGTAGAGCCACCACTGCTGCGTGGCCAGGGCGACCACGGCGAGCACGAGGACGACTCCGGCGATGAGGCGCACGGCGATCTCGTCGACGATGTTGGGGAAGCGGGAGATGCGCATGGACACATTATGGATCACATAAGCAACAGTTATCGCCAGCGTCCCGTCCCTCGGTCCGTGCCGCGATCCCGGCCGCGGCGCCGGTCCTCCTAGGCTGGGCCCATGGAGCCCATGCGCGACACCGGCCGGGTCCGGTCGTACGGCGCTCGCCGCGGCCGGCTGTCCGCCCTCACCCTGGACCGGCTCGAGCGGCTCGTGCCCCTCCACGGGATCCCCGAGGGCGTCCTCGACCCGGCCACCGCGTTCGGGCGCACGGCCCCCGTCGTCCTCGAGATCGGCTGCGGCCACGGCGCGGCGGCGCTGGCGTATGCCGCCGCCCACCCCGAGCACGACCTCCTCGCCGTCGACGTGTTCACCCCCGCGCTCGCCCGCATGCTGGCCGAGGCCGAACGCAGGGGCGTGGGCAACCTCTGGATGCACCGCGGCGACGCGGTCCAGCTGCTCGAGGAACGACTGCTCCCCGACACGCTCACGGCCGTGCACCTGTTCTTCCCCGACCCCTGGCCCAAGGGCAAGCACGTGAAGCGGCGCTTCCTCGCGCCGTACAACCTCGACCTGGTTGCCTCCCGCCTCGTGCCCGGCGGGCACCTCCTCGTGGCCACCGACCACCCCGTGCACGCCGCCCACGCCCGCGTGGAGCTCGGCGCGGACGCGCGGTTCGAGGTGACGGAGGGCGAGCGGCCGGACTGGCGGCCCACCGACGGGTTCGAGGAGAAGGGGCACCGCGCCGGAAGGTCGACCACGGAGTTCCGGGCCGTCCTGCTCGACTGACTGCCAGCACCCTGATGACTCCGGTCGCGGGGTCAGGGCCGTGCCGAGTGGTCCTGCTGTCTCGGGGTCTCGGGGTAGCCGGACGCCGCCGTCGCGTCCGGGCTCCTTCGTCGCCCGTGCGCTCCGGTTCCAGTCATCCGGCACCCCCGCCGACGGCCTGCGCAAGCTTGGCCGTTCGTCGGGGTAGCCGGATTCGAACCGGCGGCCTTCCGCTCCCAAAGCGGACGCGCTACCAAGCTGCGCCATACCCCGTGGACGGCGAGCCGATTTCGGCTCACACGATCGCGGGCATTAGGCTAACGCCTCGGATCTGCAGCGCCTCCGAGGGGCTGTCCCGGTCCATGCGGGCGTAGCTCAATGGTAGAGCCCTAGTCTTCCAAACTAGCTACGCGAGTTCGATTCTCGTCGCCCGCTCAGCAGAAGGGCCCCACCGGTGGTGGGGCCCTTCGTCGTCCCGCTGACCGCTCAGAGGCCGTACTCCTCGAGCAGCCGCAACCAGATCTCACTCATCGTGGGGTAGGACGGGACCGCGTGCCAGAGCGTGGTGAGCGGCACCTTGCCGACGATGGCGACGGTCGCGGGGTGGATGAGCTCGGCGACGTCCTGGCCGACGAAGGTCGCCCCGACGAGCACCCCCGCGTCCTCGTCGACGACGATCCGCGCCTGCCCCTGGTATCCCTCGGCCTGCAGGCCCGACCCGGACGCCTTGTCCATCGGCAGGTCGACGACGCGGATGTTCAGCCCGCGCTCGCGGGCCTGCGCCTCGGTGAGGCCGGCCGCCGCGACCTCGGGGTCGGTGAAGACGACCTGGGGGGAGCCGAGGTCGTCCGCCCACGGCGTCGTCTTTCCCGCGTCGGGCTCGCGACCCGCGGCGCGGGCGCCGATGAGGTCACCGCAGGCGCGGGCCTGGTACTTGCCCATGTGGGTGAGGAGGGCGATGCCGTTGACGTCACCCACGGCATACAGCCAAGGCGTCTCGTCCGAGAGCCCCTCGACCTCCATGCGCTCGGTGACCGAGACGTAGCCGGCCTCGGTGAGCTCGGCGCCGACGGAGTCCAGTCCCAGCCCGTGCGTGGCCGGGGTGCGCCCCACGGCGACGAGCAGCTCGTCGGCCACGACGGTTCCGCCTCCCTCGAGGTGGACGGTCACCTCGCCGGTGGGACCGAGCCGGGAGACCTCCTCCGCCTTGGTGCCGGTGCGCACGTCGACGCCGTCACGCCGCAGGGCCTCCTCGACCGCCGTGCCCGCGAACTCCTCGTTGCGACCCAGGAGCCCGGGCGCCTGCTCGACCACGGTCACTGCGGAGCCCAGCGCCTGGAAGACCTGGGCGAGCTCGCAGGCCACGACCCCGCCGCCGAGGACGGCGAGACGTTCGGGGAGGCGCCGCGTCGTGGTCGCCTCCCGGTTGGTCCACGGCTTCGCCTCACGCAACCCCGGGATCGGGGGCATGGCGGGCGTCGTGCCGGTCGCGAGGACGACCGCATGGCGGGCACGCACCTCCCGGCCGTCCACCTCCAGGGCCTTGCTGCCGGTTAGGCGGCCCTCGCCCCGCAGGAGGGTGATGCCGACGTGGTCGAGCCAGCCGACCTGGCCGCTGTCGTCGAGGTGGTTGATCCAGGAGTCGCGGCGGTCGAGGACGCCCTGGGGGTCGAGGTGCGCGCCGTCCGACCCCTGCACGCGTTGGGAGGCCCGCGTCGCGTGGATCGGGCGCAGGAGCGCCTTGCTGGGGGAGCAGGCGTAGAAGCTGCACTCGCCACCGACCAGGTGCTTCTCGACGATCGCCACGGTCAGGCCGGCCTTGTGTGCGCGGTCGGCGACGTTCTCGCCGACCGGCCCTGCACCGATGACGACGACGTCGAACTCCAGGGGCTGCTGCTCGCTGCTCATGGTTCAAACCTAGGTGGGCCCGCGCGGTCCTGCCCGACGGACGGACGACGGTCCCCGAGACAGGTGCCTCGGGGACCGTCGGTGGCGCAGGTGGATCAGAACGCGGACGTGCCGTTCGGGGTGCCCAGGCCCGTGGGGCCGTCCCAGCCCGACTTGGCGGTGCACCACGAGGCGCAGGTGCCGTTGGAGCCCGACGTCACGTCGAACAGGCCCGCCTGGTTGGCGTACGGGAGCGTGTTGGCGTAGCCGGCCGTGTTGCCGCTGAGCGCGTAGACCGAGGCGACGATCGGCGAGGAGAGGCTGGTGCCGCCGTACTGCGCCCACGACGAGGAGCTCTGCGTGGTCGGGGCGTAGGTGGCCAGGCCCGTGTTGGGGTCGGCGACCGCGGAGACGTCGGCGATGGCGCGACCGCTGCAGGCGGTCATGGCCGAGGTCTGGCCGGCCGGGGCCGCGTTGAGGGTGGTGCAGCCCGAACCGGCGCCGCTCCACGCCGACTCGTTCCAGCCGCGGGCACTGGTGTCCTTGTACAGGGACGTGCCACCGACGGCCGTCACGTAGTGCGACGAGGCCGGGAAGCTGCCGCCCTGGTAGCCGTTGTCACCGGTCGAGGCGGTGACGGCGATGCCGGGGTGGTTGTAGGCCGCACCGTAGGAGCTGTCGGCGAGGTCGCCACCGCCGTAGCTGTTGGAGATCGCCGCGACTCCGGCCTGCTTGGCGGCGGTGTTCACCGCGGCGCCGAGGTCGGCCAGGCTGGCGCTGTTGGCCTGGACGAGGACGATCTTGCAGGAGGGGCAGGTGGCCGAGACGGCGTCGAGGTCGAGCGCCTGCTCGCCGGCCCAGCCGGCGTTGAAGCGCGGGAGCGAGGTGCCGCCGGTCTGGTTGATGATGCGCAGGCATCCGTTCGCGGTGGTGCAGGCGGACTGGCCCCACTGGCTGCGGTAGACGCCGAGGTCGCGCTCGGCGTTGGGGTAGCCGTAGGCGTCGACGATGGCGACGGTGCGGCCACCGGCGGACAGCCCGGTCACCTTGTAGGCGCTCTGGATGTCGGCGGGGGTCTTCCCGGAGATCGCCTGCGGCGTCACCGGCTTGCCCGAGGGGCTCACGGCAGCGCCGGAGCCGTCGACCAGCTTCTCGGCCGAGCACGCGGCGACGGTGGGGGAGGACGGGGTGGCACAGACACGGGTGGCGTGTCCGCGTGCCGACGGGGCCGCTCCGGCGGCGGTGACCGTCGTCGCGGCGAGCCCGAGCGAGGCCGAGGCCGCGAGGGCGACGGCGAGGATCTGCTTGCGCATGCGTGGGTTCTCCTGTGTGGGGGGAGAGGTCGGCGGCTGCCGTCCCTGGTCGGACTCTCACCGGCCACCGGGGGACGAACCGTGACATTCGTCATCGTCGGAGCCACCTGACGAAGAAATGACGGCAGTGAGCCGAAGACTTTGCCCGGATTCGTGACAGATGTCGTGGGTGCCCACCCGGCCCGCACCGATAGCCGCACCGTCCGCGCGGGGTCCGGCCGGGCGCTCCCCGCGTATGGCGCGTGGCGCCTCCCGGCGGTGCCGGCGGCCTCGGTTCGGTGGCACGTCCGGCAGCGGCTACGATGGGTTTTTGGCCCGCGCGCGCCCACCGCCGGTGTGCAGGGCCCTTCCTTTGCCCCGCCCGTTCCCCACCTGAACCTGGAGTACCCCGCAGTGAAGAGTGCCGTCGAGACCCTCAACCCGACCCGGGTCAAGCTGACCGTCGAGGTGCCGTTCGAGGAGCTCAAGCCCAGCCTCGACGCGGCATACGCGACCATCGGCTCCCAGATCCAGGTCCCCGGCTTCCGCAAGGGCAAGGTCCCCAGCCGCATCATCGACCAGCGCGTCGGCCGCGGTGCCGTGCTGCAGGAGGCCGTCAACGAGGCTCTCCCGCAGTTCTACGGCCAGGCCGTCGAGGAGAACAAGGTGCGGCCGATCGGCCAGCCCGAGGTCGACGTGACCGAGGTCCCCGCCGAGGACGGCCAGGACCTCAAGTTCACCGTCGAGGTCGACGTCCGTCCCGAGGTCGAGCTCCCCGAGGACTTCAGCGCCATCACGGTCGAGGTCGACGAGGCCAAGGCGTCCGACGAGGACGTCGAGGAGCGTCTCATCGCGCTCCAGGAGCGCTTCGGCAGCCTCACCGGTGTCGACCGTGCCGTCGAGACCGGCGACTTCGTGTCCATCGACCTCGACGCCTCCATCGGCGACGAGGAGATCGACTCGGTCAAGGGCATCTCCTACGAGGTCGGTTCCGGCAACATGCTCGACGGCCTCGACGACGCCCTCGCCGGCATGACCGCGGGCGAGACCAAGAACTTCACCGCCCCGCTCGCCGGTGGCGACCACGAGGGCGAGGACGCGGCCGTCACGGTCACCGTCCAGTCCGTCAAGGTGCGCGAGCTGCCCTCGCTGGACGACGACTTCGCCCAGCTGGCCTCGGAGTTCGACACGCTGCGTGAGCTGCGCGCCGACGTGACCAAGCAGGCCGAGCAGGCCAAGAAGTTCGAGCAGGGCGTCCAGGCCCGCGACAAGGTGCTCGAGCACCTCCTCGAGACCATCGAGATCCCGGTGCCCGACGCGCTCGTCGAGGCCGAGGTCAACGCCCACCTCGAGGGCGAGAACCGCCTCGAGGACGACGAGCACCGCGCCGAGGTCGACGAGAGCACCCGCAAGGCGCTCCGGGCCCAGTTCCTGCTCGACGCCATCGCCGAGAAGACCGACGTCAAGGTCGAGCAGCCCGAGCTCATCGAGTACCTCGTCATGTCGGCCCAGCAGTACGGCATGGACCCCAACCAGTTCGCCCAGGCGATCGACCAGCAGGGCCAGGTGCCCTCCATGGTCGCCGAGGTCGCCCGTCGCAAGGCGCTCGCCAGCGTGCTCGAGCAGGCCAAGGTCGTCGACACCACCGGCGCGACGATCGACCTCAGCGAGGTCACCGCGACCGACGTCGCGTCCGAGCTCGCCGACCACGACCACGAGGGTCACGACCACGACCCCGAAGGTCACGACCACGACCACGAGGGTCACGACCACTGACGTCAACGGCGGTCAACGACCGCCAAGCGCAGGCAAACGTATGCCGTGTCCCGGAATTCGGGACACGGCATACGTCATTTGCCGGATTGCTGACAGGGGCCCGCCCCTGAGTCTTGTCCCATGGACAGGGCCTCGTTCCACAAGCTGCGGCTGGCGGTCCAGGAGAACGCCAACCCCGCGGACGACCACCACGTCGCGGCGCTGCAGGCCACCCTCCAGAAGGGCCTGGTCGGCAGCCGCCTGTTCGCCGAGGTCGAGCTCGGCCGCACGCAGGACGTGGACCGGATGATCATCGGCATCTGCCGCTGTGCCGACGACGTCGCGCCCTGGGAGGCCGGGGTCGGCGTGGAGCGACTGTGGGGTGTGGCGGCTCTGGACACCCGCTGGGAGATCCACCTCGTCTCCGCGAACGACGGCTACATGGAGTTCGAGGGCGCCGTGACCACGGACGCCCAGGGGCGGTACGTCACCGTCAACCTGGTCGCCGAGCCGGCTCGCGTCCCCGACCCGACGCAGGCCCAGTCGGTCACCGAGGGCACCGACGGTCCGCCGCCGCGGAGCGCCACGATCGACGCCTGACCGACCGGCACGAGGGCGCCTCCCCGGCGCGGGTCGACCCCGGCCGTGCAGCGGTGCGTTCCTGCGAGCCGCCCGGCGCGGTCCTCGTGGCCGCCCCAGATCGCCGACCGGTCCATCCCCCCTGGACCGGTTCGTGCCCCCGCCCCCGTCCGCCTCAGGCGGGCGGGGGCGTCGTGGTGGTGCCCACGCGCAGCGTCACCGGGGCCACCTGGTCGTCGGGGCGTTCGCCGTCGAGCAGGCGGCGCAGCAGCTCGCCGAGGCTGCGTCCCTTGCGCTCGCCGTGCTGGTCCATCGTGGTGAGCGTGCCGGCGAACCAGGGGAGCTCCACCCCGTCGAAGCCGGTGACGCTCAGGTCCTCGGGGACGCGCAGGCCCAGCTCGTCGGCGGCGCGCACGACGCCCATCGCCAGGAGGTCGGACTGGGCGACGACGGCCGTGGGACGCTGACCGACCGGCCGGTCGAGGAGCAGCCGGGCGGCGGCGGCCCCCTGCTCGACATCGGGCAGCGACGTGGCGGCGAGGAGGCCGGGTCGGCCGGCGAGGTCGTACACGTCGAGGAAGCCCAGGGCCCGGTCCCGGCTGTCGGTGAAGGTCGCCTCGCGCAGGGCGGACACGTCCACGAGGCCGGTCGTGGAGTCGGGGCGCAGGGGCATCATCAGGTGGGCCACCCGCTGGTGGCCGAGGTCGCGCACGTGTCGGGTGATGGTGGCGCTGGCCCCCCGGTTGTCGAGCGCGAGCTGGACCACGCGCGGGTCCGCCGGCGAGCCGTCCCCGAGCATGGGGATGCCGCGGGCCGCCAGGTGGTCGACCGCCGGGTTGTCGTCGGGGCCGCAGAGCGAGAAGACGACGGCGTCGAGCGCGGTCGCCCCGAGCTGGGGGACGGCCTTCTCCGGGTGCCCCGCGTGCTGGGCGATGAGGAGCATCCCGGCCGGGATCTCGTCCAGCACCTGGGACAGGCCGTCCAGCACGCTCACCGCGAACGGGTCGCGGAAGGCGTGCAGGAGCCGGCCCTCGACGATGACACCGACGACCCCGGAGCGACCGTTGCGCAGCGAGGAGGCGAGGGGGTCGGGTCCGGTGTAGCCCAGCTCGACCGCCGCGGCCCGCACCCGCTCGGCCGTCTCGGGCGCCACGGGTCCCTTGCCGCTGAAGGCGAGCGACGCCGTGGAGGTGGACACTCCGGCGGCCTGGGCCACGGCGCGGAGCGTCGCCCGAGGTTGACGGGGAGTGGTCATGCGGGACAGACTATCGAAACGATTCGATCGAATCGATTCGACCTCCGTACCAGACCCGCGCGTCGCGCAGGAAGCCACCGTGAACCACACCTCCCTCGACCGTGCCCGGGTCGTCTCCGCCCGCAACGCCGTCTTCATCGTCTTCGCCCTCGCCGGCGTCACCTTCGCGTCCTTCGCGTCCCGCATCGCCGACAGCAAGGCCGAGCTCGGCCTCAGCGCCGGCCAGCTCGGTCTCACCCTGTTCGCGGCGTCCGCGGGGTCGCTCACGGCGCTGCCGTCCGCAGGGCGGGTCGCCGGTCGGATCGGGGCCGCGCGCACGATCGTCGTCGGCATGGTGCTCGGGTTCGCCGGGCTGCTCGTCGTGGCCCTCGCGGTCGACGTCGCCCAGTCGCGCTGGCTGATGGCCGCCGGCCTGTACTTCGTCGGGATGGGTGTCGGTCTCTGGGACGTCGCCATGAACCTCGAGGGCGCCGCGGTGGAGCGGCTGCTCGGCAAGACGGTCATGCCGCACTTCCACGCGGCCTTCTCCGGGGGCACGGTGCTCAGCGCCCTCATCGGCGCCGGTATGTCGTGGGGGAGCGTGCCGCTGCTGGTGCACTTCGTCGCAGCCATCGTCGTCTCGGCCGCCCTGGGCCTGTGGGCCTTGAAGTCCTTCCTCCCCCGTGAGGTCGAGGTGAGCGACGAGGCGTCGACCGCCGAGGGCGGCGCCGTCGCGACCAAGCCGCGCTCGGCGTGGCTGGAGCCGCGCACCCTGATGATCGGGCTGGTCGTGCTGGCCGCGGCCTTCACCGAGGGCACCGCCAACGACTGGATCGCGGTCGGCTTCGTGGAGGGCCACGACCTCCCCGCCTGGGCCGGCGTGCTGGCCTTCGCCTCCTTCCTGTCCTTCATGACCGTCGGGCGCCTCGTCGGCACCCGCTTGCTCGACCAGTACGGCCGCGTCCCGGTGCTCCAGGTCACCTTCGCCATGGCTGCCGTCGGCTCGATCATGGTGATCTTCGGCAACGTCTGGGTGGCGTACCTCGGCACCGCCGTCTGGGGTGTGGGCGCCTCGCTGGGCTTCCCCGTCGGCATGAGCGCCTCGGCCGACGACCCGGCCCGCGCAGCCGCCCGCATGTCGGTCGTCGCCACCATCGGCTACACCGCCTTCATCGCCGGGCCCCCGCTGCTCGGATTCCTCGGCGACCACTTCACGGTGCTCAAGGCCCTCATGGCCGTCACGGTCATGGTCGCCGCCGCGATGCTCGTCATCCCGGCGACGCGCGAGCCCGAGGCCGCGGTCGTCGAGCGGGAGCCCGCAACCCGCTCCTGACGCAGGCGTGCGGCGCCCGGCGGCCGGGCGCCACACGCACGGCTGTGCGCTCAGGGCGAACATGCGGTGGATCGGGGACTTCCGCCCGCCACCTCCGCGTTAGGGTCACTGACAAGCACAACCCCGAGCGATGGAGACATGGTGAGCACACCACACGAGATCGTCGCCGCTGCCGAGCGGCCGCAGGGTGGTCTGGACGACCACATCTACAACCGTCTGCTCAAGGAGCGGATCATCTTCCTCGGCTCGGACGTCCGCGACGACAACGCGAACGCGATCTGCGCGCAGCTCCTGCTGCTCGCCGCCGAGGACCCCAGCAAGGACATCTGGCTGTACATCAACAGCCCCGGCGGATCGATCTCCGCGGGCATGGCGATCTACGACACGATGAAGTGGATCCCCAACGACGTGGCGACCGTGGCCATGGGCATGGCGGCCTCGATGGGCCAGTTCCTGCTCTCCGCCGGCACCCACGGCAAGCGCTACGCCACCCCGCACGCCCGCGTCATGATGCACCAGCCTTCGGGTGGCATCGGCGGCACCGCGTCGGACATCAAGATCCAGGCCGAGCAGATGCTCTACGTCAAGAAGCAGATGGCCGAGCTGATCGCCGAGCACACCGGCCAGTCGAAGGAACAGATCGAGAAGGACTCCGACCGCGACCGCTGGTTCAGTGCCGACGAGGCCAAGGAGTACGGCTTCGTCGACCACGTGTTCAGCAGTGCCGCCCAGGCCGGTGGTCGGGGCGCCAGCGACGACAACCCGGTCACCGGGGACAAGTGAGGGACGGACAGATGAACTACAACACCAACCCCGCCATGCACGGCGGGCTCCACGTCCCGGCTCCGTCGAGCCGCTACATCCTGCCGCAGTTCGAGGAGCGCACCTCCTACGGCATGAAGCGCCTCGACCCCTACACGAAGCTGTTCGAGGACCGCATCATCTTCCTCGGCGTGCAGGTCGACGACGCGTCCGCGGACGACGTCATCGCCCAGCTCATCGTGCTGGAGTCCCAGGACCCCGACCGCGACATCCTCATGTACATCAACAGCCCCGGTGGCTCGTTCACCGCGATGGCCGCGATCTACGACACGATGCAGTACATCCGCCCCGACGTGCAGACGTTCGTCATCGGGCAGGCGGCCTCGGCCGCCGCGGTGCTGCTGTCGGCGGGTGCCAAGGGCAAGCGGTTCGCCCTGCCGAACGCCCGGATCCTCATCCACCAGCCCGCCCTCGAGGGTGGCATGGGTGGCCAGGCGTCCGACATCGAGATCCAGGCCAACGAGGTGCTGCGCATGCGCACCTGGCTCGAGGAGACGTGGGCCCAGCACTCCGGTCGCACGCCGGAGCAGGTTCGCAACGACATCGAGCGCGACAAGATCCTGTCCGCGCAGGAGGCCAAGGAGTACGGCCTGATCGACGAGGTCCTCGCCTCGCGCAAGGGCACCTTGGACGACTGAGTCGCCCCGCACGTCCGGTATGCCGTCCGCTCACCGCCCACGCACCGCGTGGGACCCGGAGCGGGCGGCATACCTGTGCGTGGTGGTGGGAACGGCGGCGGTGGCCGTCCCGTCCCAGCGCCATGAAACGCGCAGCGCTGCTCGTCCTGGTCCTCGCGGTTGCCCTGGTCGTCGTCCCCGGGACGGCCGCGTTCGCCTGCTCCTGCGCCGCGCCACCGGTGGCCGACCAGGTCACCAGAGCCGACCTCGTCGTCCTCGGGACGGTGGGAGAGCCGGCAGGCGACGGAACGGTCGTGACCTACCCTGTCGAGGTCACCGTGGCGTTCAAGGGGACGCCGCCGCGCACCGTCGAGGTGCGCAGCCCTCGTGACGGCGCGTCGTGCGGCCTCGAGGTGGTGCCGGGGCGCGAGTACCTGCTCTTCGCGACCGATCGGGGCGGCGCCCTCGAGGCCGGGCTCTGCGGCGGGACCGCGCCCGCGAGCGCCGAGCTCCAGGCCGGGGTGGTCGCCGTGACGGGGGCGGGGCACCCACCGGTGCGCACCCCGGGACCGCCGGCGTCGGGCACCGCGCCCTCGGCGAGGTCGAGCGGCCGGTCGGTGGGGGCCGCTCACGCCCCGGGGCCTCTCGGGCAGCGCCTGGGCGCGGGGGTCCTTTCCCTCGCGGGGATCGGCACCCTGGCGGCTGCCGCCGCCGCGGTCCTGCTGGTGCGGCGGCGGCGGCTCTGACCGGTGGGGCTCAGCGCAGGGCGGCGCGCTCCGGCTCGGGGTCGGCCTGACCACTAGAGCGGTCGTCCCCGTGGTCGGCCTCGTCGCCCCGCGTGGCGGCCAGGCTGGTGGCCGTCACCACGGCGAGGATGCCGACGATCACGCCCAACGAGGCCAGGGTGGGGATCTCCGGCGTCGAGGGCCACACGCCGTGCGCCCAGTGCAGGACGAGCTTGACGCCGATGAAGCCGAGGATGGCGGCGAGGCCGTAGCCCAGGTGCACCAGCCGCGACAACGCCCCCTCGAGGACGAAGTACAGGGCGCGCAGGCCCAGCAGCGCGAAGGCGTTGGTCGCGAACACCAGGTACGGGTCGCCGGTGATGCCGTAGACCGCGGGCACGGAGTCGACCGCGAAGACGATGTCGGTGGCGAGGATGGCGACCGTCACGAGGGCCAGCGGGGTGAGGGCGCGACGGCCGTTCTCGCGGATCGTCATGGCGGTGGAGTGGTACTCGTCCTTGACCGGCATGACCTTGCGGAGCAGGCGGACCGTGCGCATCCGGTCGATGTCGATCTCGTGGTCGTTGCCCTGGACGGCGTCCTTGAGCAGCTTGAGCCCGGTGACCAGCAGCACCGCCCCGAAGAGCAGGAACGTCCAGTCGAACGTCTTGAGCATCTGGGCGCCCAGGGCGATGAACACCCCGCGCAGGGCCAGGGCCCCGACGACGCCGATGAGCAGCACCCGCTGCTGCAGCTCCTTGGGCACGGCAAAAGCCGCGAGCAGGAGCATGAAGACGAACAGGTTGTCGACCGACAGCGACTTCTCGACGAGGTAGCCGGTGTAGTACTCGACACCGATCGTGCTGCCGTGCTGCGACCAGATGTAGCCACCGAAGGCGACCGGGAGGCCGATGTAGAACGCCGACCAGCCGAGCGCCTCCTTCATGGAGACCTCGTGCGGGCGTCGGGTGAGCAGGAAGTCCATCACCACGAGGGCGACGACGGCGCCGATGCTGACCGCCCACAGGAGCGGGGTGCCGATGGAGTCACCGGTGGCGGGATCGGCCGCGGCGGTGAGGAGGGACGGGGAGGAGAACGAAGACATGGATGACCTCATGGCTAGTCGTCCGAGGTCTCCTTCACCGCCTGGGAAATGCGGCGCCGCCCGGAAGCACCATGGGGTGCTCGTACTGACCGGACGGACTGTGGGAAGTACTCCCCTCGTGCTCAAAGGATACCGGGGGTGCGGGACGGTCACCAACTCGGAGGCTTGTCCGCCCTCAGCGGACAAGGGCGACGGGAGCCCGACTCGGCGGTTTCAATGGAGCCACGGAGGTATGCGGCGTTGTAGCGTCGGACCGTTGCTGCCCGCACTGGGCAGTGTTCGCACGGACAGACCGGAGGACCGCGAGTGGCACGCATGGGAGAGAGCGGCGACCTGCTGAAGTGCTCGTTCTGCGGCAAGAGCCAGAAGCAGGTCAAGAAGCTCATCGCCGGCCCCGGTGTCTACATCTGCGACGAGTGCATCGACCTCTGCAACGAGATCATCGAGGAGGAGCTCGCCGAGTCCTCCGAGCTGGGTCTGGACGAGCTGCCCAAGCCGAGGGAGATCTTCGACTTCCTGGAGAACTACGTCGTGGGACAGGACGTCGCCAAGAAGGCGCTGGCCGTCGCGGTCTACAACCACTACAAGCGCATCCAGGCCAGTGAGGCGACCGCGAAGAAGGACGTCGAGTCGGTCGACATCGCGAAGTCGAACATCCTGCTCATCGGCCCCACCGGGTCCGGCAAGACCTACCTCGCCCAGACCCTGGCCCGCATGCTCAACGTGCCCTTCGCCATCGCCGACGCGACGGCCCTGACCGAGGCCGGCTACGTCGGCGAGGACGTCGAGAACATCCTCCTCAAGCTCATCCAGGCCGCCGACTACGACGTCAAGAAGGCCGAGACGGGCATCATCTACATCGACGAGGTCGACAAGATCGCCCGCAAGAGCGAGAACCCCAGCATCACCCGCGACGTCTCCGGCGAGGGGGTCCAGCAGGCGCTGCTCAAGATCATCGAGGGCACGACCGCCTCGGTCCCGCCACAGGGCGGTCGCAAGCACCCGCACCAGGAGTTCATCCAGATCGACACGACGAACGTGCTGTTCATCGTCGGTGGCGCCTTTGCGGGCCTGGACAAGATCATCGAGGCGCGCTCGGGCACCAAGGGGCTCGGCTTCGGTGCGGCCCTGCACCTCCCGAAGGACGACGCGCAGAGCTTCGCCGACGTCATGCCCGAGGACCTGCTGAAGTACGGGCTCATCCCGGAGTTCATCGGCCGTGTCCCGGTCATCACCGCGCTCGAGGGACTCGACAAGCACGCGCTCGTCAAGATCCTCACCGAGCCCCGGAACGCGCTGGTGAAGCAGTACAAGAAGATGTTCGAGATCGACGGGGTCGAGCTCGAGTTCACCGAGGACGCCCTGACGGCCATCGCCGAGAAGGCCAACGAGCGCCGTACCGGTGCCCGCGGCCTGCGCGCGATCATGGAGGAGGTGCTCATGCCGGTCATGTTCGACGTGCCCAGCGATGACGGCATCGCCCGCGTGGTCGTCACCCGGGAGGTCGTCCAGGACAACGTCCTGCCGACGATCGTCCGCCGCGACGAGGAGCCCAAGCGCGCGCGCAAGCGTTCCGCCTGATCACGAACCACCCGTGAGGGGCCGCCCGGACTGTCCGGGCGGCCCCTCATGTCGTGGGCGGGTCCCCGGTCAGGGGCGCGGGTCGCGCGACAGCAGCCACACGGCCAGGGCGAGGATCGCCACGGCGGCGATCGCGGCATACGTCAGGGAGACCTGGCCGGCGACCACCTCGCGACCGGCCGTGGAGGACAGCGCCCACAGGGGCACGGTGCCCGCGGCGACGACCGCGGTCCGACGGGACCAGCGACGCAGGGATCGTGCCGGGACCGGGGCGCCCGGGGGCAGGCTCGCCGCGAGCGCGGCGGCGAGGTGGACCAGCAGGAGGAGCCACGCGGCGACGAGCAGCAGCAGCCACCCCTGCGTCGTGGCGGGGACGGGGACGGTGCCCACCCAGAACAGGGCCAGGGCGGCGACGAGCGCGGACGCCGCGGCGGACTCCGGGCGCCAGGCGGCCCACGACGCGAGGGCGACGAGCAGGATCGCGGCGGGGAGCAGTCCGTCCGGCGCGGCGACGAGCGTCGTCGCCACCAGTGCCACGGACGCGCCGAGCAGCACGCCGCGGACGGCGGCCTGCGACGCGGAGAGGCCAAGGATGCTGGTGCGGGAACCGGCCCGGGGCTGGTGCGGGGTGCCGGCTGACGCACTCATTGGCTGACCACCCGTGGCGACCGCGAACGTCGCCCGAGGTCGCGCAGCACGAGGTCGAGGGTGCCGGGACCGGCCCAGGGGACGATCGGCACACCCGCCTCACGGGCGCGGGCCATCTCTCGGTTGCGTTCGAGCAGCCGCAACCGCCATGCGAGACGGCTCTCCGCCGGGTGGTCGGCGCTCGTCGCGACGACCTCGGCCAGGCGTTCGAGCGGGATGTCGCCGGTGGCGAGGTGCGCCGGCAGCGTGTCGACCGTGACGACCGAGATGCCGCGTCGCGACAGCCCGACGGCGTGGGCGAGGACGTCGGGGGAGACGGCGGGCGTGAGGATGACGGCGAGGGTCCCGGCCGGGACGTGGTGCCGCAGCTGGGAGCGCAGGCGCTTCTCGTCGCTGACCGTGCCGTCGGCCACGGTGGTGCGCGCGAGGGCGTCGAGCAGGCGGCGCAGGTGGTGCGGTCCGGCCGCCGCCGTGACGGGTGGAAGGTCGCGGGCGCCCAGGACGATGAGGCCCACCCGGTCGCCGGCTCGCAGGTAGTGCTCGGCGATCGCGCCCGCGGCACGGACGGCGTTGTCGAGGCTGCTGCTGGACCCACCGAGACCCTCGCTCTGCCCGAGGTCGTTCATGGCGTCGACGAGCAGGAGGATCTCGCTGTCCTGGTCGGCGTGGGTGGCGGTGACGTGCAGCTCGCCGGTGCGGACCGAGACGGGCCAGTGGACCCGGCGCAGCCGGTCACCGAACCGGAAGGGCCTGACCTGGTCGAGCTCCCCGCCGTCACCGGGGTGGTGGGACCGGTTCTGGCCGACCAGCCCGTCGGGGCGGGGAACAGCGACCCGCGCGGTGAAGCTGTCCGGCAGCGGCACCGTCGGGATGGGCGCCAGCGAGACGGGCTCGGGCTCCCAGCGGAACGCCCCCAGGGGGCTGGTCAGCGCCACCGTGGCCGGACCGAGGGGCCTGCGTCCCCAACGGGTGCTGCGGCAGACCAGGGAGACCGTGGTCGGCTCCGTCCCGTCGGTGGTGGCCGACAGGGAGCGGGACGAAGGGGAGTAGGCGGTGTATGGCGTGGGGAGCAGGGTCAGGCCCACCTCCTCGACGTCCGGGTGCGGCTCCACCGTGGCCCGCCAGGTGGTGGCCTGCCCCTCGCGCAGGAGCGGGTGGCCGACCCGGGCGTGCACGGCGGGGTCGGTCGTCGGCCGCCGCGTGGTGGCCCACAGCGCCACGAGCAGCAGCGGCCCCCCGAGCACCACAGCGTCGGGACGGCGCAGGACGACCCCCGCGGCCACCAGCACCAGGCCGAGAGCCAGGGAGCGGACGTGCGCCGGGGTCGCCCGCCACCGGCCGGCCAGCACCCGGCCGCCGACCCCGGCCCGCAGGTCGCTCACGGGCGCTCGAAGCCCGTCCGGGCCGATCCGGCCACCGTGGCCGACGGTGTCGGCACCGAGGAGAGGACGGCCTCGACGACGCTCGCCGCCGACACGTCGTTCATCCACAGCTCTGGGCGCACGGTGACGCGGTGGTCGAGGCAGGCGTGGGCGACGGCCTTGACGTCCTCGGGGGTGACGTAGTCGCGGCCGCGCAGCACGGCATACGCCCGTGACGTCAGCAGCAGCGCGAGCGAGCCTCGCGGTGAGGCGCCCATGAGCAGGTTCTGGTGGGTGCGGGTCGCGGCGGCGAGGCGCACGCAGTACTGGCCCACGCCCTCGTCGACGGCGACGGTCTCGACGGCCGCCTGCATCTGCAGCAGGCCGGCCGCGTCGGTGACGCGGGTGACCTCCTGGGCCTCCTGCCGGCGGGCCATCCGGCGCTGCAGGACGTCCCACTCCTCGGCGGCCGTGGGGTAGCCGAAGCTGACCCGGAGCAGGAACCGGTCGAGCTGGGCCTCGGGCAACGGGTAGGTGCCCTCGTACTCCACCGGGTTGGCCGTGGCCAGGACGTGGAAGGGGCGCGGGAGGGCGAACGTCTCGCCCTCGACGGTCACCTGCCCCTCCTGCATCGCCTCGAGCAGCGCCGACTGCGTCTTGGGGGGAGTGCGGTTGATCTCGTCGGCAAGCAGCAGCCCGGTGAACAGCGGCCCCTTGCGGAAGGCGAACTCGTGGGTGCGCTGGTCGTAGAGGAACGACCCGGTGAGGTCGCTCGGCAGCAGGTCCGGCGTGAACTGGGCCCGGGCGAAGTCGAGCCCCAGCGCCTGCGCGAACGACCGCGCCGCCAGGGTCTTGCCCAGCCCGGGGAAGTCCTCCATGAGGACGTGGCCACCGGCCAGCACGCCCGCGAGGACGATCTCCAGGCTGCGGCGTTTGCCGACGACGGCACGCTCCACCTCGCTGAGGATGGCTTCGGCACGGGCCGAGACCTGGTCGAGGGTCAGGGTCACCGTTGGGGTCACGGGCTGGGTCACTTAGAGCTCCTCCAGGGTGGTGGTGAACGCCTCGAGGCGCGCGCCGGTCAGGCGCGACGGAGGCGGTTGGGTCAGGTATGCCGTGAGGTCGGGTCCGAGCGCCGCGTGGGCCTCGTCCGGGGCGTCGGCGAGCGAGATCCCCCGGCGCAGGCGCAGCTGGTCGGACGCGAGGGAGGTCAAGGTGTCGTGGAGGTGCTGCGCGGCGACGGGGTCGCTCCCCGAGGTCGTGGCCCGGATGTCGCCGGCGATGCGGGCGATGCGCAGGTCGGTGCCCCGGGCCGGCGTCGTGGAGGTGAACGTGTGCGTCCAGTCGGTCGACCCGCGGGACTGCCAGAGCCACTGCGCCAGCACGGCGATGGCCGCGACGAGGGAGGCGCAGGCGAGCAGCAGCCCGGGGCTGGCCAGGACCGGGACGGCGACCGTGACGGTCCCGACGACCAGCGCCACCACGAGCGCGAGGACGAGCTGGCGGACGGGGCCCAGGGCCACGAGGCGCGCCCTCATCGTCTCCCGCCCGGACCGGCCGACATCGAGGCGCCCGGGCGCTGGCCCTTGGGGACGGCGTTGCGCAGCTCCACCTGGACCTGCTGCAGCGCCTCGCGGGCGCTGGTACGCATCTCCTCGCCCACGGGGTGGGTCGAGAAGCGGGCTTCGCGGTACAGGGCCGCCAGCACGTCGAGCGGGGCACGGTCGACCGACCAGGAGCGCAGGACGGCGGTGACCAGCTCCTCCGAGGTGCGGGTCGTGTCGTCGCGCACGCCGATCGAGCGCGCTGCCGCCTCCAGCGCCACCCAGGCGGCGATCACGGCGTTCGCGGGCGTGCCGGTGGCCAGCAGCTCCTCGCCCTCGCGGGCACCGCGCAGGAGCACCTCGGGGACGACGACGTCGTCGGGGACCTGGGGCTCGGCACCGGTCCGGGTGTCCCACCACTGCCGCAGCTCGCGGACCGCCGCGACCAGGAGGGCCAGGACGATGACGGCGAGGACGATCTTGGCCGCCCAGGTCACGAGCCCCACCAGGAAGGGCTGGTCGGGGCCGGGCAGGACGTTCGAGCTCCGGCGCCCCTCGGACCCTGCGCCGCCGTCCACGCCGTAGTCGATGCCGGGGACCGGGACGGGCGCACGGGTGAGGTCCCGGCGCGCGAAGATGGCCACCGGGCCGGTGGCCGACACCCAGGCAGCGAGCAGGAGCGTCAGCCCGCCCCCGCCCAGCAGCACCCGCCCGCGTCCGGTCACGGTCCACGACCCTAGACAGCGGGGTGGCCCGTCGACGGGTACGGCGACAAATCGAGGGCGATTTGTTACCCGGGCGATGAGTTCTGGTCGGCGTGCGGGTCTGTCCCGGTACGACCCCCCTGTGCCTAAGGTGGGGCGAGCACCGCAGTGGCCGACCAGGAGGATCCCGATGACCCAGCTGAGCGACACCCAAGCCGGCACCGAGGTGCCGCAGACCGAGGCGTTCCCGGCGCTCGCCGACGGCTACCGGCGCGAGCTCACCGCCCACTGCTACCGGATGACCGGGTCGATCCACGACGCCGAGGACCTGGTCCAGGAGACCTACCTCCGCGCGTGGCGCGCCTACGGTGGCTTCGAGGGGAGGTCGTCGGTGCGGACGTGGCTCTACCGCATCGCGACGAACGTCTGCCTCACCGCGCTCGAGGGCAAGGACCGCAGGCCGCTGCCGACGGGGCTGGGGGCCCCGGCCAGCGAGCCCGGCGACGCCCTCGCGTCCTCGAACGAGATCTCCTGGCTGGAGCCGGCGCCGGACCCCATGGTCGCCGGGGAGTCGTGCGACCCGGCGAGCATCGTCGGTCAGCGTGAGAGCATCCGCCTCGCCTTCATCGCCGCCCTCCAGCACCTCCCGGCCCGGCAGCGCGCGGTCCTCATCCTGCGCGACGTCCTGCGCTGGAAGGCCTCCGAGGTGGCAGCAGCCCTCGACACCACCGAGGCCGCCGTGAACAGCGCCCTCCAGCGCGCGCACGCCCAGCTGTCCAAGGCCGACCTCAGCCAGGACACCCTCGACACGACCCTCGACGCCGAGAAGCAGGCGATGCTCGACCGCTACGTGAAGGCGTTCTGGGACAAGGACATCACCGCGATCGTCGGCATGCTCACCGCCGACGCGGTGTGGGAGATGCCTCCGTTCACCGGGTGGTACTCGGGGGCCGAGGCGATCGGCCGGCTCATCGACACCCAGTGCCCCGGCGGGACCAACGACATGCCGATGGTGGCGACGACGGCGAACGGTCAGCCGGCGTTCGGCCTCTACATGCGCCAGCCCGACGGCACGTTCGCCCCGTTCCACCTGCAGGTGCTGACCCTGCGCGGCACGCAGGTGGAGCACGTCGCGGCCTTCTTCGACCTCGAGCTGTTCGCGAAGTTCGGCCTGCCGGCGACGCTGCCGGCCGACCACCTCGTCACCCGCTGACCACCATGTCCTTGCCAGGCTCCTCCCCACCGACCCCGAGCGCCGTCGAGCTGCTGGACCGGGCCGTCGGCTACACCCGCGGCTGCCTGGCCCACGTGACGCCCGAGTCCCTGCACCGGCCGACGCCCTGCGCGCGGTGGTCGTTGCTGGACCTGCTCCTGCACATGGACGACTCGCTGGCAGCGATGGGGGAGGCGGCCCGGTCCTCCTCGTTGGCCCTCGCCCCCGAGCCCGGCCCTGTGGATGCCGGGGCCCTGCTCGTCAGCATCCGGCAGCGGGCCTGCGGGCTCGTCGCCGCCTGGATCCCTCCCGCGGAGCCGATGGTGGTGCTCGGTCCGCTCGAGCTCGCCCGCGAGACGCTCGGTGCGGTCGGGGCGTTGGAGATCACGCTGCACGGCTGGGACGTGGCCACGGCCCTCGGGCTCGACCGGCCCATCCCCCCGACCCTGGCGATGGACCTGTGGCCCTGGGCGAGGGACCACATCACCGACGAAGACCGTCCCAGCCGGTTCGCGCCACCGCCCCAGGTCCCCGACTTCGCACCCCCGGCGACCCTGCTCCTGGCTCAGGCGGGTCGGCGCGCCACCGTGCGCTGAGGTCCGGTCCCCGGGCGTGGTGGACGGGACCGGGCCGAGCGGACAGGATGGGCCCATGGCCATGGGGTACCGGTTGGGCAGCGGCGACGTGGGACCGGTGCAGCAGAGTCCGGTCACCTGCGGGTCGGCCTGTCTCACCGTGGCCCGGATGCTCGTCAACCCCGCCTTCGCGCGGTGGATCACCACGGGCCAGGAGCCGCGGGGTGACGCCCCTGCGGGCGCGACCGAGAAGGAGCGCTTCGCGGCATACGAGCGGGTGGTCATGGCACGCACCAACCGGTTGTTCGCCGGGGGACGCCGACTGAACCTCCCGTGGCCCCGGGCCCTCGGCACGCCCCCGTGGGGCGCCCGCAAGGAGCTGGAGTTCGGGGCCGCCCGCAAGGGCGCGAGCTACGAGCTGCGGGTGGTGCGCCCGCTCACCACCGCCGGGCTCCGCACCGCCCACGCCAGGTTGCTCGAGGTGGTGGCCGAGGGGGAGCCGGCACTGCTCTACATCGGCAGCACCACCCTGCCCCGGCACGTGACCCTCGTGCTGCCGGGTGATGGCGACCGGGTGCTCGACGTCTACGACCCGGCGACCGGGCAGGTCACCCTGCTCGACGAGGACCGGTTCGCAGGCCGGGCCCTGCGCCTGTCGGGCTGGGACGTCCCGTGGGTCGCCGTCCAGCCCGACGGGCTGCGCAGGGTTCAGGCCTTCGGCTTCTCCACCGGGATGAGCTCGGCGTCCCGGACCTCCGGGGTCTCTGCCTCGGCATAGGTCGGCGTCGCCGTGATGCGGCCGGCGGCGCGCAGGTCGGTCTCGGCGAGCTGGACCCGGGCCACCCACTCCGCGGGGCCGGCGAGGACGAGCGAGGCGACCTCGGCACGCATGCCGACCTTGGCCTCGGACTTGGCCTTCCGGACGCCGGCGAGGGCCTCGCCCACCGCGGTGAGGACGGCCGGGTCGCCACCGGCACCGACGGCCACGTCGTCGGTGGTCGGCCACGCCGCACGGTGGACCGAGCCCTCGTGCCACCAGGACCAGACCTCCTCGGTGACGTAGGGGAGGAACGGCGCGAGCAGCCGCAGCAGCACGTCGAGGGCGATGCGCAGAGCAGCGCGGGCCGACGCAGCGGCCTCGTCGCCCTGGCCGCCGTAGGCGCGGTCCTTGACCAGCTCGAGGTAGTCGTCGCAGAACGTCCAGAAGAACGTCTCGGTCGTCTCGAGCGCGCGGGTGTGGTCCCACGACTCGAACCCGGCCGTCGCCTTGCCCACGACGTCACGCAGCTCCGCGAGCATGGCGACGTCGAGCGGGTTCGTCACTGCCGCAGCGAGATTGCCCTCGACCTCCCCGAAGCTCAGGGCGAACTTGGTCGCGTTGAGGACCTTGATCGCCAGGCGCCTGCCGACCTTCATCTGCCCGGTGTCGTAGGCCGCGTCGGCCCCCAGTCGGCCGCTGGCCGCCCAGTAGCGGACCGCGTCGGCCGAGTGCTCCTTGACGACGTCCTCCGGCGTGACGACGTTGCCCTTGGACTTGCTCATCTTCTTGCGGTCGGGATCGAGGATCCAGCCCGAGAGCGCGGCGTTGTGCCACGGCACCGAGTCGAACTCGAGGTGCGAGCGGACCATCGTCGAGAACAGCCAGGTCCGGATGATGTCGTGGCCCTGGGGGCGGACGTCCATGGGGAAGACGTCCGCGAACAGCTCCGGGTCGTCGCGCCAGCGACCGGCGATCTGCGGCGTGAGCGACGACGTCGCCCAGGTGTCCATGATGTCGGGGTCGCCGACGAACCCACCGGGCACGCCACGCTGCGACTCGTCGTACCCCGAGGGCGCCTGCGCCGCCGGGTCGACCGGCAGCTCGTCCTCACAGGGCACCAGGGGCTTGTCGTACACCGGGTCGCCGGCGTCGTCGAGCGGGAACCAGACGGGGATCGGGACGCCGAAGAACCGTTGACGCGAGACGAGCCAGTCGCCGTTGAGACCGCTGACCCAGTTCTCGTACCGGGCGCGCATGAACGCCGGGTGGAACTCGACCTGGCGCCCACGCTCGATGAACTCGGCGTTGAGCTCGCGGTCGCGTCCACCGTTGCGGATGTACCACTGGCGGGAGGTGACGATCTCGAGCGGCTTCTCGCCGCGCTCGTAGAAGTTGGCCTTGCGCTGGGTGGCCTTGGGCTCGCCGTCGAGGTCACCGGACTCGCGCAGCGCGGCCACGATCGCCTCGCGGGCGCTGAAGGTCGTCTTGCCCGCGACGTCGTCGGCGAACAGTGCCTCGCCGGGACCGCCCGCGACCCAGTCGGGGACCTCGGCCTGGATCCGGCCGGAGCGGGTGATGATCGAGCGGGTCGGCAGCTGGAGCTCACGCCACCACAGCACGTCGGTGAGGTCGCCGAAGGTGCAGCACATGGCGATGCCGGCGCCCTTGTCGGGCTCGGCCGCCGGGTGGGCGACGACGGGGATCTCGACCCCGAACAACGGTGACGTGACCGTGGTGCCGAACAGCGCGGCATACCGCTCGTCGTCGGGGTGGGCGATCAGCGCCACCACGGCCGGGATCAGCTCGGGGCGGGTGGTCTCGATGTGGATCGGGCCGTCGGCGCCGTGGAAGGCGACGCGGTGGTAGGCGCCGGGGTAGTCACGGGCCTCGAGCTCGGCCTGGGCCACGGCGGTCTGGAAGGTGACGTCCCACAGGCCGGGAGCCTCGGACTGGTAGGCCTCGCCGCGGGCGAGGTTGCGCAGGAACGCCTGCTGGGCCGTGGCTCGGGAGTGGTCGTCGATGGTGCGGTAGGAGATGTCCCAGTCGAGCGAGAAGCCCATCCGGCGGAACAGGCTCTCGAACGCCTCCTCGTCCTTGACGGTCAGCTCGTCGCACAGCTCGATGAAGTTCTGCCGCGAGATCGGCATCGTGTCGGCGGCCTTGAGGCTCTTGGCGTCACCGCGGTGCGGCGGCTCGAAGTCCGGCGCGTAGGGGAGCGTCGCGTCGCCGCGGACGCCGTAGTAGTTCTGCACGCGCTTCTCGGTGGGCAGGCCGTTGTCGTCCCAGCCGATCGGGTAGAAGACCTCGAACCCGGCCATCCGCTTGTAGCGCGCCATGCAGTCGGTGTGCGTGTAGGAGAACACGTGCCCCATGTGCAGCGAACCCGACGCGGTCGGCGGCGGGGTGTCGATGGAGAAGACCGAGGACCGGCCGCGCTCGTGGGCGGACGCCCGGTCGAACGCGTAGGTGCCCTGCTCGCGCCATACCTGCGACCACGTGTCCTCGAGCCCGTCGATGGAGGGCCGGTCGGGGATGGTGGCAGCGCGGGGCGTGGAGGGTGCGTCGGTCATGGCGTGATCTTCCCATCCCGGCTCGTGCGCTGACCAACCGGTTGCCGCGGGGCAGTGCCCGCCGCGGACCCTCAGGTGGCGGCGCGGCGCCGACCCGGGCGCAGGACGCCACCCAGCGCGAGGGCGACCAGTGCACTGACCCCGAGCAGGGACCACCACGTGGCGGCGGTGCGTTCCGGTGCGCGGGGGTCCGACGCCGGGGTGAGGTCGAGCCGGGTGGCCGGCGCGGCGACCACGGGCGGCCTGGTGGCGCCCGGTGCGACGGGACCGCTGACGCTCCCGTCGGTCAGCGCGGTGAGGGCCTCGTAGGGCTGGATCAGTCCCCAGCCCGCGGAGTCGTCGCGGGTGTCGCGCTGGTCGCGGGAGGCGGTGGCCTCGAGGCGGTGCTTCCACCCGGCCGGCCCCTCGCCCGGGAACCGTTCGGCGAGCATCGCCGCCGCGGCGCTCACGTATGCCGTCGCGAAGCTGGTCGACTCCGCCTCCTCCTCGAGGAGGCAGTCCCCGGCGGCGTAGAACGTGGTGAGGATCCGGGTGCCCGGTGCCGCGACGTCGACGTGGGGTCCGTGGATCGACCCCTCGCCGACCTGGTCCGCGGTGTCGACCGCGGCGACGGCGACGGCCTGGGGGTAGGCCGCGGGGTAGCGGGGCCCGTCGGACTTGTTCTCCGAGACGTTCCGGTTGCCGGCGGAGGCGACGACGAGCGAGCCCTTCTTCGTGGCGTACGCGACGCTGTCCCGCAACCGGCTGTCGTCCGAGGGGGTGCTCATCGAGACGTTGATGACCTTGGCGCCCTGGTCGGCGGCGTACCGGATGCCGGCCGCGATCCGGTCGGGTCGCGGCCCGACCCCGGCGCTGCGGGACTGTTCGTCGTCGGCGTAGAAGACGCGGACCGGCAGGATGCGTGCGTCGGGGGCGAGCCCGATGACCCCGGACCCCTTGACCGGCCGGGCCGCGATCTGCCCGGCGATGGCCGTGCCGTGGCCGACGGCGTCACCGCGGGCCCCGAGGTCAGGCACGAACGACCTGCCACCGACCAGGACCGGTCCGAGGTGGGCGTTCTTCGCCTCCACGCCGGAGTCGACCACGGCCACCGTGACTCCACGGCCGGTGGCCAGGGTCCAGGCGAAGCGCGCGTTGAGGCGTTGCAGTGCCTGCGGCTCCTCGTTGACATAGGTCGTCTTGTCCTTGTCGCAGCTCGCCGCGGCGGCCGGTGCCGCCGAGGTGGCGACCAGCCCCGCACCGCCGAGCAGGCCGGCGACCACGGCGGCGGCCAGCCGGGCGCGGGTCATTTCTTCCCGGTGGTGACGGCCTGCTGGGCCGCCGCCACGCTGAGGGTCGGGCCGGAGCGGAACAGGTCCACCCACGCCTGGGGGACGGGGACGACGTCGGCGGCGGCGTACCCGAGTCGGCCCAGGGTGTCGTCACCGCCGTCGACGCTGTAGGCGGTGGCCGTCGGGTCGACGACGAAGACGGGGCCGCGGTTGACGATGTTGTCGCCGATGGCTCGGACCAGGGCCCCGGACCCGGCAGCCACCTCGGTCACGGTGCCGTCGGTCGCGCGCACGTCCTTCGACGTGCTGAGGGCCGTGGTGGGCAGCGTGCTCGGACCGGACGTGAGCGTCGCGCAGGCCTGCCCGTCGACCGGGGCGGGCAGCTCCTCGGGCCACTGGGACGGCACGATCGACCGGTCGGTGGTCTTGAGGGCGGCGATCTCGGCCGGGGTGACCTGCAGGTCCGCGCCCAGCGCTCGACCGGACCCGATCTGGTAGAGCGCGTAGGCGAACGGTGACAGCAGGGCCAGCTCGCCCGTGGGCGTCACGACGTAGCGGCGGGGCGTCTCGCCCGAGTCCTTGACCGCGAGGACCGAGCCGACGACCGCACCCGGAGGGAGGTCGGGCAGGGCCTTGCCCGCCCCGTCCACCCGGAGGGGGCCGAGGGTCGGGCCCTGAGGGAAGAGGCCGGTCCAGGCTGCGGGCGCGGGCACGGGGGTGGCCGCGTCCAGGCGCAGCTGGCGCAGCACTGCCGCCGCGTCCTTGCCGGAGATCGGGAGCCGGTACCGGCCGGTGACGACGAACAGGCCGTCGGCGGTGCGCACCACCGTGGCGCGGCCCGTGGCCGGCGCGCTGGTGGAGCCCGGTCCGACGACCGTCCTGGTGGCACCGTCCTGGGCCAGGCAGGACACCCACCCGGTCCGCGCCAGCCGAGACGGCGGGGTCAGCGAGTCGGGGGCGCCGAGGATCCCGATGGTCTGGCCGCGCGGGGTGGTCGCGATCTTGTCGTCGTCGACGGTGACCACGGAGAACGAACCGGACGGGATGAGCAGTCGCGCGCTGGTCGTGTTGATGACCGGGTAGAGCGTCTTCTTGACGGCGACGTACCGGGCACCGCTCTTCTTGGCGATGACGAGGTGGTTGTCGTCCCAGCCGGTCGGCAGCGGCGGCTTCAGGGCGCCGGCGACCAGGCCCCCCACCCCGAGCAGGACGGTGACCGCGATCCCGCCGACGATGGCCCGCAGCGGGCGCTGCGGCTCGACCTCACGTCCACCGGGGGCCCCGGCGACGAAGGCGGTGGTCAGCCGACGACGGCTGAAGGCCTGGGCCTCGACCAGATCCTTCTTGGTGGCCACGCCCGTTCCCTGCCTTTCGCGGTGGTTGGTCCGGCTGCGACCACCCTAGGTGCGTGGCCGTGCTGCGTGGGGTCGGGGCCACGAACCCGGCCGGTGTCGGCCCGGACCTGGTGGCCCCGAACCTGGTGGCCGGGCGGGGAGGGACCCCACCCGGGTCAGTGGCGGCGGGCGTACCCCGGGGTGAGCCGCCTGCGGGCGGTGAGCAGCAGGGCACCGCCGAGCAGCAGTCCGCCGGCCAGCGTGGTCATCGAGGGCAGCTCGGCGCCGGTCCTGGCCAGCGCACCCTGGCCGGCGGTGGCGGCCGGCACGGCGGCGTTCTGCTGGGTGTGGGAGCCGAGGGCGTCCAGGTAGGACTGGTCGGCGCACTGCAACCCGGTGCAGTCGCCCGCCCCCACGCTGCCCTCGACGTCGACCGGGGCGGTGCCGAGCGTGCCGGTGGGGGCGCTGGTGCCGCCACCGGTCCCGCCGCCGGTGCCGGTCCCGCCACCGGGAGTGCCCGGCGCGGTGCTCGTCGAGCTGGAGGTCGTGGTCGCAGGCCCGCTGGTGGGGGGCTGCGAGGTCGTCGACGGCTCGGACGTCGTGGACGTGCTGCTCGTCGTGCTCGTGGTGGGCAGCGTCGGCAGGGTCGCCGTGGTGCTCGTCGTCGACGTCACGGTGTCGGTCGGCGGGTCGGTCGGGCCGGGGTCGGTCGTGGTCGTCGTGGTGGTGCTCGTCGTCTCATCGGGGACGGTCGTCGTGGTGGTCTCGCAGAGCTGCGGGAGGATCTCGCAGACCGGCTCCGGCGGGTCGAGCGGCGCGCTGTCGTCGCGGGCGTCGATGCCGCAGGCGGCGGGGCCGGTCCCCGTCAGGTCGACCGAGACGGTCGCGCTGGTGGTCGTCACGCACGGCGTGGCCGTGTCGGCCGAGGCGGACTGCTGGCCCAGGAACATCAGGCCCGATCCGGCGATGACGGCGGTGGTGAGCGCGAGCGAGCGCCAAGTCGATGTCACGGTGTGTCCCCCTGGACGAGTCGAACGTCGTGTGGTCGCCCCGGTGCCGCTGCCCCCCTCATCCCTGGGTGCCGCGCCGGGCCGGTGCGATTCTAGGGGAAATGCCGCGCCACGCGTCAAAATCCCACGAATCCCAACGGATCGCTGCGGGTCTGCTCCGCCCGCGGTGTGGTGCCGCCCGGGAGCGGAGCTGCGGTGCCGTCTAGAACACGTGGGCCGCGGCAGCTGCGAGCGGCAGCAGCGCCACGAGGCAGACGCCGTCGACGGCGTCCGCGACGCGGCCGAGACGGACCCTCGAGCGCGGCGCCACCAGCGCCAGGCCCACGACGACCGCCGCGGCTCCGGCCAGGGCGACACCCAGCAGCGGTCGCCAGGACGGGTGCGCCAGGGCGGCGCTGACCCCGACCACCGACAGGCCGAGGATGCCCACGACCATGGCCACCAGGACGGTGGCGTGGGTGCGGCTGTGGCGGGTGCGCAGCAGGACCGCGGCGAAACCGACGGCACCCAGGACTGGTCCCAGCCAGCCGGTGCGCGCGACGAACGGCGCGGTGAGCAGCGCCACCAGCCCCGCGGCGATCCCGAGGCCGAGCATGAGGTCGTGGCCGGCGACCACCTGGCGGCGGACCGAGCGGCTGTCGACGGCCGGCGCGTCGGCGAAGATCTCCGCGTCCGTGCGAGGCGGGTGGGTCGTCAGCCGGCTCGACGACACGGCGAACCACGGGAACAGGTTCCCCGCGATGACCGCGACGGCGAAGACCACCGCGGCCACGCCGTCCACCGGGAAGCCGGCGTAGGCGACGAGAGCGCCGGCCACGGCCAGGACCAGCCCGACCACGGGGCCGACCAGCACCACCTGACGGTGCTCGCGGACGACGAGCACCCCGAGGGCCCCGACCACGGCCGCGCCGAGTCCGGCGACCATCAGCGGGCGTCCCCACACGGTCCCGTCCAGCGGCACGGCGAAGCCGGCCACGGCGGCATACGCGCTCGCGGCCAGGGCGAGGGCCGCACCGGACACGGACTGGCGGCGGGCCTGGGAGAGGACGGCGGCGGCGATGACGAGCAGGACGGCGACGGCACCGGCCATGCCCACCACGAGCACGCCGTTCGTGCGGGCGGTCACGAGCGCGACGGCGCCCGCGCCGAACAGGGCGACCGCGGCACCGAGGGCCGTCCGCGCGGAGTTCTCGGGCGTCCACGGTGCGAACGAGGACTCCACGAGGTCGGCCACCGCCTCGACCACGTCGTCGTAGACCTTGAGCTCGACGGGGTCACCGGCCGGCTCGAGGGACAGGACGAACCCGTCCTCGACCCCCTGGGCGGCGAGGCTGCGGTCCGGCTCCACGGTGATCCCGTCGTGCCGCACGAGCCGGAACCCCCTGCTGGCCGTGGCGGGATCGAGCTGCCCCAGCTCGCGGGCCAGCTCGGGCACCAGCTCGGCGACGGGTATGCCGCCCGGCAGACCGAGGTCCGCGCGGCGCGTCCCCGCCGTGACCGACAGCCGGATGAGCGACGTGGTGGTGCCAGAACTGCCAGTGCTCACGGTCACGGGCCCCTCCCGGTGACGACGAAATGTCCTTCGGCCCCGGTGGGGCCAGACGCAGCATAAGGGGGAGTTCTCCCCATGTTGCGCTGTTCCAAACGTTGCTAGTCTCTCAAATCGGACCTCGGGGGATGGTGTTTCGGGGTCCGTCCCATGCGCACGCAGCTGGGATCAGCGCGCCCCCAGGGGGGCCAGAAATGGAAGTTGGGAGGCACCATGCTTGCTGCTGGAGATGGCGTACTCAATAAAGGCGCCGGAATCGTCAGCGACTACCGGGGACAGCTCGACAACGAGCTGAAGTCCCTCGAGGGCCGCTTGCAGGGTCTGCAGAGCCAGTGGAAGGGACAGGGAGCGGCCAGCTTCCAGGCCACCTTCACCCGCTGGAAGGAGGACTCCGCCAAGATCATCGCCGCGTTGTCCACGTTCGAGGAGAACCTGCGCACGACGCAGAACACCTTCACCGAGCGCGACGAGAACGCCGCGACCGCCATGAAGAACAAGTACGGGGGTATGTGAGACATGCTTGTCGACCACGGAGGACTGAGCGCGGCTGCCGGCGACATCGCCCAGGGCGCGTCGAAGATCGAGAACAAGCTCAACGACATGGACCAGGCGCTCTCTCCGCTGAAGAGCGAGTGGGACGGTTCTGCCAAGGAGGCCTACACCCAGGCCAAGCAGAAGTGGACCCAGGCCATCACGGACATGAAGCTCGTCCTGGCCGAGATCGGCAGCGCCGTCGAGACCAGCAACGAGGACTACCGGGACGGCGACAAGAAGTCCGCCGGGCTGTTCCAGTAGGAGCCAGTCGCCACGGTCGTGCCGGAGCCCGCAAGGGGTCCGGCACGTGCCGCGACCACTGGCACCAGGTCCACGACTAGACCCAGGGGGGAATCAGATGGCACTGCCCGACGAAGACCGACAGCAGGCGCAGGGGTACCGCTTCACCAACGGCAAGCTCAAGGCCGACTTCGAGATCATCCGCACGCTCGCGAACAACCGGGGTGCGGCGTGGACCGAGCGCGCCACCGGCAGCCGGTCCAAGGTCGTGGGGACGACCCTGGACGCCGACTCCTTCTCCGGCATCGACTCCTGCAAGGAGTTCGGTTCGGTCTACGCCACGGCCAAGCAGATCTACGAGGACACGCTCAAGGGTGTCGAGCAGGACGTCAAGGACTACCAGGAGAAGCTGCTCCAGGTGGCCACGCATCTCGAGGACAAGGACAACCGTGCCGGCGAGGTGTTCGCCACGCTCGCCGCACCCAAGGCGGCCGAGAACCTGCACAGCACCCAGCGCAACACCCGGGCCAACGAGACGCAGGAGGCCAGGGACGCCGAGAAGGTGCAGGAGCAGGCCCGCAAGGACGCCGTCGACGGCGGCACCGGACAGGGCGGCGACCAGGGCACCGGACAGGGCACCGGACAGGGCACGGACCCGGCAGCCGGCCCCCAGCCCGCCACCGGCACGGACAACGTCATGGGTGCCCCGCCGGCGCCCGACGACGGCGACACGGCCGTCCAGGCCTCCCGCTGAGGCCGCGCACCGACCGACCGACCCACCGCTGTCGCACGAGTCCCGAGGAGGGCACCGTCCCGTGAACCGTCCCACCCGATCCGTCGTGCGGACGTCGTTGGTGGCCGTCGTGGCCGCTGCCCTCGTCGCCCTGCCCGGGCTCGCGGGGGCCGGTTCGCGCCTGGCGTCGTCGGCCGAGGCGGCCAACCCGACGCCGTGGTGGCCCGCGGCGATGGGCTTCGACGACCTCGCGGCGGCCGGCGCGAAGGGCAAGGGCGTGACCGTCGCGGTGATCGACGGGACCATCGACCCAAACGCCGCGGACGTCAAGGGCCGCATCGCCTCGGTGTTCACCCCGTGCACGGCACCGGCGACAGCCGCCGACGCCGACGCCGACCACGCGACGGAGATCGCCCAGGTGATCGTCGGCACGGGTGCGCGCTCCGGTGGCACGCCGGGCGTGCGCGGTATCGCCCCCGAGGTCACCCTGCGCCACTACAGCATCGGCACGGGGGAGAAGAACCTCTGCGGCGTGAAGGACGACGGCGACAAGCGCTCACCCCTGCTCATCGCGATGGAGAAGGCGCTCGCCGACGGGGCGAGGATCGTCAACCTCAGCTTCGGCTCGAGCAGCACCAGCGGCGACGAGAAGCGGGCCATCCTGCTCGCCCAGCACGCGGGCGCGATCGTCGTCGCGGCCACCGGTGACGGGGCCGTGAGCTTCCCCGCGGCATACAACGGCGTCGTCGCGGTGAACGCCTGCGACAGCAAGGCGCAGCTGGATCCCCGGGGCGCCAACGACATCGGGTACGGCATCGCGTTCTGCGCCCCCGGGGTCGGCCTCGTCCTGGGCGAGCACCGAGGCGGGACGTGGGTGGCCCAGGGCAAGCTGGTCGACGGGACGTCGTTCGCCGCGCCCCTGGTCGCCGGCGGCCTGGCGGCCTACTGGTCGAAGTACCCCGGGGCGACCGCGGACCAGGTCCTGCAGGCCGCCCTGAAGAACCCGGGCATGAAGCAGGGCACCAGCAACAGCGGCGCGAAGGGGTGGATCGCGGCCTACCGCAGGGTCGGGTCCGGCTTCCCCAAGATCCAGGACTCGACGAGGACGGGCTTCGGCTGGGGGATCTTCGCCCCCGCTGACGCCGTGCGGGTCGACCCGACGTCCTACCCGGACACCAACCCGTTGCTGCGCACCGCGAACGGCCTCGGCCCGACCGCCGAGGAGGTCGCCTCGGGGGTGCTGGCCGACGATGCCACGTCGTCGCCGTCGTCCACCGCCTCGCCGTCCTCGTCGGCGTCCTCGTCCACGTCTTCGTCCACGAGCTCGGCACCGGCAGGTACCTCCGGCAAGGACGGCTCCGCGACCGCGCAGCCGTCGGGTGACGGCGGCGGGGTCCCGGCCTGGGTGTGGGTCGTCGTGCTGGTGGTCGTGCTCGCCGCAGGAACCGCATTCGTCGTCAGTCGCAAGGGGGCCGCCCGTCCGGCGGCCGCACAACCAGGGGAGGGGAGCTGAGATGGGCGCCAAGGAGGCAGAGCTCAGGAAGATCCAGGCGGCCGCGGGCAACATCGCCGGCCAGGCGCAGCACTGGGAGGACGCTGCGGTCGAGATCGACCAGCTCGTGACGAGCATCAAGAACACCAAGAACGACCTGGCGGTGGACTGGGAGGGCGAGGGGGCCAAGGCGGCCTACACCGCCATGGACACGCTGACCGCCCAGCTGACCGCGCACGCCGCTGCGCTGCGCGAGGTCAAGTCCGCGCTGGTGCAGGCCGACACCGCCGTGTCCGCGGCCCAGACCGCGCTGGCGACGGACGTCGAGACGGTGGACACCTCTCCGGACCGCCAGGCGTACATGCGCCAGGAGGGGGTCGACAGCCCCGGACCGGTGGGGAAGAAGTTCGACCAGGGCGCCTACGACGCGGCCGTCGCCGACCGTGAGGCCCAGCGCGAGGCAGCCGCGGACAAGGCTCTCCGGGCCCTCAAGGTCGACATGGCCAGTGCCACGACCACGTTGCCAGTCGACGCCAAGGACGACTACAGCCGCGGCGGGGGCTCGCTGCCCAGTGGTGGCGGCGGGGGCGGCACGCCCAGCGGTGGCGGCAGTGGCGGCGGGTACTCCGGCGGCAACACCGGTGCGACCCCCACGATCTCGAACGCCGGCTGGGTCGGCTCACCGACGGTGACGGGCTACCAGGGGCTCCCCGGCGACCCGATGGTCCCCCAGATCATCCCCGAGGACGGGACGGGCGGTGGCGGCACCGACGGCACCGACGGCACCGGCGGAACCGGCGTGGTCGGCACCGGTTACGACGGGCTCACCAGCGTCGACGGTACGGTGACCGGCTCGGTGCCGGTCGCCGGTGGCCTGCACGGCGCCACCGGCACCAGCGGCCTCGGCGGGTCCGGTTCCGGCTCGGGCGGCCTGGCCGGGACGGCGGGCACGATCGGCATGGTCGCCGGGGGTGCGGGTGGCCTCGGCGGGGCGATCCGCGGCGCCGCGGGGCGCGCCGGCAGCACGCTGTCGGGTGCGGCGAACGCCGCCGGCGGCGCGGCCCGCGGTGCGGGCGCCGGGCGGCTCGGCGGCAGCACCTCGGCGGTGCCCGGTTCCCGGGCCGGGGGCGGCACCAACATCGTCGCGTCGGGCGCCGGCGGTCGTGGCACCGGCATGGTGCCGGGCGGTGGCTCGGGCAGTGCCTCGGGCGCGCGCGGCTCGACCGTGAGCGGCGCCTCCGGGTCGGGCAAGTACGGCGTGCCCCGCCTCGACGGCGCCGGCGCAGGTGGGCGCGCAGGCACCTCCCTGGTGCCCGGCGGTGGTGGCCAGTCCGGCGCGGGCGCCGGTGGTCGCGGCACCTCCGGCGGTCGCTCAGGTGGCTCCGCGGGCTCCGGGACCTCGGGCTCGGGCGGCCGGGCGGGTGTGGCCGCGGGCGCTTCCGGGCGCGGTGGCCAGGGTGGCCAGGGCGTCGTGGGGGCCCACGGCGGCGCGGCCCGCGGCGGCAGCTCCGAGCAGGAGCGCAAGGACCGCGAGCTGCTCACCCACGAGGACGAGGAGAACTGGTACGACGACGCGGAGGCGAGCGACTCCGTCTGGGAGTAGTCCGGCACGTCGGCGAAGGGGGAGAGCATGGCACCGAAGATCAAGGTCGAGATCGCCCAGATGGACCTCATCGGGCAGGTCCTGGACCGCCAGCAGGGGCACATGCAGGGGGTGGGGTCGTTCGTCCGCACCAACTGCAGCGCGAACGGCGCCTTCACCGGCGTCCTCGGGCTGCTCGAGGGCCACTACCGGGGCGCGTACGACGCGGGCTCGCAGGGGATGACCAACGGCGCCACCATCGCCCGCGTCGCCTCAGACAAGACCGCCGCCACCCGCGCCGACTTCATCGCCCGCGACCGGGCCGCCTACGAGCGGATCGCCGCGAAGCAGGGGGTCGACGCGCCGTACGAGGCGCCGCGGGGCGGCACCGTCCGGCCGGGGGTGCCGATCGGACCGGGCGGACGCGGTGGGTCGGGCCCGTTCGGGTTCCTCGACCAGCTCTCGTTCCTCAAGGGCAGCAAGGACGTCGTCAGCACGACGGACACCCTGACCAAGCCGCTGCGCCAGAACCCCAAGGACCTGTGGCGGGTCCACGAGCGCGCCGACGACCTCGCGGACCGCACCGACCTGAAGTACTGGGTGCAGCGTGGCCTGACCAAGCAGGTCAACGCCCTGCGCCAGAAGCTCGACGGGATGTCGCCGACCGAGCGGGGTACCTACCTGCGCAACCGCCAGCGCGACGCGTATGCAGGCGGGCAGGACTGGGCGCGGGACCACGTCCCGGGGCGGCAGGACGAGGACGGGTCACGCAGCCCGGCGGCGGGAGCCCTGAGCAACCCCGACTCCGAGCTGGTGGGCAAGGGCGCCAAGGCGCTGCAGGCGCCCGGGGCCGTGCTTAGCGAGACCCAGGGCGTCCTCGACGCCGGCCACCGCCTCGCCGACACCCTCGGCCAGACCGGCCGCACCGACGACGCCGTCGACGGCCCGGCCAACACCGAGGCGATCCGCTGGGCGACCAAGGACAAGGGGGGCACGTGGTGAGCGTCTACGAGAAGGTCGACCCGTCCGGCTACGACCAGTGCCTGGCCGTCGCACCCGACGACGACTTCATCGAGGAGTTCGAGTCGAGCTGCGGCTTCCTCATCGGCCACCTGCTGGGGTTCTGCCGACAGGCGTTCGGCACCGACCCGTTGGTGGAGCTCGTCAAGCCGCTGTGCGGCGACTGGGGCCTGATGGGTGTCGCCAAGCAGGGCTGGGCGGACGCCGGCCAGATGTGCAAGGGCGTCGGCGAGAACTTCACCGAGCTCGACGTCAACACCGTCGACGTCTGGGACGGCGAGGCCGCGGAGGCCTTCCGTTCGCGGATGGTGCAGCTCGGGCAGAACTACGCCACGTATGCCGAGGGGTGCGACCTCATCGGCGAGCTCACCGGGAGCCTGATCGAGGTGGCCAAGTCCGCGGCTCTCGGCATCGCGACCCTGGTGTCGTTCATCAGCGACATCCTCGAACGGCTCATCATCGAGGCGTCCGTCCCCGTGGTGGGCTGGCTCGTCGGGGCGGCTGACATCGCGATCCACATCAAGAGCTTCTGGGACCGGTTCGACAAGGCCGTCAAGCTGATCCGCCGCGTCCTGGACACCATCGACCGCTTCATCGACGCGATCTACGCGGTCGTCAACATCATGCACGTCATCAAGCTCGCCCTGAACGGCATCTCCGGCGGCCTCGCGGCCTACAACGGGTCCCGGATGGACGAGGCCGCGCAGAACCAGTTCGGGGTGTGAGCGCATGAGCGACGCGGACCGGTCCATCGCCCAGGTGCGGGCCCTGCTCGGGGAGATGCGCGGCATCCGGGCCGACATCGACCGCCAGACCCGGGAGGCGATCGCGGAGCACGAGAAGTACCTCAGCACGGTCGAGGACAAGGACGAGGACCGCGCGAAGAAGGCGCGCTCGGGTGAGCTCGGACCCGACTGGCAGCGGTTGCAGCGCCGGATCGACCTGGGGGAGACGAGCCTGACGGCCATCGTGCACGGCCTCGACGACTCGGTCCCGGCCGAGAACGTCCGGCGCACGGCTGCCGAGAACGTGCGCGAGGTGGCCCGGGTGCAGGCTGAGGAGCTCGGGAGCCGCGAGGAGTCCGCCCAGGAGCTGCAGGTCTCGTTCACCGCGGCCCAGCAGCACCTGCGCGAGATGCACGCCCAGATGGAGCAGATCGCGGCCAAGCCGCTGCCCCGCGTGGACTGAGGGCGGCTAGGCGGCGGCCCGTCGCCTCCGACGTCGCCGGCCTGGGCGCCTCCGGTCGTCGACCGCCTGCACCTGGCTGCGGTGCCGCGTCAGGGCCGACGCGCTGACCAGCTCGAGCACGACGAGGGCGGCGGCGGTGACGGGGCCCCAGACGGCGGTGTCCGGACGAGCGGCGGAGTCGCGGTACCCGATCGGCTGGATCAGCGGCACGACGAGCCCGGTCGGGTCGGTGACCAGCTCGTAGTGTTCGCCGGTGCTGATGCGGGCGAAGGAGTACTCGTTGGTCCGGCGCTGCCCGATCGTGGACCAGGCGACCGTCTGCGGGCCCTGACCGCCGGTCGGACGGACCTCGACGCGGCTCGCGCCGTTCAGCAACCGGTCCACGCGGGTCACCTCGACCTGTCCGGTCGGGCGCATGACGTCGGTGGTCCACCAGCGTGCCCCGGCGTGCTGGAGGAAGAAGGTGCAGAACGGCACCAGCACGAACAGTCCGCACAGGACGGGGAACGGGATCCGCGACGAGACCTGGAGCAGCACGGCCCAGAAGAGGACGGCGGCGATGCCGGTCAGGAGCGGGTTGATCGCGCCGGGCGTCGCGTTGCCATCGCCAACCCTGGGGTGCCACGACCACCAGATCGCGAGCAGGAGGGCGAGGTGCGCCACGACGACGAGCAGGATCCTGGCCCAGAGCCGCATGCCGGCGTCAGTGGTGTCCCTGGCGTGCGGGGCGTCAGGGGTGGCTGCTGCGCGGCCGGCGTCTGCTGCGGTCACGGTCGTCCGGTCAGCTCGCGGCGATCCGGGCCATGGTCTCGAACCCTCCCGCGGCCAGCGCCGCCGCGGGCAGGCTGAGGACGACGGCCAGTCCCTCCAGCATGTCGGCGAGGCGCGAGAGCCGGGTCGAGTGCCACCCCCGCCCGAGGGCGACGGCAGCCGCGACGGCGACCAGGCCGAGCGCGACGGCGGTGCACGCCAGGGCCACCCCGATGCCCACCCCGACGAGCCGGCCCGCGGCATACGTGCCGAGGAGGGCGGCGAGGGCGGAGGTGGTGAGCAGCGCGTAGCGGGGGAGGCGGTCCCGCACCGTGCGGGACTGGAACCCGAGGGCGACCGTGATGCTGGCGCAGAGGCCGACCGTGCCCCACGTGGACCAGCCCGAGCGCCCCGGGGTGGCCACGACCACGACCAGGGCCACGGGGGCGAGCAGGCACCCCCACGCCGTGCCGGCCGCGACGGTCTCGCGGGCGGCGTGGAACACCGTGTCGACCTCGGCGACGCGCAGCCGACGGAACCGGCGTCGACGTTGCTCGCGGGCGGTCCAGATGGTCGTCGACAGCCGGTCGACGTCGACCAGCTGCTCGTCGGGCACCTCGAAGCCCAAGGACGGCAGCAGCCGGACGGCACCGGGGACCAGCCCGGCGACCACGGCGGCGACGGCGAACGCCGGCCAGTCCAGCAGCACCCCCACGACGGCGAGGCCCCCCACCACGGCGAGCGCCGTCATCGCCGCGCGGGAGGCGCGGTCGAGGGGCCCGCCGGTGATCCGGGCGACCCCAGCGAGCGCGGTCGCCACCGTGCAGGCCGCGATCAGGGAGATGCGGCCGGCGCTGGGGGTCGTGGCCACGGGCAGGGACAGCCCTGCCGCGAATCCCAGCAGCGGCGCGGCGAGGCGCGAGAGGCGGGCCGCCGACGACGCGGCGTGGTCGGTCGCCAGGGCGAGCCCTGACAGGAGCAGGAGGGCAGCGGCAGCGCCGGCCACGAGGGGGTCGGGCGTCGCGTGGGCCCGGAACACCCCGGGGGCCAGCACGGTGACGGCCGCCACGGCGAGCCCGGCGCCGACCCAGCGCAGCAGCGTCGCCGTCGCCACGGGGACCGGCGACGTGGTGCGCACGACCGGTGCTGCCAGCCCCGCGTCGTCCACCGGTGCCGGCACGGCGAGGTCGTCGCGGCGGCGGGTCGCCTCGGCCAGCGCGCGTCGCGACACGGTGGCCTCCGACGCCTCGACCTGGCGGCCACCCTGGCCCTCGGGCGAGCGGGCACCACCGGCGACGGGGGACCGGTCGAAGTTGAGGACGTCGCGGGTCACCTCGTGGGTGGTCGCCCGGATGACGGTGAGCAGGGTGCCCTCCGGCACCGCGTCACCGAGCACCTCACCGAGGGCGATGACGCGCCCCGCAGGGGTGGCCACGGCATACGGGCTGTTGCGCGGGGCGATGCCGAGCGCGGCCAGGAGGTCGCCCACCTGGGCGTTGGCCGGGGCGACGAGGTCGTAGCGGCGGTCGTCGGCGAGCAGCGAGATGCGGTGCGAGTCCTCGCTCAACGCGGCACCTCCCCCTCTGCGAACCTGCTCCGGCGTCCGGACCACCGTGCCGTCGAGCTCCCGCCGGGAACCCTACAGCCTGTTTGTCCGGGAAGGACGAGACTGCACCGTTCGTCCACCACCACGCGATAGGTTGGCACCGCTGTGGGCGGACGCCTGCCGACCCGGGGGAGGCAGCGACGTCCGGCGGGACGGGCACGAACGCCGAGGAGGGCGCACACCACCATGTCAGTGACCTTGCGACGGGGACCTCGCGAAGAGGCGCCCGAGGTGCCGTCGGGACGGATCGTCCTGCAGCCGCCGCCGGAGATCACGCCCAGCGAGGGCGTGAGCGGCCTGCTGCTCAACGCGGTGCCGATGCTCGGCAGCGTCGGCTCCATCGCCTTCGTGGCGCTGTCCTCGCCGGGGGTCAAGGGCTACATCGCCGGTGGCATGTTCCTCGTCGCCTCGCTCGGGTTCGTCGGGGTCAACGGGTACCGCCAGCGCCAGCAGCACACCGCAGGGGTGATCGAGGCCCGCCGCGAGTACCTCGCCTACCTCGGCGAGGTGCGCCAGACCGTCCGCGAGGCCGCGAACCGCCAACGGGCCGCAGCCCTCTGGAACAACCCGGCCCCAGAGGCGCTCGCCGCCCTCTGCGAGGAGCGCACCCGCGTCTGGGAACGCTCCGCCAGCGACGACGACTTCCTGCGGGTCCGGTTCGGGCGCACCAACCAGCCGCTGTGCATCACCCTGGAGGCGCCGGAGACCGCGCCGATGGCCCAGCTCGACCCCGTGGCCGCCTCGGCGCTGCACCGCCTGCTCGCCACCCACCGGGTGCAGCCGGACCTGCCCGCCTCGGTGTCGTTGTCCTACTTCTCGCGCATCGAGGTCACCGGCGACGCCGAACCCACGCGTGCCCTCGCCCGCGCCCTGGTCGCCGCCGCGGCGGCCCAGCACGCCCCCGACCAGCTCCAGATCGCCATCGTCTCCGGGGCCGACGCGCTCCCCGAGTGGGAGTGGGTCAAGTGGCTCCCGCACTCCCACAGCCAGCGTGAGCGGGACGGTGTCGGGCCGGCCCGGATGCTCGCGACGTCGTTGTCCGACCTCGAGCCGATGCTGCCCGCCGACCTCGCCGACCGGCCGCGGTTCGGCCCGGCCGAGCAGCCGACCATGCCGCACGTGCTCATCGTCGTCGACGGCGGCGAGGTGCCCCCGGGCAACGCGATCGTCACCGACGACGGCGTCATGGGCGTGACCGTGCTGCACCTGCCGGAGCGGTGGGACGAGCTGACCCAGGAGGGGCGGATGCGGCTCGCCCTCGGCAACCCGCAGCGCTCGGGTCCCTACGCCGGCCGGGTGCCGATGCAGATCATCACCCTCACCTCCGACCCCGCCCAGGGGTACGCCGACCAGCTCTCGCCCGTGCAGGCCGAGGCGGCCGCCCGCCGCCTCGCCCCCCTGTATGCCGGTGCCGAGCCCGAGCGGCGCGACGCCATGACCAGCTCCACCGAGCTCGTCGACCTGCTCGGCCTCGGCGACGTCCGCGACTACGACCCGGAGGCTGCCTGGCGGCCCCGCCTGCAGCGTGACCGGCTCCGCGTGCCGATCGGCCTGGGATCCAACGGCCAGGTCGTCTCGCTCGACATCAAGGAGTCCGCCCAGCAGGGCATGGGCCCGCACGGCCTGGTGATCGGTGCCACGGGTTCGGGCAAGTCCGAGGTGCTGCGCACCCTGGTGCTGGCGCTCGCCATGACGCACTCGTCGGAGTCCCTGAACTTCGTCCTGGTCGACTTCAAGGGTGGTGCGACGTTCGCGGGCATGGCCGACATGCCGCACGTCTCGGCCGTGATCACCAACCTCGGGCAGGAGCTGAGCCTGGTCGACCGCATGCAGGACGCCCTGCACGGTGAGATGGTCCGCCGCCAGGAGCTGCTGCGGTCGGCGGGCAACTTCGCCAACGTCACCGACTACGAGAAGGCCCGGGCCGCCGGCGCCGACCTCGAACCGCTGCCGGCGCTGGTCATCGTGGCCGACGAGTTCAGCGAGCTGCTCAACGCCCGGCCCGAGTTCGTCGAGCTCTTCGTGGCGATCGGCCGGTTGGGCCGCTCGTTGTCGATGCACCTGCTGCTCGCGTCGCAGCGGCTGGAGGAGGGGCGCCTGCGCGGGCTGGAGTCGCACCTGTCCTACCGTCTCGGCCTGCGCACCTTCTCGGCGCAGGAGTCCCGCACCGTCATCGGGGTCCCCGATGCGTACGAGCTGCCCGCCGTCCCCGGCCTGGGGTACCTCAAGCCCGACCAGACGACGCTGGTCAAGTTCAAGGCCGCCTACGTCTCGGGCCCTCCGCCGGCCCGCCGCCGCGTGGCCAGCGACCGCACGGGCGCGACCAACGACATCGTGCCGTTCTCGGCCGCCCCGGTGCTGCGCCTCAACGACGCCCCGGAGCCGGTGGTCGTCGACTCCGGTCCGAAGGAGGACCGCGCGACGTTCGACATCGCGGTCGCCAAGATGCGCGGCAAGGGTCGTCCGGCGCACCAGGTCTGGCTGCCGCCGCTGGACGTGCCCGACTCCCTCGACACCCTGCTCGGCGACCTCGACGTCGACCCGCAGCTCGGCCTGGTGTCGCGTCGCTGGCGTGACGCCGGTTCGCTGGTCGTCCCGCTCGGCATCGTCGACCGGCCGCTCGAGCAGCGCCGCGACGTGATGAGCGTGGCGCTCGGTGGTGCCGCGGGCCACGTGGCGATCGTCGGTGGACCCCGCAGCGGCAAGAGCACCCTCGCGCGCACCCTCGTCGCGTCCCTGGCGCTGACGACGACGCCGCAGGAGACCCAGTTCTACGTCCTCGACTTCGGCGGCGGCACCTTCTCGCCGCTGGCCCGGCTCGCCCACGTCGCCGGCGTCGCCAGCCGCAACGAGCCCGACGTGGTCCGCCGGACGCTGGCCGAGGTCCGCGGCATCGTCGACCGCCGCGAGGCCTACTTCCGCGCGCAGGGCATCGACTCCATCGAGACCTACCGGCGCCGCCGCGCCGAGGGTCTCGCCGACGACGGGTTCGGCGACGTGTTCCTCGTCGTCGACGGCTGGCCCACGATCCGGGCCGAGTTCGACGAGCTGGAGATGCAGATCCAGGAGCTCGCCGGCCGTGGCCTCACGTTCGGCCTGCACCTGGTGGCGACCACCAACCGCTGGATGGACTTCCGCAGCGCGGTCAAGGACGTCTTCGGCACCCGGCTCGAGCTGCGCCTCGGTGACCCGAGCGACTCCGAGATCGACCGGAAGGTCGCGGCCAACGTGCCCAAGGGTCGTCCGGGCCGCGGGGTCGAGGCCACCCGGCACCACTTCCTCGCCGGGGTCCCGCGCATCGACGGCAGCGGCGACGCGGGCAGCCTCGGCGCCGGGGTCGACGACCTCGTCGAGCGCGTCAACGCCGCGTGGGAGGGGCCGACCGGTCCCAAGCTGCGGCTGCTGCCCGCCGAGATCAGCCTCGACCGCGTCCGCGAGATGGCCGGTCCCGACGGCCGCCGGATCCTGCTCGGCATCGACGAGAGCAACCTCGCGCCGATCGGGCTCGACGTGGCCGAGGAGCCGCACCTCTACCTGTTCGGTGACAGCGACTCCGGCAAGACCGGCATGCTGCGCACCGTCGCGCACGAGGTGATGCGCCTCTACACCCCCGAGCAGGCCCAGATCTTCGCGGTGGACTACCGGCGTTCGCTGCTCGGCGAGATCCCTGACGAGTACCTGCGGGACTACTTCACCACCGAGGAGCAGGCGCTCGAGAACATCCCCGAGCTGGCGGCATACCTGCGCTCCCGCCTGCCCGGACCGGACGTGACCCCGGAGCAGCTGCGCAACCGCACCTGGTGGTCCGGCGCCGAGGTCTTCGTCCTGGTGGACGACTACGACCTCGTCGTGACCTCGGCCGGCAGCCCGCTCGCGGCGCTGGCGCCGTTGCTGGCCCAAGCCGGTGACGTGGGCCTGCACCTGGTCGTCACCCGACGGTCCGGTGGCGCCGGGCGCGCGTCGTACGAGCAGGTCATGCAGACCCTGCGCGACCTCGCCTCGCCGGGGCTGCTGCTGTCCGGCAACCCGGATGAGGGACCCCTCATCGGCAACATCAAGGCCGTGCCGGCGGTGCCCGGTCGCGGTCGCCTGGTGTCCCGCGAGTCGGGCAACAACGTCATCCAGCTGGCCTGGACCCCGTCCCGGCACGGGTAGGTCGGTGGGTGGCGCGCGAGACCCCTAGTGTTGGCGCATGGAACCTGTCTACAGCAGCGTGATCGGGGTGGCCCGCACCCTCTTCGCGGCCCAGGGCCTGAAGATCCACATGCGCGGCCTGGAGAACGTGCCGCGCTCGGGTGGGGCCGTGATGGCCATCAACCACACCGGCTACTTCGACTTCACGTACGCCGGGCTGGTGGGCGTCAAGGTCGGTCGCCTCGTGCGGTTCATGGCGAAGAAGTCGATCTGGTCCAACCCGGTGGCAGGTCCGCTCATGACCGGGATGCACCACATCCCCGTGGACCGCGAGGCCGGGACCGAGTCGTTCGCTGCGGCCCTCAAGGCGCTGCGGGCCGGTGAGGTCGTGGGGGTGTTCCCCGAGGCGACCATCTCCCGGTCGTACGAGCTCAAGGACTTCAAGTCGGGGGCCGCCCGGCTCGCGCAGGACGCCGGGGTTCCCCTGCTGCCCGTGACGATCTGGGGCTCGCAGCGGGTCTGGACCAAGGGGCAGCCGAAGCGGATGGGGCGGCACGGGTTCCCCCTGCTCATCTCCGTGGGCGCCCCGATCACCGTCGCCCCGGGCGAGGACGTCACGGAGGTGACGGCCCGGATGAAGGCGGCCATGCAGGCCCTGCTCGACACCGACCAGGCCGTCTACCCGGCGTGGCCCGATGCCGAGAAGCACCTGCTGCCGCCGCGGCTCGGCGGCACCGCCCCGACGCTGGCCGAGGCCGACGAGCTGGACCGCGTGGAGCGGGCCGAGCGGGTCCGCGCGATGCGGCGCAAGAAGGCCTGACGAGCCTCAGACGGCGTGGCCGAGATGGCCGAGCGCCTGGCGCAGCAGCACCCCGTGGCCGTTGTCCATGTCGGCCAGCAGCGCCGGGTCCATCGCCTCCTGGGGCGTGAGCCAGGCCAGGTCCAGCGCGTCCTGCTGCGGCTGGCAGTCGCCCGCCACCGGGACGACGAACGCCAGCGACACGGCGTGCTGGCGCGGGTCGTGGAACGGCGTCACGCCGGGCGTGGGGAAGTACTCCGCCACGGTGAACGGCTGTGGGCTGGCCGGGATCTGCGGCAGCGCCATCGGGCCGAGGTCCTTCTCCAGGTGCCGGACGAGCGCGTCGCGCACCCGCTCGTGGTAGAGCACGCGGCCCGACACCAGCTCGCGGTTGATCTCGCCGTCCGAGGCCCGCAGCAGCAGTCCCACCGCCGTGAGGACCCCGCGGTCGTCGACCCGCACCGGCACGGCGTCCACGTAGAGGATCGGCAGCCGCTCGCGGGCGGCATCGAGCTCCTCGCGGGACAGCCAGGACTCATTGCGGTCGAGTTCGAGGGGGCTCATGCCTCGTTTCTACCAGCCGGGTCGCAGCGGGGACGGGACCGCCCCGGGCGTGGACGGCTCAGGACCAGTAGACGCGGCCGGGGTTGAGGATGCCGCGCGGGTCGAAGAGCGACTTGACCGCGCGTTGGCGCTGGATCGACGCGGCGCCGACCTCGTCGGGGAGCCACCGCGCCTTGAGCGACCCCACGCCGTGCTCGCCGGTGATGGTCCCGCCCATGCCGAGCGCCACCTTCACGAGGTCGCCGAACGCCTCCTCGGCGCGGTGCCGGCTGTCCTCGTCGTCGGCGTCGTAGAAGAACGACGGGTGCAGGTTCCCGTCGCCCCCGTGCCCCGACATCGTGATCTCCACCCCGGTGCGCGCGGAGATCTCATGCCCTGCGGTGATGAGCGCGGTCAGCCGGCGCACCGGGACGCAGACGTCCTCGATGAAGTGGGTGCCCTTGGCGACGAGCGCGTGGTGCAGCGCGCGTCGGCCCGCGAGCAGGGCCTCGCTCTCCTGCACGTCGTCGGCGACCGCGACCTCGGTCGCCCCCGCCTCCTCCAGGAGCGCGGCATACCGCTGCACGTCCTCGCCCGCGTGACCCGGCCGGTCGGCCTGAACGATGAGGACGGCGGCGCAGCCGGTGGGGAAGCCGTAGTCGGCGAGGGCCTGCACAGCGGCGAGGGTGGGTTCGTCGAGCAGCTCGAGCAGGCTCGGCCGGTGGCGCTCGCGCCGCAGCGCCACGATGGCGTCGCTCGCGGCGGACAGGCTGTCGAACGTCGCCAGCGCGGTCAGCGCGGGGTCCGGCGCCGGCACGAGCTTGGTGACGACCTCGGTGACGACGCCGAGCGTGCCCTCGGACCCGACGAACAACCCGGTCAGGTCGAGCCCCGCGACGCCCTTGGCCGTGCGGTGGCCGGTACGGATGACCTCACCGCCGGCGAGGACCACCTCGAGACCGCGCACGTAGTCGGCCGTGACGCCGTACTTCACGCAGCACAGCCCGCCGGCGTTCGTGGCGACGTTGCCACCGATCGAGCAGAACGCCGACGAGGCCGGGTCCGGCGGGTAGAAGAGACCCTCGGCCGCGGCCGCTGCCTTGAGGTCGGCGTTGATGACGCCGGGCTGCACCACGGCGATGCCCTCCACCGCATCGAGCTCGGTGATCACCGTCAGCCCCTCCAGGCTCAGGACGATCCCCCCGTCGAGCGCGACAGAGCCACCGGCCAACCCGCTGCGCGCGCCCTGCGGCACCACGGGCGTGCCCGTCGCCTGCGCGTGCGCGAGGACGTCGACGACATCCCCGAGGTCACGGGCGCGGACCACCTCGAAGCGGTCGGGGGCGAGCGCACCGATGGACTCGTCGATGCCGTAGGTCGCCTTGACGTCGGGGTCGGTGACGGCGCGGGAGAGGAGCGATGCGGGCAGGGTCACCCGGACAGGGTATGCCGCGTGCCCGGCTCGGGCCCGGGCGCGACCGGGGCGTCGAAGGTGCCCTCGGCGTCGAACGCGGCACGGCGCGAGGCCCGGCGCAGGGTGCCCAGGACGGCCCGACCGGTGACGAGGATCAGGACGACGTTGGTGATCGCCCGTCCCAGGTCCCACCACGCCGAGGTCGCGAGGGAGAAGACGGCGAACCGGTGCAGGTTGTCCCAGGCAGGGGCACCCGCGACGAAGGAGAGGTCGCCGCCCAGCCCGGTGGCGAAGGGCCAGAAGGAGAAGTTGAGGGCCAGCCCGTAGAGCAGGCCGGCCACGGCGCCATACGCCGCGAGCAGGGCGAGCTCCCACCGCGGGGGCACGCGGGGGAGCAGGCCGGCACCGAGGCCGACCCAGGCCGCCCCGACCATCTGGTACGGCAGCCAGGGGCCCACGCCGCCGGTCACGAGGGCCGAGGCGAACAGGGTCGTCGAGCCCAGCACGAAGCCGAACCCCGGCCCGAAGACCCGCCCCCCGAGGACGAGCAGGAAGAAGACGGTCTCGAGGCCCGCGGTGCCCGCGCCGAGGGGCCGCAGCGCGGCGCCGACGGCGGACAGGACGCCCAGCATCGCCACGGCCTTGACGTCGAGTCCGCCCTCGCTGATCTCGAAGAGCACGACGGCCAGCAGGAGCGGCAGGAGCAGGGCGAAGACGAGGGGGGCGTCGGCGTTCTGGCCGAGGCGTGAGTCGGCCGAGGCGAACAGTGGCCACAGGAACGCCAGCAGCCCGGCCACGGAGACGAGCGCGAGCGCGGCCGTGGAGCGTGGCCGTAGCGCCACGGCACTGCGTCGTCCCGGGTGCGCGGGCCCGGACGGGACGTGGTGCTCGTGGGACGGTCGAGCGCTGCCGGGGGTCTGGATGGTCATCGCGCTCCTCCCACGGTGACCGGGACCCCCGGGAGGGCGCGGCGCACGTCGTCGACGGTGAGCAGCCGGGTCGGCGCGAGCACCTTGGCGACCTGCGGCGCGAACGCCGGGGAGTCGCACAGCACGTCGACGGCGGGTCCGTCGGCGACGACCCGACCCCGGGCGAGGACGACGACCCGGTCAGCGACGCCGGCTGCGAACTCGACGTCGTGGGTCGCCACGAGCACGGCGCCGCCGGCAGCGGCCAGGTCGCGCAGCAGGCTGCTCAGTGCGGCCTTGGCGGGGTAGTCCAGGCCCCGGGTGGGCTCGTCCAGCAGCAGGGTCGCGGGTGCAGCCGTCAGCTGGATGGCCACGACCAGCGCGAGCCGCTGACCCTCGGACAGGTCACGAGGGTGCGCGGCTCCGTCGATGCCGGGGGCAAGGCGGTCGAGGCGCTCACGGGCCGTGCCCGGTGCGGCTCCGGCCTCGGTGTCGGCCTGGTGGCACTCGTCGTCGACGCTGGGCAGGTAGAGCAGGTCGGCGGCGCTCTGCGGCACGAGCCCCACGTGCCGACGGCGTACCCGCGGCGACACCCGGGCCGGGTCGACGGTGGACGCACCACCGGCGCCCGGGGCGGAGGCCGCCGCACCCGTGGTGGCGGCCGGACCGGCGGCCACGGTGACGTCCCCACCGTGGCGGTGCCCCGAACCGTGCAGCGCCCACAGGAGGGAGGACTTCCCCGACCCGTTGCGCCCCATCAGGGCGACGACCTCGCCCGGCGCCATGGACAGGTCGACGCCGTCCACCGCGACGAGGTCGCCGTGGTGCACCTCGACAGCCGTCCCCGCGAGCAGGGGAGCCGGGACGGGCGCGGGGGAGGTGTCCTCCGGGCTGGCGTGGTGGGCCGGGACGACCTGCTCGGTCGAGGGACCGAGGGCCACCCGCAGGTCGCGGGCCGCGCGTCGGGCGTCGCGCACGGTGAGCGGCAACGGCTGCCACCCGGCCCAACGGCCGAGGTGGACGACGGGCGGTGCCAGTGGCGACTGCGCCATCAGGTCGGCCGGTGCGCCGTGGCTCACCCTGCCGTCCTCGGCCACCAGCACCAGGCGGTCGGCGAGTCCGACGATCCGCTCGAGCCGGTGCTCGGAGACCAGCACCGTGAGGCCGAGGTCGTGGACCAGCCGGGACAGCGTCGCCAGCACCTCCTCGGCACCGGTGGGGTCGAGCGCCGACGTGGGCTCGTCGAGGACGAGGACCCGGGGGTTGGCGGTGAGGACCGAGCCGATCGCGACGCGCTGCTGCTGCCCGCCGGACAGGTCGTGCAGGGGCGCGTCGCGCAGGTCGGCGATGCCGAGGACGTCCAGCACCTCCTCGACCCGCCGGCGCATGGCGGAGGGTTCCACGCCGAGCTGCTCGAGGGTGTAGGCGAGCTCCTCCTCGACGGTGTCGGTGACGAACCCGGCCAGCGGGTCCTGGCTGACGACCCCCACGACGCCGGCGAGGTCGCGCGGACGGTGCGTGCGGGTGTCGAGGCCGGCGACGGTGACCCGTCCGGAAAGGTGTCCACCGGTGAAGTGGGGGACGGTGCCGTTGACGGCGCCCAACAGGGTCGACTTCCCGGCGCCGGTCCGACCGACGACGACGGCGAGCTCGCCCTCCTCGACCACGACGGACGCGTCGCGCAGCGTGGGCCGGGGCGACCCGGCATACCTGACGCTGACCCGGTCGAGGACGACGACGGGGGCGCTCACGTGCGACTCCCGCGTCGGGGCGGCTCGGGGGCGGCGAAGGCGGGCACGGCGGCGAGGAGCAGGCCGACGACCGCGAGCAGGGGCAGGGCCGGTGGAGCCAGCGGTTCCAGGGGCAGGACGAACGCGGTGGGGTCCGCCCGGGCAGCCACGACGACGAGGACCGCGGCGGCGACGCCCGATCCGGCGACGAGCCACTCGGGGGTGGCCCATGGGTCGGGGCGGTAGGCGGTCCGCTGCACGGCCCGGCCACCCACGCGGAGGCCCGCGACGCACAGCAGCAGCCCGGCGACGAGCATCGGGAGCCCGACCGCGGCGGGGGCGGTGGCGTCCAGCACGCCGTAGGTGCCGACCGCGGCGCCGAGCAGCCCGGTGAGGGTCAGGGCGCCGGTGAGGTGGCGCACCCGGGGCGACTGCTCCGGTCGCCGGCCGTACCCGCGCGAGTCCATCGCAGAGGCCAGTAGGAGCGACCGGTCGAGGGTGTCCTGCAGGACCGGCAGCGCCACCCGCCCGACGGACCGCAGCCCCGACCCGCCCTCGCCCCGCAGGACACGCGCCCGCCGGACCCGCTGCACGCTCTCGGCGAGCTGGGGGGCGACCGTGACCGAGATGACGACGGCCGTGCCGATCTCGTGCAGGGCGCTGGGCATGGCCCGCAGCAGCCGCTTGGGGTTGGCCAGGGCGTTCGCCGCGCCGATGCAGGCGATGAGGGACGCGAGGCGCAGACCCTCGACCGCGGCCGCGAGGACCCCCTCGAGGTAGACCGGTCCGAGGATCGTGATGCCGGGCAGGTCGATGCTCGGCAAGGTGTACAGCCGGGTCTGCCCGAACTTGAACCCCACCAGCAGGTGCAGCAGCACGCGCAGGACCACGATCGATGCGCCCAGGACGAGGTACAGCCGGAACGCCCGCGCCCACGGAGAGCTGCCCCGCCTCGCCGCCACGACCAGCGCCGCGACGCTCACCGCGAGCAGGAGCAGGAGCGGGTTGGTCGTGCGCGAGCACGCCACGGCCAGCCCGATCGCCCACACCCACCACGCCACCGGGTGCAGGTGGCGGGGGAGCGGGCGACGGACCGGTCGTGGAGCGGGCATCGATCAGCCGTGCGAGCGGCGGCGGTGCGTGAGGTATGCCGCGGCGGCACCGACCACGCCGACGAGCCCGATCCCCGCGAAGAGCGTGGTCGACGACCCCTGGTCGGGGGTCGTGTTCGAGGCGAGGGCGCTGGGCCCCGGGTCCGTGCCGGTGCCCGATGCCGCCGGTGTCCCGGACGTGGTCGCCGAGGTGGGCGCAGCAGGGGCCGATGCGGTGCCCGAGGTGGTGCCCGAGGTCGTGGCGCTGTGGCCCGGGGTCGTGGCGGACGGCGTGGTGCGGCCGGCCGACGGCGTCGTGCCGGCCGTCGCCTTGCCAGTGCTCGTGCCCTTCGCCGACGTGCCCCTCGACGTCGTGCCGCCGGGGGTCGAGCTGCTGTGCCCCGGGGTGGAGGAGCTCGTCCGCGGGGTGCTGGACGGCTTCGGCGTGGGCTTGGGCGTCGAGGACGAGCTGGGCTTCGGGGTGCTCGTCCTGGCTGGTGGCGCCGAGCTGGGCTGTCCGCCGGAGCCGAACGCGAACCCGATGACCGTCCCCGGGGCCGGGTCGTAGCTGGCCACGCCGGACTGGCTGTAGGTCCACGCGCCGCCGCGCGGAGCGTGGAAGAACGCCCAGTAGGCGTTGGCCGGCGGCATCTGGATGCACGGGTCCTTGGCGGGCGTCCCGTTGATCCGGCAGACGACCGTCCCCGGGTAGCGCTGCGGCGACACCACGGTGGCCACCGCCTTGAGCGCGCTCATGGCCGAGGTGGGGTCACCGGAGACGCACGAGGTGGTGGTGCTGGCGCCGTAGTCGATGACGACGGTGACCCCGGTGGTGCCGGAGCAGGCCGCCGCCTGGGCGGCCCCACCCGGGAGGGTGAGGCCGCCGACGGCGACGAGGGCGGCGGCCGCGACGAGGCGGCCGACACGACGGGTGATCGGGCGGGTGATCGGGCGGGGAACGAGGCGCATCAGGCGTGGACGCCCTTGCGACGAGCCAGGACCAGGGCGCCTGCACCCAGGAGGAGCAGCAGCAGGCCGGCGATCACGAAGGCGCTGACGTCCGCACCGGTGAACGCCAGCGAACCGGGCGTGGCCGAGGCGGGGTCGCCGGAGCCGCCGCCGGAGCCGTCGCCCGACCCGGCCGTCGCCGAGCCGCTGCCGGCGTCGGTGGAGCTGGAGGTGGCCGAGGACGTGCCGGACGAGGTCGTCGAGGTGGTGCTCGTCGGGCTCGTCGTCGTGGACGTCGTGGGTGCCGCGCAGGTGAGGTCGGGCGCGGTGGCGTCCGCGCCGGTGCCGGACACGGCATACAGCGGGGTGCCGGCGAGGGCGAGGAGGGCCTGGCTGGTCGCCCGGCGGTCCTGGTCCTGCACGGTCGCGCCCTTGGTCGCGGCGGCCGTCATGGCAGCCCGGTCGTAGGCGATGCCGCCACGGAACGCGGCGGGGAGGTCGCAGCCGTACTGCAGCGCGCGCAGGTAGCCCTGGGCGGCGCGGGCCTGGGCGGTGCGCCCGCCCGCGAGGAAGGCCTGACCGGCGAGGCCGGTCGAGTTCGCGTTGTGTGCTGCCGTCGGGCCGGCGCCACCGACACCGCCGTCGGTGCCCTGGATGCCCGCGAGGTAGTCCAGACCCTTCCCGGCGTCGGCGTCACCGGCACCGCCCACCGCGAGGAGGGCCTGCACGGCGAAGGCGGTGACGTCGGGGTCGCTCACGCACGGCGTCGCGCCGAAGCTGAGGCTGAAGCCGCCGTCGCTGCACTGGTTGTCGCGGATGATCGTGACGGACGCGGGCGAGGTCGTCTCCCCGGCCCGGCGCAGCGACATGACCGCCAGCGACTGGCCGATCAGGTTGGAGTAGTCGGCGCCACCGGCCGAGTGGTCGGAGAACCGGCCGCTGGGGGTCTCCAGGCCCTCCAGCGTGGCGACGAGGTCGACGCCGCCGAACGCGGTGGGGTCGACGCCCTGGGCCACGGCGACGAGCAGGGACTTGGCCGTGGCGCCGGCGTACAGCTCGGTCGGGCCGAAGTCGGTCCCGATGTACTGGCCGATGTTGTCGGCGACGAACTTCGTCGCCGCGGCGGCCTCGGTCTGACCCGCGCCCGCGGCGTCGAGGGCGAGCACCGCGTCGAGGGTGACGCCGTAGTCGGCGTAGTCGACCCCGTCGAAGCTCACGGACAGGTGGTGACCACCGGCGGCGAGCTCGCGCTCGAGGAAGCCGGCACCGACCAGCGTCGGGTCGGTCGAGGTGGCGGGCAGGGCCGAGGGGGCCGCGAGGCCGTAGCGCGCCGCGTCGCCGCCGCGCACGAGGCCGCCGGTGGCCGGCCCGGACGTCGTGGACGAGGTGGACGGAGCCGTGGTGGGCGCCGACGCCGTCGTGGAGGGGGCGGGCTGCGTCGTGGTGGGGGCCGTCGCCGTGGACGGAGCCGAGGTGGTCGAACCGGTCCCGGTGGACGAGGTCGAGGAGCCGGTCGACGTGGTGGACGTGGTCGGCGCGGTCGTCGTGGCGGGAGCGGTGGTGCTAGTGACGGTACCGGTCGTGGGCGTGGTGGTGCTCGCCGACGCAAGACCCGGCGTCACGAGCGTGGCGGCGACCGCCAGGGCGAGTGCGGCAGCCGGACGGGCGCTGCGGATGGAGTGGTGCATGGTGCCTCTCAGTGCGAGCGGTGTCGCGACGGTGGCACCGGTGCACCCGGGTGGAAAGACAAAACCCCCGTTCGTCGCTCTCACGACAAAACAGGGGGTGGCCTCGGACCTGGTGGGTGTCCGGGCTCCACCCCGCGTACCTCGACGGATTTGGAGCCGCTTCGCGTTCCAGGCATTCCGGCTCGCCACCCTCGCGGGGGGCCTACGGTTGCGGGTCAGCGCCGGACTTGGACCGGCTTCCCCTGTGGCGCGTCGTGGTGTCACCCGAGGGCGACGGCCCGACTCTACACCCGGGAGCGGGGGCGGCCGGAAACCCGGACGAGCCGTGGGCCACGGCCCGCTAGACTGGGTGCACAGGCGTCGACCCGGCCATCACCGGTGAGCCTCCGGAAGAACAGGGCCACCCCGGTGGGCGACCCCCACTAGACCCGGACGGATGGGCCCGTCAGCGCCTGGAGCAAGAGCGGTCGTATGCCGTGTGGTCACCACCCGGCGTACGGCAAGCGAGGTGGTACCGCGGTGCCGCCGGGACAGCCCGGCGTCGTCGTCCTCGTGCGACACGCACGAACGATGACGAAGGACCGCCGACACCATGGCCTATCCCCATGTCTCCAGCGCAGCCCCCGACGACGCCGTGACCACCACCGGTTCGCCCCAGGGGGTGCCCGCCTCTCCCCGGTTCCCGGAGATCGAGGAGCGCATCCTCAGGTACTGGGACGAGGACGGCACCTTCATCGCCTCGGTCGAGAACCGCTCCGCCGGCCAGGACGGCGACAACGAGTTCGTCTTCTACGACGGACCGCCCTTCGCGAACGGCCTGCCGCACTACGGCCACCTGCTGACCGGCTACGTCAAGGACCTCATCCCGCGCTACCAGACGATGCGGGGGCGCCGGGTCGAGCGGCGGTTCGGCTGGGACACGCACGGCCTGCCCGCCGAGCTCGAGGCGATGAGCCAGCTCGGGATCAAGACCAAGGACGAGATCCTCGAGCTGGGCATCGAGAAGTTCAACGCCAAGTGCCGCGAGTCGGTCCTGAAGTACACCGACGACTGGCGGGAGTACGTCACGCGCCAGGCCCGGTGGGTCGACTTCGACAACGACTACAAGACGCTCGAGCCCGACTACATGGAGTCGGTCATCTGGGCGTTCAAGCAGCTGCACGACAAGGGCCTGGTCTACGAGGGCTTCCGCGTGCTGCCCTACTGCTGGAACGACCAGACGCCGTTGTCCAACCACGAGCTGCGCATGGACGACGACGTCTACCAGAACCGCCAGGACCCGGCCGTCACCGTCGGCCTGCGCCTCGAGACCGGTGAGCTGGCGCTGGTCTGGACGACGACGCCGTGGACCCTCCCGGCCAACCTCGGGATCATGGTCGGGCCCGACATCGACTACGTCGTGGTCGAGTCCGACGTGACCGGCACGACCCAGCGCTACGTCATCGGCGAGGCGCGGCTCGCGGCCTACGCCAAGGACCTGTTCGGCGCCGACGAGCAGGACCCGGCGTCGCGCATCGTGGAGCGGCTCAAGGGCAGCGACCTCGTCGGGCGCTCCTTCACGCCGCCGTTCGACTACTACCTCGGCCACGACAAGGCGCACCGCGTCTTCCCGGCGGACTTCGTCACCACCGAGGACGGCACCGGGCTCGTCCACACCGCCGGCGCCTTCGGTGAGGAGGACAAGATCGTCACCGACGCGGCCGGGATCGAACCGGTCATCCCCGTCGGTCCCGACGGCTGCTTCACCTACCCGGTCACCGACTACGAGGGCGTCCAGGTCTTCGACGCCAACCCGATGGTCATCGAGCACCTCAAGAACCGCACGCGCGGTGAGGGCGAGACCGGCGCGGTCACCGAGGGCACGGTGCTGCTGCGCCGCGAGACGTACGACCACTCCTACCCGCACTGCTGGCGCTGCCGCCAGCCGCTGATCTACATGGCTGTGTCGAGCTGGTTCGTCGAGGTCACCAAGATCAAGGCGCGGATGCTCGAGCTCAACGAGCAGATCGACTGGACGCCGGAGCACATCAAGCACGGCCAGTTCGGCAAGTGGCTGGAGAACGCCCGCGACTGGTCGATCTCGCGGAACCGCTTCTGGGGCAGCCCGATCCCGGTCTGGAAGTCCGACAACCCGGAGTACCCGCGCCTCGACGTCTACGGGTCGTTCGCCGAGCTCGAGGCCGACTTCGGTGTCGAGGTCAAGGACCTGCACCGGCCCTTCATCGACGACCTGACCCGGCCCAACCCCGACGACCCGACGGGGCGGTCGACCATGCGTCGCGTCGAGGACGTCCTCGACGTGTGGTTCGACTCCGGCTCGATGTCGTTCGCGCAGGTGCACTACCCGTTCGAGAACGAGCAGTGGTTCGACCACCACTTCCCGGGTGACTTCATCGTCGAGTACATCGGGCAGACGCGTGGCTGGTTCTACACCCTCCACGTCCTGGCGACGGCCCTGTTCGACCGGCCGGCGTTCTCGTCCTGCGTCAGCCACGGGATCGTCCTGGGCTCGGACGGGCAGAAGATGTCCAAGTCGCTGCGCAACTACCCCGATGTGCGCGAGGTCTTCGACCGTGACGGTGCCGACGCCATGCGCTGGTTCCTCATGAGCAGCCCGATCCTGCGCGGCGGCAACCTCGTCGTCACCGAGCAGGGGATCCGCGACGGCGTCCGCCAGGTGCTCATCCCGCTGTGGAATACCTGGTACTTCTTCTCGTTGTACGCCAACGCCTTCCGCTCGGGTCCCGACAGCGACCACGGGTATGAGGCGAAGTGGTCGACCGCATCGACGGACCCGCTCGACCGCTACCTGCTCGCCAAGCTCGGGCAGTACGTGCAGACGATGCAGGACCAGCTCGACCGGTACGAGGTCGCCAACGCGTGCGAGACGACGCGCGGCTTCCTCGACGTGCTGACCAACTGGTACGTCCGTCGCTCGCGCGAGCGGTTCTGGGACACCGGCGCCGGCCAGGACGGCAGCCAGGCCGAGCCGGCCTTCGACACGCTCTACACGGCGCTCGAGGTCGTCTGTCGGGTGGCGGCGCCGCTGCTGCCCCTGACGACGGAGGAGATCTGGCGCGGCCTGACCGGGGGGCGCTCGGTGCACCTCACCGACTGGCCGGACGCGACCGACCTGCCGCACGACGCGGCGCTCGTCGCGGGAATGGACCGTGCGCGCGAGGTCTGCTCCGTGGCGTCGTCGCTGCGCAAGGCCAGCGGCCTGCGGGTGCGGCTGCCGCTGCAGGACCTCACGGTCGTCGTGCCGGACGCGTCGGCGCTCGAGGACTTCGGAGCCATCGTGGCCGACGAGGTCAACGTCCGCACGGTCACCCTGCGTGACATCGGCGAGGCGAGCCAGTCCGACTTCGGGATCACCCAGCGCCTCACCGTCAACGCCCGCGCGGCAGGTCCGCGGCTGGGTCGCGACGTGCAGCTGGCGATCAAGGGCAGCAAGTCCGGCGACTGGTCGGTGGCCGAGGACGGCACCGTGACGTCCGGTGGTCTGGCCCTGGTCGAGGGGGAGTACACCCTCGAGACCGTGGTCGACGCCGGGGCCCAGGGCCACTCGCAGGCCACGGCGATGCTTCCCGGCGGCGGGTTCGTCGTCCTCGACACCGACGTCACCCCGGAGCTCGCCGCCGAGGGGCTGGCCCGCGACGTCGTCCGCGCGGTCCAGCAGGCCCGCCGTGAGGCCGGCCTCGAGGTCGGTGACCGGATCTCGCTGACGGTCACCGGCAGCCAGGCGGTGTGGGAGGCCACGGTCACCCACCAGGCGCTCATCGTCGAGGAGACCCTGGCCACGCAGTTCGGGAGCGCACCCCAGCTCGAGGCCCTTCCCGAGCGGGCCGACGTCGCCCAGGCGACCGTCGGCGACGGCGAGCCCATCCGCATCAAGGTGATGAAGCTGTCCTGACGCACGCGCCATACGGTGGTCCTCGAGCGATCCGGCGGACCAGGACCCGTCGGATCGCTCGAGGACCGGGGCGTGCGGGGCGTGATCATCGAGCACGTGCGGGTGCGCGATGATGGGGGCATGCCTGCACCCGACTCAGCCCAGCGCGAGGCCGCGCGCAACCTCGAGCTCGTGCGGCGGATGCGCGAGGTGGAGGACGCGATCCTCGCCCGCGCCCCCGAGCACGACCTCCAGCCCAGCCTCGACCGCATCGCCGCGGTCATGGAGCTGCTCGGCGACCCGCAGCGCAGCTACCCCGTCATCCACCTCACCGGCACCAACGGCAAGACCTCGACGACCCGCGTCATCGACACGCTGCTGACCGAGATGGGGCTGCGGACGGGTCGGTTCACCTCGCCGCACCTGCACAGCGTCCGCGAGCGGATCGCCCTGGCGGGCGAACCGATCAGCCGCGAGAAGTTCCTCGCCGCCTACGACGACGTCATCCCCTTCATCGAGATGGTGGACGTGAAGTCGGTCGGCGAGGGTGGCCCGCGGATGACCTACTTCGAGGTGCTCGTCGCGATCGCGTATGCCGCGTTCGCCGACGCGCCCGTGGACGTCGCCATCGTCGAGGTCGGCCTCGGCGGGAGCTGGGACGCGACGAACGTCGCCGACGGCGCGGTGGCCGTGGTCACGCCGATCTCGCTCGACCACCAGCACTTCCTGGGCAACGACGTCGTCGACATCGCCACCGAGAAGTCGGGGATCATCAAGGCCGACGCGGTCGCCGTCATCGGGACGCAGGAGCCCGACGTCGCGCAGGTCCTCATCGAGCGCGGTGAGGAGGTCGGGGCACGGATGACGTTCGAGGGCAACGACTTCGGGCTCCTGACGCGTGAGGTCGCCGTCGGCGGCCAGCAGATCTCGATCCGTGGTCTGGGGGGCGACTACGAGGACCTCTTCCTCCCGCTGCACGGTGCCCACCAGGCGCACAACGCCACCCTCGCGCTCGTCGCGGTCGAGGCGTTCCTCGGTGGCGGCGAGCAGCGGCTCGAGCCCGACGTCGTGCGCGCCGGGTTGGCCCGGGCCGCCTCGCCGGGTCGCCTGGAGATCGTCCGCAGGTCGCCCACGGTCATCGTCGACTCGGCGCACAACCCGGCGGGCGCGCTGGCCCTGCGGCAGGCGCTCGAGGACTCGTTCACCTTCGCCAAGGTCGTCGGCGTCATCGCGATCCTCAAGGACAAGGACGCCACGGAGATGCTCGAGGCGCTCGAACCCGTCCTCGACCACGTCGTCGTCTCGCGGACCACGTCGCCGCGGGCGATGCGGCCGGACGACCTCGGTGAGCTGGCGGTCGACATCTTCGGCGAGGACCGCGTCACCGTCGTCCAGGACCTGCCGGACGCGCTCGACGTGGCCGCGGGACTCGCGGACGAGGGCGGCATGAGCGGAGGCGTCGTGGCCACCGGTTCGGTGACGACGGCGGCCGAGGTCCGGATGCTCGTCGGCACGACCGACGTCTGAGCCGGATCCTCGGGTCGAGCGGCTCGGGGTGGGAGCTGCCGCGCCCACCCCGAGGCGGTCGGCTACTTCTTGCCGATCGAACCCACGTCGCTGTGGGTCTTGGCGTCCGCCTTGGCGTGCTTCTCGGCGCGCTTCTCCTTGATGGACTTGCTCGCCTTCTTGGCCAGGTTCTGTCTCGGTGACTTGTCGGCCATGGCTGTGCTCCCAGCGCTAGGAAGCCTGAGTGGCTCCGTGCACTGACAGTACGCCCGTGCGGGACGCCTTAGGCTCGTCCCATGCACCCCCTCGCCAAGCTGGTCCTCCTGGTGGCCGTGGTCGCCGTGGCGTTCTGGCTGCTGACCAAGTTCCGCGACAACGGGAGGAACCGCCGGTGAAGGGGATCGTCCTCTACGGCGCGCTGGGCAAGTTCACCTGGCGGATGCTGGCGACGGTGCTGGCCGGCCAGGGCATCGTCGTGTTCCTCGGGGCCCTCGTCGCCCGCGGCATCGCGCTGGCCGACGGTGACGACGCCGGCTCCACGTGGCTCTGGGTGGGCACCGGTCTGACCGTCCTCTGCTTCGTGGCCGCCGGGATGATGCGCCGCCCCTACGGAGTCACCGTCGGCTGGCTCATCCAGCTGGCGACCTTCGCCGCGGCGTTCGTCGTGCCCGCGATGCTCATCGTGGGCTTCATCTTCCTGCTGCTGTGGGTCGGCTCGCTGGTGGTCTGCCACCGCGTCGAGCAGGAGCAGGCGCGTCGCCAGCAGGAGGCTGCTTCGACCTAGCGGCTGCGGCCGCCGCCGCGACCCAGGGTGAGGGCGGCGAGCGGGAGCCAGAGCTTGGCCGGCCAGATGGCCAGCCGTTCCGCCGCGCCGGACCCCGCAACCGCCCCCAGCAGGACACCGAAGGACACGGCCCCCACCAGCGCGGCCACCCCCAGGACCGTGCCGGCCACGCGGACCCGACCGGTCGTGAGCCAGCGGGCATGGAGAAGCAGGGCCAGCGGCTGTGCCACGAAGACCGGCAGGGCCACGAGGGCGTGCAGGCTCGGGTGCACGTCGACCGGGGCGAGCCCGACGCCGACCGAGAACACCCCTGCGAGGACCCAGAGGCCGCCGACGACCCGTTCGCGCGCGCTCGCCCCGCGCAGCAACGGGATGGCACCGACCGCCTGGAGGAGGCCGAACCCGATGAACACGAGGTTCATGGCCCACGCGGCCGACGAGCAGCCGGTCGCGTCGGGGGAGTCGCAGGTCGTGCCGAGGGCGCTGATCGTGTCGTCGGCGAGGGAGTAGCCGACGCCGGCGCACAGGGCGAGCAGCACCTCGGCGGCGAGGTAGGCAGGCTGGGCCAGCCACGCGGCATACGGGATCGTCCTGCTGGCCCCGTCGGTCGCTCGCACACCGCGACGGTAGTGCCACCGCAGGCTGGGTAGGCTGGCGGGTGTGACGACGCAGATCGAACGTTCCCTGGTCCTGGTCAAGCCCGACGGTTTCGCCCGCGGCCTCTCCGGCGAGGTCCTGCGCCGCATCGAGGCGAAGGGCTACACCCTCGCCGCGCTCGCGGTGACGACCCCCACCCGCGAGCAGCTCGCCGAGCACTACGCCGAGCACGAGGGCAAGCCCTTCTACGAGCCGCTCGTGGAGTTCATGTCGAGCGGCCAGGTGACGGCGATCGTCATCGAGGGCCACCGCTGCATCGAGGGCTTCCGCGCCCTTGCCGGTGCCACCGACCCGACCGCGGCGCTGCCCGGCACCATCCGCGGCGACCTCGGCCGCGACTGGGGCAAGAAGGTCCAGGAGAACATCGTGCACGGCTCGGACTCCCCGGAGTCGGCCGCCCGCGAGATCGCGATCTGGTTCCCGCACCTCTGACCTGACCACCCGTGTGCCGGTCCGGCCGGCGACACGACCGACCTAGGCGGTCTCGATCTCGTCGAGCCCGCTGATCACCACCTCGAGGAGCGCGGCCAGCCGGTCGCGCTCCTCGCGCTTGAGGCCCGCCAGCACGTCCGACTCGACGACGTTGGCCTCGCGCACCGCGGCCTCGAACAGCTCCCAGCCCTGGGTGGTCAGCTCGACGAGCACCCGCGTGCGGTTCTCGGGGTCGGGGGAGCGGCGGACCAGCCCGCGCTCCGTCATCTTGTCGAGCCGGTGCGTCATCGACGAGGCCGCGACGTTGCTCGCGTCGGCCAGCTGCGACGGCGTGACCGGCCGTCCCTCGGAGGTCGCGAGGACAGCGACGACCGACCACTCGCCGTGCGACAGGTCGAGGTCGGCGAGCTGCCGGGTGTACCACTGGTCGAGCTTGCGGCTGAGCGAGTTCACCGCCGTGATGACGCGCTGCACCGACTCGTCGCCACCCGCGGCGACGTAGCTGGCGACCGCCTCCCGGTACTGCTCCTGGACGGTGCGTCCGGCCTTCTTCCTCGCTGCCATGGGGTCATCCTCGCACGGCGTTCTTCGGATGCTAAGATTTCGATATCGAAATATTCTACGTCGAAGAACTGTTGAAGACACCATGCGCGCAAAGCTCCTGATCCTCGCCTCCGCCATCGCCATGCTCGGCTGGGGCACCGTCCTGCCCTACCAGTACGCCTACGCCGCCACCACGCGTGGCTGGGGTGCGCTGCTGGCTGCCGCGGCGTCGAGCCTGTTCTCGGTCGGCGCGCTGCTGGCCGCCCCCGTCGGCGGTCGCCTCGCCGACCGCGTCTCCCCGGTGCTGGTCGCCGTCGGTGCCAAGGTCATCGCCGCCGCGGGTGCCGCGTCCCTGATCTGGGCCGACGGCCCGGTCACCTTCCTCGTCGGCATGTTCGTCTTCGGCCTCGGCATCACTGCCGCCAACCCCGCCCAGTCCGTCCTCGTGCTGCGCTGGGTCGGTGGCCACGACCGCCGCCGCGTCTTCGCCTGGCAGTTCACCGGACAGGCCCTCGGCATGGCCGTCGGCGCGTTCGCCGCCGGGTACGTCGTCGACCTGGACCGCACCGACGGCATGTGGCCGGCCTTCGCCACCGCCGCCGTCGGGTTCCTGGCCTCCGCCGCCCTGCTCCTCGTCGCCGGTATGCCGCGCTGGGGCACCGCACCGGGAGCGACCGCGGACGCGACCGACGCCTCCGGGGCCCCCGAGCCCGTCCGCTCTGCCGGCCCGCGCGAGGCACTGCGAGCCATCTGGGCCATCCCCGCGCTGCGGTGGACCGCCCTCATCACGGTCACGCTGGCGCTGGGCTTCTACGCGCAGTTCGAGTCCGGACTGCCCGCCTACGCGCTCACCGTCCTGCACGTCGACGAGACCACCATCGGCCTCGCGGCGGCGGTCAACTGCGTCGTCATCATCGCCCTGCAGATGCTCGTCGTCCGCCTCACGGCGAAGCGCAGCGGCGCCACCCTGCTCATGGGGGTCGGCCTGATCTGGACCATCTCCTGGCTGGTGCTCGCTGCCGCGTCACTGGCCCCGGAGCTCGCGGCGGTCCTGTTCGTGACCACGTTCGGCATCTTCGCCGTCGGCGAGACGATGTACGCCCCCGTGCTCAACCCGCTCACCGCCAGCCTCGCCCCGTCGGGCCTGGTCGGCACCACGCTGGGGATGTTCACGGCCCTGCAGACCGGGTTCTCGGCGGTCGGCCCGCTGGTGGCCGGGGTCATCCTGGGCGCCGGGATGGGCAGCCTGTTCATCGGCCTGCACATCGCGATCAGCCTGCTGGCCGTGTTCGGCGCCTGGCGCCTGCGCGCCACCCTCAAGGCCCCGGTCCCCGCGCCCCGCGCGGTGGAGGCCGAGCTGGTCGCCTGACCCGGGCGCCATACCCGACCTGACCCGCCCGGCGCGGCTGCCGGGTGGGTCGGAACGCCACGCGTAGCATCGCGCTCGTGAGTCGCACGGGTGGTGGGTCGAGGGGCTGGACGGGCTGGGGCAGGGACCTCGCCATCGACCTCGGGACCGCCAACACCCTCGTCTACGAACGCGGTCGCGGGGTCGTCCTGGACGAGCCCTCGGTGGTCGCGATCGCGGCGGGCACCTCCACGTTGCTGGCCGCCGGGACGCGGGCCAAGGAGATGCTCGGCCGCACCCCCGGCCACGTGCGCGCCGTGCGGCCGCTCGCCGACGGCGTGATCTCGGACGCCGACATCACCGAGCGCATGCTGCGCTACTTCGTCGACCAGGTCCGTCCGTCGCGGCTGTTCCGTCCGCGGATGGTCGTCTGCGTCCCGAGCGAGGTGACCGGGGTCGAGCGACGCGCCCTCGAGGACGCCGCCGTCCGGGCCGGGGCCCGCCGGGTCTACGTCATCGAGGAGCCGATGGCTGCCGCGATCGGCGCCGACCTTCCGGTCAACGACACCGCGGCCTCGATGGTCGTCGACATTGGCGGCGGGACGACCGACGTCGCCGTGATCAGCCTCGGCGGCATCGTCACGTCCCGGTCGCTGCGCGTCGGGGGAGACGAGCTCGACGAGGCGATCATCGCCCACGTGAAGAGCGAGTACTCGCTGCTGCTGGGAGAGCGCAGCGCCGAGGACATCAAGATCGCGGCGGGTTCGGCGTTCCCGCTGCGCGAGGAGACCAGCACCCGGGTCCGGGGGCGGGACCTCGTCACCGGCCTGCCCAAGACCGTGACGATCTCCAGCCCCGAGGTCCGCCGCGCCATCGAGGCGCCCCTGCTGCAGATCGTCGAGCTGGTGCGGGCGACGCTCGACGTCTGCCCGCCCGAGCTCGCCGGCGACGTCCTCGACCGCGGGGTCACCCTCACCGGCGGAGGCGCGTTGCTGCCCGGGCTCGACGAGCGGCTGCGCCACGAGCTGGGCGTGCCGGTGCGGGTCGCCGACGACCCGCTGCGTGCGGTCGTGCGCGGTTCGGGACGGTGCATCGAGGAGTTCGGGACGCTCGAACGCGTCCTGGTCGACACACGTCGCTTCTGACCCATGCCCCGACCCCGCCGTTCGCCCCGCACCGCCGCTCGCCCGCTGCGCAGCGACCGGTCGCGCCGACTGCTCACCACCCTCCTGCTCGCCACGATCGTGGTGCTCGTCGCCGACCTCGCCGGGGCGCCGGGGACGGGCGCGGTCCGCACCGCTGCGGGTGTGGTGCTCGGGCCGGTCGAGGGGCTGCTGCGGCCGGAGGTCGGCCGGGACGACCCCGGCGTTCGCGGGACCCGGGCGGCCACCGCCGCCGACACCGTGGCCGCGCAGGCGACCGAGGCCGCGGCGTTCCAGCGGTTGCTGCGGGCCCCCGAGACCAGGGGCCGGGCGTTCGTCCCCGCCAGGGTCGTCGCCGTCGGCCGCGCCGGGTCGGCCGGCCCCGAACGCGTCACCATCGACGCAGGCTCCCGGGACGGGGTGCGGATCGACCGTGCCGTGGTCAACGCGGACGGGCTCGTCGGACGCGTCGTCGCCGTGTCGCCGTGGACCGCGGACGTGCAGCTCGTCGGGGCCGCCGACCTCACCATCTCCGTGCGGGCGGGCGCCGGGGTGCTCGGCTCGGTCGGCAGCGGCGCGACCGGCCCGCGTCGGCAGGCGCCGGGGGAGCTCACCCTCACCCCCGTGCAGCGGGGGACGCTCTCGCACGGCGACGTGGTGACCACGTTGGGGAGCCTCGACGGCACGCCATACCTCCCCGGGCTCCGGGTGGGCACGGTCACCGAGGTGGACGGCGACCCGGCCGCCCTCGTGCCGACCGCCGGTGTCAGGCCAGCCGTGGACGTCACCACCCTCGACGTGGTCGGGGTGCTCGTCCCTGCGGGCCGGACCGTCCCACGCGCGCCGTCCACGGGGGGTGGCTAGGTGACGACCGCCGCTCACCTCGCTGCCGGTGCTGGCCGGGTCCGCCTCGTCCGGGGTGCCGCGCTGGTGGTGCTCGCCGTGCTCGCGGTCGCGGTCGGTGCCCGCACGCCCCTGTTGATCCCTGACCTCGTCCTGCCCGTGGTCGTCGCCGGCGCCCTCGTCGGTGGCCCCACCCGGGGGGCCCTCGTCGGCCTCGGCGCCGGGTGGGTGGTCGACCTGGTCCCGCCCGGGTCCGCCCTGCTCGGCACCGCCGCCCTGACGTATGCCGTGTGCGGCCTGCTCGCGGGGGCCGGGCGCCGTGAGGGGCTGGCGTCCTGGCGCTGGGTGGCCGTCGTGGGAGTGCTGTGCTCCACGGTCCTGCTCGGCGGCGGGGCGATCGTGGCGCTCCTGGCCGGTTCCGCGCTGTCGCCGGCCGACACGGTCGTGCGGCTCGTCCTCACCGCGCTGCTGTGTGCGCTCACCGTCCCCGCGCTCGTCCGGGCCGAGCAGCAGCTGCGAGCCCGGTCGTGAACCGCCCCCGGCCGCGCCTCGCCCGGATCTGGGTCTTCGGACTGGTGGCGCTCAGCCTGGTCGGCACGCTGGTGGCCCGGCTCGGGCAGGTCCAGATCGGTGATCACGCCCAGTACGAGCGCGCCGCCGCCACGCTCAACACCCGGACGGTGACCGAACCCGCCGTCCGCGGGCGCATCCTCGACCGCAACGGCCTCCCGCTCGCCGACAACTCCACCCGCACCGTGGTGTCGGTCTCCCGCGGGGTGCTGGCCGACGCCGGCGACGGCGGGCGCGCGCTGGTGCAACGGATCGCCACGGCGTTGCAGGTCCCGTTCGACGAGCTCTGGGGGCGCACCCAGCTCTGTGGCGCGAAGGGCGCCCCGCCGCAGCCGGTGTGCTGGGCCGGGTCGCCGTACGTCCCGGTCCCGCTGGTGTCCGGTGCCGACCCGGCCAGGGCCCTGGGGCTGCTGGAGCACCCCGACACGTTCCCGGGGGTGACGGTCGGCGCCCAGCCGGTGCGCGACTACCCGCAGTCGTCGGTCAACGCGGCGCACGTGCTCGGGTACCTCGGGCAGGCCTCGGAGAGCGACGTCGCCTCCTCCCGGGGGGCGGTCACCGGGTTGGACCTGGTCGGCCGGGCGGGGCTGGAACAGCAGTACGACGCACAGCTGCGCGGGGTCCCCGGGTCGGACACGGTGTCGCTGGACCCCCGCGGCGTCGTCGACGGCCAGGTGTCGAGCACGGCGCCGGTGCCGGGCAAGGACCTCGTCACCAACCTCGACGCGCGTGTCCAGTCGGCGGCCGAGTCGGCCCTCCGCTCGGCGGCGACCTCGGCCCGCACCCGTGGGTTCCGGGCCGACTCGGGGGCAGCCGTGGTCCTCGACGTGACGAACGGTGCCGTCGTCGCTGCCGCCAGCTACCCGACCTACGACCCGGCCGTCTGGACCGGCGGCATCTCGACCAGGGCGCTCGCCGCGCTCACCGACGCGAGCACTGGGACGCCGCTCGTCTCGCGGGTCACCGCCGGTGCCTACCCGCCCGCCTCCACGTTCAAGGTCGTGAGCATCCCGGCCGCGGTCGAGGCCGGGAACGACCTGCGCGGCACCTACCAGTGCGGTTCGAGCTACACGATCGGCAACCGCAGGTTCGCCAACTACGAGTCCCGGGCCTACGGACCCATCGACCTGCGCCGGGCGATCGTCGTCTCCTGCGACACCATCTTCTACGACTTCGCCTACCGGTCCTGGCTGGCCCAGGGCGGCCTGGACGCGAAGAGCGACGCGGCGGACCCGTTCGTGGCGATGGCCAAGGAGCTCGGACTCGGGGCCGCGACCGGTGTCGACCTGCCGGGGGAGCAGGCGGGACGGATCCCCGACCGGGCGTGGAAGCAGGCCACCTGGGCAGCGACCAGGACCGACACCTGCGCCCGCGCGCGCACCGGCTACCCGGAGGTCGCGGCCACGGACCCCGGCCGCGCGGCATACCTGAGGTCCTTGGCGGTCGAGAACTGCCGCACCGGTTTCCAGTTCCGGGCCGGTGACGCCGCGAACTTCGCCATCGGACAGGGGGACACGACCGCCACCCCGCTCCAGATGGCGCGGGTCTATGCCGCGATCGCCAACGGCGGGACGCTCTGGACACCTCAGGTGGCCAAGGGGTTCGAGGCGCCCGGAGGTGTCCTCGAGCCGGTCCCCCCGAAGGCCGCGGGCAAGGTCACCTTCCCTGCCGGGACGCTGGCCTTCATGCAGGACGCGCTCGTGGGCGTGGTGCGCCAGGGGACCGGCGTGGGGGCCTTCCGAGGGTTCCCGCTCGACCAGTGGCCGGTGGCCGGGAAGACCGGCACGGCGGAGGCGTTCGGGAAGCAGGACACGGCCTGGTTCGTGTCGTACGCCCCGGCCGACAAGCCGCAGTACGCGGTGGCGGTGGTCGTGTCGCAGGGAGGGACCGGTGGGGCGACGGCGGCGCCCGCCGCCCGACGGATCTACGACGTGCTCCGCACGCTGCCCTGACAGCTTTGCCCGCGCTCGCGGGACCACCGGTGGGGGACCGCGCCCGCACTCAGTAGGCTTGCCGTCATGGCTGACTTCGATGTGGTGGTGCTCGGTGCTGGTCCCGGTGGGTACGTCGCGGCGATCCGCGCGTCCCAGCTCGGTCTGAAGGCCGCGGTGGTCGAGTCGAAGTACTGGGGTGGTGTCTGCCTCAACGTCGGGTGCATCCCGTCGAAGGCTCTCCTGCGCAACGCGGAGCTGTCGCACATCCTCCAGCACGAGAAGGACAAGTTCGGCATCGAGGGCGACGCCACGATGTCCTACGGACCCACGCACGCACGCTCGCGCTCGGTCTCCGCGGGCATCGTCAAGGGCGTCCACTTCCTCATGAAGAAGAACAAGATCACCGAGATCGACGGGTGGGGCACGCTGACCAGCCCGACGTCGATGGACGTGGCCCTCAACTCCGGTGAGAAGCAGTCGATCACCTTCGACAAGCTGATCATCGCCACCGGTGCGACGACCCGGCTCATCCCCGGCACCTCGCTGTCCGACCGCGTCGTGACGTACGAGGAGCAGATCCTCACCGACCAGCTGCCCGGCTCGATCGTCATCGCCGGCTCCGGTGCCATCGGTGTCGAGTTCGCCTACGTCCTGAAGAACTTCGGTGTCGACGTGACGATCGTGGAGTTCCTCGACCGGATGGTGCCGACCGAGGACGCCGAGGTGTCCAAGGAGCTGCTCAAGCACTACAAGAAGCTCGGCATCACGATCCTGCTCTCGACCAAGGTCGAGTCGATCGACGACAGCGGCGAGAAGGTCAAGGTCACGGTCTCACCGGCCGCCGGTGGCGAGTCGACGGTCATCGAGACCGACAAGGTGATGCAGGCGATCGGCTTCGCCCCGCGCGTCGAGGGCTACGGCCTGGAGAACCTCGGGGTCGCCACGGAGCGCGGCGCCATCGTCATCGACGACCACTGCCGCACCAACGTCGAGAACGTCTACGCGATCGGTGACGTCACGGGCAAGCTCATGCTCGCGCACACCGCGGAGGCGCAGGGTGTCGTGGCCGCCGAGACGATGGCCGGCGCCGAGACGATGCCGGTCGAGTACGACTTCATCCCGCGCGCGACCTACTGCCAGCCGCAGATCGCCTCCTTCGGCTACACGGAGGCGCAGGCCAAGGAGAAGGGCTACGACGTGAAGGTCGCCAAGTTCCCGTTCTCCGCCAACGGCAAGGCCATGGGCCTCGGCGACGCCGTCGGTTTCGTCAAGGTCATCGCCGACGCGACGCACAACGAGATCATCGGCGCCCACCTCATCGGGCCCGACGTCACCGAGCTGCTGCCCGCGCTGACCCTCGCGCAGAAGTGGGACCTCACCGCCGACGAGGTCGCTCGCAACGTGTTCGCTCACCCGACGCTGTCCGAGGCCGTCAAGGAGGCCGTCGAGGGCATCGCCGGCCACATGATCAACCTCTGACGGAGGCACTCGTATGGCGCGCGTGAGCCTGCCGATCACCACCGAGCGGCTGACGCTGCGCAGCTTCCGACCCGGTGACGAGGACGACGTCTTCGCCTACCGGTCGGTGCCCTCGGTGATCCGTTACATCCCGGGCGAGCCGAAGACGCGGGACCAGGTCGCCGACCTGGTCTCCGAACGGGCCACGGCCGGGCGGATCGACCCGACGTCGCCGAACCTCACCCTCGCGGTGGAGCTCGACGGCCGGGTCGTCGGTGACGTGCTCATCCTCCTCGAGGGCCCCGACGGCGCGGACGGCAGGCAGGCGGAGATCGGCTGGGTGTTCGCGCCCGACGTCGCCGGGCAGGGGTACGCGACCGAGGCTGCGAGGGCGATCACCGAGGCGGCCTTCCGCGAGGTCGGGGTCCACCGTGTCTGGGCGCAGCTCGAGCCCGAGAACACGGCGTCGTCGCGCGTCTGCGAACGGCTCGGCATGCGCCTCGAAGCCGTCTTCGTCAAGGGCTCGTGGTTCAAGGAGCGCTGGACGGACCTGGCCGTCTACGCCCTCCTCGCCGACGAGTGGCCCCCGGCCGCACCGCCCTCGACCGCCTGACCCGCCCTCACCTGCCCTCACCTGCCCTCACCTGCCCTCAGCCGACTCGCCGCCTCCCGACCAGACCACCCGCGATGCTGCCAGGAGCAGGGGGTGTGGCAACGCGACCACGTCACTGATCACGATCCGCCGTCAGTGACGTAGTCACTCCACCACCCCGGGTCCCCACTGGCGGGATCGGAGCGGGGCTCCATCGAACGCCGCCGTTGTCACACCCGTCCGCGACCCTGTTCCTCAGGCGTCGGTCGTCCAGGGGGAACGGCCGGCCGGGGGAGGACGCATGGACGAGTTCGATGGTGTGGGGTACCTGCTGAGGGCACGACGCCGGGCGCAGCTGAGCCAGCGCGAGATGGCCGGCAGCATCGGCGTGGCGCAGGCGACGCTCTCCGCATACGAAGGAGGCCGGCGCAAGCTGCCGGAACCCGTCCTGGTCGCGGCCCTTCGCGTGGCAGGGCTGCGGCTGGTGGTGGTCGACGAGAAGGGTCAGGAGGTGACGCCCTTCCCGGCTGACGCGGTGCGGGACAACGCCGGCCGACGGTTCCCCGCCCACCTCGAGGTGCAGCCGCCGGACCAGCTGCCGAGGGAGGCGCTCCGGGCGCCACGGTACGACCGCCGGCCACCTCGGGCGTGGTACCACCTGAGGGGATCGGACGAGGTGACCACGGGGTGCGGTGCCGGCGACCACCCGACGGACCTGGAGCTCGCGGTGCGGCGGCGCGGCCTGTGGACCGCCGGCGCCAGGAGGCTCAGCGCCCTTCGCGAGGCGGACGGCGCGCGCGTGGATCGTGCTCGGGAGGAGCGATCCGACGGCGATTAGGGTGCACCTCGGCCCGCTGGTAACCTTGCAACCGCCGTAGACCGGCCGCGGATCCAGAGCGCCCAGGTGAACCAGCCCTGAGGCACCGCGCAACGATTCCACGAAGGAGCAGTGTCGACCCATGCCGTTGAGCACCGAAGTCAAGCAGAAGATCATGTCCGAGCACGCCACGCACGAGGGCGACACCGGTTCCCCCGAGGTCCAGATCGCCCTGCTCACGCAGCGCATCCTCGACCTGACCGAGCACTCGCGCCAGCACAAGCACGACCACCACAGCCGCCGCGGCCTGCTGCTGCTGGTCGGCCAGCGTCGCCGCCTGCTGCGCTACCTCGAGAGCGTCGACGTGGAGCGTTACCGCGCGCTGATCAAGCGCCTCGGCCTGCGCCGCTGAACATCCGACAGGGACGGTCCTCCACGAGGGCCGTCCCTGTCGCATGGGGCCCGGCACTCCTGCCGGACACCCGCACCACCGCAGTACCAGCACGACCAGCACGACCAGAAGAAGCCCGTGCACAACGACGATGCACGTGGATGTAGACACCCAGAAGGAGGGCCCAATGGAGGGTCCAGAGATCCAGTTCGCCGAAGCCACCATCGACAACGGCTCGTTCGGCACCCGCACGGTCCGGTTCGAGACCGGACGCCTGGCCAAGCAGGCCGGTGGCGCTGTCGCCGCCTACCTGGACGAGGACACGATGCTCCTCTCCACCACCACCGCCGGGAAGCACCCGCGCGAGGGATTCGACTTCTTCCCCCTGACGGTCGACGTCGAGGAGCGGATGTATGCCGCGGGCAAGATCCCCGGCTCGTTCTTCCGTCGTGAGGGCCGTCCCTCGACCGACGCGATCCTCACCTGCCGCCTGATCGACCGCCCGCTGCGCCCGACCTTCACCAAGGGTCTGCGCAACGAGGTCCAGGTCGTCATCACGGTGCTCGCGCTCAACCCCGACCACCAGTACGACGTGCTCGCCATCAACGCGGCCAGCGCCTCCACGCAGATCTCGGGTCTGCCCTTCTCCGGTCCGATCGGTGGCGTCCGCGTCTCCCTGATCGACGGCCAGTGGGTCGCCTTCCCGAACTTCTCCGACATCGAGCGCTCGACCTTCGACATGGTCGTCGCCGGTCGTGTCGCCGGTGACGACGTCGCGATCATGATGGTCGAGGCCGAGTCCACCGAGCAGACGTGGGACCTGGTCAAGAACGAGGGCAAGCAGGCCCCGACCGAAGAGGTCGTCGCCGAGGGCCTCGAGGCTGCCAAGAAGTTCATCAAGGTCCTGTGCGAGGCCCAGGCCGAGCTGGCGAGCAAGTCCGCCAAGCCCGTCCAGGAGTTCCCGATCTTCCTCGACTACGAGGACGACGCCTATGCCGCCGTCGAGGCTGCGACCTCGGACGACCTGACGCAGGCGCTGACCATCGCCGGCAAGCAGGAGCGCGAGGAGCGCATCGACGAGATCAAGGACGCCGTCAAGGCCTCCCTCGCCGGTGAGGGCCAGCAGTTCGCCGGCCGCGAGAAGGAGATCTCCGCGGCCTACAAGTCGGTGCAGAAGAAGCTGATCCGTCAGCGCATCCTGCGCGACAAGGTCCGCATCGACGGCCGTGGCCTCGCCGACATCCGCGCCCTCGGCGCCGAGGTCGAGGTCCTGCCGCGCGTGCACGGCTCGGCCCTGTTCGAGCGCGGCGAGACCCAGATCATGGGCGTCACCACGCTGAACATGCTCCGCATGGAGCAGCAGCTCGACACGTTGTCGCCGGTGACGCGCAAGCGCTACATGCACAACTACAACTTCCCTCCCTACTCCACCGGTGAGACCGGTCGGGTGGGTTCGCCGAAGCGCCGCGAGATCGGCCACGGCGCGCTGGCGGAGCGGGCGCTCATGCCCGTCCTGCCGACGCGTGAGGAGTTCCCCTACGCGATCCGCCAGGTGTCCGAGGCCCTCGGCTCCAACGGCTCGACGTCCATGGGCTCGGTCTGCGCCTCGACCCTGTCGATGCTCAACGCCGGTGTGCCGCTGCGCGCGCCGGTCGCCGGCATCGCCATGGGCCTGGTGTCCGACGAGGTCGACGGCCAGACGCAGTACGCCGCGCTGACCGACATCCTCGGCGCCGAGGACGCGTTCGGTGACATGGACTTCAAGGTCGCCGGCACGCGTGAGTTCGTCACGGCCATCCAGCTCGACACCAAGCTCGACGGCATCCCCGCGTCGGTCCTGGCCGGCGCGCTGACCCAGGCTCGCGACGCGCGCCTGCACATCCTCGACGTCATGAACGAGGCCATCGACGTGCCGGACGAGATGAGCCCCTTCGCTCCTCGCGTCATCTCGGTGCAGGTCCCCGTCGACAAGATCGGCGAGGTCATCGGGCCGAAGGGCAAGATGATCAACCAGATCCAGGACGAGACCGGCGCCCAGATCTCCATCGAGGACGACGGCACCGTCTACATCGGCGCGACCGACGGTCCGTCGGCCGAGGCGGCCCGCGCGATGGTCAACGCCATCGCGAACCCGCAGATGCCGGAGGTCGGCGAGCGCTTCCTGGGCACCGTGGTCAAGACCACGACGTTCGGTGCGTTCATCTCCCTGCTGCCCGGCAAGGACGGCCTGCTGCACATCTCCGAGGTGCGCAAGCTCGTCGGTGGCAAGCGGATCGACAACGTCGACGACGTCCTCGCCGTCGGCCAGAAGGTCCAGGTCGAGCTCAAGGAGGTCGACCCGCGCGGCAAGCTGTCGCTGGCCGCCGTCCTGCCCGAGGGTGAGGGCGACTCCGCCCCCGCCGCGGACGCCGACGTCGCCGGTTCCGACGAGGCGCCCGAGTCCAACGACTCGAGCGACTCGAACGAGTCGAACGACTCGAACGACTCCGGTGAGGAGCGCGGCGACCGTCGCGATGGTGGGCGCAGCCGCAACCGCCGTCGTCGCGGTGGCGAGCGTTCCGAGCGTGGCGAGTCCTCCGAGGACGCCGGCTGACGTTCGACCCCAGCACGTCCCGAACGGGTCGGCCCACCTCACGGTGGGTCGGCCCGTTCGTCGTCCACGGACCGAGGGTTGCGCTGGGGGGCGAAGCGACCAAAGGTGGGGACATGGCTGATGAGCGGACGTTCGTGGTGGTCGGTGGCGGGCTCGCGGGAGCGAAGTCGGTGGAGGCGTTGCGCGACAAGGGTTTCGAGGGTCGCCTCGTCCTCCTCGCGGGCGAGGACCACCTGCCGTACGAACGCCCACCGCTGTCCAAGGACTACCTCAAGACCGGCGAGGGGCTCGACGACGCCTTCGTCCACGACCAGGACTGGTATGCCGCCCACGACGTCGAGGTGCGCACCGGCACCGTGGTGACGGCGGTCGATCGTGACGCCCACGAGGTGGTGACCGCGGCGGGGGAGCGGATCGGCTGGAACCGGCTGCTGCTCGCCACCGGCAGCTCACCGCGACACCTCGACCTCCCGGGGGCCGACCTCGACGGGGTGCTCTCGTTGCGCACCATCGAGGACAGCGACCGCCTGAGGGGGGCGTTGCAGCCCGGGCGCAGGGTCGTCCTCGTCGGTGGCGGGTGGATCGGGCTCGAGGTCGCGGCGGCCGCACGGGAGGCCGGTGCCACCGTCACCGTGCTGGAGTCGCTCGACCTGCCGCTCGTGCGCGTGCTCGGGCCCACCGTCGCCCAGGTGTTCGCCGACCTGCACCGCGAGCACGGGGTGGACCTGCGCACCGGCGTGCAGGTGGAGGAGCTCGTGGGTGAGGGCGGTTCGGTCACCGGGGTGCGTCTGGCGGACGGCTCCACCGTCCCTGCCGACCTCGTCGTCGTGGGCATCGGGGCCGCCCCCAACACGGGTCTGGCCGCGGACGCCGGCCTCGAGGTCGACAACGGGATCGTCGCCGACGCAGTGGGGCGCACGAGCGACCCCGAGGTCTTCGTCGTCGGTGACGTCGCCAACGTGGAGCACCCGTTCCTGGGGCGGCGGGTGCGCGTGGAGCACTGGGCCAACGCCCTCAACCAGCCGACCATCGTGGCGGCGGGGATGCTCGAGCAGTCCGCCCCCGAGGCCGAGCTGCCGTACTTCTTCACCGACCAGTACGACCTGGGCATGGAGTACCACGGGCTCGGCGCTCCCGACGACGAGGTGGTCGTCCGCGGCGACCTGACCGGCCGTGAGTTCGTCGCGTTCTGGCTGCGCGACGGGGCCGTCACGGCAGGGATGAACGTCAACGTGTGGGACGTCGGCGACGCCGTCAAGGGCTTGATCCGCTCGCGCGCGAGCGTCGACCGGGCGAAACTTGCCGACCCGGGCGTGCCCCTGGAGAACCTGACCTGACCTTTACCTTCTGGACGCCTTCCATACCTCGTATGGGGCATCTGTCCATGTTTGACTGCACCCTTGGCGCCGGGCCCGCATCCCTGGGCGGCGCGACTTTCTTCGAGAACAACTCGGGTGTGGAGGACTGCTGTGCGCGAACGTCGCAAGCAACTGATGGGGGCGGCCGGCGCGATAGCGCTGACCGCCGGTGTGGTCTCCGTGGCGACGAGTGCGCAGGCCGCACCGTCGCCCACGGCTGGTGTGGTCATCAACGAGGTCTACGGCGGTGGGGGCAACTCCGGCGCACCGTACAAGTACGACTTCATCGAGCTGGCGAACACGGGCAGCGCCCCGGTGAGCCTGGCCGGGTGGTCGGTGCAGTACGCGTCGGCGACCGGCGCCGGCTGGGCGACGACTCCCTTGACGGGCACGCTGCCCGTGGGTACGACGTACGTGGTCAAGGAGGCTGCAGGGACCGGCGGCGGCTCCGACGTGCCGGCTGACGCCACCGGGACGATCGCCATGTCCGGCACGGCGGGCAAGGTCGCGCTCGTCAACAGCACCACGGCCTTGACCGGGTGCGCTGCCACCTGCTCGGCCTCGGCGCAGGTCGTCGACTTCGTCGGGTACGGCACGACCGCGAACGACTACGCGGGCACCGGCCCGACGGTCGCACCGAGCAACACGACCTCGGTCAGCCGCAACGCGACCCACGCCAACACGGCGAACAACAGCGCCGACTTCAAGGCAGGGGCCCCGACCCCGACCGGCCTGGAGACCCCGCCCCCGCCGCCGGCCCCGGTCGAGAAGACCATCGCCGAGGTGCAGGGTCCCGGCGCGACCTCCCCGCTCGCGGGTGAGACCGTCGTGGTCAAGGGCGTCGTGACCGCCGCCTACCCGACCGGCGGCTTCAACGGCTTCTTCCTCCAGACGCAGGGCACCGGCCCCGAGCCGCGCGCCGACGGCGCCTCCGACGGCGTCTACGTCTTCCAGCCCGGGACGCTCTCGCCCGAGGCGGTCGTGGGCAACTTCGTCCAGGTGACCGGCAAGGTCAGCGAGTTCGGTGGCCTCACCGAGATCACGACCACGGCTGCCGACGTCGTCGACGCCGGGGTCGCGTTCACCCCCGTCCAGCCGCTCGTCACCGGCTGGCCGACCACGGACGCGAAGCGTGAGTCCATCGAGGGGATGCTGTTCCAGCCCACCGGCGCCTACACGGTGACCAACACCTTCGGGACCAACCAGTACGGCGAGGTCGGTCTCGCGGTCGGCACCACCCCGCTGCTGCAGAACACCGAGGTCGCCAAGCCCGGGACGCCCGAGGCCGACGCCGTCGTGGCGGACAACGCGAAGCGCCTGGTCACCCTCGACGACGGCTCGTCGACGAACTTCACGGCCAGCAGCTACTCGACCGCGACCTGCGGCGCCCGTCCCGTGCCGTGCCTGCTCAACGCCGACAAGACCCCCGCCTACGTCTCGACGACGAAGCCGGTCCGGGTCGGCGCCCCGGCGACCTTCACGGCGCCGGTCGTCGTGGACTACCGCTTCAACCTCTGGCGGTTCCAGCCCACCTCCCAGGTCGTGGGCCCGGACAACGCGACGTCCCCGGTGACCTTCACCAACACCCGCACGCCGGCTCCCGACGAGCGGGACCTGAGCCAGCGCGGGACGCCGGACCTCAAGGTCGCCTCGTTCAACGTGCTCAACTACTTCACCGACCTCGGTGACGCTGACCCGAGCTGCACCGCCTACTACGACCGCGACAGCAGCGGCGACACGGTGCGCGACGGCTGCGACAACCGTGGGGCGTGGAACGCCGCCGACCTGGCCCGCCAGACGGAGAAGGAGGTGTCGGCGATCAACGCGCTCGACGCCGACGTCGTCGGCCTCATGGAGGTCGAGAACTCCGCGCAGTTCGGACACAGCCGCGACGAGACCCTCAGCCGCCTCGTGGCCGCGCTCAACGCCAAGGCCGGCGCCGGGACGTGGGCCTTCGTGCCTTCGTCGACGGACCTGCCGCCCGTGTCGCAGCAGGACTTCATCACCACGGCGATGATCTACAAGCCGGCGACGGTCATGCGCGTCGACCGCTCGCGTGCCCTGGGCGACCAGAGCGGTGAGGGCCAGGCCTTCGTCAACGCCCGTGAGCCGATCGCCCAGACCTTCAAGAAGAAGAAGGGCAAGGGCGACAAGTTCCTCTTCGTCGTCAACCACTTCAAGTCCAAGGGCTCGGCCGGTCCGTTCCCCGGTGACGCCGACTCCGGAGACGGGCAGGGTGCCTCGGTGACCAGCCGTGTCCTGCAGGCCCAGGCGCTGCGCGACTGGGTCCCCGGGGTGGCCGCCGAGTACGGCGCCAAGGCCATCGTCATGGCCGGTGACTACAACTCCTACACGATGGAGGACCCGCTCGACGTCCTCTACCGGGCGGGGTACACCGACGTGGGCTCGACGTTCGACCCGGGCCAGTACTCCTACTCGTTCTCGGGGACCTCGGGTTCGCTCGACCACATCCTCGTGAACGCGGCGGGTCTGAAGATGTCCACCGGCGCGGACCACTGGAACATCAACTCGGGTGAGTCGGTGGCGCTGGAGTACAGCCGCTACAACTACCACTCGACCGACTTCCACGACCCCGGCCCCTACCGGTCCTCGGACCACGACCCCGTGGTGCTGGGCCTCAAGGCCTTCGTCAAGTAGGGCCGGGACCAGCCGCACCACCCACGCAGGACCGCGTATGGCGGGTCCGCCCCCTCGGGGGTGGGCCCGCCATCGCTACGCTGGCGGGCATGAGCGAGTCGACCCGCGTGGCCGTGATCGGTGCAGCCGGACGGATGGGCGCCGAGGTGTGCCGCGCCGTCGAGTCGGCGGACGGCCTCGAGCTGGTCGGGCGGTTCGACCAGGGGGACGAGCTCGGCGACCTCGCCGGTGCCGGGGTCGTCGTCGAGTTCTCCGTCCCCGACGCCTCGCCCGCGAACGTGCGCCACTGCGTCGAGCAGGGTGTCCACGTCGTCGTCGGCACGACCGGTTGGGACGAGCCCCGTCTGGCGGCCCTGCGTGAGACGCTGGCCGAGCACCCCGAGGTGGGTGTGCTCATCGCCCCCAACTTCGCGATCGGCGCCATCCTCATGATGCGCTTCGCGCAGGAGGCGGCCCGGTTCTACGAGTCCGTCGAGGTCATCGAGCTGCACCACCCCGCCAAGGTGGACGCCCCCTCGGGGACCGCGGCCCGGACGGCCTCCCTCATCGCCGCGGCTCGGGCCGAGGCCGGGATCGGCGACGTCCCTGACGCGACCACGCAGGACCCGGACGGCGCCCGCGGCGCGCGGGTCGACGGCATACCCGTGCACTCGGTGCGCCTGCGCGGCCTCGTGGCGCACCAGGAGGTGCTGCTCGGTGGCGTGGGGGAGATGCTCACGCTGCGCCACGACTCCTTCGACCGCACGTCGTTCATGCCCGGTGTCCTGGCCGGGGTGCGCGCCGTCGGCGACCACCCCGGGCTCACGGTGGGTCTCGAGCACGTCCTCGGTCTGGACGACTGAGTGCGCGAGAAGGTCACCGCACTCATCACGATCCTCGTGCTGGTGTTCTACTCGGCGACGATCGGCTGGCGCGGGGTCGCCCTCATCGCCGACGGCCGGCCGGCCTCGATCCTGCTCGGCCTCGGCGTCGTGCTCATCCCGGTCGTCGCGCTCGTGGCGATCGCGCCGCTGGTCCTCCTGGCGCGCGACGGTTCGCGGATGATGGCCCAGGCCAACGAGTCCGGGGCGCGGGGGACGTGGGCGACCGAGCTCGAGCAGGCGGAGGCGTGCCGGGTCGCCCGGGACCGCAAGGGGGAGCAGGCGCACTACCGCGCCGCGGTGCGGGCCTGGCGGGCCGCCCAGCACTGAGCGGTCCGACCCTCCCGCCCCCTTCCGGTCGGTCCTACGGTGGGGGCATGCACCGTTCACGCATCGGCATCGTCCTCATCGACCACGGCGCGGAGCACTTCGACCAGAGCGTGGCGTTCTGGTCGGGCGTGCAGGGCGTCCGACCGACCCAGGAGGGGCCGTACGCCTCGGTCGGGGAGGTCGGCGGCCTCAACCTCGAGGTCCAGCGCCTCGGCGAGGGGGGCCCGAGGGTCCACCTCGACATCGAGTCGGACGACATCCCCGCCGAGGTGGCCCGGCTGACCGCCATCGGTGCCACGGTGGTCGAGCAGCGCGACGGGTACGTGGTCATGGCCGACCCCGGCGGTGTCGTGTTCTGCGTGGTCGGGATCCAGACGGGGGACCGGTTCGTCGAGGACGCCCTCGAGTGGCCGTGACGCGGGTCGGACCCGGTCGCTAGGGGAGCCCCAGCGCGCGCAGCCCCGCCGCGACGGCAGCGGCGAGCACGACGACCACGATGAACGGCGCGCGCAGCAGCAGGGCCACGATGGCCACCCCCACCGCCGCGGCACGGGAGTCGACCACGACCCCGCCCGACCTGGTCGTCAGGGTCTGCACCCCCACGAGGGCCGCGAGGAGCGCGATCGGCAGGGCCGAGGTGATGCGGGTCGTGCGTTCCCCGTCGAGCCAGCTCGCCGGGACGAGGTGACCGAGGTACTTCAGGGCGAAGGCCAGCGCGGACGCCAGCAGGACGGCGGTCCAGGTGGTCACGTCGGTTCCCCCTCGCCGGCCCAGTGGTGCGGTGGCGGCGGGTCCCGGTGCGCCCGGCGCCACAGGCCGGCGGCGAGGGCGGTCGTCGCAGCGACGAGCACCGGCACCCCGGCGGGGGCGTGCGGGGCCAGCAGGACCGCGACCACCGCGCTGGCCGCGGCGATCGCGAACGCGTCGGCCGACCTGAGCCGGGGCCACAGCAGCGCGCAGAACGCGGCAGCCGCGGCAGCGTCGAGACCGTAGGTGCGCGGATCACCCATCGCGTCGCCCGCCAGCGCGCCGACGAGGGTGGCGAGGTTCCAGAGGACGAAGACACCGATGCCGGTGGCCCAGAAGCCGATCCGGCCCGCCGGGGCCTCGGGTTGGGCGACGCCGACCGCGGTCGACTCGTCGATCGTGAGCTGGGCGGCGGCGACGCGGCGGGCTCCGCGGACCCCGAGCAGGCGGGAGACCTGCAGGCCGTACAACCCGTTGCGCACTCCCAGCAGGGTCGAGGTGGCGATCGCCGCCGGCGCACCGGCCGGACCCGCTGCCAGGACTCCGACGAACGCGAACTGCGACCCACCGGAGAACAGCAGCAGCGACAGGGCCTGCGTCTGGAGGATGGTCAGCCCCGCCGCCACCGACAGGGCGCCGAAGCTGATGCCGTACGCCCCGGTGGCCACCGCCACGGACAGCGACTGGCGCAGCACGGCCCGGCGTCGCCCGGGCGCGAGGGCCGCCGTCACGGGCCGTCGGGCTCCCCGTCGGGCCGGATGTCGGCGACGAGGCGCACCTCACGGGCGGTGTCACCCTCGGGCGAGACCACCCGGTCGCGGAAGGCGCCGTCGGGGTGCAGGCCCGAGGCGGACAGGAACGCCCGGGTCGCCTCGTCGGTGGCCAGCACCCAGGTGTGCAGGGTGTCGGCACCAGCACCCCGGAGGGTGTCCACCGCGGCGTTGAGCAGGCGTGAGCCGTGCCCGGCGCGACGAGCCTGTGGGTGGACGGCGAGAGCCGAGACCTCGCCCGTCGCACCTCCGGCGTCGGGGTCCTGGCTCGGACCGATGGAGGCGAACCCGACGACCTGGTCACCGGCGCAGGCCGCGAGCAGGCGGTAGACGCCCTGCGGTGGCGAGGCGAGCGACTGGCGCCACGCGCTGGCGAAGGCGTTGGGCTCGAAGGCCTCGAGCACCTCGGCCGGGACCACGTCGGCATACGCCTCGCGCCACACCACGGCCTGGACGAAACCCACGGCAGGGGCGTCGGTCTCCCGAGCGGTGCGCACGCTCGCGTCGGCCAGCGGCCCCGGGGTCTGGTCGTGCTGGTGGGAGTGGTCGTGCGGGTGGCTCATGCCGGCCATCCTCGCACCCCGTCGACGTGCGCCCTCAGCCGCGCTCGTAGGTGACCCAGCTGAAGCCGTCACGGTCCTCGCGCGCGGTCTCCTGCCAGTGCGTCGGGTCGATCTCGGGGAACCGGACGTCGCCCTCGGGGGACTGGTCCACCTCGGTGATGAGCAGCCGGTGCGCCCACGGCATCGCCTCGGCGTAGACCTGCCCGCCACCGCAGACGAACACCTCGTTCACCGGCCCTGCCAGCGAGAGCGCCTCGCTGAGCGAGTGGGCGGTCTCGACGTCGGAGTGGGACCAGTCCGCCTGGCGGGTGACGACGATGGTGCGGCGACCTGGCAGCACCCGCCCGATCGAGTCGAACGTCTTGCGCCCCATGACCATCGGGTGCCCCATCGTGGAGCGTTTGAAGAAGGCGAAGTCCTCGGGCAGGTGCCAGGGCATGTCGTTGTCGGCACCGATGACGCCGTTGCGCCCGACCGCCGCGATGAGGGTCACGTTCGTCATGCCGACAGGGTATGCCGTGGGGTGACCGCTCAGACGGCGATGGGCGCCTTGATCGAGGGGTGCGCCTCGTACCCGACCAGCTCGAAGTCACCGAGGTCGAACTCGTCGATCTGCTTGCCCTTCGCGATGACCATGCGGGGCAGGGGGAGCGGCTCACGGGTGAGCTGCAGCTTCGCCTGCTCCACGTGGTTGGAGTACAGGTGCGCGTCGCCGAGGGTGTGCACGAAGTCGCCGGGCTCGAGGTCGCAGATCTGGGCGACCATCATCGTGAGCAGGGCGTACGACGCGATGTTGAAGGGCACGCCGAGGAAGATGTCTGCGGAGCGCTGGTAGAGCTGGCAGGAGAGCCGGCCGTCGGCGACGTAGAACTGGAACATCGTGTGACAGGGCGGCAGGGCCATCGAGTCGACGTCCGCGACGTTCCACGCCGAGACGATGTGGCGGCGCGAGTCGGGGTTGGTCCGAATGGCGTCGATGACCTTTGCGATCTGGTCGACGTGGCCGCCGTCGGGCGTCGGCCAGGAGCGCCACTGGTAGCCGTAGACGGGCCCGAGGTCGCCGTTCTCGTCGGCCCACTCGTCCCAGATCGAGATGCCGCGCTCCTGCAGCCAGCGGACGTTCGAGTCGCCGCGCAGGAACCACAGCAGCTCACCGATGATCGACTTGAGGTGCAGCTTCTTGGTCGTCAGGACCGGGAAGCCCTCGGAGAGGTCGAACCGCATCTGGTAGCCGAAGACCGAGCGCGTGCCCGTCCCCGTCCGGTCGGACTTGTCCGTCCCGGTCGTCATCACGTGGTCGAGGAGGTCCAGGTACTGCTGCACGACGGCAACCTAACACCGCGCGGCGACGGGACCCGGCGCCATACCGACAGGCGGTCCCGGCGATGATCCGGTCGCGCAGCACAGGGATCCCGCCAATGTCGGTGTCGCGGCACGAGCAGGGCGCTGGGCCGCCGCCGCGGAGCGATAGCCTGCGGGTATGAGCACAGCGTCTCCGTTCGGTCGCCTCCTGACAGCCATGATCACGCCGATGCGGCCCGACGGGAGCGTCGACGCCGAAGGTGCCAAGCGGGTCGCCCAGCACCTCGTGGACACCGGGCACGACGGCATCGTCGTCAACGGCACCACCGGTGAGTCCGCCACCCTCACCGACGACGAGAGCCTCGAGATGGTCAGCCTCGTCGCCGAGGCCGTCGGTGGCCGGGCCGCGGTCGTCGCGGGTGTCGGTTCGAACGCCACCGCGCACAGCGTCGAGATGGCCGGGCGCGCGCAGCATGCCGGCGCGACCGGGCTCCTGCTCGTCACGCCGTACTACAACAAGCCCACCCAGGCCGGGGTCGTCGCGCACTGCCGCGCGGTCGCCGAGGTGACCGACCTGCCCGTCATGCTCTACGACATCCCCGGACGCACGGCCATCCCGTTCACCCCGGAGACCCTTGCCGAGCTGGCCACCGTGCCGAGCATCGTGGCCGTCAAGGACGCCAAGGGCGAGGCATGGTCGACGACCAAGGTCATGGCCTCGACCGACCTCCTGTACTACTCGGGCGAGGACGCGACCACGCTGCCGTGGCTGGCCATGGGCGCCATCGGCACGGTGAGCGTCGTCGGCCACGTCGCCGGACGCGAGTATGCCGCGATGATCGAGGCCGTCGACCGCGGCGACCTCGCGGCGGCCCGAGTCATCCACCAGCGCCTCATCCCGGCGGTCGACGCGATCATGAACACGTCGCAGGGCGCGATCATGGCCAAGGCGGCGCTCGTCGAGCTCGGCGTGATCGAGCACGCGACGGTGCGCCTGCCGCTGGTCGAGTCCCCTCCGGAGCACCTCGAGCTGCTGAGGGCGGGCCTGAAGGAGTCGGGTCTGCTGTGAGCCACCCGCACCCCGAGCTGACCGCACCGCCCCAGCTCGACCCGAACGGCGTCCGCGTCGTCGCCCTCGGTGGCCTCGGCGAGGTGGGTCGCAACATGGCCGTCATCGAGCACGCCGGCCAGCTGCTGATCATCGACTGCGGCGTCCTGTTCCCCGAGGACCACCACCCGGGCGTCGACCTGATCCTGCCCGACTTCGAGTACATCGAGGACCGCCTCGACCAGGTCCAGGCCATCGTCCTCACCCACGGCCACGAGGACCACATCGGCGCTGTGCCCTACCTGCTCAAGCTCAAGAAGGACATCCCGGTCGTCGGCTCGATGCTGACCCTTGCGCTGGTCGAGGCCAAGCTCAAGGAGCACCGGATCACCCCGTACACGCTCGGGGTGAAGGAGGGGATGCGCGAGAAGCTCGGGGTGTTCGACTGCGAGTTCGTCGCCGTCAACCACTCCATCCCCGATGCGCTCGCGGTGTTCGTCCGGACCCCCGCCGGGACGATCCTGCACACGGGCGACTTCAAGATGGACCAGCTGCCGCTCGACGGCAGGCTCACCGACCTGCGCGCGTTCGCCCGTCTCGGTGAAGAGGGCGTCGACCTCTTCATGACCGACTCGACCAACGCCGAGGTGCCGGGGTTCACCACCCCGGAGAAGGACATCGCGCCGGCCATCGACAAGGTCTTCCGCGACGCCGAGCGCCGGATCATCGTCGCCTGCTTCTCCTCGCACGTGCACCGCGTCCAGCAGGTGCTCGACGCCGCGGAGAAGGCCGGGCGAAAGGTCGCCATGGTCGGTCGCTCCATGGTGCGCAACATGGGGATCGCGGCCGAGCTCGGCTACCTGCACGTCCCCGACGGGGTGCTCGTCGACGTCAAGAAGCTCGACAACTTCCCCGACCACCAGGTCGTCCTCATCTGCACGGGTTCGCAGGGAGAGCCGATGGCGGCCCTCTCCCGCATGGCCAACCGCGACCACCGCATCGACGTGGGGCCCGGCGACACCGTCCTCATGGCGTCCTCGCTCATCCCCGGCAACGAGAACGCCGTCTACCGCGTCATCAACGGCCTGATGCGCCTCGGCGCCACCGTCGTCCACAAGGGCAACGCGAAGGTCCACGTCTCGGGCCACGCCAGCGCCGGCGAGCTCCTCTACTGCTACAACATCGTCAAGCCGCGCAACGTCATGCCGGTGCACGGCGAGTGGCGCCACCTCGTGGCGAACGCCGAGCTCGCGGTGCAGACCGGGGTGCCACGTGAGCGCGTGGTCCTGGCCGAGGACGGGGTGGTCGTCGACCTCGTCGACGGCGTCGCGAAGGTGGTCGGCGCCGTGGACTGCGGGTACGTCTACGTCGACGGTTCGTCGGTGGGCGAGTTCGACGAGGCCCTGCTCAAGGACCGCCGCATCCTGCGCGACGAGGGGTTCATCTCGGTGATCGTCGTCATGGACTCCGCCACGGGCAAGGTCGCCGCGGGCCCGGAGATCCAGGCCCGGGGCTTCGCCGAGGACGACGAGATCTTCAACCAGGTGCGCCCCAAGATCGAGCAGGCGCTCGCCGAGGCGACCGGCAAGGGCATCACCGACCCCCACCAGCTCGAGCAGGTCATGCGTCGTGCGATCGGCAGCTGGGTCGGCGGCAAGATCCGTCGCCGCCCGATGATCATCCCGGTGGTCATCCAGGCCTGAGCCGCGTCCCCGCCAGGGGCGCGTCCCCGCAGGGACGCGTTTCCCACCAGGGGCGAGCTGCTACCAGGGGCGAGCTGCTACCAGGGGCGGGCGGGGGACAGGTCGCGGGTGTCCTCCACCGGGAGCCAGCCCTGCGGCGTGACCTCGTAGGCCGCCCGTGGTCCGTTCGCAGCCAGGTCGGCCACCGCGGCGAGCAGGCGCTCGACGTGCTCGGCCGTGGTGCCCAGACCGACGCTGGCCCGGATCGCGGTGCCGGACCCTGCGCCATACGGGTCGTCGAGGAGGGTGTCGACGCACAGGTGCGCGCAGAACTTCCCGTCGCGGACCCCGATCCCGTGCTCGGCGGACAGCGCCGCCGACACCAGCGAGCTGTCGAGCCCGTCGATCGTGAAGGTGGCGACCGCGACGCGCTCGTGGTCGTCGCCGAAGAGCGAGTAGGTCTCGACGCCGTCGATGGCGCGCAGGCCCTCGAGGAGGGCGGTGCCGAGGGCGTCCTCGTGCGCCTCGACCGCAGCGGCGCCGGTGCGGAGGGCGTGGCAGGCCGCGGCGAGGGCGACCGCGCCGATGACGTTGGGGCTCCCGGCCTCGTGGCGGGCCGAGCCGGTGTGCCAGGCGACGCCGTCCTCGGTGACGGCCCTGGTCGCTCCGCCCCCGGCGAGGTAGGGCGTCGCCGCGTCGAGCCAGTCGGAGCGGCCCGCGAGGACACCGGCGCCGAACGGCGCGTAGAGCTTGTGACCGGACAGGACGACGTAGTCGACGCCGAGCTCGGCGAGGTCCACGCGGCGGTGCGGGGCGTACTGCGCCGCGTCGAGGACGACGCGGGCACCGGCCTTGCGGGCGATCGCGGCGAGCTCGCGGACCGGCCAGACCTCGCCGGTGACGTTGGAGGCGCCGGTGAGGACGACGAGGCGGTGGCGGCCGTGGCGGTTCTTCAGCGCCGTGCGCAGCAGGACCGCGGCGTCGGCGGCGCTTCCGGGGACGGGCAGGCGGGTGGTCTGGCGCGCCTTCCACGGGAGCAGGGCGGCGTGGTGCTCGGTCTCGAAGACGAAGACCTGGGTGTCGCGCGGCAGGGCGCGGGCCAGCAGGTTGAACGAGTCGGTGCTGTTGCGGGTGAAGACCACCTCGTCGCCGGGCCGGGCCCCGACGAAGGTCGCGACCTCCTCACGGGCCTGCTCGTACCAGGCGCTGGTCACCTTGGAGGCGTACCCGTTGCCGCGGTGCACGGAGGAGTAGGTGCGCAGGGCGCTGTCGACGGCGGCCTTGACGCTGACGAGCGACGGCGTCGAGGCGGCGTGGTCGAAGTTCGCGTAGTCGACCGGGCCGTTCAGCGTGGGCACCACCAGCCCGGCCGAGACCACGGCGGGCAGGTCGGCGGACCGGTGGACGGGCAGCTCGGCCGGCAGGGGCTCGACCGCACCGCCCAGCGGCAGCGAGGCCGGCGCGACCAGAGGCGGAACGGCCCGGAGGTGCTCACGGGCGTGGGCGAGGGGAGCGGTGCGGCGGAACGCGTGGTCCGGCGTGCTCTCGGGAGTGGTCGGTGGGGTGCTCGCGATCGACATGGAGGTCAGCTCCTGGGTCCGGTGGGACCCGGGCTGTGCTCGGGTCCGCGCTTGCCGGCTGCGGGTGCAGTCGACCCGGTCGTCACCCGGAGCACCCCACCGCGGTGGAGGGTTGCTGGTCAGCAAGCCGGGGCTGTGCGCTGACACTCATGACCTTGACGACGAAGGTAGCGGCGGTCGGGTCGTCCCTCCACCAGCCGGACGGACCTTCTCGCCATCTGAGACCTCGGGGGAGGTCGCGCCGGAAACGGTGGTGCAGGTGATCTGGCGGGACCGGCGCACCCCCTGCCCCCGATGTCCTGGTACGCCTGCACCGGCGACCTCCCCGAGGGGTGGTCGCCGGTGCGGGCCCCGCCAGACGCAGGCTCAGCGTGGCAGGGCCGCACCCGTCGCGTCGGGTGGACCGGCCCGTGCTGCCCGAACCGGGGGGACCCCTCCACCTGTTCGGGGGAGCGGGTCCGCCCCGAACGGCGCGGGTGACGGCTCCGTGTCGGCTCCGGGTCGGCTCCGGGTCGGCGTCAGATCCGCCCACGTGGAACGCGTGTGACGCGTGTGTCCGGTGTGACCTTCGCGTAGCCTGCGGACCATGGCCACACGTCCGTCCACCCCGACGCGCACCTCCTCGGCTGGGCAGGCGCGCAAGGGCACCGCCACCCGCCCCGCCAACCGTCGCACCACCACGCCCCGCAAGAGCCCCGCCCGGGGTTCCCGCGGCAAGGCCAGCGGTGGCGGCCTGCCCCTGCCGTTGCGTGCGGTCCGCGGCACGTGGATGGGTATGGCGCACGTAGCCGGTGGCGCGGTCCGCCGCGTCGGCAACGGGGCCCGCGACCTCGAGCCCGAACACCGTCGCGACGGCGTCGGCTTCCTCCTCCTCGGCCTGGCCATCGTCGTGGCCGCCCGCGAGTGGTGGGCCCTCGAGGGCCCGGTCGGCGACGTCATCCACGCCGTCGTGGCCGGCACCTTCGGCCGGGTCGCGTACGCCGTGCCGCTCGCGCTGCTCTACCTCGGCGTCCGGCTGCTGCGCGCCCCCCAGGACGACGGCGCCAACTCGCGCATCGGGGTCGGCCTCGGCGCGCTCGCGTTCGCGGCGTCGGGCCTGGCCCACGTGGCGGCCGGCATCCCCACCCCGCCGGCGGGTGCCGAGGGCATGCGCGACGGCGGCGGCATTATCGGCTTCCTCGCCTCCAGCCCGCTCAAGGCGGCGGTCTCGGTCTACGGCACCGTGCCGATCCTGCTCATGCTCGGCTTCTTCGGTCTCCTCGTGATGACCGCGACCCCGGTCCACATGATCCCCGAGCGCCTCGCCGAGCTGCGCGACCACCTCCTGCACCGCGGGGTCGACGTCGACGAGCCGGCCGCCGAGGAGGCCGAGAAGCCCCGGCGCCGCCGCAGGGTGATCGAGCCCGAGGGGCCGTTCGACGGTGACGAGGCGTTCGAGAAGGCTGCGGTCGTCGTGCCCGAGGGCAAGGACGGCCTGCGTCCCGGGCAGAAGCGCCCGACCGCCCCGGGCGTCCTCGCCCCCGGTGCCACCGGGGCCAACAGTTCCACCAGCGCCGGCGCCTCGGGCGCCCCACCAGTGGTTCCCGCCCGCCAGGTCGCCGAGAAGGTCGCCCTCGAGGCGCCGCCGACGACCCCCCTGCCGCAGCGGGTGGAGCAGCTCGCCCTCGCCGGCGACATCACCTACACGCTGCCCGACAACGCCCTGCTCGAGCCCGGCTCGCCGCACAAGGCCCGCAGCGCCGCGAACGACCGCGTCGTCGAGTCCCTCACCCAGGTGCTCGACCAGTTCGACATCGACGCACAGGTGACCGGCTTCAGCCGCGGCCCGACGGTCACGCGGTACGAGGTCGAGCTCGGTCCCGGCATCAAGGTCGAGCGGGTCACCGCCCTCTCGAAGAACATCGCGTACGCCGTCGCCTCGGCCGACGTCCGGATCCTCTCCCCGATCCCCGGCAAGTCCGCCATCGGCATCGAGATCCCCAACACCGACCGCGAGAAGGTCAGCCTCGGCGACGTCCTGCGCAGCCAGGCCGCCCGCGGCAACGACCACCCGATGGTCATGGGGGTCGGCAAGGACGTCGAGGGCGGCTACGTCATCGCCAACCTCGCCAAGATGCCCCACCTGCTCGTCGCGGGGGCCACCGGCGCCGGCAAGTCGAGCTTCGTCAACTCCATGATCACCTCGATCCTCATGCGCTCGACGCCCGACGAGGTCCGGATGGTGCTGGTGGACCCCAAGCGGGTGGAGCTCACGGCATACGAGGGGATCCCGCACCTCATCACCCCGATCATCACGAACCCCAAGAAGGCCGCCGAGGCCCTCCAGTGGGTCGTGCGGGAGATGGACACGCGCTACGACGACCTCGCCCAGTTCGGCTTCAAGCACGTCGACGACTTCAACAAGGCGGTCAAGGCCGGCAAGGTCAAGCCGCTGCCGGGCAGCCAGCGGGTCATCCACCCGTACCCGTACCTGCTCGTCATCGTCGACGAGCTCGCCGACCTGATGATGGTCGCCCCGCGTGACGTGGAGGAGTCGATCGTCCGCATCACCCAGCTCGCCCGGGCCGCCGGCATCCACCTCGTGCTGGCGACGCAGCGTCCGTCGGTCGACGTCGTGACCGGCCTGATCAAGGCCAACGTCCCGTCGCGGATGGCGTTCGCGACGTCGTCGCTCGCCGACAGCCGGGTCGTCCTCGACCAGCCCGGCGCCGAGAAGCTCATCGGCCAGGGCGACGCGCTGTTCCTGCCGATGGGCTCGAGCAAGACGATGCGCGTCCAGGGCGCCTGGGTCACCGAGTCCGAGATCCAGAACGTCGTCAAGGCGGTCACCGACCAGCTCAAGCCGAACTACCGCGACGACGTCACCGTCGTCGCCGCCAAGAAGCACGTCGACGACGACATCGGTGACGACCTCGACCTGCTGCTGCAGGCGACCGAGCTCGTCGTCACGACGCAGTTCGGCTCGACGTCGATGCTCCAGCGCAAGCTGCGCGTCGGGTTCGCCAAGGCCGGTCGCCTCATGGACCTGCTCGAGTCACGCGGCGTCGTCGGTCCGTCCGAGGGTTCCAAGGCCCGCGACGTGCTGGTCAAGCCGGACGACCTGCCCACGACGCTCGCCCTCATGCGCGGCGACGAGGTCCCGGACGCCGAGCCGGTGTTCGACGGCCAGGCCCTGGCCGACGAGGCTGGGGGAGTGGAGCACACCGACGAGGTGCCGGTCGGCGCACCGGCGCCGTCGTACCGGCCCGGCTACGCCCCCGACGACCGCTACGACAACGACCCGGTGGCCGCGCAGTTCGCGGGCCGCGAGGAGGTCGAGGAGTCCGGCGACGCCTGGGAGCTCACCGGGCGCGACTGAGGTCCGTCGGAATGGATCCGGGGTGGGCCGGTGTTGCCCTCCCCGTGACCGCCGCGCCCCAGACCGTGACCGACGACCGTACCCAGACGCTTCCCCAGACCTCCGTCGACTCCTCCCGCTCCTCCGACGAGGCCATGCCTCCCGCCCCGACGGGTCGCGCCTACGTGCGGTTCGTCCTCGTCCTCGGCGCCCTCATCGCCATCGGGCCGCTGACCATCGACACCTACCTGCCGGCCCTGCCCTCGATCACGCGTGACCTCGCCGCGTCCGAGTCGGCCGTCCAGTTCACCCTCACCGGCATCCTGCTCGGTATGGGGCTCGGCCAGCTCCTCGTCGGCCCCCTCGCCGACGCGGTGGGCCGCCGCCGCCCCCTCATCGCCGGGCTCGCGCTGCACATCGCTGCGTCGATCTTCTGTGCGTTCGCGCCGAGCATCGAGCTACTGACCGTGGGTCGTGTCCTCCAGGGCCTCGGCAACGCCGCGGTGGCCGTGGTCTCCATGGCCATGGTGCGCGACCAGTTCGCCGGCTCCGCCGCCGCGACGATGCTCTCGCGCCTGATGCTGGTCATGGGCCTCGCGCCGGTGCTCGCACCGACCCTCGGTGGCTTCATCCTCCAGCTCACCTCGTGGCGCGGGGTTTTCGTCCTGCTCGCGATCGCCGGGACGATGATGGTGACGCTCGCGTCGTTCGCCCTGCGCGAGACGCTGCCACCGGCGCGTCGCCGCAAGCTCGCGTTCAAGCCCGTCGTGGCGACCTACGGGTCGCTGCTCAAGGACCGCACCTTCGTCGGGCTCGTCCTGATCAGCGGCCTGATGTTCGCGACGCTGTTCTCCTACATCGGTGGCTCGTCGTTCGTGCTGCAGGACATCTACGGCCTGAGCGTCGCGCAGTTCGGCCTGGTCTTCGGGATGAACTCGCTGGGCTTCCTGACCGGTTCGCAGCTCAACCCGTTCCTGCTCAAGCGGTTCGAGCCCCGCGTGCTGGTGCGTGCCGGGGTCACCATCGGTGCAGTGGCCGCCCTGCTGACGCTCGCGTCGGCCGCCACCGGCTTCGGGGGCCTGACCCTGATCCTCGTGCCGCTCTGGTTCATCCTGTTCGCCTGCGGCCTGACCCTGCCGAACACCCCGGCGCTGGCGCTCACCCGCCACGGCGAGGCGGCGGGCACGGCGGCTGCGCTGCTCGGTGCCTCGCAGTTCGTCATCGGTGGAGCCGCGGCTCCCCTGATCGGCGCGATGGGTTCGGGCTCGGCCGTGCCGATGACCCTGGTGATGGCCCTGACGGCCTCCCTGGCGCTGGTCGTCGCGACCCTGACCCTGCGCGGGCGGCTGGCTCCGGTGGACGCCACCGCCTGACCGGCGGCACCGCGCACAGCGCGCCCCACCTCGAGCGCTCGACCCCGTCCTCATCGGGTCGAGCGCTCAGGGTTCGGTGGAGAAGGGCCGGACCGCCGGGCCCGGCTCGTCGTCCGCGGCAGCCGCCGCGATGTGGGCCACCAGCGCAGCGAGCGGAGGCGGGACCTGTTCCGCCGTCGTCGCCGCGGCCAGGGCCTGCGCGACGAGCGCCTTGCGCCCCGACGTCGTCCCGGAGAACCGGCGCAGCTGGTCGGTGACCGGCCGACCCTCCCACGTGGGCTGGCGCCGGAACGTCACGAAGCGGTCCAAGAGCCGGAGCCGGTCGAGCACCTCGATGACCCGCTCGACCCCCAGCGCCCGGATCAGCTCGTCCTCGAGGTCCTGGTCGCAGACGTGGAAGCCGAGGGCGGCCATGTCGTCGGCCGAGCCCACCGGGTGACCGATCGACGCCAGTGCACGGGCGAAGTAGCCGGCCTCCCCGACGTCGCAGAGCCCGAGGACGCGCAGCCGGGCAGGGGCGTCACCGTTGGCGCGCGCACTCTGCGCAACGAGGTCGGCGAGGTGGCGTCGGATGTTGGTGACGCCACCCATGTCGACGAGGTCGAGCCGGTCCGGCTGCACGGTGACCGGACGCACGCCCAGCAGCGCGCGCACGGCAGCGACGTCGCTCTGGCCCTCGAGCAGGACCACCACCCGGTGCCCGGACATGGCCGCCAGCATGCCAGCGCCGGGTCGAGGCCGCCGCCCGGTTCGGGCCCGGGTCCCCGGCGGTCCGGCACCCGCGGGCCCGGACATGGCCGCGCGCGGCGACCCCGCGTCATACCTCGAGGCGGTAGCCCTGACCGGGGTCGGTGACGAGGTAGCGCGGGTGGGTGGGGTCGGGTTCGAGCTTGCGCCGCAGCTGGTTGGCGTAGACGCGCAGGTAGTTGGACTCGCGGCCGTACCCGGGACCCCACACCTCGTGCAGCAGGTCCTTCTGCGAGACGAGGTGTCCCGGACGGCGGGCGAGGACCGCGAGCAGGCGCCACTCGGTCGGCGTGAGGCGCACGACGTCGCCGCCGATCGTGGCCGTGCGCTCGGCGAAGTCGAGGGCGAAGTGCTCGGTGCGCAGGGCGGGCGGGTGGTTCTCGCTCTCGCCGGCCCTCCGCAGGGCGGCGCGGACCCGCGCCTGGAACTCCTCCATGCCGAACGGCTTGGTGACGTAGTCGTCGGCGCCGACGTCGAGCGCCTCGACCTTGTCGGCGGAGTCGGTGCGGGCGGAGAGCACGATGACGGGAACGCTCGAGGTGGCCCGCAGCCGGCGCAGGACGTCGATGCCGTCGAGGTCGGGCAGGCCGAGGTCGAGGACGACGACGTCGGGGGAGCGTTCGGCGATCGACTGGAGGGCGGAACGGCCGTCGCCGACGGTCTCGACCTCGTACCCACGCGCCCGCAGGCTGATCGCCAGGGTGCGGCGCAGGTGGGGTTCGTCGTCGACGACCAGGACCACGCTCATGCGGGCATCCTGCCATCGGCGCGGGGGAGCTCGAGGACGATCGTCAGGCCGCCACCGGGGGTGTCCTCCGCGGCGATGGTGCCGTCCATGGTCTCCATGAGGCCACGGGCGACCGCCAGCCCGAGTCCGACGCCGGACCCGCGCGGTGCGTCGTCGAGGCGCTGGAACGGGGCGAAGATCGCCGCCTTCGAGGAGTCCGGGACGCCGGAACCCCGGTCGACGACCCTCACCTGGAGGTGGTGACCGGTGGCGTAGGCCTTGACGACGACCTCCTGGCGGCCGCCCGAGTGGTGCAGGGCGTTCTCCACGACGTTGGCCACGACGCGGTCGAGGAGGACCTCGTCGTAGAGGGCCAGCGGGAGGTCGTCGGCGGCCAGGACCCGGACGCGGTCCGGTGCCGACACCGTCGACACGGTGCGCCGGATGGTCTCCACCACGGCGCCCTCGCTGACCTGCGCGGCGACCACGCCGCTCTGCAGCCGGGAGATGTCGAGGAGGTTGGCGACCAGGGTGGTGAGCCGGTCGGAGGACTCCTCGATCGTCTCGAGCAGGTCGGCCTCGTCCTGGGCGTCGAACGCCGCACCGGGCTGGCGCAACGTCGAGACCGCTGCCTTGATGCCGGCCAACGGGGTCCGCAGGTCGTGCGACACGGCGCTGAGCAGGGCGGTGCGGGCCCGGTTGTCGCGGGCCAGGGCCCCGGCCCGGCGGGCCTGCTCGGCGAGGTCCGCCCGCCGCAGGACGGCCTCGGCGTGCGCGGCGAACGCGGAGACGAGGCGGCGCTCGTCGGCGGCCAGGACCGGCCCGAACAGGGCCAGGGTCGTCGTGTCGTCGACCGGTGCCAGCACCGCGGCCCGGTCCAGCTGGTCCACGTCGAACCCCGGCAGCGCCGCGACCACCTGCCACGGCGCCCGCACCGAGGGTCGTCGCACGAGTCCGGCCGTCGTCAGGTGGAACAGGTCGGCGACCTGCTCGAGCAGCGCGGTGAGCGGGTCCTGCTCGCCCAGCAGCGTCTGCGCCGAACGCTCCAGCGCGAGCGACTCGCGCTGGGCGAGGCGCGCGGCGGCGGCCCGGCGGTCGCTGAGGTGGACCGCGGAGGCCACCGAGACGGCGACGACGAGGAAGACGACGACGGCAGCAGCGTTCTGGGGGTTGGTGATGGTCAACGTCCCCACCGGGTCGGTGAAGAACCAGTTGAGGCTGAGCGACCCCAGCAGGGCGGACACGACGGCCGGCCCGAGCCCTCCCGCCAGGGCGCAGCCGACGGTCAGGGCGAGGAACAGCAGCACCTCCAGCGGCAGGTCGTGCGACTCCCGGGTCGCGATGAGCAGGGCCGTCAGCACCACCGTGCCGAGGGTCGCGAGCAGCCAGCCCGCCAGCCGCCTGCGCCCCGCGAGCGCCCCACGGCCGCGCCGGGACTGCCCGCGGTGGGCCTGCTCGTGGGTGACGATGACCGTGTCGATGTCGCCCCCCGCGCCCTCGACCACGTGGCTGCCGACCCCGCGGCCGCGCAGCGCCTGCCACCAGGTCCGTCGGGAGGCGCCGAGGACCACCTGGCGTGCGTTGACCCCTCGCGCGAAGTCGAGGATCGCGGCCGCCGCGTCGTCGCCGGCCACGGTGTGGAAGGTGCCGCCGAGCTCGGCGACCAGCGTCCGGATCTCGCCGATGCTCTCCAGCCGGGCGTCGATGAGGCCGTCGGCAGGGGTGACGTGGGCGACCACGAGCTCGCCGCCGGCGCCCCGCGCGGCGATCTGGGCGCCGCGCCGGACCAGTGCCGCCGACTCGGGCCCTCCGGTCACGGCGACGACGACGCGCTCGCGGGCCGGCCACGACGACGTGATCCCCTGGTCGCGCCGGTAGCGCTCGAGGCCCTCGTCGACGCGGTCGGCCAGCCAGAGCAGCGACAGCTCGCGCAGGGCGGTGAGGTTCCCCTCGCGGAAGTAGTTGGCCAGCGCGGCGTCCACCCGGTCGGGGCCGTAGATGTTGCCGTGGGCCATCCGTCGGCGCAGTGCGTGTGGCGACATGTCGACGAGCTCGATCTGGTCGGCCGTCCGCACCACCTCGTCCGGGACGGTCTCCTGCTGACGGATCCCCGTGATCGCCTCCACGACGTCGTTGAGCGACTCGAGGTGCTGGACGTTGACGGTGGAGACGACGTCGATGCCTGCGGCGAGCAGGTCGCGGACGTCCTCCCAGCGCTTGGCGTGCCGGCTGCCGGGGGCGTTGGTGTGCGCGAGCTCGTCGACGAGGACGACCTCGGGCCCGCGCTCGAGGACGGCATCGACGTCCATCTCGCGCAGCGTGCTGCCGCGGTGCACCACCTCGCGGGTCGGCACCACCTCGAGCCCGCCCAGGGCCTGGGCCGTGTGGGCGCGACCGTGCGTCTCGACCAGCCCCACCACGACGTCGGTGCCGCGTTCGGCCCGCCGGTGCCCCTCGGACAGCATCGCGACGGTCTTGCCCACCCCGGGGGCCGCGCCGAGGTAGATGCGCAGCCGGCCGGGGGTCATGACGACATTCTCGCGTCATCGGGGGGTCGAGGGGCCATCGCCGTGCCGTTCCTAGCCGGCGGCGCGGGCCAGCGCGAGGTTGAGCTCGAGGACGTTCACCCGTGGCTCGCCGAGGTACCCGAGGGTGCGCCCCTGGGTGTGCTTCGCCACCAGTGACGCAACCAGGTCCGTGCCCAGCCCGGTCGCCCTGGCGACGCGCGGCACCTGGAGCGCGGCGTACTCGGGCGAGATGTGGGGGTCGAGCCCGCTCGCCGAGGCGGTCAGGGCGTCGGCCGGTATGCCGCCTGCGCCCCGCGAGGTGCCCGCGCCACCGTCCGCCTGCGCCACCGTCGCTCGGCGTTCGGCGACCGCCTTGGCCTGGGCGTCGCTCGAGGCGGCGAGGTTGGAGCCGCCGCTGGTGTCGCCGGAGTAGTCGCTGGTGGACGGACGACCGTGGAACCACCGGTCGCCGGTGAAGGACTGTCCCAGCAGGGACGAGCCGACGACCTTCCCGTCGTGCTCGACGAGGGAGCCGTCCGCCCGGGCGCTCAGGCCGAGTCGGCCGACGCCGAACACGACGGCGGGGTAGACCACCCCGAGCAGGACGGTGAGGGCGAGCAGGAGCCGCAGCGCGGCGGCGTACTGGCGCGTGAGTGAGGTCATGCTGGTCAGCTCAATCCGGGGAGTTGGGACACGAGGAGGTCGATCACCTTGATGCCGACGAACGGTGCGACGACGCCGCCCAGGCCGTAGACGAGCAGGTTGCGGCGCAGCAGGTCGGCCGCGCCGCCGGGGCGGTAGTGCACGCCGCGCAGGGCGAGCGGCACGAGCGCGACGATGACCAGCGCGTTGAAGATGACGGCCGAGAGCATGGCCGACTGCGGCGACCCGAGACGCATGATGTTGAGGGCGTCGAGTCCGGGGAACAGCACGACGAACATGGCCGGGATGATCGCGAAGTACTTGGCGATGTCGTTGGCGATCGAGAACGTCGTCAGCGCTCCGCGCGTGATCAGCAGCTGCTTCCCGATGGCGACGACCTCGATGAGCTTGGTCGGGTCCGAGTCGAGGTCGACCATGTTGCCGGCCTCCTTGGCCGCCGACGTGCCCGTGTTCATGGCCAGTCCGACGTCGGCCTGGGCGAGGGCAGGCGCGTCGTTGGTGCCGTCGCCCGTCATCGCGACGAGCCGACCGCCCTCCTGCTCCTTGACGATGAGGGCCATCTTGTCCTCGGGTGTGGCCTCGGCGAGGAAGTCGTCGACCCCCGCCTCCGTGGCGATCGCCGCCGCAGTGAGCTTGTTGTCGCCGGTGATCATGACGGTGCGGATCCCCATGCGCCTCAACACCTCGAAGCGTTCGGCCATGCCCGGCTTCACGACGTCCTTGAGCCGGACGAGGCCGAGGACCCGTGGCGCCCGGCCGGCGGCAGCCAGGGCCACCACCAGCGGCGTGGCACCGTCCCCGGCGATGGCGTCGGCGAGCCGTCCGGTCTCGTCCGGAACTTCGCCCCCCTCCTGGGTGACCCACGCGGTGACTGCCGACGCCGCGCCCTTGCGGATGCGCGTCCCGTCGGGGAGGTCCACGCCGGACATGCGCGTCTGCGCCGTGAACTCCACGAACTCCGCTCCCTGCGAGGCGAGCACGTCCGCCGACGTCACACCCCCGAAGTGCTCCAGGGAGGTGGCCAGCTCGACGATGGAGCGCCCCTCGGGCGTCCCGTCCGCGAGCGACGACAGGTATGCCGCCTGTGCCAGTTCGCCGTCCGCCGCACCGATGACCGGGGTGAGCTCGCTGGCGCGCCGGTTGCCCAGCGTGATCGTGCCGGTCTTGTCGAGCAGCAGCGTCGACACGTCGCCCGCCGCCTCGACGGCCCGGCCGGACATGGCCAGGACGTTGCGCTGGACGAGCCGGTCCATGCCGGCGATGCCGATGGCGGAGAGCAGGGCGCCGATCGTCGTCGGGATGAGGCAGACGAGCAGGGCGACCAGGACGATGACCTGTTGCAACCCGCCCGAGTACGACGCCAGCGGCTGGATCGCCATGACGGTGACGAGGAAGAGGATCGTCAAGGTGGTCAGCAGGACCGTGAGGGCGATCTCGTTGGGGGTCTTCTGCCGCGAGGCGCCCTCGACGAGCGCGATCATCCGGTCGATGAAGGTCTCGCCGGGACGGGACGTGATCCGCACGACGATGGCGTCGGAGAGCACCGTCGTGCCACCGGTGACGGCGCACCGGTCGCCACCGGACTCACGGACCACCGGGGCGGACTCGCCCGTGATCGCCGACTCGTCGACCGTGGCGACGCCCTCGACGACGTCCCCGTCGCCCGGGATCACCTCACCGGCGACGACGCGCACCCGGTCGCCGATCCGCAGCGCCGTGCCGGGAACGGTCTCGGTGCCGCCATCCTCCCTGAGCCGGACCGCCAGGGTCTCCGTCCGCGTGGCCCGCAGGGTAGCGGCCTGGGCCCGGCCACGGCCCTCGGCGATAGCCTCCGCGGCGTTCGCGAACAGCACGGTGGCCCAGAGCCAGAAGGCGACGCCCCAGCCGAAGACCGAGGGGTCCAGGACCGCCAGGACCGTCGTGAGGACCGAGCCGATCCACACCACGAAGATCACCGGGGTCCGAACCAGGTGGCGGGGGTCGAGCTTGGTCACGGCCTGGGGAAGGGCCGCGAGGATGGTGGTGCGGTTCATGACAGGGCCTCCGCGAGGGGTCCGAGGGCGAGGGCGGGGAAGAAGGTCAGGCCGGCGAGGACCAGGGCGATGCCGACGAGCAGGCCGGTGAAGAGAGGTGTGTGGGTCGGCATGGTGCCGGCGGTCTCGGGCCGACGCCGTTGCGCTGCAAGGGAACCCGCCAGGCCGAGCACCAGCATCATCGGGACGAACCGACCAACGGCCATGCAGAAGGCGAGCGTCAGGTTGAACCAGGGGTTGTCGGCGCTGAGGCCGGCGAAGGCGCTGCCGTTGTTGTTCGCGGCCGACGCATACGCGTAGAGCACCTCGGTCAACCCGTGCGGCCCGCTCGCGAGCATGGTGCTCCGGGGGCCGTCCATGGACAGGGCCGCGCCGGTGAACCCGAGGACGAGGACGGGCATCACGAGCGAGTACAGCGCTGCCATCGTGATCTCACGCCGGCCGATGGTCTTGCCCAGGTACTCGGGGGTACGACCCACCATGAGCCCTGCGACGAACACGGACAGGATCGCGATGACGACGATGCCGTAGAGGCCCGAGCCGACTCCGCCGGGCGAGACCTCGCCGAGCAGCATGTTGGTGAGGACCACCCCTCCGCCGAGCGGGCTGTAGGACTCGTGCAGCGAGTTGACCGCACCGGTGGAGGTGCTCGTCGTCGCCGCGCCGAACAGGGCCGAGGCCCAGACGCCGAACCGCTGCTCCTTGCCCTCCATCGAACCCGTCGACGCGGTGGCGGCAGCGACCTCGGCCCAGGTGGTCAGCGCGACGCCCGCGCCGAACAGCACTGAGGCGAAGCCGAGCAGGGCGCGTCCCTGTCGGCGGTCGCCCACCATGATCCCGAACGCGCGGGGGAGGGCGAACGGCACGACGAGCAGGAGGAAGACCTCGAAGAGGTTGGTGAAGGGGTTGGGGTTCTCGAACGGGTGGGCGGAGTTGGCGTTGAAGTACCCGCCACCGTTGGTCCCGAGCTCCTTGATGGCTTCCTGCGACGCGACCAGGCCTCCGCGGATGACCTGCTCCGCGCCGGAGAGGCCGGTCACGGTGGACGGCGCGGCCAGGTTCTGGACGACCCCGCCGACGAGGAGGACGACGGCGGCGAGCACGGCGCCGGGCAGGAGGACGCGGACCGTGCCGCGCACCAGGTCGACCCAGAAGTTGCCGATGCGCCCCGTCCCGTCGCGCAGCAGCGCCCGGGTCAGGGCGATGCAGACCGCGAGGCCCACGGCGGCGGACACGAAGTTCTGGATGGTGAGCCCGAGCGTCTGCACGAGGGGCGTCACACCCGCCTCACCGGCGTAGCTCTGCCAGTTCGTGTTGGTCACGAAGGACACCGCGGTGTTGACGGCGGTCGTCACCCCCATGCCGTCCGATCCCTGGCGCAGGGGCAGTGAGGTCTGCAGGAGGATCAGGCCGAGCAGGAGGACGAAGCCCACCACGCTCACGGCACCCACGCTCACGGCATACGCGCGCCATCCCTGCTCGCGTTCGGGGTCCACTCCGGCGACGCGGTAGAGCACCCGCTCCACCCGCCAGTGCCGCGTGTCGGTGAACACCTTCGCGATCCACGTCCCGAGCGGGACGCAGACCACGACGAGGGCGACCACCAGGGTCAGGAGGGACAGCAGCCCGGCTGCTGCCTCGGACATCAGAACCGCTCCGGGCGGACGAGCGCGTAGACCAGGTAGGCCAGCAGCGCGAGGCCGAGCAGGGCGGCGACGAGGTTCTCGATCACGGTGTCAGTCAAGGTCGCCCGACCGGGGCACCTCCTCGCGTTGACGGCGCCTTGACTGGCGTTGACGCGATCTTGACGGGCGGACCCTAGGGTGGTCGCCATGCGCGACTGGTTGAACGCCGTCAAGAGCCACCCGAGCGGGGTCCTGCTCGCGGCGCAGCTCCTCGAGGTGCTCGCCTACCCGTTCGCCGGCGACACCCCGCTCGGCCGGACCGTCATCGGCCTCTTCGGCGTCCTCGTCCTGGCCGTGGCCGTGTATGCCGTGCGCGCCACGCCGGCGCTCACCTGGGTGGCCGTGGTGCTCGGCGTGCCCGTCGTCGCACTGACGATCGCCGAGGGGTTCGCCCCGGGGAACCAGCAGGTGGTCCTGTGGTCCTCCCTGCTCCACGCGGCGTTCTACGGCTACACGGGGTACGGGCTGATCCGCTACCTGTTCGACGACTCGTGGGTCACCCGCGACGAGATCTTCGCCGTCGGAGCCAACTTCACCGTCGTGTCGTGGATGTTCGCCTACCTGTTCATGGCCGTGCAGGTCGTCTGGCCGGGGTCCTTCATCGCCTTCCAGGGCGAGGGCCACCGGACCTTCCTGGAGCTGCTCTACCTGTCGTTCGCCAACCTCACGAGCGTCGGGCTGTCCGACGTCACCGCGGTCCTGCCCCACGCCCGCTCGGTCGTCATCATCGAGCAGGTCGCGGGCGTCATGTACGTCGCGCTGATCATCGCCCGGGTCGTCGGGCTGACCATCACCCGCTGGCGCAACTAGGCGCGGACCCCGTCGAGCTCGGCGATGGTGGCCAGGCTCGGGCCGCGCTCCGCCTGCAACCGCCGAGCGACTTCCTCCGCCTCGCCCAGCACCCGGACGATGTTGCCGCTCGTGAGCTTTCCGAGGTCGTCGTCGGACCACCCGCGGTCCGCGAGGGCCTCGAGGAGGGCGGGGTAGCAGCTGACGTCCTCGAGGCCGTCAGGCAGCTGACCGACGCCGTCGTAGTCGCCACCGACCCCGACGTGGTCGACGCCTGCCACCTCGCGGATGTGCTCGCAGTGGCGCACGACGTCCTGGAGGGTGGCCCCCGGCGCGGGTGACGTCCGTCGGACGTAGTCCTTGCCCCAGGCCTCGAAGGCCGGACCATCGCCCTGGGTGACGCCTGCCTCCGCCGCCGCGGCGACGGCTTCGGCCTGCCAGGCCGCGGCGTCGGGGTTCACGAACTTGGGCACGAAGGTGACCATGCAGACCCCGCGGTTGTCGCGCAGCGACTCCAGCACGTCGTCGGGGGCGTTGCGCGGGCTGTCGGCCACCGCCCTGGCGGAGGAGTGGCTGAAGATCGCCGGCACCTCGGCGACCCGGAGGGCATCGCGCATCGTGCCGGGGGACACGTGGGAGAGGTCGACGAGCATGCCGATGCGGTTCATCTCGCGCACCACCTCGACCCCGAACGCCGACAGGCCGCCGAGGACGGGTGCGTCCGTGGCCGAGTCGGCCCAGGGCACGTTGCTGTTGTGCGTCAGCGTCATGTAGCGCACCCCCAGGACGTGCAGCATCCGCAGCGTCGCCAGCGAGCTGTTGATCGAGTGACCGCCCTCGGCGCCGAGCAGCGAGGCGATCCGCCCGGACCCCCAGGCGGCCGTGATGTCGTCCGCGGTCCGGGCGAACGCGAGGTCGGCGCCATACCGGGCCACCATCTGGTGACCCGCGTCGATCTGCTCCAGCGTGGCGCTCACGGCGTCGTCTCCCGAGAGCTCGGCGGGCACGAACACCGACCAGAACTGGCCGCCCACCCCGCCGGCCCGCAGGCGGGGCAGGTCGGTGTGGGTCGGCGTGCCACCGGCAGCGAGGTCGAGGCGGTCGAAGTCGTAGCCCACCTGCTCGCGGGCCTCCCACAGGAGGTCGTTGTGCCCGTCGATGACGGGGTGCTGGCGCAGCACGGCGGCGACGCGGTCGGCGGTGGTCGTCACGGCGGTCATGGCGCCCACGCTACTCACCGTAGAGTGGGCGCCATGAGTTCGACCGAGCAGCGCAGCGTGGCCCTGGTGACCCTGGGGTGCACCCGCAACGAGGTCGACTCGGAGGAGCTGGCCGGCCGGCTCGCTGCCGAGGGGTGGCTCCTCGTCGACGACGCGGACGACGCAGACGTCGCAGTGGTGAACACCTGCGGGTTCGTCGAGCAGGCCAAGAAGGACTCCATCGACGTGCTCCTCGAGGCCTCTGCGCGCAAGGGCCACTCGAAGACCCAGAAGGTCGTCGCGGTCGGGTGCCTGGCCGAGCGGTACGGCAAGCAGCTGGCGGCCGAGCTGCCCGAGGCCGACGCGGTGCTCGGCTTCGACTCCTACGCCGACATGTCCAGCCACCTGCGCGCGATCCTCGACGGCAACGCCCCCGAGTCGCACACCCCCGGTGACCGCCGACGCCTGCTGCCCCTGTCGCCCGTGCAGCGCCAGGCCGGTTCGGTCGGAGTCGCGCTGCCCGGTCACGGTGGGCCCTCCGGCCCTGCCGTGTCCGCCGCAGCTGCCGTGCCGTCCCAGGACGGCACGTCGCCCGAGCAGGTCGCCCCCAGCGAACCGGTCGACGTCACCATCGAGGGTCCGGTGCCGGCCTCCGGCCCGCGCGTCATCCGCGCCCGCCTCGACGGCCGCCCGTGGGCGCCGCTGAAGATCGCCAGCGGTTGCGACCGGCGCTGTGCGTTCTGCGCCATCCCGTCGTTCCGTGGGGCCTTCGTCTCGCGCCGACCGATGGACATCGTGGCGGAGGCCCGCTGGCTGGGGGAGCGCGGCGTCAAGGAGCTCTTCCTCGTCAGCGAGAACTCCACGTCCTACGGCAAGGACCTCGGCGACATCGGCCTGCTCGAGAAGCTGCTCCCCGAGCTCACCGCCGTGCCCGGCATCGAGCGGGTCCGTGTCTCCTACCTCCAGCCCGCCGAGATCCGCCCCGACCTGCTCGACGCGATGGCGTCGATCCCCGGCGTGGTCCCGTACTTCGACATCAGCTTCCAGCACGCCTCGGCCACCCTCCTGCGCTCGATGCGCCGGTTCGGTGGGCGGGAGGCGTTCCTCGGCCTGATCGACGAGGTCCGCGCGCGGGCGCCGAAGGCCGGCATCCGCAGCAACGTCATCGTCGGGTTCCCGGGTGAGACCGAGGCCGACCTCGACGAGCTCGAGGCGTTCCTCGTGGCAGCGCGGCTCGACGTCGTCGGTGTGTTCGGCTACTCCGACGAGGACGGCACCGAGGCGGAGACCTACGGCGACAAGCTGCCCGAGCACGTCGTCGCCGAGCGCGTGTCACGGTTCACCGCCCTGATCGAGGAGCTCAACCTCCAGCGCGCCGAGGAGCGGATCGGTGAGACGGTCGACGTGCTCGTCGAGTCGGTCCCGAGCGGAGACCTCGGCGACGGTGACGACGACGAGCCGATGGTGGTCGGTCGCGCGGTGCACCAGGGTCCGGACGTGGACGGCGTCACCCTGCTCGCGCCGGAGGACTGGCCCGGCCTGGCCGTCGGCGACATCGTGCACGCGGTGGTGGTGGCAACCGAGGGCATCGACCTCGTGGCAGAGCCGGCATGAGCGAGTCGGCCCCGCTGCCGGACCCGATGACCGAGCCGGTCTCGACGCCGACACCGAGCGCCTGGAACATCGCGAACGCCCTGACGGTCTCGCGGATCCTGCTCGTGCCCGTCTACGGCTGGCTGCTGCTCGCCGGCAGCGGCCACAACCCGACGATGCGGTGGTGGGCGGCTGCCGTGTTCGTCATCGCCACGGCGACCGATCGGGTGGACGGCGACATCGCCCGCAGCCGGGGGCTCATCACCAACTTCGGCAAGATCGCCGACCCCATCGCCGACAAGGCGCTGATGAGCATGGCGTTCATCGGCCTCGCCTCCCTCGGTGACCTCCCGTGGTGGATGACCCTGGTCGTGCTGGTCCGCGAGTGGGGCGTCACCGCGATGCGCTTCGTCGTGATCCGCCACGGGGTCATGCCCGCCGGGCGCGGCGGCAAGGTCAAGACGGCCCTGCAGAGCCTGGGCCTGACCCTGTTCACGCTGCCGCTGTCCACGTTCCCCGGCTCCGACGTCTGGCACCTCGTGGCCTGGCTGGTGCTGGGCCTGGCCGTGCTCGTCACCGTCGTCACCGGGCTCGACATCGCCTACAAGGCCCACCGCCTGCGCCAGACCAGCGAACGTGCCGCCATGAAGCGCGCCGCCCGGGCCGCCCGACGCCGATGACCGGGGCCGTGTCGGCCGCGGACGTCGTCGCTGCGCTGCGCGCGGCCGGGACGACGGTCGCCACCGCCGAGTCGCTCACCGGCGGCCTGGTCGCCGCGGCCCTCACCGACGTGCCCGGAGCCTCCGCCGTGGTCCGCGGCGGGGTGGTGAGCTACGCGACCGACGTCAAGGCGTCCGTGCTGGGTGTCGACCCGGCCGTCCTCGCCGAGGGTGGCGCCGTCCAGGACAGGGTGGCCCGCGAGATGGCGCTGGGTGCCGCCCGCGTGTGTGGCGCCGACCTCGGCGTCGCGACGACCGGCGTGGCCGGACCCGATCCGCAGGACGGCCGCCCGGTGGGGACGGTCTTCGTCGCGGTCGCCCGGGCCGGTCAGGAGCTCGACCGCGTCGAGGTCCGCGAGCTCGCCCTGACGGGCGACCGTGCGGCGATCAGGGCTGCGACCGTCGCCGCCGCCCTCGCCCTCGTGAGCGAGATCATGGGCAGGTCGGCGGACGTGGACGGCGCGTCGGGGTGGACGCGTGGGGTCGGTGGGGCGGAAGATTCCGGCCGTGCCCGTCGTTGACCCGTGCGAACCTCGTGATTCCCGAATCCTGCGCGCGCAGCGTCAGGGCTGCGGGGTACCGTGGTCCCGTACCCGTCCCGGTGACGACCAGCTGAAGGAGGCGTCATGATCCTGCTCCGTCGCGAACTCGGTGACGTCCTCCGTGAGCAGCGCCAGTCCCAGGGCCGCACGCTCCGCGAGGTGTCTGCCGCGGCCTCGGTGTCGCTGGGGTACCTCAGCGAGGTCGAGCGCGGTGAGAAGGAAGCCTCGTCCGAGCTGTTGTCGTCGATCTGTGGCGCCCTGCACCTGCCCCTGTCCGAGGTCCTCGGCCAGGTCTCCGAGCGGGTCGCCGAGACCGAGGCGCTGACCGCTCCGGTGTCGCTGCCGCTGCCGGCCACCGCGCTGGTCTCGGCCTCCGCCGCCTGACGCACCTGTCCGCGGGGACGACGAGCGGCCGCCTCCCGAGGCCGTGGTGAGTGCTCTCTGCCTGTCCGTCGAGCACGTCGGCTCCACGTCGGTTCCGGCGCTGCCCGCCAAGCCCGTCATCGACATCCTGCTGCTCGGACCCGATTCGGACGAGTGAGCCCACGTGCCGGTCCTCAAGGCGTTGGGTTGCATGCTGCGCATCCGCGAGCCCGACTGGCTGGAGCACCGGGTCCTCTCCCGGCGTCGTGAGAGCGGGGCCCCGTTCGACGTGAACCTGCACATCTCCTCGCCCGGGGCAGCCGACGCGGAGGTCGCCCGGATGCGCCGCTTCCGGGACTGGCTGCGCGGCCACCCCGACGACCGTGAGCGGTATGCCGCGACAAAGCGCGATCCGGCGACCCGCCGGTGGCGGTACGTCCAGGACTACGCCGACGCCAAGACGGAGGTCGTCGAGTCGATCCTGCCTCGCGGGGGCGCGCCCGATGCTCCCTGAGGGCCTCTGCCCGCCAGGAGGGTCAGGCGCGGCGGTACGGCGTGGCCCGACCGCCCGACGAACCCATGGGGCGCTGCGGCCGCCCGTCGTCCGTCGGTCCGAGACCGCCCTGACAGCTCGGGCAGTAGAACATCGTGCGCTCCTGCGGCGCCTGTCCGATCATCGCGACCCGGATGCCGGTGCCGCAGCGTCGGCAGGGCCGTCCGGACCGGGCGTGGACGAAGCTCTCCTCGCCCCGCCGCCGAACCCCGGTGCTCGACTGCAGGGCGTGGTGGCGGGCGGTGTCAAGGAGCCGGTGGGCCCGGTCCACGAGACGTTCGACGACGTCGGCCTGCAGGTCGGCGGCCGCGGTCCACGGATGCACCTTCTCCATGAACAGGCTCTCCGAGGCCCACAGCGTGCCGACCCCGGCGAGGTTGCGCTGGTCGAGCAGGGCGGCCCCGATGGTAGTGGGGGAGGAGCGCAGGTTCGAGACCGCCACGACGGCGTCCCAGTCCGGCCCCAGGACATCGGGCCCGAGGTGGCCCACGACGTCCGACTCACGACTGGTGGGCAGCAGCTCGAGCACGCCGAGACGCAGCCCCAGTGCCGTCCACTCGTGCGTGCCGACGGCCGCCCGCAGGTCGGCCCTGCGCAGCCAGCGTCCGTTGTCCGCGGGCGCCTCGACGCGCCACTGTCCCTCCATGCGCAGGTGCGAGTGCATCGTGACGCCGTTGTCGAGCCGGTGCAGGACGTGCTTGCCACGGCTGACCACCTCGGTGGTCGTCGCGCCACGGAAGTCGGTCGTGGCGATCCCCGGGAACCGCACGTCCCAGAGCGTGATCTCCTGACCCGCCACCGCCCGGTGCAACCGCGTCGCCGTGCGCCAGACCGTGTCGCCCTCAGGCACGCACGGACCCGTTCACGAGAGCGGTGGCCAAGGAGGTGACGACGCCGACGCGCCCACCAGCGGAACGGCTCATCGCCGCAACCGCAGCCCGCGAGGGGTGGCGTGGAAGCCGGCGTTGGCCAGGGCCGCCACGAGCGGGTGCTCGGACCCCAGCAGGGCCCCGCCGTCGGCCTTCTCGACCGTCAGCCGGCCGAGGGCACCTTCCCGTACCGCGAGGGCCAGCGCGTCGGCTGCTCCCTGGAGGCGCATCGGGTCGTCGGTCCAGGACAGGAGCGTCTTGCCACCGCGCTCGACGTAGAGCACCAGCTCGCCGTCGACGAGCACCACCAGGGCTCCGGCCTTGCGACCGGGCTGGTGACCCTTGCGGCCTCCGGCTGACCCGCGGGCGGCCTTGCCCGCCTCGCTGTCGGCCGGGTCGTCCTCGTCCCGGGTGACGCGGTCGGGCCATGGGAGGGCCGCGCCGTAGGCGTTGGCAGGGTCGGTCGCAGCGAGCACCAGGGCGGGACCCTGCTGCTCGTCGGGGTCGCCGCCCGGCTGCCGTGCACCCGCACGGATCCGGTCGATGGCCCCGGTCGTCGAGAACTGGGCCGCACCGAGGGACTCGACGAAGTACCCGCGCCGCACCCGCCCGGACTCCTCCGCAGCAGCCAGCACCCGGTAGACCCCGGCGAACCCGCCGGGGACGTCCTCGGCGACGACCGAACCCCGGGTGACGACGCCGTACCGGTCGAGGAGCACCTCGGCGGTGGCGTAGGCCCGCACCGTCGCATCGCCCTCGGTCTCGGGGAGCAGCGACCAGCGCCCGGCGCCGGCCGGTGGGCCGGAACGGGCCGGCAGGGACGGACGACCCAGGCCGCGTCGTCCCGACAGGGTGCCCAGCGAACCCTGCCGCCCGGCATACCGCGAGGAACGGGGACCGGACGTGCTGCGGCGGTGGGCCGTGCGGCCGCCGGAGAGCAGCGCCCGGAGCGGAGCGATGGTGTCACCGCTCAGGTGCCCCGCCCAGACCAGCGCCCAGAGGTCGGTGAGCACCTGCTCGTCGTCGGTGCTGCCGACGGCGTCGGAGAGGGTGCGGAAGAAGTAGGCGCCGCCCCCCGACAGCGCCTCGACCATGGCCTGCTGCGACTCGCTCAGGGTCTCGTCCGCCGGCGGGGGCATCGTGAGGTGCGCCGTGTCGGCGAGGTGGAGGGAGACCCAGCCGTCGTCGCCGGGGAGCGACCCGTGACCGCGCCACAGCACCTCGCCGCTGCTGGTCAGCTCGTCGAGCAGGGACGCGGTGTACCCGGCCACGCGGGTCGGCAGGACGAGGGTCTCCAGTGCGCTCGCCGGGAGCACCGCACCGGCGAGCTGCTCCACGGCGCGGATGAGTCCGTCGCGACCGCGCAACCCACCACCGACGCCCTGCCACTGCGGCAGGAACCGCGCGAGCTCGACCGTCGCGACCGGCTCGACCTCGGCGCGCAGCGCTGCCAGCGAGCGACGGCGCAGCATCCGCAGCACCTCGGCGTCGCAGTAGTCCAGGCCGTGCCGGCCGCCGCCGTTCTCCAGCGGGAGCAGCTCACCCTCGACGACGCGGCCGGAGGCCACGAGCCGGCGCAGGGTGTCGAGCGCGACGGCTGGTCCCACCCCCCACCACGCGGCGACCGTGGACACGGGGAACGGGCCGTGGGTGCGGGCGAACCGGGCGACGAGGTCACCGAGCGGGTCGGGGACGGGCTCGAGGAAGGCCTGGGGGACGCCCACGGGCAGCGAGGCGCCGAGGGCGTCGCGAAGTCGACCGGCGTCCTCGATGGCGGCCCAGCGCTCCTCGCCGGCAACACGGACCCGGATCAGGCGGCGCGCACCCTCGAGGTCGACGAGCCAGCCGCCGATGTCCTTGTGGGACAGGGCCTCCTGCGACCGACGCTGGATCTCGGACAACGACAGGGGACCGAGCACGCGGAGCAGGTCGGCGATGTCCTCGGCGTCCCGGCAGGCGCGCTCGGGCACGAGGCGCTGGAGCTCGTTCTCGGTGCGGGTGACCTGCTCGGGGTCGAGCAGGTCGCGCAGCGACAGGCCCTCACCCCGCCCGAGCAGCTCGGCGAGCAGGGTGGGGTCGAGGGACAGGGCGGCTGCGCGCTTCTCCGCCAGGGGCGAGTCACCCTCGTAGAGGAACTGCGCGACGTACCCGAACATCAGGGACCGGGCGAACGGCGAGGGCTGGCGCGACTCGACGTCGACGAGGGTGACCTCGCGCGACTCGACGGCCTTCATCAGGGTCTCGAGCCCGGGCACGTCGAACACGTCCTGGACGCACTCGCGCACGGTCTCGAGGATGATCGGGAACGAGGCGTACTGGCTGGCGACCTCGAGCAGCTGGGCGGCTCGTTGACGCTGCTGCCACAACGGTTGGCGGCGGTCGGGGCGACGTCGGGGGAGCAGCAGGGCACGCGACGCGCACTCGCGGAACCGGGCGGCGAACAGGGCCGACCCGCCGATCTCCGAGGTGACGCGGTCGTGCACCTCGTCAGGGTCGAGGCGCACCAGCTCCATCAGCTCGGCGCCGACCCCGCGCCCGTCCTCGAACTCCAGGTCGGGCAGCCGGAACACGATCCCGTCGTCACCGTGCATCGCCTGCACGTCGACGCCGAACCGCTCACGCATCCGCGCCGAGACGCACAGCGCCCACGGAGCGTGCACCTGGCCGCCGAACGGCGAGTGGACCGCGACCCGCCAGTCGCCGATCTCGTCGCGGAAGCGCTCGACGACGATCGTGCGGTCGTCGGGGACGTGGCCGGTGGCCTCCTTCTGCTCACGCAGGTAGGCGAGCAGGTTGTCGGTGGCCCATTCGTCGAGGCCGGCCGCGGTGACGCGCTCCCTGGCCTTGGCGTCGCTCAGGCCCACCACCTCGCGGACGAACGCCCCCACGGCCCGACCGAGCTCGGCCGGACGACCGAGCTGGTCGCCCTTCCAGAACGGGAGCTTGCCCGGCATCCCGGGGGCCGGGGTGACGAGCACCCGGTCGTGGGTGATGTCCTCGATCCGCCAGGTGGACGTGCCGAGGGTGAAGACGTCGCCGACGCGCGACTCGTACACCATCTCCTCGTCGAGCTCGCCCACGCGCCGACCGGCACCCTCGGACGAGGCGAGGAACACGGCATACAGGCCGCGGTCGGGGATGGTGCCGCCGGAGGTGACGGCGAGGCGCTGGGCGCCGGGGCGCCCGCTGAGGACACCGGTGACGCGGTCCCAGACGATGCGCGGTCGCAGCTCGGCGAACTCGTCGCTGGGGTAGCGGCCGGACAGCATGTCGAGGACCGACTCGAGGATCGAGCGCGGCAGCGACGAGAACGGTGTGGCTCCGCGCACGACCTTCTCGAGGTCGTCGACGGTCCAGTCGTCGAGGGCGCACATGGCCACGATCTGCTGGGCCAGGACGTCGACGGGGTTCGCCGGGACGCGCAGGGACTCGATGGCGCCCGCCCGCATGCGTTCCACGACGACCGCCGTCTGGACCAGGTCGCCGCGGAACTTCGGGAACAACACGCCCCGGGAGACCGCTCCGACCTGGTGACCGGCCCGGCCCACGCGTTGCAGCCCGCTGGCCACCGACGGTGGGGACTCGACCTGCACGACGAGGTCGACCGCACCCATGTCGATGCCGAGCTCGAGGCTCGAGGTCGCCACGACGGCCGGGAGGCGACCCGCCTTGAGGTCCTCCTCGATGAGCGCCCGGTGCTCCTTGCTCACCGACCCGTGGTGGGCGCGGGCGAGCACGGCCGGCGCCCCGTTCGTCGAACCGGCCTGGGCCATCATCTGGGCCGGGGTGCGGGACCCGGCAGCCCCTCGACGCTGCTCCGCCGCCGACGGGGCGGTGGTCGCAGCGCCCGTGAGCTCGCTCCCCGACTCCTCGGCCTCCGCGCGCTCCGCGGCGACCTTCTCGAGGCGTTCCTCCCAGATCTCGTTGAGGCGGCTGGTGAGCCGCTCGGCGAGGCGGCGCGAGTTGGAGAACACCAGGGTCGAGCGGTGCGAGGCGATGAGGTCGACGATCCGCTCCTCGACGTGCGGCCAGATCGAGGCGCGGCGCTCGCCACCCGCCGCGGGCCCGGAGAGGTCGTCCTCGATCACCTCGCCCAGGCTGGACATGTCGGCGATGGGCACGACGACGTCGAGGTCCCACTCCTTGGTTGACGGCGGTCGCACGATCTCCACCGGCCGGCCACCGGCGAGGTAACGGGCGACCTCCTCGACGGGCTCGACCGTGGCGGACAGCCCGATCCGCTGGGCGGGTGCGTCCAGGAGGGCGTCGAGCCGCTCGAGGGTCAGGGCGAGGTGGGCGCCGCGCTTGGTGCCCGCGACGGCGTGCACCTCGTCGAGGATCACCGTCTCCACACCGGCGAGGGCCTCGCGCGCCTGCGAGGTGAGGATGAGGAACAACGACTCGGGCGTCGTGATGAGCACGTCGCTCGGGGTGCGGGCGAACGCGCGCCGCTCGTTGGCCGGGGTGTCGCCGGAGCGCACCGCCACCGTGATCTCGGGCTGCGGGAGGCCGAGCCGGGTGGCCGCGTGACCGATGCCGACCAGGGGTGAGCGCAGGTTGCGCTCGACGTCGACGGCGAGGGCCTTCATGGGGGAGATGTAGAGGACGCGGCAGCGCTTGAGCTTCTCGGGCGGTGGCGGGGTGCTCGCCAGCCGGTCCAGCGCCCACAGGAACGCCGACAACGTCTTGCCCGAACCGGTGGGGGCCACGACGAGGGCGTGCTGCCCCGAGCTGATCGCCTCCCAGGCCCCGGCCTGCGCCGCGGTGGGCTCGCTGAAGGAACCGCGGAACCACTCCGCGGTGGCGGGGGAGAAGCGCTCGAGGACGTCGGAAGCCATGTGCTGGACAGCCTGCCACGGGCCACCGACACCTGCTGCCGGCCGGCCCGTGGGACAACCCTCGCCGCCCCCGCGGCGTCCTACTGTGTATGGCGAGCGGTCGCCATACGTGACCGAGGACGAGGGGGACGGCATGCGGGTGCGGCGCACGGCGACGGTGCTGGTTGCGGGTGTGGTGAGCGGCGTGGTGGTGCTGGCGGGAAGCGGTCCGGCCACGGCTGCGACGGTGCCGACGCGGTCGGCACCGGCCCAGGAGGTCTTCGCCCGGATGACCACGGCCCAACGGGTGGGTCAGCTGTTCATGGTCGGGACGCCCGCCACGGGGGTCAGCTCGGCAGTCTCCTCGGCCATCGCGAACCAGCACGTGGGCTCGGTCATCCTCACCGGGCGCAGCACGGCCGGCGTCACGGCCACGAGGTCCGTCACCACCGCCCTGCAGTCGCGGGCCACCGCTGCAGCCACGGCCGGGGTTCCGCTCGCCGTCGCCACCGACCAGGAGGGCGGTCTCGTGCAGGTGCTCAAGGGCACCGGGTTCTCCGCGATGCCCAGCGCCCTGGACCAGGGCCGCTCGACCGCGACGGCTCTCAAGGCCTCGGCGACGACCTGGGGGCGGCAGCTCGCCTCGGCAGGCGTCAACGTGAACCTGGGGCCGGTCGCCGACACGGTCCCGAGCGCGGCGTTCGCCCCGCACAACGCCCCCATCGGCGCGTTCGACCGCGAGTACGGCTACACCCCGGCGACGGTGGGCTCCCACGCGGCCGCGTTCGCAGCGGGGATGCGTGCTGCCGGGGTGATGCCGACGGCGAAGCACTTCCCCGGTCTCGGCCGGGTCACCGCCAACACGGACACGACCGCGAACGTCAAGGACACGACGACGACACGCACCGATCCGTACGTCGCGCCGTTCCGCACCACCGCCGCGGGTGGGGCCGAGTTCCTCATGACCTCCTCGGCGATCTACACCAGGATCGACGCCAGCCGGCCCGCGGTGTTCTCGCCCACGGTCGTCACGGGCATGGTGCGCCACGACCTGGGATTCGAGGGCGTCGTGATCTCCGACGACCTCGGGCACGCCCAGGCGGTGGGTGCCTGGACCCTGGGGCAGCGGGCGGTCGACTTCATCCTGGCCGGCGGCGACATGGTGCTCACCGTCGATGCCGCCCAGGCCCCCGCGATGGTGTCGGCGGTGCTGGCCAGGACGTCGTCGGACTCCTCCTTCCGGGCCCTGGTGGACACGGCGGCCCTGAGGGTCCTCACGGTCAAGCAGCGGATGGGCCTGCTGCGCCCCACCGGGGCGGTCCGGGCGACCGACGTCGACGAGGACGCCGGCTCGGACGTCGTCGGGCGGGCCACGGACGGCTCGCTGCGCCTGCTCCGCGGCGACGACCGTGGGGGCTGGAAGGCCGTGACGACACCGGCCGCGCCGTCGTTCGCCGCCGCCGACCTCGTGCTGAGCGCGGGTGACCTCGACGGCGACGGCCACACCGACCTGCTGGCACGGCGTTCGTCCGACGGTGCACTCCTGTTCCACCGGGGCACGGGACGGGGCGGCTTCGGTTCCGGCACGGTCATCGGCACGGGGTGGAGCAGCCTCACGGCGATCGTCGCGCCCGGTGACGTCAGTGGTGACGGCCGTCCCGACCTGCTGGCCCGCGACGCCTCCGGCGCCCTGCGCCTCTATCGCTTCGGTACGGGCGCCAGGTTCCTGCCCGGGACCACCGTCATCGGCACGGGGTGGGGCGGCCTGGACCGCATCCTCGCCGTGGGTGACTTCGACCGTGACGGCCACGCCGACCTCGTGGCACGGCTCGCCTCCGACGGCAGCCTCCGGCTCTACCGGGGGACAGGGGCGAGCGGGTTCCACTCCGCGGTGACCATCGGCAGCGGCTGGGGTGGCTTCGACACCCTCGTCGGTCCCGGGGACCTCGACGGGGACGGCCTCTCCGACGTGCTCGCACGCCGGCCCTCGGGCGCCCTCAGCCTCTACCGCGGCACGAGGTCGGGCCTGCGGCCGGGCACGCCGGCAGGGACCGCCGCGGGACTGGCCCTCTTCGGCTGACGGCGGGGGTGCCTAGACTCGCGACGTGCGACTGAGCAAGTTCTGGGACCTGATGAACGACGAGTTCGGCGAGGGCTACGCCAGCTCCCTCGCCCGGCACCACGTGCTGGGCGTGCTCGGTGACCGCACGGCGCTCGAGGCGATCGAGGCGGGCGAGAGCCCGCGCAACGTCTGGGCGGCGATCTGCGACGCCATGGACGTGCCCGAGGCGCGTCGCCTCGGGGTGGAGCGGAAGCCCGCGCGGTGACGTCCGGGCGCACCGCGGTCGGGCCGCTCGTCCTCGCCCCCATGGCGGGCGGGCCGAGCACGGTGGCCCTCGCCGCGGCCGCCGCAGAGGGCGGCGTGTTCCCGTTCCTCGCCGGGGCCTACCTCGCTCCCGACCGCCTCGCCACCGACCTCGACGAGCTGCGCGACGCGTCGCCGCACCCGTTCGGGGTCAACGTCTTCGCGCCGTCCCCCGACCATCCCTCGATGCTCGAGGACGCCCACCGGTATGCCGCGCTGCTCGCTCCGTGGGCCGCCTCCGCCGGGGTGCGGCTGGGGGTGCCGCGGTACGACGACGACGCCTTCGCGGCGAAGGTCGACCTCCTCGTCGAGGCGGCCCCGGCGGTCGTGAGCTTCGCGTTCGGGTGGCCACCGGCCGAGGTGGTCGAGCGGCTGCAGGCGGTCGGCACGTTGGTGTGGGTGACCGTGAACGACCCCGCCGAGGCGGACTGGGCCCGCGAGCTCGGGGTCGACGGCCTCGTCGCGCAGGGCTGGGAGGCCGGGGGCCACCGAGGTGGGCCGGTCGACACCGGCGAGCCGCAGCCCCCGGTCCGCGACCTCGTGACAGCCCTGGTGGCCCGGACCGACCTGCCCGTCGTCGCGACGGGAGGGGTGGTCGACGGCCGCGGCGCGGCCGACCTGCTGGCCCTGGGCGCATCCGCGGTGGCCCTGGGCACTGCGTTCCTCGCCTGCCCGGAAGCGGGTACGGCGCCGGTTCATGTGCACGCCCTGACCCACCGCGACGGCACCGTGGTCACGCGGGCGTTCACCGGTCGCAGCGCACGGGCCCTCGCCACCACGTGGACGGACCTGTTCACCGAGGCCGCCCCCGCGGCATACCCGCACGTGCACCACGTGACCGCACCGTTGCGGGCGCACGGGAAGGCGACGGGGGAGGCCGAGCTCGTCCACCTGTGGGCGGGCACCGGGCACCGGCAGGTCCGGCCGCTGCCGGCGGCCGAGCTGGCTCGCACCCTCGTCGCCGAGCTCGAAGGGGCGCGCGACCCGAAAACCCGGTGAGCGGTGTCGGGGGACCTCGCTAGGTTGGGGCGAGTGAGTGGTGACGACGAGATCCTGCTGCGGGCGCGAGGGCTGACCAAGACGTTCGGGGACTTCACGGCGGTCGACGGGATCGACTTCGCGGTCCGCAAGGGGGAGTGCTTCGGGTTCCTCGGCCCGAACGGTGCAGGCAAGAGCTCCACGATGCGCATGGTCGGCTGCGTCTCGCCGGTGACCAGCGGTGAGCTGAGGCTGTTCGACCTCGACCCGGCCACGGACGGCCCGGCGATCCGCGCTCGCCTCGGCAGCTGCCCGCAGCGCGACACCCTCGACGAGGAGCTCACCGTCCAGGAGAACCTCTGGATCTACGGGCGGTACTTCGGCCTGTCCCGCAAGGAGGTCCGGTCCCGCGCGACCGAGCTGCTCGACTTCGCCCAGCTCACCGAGCGGGCCGGTGACAAGGTCGAGCCGCTCTCCGGCGGCATGAAGCGCCGACTCACCATCGCGCGCTCCCTCATCAACTCACCCGAGATCCTGCTGCTCGACGAGCCGACCACCGGGCTCGATCCCCAGGCCCGACACGTGTTGTGGGACAGGCTGTTCCGGCTCAAGCGGTCGGGGGTGACGCTAGTCCTCACGACCCACTACATGGACGAGGCCGAGCAGCTGTGCGACCGGCTCGTCGTCATGGACCACGGTCGGATCGTCGCCGAGGGGTCGCCGCGCCAGCTCATCGACGAGCACTCGACCCGCGAGGTGCTCGAGCTGCGGTTCGACGCCGACGACCACCATGGCCACGCCGACGCGGTCGCGGGGATCGGCGACCGCGTCGAGGTGCTGCCCGACCGGTTGCTCGTCTACGCCGACGACGGTGATGCCGCTGCCGCCCAGGTGCACGCCCGCGGCGTCCAGCCGCTCTCGTCCCTGGTCCGGCGCTCGACCCTCGAGGACGTGTTCCTCACCCTGACCGGGCGGACGCTGGTGGACTGATGGCACTCGACGACCCGGTGACCCGTGACGACGCGCTCAGCCGCTCCACCCGCGGCCTGCGCGAACCCCTGTCGGCGACCGAGCGCGTCCTCGCCGTCGTCGGCTACCACGCGACCGTCTACTCGCGGACGTGGCGCGGCAGCATCATCTCCAGGCTCCTGTCGCCCGTGCTCTTCATGCTGTCCATGGGCATCGGTCTGGGCGCGCTGGTCGACGACCGGGCCGGGGGCATCGACGGCCGCCCCTACCTGCACTTCGTCGTCCCGGGCATCGTCGCCACGCAGACGATGTGGGTGGCGTGGAGCGAGTCGAGCTACCAGGTCCTCGGCTACATCAAGTGGAACATGGGGTACCACGCGCAGCTGGCGACGCCGCTGCGCGTGCGTGACGTCCTGGCCGGCCACTTCCTCGCGATCACCGGTCACCTGGTGGTGGCGACGACGCTGTTCATGGCGGTGGCCGCGCTGTTCGGCGGGTTCGACTCCTGGTGGGCGGTGGGGTGCCTGCCGATCGGGGTGCTCACCGGGTTGGCCTTCACGACACCGATCTTCGCGTTCACGGCGACCCAGGAGGGTGACAACGGCTTCAACATCCTCTACCGCTGGATCATCACCCCCCTCATGCTCTTCTCCGGCACGTTCTTCCCCGTCGACCAGCTCCCGGGGTGGATGCAGCCGGTCGCCTGGGTGACGCCGCTGTGGCACGGCGTCGAGGCCTGCCGGGCGGTGGCCGGGGGCTCGGTCGCGGTCCTGCCGTTCGTGGGCCACCTGCTCGTGCTGCTCGCGTATGCCGCCGCGGGCTGGCTCCTCGCCGAACGCACCTTCACGCGGAGGTTGGCCTCATGACGACGACGCGCACGACCCGACCCGCGCGACCCGGCGGCCGTCCCGGAGGTGTCGGGCGGCTGGCCCGCGCGCTGCCCATGCCCGCGGGTGCGGGACTCGCGCGGATGCTCGTCGAGCGCAACATCACCTCGTTCCGACACGGTTGGATCGCGCTCGTCACCGGCTTCGCCGAGCCCGTGTTCTACCTGTTCTCCCTCGGCATCGGCATCGGCGCCCTGGTCCGCACCGTGACGACCGACTCGGGGATGACCGTCACCTACCCGCAGTTCGTCGCCCCGGCCCTGCTGGCCGCCTCGGCGATGAACGGAGCGGTCATGGACTCGACGTTCAACGTCTTCTTCAAGCTCAAGTACGCCAAGCTCTACGACGCAGTCCTCGCCACGCCCATGGGGCCGCGGGACGTCGCCGTGGGCGAGATCAGCTGGTCGCTCATCCGCGGCGGGATGTACTCCGCCGCGTTCCTCGTCGTGGCCCTCCTCGCCGGTGCGGTGCGGTCGTGGTGGGCCCTGCTCGCCCTGCCGGCCGCGATCTTCATCGGCTTCGCGTTCGCGGCCGTGGGGATGTTCGCGACGACGTTCATGCGCTCGTGGGTCGACTTCGACTACATCACCCTGGCGATCCAGCCGATGTTCCTGTTCTCGGCGACCTTCTTCCCCCTGTCGACCTATCCCGACGCCCTGCAGTGGTTCGTGCGCCTCACCCCGCTCTACCACGGGGTCGCGCTGGAGCGCGCCCTCATGCTGGGCGACGTCGGCTGGGGCGTGCTGGCCCACGTCGGCTACCTCGTGGTCCTCGGGGTCCTCGGTGTCGTGGGGGCCTCCCGGCGGCTCGAGCGCCTGCTGCTGTCCTGAGCTCGTCACGGGAGGGCGGCCTCGCGGGGCCGACCTCGACGCCTAGCATCGGCGCATGGACGAACCCGTGGACCAGGCCTCGGACGTGGTGCGTTCGGCGCCCTTCGCCGACCTCGACCCGCTGACGGCCTACGGGCTGTGGGCCCTGCGCTCGGAGGTCTTCGTCGTCGAGCAGGACTGTCCCTACCTCGACCTCGACGGCCGCGACCTCGCGCCCCGCACGCGTCACCTCTGGATCGACCGGGCCGGTGCACCGGTGGCGACCCTGCGGGTGCTCGACGACGAGGCCGACGGTGGCGCCCTGCGCATCGGCAGGGTGGCGACGGCCCGCGCCTGGCGCGGCCGCGGCCTCGCCGCCCGTCTCGTCACTGCAGTCCTGGACGGGGCGGGGGAGCGGGACGTGGTGCTCGACGCCCAGTCCCACCTCGTCGACTGGTATGCCGCCTTCGGTTTCGTGCCGAGCGGGCGAGGGTTCGTCGAGGACGGCATCCCGCACACGCCGATGCGGCGGGCCGGCGGCTAGTCCGGAGGTCAGTCCTGCTCCTGGTTCTCGACCGGACCGTCTTCGCCTCCCGGGCGGACGGCCACCGCGATGACCACGAAGGCGGCGAGGGCGAGCAGGGCGTACGGCACCCCATACAGCGGGAAGCCCCCGCGCCTGAGCAGGCGCCAGTAGGCGACGACCGTGCCGGCGGCCGCGAACGACCAGCCGACCAGCAGGAGGCGTCCCAGCACGCTGGGCCGCACCACGGTGGTCAGCAGTGGGGCGAGCACGACGAGGACGATCATCTCGATGTCGTGGGCGGCGTTCCCCGGTTGGGAGCTGCCCACGTTCGCCGCGGCCACCCGCACGAAGGGGACGGCTGCGAGGAGCCCGACCACCCCCGTCAGGGCGGCGCTGCTCCACGCGGGCGGCGCCACCACCAGGGAGTGCTCGCGGCGGAGGATGACGAGGGCCCCGGCCCCGACGACCACGAGGCCGATGAGGCCGCCGAACTCGAGGAAGAACCCTGCACCGAGGTTGGCGGTGCCCTCGGCGTGCCAGATGCGAGGCAGGTCCCACACGCCCCAGAGGGCAGCCGTCGCCGCGCCGGTGACCAGGGCAGGTCCGACGTGTGTCCACCGGTGCAGCCGCAGGGTGAGGATGCCGCCGGCCAGGCCGACGAAGCCGGGGAACAACCAGGCCCACACGAGGTCGGGCTCCACCAGGGCCTGCGTACCACCCGTGAACCGCACCGCGAAGGTCGCGACGATGGCACTCCCCGAGCTCACGACCGCTGCGCGTCCGACGGCCCGAGCCCGCGGCGACGGGGCAGCCGGGGACGGCCCCGTTCCTGCGCTGTCAGGGGCGCGGAGTCGACCCAGGAGCGCCGTCACCCCCGCAGCCAGGGTCGTCAGGCAGCCCGCGAGGGCGACCCAGATCCCGACGTCGACCTCGCTCGACCCCAGGTCGGAGGACGCGTCGAGGATCATCACCAGGGCGACCGCCGCTGCGACCGCTGCGGCTGACACCACCCAGCGCCAGGGCGCGAAGAGTGCGCGGAGGTACAGGGTGCCGAGCGCCACGACGACGCAGACAGCGCCCACGACGAGGAGGACCGTGGACAGCCGCGGGTCGAACGCGTGCGCGTCGTCGCCGCGGACGAAGTACGGCAGGAGGGCGGAGAGCAGCGTCAGGGCGCCACCGGTGAGGGTCGTCCGACCGGCCGAGACCCGCTGGCGGGTCGCGCGTGGGTCGTGCGCCGCCGACCCCGCCGACTCCGCGACCGACCCGGTGACCACTGGCGTGACCGACCCGGTGACCACTGGCGTGACCGACCCGGTGACCCCTGGCGTGGCGGACGGGGTGGCCAAGGGGGCGGGGGACGGGGTGGCCCTGGCGGTGGCGGCGCGCCGCTCCGTCCGTGGAGCGGCGGGGGCCCGTGCCGGGGTGGCCGGGGGCGCGGTGTCCTCGGGTCGGGAGTCATCCCGCGGCGGGGACTCAGTCACGGTCTCGGTCACAGGCGTCGGCACCGTCGGGTGACCCGGGTCGAGCGCGGCGCGGGCCGCGTCGGCCACGTAGGACGTGTCGGAGCGCGCGATGTCCTCCAGCGCCTCGCGCGCACCCAGGGAGACCCCCGGGTCGACGTTCGCGAGGCGCGCCCGCAGCTCACCGACCGCTCCCAGCCGGGTGTACATGTTGTCGTCCTCCACGGCCGCCCGGAGGTCTGGTGGCAGCGGGACCGCCCGGACCCGCTTGCGCCGGCTCCTCGCGACGTAGAGCTCGCCCTGGAGTTCGATGTCCCGGCTGGGCGTCTGGTTCGGGTTCTGCGCTCGGACCTGGTCGAACACGTAGTCGTAGAGCTCGTTCAGCGAGACCAGACCGTCCTCGTCCCGGTCGGCGGCACCGGTGCTGAGGCCCTGGACCAGCGCGGCGGTGAACACCGACGGCTGGACCTGATCGTCGGTGGCCAGCGCGCTGCCCTCGAAGGCGTACTCCATCGCGCTGGACGCGGTGATGACCGCGCGGCCGCGGCCGCCGCCCAGCTTCCCGGCGGGGAAGCTGTCGAGCACGTTCGCCGGGCCGGCGGCCCGGACCGCGACCCCTTCCCCGAAGGCGCCGCCGTAGCAGCAGTCGAGGAACAGCACGATGCTGCGAGCCCTGGATCCCCGCATGCACCGCTGGACGAAGTCGGCGGAGACGGCGGTGGACGCCAGCCGGTCCGGGCGGGTGTTGGTGGCGGCGAGGAACAGCTCCCCGGAGTCGCTCTTGAGTCCGTGGCCGGAGAAGTGCAGGAGGAGCAGGTCCTCGGGCCGTCCTTCCGCGAACAGGTCCTCCACCTGGGCCTGCACGGTGTGGGAGGGCGCGTTGTGCACGACGCGGACCTCGAACCCCCCGACCTGGGGATCGCCCAGCACGGCGGCCAGCGCCTCCGCGTCCGCCGCGGGGGCCTGCAACCGGCTCAGCCCGGTGTGCTCGAACTCGTCGCTCGCGACGATCAGGGCGGTGCGTCGGCCGTCCACGACGGCGCCTTCCCTGCGTGGCGGGCCAGGAAGAGGGAGACCAGCCGGTCGTTCTCGGCCGGGGTCGCACCGGACAGCTCGAGGACGTCACCCTCGAGCTCGAGGTGGATGCTGCGCGGCGCCTCGTGACCGCGGTCGAGCCAGGCCCGGACCGCCGCGACCAGGGCGGTGAGGCCGCCGGACCCCATGAGGGCCACGACGAGGGTGCTCACGGTGGGGGCGTCGACACCGCGGGCGCCGGGAGGAGCGTGCTGCGACGGGCCGGGGCGCACGTCCGCGCCGTCGAGCTGCCCGAGCTCGTCACGCAGCAGCCGGGCGAGCTGGTCGAGACGGGTCCGGTCGGACCCGGCTTCGGCCAGCGTCAGGTGCACCGTGGGCTCCATCGGCCCGCCTCCTGGCTCGTGTTCCCTGCACCACCGATGCTACTGCTGCCGACCCGCGGCGTGTCGCGCGTGTCGTGTCGGACTTCGAACAGATGTTCGGTATGTTCGTCCACAGGTGGAACCCCCGCAGGACCACCGTCCACAGGCCGCAGACCGGCCCGGGACGGCTGTCGGTGGAGACACCTAGCGTCTGACCCGACAGCAGCTGACAGCGACCGGGTCGAAGGCAGGCGCGCCCGACTCGACATGGAAAGAAGGAACGGTGGCCAAGATGTCCGGTGGCAACACTGCAACAGTGGACCAGAAGGCGAAGTCGCTCGACTCCGTCATGGGGCAGATCGAGAAGAACTTCGGCAAGGGCGCCGTGATGCGCCTCGGTGACGACGTCCGTCCGCCCATCGACGTGATCCCCACGGGGTCGATCGCGCTCGACGTGGCCCTCGGTATCGGCGGGCTCCCGCGCGGTCGGGTCGTGGAGATCTACGGGCCGGAGTCCTCCGGCAAGACGACCGTCGCCCTGCACGCCGTGGCCAGTGCCCAGCGAGCCGGTGGCATCGCGGCGTTCATCGACGCCGAGCACGCCCTCGACCCCGACTACGCCAAGAAGCTCGGTGTCGACACCGACGCCCTCCTCGTCAGCCAGCCCGACACGGGCGAGCAGGCGCTCGAGATCGCCGACATGCTGATCCGCTCCGGCGCCATCGACATCATCGTCATCGACTCGGTCGCAGCCCTCGTGCCGCGCGCCGAGATCGAGGGCGAGATGGGCGACAGCCACGTGGGCCTGCAGGCGCGCCTGATGTCCCAGGCCCTGCGCAAGCTCACCGGTGCCCTGAACACCACCGGCACCACGGCGATCTTCATCAACCAGCTCCGCGAGAAGATCGGCGTCATGTTCGGCTCGCCCGAGACGACCACGGGTGGCAAGGCGCTGAAGTTCTACGCCTCGGTCCGCCTGGACGTCCGTCGCATCGAGACGCTCAAGGACGGCAGCGAGCCCGTCGGCAACCGCACCCGCGTCAAGGTCGTCAAGAACAAGGTGGCCCCGCCGTTCAAGCAGGCCGAGTTCGACATCCTCTACGGGCAGGGCATCTCCCGCGAGGGTGGCCTCATCGACATGGGTGTCGAGCACGGCTTCGTCCGCAAGGCCGGCGCCTGGTACACCTACGAGGGCGACCAGCTCGGCCAGGGCAAGGAGAACGCGCGCCAGTTCCTCAAGGACAACCCCGACCTCGGCAACGAGATCGAGAAGAAGGTCAAGGAGAAGCTCGGCATCGGACCGCAGGTCGACAAGCCTGCCGACGCGATCCCCGAGGTCCCGGTCGAGTTCTGAGCCGCGGCTCACCCGACCGACGACTGAACCCGCATGACTGATCGACACGCTGCGGCAAGGGCTGCCCTCGAGGCCGCCCTTGCCGCAGCGTCGTCCGGCCCGGCAGCACCCGAGCCCGCCCGCCGCCCGCGCCGCTCGAAGGCCTGGCAACCCATCCCCGGTGACCCAGAGAGCGACCTGCAGACCCGCGACTCCGAGCCGGATGCCCACGACGTCGCCCGCCAGATCGTGCTGCGGCAGCTGGCCATGGCGCCACGGAGCCGCAAGCAGCTGCGCGACAAGCTCAAGCAGCGGGAGTGCCCCGACGACGTCGCCGAGGCCGTGCTCGACCGGATGACCGAGGTCGGCCTGATCGACGACGAGGCGTTCGCAGGCATGCTGGTGCGGTCGCAGCAGGCCGGCCGTGGACTGGCCAAGCGCGCCCTGGCCCGCGAGCTGCGGACCAAGGGTGTCGACGACGAGACCGCCCGAGCCACGCTCGACGCGATCGACCCGAATGCCGAGCGCGACCAGGCCGAGCGCCTCGTCGCCAAGAAGCTGCGCTCCATGCACGGGCTCGACGTGCTCGTGCAGAAGCGCCGGCTGGCCGGGATGCTGGCCCGCAAGGGGTACCCGGCCGACCTGTCGATGGCCGTCATCCGCGACGCCCTGGCGCTGGCGCAGGAGCACCAACGCGACTGAGTGACCAGGTCCTGCGAGTGGGCGGACAGGTCCGCGCACGCACCTAGGCTGCAGTCGTGGAGCCCCTGCCGCACGTCCGGCCGAGCCAAGCTCGGTCGAGCCTGGCTCGGCGTGCCCGGGCCTACCTGGTCGGGGCCGCCGACGCCGCGCGTTCCGAGCAGGCCAACCGCCACCTGGCCAACCTGCTCGCCCTCATCGCAGGCACGCTGAACTCCGTCGGCTTCGTCGCGGTCTCGGTCTACACCTCGCACATGACCGGGCTCACCGCATCGGTGGCCGACCACCTCGTGCTCGGGGCCTACTCGGTGGTCGGGGTGGGGCTGTTGGCGATCGGGTCGTTCGTCCTCGGGGCGATGGCCTGCGCCGTCCTGTTCAACTGGGGCCGTCGACGCGGGTTGCGGGGGAGGTACGCGAACGTCCTGGTCGTCGAGGCCCTGCTCGTGCTCGTCTTCGGTGGCGCGGCCGACCTGCTGGTGTGGCGCCACCGCACCATGGTGTTCGTGGCCGTGCTCTGCTTCACCATGGGCCTGCAGAACGCCATCATCACCAAGATCTCGCAGGCCCAGATCCGGACCACGCACGTGACCGGCATGGTCACCGACATCGGGATCGAGCTCGGCAAGCTCGTCTACCGCAGCCGGCGCGCCGGGCTGGAGCCGGTGCGGGCCGACCTGTCGAAGCTGTCGATGCTCTCGGTGCTCGTCGGACTGTTCTTCGTCGGCGGGCTCGTCGGTGCAGCGGGCTACCTCGCGATCGGCTTTCCCGTGCTGCTCGTCCCGGCCGTGGTGCTGCTCGCGGTGGCCCTGCCACCCGTCCTGGCCGACCTGCGCCGCATCCGCAGCTGACCGCCCGTCGTCAACCGGCCACCCGGGGAGCCCACGCCGTGGACACGGGGGAGCGCGGCGCCCGGGAACGCCTGCACCACGTACCCTTGCCGGTGCGATGACCACACAGACGACGCAGAAGACCTACGACGTGCGCACCCACGGGTGCCAGATGAACGTGCACGACTCCGAGCGCCTCGCCGGCCTGCTCGAGACGGCCGGGTACGTCGACGTCAACAGCGTGCCCGCGGGCGACCGCCCCTCCGCCGCGGACGTGGTCGTGTTCAACACCTGCGCCGTGCGCGAGAACGCCGACAACAAGCTGTACGGCAACCTCGGCCAGCTGCGACCCGAGAAGACCGCGAACCCCGACATGCAGATCGCGGTCGGTGGGTGCATGGCCCAGAAGGACCGCGCCACCATCGTCGAGCGGGCGCCCTGGGTGGACGTCGTGTTCGGCACCCACAACATCGGCAGCCTCCCGGCGCTGCTCGAGCGGGCCCGCCACAACCGCGAGGCGCAGGTCGAGATCCTCGAGAGCCTCGAGGTCTTCCCGTCGACGCTGCCGACGCGGCGTGACTCCGCCTACGCCGGCTGGGTCTCGATCTCGGTGGGCTGCAACAACACCTGCACGTTCTGCATCGTCCCGAGCCTGCGCGGCAAGGAGGCCGACCGCCGTCCGGGCGACGTCCTCGCCGAGGTGAAGGCGCTCGTCGAGCAGGGCGTCGTCGAGGTGACGCTGCTCGGCCAGAACGTCAACACCTACGGCGTGGAGTTCGGCGACCGGCTGGCGTTCGGCAAGCTCCTGCGGGCCTGTGGCGAGATCGAGGGCCTGGAGCGGGTGCGCTTCACGAGCCCTCACCCGGCTGCGTTCACCGACGACGTCATCGCCGCGATGGCCGAGACCCCCAACGTCATGCCCAGCCTGCACATGCCTCTGCAGTCGGGGTCCGACCGCGTCCTCAAGGAGATGCGCCGCTCCTACCGCAGCGCCAAGTTCCTCGGCATCCTGGACAAGGTCCGCGCGCAGATCCCGGACGCCGCGATCACCACCGACATCATCGTCGGCTTCCCGGGCGAGACCGAGGCCGACTTCGAGGAGACCCTGCGCGTCGTGCGCGAGTCACGGTTCTCGAGCGCGTTCACGTTCCAGTACTCCATCCGCCCCGGCACACCGGCCGCGACCATGCCCGACCAGCTGCCGAAGGCCGTGGTGCAGGAGCGCTACATGCGCCTGCTCGCCGTGCAGGAGGAGGTCTCCTGGGCGGAGAACCGTCGCCTCGAGGGCCGTGAGGTCGAGGTGCTCGTGGCGACCGGCGAAGGTCGCAAGGACACCGCGACCCACCGCCTGTCCGGCCGTGCACGCGACAACCGCCTGGTCCACTTCGCCGTGCCCGAGGGTGCCGAGCGCCCCCGCCCGGGCGACCTGGTCACCGTCGGGGTCACGTATGGCGCCCCGCACCACCTCGTCGCCGACGCCGCCCTGGAGGGGGGCGCCTGGTCGGTGCGCCGCACCGCCGGTGGCGACGCGTGGGCCGCGCTGCAGGACTCCCCGGTGCCCGGGAAGCCGGCGGTCTCGCTCGGCATGCCCGGCGTCGGCCGACCCGCCGCGGCACCCGCACCCGCCTGCGGCTGACGATCTGGAAGACTCCTCCGCATGACGATCCGGCCCATCGTGATCCTCGGGGAGCCCGTGCTCCACCGACGTGCCGAACCCGTGACGGCGTTCGACGCAGACCTCGCCGAGCTCATCTCCGACATGTTCGAGACCATGGACGCCGCGAACGGTGTCGGCCTCGCGGCTCCGCAGATCGGAGTCGGGCTGCGGGTGTTCACCTGGCAGATGGACAACGACGACGACGTCCCGACGCGGGGCGTGATCGTCAACCCGTTCGTCAGCCCGAGCAAGCCGGCCCAGGAGGACCCCGACCCGCACGAGGAGGTGGAGGGCTGCCTCTCGGTACCGGGGGAGAGCTTCCCGCTCAAGCGGGGTGAGCTCGCCACGGTGACCGGGTTCGACGGCGAGGGCAACGAGATCGCGTTCGAGGCCTCGGGATGGTTCGCGCGGTGCATGCAGCACGAGTACGACCACCTCAACGGTTTCCTCTACGTCGACCGGCTCAACGACAAGTGGGGCAAGAAGGCGCGCAAGGCCACGAAGAAGGCCGGCTGGGGCAAGCCCGGCAGCAGCTGGATGCCCGGGGTCGATCCGGACCCCTTCGGCCACGACGCACCCGACGACCACGACCTGTGACGTCGTACCGGTGACGCGACCCCTGGTCGTCGCTGTCGTCGGCGCCACGGCGACCGGCAAGTCCGACCTCGGCCTCGACCTGGCCGAAGCCCTCGGCGGCGAGGTCGTCAACGCGGACGCCAGCCAGCTCTACCGGGGGATGGACATCGGCACGGCCAAGCTGGCTCCGACCGAGCGGCGCGGCATACCCCACCACCAGCTCGACGTCCTCGAGGTGATCGACGAGGCCTCGGTGGCGGCGTACCAGGCGTCGGCGCGCGAGGACCTCGCCGCGATCCAGTCGCGTAGCCACCACCCGGTCGTCGTCGGCGGGTCGGGGCTGTACGTCCGGGCGGCGCTCGACGTCCTCGAGATCCCTCCGACCGATCCGGCAGTGCGCGCGCGGCTCGAGGCGCAAGCGGCAGAGCTCGGTGCCGCCGCGATGGCCGAGCGGCTGCGTGCCGTGGATCCCGTGGCGATGCGACAGATCGAGCCCAACAACGTCCGCCGTATGGTGCGCGCGCTCGAGGTGGTGGAGCTCACCGGACGGCCGTTCTCGGCGACGATGCCGCGGCGTGAGTTCGTGCAGCCCACCGTGGTCGTGGGCCTGAGGGTGGCCCGTCCCGAGCTCGACGCCCGCATCGCCACGCGCGTGGACGCCATGTGGGAGCACGGTCTGCTCGACGAGGTGCGGGACCTCGCCCGGGTCGGGCTCCGGGAGGGTCGGACCGCGTCACGGGCCCTGGGGTACGCCCAGGCGCTCGCCGAGCTCGACGGCCGGCTCGACGGCGCCCAGGCGAGGGAGGAGACCGTCACGCTCACCCGCCGGTTCGCGCGCCGCCAGGAGTCGTGGTTCGGTCCGGACCACCGGATCCACTGGCTCGACGCCGGGATCGCGGACCGCGAGGACCTCACGGCGCGGGCGCTGGCCGCGGTACGGGCGGCGATCAGGGACAATGGTGGGCATGGCTGACCAGACCCCCTTCACCAAGGGACACGGGACCGAGAACGACTTCGTCCTGGTGCCCGACCTCGAGGGGGCCCGCCCGATCACCGCCGAGCAGGCCGCCCGGCTCGCCGACCGCCGCGCCGGCATCGGTGGCGACGGGGTCATCCGGGTGGTCCCGACGTCGTTCGCCTCCGAACCCGAGGTGCTCGAGCAGGCGAGTGCCGCCCGGTGGTTCATGGACTACCGCAACGCCGACGGCAGCATCGCCGAGATGTGCGGCAACGGCACCCGCGTGTTCGCCGCCTACCTGCGTCGCGAAGGCCTGGAGACGGCTGACGAGTTCGCCATCGCGACCCGTGCCGGGGTGAAGGTCGTCCGGTTCGAGCGACCCGACCTCATCGCCGTCGACCTCGGCACGTGGCGCCTCGCCCAGCCGCAGATCGCGGACGCCGAGGGGTTCGACGCCCTGGTGCACCTCGACGGACACGAACCGCTGTCGGCCCTGACGCTCGACCTCGGCAACCCGCACACCGTCGTGGCCCTGCCCGAGGCGGTCGACCTCGACGCGCTCGACCTGTTCCACGGGCCCGTGGTCAACCCGGAGCCGGAGCACGGCACGAACATCGAGTTCGTCCGGCCCATGGGAGCCGGGCACATCCGGATGCGGGTGCATGAGCGCGGGGTCGGGGAGACCCGCTCGTGCGGCACCGGCGCGGCGGCAGCAGCCCTCGCGACCCGTTTCTGGGCCGGCGACCGGGGCGACTCGTGGACGGTCGACGTCCCCGGCGGCCGCCTCCAGGTACGGATGCTGCCGGACCGTCACGTCGAGCTCGCCGGACCGGCGCTGCTCGTGGCGGACGGCACCACCTCACTCGTCTAGCCTCGGCGCTGGGGCAGCCGCGGCCCTGATCGCGTCCGGCGACGGGGGATGGTCAGGTGGCGGTGCGACGGACCTCGAGGACCCGGAAGCCCTTGTCGAGGGCGAAGCGCCCCACCACATACGCGTCGGCAGGGAGCTGCTCACCGAGCCACTTCTGGAGCGAGTCCGAGCCGAGGTTCTTCTGCACGACGAGGTAGGCGGCGCCGCCCACCGCGAGGCGGGGGAGCCACGTGAGCAGCATGTCGTGCAGGACGGCCTTGCCCACCCGGATCGGTGGGTTGGACCAGATCGCGGCGAACTCCACGTCGGCGGGCACGTCCTGGGGCCGGCAGGCGTGCACCGAACCGAGGTCCAGCGACGCCGCGGTGGTGCGGAGCAGGTCCAGGGCCCGCTCGTTGACGTCGACGCCGTACACGGTCGCCCCGGGCGACCGCAGGGCCAGGGTCAGGGTGATCGGGCCCCAGCCGCAGCCGAGGTCGAGCAGCGCCCCGGTCGTGGGCGGGGCCGGTGCCTCCCGCAGGAGGACAGCGGTGCCCTTGTCGATCCCGTCGGGGCTGAAGATGCCTGCCGCGGTGCGCACGGTGACCTCGCGCCCGGCGAGCTCGACGGTCGTGGAGCGCTGCTGCGCCGCGCTGACCGGCTCGGCGGTGAAGTAGTGGTCGTGGTCGTTCATCGGGGCCAACGCTAGGGCCACCGAGGGGGTGGGGACATAAACGGGTCGCCGCTGCCGTTGAATCGGTGAGACCCTGAGGGAGACATGACACCACGCTCTGACATCTTCGACTTCCGCGCCACCGCGCTCTCCGACGAGGACGACACGCTCGTCACCGGTGAGGAGCACGGCTTCGACGGCGACCAGTACGACCGAGAGGACCGCGCGGCCCTGCGCCGCGTCGCCGGGCTGTCCACCGAGCTCGAGGACGTCACCGAGGTCGAGTACCGCCAGCTGCGCCTCGAGCGCGTCGTGCTCGCCGCCGTGTGGACCGAGGGCTCCGCCGAGGACGCCGACAACTCGTTGCGCGAGCTGGCCGCCCTCGCCGAGACGGCCGGGTCGACCGTGCTCGCCGGTCTCGTCCAGCGCCGGTCCAAGCCCGACACCGGCACCTACCTCGGCTCCGGCAAGGCCATCGAGCTGCGCGACATCGTCATCGCCGAGGGCGCCGACACCGTCATCTGCGACACCGAGCTGACGCCGTCGCAGCGCCGTGCCCTGGAGGACGTCGTCAAGGTCAAGGTCATCGACCGCACCGCCCTGATCCTCGACATCTTCGCCCAGCACGCGAAGTCGAAGGAGGGCAAGGCGCAGGTCGAGCTGGCCCAGCTGCAGTACCTCCTGCCGCGCCTGCGTGGCTGGGGTGAGTCGATGTCCCGGCAGGCCGGTGGCCAGGCGGCCGGTGGCCAGGGCATGGGTTCACGTGGTCCCGGTGAGACGAAGATCGAGCTCGACCGCCGCCGGATCAACACGCGGATGGCCAAGCTGCGCCGCGAGATCAAGGAGATGAAGACCAGCCGCGACACGCGCCGCCTGAGCCGCAAGGCCCACGAGGTGTCCAGCGTCGCCATCGCCGGGTACACCAACGCCGGCAAGTCCTCGCTGCTCAACCGCCTCACGGGGGCCGGTGTCCTCGTCGAGAACCAGCTGTTCGCCACCCTCGACCCGACGGTCCGTCGCGCCGAGACCGAGGACGGTCGCCTCTACACCCTCGCCGACACGGTGGGCTTCGTCCGGCAGCTGCCGACGCAGCTGGTCGAGGCGTTCCGGTCGACGCTCGAGGAGGTGGCCGATGCCGACCTGCTCCTGCACGTCGTCGACGGTTCGCACCCCGACCCCGAGGGCCAGATCAGCGCCGTGCGGGCGGTCCTCGCCGACGTCGACGCCGCGGACGTCAAGGAGGTCATCGTCGTCAACAAGGCCGATGCCGCCGACCCGGAGGTGCTCGACCGGCTCCGTCGCCACGAGAAGCACTGCATCGTCGTCTCGGCCCGCACGGGTGCCGGGCTCGCCGAGCTGCGTGCCCTCATCGCCGACGAGCTGCCCCGGCCCGACATCGACGTCGAGGTGCTGCTGCCGTACGACCGCGGTGACCTGGTGAGCCGCCTCCACGAGGAGGCCGAGGTGCTCTCCAGCGAGCACACCGAACGCGGCACGCACGTCAAGGCGCGCGTCCACCCCGAGCTCGCGTCCGAGCTCGCGGACTTCGCCGCCTGACGGGGAGCGCGTCGTGCAGGTGCGTGCGGGTGGTCTGGACACCCCGCAGGTGGCGGCGCTGCTCGCTGCCCACGTCGAGGACATGCGGCGATACTCCCCGCCCGAGAGCGTGCACACCCTCGACCTCGACCGCCTGCGCACCCCGGACCTCAGCTTCTGGAGCGTCTGGGAGGGCGACGAGGTGCTCGCGTGCGGGGCGCTGCGCGAGCTCGACCCCCGTCACGGGGAGCTCAAGTCGATGCGGACCGCCCCGGCGCACCGGGGTCGGGGCATCGGTGCCCACCTCCTCGACCACCTCGTCGGTGAGGCCACGGCCCGCGGCTACACCCGGCTCAGTCTCGAGACCGGCTCACCGGAGGAGTTCGCCCCCGCCCGGCGCCTCTACGCCCGCCGCGGTTTCGTCGAGTGCGGCCCGTTCGGCCCGTATGCCGCGGACGACTTCAGCGTGTTCATGACCCTCGACCTGGCTGCCGAGCAGCACCGCTCACCGGACCGCCCCTGATCCGGCGGTCTACGCTCGGGCCATGGCCGACGAGCGATCGCAGCACCCGGAACCGACAGCCGCCGGACGCCTCGGGATCACCGGGGTGACCGGTGCGCTGGGTGGGGCGGTGCTCCAGCGGCTGGCCGGGCAGGGAGAGCGCCTCGTCCTGCTGGCCAGGCGCCCTGACGCAGCCCCCTCCGTGCCGGGCGCCGAGGTCCGTCAGGTGGACTACGCCGACACCCCCGCGGTCCGGGAAGCGCTGTCCGGCATCGACACCCTGCTCATGGTCTCGGCCTCGGAGGACGTCGACCGGCTCGGCCAGCACCGCGCATTCGTCGACGCGGCCGCTGCCGCCGGGGTCCGGCACGTCGTCTACACGTCGTTCCAGGGTGCCGCCGCCGACTGCACCTTCACGCTCGGGCGCGACCACTTCGCGACCGAGGAGGCGATCCGGGCCTCGGGCATGGAGTTCACGTTCCTGCGGGACAGCTTCTACGCCGACTTCCTGCCGCTGATGGCCACCGACGGCGTCATCCGTGGCCCGGCCGGTGACGGACGCGTGGCTGCGGTGGCGCGGGAGGACGTCGCGGACGCAGCCGCCGCGGTGCTGGCAGACCCGACGGCCCACGCGGGCGAGACCTACGACCTCACCGGCCCGGAGGCACTCAGCCTGGCCGAGGCCGCCGAGATCGTCACCGAGGTGACCGGCAACCCCACGCGCTACGTAGACGAGACCATCCCCGAGGCCTACGCGTCGCGCGCGTCCTACGGTGCGCCGGACTGGCAGGTCGACGCCTGGGTGTCGACGTACACCGCGATCGCCCGCGGCGAGGTCGAACAGGTCAGCGACGCGGTCGAACGACTCACCGGGCGGCCGGCGACGAGCCTGCGCGAGCTCCTCACGCGCAGCGGCTGATCCATGCGCCGGTGACCCCGGGTCTGTGAGCGATCCCACGGGTCAGGGCGCGTCGGATCGGTCGAAGGCCGGGGTCGGCGTGGCTGCCGTGTTTCGTCAGAGGCGGCGGAGGGCGGTGGTCAGGACGACCGGTTCGCCGGCCTCGTCCGAGGCGTCGAGGTCGACGGTCGCCTCGATCACCCAGTCGTGGTCGCCCTCGGGGTCCTCGAGCGTCTGGCGGGCCAGCCACAGGCGGTGGTCGCCCTCGGGCTCGTTCTCGCCGGGCGCCGGACCCGTGGCCGGGGAGAGGTGCAGCAGTGCCGGGCCGCGGGCCGCGCCGTCGGTGCCGATGGTGTCGTGCTCGGCGTAGTAGGCGCCCAGCGCCTCGTCCCACGCAGCCTCGTCCATGATCGCGTGACGCGGCGGCTCGGGGATCGACGCCGCAGCCTCTTCCAGGGCGGCGAGGTCGCGGAACCGGTCGCGGGATGCGAGCTCGACGCGGCGGAACATGGCGTTGCGCACCATGACCCGGAAAGCCTTCTCGTTGAACGTGATCGGGCGACTGGCCCGTGTTCCACCATGCGCCGCGAGGCGTTCGAGCTCGTCGAGCCGAGCGTTCGCGTCGGGGTCGGTGAGCGCCTCCCACTCGTCGAGCAGAGAGGAGTCGGTCTGTCGGACGGTCTCACCCAGCCACTCGTGCAGATCCTCGAAGGCCTCGCTGCGGTGTGCCTCGGGGACCGTCTGGCGCAGGGTCCGGTAGGCGTCGGTGAGGTAGCGCAGGACCAGGCCCTCGGACCGGGCGAGCTGGTAGAACGCCACGAACTCCGTGAACGTCATCGCACGCTCGTACATGTCGCGCACGATCGACTTCGGTGACAGCGCCGACTCGGAGACCCACGGGTGGCTCTGCCGGAAGATCTCGAACGTGGCGTCGAGCAGCTCGGCCAGCGGCTTGGGCCACGACACGTCCTCGAGCAGCTGCATCCGCTCCTCGTACTCGACGCCGTCGGCCTTCATCTCACCGACGGCCTCGCCCCGGGCCTTGTACTGCTGCTGCATCAGGATCTGCCGCGGGTCGTCGAGGATCGCCTCGATGACCGACACGATGTCGAGCGCGTGGGTCGGCGACTCGGGGTCGAGGACGTCGAGCGCGGCCAGGGCGAGCGGCGCCAACGGCTGGTTGAGGGCGAAGTCGTCGGCAAGCTCCTCCCGGACGGCGATGGTGCGCCCGTCGGGACCGGGCGGGTCGACGCGGTGGAGCACACCGGTGTCGAGCAGGCTGCGGCCCAACGTGATGGCTCGCCGCGCGAGACGCGCCTGGTTCCGCGGGGACTCGTGGTTGTCGCGGAGCAGCCGGGCGAGGGCCGTGATCGGGTCGCCCGGCCGCTGCACGAGGTTGAGGATCATCGAGTGGTCGACCCGCATGCGGGACACGAGCGGCTCGGGCTCCGCGGCGACGAGCTTGTCGTACGTCTGCTCGGTCCACGACACCTCGCCGTCGGCAGGCTTGCGACGCTGCACCTTGCGTCGCTTCTTGGGGTCGTCGCCGGCCTTGGCGAGGTTCTTCTCGTTCTCGATCACGTGCTCGGGCGCCTGGATGACCACCGATCCACTCGTGTCGAAGCCGGCCCGTCCTGCTCGGCCGGCGATCTGGTGGAACTCGCGCGCCTTGAGGATCCGCTGGCGGGACCCGTCGAACTTCACCAGCCCGGTGAACAGCACGGTCCGGATCGGCACGTTGATGCCGACACCGAGGGTGTCCGTGCCGCAGATGACCTTGAGCAGGCCGTCCTGGGCCAGCTGCTCGACGAGCCGCCGGTACCGCGGCAGCATCCCTGCGTGGTGGACGCCGATCCCCGCGCGGACGAGGCGGGACAGGGTCTTCCCGAACCCCGCCGTGAACCGGAACCCGGCGATCCTCTCGGCGATCGCCTCCTTGTCGGCCTTGAGCGAGGACTTCATCCCGACGAGGGCCTGGGCCTGCTCCAGGGCCGACACCTGGGTGAAGTGGACGATGTAGACCGGCGCCTGGTGGGTGGTCAGGAGCTCCTCGATCGTCTCCGGCAGGGAGGTCATCGCCCAGGAGAAGCTCAGCGGGATGGGCCGCTCGGTCCCGGTGACCAGGGCGGTGGGACGACCGTTGCGCCGCGTCAGGTCCTCGGCGAGCTCGGTCATGTCGCCGAGGGTCGCCGACATGAGCAGGAACTGCGCCTGCGGGAGCTCGAGCAGCGGCACCTGCCAGGCCCAGCCCCGGTCCGGCTCGGCGTAGTAGTGGAACTCGTCCATGACGACCAGGCCGACATCGGCGTCCTTGCCCTCGCGCAGCGCGATGTTGGCGAGGATCTCGGCGGTGCAGCAGATGATGGGGGCGTCGGGGTTCACCGAGGCGTCGCCGGTGAGCATGCCCACCTCGGACGCGCCGAACACCTCGCACAGGGCGAAGAACTTCTCGCTCACCAGGGCCTTGATCGGAGCCGTGTAGAAGCTCACCCGGTCGCCGGCGAGCGCGGCGAAGTGCGCGCCCGTCGCGACGAGCGACTTGCCCGAGCCGGTGGGCGTCGACAGCACGACGTTCTCCCCGGCGAGCAGGGCGATCAGCGCCTCGTCCTGGTGGGGGTAGAGCGGGAGGCCCCGCTGCGTCGCCCACGCCGAGAACGCGTCATACGCCTCGTCGGGGCCGGCTGCGGCGCCATCGAGCAGGTCAGGCAGGGACGGGGTGGTGGCGGCTGCCTGGTCGGTGCTCATCGCCACCATCCTCTCAGGGGGCGCCGCCGGTCGTCCCCACCGTGTCGGGGGCGCGTGCTTGGCTGGACCCATGGCCTTCGAGACGACGACGGCGCGCCTGCACCTGCGGCGCCCGACCGAGGCGGACCGCGACTTCCACTCCACCGTGCACAGCGACCCGCGCCTCTACGCGCACGCCCCGCACGTGCTCGGGACGCCCGCGACCAACGCCGCCTTCTTCGAGGCGATCCTCGCGCACTGGGCGGAGCACGGGTTCGGCTACTGGGTCGCCCAGGACCGCGACTCCGGTATGCCGTTGGGCTGGGTCGGCGTGAAGCAGCAGGACGGGTACCTCAACCTCTACTACCGGTTCGTGCCCGAGGCACACGGCCGTGGCCTGGCCCGGGAGGCAGCCCGGGCCGCCGTCGCGATGGCGACCGAGTGGCATCCGCACGACCCCGTCCGTGCGGTCGTCAAGGACCACAACCCCGCCTCGGTCCGGACGGCCGAGTCCGCGGGACTCCTCCGCACCGGTGCCCGGATGGTGCTGGCCGACGACCTCCCGGACGAGCCCGACTCGGCGGTGTTCGAGGCGCCGCGGGTGTCCCGGCTCGAGACGCTCGACGACGGTGTGCGGGCGGAGGTGCTGGCCCTGTGGACGGCGGTGAACGACGCCGGGGGAGCGGTCGGCTTCCTGCCCGGCGCCCCGTCCGAGCGGGTGGCGAGCGCACTGGCTGCCCACGAGGAGCAGATGGCGGCCGGCGCCGCCGTGGCCGGGGCGCTGCGTGAACCAGACGGCACGTTGGTGGGCTGGGCCTGGTGGGTGCGGACCGCCAACCCCCTCCTGCACCACGGGCGCTGGCTCTACCGCGTCATGGTGGACCCGACCCGGCAGCGCCGTGGGCTGGGCCTCTCGCTCATGGCGGGGATGCACCGGATCGCGCGCGAGGACGGCGTCGAGCTGCTCCAGCTCGGGGTGCGCAGCGGGTCGGGGGCGAGCGGGTTCTACGCTCGGTGCGGCTACACCGAGGTCGGCCGCATCCCGGGGGCGATCCGGGTGGCACCGGGCGACGACCGCGACGACGTGACCATGGCCAGGCGGGTCGACGGCCGCCCCCTCGTGCCGCACGGTGGAGCCTGACCAGGACGCTGGGGACGCCTGGCACGAGTGGTCGGTGACACGGCATACCCTGTCCGGGTGGCTTCCCTCGACGACCTCCTGCACGCTGCCGTCCAGGGAGTCGGGGGAGTCGAACGCCCCGGCCAGGTCGAGATGGCCCATGCGGTCGCGGACGCGATCGAGAAGGACGAGCACCTGCTCGTGCAGGCGGGCACCGGCACCGGGAAGTCCCTCGCCTACCTGATTCCGGCGGTGATGCACGCCCAGAAGACCGGCAAACCCGCGGTCATCGCGACGGCCACCCTGGCGCTGCAGGCCCAGATCGTCGACCGCGACATGCCCCGCCTTGCCGAGGCCATCGCCCCGATCCTCGGTCGCCAGCCCACCTACGGCCTGGTCAAGGGCCGCCGCAACTACCTGTGCGCCCACAAGCTCGAGGGCGGCTTCCCCGACGAGGACGAGGGGCTGTTCGGGGTCGGCGAGGTGGACAAGGCCGCTTCCCGCCTCGGGCAGGAGGTCGTCCGGCTGCGCGAGTGGGCCGACACGACCGAGTCCGGCGACCGCGACGAGCTCGTCCCCGGCGTGAGTGAACGGGCCTGGCGACAGGTGTCGGTCAGCGCGCACGAGTGCATGGGCAGCAAGTGCCCCGCCCTGGCCGACTGCTTCGTCGAGCGCTCGCGGGAGGCGGCCAAGGAGTGCGACGTCATCGTCACGAACCACTCGTTCATGGCGATCGACTCCTTCGAGGGGCGGCAGATGCTGCCCGAGCACGACGTCCTCGTCGTCGACGAGGGCCACGAGCTCGTCGACCGCGTCACCTCCACGATCACCGACGAGATCACCGGCCCGATGGTGGCAGCGGCCGCCAAGCGCGCCGGTCGGATGGCCGACTCGGCCGAGACCGTCGACGACGCGGCCGACTACCTCGCCGGGGTCCTCGACGAGCTGCCCGAGGGCAAGCTCGGCGGCATACCGGACTCGCTGGCCATGGCCCTCGCCCGGGTGCGCGACACCTCACGGCAGGTGATGACCGAGCTGAAGCCCGAGAAGGGGGTGGAGGCCGACGGGGCCCGCAAGGTCGCGCAGGCCGCGATCGAGGAGGTGTTCGAGAACTCCTCCCGCATCCTCGAGGAGCGGGACCTCGACGTCGTCTGGCTCAACCGCGACCCGCGCCGCGGATCGATCCTTCGGGTGGCGCCCATGAGCGTGGCGATGTTGCTGCGCGACAAGGTCTTCGGTGACCGCACCGTCGTCATGACGTCGGCGACGCTCGAGCTCGGCGGCACGTTCGACGCGGTGGCCGGGACGATGGGCCTGCGGGGCGAGGGGGCGCCCGAGTGGCGTGGTCTCGACGTCGGCAGCCCGTTCGACTACCCCCAGCAGGCCATTGCCTACGTCGCCCAGCACCTCCCCGCGCCGGGGCGCGACGGCATCAGCGAGCAGACCCTCGACGAGATCGAGGCGCTGATCCGCGCCTCCGGCGGCAGGGCGCTCGGCCTGTTCTCGTCGATGCGCGCGGCCCGTGACGCGACCGAGGCGATGCGCGAGCGCTTCGACGGCGAGATCGGGTTCCTCTGCCAGGGCGAGGACCAGATCACCACGCTGGTGCGGCAGTTCGCGCGCGACCCGAAGACCTGCCTCTTCGGCACCCTGACGTTGTGGCAGGGCGTCGACGTCCCCGGGTCGTCGTGCCAGCTCGTCATCATCGACCGCATCCCGTTCCCGCGACCCGACGACCCGTTGTCGTCCGCGCGCTCGCAGGCCATTGCCCGCATGGGTGGCAACGGGTTCATGGCCGTCTCGGCGACGCATGCCGCCCTGCGCCTCGCCCAGGGGGCCGGTCGCCTCATCCGCCGCGCCGACGACCGTGGGGTCGTCGCCTTCCTCGACTCCCGCATGATCACGGCGCGGTATGCCGGGTTCCTCCAGAAGTCGCTGCCCCCGTTCTGGCCGACGACCGACCGCGACCGGGTGCTGGCCGCCCTCAAGCGCCTCGACGAGACGGCGGCCGCACCGCTGACCGTGCACGAGCCGGCCTTGCGCGGCGTCACCGGCGCGGTCGCCGGGACGACGATGGGACGCACGGGTGAGGACGCGGCAGAGCACCCGCGTCCGGCCGAGCCGGCCGCGGACCCCCGCCCGGTCGCGCAGGACCCGCCACCCGCCGACACGTCCCGGACCGCGGTGACCCAGGGCTTCGCCTGGACGCCGGAGTCCGACGAGGAGCTGCGCGACGGGGTCGAGCTGGGCCTGGACCTCGCCGAGCTCGCCGAGAGCCTCGAGCTGCCCGAGGACGTCATCGCCGCCCGGCTCAAGGGGCTCGGCCTCGAGACCGGCGCTGCCGCGATGAAGTTCGACTGACCCGAGCACGGGCTCGGACCCGGCTCAGCCGGAGGTGCGGTCGAGGAGCTGCAGGAGGTCGTGGGCCGCAAGCTCGACGTCCTTGTGCCGCCACTCCGAGGCGCGGTACACGCAGGCGATCAGCGCGCTGCGGTGCACCCGTCGGAAGTCGCCTGCCACGAACGCGTAGCGCGCCTTCGTCTCGTCGTTCGCCCCCTCGGTGAGCCCGAGGTGCCAGGCGCCGTAGGCCTCCCAGTCGTGCTTCTCGAGGTAGGCGTTCTGGGCCTCGGCGTCGGGCTGGACGTCCCCCCAGTTGCTGTCGAGGACGTACTGCCGGGCCTCGATCAGGAGGGTCACGTGGTCGACGGCCGCGGAGTTCACCGTGTACTTCGCCATACGGGTGATACTGGCCCCATGGACGACACCCCGCACCTGCTGCTCGTCGGAGACGGACCGGTCGTCGAGGCCCTGACCGCCCTGTGCGTGCCGATGGGTTGGACCACCACGGTGTCGGCCGAGCAGGTGGCCGTAGGACCCGAGCACGATGCCGTCGTGGTCACCAGTCACCACGAAGGAGTGGACGGACCGGTCCTGCGCGACGCGCTCGCAGCCGGCACGGCATACGTGGGGGCGATGGGGTCGCGGAAGACCCAGGCGCGGCGCAGGGAGTGGTTGCTCGCCCACGACGTGTCCGAGGACTCGTTGGCGACCCTGCACGCCCCCATCGGCCTCGACATCGGCGCGCAGGCGCCGGGGGAGATCGCCGTGGCGATCCTCGCGGAGGTCGTGGCGGTACGCCGCGGCGCGGGCACGGCGGTCACGTCTGTGGCTGACCGGGACGGGGCCATCCACCCCGAGCTCGCACCCGGCGAGGCGTACTGCCCGGGCGGCTGAGGCTGTCCCCGGGCCGTGGCAGGCTGACCCCGTGACCACCACCGCGACCTCCGTGCCGCCGCTCGTGCTCATCACCGGCCCGGAGCAGGTGATCGCCGACCGCGCGCTCGCCTCGACCCTCGACGAGCTCCGCCAGGGTGACCCGGACCTCGAGGTCGTGCGTCTCTACGCCGCCACCTACGAGGCAGGCTCGCTGGGCATGCATGCGAGCCCATCGCTGTTCGGCGGCTCGAAGGCGATCGTCGTGCACGACCTCGACGAGGCCCCGGACGAGCTGCAGGAGGACCTCCTCGCCTTCCTCGCCGCCCCGGAGGCGGACGTGACGCTGGTGGTCACCCACAAGACGGGTCAGCGCGGCAAGAAGGTGCTCGACACGATCAAGAAGTCGCAGTCCCGGTTGGTCGAGGCTCCGGCCATCAAGTCCGACCGCGACAAGACCGACTTCGCGATGCACGAGTTCCGCCGGGCAGGCCGCAAGGCCACGCCCGATGCCGTGCGGGCGCTCATCGAGGCCGTGGGCAAGGACGTCCGCGAGCTCGCTGCCGCCTGCTCGCAGCTCGTCGCCGACACCACGGGAACCATCGACGACCAGCTCGTCGCCAAGTACCACGGTGGCAAGGTCGAGGCGAGCGGCTTCCGCGTCGCCGACGCCGCGGTGGCCGGCAACGCGGGGGAGGCCCTGCGCCTGCTGCGCCACGCCATCGCCACCGGCGTCGACCCCGTCCCGATCGTGGCGGTCCTCGCCCAGCAGCTGCGCCAGCTGGTCAAGGTCGGCGCCGCCGGCCGCGGGCGCTCCGCCGACGTCGCGCGCGACCTCGGTATGGCGCCGTGGCAGGTCGACAAGGCCCGCCGGGGACTGTCCGGCTGGGGTCCGGAGGGCCTGGCCGACTCGATCCAGGCCGTCGCGCTGGCGGACTTCGAGGTCAAGGGCGGCGGTCGTGACCCCGTCTACGCCGTCGAGCGCGCCATCCTCACCATCACCTCCGCGCGGAACGGCCGCTGACCTGCGGGTCCGTCGGGCCGAGGGACGTTTTGGGGGTGGAGGCTCCTCGCTGGTAGATTTACCCGTCGCGTGCGCGCATGGTCGTGTGCGCATGCAAGCACCACCCAGAGCGTCTCAACCACGGGTGCCCCACGCCCGGTCCCGAGATGCTTCTGCCGCCCTCTAACGGCAACCACCGACCAACCAAGAGAGACACACGTGGCAAACATCAAGTCCCAGCTCAAGCGGATCAAGACGAACCGCACGGCGACCGAGCGCAACAAGGCCGTCAAGAGCGAGCTCAAGACCTTCATCCGCAAGTTCCAGACGGCCGCTGCTGCGGGCGACAAGGACGCGGCAGCGGAGGCGCTCAAGGCTGCCTCGACCAAGCTCGACAAGGCCGTGAGCAAGGGCGTCATCCACGCCAACCAGGCCGCCAACAAGAAGTCGGCCATGGCGAAGAAGGCCAACTCGATCTGATCGAGTCCCTGACATCACGAAGGGGCCCGGTCACCACATGGTGACCGGGCCCCTTCGTCGTCCCTGCCGGAGTGCCCAGCCGACGGGACGACCGGCTGGGCACCCAACCGGAGCGGAGTTCCGGCTCAGCCGAGTGCCAGCCTCTGCAGGCCGGCGAGGTCGCCGTTGAAGTAGTCCTGGTCGACCGGGGTGTCGCTGTACTGCCAGAACGTGTAGTAGGACCAGCCGGCCGGGAGCGTCCCGACGGTGGTGTTGTACCGCGCGATCCACAGCGGGTTCGTCGACGCGAACTGGCTCGTGTTGCCCGTGCAGGTGCTCCACCAGCTCGTGGTCGAGTAGATGACCGCGTCCCGTCCGGTCCGTGCCTTGTAGCGCGAGGTGAAGGCGGCGATCCAGCTGTTCATCGAGGCCTGGCTCAGCCCGTAGCAGGTGGCGCCGTAGGGGTTGTACTCGATGTCGAGCACGCCCGGGAGCGTCTTCCCGTCGCCGGACCAGGCTCCGCCGTCGTCGACGAACCAGTCCGCCTGGGCCGTGCCTGAGGAGTTGTCCGGCAGGGCGAAGTGGTAGGACCCGCGGACCATCCCGACGCCGTAGGACCCGTTGTACTGCTGGGCGAAGTACGGGTTCTGGTACGTCGTGCCCTCGGTGGCCTTGACGTAGGCGAACTTCTTCCCCTGGCCCCAGTAGCTCGCCCAGTCGACGTTGCCCTGCCACTTGGACCCGTCGATGCCGGGCGTCTGGGTGGCGGCCGCCAGGCTCGAGGCCCGGGCAGCCTGCTGCGCGGTGGGCTCGGTCCTGCCCGTGGAGTCCTGCGACCACCCCATGTACGCGTCACCGCCGCGCACTATGCCGGCTCCCCTGGCGTGGTCGGTGGGCCGTGGCGTGCTGGTCGGGCTGGCCGACGACGGTGAGGCCGTGGCGGCGGTGGCCGCGACCAGCGCAGCAGCCGCGGCAGCCAGGGCGATGGCTCGGTGCCGGCGAAGACGCTTCATGGGGTTCCCCTCGGTGGCAGGTGGACGAACACCGCAAAAGGTACAAACGCCAGCGCTCCGACGGGGTCAAGGAAGCGTGAGGGGTTCCCCCGGTGCAGGTCAGGACTCGCCCAAGGTGGGCCGCACCGGCCCCCGGGCGGCCGGGCACGGGGTGACCGAGCCCGGGGTGACCGAGCCCGGTGGGCGGCGAAAGGGGTTCGGCGGTGCTCCGGGCTCAGCCGAGGGCGCGCACGGCGGCGGCCACGGCGTCGAACCTGGCGCGGTCCAGGGTGGCGCCTTCGCGACGCACGGCGGCGGGGTCGACCCGGATGACGCGGTCGAGCCGCACCTCGCTGGGGCGACCGGCCCGGTCCCACGCTCCGCTGCCGATGTCCTGCCAGTGCCGACCCCGGCGTGACTCCTGGGCGGCGTCACGATCGTGGTCCTTGCTCGTGAGCATCAGGGCGAGCAGCCACCCGCCGTCACGGCCGACGAGCAGCACCGGACGGTCCTTGCCCTGGCTGTGGTCCTCCTCGTAGGGCACCCACGTCCACACGATCTCACCCGGGTCCGGTCGGCCATCGGGGTTGGCGGCATACCTCAGGTCGGGGACGCCACTGAAGTCCCCGGGGTAGGACCCGCCCGCGGCGGGGACGGTGCCTCCGCGGGCCGTGCCGCCCCCGGGCGTGCGGCGGGCGGGGGTACGACCAGTGGTGCCGCGGCCGGGGGTGCTGCTCCTGGATCCCGTGCGGCTCCGCAGCCAGCTGCGGGCGCCGTCGCCGACCGCCCGCCCGAGGATCTGTGCCAGCTGTTCGCCGAGCCCGCGTCGTGCCATGGCCGTCACGCTACCGGGACGGGCGCTCGGTCAGCCCGCCCAGCCGCGCCGCTGCGCGAGCAAGTCGAGGCACAGCCGCCCCAGCAACCGCTGGTGGTCGCGGATCGCGTTGAGGGTGGCGGGTGGGGCAGGGTTCCCGGCGTGGCTCAGGAGGTATCCGGCCAGCACGGCCAGGAACGCGTCGATGGCCTCGGGTTCGGTGTCCTGGGTGAGCGGTGATTCCCGGCAGAGCCGGTCCACGTCGATGCCGTCCCTGGCCATCAGCGGCCAGAGGCTCACGAAGTCGGTCCAAGCGGGACCACGGGTGACCCAGTTCCAGTCGACGATGCGCACCTGCCCTGCGGTGTCCAGCAGCAGGTTGTCGGGACGCAGGTCGCAGTGGACGAGCCGGTCGCCCTCGAGCAGCCGGCGGGCGAGGTGCCCGAGCCGGGCCACCTCGCGCATCAGCTCGGGCCGAACCGGCGGCACGGACTCGGGCCAGTCCCGCCTGCCGGCGGCGAGCTCGTCGAGCGTGGTCAGGGCCACCTCGTCACCTCCGACGTCGGCGGCCAGGGACGACGGGGTGAGGGCGGCGACGTCCTCGGGCGGGACGGCGGCCAGGCGCAGGCAGGCGTCGTGGACGACGTCGACCTCGGCGTCGGTCCAGGGCACGCCCGGCATCCGCCCGTCGATGGCCTCGACGACCACGACCTGCCAGTCCTCCAGGCCGGCAGCACCGACGAGGGCCGGTGCGGTCAGACGTCCCTCGAAGCGTTCGAGCCGGCCCAGCACCAGGGCCTCCTGCGGGATGGCCACACGCGCGTGCGGTGCCGCCGGCCCGGCCGCCTTGGCGAACACCCGTCGGCCGTCGGCGAGGTCGAGCAGGGCGGCGAACGCCCCGGTGAAGCCCGAGGTCACGCTGGGCCGTGCCGACGCGACCGGTGACCCGGCCACCTCGGCGAGCAGGGCCCGGACGTCTGCGGGGAGGTCGGCGAACTGGGGGCGACGGGAGGTGCGCAGGTAGTCGACCTGCACCGTCACGCGTTGCTCCTCGGGCGCCACAGCAGCCGACCCGGGCGACGGCGGTCCCGCAACGCGTGCGAGCGCCAGACGAGGACGGGGTGGCTGGCCAGGGCGTTGACCAGCCAGACGAAGAAGCCCTTCTCCGTGGTCGCGCGGTCGGCGAAGGCGTTCACGTCGACGGTGCGGTTGAGGTACTTGCCGGCGGCGAGGGTCGACATCGCACCGGCGCTGCCCTGCGGCACGAGGGAGTAGCCGAAGTTGTCCGCGGTGTACTCCTGGCTGCGGCTCAGCGTCGACCCGAGGAACGGCACCCACTGCGCGCCGCTGATCGCGACGACCCGCCAGTAGCTGGTGTGACCTGCGGCGATGTGGCCGACCTCGTGGCCGATGATGAAGCGCAGCGCGTCGGGCTGCCGGGCCTCGCCACCGATCTCGAACAGGTCGCTGTACAGGAAGATGAACCGCTTGAACCCGTGTCCCGAGGCCGCGGCGTTGATCATGCCGTTGCCCAGCACGACGTAGGCGTCCGGGACCTTCGGCAGGCCGTAGTGGGCGCAGGCGTCGAGGAGCATCCGGTGCGCCTCGGGGTACTGGGTCTCACTGATCTTCACGCCGGTCAGCCGCTGCTGGGCGTAGAGCTGGCCACGGAGGAAGTAGACGAGGACCGGCGCGGCGAGGAGGAGCACGGCATACGGGTCGGGGCTCCGGCGGTCGATGATCGCCGAGGAGATCTCGTAGGCGCAGAACGACCAGACGACGACCGAACCGATGATGACCAGCACCAGGCAGAGGTTCTCCAGCGGGTGGCGCAGGTGGGAGCGCACCCGACGGCGGAACCCCGGGGGAGCGAACGGCCCCGCTGGGCCGGTGGGACCGGCGGGTGACCCGAACTGGTCCAGCGGGTGCGGCTGGCTCGGCTGCGGCTGTGGTGCGTGGGTCTGCTCGGCCATGGTCCCCTCGATGTGTGGTCGGCGTCGGGGTCGATGCTATGTCTCGACCGCTGACGGCTCGCGTCGAGGCGGGTACAGGTCGTGGGACAGTCGGGGAATGCACCACGACGCACGATCCGTTGCACCGCTGTGACCGAGTCCGCTCCGCCCGTGCCCGCCGCACTGACCACCGAGCCGAGCGACCCGGTGGGTCCNNNCGAGCCACACCAACCTGGCGCTGCTCGCGCTCGCCATCGGCGGGTTCGCGATCGGGACGACCGAGTTCGTCACGATGGGCCTGCTCCCCGAGGTCGCCGACGGGGTGGGCATCTCCATCCCGACGGCCGGTCACGTCGTCTCCGCGTATGCCGCCGGCGTGGTCGTCGGCGCCCCGGTCCTGGCGACCCTGGGCTCGAAGATGCCGCGCAAGCGCCTGCTGCTCTGGCTGATGGGCGGCTTCGCCGTCGCGAACGGCCTGTCCGCGCTCGCCAGCAGCTACGGCCTCCTCATGGCGGCGCGGTTCCTCTCCGGCCTGCCGCACGGCGCCTACTTCGGCGTGGGTTCGCTCGTGGCCGCCTCGCTCGTGCCCGCGCACCGCCGCACGTGGGCGGTCTCGATGATGATCACCGGACTCACCGTGGCCAACATCGTGGGGGTCCCGCTCACCACCCGCCTCGGCCAGTCCTACGGCTGGCAGTGGCCGTATGCCGCGGTGTCCGTCCTCGCGGCCGTCACCGTCCTCGCGGTCTGGCGCTGGGTGCCCTTCTGCCCACCCGACGGGGGAGCGACGATGCGCTCGGAGTTCTCCGCCCTGCGTCGGCCCCAGGTGTGGTTCGCGCTCGCCATCGGCACGGTCGGCTTCGGGGGCATGTTCGCCACGTTCTCCTACATCGCGCCGACGATGACCGAGCTGGGTGGCTTCAGCAAGGGGGCGATCCCCCTCATCCTCGCCGTCTACGGCGTGGGGATGACCGCCGGGGCGGTGGCCTCGGGGCCGGTCTCGAAGCTGGGGCTGCTGCGCGGGATCTGCGTCCTCATGGGGACGATCGCCGTGATGCTGGCGCTCTTCGGTCCTGCCGTCCACCAGGCCAAGTGGCTGGCCATCGTGGCCGTCTTCATGCTCGGGCTGCTGCCGAGCGCGCTGGTGCCGATGCTGCAGACCCGGCTCATGGACGTCGCGCACGAGGGACAGTCCCTCGCGGCGGCGCTCAACCACTCCACGCTCAACCTGGCCAACGCGCTCGGCGCCTGGCTCGGCTCGATCGTGCTGTCCGCGGGCCTGGGGTACGAGTGGCCCTCGAGGGTCGGCGCCATACTCGCCGTGCTCGGAGTGGGGATCGCGCTGGCCTCGGGGCTGGCGCAACGGCGCACGACCCGACGCTCTCGCGGCGACGTCTCGTCGGCGGTGGCGACCGCCTGACCTCGGGGACCGCGCACGTCGCGTCACGGACAGTGGCGCGGTCGTGGGAGGATGAACCGTTCCCCGCCGTCCCACCCGTGAGGTCGAGTACACCCGTGTCCCCGATGGCCCGCACCGCGCTGCAGCCGCACGCAACGCCGCCGGACCTGATCCGGAACTTCAGCATCATCGCCCACATCGACCACGGCAAGTCGACCCTGGCCGACCGGATGCTCCAGGTCACCGGGGTCGTGGACGGCCGGGCGATGCGCGCGCAGTACCTCGACAAGATGGACATCGAGCGCGAGCGCGGCATCACCATCAAGAGCCAGGCCGTGCGCATGCCGTGGGAGCTCGACGGGATCACGTACGCGCTGAACATGATCGACACCCCCGGGCACGTCGACTTCACCTACGAGGTCTCGCGCTCGCTGGCGGCCTGTGAAGGCGCCGTCCTGCTCGTCGACGCCGCCCAGGGCATCGAGGCGCAGACGCTGGCGAACCTCTACCTCGCCATGGAGAACGACCTCACGATCATCCCGGTCCTCAACAAGATCGACCTGCCTGCGGCCCAGCCGGAGAAGTTCGCCGAGGAGCTGGCCGGCCTGATCGGCTGCGAGCCCGAGGACTGCCTGCGGGTGTCCGGCAAGACCGGTGAGGGCGTCGAGCCGCTGCTCAACCAGATCGTGCGGCAGCTGCCGCCCCCCGTCGGTGACCCGGACGCCCCGGCCCGCGCGATGATCTTCGACTCCGTCTACGACACCTACCGCGGCGTGGTGACCTACGTCCGGGTGATCGACGGCAACCTCAACCCGCGCGAGAAGATCGCGATGATGTCGACCCGTGCGACGCACGAGCTGCTCGAGATCGGCGTGAGCTCGCCCGAGCCCACACCGGCCAAGGGCCTGGGCGTCGGCGAGGTGGGTTACCTCATCACCGGCGTGAAGGACGTGCGCCAGTCCAAGGTCGGCGACACCGTGACCAACGCGGCCAAGCCGGCCAAGGAGGCCCTCGGCGGCTACCGCGACCCCAAGCCGATGGTGTTCTCGGGGCTGTACCCGATCGACGGCTCGGACTACCCCGACCTGCGCGACGCGCTCGACAAGCTCAAGCTCAACGACGCGGCCCTGGTCTACGAACCGGAGACGTCCGCAGCCCTCGGGTTCGGTTTCCGCATCGGGTTCCTCGGGATGCTCCACCTCGAGATCGTCCGCGAGCGCCTCGAGCGCGAGTTCGACCTCGACCTCATCTCGACCCTGCCCAACGTCGTCTACGACGTGACGATGGACGACGGCAAGGTCCTGACGGTCACCAACCCGAGCGAGTACCCCTACGGCAAGGTCTCCTCGGTCACCGAGCCGGTCGTCCGCGCGACGATCCTCGTGCCCAGCGAGTTCATCGGTGCGGTCATGGAGCTGTGCCAGCAGAAGCGCGGCAGCCTGCGCGGCATGGACTACCTGTCCGAGGAGCGCGTGGAGATGCGCTACACGCTGCCCCTGGCGGAGATCGTGTTCGACTTCTTCGACCAGCTGAAGTCCCGCACCCGCGGCTACGCCTCGCTCGACTACGAACCCGACGGCGACCAGGTGGCCGACCTGGTCAAGGTCGACATCCTGCTGCAGGGCGAGACCGTGGACGCGTTCTCCTCGATCGTCCACAAGGACAAGGCCTACGCGTATGGCGTGATGATGGCCAGCAAGCTCAAGGACCTCATCCCGCGCCAGCAGTTCGAGGTGCCGATCCAGGCCGCCATCGGGGCGCGCATCATCGCCCGCGAGAACATCCGCGCCATCCGCAAGGACGTGCTCGCCAAGTGCTACGGCGGTGACATCAGCCGCAAGCGCAAGCTGCTCGAGAAGCAGAAGGCCGGCAAGAAGCGGATGAAGAACATCGGTTCCGTCGAGGTCCCGCCCGAGGCCTTCATCGCAGCCCTGTCCAACGACGAGCCCGGCGCGACCAAGAAGTAGCCGCCCGCCTCTCCCGCTTTGGGTGCCCAGACGGTCGGATTTCCGACCGTCTGGGCACCCAAAGCGGAGGTGCGGCAGGCTCCCAGTGGTTACCGGTGGGTAATATCTCGCCATGGTCGACACCTACGCGCTCTACCGACGCCTGTCGCGGCTGCCTCGCGGTCGCACCGTGTTCTCGCTCGTCTTCGAGCAGGCGGCGCCGTACTTCCGCACCGCGCGCCCGCGTTTCGTCGAGCTCGGGCCGAACCGCGCCGAGCTGACGATCCGCAAGCGGCGACGCGTGCAGAACCACCTCGGGACCGTTCACGTCATCGCGATCTGCAACGGGCTCGAGGCAGCGATGGGTGCGCTGGCCGAGGCGACGATCCCGGCGCACCGGCGCTGGATCCCTCGCGGGATGGAGGTCGACTACGCAGCCAAGGCGACGACCGACATCACGTGCGTGGCCACCACCGACCCGGCCGACTGGGCGCGGACCGGTGACGTCGACGTGCCCGTGCACGTGGTCGCCACCCGCGCCGACGGCACCGCCGTGGTCGAGGGCACCATCCGACTCTGGGTGACCGACAAGCCCGCCCGCTGAGCGCAGGAGACGGGATTGCGGTCGCCGACCTCCCCGGTGGCGCCGGCCGAGGTCCTCAGCCGGCCGCTCGACGCCCCCGTGACCGTGCGTCCCGGGGCACGCCGCGGGACGCCGCGTAGTCGCTGAACTCGGCACGGCGGGATCCGGGGAGGTCCAGGGCGACCGGCTCACCGTGCTCGGTGATGACCCCGACGACGTCATCCCACGTCCACCGACCCGCCTCGGCCACGGCGGCGATGTCTTCCCACGGCAACACGCGCCACCTCAGCCACCGCCTGGTCCGGATTCCCTCGGGGGAGACGACGGTTCGGTTCCACCACCGCAGGACCATCGGTAGGCCGAAGAGCACTCCGGCGAGCAGCGCCCCCCAGCCGAGGTCGGTCACGGCCACCAGCACGACACCAACGCCGATCATGGACAGCGGTGCGACCACGGCCGTCCACACGAGGGCCGGCAGTCGGTGCATCCCCTCGATCTCGGTACCCGCGCGGTCGTTCACCATCCGTTTCCCCCCGTCGATCCGGACCCTGATCGTGGCCCCGCCAGCGAACGTGGTCAGAGTACGGCTCGTCGCGGGCAAAGGGGCCCTGACCTTGTCCGGGTGACGTGGGTACGGAGCGCAGATGCGGCCTGACTCGCCCGTGCTTCGCGGAGGTGCGCAACCGGCGCCGGACCGTGGCCGGTCAGACGGGGACTGTCGACTCCTCGACGGGGCCGAGGTCGCGCGGTGGAGTCGTGGCACCGGAGGCGAAGTCGTCCGCCAGCGACCAGAGCTCGAGCACGGTGCGCGGCCAGACCTCTTCGTCGGTGGCCTCGAGCTCGGCCCGGCTCCACCACCGGTGGTCGGTCATCGTCAGCAGCTCCTGCTCGGTGTGCCCGGCGGTGCTCACCTCGAAGGCGGGCACCCGGACGTACCAGAACGCCTCGTCCTGGGTCGTCACCACGTCGCTGTAACCGTGGACGACGACCCGGGTGGCCAACGGACCGACCAGGTCCTGCGCCGGGACCTGCACGCCGGTCTCCTCGAACACCTCGCGCACCGCAGCCTCGACATCCGACTCGTCGGGCTCGACGCCGCCGCCGGGGGTGATCCACCAGCGGGGCACGGGCGTCATACCGGGGTCGCTGTCCCGGAAGAGCAGCAGGCGGTCACGGTCGTCGACGAGGAGCACGCGCATGGCGCGCCGTCGCCCGCGCGGGCGACGGTCTGCGTCGTCGGCGGAGGTCATGCGCGCAGGTGGCCGCGGAGCGCCTCGACCTGGCCGACGCTCCAGCCCTGCTCCTGCAGCCAACCGGCGGCACCGCCGTGGCGCTCGCGGAGCACCGTGAGGATGCGGGTCATCGTCTCGGGCTTGGGGCGGTGGTGGTCCATCGGCTGGTCCTTGAGCACCTCGCCGTACGCGGGTCTCGCCATGAGCCGGCCCACGATCTGCTCGATGCGTTCACCGGTCGCGACGTAGTCGGCGACGACGTCCTCGTCGGAGACGCCGGCGACCGACAGGGCCAGGCCCACGACGGTGCCGGTGCGGTCCTTGCCGGCCGCGCAGTGCACGACCGTGGCTCCCTGCGCTCGGGAGATGACCTCCAGGGCTCCGAGGATCGAGTCCGGCCGGTCGACGAGGTAGCCGAGGTAGTGGCTGGCCCAGTAGTCGTCATCGAGCCGGGGACGGGCGTCGGCCTCCTTCTGGTTCTTCTTCGACCACGGCACGACCAGGGCGTCCCCGGCGGTGATCTCGCGCTCGTCGTCGCGGAAGAGGGAGTACCGGTGGTGCGCCGCCAGTCCGCGCACCTGCAGTGGTGCCGGGCCCTCGATGTGGACCTCGACGTTGCTGCGCAGGTCGACGATGTCGCTGACCCCGACGACCTCGACGAGGTGGTCGATGTCGGCGTCGCTGAGGTCCTGCAGGTTGTCCGAACGCAACAGCCGTCCAGTGGCGACGGTGCCTCCGTCGGTGGTGGGCAGCCCGCCCACGTCACGCATGTTGACGACACCGTCGAGGTCGATCCAGCGGGAGGTGCTCACCCTTGGACCCTACGCGGACCCGGTGTCCACCGGGTGTCCGGCACCCTGTGCCTCGGCGGCGTCGGCCACCGCTGCGGCGACGACCAGGTCACTGAGGCCGTTGCCGAGGTTCTGGCAGACGATGCGTCCGTCGGGTCGCGCCTGGTCGAGCAGCGAGCCGGTCCACGTCGTCGTCGCCGGGTACTCACCGAGCGTGCCGGCGACCCGCACCGCCTCGAACTGCGGGACGTGGTCAGCCGCGAGCACCGAGGCTCGCGCCAGCGCCGGACCCACCGAGCTGGCGTAGTCCAGCGGCAGGACCAGCGCGTCCGTGGCGATCCACGACGGGTCGAGCTCGGCGCCGGTCAGCCCGATCGACAGTCCAGTGACCACGACCGGGCGTCCCAGGACGGCTTCCCGCGCGTCGTCGGTGACGCGAAGCCGTACCCGGGGGACGTGCTCCTCCGCCCACGCCATCAGCTGAGCCCGGGCGTCGGCGCGCCGCGCGTACACGGTGACGTCGAGGTGACCCAGCGCCTCCAGCACGCGCAGGTGCGAACGTGCCTGCAGGCCGGCACCGGTGAAGCCCGCGGGCGCACCGGTCGCGGCGAGCGCAGCGATGCAGGCACCCGAGACCGCGGCCGTCCGGGCTGCCGTCAGGGCGCCGGCGGACATGACGGCCCGGGGAGCTCCGGTCCGACCGTCGTTGACGACCATGAGCCCGCTGACGGTCGGGAGCCCCTGCGACGGGTTGTCCGGGAAGATGCTGATCCACTTGCACCCCAACAGGTTTCGAGCCGGGTATGCCGCGGGCATGGCATTCGCGAACGCTCCGCCGGGTGCGTGGACGGTCGGCTTCGGCGGCACCTCGGCCTCACCCCGGGACAGGGCGACGAGCGCGTCGTGCACGAGGCGCAATGCCTCGGCCGGCGGGGGGAGCAGGGCCTCGACGTCCGCGTCGGAGAGGTGGCGCATCCGACGACGGTAGCTGCGCGGCAGGCTGAGAGGATGGCCACATGCCCAGCGCCCTGCCCGACGGCGACCCCGCGCCCGCGGACGGTCTCCTGCCCGAGTCGGCCCTGGCGACCCTGCCGTCCCGGCCGTTCGGGATCTACCTGCACGTGCCGTTCTGCTCGGTGCGCTGCGGCTACTGCGACTTCAACACCTACACGCTGACCGAGCTCGGCAACGACGGTGCGAGCGTGGCGACGTTCGCGGGTGCGGCGGTCCGGGAGCTCGACCTCGCCGCCTCGGTCCTTGGCGACCGGGCACCCGAGGTGCAGACCGTGTTCGTCGGCGGCGGGACGCCGACGATGCTGGCCGCCGCCGACCTCGCGAGCATGCTGCACGGCATACGGGACCGGTTCGGGCTGGCCGGTGATGCCGAGGTGACGACCGAGGCGAACCCCGACTCCGTGACTCCCGAGGGCCTTCGCGTGCTGGCCGATGCCGGGTTCACCCGGGTGTCGCTCGGCATGCAGTCCGCGGTGCCGCACGTGCTGCGCACCCTCGAACGCACCCATGACCCGGCCAACGTCGCCCGCGCCGTCGACGCGGCCCGGTCCGCGGGTCTGCAGGTGAGCCTCGACCTCATCTACGGAACGCCGGGGGAGAGCCTGGACGACTGGCGCACCAGCCTGCGCACCGCGACCGACCTCGCACCCGACCACGTCTCGGCCTACGCCCTCGTCGTCGAGGACGGCACCAAGCTGGCCGCCCAGGTCCGTCGGGGGCAGGTGCCGGCGCCGGAGGACGACGACGAGGCGGCGAAGTACGAGATCGCCGACGAGCACCTCACCGCCGCAGGCTTCGGCTGGTACGAGGTGAGCAACTGGGCCACTCGCGAGGACGCCCGCTGCCGCCACAACGAGGGCTACTGGGCCGACGGCAACTGGTGGGGGGTCGGCCCCGGCGCGCACAGCCACGTCGGCGGCGTGCGGTGGTGGAACGTCAAGCACCCTAACGCGTATGCCGCCCGCGTCGCCTCACCCGGCACGAGCCCGGCCCACGGCCGCGAGACGCTCACCGACGAGCAGCGCTACGACGAGCGCGTGCTGCTCGGGGTACGCCTGGTCGAGGGACTGCCGATCGACGACCTCCAGCAGGAAGGGCGGACGGCTGTCGCAGGTCTCATCGCCGACGAGCTCGTGGACGCGGCAGCGGCCCTGCGCCGTCAGCGGGTCGTGCTGACGAGGCAGGGCCGCCTGCTGGCCGACACCGTGGTGCGGCGGTTGCTCGGGCTGCGTTAGCCCGAGGTCACTTCACCAGCTCGGGCGTGAACGGGTAGCGGTACCACTCACCGTTGTTGGCCTTGATCGCCGCGATGATCGGCAGGACGATCCAGGCGATCCCCGTGGCGATCACGAACGGGATCCCGATGAGCACGAACGACAGCAGTCCGAAGACCCACAGCGCGATGGTGGTGATGATCTGGAAGTTCAGCGCCTGGGCGGCGTGGGCCCGCACGAACGGTCCACGGTCCTTGAGGAGCAGGAAGACGATCAGTGGTCCCAGGAACGGCAGCCCGACGAGGGCGGCGGCGAAGGGAGCCAGGTGGGCCAGGGTCGCCCAGGTCTTCTCGTCCTGCTGCGACATCGGCTTGGGGCCGGAGCCGTAGACCGGGGGCGGTCCGGACGGACCGGGGGGCGGCGGCACCGACTGGGAGCCGGGGGCCTGGGGCTGCGGTTGTTCGGTCATGGTGTTCCTCCGTGGTGGTGTCTTCCACCAGTGAAACGCATGACGACCCGTGCAGACAGGACTTTCGGGGTCTGGCGAGGGGCGGGTCAGGGGTGCGTCAGGGTCGACCCCGACCGTGCCCCGGTTCAGTGCCCCGGTTCAGTGCCCCGGTTCAGTGCCCGGTTCAGTGCCCCGGCTCGGTCACGAAGTCGATGAGCTCCTCGACACTGGCCAGCAGGGTGGGCTCGAGGTCGGCGTACGACCGCACCGTGCCGAGGATCTGCTTCCACGCCCGGGCGATGTCGGCCTGGCTGTCGGCCTGCCAGCCGAGGTGACGGCAGATCCCGTGCTTCCACGACTGGCCCCGTGGGATGACGGGCCACTGCTGCAGGCCCAGTCGCTCCGGGCGCACCGACTGCCAGACGTCGACGTACGGGTGGCCCAGGATCTTGACGTGCGCGGCATACGGGCCCCTGCGGCACGCCTGGACGACCTTGTCCTCCTTGGTGCCGGGCAGGAGGTGGTCGACGAGGACCCCCATCCGCTGGCCGGGGCCGGGACGGAAGTCACGGATGGCCCCGGCGAGGTCGTCCACGCCGTCGAGCATCTCGACGACGACTCCCTCGATGCGCAGGTCGTCCCCCCAGACCTTCTCGACGAGCTCGGCGTCGTGGCGGCCCTCGACGAAGATCCGTGAGCCGCTCGCGACCCGCGCCTTGGCGCCCTCGACCGCCCTCGACCCGGACGCCGTCCGCGCAGTCGCCGCCTTCGCCTCGGCGAGCTTCGCGCGGGCGGCAGCGGTCGGCGGCGTGAGGATCACCGGGGCCCCGTCGAGCAGGAAACCGGGCCCCATCGGGAACCCCTTGGTGCGGCCGCGGCGGTCCTCGAGGTGCACCACGCGCATGCCGCCGGCCTTCTCGACGCGCACGACGGCGCCGCACCACCCGGTGTCGACGTCCTCGACGACCAGGCCGGTCTCGGCCTCCACCTCGCGGGAGCGTCCCCTCGGGGGAACCTTCCAGTCGCCGGAGAGGACATCGGAGCCATAGCGGTCGGACACCGACGCAGCGTATGCCGCGTGGCCGACGCCACCGGAGAGGACGCGCCGCCGGTGCGGCCCCGGACCCGGGAACACCGTAGACTTGGCACTCGCTGAGCATGAGTGCCAGCAGAGCCGGCGTCGGCCGCCCGACCCGGACCCGCCTGCTGCCACCCGTCGCCAGCGCCGACTCAAGTCCCGTCTCCAGTCCGACCGCAAAGGAGGTGTCCGATGAGTGAGGAACGCCGTCTCGCCGTGCTGCGCGCGATCGTGCAGGACTACGTCGAGACCTCCGAACCCGTGGGGTCCAAGGCCCTCCTCGAGCGCCATCACCTCGGGGTCTCCGCCGCCACCGTCCGCAACGACATGGCCGCCCTCGAGGAGGAGGGGCTGATCGCAGCCCCCCACACGAGCGCCGGGCGCGTGCCCACGGATGCCGGCTACCGCTTGTTCGTCGACCGCCTGAGCTCGGTGAAGCCGATGTCGCCGGCCGAGCGCTCCGCCATCGCCCAGTTCCTCGAGGGGGCGGTCGACCTCGACGACGTCGTGGCCCGCACCGTGCGGCTGCTGTCCTCGCTGACGCGGCAGGTCGCGGTCATGCAGTACCCCTCGTTGACCCGCTCGTCGGTGCGGCACATCGAGTTCGTGCCGATGGGCGCGACCAGGCTGATGGTCGTGCTCATCGTCAACACCGGCCGCGTCGAGCAGAGGGTCATCGAGACGACCCACGACCTGTCCACGACCGAGGGCGAGGCCACCCTGGGGCTGGTGCGAGCGAAGATCAACGCCAGCGCCGTGGGCCAGCGCCTGGTCGACGCAGCCGCCTCCCTCGAGTCGCTGCCGGAGGAGTTCGAGCCGGCCGACCGCGACCTCGTCCGGGCCGTCGTCCGCTCCCTGGAGGACGCCCTGGTCGAGGAGCGCGAGGAGCGCGTCGTGCTGGCAGGCACGTCGAACCTCGCGCGCGTCGGCACCGACTTCCCCCTCAGCATCGGCCCGGTGCTCGAGGCGCTCGAGCAGCACGTCGTGCTGCTCAAGCTGCTCGGCACCGCCAGGGAGACGAGCGACGCCGTCTCGGTCCGCATCGGGCACGAGAACCCGTTCGCCGGACTGCAGTCGACCTCGGTCGTCGCCACCGAGTACGGCAGCGGCTCCGACCTGGTCGCGGGCCTCGGCGTCCTCGGCCCCACCCGCATGGACTACCCCACGACGATGGCGTCGGTTCGGGCAGTCGCCACGTACGTCTCCCGGATCCTGGCGCAGTGACGCCTGTGCCCGACCGGGCTCACCGATCCACCCCTCGCACCACTGACAAGGACTCTCGTTGAACGACTACTACCAGGACCTGGGCGTCTCCAAGGACGCGTCGCCGGAGGAGATCAAGCGGGCCTACCGCAAGATGGCCCGGCGCTTGCACCCGGACGTCAACCCCAGCCCCGAGGCGGAAGAGCAGTTCAAGAAGGTCTCCCAGGCCTACGACGTGCTCTCCGACGCGGAGAAGAAGCGCTCCTACGACCAGGGCGCCGACCCGTATGCCGCCGGTGCCGCCGGGTTCGGCCAGGGCTTCTCCTTCAGCGACATCATGGACGCCTTCTTCGGCGCCGGTGCCGGTCAGGCCCAGCGCGGCCCCCGGTCGCGCCAGCGCCGCGGCCAGGACGCCCTGATCCGGCTCGACCTCGACCTCGCCGACGCCGTCTTCGGTGGCGAGCAGGAGCTCACGGTCGAGACCGCGGTCGTCTGCTCCACCTGCCACGGTGACGGGGCCCAGCCGGGCACGTCCCGCCGGACCTGTGACGTCTGCGCCGGTCGCGGCGAGATCCAGCAGGTGCAGCGCTCGTTCCTCGGGCAGGTCATGACGACCCGTCCCTGCATGACCTGCCAGGGGTACGGCGAGGTCCTCGTCAGCCCCTGCTTCGAGTGCTCGGGCGACGGACGCGTCCGCACCCGTCGCACCCTGAAGATCAAGGTTCCCGCAGGCGTCGACACCGGCACCCGCATCCAGCTCACGGGGGAGGGTGAGGTCGGCCAGGGTGGCGGTCCCGCAGGGGACCTCTACGTCGAGGTCGCCGTCCGTCCGCACCAGACCTTCCAGCGCCGTGGCGACGACCTGCACTGCACCGTCGAGCTGCCGATGACGGCCGGTGCGCTCGGCACGACCCTCAAGCTCGACACCTTCGACGGTGTCAACGAGCTCGAGATCAAGCCCGGCACGCAGTCCGGTGACGCCATGACCCTCCGTGGCCTCGGTGTCACCCATCTGCGCGGTGGTGGTCGTGGCGACCTCATCGTCCACGCGACGATCCTGACCCCGACGAAGCTGGACGAGCAGCAGGAGGAGCTCCTGCGCCAGCTCGCCGCCCTGCGCGGCGAGGAGCGCCCCGAGGGTCGTATGACGCCCGCCCACCCGGGCCTGTTCGGCAAGCTCCGCGACGCGTTCAAGGCCAAGTAGCGGGGCCCGCCCGCACCGCCCCAGGCTGCTCCCATGACCCTCCCGCTCTTCCTCGTCGACCCGGCGCTGCTCGCAGGAGCGGTCCCCGGGGCGAAGGTCGTCCTCGACGGGCCGGAGGGGCGGCACGCCGCGACGGTGCGCCGCATCGCCGCGGGGGAGCGGGTGCTCCTGGCTGACGGGCTGGGGCTGCGCGCGACGTGCGACGTCGTGGCAGCCGGGAGGGCCGAGCTCGACCTGGTCGTCGCCGAGCTGGCCACCGAGCCCGAGGGCGAGCCAAGGTTCGTCCTCGTCCAGGCCCTCGCGAAGGGCGACCGCGACGACCAGGCCGTCGAGGCGGCGACCGAGTTCGGGGTCGACGAGGTCGTCCCGTGGCAGGCGTCGCGCTGCATCGTCCAGTGGCGTGGGGAGCGGGGCGACAAGGCCCGTCGCAAGTGGGAGTCGGCTGTGGTCGCCGCTGCCAAGCAGTCGCGCCGGTCTCGCGTCCCGGTCGTCGCGGAGCTGGCCACGACGAAGACCCTGGCGGCGCGTGTGGGCGCCGCGGCGGCGGCATACGTGCTGCACGAGGACGCCATCCAGAGCCTTGCGGCGCAACGGGTTCCGGACTCCGGCGAGGTGCTCGTGGTCGTGGGGCCCGAGGGAGGCATCACCCCTGAGGAGGTGGCCGCGCTCGAGGCTGCTGGCGCGGTGACGGTGCGACTCGGGCCGACGGTGCTGCGTTCGTCGAGCGCCGGACCGGCTGCCCTCGCGGTGCTCAGCGCCGCGGCGCGCTGGCGCTGAGCCCGTCCGCGAGGGCTACTTCACCGTGAAGGTGACCGAGTCCTCGGCTGCGATCGACCCGTCCTTGGCGCTGGCCTCATAGACCTTCACCGTGTAGGTGCCGGGCGCGAGGGTGCCGAGCGAGAAGGAGTAGGTGCCCCGGCTGGGCGCACCGATGGTCGCCATGGCGTTGCCGGTCTTCACGGAGGTCGTGCCTCGGGTGAGCTCCCAGCCCACGGTGGCCTCGAACACGCTCGCCTCACCCTTGACCGTGACGGGTGACGCCGACGGCAGCACCTGGTCGCGCGACGGTGCGGTGACCCAGATCGGCGCGAGGTCCTTCCAGGACTCGTCCGCCGAGGGCCGGGTGAAGGACTGGTCCGTCGAGATCGACCCGAACAGCTTCGTCGCGCCTCCCTCGATCTCGAACCTGACCGGGAGCGGGCCCCGACCGACTGCTGCCTCCGCGGTCCACACGAGCTGCTGCACCGCGAGTCGCTGGACCTCGGGGGTGAAACCCTCGGCGCCGGGACCGCTCAGCCGCACCTCGATGACGTCGTTCGCCACCGTCGCCGCGGTCACGGTGGTGCCCGACCACGGCTGGAGGTAGCCGTCGGTGTTCGAGTAGGGCTGGGCGTTCATGGCCAGGGTCAGCGCGACCGTCACCTTGTCCGCCGGAGTGGGGTCGGCTGCCACCTCCTGGCGGATGAACTCCCTGAACAGCTTGTACGTGGGTGTGGAGCCTCCGACAGGCCCGACGAAGTAGGCCGGGAACGTCATGACGACACCGGGCCCGCTGTTCGGGGACGTGGTCGGGCTCGAGGTCTGGGTGGGGGCGGTGGTGGGCTGGTCGGTGACCGAGGGGCCGGTGGCGGTGGGTGCCGGGACGGTCGCCGACGGGCTGCCCGCGGGGGGCCCGGGGGTCGCCGTGGGGTCCTGGTTGGACAGCCACACCCCGCCGGCGATCGCGGCCACCACGGCGGCCGCGGCCGCGGGCGCGAGCCAACGACGCATCCCGGTCCCCCCGGTCGCCGTGACCGGACCGGCGCGGTGGGCCTCGTGCAGGATCGTGTCGAGCCGGTCCGTGGGGCGCATCCGGCCAGACTCCTGGGTCAGCGAACGGCGCAGCTCGCGCTCGATGCGGTCGAACTCGCCCGGCTCGAAGTCGGGGTGCAGGAACTCGGTGCGGTCGCTCATGACGAGGTCTCCATCCGGTCGCGCAGGGCGGCGAGGCCGCGGTGGGCGTGGGCCTTGACCGATCCGGCGGAGATGCCGAGGGCGTCGGCGATCTCGGCCTCGCTCAGGTCGAGGTAGTAGCGCATCGTCAGGACCTCTCTCTGGCGCTGGGGCAACCGCCCGAGCGCCGTGACCATGGAGCTGGTGGCTTCGGCATCGAGGGCGCGGTCCTCCGCGCTGACCTCGGTGCGTCGTGCGTATGCGGTGGGCTCACCCTGCTCGCGCGTCAGGTACCGCTCCTCGACGCCCCGGTGGCGCAGGCCGGACCGGGCGCCGTTCACCACGGCGCGGCGCAGGTAGGCGGCCGCGCTCTCGTGGCTGCGCAACGAGTCCCACCGCCGGTGGACGGCGATGAAGGCGTCCTGGACGACCTCCTCGGCGGCGAGGTCGTCCCGCAGGAGGAGCCAGGCAAGGCGGACCAGGCCGGTCCAGTGCGCGGCATACAGCTCGGTGATGGCGACGTCGGCGCTCGGCACGTCGGCGCCCGGGGTCCTGGCGCCGGCCCCACCGGTGCCCGCACCGCCCCGCCGTCCCCGGGTGTCCCCACCGGGGTCGCGCTCTGCCACGCTCAACAGTCTCACGCTCCCTTGACGCGCAACCAGCGTCCGAGGTTGACGCGCCGATACCCTCGCCTGCATGACCGATCCGACCCCCTCGACGGAGCGCAGCACCGACCCCGACTGCCTCTTCTGCAAGATCGTGGCGGGGCAGATCCCGGCCACGGTGGTGTACGAGGACGAGGCGACGGTGGCGTTCCGCGACCTCGAACCCCAGGCCCCGACCCACGTCCTGGTCATCCCGCGCCACCACGTGCCGACGGCGGCCGCTCTCGCCGCCGAGCGGCCCGAGGACGCGGCCGCCCTGCTGGCCGCGGTGGCCCGGGTCGCCGAGCAGGAGGGCATCGCCGAGAGCGGCTACCGCACGGTGTTCAACACGGGTGCCGACGCCCAGCAGAGCGTCTTCCACGCCCACCTGCACGTGCTGGGTGGGCGGGCAATGACGTGGCCGCCCGGCTGAGCGGCACCGTAGACTGGGCGGACCATGCCTGAAGCAGATCAACCGACCACGCCGGGGGGCACGCCCGAGGGCGCGCACTCCCTGCCCACCCACACCGTCGAGATCCCTCCGCAGGTCCAGATGGTCACCCTTCTCGGACCCCGCGACGAGCTGCTCCGCACGATGGAGCGAGCGTTCCCGCAGCTGGAGATCCACGTCCGCGGCAACGAGTTCCACCTGTCCGGCCCGAGTGCCGAGGTGGCCCTCGCAGAGCGGACCATCGACGAGCTGCTGCTCGTGATCGAGGGCGGCCAGCCGCTGAACCGCGATGCCGTCGAGCGCTCGATCAGCATGCTGCGCGCCCAGACGACCGAACGGCCCGCCGACGTCCTGACGATGAACATCGTCTCCTCGCGCGGTCGCACGATCCGTCCCAAGACGCTGAACCAGAAGCACTACGTCGACGCGATCGACAAGCACACCGTCGTGTTCGGCATCGGTCCCGCCGGCACGGGCAAGACCTACCTCGCGATGGCGAAGGCGGTCCAGGCCCTGCAGGCCAAGCAGGTCAACCGGATCATCCTGACCCGTCCTGCGGTCGAGGCCGGCGAGCGGCTCGGCTTCCTGCCCGGCACGCTCAACGACAAGATCGACCCCTACCTGCGTCCCCTGTACGACGCCCTGCACGACATGGTCGACCCCGAGTCGATCCCGCGCCTGATGGCCGCCGGGACGATCGAGGTGGCGCCGCTGGCCTACATGCGTGGCCGCACGCTGAACGACGCGTTCATCATCCTCGACGAGGCCCAGAACACCTCGCCCGAGCAGATGAAGATGTTCCTCACCCGTCTGGGGTTCGGCTCCAAGATGGTCGTGACCGGTGACGTGACCCAGGTGGACCTCCCCGACGGGTCGCGCTCCGGGCTGCGGGTGGTCCGCGACATCCTCACCGGAGTCGACGACATCCACTTCTCGGTCCTCAGCCCCCAGGACGTCGTCCGGCACCGCCTCGTGGGTGCGATCGTCGACGCCTACGGCCGCTGGGACGACCTGCAGGGCGAGACGCACGGACAGCAGCAGGGAGGGCGGGCACAGCGTGAGCGTCGACGTTCTCAATGAGACCGACCACCAGCTCGACGAGCTCGAGCTGGTGGCCCTGAGCAAGTACGTCCTGGGCGCGATGCGCGTGCACCCCGGTGCGGACCTGTGCCTGCGCCTCGTCGACGAGGCGGCCATGGAGGTGCTCCACGTGCAGTGGATGGACCTGCCGGGCCCGACCGACGTGATGTCGTTCCCCATGGACGAGCTGCGGCCGGGACGAGAGGGCGAGGAGCCCGAGGAGGGTGTCCTCGGCGACATCGTGCTCTGCCCGTCCGTGGCGGCGAAGCAGGCGGCTGAGGCCGGCCATGCCACGGAGGAGGAGCTGCTGCTCCTCACGACCCACGGCATCCTGCACCTGCTGGGCTACGACCACGCCGAGCCCGAGGAGGAGCGCGAGATGTTCGAGCTCCAGCGCCAGCTGCTGCTGACGTTCCTCGCGGGCCGTGGTCGACCCGCCGGCTGATGGTGCTCCGATGACCCGTCTCGTCCTGGCCGCGTTGTTCAGCATCGCGGTCGCCTTCCTCCTCTCGGCTGCGGAAGCAGCCCTGTGGCGGATGTCCCGGGTGCGCGCCCACGAGCTGCTCGAGGAGAAGCGACCCGGGTCGGCGTCGCTCATGCGCATCGTCGGCGACAGCGCGGCATACCTGTCCGTCACGGCGTTCCTGCGGGTCATCGCCGAGGCGACGACAGCCGTGCTCATCACACTGGGCGCCGTCGACCTCGTCGACGGGTTCTGGAAACCGCTGCTCATCGCCATCGGGGTGATGGCGCTGGTGTCGTTCGTCGTCGTCGGGGTCTCGCCGCGCACGCTCGGACGGCAGAACTCCGACGCCGTCGCCCTCATCGCCTCACCGGTCATCGTGTGGCTCCGTGCGCTGCTGGGCCCGGTCGCCCGTGTCCTCATCGCGCTCGGCAACGCCGTGACCCCCGGTCGTGGCTACCGTGACGGCCCGTTCCAGAGCGAGTCCGAGCTGCGCGACCTCGTCGACCTCGCCGGAGAGAGCGCCGTGATCGAGGCCGGGGAGCGGGAGATGATCCACTCCGTCTTCGAGCTCGGTGACACGGTGGCCCGCGAGGTCATGGTCCCGCGCACCGACATGGTCACCGTCGACAGCGAGAAGACCCTGCGCTCGGCGATGTCGCTGTTCCTGCGGTCGGGGTTCTCGCGCATCCCCGTCGTCGGCGACGGCTCGGACGACATCCTCGGCCTGCTCTACTTCAAGGACGTGGCGCGGCGGGTCAACGCCGACCACGAGGCCGGGTCGCTGCCAGTGACGACGCAGATGCGACCGATGCACTACGTCCCGGAGAGCAAGCCGGTCGACGACCTGCTGCGCGAGATGCAGCGCGACCAGAGCCACTTCGCCGTCGTGGTGGACGAGTACGGCGGCACCGCCGGACTGGTCACCATCGAGGACATCATCGAGGAGATCGTGGGCGAGATCGCCGACGAGTACGACCGGGAGGCACCCGGGGTCGAGGACCTCGGCGACGGCACGTTCCGGGTGCCGGCGACGATGGACATCGACGACCTCGCCGACGAGTTCGACGTCGAGATCGAGGAGGACGAGGTCGACACCGTCGGTGGGCTCATCGGCAAGAGCATCGGCCGGGTGCCCATCGTCGGGTCGCGCGCAGAGGTCGCCGGGCTGGCCCTCACGGCCGAGCGGATGGCTGGTCGCCGGCACCGGATCGCCTCCGTCATCGTGTCCCGCCTGCCGGAGCCGCACGAGGGTGGCGACGAGGGGGTGCCCGAGCGCACTACGGTGGAGCCCGAGCGCGAGGGAGTGTCATGACTGAGAGCGGAACCGGACCGACCGAGGGGTATGCCGCGGGGTCACCGTCGGAGGAGAAGCCGTACCTCGCCGGTTTCGCCTGCCTCGTCGGGCGCCCGAACGCCGGCAAGTCGACGCTGACGAACGCCATGGTCGGCCACAAGGTCGCCATCACGTCCTCGAAGCCGCAGACGACCCGCCACACCATCCGCGGGATCGTCACCAACGAGCGGGCGCAGCTCGTCCTGGTCGACACCCCGGGCCTGCACAAGCCCCGGACGCTGCTGGGGGAGCGGCTCAACGACGTCGTCCGCGAGACGCTGCTCGAGGTCGACGTCATCGGGTTCTGCCTCCCGGCGGACCAGAAGATCGGCCCCGGCGACGGGTTCATCGCCCGCGAGCTCAAGGAGATCCAGCAGGGCAAGCGTCGTCCGGTCGTGGCCATCGCCACCAAGACCGACCGCGTCGACCGCCAGCGCCTGGCCGAGCACCTCATCTCCATCGACCAGCTCGGCTCGTGGGACGCGATCGTCCCCTGCTCGGCCGTGGACGGGTCACAGGTGGGTGAGGTGACCGAGGTGCTGTCGAGCTACCTGCCCACGTCGCCCGGCCCGCTGTACCCGGAGGGCGTCCTCACCGACGAGCCGCAGATGGTCATGATCGCCGAGCTCGTCCGGGAGGCCGCTCTCGAGGGCGTCCGCGACGAGCTGCCGCACTCCCTGGCGGTCGTCGTCGACGAGATGGTCCAGCGTGAGGGCCGTCCCGCGGGCAAGCCCCTGCTGGACGTGCGGGTCAACGTGTTCGTCGAGCGGTCGTCGCAGAAGGCCATCATCATCGGTCGTGGCGGGTCGCGGCTGCGCGAGGTCGGCACGAACGCCCGTCAGGGCATCGAGGAGCTCCTCGGCCAGAAGGTCTACCTGGACCTGCACGTGAAGATCGCCAAGGACTGGCAGCGCGACCCCAAGCAGCTCCAGCGCCTGGGTTTCTGACCCGCTCGCGACGATCCCGGCCCACCGTGGCGAGGCTCACGGCATACGTGGGATCGATTGTGCTGCAACGGTTTTGGTGAGGTGCGCGGGAAGTTCCCGGCATCCGCGATTTGAGATGTGCCGTGCTTCTCGGCACAGTGGGCGGTCGACCAACGACGGTTTTGATACGCAGCCAATCCAGAACAGCGAAGGAGCGGCGCCCTCCCCAACGAGGGCGCCTACACCACGTGGACTCGACACTGACCAAGACAGGCCCGGCCGCACCGGCCCAGGCCACGGGCGCGAACGAAGCCCTCGACACGCCCCACCCCGCCCTCGACCCCGTCATCGAGGAGCACCCTGCCGAGGAGCCGCAGAAGGTCGACACCATCGTGTTCGGCGTCACCGCGGCGATCGCGATCGCGTTCGTGCTGTGGGGATTCCTCAGCACCGACACGCTGAGCTCGGCGTCCGGCGCAGGGCTCGGGTGGGTCGTGCACAACATGGGCTGGCTGTTCTCGCTGGTCGCCTCCGGGTTCGTGCTGTTCGTCATCTGGCTCGCCGCCAGCAAGTACGGGCGCATCCCGCTCGGGCGCGACGACGAGGAGCCGGAGTTCAAGACGGTCTCGTGGATCGCGATGATGTTCTCCGCCGGCATGGGGATCGGCCTGATGTTCTACGGGGTCTCCGAGCCGCTGTCGCACTTCGTCAAGCCGCCGCCCGGGACCGGTGCCGCCGGCAACCCGCAGGCCGTGCAGAACGCCATGGCCACGACGCTCTTCCACTGGACGCTCCACCCGTGGGCCATCTACGCGGTCGTCGGGCTCGCCGTCGCGTACGGCGTCTTCCGCAAGGGGCGTTCGCTGCTCATCAGCTCGGCGTTCGCGCCGCTGCTCGGCGAGAAGCGCGCCGCCGGCCCCGCCGGTCGGGTCATCGACATGCTCGCGATCTTCGCGACGCTGTTCGGTTCGGCCGCCTCGCTGGGCCTGGGCGCGCTCCAGATCGGTTCGGGCCTGCAGATCGTCAGCGGGCTCGGGAAGACCGGCAACATGGTGCTCGTCGGCATCATCGCCGTCCTGACCGTCTGCTTCATCCTCTCGGCCGTCTCCGGGCTGGCCAAGGGCATCCAGTGGCTGTCCAACATCAACATGGTGCTGGCGCTGGCCCTCGCGGTCTTCGTCTTCGTCGTCGGCCCGACCGTCTTCATCCTCAACCTCGTCCCCACCGAGATCGGTTCGTACTTCCAGAACCTGGCCATGATGTCCGCGCGCACCGACGCTGCCGGGGGCGACGCCATGAAGACCTGGCTCTCCGGTTGGACGATCTTCTACTGGGCCTGGTGGGTCAGCTGGACGCCCTTCGTGGGCATGTTCATCGCCCGCATCTCCCGCGGTCGCACCATCCGCCAGTTCGTCACCGGGGTGCTGCTGGTGCCGAGCGTCGTCTCGCTCGTGTGGTTCGCGATCTTCGGTGGCGCGGGCATCGACATGCAGCGCAGCGGCACCGACCTCGCCGGAGCCGGATCCACCGAAGGCACCCTCTTCGAGATGCTCTCGCACATGCCGTTGTCGACCGTCACGTCGGTGCTCGTCATGGTCCTCGTCGCGATCTTCTTCGTGTCGGGTGCCGACGCCGCCTCGATCGTCATGGGCACGCTCTCCGAGCGCGGCACCCTGGCCCCGAGCCGCAAGACGGTGATCTTCTGGGGCGCCGCAACCGGTGCCGTCGCCGCCGTCATGCTCCTCGTGGGTGGCGAGGACGCCCTGTCCGGCCTGCAGAACATCACCATCGTTGCGGCCCTGCCGTTCCTCATCGTGATGATCGGCCTGGCCATCGCCCTGGTGAAGGACCTCAGCAACGACCCGCTCATCGTGCGTCGCGCGTATGCCGTGGCTGCCGTCGAGCAGGCCGTGGTCGCGGGCGTCACCGAGCACGGTGACGACTTCGCCCTGACGTTCGAGGAGTCCGCTCCCGGTGAGGGCGTCGGCGACCTGGTGCCGACCGCGCCCGTGACCGGCAGCGGTCCGGAGGACGAGCTCGAGACTGCCGATGTGCGCGCAGGTTCTGCCACATCGTGAGCCGCTGAACCGTTGCACGACCGAGCCGACCTATCCTTGGTCCCATGAGAATTGGTGTCTTCGGGGCCACCGGGCAGGTCGGCTCGGTCATGCGTGCACTCCTCGCCGAACGGGCGTTCCCGGTCGACGAGATCCGCTTCTTCGCGTCGGCGCGCTCTGCCGGCACGACGCTGCCGTGGGCCGGTGGCGAGGTCACCGTCGAGGACTCGGCGACCGCTGACTTCTCCGGCATCGACATCGCGTTGTTCTCCAACGGGGGAGCGGCCTCCAAGGAGCTCGCACCCAAGGTCGCCGCTGCCGGCGCGATCGTCGTCGACAACTCCTCCGCCTGGCGCAAGGACCCCGAGGTCCCGCTGGTCGTGAGCGAGGTCAACGCCGACGACCTGGACACCATCCCCAAGGGGATCGTCGCGAACCCCAACTGCACCACGATGGCGGCCATGCCGGTCCTCAAGCCGCTGCACGACGAGGCGGGTCTGGTGCGGCTCACCGTCGCGTCATACCAAGCCGTCTCCGGCTCGGGGGGCAAGGGCGTGCAGGAGCTCGACGGCCAGCTGCGTGGCGGGTATGCCGCGGGCGAGCCCGCCGACCTCGCGCTTGACGGGCGTTCGGTCCAGATCCCCGCGCCGAACGTGTACGCCGTGCCCGTCGGGTTCAACGTGATCCCGCTGGCCGGGTCGATCGTCGACGACGGTTCGCTGGAGACCGACGAGGAGCAGAAGCTCCGCAACGAGTCGCGCAAGATCCTGCACATCGACGACCTGCTCGTCTCGGGCACCTGCGTCCGGGTGCCCGTCTTCACCGGCCACTCGCTGGCGATCCACGCCGAGTTCGACCGCGAGATCAGCCCCGAGCGAGCGTTGGAGCTGCTGGCCAAGGCGCCCGGCGTCGTGGTGTCCGAGGTGCCCAACCCGCTCGAGGCGGCTGGGCGCGACGACGTCTACGTCGGGCGGGTCCGTGCCGACCAGGCCGCGCCGGCCGGCAAGGGCCTGGTGCTGTTCGTCGTCGGCGACAACCTGCGCAAGGGTGCCGCCCTCAACGCCGTGCAGATCGCCGAGGAGCTGCTCAAGCGCCGCTGACGCCGGTGACCACCGCGAAGGGTGGCGATCTGCCGTTCCAGGCCCGTGCGAGGCGGCAGATCGCCACCCTTCGTCGTGCCCTCGCGCCGGAGGGCTGACCGTCAGACGTCGGTCACCCAGTGCTGGTAGCTCTGGCTGACCTGCATCCCGACGTGCTCGTACAGCGGGAGGGCGCCGGTCCGTGAGTCGGTCGACAGCTCGCTGCGGGCGGCGCCGTGCTCGCGTGCGCGAGCGAAGGCGTCGACGAGCAGCGCCCGGGCCAGGCCCTTCCCGCGCTGGTCACTGCGGACGGCCAGCTGGTCGACGTACCCGCACCCCTCGGTCACGATCAGGAACGCGACCCCGACGGCGGTGCCGCGGTCGTCCACGGCGAACCGGATCTGCCACGGCTCGAACCCCGGCCGGCGCACCGTGCTCGCGGCCCAGTCGTCGAACGTGCTGGGCTGTCGGTCGGGCCATTCGTTGAACGCGTCCTCGACGAGCCGGTAGGCCGTCTCCTCGTCCTCGCCGACGACGAGGTCGCGCAGCACGTACCCGCGGGGGAGCGGCTGGGGCTCGATCGCCGCGCCCTCGGGGACGACCAGCACCCAGGCCCGCCAACCCTCGCGGTAGCCGAGCGACTGGTAGAGCCTCTCCGCGGAGCCGCCCACCGGCACGCTCTGGCCGACGAGACTGCCCCCACGCCGCCGCGAGCAGTCCTCGACCCAGCGGGCGAGCCAGGTACCGATGCCGCGGCCGCGATGGTCAGGGTGGACGGTGGCCTCGGCGCGACGGGTCTTGTAGACCTCGCCGGCCGCGACGAGGGTCCCGTTCTCGAACACCCCGATGCTCTCCTGCTCGAGGTCGAAGCTGGGTCGCTGCCAGCCACCCTCGATGTCCTCGAGCTCGACGGCGACCTCACCGGTGTCGGCGAGCTCGGCTGCGGCGAAGAGCGCGTGGACCGCCGAGGCGTCGGACATCACGAGGGGGCGGGCCACGAGACCCGGTGGCAGGTTCATGCCGCCATCGTGGCGGGCGGGGTGAGGTGTGCGCACGTGGATTTCCGCTCTGGCCTGCTCGTGCAATTCGTGAGAGAGTCCTCTCGAAACAGTTCTCTCACATCAGTGGCACAGCCTCCGGGAGGTCCGGTGTCCAACCCGTACGACGACGTCGAGCTCACGCCCAGGGGCATGCGCGCCCTGGCCCACCCGACCCGGCTGGCCATCCTCAGCCGGCTCCAGAAGGACGGTCCCAGCACCGCGACGGCACTCGCCCCCGAGGTGGGCGCGACGCCCTCGGTCACCAGCTGGCACCTGCGGCACCTCGCCGAGCACGGCCTGGTCCGCGACGCCGAGGTGGAGTCCGACGGGCGGCAGCGCTGGTGGGAGGCGGTGGGTCGGGGGTTCCGGTTCACGCCGCCGGCTGACGAGGCCGGCCGCGACGCGGCCACGCTGCTGTCCCGCGTCCTGTTCGAGCAGGCCCAGGACCTGCCCGCGCGCTGGGTCCGTGAGACCGAGCCCCTGCTCGAGGACGGGTGGCGCCGGTCGGCCGGCCTGTCCAACACGACGGTCGTCGTGACCGCGGACGAGCTCGACACGATCGAGGCCGCCATCGAACAGGTCCTCGCGCCATACGTGCTGCGCTCGAAGGGGTCCGCGCCGGAACCGGGCGCACGCCCGGTCCGGATGCTGCGCTACGTCCTCCCCGAAGCGCCGACGCCGTGACGGCGCCGCTGTGGCGGGACCGCCGGTTCGGGCGCTACTGGGTGGGTCAGGGGATCTCGCAGTTCGGCGACCGGATCACCGACCTCGCGCTCCCACTGATCGGCGTGACGACCCTGCACGCGAGTGCCCCGACGGTGGGGCTGCTCACCGCCGCCGTGTGGACCCCGAACCTCCTGTCCCTCCTCGTCGGCACCTGGGTCGACCACCACGAGCGGAAGAGGCGCCTGCTGGTCCTCGCCGACCTGCTCCGGTGCGCGGTCCTGCTCAGCCTGCCCGTGGCCCACTGGTTCGGGCTGGTGACGATGGCCCAGCTCTTCGTCGTGGCCCTGGTCGCCGGGCTCGGACAGGTGCTATACCAGACCGCCTACCCCAGCTTCTTCGTCGCCCTGGTGCGTCGTGACCAGTACGTCGAGGCCAACAGCCTGCTGAGCACGACGCGCTCCTTCTCGTTCGTCGCGGGCCCGGCTGCGGCCGGTGGCCTGATCCAGCTGCTGACGGCCCCGGTCGCGATGTTCGTCGACGCCGTCACCTTCGCGGCATCCGCGGTGCTCATCGGGGGCGTGGACGTGCAGGACCCGCCGGTGGACCGCGAGGGCGCCGCCCCGCTCCTGCGCAGGGCCCGAGAGGGTATGGCGCTCGTGCTGCGCCACCCGTACCTGCGGGTCTCCTTGGCCTTCGCCACCACCGTGAACTTCTTCAACTTCGTGGTGGCGGCCCTGCTGGTGCTGTTCGCCAGCCGCCAGCTGGGACTCTCGGCCGGAGGCATCGGTCTCGCCCTCGGGGTCGGGGCCAGCGGTGGGCTGCTCGGCGCCGTGCTGTCCCGCAGGGCGACCGCAGTCCTCGGGATGGGGCGGACCATCATGGTGGGGGGCGTCCTGTTCTCGGCGCCGGTCGCCCTGCTGCCGCTGGCCGGTGGGCCCCTGTGGCTGCGGGCCGGCGTGCTCGCCCTGGTCGAGTTCGTCACCGGTCTCGGCGTCATGTGGCTCGACGTGCCCCTCAACGCGATGCAGACCGCGGTCGTCCCGGACGAGATCCGCAGCCGGGTGGCGGGAGCCTTCTCGACCGTGAACTACGGCGTCCGCCCGCTGGGTGCGGTGCTCGGCGGGTTCCTGGGGGAGTGGATCGGCATCGCCCCGACGCTGTACCTGGCTGCGGCCGGTGGGACCCTCGCGGTGCTGTGGCTCGTGGGGTCGCCCATCGGCCGGACCCGGACCATCGAGGATCTCGACGGCGTCGCGGAGTCCGCACGCGGGACTTGACCGCAGGAGCCGAGTGATATGCAATATATCGCATGCCTGTCCCCGAGTCCTCGATCGCGCCGCGGGCGCTGCTGCGTGACGACGTCTACCTCCGCCTGAGGGACTCCATCGTCGACGGCACGCTCCAGCCGGGCGAGCAGCTGCGCGACCAGGAGCTCGCGGCGTGGCTCGGGGTGAGCCGGACCCCGGTGCGGGAGGCCCTGCTCCGGCTCCAGCAGGCCGGTCTGGTGAGCGCGCTCCCCGGCCGCTCGACCCGGGTCGCGTCCCTCGACGCCCGAGCCGTCCGCGATGCCCAGGCGGTGGTGGCTGCCATGCACGAGCTCGCCGTGCGCGAGGCCGTGCCCCAGCTGACGAGCTCGGACGTCGAGCGCATGCGTCAGGCCAACCTCCGCTTCGCCACCGCACTCGAGGCCGGGGACGCGGACGCGGCGCTCGAGGCGGACGACGAGCTGCACGGCATACCGGTCGCGGCTGCGGGCAACGCGGCGGTGTCCGCCGTCCTCGAGCAGTACACACCCGTGCTGCGGCGCGTCGAGCGTCTCCGGTTCGCCTCCCTGGCGGGTCGGGGCTCGGTCGTGCTGCACGCGCGCCTCGTCGACCTCTGTGAACAGGGCGATGTCGACGCAGCCGCGCGGGTGTCCTTCGAGACCTGGCAGACCCTCGAGCCGCTCCTGGACTCCCTGGCCCACGATGCTGCAACCGTTGCAGAACAAGGAGATTGACCGTGTCCATCCATGACTTCCCTCGCCACCCTCTGACCTTCGGCCCGAGCCCGGTCCACCGGCTGGCCCGCCTGACCGAGCACCTCGGTGGGGCGCAGGTGTGGGCCAAGCGGGAGGACGTCAACAGCGGTCTCGCCTTCGGTGGCAACAAGACCCGCAAGCTGGAGTACATCGTCCCCGACGTCCTCGCGTCGGGCGCCGACACGCTCGTCTCGATCGGCGGCTACCAGTCGAACCACACCCGGCAGGTCGCGGCCGTCGCCGCGCACCTCGGGCTCAAGTGCCGGCTGGTGCAGGAGAAGTGGGTGGACTGGGACGACCCGGTCAACGACAAGGTGGGCAACCTCCTGCTGTCGCGCATCATGGGTGCCGACTCCCGGCTCGACCCGCACGGTTTCGACATCGGCATCCGCTCCTCGTGGGAGGACGCACTGCGCGAGGTCGAGGAGTCCGGCGGGACGCCCTACGGCATCCCGGCCGGGGCCAGTGAGCACCGCCTCGGCGGACTGGGTTTCGCGAACTGGGCCTACGAGGTCGCCGAGCAGGAGGAGGCGCTCGGCGTCTTCTTCGACACGATCCTCGTCTGCACCGTCACCGGTTCGACGCACGCCGGCATGATCGCCGGGTTCGCCGCGCTCGAGGACGCGGGAGGTCGGCCGCGACGCGTCCTCGGCATCGACGCCTCGGCGACGATCGACAAGACGCGTGGTCAGGTGCGTCGCATCGCCCAGCACACCGCGGACCTCATCGGCCTCGGGCGTGAGCTGCGCGAGGACGAGGTCAGCGTCCTCGAGGGGTGGGCCGGGGACCTCTACGGCATCCCCGTCCAGTCGACGATCGACGCCATCCGGCTCAGCGGGAGCCTCGAGGGCATGATCATCGACCCGGTCTACGAGGGGAAGTCCATGGCAGGGCTGGTCGACCTCGTCACCTCGGGTGAGATCCCTCGGGACTCCACGGTCCTCTACGCCCACCTCGGCGGGCAGCCCGCCCTCAACGCCTACTCCGGCATCTTCGAGGAGGGGTGGGCCGGCGCGTGAGGCGTCCGGATCGGGGGCCGTGCCCACGTGACGATGGACGTATGCCGCGCGGGCGGCATACCCTCAACACGTGCGTCTCTCGCGCCTCCTTCTTCGCCGCCGCGGCGGGGCCTGATCGATCAGCCGCCCCTCGTCGCGGAGTAGCGTTGCCCAGGCTGAGGTTCTGTCGGAACCACCCAGCAACGAATCGATAGGCGAGAGAACATGATTCATCCCCAGCAGCCGTCAGGCATGCCGGTAGCGAAGTACCTGCCCTTCCAGGAGCAGATCGCGGTCGACCTGCCCGACCGCACCTGGCCGACCAAGGTGCTCGAGTCCGCACCCCGCTGGTGCGCGGTCGACCTCCGCGACGGCAACCAAGCCCTCATCGACCCGATGAGCCCGGACCGCAAGAAGCGGATGTTCGAGCTGCTGGTGCGGATGGGCTACAAGGAGATCGAGGTGGGGTTCCCCTCGGCGAGCCAGACCGACTTCGACTTCGTGCGCATGCTCATCGAGGACGACATGATCCCCGACGACGTGACGATCCAGGTGCTGACGCAGTGCCGCGACCACCTCATCGAGCGGACGTTCGACTCGATCCGTGGTGCCAAGCAGGCCATCGTCCACTTCTACAACTCGACCTCGGTGCTCCAGCGTCGCGTCGTGTTCGGGCTGGACCAGGACGGCATCGTCGACATCGCGCTGCAGGCCGCCCGCCTGTGCCGCAAGCTCGAGGAGACCATCCCGGACACGGTCGTCTACTACGAGTACAGCCCAGAGTCCTACACCGGCACCGAGCTGGAGTTCGCGGTCCGCATCTGCAACGAGGTCGCCGACGTCATCGACCCGACGCCGGACCACAAGATGATCATCAACCTGCCCGCGACCGTGGAGATGGCGACGCCCAACGTCTACGCCGACTCGATCGAGTGGATGATCCGCCACCTCGAGCGGCGCGACTCCATCGTCGTCAGCCTCCACCCGCACAACGACCGTGGCACGGGTGTCGCGGCCGCCGAGCTGGGCTACCTCGCGGGAGCCGACCGTATCGAGGGGTGCTTGTTCGGCAACGGTGAGCGCACGGGCAACGTCGACCTGGTCACCCTCGGCATGAACCTGTTCAGCCAGGGCATCGACCCGCAGATCGACTTCTCCGACCTCGACGAGATCCGGCGCACGGTCGAGCACTGCAACCAGCTGCCCGTCGCCGAGCGCCACCCGTGGGGCGGTGACCTCGTCTTCACGGCGTTCTCCGGCTCGCACCAGGACGCGATCAAGAAGGGCTTCGAGGACATGGAGCGCCAGGTGGCCTCCTCCGGCAAGTCGATCAACGAGCTGGTGTGGGGTGTGCCCTACCTGCCCATCGACCCGCACGACGTCGGCCGGTCCTACGAGGCAGTGGTCCGCGTCAACAGCCAGTCCGGCAAGGGCGGGGTCGCCTACATCCTCAAGGCCGAGCACCAGCTCGACCTCCCGCGTCGCCTGCAGATCGAGTTCAGCGGCGTCGTCCAGGCCAAGACCGACAGCGAGGGCGGCGAGGTCAGCCCGGCCGAGCTGTGGAGCGTCTTCCAGGACGAGTACCTGCCCGCGGTCGACGGCGAGGCCAACGCCTGGGGGCGGTTCACGCCGATCAGCCACGCGCTCGAGAGCCAGGCCGGGGGTGCCGACCGCATCGTCGCGACGATGCTGGACAACGGTGTCGAGGTCTCCATCGAGGGCACCGGCAACGGCCCGATCGCCGCGTTCATCGACGCCCTGTCGACCGTCGGCGTGGACGTCCGCGTCCTCGACTACGCCGAGCACGCGCTGTCCTCGGGTGGGGACGCCCGGGCAGCCGCCTACGTCGAGTGCGCCGTCGGGGACCGGGTCCTGTGGGGCGTCGGGCTGCACAGCTCGATCGTCAAGGCGTCACTCACCGCCGTGCTGTCCGCGGTCAACCGCGCCCTGCGCGACCAGGACTGACCACGACGACGTGCAGTGGCGGCCCGCCGCCGGGAGCTCCTACCGGACGCCCGCGGTGAACGGCGCCACTGCACGTCGTTGCGTCAGCGGACGCCGTGGGGCCGCCGTCGGGTCGGACCTCAGCGCGCTGCGGGGAGCAGCCGTTTGCTCCACAGGCGGATGCCGTCCTCCCCACGGATGGTCACGTAGGTGGTGTCCTCGACCGTCTCGGCGTCGAGGATGGTGCCTGCCGGCAACGGCGCCGAGCTCCAGGTCCCACTGTCGGGCCTGATCCAGACCTGTGGTCCGTCGGCGGTCTGCACGGCCAGGACGAGGCCGTCGTCGAGGAACGAGGTCCGGGCGAGCAGGACCGTGGGCCGCTCTGGATCCAGCTCGGCGACCGGTAGCGGGACCGAGACGAGGCCTCGGCTCGTCGACCTGGTGGTGATGACCACCGCTCGACCGCGGGTGCTCCCGGCCAGCCAGTGGTCGAGGGTCTGGCCCTGCGCGTCGCTGACGTGCTCCATCGCCGTCGGGAGGGGAACGTCCTGCCACTCCCAGCTCCCCTCGGGCGCCGAGTCGTCCGAGGACCCCCACCACGCGCGGACGGTGAAGGGCTCGGTGCTGGAGGCGCCGCGCACCTCCGCGGCGACGAGGATGTCCGGGTCGGTGCCGGCGGCCACCACTGCGCTGCCCGGTCGCACCTCGCAGCACAGCGCTCCACCGGGAGCAGCGATGCCCTGCACCGTGTCGGTCACCGACCAGACCTGCAGCCGCTGCGTGGCGCCGGCCGGAACGGTTCCAGCCACGAGGGGGAAGTAGGAGTCGTCGTCGATGGCCGCCGCCGTGATCCGTGCGTCCGCCGGGAGCGAACCATTCACCGGCACGTGCTGCCCTTCGGCAGCATCGGCGTCGGGAGCCCGGACGTATGCGGTGCCCGCGGTCCAGGTGCGGGGTGCGTTCCCCGCGGCCCCTGTCGCCGCGAGCATCCACTCACCGTGGCCGGCAAGAGCCGTGACCGGTCCGTTCGTGTCGAGCATCGTCCTGCACTGGAGGCTCGTGCCCGGCGTCATCTCCAGGAGGCACGGGTGGCCGCCCCGCAGCCCGGCCGCGAGCAGGTACCCCAGGCCCTCACGGCTGAGCGGACCCGAGAGCTCGTAGGCGCTCTGCACCTGTGACCAGCCCTCGGAGGTCGCTCCGGCCCCTGACGCCTGACGCACCCCACCGACCGCATCCCTCAGGTCGGTGTCGATGCGAGCCAGGACGCTGGGAGCGAGGAACGCCAGCGCCGCGACCACGACCAGCGCCAGGAGGACGTCGCGTGCTCTGCTCATCACTCCTGCTCGGACGGGGGTCGGATCCGAGTCAGTGTGGACCAGGTCGCAGGTCGGTGTGCGGCTTTTCGCCGAGGTCAGCGGACGCCGCGGGGGCGGAACTGGATCGAGATGCGCGGACCGACGGCGTGGCTCGTCTTGGGGATGCAGTGGTCCCAGGTCCGTTGGCAGGATCCGCCCATGACCACGAGGTCGCCGTGGCCGAGGGAGAACCCGATGGACTCGCCGCCGCCGCGGGGTCGCAGCATGAGGGACCTGGCCGAGCCGATCGACAGGATGGCCACCATCGTGTCGTGCTCCTTGGACCGGCCGATCCGGTCGCCGTGCCACGCGACCGAGTCGCGTCCGTCCCGGTAGAGGCACATGCCGGCGCTGACGAAGCGCTCACCAAGCTCCGCGGCATACCAGTCGCTGAGCTGCTCACGGGCGTCGGTGAGCACGGGGTGGGGGAGGCCCTCGCCCTCGGAGTAGAACTTGAGCAGGCGCGGGACGTCGACGACGCGCTCGTACATCTCGCGCTTCTCGGCGTACCACGGGACGTCGTGGTGGAGGGCGTCGAAGAGCTGCTCCGCGCCGCCCAGCCAGCCGGGCCGGTAGTCGACCCAAGCGCCCCTGCTGAGCTCGGTGCGGGTGAGGCGCGCGTCGAGCCCGTGCAGCTCGATCTCGTCGGCGGTGTCGAGGAGGGACCCTTGCAGTGCCATGGCCATGACCCGAGCATAACCCGCGTTCGAACACCTGTTCTAGTGTTCGGCGCTGCCGAGTCTGTCCAGCTCGGCGACGAGCTCGGCCCTGAGGGCGTCGTGCTGGGGGCCCAGGACGGTCTCCGGCTCCGGTGCCCGCCACCGCTCGATCGGGTGCAGGGCGACCGGTCGCCAGGTGTGGTCCGGCCCCTCCCACTCGTACCTCGGCCACACGTGGGCGTGCAGGAACGCGTCGTGGTTGCCCTGGATTTCGAGGTTGATCCTGCGGAACGCCGGGTCGCGGTCGGCGCACACGCCCTGGGCCGCCTCGCCGAGCAGCTCCATGTCGGCGAGGAACTCGAGGCGGCGCGCACGCGGGAGGTCGGTGAGCCGGTCGACCCCGGGGGTGTCGGTGAGGAGCACGCAGTAACCGGGCAGGAACTGCACGTCCCCCATCACTGCGAAGCCGGCTGCCAACCGCCTCAGTACCGTGGGGTTCTCGTCGCGCAGGGCGGCGCCCACGCGGTCCCGTCGCCAGTCCGTCATGGGCCCGGACAGTAGTGGACGCGGTGAGCACGGCACCGCCTCCCTGCGTCCTGCCGCCCGTGGGAGACAATGGCGCCATGCCCCTGTACCGCGACGAAGGCATCGTCCTGCGCACCCAGAAGCTGGGCGAGGCCGATCGCATCGTCACCCTCCTGACCCGCGGGCTGGGCAAGGTGCGCGTGGTGGGCAAGGGGGTCCGTCGCACCAAGAGCCGCTTCGGGGCGCGGCTCGAGCCGGCGATGATGGTGGACGTCCAGTGCTACGAGGGCCGCAACCTCGACACCGTGACCCAGGCCGAGTCCCTCGCCTCCTGGGGGGACGTGCTCGCCCGCGACTACACGACCTACACCGCGGCGGCGGCGATGCTCGAGACCGCCGACCGGCTCACCGAGGAGCGTGAGCCCAACCTCCAGCAGTACCTCCTCCTCCAGGGCGCGCTCCGCTCGATGGCCGAAGGGGTCCACGACCCGGGCCTCGTCCTGGACGCCTACCTCTTGCGCGCGCTCGCCGTCGCCGGCTGGGCGCCGAGCTTCCACGACTGCGCACGGTGCGGCGCGGAGGGTCCGCACCGCGCGTTCAACCTGGCCTCTGGAGGCACCGTGTGCTCGGTGTGCCGCCCGCCCGGCTCCGCCGCGCCGGCTCCGGAGACCCTGTCCCTCCTCGCGGCGCTGCTCGCCGGCGACTGGTCGATCGCCGACGCGTCGAGCGGACGGCACCGCCGGGAGGGCAGCACGCTGGCGAGCGCGTTCCTCCAGTGGCACCTCGAGCGGGGTGTGCGATCGTTGCGCCTCGTGGACCGACGAGACCCCGACGCCCTGAACCCGTCCAGCTCCCGCGTCACGTGGTCAGCGGTCCCGCTGACGGCGACCGAACCGGTCGACGAGCGCTTCGCTGACGCATTCGCGGCCGTGACGAAGGTCGAGCAGGCGCACGCCGCAGCCCGGGCGGCCCAGGCGTGAGCGCGGCATACGCGAAGCCGTTTGCCCACCCCAGCGGAGCCCAACCGCCATCTCTGCCAAGGGAGCTCGTGCCCAACCACGTGGCCGTGGTCATGGACGGCAACGGCCGCTGGGCCAACCAGCGCGGGCTGGCCCGCACCAAGGGCCACGAAGCCGGTGAGGCGGCGCTGCTCGACGTCGTCGCAGGGGCCATCGACATCGGTGTGACCCACCTGTCGGCCTACGCGTTCTCGACGGAGAACTGGAAGCGCAGCCCGGACGAGGTGCGCTTCCTCATGGGGTTCAACCGCGACGTCATCCGTCGTCGCCGTGACCAGCTGCACGAGTGGGGCGTTCGGATGCGCTGGGTCGGCCGACGTCCGCGCCTGTGGGGCTCGGTCATCAAGGAGCTCGAGACCGCGCAGGAGCTGACCAAGGACAACACGGGGCTGACCCTGTACTTCTGCGTCAACTACGGCGGTCGCGCGGAGATCGCCGACGCCGTGCAGAAGATCGCCGAGCAGGTCCAGCGGGGCAAGCTCAGGCCGGGGTCGATCGACGAGAAGACCATCGCGCGCCACCTGCCCGAGCCGGACATGCCGGACGTCGACCTGTTCGTGCGGAGCTCGGGGGAGCAGCGGACGAGCAACTTCCTGCTCTGGCAGAGCGCGTACGCCGAGATGGTCTTCCAGGACACGCTGTGGCCGGACTACGACCGGCGCCACCTCTGGGCCGCGATCCAGACGTACGCCGAGCGTGACCGCCGGTACGGGGGCGCCGTCGACGTCCCCAGCAGCTAGCCGTCAGCCGGCACCGAACCCGCCGTCGCAGTGGACGGTTGTCGGATCAGCGCGAGCAGTCGGCGCAGGTGCCGAAGATCTCCAGCGTGTGGTGGACGTCGGTGAAGCCGTGCTGGGAGCTGACCTTCGTCGCCCATGCCTCCACCGTCGGGCCCTCGACCTCGACCGTGCGTCCGCACACCCGGCACACGAGGTGGTGGTGGTGCCCGGTCGAGCAGGCGCGGTAGACGGCCTCGCCCTCGTCGGTGCGCAGCATGTCGATCTCGCCGTCGGCGGCCATGGCCTGGAGGTTCCGGTAGACAGTGGCGAGCCCGACCTTGTCGCCGGCCTCGCGCAGCAGCGCGTGCAGCTCCTGGGCCGACCGGAACTCGCCGGTGTCGGCGAGCACCGCGGCCACGGCCGCGCGCTGGCGGGTGGGGCGACGGGCGCCTTCGCCGGGTTCGGTGAGTGCGGTCGGGCGTTCCTGGACTCCGGTCATCGCGGTGCCGTCTCCTTCGGTGCGAGGTCGCCGTGGCCCTGGCCGTCGTGGCCGTCGTGGTGGCCGTGTGCGTCGGGGGCGTGCTCGTCGTAGTGGCCCTCGTGCGGCGCGTGACGGTGCCCGTCATGGACGTAGTCGACGTGGTCGTCGTGAGCCACCGCCGCGTGTCCGCAGCCCGGACCGTGCTCGTGGTCGTGGCGTTCGGCCAACCGGTGCCGCGCGGCACGGGCCCTGGCGCCAAGCGCGTTGACCGTGGCCACCACGACGAACGCGCCGATCGCGAGCAGCACGATCGTCCCGCCTGACGGGGTCTCCGCGTAGTACGAGGCGATGACACCCCCGACGCTGGAGAGCACGCCGACCAGGACCGCCCAGCGGACCGAGGCGCGGAAGCTGCGTCCGAGCAGCTGGGCCGTGGCGTTGGGGATGATCATCAGGGCGCTGATGAGCAGCAGCCCGACGACCCGCATCGACACCACGACGGTGACCGCGGTGAGGATGGCGAGGGCGATGTTGAGGGCCGTGACGGGCAGGCCGCTGGCCCGGGCGTACTCCTCGTCGTTGGCGACCGCGAACAGCCAGGGCCGCAGCAGCCACGTGGTGAACAGGACGACCGCGGCGAGCCCGGCGAACACCCAGAGGTCGTTCTGGTCCGCCGTGGTGATCGCCCCGAAGAGGTATGCCGTGAGGTTGGCGGGGCTGCTGCTGGGCGACTTCGCGATGATCACGACGCCGGCGGCGATGCCTCCGTAGAACATCACGGCCAGCGCGATGTCGCCGCTCGTGCGCCCTCGGCCCCGGATCACCTCGATCGCGATGGCCGCGGCGACGGCGAAGAGCAGGGCGGTGAGGACGGGGGCCTGGCCGGTGAGGAGGCCGACGGCGACACCGGCGAGCGCGACGTGGCCCATGCCGTCACCGATGAGGGACAGCCGCCGCTGCACGAGGAAGACCCCGACGAGGGGGGCGGCGATGCCGACCAGGAGGGCGGCCACCAGGGCCTGCCGCATGAAGTCCAGGGCGAGGATCTCGCTCATCGACGCGCTCCTTGCCGGGGGTCGAGGGGTCCGGCGGACGGTGCCCCGGGGAGGTGCGGCGCCGACGGGTCGACCTCGTCGTCGTGGTGATGGTGGTGGTGGTCGTGCGCGAATCCGCTCCTGTGGGAGGCGAACTGCTCCGGCGTCCCGTCGAAGGCGATGCGGCCGCCCTGCACCAGGACGATGCGGGTCACGATGCCGGCCAGGGCGGCGAGCTCGTGGGTGACGATGACCATCGTCGTGCCGCGGTCCGCCAGCCGGGCCAGCACCGTCGACAGGACGTGCTGGTTCGCGGCGTCGACGCCGGCGGTCGGCTCGTCCATGAGGAGCACGTCGGGGTCGGACGCCAGGGCGCGCGCGATGAGCACCCGCCGCTGCTGCCCGCCGGAGAGGGTCGAGACGTCGGCGGTCGCGCGGTCGGACAGCCCGACGACGTCGAGCGCCTTGTCGAGGATGGCGATGTCCTGCGCGCTCCGCACGACCGGTCGCCACCACCGGTGGTGCGACAGGCGGCCGACCGCGACGATCTCCTCGACGGTGGCGCGCACGGACGCCGACAGCGTGTGGCGTTGCGGGACGTACCCGAGGCGTGCGTGGTCGTGGAACGAGTCCCGCGGCTGGCCGAAGAGGCGCACCTCGCCGCCGAGCTGGTCGTTGAGCCCGAGCAGGCCGCGGACGAGCGTGGACTTGCCCGAACCGTTCGGGCCGAGCACGGCCACCACCTCCCCTGCGTGCACGGTGAGGTCGGCGGCCTGGACGATGGTCTGGTCGGCATAGCCGAACGAGGCGCGCCGGAGCTCGATGATCGGGTCGTCGGTCACGAACACTCCTGTCCTGCCTTGAGGGTGGCCAGGTTGGCGCGCATGACGCCGGGGTAGTCCTGGGCCGCCGACTTCGTGGTGATGCCCTCGATGGGATCGAGCACGGCCAGTGTGGCACCGGTCTCGCGGGCGAGGGTCTTGGCCACGTCCTCGCTCACGAGCGTCTCGGCATACACGGTCGTCGCACCGCTCTCGCGGATGTGCCGGGTCAGGTCGGCGAGGGCGGCGGGGCTCGGCTCGCTGTCGGGCGTCAGGCCGGTGATGCTCTCCTGGGTGAGCCCGTACGCCTTCGAGAGGTAGCCGAACGCGGCGTGCGAGGTGACCAGGTCCTTGATCCTGCAGGACCGCAGCCCGGTGCGGAACTCCCCGTCGAGCGTGGTCAGCTGCGCGCGGAACGCCGTCGCGTTCGCCGTGTATGCCGCGGCGTTGGCCGGGTCCCGTCGGCCCAGCTCGGCAGCGATCGCGTCGCCGACGTCGGCGTAGCGCATCGGGTCGAGCCAGAAGTGGGGGTCCTTCGCGCCGGTGGCGTGGTCGGAGTGCTGCTGCTCCGTCTCGCCGGCGTGGTCGTGACCCTCCTCGGTAGCAGCGAGGTCGAGCCGGGCGGCGGGGGAGACGTCGAAGCCGGTGCCCTTCGCCTCGCTCTTCACCGCGTCGTCGACGGCGGGCTGGAAGCCCTTCTCGTAGACGACGAGGTCGGCCTGGGCGACCTCACCGACCTGCTTGGGGTTGAGCTCGAGGTCGTGTGGCTCGGCCCCCGGCTTGGTCAGCGCCTGGACGTCGACGTGGTCGCCGCCGATCTGCGAGACGGCGTACTCCAGGGGGTAGAAGGCGGCTGCGACGGTCACCGTGCCGTCCGTGGAGCCCGACCCCCCGGTCGCCCCGCAGGCGGAGACCATGGCGATGGCGATTGCGGCGGCGGGCCAACCGAGGTGTCGGGACTTCATGACAACCATTCTCATCTGAAATGAGAACCATTGTCAAAAACCTCACCGAGGTGGCAGTGGTCGGGCGGAGGTCAGGTGCGGGGGAATGCCTGCGTCACGGTGATGGCCGCAGCGATCAGCACGATGGTGATGCGCATCAAGCGCTGCGTGGAGTCCATCGCCGGCCAGGCGAGGTACAGCGTCCAGAGCAGGAACAGGACGACCAGCAGCAGCAGGACCCAGCCCCAGCCGGGCACGAAGAGCCCGGCGAGCATCAGGGCGAGGATCGCCACGAAGGGCACGAAGCGGGGGAGGGCGTTCAACCGCTCGACGGCGGGAAGGCTGGCTCGCTGGATCGACTCACGCAGGGAGGGCACGCAGGAAACCCTAGATGGTGGTCGGCGCACACCGGTGCGGCGGCCGCGCGGCATACCCCCTCCGGTGGCGGGGAAGGGCACAGTAACCTTGCGCGCATGGCTGCGCCCTCCACCGTCGACACCGTTGTCTCCCTCTGCAAGCGCCGGGGGTTCGTGTTCCCCTGCGGCGAGATCTACGGCGGGACGAGGTCGGCCTGGGACTACGGCCCCCTCGGTGTCGAGCTCAAGGAGAACATCAAGCGGCAGTGGTGGAAGAGCACCGTCACCAGCCGTGACGACGTCGTCGGCCTCGACTCCTCGGTGATCCTGCCGCGCCAGACGTGGGAGGCCTCCGGCCACGTGGCGACGTTCTCCGACCCGCTGGTCGAGTGCCTGTCCTGCCACAAGCGCTTCCGCGCCGACCACCTACAGGAGGCCGTCGCCGAGAAGAAGAAGCTCGACAACCCGGACGACGTCCCGCTGTCGGAGATCGCCTGCGCCAACTGCGGCACCCGCGGCCAGTGGACCGAGCCGCGCCAGTTCTCCGGCCTGCTCAAGACCTACCTCGGCGTGGTGGAGGACGAGTCCGGCCTGCACTACCTGCGGCCCGAGACGGCGCAGGGCATCTTCCTCAACTTCCTCAACGTCATGCAGTCGGCGCGCAAGAAGCCGCCGTTCGGCATCGCCCAGACCGGCAAGAGCTTCCGCAACGAGATCACGCCGGGCAACTTCATCTTCCGGACCCGCGAGTTCGAGCAGATGGAGATGGAGTTCTTCGTCCAGCCGGGTGAGGACGAGACCTGGCACCAGTACTGGATCGACGAGCGCACCAAGTGGTACACAGACCTCGGCATCAACCCCGACAACCTGCGCCACTTCGAGCACGCCCAGGAGAAGCTGAGCCACTACTCCAAGCGCACCGTCGACATCGAGTACCGCTTCAACTTCGCCGGCAGCGAGTGGGGCGAGCTCGAGGGCATCGCCAACCGCACCGACTTCGACCTCAAGACGCACAGCGAGCACTCGGGCACCGACCTCGTCTACTTCGACCAGGCCAGCGGTGAGAAGTACACGCCCTACGTCATCGAGCCGGCGGCCGGACTGTCGCGTTCGCTGATGACCTTCCTCGTCGACGCCTACACCGAGGACGAGGCCCCCAACACCAAGGGTGGGGTCGACAAGCGCGTCGTCCTCAAGCTCGACAAGCGCCTCGCCCCGGTCAAGGCCGCCGTGCTCCCGCTGTCGCGCAACGCCGACCTGTCGCCCAAGGCCCGCGACCTCGCGGCCACGCTGCGCCAGCACTGGAACATCGACTTCGACGACGCCGGCGCCATCGGCCGCCGGTACCGCCGCCAGGACGAGATCGGCACGCCGTTCTGCATCACCGTGGACTTCGACACCCTCGACGACCACGCGGTGACGATCCGTGAGCGCGACACCATGGCTCAGGAGCGCGTGGCCCTCGACCAGGTCGAGTCCTACCTCGGGGCGCGCCTGCTCGGCTGCTGACGCTCGGCTGGCGACCTCCGGCTCGCCCGCCCTGCCTGTCCCACTTCACCCTGCCCACGATGCGTCGTGGGCAGAGTGCTGTTTGATGGGCAGAGCGTCGCGGACGGCGCGCCGGGGCCAGCGAGGGAGGTGGCATGCAGCGCGAGGTGGATGCGGACTTCGCCGGCTACGTCCGTGCGCGCCAGCACCGGCTGCTGCGGGCGGCATACCTCGTCTGTGGTGACACGCGACAGGCGGTGGAGGTCCTCGAGGAGGGCCTCGCCGACGTCGCTGCACGCTGGGGAGCGGTGCGCGAGTACCCGGACACGGTGGTGCGGCAGCACGTGTACCGCCGGGCCGTCGCCGCCCTGAAGCGTGCTCGGCGCGATCCGCAGACACGGTCGCTGGCCGATGAGGTGGGCTGCGCGTTCGAGGGGGACGGCACGAGGACCCCGGACGTCCGCAGTGCCCTTGACGCCCTCTCACCCCGGCAGCGGGCGCTGCTCGTGCTGCGGTACTTCGACGAGCGCAGCGACCAGGACGTCGCCGAGGTGATGGGAGAGTCGCGAGCCCGCGTCGTGGCCGACACCCAGGCGGCGGCCGAACGCGTGGCGCAGCAGGTGGTCGGTGGTGGCGACCTCGTGGACCTGTTCGACGTGGCCGCTCAACAGGTGGTCGAGGTGGACGTGGCCGACCGCGCCTGGGCCCTTGCCCTGACCCGACGGCGCACACGTCGTCGGCGGGTGCTCGGCGCGGTGGGCAGCATCGCGGCGGTGGGAGTGGTGGTCGCGGTGGCACAGGGGGCCGAGCGCGGAGGGGGCACGCCTTCTCCGGCACCGTCGACGACGGTCACCGCTCCGGTGAAGCGGCTCTCGGACGGCACGCTGTACGCGTCGATGCCGCTGGAGGGGGACGAGGACCAGCTGCCCGACTACGACGCGGGGCTGCCCTCGCAGATCGACCCGACCGGGCCCACCGTGAAGCTGTCGTCCTCGAAGGTGCCGCCGACCGACGTCGTCGCGGTCTACCTGCGACGTGCCGGCGCCCACTACCGGGCGGTGCTCGTGCCCAAGGGCCGCACGCAGGTCGTGGTCGACTCGCTCGACCTGCTGCCGACGCGCGACGCCGACGGCAACGAGGGAGTTCCCCTGGGGCCCAAGGCGGTCAGCGCCGACGGGCGATGGGTCGTGTTCGCCCAACCAGGTGCCGTGGTGCGGCTCGACCTGCGGACCGGCAGGACCCAGCGGTATGCCGTGCCGGCCTCCGACCTCGAGGTGGCCGGGTGGGGAGATGGCCTCGAGGTCGTGGCTCGCTCCGCCGGTCGGGCGTGGACCCTCGACCTCGGTCAGCAAGGGGCTGCCAGCGGTGGTGGCGCACCGCCGGCTGTCGCGGCTGACGTGCCCGTCCCGATCAACTCCGGTCTGGGCGTCCCGGTCACGGACCTTGCGGGCGAGACGGTCTCTGCCGGTCAGTGGTCGGCGAGCGGGGCCTACTTCGACCAGGACGTCACGTCGCCGGTGATCGTCCGCGGCAACGGACCGATCTACCAAGGACTGCTGGCCGTCGACTTCGAGGCGCACTCGGGCCGCGTGCTGCTCGCTCCGGAGTCTCCTGACGGCAGGACCGGGCGGTTCAAGGGGTGCTGCACGGTCCTCGCGTGGGCCGACGCCTCGACCGTGCTGTTCCGGTCCACCGGGTACGACGGTTCCTGGGTCCTCGCGTGGAACGTGCAGACCGGCCGGGTGTACGACGTGACCCGGCTGGACGAGGGCGGGGGAGTCGACTACCCGCAGGCCCTCGCGCTCGCCGTGGGCAGCCGCGGCTAGGGATATCCTCGCGACGTGAGCAGGATCTTCACCGTCAGCGTCGCGTCCGTCTACCCGCACTACGTGGCCAAGGTCGAGCGCAAGGGCCGTACCAAGGCCGAGCTGGACGAGGTCATCACGTGGCTGACGGGGTTCGACGAGTCGGAGCTGGACCAGCACCTGGCCGGGGGCACGACCTTCGAGGACTTCTTCGGCCAGGCCGAGCTCAACCCGAACGCGTCCCTGATCACGGGGACGGTGTGCGGCATCCGGGTCGAGGACGTCGAGGACCCGCTCATGCAGAAGATCCGTTACCTCGACAAGCTGGTCGACGAGCTCGCCAAGGGCAAGGCGATGGCGAAGGTGCTGCGGGCCTGAGCGGCCCGCCCCGCGTTCGGTTCAGCGGACGTGTGGCTCGTGAGGCCCCCCGTGCCGCTCGGACCGTGGGCGGTCGGCGCCTCCCTAGCGGCGCACGGCATACCGCAGGTGGAGCACCCGGTCGCCCTGGATGACGATGTCAGGGTCGTCGAGCAGCAGCTGCGAGTCCACCTGCCCGAAGTACCTCTTGCCCTTGCCGAACACCACCGGGACGACGTCCATGGCCACCTCGTCGACCAGACCCAGCGCCAGCGCCTGGCCACCGACGTCCCCGGCGCAGATCGCGACGACCCCGTCACCGGCCCGACGCTTCGCCTCCTCGACCGCGGCCGCGACGTCGTCGAAGAACGGGACGTCGGCCTCGGGGTGCCAGCCTTCCGGCTTGGGCCGGTGCGAGACGACGACGAGGTGGTCCCCGGCAGGTGGCTGGGCGTCCCACCCGTTCGTCAGGTCGAACAGGTGCCGTCCCTGGATGGTGGCGCCGATGCCGGCCCAGAGCGAGCTGACGTACCCGTGCGACGCCGCACCGACCCGGAACGGGCCTTGGCGGGCCTCGTCGGCAGCGTCGGTGATGGGCCGGTCGCCGTTGAAGTACCAGTCGAAGAGCGGACCGACGCCGTCGTCCTCGTCGGCGATGAAGCCGTCCACGGACACCACTGCATGCATGATCACGGTTGCCATGTCAGGACAGACCGGTCGGCGCGGCGGAACTCATCGCAGCACGTCACCGGCGTCGGGGACGCGACCACCGATGGGGAGCAGGGGTGCTCTGACCTCGACGGTGTCGGGGTACTTGATCCCGGTGCCGGTGTTGATGACGAGCACGTGCTCGTCCTCGCCGATCCAGCCGGACTCGCGCAGGTCCCTGGCCGCGGCGAGGCAGGCCGCGCCCTCGGGGCAGATGAACGCCCCGTCGGACGAGGCCAGCCGACGCTGTTCGGCCAACAGGTCCTCGTCGGTGACCTCGACCGCGCACCCGTCGGTCTCCCGGATCGCGTCGAGGACGAGGAAGTCGCCGAGCGCCTTGGGCACGGTGATCCCGAAGGCGACGGTGCGGGCGTCCGGGAACGGCTCGCTCTCACGGGCCCCCGCGGCATACGCACGCACGATGGGGGCGCACCCGGTGGCCTGGACGGCGACCCACCGCGGCAACGGTCCACTGATCCAGCCCAGCTCGCGCATCTCGAGGAGGGCCTTGTGGATGCCGATGAGGCCGACCCCACCGCCGGTCGGGTAGAGGATCACGTCCGGAAGTCGCCACCCGAGCTGCTCGGCGAGCTCGTACCCCATGGTCTTCTTACCCTCCAGCCGGTAGGGCTCCTTGAGCGTCGACACCTCCTGCCAGCCGGGGCGCCTGCCGATGGCCTCGTGCACGATGGCGCCGGCGTCCCCGATCAGTCCGTCGACGAGGTACAGCTCGGCTCCGGCCGCCGCGCACTCGACGCGGGTGATCTCCGGCGCGCCCTCGGGCATGATGATCAGCGAGGGGAGTCCGGCGCGGGCGGCGTACGTCGCCCAGGCCGACCCCGCGTTGCCGTTGGTCGGCATCCCGATGCCACGGACACCGAGCTCGGCCGCGCGGGACACCCCGACGGCCGCGCCACGGGCCTTGAACGTGCCCGTGGGGATGAGTCCTTCGTCCTTCATCGCCAGCCGCGGCAACCCCACCGACCGCCCGTATGCCGGGAGGTCGACGATGGGTGTCCACCCCTCTCCCAGCGTGGTCACGAAGCGCTCGTCCCGGACCGGGAGCACCTCGTGGTAGCGCCACAGCGTCGCCGCGCGCGTGGCCAGCTCGGCCTTGTCGAGGGTGGCGGCGACGCGCTCGAGGTCGTACCTGGCCAGGAGGGGCGCGCCGGCCGTGCTCACGCCCTGGACGAGGTCGGCGTCGTGTCGCTCGCCGGTCCGGGAGCATTCGAGGTGGCTGAGGTGGGAGTACACGGTTCCTTCCCGACTGGCGGGTCTGGGCTCGGGTGCGGGTGTGGGTGTCTTCGACCGTAACGCGCGATGGTGTGCCGACACGTGCTGGACCACGTCGAGCTCGCCGGTTCCGGTTTCTGACGAAGTGAGGACGTGGTCGAGCCTTGGCGGGCACACTTGCCGACGTGGAGGTCGCGGGGGCGCAGACGGTCGATGACGTGGCTCGGGAGTCGGGAGGCAGCCGACGACGCTGGGCCGTCCGATCGGGCCTCGTGCTGGCCCTGCTGGCCGTCGGGCTGGTCGGCTGGACGTGGCGTCACCCGTCCGCCTTCCCGGATGCAGGCGGTTGGGGGATGGAGTACCGGAACTTGTCGTCCGCCGCTCCGCTGTACGTCGGCATGACCTTCCCCCAGCCCGACACCGATGACGTGATCGACGTGCGTTCGGCGCGGGCACACGTGGTCGACGCGTCGGGGCGCCAGATCGAGAGTGTGGCGCTGGTGTGCACGCTGCGGTCGACGCAGGACTCGGCCATCGGGTCCGGGGACGAGGCCATGGTCCGCCAGACCTGCTCCTCGGTCGTGCCGGCCGAGGGAATCTCGATGCACCTCGGACGGGAGCACGGCCAGCAGCTGGTGCTCGCCGTCACTGCCTCGGGCAGTGGCAGCGTGGTGATCGAGGGGATGGACGTCACCTACCGCCACGGTCTGCAGCTGGGCACCCAACGAGTCGGCGGCACCCTGAAGCTGTCGACGCCCGGGGCTTAGACGCGCCGGGCGATCCTGCCTAGGGGGTGTGGTCTCGCGAGCTCCGACGTCGGACGGGAACGGTTGCCCGCCCCCCTGGCAGCACGGCCCACCTGAAGGAAACCTGACAGACGTCACGGCGAGGTCGTGACGAGCGTCGCGGGTCCTGAGGGGACACCACGGGCACGGTGGGGGCATGTCATCGACGCAGACCGTACGACGGCCCAGCGGGGGAGCGGCCGTCCACACCGTTCCCGCGATCGAGCTCATGGGGCTCACCAAGAGCTTCGGCACCGTCCACGCCGTCCGGGGCATCGACCTCACCGTGGCACCGGGCGAGGTGGTCGCCCTCCTCGGTCCCAACGGCGCCGGGAAGACGACCACCATCGACCTCCTCCTCGGTCTCGCCAGGCCCGATGCCGGTGAGGTCAGGGTCCACGGGCTCGACCCGACCACTGCCGTGCGCCACGGGCTGATCAGTGCCGTGATGCAGACTGGCGGACTGCTCAAGGACCTCACCGTCAAGGAGACCCTGCAGCTCACGGCGAGCCTGTTCGCCGGCACCCGACCGGTGGACGAGGTCCTCACCCGCGCCGGGATCAGCGACATCGGCGACCGCCGCGTGGGCAAGTGCTCGGGCGGCCAGCAGCAGCGGCTCCGGTTCGCCATGGCCCTGCTGCCCGACCCGGAGCTGCTGATCCTCGACGAACCCACGACAGGCATGGACGTCACCGGCCGTCGCGACTTCTGGAACGCGATCCACGAGGACGCCGCCCGGGGTCGGACGGTGGTGTTCGCCACGCACTACCTCGAGGAGGCCGACGCCTACGCAGACCGCATCGTCCTCGTCAGCCACGGCAAGGTCGTCGCGGACGGAACGGCGTCCGAGGTCAAGTCGCTCGTCTCCGGGCGCACCATCCGGGCCACCCTCAGCGACGCGGATCCCGTTGTCGTGCAACAGCTCAGGGACATGGACACGGCCGAGTCCGTCGAGCTCCGTGGCGACACCCTGCTCGTCACCTCGACCGACAGCGACGCCGTAGCCCGCCACCTGCTCACCACCACCGACGCCCGGGACCTCGAGATCACCACCCGCGGCCTCGAGGACGCATTCATCAGCCTGACCTCCGACGGAGCCGAGTCATGACCACCACGACGCAGACCACCTCGACCACCACCGAAGCCACCGGCCGTCGCGTTCCCCCCATGGGCGGACTGAACGCCACTCTCCTGAAGCTCGAGGTCCGACGGCTGCTGCGCAACCGCCGCACGCTGATCTTCGCCGTGATCATGCCGGTGGCGTTCTTCTTCCTCTTCGGGACCGGGCAGTCCTACTCGAACGAGGACGCTGGTCACGGCAACGTCGCCGCGTTCATCATGATCAGCATGGCCCTCTACGGCGCCATGCTCTCGACCACCAGTGCCGGGGCGATGGTCTCCGTCGAACGCAACCAGGGCTGGAGCCGGCAGCTGCGGCTCACCCCCCTGACGTCCGCGGCATACATCACGGTCAAGGTCATCGTCGCGATGCTCCTCGGCGCGGTCTCCGTCGCCGTCACCTATGGTGCCGGCGCGGTCGGCGGTGCCCACGCGGATGCGCTGGTGTGGGTGGAGACGGGCCTGGCGGTCTGGTTCGGGTCGCTCGTCTTCGCAGCGTTCGGGGTGTTCATGGGCTACCTGCTGCCGAGCGAGAACGTCATGCAGATCCTCGGCCCCGTGCTCGCGCTGTTCGCCTTCCTCGGTGGCCTGTTCGTGCCGCTGGACCAGCTCGGGCACGTGTTCCAGGAGGTGGCGAAGGTGACGCCCATGTACGGCCTGAACCAGCTCGTCCACGCACCCCTGACGGGCGACGCGCCCGGGTGGGGCGCCGTCGTGAACGTCGCCGTCTGGCTTGCGATCTTCGTGGGAGGAGCTGTATGGCGCTTCGGCCGGGACACCGCGCGGGTCTGAGGGCGGTCCTTGCCGCCGCTTCGGCGGTGGACTCTGAGAGGCTGGGTGCCGTGAGTGCACCCGGGCAGAAGGACGGCTTCGCCGAGCCGCGTCCCCGGCTGTTCGCGGCAGAGCAGGACCAGGGCTGGCAGGGACGGGTGCTGGGGCTCGGGCTCGCCGCGATCTGGCTGGTCTTCCTGTCCGACGCCTTCTCCGCAGCCTGGCGGCACCGCCTCGAGCTCCGCGGCGACACGGCGCTCGTCGTCCTCGTCCTGTTCGTGACGGTCTACGTCGCCCACTTCAGCCACCTGCGTTCGTCCGTCTGGGGGGAGTCGACGCCCACCTCGCACCGCTGGTTCGTGACGCGGACCGGCGTCGTCGGCTGGGTCGGCCTCGCGGTCCTGGCCGCCCTGTCCACGATCACGGTCGGCCAGGAGGGGGCCAGCACGTGGGTGTTCCTGGCCGTCTCGGGACTCTGGACGTTCCGGTTGCGGCTGGGGCTCGCAATCGGGCTCGGGCTCGTGGTGCTCTACGAGCTGCTCACGTTCCACGTCGACGGGTGGGCGCACGACGCCAGCATCACCATGTCGATGGTGCTCGCCATGGCCGCCGTGACCGGGGGGATGGTCGCGTCCCAGCGCCAGCGCGCCCTGGCCGAGGCGCGGCAGGAGAACGCCCGCCTCGCCATCCAGGAGGAGCGCAACCGGATGGCGCGCGACGTGCACGACATCCTCGGTCACAGCCTGACGGTGATCACCGTCAAGGCGGAGCTCGCGGCACGACTGCTGGAGGTGAGCCCCGAGCGTGCCCGCGCCGAGGTCGCCGACCTCGAACGGCTCGCCCGCGATGCCCTGTCGGACGTGCGCCAGGCCGTGGCGGGGTTCCGCGAGATGTCACTGCCCGCCGAGCTCGCCAGGGCGCGGTCCTCACTCGCGGCCGCGGGGATCGAGGCCGACCTGCCGACCGCTGCCGACGCCGTGCCCACGGACCTGCGTGAGCTCTGCGCCTGGACCCTGCGCGAGGGGGTCACGAACGTCATCCGGCACAGTGGCGCCACCGCGTGCCGGGTCACCCTCGACGACCACGGGATCACCGTGTCGGACAACGGGTCGACGAGCCCGCGCGACCACGGCGACCGTGGTGACGTGACGACCCACGCCGAGGCCGGCACCGGGCTGATCGGCCTGCGTGAACGCGCCGAGGCCGCCGGTGCGCAGCTGCGCACGATCGTGCTCAACCCGCACGGCTTCGAGCTGTCGGTCCGGTCGGCAGGCCGGCCGGTGACCGGCGGGTTCGGCGCAGGAGAGAGGGTGGACGCATGACGATCAAGCTGTTGCTCGCCGACGACCAAGCCCTGGTGCGCGGCGCACTGGCGACGCTGCTCGGGCTCGAGGCCGACATGGAGGTCGTCGCCGAGGTCGGGCGCGGTGACGAAGTGGTTGCCGCTGCACGGCGGACCTCACCGGACGTGGCGCTGGTCGACGTCGAGATGCCGGGGCTCGACGGGATCGCCGCCACCGCGGCCCTGCACGAGGCGCTGCCCGCGGTGCGGGTGCTCATCGTCACGACCTTCGGCCGCCCGGGGTTCCTGCGGCGGGCCCTGCAGGCGGGAGCCAGTGGCTTCGTCGTCAAGGACACCCCTGCGCGCCAGCTTGCGGAGGCGGTGCGCAGGGTGCACGCAGGGCTCCGGGTCGTGGACCCGGCGCTGGCGGCAGACTCCCTGTCCGGCGGCGAGTCGCCCCTCACCGCCCGCGAGACCGAGGTGCTCATCGCGGCCCGGGACGGCGGATCCGTGTCCGACATCGCGCGCCACGTGAGCCTGTCCGAGGGAACCGTCCGGAACCACCTGTCGTCGGCGATCGGCAAGACCATGGCTCGCAACCGCGCCGACGCCGTCCGCATCGCCGACGAGTTCGGCTGGCTCTGAGACGCGGCTCCGAGGGCGTCCTGTTTGTCTCTGGTGGGCCGCCGCAGCCCTGTCTACCCTGAGGGGATGGCACCGGTACGAGCGGTGTGGAGCCGAGGCAGGCAGCACGCGCAGGAGCGGGCCGACGGTGACGAGGACGTCGTCGTCCGGCAGTACCGGTACCTGCTCAGCACGGCCACGCTCGATGCCCTCGAGAAGGTCCATGAGGAGGTCGTGGTCGGCATGTCCGACGCCGACCGCCGGGCCTTGTTGGGCGGGTTGTCGGACGCGTTCGCGACCGGGCGGCACGTCGAGGTCGTCGAGCACCGGAAGATCGCGCACCTGATCGCCGCCGGCGGGCATCGACACACCCGCGCCTGGCTCGACAGCCTCGACCCGATGTTCGCGCGCCGGCTGGCGGAGAAGGCCCTCGACAGCGAGGCGGCGTTCGGGCGGCTGAACGGGTACGCGTACTGGGACGGCGTGTCCCAGGAGCCGGTCGAGGATCCGGGTCCCAACGACGGCTTCGACCCCGGCGCGAACCGCTACCGCGCCGACGCCGATCCACGGTTCAACCAAGGCGGCGGGATCGGCGGCGGCGGCTGACGCCGTCGGCCGTGCGTCGGATCAGCTCGTCGCGACCGGTCGGCTCGGATCGCTGATCCAGTCGCTCCACGACCCGGCGTACAACGTCGCCTCGATGCCGGCCTCGTGCAGGGCAAGGAGCTCGTGGGCCGCGGTCACCCCGGAGCCGCAGTAGACGCCCACAGGAGCGGTGTCGACCCGGATCCCCAGCGAGGAGAACCGTTCCCGCAGCTCGGACGGCGGCAGGAGGCGCCCGTCCGGCCCCGAGTTCCCCGTGGTCGGCGCGTTGACGGCACCGGGGATGTGGCCCGCCACCGGGTCGATCGGCTCGGTCTCCCCGGCGAATCGTTCGGCTGCCCGGGCGTCGACCAGGAGGCCGTCGCGTGCGACCTCGGCGGCCGCGTCGGCGTCGAGGACCGGCAGCGAGCCGGCCTGCGCGACGAAGGAGCCCGGGCTCGGGTCGGGCACGTCAGCCGACGTCGCGCCACCGGCCGCCGTCCAGGCCGTGAGCCCGCCGTCGAGCACCCGCACGTCTGCGAGGCCGGCCCACCGCAGGACCCACCAGGCGCGAGCCGCCGCGAACCCCGGACCCTGGTCGTAGACGACGACCCTGCCGTCCTGGTCGACACCGGCCCTGCGCAGGGCTGACTCGACCACCGCCACCTCGGGCAGGGGGTGACGGCCGCCGACTCCTGCGGGACCGATGGGTCCGGCGAGCTCGGTGTCCAGGTCGACGAACGTCGCGCCGGGAAGGTGCTCGACGGCATACCGCTCGGGACCTGCCGGACCGGCGGCCCCGGTGAGGATCCACTGGACGTCCAGGACCACGGGTGGGGCGGGGGAGGCGAACTCGGCTCGCAGGTCGGCGGCGCTGACGAGGGCACTCATTCGGCCAGTCAAGCAGCAGATGGGACAATGGTGGCGCCATGACCGCCGCCACCGCCCCCCAGACGCGCCCGACGCAGGCCAGCCCCGGCACGACCCCCGTGCTGCCGCCCCTGCAGATCGGGCGCCACACCATCGAGTCACCCGTCGTCCTCGCGCCGATGGCCGGCATCACCAACCGCGCCTTCCGTCGGCTCTGCCGCGAGTACGGCCGCGACGGCCTGGAGGCCGGAGGTGCCAGCGGCGCGACCTCGTTGTACGTGAGCGAGATGATCACCTCGCGCGCGCTGGTCGAGCGCACCCCGGAGAGCATGCTGCTCATCGAGCACGACCCCGACGAGTCGCCGCGGTCCATCCAGCTGTACGGCGTGGACCCCGCCACCGTCGGTGCGGCCGTGCGGATGCTCGTCACCGAGGACCGTGCGGACCACATCGACCTCAACTTCGGCTGTCCCGTCCCCAAGGTCACGCGCAAGGGCGGCGGTGCCGCGCTGCCGTGGAAGCGGGACCTCTTCACCGCCATCGTCACGACCGCGGTCCGTGAGGCGAGCCCGTATGACGTGCCCGTCACCGTGAAGATGCGCAAGGGCATCGACGACGACCACCTGACGTACCTCGAGGCCGGGCTGACGGCAGAGCGCGCCGGGGTGGCTGCAGTGGCGCTGCACGGGCGGACCGCGTCGCAGGCCTACTCCGGGCAGGCCGACTGGAGCGCCATCGCCCGGCTCAAGGAGACGGTGAAGACCATCCCGGTGCTGGGCAACGGCGACATCTGGTCAGCCGAGGACGCGCTGCGCATGGCCACCGAGACCGGCTGCGACGGGGTCGTCGTCGGCCGTGGGTGCCTGGGTCGGCCGTGGCTCTTCACGGACCTCGCCGCGGCGTTCGCCGGGACGACCGCCCGCGCCGAGCCGACCCTCGGAGAGGTGACGGCGACGATGCGGCGACACACGGAGTACCTCGTCGACTTCTACGGCGACGAGTACAAGGCCTGCCGCGACATCCGCAAGCACATCGCCTGGTACCTCAAGGGATTCCCGGCCGGCTCGACGGTGCGGCACTCGCTGGCGCTGGTGGACTCGCTCGATGCGCTCGACACCCTCATCGCGACGATGGAGGCAGACGCGCCGTGGCCGGGTGAGGCTGCCGAGGGGCAACGAGGACGCGCCGGTTCGCCGCGCCACGTCGCCCTGCCGGACGGCTGGCTGGACTCCCGCGAGCTCAACGACGCCGCGCGCGAGGCGGTCTCCCAGGCCGAGCTCTCCGTCTCCGGAGGCTGACCGCCCTCCTGGGTCGGTCGAGGGGTCGACGCGCCGGGGCCGCGCAGTCCCGACACGTCGCGAACCGCCCGGATGGGGGCAGTTTTCGGACCTGTCGCGCCATGGGGCCGAGGCCTACGGTGAGCGATGGGTCATCACGCCGTGACCCATCCCTATGGAGGAGTTGACTGATGCGACGATCTCGCATGGTCGCCGTCACCGGAGCAGTGGCCCTGGCCACGACCGCTCTGGCGGGGACGACGGCTTCAGCGGCAGTACGAACCACGCACACGACGGCCGTGTCCAGCGCAGGTGCTGACACGAGCTATGTCGTCCTCGCCGACCGAGCGGCCGATGCGGACGGCCTCGCGGCCGACCTGCGCCGAGCCGGCGGCCAGGTCACCACGGTCAACCGGGCCATCGGCCTGGTCACCGTCAGGTCGAGCTCGTCCGGCTTCCTGGCTCGCGCCCGTCACGTCGCCGGTGTCGCCGGTGCGGCCCGGGACAGCGTCGTCGGGCGCGCGCCCGATGCAGGCGCCGTCAAGGACCGCGTCCTCAAGGAGCACCAGTCGTCCTCGGGCGGCTCGACGAGCCGAGATGCCCACTCGGAGAAGGGAAAGAAGGGCAAGGGCAAGGCAGACCCCCTCGACTCGCTCCTGTGGGGGATGGACATGATCAACGCCCCCGCGGCCCACCGGACAGAGCTCGGTGACAAGCGGGTCAAGGTCGGCATCATGGACACCGGGGTCGACGCGACCCACCCCGACCTGGCAGCCAACTTCGACCGACGGCTGTCGCGCAACTTCACCACGGACCTGCCGGAGATCGACGGGCCGTGCGAGCACGTCGGGTGCGTCGACCCGGCGACCGAGGACGATGACGGACACGGCACGCACGTCGCCGGCACGATCGCGGCGGCCCTGAACGGCATGGGGGTCTCGGGGGTGGCCCCGGACGTGGACATCGTCAACGTGCGCGCGGGGCAGGACAGCGGTTTCTTCTTCCTCGGAGCCACGGCCAACGCCCTGACCTACTCCGGCGACGTCGGCATCGACGTCGTCAACATGTCCTTCTACGTCGACCCGTGGCTGTACAACTGCCGCGGTGGCGCGCCCGAGGACACCCCGGAGCAGGCCGCCGAGCAGGACATGATCATCGCGACGATGAACCGGGCCCTCGAGTACGCCCACCACAAGGGCGTCACGCTCGTGGCCGCCCTCGGCAACGAGCACGACAACGTCTCGAACCCGCGCACGGACACCACCAGCCCGGACTTCCCCCTGGGCACGGAGCACCCCCGGACCATCGACAACGCGAACTGCGTCAACCTCCCGCTCGAGGGTCCGCACGTCATCGGTGTCTCGGCGCTGGGCCCGTCGCAGCGCAAGGCCGACTACTCCAACTACGCGAACGACCTCGGCTCGGGTGAGCTCGAGGTGTCCGCGCCCGGTGGCTGGTTCCGTGACGGTCTCGGCACCGACACCTTCCGCACCAACGGGAACCTCATCCTCTCCACGGCGCCGCTGAACGTCATGGTCGAGGAGGGGCAGGTCGACGCGAACGGCGACATCACCCCGCTCGGAGCATCGCTCGGCACCATGAAGAGCTGCACGACGCATCCGGCTAGGGGCGCGACCGCCTGCGGCTACTACCAGTACCTCCAGGGCACCTCGATGGCGTCACCGCACGCCGCCGGTGTGGCTGCACTGGCGGTCTCGGCCCACGGGAGGTCCACCGGTCACGGTGGGTTCGGCCTCGCACCCGACCGCGTCCGGCGCCTGCTCATGCGGACGGCCACCGACCACGCGTGCCCGACCCCGGCGCTGCAGACGTACACCGACGTCGGTCGCTCGGCCGAGTTCGACGCCCTGTGCGTCGGCGGGACCGACGTCAACAGCTTCTACGGCGACGGCATCGTCAACGCCGCGGCGGTGGTGCGCAAGCACGACTGAGTGTCCTCGGACCTGACGGTCACCACGGTTCGAGGTGGGCACGTCGAGGGATCCCTCGACGTGCCCGCCTCGGCCAGGAGTTTCAGTGACTCGCTCAGGCCTCCTGCGCGGCAGCGCCGTGCGCGATGGACTCGAGCAGCTGGCTGTTGAACGCCGGCAGGTCGTCGGGGTTGCGGCTCGTGATGAGGTTGCCGTCGACGACGACCTCCTGGTCGACCCAGGTGGCGCCGGCGTTGCGCAGGTCGGTCTGCAGGCTCGGCCACGACGTCAGGGTGCGGCCCTTGAGCACGTCGGCCTCGATGAGGGTCCACGGGGCGTGGCAGATGGCCGCAACCGGCTTGCCGGAGGCGACGAAGTCACGGACGAAGCCGACAGCGTCCTCGTCGGTGCGCAGCGCGTCGGGGTTGGCGACGCCGCCGGGCAGGACGAGGGCGTCGTAGTCGTCCACGGAGGCGGACTTCACGGTCTTGTCGACGGGACGCGTCTCCGCCTTGTCGAGGTGGTCGAACGTCTGCACGTCGCCCTCCTCGGGCGACAGCAGCACCGGGGTGGCCCCGGCGTCGGTGACGGCCTGCCAGGGGTCGGTCAGCTCGACGCGCTCGATGCCCTCGGCGGCGACGAGGAAGGCGATGGTCTTTCCACTCAGATGGCTCATGTCTCCACCCTGCGACGTGCTGCGGGGCCCCGCAATTCGCAGGGGCGGCCTGTGGCTGTGGGGAAGGCCACCGTTTGGAACGGGTCGGACGGGGAACGCCCCCGGCGTCAGACCGTCGTGGCAGGCTGCCCCCATGATCGGGACACCGGGTGGGACCCCGGAGCGGCCGGCGACGTTCTTCGCGAGCCCGGAGGAGTTCGGGCAGTGGCTGGCCGCCCACCACGACAGCGAGACCGAGCTCTGGATGGGTCTGTACAAGAAGCACGTCCCCGAGCGCGGCCTGACCTGGGAGGCGGCCGTGGTCGAGGCGCTCTGCTGGGGCTGGATCGACTCTGTCGCCCAGCGCGTCGACGAGGACGCCGTGCGCCAGCGGTGGACACCCCGCAAGGCGCAGAGCAACTGGAGCAGCGTCAACATCGCCACTGTCGAGCGGCTCAAGGCCGAGGGGCGGATGCAGCCCTCGGGCCTGGCCGCCTACGAACGCCGCACCCCGGAGCGTTCCGGCATCTACGCCTACGAGACGCGTGAGCTCGAGCTCCCGGAGGCGTATGCCGCCCAGCTCGCCGCCGATCCGCGCGTCGCCGCCTTCTGGGCGGTGGCCACGCCGTCGTACCGGAAGATCGCCGTCAACTGGGTGCTCACCGCCAAGCAGGAGGCCACGCGCGAGAAGCGGCTCGCCCAGCTCCTCGACGACTGTGCGCACGGGCGGCTGATCCCGTCCCAGCAGTACGGCAACGCGCCGCGCTGGCTCGAGCGGGCGGCCGAGGCGGCTGCAGCGGCTGGTGGGGACGAGGCGGCCGAGACTGCCGCGACCGAGGGCGCCGGCGACGCCTAGAGTTCCCCGCGTGGGGTACACCGAGGTCGACCGGGAGCGCTGGGTCCGCGAGGACCCGGTCCTCAAGCGTGCGGACCGGGACGACTTCGCCCGTGACCGCGCCCGCCTCGTCCACTCGGCGTCGTTGCGACGGCTGTCGGCCAAGACCCAGGTGGTCCAGCCCGGCGACGACGACTTCGTCCGCAACCGGCTGACCCACTCCCTCGAGGTGGCGCAGATCGGGCGCGAGTTCGGGGCGGCCCTGGGCTGTAGCGCCGACGTCGTCGACACGGCGTGCCTGGCCCATGACCTCGGGCACCCACCCTTCGGCCACAACGGCGAGCAGGCGCTCGACGCCGTCGCCGCCGAGATCGGGGGCTTCGAGGGCAACGCCCAGACGCTGCGCCTCCTGTCGCGGCTGGAGCCCAAGCGCATCCACCCGGACGGCCGGCCGGCCGGCCTCAACCTGACCCGGGCCAGCCTCGACGCAGCCACCAAGTACCCCTGGGCGCGCGGTGCAGCGCCGGTGGAGGTCGGACCGACGGCCAAGTTCGGGGTGTACGAGGACGACCTGCCGGTGTTCGAGTGGTTCCGTGACGGACGCCGTCCCGGCCAGCGCTGCCTCGAGGCCGACGTCATGGACTGGTCCGACGACGTGGCCTACTCGGTGCACGACGTCGAGGACGCGATCGCCTCGGGTCGCCTCGACGTCCGCCGCCTGCGCGATGCCTCCGACGTGGACAGCGTCCTCGCCGTCGCCACCGGCCTGTACGCCGCCGACCTCGGCACCGACGCGCTCGGTGCCGCCCTGGAGCGGGTGCTGGCCAGTGGAGCCGTGCCGGCGGCATACGACGGGACGCGGACCGACCGGGCAGCGTTGAAGGACATGACCTCCCGGCTGATCGGCAGGTTCGTCCTGGCGGTGGAGGTGGCGACCCGCGAACGCCACGGGACCGGCACCCTCACCCGGTATGCCGCGGACCTCGTCGTCCCCGACGACACCCGGGCGGAGTGTGCCGTCCTCAAGGCCGTCGCCGCGCACTTCGTCATGCACGCGCAGGAACGGGTGACCGTGATGGCCGGCCAGCGGCAGGTGGTGCGTTCGCTTGTCGAGGCGTACCAGGCAGATCCGCCCGGCCGGCTCGACCCCGACCTGCTCGCCGACTGGAAGGCCGCCGACAGCGACGCCGCAGCCCTGCGGGTCCTCGTCGACCAGGTCGCCTCGCTCACCGACGTGCGCGCCCTCGCGCTGCACCAGCGCTGGTGCTGAGGCTCAGGCGGGGCTGAAGGCGCGGGCCTCGCCGACGACGCTCAGGCCGACGATCGAGCCCGTCGCAGGGACGTCGGTGCCGTGGATGCGCGCGGTGACCACGGTGTGGTCGGCCTGCAGTCGCAGGGCGACGAGCGCGTCGTGGCCGAAGTACGTCGTGGAGAGCACCTCGGCGCAGGGGCGGCCCTCGGCCACGGTGCCGAGCTGGATCTGCTCGGGGCGCAGGAGGACGTCGACGGTGCCGGGAGGGGCGGGCTGGTGCACCGGGATCGTGCCCAGCGACGTGGCGACGGAGGTGCCCTCGGCCCGGCCGCGCAGGAAGACGGCGTCACCGAGGAAGGCTGCCGCGTGGCGGTCCGCCGGCGTCGCGTAGACCTCGGTCGGCGCACCGACCTGGGCGAACCGACCCTCGTGCATGATCGCGACCTCGTCGGCGAAGGACAGGGCCTCGGACTGGTCGTGGGTGACGAGGACGACGGTGACGCCCTCGTGGGCCAGGGCGTCGGCCACGGCCTGGCGGGTCGAGGCGCGCAGACCGGCGTCGAGGGAGGAGAAGGGTTCGTCGAGCAGCACCACCGACGGCCGACGGGCGAGGGCGCGTGCCAGCGCGACGCGCTGCTGCTGGCCGCCGCTGAGCTGGTCGGGGCGCCGGGTCGCCAGATCGGGTGACAGGCCCACGAGCTCGAGCAGCTCGCCGACGCGGTGACCGGACCGGCGCGATGCCCGGGGGAGCCCGTACGACACGTTGTGCCCCACTGACAGGTGGGGGAAGAGGTTGCCCTCCTGCGGGACGTACCCGATGCCACGGCGCTCGGGGGCGACCCACGTGCCGGGTCCCACGACCGTCTGCTCACCCAGCTGCACCGTCCCGGCATCAGGCGTCTGGAACCCCGCCACGACCCGCAGCAGGGTCGTCTTGCCGCAGCCCGACGGCCCGAGGATCGCCGTCGTCGTGCCCGACGGGACGACGAGATCGATGCCGTGCAGCACCGGTCGCGGTCCGTAGGAGGCGTCGACACCGCTGACGCGCAGGGTGGTCACAGGGCAGGCTCCTCGTCGGGGGATCGCAGCAGCAGGTAGGTCAGGGGCGCGGACACGAGCACCATGGCGGCGGCATACGGAGCCGCGCCCGCGTAGTCGATGCTCTCACTCGCGCTCCAGAAGGCGGTGGCCAGTGTCTGCGTCCCGGTCGGGGCGAGCAGCAACGTCGCCGTGAGCTCGGTCGAGACGGCGATGAACACCATCGCGAAACCCGCCAGGGTGCCCGGCAGGGTCAGGGGCAGCAGGACGCGGACGAACGCGCGAAAGGGACTGTCCCCCAACGCGCGAGCCGCGTCGGTGAGCTCCTCCGGCGCGTGCGCCATGGCCGCCCGGATGCTCACCATGGCCCGCGGGATGAAGAGGATCGCGTAGGCCGCGACGAGGACGATGCTGGTCTGGTAGACGGCGTTGGCGTACCGGACCGAGAGGGTGACCAGCGCCAGGGCGATCACCACGCCGGGAAGCGACGACGCGACGTAGGTGGCCCGCTCGACGAGCACCGAGAGCCAGCTGCGGCGGCGCGCGATCAGCCAGGCGATCGGGAAGGCGGCCACGACGGTGATCACGCCGGCGCCGAGGCCGAGGCCGAGGGTGCTGCCGAGCGTCTGGAGCAGCTCGGGCACGTCGGGCTGGGCGTTCCCTGCGGCGAACCAGTAGACGAGGCTGCCGAGCGGGACACCGAGCGAGAGGACCGTGAGCAGGGTGAGCCCGAGCAGGGACGGGACGGTCCACCGACCGAGCCGGGCCGGGAGCGCACGCCGTGCGGCGCCGCGCCCGAAGCGCGAGTGCCGCATCGTCCCGCGCAGCAGCAGCTCGACGGTGAGCAGGCCCAGGCACAGGCCGATGAGGACCAGTGCGAGGACGCTGCCGGCGCTGTTGCTGAACGCCACCTGGAACTGCTCGAGGATGGCGGTCGTGAACGTCGGGAAGCGCAGCATGGCCAGCACGCCGAACTCGGACAGCAGGTGCAGCGACACGAGCAGCATGCCGCCGAGCGCTGCCGGCCTCAGCTGGGGGAGCACCGCCCGGAAGAACGTCGGCCACGGCCCGAGGCCGAGCGAGCGGGAGGAGTCCTCCATGCTCTGGTCGAGCCCACGCAGGACCGCGGCCACGGGCAGGAACACGAACGGGAAGTAGGACAGGGTGGTCACGAGGACCGCGCCGGTCAGCCCCTCGAGGTCGGGGCGGACGGTGGTCCACGCGTAGCTGTTGACGAACGCCGGGACCGCCAGCGGGGCGACGAGCAGCACCCGCCAGAACCGCGCGCCGGGCAGCGACGTCCGCTCGACCAGCCAGGCGGCGGCGATGCCGATGACGGTCGTCAGGGCCACGGTGACGACGACGAGCGAGGCGGTGTTGCGCAGGAGCTCGCCGACCCGCGGCCGCCACAGCAGGTCCCAGGCGGCCCCCGCGCCGGTGTCGAACGCCGTGAAGGCGACGACGAGCAGCGGCAGCACGCACAGCGCCGCCACGGCGAGGCTCGCCGTGACGACTGCTGCCGGTGCGGAGGGGGCTCCTCCTCGGGGTCGGCCCACCTAGAGGATGCCTGCCGCGGTCATCATCTCGATGACCTTGGGACCGTTGAGCGTGTAGGGGTCGACCTTGGGTGCCTGAAGGGTGTCCAGCGGCTCGAGAGCCGCGTCGGACGCGACGCCCTTGCCGACGGCGTACTCCTTGGCGTCACTGGTCGCGAGCATCTTCTGGCCCTCGGCGCTGGTGACGAAGGCGAGGAACTTCTGGGCGTTGGCGGCGTGCTTGCTCGACTTCAGCACCGCGCCACCGGAGACGCTCACGAACGCCCCGGGGTCCTGGTTGCGGAAGTACAGGAGCTTGGTGTTGCCGCTGCCGGCCTTGGTCAGCGCCTGGTCGCGGTACCAGTAGTAGTGGTACATGATCCCGACCGGGACCTGACCGGCGTTGACGGCCTTCATCACGGCGATGTTGTTCTGGTAGATCTTCGCGCCGTCCTTGAGGCCCTTGAGCCAGGTGGCGGTCTTCCCCTCGCCCTGGGTCGCGAGGATCGCGCTGACGATCGCCTGGAAGTCTGCGCCACCCGCGGCGGCGCCCCACTTGCCGGCCCACTTGGGGTCCTGCAGGTCCATGATCGACTTCGGCAGCTCGGCCTCGGTGATCTTGCCGGGGTTGTAGACCAGCACGGTGGAGCGTGCGGCGATACCGACCCACTCCTTGCTCGACGGCGCGTAGGTCTCGCCGACCTGCGCGATGGTGCTCGCGTCGACCGGGGCCAGGAGCTTGGCGTTCTGGACCGTCGTCATGGCGGGGGAGTTCTCGGTGAGGAACACGTCCGCCGGCGACTTGGCGCCCTCCTGGACGATCTGCGCGCCCATCGAGGAGTCGCTGCCGTACCGGATCTGCACCTTGATGCCGGTGTCGTCCTGGAACTTCTTCGCCCACGCCTCGGTGAGGTTCTCGTGCTGCGCGCTGTAGATCGTGAGCTTGTCGGGGTCGAGGTTCTTCCCCGCCTCGAGGGTGCCGTTGCCACAGCCGGTGAGGGCGAGGGTGGCGCTCGCGGCCAGGGCGACGAGGACGGTCCGTCGGCGGATCACGATCGGGTTCTCCTGTGCGGGGTGGGGGTGAAGGCAAGCCTTACCTTACTGCTCACCTCCCGGCCGCTGAAATCGCGGGGTCGGCCACGAGCCGACCGGGAGGTATGGGGCCGGCCGGCGGCGCGGCCACGGGACCCCGCGTGGCCGGTGGTCGTGGGGGAGCCCCCACGGCGTCCGAGCCACCACCTAGACTCGGCCGCGACAAGGAGGGCCAGTTGCCGGGTCGGATCAAGGCCGAGGACGTCGCGCTCGTCAAGGAGCGCTCGTCCATCGAGGACGTCGTGCGCGAGCACGTCACGCTGCGCCCCGCGGGTCCGGGCTCGATGAAGGGGCTCTGCCCGTTCCACGACGAGAAGACCCCGTCGTTCAACATCCGCTCGACCGTCGGTGCCTGGCACTGCTTCGGGTGCGGTGAGGGCGGCGATGTCATCTCGTTCGTCCAGAAGGTCGAGCACCTCACGTTCAGCGAGGCCGTCGAGCGGCTGGCGCAGAAGCTCGGCATGGAGCTGCACTACGAGGAGGGCGGCCGCCCCGGCACGGGTGAGTCGCTCGGCCGGCGCTCGCGGCTGGTCGAGGCCCACCGGGTGGCGCAGGAGTTCTACCACCACGCCCTGCTCAACTCGCCCGAGGCGAGGATCGGCCGCGACTTCCTGCGCGAGCGCGGGTTCGACAGCGAGGCGGCCAAACGGTTCGGCGTCGGGTTCGCCCCCCGGGGCGGCGAGGAGCTGTCGCGCCACCTGCGCAGCAAGGGGTTCACCGACGAGGAGCTGACGCTGGGGGGCCTGTCCGGCCGCGGGAGCCGCGGTCTCTACGACCGCTTCCGTGGGCGCCTGGTCTGGCCGATCCGCGACATCACGGGCGACACGGTCGGGTTCGGGGCACGACGGCTCTACGAGGACGACCGCATCGCCGCCAAGTACCTCAACACCTCCGAGACGCCGATCTACAAGAAGTCGACGGTCCTCTACGGCCTCGACGCGGCGAAGAAGTCGATCGCGGGGGATCGCAAGGCCGTCATCGTCGAGGGCTACACCGACGTCATGGCCTGCCACCTCGCCGGCATCGAGGGTGCCGTCGCCACGTGTGGCACGTCGTTCGGCGTCGACCACATCAAGATGCTGCGGCGGATCATGCGCGACGAGGCCGACCTCGCGCCGGCCAAGGTCGTCTTCACGTTCGACGGCGACGCCGCCGGGCAGAAGGCGGCGATGCGTGCGTTCGGTGAGGACCAGCGCTGGGCCTCGCAGTCGTTCGTCGCCGTGGCCGAGGGCGGCATGGACCCGTGCGAGCTGCGCATCGCCAAGGGCGACGACGCGGTGCGCCACCTCATCGAGGACGCCGTGCCGATGTTCGAGTTCGCGGTGCGGACCACGATCGACCGGTTCGACCTGTCCACCGCCGAGGGCCGCGTGCAGGGAATGCGTGCCGCGGCACCGATCGTCAACAGCATCCGTGACAGCTCCATGCGGCCCGAGTACATCCGCACCGTCTCCGGGTGGATCGGCGTCGAGGTGGAGCAGGTGCAGGCGGAGGTCTCGCGCGCCCAGCGGATGGCCGCCCGCGACGCCAAGGCCGAGGCAGACGCCCCGGGCTCGCAGAACGGCCGGGGCAGCCAGCGTCCCGACGCCGACGTCGTCCCCGAGCCGTCGCCCGAGGAGGTGCGCTCGTCGCTGCCGGCGCCGGACCTGCGGGACCCCGTGGTGTTCGCCGAGCGACAGCTCCTGCAGACGTTGCTGCAGTACCCCGACAGCTTCGACGAGGCCGACATCGACGGCGTCAGCCCCGACGCGTTCACTGCTCCCGCCCACCGCGCCGTGTTCGACGGGGTGCGCAGTGTCGGTGGTCCGCAGCGCGGGATGTCCACCCAGGCCTGGGGCGACGCGGTCGCCGAGGCCGCGCCGCTCTCGGTCCGCACCCTGGTCTCCGAGCTGTCGGTGGCCCCGCTGCCCACGCGGTTCGACAAGGCGACGGGCCTGCCCGAACGCCGTTACATCGACTCGCTGCTCGTGCGGGTCCAGGAGGTCACCTTGACGAGGAAGATCGGGGACGCCATGTCGGCGATGCGCCGGATGGCGGCCGACCCGCACAGCGACCCGGCAGCGTCCCGGACGCTCAGCGGTCAGCTGCAGGACCTGCAGCGCGAGCTCGCGCAGCTGCGCGACCGGGCCAGCTGATGGCGCTCTCGCTGCGTCGCGCGCCCAGACTCCCTGCCGACGTCCGGGCCGCCGTCGGCCTCGGTCCGGGGGAGCGCGTGCTCACCTGGGCGCCGGTGCTCGTCGGCGCCGGCCCGGGGGTGGCAGGGGAGCCCAGCGGCACCACCCTCGTCGCGACCAACCACGCCCTGTATGCCGTCGGCGCTGCCGGCGAGCGCAGCCTCACCCGGCCGTGGCACGAGGTGGACTCCGGGTCGTGGTCGGCCGAGCTCACCCAGCTGACCGTGACGTGGATCGACGGGACCAGACCGAGCCAGTGGGTCCTCGGTGACACGACGCTCCTGCCGGAGACGCTGCGGGAGCGGGTGCAGGCCAGCGTCGTGCTGACCCAGAAGATCGAGCTCGGCCCCCGCCGCACCGCCCGCGCCGTCATCCGCCAGGACCTCGGCCGTGGCGGCCTCGTCGAGCAGGTCGTCCTCGGGCGTGGCGTGCGGGCGGACGACCCCGAGGTGGCCGCCGCGACAGCTGCCGCCCTGGCCTACCTGCGGGAGCAGGTCGGCCTCTCCTGAGCACGGTTCGCGACCCGGCCCAGGAGCCGACCCGCGCGGCGGGTCCCGTTTTCTGGTCGACGCGCATCCTTTGCTATGGTTGCGCAGCGCGAACGGCGGGTCACCGCCGAGGCACTTTCCCCTGTAGCTCAATTGGCAGAGCAGCCGACTGTTAATCGGCAGGTTGTTGGTTCGAGTCCAACCGGGGGAGCCCGCCGCGAAGGCCCCGGACCACCAGGTCCGGGGCCTTCGTCGTGAGCGGGCGACCGATCAGCTGGACCCGTCGATGGCCCTGGCCGCCCGGAGGCCGGACTCGATGGCTCCTTCGATCCAGGCATGGTGCACCGAGGCGTGCTCGCCGGCGAAGTGGATGCGGCCGTGCGCGCTCACGATGTCCTCGTGGAGGGCTGTCTCCTGACCGGGTTCGAACAGGGCGAACGCACCTCCGGCCCACGGGTCGTTCTGCCAGACGTGGGAGGCACCGCCCTCCACCTCGTCCACGATCTGGGGGTGGATCTTCGCCACGTCCTTGATGGCGAGGCTGATCCGCTCGTCGGGTCCCAGGGCGCCCCAGCGTGCCGCGTCCTGACCCCACGTGTAGCTCGCCAGCAGGACGGCTCGCTCGTCCTCGGGGTCGGAGTGGGACGGGTAGACCAGGCGTCGGATCGGGAGGTCCGTGGTCGTGGTGCCACCCACGATCCCGTCGGCGGACTCCCAGAACCTGTGGCGCACCTGGAGGAAGATCTTCGTGGAGGCGTTGTAGTTGAGCTGCCGGATGGCGCGGTACTTCGCGCGGGGCAGCGGGGGTTGGAAGTCGAGGTGCCTCAGCAGCCCGAGCGGCACGGTGCAGACCACGTGGTCCGCGGTCTCCGAGAAGACCCCGGCGCGGGTCCGGTAGTGCACCGTGACCGACCCAGGGTCCTGGGTCACGGCCTGCACCTGCGCCCCGAAGCGGACGCGGCTGCGCAGCTGGCGGTAGATCGCTCGGGGCAGCTGGTCCATGCCGCCGACGACTTCTTGCATGTCCTCGAAGGCGTGCCCGACGATCTCCCTGAACTGCTCGATCACGGCCGCGTTCATGTTGGCCTCGCGAAAGCTCATCAGGCCGTAGAGCTCAAGGGCGCCCTCCGAGAAGCCCCGCCGGAGCAGGAAGTCCCGGATGGAGTCGTGGCTGTACTCCTTGCCGATGCCCGCCAGCGCGGTCGGCCCTTCGCGCGCGTAGCGGTCCCTGATCTCCGTGGTCGCCTCGAGCCACAGGTCCTCGTACGTCCGTCCCCGCTCCCGTTCGTGCAGGTCGAAGCCGAGCAGGTCCGGCTCGCGGTTGACCTGTTCGTAGGTCCACCGCTTCCCGGCGATGTAGACCAGCGCGTTGGGGTTCTCCATGACGAAGGGGCGCAGCGCAAGCCCGAACCGCCGGCAGTACTCCAGCGTCAGCTGGTGGACCCGGGCGATCCGCATCGCGCCCGCCTCGGCGTGGAGGCCGGGGGCGAAGTCGCGCAGGGTGAGGATGCGCCCGCCCACCCGGGACTGACCTTCGAGGATGACCGGGTCGTAGCCCAGGTCGACGAGTTCGAGGCAGGCGACCAGGCCCGCCATACCGGCACCGATGACGATCACCCGCGGGCCGCTGCCGCTGGTCGAACGCGCCGGGGACGTCATCGACCCACCGCACCACGGTCCGGACCAAGCACCATGTCGCGCCTCCGCATCCGTCGTCCCCACACGCTAGCAAGGCCCGGACGCGGGGGATCTGGAATGCCGGGAATCGTCGCGACCACGGCCCTACAGTGACTCGTAGCCAGAAGGAGTGCGGTCCGTCAGCGGTCTGCATCATCCGGCAGCGGAGAGGCGACGATGCGCAGGTCCCGGCGGCGCAGGCGGATCACGGTGGGACGGTGACGCGCGGGGCGAGCCGGTCCGCTCCCCGCGACGTGGATGACGAGCAGCTCCACCGACTCCTGGCGCTCTGCGCCGGCGCCTCCGCGGGTCCGTGGGTGCTGAGCCAGGACCCCGAGCACGAGGCCTTCGACGCGATCTACTCCCGGTCCGGCTGCGTGCTCGAGCTCGACCACCACTACTTCGGTGGCCCGGCGGCCGAACTGATCTGTGCTGCACCGGAGCTCGTCCCGGCCCTGGTGCGGGAGGTGCTGCGTCTGCGCTCGACCGGGACCGAACGCGCCCGGCGCGACCGGGAGGAGCTCGCCCGGCTCCAGGACCTCTGGGCCGCCCTCGGGTCCGACAGGGCTCTGCGCCAAGCGGTGGCATCGCTGGACCTCAGCCCGTGGGTGGGAGGGCCACGGGCAGGGATGTGGCTCGGACGGCGCCAGCTGAAGGCCCTCGAGGCCCTGGCCACCTCGGCGCCGCCCGCGCCGTGGCACTGGCGGTACTCCGCCGACGGCGTCCCCCGCTCCCTCCGGCACGGTGCAGTTGCCGTGGCCGATGTCGCCGGGATCCCCCCGTCGCCCGCGGATGCAGCGCTGATCGTTGCGACGAGGGAGCATCTCCAGGTCCTGGTCGACCTCGTGCTCGATGCGCACAGGCTGTCCCGGCGCACGGCGCGCCCGGCTCTGCGGGTCCTTCGACGGGCGGCGTCGCCCGGGCGGTCGGGTCAGCCCGGGCGAGGTGCCGAGCGGGAGATCAGGAGGGCCCGCCGGCTCATCGACGACTTCTCCCGCTCGCTCAACCAGCTGGGTGACGTCAAGGGACCCAGCGAGTACCGGGGCTCGAGGCCGCTGCTGGACCGGAAGGACAGGCGGCCGCCCGGCATGTGATGCCCTGGCGCCGAGGTGTTGGCGGCGGGGTCACCGCGCTCACCCCGGCACCGACGACACGACCTCAGGGGCCCCCTTGCGTCCCGTCAGTGTTGACCACACCCTGGCCACCCAGCGTGGATGCCTCGGGGACGGCGCCGACCACGGCCCCGACCGCCACGACGTTGGCTCGGCCGCGCCGGGACAGGCGACGCTGGACCCGGGAGGCGAGCACGGTGAGCAGGTAGTTGACGATGATGAAGAGCACCGCCGCCACGAGGTAGGCCTGCAGCACGTTGGCGAAGGCCGATCCGAGGGTCTTGGACCAGTTGAGCAGCTCCAGGTAGGTGATCGCGTACCCCAGGGCGGAGTCCTTGAGGATGACCACGAACTGCCCGATGAGCGCGGGCAGCATGGCGGTGAGCGCCTGGGGCAGCTGGATCGACCGCAGCGTCTGCGCCGGGGTGAGGCCCACGCTGAGCCCGGCCTCGGACTGGCCCTTCGGCAGCGAGTGCACGCCGGAGCGGACGAGCTCGGCGATGACCGACCCGTTGTAGAGGGTCAGCCCCGTCACGACCCCCGCCAGGGGAGCGGTCTCGGGTGAGAACACGCCGCTACGGGAGTAGAGGCCGTAGCTGGCGATCATCATGATGAGGACCGGGACGGCGCGGAAGAACTCGACGACGACACTGCTGGCCCACCGGATAGGCGCGATCCCCGAGAGCCGGCCCACACCGAGCAGCAGCCCGAAGACACCGGCCAGGGCGATCGAGAGGACCGCCGCCTTGAAGGTGCCCAGCAGCCCCGGCAGCAGGTAGTCGCGCCAGACGGAGCGGTCGACGACGAACGGCTTCCACTGCTCGACCTGGAGCTGGCCGGCGTCGCCCAGCTTGCGGACCACGAGGTAGACCAGCCCGACGACGATGGCGGCACCGAGGACGGACAGGATCGCGTGACGCCGCCGGGCGCGGGGACCCGGTGCGTCGAACAGGACGTTGGAGCTCATCGCTTCACCGCCAGGCGCCGCGACAGGCTCGTGAAGGCCAGGCCCAGCGGCAGGGTCAGGATGACGAACCCGATGGCGAACACGAGGAACACGACCAGTCCGCCCGTCTCGTTCTCGATGATGACCGCCATGAGGTTGGCGGCCTCGGCGACGCCGACGACCGCGGCCACGGTGGTGTTCTTGATCAGCGCGATGAGCGTCGATCCGAGCGGTGCGATGGCGCCGCGAAAAGCCTGTGGCAGCAAGACTTCTCGCATGCTCTGCCCGAACGTCAACCCGATGGCGCGAGCCGCTTCCGCCTGCCCTGCCGGGATGGTGTTGACGCCGGACCGCAGCGCCTCGCACACGAACGACGCGTGGTAGATCGACAGCATGACGATGGCCCAGCGGCTTGCGTTGCCGGTGATCGACGAGGGGTCCAGGTTGAGGCCGAGGATGTACGTCAGGCCCAGGACGCTCAGCACCACGAGCAGGGTGAGCGGGGTGTTGCGGAAGATGTTGACGTACCCCGTCCCGAGCAGTCGCAGCACCCGCACCGGCGACAGGCGCATGATGCCGACGACGGTGCCCAGGAGCAGCGAGCCGATGGCCGAGAAGAACGCGAGGTACACGGTCATGCCGAAGGCGCCGAGGACGTCGTACTTGCTCAGGATGTCACCCATGCAGGGAACCTTCCGTTGCGGTGGGGGGACGTGCAGGACGCCCCGGTATGCCGCCCACGACGTGGGCCCCGCGCGCTGCGCAGGTGGGCGGACGGCATACCGGAGCCGTGGTCTGCACGGTCAGGAGCAGGCGTCCTGCTTGGGCGGGTTGGTGGCCGAGTCGACCTTGAACCCGGCCGGGCCGAGGTTGGCGTCGACGGCCTTCTGCCACTCGCCGGAGGAGATCATCTTCGCGATGGCGGTGTTGACCTTCTCGCAGGTGGCGGTGTCACCCTTCTTCAGGCCGATGCCGTAACGCTCCTCGGAGAAGGTCTGGCCGACGACCTTGAGCTTGCCCTTGTACTGCGCCTGTGCGGCATAGCCGGCGAGGATGGTGTTGTCGGTCGTCAGGGCGTCGACACCCTTGGACGCGAGTGCCGTCACGCACTCGGAGTAGGTGCCGAACTCCTGGAGCTGGACCCCAGGGTACTTGTCCTTGACCTTCTGCGCCGAGGTGGACCCGGTCACCGAGCAGAGCTTCTTGCCCGTCAGTGAGTCGGGACCCGTGATCGAGCTGTCGTCGGCGCGGACGAGGAGGTCCTGGCCGGCGACGAAGTACGGGCCGGCGAAGGAGATCTTCTCCTTGCGGGCGTCGGTGATCGAGTAGGTGGCGACGACCATGTCGACCTGACCGGTGGAGATGAGGGTCTCCCGCTGGGCGGAGGGCGCCTGGACCCACTGGATGTCTGCGGCGTCGTGGCCGAGCTCCTTGGCGACGTAGGTCGCGACGTCGACGTCGAACCCGGTGTACTTCGTACCCTCCTTGAGCCCGAGCCCCGGCTGGTCGAACTTGATGCCGACCTTGAACGCCTTGCCGCCGCCACCACCGCCGGCGCCCCCGTCGGACGCGCTGTCACTGCACGCGGTCAGGCTGAGCGCGAGCACCGATGCGGCGGCGACGGCTCCGATCTGACGAACCTTCATTGTTTCCTCCTGGTTGTTGATCGCAGCGCCGGTGCGCCGCGGTCGAGCAGGTCAGTTGGTCAGTGGGTGAGGATCTTCCCGAGGAAGTCCTTGGCGCGGTCGGACTTCGGTGCGGTGAAGAACGCCTCCGGTTCCTGCTCCTCGACGATCGCCCCGTCGGCCATGAACACGACGCGGTTGGCAGCCTTGCGGGCGAAGCCCATCTCGTGGGTGACGACGACCATCGTCATGCCGTCCTTGGCGAGGGCCACCATGACGTCGAGGACCTCGTTGATCATCTCGGGGTCGAGCGCGGAGGTGGGTTCGTCGAAGAGCATGACCTTCGGGTCCATGGCGAGCGAGCGGGCGATCGCCACCCGCTGCTGCTGGCCGCCGGACAGCTGCGCGGGGAGCTTCTGCGCCTGGTGGGCGACCCCCACGCGCTCGAGCAGCTCCATCGCGCGCTTCTCGGCCTCGGCCTTGGGCGTCCTGCGCGCCTTGATCGGGCCGAGGGTCACGTTGTCGAGGATCGACTTGTGCGAGAACAGGTTGAACGACTGGAAGACCATGCCGACGTCGGCACGCAGCTGGGCCAGCTCCTTGCCCTCCTCGGGCAGCGCTTGTCCGTCGATCGTGATCGAGCCGCTCTCGATGGTCTCAAGCCGGTTGATCGTGCGGCACAGCGTCGACTTGCCCGACCCGGACGGGCCGATGACCACGACGACCTCGCCCTTGCCGATGGACAGGTTGATGTCACGCAGCACGTGCAGGTCGCCGAAGTGCTTGTTGACGTCCTTGAGGACGACGAGGGGCTCCGTCATGTCCGGCAACCTACCGGTTTGCCCCCATCAGGGGACCACCCCGGCCCGGACTGTCACGCAATGGCAACCTGGCGGGCGGGCGCGCGCTCGGGTGCTGCTTCGAAGATCTCGTGCCGTCCGGCACGGCTCAGCCGTCGCCACCGGGCCCACCCCGAGACGTCGCGCTGCTGGCCGAGGAAGTACCAGGCGTAACGGATCTCGTCCGGCCAGCGCCGCCAGCGGAGGCCGGGTTGGGCCGTGAGGTAACCCAGGTTGCGGAACGTGCGGTCGCGCCGCACCGGGTCCTGCGGGACGAGCACCGTGAGGCGACCACCGAGCAGCGGCTTCCAGTCGTGGTGGCCCTGCGGGTGGAGGTAGGTCGCGGGGGAGCAGGTGCCGAACCGCAGCTCGCTGCGGCGCAGCCGGCGGTGGACCTCGACCTCATCGCCCCGGACGAACAGGCGCGGGTCGGGGACGCCGACGACGTCGAGGGCCCGGGCGGAGAAGAGGGCGCCGTTGAACAGGTTCGCGACGTTCGGCACGAGGACGTCGGGACCGAGCTCGTCGCGGCGCCGGACCCAGCGCAGCCCGCGACGCAGCGGGAAGGCGAGACGGTCGGGGTCGTCCTGGTCGACCACGAGGGGAGAGACGACATCGAGCCGGTGGTCGGCCGCGCAGGCCAGCAGCCGCCCCAGCGTCCACGGTGATCCGGGCAGCCCGTCGTCGTCAGCGAGCCACACCCAGTCGGCACCGAGCGCGCGTGCGGTCAACACGCCGTACGCGTACCCGCCGGCGCCGCCGAGGTTGGTCTCGCTGGTGAGCAGGGTGTGCGGGATCCCCGTCGCAGCAAGCGATTCCGCCGCACCGGGTTCCTCGCCGTTGTCGACGACGACGAGGTGGTCCGGACGGTGGTGCTGTGCCGCCACCGAGTCGAGGCAGCGACGCAGCAGGCGCGCCCGGTCGCACGTCACGATGACGCACACCACGAAGGGCTCGCGGTGCTGCGGGGGGGGGCTCACGGCCGTAACGCTAGGCGGCTCAGGTGGTGTCCCGGCGGTTTCCCGGTGAACGTCGGGTGCACCGACGGTGTCGACTCGCGCACCGAACCGTGTCCTTGGTCGGCGGTCCACCTCGAGGACGCGGCGTGTTCACCGTCTGGTTGGGCGGCGTGCCTAGCGTCGTCGTTCGTGAGCACCCCCTTCTCCCTGCTCCTGCCGGTGTACCGCGGCGACCGCGCCGACTACCTCGCCAGGGCCTTCCAGAGCACCGTGAACGAGCAGCTCGTGCGCCCCTCAGAGGTCGTGGTCGTCCAGGACGGTCAGATCGGACCCGAGCTGGCGTCGGCCCTCGAGCGCGCCGAGTCCTCGAGCCCGGTGCCGGTGCGCCGCCTCCGACTCAAGCACAACGTCGGCCTGGCGCAGGCGCTCCAGTGCGGGCTGTCGGCCTGCTCGCACGAGGTCGTCGCCCGCATGGACGCCGACGACATCAGCCTGCCGCACCGGTTCGCCGTGCAGCTGCCCATGATCGAGGCAGGGGCGGACCTCGTCGGCGCCGGCATGCGCGAGTTCGGCGAGACGACGCCGACGGGGGGCCTGCTGCGCATCCCGCCTACCGACCCGGCGCTCATCGCCGCCGAGGCGCGCCTGCGCAGCCCCTTCAACCACCCGACGGTCGTCTACCGCCGCTCCGCAGTCCTCCAGGCGGGGGGCTACCGTGAGCTGCCGCTGCTCGAGGACTACTGGCTCTTCACGCGGATGATCGAGTCCGGGTCCGTGGTGGCCAACGTGCCGGAGCCGCTGGTCCTCTACCGCGTCGATGCCGGGTCCTACCAGCGACGCGGGGGACTGCGGCTGCTGCGCTCCGAGCTCGGGCTCCAGCGTCGACTGCGGCGTGAGGGGTTCACGACCTCGGGCCAGATGCTGCGCAACGTCGCGGTGCGCGGTGGCTACCGCGTCATCCCCGTCGGTCTGCGGACCTCGTTGTACCGCAACAAGTTCACGACCTCCGTCGGTGACGCGGGGGAGGTCCTCGGCCGGGAGGCCGGTGGTGGCCCCGGGGTCGCGCCGTCGCCGCGGAAGCGCCACGAGAGGAGTGGGGCATGAGGGCCGACCTCGTCGTCGTCGGGGCGGGCCTGTTCGGCCTCACCGTCGCGGAGCAGGCAGCCGAGCGCGGGCTGGACGTCGCTGTCGTGGACCGTCGGGACCACCCCGGTGGCAACGCCTGGAGCGAGACCGACCCCGACACCGGGATCGAGGTGCACCGCTACGGCGCCCACCTGTTCCACACCTCCAACGAGCGGGTCTGGGAGTACGTCAACCGCTTCACCGACTTCACGGCATACCGGCACCGGGTCTGGACCGTCCACGGTGGTGAGGTCTTCCCGCTGCCGATCAACCTGGGCACGCTGAACCAGTTCTTCCGCTCCAACCACGGCCCGGACGCCGCTCGGGCGCTGGTCGCCGAGCAGGCGGCCGAGCTCGCAGGGGAGCCCCGCAACCTCGAGGAGAAGGCGGTGTCGCTCATCGGGCGCCCGCTCTACGAGGCCTTCATCCGCGACTACACGGCCAAGCAGTGGCAGACCGACCCGCGCGACCTGCCTGCGGAGGTCATCAGCCGGCTTCCTGTCCGCTACAACTACGACAACCGCTACTTCAACGACCGCTACGAGGGCCTTCCCGTCGACGGGTATGCCGCGTGGCTGAGCCGGATGGCCGACCACCCGAGGATCTCGGTGCACCTCGAGACCGACTTCCTGGAAGCCGGGCACGCGCTGTCCCGGGACGCCGTGAGGGGGCAGGTGCCGGTCGTCTACACGGGTCCGGTGGACCGCTACTTCGGCGATGAGCACGGACCGCTCGGCTGGCGGACGCTCGACTTCGAGCGCGAGGTGCTGCCGGTCGGCGACTTCCAGGGCGCGCCGGTGATGAACTACGCGGACGGCGACGTGGACTTCACCCGGATCCTGGAGTTCCGCCACTTCCACCCCGAGCGGGACTACCGCACCGACCGGACCGTGATCGTCCGAGAGCGGTCCCGCACGGCGGGGGCCGGCGACGAGCCGTACTACCCGGTGAACACCCCGCAGGACCGCAGTCGCCTGCTGGCCTACCGCGAGCTCGTGGAGCAGGAGCGGGGACTCGGTGTCGCGTTCGGGGGACGGCTGGGCACGTACCAGTACCTCGACATGCACATGGCGATCGCCTCCGCGCTGCGCCTCGTCGACGACCTCGACGAGCTGGTGCACGGCCGCGGCGCAGCCATGCGACCGGGCTCCGGCAGCCGGGGTCGTGCCGCCCTCGCACCGGCCCTCGCACCGGCCGGCGCGACGGCTGGAGCGACCACGTGAGCACCGAGCCCCGCGTCCTCGCGCGCGTCGTCTTCCCGACCGACGGTGACCTGGACGTCCTGCCCCTCTACGTCGACGGACAGCAGGTTCCCGTGGCCGTGGAGGACGGCGAGACCGTCCTGCCGGTCGCCTACGACCAGAACCCCGACCAGGTGCTCGGCCGTCGTTCGTACCAGCTCGGCCACGGGCAGCGGGCCTCCTTCGCCACCTACTTCAACGCCTTCCCGGCGGGGTACTGGCGCCGGTGGAGCACCCTGGCGGGCGTCCGGCTCCGGGTGCGGACCAGCGGGGCCGGCACCCTCGTCGTCTACCGCTCGTCCGCCCGCGGGTCGGTGGCCCGCGTGACCTCGCGGTCGCTCGCGGGGTCGTCGGACGAGGGGGTGTCGTTGCCGCTGAACGCGTTCGGCGACGGCGGCTGGTACTGGTTCGACCTGGTGGCCGGCAGCAACGACCTGGTCCTCGAGTCGGCCGAGTGGCTGTCCGGCGACCTGCGCCCCGAGGCGCAGGAGCCGCCCCGCGGTTCGGTCACCATCGGGATCACGACGTTCAACCGCCCCGCCTACTGCGCGGCACTGCTGGGGCAGCTGGGGGCGGCCGAGGAGCTGCGCGACGTCGTCGACGAGGTGCTGGTCGTCGACCAGGGCACCCAGGCCGTCCGGCAGGCTCCGGGCTTCGACGACGCGGCCACGGCTCTCGGCCGGAGGCTGCGGGTCCTGGAGCAGGGCAACCTCGGGGGTTCGGGTGGGTTCGCCCGCGCCATGCTCGAGACGCTCGACGTGGGCCGCAGCGACCACGTGCTGCTCCTCGACGACGACGTCGTCTGCGAACCCGAGGGCATCGCCCGTGCGGTGACCTTCGCCGACTTCGCGCGGACGCCCACCGTCGTGGGTGGGCACATGTTCTCGATGTACGAGCGGTCGGTGCTGCACGCCTTCGCCGAGCGCGTGGCGCCGTGGCAGTTCCGGTGGGCCCCCGCCGCCGCCACCGAGCACGACCACGACCTGTCGTCGTCCAACCTGCGGTCCACCCCGTGGCTGCACCGCCGCGCCGCCGCCGACTACAACGGCTGGTGGATGTGCCTCATCCCCACGACGGTCCTGCGTGACGTCGGGCTGTCGCTGCCCGTCTTCATCAAGTGGGACGACGCGGAGTTCGGCCTGCGTGCCGCGGCGGCCGGCTACCCCACGGTCTCCCTGCCCGGTGCGGCCGTCTGGCACGTGCCGTGGACCGACAAGGACGACTCCGTGGACTGGCAGGCCTACTTCCACGCCCGCAACCGGTTCGTCGCGGCGCTGCTGCACTCGCCCTTCGAGCACGGTGGGCGGATGGTCCGGGAGAGCCTGGCCATCCAGCTCAAGCACCTCGTCGCGATGCAGTACTCGGCAGCCCACCTGCGCGAGCGTGCCCTGCTCGACGTCCTCGAGGGGCCTGCGGCCCTGCACGGCAGCCTGGCCACGACGCTCGGCGAGGTCCGGACCGCCCGGGCGGATTTCGACGACGCCCGCGTCGCCGCCGACCCCCACGAGTTCGCCGCCGTCCGGCCGGCCAAGCCGCGCCGGCGCGACCCCAGCACGGGCAAGCCGACCAGCCAGGCCGCGACGGTGGTCACCGCCCTGCTCGGTATGGCGCGCCAGCTCACCCCGGTGCCCGCCGCGTCGCGTGAGCGTCCCGAGCGCGAGGTGCCGGCCGTCGACGCAGGTTGGTGGACGCTCTCGCGCCTGGACTCCGCGCTGGTGTCGACCACGGACGGGACCGGCGTCTCGTGGCACCGCCGCGACCGTGCCGCGGCCCTTGCCGCGACGCGGCGCGCCACCGCCGTCCACCAGCGGCTCCTGCGGGAGTGGCCGCGCCTGGCTGCCGAGTACCGCGCGGCGCTGCCCGACCTCGTGGGTGCCGATGCATGGCGCAAGACGCTCGACCTCCCGCTCCCGGACCGGGAGGACGGGCAGTGACGGTGTCGCTGCCGACGACCGGCGAGGCGCCGCTGGTGGTCCAGGGACGCAGCGGAGGCCTGCGAGAGGTGGCCGGACGGCGCTTCCTGCTCAGCCTCCTCGTCCGCAAGGAGCTCCGCGTCCGGTACCGCGCGTCGGTCCTCGGCCTGGGCTGGTCCTACGTCAAGCCGGCGGTGCAGTTCGGCGTCTACTTCGTCGGGCTCGGACTCGTCCTGCGGCAGAACGCGATCGGCGACTATGCCGTGTACCTCTTCGGTGGGTTGGTGGTCATGACGGTCTTCGGCGAGGCCGTCGGCAACGCGACGCGCTCGGTGGTGGCCAACGCCGACCTGGTCCGCAAGATCTACCTCCCGCGCGAGCTCTTCCCGGTCTCCAGCCTCTGCGTCGCCGCGGTGCACCTCGGCCCGCAGCTGCTCGTCCTCGTGATCGGGGCCCTGGTCGCCGGGTGGTCGCCGGACCCTGTCGGCCTGCTCGCCCTGCTGGGAGCCCTGGTGCTCGTCGGGGTGCTGGCCCTCGGCCTCGGGCTGCTGCTGGCGGCCGTGAACGTGCTGTTCCGGGACGTCGAGAACGTCGTCGACCTCGTCCTCATGGTCGTCGTCTGGACGAGCCCGGTCCTGTACCCCTGGCAACGGGTCGCAGACCTGCTCGGCCACGGTTCGACGCTCCTGGCGATCTACCAGTCGAACCCGCTCACGGTCGCCGTCGAGCTCGTGCACCGCGGCACCTGGGCGCACGCCTCACCGGGGAACGCCGCTGCCCTGCCGGGTGACCTGGGGGTGCGCGTGGCCAGCTCCTTCGCCATCGCCCTGGCGCTGCTCGCCCTGGGGCAGTGGGTGTTCCGCTCGCTGTCGGGCCGCTTCGCGCAGGAGCTGTGATGGTCGACCCCGTGTCCGCCGTGGAGCTCGACGGCATCTCCAAGCACTTCAGCCTGCGGCACACGCACTCGCTCAAGGAGAGCGTCGTGTGGGCCCTGCAGGGTCGCGCCCGCCGTGACGAGTTCACCGCGTTGCACCCGGTCGAGCTCACCATCGGCCGTGGTGAGTCCGTGGCGCTGCTGGGGCGCAACGGATCCGGCAAGTCCACCCTCCTCAAGCTCGTCGCCGGCGTCATGGCCCCGGACACGGGCGAGGTCCGCGTGCGGGGACGGCTGGCCGGGCTGCTCGAGGTCGGCGCGGGCTTCCACCCCGACCTCACCGGGCGCGAGAACGTCTACCTCAACGCCTCGATCCTCGGTGTCGAGAGGGCCCGGATCGAGGAACGCTTCGACGACATCGTGGCGTTCGCCGACATCGGGCCGTTCCTCGACACCCAGGTGCGGTTCTACTCCTCGGGCATGTTCCTGCGCCTCGCCTTCGCGGTCGCGGTCCACACCGAACCGGACGTCTTCCTCGTCGACGAGATCCTCGCCGTGGGCGACGAGGCCTTCCGTGCCAAGTGCCTCGACCGCATCGAGCTCCTCCGCGCCCAGGGCCGCACCCTCGTCGTCGTCAGCCACGACCTGCCGCTGGTCGAACGGCTCTGCGACCGCGGGATCGTCCTGGACCGGGGCCACCTCGTCGCCGACGCCCCCATCGGCGCGGCCGTCGCCGCCATGCGGGTGGCAGGTTGAGCGCCTGGTGTGCCGCGTGGCCGGCCCTCGTCGCCGCGTGCGGGGTCCTGGTCCTCCCGGGACTGGTCGTCGCCCTGGCAGCCGGGCTGCGCGGCATACCCGCCCTGGGGCTGGCACCGGCACTGTCGGTGACGACGGTGTCCGTCACCGCCGTGGTCGCGGGGCGGCTCGGCGTGCCGTTCGGGATGGGTGTGGTGGCCCTCGGTGCCGTGGTCCTGTCCGCGGCGATGGTGGGGGTGCTCGCGCTGGCCCGTTCCCTGGGGCTGCGGTGCCCCGAGGCGCGAACGGTCGGGCACCTCCCGGACCTGGCCGGGCTCGGCGGGGCCGCAGTCGGGGGCGTGTGCGCCGCCGTGGCCGTCGCCCGCGGGATCGGCCGGCCCGACGTGTTCCCCCAGACGTTCGACGCGATGTTCCACCTCAACGCCGTGTGGACGGCCCTGCGCGGCGGCGACGCCTCGTCGTTGACCCTCGGCACGGTCGCGGCCCCGGAGCGCGCTGCAGGCTTCTACCCCGCCGCCTGGCACGGCGTGACCGTCCTCGTCGCCCAGCTCAGCGGCGCGGGGGTCATCGTGTCGGCGAGCGCGGTGTCGGTGGCGATCGCCGGGGTCGTCTGGCCCCTGGGCTGCGTGTTCCTCGTGCGGCAGACCGTGGGCGTCCGTCCCGGCGTCCTGCTGGCCGGTGGCGTCCTCGCCGCGGCCTTCGGCGCGACGCCCCACCTGCTCCTGTCGTACGGGACCTTGTGGCCTAACGCCCTCGCCACGGTCCTGCTCCCCGCCGTGCTGGCGTGTGCGGTGACGGTGCTGCGGGTCCCCGAGGGCGGGATCGGTCACGGCGGTCCCATCGAAGCCCCCGCGAGCTGGCGGACCGACGAGCTCCGCGCGGCGGACCTGTCGTTGGGCCGGTTCCGAGCGGGTCTGGTCGCCGTGGCGGTCGTCCCCGGGATGGCACTGGCGCACCCGAACGCGGTGCTGAGCGCCGTCCTGCTCGTCACCGTCGTCGCCCTCGTGTCCGGGTGGCAGTGGGTGGCGAGACCACGGACCTCCACCGCCCGGCGGGTCGCGGTCGGCGTCGCGGCCCTGCTGCTGGTGTCGACCGAGCTCTGGGTGGTCGCGCAGTCCCCGGTGTTCGCGGCGACCCGACGGACGAGCTGGCCAGCCCGCCAGGGACTCGCGCAGGCCGCGGGGGAGTGGGCGCTGTCGGCACCGGTGCGCACCCCCGTGCCGTGGCTCGCGGCAGCGCTGGTGCTGGTCGGGTGCGTGACCGCGTGGAAGCGACCCTCGTGGCGCTGGTTGGTGCTGGCGCACGCTGCGGCGGGCGCCGCGTTCGTGGTCGTGGCCGGCAGCGACGGACCGGTCTCCCGCACGCTGAGCGGGCCCTGGTACGACGACCCGTTCCGCCTCGCCGCCCTTCTCGGGGTGACGGCTGTCCCCCTTGCGACCGTGGGTCTGGCCCACCTCGCCGACGGGGTGGGTGACCGAGCAGCGGCGTCGCGCTGGCCGGAGCGTCTCGTCGCCGCCGCGGCGATCGGGTTCGTCGTCGTGACCGGCGGCGTCTACACCGGCTCCAACACCCGGGTCGTGGCCACGTGGTACGCCGGCCAGGGCATGGTCGGCTCCGGGGAGGAGTCGCTCCTGCGCCGCCTGCCTGAGCTCGTCCCGGCCGGGAGCACCGTGGCCGGGAACCCGTGGAACGGCTCGGTCCTGAGCGCGCCGCTCGGCGACCGGGCTGCGCTGTTCCCGCACCTTCAGGGCAGCTGGGGGCCGGACCGTGCCCTGGTGGCCGCGGACCTGTCCGCTGCCGGCAGCGACCCCGACGTCTGCCCGGCCGTGCGTCGCCTGCGGCTGGGGTACGTGCTGTCGGGCCCGGTCTCGTTCTGGAAGGGCGACTGGCGTCAGGCGGCCTACCGAGGGCTGGACGTCTCCCGTGCACCGGGGTTCGTCCCCGTGGCCAGCGGCGGGCGGCTCACGCTCTACCGCATCACCGCCTGCTGATGCGGCGGCCGGGTTGGCTGCCGCCACAGGCGTCCCGACGAGTTGAAGGCTGAGGTTCCCGGGGAACGCGAAAGCGCCTCCGCCGTCCCAGAGCGGGAGCTGGCGGAGGCGCTGGACGTGCGGCCTACCCCTGATCGTCGGCCGCAGTCGGGGCCCGCGGCGGATGAGACCGGGACCTTCGACGCTGTCGGGGGGCTTCGCCGCTGGAGTGGGGGTGCGCTTGGCCGTCCCGACACGTCGAAGGTACGCCTCGGCGGTGCGCGAGCGGCAGTGCCTTGACCGGACCTTTGCCCTCCGGGGGCCAAGTCCATACCCCGGCGCCCGTCAATCCACCTCATATCTCGCATGCTGGGCTCCGGTGGATCAGGCGCGGCTGCTCGGGTGGCCGTAGGCTGGTGGACCGACCACGGACACCACTGACTGCGGCAGTGAGCAGGACCGAGAGCCATGCCTGGGTTTGCCGGACCGCCACGGTCACGCGGGTGAGCGAGGCACCCGACCGACTGCACCGGCTGCAGGCGCTCGTCGACGTCGAGGCGCCGGCCGATGTCGCGAGTGGGCTGGCCGGGAAGTAGGACCGGATCTGCTGTGCGGCCGTGCGGATCCTGGCCGTGGCCGGGGTCGGGGTGTCGCTCATGGACAGGGCGGCGCGACCGCTGGGCACGATTGCCGAGTCCAGCCCACTCGTCCGTCGCCTGGAGGAGGTCCAGTTCACGCTCGGTGAGGGCCCCGGCGTGGAGGCCTCCTCGGCGCGGAGCCCGGTCCTCGAGGACGACCTGACCGGTTCCGGCGCACGCCGGTGGCCCGCGTATGCCGCCGCAGCCCAGGAGCTGGGGGTGAACGCCGTGTTCGCCTTCCCGATCCACGTGGGCGCGGCGCGCCTGGGGGCGATGGTCGTCTACCGCCACGAGGGTCGTCCGCTGGACCACGAGGTCGTCCTCGACGCCCTGGGGCTCGCCCGGATCTGCCTGAACACCATGCTGAGCGTGCCTGCCGCCTCGTTGGTCGGCGCCACGGACGGGCTCGGCGACGGCCTCGGCCTCAGCTCGGAGGTCTACCAGGCGCAGGGGGTCCTCACGGTGCAGCTGGGGGTTCCCCTGTCGGAGGCGATGCTGCGGTTCCGGGCTCGTGCCTACGCGACGGAACGTTCGCTGGAGGAGATCGCCGCGGACGTCCTCGCCGGTAGGATCGACCTGACCCGGGATGACCTGTGACCACGAGCATGGCCCGTCCGAACCTGGTCGACGGGAGCGCACCATGAGCACCATCTCCAGCGAACGGCTGGCGGAGACCTTCGTCCAGGTCGCCGACACCCTGGTGGATGACTTCGACCTCATCGACTTCCTCACCCTGGTGACCGAGCGCGCCGCCGAGCTGGCCGGGTCGTCCGCGTCCGGCCTGCTCCTCAGCGACGAGAACGGTCGACTGCAGTTCATGGCCGCCTCGACGGAGTCCGCCAGGATCATCGAGCTGTTCCAGGTCCAGCGTGAGGAAGGTCCGTGCCAGGACTGCTTCCGTAGCGGGGTGGCGATCTCGGAGTCCGCACTCGAGGACAGTGCGGCGCGGTGGCCGAGCTTCGCGCCCCGCGCCGTCGCTGCGGGCTTCCGCTCCGTCCATGCCTTCCCCCTGCGCCACCAACAGACGCTGATCGGCGCCCTGAACCTCTTCGACGCGGTGCCGCGGGACTTCTCCAGCGCTGATGCGAACCTGCTGCAGGCCCTGGCCGACGTGGCGACGATCGGCATCCTGCAGGAGCGCGCCATCAGGCGCGGAGAGCTGCTCACCGAGCAGCTGCAGCGGGCCCTCAACAGTCGCATCACCATCGAGCAGGCGAAGGGAGCCCTGTCGCAGCTGCACGGCACCACGCCGGACGCGGCGTTCGGGATGCTCCGCTCGTACAGCCGCGGGCGCCACCTTCGGCTCACAGACGTCGCCGATGCCGTGCTGCACGACCCCACGAGCCATCCGGACCTGACCTCGGCCCAGCACCAGGGGTGATCGGGCTCGGGGCGCGAGCGCGCCCCCTCGACCAGAGGCGATGGGGGGATCCCTCGGGAGGGGGCGCGCTGGGACCTGCCCCGGCGGCGGTTCCCCCCATGGAAGCATGCTCCAGAGGACCGAGGCCATGGTCTGGGGCAGCACCTCCACCATAGAACTCATCAGGCGCCATCACCAGTCCCTGGCGTGACTACCTTTCCCGCTCCACGGCGCCGGTGGGGCGGACGAGGGCCAGCAGCGCGTGGTGGGTGACGGCGCCGCGCTCGTCGATCACGTTGGTCGCGATGTCGGCGAGGGCGCGGTCGGTCTGCCTGCCCAGCTCGCGCAGGCGTTCGAGGGCGCTGTCACGGCTCAGTCCCTCACGGACCATCAGCAGTCCCGTCGCCGTGCCGATGTCCAGGGCGGCCTGGTGGGTCGACGGGGGAGGGGCAGCGAACGGCTCGTGGTCGTGCGCGCGATCGGCGGACTCCACCTGGATGGTCAACAGCTCAGCCGTGATCGAGGCGATCCAGAGGTCGTCGTCGTCACCGTGGACCGACACGGAGACGGTGCCCGCCGCGGGGTGGCCCCAGAGGGAGATGTCGAAGGACACGACCTTCGTTCCGGTCGCCACCGAGGTCAGTCCTCCGTGCCCTTCCCTGGTCGCGACGCGGGTGAGGACCTCGGAGTCGCCCGGGCGCTTCAGCGCGAGCTCCACGCGGCTCGCGCAGGGGAGCGCCTCGAGCAGAAGGACCGGGGCGGCTTCGGTGACGCCGTCGAACGAGGCGCCGGAGAGGACGCGCGATGCCTCGACGACCATGGCCAGAGCCAGGCTGGGGGTCAGGATGGGCGGGGGTTGGTTCACGGCGTGCCGTCCCGTGGTTCGGGGGTCCGATCGCCGCGGGTCCGGGCAGCACCGCTGTCTGCGGTCCCGTCTAGCATCGGCACGGGCGTGATGGGTGTCAAGGGCCGGCCGACATCGTGCCGGAGGTGGTGGGGCAGGTCGGGCTTGAACCGACGACCGACGGATTATGAGTCCGCTGCTCTGACCGACTGAGCTACTGCCCCGGCACCAGCTCGGCTGTCACCGGCTGGGCGCGGTGAGCCTACCGGCAGCCCTCACAGGGAGTCACAGGCACCGACAGCCCCGGCACTCCTCCCGCAGTGCTCCGGCACAGACGCCGGTCGCACGGTGGAGCTCCACCAACCAAGGAGCACCCCGTGAAGATCACCATCGTCCCCGTCGCCGCCGGTCTCGCGCTCGCCACCGGCATCGCCATCACCGGCGCGTCCCTGGCCAGCGCAGACCAGGTCACGTCGTCCACCGCCACGTCGTCGTACCCGCCGTCGACCGGGTCCGGCGCGGCTGCCGACCCCAGCAGGCCCATGCGCTCGGACGAGAAGCTCCTGACCGGGGACGTGGCCGCGAAGGTCACCGCGGCCGCCAAGGCCAAGGAGCCCACCGCGGCGATCGAACGGGTCGAGACCGACTCCGACGGGGTGTTCGAGGCCCACATGGTCCGCGCCGACGGCACCCACGTCATCGTCCAGATCGGCAAGGACTACGCCGTGACAGCGGTTCAGGAGGGCGGCCAGGGCGGTGGGCCGGGCGGTGGGCCGTCCGCTGGGCAAGGAGCCGGGGGAGGGGCGCCCACCCAGGGCGAGGCGCCGGCAGCCACCTCCAGCTCGACGACCTGACCGCACCATCCTCCTGTCGCACCCACCCCGCACCAGCATGGGCGGGGTGGGCGCGGCAGACCGGTATGGCGCGCGGCCGGGCGCTGCTCACCGCCCACCACACCCGTCGGTGACCATGTGCTGGACGGGACTCGTGATAACGCTGGTGCCGAAGTGGTGCGTGGTGCACAATGGTCGCCAGCAGGTCCCAACTGAAGATCGCGGCAACACGCCGGTGACCCGAGATGTGCGCAGGTTCGTGGGGAAGACGTCCCTCGCACACCCAAGGAGGCCCGGATGTCTGTCGCGATGCCGCGTGTCACGACTCGCGGGGTGGTGTTCATTCACTCCACCCCCAAAGCGCTGTGCCCGCACATCACCTGGGCGCTCGAGTCAGCCCTCGACCGCCCACTGTCCATCGACTGGACCCCGCAACCGGCCGGCGCAGGACTGGTGCGCGCCGAGCTCGCGTGGACCGGTGTGCAGGGCAGTGGTGCCAAGCTCGCCTCGACGCTGCGCGGGTGGGACAACCTGCGCTACGAGGTGACCGAGGAGCCGAGTCCCGGCGCCGACGGGTCACGCTGGTCGCACACGCCGGCGCTGGGCATCCACCACACCTGGACCTCGGCCGCGGGAGACGCCGTGGTCAACGAGGACCGGCTGCGGGAGGTCCTGCGGTTGTCGCAGGGTTCCCCGGAGGCGATGTCCGACATGCTCGAGGAGATCCTCGGGTCGGACTGGGACGCGGAGCTCGAGCCGTTCCGCTACGCCGGTGACGGCGCGCCCGTGCGATGGCTCCACAAGGTCGGCTGACCCAGGTCAGCAAGGCAGGGACGAGCCGGCGAGGCCTCCGGGGGGAGGCTCGCCGGCTCGTCTGCGTGCCGGGCCGCAGCCGGCCGGAGAGAGATCCCCGCTGACCTGCGGGATTCCCGGGTCCGGGACGGGTTTCGGTAGCGTGTCGCGCTGATCGTCCGACCCTGGAGGTATCTGTGACCCGCCCCAAGGCCAGTCCGCTGGTGTTCGTGGGGGTGCTGGCCACGGCTGGTGCGGGGGTCCTGCTGTGGTGCGCCTGGCTCGTCCTGACCGCCCCGCTGCCCGGCGACGCAGCGGCCGCAGCCTGGGCCCTGTGGCTGCTCGCCGTGGCCGCGTTCGCCACGCTCATCGCCTACCTGAGCGAGCTGGTCCGGCACGGCGCACTGGCCCGTCGCGGCAGCTGGAAGCCGCGGCCGGGGCTGCTGCTGCTCTGGGTCGCCGGTCTCACGGCCCTGCTGGCGTTCCCGTTCGTCCTGCCCGAGCGGTCCGACGCGACCCGGTCCGACCGGCCCGCCACCCAGGACCGGTCGGTGCCCGATGCGGCGCTCACAGGGGGAGGGGCGCCGGACGGCAGCACGGTGTCGCCCACCTTCGCGACGACGAGCTCCTCGCGGTCCTCGACCGTCACGCGAGCGACCTCCCCGGCCGCCGACCACCTCCACGGTCGTCACCGGGTACGCCCATCCGCGGCGTGACCCTGGCCCCAGCCCCGCGCTGAACCGGGTCTGGACGGGGTCGGGGCGAGACGCCCGCCGTCAGCGGACGATGCGCCCGACCCGCCCGGCCCGCGCCTGGACCATCGCGTGCTGCCCGACCTCGAGCGGCTGCTCGGTGGTGCCGGCGGAGGGCAGGAAGGTGCGCCCGGCCCGGGCGCGGATGACGCTGAGCTCGTGCACCTCGAACAGCTCCAGGGGCAGCGTCCAGAACGACGGGCTGTGCTCGATGACGACCACGTCGCCGTACTGGTGCACACCGGTGATGAGCGAGTAGCCGTACTCGACGGACGAGTCGTGGTCCCGGACCCGCAGGCTCTCCTGCCCGACGGTGACGGCGATGAACCGTCCCGGGACCACCTCACGGGCCAGCCACGCCTCGTTGCGGCCCATGGTCATCAGGACGATGGCGCCATATGCGGCGAGGGCCACCGCGGCGAGCCCGCCCATCAGCCACCAGGTCAGCTCGGCGGCCCCGCCGGGGTGCCGCCAGGCACAGAACAGGGCCGTCAGGGCTGCCACGGCGAGGACGGGCGCGAGCTGGCGCAGGACGAGGGGGCTGCGGAGGGTGTGCGACCACAGGGCTGCCCGGAACCGTCGGGGCAGGCGGTCGTCGACGACCTGGATGCGTTCGACGCCCCAGCCCCGCGCTCCCGATGCACCAACCACCCGCGACCTCCCTGATCGGACTCACGGCCGCAAACTGGCCGCGACTCGATGATCACGAAGACATCACGGGACGACCACCCTCCGAACGGCTGACTTGCCGTTAACTCAGGCAACCGCAGGGGTCACGGTGAAGTGAAAACCACCGCCACGTTGTGACCACCGAACCCGAACGAGTTGTTCAGTGCGGCGATGTCGCCGGCGGGCAGCTTGCGCGCCTCGCCGTGCACGACGTCGAGCTTGATCGCCGGGTCGAAGTCGTCGAGGTTGATGGTGGCAGGGGCCAGGCGGTGGTGCAGGGCGAGGATCGTCAGGACGCCCTCGAGCGCACCGGCGGCACCGAGCAGGTGCCCCGTCATCGACTTGGTCGCGCTGACGGGCATGCCGTCCGCGTCGTCGCCGAACGCCCGGCGGATCGCGTTGGACTCGGCCACGTCGCCGACCGGCGTCGACGTCGCGTGGGCGTTGACGTGGACGATGTCCTTGGGCGTCAGGCCGGCGCGCTGGACGGCCTCGACCATGGCTCGGGACGCACCGGCGCCCTCGGGCTCGGGCGCCGCGATGTGGTGGGAGTCCGCGGACATGCCCACGCCCCCGACCTCGGCGTAGATCTTGGCACCGCGGGCCTTCGCCGCCTCGTACTCCTCGAGCACCACGACGGCCGCACCCTCACCGAGGACGAAGCCGTCGCGCCCGGTGTCGTAGGGGCGCGAGGCGCGCTCGGGGTCGTCGTTGCGGGTCGAGAGGGCCTGCATCGCGGCGAACCCGGCGATGGGCAGCGCGTGCACGGCACCCTCGGTGCCACCGGCGACGGCGATGTCCGCACGACCGTTCCGGATCATGTCGTACGCGTAGCCCATCGCCTCGAGGCCGGAGGCGCAGGCGGAGACGGGGGTGTGGGCGCCGGCGCGGGCCCCGATCTCGAGCGAGACCGCGGCCGACGAGGCGTTGGGCATCAGCATGGGGACGGCAAGGGGGAAGACGCGGCGCGGGCCCTTCTCGCGCAGGTTGTCCCACTGCGACAGCAGCGTCCACACGCCACCGATGCCGGTGCCGATGCAGGCAGCCAGGCGCTCGGGGTCGCCCTCGGGCGACCCGGCGTCGGCCCAGGCCTCACGCGCGGCGATGAGGGCGTACTGCGCGCTCGGGTCCATGCGGCGGACCTCGACCTTGCTCAGCACCTCCTCGGCGGGGGTCTTCAGCGTCGCGGCGAACTTCACGGGGAGGTCGTACTGCTCCACCCACTCGTAGGGCATGGTCCGGGCACCGGACCGGCCGGCGAGGATGGCGTCCCACGTGTCGGGGACGTTGCCGCCCACGGGGGTGGTGGCTCCGAGGCCCGTGACGACGACGCGTCGTTCGGCGGTCATGTCTGGGTGCTCCTTCGTGAGGGGTGCTGCGGTGGAGGGTGGTGCGTGGTGCTGCTGCGGGGTGGCGGCCGGCGAGCCGGGTATGGCGCGGGCGCGCCACCCCGCGGGTGGTGCGGGTGCGGCGTCAGCCGCAGGTCAGCTCTGGCTCTTCGAGATGAAGGACACGGCGTCGCCGACGGTCTTGAGGTTCTTGACCTCGTCGTCGGGGATGCGCACGCCGAACTTCTCCTCGGCGTTGACCACGATGGTCATCATCGACAGGGAGTCGATGTCGAGGTCGTCGGTGAAGGACTTCTCGGACTGCACCGAGTCGGTGTCCAGACCGGTCTCCTCGTTGACGATCTCGGCCAGTCCCTCGAGGATCTCCTGCTCGCTCTGTGCCATGTGCTTGCGCTCCTTGGTTGTCCGACGGGTGTCGGTGTGGTTGGTCGTGGGTCGGCCCGGTCGTGCACCCCGCGGGCCCGCGGGAGTCGTGGGTGCCGCTAGGGCAGGACGATGACCTGCGCGGCATACACCAGGCCGGCACCGAAGCCGATCTGGAGGGCGAGGCCGCCCCGTGGTGCCTCACCCTCGCGCAGCATGCGCTCGGTGGCGAGGGGGACGGAGGCGGCGGAGGTGTTGGCGGTGTCGGCGATGTCGCGGGCCACGGCGATGTCGCTGGGCAGCTTGAGCTGCTTGATCATCGCGTCGATGATCCGCATGTTCGCCTGGTGGGGGATGAACGCGTCGAGGTCCTCGGGGCGCACCCCGGCGGCGTCGAGCGCCTTGAGCGCGACCGGGGCCATGCCCCAGACGGCCCAGCGGAACACGGTCTGGCCGGCCATCCCGATCGCCGGCCAGCCGAGGTCCTGGTCGCGGACGTCGACCCAGGAGTCGCGCTGCGAGATGGCCTTCCACTGCGCGCCGTCCGAACCCCACACGGTGGGGCCGATGGCCGGGGTGTCGGACGGCCCGACGATGGCCGCGCCGGCGCCGTCGCCGAAGATGAAGGCGGACCCACGGTCGTTGAGGTCGGTGAAGTCGGAGAGCTTCTCGACGCCGATGACGAGGACGTGGCGGGCGCTGCCGCCGCGCACCATGTCGCTCGCGAGGCTGATGGCGTGGCAGTAGCCGGCGCACGCGGCCGAGATGTCGAACGCAGCGGCCTGGATGCCGAGCCGGTCGGCGACGATCGGCGCCGCGGCCGGCGTCTGGAACGGGTGGGTCACGGTCGCGACGATGACGGCGTCGATGGCGGAGGCCTCGAGCCCCGCCATGGCCAGGGCCTCGTGCGAGGCGGCGACGGACATGTCGACGACGGACTCGTCCTTGGCGGCGAAGCGGCGGCTCTTGATGCCCGAGCGCTCCTGGATCCACTCGTCGGAGGAGTCGATCGCCTCGACGAGCTCGGCGTTCCACACGACCCGCTCGGGGCGGTAGCCGCCGACGCCGAGGATCCGCGAGAACGTGGCTCCGGCGGGAGCGGTGATGGTGCCGGTGCCCTTGGGGGCGGGTGTGGTCATGTCAGGCCTCTTGCGCGTCGTCGGAGATGAGCTGCTGGGCCGCCGCGAGGTCGTCGGGCGTCTTTACGGCCAGGGTGGTGACCCCGGGCATCCCGCGCTTGGCGAGCCCCACGAGGGTGCCGGCCGGGCTGAGCTCGATGAGCGTGGTGACGCCCTGCTCGACCATCGTCTGCATGCACAGGTCCCAGCGCACCGGGTTGCTCACCTGCTGGACCAGGCGGGTCAGGACCTCAGCGCCCGAGCCGACCGCGGCGCCGTCGCGGTTGGACAGCAGGGTGACGCCGGGATCGCTGACGTCGAAGCCCTGGGCGAGCTCGCCGAGCGCCTCGACGGCGGGGGCCATGTGGGTGGTGTGGAACGCGCCCGCCACCTGCAGCGGGATGACGCGCGCCTTGGCCGGCGGGTCGGCGAGCAGCGCTGCCAGCTGGTCGAGGGTGCCGGCGGCGACGGTCTGGCCGGCGCCGTTGGCGTTGGCCGCCGTGAGGCCGTGGCGTTCGAGGACGGCGGCCACCTCCGCGGGGTCGCCACCGAGGACGGCGCTCATCCCGGTGGGCGTGGTGGCGCTGGCGGCTGCCATGCCGGCGCCGCGCTCGCGGACGAACACCATCGCGTCGTGGTCGGACAGCACCCCCGCCAGGGCCGCCGCGGTGATCTCGCCGACGGAGTGGCCGGCGGTGACGCCGACGGTGCCCGCCGGGCCGCTCGGCAGCAGCACCGCGGCGGTGGCCAGGCCCGCGCCGACGATGAGGGGCTGGGCGACCGCCGTGTCCTTGATCGTCTCGGCGTCCGAGGTCGTGCCGTGCGCCACGAGGTCGAGACCGGCGACGTCGGAGAGCGACTCGAGCCGCTCGCGGAAGGCAGGCAGCTCGAGCCAGGGCGCGAGGAAGCCGGGGGTCTGGGAGCCCTGTCCGGGGCAGACGATTGCGAGCACGATCCCAGCCTTGCGGTCCCCACCCGACGGAGGCGTGACCGTTCCGCACGAACATCCCGGGCCCGTTTTGGAGGTTTCCTCCAATTGATCTCCGCCGGCGTGACCGGTGCCACGTCGTCAGCCGGCGGGCGTGTAGCGCACCGCGGAGGGGCCGGGGCGGCTCAGCCGACCCAGGGCCAGGGCGATCCGCACCGTGTGGGCGTCGTGGGGATCGGTCAGCTGGTAGCCGGTGAGGTCGGCGATCTTGCCCAGGCGGTAGCGCACGGTGTTGGGGTGCACGAAGAGCAGCCGGGCCGTGCCCTCGAGGCCGCCCCCGGTCTCGAGGTAGGACGCCGCGGTCTCGAGCAGGGCACCCCCGCTCAAGGAGAGCGGGTGCCAGATCCGGTCGAGCATGAGCGCGCGGGCAGGGGCGTCGCCGATGAGGACGCGCTCGGCCAGGAGGTCGTCCGCAGCCACCGGTCGGGGTGCTTCGGGCCAGGCCTGCGCGCACGAGTGGCCGGCGAGCGCCGCCCGCGCGGAGCGGCCGGCGGCGAACAGGTGCGGCACCGTCGGACCGACGACCACGGGGCCCTCGCCGAACTGGTCGCCCACCTCACGCGCCGCCACCATGGCGTCGTCGACGTTGCCGATGATGCAGACCAGGCGGCGTCCCTGGACCGCGGCGAGGGTGTCCACTCCCACGCGCTCAGCCGCCCTGCGCAGGCCGTCGACCACTCCCGCCGAGCTCCCGGGAGGCGTGCTCCCGGCGATGACGGCCACGCGGGTGGTCGAACCCCAGCCCAGCGCGGCGGCCCTCGACTGCATGGAGTCGTCGGCCTCACCACGCAGGACTGCATCGACCACGAGCCCCTCGAGCCGCGCGTCCCACGCCCCGCGGGCCTCGGCCGCGTGCGCGTAGACCTCGGCCGCCGCGAACGCGATCTCGCGCGAGTACCGCAGCACCGACTCGCGCAGGGCCTGCTCCTCACCGGGCTCCGCGAGGGCCGTGGCGTCCTGCTCCACGACGTCGACCACCGAGCGCACGAGGTCGAGGGTCTGCCTCAGCGTGATCGACCGGGTGAGCTCACGGGGTGCGGTGCCGAAGACGTCCGCCGTGACGGGGATGTGGTCGCCGCCCTCGCGCAGCCACGCGATGAAGGCCGCGATGCCGGCCTGGGCGACCAGCCCGACCCATGACCGGTCCTCCGCCGACAGGGCGCGGTACCAGTCGTGCGCGGTCTCCATCCGCCGGGTCGCGCCGCTGGACAGCTCCCCTGCGGCACGCTCCACCCGTTGCAGGGTGGCGGGGGAGGTCGTGACCGTCGCGGGCGCCATACGGGGAGTCTATTTGTATGACGCCCACAACCACCGGGGGAGCGGCCCCAACGGTTCGACGCACCTTCACCTGACCGACACCGCAGGGTCGCCCACGGCCGGGGGCGGGTTCCTAGCGTCGCGGGCATGACCAGAACCCTCCCCGCCCTGGCCGTCACCGGTGCCCTCGTCCTGGGTGCCACCGTTGCCCTCGCCGGGCCGTCCGCGGCTGCACCCTCGGGCCGCACGACCACCTCCTCCGCCACCGACCGCGCGGACCGCACCGCCACCACCGACCGGGTCCGCAAGACCACCGGGCCCCTCGTCATCGCGCACCGCGGTGCCTCCGGCTACCGGCCCGAGCACACCACCGGTGCCTACGAGCTCGCGGTCGCGCTCGGTGCCGACTACATCGAGCCCGACCTCGTCATGACCAAGGACGGGGTCCTCGTCGACCGGCACGAGCCCGAGATCTCCGGGACGACCGATGTCGCCGACCACCCGGAGTTCGCCTCGCGTCGCACGACCAAGAACCTCGACGGTGTCGCGACGACCGGGTGGTTCACCGAGGACTTCACCCTCGCCGAGCTGCGCACGCTGCGGGCCAAGGAGCGGCTGCCCCAGATCCGCCAGGAGAACACGCTCTACGACGGTCGGTACAGGGTGCCGACGTTCGAGGAGGTGCTGGCGCTGCGCGAGAAGCTGTCCAAGGAGTACGGCCGGAAGATCGGCATCATCCCGGAGATCAAGCACTCGACGTACTTCCACGCCAAGGGGCTCAACCCCGAGGCTGCGCTCATCAAGGCCGTCCGCAAGCACCGGCTCGACACGCCGAAGGCGCCACTGTGGGTCCAGTCCTTCGAGCTCACCAACCTCGTGGAGCTGCGGACGACCTACGGCTACCGCGCCAACGAGGTCTTCCTCGCAGGCGCCACCGGGGCGCCGTACGACCTCGTCAGCAAGGGCGACCCGCGCACGTACGCCGACCTGCTGGCGCCGGCCAGCCTGAAGCGGCTGTCCCGGACCATCGACGGCATCGGTCCCGACAAGAACCTCGTGATCGGCCGCCGCGCCGACGGGACGCTCGCCTCTCCGACCGGTCTGGTCGCTGCCGCCCACGCTGCCGGCCTCAAGGTGACGCCGTACACCTTCCGTGCGGAGAACACCTTCCTGCCGACGGACTACCGCGTCGGGTCCGACCCCGCCGACTTCGGACGGGCGGTCGACGAGGTGGTGGAGTTCATGAAGGCCGGTGTGGACGGCGTCTTCTGCGACCAGCCCGACATCTGCGTCACCGCGCGCAAGGACTTCCTCGGGCAGAGCGAGTGAGCGAACCCGTTCCGACGACGAACGCCCGGTCCCTTGGGGGCCGGGCGTTCGTCGTGCGTCAGGTCGACGGAGCTCAGACGTGGTCGCGCCACGAGTGCTGCGGGTCGTAGCCCAGGACCCGACGCGCCTTGTCGATGCCCAGCAGCGTCTCGTGCTCGCCGAGCTCCTTGCGCACCTCGACACCGGGGAACACCTCGGCCACCAGCTCGGCGCTCGACCGGCTCATCACGGTGTCGGCGTTCGCGATGACGAACACCTCGACGCCGGGCTCGGTCCGCTCGAGGCCCAGGCGCACGGCCTGGGCGCCGTCGCGGGCGTCGATGTACCCCCAGAGGTTCCACTTGCGCAGGGTCGCGTCGGCGTCGAACGACGGGAACGCCTGGTAGTCCTCGGGATCCATCACGTTGGAGAAGCGCAGCCCGACCATGGTGAGCTCGGGGTCCCAGCGGCAGAAGTGGGCCGCCATCTCCTCCTCGAGCGCCTTGTTGAGCGAGTAGGTGCTCTCGGGGCGCGGGTGGTACTCCTCGTCGACCGGGACGTACGGCGGGGGAGTGTCGAAGGGCAGGCCGAGGACCGTCTCGCTCGAGGCCCAGACGATGCTGCGGATCCCCAGCGCACGGGCGGCGGCGAACACGTTGTAGGTGGCCGCCGAGTTGTTCGCGAAGGTCGCCGCGTTCGTCGTCAGCCCGGGGGCCGGGATCGCCGCGAGGTGCACGACGGCGTCCACCGGCCTGGTGTGCTCGTCCACCCCGCCGGAGAACGCCTCGAGGACCTGGCCGTAGTCGGTGAGGTCCACGGCGACGAACGGGGTCTGCGGCGACTCGGGCCGGGTGCGGTCGAGGGCGAGGACGTCGTAGCCGCTCTCGGCGAGGTGGGCGACGACGGTGCGGCCGAGCTTGCCGGAGGAGCCGGTCACGGCGACGCGGCGCCGCGGGATCTGGGGGGATGGGGAGGTCATGTCCCCATCCTCTCCCAGACTGCGCCGGCCCACAGAATGGGTATGCCGCCTGCTCACGGTGAGCAGGCGGCATACCTGTTGTGCGACAACCGAATCAGGCGGTCAGCTGTCGCCGCCCGCGTTGCCGGAGGTGCCGGCGGTGACGTCGAGCAGGCGGTAGCGGGCCGCCGCCTCACGCGGGACGTTGCCGTCGATCTCGCCACGGGCGGCCAGCATCTGCAGCGCGCGCACCGCGACCGAGGGGCCGTCGATGTGGAAGTAGCGACGCGCAGCCGGTCGGGTGTCGGAGAACCCGAACCCGTCGGCGCCGAGCGACGCGAAGTCTCCGGGCACCCACTGCTGGATCTGGTCCTGCACCTGGCGCATGTAGTCCGACACCGCGACGACCGGGCCGCGGGTGTCCTGCAGGCGCTGGGTGACGTAGGGGACCCGGCGCTCCTCGTCGGGGTGCAGGAACGCCTGCTCGTCGCTGGCGAGCCCGTCACGACGCAGCTCGTTCCACGAGGTCACCGACCACACGTCGGCGACGACGCCCCAGTCGTTGCGCAGCAGCTCCTGGGCCTCGAGCACCCACGGCACGCCGACACCCGACGCGAGCAGCTGCACGCGCGGGGCCTCGTCGCCCAGGCCGTCGGTGATGCCGGGGGCGAAGAGGTACATCCCCTTGAGGATGCCCTCGCTGTCCACGTTCTCCGGCTCGGCGGGCTGGCTCATCGGCTCGTTGTAGAGCGTCACGTAGTAGATGACGTTCTCCGGGTTGTCGCCGTACATCCGGCGCAGCCCGTCCTGCATGATGTGGCCGATCTCGAAGGCGAACGCCGGGTCGTAGGACACGACCGCGGGGTTGGTCGCCGCGAGGATGTGGCTGTGGCCGTCGGCGTGCTGCAGTCCCTCACCGGTGAGGGTCGTGCGGCCGGCGGTGGCACCCATGAGGAAGCCGCGCGTCATCTGGTCGGCAGCCGCCCAGATCGAGTCTGCGGTCCGCTGGAACCCGAACATCGAGTAGAAGACGTAGATCGGGACCATGGGCTCGCCGTGCGTGGCGTAGGACGTGCCGGCGGCGGTGAAGGCCGCGATCGAGCCTGCCTCGTTGATGCCGAGGTGGAGGATCTGCCCGTCCTTGGCCTCCTTGTAGGCCAGCATGAGCTCGGCGTCGACGGAGGTGTAGTTCTGCCCGTGCGGGTTGTAGATCTTGATCGTCGGGAAGAACGAGTCCATGCCGAACGTGCGGGCCTCGTCGGGGATGATCGGCACGACGCGCTTGCCGAACTCCTTGTCGCGCATGAGCTCCTTGAGCAGCCGGACGAACGCCATCGTCGTGGCGACCTGCTGCTTGCCGGTGCCCTTCTTGACGATGTCGTAGGCCGACGAGTCGGGCAGCTTCAGCGGCTCGTGCTCCACTCGGCGCAACGGCAGCGAGCCGCCGAGCTTCTCGCGGCGCTCGCGCAGGTACTGGATCGTCGGGTCGTCGGCTCCCGGGTGGAAGTACGGCGGACGGTACGGGTCCTTCTCGAGCTGCTCGTCGCTGATCGGGATCTTCAGGCTGTCGCGCAGGCCCTTGAGGTCGTCGAGGGTGAACTTCTTCATCTGGTGCGTGGCGTTGCGGCCGGCGAAGTGGCTGCCGAGCCCGTAGCCCTTGATCGTCTTCGCGAGGATGACGGTCGGCTGGCCGGTGTGGTTCATGGCGGCCTGGTAGGCGGCGAAGACCTTGCGGTAGTCGTGGCCACCGCGCTTGAGCTTCCACCAGACGTCCTCGTCGGACCAGTCCTTGACCATCTCGCGCGTGCGCGGGTCCTTGCCGAAGAAGTGCTCGCGGACGTACTTGCCGTCGTTGGCGCGGAACGTCTGGTAGTCGCCGTCGCTCGTGGTGTTCATGATGTGCGCGAGGGCACCGTCACGGTCGGCCGCGAGCAGCGGGTCCCAGCCACGGCCCCAGACGACCTTGATGACGTTCCAGCCCGCACCACGGAAGAACGACTCGAGCTCCTGGATGATCTTGCCGTTGCCGCGGACCGGGCCGTCGAGGCGCTGCAGGTTGCAGTTGATGACGAAGGTGAGGTTGTCGAGCTCCTCGCCGGCCGCCAGCTGCAGCAGGCCGCGCGACTCCGGCTCGTCCATCTCGCCGTCGCCGAGGAATGCCCAGACGTGCTGCTGGCTGGTGTCCTTGACGCCACGGTTGTGCAGGTACTTGTTGAACTGCGCCTGGTAGATCGCGTTCATCGGGCCGATGCCCATCGACACGGTCGGGAACTGCCAGAAGTCCGGCATGAGGCGCGGGTGCGGGTAGGACGGCAGCGCGAGCGGCTTGCCGGCCACGACGTGGCTGTGCTCCTGGCGGAACCCGTCGAGCTGGTCCTCGGAGAGGCGGCCCTCGAGGTAGGCGCGGGCGTACATGCCGGGGGAGGCGTGGCCCTGGAAGAAGACCTGGTCGCCACCGCCGGGGTGGTCGGCGCCGCGCCAGAAGTGGTTGAAGCCGACCTCGTAGAGGGTCGCTGCGGAGGCGTACGTGGAGATGTGGCCGCCGACGCCGATGCCCGGGGCCTGGGCGCGGTGCACCATGACGCCGGCATTCCAGCGCAGGTAGGCGCGGTAGCGGCGCTCGACCTCCTCGTCACCGGGGAACCACGGCTCGGCCTCGGGGCTGATCGTGTTGATGTAGTCGGTCGCCGTCAGCGACGGCACCCCGACCTGCATCTCCCGAGCGCGCTCGAGCAGCTTGAGCATGACGTAGCGGGCTCGCTGGCGACCGCCCTCCTCGATGACTCCGTCGAGGGAGTCGAGCCACTCCTGGGTCTCATCGGGGTCGATGTCCGGGAGCTGGCTGGGGATGCCGTTGAGAATGGGTCCGGCTTCCTCGCGTGCGGCCACGGTGGTGAGTCCTTTCTCGCGCCACGGTCGCGGGGTTGCCTGCGACCAGCCCCTATCTTCCCCCCTCGGGAGGCGTCGGTCACAACCCGGTCGGGGCTACTGGCCAGTATCCGGAGCAGGCGCCCACATATATGTGCCGCGGTGGTGGGGCCGGGCGCCGCGACGACGCCGTGGCGACGCGACGGTGAGGCGGTGGCGACGCGGTGGCGACGCGGTGGCGACCCGACGACCGCGTCAGTCGAGGTCGAGCCGGTGCTCGCCGGAGTAGACCGTGAGCCGCGGGGCCCGGGCGAAGCCGACCAGGGTCAGCCCCGCCTCGCGGGCCAACCCGACCGCCAGCGACGACGGCGCGGAGACCGCGACCAGGGCAGGGATCCCGGCCATGACGGCCTTCTGCACCAGCTCGAAGCTGGCCCGGCCGCTCACGACGAGGACGTGTCCGCTCAGGGGGAGCCGCCCTTCGCGGCCGGCCCAGCCGATCACCTTGTCGACCGCGTTGTGGCGGCCGACGTCCTCGCGGACCACCAGGGGCTCGCCCTCGGGGGTGAACAACCCTGCCGCGTGCAGGCCGCCGGTCTTGTCGAACACCTTCTGCTGCGTCCGCAGGACGTCGGGCAACCCCGCCAGGACGGCGGGGGCGAGGCGAACGGCGTCAGAGTCGACGGCATACGGGCGGTGGGTGGTGATGGCCTCGATGCTCGTCTTGCCGCACACGCCGCACGCGCTGGTCGTGTACTGGTTCCGCTCACTGCGCGAGAGGTCCACGGTCACGTCGGGGGCGAGCGTCACGTCGACGACGTTGTAGGTGGGGGAGCCGTTCTCGTCCTCGTCGAGGCAGTGCATCATCTGCGCGACGTCGCTGCCGTGGCGCAGGACGCCCTCGGTGAGCAGGTAGCCCAGGGTGAGGTCGAAGTCGTCGCCGGGCGTGCGCATGGTCACCGAGATCGAGGTGCCGTCGACGCGCATCTCCAGCGGCTCCTCGACGGCGACCGTGTCGGGGCGCGACCGCGACACCACTCCCTCGGGGGTCACCTCGAGCCGGATCGCCGGAGTCCGCTGCGTCACCCTGCCCATGGCGCCACGGTATGCGGCGCGGCCGTGCGCCGCTCGCCCGGCCCGGTCCGCAGCCGTCCTCGTGTCCCGCGCTCGTGCCTCGTCCTCGTGCCCGAGACCAGTTGCCGCGCGGTTGTTCGCCACCCGGGGTAGCGTCAACCGCGGCTCCTGCCCCGCTTCGTCCTGCTGTGGGGGCATTGCCACGTACAAGGAGGTATGTGCATGTCGATCCTCGACCGCAGCCGCTCGGTCGCCCGTCCGGGCTACAGCAAGTGGCTCATCCCGCCGGCCGCGCTCGCGGTGCACCTGTCGATCGGTCAGGTCTACGCGTTCAGCGTCTTCAAGACCTCCCTCGTCGACCACTTCGGCACCTCGCAGACCCCGGTCGCGGCGATCTTCTCGATCGCGATCGTCATGCTCGGCCTGTCCGCCGCGGTGCTCGGCACCTGGGTGGAGCGGGAAGGGCCGCGCAAGGCCATGGTCGCCGCGGCCCTCTGCTGGGGGATCGGCTTCATGGTGGGCTCGCTCGGCATCGCGACCAGCCAGCTCTGGCTGCTGTACCTGGGGTACGGCGTCATCGGCGGCATCGGGCTGGGCATCGGCTACATCTCCCCGGTCTCGACGCTGATGAAGTGGTTCCCGGACCGCCCCGGCCTCGCGACCGGCATGGCCATCATGGGCTTCGGTGGCGGTGCGCTGATCGCCTCGCCGCTGTCCAACAAGCTGCTCGGCACCTTCGACTCCGGCTTCGACGGCAAGACCGGCTCGGTCGCCGACGGCCACGCCCTGACGATGACGTTCCTCGTCCTGGGCGTCGCGTACCTCGTCTTCATGCTGTTCGGCGCCTCGCTCATCCGGGTGCCCCCGGAGTCGACCGACGCCGCGGGCACGAAGACCCCGGCGGGCCAGATGACCGGCCGCAACGGCGCCATGGTTCGCGCGTCGGAAGCCATTCGCACCAAGCAGTTCTGGCTGCTCTGGGTCGTGCTCTTCTGCAACGTCACCGCGGGCATCGGCATCCTCGAGCAGGCTGCGCCGATGATCCAGGACTTCTTCCGCGACGGGAAGACCTCGACCGTCACGGCGGCCGCCGCCGGCGGCTTCGTCGGGGTGCTGTCGCTGGCCAACATGGCGGGTCGGTTCGTCTGGTCGAGCACGTCCGACCTCATCGGGCGCAAGCCGATCTACATGATCTACCTCGGCGTCGGCATCGTGACCTACCTCCTGCTCGCCACCGTCGGCCACACCTCGACCGGGCTGTTCGTCCTGCTGGCGGCCGTCATCCTGTCCTTCTACGGTGGCGGGTTCGCGACGATCCCGGCCTACCTCAAGGACCTGTTCGGCACGTTGGAGGTCGGCGCCATCCACGGCCGGCTGCTCACCGCCTGGTCGGCCGCCGGAGTGGCCGGACCCCTGATCGTCAACGGGTTCCTCGACGCTGCGGGCAAGCCCGGCAGCCTGACCAACGGCGACTACCGCCCGGCGCTGTTCACGATGGTCGGTGTCCTCGTCGTCGGGTTCGTCGCCAACCTCCTGGTGACCGACGTCAGCCGGGACCACTTCGACGCCGGCGCCACGAGTGATTCCGCTCCTGACGCCCGCGCCTCAGACACCGTCGACGAAGGAGCCCTCCGATGAGCGACACCCGAGCCACGGCCACCGCGGCCGCGACCACCAACCCCCTCGTCGTCACGGCCGCCTGGCTGGTCGTGGGCACGCCGCTCGCGTACGGCCTGTGGCAGACGATCCTCAAGGCTGCCAAGCTCTTCGGCGGCTAGGTTGGGGGCGTGACCGACGCGCCCCACCTGTACCCACCGGACCCCAGCGCCGCGCCGACCGGGCTCGCGTCGGTGCGGCTCTACGACGACGGCGGTATGCCGTGGCAGCCGGTGTCGCAGCGGCTCGCCACGGCGCGCCACCTGGTCCTCGGGATCGTGCTGGTCCCGGTCCTGGTGGTCCTCGTCGTCCTCGCGGTCTTCGTCTGGTCGTGGACCTGGGTGCCCGTGGCTGTCGTGGCCGTTGCCGGAGGCTGGGCGTGGTGGGTGGTCGGCCGGCAGGTGTCGGCGATCAGCTGGGCGGAGGGCGCGGAGGAGCTGGTCGTCCGTCGCGGCCGGTTGTTCCGGTCGGTCGTGTCGGTGCCGTACGGCCGCCTGCAGTACGTCGACGTGCAGTCCGGGCCGCTGGAGCGGCGCTTCGACATGGCGACGGTCGAGCTGCACACGGCCTCGCCCGAGAGCGGTGGCCAGATCCCCGGTCTCCCGACCGCCGAGGCGGAGCGGCTGCGGGAGCGGCTCGCCGCCCGCGGGGAGTCGCAGCGGGCCGGCCTGTGAGCGAGCCGCACCCCGACGCGGTCGAGCGGCCGTGGCAGCACCTGCACCCGTTGTCGCCGCTGCTCCGGGGCGGTCTGGCGTTCGCCGCCGTCGTGGCCTACGTCGTCTCCCAGCAGCTCGACACGCTCTTCGGCGCGGCCGCCGACGACCCGACCCGGGGACACCTCGGCTGGGCTGCGCTGGCCGTCCTGGGAGTCCTGGTGGCGATCATCGCGGGGTCGTGGCTGTCCTGGCGGTTCTCGCGCTACCGCCTCGGCGCCACGCTCATCGAACTGCGCACCGGGTTCCTCTTCCGCCAGCACCGTCAGGTGCGGTTCGACCGGATCCAGGCCGTGGACGTGGGCCGACCCCTGTTGGCCCGGCTCACGGGGTTGTCCGAGGTGGTGGTGCAGTCGGCCGGGGGCAAGGACTCCCAGCTCAAGCTGTCCTTCCTCGCCGACTCGCGCGCCCAGGAGGTCCGCGAACAGCTCATGTCGCTGGCCGGCACCGCCGACACGCCCACGCCCGGCTCGGCCGTCGCCCCTGGCGACGTACCCACCGACGCCGCCGCGCCACTCGGACGCCGCGTCGTCCTCGTGCCCAACTCCAGGGTCGTCCAGTCCGTGCTCTACACCGGCCAGAGCCTCTTCCTGGTCCTCGCCGTCCCCGGGTTGGTGGGGTCGCTCATCGCCGGGATCGGGGGCATGGTCGCGTGGCTCGGCCCGGCCACGTTGGCGGTGGGCAGCGGGCAGCTCAAGCGACTGCTGCAGGAGGGCAACTTCGAGCTGCTCCACGGCGGCGACCGGCTGCGGATCCGGCACGGCCTGACCGACCTGCGCGCGACCACGGTGCCGCTGCACCGGATCCAGGCGGTGCAGGCCAGCCAGCCGCTGCCGTGGCGGCTGACGGGGTGGTGGCGGCTGCAGATGAACGTCGCCGGCGCGGGCCGGGGCGAGGACTCGACCGAGACGGTCCTGCTGCCGGTCGGCACCCTCGCGGAGGTCCTCGAGGTCATCGTGCTGGTGCTGCCCGGAACCACCAGGGAGATGGCCGCGGCGGCCCTGCTCGGTGAGGGCGGCGACCACGGCTTCACCACGGCCACCGCACGGGCTCGTCGGCTCGACCCCGTCGGGTGGCGCCGCCTCGGCTACACGGTCGCCCCCGAGGTCCTGGTGACCCGCCGGGGTCGGCTGTGGCGCGTGGCGCAGTTCGTGCCGCACGCCCGCGTGCAGTCGCTCAAGGTGTCGCAGGGGCCCGTGCAGCGCTCGCAGCGGGTGGCCTCGGTGACCCTGGTGTCGACACCGGGGCCGGTGAGCCCGGTCGTGGCCCACCTCGACCTGCCCGAGGCCGAGCGCCTGCTCGAAGAGCAGGTCGTGCGGTCCGGGCTGGCGCGCCGACGCAGCTGACGCGCCATACGGCGGCCTGAGACCAGCGGCGGGCGGAGGTCAGCGGCGCTCGAGGCGGATGACGAGGGCCTTGGCGACCGGGGTGTTGGACCGCAGGGCCACGTGGTCGGCCGCCATCAGCACGTTGGTCTCGGGGTAGTACGCCGCCGCGCACGACTGGGCCGTGGGGTACGACACGAGGGTGAAGCCCTCGGCCCGGCGCTCGGTGCCCTCGAACTCGCTCACGACGTCGACGACCTGCCCCTGGTGGAAGCCGAGCCGGTGCAGGTCCTCGGGGCTCACCAGCACGACGCGTCGGTTGCCGCTGATGCCGCGGTAGCGGTCGGCGTGGCCGTAGATCGTCGTGTTGAACTGGTCGTGGCTGCGGATGGTCTGCAGCAGCAGCCGCCCTTCGGGCACCTCGAGCATCGGGACGTCGCGCGCGAGGAACTCGGCCTTCCCCGACGGGGTGTCGAACTCGCGGCTGTCGCGCGGCTTGTGGGGGAGCAGGAAGCCACCCGGCTCGCGGACCCGGCTGTTGTAGTCCTCGAAGTTCGGGACGACCCGGGAGATGTGGTCGCGGACGAGGTCGTTGTCCTCACCCAGCGCACGCCAGTCGACCGAGCCCACGTCGGGCACGAGGCGCTCGGCCAGCCCCGCGACGATGGCGACCTCCGAGCGGCACTGGTCCGACGGGGGATCGAGGCGCCCCTGCGACAGGTGGACCTGGCCCTGGGAGTCCTCGACGGTGACGCCCTGGTGCCCCCGCGGGGTCGCGTCCCGGTCGGTGCGGCCGAGGCAGGGCAGGATCAGCGCCTCGCGCCCGGTGACGGTGTGCGACCGGTTGAGCTTCGTGGAGACGTGCACGGTGAGGTCGCACGCGCGCAGGCCCTCGTGCACCACGGGGGTGTCCGGCGTGGCCATCGAGAAGTTGCCGCCCATGCCGAAGAAGACCCGGACCGACTTGTCCCTCAGGCGCTGGACGGTGGCGACGGCGTCGACACCGTGGTCGGTCGGCGGGGCGAACCCGAACTCCGCCTCGAGCGCGTCGAGGAAGGTCTGCGGCATCTGCTCCCAGATGCCCATGGTGCGGTCGCCCTGGACGTTGGAGTGGCCGCGGACCGGGCACGGTCCGGCCCCCGGCTTGCCGATGTTGCCCTGGAGGAGCAGGACGTTGACGACCTCCTGGATCGAGTTCACCGCGTGCACGTGCTGGGTCAGCCCCATGGCCCAGCAGACGACCGTGGCCTTCGACTCGACGAACCGCTGGGCCAGCGCCTCGATCTCCGAGCGCTGCAGGCCGGTGGCGAGCTGCGTTGCGTCCCAGTCGATCTCGCGGACCGCAGCGGCGTACTCGTCGTACCCGGCGGTGTGCGACTCGACGAACGCCCGGTCGAGGACGGTCCCGGGAGCGGACTCCTCGGCCCGCACGAGCAGGTGGCCGACGGCGCGGAAGAGCGCGTGGTCGCCCCCGAGCCGGATCTGGAGGAAGTCGTCGGCCAGGGCCGTGCCCGGGCCGATCATGCCGCGCGGCGTCTGCGGGTTCTTGAACCGGATCAGGCCCGCCTCGGGCAGCGGGTTGACCGCGACGATGACGGCACCGTTCTTCTTCGCGTTCTCGAGGTGGGTGAGCATGCGCGGGGCGTTCGTGCCGGGGTTCTGCCCGGCGATCACGATGAGCTCGGCCTGCTCGAGGCTCTCCAGCGTCACCGCGCCCTTGCCGATGCCGATCTGCTCGCTCATCGCCGTGCCCGAGGACTCGTGGCACATGTTGGAGCAGTCGGGGAGGTTGTTGGTGCCGTATGCGCGGACCATGAGCTGGTAGAGGAACGCGGCCTCGTTGCTCGTGCGGCCGGACGTGTAGAACACGGCGTCGTCCGGGGTCGGCAGGGCCTTGAGGTGGCGGGCCATGAGCTCGTTGGCGGCGTCCCAGGAGATGGGCTCGTAGTGGGTCCCGCCCGCGCGCAGGTGCATCGGCTCGGTGAGCCGGCCCTGCTGCCCGAGCCACCACTCGCTCTGCTCGTCGAGCGCTGCGACGGAGTGCTTCGCGAAGAACTCGCGGTCGACGCGCCGCTTGGTCGCCTCCCAGGCCACCGCCTTGGCCCCCGACTCGCAGAACTCGGCCACGTGCCGGTCGCCGGTCTCGGGGTCTGGCCAGGCGCAGGACGGGCAGTCGAAGCCCTGGTCCTGGTTGAGCCGCCCGAAGACCCGTGCCGTCCGCGGCAGCCCCATCTGCTCGACGCCGTGTCGGAACGAGTTGACCACCGCCGGCAGCCCAGCCGCCCACTGCTTGGGCTGGTGCGCCTCGGCCGCCCCCGTCGGGTCGGCGGTGGCCAGGGGGTCGGTGCTGGTGAGGTCGCTGGGGGTGGCCATACGGCGACCCTAACCCGGCTCCGGCGCGCCCGCGCCGTGGGCGGGCAGGCGGTCGCGCGGGGCACGACGGCGTCCAGATCGCGGCTGATCTGCGACGATTCTGTGGAGTTGGTTGCGCAAACGGCCCGGACAGAGTGGACTGTGCGCCACAGTCCCCGACCACCGAGGTCGACGACGAGAAACAGGAGAAGGCACGTGAGCACGTCCGCACAGGCGGCGCCGCACGGTGGGGCCGACCGTCTGGGGTTCACCGCAGGTCAGGTGATCCAGGAATTCGGCTACGACACGGACGTCGACGACGACCTCCGCTTCGCCATCGAGGACCTCACCGGCACCGAGCTGGAGGACGAGGACTACGGCGACGTGGCCGACTCCGTCCTCATCTGGTGGCGCGAGGACGACGGCGACCTCGTCGACGCAGTCGTCGACGCCCTGACCAACCTGGCCGACGGTGCCTTCATCGTCATCCTCACCCCCAAGGCGGGCCGTCCCGGCCACGTCCAGGCCAGCGACATCGAGGAGGCGGCCACCACCGGCGGCCTCCACACGTCCGGCACGGTCAACGCCTGCGAGGACTGGACCGCGACCCGGCTCGTCGCCCCCAAGTCGGCCCGGCGCTGAGTTCGCTGGCAGACTGCCAGCCATGACCTCACCGCTCGCTGTCGGCGACATCGCCCCCGACTTCACCCTCAAGGACCAGAACGGCCAGGACGTCACGCTGTCCTCGTTCCGCGGCGACAAGTTCGTCGTCGTGGTCTTCTACCCGTTCGCCTTCTCCGGCATCTGCACCGGCGAGCTCTGCGAGATCCGCGACAACCTCGGCGCCTTCGTCTCCGACGACGTCCAGGTGCTCGGCATCTCCACCGACCACATGTTCACCCAGCGTGCCTGGGCCGACAAGGAGGGGTACTTCTTCCCCCTCCTGTCCGACTTCTGGCCGCACGGGGCCGTCGCGCAGTCCTTCGGCGTCCTGCACGAGGGTGCCGGCGCCGCCGTCCGCGGGACCTTCCTGATCGACCGCGAGGGCGTCGTCCGCTGGTCCCTGGTCAACGAGATCGGCCAGGCGCGCGACTTCACCGGCTACCACGAGGCGCTGCGCGAGCTCGCCTGAGCGCGGGCCGGGTCCTCCCGGCGCCCCGACGACGACAGGGCCGGTATGCCGCGTGTGCGGCATACCGGCCCTGGTTCGTTCGGTGCTGGTTACTTCTTCGGCGGGGTCACCATGAGCCGCGCCATCTGGTTGTTCTGCATCGTCATCGCGACGGTGATGGTCGTGCCGTAGCCGACCTTCGAGTCCGCCGGGTTGCCGGTGCCGAGTCCGTCGCCGTACTGCGCCGGGAGGAGCTTGCCGTTCTTGTCCACGATCTTGACGGTGTACGGCGAGTTGCCCTTGGAGGGGACGACCACCGAGGCGTCAGCGTCGCGGTAGAAGTACGGGTTCTTCGCGTCCAGGTCGGGGCGGTACTCGATACCGGGGTACCAGCCCTTGTTGTCCGTGAAGGTCCGCACCGCGGCCTGCTTCGGGTAGGTGTTGCAGGCGGTCTTGGTGACCGCGTCGTTCGTCACGCACTCCTTGAAGGGGTAGGTCCCCACGAGGCCGAACGCGGCGTTGGACGACTGCGGGCGCGACGGCAGGTTCTTCAGCAGCGTCGGGTCGAGCGCTGCCGCGGCGCCGGTGCGGCGCAGCGGGTCGAAGTGGCTGTCGACGATCAGCAGGCCGCCCTTGGTGCCCTCGCTCGGGAGGTCCGAGAGGTTGTTGAGCACGTGGTTGGCGTTGCCGTACGTGGTGTCGCGGTACCAGATGAGGGCACCGGGAGCGTTGTACTTGATCTTCTCGACGTTCCACGCGCCCTTGGCCTGGTAGGTCGTGTCGTAGCCGTACTGCAGGCCCTTGTCGAACCCGTCGAAGTTGCGCCACTCGACCAGGTAGTACTGCGCCTTGGTCTGCGTGCCGGTGTCGAGGATCCAGCCGGCACCGGTGGTGTCGACGTGCGTGCCGACCTTGGCGGTCCAGCCGTTGTTGGCCTCGGCGTCGTCGCTCCAGACCGTGCTCGCACCGTTGGTGAGCGAGAGGTCGTCGACGAACCAGCCACGGTCCTCGAAGGCGGCGTCGGTGGCGTAGTGCAGGCGGACCTGGATGGTCTTGCCGGCGTAGGGCGTGACCTTCGCGTAGTGGTGCTCCCAGCCGTCGGTGGCGCCGGTGAGTCCGTACTTCTTGTTGCCGAAGGTCTTGAGGTTGCCGTTCGGGTCGGCGTAGGTGTCGGACGTGCTGACCTCGGCGCCCGTGGTGTCGTAGACCTTCTGCTCGGTCCACGTGGCGCCACCGTCGGTCGAGACCTCGACGAAGCCGAAGTCCCAGTCCTCCTCGATGGAGTAGTTGTTCCACATCCAGAACTTCGCGTCGGTCGAGCCCGCCGGGACGCTGACCGTGCGGGTCAGGGTGTTGTCGGCCCACGACTGGTCGCTGCTGGAGAACCACATCTTCGCGCCGCTGTGCGGGGTCGCGAGGGTGATGGTCTTGTTCGGCAGGTTGACCTTGAGGCCGTCCTGCGTGCCGCGCGGCGTGCGCGACGACTGGCCGACGAGGACGGACTGACGCGGGTCACCGGGGTTGATGACCTTCGGGTCGGCCCAGCCGAGGACGTACTTGTCCCAGATGCCCATGTGCGTCGGCATCGACTGGAAGATCGGGCCCGAGTGCGAGCCGGAGCTCATCAGGTCCCAGAAGTCGACGTCGGAGTCGCCGCCGCTGGCGGTGTCGTAGAGGTCCGGCAGACCGAGGTCGTGACCGTACTCGTGGGCGAACACACCGACGCCGGAGTCCTCCGGCTGCACGATGTAGTTGCTCAGCTTGAGGTTGGTCCCGGGAACGGGAGCGCCACCGGCGACGGCCGACGAGTGCGCCCAGATGGCGTAGGTGCCCTGGGCACCGCCACCACCGGACTTGTCCGAGCCGGCGTGGACGAGCACGACGTGGTCGATGACGCCGTCCGGCTCGTTGAAGTTGCCGTCACCGTCGACGTCGCCCTGGTCCTCGAGGTCGTAGTCGGCCCAGGGGAAGTTCGGCTGGGCCTTGGCGAGGGCCGCCACGGCGTCGATGGGCAGCTGGCCGGCGCCGAGCGGGTTGCTCGGGTGACCCTGCATGTCCTGGATCGCGTCGTAGGTCCAGACGCCGTTCTCGTCCTGGTGGCACCGGGTGGCGCCGTAGTAGGCCTCCGAGTGCGGCACCGTGATCCACGGGGTCGCAGCACCGTCGACGGTGTACGCGCCCTTGGACATCTCCTCGTACATGTTCTTCATCGTGTAGCCGGAGATGTCGAAGCCGGGCTTGCCGTCAGGGCCCTTGAGGTCGGTGCGCACACGCTGGGTGATGCCGGTCTTGGTGTAGAGCATCGTGTTGTAGTGCGCGGACGAGAAGTCCTTGACCCACATGGAGTTGTTGTCGAGCAGCGGGGCGCTCGCCGGGTTGGGGATGGTGTTGTGCTTCGGGCCGTTCTGCACGGACCCCAGCTTGCAGGTGTCCGAGCCGAACTCGCTCGGGACCATCGACGTGCGGAAGTCGTCGTTCGCCTTGTCGTTGAACTCGACGAGGATCGTGAGCAGCTTGGCCTCCTGCATGGCAGGGGCCTGCTTGAACTTGCTCTTGATCGCCGCGGGGCTCTGGCCGGTGCGCAGCGACTGCGCCTCGATCTTCGCCAGGCCGCGTGCGGCGACCGGGTTCCCCTTGGCGTGCTTGGCGTCGTACTTCTTGGCCTTCTCCAGGACGGCGGCCTGGCGGGCCAGCACCTTCTTGTCCTTGGTGACCCGGGTGTCGGTGCCGAAGGCTTGCTCGGCCCGGGGGGCCACGGTGTTCAGGTAGGTGCTGCCTCCTGCGGCGGCACTGGGACTGGCCGGCGCGGGTGCGGGGGCGGCCGACGAGGTGCCCGCTGCGCCGACAGCCGCGAGGCTGGTGGCGACGAGCGCGAACGTCGGAACCACCGCGGCGGCCCGGAGAGCACGCCCCGTGATCCTGCGATGAGTCATTTTTCCTCCATGTTCTGACCCGGCCGCGGAGTAGCCGGGTTCAGGGACCTCTCTCTGCGAGAGACCACAATGAGGGGCATCTTGCACCGCGTGGGGGCCTTTGGGAAGGAAAATCACCACATCCCGCCCCGCCTGCCGAAATTTCCCTCGCACCCCTGCCCACCTGACACAATGGCGCCGCGCGGTTCGGCTGGGTCGACCGTGCGGAGGGCCTGTAGCTCAGTTGGTAGAGCACCGCGTTTACACCGCGGGTGTCGTCGGTTCGAGCCCGGCCGGGCCCACGTGCACCCCACCCTCGCCGACGCCGTCCACGCCCTCGAGGGCTTCTACCCGCCGTCCACGGCGCAGTCGTGGGACCAGGTCGGCCTGGTGTCCGGCGACCTCGAGCAGCCGGTGTCGCGGGTCCTGTTCGCCGTCGACCCCACGCTGGCGGTCATCGACGAGGCGCGCGAGCTCGGCGCCGACCTCCTGGTCACCCACCACCCGCTGCTGCTCAGGGGCATCCACAGCGTGGCGACCTCGACGGCCAAGGGGGCGAGCGTCACGGCCCTGGTCGTGCACGACATCGCGCTGTACGTCGCCCACACCAACGCCGACGTCGCCGAGCCCGGCGTCAACGACGCGCTGGCGGACGCCTGCGGGCTCACCGACGTGGAGCCGCTGGCCGTGGTCGAGGGGCAGCCCCTCGGCCGGGTCGGCAGCCTCCCCGCCCCGAACACCTTGGCCGAGTTCACCACCGCCCTGTATGCCGCCCTGCCGCCCTCGGCGGGGGGCGTCCGGGTGGCGGGTCCACCCGGAGCCAGGGTCCAGCGTGTCGCCGTGATGGGCGGCGCGGGGGACGACATGTTCGACCACGTCAGGGCTGCGGGAGCCGACGTCTTCGTCACTGCGGACCTGCGCCACCACCCCGTGCTGGAGGCGCGCGAGGAGGCCCGCGGCGGCACGCCATACCTGGTGGACGCGGGGCACTGGGCGACCGAGTCCCTGTGGCTCACCGAGGCCGCGCGGCGGCTGGAGGCGGCGCTTGCGGACGGGGACCCGTCGGCCTCTAGAGTGGAGACTCACATTTCCACACTGCGCACCGACCCGTGGACCTTCGTCGTCGGTGCCGAGCCGCCCGGAGGTACGTCCTGAAAGCCGACCCGTCCCGTCAGTGGAGGCTCCTGGACCTGCAGGCGATCGACACCCGTCTCGACCAGATCGCCCACGCGACCAAGAACCTGCCGCAGCGAGCCCAGCTCGCCGAGCTCGAGCGGCGCGCAGCGGCCCTCGACTCCGACCTCGTCCGTGCCCAGACGGCCCTGGGCGACGTGCAGCGCGAGGTGGCCAAGGCCGACACCGACGTGCAGCTGGTGCGTGACCGTGCAGCGCGCAACCGGGCGCGGCTCGACGCCGGTACCGGCACCGCCAAGGACCTGCAGGCGCTCCAGCACGAGCTCGACTCCCTGAACCGGCGCCAGGCCGAGCTCGAGGACGTCGAGATCGAGGTCATGGAGCGGGCCGAGGCCGCCGAGGCCGCCGTGGCCCGGCTCGAGGCGGAGCGGGCGGCCCTCGCGACCGAGCTCGAGGCGGCCTCCGCAGCCAAGGACGACGCCCTCAAGGACTTCGAGGCCGAGGCCGCCAAGGTCTCCGCCCCCCGGGCCGACACCGTCGCGGGCGTCGGCGCCGACCTGGTCGCGCTCTACGAGAAGATCCGCACCCAGACCGGTGGACTGGCGGCAGCGGCCCTGCGCCAGCGACGCTGCGGTGGTTGCCAGCTCGAGCTCAACAACGTCGAGATGAACCGCATCAAGGCCGCCCCGGACGACGAGGTGCTGCGCTGCGAGGAGTGCCGCAGGATCCTGGTCCGCACGTCCGAGTCCGGCCTCTGACCGGTGGGTCGTCAGCTCGTCGTCGAAGCCGACGGCGGCTCCCGGGGCAACCCCGGGGTCGCCGGCTACGGTGCCCTCGTCCGTGACCGCGCCAGCGGCACGGTCCTCTGGGAGGGCGCTGCGCCGCTGGGCAAGGAGTCCAACAACGTCGCGGAGTACTCCGGCCTGATCGCCGGGCTGCGAGCCGCCCAGCGCATCGACCCCGGCGCCCACGTCGAGGCGCGCATGGACTCCAAGCTCGTCGTCGAGCAGATGTCGGGCCGCTGGAAGATCAAGCACGAGGACATGCGGCGACTGGCCCTCGAGGCCCGCGAGCTGGCCGCGCTCATCAGCCGCGGTGGTGGCTCGGTGTCCTACACGTGGATCCCCCGTGAGAAGAACAAGGACGCGGACGCCCTGTCCAACGACGGCATGGACGGTCGCACCATCGACCGGATGCTGGGCGACGCGGCCGTGGCAGAGCGGGACACGTCGGCCGACGAGCTCGTCGAGGAGATCATCGACCCCAACCCCGCCTCCACGACACTGCCGCCGGCTGCTGGCCGGGGGACCCCCACCCGCCTCGTGCTGGTGCGCCACGGCGTCACCGACTTCACCGTGCACGCCCAGCTCGACGGCCGGGGCGGCGCGGACCCCTCCCTCAACGAGACCGGTCGCGCCCAGGCGCGAGCCGCCGGAGCCGCCGTTGCCCACCTCCTGGGGGGCGTCGACGCACGGGTCGTCACGTCGTCGCTGGCCCGCGCCGTCCAGACGGGTGCCGCGGTCGCCGCGACCATCGGCGTCGACGCCGAGCAGGACGAGGACTGGGACGAGCAGGACTTCGGCGACTGGGACGGCATGAGCGTCCACGACCTCGCCCGCGAGCAGGCCGACGAGCTGGACCGCATGCGCAGCGACGCGGCATACGCCCGTCCGGGCGGGGAGACCCACCTGGAGCTGGCCGAGCGCGTCCTCGCCGCATACGAGCGCGTGGTCGCCGCGGGCGGCACGACCGTCGTGGTCTGCCACCGCAAGCCGATCATGGTCGTCCTCGCGCACGTGCTGGGCATCCCGCACGACCGGATCTGGCGGCTCGCCGCGGCCCCGGGCTCGCTCACGGCGCTCGAGGTCTGGCCGGACGGCAACGTCTCGGTCGCGTTCACCAACCGCACCTGAGCGGACGGACGACCCGCCCACGATGTGGCCGGGTCGTCTCGCCATGTGGCGGTCCGTCCTACGCTGGGGACATGAGCTACGCAGGAGACGTCGCCCCCCAGGATGCGTATGCCGCGCTGGCGGCCGACGAGGACGCGGTCCTCGTCGACGTGCGCACCAGCGCCGAGTGGAACTACGTCGGGCTGCCCGACCTCACCGGGCTGGGCAAGAAGGTCATCTGCGTGGAGTGGCAACGCTTTCCGGACGGAGCGGTGAACGGCGACTTCGTCGAGCAGCTGCGCGACGCCGGCCTGCCCGACGGTGCCCCGATCTACTTCCTGTGCCGCTCCGGCGTGCGCTCGGTGGCCGCCGCCGAGGCCGCCACCGGTGCTGGGCTGGAGCCGTCCTACAACGTCACGGAGGGCTTCGAGGGACCGCACGACGACCAGGGGCACCGCTCGGTCTCCGGCTGGAAGAACTCGGGGCTGCCGTGGAGGCAGGGATGACCGAGGGCCGCTCGTTCCGACCGGACACGGTCGCGGTGCGGGGAGGCCTGTCCCGCAGCAACTTCGACGAGACGTCCGAAGCGCTGTACCTCACGTCCGGCTTCGTCTACGAGAGCGCCGAGCAGGCCGAGGCGGCGTTCAAGGACGAGGTCGACCACTTCATCTACTCGCGCTACGGCAACCCGACGGTGTCGATGTTCGAGGAGCGGTTGCGCCAGCTCGAGGGTGCCGAGGCCTGCTTCGCGACCGCGTCCGGCATGTCGGCGGTGTTCGTCGCCCTGGCTGCGCTGCTCGGACAGGGGGACCGCGTGGTGTCCTCGCGCGGCCTGTTCGGCTCGTGCTTCGTCATCCTGGACGAGATCCTGCCGCGGTGGGGCGTGGAGACGGTGTTCGTCGACGGACCGGACCTCGACCAGTGGCGCGAGGCGCTGTCCGTGCCGACGCAGGCGGTCTTCTTCGAGACCCCGAGCAACCCCATGCAGGAGCTCGTCGACATGCGGGCCGTGTCGGACCTGGCGCACGCCGCCGGGGCCCAGGTCGTCGTCGACAACGTCTTCGGCACGCCGGTGTTCTCCCGTCCGCTCGACCACGGTGCCGACGTCGTCGTGTACTCCGCGACCAAGCACATCGACGGCCAGGGCCGCACCCTCGGCGGGGCCGTGCTCGGCACGTCCGAGTTCGTCGACGGGCCGGTGAAGAACCTCATGCGGCACACCGGACCGGCGATGTCGCCGTTCAACGCGTGGGTCCTGGTCAAGGGCCTGGAGACGCTGAGCCTGAGGGTGCGTCAGCAGGCGGCCAACGCCCTCGCCGTCGCGGAGGCCCTGGAGGCCCACCCGTCGGTGACGAAGGTGCTCTACCCGTGGCTGCCGTCGCACCCCCAGCACGAGCTGGCGCAGCGGCAGATGCTCGGCGGCGGCACCGTGGTGACGTTCGAGCTAGACGGGGGCAAGGCCGAGGCGTTCGCCCTGATGAACGCGCTGCAGGTCGTCGACATCAGCAACAACCTCGGTGACGCGAAGTCGATGGTCACGCACCCGGCGACGACGACCCACCGCAGGCTCACGCCCGAGGCGCGCGCGGCCGTCGGCATCACCGACGGCACGGTCCGCATCTCGGTCGGTCTGGAGGACCCCCAGGACGTCATCGAGGACCTGCTCCGCGGCCTGCCCGGCTGACGGGCGACACTCACGACGTGCCGCGCCCCGGGTCAGCCGGCGAGGGCGAGCGCAGCCACGGACAGGCCGCCTGCGACCACGGCGCAGGCCAGGCCCTGGGCCGCCAGCCGCCACGGGTTGACGGTCAGCCCGCGAGCCCGGCAGCGCTGGGCCCACAGCAGGGTCGCCAGGGACGCCCACGGCGTCACCAGGGGTGCCACGTTGACCCCGATGAGCAGGGCCATCAGCCGCTGTGGCGCGTCGGCCGTGACCGACTCGAGGGCGATGTAGGCCGGGAGGTTGTTGGCCACGTTCGCGGTGAGGGCGCCGCTGCCGGCCACCCGCGCCAGGGCGGCCGGGTCGGTGCCCTTGCCCGTCAGGGACTCCAGCACCGGCTGCAACCCGTGGCGCAGCGCCACGTCGATGACCACGAAGAGCACCGCGACGCCCAGGGCCATCTGCCACGGGAGGGCCAGCCGACGCAGCAACGGACGGTCCCGCACCGCGACCAGCACCAGCAGGACGGCGGCGGCCACGGAGGACACCCAGGCGGGGGAGAGGCCGAGGGCGAAGAGCGGGCCCACGGCGAGGCAGACCCCGCCGGCGACGCGGAGCATGACCGCGTCGTGCGGCTCCGGCGGCGCGTCGGGCTCGTAACGACCGCGCAGGTCCTTGCGGTGGAAGACCCACAGCACGAGCAGCGTGCCGACGACCGCGGCCAGCGCCGGGGCGGCGGCCAGGCGGACGTACCCGGCGTGGCCCACGCCCAGCTCGTCGAAGTGGTGCAGCGACAGCAGGTTCGAGAGGTTGGAGACGGGTAGCAGCATGCTGGCCGTGTTGGCCAGCCAGAGGGTCGTCATCGCGAACGGCAGGGGTGAGATGCCCAGCTGCGCCGCGATGGCGAGCCCGACCGGTGTCAGCAGGACGGCGGTGGTGTCGAGGCTGAGGAAGACCGTGCAGACCACCGCGAGGAGGACGAACAGCAACCACAGCAGCGGCACGCGGTGCCGACCGGCCCGCGACGTCCAGTGCCCAGCGACGTCGAACACGCCTGCGGCGTCGGCGATCTCGGCCACGACGGTGATCGCGACGAAGAAGATCAGGACCGGGGCGACACGGGCGACGAGGTCGGCGAGCTCGGTGCCGTTCACGCGGTGTTCGTCGAGGTCAGGGAGCGGGCCTTCGCGTCGAGCACCCACGGCCGACCGGGCCGCTCGGGCGGGGTCAGCGCGACCTCGAAGGCGTCGTCGAGGACGTCGAGCAGCTGGGAGACCCTGCGCACGTCCCGGCCCACCTGGCACAGGTGCCGGGTGACCAGGCCCCTGGTGTGCTTGGCCATGTGCGTGGCACCGGGAACGCGCACCTGCACCCAGCGGTCGGCGAGGGCGCCCTGCGGAGTCCACGCCGCGGCATACGTGCTGGAGCGACAGTCGACCACGAGCCCACGTCCGGCGAGCTCGGGCAGCACCTGCGCGAGCTCGGGCTTCCACGCGCTGGCAAGGGGGCCGATTCCGGGCAGGTTCACCGCCATCGAGAGCCGGTACGGCGCGATGGCGTCGGTGGGGCGCACCGCACCGTAGAGGGCCGAGACGACGACGACCCACCGGTTCGCCCGGCGCTTGGCCGCCGGGTCGAGGGAGGCGTGGCCGAGGGCGTCGTAGAGGACCCCGGAGTAGACGCGAGACGCGGGCAGGGACGGTGCGCTGTCGAGCACCGTGTTTCGGGCGATCTCGGCGGTGAGGTTGGGGCTGACGCCGAGGACCTCTGCAGCAGAGGGGTGGGCGCTCACCTTGGCCACCGCGTCGAGGACGGCGCGTCGGGTGTCGGTCAGCTCGGGGAAGCTCAGGGTCCCGGGGTCGACCGGGCGGCCGCGGGACCGGCCCGTCTTGGACTCCGAGGGAGGGAGCAGGATCAGCACGGGGCAAGCCTAGGTCCGGCCTCCGACGGGTGCCGCGTCGGTCCGCTGGATAGGTTGGCGGCATGCCCCAACGACGAATCCAGGTCGAGAAGCCGGTGGCCGCGAAGGCCGTGGCCCAGTCCGCCGAGCTCCGGGCTCGGTTCGACGCGGTGCGCGCCGAGAACGCGGTGCCGAAGGAGTTCCCGCCGCAGGTCCAGGCTGAGGCCGAGCAGGTCGCGGCCGCCCCGGACCTGCCCGAGCGGGACGAAACCGCGGTCGCCTTCTGCACCATCGACCCGCCCGGGTCGATGGACCTCGACCAGGCCCTGCACATCGAGCGCGACGGCGAGGGCTACCGCGTCCGTTATGCCATCGCCGACGTCCCGGCGTTCGTCCGGGCGGGGGGCGCCATCGACGCCGAGACGCGCCGGCGTGGGCAGACGATCTACGCGCCGGACCACCGCACCCCGCTGCACCCCCCGGTGGTGAGCGAGGGTGCCGCGAGCCTGCTCCCCGACCAGGTGCGACCGGCGTTCGTCTGGGACCTGCGGCTCGGCGCCGACGGCACGACCACCTCGACCAGCCTCTACCGCGCGATGGTCCGCAGCACCGACCGCTACGACTACGACCACGTCCAGCAGGCCGTCGACGCCGGTGGCGCCGACGAGCGCCTGGAGCTGCTCAAGGAGGTGGGCACACGCCGCCTCGAGCTCGAGCGCCAGCGGGGCGGTGCGAGCCTGCCCATGCCCGAGCAGGAGGTCACCGAGGACGCGAACGGCCACTACCGCACCCACTTCCGCCCGCCGCTGGCGGCGGAGGACTGGAACGCCCAGATCTCCTTGATGACCGGTATGGCGGCTGCTGACCTGATGCTCGGCGCGAAGGTGGGGATCCTGCGCACCATGCCCGCCCCGGACGACGGCGCGGTCACCCGTTTCCGGCAGGCCAGCCGGGCGCTCGGCGTCGAGTGGCGCAAGGACGTGCCGTACGGCGAGTTCCTGCGCACGCTGGACCGCACCGACCCGCGGCACCTCGCCCTGATCCACGAGGCGACCGCCCTGTTCCGCGGCGCCGGCTACACGCCGTTCGACGGGACGGTCCCCGCGGACCCGCAGCACTCGGCCGTGGCTGCCGCCTACGCCCACGTCACGGCGCCGCTGCGTCGGCTCGTCGACCGGTTCGGCCTGGCCATCTGCGAGGCGATCAGCGCCGGGACCGAGCTGCCCGGTTGGGCGCGCGAGGCGCTCGGGTCACTACCGGAGGTGATGGCGGCCTCGGACAAGGTGGCCGGTGCCGTCGAACGCGGGTGCGCGGATGCCGTCGAGGCAGCCTCGCTCGAGGACCGTGTGGGTGAGGTGTTCGACGCGATGGTCGTCGACCAGCGGGACAAGGGCCGGCTGGTGGTTCAGGTCGACGAGCCCGCGGTCCTCGCGAACGCGACGGGCGACCACGCCCTCGGCACCCGTGTGAAGATCAGGCTGACCGAGGCGAACATCAGCACCAGCACGGTGAGGTTCGACATCGTCGGCTGAGTCGGCCAGCTCGCCGGGCGAACCACCAGGCCGAGACCGTTGCCGGTCGACGGGGTGTCGGTGGGAGCCGCGCAGGGCCCGGGGGACGAGTCCCCGGACGTGGCGCTCGTCGCGCTCCCTGCGGAGGTCGTCCCGGTGGCCGTCGTCACGGAGGTGGACGACGTGCTCGTGCTGCTCGTCGCCGACGGTCCGGTCGTGGTGGACGGCGTGGGCAGCTTCGTCGTCGATGCCGCGGTGGCCGTGGCGGTGGTCGTCGACGGGGTGGTCGTCGACGGGGTCGGGGTCGGGCAGGCCGTGGTGGTCGAGCTCGACGAGGGTGTGGTGGTGGAGGACGAGGTGGTCGAGGTCGTCGTGCCCGTGGCCGACGTGCTGGACGACGTCGACGGCGTGGTGGAGCTGGAGGTCGTCGAGGACGTGGATGTCGAGGAGGTGGATGTCGACGACGTGGACGACGTGGACGACGTGGACGACGTGGTGGTCGTCGTGGAGCTGCTCGTGCCGGTGCCCGTCGTCGACGAGCTGGTGGTGGAGGTCGACGTCGTGGTGCTGGTAGTGGGGTGCGACGTCGTGGACGGGTGGGAGCTCGGGGTGCTCGCCCTCGGTGCGGCCACGACCGGTGGACGCGACGGCGGGCCGACGGGCGGTGTGGGCGACGAGGGCAGGGTCACCACGGAGCGGGGCACCGCACCGCCGGGGGACACCGTCTGCATGAGGCGCAGGACGTCGCGCAGGTACACGTCCGAGTGGTTGTACGACAGGATCGCCGAGCGGAGTCCGACAGCGGTCGACAGGTCCCGGCCCCCGGCGCAGAGGTACGCGGCGGCGGAGAAGGCGCTGTCCTCGACGTTCTGCGGGTCACGGATGCCGTCGCCGTTGCCGTCGCGGCCCCAGCGCTGCCACGTCGAGGGGATGAACTGCATCGGCCCGACGGCCCGGTCCCAGACCCGGTCCGCGTCATAGCGGCCGTTGTCGGTGTCGAAGATCGCGGCGAAGGCACCGCCGTTGAGGACCGGCCCGTAGACGGCAGGGACGGCTCGGTGCCGGCTGTCGAGGCTCCGTCCAGCCAGCGAGCCGGACTCGACCTGGCCGATGGCGGCGAGCAGCTGGACCGGAAGCCGGCACGAGGTGGGGGCGGACGCGACCGCCGAACGGTAGGCGCTCCACAGGACGACGGGGACGCTGGTGCTCCCCGCGGCCCCTTGCGGGACGGGCGGGTCGACCACCGACGGCTGGAGCGCGGCGGCGAGCGTGGCAAGCCGCAACGGCCCGGCGATCACCTGGTCGACGCTGACCAGTCCCGTGCGCTCGCCGACCACGAGGTCGCGAGGGGTGACGTCCCAGTCCGCCGCGGTGCTGGGACTGGGCGACGGGGCCGCCTGGGCGGGCCCGGTCGGTCGGCCGGCGCTGGCCGGTGCGTCGGCAGGGCTCCCGCCCACGAGCAGGGCCGCACCGAACGCCATCACGGACAGGGCAGTGGCGAGCGGGCGCGCGACCGGGATGCGGACCACCCGTGGTCCGCGCTCCGGGTGTGGCTCGGCCATCAGACCTCCCCGCTGGTTCGGCCGTCGTTCATCGCACGCCAGATCGACGCGGTTCCCCCTCGGGCCGATCGTAAGCCGCAACCGGCGGCGAATCGACCCCCAGATGGCGGGGAATCCGGGCCGCCTGTGACGGGTGTGACCCCATGGGTCCGTGGGACCCATGGGGCACCCGTCACTGCGTTGCTCGGGGTCACGACGGCCTCAGCAGGTGCTTCCGTCGACGAGCAGGATGGGGCAGGTGCCGGTTGACGGGGGGAGGACCCGTTGCAGGCCCCAGATCCCGACGGCGGTGAACGGACGTCGCTGGTCACCGTAGAAGTAGTCGCCGGGCACCTCCGCGGTCCCGCCGGCACCACCGACGACGTTGAGGTCGAAGGTCTCCCACGGCGCCATACCCTGCGCGGTCATCCAGGGTGAACGGCCCACGAGCGGGTCCTCGTCCCAGCGCAGGCCGCCGAGACTGAACACGTGGTTGTTCTCGCTGCCGGGTGCCACCATGACGTGCACCAGCTCGGGATCGCCCGCGAAGGCGGTCAGGTACGGCACCTGTCCGGGGTTCTTGAAGGACGTCGGGCCGTCCCCTGCCGGGGCCGTGAGGTAGTTGATGTTCGACCGCCCCGCGGTGGCGTTGGTCGGGTACGGCATGAAGTCCTGCCCGATCTGGGTGTCGTCGTCGGCGACGGTGACCGAGAAGTCCCGGTAGTCCTGCGGGGTCCCGCCGGGCACGTGGACGATCACCTGGGCGCCGAGGTCCTTGGCGTCACCGGTCACCGGGTCGCTGAACTCGGTGGACAGGCCCGGCACCTTCGAGGCGGGAGCCACGACGACCAGCCCGTACAGCCCGTTCTTGAGCCGGCCGTTGGACGCGAGGTCGCTGACCACGGCTGAACCCACCCGGTGCTCCGGCACGTAATAGACGTAGGAGCGCGTGGCGTTGGATGCGGTGTTCTGGTCGGTCGAGAAGCCGATGTTCACGCCACCGGAGCCGGCCTCGCGGTCGAGCTTGCCGACCGAGAACCCCACGGGGGTCGTGAGCAGGTTGGTGAGGTTCACCGTGACGCACTCACCCGCGACGACGTGCATGACGAGGGGCACGGGGACCTTCAGGCGCGCCTTGACCGACGCCACGTCCGCGTTGGGGACGTATGCCGTGCGACCACCGCTGACGTTGCCCGACCGGTCCATGGCGCTGAGGCCGAAGGTGCGTTGGGGCGCACCCGAAGGACACGGGTTGCCCGGTGACGTCGTCGGCGGTGGGGCTGCCCCCGTGGGTGTCGGCACCGTGTAGTCAGGGCCGTCGGGGGTGTTGCCCGGCAGCGGCCGCAGGGAGTCCACACGGCCGGGCAGCACCCGGACGAGACCCCAGGCGCCCTGCTGCGTGCGCAGCTCGGTGCCGTTCGCGTAGAAGTAGTCCCCGGGCCTCAGCCGCAGCTCGGGATCGGTGCCGCCGATGACGAGGCTGTCGCGCTCGCTGATCCCGGCGTGCACGGCGTCGATGATCGACTCCTTCGTCTCCCGGAGCTCCTGGTTGGTGCGCGCGCCGACGAAGTGCAGGGAGTCGATGGTGGGCGAGATGCTGATGGAGCGGACGACGAGGGGGTCACCCGGGTACAACCGTGGCAGCGGCGTCACCGGGTCGCCGTACCTCCACGAGCTGAACTGGTTGGCCTTGTCGGTCCGGCCGGCCAGCGGGTTGGCCTTGAGGTTGAGCGTCGACCAGCCGGCCGCGTCGTTGTCGTTGATCGTCCACAGGGCGAGCTCGCGGAAGCTGCCGTCGACCACTCCGGGGACGAGCGGGTTCGAGGTGTGGATGTCCACGATCGTCCCGGAGTCGACCTCGGCACCGGAGACCGGGTCGTGGTAGGTCGAGCCGCGGGGCTCCACGATGAGCTGGCCCACGAGTCCGTGGCCCCAGCCGTGGATCCCGTCGACGTGGTCGTGCCAGAAGACGTTGTCCAGGGCCACGTCCGGGTACCACCGGTACTGGATGAACTCGATCCCGGCAGACTCAGCCGCGTCGTGGTCCTTCGTGAGCGGGGACGTCAGGGTGACCGTGCCGGCGGCCGTGTCGACCGACGCGACCTGGTGGGGCTCGATCGACTCCAGTCCCTCACCGACGGCGAGCCACGGGTGGGTCGGTCGGTCGTTCGCGTCGGTCCCCACGAACTTGGCCACGGACGTGAGGTGCAGGACGGTGTCGCCCTCGTGCGCTGCGTCGACGAGCTTCGGGTCGGTGACCGTGTAGGGGCGCACGCTGTGCTCGTAGGCGAAGCCGGTCGAGACGCCGTCGGACCCCTGGACGTCGAACTGCACGTGGTGGATGTGCATGGTCGTCTTCGAGAACTTGTCGAAGGCCGAGGCGTCGGGGATCTCGTTGGTCAGGGTGATCGCCACGCAGTCGCCCTGGTTGGCGCGGATCGCCAGCGGATCGGACTTCGCCGGGTCGGCGAGCGTCGCGGCCTTGTCCTTCGCGAGGACGAACAGCTTGCCGTCCGGGTCGTTGACCGTGGGGGTCCGGGGGATGGTCTTGCCGATCGCGACGACGTTGTAGGTCCGCAGCTTTCGACCCTGCGGGCAGAGCCCGTCGTCACGGGAGGCCCACGGGTCGGTCGAAGACCCTGCTGCCTGGTTCGCGTTGGCGCCGAGCCACGGGGCGCCCGAGTGACCGTTGGCGGTGAAGGGTGGTCGCTTGCCGATGTTGGTGCGCAGCAACGGATAGGCGGGTCTGCCGTTCACCGGGTTGAACAGGATGGCTGGCCGGTTCCCGACGAGGTGGCCGACGTCGACCGCGAGCAGGTTCGGCTGTCCCTGGACGACCTGCACCGAGTCGGGGAAGACGGTGGGGTCAGCCGGGGCGCCGAGGTACAGCGGTGCCTCGGACGTGCCGGCGACCTTCCAGTCCCAGACGGTGGGGTCCTGCCCGTTCTGCGGTAGGCCGGAGGGCGGCAGCTGAGGACGGATCCAGTCGTCGAGGTTGTCCTTGGTCAGGGTCGTGCCGTTGATGGTCCGGCCGATGAGACCGGCCGAGTCCACCGCGGCCGGAGGGGCGGTCCGGTCGCCGATCGGCACGAGGTCGGGCTGCAGCGTGTCGTAGACGCGCCACATGCCCCACATCCCAGACGTGTAGTGCTTGGCGATGTGGCAGTGGAACAGGAAGTCGCCAGCGCTCTGCTGGACGCCGCCGGCGCCGCCCTCGATCTCGAGGTTGTAGGTCTCACCGGGGCCGATCGACTGGGAGTCGAGCCGCTGCGATTGCGACCCCGTCTCCGGGTCCTTGTATAGCCCCGTCTTCGCGTAGCTGATGGCGTCGTCGGCCACGGGGTTCGCCCGCCACCGGTCGCCACCACCGTGCAGGTGGAAGACGTGGAACTTCTCCGCGCCGACGTGCATCAGGCGGATCTTCGTGGGGTCGGCCAGGTAGCCGCGCATGATCGGGGTCGCCGGCTCGCCGAACGTGTAGGAGCTGTACGAGTGCGACTTCTCCTTCGGGAACGCCAGCAGGCGGTTGCGGAACGGCTCCGAGCGGTAGTTCAGCGCGAACGCGCCGGGGCGGTACGTCCCGGTGATGTTGTCGACGAGTGGGATGTCCAGGTTGTTCTTGTCCTTGAGGAGCTCGTTGTCGTTCCCGATCTCGTGGTGCAGGAGGGCCGCCTCACGGAAGCCGCACGTGGGCATCGTCGAGTAGCGGTCGCAGGCGACGTCGGTCCCGGCGGGCTTGATGATCGCCTCCCACCCGGAGGTGAGCGGCAGGCCTGCCGTGGTCGGGTCCCAGTAGGTCGAACCCTTCGGCTCCACGACCAGGGCACCGAACAGCCCGTGGTTGACGGCCGCACGGAATCCCGGTCCCGGGTGGATGTAGTGGCCGCCCTCCTCACGCGGGTCGTCCGGGACGCTGAACCGGTAGGTGCGCGTGGCGTTCAGCGGGACGGTCGCCGCGGGGTTCTTCCCCAGGGTGTTGCCCGACGAGGCGAGGGTGAACTCGAGACCGTCGATGTGGAAGCCGTAGGAGCCGGTCGTCGACCGGTTGGTGAACTTCACCTGGACGCAGTCACCCTCGTTGGCGCGGATCACCAGCGGCTGTATGGCGTCGCCGTGCAGTCCCACGGACACCTTCTGGGAGAGGGCCTGGGCCTTGACGGCGGCGACCTGGCTCGTGAGCGTGTAGATCTTGCCCTTCGGGTCGTGGTCACCGAAGCGGTTGAGCGGGATGTCCACGTCCATCGCCGTGACGTCGAAGACCTTGTCGGCCGGGCCCCCCGCGAAGCAGCTGGTCGACCCCGGCGAGGGAGCTGCGGCGGCGGGGACGGACGAGGCTGCAGCCGTCGCGGCTGCGACGGCTGCGACGGAGAGCACTGCGACCGTACGACGGCTGCGGGCGACCCGGCGCAGCAGGGACGGGAGCGCCCGGGGGAGCCGGGGCGCGATCAGGACGACGGCGGCGAACGGCAGGTAGACGACGAGCAGTGAGGCGGTGTCCGCGAGCAGCGCGACGACGGGGAGGGCGCCGCTGCCGGCGTCGAAGAAGGTGGACCGGATGCCGTTGCCGGCGGCTGCCGCGAGGGCCCCCGTCATGGCCAGCTGGAGGGCGGCCACGACCGGGGAGCTCGGGAGGGCCGCGTCGGGGAGGTTGTGGCCGACCCCCCGGTGGCCCGCACCGACCTGTCCCCGGCGGTCGTGGGCCAGCACGGTCGGGACGGCGATGACGAGCAGGGGCAGCAGGAACCCGGTCACGGGCAGGCCGTCGAGCGCGGCCCCCGCCCCGACGTGACCCTGCGCCCCCGCCAGCTCGAGCCACCCCAGCCACAGGGCACCGAGCACGGCGAAGGCGCAGGCGATCAGGACGTCGCGGGTGATGCGGGCGACGAGAGGGACGGGTCGTGGTGACTGAGTCATGGCGAGACCTGCTTCGGGACGGTGGTGCTGGTGACCGGAGGTGCGTTGGAGGGTGGGCCCGACCTGCCGTGGTCGTGCGTGGCGGCCGGCCCGGCGGTGTCGACGCGGAGCAGGGGGACCGCCACCTGGCCGGGTGCGGTCAGGCGCAGCTGGGCTCCGTTGCGGGGCACGACATACGAGAGGGCGCCCTCGAGGTGGCCCCCGCGACGCAGCGAACCGCGCTTCATCGACCCCGCCACGGGGTCGAGGGGGACCGTGCCGGCGAGGGCGCGCAGGACCGAGGTGTCGTAGCCGGCGTCCGCGTCGGACGCCGCGACCTCGAGGGTGACCCGGACGAGCGCCCGGTCGGTGGTGACGAGGCTGTTGACCCCGTGGGACATCCCACCCAGGTCGGCGTCGCTGAGTCCGCTCACCTGCTCGACGTGCAGGACGCGATAGCTGATCCCGTTGACCTGCAACGTCATCGGGTCAGCAGGCCCCTTGAGCACCGACACGACGTGACGGGCGCCGAAGGCGGTCGCCGTCAGGACGAACAGCGCCACGAGGGCCACACGCCACAGCCGTGGCGCGGCACTCGACGTCGTGAGGGACATGGGTCGATGGTCGACCCGGCACCTTGGGCAAATCTTTGGGTCATCCTCGGGGCGGAGTTGCGCCGGGCGCCCGCCCGCTACGCTCCGGGGCGTGGTCTCCGGCCGTGGGCTGCGTGGTGCGGGCGCCACCGCACTGGCGGTGGTGCTGTCCTGCTGCGCGATCATCTGGTTCACCGCGACCGCCGCGCAGGCGCACGCCCAGCTGGTGCGCAGCTCACCCGCCGCCGGGTCGGTCGTCGCCCGCGCCCCGCAGGTCGTCACCCTGACCTTCGGTGAGGAGGTGCAGGCGGGGGACGGTGGGATCGACGTCTACGACGACCGGTTCGCCCCTGTCGACGCCGGCCCGGTCCTGGCCACCCCGCGGGATCCGTTCACGCTGCGGGTCTCCCTCCCTCCCGGGCTGGCACCGGGCACGTACACCGTTGCCTGGCGGGTCAGCTCGGGCGACACCCACCCCGTGGCGGGTTCCTTCCGGTTCTCCGTGGGGAGCCCCAGCCAGGTCCGTGGCACCCTGCCCGACCCCGGGCGCAACGAGGGGGTCGGGACGTTCCTGGGGGTGCTGCGGTGGGTCGGCTTCGTGGGTGCCGCGCTCGGACCAGGCGCCGTCGTGGCTGCGCTCCTCGTGTGGCCGGCGGGGTTGGGGCAGCGCAGGATCCGCCTGCTCGTCGGCACGGGTCTGGGTCTGCTCGCGGTGAGCACGGCCGGCGGCATGCTGCTGCAGGGGGTGTACGCGAGCGGCCGACCGCTCGCCGCCCTCTGGCAGGCGCCGCAGACCCTCGACAGCCACTCCGAGCGCTTCGACCGGGTGTATGCCGTGCGCAGCTACCTGCTCGTGGCTGCGGCCGTCGGGGTGGTGGCCCTGCTCGGCCTCCCCGCGCCGGCGCGTGACCGGTGGCGCAGGGTCTGGGTCGGCGTGGCCGTGGTCGCGACCCTGGCACTGCTGGCCACCTGGCCGTTGGTCGGCCACTCCGCGGTGCCGCCCGGCGAGACCCTGGCTGTCGGCGTGAACCTCGTGCACATCGCCGCCATGGTCCTGTGGCTCGGTGGGCTCTGCGTGGTGCTCGTGGGCCTCTCTGTCGACCGCGACACGGTCGCACGCAGTGCGCTGCCCAGGTTCTCGGTCCTGGCGCTCGGGAGCGTCGCGGTGCTGGTCGCCTCCGGGGTGGTCCTGGCGTGGCGCGAGGTCGGCACCGTGGGGGCGCTGGGGGCCACGACGTTCGGACGCGTCCTGCTGGCGAAGAGCGTCGCCGTCGTCCTCCTGCTCGCCGTGGCCAACCTGGCCCGCCGGTGGGTGGCTCGTCGATCAGCGCCCGTGGAAGGGCCCGATCGCGCTGGCAACACAGGCGATCCGGGCTGGACACCGTTCCGGCGGGGACTCGTGGGCGAGGTCGCCCTGGCTGCTGTCATCCTCGGGCTGACGGCGGCGCTGGTGTCCATCGTCCCGGGCCGCCAGGCGGCCCAGAGCACGCCCGGGTCCTCGACCTCGTCGGGGACGTCCGTCCCCCGCGTCGTGGACGGCGCCCCCTGACCCGACCGGACCTGCCCGGCTGCGCCCGTGGGCCCGCCGGTGCTGGTGGGCCGGGCGGCACGCCTCGCGGTCTTCACTGCTGGCGCTGGCTGCATCGTTGTGACGGGCTGCGCTGCTGGGCCGGACGGCGCGGCGAGCCGTACGCAGCCAGCCGGCCCGGCCGCATACGGGGGCACTGGCCGAACGGGCGCAGCACAGTGCCCGGCACATCGGGGGTGATGTGCCGGGCACTGTCGGAAAGGGCGGTGCCCCGGACTGAGTGAGGGGGTGGTCCGGGGCCCGCGGATGTGGGGTCCTGCTAGGGAGCTGCCGGTCCGGGCCGCCCCTCGCGCGCCCCGGACCGGCTCACCTCAGCTCATCTGGCCACGACCGTGGTGGACTTGTCCGACGGGACGCTGTCCCCGAGGGCGTTGATCGCCACCACCTCGAACTGGTAGTTGCCGGTGGGGAGGGCGATCGTCCTGGGAGTGACGGTGCCGTTGAAGGTCGTCTGGCTGAAGAACGTCAGCGTGACGCCGTCTGCGGCGACCCGGTAGGCGTTCACCCGGTAGTTCGTGATGGTCGAACCACCGTTGCTGGCAGGAGCACTCCAGACGGCTTGAGCGTTGCTCGCGCCGCCGGCGACACCGGCGATCGGAGTCCCGATGCCCGGCTTGCCCGGCACCGTTGCCGGGGTCACCGTGTTGGAGCTGGCCGACGCCGCGCCGGTGCCGTTGGCGTTGACCGCCTGCACCCTGAAGTTGTACGCGGTGCCGTTGGTGAGGCCCGAGACGAGCGCGCTCGGCGTGCTGCCGGAGACGGTGTCCGTCCTGACGGTCGTACCACCGATCCGGACCTGGACGAGCCAACCCGTGACCGGCGACCCTCCGTCGCTACCCGGGGTCCAGCTCAGGCTGACGCTGGTGTTGCCCCGGACCGCCGTGACCGCTGTCGGTGCGCTCGGGACGCCCACGGGGGTGACCGCGTTGGACGGCGCCGAGAGCGGACCCGCTCCGAAGAGGTTGTTGGCGCGCACCTGGAAGGTGTACGGCCTGTTGGTCACCAGACCGGTGACCACGCGGCTGACGGCCGTGCGGGCGATCCCGGTGATGGTCTGGGTGACCACACCGTTGGAGCTGACCACGATGTCGTAGCTCGTGATGGGCGAGGTGCCCGCGGGCAGGACCGGTGCGGTCCAGGTGACGGTGGCCGATCCGGTGGCGGCGGCACTCGGCGTCGTCGTTGCGGCGACGTTGGTGGGTGCCGGCGGCGGGGTGAGCAGCAGCACCTGGTCGGTGAACTGCAGCCGCTCGATGTTCCGCAGCGTGTCGATGCCGTCGGACACCTTCTGGGTGGCCCGGTTGACCGCCCCGGTCTGGGTGACCGTGAAGCTGCCGTTGGCGTTGCGGACCACGGTGAACGACGCCCTGGGGGCGAGGAAGACCGCGGTGTCGACACCGGTGTCACCAGCGGGGGCCGGCACGATCTCGCGCACCATGACCAGCTGGCCGGGGTCGACGGTCCCGTCGAACACTGCCTGCTGCAGCGTCTTCGGGTTGCCCGCCTGGTAGGTGCCCTCCATCAGCGTCGCCGACCCGATCTCCGGGCCGGTGCCGTCCGCGTTGGTGCGGACGCTGATGCGGACCTGGAGCGACCGGTCGCCGTCGATGATGTCGTCGGCGCCACGACCGGTGATCGTGTCGCTGCCTCCACCACCGAGCAGGATGTTGCCGTCACCCCAGATGGGTCCGGAGAGCGGGCAGGTGCCTGCGGCCGAGTTGGCCACGACCGGAGCCAGCGCACCGGTGAGGGGCGGCAGGATCGCCGAGAGCCCACTGATGCGGTTGACGCCTGCCTGGTCGAGGACGTCGCAGCCGGTGAAGCCTGCGCCGCCGATCGCCGAGGGGACGTCGTCGTTGCCACGGATGACGTCGTTGCGTGCGGAGCCCGAGTCGGCCTCGGTCTCCTGCCAGCGGTCGCGGTTGACGACCACCTGGATCGGCAACGGGCCGAGGTTGTTGTTGATGGCCATGTCGTCGTCGGCGGCCACCGTGTCGTACTGGTGGATCGCCCAGTCGAACCCTCCGGCGCCCGCGTTGCGGTCGACGAACGAGTTCTGGCTCATGATGTCGTCGCCACCCTCGGTGTCGTAGTCGTTCTCACCGACCTGGCCGATGAAGATGTCGTGACCGGGACTGGTCTCGGCGGGGTCGTCGAAGAACGGTGCACCGTGGTCGCCGATGAGCAGGTCCTGACCGGACCCACCTTGGATCCAGTCGTCGCCGCCACCACCGAAGGCGGTGTCGGTCCCGGCACCGGCGATGACGAAGTCGTCGTCAGGTCCGGCGAACTCCTCGTTGTCGTTGGCGCCGCCGTTCATGAAGTCCCGGCCGTCGCCACCCATCATGATGTCGATCCCACTACCGGCGTCCATGGCGTCGTTGCCCGGACCACCCTTGAGGACGTCGGCACCACCGGTGTCGGTCATCCGGTCAGCACCGTCGCCTCCGATGACGACGTCGTCGCCGGAGTTGCCGTCGAGCCAGTCGTTGCCGTCGTTGCCGAGGATGGTGTCGTTGTCGATGCCGCCCTTGATCCGGTTGGACGTCAGGTCGCCGTTGTAGACGGACTGCCCGTTGATGCCCGCGGGGTCCACGGAGTTGATCAGCTTGTAGGTGATCTGGCCGTTGGCCGAGCGCGTCAGCAGTGCGTTCTCGTCACAGTCGGTCGTGGGGTCGTCGGTGACGGAGGCACCGAACTGCGTGAACCCTGCGGCGGTGTTGGCGAGGTTGGCCAGCTGGAACTTGCAGTCGGCCGTCGCGAACGCGTCCTGCTTGAGCGTGTGCGTGTTGTCGGTGTTGCGCATGATCAGCTCGGCGAAGCTGTTGCTCTCGAGCTGCGTCCGCAGGTTCATGCCGGGGGTGCGGGCCAGGTAGTACAGCCGGTCCCCGTTCTGGAGGTTCGTCAGCGACGTCTCGAAGACGTAGTTGAACGTCTTGCCGAGCAGCCCGCCGTTGATGTCGGTCGACTCGGCGAGACCACCGACCCAGAGGTCGACCTTGTTGAGGCCGGTCTCCTGGTTCGCCCACGCACCGGCGCCGTTGATGAAGTCCATCTCGTCCTGGGTCGGGCTGAGGCCCACGCCCGGGTCGATGATGGCCTGCGCAGCGGCGCGCTTGGCCTGGTAGGTGGTGGCGTTGACGATGCTCGGGTACGTGCCGTAGGCAGCCACGAAGTTCACGAGGGACTCCGGGTGCTTCAGGTTGTTGCCCAGGTCGGCCCAGCTCGTGTACGGCGCCAGCTGCCCGTCGTTGGTGACGGAGAAGATCTGGCGGCGCAGGTTGTTGAGCGTCGGGATGCCCTCGGACCGGGCGCGGGTCATGTTGAGGGTCGGGAGGTCGAGCGGCAGCCCCAGCAGGTTGTTGCGGAGGGTGTCGGTGACGAACTCGTCGATCTCCTGCCCGACCTGGTCGGACATGCCCATGATGATCCCGCCGGCAGCGGCCTCAGAGCTGAGCGCGCTCCCGTTCAGGCCCCGGTTGTACTCCGGGGGGTTGAGGAACCCGTCGAGCAGCTTGATGTCGTAGTGCTGCGGTGGCGAGGTCGAGCCTGCCGGGAGCGGGGCCGTGCGGTCGATCGTCTCGGTCAGCATGGAGTGGCCGAAGCGGTAGACGGCGGCGGCGAACTCAGCGGGGATCGTCGGGTTCACGTCGGAGTGGTAGACGTGGAACGGGTCGATCGCGGGCTGCACCTTGCGGGCGAACTCCTCGAACACCAGGTGCTGGTACTCCATCTCGGTGACGAAGCGAGCGGCCTGGAAGAGGCGCTGGCCGTAGTTCCACCCGGACGGGCCGTCCGTGCGGGTCCACTGCTGGAGCACCGACTGGGGGACCTTGGTGGTCAGGGTGTTGTTGATGTCGCCGACCAGCCGGTCGTGCTCCGAGTGGAAGATCTGGTGCACGGTGGTGAGGGCGATGTTCTCGTTGACGCGACCGTCACCGGCGGTGAAGTGCGAGTCGAGCAGCTCGTCGTCGTAGGTGCCGGCGGCCTGCCCGTCGAGCTGGGTGCCGGCGGTGGTGTCGGGGTCGGGGCTCTTGCAGCCGGACGGGGTGTTCGGGGCGGTGCACGGACCGACGGAGCCGGGGTCGGCGTCGTGGGCGATGTCCGTCAGGAACGGCGTGTGGAAGTGCAGCACGTTGGCCGGCGGCTCGACGGGGGACGCGAGGTCGCCCTCGACGAGACCGGTCTGGGTGACGTACTGCGGAAGGCCACGGTCCGGTCCGGGGACGAAGTTGCCGTAGGGGTCGGTGGCGAGCATCGGGATGTCGAGCACGTCCACGTCACGGAGCTTGAGCCCCAGGACCCGAGCCGCCTGGTCCTTGGTGGTGGCCCAGGTCGACATGCCGTTCTTGCGCAGGTCGTCGGTGGCCAGCCCGTTGGCGACGCTCGGGCCTCCGAGGAGGCGGCCCGTGTCCTTCGGGTGGTTGGCCGCGTCCAGCTCGTACTCACGCAGGAACGCCTGGTGCGATCCGTGCGAGGTGTAGGTCTGGCTCTGGTCGACGAGCGGGGTGTCGGTGTTGGCCGGGTCGAGGTCGTCAGCGGTGCCGAAGACGCCGTCCGGGCCGGGCTCGTTCTGGCCACGGGTCAGGACCATGAACCGCAGGTTCGGGTCCAGGTCGTCGGCGTTGCCGAAGATGTGGTCCGGGCCCGCGACCAGCGGGTCGTCGTCGCGCAGCGGCACGAACACGGTGCCACCGCCCTTGACCGTCTGGTCGACGCCGTGGTCGAAGAACTGCCCGAAGATCGTGAACAGGCCGTTGAACGGAGGCGACAGACCCACGTCCGTCGTGATGTTCGGGATGGAGAGGGTCTCGCCAGCGGGTGTGCAGCCGGCGGGGAGGTTGTTGGCGTCACACGGGAAGACCCCGGTGTTGCCCTGGCTGCGCACCGGGTGTCCGGCGGCGGCCACGGCGGCCGGGTTCGTGGCCGTCTGGTCGACGATGAGGTTGCTGATCATGCGCGGCTGGGTGTCGAACACCATGTTGCCCGGCTGCTTGGTGTTGTAGGTCGTGGGGGTTCCGGCACCGGGGAAGCCCGCCGGGACGTTCTCCGCGTCCTTGAAGTCGGCGGGGGCCATGCGCTCGAAGGGCACGTCGGCCGCGGCGAACTTCTCGCGTCCGGGGACCAGGTTGTTGCACTCGCCGCCGACGGTGCGAAGGCCGTAGGAGGTGAGGACGTCGGGTACCTGCTCGGCATCCGGGATCCCGTCGCCAGGCTGGTTGAGCAGTCCCTTGCAGGGCTCTGCCGGCGTCGCCGTCGCGGCGTGCCGCTCAGCGATGTTGATCTGCTTGAGGATGAACGAGAGGTCACCCGCGGTGATCGTGAATCCTGCCTCGACCGGTGCCGAGGCGGCGTTCGCAGCCAGCGACGGTTGGAGCAGTAGGGCGGCGACGACGGCGCCGACGGATCCGAGGACCGTCAGTCGCGCCGGGCGTCGCAGGGTTGTGCTGCGTCTGCGGCCACTCGGACCGGACCGACCTTCTCCGGGATCCCGGAGCTCTCGGGCAACACGCTCGAACCGTGCGTGGGAACTGGCCATGACACACCTGCCTCCTGAGGAAATGACAGGCCCACGGTGGAGGCACGACCTTGGGAAAATCTTTCTGCCGGGTCAGCGGGGGAGCCGGGCGCGCACGACGGTCCCGTGCGGACGCCTGCCCTCGACGACGACCGAGCCCCCGGCCTCGGTGATCGTCTCCCGGACGATGTCGAGCCCGACGTGCCCGGCGATCCGGGTCGCCACGGCAGTGCCGCCGCTGGTGACCAGGCCGCGACCGTCGTCCGCCACGCGCAGGCTCACGGCATACGGCGTGATGATGAGCTCCACGTCGACCACGCCGGCCTCGGCGTGCTTCGCCACGTTGACCATCGCCTCGCGTGCCACGCGGTAGATCAGTCCCGCGGTGACGGGGTCGACGCCGGTGTCCTCGTCGAGGTCGAGCTCGACCCGCAGGCCCTGCTCCCCGAGCCCGGCCGCGAGGTCACGGATCGCCGCGTCGAGGCCGGCCTCGTGGGGTGTCACGGGGAAGAGGTTGGCCACGATGTCGCGCAGGAGGCGGATGTCGCGACGCAGGATCGCCGCGGCCCGGTCGGCCGTCGGGTCCGAGCCGTCGCCGGCCCTCCCGAGGGCCTCGAGGCTGACCGCCGCGCCCGAGAGGTCCTGGATGACGTCGTCGTGCAGGTCCTGTGCGAGCCGTTGCCGTTCGAGCTCGACGGCCTTGACGGTCTGGGCGAGCAGGCGCGTACGCGACCTGCGGATGCTGCTGACCCGTCGGGCGAGGCCGATGGCCAGCGGCAGCTGCGACAGCGTGAGGGCGCCGAGGGCGAGCACCCCCACGGGGGCGATCTTGGCGAGCAGCTGGTCACGTTCCCGCTCGACGCGGACGAGGGGGAAGTACATCTCGTAGACGACGTCCTGTCCCGCGTGTGAGGACGACAACGTGTAGACCTCGACGAGGCTGTCGGTGCCCCTCTCGAAGACGTTCTCCTCCTCGTCGAGGGTGGAGATCGCCGAGACCGGCGCACCACCCGGGCGGAGCTTCGACAGGTCGGGGTCGGACGAGAAGTTCCGCCCGATGAGGGCGTGCTCGTCGGAGTAGATGATCACCCCGTCGGGCTTCCAGATCTTGACCCGCGCCAGGGATCCGTCGCTCATGCGCGGCCCGAGGCGGCGGTCCATCGCGGCGATCGCGTCCGGCTGCGAGGCGATGAGGGCCTCGGTGACCCCCGGCGCGAGGAGCCTGCGGGCGATGCTGGCGCCGTCCTCCGCCGCGTTGTCGAGGGCGTGCGCCTCCGCGATCCGTTCGAAGGCGAGGAAGGTCGGGACCGACACGACGACGAGCGCCACCGCGCCGTACAGGAGGTGCCGCACGACGGCGCGCCGCACTTCGGTGCTCTCCGAGGAGGACCCGCCGCGGCCCCACATCAGCGGAAGTCGTCTCGCAGCTGGCGATCGGGCTGCTCGATGGTGACCAGTCCGAGCTGGGCGGCGATGATGACCGCCTCCAGCTGGCTGTGTGCCTTGAGCTTGGTCAGGATCGTCTGCACGTAGCTGCGACACGTGCTCAACGAGATGTTGAGCTCCTTGGCGATGTGCTGCACGTCCTCGCCGCGGGCGAGCAGGGCGAGCACGTCGAGCTGCCGGTCGCTCAGCCGGACCGGGGTCGTCGTCGGTTCCGCGGCCTCCGCGATGAGGTGGACCATCAGCTCGGGGTCCACGGCGACGTGGCCCGGGCCGGCGGTGCGCACCGCCTCGAGCATGTCGGCCAGGGTTCCGTCCTTGGCCAGGAAACCGCAGGCGCCGGCGACGAGCGCGTCGCCGGCGAACTCCGGCTTGGCGTGGGCCGTCAGGACGATCACCCGGGCGAACGGGTCGATGGCCATGATCTGGCGGGTGGCGTCGAACCCGGTCGAGTCCGGCAGCTGCACGTCCATGAGCACCAGCTCCGGCCGCAGCTCGCGGAACATCGCGACCCCCTGGGCCGCTGTCGTCGCGTGGCCGACGCTCTCGAGATCGGCTTCACGGTCGAGGGCGTTCGTCAGCAGCTCGGCGAACGTCTTGTGGTCGTCGACCACCAGGACGCGCGTGACCGTCTCCTGCACCTCCATGCGACCAGCCCCCTCCGTCGCGCTGCTGCCAGCCCAGGCCGAGGTCGAACGTGGTCCATCCCGACCTGTACGACCCGCCCCCGATTGTCAGGCCGATCGCGCCGCGGCGGCTCCACCATTCGTCGTGCTCCCTGCTCGTGCCAAGAGCGTGGACAGCACCAGTCGAGCCTCCTCGAAGGACACGGGAGGCGTGCTGCGGGGAGCAGGTCCACGGTGCAGCGACGACGCCGGTCCGCGGCTACCTGTCACGCTGTGCAGGCTGACGACGGCATCGAGCAGGCGGCTGAGCTCACCGTTCGCCTCGTTCGCCCCGCGCAGCAGGCGGACGTACGTCTCCTGCAGCACCCGGCCGGGGGAGCAGCCCAGCTCGCGAGCGAATACCTGCCGGCAGTCGTTGTAGGCGCGCAGGCCCTCGGCGTGCTGGCCGAGCCGCTCCAGGCTGGACAGGTAGGAGATCCAGGCGGCCTCGTCGAGGGAGTCCTGCTCCAGCGCGAACATCGACCACTGACGCGACAGCGAGGGTGCGAGGTCGAGGACCTTGACCGCTCCCTGCACGAGGAGGGTCCGCATGCGCCCGACGTGCAGGCGTCGCAGGTCGACCAGCCACTCCAGGTCGCCCTCCTCGGGGAGCACGTCGGCCTGCCCCAGGGCGAGGGCCTCGACGAACAGCGGTACGGCGTCAGCCGCCGCGGTGCGTGGGTCGGTCGCCCGCCGGATCAGCTCCTCGTGCCGGTCGAGGTCGAGCTCGACGCGCGACATGTCGAGCGTGTAGCTCCCGGCCACCGAGCCGATGACGTCCTCGATGCCGGGCGCAGCCGCGTGCAGGTGCTTGCGCAGCACGCACACGTACGTCTCGAGGTTGGCCCTCGACCCCTTGGACCCGTCGCCCTCCCAGAGCATCGAGACCAGGCGGTCCTTGCTCACCGGGGCGCCGCCGTGGGCGAGCAGCGCCTCCAGGATCAATCGCGGCTTGGTGCCGCCGAGCTGGCGTGGTCCGAGGACCACGGCGCCGACCCGTAGGTGGAACCCGCCGAAGAACCTGACCTGCATCCGCGCAGGTCGCCCGCCGCCCCTCTGGGCTGGACGTGCTGTCGTGCTGTCGTACGTCGTCATGTGACCCCTCCTCACCGCGTCCGAGGCTGTCGCATCCTGCGTCCGTGCACACGGTGCATTCCGCTCAGAAGGTCACCCCCAATCCGCTGTGGCCCGACGTGACCATGCGCCCTGGTCCGCAGGGACTAGTCACTCCCCAGTCGCCCCCCTTCGGACGGCAGGTATGGCGCGTGGCCGGCCACGCGCCATACCTGCCCTATCCTTGGCGACGGATGAGTCGGCCAGGCGGTCGCGTCGGTGGGCAACCACCGCCGAGGAACGTCCGGGCTCCACAGGGCAAGGTGGTGGCCAACAGCCACCCGGGGTGACCCGCGGGACAGTGCCACAGAGAACAGACCGCCGCGGTGGACCACGCAGCTCCGGTTGCGCAGGCACCGCGGTAAGGGTGAAACGGTGGTGTAAGAGACCACCAGCGGGCCAGGTGACTGGCTCGGCTAGGTAAACCCCACCTGGAGCAAGCTCAGACAGTGTGCGTCCGAGGGCTGCCCGCCCGAGCACACGGGTAGAGCGCTGGAGGCAGTCGGCAACGGCTGTCGTAGATGGATGACCGTCACCACGGCCCGGGCAACCGGGCCGCGGGACAGAACCCGGCGTATCGGCCGACTCATCCACTTCACGCCTCTTGCCTTCGGTTTGTCTCCTCGAGCCATTGCTGGTCCGCAAATGGTCAAGCACACTTTCCGGGCACTCCGTCGAGAGCTTCCCTGGTGCGCTCGTGGAACCGGACTGGGGGACTTCCGCTGCCGTGAGTGCGCGGTCCATTCGGGCCAGGACGCAGATCGCCGCATGGGCATGCCGACCTCGTTGGTGAGACCAACGAGGTCGCGGGGCAGCTCTCCAGATGCGCGCTCAGCGCCTCCGACTGCTCCAGGTCGCGACCGTCGATGTTGAGGCTGAAGAGCTGGCCCTGTCGCAGCCCGGTGCCGGTCGCCATGTGACGGCCCCTCGGTCAGTCGTCCTTCTTGAGACTCGGGTACTTCTTCTCCACCGCAGCTCGTACTTTCTGCTTCTCCGCTTCTGATCCATGCTGGGCTACCCGAGCCAACGCGTTCCGCGCATGCTCGATGTCGGGGATGGGGTACTTCTCCTGTTCCGGCAAGGCGAACGACGACTTCTTCAGCCGCTTGCGGTTCCGGCTGTCACTCAGATCCTTTGACATCTGATCTCCTTCCCTGGGGTCTTCCATCTCCGATCTACCCGCATGACCCATGGCCCAATCAGGAGTCGGCCACGAACCGACGAAGACGCAACCTGGTGCGGCACACCCTAAGTTGCCCTGCTCGGCCCTGAAGCGGCCCGATGGACTGGTCCGCCGGGAACGTCGCTGTCGACAGTGTCCGGAACCCAGATGGCCGGTTGGCGGCGCGCCAGCCCACCCCAGATCGCGATCGCGCCACCGCTCGATGTTCGACCTCTCGACGGGCGAACTCGAGCACGGCAGCCCGTGCAAGGGAGCAGATTCCCGAGTCGGGAAGCCCCAACACGGTTGAGAACCCCCTTGTCAGGGCACACCACAGACATGCCAGCAATGACCGACTGTCCAAGCCACAGTCAAAGTCCATTCCGGGCTGCCCTTGATCGTCAGCCCGTCCGCGAGCTCCCTGCGGGGGTGTCATCCGGACCACGCGGCAGCCGCCGCGTCGGCCCGAGCGCACCACCATCCCCCGAGCCAAGGACGCGCAGGACCCGGCGCCGGTCAGGTGACTGCGCGAACCCAGGAACCAGGCAGGGCCCGATGGGCGAAAAGCAACGCGAACAGGCGCAGCGCCGGGACTGTGGCAACGGGGGGCCCGGGCTCGGCCCGTCACGCCCACCCGGGACCCGGACAGGTGAGTCCGCCGTGCTCGGGGGAGCCGTGCGCGTCGGTGGCTGCGCCAAGGCGGACCCACACCGCCTTCGAGATCGGTTGCTGCCGACCCGCAGGTCCCTACCTCCATGCCTGTGGGCGCTGGGCCAACGGAGGTGCGCATGACCGACAGCCTGTCCCGACTTGAGCTACTCGCGGCACTGCTGCAGGAACGCGGTTGGACGATCGCAGTGGCGGAATCCCTTACCTCCGGCGCCATCGCCTCGGAACTGGGCCGTGGTCCTGAGGCTGCTTCCTGGTTCCTCGGGGGCATCGTTGCCTACGCCTCCCGCACGAAGTTCGACATCCTGGGCGTCTCGCCGGGCCCGGTGGTCAGCCCGACCGCCGCCTGCTCCATGGCGGCCTCAGCAGCGGAACTCTTCGGCTCGGATCTCACTCTGGCTGCCACGGGAGTGGGGGGACCCGGGCCCCAAAGTGGGGTAGCAGCCGGAACGACCTGGCTTGCCGTCCGACGCCGGGACCACGTCGAGACACACGTGTTTCACTTCAGCGGGCTCCCTGAGCGGGTGATCGGCCAGACGGTCGACGAAGCTGTACGACTGCTGATCCGGGCCTGCCGCGGACCACGGGACCCCGGCCGTAGCCGCACCGAGCCCGGCTCACTGACAGATCGTCCAACGGAACCTCGGCCAGTGTCGGCTCCCGTCGCGGCCGACCTCGCTACGACCCCGACCTGGTCCACAGACGGCCAGTCGGCCGGCTGAGAAGCTTCGCTCCATGATGAGGGGGCCCAGGTCGACCTGGGCCCCCTCAAGGCCACGTTCACCCCGCCCGGCAACAGTTCCGACTGCGAAGTCGGGATGCCGTGCACGAGACGCTGTGCTGCTCGTACCGCATCCTCCTTTGCGACTGAAACCGTCGACGTCGAGGAACGGGCGCTGCGTTCTACTCCTGGGTTGAGCGCACCGTGTCGGCGGACGACTGGGCCTGGGCCTTGACGTCGTCGGCGGTGGCCTTCCCTTCCTCGGTCACCGTGCCGGCGGCATCCGTGGCCGCGGTCTTCACGCTCGCGGCTGCCTGCTGGGCTGGCTCCTTGAGCTCCTGGGCGGTGTCCTGCGCCACGGACTTCGCCTCCTCGATGAGCGGCTCGGCCTTGTCCTTGAGCGCCACCGCGGCCTGCTTCTCCTTCTCCGAGGCCGGCAGCATCGAGCCGACGAGCCATCCTGCGCCGAGGGCGATCAGCCCTGCGGCGAGGGGGTTGCCCTCGGTCTTGCGCCGCGCCTTGTCGGCTGCCGCGCCAGGGGCTCGACCGACGCTCGAGGCGGCGTCGGAACCGCTGCCCCGGACGTCGTCGGCGGCACCCATCACGCGCTCCTTGACGGAGGTGGCCACGCCAGCGACCTTGTCGGCCTGTCGGCGGGCGACGTTGGAGGGGCTCACGGTCTCGGTGAGTGCGTTCACGTCATTGCTGAGCCGACCGCGGGTGTCCTCGATCTCCCTGCGGATCTGGTCTGGGTTGTTCGTCATGCGTGGTCCTCGTTCCCTTTGAGCGCGTCGGGGATCTCCCGGGCAGTCTTGGTTGTCTGTGGAATTCCCTTGACCTGCTTGATCTCTCCTCGTCCTCGTGCAGCCAGAACTGCAGCGATGACAGCCCACACGCCTGCCACGACGAGGGCTGACCACCCACGTCCGATGTGGTTGCCCAGTCCCCACCATGCGGCGACGGACAGGAAGAGCAGGACGAAGTGACCGGCGACACCGGCTCCGGCGAGCATCCCGGCGCCCTTGCCCGCCTTGGTGGCGGACTCGCGCATCTCGACCTTGGCCAGCTCCATCTCCTGGCGCACCAGGGTTGACAGGTCGCGACTGATGTCCGCGAACAGCTCGCCGACGTTGCTCAGCGAGCGGGCCTGGGGGTCGTCGAGCTGGTCGGGGTGGCTCATCGGGGCGACTCGCCGGTGCTGACGGGCGCGCTGTAGGCGGAGAACCCGGCAGTGCTGTGGTCGACAACCGGTGCGACCGGAGCCGCGGCCGGCGCCGTGGTCGTGGCCGCATCGGTGGTCCCGCTAGCGTCCTGGTCCTGGTGGTCTGCCACGAGTCCACGGCTCAGGCGTCCCCCCACCAGGCCAACCAGGGCCGCGGTCGCGAGGAAGGTGCCCGGACGCTGGCGGGCGAACTGCTTCACCTCGGAGACCAGCGAACCAGGATCGCGCTGGTCCAACCACGCCGCCGCATCGCCCATCCGCTGTGACGCCTGGTGGGCAAGGTCGCTGGCGACGCCCTGCTGCTCGGAGCCACGGGCCATGCCCGACAGCTCCTCGCTCAGGGAACGCAGGCCCTCGGCGACCCGGGTCTGCTGCTGGGCACTCTGGTCCATCAGCTGCGTGCGCGTCTGCTGCCAGAGTTCCTTGGCCTGCTGGCTGGTCTCCTGGGCGACGTTCTTCACCTCGTCCCTGCCAACCTGTGCCACGTGCGCCGCACCGTCCTTGACCTGCTCGCCGGTGGCCTTCGCCTCCTCCTTGGCGACGTCCTTGGTGCTGGCCGCGTCGTTCGTACTCGTGGCGCCGACCTCATCCGAGAAGGCACGGTCCTCGCGCCCGTGGGTCACCTCGACGGTGCCCAGTTCACGCGTGTTGTCGTAGTCGTCCCTACTGGTCGTTCCGTACATCTCACTCATGTCTCGTCCAGTCCTGTTGAAGGGGGTGGCACGCCGTTCGGTGCTGGGCGCCTTCTCCCTATCTACCCCCGGCCTGACGCCCCAAACCATTTGTGAGCCCCTGACCTGCGCAGATGTGCTGAGCGGCTCGCGCACCGCTGCCCACGCAGTGTGGCGATGGCACGTTCTGAGCGGGGTCTTGCGTAGGACGACCGTGGTCAGCCTCGAGGGAACTGCGGTCAGCGCGTAGGCCCGAGCAGCGTCCGCCGTCGATCGGCGAGCCACGGGTCGTGGGACGTTGCGCGTGCCCCCATCAAGGTCGAACGCGAACCGCTCACTTGTCGCGTGCCGCTGAGTCAAGGGACACGCGACAACAGCCGACCCAGGTATGCATGCCCCGGACTGAACGGGGTATGGCTCGCTCATGGACACACGAGCAGATCTCTCGAACATTGCTGGACAGCAGCAGGACTGGCCAGGCGCCGTTGGCCACCTTGACCCTCGACCGGACCACGGCGAAGAGTCGTATGTGGGCCGCGGCCGGCTGGCGGGCAAACGCGCGGTGATCACGGGCGGAGACTCGGGGATCGGGAGAGCGTGTGCCGTCGCCTTCGCCAAGGAGGGGGCCGATCTCGTGGTGGCCCACCTTCCTGAGGAGCAGGCCGACGCTGACGAAACGGTCGACTTCGCGCGGTCCGTCGGTAGGCAGGCGCACTCCGTCCCCGGCGACCTGCGCACCTGGGAGGCGAACAAGAACCTTGCCGACGGCGCCGTTGAGTTGCTGGGCGGGCTGGATGTCCTCGTCTGCAACGCGGCCTACCAGATGACACATGACGAGCTCAGCGACTTCTCGCCAGAGCAGATTCGTCGAACGTTCGAGACCAACGTCTTCTCACCGTTCTGGCTGACCGAGGCTCTGGCGCCACAGCTGCGTGGTGGCGGGTGCGTGGTCGTGACGACGTCGGTTCAGGCATATTCGCCCTCGCAGCATCTCCTGGACTACGCCGCGACCAAGGCCGCTCTGAACAACCTGGTCGTCAATCTCGCACAGGAGTTGGGCCCTACCGGGATTCGCGTGAATGCCGTCGCGCCCGGTCCGATCTGGACGCCGCTCATCCCGGCGACCATGCCGGCCGAGAAGGTCCACGGCTTTGGCTCAGACACGCCGCTGGGTCGTGCCGGCCATCCGGTTGAGGTGGCCTCGGCCTTCGTCTTCCTTGCCTCGGACGAAGCGAGCTTCGTCTCCGGTTCTGTGCTGGGCGTCACTGGCGGGAAACCCGTGTTCTGAAGCCTTCTTCTACCCCCGTCCACCCCCAGAGTCGTCCCGCAGACGGGGTGCAGTCGAAGGTCGTCGGGCAATGTCACATGTCCGCTCACCAGTTGACGCCTTGCGTCGGTCTGGCGCACCGCGCCAGCTCGACGCGCGCGGGCCGCACACAGGTTGCGCGGTCCGATATGGGGTGCTTGTCTTTGAGGAACGCATGGTCCAACAGCGGCGCCGGTGCATCCCACGAGCACGAAGGGCGCCCGCCTATGGACCCGTTGACCACACAGTCTCACCCCTTTCCTCGAGGCGCTGGCCGAGACACTGACCTCCGGCGAGCGGAGTCGCTGCTCGAAGCCGCGCTCGTGTGCCAGGACGCGAGAGAGGCCGGCCGCCTCAGGCACGATGCCGTCCTGCTGTGCCTCGACCTGGCCGACTCCTGTGCACGGCGCTACGTGCAGCGAGGTGTCGAGCTGGAGGACCTGTCGCAGGTCGCCCATGCGGCTCTCGTCAAGGCGGCCATCCGGTACGTCAGCGGTAAGGGCTCCGGCTTCGCCGCGTACGCCCGCGCGACCATCCAGGGAGAGATCAAGCACTACTTCCGTGACTGTTGCTGGGCGGTGCGACCCCCGAGAAGCCTGCAGGAAGGCCGTGAGCCGATGCTCGCCGCTCAGGAGCGGTTGCGCCAAGAGTTGTGCCGCGAGCCCACGGCCGCTGAGCTCGCGACCTCGCTGGGTTGGAGTATCCGGGAGGTCGACAAGGTCATGGCCTGCCGCAGTGCCTTCCGGGCCGCGTCGCTGGACCATGACCTTCGTGCTCCGTCCGGATGGGTGGGGTCCCTGCTGACCCGGGATGAGTCCGCCACCGTGGACGACCATGTGGTCCTGTCGACGAGTCTGCAGAAGCTGAGCGACCGGGATCGCCGGATCGTCCATCTCCGGTTTGTGGAGGAGATGACCCAGTCGGAGATCGCCGAGGAGCTCGGGGTGAGCCAGATGCAGGTGTCACGCCACCTCACCCGCATCGTGGCCCTGCTGCGTCACGACTTGGAGGTGTTCGTCGCGGTCGCCTGAGGCCGAAGTCCCTCGCCCTGCCCCTCCTCGGCGCCCACGTGTTTCTGCGAGTCACCAGCGGGTAGAAGCATGCTTGTCCGTGCGCTGCATTCGATGGCATCGGATCGAGTGCCTGGCGCGGCCAGGCTGACCGGTCCGTACCACCCCGCGAAAGGATCCCCCGATGGTGATTCCCCAGCTCGCCGGTCCGCTCACCGGAACCCATCCGAGCCCCCCGCCCTGGCCGGACCCCGTCGCGCCGACGCCCCGCCCACACCCGGACCGCGGCGCGCTCAGGTGAGCCCACTTGACCGCACGCGACGAGGTCAGCCCGACGAGCAGGTGCAGCCCTGAGGCGCGACACCGGGCGCGTGCGGGTCGGCACCTCGGGCTGGCGGTACGTGAGCTGGCGTGGCGACTTCTACCCCACGGGGTTGAGGCAGCGCGAGGAGCTCTCCCACCTCAGCCGGCTCGTCACCAGTGTCGAGGTGAACGGCTCGTTCTACTCCCTGCAACGCCCTGAGCGGTACCGCAGCTGGGCCGCCGTGGCCCCACCGCATTTCGAGTTCGCCGTCAAGGGCGGGCGGTACATCACCCATCTCCGCCGGCTCCAAGGTGTCGAGACCGCGCTCGCGAACCACTGGGCCTCGGGAGTCCTCGCCCTGGGACCGGCTCTGGGGCCCACGCTGTGGCAGCTGCCGGCGCGGTCCGCCTTCGACGAGGACCGTCTCGACCGCTTCCTCTCCCTCTTGCCGCGTACCGCAGGCGAGGCAGCCGAACTGGCTCACCAGCACGACGACAAGGTCGCCGAGGGCCGGGCCCAGACTCACCTGGAGGCTGGTGTGGACCCGGCCTCACCAGTGCGTCATGCGCTGGAACCCCGGCACCAGAGCTTCGACGACCCGCGGGCGCGCGCACTCCTGGACAGTCACGGCGTGGCGCTGGTCGAGTCGGACAGCGCGGGCACCTGGCCCAGGTTCGCGGCGCTCACCACGGACCACGCGTACGTCAGGCTACACGGGGAGGACAGGCTGTACGGGGGCGGCTACGCGGCGAAGACACTGGACGCGTGGGCAGGACGTATCCGGGGCTGGAGCGCCGAGGGGAATGACTCCTACGTGTACTTCGACAACGACATCGACGGCCGGGCTCCGCACGACGCAGTGTCACTGCTCGATCGCCTGGCCGACATCCTCTGACTCCACCACAGCACGAAAGGGGAGCGGGTGGCGGACCGAGCGGCCACCCGGCACGCGCGATGGGGCTGGCGGTAGCGGCGGCCCTCGACCCCCGTCCCCACCTGCTCAACCGCTCAGTCTCGTCGGGTCCTGGCGAGTCCCGGGAACGCGCAGAGGTCATGCGCCGATGCGCGGATACTGCTCGGGTCCAAAGGCGGTTGAAGTCGTCCTCGCCGGGGCACAGGACGGACATGCCAGCAACGACGCACACCGACACCTCACCCGGCACCCCCGCAGGCGACGCGCCAGAGGGGCAGCCGGACTCCCCGACAGACGTCTCGAAGGAGTCATGGCAGTTCATCGCCCGCAAGACCTTGAGGGAGTTCAGCAGGGACCAGTGCACGGACCTCGCGGCGGCCCTGACCTACTACGCCGTGCTGGCGCTCTTCCCGGCGATGATCGCGCTCCTCTCGCTCGTGGGCCTCGTCGGGCAGGGCCGCACGACGGTCGACACGCTGCTGAGCATCTTGCGTGACCTGGGTGCAGGCTCTGCCGTCACGACGCTGGGCCCCACGCTGCAGTCCCTTGCAGACCGTGGGGGAGCCGCGGGCCTCGCGTTCGTCGTCGGCCTCGCCGCCTCCCTCTGGTCCGCGTCGGGCTACGTCGGCGCCTTCGGCAGGGCCATGAACCGTATGTACGAGGTGGAGGAGGGCCGCCCGTTCTGGAAGCTGCGGCCGGTGATGCTCGTGGTGACCCTCGTCGCCCTCGTCCTCGTGGCGCTGGTCGCCGTCGCCCTTGCGCTCACAGGTCCTGCGGCCAAGGCCGTGGGCGACGCGATCGGTGTGGGGTCCACCGCGCTGCTCATCTGGAACATCGCCAAGTGGCCAGTCGTCCTCGTCGTGGTGGCGCTCGTGGTGGCGCTGCTCTACTACGCAACGCCCAACGTCGAGCAGCCGCGGTTCCGGTGGCTCAGCGTGGGGGCGTTGGTGGCCATCGTCGTGTGGGTGCTGGCCACCCTCGCATTCGGCCTCTACGTCTCGACCTTCGCCAGCTACGACAAGACGTATGGCGCTCTCGCGGGGGTCGTGGTCTTCCTGCTGTGGCTGTGGATCACCAATCTCGCACTCCTCTTCGGCGCGGAGCTGGACAGCGAGCTCGAACGTGGCCGTGAGCTCCAGTCGGGGATCCGAGCGGAGCGCACGCTGCAGCTGCCGCCCCGGGACACGCGCACCAGCGACAAGGCGCGGGCCAAGGAAGAGCGGGATGTTGAGCGCGGCAGGCGGCTGCGGGAGACCAAGGGCCAGACGGACCCCGAGGCGTGATGTTCAACCCGAACGGGCGGAGTGCCGGGCCTCCAGCGGGGGGATGCTGCGCTCGGCCCTCGACGCCCGCCCGGGGCCCCGAAGGGCGTTTCCCAGCCTACGTCGGCACGTTGTGAACGGCGTGAACCGATCCCAAGGCCCACGCGGCAACTTGGTCCCCAACCGCCGAGACGGTGATCGGGGGCGGCGACGCCGTCACCTCCGCCGCGCAGTGAGCACCCCACGCGGCGAGCATGACCGACACCCAGACTGGTGCCGCAGCCGTCGCCGATCTGGCGCGGAGACACGGTCGGGCCGTGGTGCCACCACGTGTCGGCCTAGCTGTTTTCGTCCGACTTCCTGGTCATCGTCACCGGCCGATGAACGCCGTTGATGCCTCAGCGTCAAGCCTCACGCTGGATCGGTGTCGACGGCTGGTGGACGGTACGCGTCAAGCCAATCCAGAAGTTCTTCCAACGTGTCGAACCTGCGTTGGCGCGGGAGGACCGAGAGGTACCAGACCAAGCGGCTGGGGGCGTGCTGTCGCAGCAGCAGGGCTGCCAGGTCATCATGCGTGGCTGGGAAGCACCGGGGCGCCAGATGTGCCGCGAGCTCGCTACCCCAAGCCTGGGACTGCGCCTGATTTGTCGCTGTCACGAAGTACACACCTTTCGATGTCGTCAGAACTCCTTGGACTGACCCTTGCCCCGTCAGTGACCATCCCAAACCACGGACGGCCGGATTTGGGGACGCAGCGGCGATGACACGTTCCGGCACCTGCTGACCCCTCTCGGGAGGCGGTGGGCTGCGTCCACGTGACCCACCTCAGCCCTTCACCCGCGGCCCTTGGACGCTGTTGCACGACGACCTCGGGACGCCTACTTTGTCGACGAGCGCCAGATCCCGCCGGCAGGGGAGAGGAACGTGCGGAACATCAACCGGCCTCCTCGACAGCCCTTCAGCGCCAGCTGCGCTAACGCTCTCAGCCCGCGCTGAGGTAGCAGACGGGCATGGCTGTTTCGGTGTCGAAGAAGGAGATGAGTTCATGCCGAAGAAGAGCCCAGGGCCAAGTGTGAAGGACCCAGAGGTGTATGAGGCATTGCGCGACGAGGGGTCCTCGAAGGAGAAGGCCGCACGCATCGCCAACGCGGCCGCAGCCTCATCTCGAACGTCCGTCGGACGCAAGGGTGGGAAGGCCGACGACTACGACGAGCGGACGGTCGCTCAACTCCGTAAACGGGCCAGCGAGCTCGGGATCGAGGGCCGCAGTTCGATGAACAAGGCCGAGCTGGTGCACGCCCTGCGCAACCGGTGACCCGTCAACCCCCTCTGGCTGTGCCGCGAACGGGGGGAGTGGCCAGCAACCGAGGGCGCGCGGGGGACGTGCGCCTCTGGTCACGCTCCGGTTGTAGGGATGCCTCCCGTCTCGAGGCCTGCGATGGCATGCTGGTGCCGGTTCGGTAACACCGGTCGTCCGACCCCCTCTGTGGGCACGTCGCGTAGGAGGCGTTGCATGCCGTCAGGTCCCCCGAGCGAGGCCGTGTGGCCTTTCGAGTACGACGTACCGGCCAAGCGTTGGGGGTGGGCCCCGGGGCTTCGTGACCTGCATGGTCTCCGGCCTGAAGAGTCCCCCACCACGCAGGTCATGCTGGCGCGCATGCTGTTGCAGGACCGAAATCTGATGCGCAAGCGGTTGGTCGAGCACCTCGCGGCGCCCGGGACCTTTTCGTACACCTATCAGTTACGGGACGGACGTGCACGGGTCCGCCGCATCAGGTACGTGGGCCAGAGCGAGGCGGTTGCCGGAGAGGTCAACCGGCTGCACGGGTTCGTCATCGACATCACCGACCTGCTGGCCGAGACTGCGGCGGATGCTGTGGCTGGCGCGGTGGAGCACCGCGCCAGCATCGAGCAGGCCAAGGGCGCCATCATGCTCAGCTTCGGGATCAACGGCGAGGCCGCCTTCGACCTGCTCCGTGGCTACTCCACGCGCTCCAACATCAAGCTGGCCTCTGTCGCCGAACACATCGTTGATGGGCTGTCAGACCCTTCGTACTCCAGGGACGACTCGGTACGCGGGCTGCTGGACATCTTGCTGGCTTTGGAACAGCCCGCGGCCGGCGCCGCAATTCTCCGACACCAGATCTGATGGCCCGGTTGCCCGCGCCTCGACGGGTGTGCTCTGAGAGTTTGCTCCCCCTGCGGGCGACCGTCCACCAAAGGCAACGGTCGCCCCGAACCTCGTCGGACAGCCGGGATCTTTCACCGTGGACTGCCTTCCCCTGATGAGGTCCTTTGCCGAGGATACGCCGCTCTGACCTGCAGCGATAGGCGTAGGGAGGCGGTTGGCACGCGGTGCGCGCAGCGGCTCGTCCAGGGCTTGATGGTTGTCGCAAGGCTCTTGGGCGTGCCTCCTGCGGCCGTAGGGCGCTGTGGACGAGTCACCGCGTCACGTGAGGGGGGCATCGGCGTCCGCACGGCGGCCGTATGCGTGCAACACGTCAGCGCGCCCCAGGGCTGATCCGTGTGTGACAGCTCTTGGCCACGATCCAACGCGCTCCGGACGCGCCTCCGAGTTCCTCCTCGCCGCGTTCGGGCAGCTACAGGCGCAAACACGAGCGAACCGTCGCACCATCGCCGCGTCATGTCGACGGGGTGACGGGGTCTTCATGGGTGTGACGGGAGAGTGCAGGACCGACCCGGTCCGCCGTCAGCCGTCAGCAGCAACTCGATCCGCAAAGGGGCCCAACCGGCCCCGCCCAAGGAGAAGCTCATGATGAAGACCAAGCTCATCGGAACCGGAACAGCCATCCTCATCGCAGGCGCCGTGGGGCTCGTCCCCTCAGCCACCTCGGCGAGCGCGGCCTCGCCCCGCGCGACGGTGGCCCCGGCGGCGCAACCCGCAGCCACCACGCTGCCCGTGACGGGAACGCTGCCAGACGGCACAGCCTTCGTCGGCAGCCTGAGCAACCTGACGACCTCGGTCGTCAACGGAGTGGTCCAGCTCTCGGGCACCATCAGCGGCACCGGCCTGCCGACGGGTGGAACGACCTTCACGGCCCCCGTGCAGAACCTCGCCGCGCCCAACGGATGCAGCATCCTCAACCTGGACCTCGGCCCCCTCCACCTCGACGTGCTCGGGCTCGTCATCGACCTCGCGCCAGTCGTCCTCGACGTCACCGCCGTGCCGGGGGCGGGCAACCTCCTCGGCAACCTGCTGTGCGCCGTCGCCGGGCTGTTCGACGGCCCCGGCAACGCGCTGGGCGGTGTCGCGGCCCTGCTCAACCGCCTTCTCACGGGCCTGGGTCTCTGACACCAGCCCCTTTCCTACCCCGCGGTGGCGCTCCACCCCTCATTCCGGAGTGCCACCGCGGCCCCACCGCCATCACCCCGTCAACCGTCTGGAGCCCCTGATGACCGTGATCGCCTTCAAGCCGAGAGCTCGATCCAGTTCGTCCGAGCGGCATCCATGCGACACCACCCCGATCGTCGGTCGCTTCCGCTCACCACGGGGACGAGTGGGGACGATGGTGGGCAGCCTTCGTCTCACCCGTCTGGTCATCGCGCCTCGGGGCGCATTCGTCTCGGGCATCTTCACCGGGGAGCTCCGCGAGCCGGACGGCACCCTGATCGGCGTGGACACCCGACGTGCCACCGTGCCCGCAGAACTCGTGCGTGACGAACAGGGTCTTCGCCCCGTCGTCCGTGGATTGAAGCTCGACCTCATGGGTATGACCATCGACGTGGATGCCTTCGTCATCGATCCCTGCCTGGCCTTTCCCCGCGGTCAGGGTTCCCGCCGCGGCAGGCCGGCAGCAGCAAGGGATGTGGGCCGTCGGTGATCGCTCTCGCCCTCATGACGCCCCTCCTCGCCCTGGGTCTCATGCATCTGCTGCACAAGGTGGAGCTCTGGACGCTGCACGGGGAGCCTGGCCTCAAGGCACGACGGCCGTGACCGCAACCACCACGTCAGACCAACCTGACGCTCCGCGCCGCCTACGTCGGAAGGAGGTCGCCAGTGTCCTGCCCCGATGGTGACCATGGGGATGTGCATGAAGACCCAGCCGTACCCGGCTCGGTGGACGCCGTTCCCGTCCCCCTTCCCCGAGACCCGCCCCTACCGCCCGGGTATGTCGACCCGCTCGCGGACAGCACACTGCTGGCTGAGATGGCTCCCGTCGGGGGCCTCGACACTCAAGCCCCGGGCGCCGAGATCGATGACGCCAAAGGCGACCCTGACAGGTCCTGAAACTGGTCACGGGTGCTGCACCGGCAGAAGCCCTACCTTGCGCTCCACTGCCTCGCGCTACGACAAAACCGCACGTCAGAGAGCTGGCACGCCCTCCTCCGGCGTAGGGTCGGCCTCGTGACAACGGCCAGGATGGCGGACCAGCCTCCGGAGCCGGGAGGGGCGGAGGACGTCGCCGCTCTGATCCCGATGCTGCGCCGCATCGTCGCGGCTCGCGTCGGACAGCATCCGTCGGCCGAGGACCTCGTGCAGGAAACCCTTGTGCGGGTCCTGGCCGCTGAGGACCGGATCGAACCCGGCATGATCGAGCCGTACGCGATCGCGACCGTCCGCAACGTCATGGCGACGATGTGGCGCACCGACGACCGTGAGGTGCGCAATCGCCACAGGGTGTTTGATCCCACCCAGCCGGACGATGTCGAGAACGTGCTGGTTGCCTCGGAGGAGCAGCTCGCCATCAACGAGGCCCTGCGCAGGCTCACCGACCGCGAGAGACAGGTGCTGCTCGCACACGAGGTCCGCGGCGCCGCCACGCAGGTGCTGGCTGACGAAGCGGGTAGCACGGCCGGCGCTGTTGCCGCCCAGCTCAAGAGGACACGCGCGCGGCTCCGAGTCGAGTACCTCTTGGCGCTCGACCACATCGAGCCACCCACCGACAGGTGCAGGCCTGTCCTGCTGGCTCTGTCGAGTGCTGACCGGCGTCGCCAACGTGAGGTGGACGCTGCCCGGCACCTGCTGGAGTGCGATGTGTGCGCCCGGCTCAGCGAACCGCTGATGGACCGTGGACCGGTCCGGGACGACGTGCTCCGCGTGCCCATCGGAGCCGACCCTGACATCGTGTCCGCCCGGCGAGCAGCACGAGACCTGGCCGCGCAGGCCGGGTTCACCGGGACCGACCTCACCATGCTGGCCACCGCTGTCTCCGAGGTCGCCCGCAACATCGTCCGGTTCGCCGACAACGGCGACGTCACGATCGAACTCCTGGAGCGGCCACGACGCGGGATCCGGGTGGTCGCCAGGGACATGGGGCCAGGCATCGCGGACGTCGAGGCGGCGCTCCAAGACGGCTACAGCACCTACAGCGGGCTCGGGTTGGGACTGCCCGGCGCCCGACGACTCATGGACGAGTTCAACCTTGTCTCGGAGGCCGGTCACGGAACGACTGTCAGCATGACCAAGTGGTTCGACCCGAAGGGATCCGCATGAACACCAACGAAACCGAGATGGACACGGAACCCGGCTCCTCGTTGTCCGGAAACCATCTCCTGCCGCAGCTCGTGGCTCACCTGAGGGAGCACCGGGCCAAGCTGCGCGACGAGTGGGCTTCGCGGATCCGTGACGCCCACCTGCTCGAGGCGATGACGCCACAGGAGATGGTCGCCGAGACCACGTCGGTGTACGACAACTACGTCGAGGTCCTGGAGACCGGGAGCGTCGAGGCACTGCAGCACTACGCACGTGACCTCTCAGAACGCATCATCCCCCGAGGCGTGGAAACCCATGAGGTCGTCGGCATCGTTCTCCTTCTGCGCGACGTCCTCGCACGCTCGCTGTTCGAGAAGTACCAACGAGACTTCGGGCTCCTGAACCAGATCCTCGATGCCTACGAGCCCGCCGCGAACCGCATAGCGAACACCGTCGCCGTCAGCTTCGTCGACGAGCGCGAGCGAGTCATCCGTCAGCAGCAGGACGCCATCCGTGAGCTGTCCACGCCTGTCCTACCCGTGCGCGAGAGACTTCTCATCCTGCCCATCATCGGCGTCCTGGACAGCGAGCGCGCCAAGCAGCTCACCGAGCAGCTGCTGAGCGGCATACGGACCCATCGCGCCAAGGTGGTCGTCATCGACATCACTGGTGCTCCGGACGTCGATGAAACGGTCGCCAACCACCTCGTCCAGACCGTGGACGCGTCGCGCCTGATGGGGGCCAGCGTCATCATCACCGGCCTGTCGCCCACCATTGCCCAGACCCTCGTCACCATCGGCGTGGACCTGAGCAAGATGAACACCATCGGCGACCTCCAAGGGGGCCTGGAGGAGGCAGAGCGCCTGCTTGGCTACTCCGTGACCCGTAAGGAGGTGAGTGAAGGCTCGTGAACTCAGGACCGGCGCTCGTCTCCATCCTGCGACAAGGCGACACCCTTGTGGCGTCGGTTCACACTGCCCTCGACGACTCCGAGATGATCCGGTTCCAGAACGACCTCGTGAGGCAGATCGGCGAGGTCCGGGCGCGGGGGATCATCATCGACGTCGCCGCCCTCGACGTGATCGACAGCTTCGGTTCCCGAACCCTGCGCTCGATCGCCGACATCGCCAGGCTGCGGGGCGCGACCACCGTCATCGTAGGCATCCAGCCAGAGGTCGCCTTCGCGATGGTGCGCCTAGGCATGGACATGGGGCAGGTGCCGACCGCCCTGGACCTGGAGGAAGGCCTCGCCTACCTCGGTCGACTGCGGGATGTGGGCGCTTCGTGACGAGGCTGGAGGACCTGCTGCGCGACTACCGGGCTGCATTCCTGCGCTACCTCCCCCAGCGGAGTGAAGCAGCGCTGGCTCTTGGCTACCAGTTGGGGCGCAACGCGATCGACGACAGGGTGAGCCTCCTGAACCTTGTCGGAGTCCATCACCGAGTGTTGGCCGAAGTGCTCGCCGGTGCGCCGGAGCAGGACATCCCGTCGATCACGGCGGCGGCGAGCGACTTCCTCGTCGAGGTCCTGTCGACCTTCGACATGGCCCATCGAAGCGTGCACGACCGCCCAGCGCCCTTCCCGATGCACGAATGACACCAGCGCGGCGGCGCTCCGACTGCCTTTTGGTCGCAGGTCAACCACGTGCTGGGACTGCTCAGGGGTTGCGAGGTGCAGAGGCCAACGGATCGCCAACAGGCGCTGGTTTTTGGCGCGGAAGTTGTCATATCCTGACCTCGGTCAAGGAGTGGCCTTCTCGCTTGGGAGATCCTTTGGATCGTCACGTAGGAGGTGACTGTGGATCCGCAAACCATGCAGAGCGATCGGCAGACGCTGGCCTTCGAGTACCAGGCCGACAGCGGTCGATGGTCCTGGTCGCAGGGCCTTCGCGACCTGCACGGACTTCTTGACGGTGAACATCCCACGACACAAGTGCTGCTGAACAAGATGGTCGCCGAGGACCGGCCGCTGATGCTGGCGCGATTCCAGCACCACCTCGAGAACGAGGGGCCGTACTCCTGCGTCTACCGGATGACTGATCCGACCGGTGAAACGCGACGCCTCGTGTTCGTCGGTCAGAGCGAGGCAGTCGCCGGCATCGTGAAGCGGCTCACCGGGTTTGTCGTGGACATCACTGAACCTGTGCGCGAGGGCGCAAGGCAGGCGGTGGAGGCTTCTTCCAAGCACCGCGCCGCGATCGAGCAGGCCAAGGGTGCCCTCATGATCACATTTGGTGTTGACGACGAGATCGCCTTCGAGCTCTTGAAGGCGTACTCGAGCCTCAACAACATCAAACTCGCATCGGTGGCTGAGCAGATCGTTGTGGGACTGGCGGACCCGTCCTTCAGCCGAGACGAGCCCGTCCGGTGCCTGCTCGACATCGTGACTGCGGTCAGCGGCGCGACGGGGCGACGGGACGATGGAGCCCTGCTAAGCAGTCAGTGAGGGCGTGGCCCGGACCACCACCATCCGTATACGGCTCTTCAGGCTCGGGGTTGAACGGAGACGGCGCTCTCCTCGGAGGCTCGACCGCTCTGAGACACGGCGTTTGACCGTTCTGAACGCACAGGTACAACAAGCTTGAAGCGTGGGATCGGCCGGGGGGGCTGGACCCCAACTCGCCCGAAGCCGGGTTCACTCGTCCGTCGAGGCCGCCTCTACCCTACTGATCCGAGCTTGCTGCGAGCATCATGGATGTACCGTTGTTGCAACGCTAATGGCAGCTGGGGATCGGGAGTCCGGATGCAGTACGTCTTGTACATCCTCTTTGGGATCGGTGCGGCGGCTTTCGTCGCGCTGGTGGCCTACGGAGTGGTCAATCGCATCCGCGGTCGTCGAAACGAGGCGTGGCAGGACGACGAAGTCCACGTCCATCCGGGCGCCGGCTGGGGGAACGGCGGGTCTTGGACATAGCCACTCATGGCGGTTGCTTGCGGGTCGGCGCGAGTGATTCGGGAACGGACTGGGCGACGCGCCCTTGGGACGTCGCCCCGGGCCGCACCTCGATGCGTCAATCGTCCGTTTTACCGGGTGCGGTCACGCTTGGTGCGGGATCCCACTGATGACCGCACGAAAGACACCGAGCTACATGATGAGTTCTGGCGGGACGTGTGTCGTCTTGGGCCCGAGGTACGGTGACGATCGTCCACTTGGGCGATGCGCATCTGGGGCAGGCCTCTGAGTCTCGGACCATGACTCGATGGTCACACGACAGATGTCGCAAGCCAAGGGGTGCGCGGACCTTGGGCCCTGGCTGAGTCCCATCGTGGCATTTTGACCCTTATGTCCGCGGTGTCGGGTGCGTCCATCAACCAGTCGGACAGCCCAACTCGAGCCATCACGGTGTCGTGTTCAGAGAGTGCAGCCTGCGTGCGTGGAGGCTACTGCCTGCCCTCGAGGCCTGGCCTTCTCAGGCGTAGGGCGGTCCTACGCCTGAGGACGCGGCACCCGTCTAGTCGTGGCAGTCCCCATCGATGGCAAGTTCGAGAGTCGGACACCAGGCCGCGACTGGTGCGTCGTCATCGCTGGGCTCCGCCGTCGCCGTCGCCGTCGCCGTCGCCGTCGCCGTCGCCTGCCGGACGTCGTTCGCCTCCTGGACGAGACGCGCCGCCACCTCTCGAAGGTTGAGATTGGTCATGCGAGACCGAGCCGCCAAGTGGTCGAAGGCCTCCTGCGAGTTGAGGTTGTGCTGTTGCATCGTTAAGCCGATGGCGGTCCCGATCGTCCTACTCGACCTGAGGGCCGCGATCAGGTCGTTCTCACGCCGCCCTTGGTTCAGAGCTACCGATGCCTGGGCGGCAAAGACTTGTGCGTGCGCCAAGTGGTCGGAGTCGAGATGCATGTGCGCGCGAGAGTACAAGTTCAGGCAACCCAAACTGCGGTCATCGAAGCCGATCGGCACGCCCAGGTACCACCGCAGCCCCAGGTTCACGGCGTGCGAAATGAAGCCCGACCATCGATGCTCACTCTCAGCATCGTCGATGATGACGGTGTGTCCTTCACGGACAGCTGTGATGGAAGGCCCTTCATCCGCTGCAGATTGCATTTCATCCAGGGCGAAGACGAGCGGGTCGGTTCCGGTCAAAGTCGTGAGGTGATCGTCGCTGTCAAGAATGCAGATCCCGACGTGGGTCCCAGGTATGAGGTGCCTGGCTACACGGATGATCGAGTCGAAGACCGGCCTCGCATGGTCGCCCTCGCTGGTCCACGATGCCCGGTCTTGCATCACTTGGGGGTAGATGTCCACGATGCCTCCAACCACGCCGCCATCGATCAGACGAGCAAGCGTTGGCTGGAGTGGCTGCGGGGCCTGAGGCCGGCCAAGACCTGCCCATCGGGGTCCGGGATGGGCCTTCGATCGGGAAGTTTAGATCGGGCGCGTCGAGTCCGATACCCCTGAGTTCTGCAAGCGGGATCAACCTCTCGCGCGGGTTGCGCTGTGACCCGAAGCCAAGGAGATGAGCTCTTGACCGGCAGGTGTGCCTGTTCGAAGGGTCAGCCCACAGGGTCTTCGAAAAGGTGGGCCTGGGAGTGTCAGGGCTTGGGCCACGGCTGCCAGGCCGCCCCACCTCCGCCCGTCAACAGCGCCGTAGAGAACGATCTGCACCTGAGTCGAGAAAAGCCCCTGCTACCAGCCCGGACAGAGACAAACCACAGCGAGGGGAGGTGCGGTCAGCTCACGGCATGACGTACGGCCTTTCGCCGGGCCGTGATCACCGCTATGCATGGCACGTGACAGCGGCACAGTGGTTCCTCGATGGTGCAGGGCGCGGCAACGTCGAGACTTCCCTCGACCGACGGCACTCGGACGGCAAGGCTTGGACCGAGGGCAACACAGTCGTCCCGCTCGTGCACGGTGTCGCCTACTACGCGGAGCTGCACCGTGGCGTATCCAACATGCGTGACGGCGACCTGCTGCTCTTCGTCGACTGGCGCGGCGACCCCGACGAACAACTGCTGGGCGAGCCTGGCAGCGAGATCGCCCGTGTGTTGAGCCGCGCGGCTGAGCGTGGAGTGGACGTGCGCGGGCTGATGTGGCGGTCTCATCTGGACCGGCTGCAGTTCTCCGCCACCGAGAACCGGCACATGGGCGAGGACATCAACGCGGCAGGCGGCGAGTGCGAGCTCGACATGCGCGTCCGCCCCGGCGGCTCACACCACCAGAAGTTCGTGGTGCTTCGGCACCCCGGTCGCCCCGAGCTCGACGTGGCCTTCGTGGGCGGGATCGATCTCTGCCACAGCCGCCGGGACGATCGCGACCACCACGGTGATCCTCAGACCCAACCGATGGCGAAGGTCTACGGGAAGCGGCCGCCGTGGCACGACATCCAGCTGATGGTGAAGGGCCCAGCCGTCGGTGACGTTGAGACGGTGTTCCGCGAGCGTTGGGACGACCCGCGGCCCCTAACCCGAGATCCGTTGCGGCTGCTCGGCGACCGGCTGCGCAAGGACGAACCGAGGCAACTCCGACCGCTGCCCCCACAGCTGCCGGATCCCGAGCCGGTCGGCGAGATGCCGTTGCAACTCCTGCGGACCTATCCGAAGCGTCTCCCGGGCTACCGCTTCGCACCGAAGGGCGAGCGGAGCGTCGCGCGCGGCTACACGAAGGCGATCCGACGCGCCCGTCGGCTGATCTATCTCGAGGACCAGTACCTGTGGTCGCGCCACGTCGCGGAGACCTTCGCGCAGGCGCTGCGCGACAACGAAGAGCTGAGGCTGATAGCTGTCTTGCCGCACCACCCGGACCAGGACGGGTACCTAAGCCAGCCGCCGAACTTGATTGGTCGAGAACGTGCGGTCGACATCCTGCGGCAGGCGGGTGGTGACCGGGTCGCCTTCTACGGTCTGGAGAACCACGCCGGAGTACCCGTCTACGTGCACGCCAAGGTGTGCACCATCGACGACACCTGGGCCACCGTAGGGTCGGACAATTTCAACCGCCGGTCATGGACCCACGACTCAGAGGTGTCGGCGGCGGTGCTCGACGAAGGCTACGCCAGAGGGCTGCGCACGACCTTGGCAAACGAGCACCTCGACCAAGCGGAGGGTGGCGAGGTCGAGCTGTCAACCATGTTCGAGGCCTTCGCCGAGTCGGCGCGGCGGCTCCAGCAGTGGCACGGTGTCGGGCGGGTGGGCGAGCGTCCGCCGGGCCGGCTGCGTCCCCTGGCGGAGCCTCGTCTGTCGCCTTGGACGCGGATCTGGGCCACGCCGATGTACCGCACGCTTTACGACCCGGATGGAAGGTCCGCCATTCAGCGATTGACCCGCCGTTACTGAGCGTCCTGCGCGAGAGGAGGAGGAACGCAACAACAGGCCGGTGGTGGCCGCTGCCGGATTCCTTCTGCGGGTACCTCGGGCAAGGGCCGTTCGGCCTCTGCCGGTCCACTTCCAACGGAAGGCCATGCTGCCCTGTGACCCCAAGTGACACAACGGATACATGGCCGGCACCTCCGTGTTCCTCGCGAGGGATGTCCGGCGCGTCCAACGGTTTCTGGAAGAACGCGCGCGAAATGCCTTTCTGCTCAGAGCAGTTCGACGCGATCGGCCTGTGGTCCCCGGTCGCTCTGACGCACCTGGTAGCGGACCCGATCGCCCTCGTGCAACGCCTCGGCGCCCCTGACGACCGACACGTGCACGAACAGGTCCGCGCCACCGGCGTCCGGGGCGATGAACCCGAACCCCCGGTCCGCGTCGTAGCGCGCAACCACGCCCTCGCCGCCGCGCACCGGTGCGTCGGATGGCTCCCGGTGTCCCGAACGAGCGCGGGTCGGCGACGTCGAGGGTGCGCCCCTCGATGTCGAGCTGCGCGCGAGGCGCACGTCGCGAGCCTGCGGGCCCTTGTCGCTCACGACCACGTCGTACGTCACCCTGTCGCCCTCGTCCAGCTCTGCGAGTCCGTGGGCCAGTTCGCGGACGTGGACGAAGACATCGGAGCCGCCCGACTCGGGGGTGATGAACCCGAAGCCCTTGTCCACGTCGTACCAGGACACGGTGCCGTCAGCCCCGTCGGAGGACTGGGCCTGCTGTGCGGCCTGGGCTCCCAGGGGGAGCAGAGGGTCAGCCTGCAGTCCCCTCTCCCCGTCGACGACGAGGAACGCCACCCGTTGTCCCTCGCGGACGACGCCGCCCCCCACGATGGCCGAGCTGTGCACGAACACCTCGCCGTCACCGTCGTCGGGAGTCACGAAGCCGTACCCCTTGGCGGGCTCGTACCAGGAGACGGTGCCGAGCACGCCCAGCGGCGTGTCCGCGGCCTGGTCGGCCGTGACCCGGACGCGGCGCGCCTGCGGTCCGCGGTCCCCTTCGCCGATCTCGAACTCGACCACCTGCCCCTCGCGGAGCAGCTTCATCGCGTCGTTGCTGATGATCTCGGACGCATGCACGTACAGATCCTCTGCCTCCGGCCCGAGGGCGATGAAGCCGAACCCTCGGTCGGCATCGAACCAGCGAACGGTTCCCTCGGTCACGGTGGGCTCCTTGTCAAAGCTACGGTCGGTGTTCCCCCCCAGTCTCCCTGACGGGACGGGACGAGTGGAAACGCGTGTCAGGCTCGGTCGGCTTCTACGTGTGGTCGTAGCTCACGACCCCGTCGCCGCGACCCAACCGTCAGCGGTGAGAACGAGCCGTGAGTCCACGAGGGGGAGCGCCGCCATCGCGTAGAGATAGGTGTTCCTCATCCACGCGTCGGCCGCAAACGACCCGCGTTCGTGACAACTGTCATTGCTGGGCGGCAGGTGGTGCCCCAAGATTCCTTCAGCCGGAACGGTCTGGCGTGATTTGGGGGCAGTCATGTCGGGTGGCGCGCAGAACGAACATGGGTCTCACCGTCCTGTCACAGGTCGAGGTGGTCGGCGGTCCGCTCTTGTCCTGGGTGTGCTCATTGCAGTCACCGTTCCTGCCCTCAGTGGCGGGTCGGCTTCTGCCGTCGACGGGAATCGGACCGTCAGCCGCACTGCAGTGGGAAATGCCAGTCTCGCCGGACTGGCGTCCAACGTGACCGTTCCCCCGATCATGCACAGCCCCACCATCGTGCCGGGGGAGGAGATGGTGACCGTACGGTGGTTGGCGCCCTACAGCGGAGACACACCGACCACCGGGTTCGTCGTCACCGTCGTCCAGCCGGAGAAGACCGTCACGGTCGGTGCGTCCGCACGATCGGTCACGATCACCGGCTTGACGGACATGCAGTCGTACACGATCGCGGTGCAAGCCAACAGCGACATAGGGCTCGGGCCGAAGGTGTCGCAGACTGTCATCCCACGAGCGCACGGACAGCGAATCATCGCCACGGGTAGCTGGGACGACACGTGCTCAGACCTGGTCACTGTGAGCTCCGCCGGAGTGGTTGCACTTCACCGGGGCAACTGCCGAGGCGGATTCACGGGCAGCACGGCAATCATCGGTAGAAACCTTCAGGACGAGCGCATCCTGCTTCCCCACTACGGACCCGTTCCCCAGAACGAGATCCGCACCTTCTGGAGCGTCAACTACGACGGCACGTTTCGCGAGCATCTCGCCACGGGCGTCCATCAGTGGAACCTCAACTATGAGTACGCGCTGTCGCGCGGGTGGACCCGAATGTCCAAGGTGTTCTCTTCCGACGATTGGTCGGGGGATGGTGAACCGGACGTCATGGGCGTCAAAGACACTGGCGAGCTGTACTACTACCGGCACACCAATCAGGACACCCTCGCCGCCGGCGTCCGTCTTGGCAGCGGTTGGGGCGGCTACCGCCAGCTGCTCGGGGCTGGCGACCAGAATGGCGACCACCACCCCGACATTCTGGGTCTACGCACCGACGGCACCATCTGGTTGTTCCCTGGCAACGGCCATGGAGGGTTTGCCCACCGTGGATACAAGATCGGCAGCGGGTTCAGCAACGCTCTCACCATCCTCAGCACCGATTGGAACGACGACGGAGCCGCAGACCTCCTCACGGTCGACCGTCGTGGCTACCTACGCTGGTATGCCGGCAACGCCCGCGCGCAATTCACCTCCCGGGGCGTCGTCGGTGGGGGGTGGGGCGGATACCTGTAGACCCAACGGTGCCCCGCCGGGTTCGCGAGGGCTGTCGAGGGGCCGAGTCGGTCACAGCCTTCTCGTGCCGACCTCAGTGCGCTACGGCTTGACGGTCACCGTGATGGGAGCAGGGACGGGCACTTGGTCTGTCACGCCCCAGGTGGTTGCTGTGTAGCGGCCTCGGGGTAGGCCGGGCATGGAGCCCTCCTTCGGCAGGCACTTGGCCATGCCCTGATCGCCGCGCGGTGAACACTCGCTGTAGGTCGCGGCAACCGTGACCGGGTAAGTCGTATCACCCTTGGGGATCGTGATGTTTTGAGCGCAGGCTGCCCAGAACGGGGACTCTTGGTGTGGGCCTCCGATGAGGAGCACCGTGTAAATGGGCCCGCATCCCACCAGATGAATGTCTTCGCCGGTGTTGTTGGTCACGGTGATTTGCGCCGCCACCGATTCGCCGGTGCGGATCGTGGTGGTCGGCAGGGTGAGGACAGCCCTGAGCGACCGGGCGCTGGGCGTCGTCACGCCGCTGGCCGGGGTCCTCATAGGGCAGGTCACTGTCACACCTGTCAAACCTGCGGAGCTGACGGTGACCGGATCGTCGGTCTGGCACGCGCCCTGCCCGTCCGAGTACTGCGGACTGGAGCCGGTGACCGTGTAGGTCCCTGGCTTAACGGCGATGGTGAACATGCCGTCGCTCCCAGTTTTGGTGGTGGTGGTCTGGCCGGTGGCCGACTTGAACACGATCTCGCCGCGCAGCTCGAACTGCCCGGTACCCACCGGGCCTCCGCTGGAGCGCAGGACACCTGTGACCGTTGCCGCTGACCCAGGCCCGACGACGCTTGTGATCGGGCGTCGCTGAGCAGCAACGAACGTGGGAACCAGTGCCACACCGGCAACGACCGCCACGAGGAGGGAGCCTGCGGCGATGCGCCCTCGACGGTCGCGCCTTCGGCGTGCCCGAATCAGGTCCTCGAACGGGGGCTGGCTGGTCGGCTCCTGTCGGCGCGCTTCCGCGGCCAAGAGTTCGGACAGGTCAGGCATGGTGGACCTCCTCGCGCAGCAGTGGACTGAGCGCGGCGCGGGCGCGGCTCAGCCGGGACTTGACGGTGCCTGGGGCGATCCCCAGCTCGGCGGCGGTTTCGGCTACTCCCAACCCGATCAGGTAGTGCAGGACCACGACCTGTCGTTGGGTGACAGGCAGGCTTGCCAACGCTCGCTGGACGTCCACGGGCTCATCAGCGGGTGCTGGGTGTGAGACGGGCTGGCCGAGACGCAGGAACGCCTTCACGCCGTTTTGCGTCTTGCGTCGCCGGTTCGACAACAACCGAGCGCCACTCGCCGAGTCCACGCCTCGGGGTTGTCGAACTGGGACACCTTGGGCCACTCGCGAAGTAGACGGATGAACGCTTCTTGGACGCACTCCTCCGCTTCCGCGCGGCCGTCAGCGGCCAGCGCAACGACGGCTACGAGGCGCGGGTAACACGCCTGATAGAGGTCGCGCACCGCTTCAGCGCTGCTAGGAGTCGAGTCGCTCACACCACATACACCCGCGAACACACCGTTCGGTTCCATTGAGGGGAGAACCCACATCCACTCTTCTCGCCACCCTCAGAACCGTAGAAGCCTGGATGACGACATGAAGGCAACCTCAGTGACATTCTGCGCGTGTGTGAACTTCGTGCGGCGAAGCGTCCTCGTCACGGTTCAAGAGTCTTGCTCATCTCGGCGCGGCCGTCCGCACCCTTCGCGGCATGTGCTGAGGCTCGTTAGTCAGCGCGGGTGTCCGGCTCGAATGGACGCCAAGCCGGGTTGTAGGTGGGATGGTCTGCGTAGACGGCTACGGCGATGCGCAGAGACTGACAGGGGTACAGCTCCCGGCAAGTGACGCACTCCACCACGGGAGGGCGTCCGTCAGCAGGGAGCTCAAGGTAATCGTCGTGGCTGAAGATCATCTCCCGCTTCAACGCCGCATCTCTGAGAATCCGCCACCCCGTCGCGCTGACGCGGCCATCGCTTGCCTCGAGCAGGCGAGAGTCTTCAGTCGGCATTTTCGCCAGAGCCTCCCGACCAAGCCGCTCGTCATCACGAACCCTCTTCTCGAGGAACTCATCAATACCGATACCCATGGATCGAATGGTCTCAAAGGACGCTTGGCTGCGTACGAAATACGGCCTTTAAGCGCTCTGTACGGCCCGTCGCCAGTCCACTGTCTGCCCACCCGGGCCTTTGGGGCTGGACAGAGTCAGTTCAGTGCGGGCCACCGATCGGCGGTCGGGCCGGGGGCCTCCGACAGATTGAGGGGGCCGTGTGACGACACCATCCCCACGACCCAGTGTCCACCGTAGACGCAGTAGAAACCCTTCAGCGGCCCTAACGACACCGTGCCCCCAAGGACATGGGCACCTGCAACACGCAGGAGAACTGGCTCGGGATGAGCAATCACGTCAGGCAGGGCGTCACGCCGAGGAAACACGGCCGCGACTTCATCCGGCAGGCCAACACCGCGGTTAACGAGATGGCCCGCAAGCAGTTCAGTCGACAGTGCCACCCACACGTCAGTGGCGGTCGCGTTGTTCTCGAACTCGACGTGTGGCACGTCATCGAACCAATACCTCAGCGGCATCGCCCTCACCCTTCCATCCAGAGTCTTCGACTGGCAGCCAACTCACTTGATGAGGGAGTATCTGTTTGCTGGGACAGTGGCATGGGAGTGCGATTGTGTGGACGCCCGTGCCGCGTTATTCCGATGTGCACGTCTCGAGATGACGATCAGGCAGGGAACCGAAAGACGAAGGGGGACAGGTGGACTCAAGGCGCGATGTGAACGCGATGCTTCGTCCCTTTGATGGCGCGCGTCTCGGAGGACGTGCTGCAACCAGAGGGTTTCAAACCCTCCACGGGGTTCAAGCACCGCCGCGAGGTTGGCGGTATGAAGCAGGTGCTCACCTTCTTCGCCTTTCTCCGCGCGACCTATCTACACCGCCGCCACCACTTGGTCCTGCGGGTCGACCTCTACTTCCCTGAGTTCGAAGACTTGGTACGGGAGATGCTTCGCGACGACAGGAGAGCCGAGTTACGGGCTTCCCACCGATGCGATGAGGTGGGAGTTCGACGTGGTCGGGTCGATGTGGGGCTTCGACTCTGAGGTTGCTGCGGACGACCTCTTCGAACCAGTTGAACGGATGCTTCGCCAAGCGGTGCTGCCCTGGCTCAACGCCAGGCGGACGCCTGGGGCACTGGCGGACGCGACGCTTGCAGGGATGAAGGCCGAGAGAATTCCCGGGAGCATCGATGTACGGGGGAGTCACCTAGTCTTCGCGGCGGCTGCGGCACTACACGCTGGGCGGCCGGAGCAGGCGCGCGAGATCGTCGAGCTCGCCTACGCGGACGACGTATACCTGCGACGCGAAAACGCCAAGGCCCTGGAACGCGTGCAGCGCCCCTAGGACTACGTCCCCCCGTGAGGTCCAACGACCAACGCCAACCCGCGTAGGCGTTGGAATGACCTCCATCTCGACATCATGCACAAGGCGAAGGATGGCTCGCTTGTCGGCATCCGCTCTGACTGCGGCAGGTCGGACGTCCCGTCCGCGGCATGTGCGGACGTTCGTTGCGCCTAGGGCATTCGAACAGATGGCCGCTCGTGGCACCAGCGGTCACCTGTGGATCCTTAGGAAGCCGGGACGCAAAGCCCGTCACGCACGATTGGGATCCTGATTCCGGCGGACGTACCAGGAGGTCCACTCCCTTCGCGGCATGAGCGAACGGCCGCGCCTCAGCTGGCATCCCGGTCCAAACGCGTTCAGAGACTGCCGCTGATGCTGTTCCACCGGAAATTCTCGCGCCAGTTCTCGTCCCCGTCCTCGCTGTGCTCAAGAAGCCACCCAGTGAAGGCGTCAGCGGTTCGTACCCGAGACACAGTGCGTCCAGGAGTCGTGAGTCGATAGCGATGCTGAGCGGCTCGAGTCATGAGCGCCATTGTGCCGTTTCGCGCGACGCGGTCCCCGCGTAGACGCATGCGGAGCGTCAAGTTCTTCCGCACGTCGCCGTGTGCGGAGTGACCGCGTTCCTTGCATCGGTGGCAGCGCCATTGAAATCCAGGGGGCGGGGGTATAGGTACGTGCGTCGAGCGGGGTGATCTCCGTTGGGCCGTCTTGGCCGGGTAGTCAGCCGGCGCCAAGACTGCGGGCCGGGTTGGTTCTACGCCTTCACTCGTCAGTAGCGAGCCCTGTCGCAGCTTCAGCGGTGCGGCCGACCACGCCTTGAGGTCGCCAAAGGACCTCGGCGTGGAACGTGTCAGTCTCACTCAGGGCTGAGTCGATGAAGGTGCCGCGACCCCGGTCGCGCTTGGCCACCAGGGCCACGGAGGCAGCGACCTTGCCACCCTTGCCGTTCACCCGCAGGAAGGTAGGCGGCAACAGAATGTGGGTGAGGAGCCCTCGACCGAGGCTTAGCTGGCGGTAGCGGCCGTCAGGGCAGGTCGTCGAGGAAGTCGTAGTAGCCGGCGACACCGACCAGGGCCGCCACGATGCGTTTGTCGGCAACGGTGAGGCCGATGCTGCGGCCTCGGTCGATCAAGCTGTCGTGGTGGCGGGACAGGTCCAGGCCGACGGCCCGCAGGCGCGCGCTGGTCGTATCGACGTCGGCGGCGAACACGTTGACTCCCTCGAGGGTCACCGTCGTGGTGTTGGGATCGATCGGATACCAAATCTCGATGGACTCCAGCAAGCCGGCGCTGTCGGCGTCGAGGGCGACAGTGATGCCGTTGGAGAAGTGCCCGCTGTACGGTGCTGACTGGACGGTGTGTTCGAAGTCGGCGGTCTCCGTCAGGGTGCGGTGCGCGTCGGCAATCGGGTCTCCGAGGCAGAGCGTGCCGACGCCGACCTGTGGGCGGATCGTCCAAGGGCTGGGGGTCATGGTTCACCTGGTTCGGGTCGCTGTTGCCGTGGTGTGCGCCGCCGAGGGTAATGACGCCTGGCCTTGAGTTTGGTCTAGCGGCGCTGAGTCGCCTGGATACGTGGGGTCCATCCGAGCAGGGTCAGGCCGTGTGCATCTCAACCACGACGTGGTCGACATGCGGAAGTCCCTGTGCCCGCACGACGATCCGGACGGAGTCGTCGACCGGGAACGTCAATCGGACACGATTCAGGGTGTCGGTGAGCATCAGGTCGCCACCATCGAGATCGATCGGTCCGTCGAAGACGGTCTCAAAATCGGTCGACGAGTCAGCCGGCCCTTCCCACACGTCGACGGTCACGTCGCCATCGACGTAGTGCCGAACGGCGAGTGCCAGTGATCCGCGAACAGAATGAACCGGCTCAAGGCTTTTCGCCATGGACGTGTGGTCCGCAGGGCCCGAAGGCGACGTCAGAAACAGGAGCCCGTGCTCACACGGCCAAACCAGGCGCGCAATCCTCAATCCGGACGCAGGGGACATCGGCACTGGACTCGTCAACAGACCGAGTCGCGGTGGAAGTCGAAGTGGGCGACGTTGGATGACTCGAGGCGATTGGTCAGCTCGTCGAATCCATAGGTCACCAGGAAGTCGTGTTCGCGGTCCGACAGCGGCACGCCCTGCAGTGCGTGCACTTCATGGTCGATTCCTTCTACCGTCATCTTGCCGAGACCCTCGAAGTCGAATGGCTCAGTCCACATGAGGTGGGGCACGGTCGTGTCAGCGACATACTCGCGAACTGCGTTGGGAAAGACGACCCCCGGCGCGGCCAGCCAGCCGTCCTTCATGACGCAGAGTGCGGAGGTCGCCACGATGTTGGCCGCTTGCGGCGTCCCGCTTCCGGCGACCACCATGAGTTCGACCCGGATGTCATGCTCGTCGAGCATGTTCGGCGACGCATGCAGGGAGGCCGTCGCGTACGTGTCGAGCCCTGGCGCCGGCGTCGAACTTGAGCTGATCACCGCGACCACGTTCCGCTCAGCAGCGTCGTAGTAGGCGTGCACCTGGCCATCCCTCCCAACGACAGCTCGAAGGTGTCGGGACATGAGGGAGCGAGTCGGGGTCAGGACCGGACGCGATGCCATACCGGCATCTTCGCCCATGAGGGTCCGGTTTGTGGGCGTACGGCAGGCTGCGACGTGTGAAAGGTCCGCCCATCACCCACGGAGTGGGTGGCCAAGTGAGTGACCACGGGCACGGATTCGGGCGGACGCCGCCCGCGAGGTTCGCCGAGCTGACAGCTCCGACTGACGGGGTCAAGCCGTACTGAGCCGGCTTCGCTCACAGTCTCGGATCGCGGCGACATGAGCGGATGTCAGTCCCGCCCGCGGAGAACCTTGAGTGAGTAGGGCCGGTACTCATCCTCTGAGATCTCGGCACGGAGCCCACTGGCGTTGAGGATGGATAGCAGCGCGTCGGCCATGACACCCGCAATCGCGCCATTGAGCTGGATGGCGGGGCTCTCATAGTCATGCGCCATGACGGCCGTGTTCGAGTCTTCAGCGAGTTCCGGGCTTCCAGACCAATGAACGAACACACCTCCTCCTTCCTCGTCATCGAACTGGTCGACTTCGACCCCGGCGCCCGTGATCCGTGGCCCATTCGGGGTCTCCAAAGCAGCGGGTAGTCCAGCCGCCGTCAGGCACTCGACGACGGCGTCGGCCAACCGATGACGGGCATGCAACTCGTGGTCCGGCGCAGGTGTCAAGGACATGTGGATCATGATGACGGATGCGTTGCCCACCGTTTGGGCAGCCGCATGAGCGGATGTCGCTACCACTGCTGCCAGGCGCGGTTGGTGAAAGGCCAGGTCGGTCCCGCCAGACGCTGGGTGTTGAGCGGGACCAACCGTGGCTGCCGTTGCTCTAACCGTTCGCCATGTGGAGTTCACCAACGGAACACCGGTGAATCCCAATCCTTCATGAAGTGCCTGCGCCGGCGCGTGTCCGGGGTCGCCACCGGTGCCCACGTTGATGAGCGCCAGTCCCTCACCACGGAGCCGCTGGAGTGCGAACTGCATCAGGGCGCGGGCGTGCCCTCGACCTCAATGGGCCGGGTGCACAGCGACCATCTCGACGATCCCCTGCGATTGGTGATCGTCTTTCGCGTCGTACCGCGCGATGACGCGCGGCGGTGAGGCCCAATCGGTCGACATGCTCGCGTGATCTGGTGCCGCGTTGTGAGCGCCACTTCGAGGCCGCGTCCCTCAGCCGGACCGACTCCTGCGTCCCGACCTCGGTAACGGACCCACCCCAGTCATGACCTGACGAGTCGCACTCCGGTCGCGATGAGCCAGACGAGCCATGACGCGAGGCCGAGCAGACCCACGAAGATCAGCGCTGAGCCGTCGGCGACGGCGAGGTTCCCGATGCCTGCGGCGAGCAGCAGCCCGCCGCCCACGAGGCCGAGCATGCGCTGCCACGCCGGCGTCAACCCGCTTGCGTGGGTGGCGAGGGCTGTGCCGGCAAGGGTGGCACCGAGCATCGGCAGCCCCAGAGCGAACGCGGCCGCATGAACGCGCCATACGAGCTCGAGTAGGGGAGTCGGCTCCGACTGGCCGCCAGCCGAGAGGGCGAGCCCGACCTGCAGGACGTTGACCAGGACGAAGACGCCCGACAGCGTCGCGCCGGCGGCGACGGCGAGCCGCGCCCACTCGGCGCCCTTCGCACCGCGCCGACCCACAAGACCCTCCAGCCCGGTCAGGAAAAGGAGCAGCAGCGGCAGGTACACGGCCACGACACCTGACGCGATCGCGACCGCCGCGCGGTTGGCCGCGTAGTAGTCCAGGACCTCGTTCATCGGGGAGGCGAAGGACGGTGCGCCTGTTGCTGCCAGCACGACGTTCTCCACGATCACCAGTACGGCCACCGCCATCGCGGCCGCGCCGACGAACCGGCCTCGAGCGATCGGGCCTTGGGTCGGGGCGGTGGTGGCTTGTAGTCCTTCCATGGTCGTGCTCCTTCGTTCAGGGGTATGGGGTGATGGGCCAGTTGGCTCCACCAGGGGCGACGACTTCGCGGGAGGCCCGTGGTCAGGCGGGCGGTCAGCTGCCCCCGAGGGAGGCCAGGAGGGCGGGAACGGGGTGCACCCACGTGCTCGCGTTCGCCAGGGACAGCACGAGGAAGATGCCTCCCGCAGCGCCGTACACGGTGGTCTGCACAAGCCACGTCGGGTCCGCGGAGCGCGCCGATCCGCGGAGCCGCCACCGTCGCCAGACCGCGCGAACGGCCAAGGAGACGAGCGCAACGCCGGTGACAGCACCCAGCACCGCGAACACCGCGTGGTAGAGGGTGAAGTCGCCGAGCAGCTCACTGGCGATCCCTCCAGCGGGGGAGGGGGCCCCGACCTCCACCGCGCGCCGCAGCTCACCCAGGACCCCGGACAGCTCACCGGACGCGTGCCCGGGTGGCAGGAGCGAGGCGACTGACGCGAACGGGGCTGCGGCGCCCTGCACGTTCGCGAGCAGAACTGTGAGCGCGCCGAGGAGCCAGACCACCACTGCGCCGTAGGCCACGAGCAGGAGCCGGCGACGACCACGTCCTGCGGCCTCCATCCGACGGCGCACCGCCGAGGCCAGGCCCATGAGGGCCAGGACGAGCAGGCCGGCGATGAGTGCCTTGACGAGGTGGAACTCCCGCCAGACGGCGGTCAGCTCGGCCAAGGACGGCGAGTCGGTCACGGGCCTCGACAGGTCGGCACCGATGAAGCCAGATTCTGAAGCCACGACGAGGTCGGACTCGCCGGTGTAACCGCGGCGGGCGACGAAGCCGACCGGGACGAGGAAGACGGCCGGGGTGAGGAGGGCCGCCGCCCACAGCACGAGGTGATGGCGCACCGGCGTGCGGGCATTCATGACACGGCCCCAGCCGACCGCGGCCGGCGGTGCGACCTTCAACCACCGGGCGACCCACCGGTTCCACGCCGCGCTCTGCGAGCGGACGGTGCGATCGGGGGCGCCGGTCGACGCCGACGTGGCACAAGACAGTGCAGTCACAAGATGACCTCCCGACGAGACTCTTACAGCGTAAAGCACGATACTTTACTTCGTAAAGGTCGATGCCCAGGTGCAACAGGAGTCAGGGATGAGTCAGGGGCAACCCCTACAGCGCGGCGCCCTGACGGTTCAGGGCATCCTCGAGGAAGCGACGGCTCTCGCCGACGACGGTGGTTTGGCGGCACTGTCCATGCGGGCGCTCGGGCGACGGCTCGGTGTGGAGGGCATGGCCGTCTACCACCACTTCGCGAACAAGGAAGCGCTCCTCGATGCCCTCGTCGACCGGGTCTTCAGTGAGATGGCCCTGCCCGAGGGTGAGGACTGGCGAGTCGGCCTGCGCGCGAGGTCGGTGTCGGAGCGCCTGGTCCTGCGCCGGCACCCCTGGGCCATCGGGCTGGTCGAGTCCCGGACTGCGCCGGGGCCGATCACGCTGGGACACCAGGACCACGTCATCGGCTACCTGCGTGCTCGCGGCTTCTCTGGCCGAGGGTCGGCGCAGGTCCTGGCCTTCCTCGATGCCTACGTCTACGGGTTCGTCCTGCAGGAGCTGGCCCTGCCCACCGATCCCACCCCCGTCGTCGACGTGGTGCGCGACCATGAGGGGCCGAGTCCGTATCCCCATCTCGACGCCCTCATCACCGAGGTCGTCGAGGCCGGCTACGACTTCGCCGACGAGTTCGACGTCGGTCTCGACCTGCTGCTCGACGCGATGGGGGCCTTGCGAGGCTGATCCGGGGGCGGTGCGATCCCTTGACAGCAATTGGGCACCCTGCGACGTTTGTCCGTGACCCACTTCGGTGGCGCCGCCCCGGACCCGGCGGTGACAGGAAAGTCACAGGCACGTCGGGACGGGGTTCTTCCATGTGGCGCTGCGACACGACGCAGCTGGGCGCTCGGGAGATCGAGTGTTGCCCGGTCTGCGACGGTGGGTCGACGTGAGCACCATCCTCAGCGACGTGGCGACCACGTGTCGCGCACTGGAGGCGGTCGCCGAGGCGGCGACCGGGCTGATCGGCAGGTCCTTCGACGACATCGTCCGTGCTGCCCCGGCCATGGTGCTGGAGGCCGTGCCCGGTGCCAGCCACGTCGAGCTGATGGTCACCCGCGCCGGCCGGGCCGACCCACTGGTGGTCAGCGCCGACCAGGAGCAGCAAGAGCAGTCACGCCCCACAAGACTCTCCACAGAGGTGCTCCTCGACATCGCAGTACCCGACTGCAGAGCGGTCGGGCACCTCGTGGTGGCCACGACAGCGCCGCAACGCCTGCTCCAGCTCGCGGCCATGACGGCGGAGCTCATGGCGATCCAGGTCGAGCTGGCGCTCGACCTTGCCAACACCAAGGAGGTCAACCAGGACCTGCATTCCCTGCTGCGGACCGCCCGGGACTCCGGCATCGTCAGGGGCCTCCTCATGGGTGACGGTGACCTGAGCGAACAAGCCCTCCTGAAGCTGTTTCGCGAGCTGGCCCACGAGACGGTGGAGGCACCTGCGCCCGACCTGCTGGAGCTGGACCCTCCACCGGAGTCGGAGTCGCCCAACCTGCGCCTCGTCTGAGCTCGGAGGCGCTGCTCGACCACCTTCACGGCAGCTGCGCGGTCCGCCCGCCTCGCCGCGTCGATGGCTCTCCCCAACCCTCGTCACCGGCCCGGGGGTGTCCGCGCCGGAGGTCTTCGCCATGATGGGTCCGACGCGAACACGGCCGACTCAGAGAGGAGGAGGTATGCAGGACGTGGCAGTCCCGGTCTTCTTCCTGTCCGACAGCACCGGCATCAGCGCGGAGACGATGGGCAATGCACTCCTCATCCAGTTCCCGGACCTCGTCTTCGAACGCCGCCTCATCCCCTTCATCGCCACCGCCGACGAGGCCCGCAAGGTCGTGGCGATCCTGGATGCGGCGATGGACGGGCCGGTGACACCGCTGGCGTTCACCACGGCCGCGACCGACGAGGTCCGCGAGATCCTGCACACCTCCAGGTGCCCCATCATCGACTTCTTCGAGATGCACATGGAGAAGGTCGAGGCGATCCTCGGCAAGTCCGGGGCGCGGGTCGCCGCACGACTGCACGGCGTCGGCGACATCAAGCGGTACAACTCGCGGATGCAGGCGATCGAGTTCGCGATCGAGCACGACGACGGGCAGAGCCTGCGCGCGCTCGACCGGGCCGAGGTCATCCTCGTGGCGCCCTCGCGGTGCGGGAAGACGCCGACCACCATGTACCTCGCTCTCCAGCACGGCGTCTTCGTCGCCAACTACCCCCTGCTCGACGAGGACCTGGAGAGCACGCAGCTGCCCCGCCCGCTCGCCCAGCTGGGGGACCGGTGCTTCGGCCTCATCGCCACCCCGGCGCGGCTGAGCGAGGTCCGCCAGCAGCGCCGCCCGAACTCGCCCTACGCGTCCCTGGAGCAGTGCTCCAAGGAGCTGCGCCGGGCCGACGCGCTCTACAAGGCCAACGGCATACCCGTCATCAACTCCACGACGAAGTCGGTCGAGGAGATGTCCACCCTCATCCTGCAAACCCTGGGTTCGCGCCCCTCCCACGAAGGAAGTCGCCCATGACCAACGTCCTGTGGTTCTCCACCATCGGCATGAAGGACATCGACCAGGTCGGCGGCAAGAACGCCTCGCTCGGGGAGATGGTCAGCAACCTGGCGTCGGCGGGAGTGCGTGTCCCGGACGGGTTCGCGACGACGGCCGACGCCTACCGCCGGTTCATCGCCCACGAGGGGTTGTCGCAGACCATCGTCGAGCTGATGGCCGGGCTCGACAGCGAGGACGTCATCGCCCTGGCCGACGTCGGCCGGCAGGTCCGCGAGGCCATCGTCCGGCAGCCCCTGCCGGACGACGTGGAGGCCGACATCCGGGCCGCGTACGACCAGCTGGTGGCCGACAACGACGCGGCCTCGTTCGCGGTGCGGTCGAGCGCCACCGCGGAGGACCTCCCCGACGCGTCGTTCGCGGGACAGCAGGAGACCTTCCTCAACATCCGTGGCATCGACGCGGTCCTCCAGGCCGTCAAGGAGGTGTATGCGTCGCTGTACAACGACCGCGCCATCGCCTATCGCGTCCACCACGGGTTCGAGCACGAGGAGGTCGCACTCTCGGCCGGGGTGCAGCGCATGGTCCGCTCGGACGTCGGCGCCTCGGGCGTGATGTTCACGATGGACACCGAGTCCGGCTTCGACGACGCCGTCTTCATCACCTCGTCCTACGGGCTCGGTGAGGCGGTCGTGCAGGGCGCGGTGAACCCCGACGAGTTCTACGTCTACAAGCCGGGCCTGCGCGCCGGGCGCCCGGCCATCCTCAAGCGTGGGGTGGGCGGCAAGGCGACCAAGATGGTCTACACGTCCGACGCGGCCGTGGGCAGGACGACGGAGTTCGTCGACGTCGACCCGGCCGACCAGCCGTTGCTGAGCCTCACCGACGCCGAGGTCGAGGAGCTGGCGCGGCACGCGCTGGTCATCGAGGACCACTACGGCCGTCCCATGGACATCGAGTGGGGCAAGGACGGCACCGACGACCAGCTCTACATCCTCCAGGCGCGGCCGGAGACGGTGAAGTCACGTCAGTCGGCGACCACGATCTCGCGCTACCGGATCAACGAGAAGGGGCCGCTGCTGGTGGAGGGTCGGGCCATCGGGCAGAAGGTCGGCGCCGGCCCGGTCCGGGTGCTGAAGTCGGCCGACCAGATGCGCGACTTCCACCCGGGCGAGGTCCTCGTCGCGGACATGACCGACCCCGACTGGGAGCCGATCATGAAGCGGGCCAGCGCGATCGTGACCAACCGTGGTGGCCGCACCTGCCACGCCGCCATCATCGCCCGCGAGCTCGGCATACCCGCCGTGGTGGGTGCAGGCAACGCGACGCAGGAGCTCCCGGATGGGCGCGAAGTGACCGTCTCGTGCGCCGAGGGCGACACCGGGTACGTCTACGACGGGCTGCTCGACTTCGCCGTCGAGGAGACGGACATGCAGGCGATGCCTGACATCCCCGTCGGAATCATGATGAACGTCGGCACCCCCGACCAGGCGTTCGCGTTCTCCCGCCTGCCGAACGAGGGCGTCGGGCTGGCACGCCTGGAGTTCATCATCAATCGCCAGATCGGCATCCACCCCAAGGCGTTGCTCGACCACGAGCAGCTGACCGGCACAGTGCGCGAGCACGTGGACGCGGCCGTCGCCCCCTACGCCTCGCCGAGGGAGTACTTCGTCCAGCGGGTCGCCGAGGGCGTGGCCACGATCGCAGCGGCGTTCGCGCCCAAGCCGGTCATCGTCAGGATGTCGGACTTCAAGTCCAACGAGTACGCGAACCTCGTCGGTGGCGAGCTCTACGAGCCGCACGAGGAGAACCCGATGATCGGCTACCGCGGGGCGTCCCGGTACCTCTCCGAGGAGTTCCGGGAGTGCTTCGCCATGGAGTGCGAGGCGCTGCGGTTCGTCCGCGACGACATGGGCCTGACCAACGTCAAGGTGATGATCCCGTTCGTCCGCACCGTCACCGAGGCAGAGGGCGTCATCAAGCTGTTGGGGGAGAACGGTCTTCGCCGCGGCGAGAACGACCTGTCCGTGATCATGATGTGTGAGCTGCCGTCCAACGCGGTCATCGCCGACCAGTTCCTCGACCACTTCGACGGCTTCTCCATCGGCTCCAACGACATGACCCAGCTGACGCTCGGTCTGGACCGCGACTCGAGCCTCGTGGCTGCGGGCTTCGACGAGCGCGACCCGGCCGTGAAGTTCATGCTCTCCGCAGCCATCACCGCCTGCAAGGCGCGGGGCAAGTACGTCGGCATCTGCGGCCAGGGGCCCAGCGACCACCCCGATCTGGCCGAGTGGCTGCTCGAGCAGGGCATCGACACCATGTCGCTCAACCCCGACACGGTCGTCGAGACCTGGACCCGACTGGGCCGCCGGAGCTGACCCCACAGCGCCCCCCACCCTCGACGAGGGTGGGGGCGCTGCGGGTGGGGGGCTGAGGGACGGGGGATCGGTCAGGCGACGGTCACGGTCTCGTCGGCGACGAGGGTGCCGGAGGTGCGGACGACCTTCGGCTTGCCGGCCCACGCGCCACCCATGCCCATGACGCGGGAGACGTAGGCGGCGCCACCGGAGACGGCGATCACCGGGACGGACTCGGACGTGGCGCTCGCGCGGCAGGTCCAGGTGTTGGTGATGAGCGCGGTGCCGCCCTTCACCATGATCAGCGCGGTGTCCTTCTGGTCGGTGAAGTCGGTGGGGCGGGCCATGCCGAAGTTGAGCTTGGTGTTGGTGAAGGAGACGCCGCCGCCCTTGACGACGATGAGGGCACCCATGGCCGGGTCGTTGAGGTTCTGTCCCTCCACGACGCAGTCGGAGATGTCGAGCCCACCCTGCTGCGACGCGGGTCCCTCGACGAGGATCGCGCGGGAGCCGCCGCGGGCGGTGAGGTACATGTGGCGGACGGACGTCTTGGCCAGGTTGCTGAAGCGGATGAGGTACTTGCCGCCGTTGGCGCCGGCCCAGCCGTAGTTCATGTCACCGGCGACCCACAGGAAGTTGTCGGAGCCGCGCAGGGAGAACTGCGTGTCCTGCACCGCGACGCAGGTCCAGGAGCCCTTGNNNNACGTGCTTGAACCCGTAGAACGACAGGGTGTCGAAGGTGGCGGCGTAGCACGTCCCGGCACTGTAGGGGTGGTGGTAGAACTGCGTGACCCCGTTGCCCGACTTGAAGGTGATGCCGGCGATGGTGACGTTGTACGTCGTGCTCGTCCCGACGAGCCAGGAGTTGCCGGCGTTGCCGCAGTTGAGCGTGACGGTGCACTGGGGGAGCGCGCCACCCGTGCCCGAGATCTCGGGGTTCTGCCAGCCGACGTTCGGGCCGAGGATCCGCAGGCCGGAGAACGTCGTTCGCGTCTGCGTGAAGGTGTGGGCGCGGCCGGCGAGGCGGATGGCCCGGCGCGGGCACGAGACCTTCGCGACGGCCAGCGCCTGGGTGAGCTTCTCGTCGTCGGTGCCGGTGAACGAGTCAAGGAGGATGTCGTCCTGCGCGGTGGCTGCGCCGGCAGGAGCGGCGCCGGTGACGGCAGCTCCGGTGGCGACGACGGCGGCGACGCCAAGCGTCTTCAGGACGGTCCGGCGGGCTGAGGTGCTGGTCTCGACAGACATGGGTGATCTCCGTTGCTTCCAGGTGGTCGGGGGGTCAGGGGAACCACCACGACTCGCGGATCGGGGGCTCCGCGACTCCTCCATCGTGGGCACTGGGCCGCGCCGGGCTGGTCGACTTGGCCAAGCCTTGACGGTCGTCTCGTCCGTTCGTCCAGCCCGGTCTCAACCAAGCGGTGGCCGACCGTCGTCACTCACCTGAGGTGGGGCGCTGCGAGCAGTCCCCACGCGCCATACCTGCCGGTGCATCCGCACCAGGCGCCGGCCGAGGCCCCACGACGCACCCGAACGGCGTTCAAGGGCAAGCCGATTCGGGGGCAGCGTCGAAGCACCCTCATGGGACTCCGCGCCGACCTGACCGCCTGGACCATGGGTCGCGGAGCATCGCGCACCGTGACGTACGGCGACGCCCTCCAGTTCGAGGGCGGCGACCTCGCAGCACCGACGGAGGTTCGCGTCGCGACGCGCCACGGTTCGGTGCGCTGCGAGGTGTACCGGCCGCACGGTGAACCCACCGGGGTGCTCGTGCACCTGCACGGTGGTGCGTTCGTCATGCGGTACCCGGCGATGGACGACTTCTGGGCTCGCTACATGGCAGCCCGTGCGGGGGTGGTCGTGCTCAACGTCGACTACGACGTCGCCCCGCGGCACCGTTACCCGGTGGCGCACGAGGAGGCTCACGACGTCCTGGCCTGGGCCGCGTCGCCCGCCCAGACGCTGGTGCCCCGCGGCACGGCCGTGGCGGTCAGCGGCCTCAGCGCGGGGGGCAACCTCGCGGCGGCGGCGTGCCTGCTGGCCCGTGACGACAGGTCTGTCCGGCCGGCCCTCCAGGTCCTCGGGGTGCCGTCGCTCGACGTGGCCGAGCCCGTCGGCACCAAGGTGGCACGAGCACCTCGAGCCATGATCGGGACGGAGCTGCTCGAGCTCGTCCGCGCGACGTACTTCCGCGACGGCTCCCGCCGCGGGGAGGCCTACGCCTCACCCTTGCGCGCCGAGCGGCTCGACGGCCTCGCCCCGGCCCTCGTCGTGACGGCGCAGCACGACGTCCTGCGCCACGAGGGCGACGCGTATGCCGCGCGGCTCGCGGACGCGGGCGTGCCCGTCGAGCACCTCGTCGTCGCAGGGGCCGACCACTACTTCCTCGACGGCGACCCTCGGCGGGCGCGGGAGATCCTCGAACGGGTCGCGGTCCACCTGCGGGCGTCGTTGACGGCTCGCTGAACGACCTCGGGACCGCTGGGCTGCCGCGGTGGGTCAGACGCTGGTGGCGGCCTTGCGGAACAGTCCCGAGAGGTTGTTGCCCAGCAGGACGACGGCAGCGATGATGACGATGGCGATCAGCGCCACCATCAGGCCGTACTCGACCGCGGTCGCGCCGCGCTCCCGGGACAGGGGCGTGAGGCGTGCAGCCAGCCGGTGCGTCATACGGCGTCCTTCGTTCATGGTGGGCCCCTGGGTGCGGTCCAGGGTGGGGGAGCACCAGTCTTTCCCACCTGCCCCAGCGGTACCTCCCCGTAACGGGTTCGTGTCCATCGACCGAACGGGGGAGGGGGTGCCGCGTCCGGCGACGCGCCCTACGGTGGATCCATGCGGATCACCCACCTCGGCCACGCCTGCCTCCTCGTCGAGCTCGCGGACGCACGCATCCTGATCGACCCGGGGACCTTCTCCCCGGACGCCATGGGCCAGCGCGACCTCGACGCCGTGCTCGTCACCCACCAGCACCCCGACCACCTGGACGTGCAGCGACTGCCGGGACTGCTGTCGGCGAACTCCGGTGCCCGGCTCGTCACGGACCCCGAGACCGCGAAGCAGCTCGAGGACAAGGGAATCGACGCTGAACCCCTGCCGGCCGGCGCCGAGGTCTCCGTGGGTGCGGTCACGGTGACCGGGGTGGGCGAGATGCACGCCCTCATCCACGACGACATCCCACGGATCCACAACACGGGGATGCGCGTGACGGCACCGGGGGAGCCGACGTTCTTCCATCCGGGCGACGCCCTCGACGCCGAGCCCGGGAAGGTCGACGTCCTCGCCTTCCCCCTCAGCGCACCGTGGGCGCGCAGCCGCGACATGACCGGGTTCCTGCGCAGGCTCGCTGCCCCCCACGCCATCCCGGTCCACGACGCCCTCCTCAGCGAGGTCGGGCGCACGCTCTACCTCACGCAGGCGGCCAACCTCGGGTCCCCGGACACGCAGATCCACGACCTGTCGGGCGGCGCGAGCCGGGAGTTCCACTCCTGACCGGTGGCCGGACTGGATTTGGCGGTTAGGTAAGCCTCACCTACGCTCGTGACGTGCCCAAGGACCCCAAGGCCAAGGCGACCACGACCGCGAAGGCCAAGAAGAAGTGCTGCAAGGACAAGCCGCGCTGCAAGCAGTGCCCGGTCGTCCTCATGCGCCTGGAGAAGATGGGCTACGCCGAGCAGGACGACACGAAGCCGCGGCGCTACACCGTTCGGTCTGACGTCCCGAAGAAGGCCATGCTGGTGGCGCGTCAGCGCTAGCGTCGTGGCCATGCCGGACGACCAGATCGCCCTGGGCCTGCGGGGCCTGACCAAGCGCTTCGGCGACATGGTCGCCGTCGACCACTTGGACCTTGACGTCCCGCGGGGCTCGTTCTTCGGCCTCGTCGGTCCCAACGGTGCCGGCAAGACGACCACGCTCTCGATGGCCACCGGCCTGCTGCGCCCCGACCAGGGCACGGCCCACGTCCTCGGCGCCGACGTGTGGAGCGACCCGGTCGCGGCCAAGGCCCGGATCGGGGTGCTGCCCGACGGCCTGCGGTTGTTCGACCGGCTGACCGGTCGTCAGCTCGTCACCTACGCAGGCCTGCTGCGGGGCATGGACCGGGAGCTCGTCAGGCAGCGGACCGACGAGCTGCTGGCGGCCCTCGGGCTCACCGACGCCGCGGAGAAGCTCGTCATCGACTACTCGGCCGGCATGACCAAGAAGGTCACGCTGGCCTGTGCCCTGATCCACGCCCCGCGCTTGCTCGTCCTCGACGAACCGTTCGAGGCGGTCGATCCCGTCTCGGCGCGGACCATCCGCGGCATCCTGGAGGACTTCGCCGCCAACGGTGGCACGGTCGTCCTCTCCAGCCATGTCATGGACCTCGTCGAGCGGATCTGCACCCACGTGGCGATCATCGCCGCCGGACAGGTGCGCGCCCACGGCACCGTCGACGACGTCCGGGCCGGGATGAGCCTCGACGACCGGTTCCTCGACCTCGTCGGGGGACAGACCGACGTGGAGGGGCTCGCATGGTTGCGCACCTCCTCCGACTGAAGCTCGACCTGCTGCGCAACGGGTTCCGGCGCAGCGTGGCAGCCCTGGTCGGGATGGTGCTGGGCATGCTCTACGGCGGCGGCATCGTCATCGGGATCCTGGTGCTGATGGCAACACTGCGATTCCAGGGGGACGCGGAGCTGACCCGCACCGTCCTCACCGTGGGTGGAGCAGGCCTGGTCGCCGGCTGGGCGCTGCTGCCCGTCGTCCTCTTCGGCATCGACCCGACCCTGGACCCGACACGGTTCGCGACGTTCGCGGTCCGGGAACGGACGCTCGCCGTGGGGCTGCTCCTCAGTGCCCTCGTCGGGCTGCCGGGGATCGGGACCGTGCTGATCGTCCTCGGCATGGTGTTCGCCTCCACGCGCAGCCCGCTCGCGGCCCTCGTGGCACTCGTGGGAGGAGTGCTGGGCCTCGCGGCCTGCCTCATCGCCAGCCGGGTCGTCTCCGGCGCCGCCGCCGCGGTGCTGGCCTCGCGGCGGGGCCGCGACGTCGCCGGTGTCGGGGGACTGTTGTTCTTCCTCGCCGTGGGACCGCTCCTGGGCTTCATCAACGACGGGGGTGTCACCCGTGAGCGCCTCGTCGGCCTGGCCGACGTCCTCGCGTGGACGCCGCTCGGGTGGGCGTGGGCGGCGTCGGGCGACGTGCTGCTCGGTCACTGGGGCCAGGCCGGCCTGCGTCTTCTCCTCGCAGCGGCCACGGCGCTGGTGCTGTTCCTCGTCTGGGAACGCCTGCTCGTGTCGGTCCTGCGCAACCCGAGGGGGTCGACCGGGGAGGGTGGTGGCGCCCGCCGGGGCCTGGGCCTGTTCGCGGCGCTCCCCGGCACACCGATGGGCGCGATCGCGGCCCGGGCCGGCACCTACTGGATCCGCGACCCGCGCTTCAACTTCCCGGCCATCATGACGGTCCTGCTCCCGGCCGGGCTGCTGTTCCCCGGACTGGCTGGTGACGGGTCGGACGGCCTGCTCGCGGTCATGCCCCTCGTGGCCGCCTACCTCATCGGCTGGGGGCAGCACAACGACGTCGGCTACGACTCCACGGCCTTCTGGCTGCACGTGGCCTCGGGGGTGGACGGGGTGGCGGACCGGGTGGGACGGCTGTTCCCCTCGGGGGTGCTGGCCCTCGTCTGCGTGCCCGGCTACGCCCTCCTGGGGGCCCTCCTGGGCGGCTCGTGGGCGTACTTCCCGGCGGCGCTGGGCACCGGCGTGGCGGTGGTGCTCAACGGGTTCGCCGTCGCGTCGGTCACCAGCGCGGTCAAGCAGTATGCCGTGCCCTCGCCGGGTGAGAGCCCGTTCAGCAGCCGCCCGGGTTCGGTCGGCGTGACCTTCGCGGTGCAGACCGTGTGCGGGGGCGCCGTCATGGCGTTGTCGCTGCCGGCGCTGGTGCTGTTCGCGGTGGCCCTGTTCGGGCATGCCTGGGCGGCCTGGCTGGTGCTGGTCCTCGGACCGGTGCTGGGGGCCGCGGCCTTAGTCGTCGCGGTGCGCGTGGGTGCCGACCTGTTCCGCAGGCGCCAGGCGGACCTGCTCCAGGACCTCGTCTCGATGCGCTGACGTGCCTCGCCCCGTCCGCGCTGTGAGGGCGGTGGTCGTGCTGGCCACCGTCACGGTGGTCGGTGCCTGCTCGACGGCGCCGGCGACCGGCGAGTCGTCCGGTCGGAGCGGGACTCCCGCGGCGACCGCGACGACCTCGGTGCGACCTTCGGGAAGCACCACCACCTCGCGGCCGGCGGCCGCGGTCCACCTGCCCCCCACGACCGGGGCGTTCGACTACCAGCTGGACGAGCCCTACCCACCTGCTGGGGGTGTCACCGTCGTGGTGCGGGACCGCGAGTCGCCGAGTCCGTCGGATCGCTACGGCGTCTGCTACGTCAACGCCTTCCAGACCCAGCCGCAGGACCGGGACGCATGGCTGAGGGACCGCGCAGCCCTCGTCCTGCGCCATGCGTCCGGTGCTCCGGTCACGGACCCCGGCTGGCCGGGCGAGCTGCTGATCGACATCGGCCGTCCAGCGCTCCGGCAGGCGGCCGCGACGGTCGTCTCCGCCCAGCTGGACACCTGCGTCGGCCAGGGTTTCGAGGCCGTGGAGCTCGACAACCTCGACTCGTGGACCCGGTCCGGTGGGCGGCTCACGCAGGCCGACGCGGCGGCATACGCGAGGCTCCTGGTCGCGGCCGCGCACGCCCGCGGGCTCGCGGTCGCCCAGAAGAACACCGTCGAGCTGCTCGACGCACCCGGGCGACCGGCGTTCGACTTCGCGGTGACCGAGGACTGCGGCCGGTACGAGGAATGTGGTGCGTTCACCCGGGTGTACGGCACCCGGGTCCTCGACGTGGAGTACACGGACCGTGGGTTCGCCGCGGCGTGCAGGACCTCGCCGTCGGTGCGCGTGGTCCGTCGGGACCTCGAGCTGGTGGCGCCCGGTGGGGCCGGGCACGTGCTGCGCTACTGCACGCCGTGACCCGGCCCCGGGGGGACTACTTCTTGCGCCGGTCGTGCTCCTCCTGGGCGAGGTGCGCCGCCCCGATGATGCCGGCCTTGTTCTGGAGGGTCGCTGCCACGATCGGGGTCTTGAGCTCGAGCAGGGGCAGGAACTGGGCGGCGTCCTTCGAGACCCCGCCACCGACGACGAAGAGGTCCGGCCACAGCAGTGCCTCGACGTGGCTGTAGTAGCGCTGGAGCCGCTCGGCCCACTCGGGGTAGCTCAGGCCCTCCTTGTCCTTGATCGAGGAGGCCGCTCGCGACTCGGCGTCGAACCCGTCGATCTCGAGGTGGCCGAGCTCGGAGTTCGGGATGAGACGGCCGTCGAAGATCAGGGCCGAGCCGATGCCGGTGCCGAGCGTCGTCATCACGACGAGACCCTTCTGCCCCTTGGCGGCGCCGTAGTGCAGCTCCGCCACCCCGGCGGCATCTGCGTCGTTGACCAGGACGATGTCGTGGCCGAGCTTCTTCTCCAGCATCGGCTCCGCGTCGAAGTCGAGCCACGACTTGTCGATGTTGGCCGCTGAGCGCACCACACCGTGCGTGACGACGCCGGGGATGGTGACACCGATGGGGGAGTCGCCGCGGACGTCCTCGAAGTGGTCGACGATCTGGTCGATCACCTCGGCGACGGCCTCCGGGGTGGAGGTGGCCGGGGTGTCGATCCGCATCCGTTTCGAGGCGAACGACCCGGAGGACAGGTCGACGGGCGCGCCCTTGATGCCGCTGCCCCCGACGTCGATCCCGAGCGGGAGTCCCTGCGTGGCGTGCTTGGACATGGTGTGCCGCCTCCTTGCGGTCGCCGCGCCGTGCGGCGGGTGGGTGGTGCGTTACGGCAGCGTCAGGATCTCGTTGCCGTTCTCGGTGATGAGGATGGTGTGCTCGAACTGCGCCGAACGCCGGCGGTCCTTGGTGACGACCGTCCAGCCGTCGTCCCACATGTCCCAGTCCGGGGTGCCGAGGTTGAGCATCGGCTCGATCGTGAAGGTCATGCCGGGCTCGATGATCGTCGCGTACGAGGGCGCAGCGTCGTAGTGGGGGATGATCAGTCCGCCGTGGAACGCGGTGCCGATCCCGTGCCCGGTGAAGTCGCGGACCACGCCGTAGCCGAAGCGCTTGGCGTAGCTCTGGATCACGCGGCCGATGATGTTGATCTCACGCCCGGGGACCGCGGCCTTGATGCCCCGCATCATCGCCTCGTGGGTGCGCTCGACCAGCTGGCGCGACTCCTCGTCGACGTCGCCGCACAGGTAGGTGGCATCGGTGTCGCCGTGAACGCCGCCGATGAACGCCGTGATGTCGATGTTGACGATGTCGCCGTCCTCGAGGGGGCGGCTGTCAGGGATGCCGTGGCAGATGACCTCGTTGACCGAGGTGCACAGCGACTTCGGGAACCCCTTGTAACCCAGTGTCGACGGGTACGCCCCGTGGTCCATGAGGAACTCGTGCCCGACCCGGTCGACCTCGTCGGTCGTCACACCGGGGGCGATGACGGCTGCAGCGGCGGCCATGGCCTGGGCGGCGATCCGGCCGGCGACGCGCATCTTCTCGATGGTCTCGGCGTCCTTGACGTCGCCGCCCTCTTCGCGCTTCGGGGCCGGCCGGTCGACGTACTCCGGTCGCTCGATGGTCGCGGGGACGGCGCGACGCGGCGACACCTCGCCCGGGGCCACGCTTGCGTAGGTCGTCGGCATACGGTGGAGTCTAGAGAGGTCCACAGATCCGTCGAGTTGGAGGGCACCCCCCATGGCTTACTGGTTCAACGTCGATACCCACCAGGTCGAGAGCGACGACGACAAGAGTCAGGGCGCCCAGCTGATGGGGCCCTACGACTCCCAGGAGGCTGCTGCGTCGGCCCTCGAGAGCGCACGGAAGAACACCGAGGACTGGGACGCCGAGGACAAGGCGTGGAACGAGGGCACCACCGAGGCCTGAGCGGCCCCCGCCTGCTGTGTCAGCTCAGTCGTTGAGGCGGTGCACCGACACGGCATACCCGCCGCCGTCCACCCACGGCGACCGCTCCCAGGTCGCGTAGCGGCGCAGGAACGACAACCCGGCGACGTCGCAGGCCCGGTCGTAGTCCGCGAGCGGCGTGACCGGGCAGCCGCCGGGCAGGTGCGCGGCGTCGAGCCCGAAGCCGGCCACGAGCAGGCCGCCGGGCTGCAGGTGGGCGGCGACCCGGCCGACCGCCGCGAGGAGGGTGCCGGGGGCGAGCAGCGGCACGACGTTGCCGGCCAGGACGGCGAGCTCGAACGCCTGCGAGCGCAGCTGGAGCCGGCTGAGGTCCTGGCGCACCCAGGTCGTCGACGGGTCCCGCTGCTCGGCGACCGCGATCATGTCGGCGTCGGCGTCCACCCCGACGCAGTGGTAGCCCAGCGCGGTGAGCTGGATCGCCACGCGGCCCGTCCCGCAGCCGCCGTCGAGCACGCGCACCGGGGGAGACACGAGGGAAGCGACGAAGGCCGCCTCCCCGTGGATGTCCACGCCCTGGCCCGCCAGGTCGTCGAAGCGTTGCTGGTATGCCGTGGCGGCGCCGGGCCCACCGGACACCTCGGACCAGCGCGTGCGGGGCTCCATCTCGGTCATGATCGTCCCTCTCGTGCCAGGCTCACCCGGTCGGTCGACCGTCCGTACCCAGCGTAGATTCGGTTGGGGCGCAAGGGAACCCGCGGTCAGCCCAACTCGCGCAAACCGGGCAGCACGCGGTCGGCGAAGGTCGTCAGGAAGCGCGACTGGTCGGCGCCCGGACCGTGGAACACCAGGTGGTTGAAACCGAGGTCGACGTACGGCTTGACCGCCGCGACGACCTCCTCGGGGTCGTCGGTGACGATCCAGCGCGAGGCCACCTGCTCGTCGGGCAGCTCGTCACCGAGCCGCTCCATCTCGAGCGGGTCGCTGGTGCCGTGCTTCTGCTCGGGGGTGAGGGACAGGGCCGCCCAGAAGCGGCAGTTCGCCACGGCCTGCTCGCGGTCGGGGTCCCACGAGAGCTTGACCTCGATCATCCGGTCGAGGTCGTCGCGGGTGCGGCCGGACTTGGCCAGGCCCTCGTCCACGGCCGGCAGCAGCTTGTCGCGGTAGAGCTCCTCGCCCTTGCCGGAGGTGCAGATGAAGCCGTCACCCGCGCGGCCCGCGTAGCGCGCGACGAGCGGCCCGCCGGCGGCGACGTAGACGGGCACCGGCTGGTCGGGCTTGTCGTAGATCGTCGCGTCGGTGGTCCGGTAGTACTCGCCCTCGAAGGTGACCCGGTCCTCGGTCCAGAGCAGGCGCATGAGCGTCACCGCCTCCCGGAGCCGCGCGAACCGTTCCTTGAACTCCGGCCACTCGTCCACCGAGCCGACGACGACCTCGTTGAGGGCCTCGCCCGTCCCGATGCCGAGCATGACCCGGCCGGGTTGGAGGGAGCCGAGGGTGCCGAACGCCTGGGCGACGACCGCCGGGTTGTAGCGGAAGGTGGGGGTCATCACCGAGGTCCCGAGCAGCACCCGCTCGGTGCGCTCACCGAGGGCAGCGAGCCAGGCGAGCGAGAACGGAGCGTGGCCGCCGTGGTGCCGCCACGGCTGGAAGTGGTCCGAGACCATCACGCTGTCGAGGCCCACCTGCTCGGCCTGGACGGCGAACTCCAGCAGGTCGCGGGGGGAGAACTGTTCGGCGGAGGCCTTGTACCCGATGCGCAGCGTCATGACCCCACCGTAGGCTGCGGCCCCTCGGCCCGCGCGGGCCGTGGCAGGCTCGCGCCATGACGTCCCCACTGCAGGCCCCGACCGAGCAGGAGCGCCGCGTCCTCTCGGCCGTCGACACCGACGCGCTCCTGGCTGACCTCGCGGCGCTCGTGGCGTTCGCCCCGGTGGGTGGGAGTGCCGGTGAGGTGGCCGTGCAGCGTTGGTGCGCCGGGCGCCTCCGCGAGCTGGGCCTGCACGTCACCGAGTGGGACGTCGACCTCGCGGCGGAGGCGGCCCACCCGGACTTCCCCGGCATGGAGGTGGCACGAGATGCGGTCGTCGGCGTGGTCGGCACCTGGGGACCGGCCGGCCGGGACGACCTCCCCGCACTCGCCCTGTGCGGGCACACGGACGTCGTGCCGGTCGAGGACCCCGCCCGGTGGCGGACCGATCCCTTCGTCCTGGGTGTGGCCGGTGGCACGGCTGCGGGACGCGGAAGCTGCGACATGCTCGGCGGCGTCGCCTCGATCCTGGCGGCCGTCCGGGCCCTGACGACGGTGGGCGTGACGCCGACCCGCTCCCTTGCGGTGCACCTCGTCAGCGGGGAGGAGGACGGGGGAGTGGGTGCGTTCGCCACCCTCCGCGCCGGGCACCTCGCCGACGCCTGCCTCATCGCCGAGCCGACGAGTGGTGCGGTCATCCCCACGAACGCAGGCTCCCTGACCTTCCGGCTCGAGGTCGACGGCCGCGCGGCCCACGGGTCGACCCGCACCGTGGGCGAGAGTGCCCTCGACCACCTGGCTGCGGTGCAGGACTGCCTGCGAGACCTGGAGGCGACCCGGAACGCGGACGCACCAGCCGCGTTCGCCCACCTCGACCTGGTCGCGCCCATCTCCATCGGGATCGTGCGCGCTGGCACGTGGGCGAGCACCGTGCCCGACCTGCTGGTCGCCGAGGGGCGGTACGGCGTGCTGCCCGGAGAGCCGCTCGACGCGGCCAGGCGGGTGTTCGAGGACTCGATCGTGCAGCTCGGACAAAGGAATCGGTGGCTGGCCGAGCACCCCGTCCGCGTGACCTGGCCCGGTGGTGCGTTCGCCTCCGGAACGCTGCCGGAGGGCCACGCCCTGCTGGGCGAGACGGTGGAGGCGGCGGTGCACGCTGGGGCCGCGGCTCCCCGCGTGGAGGGTGCGCCGTACGGCTCGGACCTGCGGCACTACGCCGCCCAGGGGGTGCCGACCCTGCAGTTCGGTCCGGGGGAGCTGCGCCACGCCCACGCGGTGGACGAGTCGGTGGCGGTCGACGAGCTCGTGGACTGTGCGCGCACCTACGCCCTCCTGGCGTTGCGGCGGTGCGTGGCACCGGCCGCAACGCCGGGTCAGGGCGACGACGCGGCTAGAACCTGATGCCGCGAGCGGCGAACCGGTCCTTCACCAGGGCCGCAGCGGCTGCGCCGTCCTTGGCGAGGGCCTCGGCATACGTGGCCTTCGCGGCTGCGGAGAAGCTGGTGCCGGGGGCGTAGGAGAACTGGCTGTTGACCAGGGTGCGGTCCCAGGCCGCACTGGTCTTCCCCATCGCCTGGTAGCCCTTGCGGATCTCCCAGAGCGCCTGGCTCCAGATCTGGCCGTCGTAGTGGACCTCGCCCTGCTTGTCGGCGACCGTGAGGCCCAGGTCGAACCGGCGGATGCAGTGGGGTGCGCCCGTGTACGAGGTCGAGTCCCAGTCCATCGGGCAGGCCTCCTCGGCCTTGACCGGCCACCCGTACTGCTTCGCCGCGGCCAGCCCGACCGACACGGCGAGGTAGTCGCCGAAGGACTCACCGATCGCCCCGGCCTCCTCGCTGGTGCCGTAGCCGGGGACCTGGGAGGCGTGCACGGCGTGGCCGTACTCGTGGACGATCACCTCGGCGTCCTCCGCGTCGTCGACGCCCCCCTTGCCCAGCCGCACCCGGTAGGGCTTGTCGGTCTGGTAGGAGTTGTCGCCGCCGTACTGGTCCACCTTCACGTCGAACGACTGGTGCACGATGCCCGGCAACGTCGACCCGAACCCGAGCGACTGCAGGTACTCCTGCGCCTGGTTCACCCAGAAGTAGGCCATCACCTGCTCGAACTGGTCCTGGTGCCGGGTGTAGGTGAACGTGTTGGTCGCGCTGTAGGCAGGGGTCCCCGTGGCCGACTGGACCGTCACCCAGGACCCGCGGAGGTACCCGGAGCCGTCGAGGTTGCGCAGGGCGACCTTCGCGTAGGCCGACGCCGGGACGGCCGCGTCCGAGTCCTTCTGGTCGGTGAGCGACTGGTCGCCGGAGGACTGCACGGGGTTGACCATGAAGACCGAGCCGGACCCGGTCGTGGTGTTCGCGGCCCTGGTCGCCTGGGCCGGTCCGGCAGCGAGACAGAGGGCGAGGGCGGTCACGCCGAGTGCGGCCAGGGTCGTGGTGCGTCGGTGAGGGGTCACGAAGGTCCTCCGATGACGAGGTGGGCCGGACCCGGTCCGGGTCCTCGGAGGGACGCTAGCCGCGCAGGACGCTCCTCGGCTCCTACCGTTGCGCGATCTTTCGCGGATCCACCCGGCAGCAGCGCCGGTGCCTACTCGGAGAAGGAGTGCTCCGCCGCCGGGAACGCCCCGCTGGCGACGTCCGCGGCATACGCGGCGGCAGCGCGGCCGAGCTCGCCCCGGAGGTCGGCGTACTTCTTGACGAACCGGGGTGCCTTGCCGCCCCGGAGGCCGGCCATGTCCTGCCAGACCAGGACCTGCGCATCGCACTCCGGCCCGGCACCGATCCCGATCGTGGGGATCGACAGGACCTCGGTGACGCGGGCGGCCAGCGGCGCCGGCACCATCTCCATGACGACGGCGAAGCACCCGGCCTCCTGCAGGGCCAGCGCGTCCTCGACGAGCCGGTCGGCGGTGTCACCGCGGCCCTGCACCTTGTAACCACCCAGGACGTGCTCACTCTGCGGGGTGAACCCGATGTGCCCCATGACGGGGATGCCCGCCCGGACGAGCAGCTCGACCTCGGGAACCATGGGCGCACCGCCCTCGAGCTTCACGGCGTGCGCCATGCCCTCCTTCATGAACCGCGTCGCGGTGGCGAGGGCCTGCTGGGGGCTGGCCTGGTAGGAGCCGAACGGCAGGTCCGCGACGACCATGGCGCGTCGGGCCGCCGAGGTGACCGCACGCACGAGGGGCACGAGGTGGTCGACGGTGACGGGCACGGTCGTCTCGAACCCGTACACGTTGTTGCCGGCCGAGTCGCCGACGAGCAGCACCGGGATGCCGGCCTCGTCGAAGATCTCGGCGGAGTACATGTCGTAGGCGGTGAGCATCGCCCACTTCTCGCCGCGCACCTTCATGGCCTGCAGGTGCGGGATGCGCACTCGCCGCTGGGGCGCGGCCTGCACCCCGGTGCCGTAGGGAGCGGTGACCTCGGAGGAGGCCGTGGGGGAGGTGGGCTGGTCGCTCATGCCCGCATCCTATGCAGGGCAGCGGGTGCGGGCCCCGACTCAGGCCTTCGGGACGTGGCGCTCGATCTCGGCCAGCCACGCGGTCGCACGGGCGTCCGAGGGCATGCGCCAGTCACCGCGCGGCGACATCGTGCCGCCCTGGCTGACCTTCGGCCCGTTGGGCAGCGCGGACCGCTTGAACTGGTTGGCGAAGAACCGGGCCACGAAGACCTCCAGCCAGTGCCGGATCGTGCCGAGGTCGTATGCCGTGTGCCGGCTCTCGGGGTAGCCCGCCGGCCACTGGCCGACCTGGGCGTCGTGCCAGGCGTGCCACGCGAGGAACGCGATCTTGCTCGGTCGGTAGCCGCGGCGGACGACGTGGAACAGGGTGAAGTCCTGCAACGCGTACGGCCCCACCGAGTCCTCCGTGGACTGGATTCGCTCGCCCTCCTTGGTCGGCACGAGCTCGGGGCTGATCTCCTGGTCGAGGATCTCGGTGAGCGTCGCGTTGACCTCGCCCTCGAACTGCCCGCTCGAGACGACCCAGCGGATCAGGTGCTGCATCAACGTCTTCGGCACGCCGCTGTTGACGCCGTAGTGCGACATCTGGTCGCCGACGCCGTAGGTGCACCAGCCGAGGGCGAGCTCGGACAGGTCGCCGGTCCCGAGGACGATCCCGCCGCGCTGGTTGGCCGCACGGAAGAGGTAGTCCGTGCGCAGGCCGGCCTGGACGTTCTCGAAGGTCACGTCGTAGACCTCCTTGCCCCGACCGAACGGATGGCCGAGGTCCCGCAGCATCTGCGTCGCGGCGGGGCGGATGTCGAGCTCCTCCCACGTCGTGCCGAGCGACTCCATGAGGTGGAGGGCGTTCTTCTTCGTGCCCTCGCTCGTGGCGAAGCCGGGCATCGTCAGGCAGACGATGTCGGTACGGGGGCGACCGAGCCGGTCCATCGCCTTGGCCGCGACGATGAGGGCGTGCGTCGAGTCGAGCCCGCCGCTGACCCCGATGACGATCTTGGGCTGCCACGTGTCCGTGGCCATGGCGCGCAGCCGCTGCTCGAGCCCCGAGACCTGGATGTTGTATGCCTCGTAGCAGTCGAGCGCCAGCCGCTCGGCGTCGTCGGGGACGAAGGGGAAGCGGTCGACCTTGCGGCGCAGGCCGATGTCGGTGCGTGGCGGGTTGAGCGTGAACTCCCTGACCCGCACCGGGTTTCCATCACCCAGCAGCGTCGCGGCGTGGCGGTTGTCGTCGAAGGAGCCCTGCCGGATCCGCTCCTGGCGCAGCCGGTCGAGGTCCACGTCGACGACGGTGGCCCGCGGACCGCGCGGGAAGCGCTCGGTCTCGCCGAGGAGGTCACCCATCTCGTAGACCATCGTCATGCCGTCCCACGAGAGGTCGGTCGTCGACTCCCCGCTGGAGGCGGCGGCATACAGGTAGGCGGCGTTGCACCGCACGCTCGCCGAACGGGCCAGCAGGTGCCGGTCCTCGGCGCGGGAGACGGTGATGGGGGAGGCGGACAGGTTGAGCAGGATCGTGGCTCCCTGCAACGCCGCTCGTGAGCTCGGGGGCACCGGGACCCACATGTCCTCGCAGACCTCCGCGTGGACGGCGAGCCCGGGCAGGTCGACGGCCTCGAAGACGAGGTCTGTCCCGAACATGACGTCGCCGTCCTCGTCGGCTCCCGGCCAGTGCGGCACGTGCAGGTGCTGGTCCTGCAGCTCGGCGCCCGAGGCGAACCAGCGCTTCTCGTAGAACTCCCGGTAGTTGGGCAGGGCCGCCTTCGGGGCCACTCCGAGGACCTCGCCACCCTGGATGACGACGGCGCAGTTGTAGAGCCGGTTCCCGTGTCGCAGGGGCGCCCCCACCACGATCACGGGGCGCAGCTTCGCGCTGGCGCGGGCGAGCTCGACCACCGCGGCGTCGACCGCGTCGAGCAGCACGTCCTGGAGGAAGAGGTCGTCGATGGCGTAGCCGGAGAGGCTGAGCTCGGGGAACACGGCGACGGCGACACCCTCGTCGTGCAGGGTCCTGGCCTGTTGGAGGATCGCCGCGGCGTTGGCCGCCGGGTCCGCCATCGTCACCGGCGTGGTGCAGGCCGCGACACGCGCGAAGCCCTGGTCGTAGGCCGAGGAGAAGTTCACGGGCGAGAGTCTAGGGAGCCCGTGTCCAGCCGCTGCGATGTGACCTGGGTCACCATGTTCATTAACACGTCGTCCATCGGCCGAACGGGTGAATTTCTTTACGCTTTCCTGACCAATCCGGACAATCCGCCAGACCTGATCCCGTGTTTGGCTCGCCCTTGTGTGTGCCGGACCCAGGTGCACACGTGGTGAACGTCAATTGGAGGATCAGTGAAGAGACGTTACGTCAGCGTTCTCTCGGGGGTGGCCGTCGCGGCCGTCGCCATGAGTGTGGCTTCCGCCCCTGCGCAGGCAAAACCTGCCCCGGTGGTGGCCAAGGACCCGAACTACACGAACCGGCCGCACGACCTGCCGAACCCGCTCGGTGACGCCCAGCGCGACCTGCGCGAGGAGGCCGTCAACCAGCTCATCAAGGGTGAGGCGACCACCGAGACCCGTGGTGGCCAGCGCGTCATCAAGGTCAAGGGCAGCAAGAACGCCGCGGCCCGCGGTACGAAGGCGGCCAAGGACAAGTACGTCTCGTGGCCCGTCAACCGCGAGGAGGACATCTTCACTGTCCTCGCCGACTTCGGCTCCAAGACCAAGACGACCACCGGTGGCACCGCCGGCCCGGTCCACAACCAGATCCCGGCCCCCGACCGCAAGTGGGACGGCAGCAAGACGGACGACAACTCGACCTACTGGACCAAGGACTTCAACCGCCAGCACTACCTGGACATGATGTTCGGCGAGGGCGAGTCGTTCAAGGACTTCTACACCAAGCTCTCCAACGGTCGCTTCCTCGCCAAGGGTGACGTCTCCAACTGGGTCTCCGTGCCCTACAACGAGGCCGCCTACGGCAGCAACAAGCAGAGCGACGCCGCGGGTTACTGGCCGTTCATCGCCGACACCGCGACCGCTTGGTACAACGACCAGAAGGCCCAGGGCAAGACCGACGCCCAGATCAAGTCCTACCTGTCGCAGTTCGACAAGATCGACCGCTACGACTACGACGGCGACGGCAACTTCAACGAGCCCGACGGCTACATCGACCACTTCCAGGCCATCCACGCCGGTGAGGGCGAGGAAGCCGGTGGCGGCGCCCAGGGCGAGGACGCCATCTGGTCGCACCGCTGGTACGCCTACTCGAACAACCAGGGCAAGACCGGCCCCGCCGGAAACCTGCTCGGCGGTGTGCCGCTCGGCAACTCGGGCATGTGGATCGGTGACTACACGACCGAGCCGGAGAACGGTGGCCTCGGTGTGTTCGCGCACGAGTTCGGTCACGACCTCGGTCTGCCGGACCTGTACGACACCGCGGGTGGCGACAACGGCACCGGCTTCTGGACGCTGATGTCCGGTGGTTCGTGGCTCAACAAGGGCACCGACTCCATCGGCACCACGCCCGGCAACATGGGCGCCTGGGAGAAGCTGCAGCTCGGCTGGCTGGACTACCAGCAGGTCAACCACGGCTTCGACCGCGACGTGAAGATCGGCCCGGCCGACCGCGACGACGCCAAGCTGCCGCAGGCCCTGCTCGTCAACCTGCCGGACAAGACGGTCACCACGACCTACAACAAGCCGCACAGCGGTTCGTTCGAGTGGTGGGGCGGTTCGGCTGACGGCCTCAACTCCACGTTGGCCCGCACCATCGACCTGACCGGCAAGAAGTCCGCGTCGGTCTCGGCCTGGCTGCAGTACAACATCGAGCAGGACTACGACGCCCTCTACGCCGAGGTGTCGACCAACGGTGGCGGCTCGTGGGAGCAGGTCGGCGGACTCGTCGACGGCCCGGCCGGCAACGCTGGTCTGACGCCGTGGGCCCAGAAGACCTGGGACCTGTCGAAGTACGCGGGCCAGAACATCACCTTCCGGTTCCGCTACGCCACCGACGGTGGCCTGCACTACGAGGGCCCGTTCCTCGACGACATCGCCGTCACCGCTGACGGTGCGAACGTCCTCACGGACACCGTCGAGAACGGTGACAACGGTTGGACCGCCAACGGGTTCAAGCGCACGGGTGGCTCGACCTCCGAGGTCGTGCAGCACTACTACCTCGCCGAGAACCGCGTCTACAACGGGTACGACAAGACCCTCAAGACCGGCCCGTACAACTTCGGCTGGTCCAACACCCGTCCCGACTGGGTGGAGCGCTTCCCGTACCAGAACGGCCTGCTCGTGACGTACGTCGACGGCCAGTACGGCGACAACAACACCAGCGTGCACCCCGGCCACGGCCAGGTGCTCCCGGTGGACGCGCGCTACCTGCCGGTCAAGTTCCCGAACGGCACGCTGCTCGGCAACCGTCGTCAGCCGTTCGACGCCACCTTCGGGCAGGAGAAGACCGACGCGGTCACCTTCCACATGAACGGTGTGCCGACCACGGTCAAGTCGAGCAAGGCGATCCCGACGTTCTACGACCTCGACAAGAAGAAGTACTGGACTGCGGACAACCCGCAGAACTCGGTCCAGGTCGCCGGCTCGGGCACCAAGATCACGGTGGCCAAGACGACGAACAACGCGCAGGACATGCTGCTCAAGGTCCGCTTCGACCGCTGAGTGCTCTGACCTGATCGTCAGCTCCAGTGAGGCCCCGGGATCGAAGGATCCCGGGGCCTCACGTGCTGGTGCTGTCGGCCACCGCCAGGTGGCTCGGTCAGGTCATCCCGTCACGGACACCACGGTCGTGGCCACCCCCACTCCGCCGATGGCGTGGCTGACCGTGCCCAGGTAGTCGGTCCCGGCGGTGAGGCCGGACCAGGCCAGGCCGACGGTGGTGCTGCCACCGACCGTTGCGGTCACTGGACTGCCCGAGGTCACCTGGAGGCTGCCGCCGGTGGCGTCAGGAACCAGCCAGCTGCGCAGGTCGTACGCCGTGCCCGGCGTCCCGACGGCCCAGCCGTGGACCACCATCGTGTAGGTGCCGTCAGCCGGGTTCTCCAGGGTGATCTCCTCGTTGGTCCCACCGTTGGTGCTCTGGGCGACGATGCTGCCGTCAGGACCACGCAGGTAGAGGTCGAGGTCGGTGGCGCCGGGGAGCACCAGTGACCACCGGGCGAGGTTGACGCCGCTCACGGTGAAGGGGATCTGGTCGACGCCCGAGCCGTCGTCGGCACTCGGGTACGTCTGGTCGGGATCCTGGTCGATGGTCCCGTTGGTGTCCGTCGCAGGCACCAGTCCGTGCGGGGTGGCCGTGTACGCGCCGGCCCGCCCGAACTGCACGGGGATCGATGCCGTGCCTGACGTGCCCGTGCCCGAGACGGTGGCCGGCGTCGCGATGTCCACGCCCTTGACCGCGATGGCGCTGCGCACGGCATACCCGCTGCCTGCCCAGGTGAGCGAACCGAACCGCCACTCGCCCGACGGAGCCTGCCCCCCGTTGGTGAGGGTGACGGTGAACGTCGCCGACTCGTCGGGTGCGAGCCGCAGGGTCGACGGCGTGACCTTGACCGAGTACCCGGGCGGGGCGCTCGACCGGGCCGTGAACGTGGCCTTCTTGCCGGACACGTTGGTGACCGTCCGGGTGACCGTGGTCGCCCCGGGGACGGCCTCTGCGCCGATGGAGGCGTAGTTGAGGTCGGACGCCACCGTCGGGACACCTGCCGCCCGGAGGCTGGCACAGGTGGCATCCGGATTGCTGAACGCCTCCGGTCCCTCAGCGCACAGGAAGCCGAGGTAGTCCAGGAACCCGGCGTCGTAGACCAGTCCCGGTCGGAACGCGGATCCCTTCTCGCCCGGCTCACCGACCACGGCCAGACCGGCGCCCATGGCGAACGGCCCGGCCTGGGTCCTGCGGTCGTTGTCGCGGACGCGGGTGTCGGCGGTCGTCATCAGGGCCGACTTGGCGGCGGCGGCCGACCAGTCCGGGTGCGCCTGCTTGAGCAGGGCGTAGGAGCCCGCGACGACCGGCCCGGACATCGAGGTCCCGGCGATGGCCTGGAAGAGCTCACCGGCCGGCTGGGTGCCGGGCGACGGGAACGGCGTGTTGCCGGCCATGATCTGGACACCCGGCGCGCTGATGTCGGGCTTGATGATGTCGCCCGACGTGGGGTTCTCGCCACGGCTGGAGAAGCTCGCGACCGTCGGGGTCGGGAACGGAGCCTTGCTGATGCCACCGTTGACGAGGCTGCCGACCGGGTGCGCAGTCGAGTTCACCCAGGTGCGGATCGCGGTGCCCGGGGAGTTGTCCACCATCACCGTCGGGACGAAGAAGTTGTCCGTGAAGATGTTGTCCACGTCGTTCTGGTTGTAGAGCACCATGCCGATGCCGCCGGCGCGCTGGACCTCGAAGCTCTTCTCGATCCGACCGTTGGTGCCGCGACCGCAGAGCACGATCTTGCCGGTCACCTTGGCGGGGTCGAGGGTGCCGGCGAGGCAGAGGTCGGAACCGGCAGATCCGGCGCGGGCGCCGTCGACGAACTCGGCCCTGGCCGTTCCCCTGGTCACCGATCCGCCCACGTAGCTGCGTCCGTTGCCGAGCTTGACGACCCCCTTGTAGAAGGTCGGGTAGGTCGTGGCTCCGACGCCGGTCACCCACGGCACGTCTGCGGGACCACCGATCGTCGCAGCACCGGGTCCGGAGTTGCCGGCCGACACCGCGGTGAAGACGTCGGCGTCCGCCGCGAAGAGGAAGGCGATGGTGTCGGCGCTGACGGTCTGTGCGCCGCCACCGATCGAGTAGTTGATGACGTCCACGCCGTCGGCGACGGCCTGGTCGATCGCGTCCGCGAGGTCGGAGGTGAAGCCACCGAGGTCTCCGAGCGCCTTGTAGGCGATCACCTGGGCGTCGGGGGCGATGCCCGAGACGACGCCCTTGCCGACGCCGAAGATGCTGGCGCGGACGTTGCCGTTGCCGGCGGCGGTCGATGCCGTGTGGGTGCCGTGGCCCTCGTTGTCACGGGCAGAGTCGAACTCGTGCGCCTCGAGACCCTGGTTGGCCTTGTAGGTGTCGAGGAACTCGCGTGCTCCGACGAGCTTGTTGTTGCAGGCGAAGGGCTTGTCGTTGGGGTTCCAGGCTGTGTTGCCGAAGGCGCAGGCGGAACGCTCGGCGGTGTCGAACACCGGTGCGGCGGGAAGTCCCGGCCTGGCGGCGAAGCTGGGGTGCTCGGGCCAGATGCCGGTGTCGATGACCCCGACGAGGACGCCCTTGCCGGTGATCCCCCGGGCATAGGCGTCACCCTTGCCGGTCAGGCCGAGGAACCTGTTGAGGCCGTTGACGGACAGGCCCCGCCCGTCGTCGTGGCCCCGCGAGTCGCTGGCGACCGCCGTGGGCTGTCGCAGCTCGTCCGGCAGGACCAGCGCCACGCCGGGGTCGCGGGCGATCTTCTCGGCGCTGCGAAGGCTGGTGCGCACGGCGAACCCGTTGACGGCGTTGCTGTAGTCGGTGGTCCTCTGGGTGGTGGAGACACCGGCGCGCTTGAGCACCGCGTCGTGGGTCGCCCGCAGAGCGGCCTTGCGTTCCCGTCCCCGGGGGGTGCCCAGGTCCTTGACCTTCATCGAACGCACGAGCGGGTCTGCCTTCATGACGACGATGTAGCTGCCCGTCGCGCTCTTGGTGACACTCGGTACGACCGAGCTCTTTGCCGGGGACGCCGACGTGGGCGACGCGGTCGCCGCCCAGCTCGGTGTCGTGGCCATGCACAGCGCCGCAGCCGCGGCCCCTGCCATTGCAATGATGCGCCTCACGACAACACTCCTCCCGTCCGGCTCACCACCGGACACGGCCAACAGGTGGCGGGGTCTCGCGAAGGGCCGTCGGGACGGTCACACGTGCCCCGTGCCGGAATGTATGCCCGGAAGGAGTTCGAGCACATCCCCCGCCGCTGCACTTTCTTGCGTGACCACGGTGCGGTCGACCCCGACCTGCGGCGGACGGAGGGTACGGGGGCGACCGCTCAGCCGTCGCAGAGGAAGATGGGGCGACCTCCGCCGCCGTGGAAGTGGAAGACCCGTCCGCCCGCGCGGAGGCGGACGTACGCCCCGTCGACCGGCCCCTGGGCATACGACCGGTCGGGCTGGGGGCACCCGCACGAGCTGTCCGACCAGGTCACCGATGCCGCAGCCTCGACCACCACCTCGTCCGGCGGGACCCCCACCCGGTCCGCCAGGTCCGTGATGGCACGGTCGATGAGGGGCTGCAACGAGGCATCCACGCCGTCGACCTCCACGCGTCGTCGTGACGGACGGCGTCCCGGCAGCCTGGCGCGCGGGCGCACTGCGCCCCTCAGGGCGTCGCCGTCCGGCGGCGTGGTCTCGTCGCGTCGACCCGAGGGGCGGCTCACCGTCCCACCGTAGGCCCTGACGCAGGGGCGGCCGGGCGCACCGGGTGCCGGACTCCGCCTGTTCGACAGCCCGTAGGCTCGGCGCCGTGAACTACGACGACGTCGTCATCGGTGCCGGCCACAACGGGCTCACCGCCGCCGCCTACCTCGCCCGAGCCGGCCGAAAGGTCCTCGTGCTCGAGGCTGCCGACCACGTGGGGGGCGCGGCCGTGTCTGCCCAGGCCTTCCCCGGCGTGGACGCCCGCCTCTCGCGGTACTCCTACCTCGTCTCGCTCCTGCCCAAGCAGGTGATGACCGACCTCGACCTCGACGTCCGGCTGATCCGTCGCCGGTACTCCTCCTTCACCCCTGTGCCGGCCGACCCCGCCCGCGGCCTGCTGGTCGACCACGGCGACCCGGGCGCGACCGCCTCGGGCTTCGCCGCGCTCACGGGTGGTGCCGGCGAGCACGCCGCCTGGGACGACTTCTACGGTCGCGTGCAGCGCCTCGCGGAGAAGGTCTTCCCGACGGTCCTCGAACCCCTGCGGACCGAGGACGACCTGGCCGCCCTCGTGGGCGACGACGAGCTCTGGCAGGCGTTGGTGCGCCGTCCCCTCGGCGAGGTGCTCGAGGCGACCTTCACCGACGACACCGTGCGCGGGATCGTGGCCACCGACGCGCTCATCGGCACCTTCGCCGACCTGCGCGGTGACGACCTGCGGCAGAACGTCTGCTTCCTCTACCACCTGATCGGTGGCGGCACGGGCGACTGGGACGTCCCGGTCGGGGGGATGGGCGCCGTCACCGACGGCCTCGCGCGCGCTGCCGTCGCCGCCGGTGCCGAGATCCGCACGGGGACAAGGGTGCTCGCCCTCGACCCCGAAGGGGAGGTCCGCTGGGACGGCGGCTCCGCGACGGCCTCGACCATCCACGCGGCCTGCGCACCGGTGGTGCTCAACCGACTGCTCGAGGCCGCGGGGGCAGACCCCGTCGAGACGGAGGCCGAACCCGAAGGGGCCCAGCTCAAGGTCAACATGCTGCTCTCACGGCTGCCCCGCCTGCGCGACTCCTCCGTGGACCCGACCGGGGCGTTCGCCGGGACCTTCCACATCAACGAGGGCTACACCCAGCTCCAGGACTCGTATGCCGCGGCGGCGGCCGGGCGCGTGCCCGACCTGCCGCCGTGCGAGATCTACTGCCACAGCCTCTCCGACCGTTCGATCCTCGGTGCCGAGCTCGCCGCCACCGACGCCCAGACGCTGACGCTGTTCGGCCTGCACATGCCTGCCCGCCTCTTCCGGGGCAGTGCGGAGGAGCACGACGCCGCCAAGGACCTCGCCCTGGCCCGCACCCTGGAGTCGTTGAACTCGGTGCTGGCCGAGCCCATCCAGGACGTGCTGCTCCGGGACGGTGACGGGGCGTTCTGCCTGGAGGCCCGCACCCCGGTCGAGCTCGAGGCGGACCTGGGGCTGCCGGGCGGCAACATCTTCCACCGCTCCCTGCAGTGGCCCTGGGCCGAGCAGGCGAGCGAGGTCGGCACGTGGGGCGTCGAGACCCGGCACCCCAGGGTGCGCATCGCGGGCGCCGGCGCTCGCCGCGGTGGCGGCGTCAGCGGCATACCGGGTCACAACGCTGCGCAGTCGGTTCTCGCCAGCTGAACACCACGGTGGTGCGGCACCCCCCGCGTCACCCTTCTAGGGCAGGATCACCCCCATGGATCGTCAGCAGGAGTTCGTCCTTCGCACCATCGAGGAGCGGGACATCCGCTTCGTGCGGTTGTGGTTCACCGATGTGCTCGGGACCCTGAAGTCGGTGGCCGTCGCGCCGGCCGAGCTGGAGGGCGCGTTCGCCGAGGGCATCGGGTTCGACGGCTCGGCGATCGAGGGCTTCGCGCGCGTCTACGAGGCCGACATGCTGGCCAAGCCGGACCCGGCGACGTTCCAGGTGCTCCCGTGGCGCGGTGAGAACCCGGGCACGGCCCGGATGTTCTGCGACATCACCCTCCCCGACGGCTCGCCCAGCTTCGCCGACCCCCGCCACGTCCTGCAGCGCGCGCTGGGGAAGGCGTCCGACCTCGGGTTCACGTTCTACACGCACCCCGAGATCGAGTTCTACCTCCTCAAGCAGGGCTTCACGCCCGGTGACAGCCCGGAACCGGTCGACCAGGCCGGGTACTTCGACCACGTCCCGCACGGCACCGGGCACGACTTCCGCCGCGCCGCGATCACGATGCTCGAGTCGATGGGCATCTCGGTGGAGTTCAGCCACCACGAGGGCGGGCCGGGGCAGAACGAGATCGACCTGCGCTACGCCGACGCCCTCTCCACCGCCGACAACATCATGACGTTCCGGACGGTCATCAAGGAGGTCGCGCTCGAGCAGGGCATCTTCGCCTCCTTCATGCCCAAGCCGTTCGCCGACCACCCCGGCTCCGGCATGCACACCCACATGTCCCTCTTCGACGGCGACAGCAACGCCTTCTACGAGGCCGGGGCGCCCTACCAGCTGAGCAAGGTGGGCCGTCAGTTCATCGCCGGCCTGCTGCGCCACGGCGCCGAGATCACGGCCGTGACCAACCAGTGGGTGAACTCCTACAAGCGCCTCTGGGGTGGCGGCGAGGCGCCGGCCCACCTGACCTGGGGCCACAACAACCGGTCCGCGATGGTCCGTGTCCCGATGTACAAGCCGACCAAGGGACAGAGCAGCCGGGTCGAGGTGCGCACCCTGGACGCGGCCTGCAACCCCTACCTGGCGTTCGCGCTCATGCTGTCCGCGGGCCTCAAGGGGATCGAGGAGGACTACGAGCTGCCGCCCGAGACCGAGGACGACGTGTGGGGCCTGACGTCGGCCGAGCGCCAGGCGATGGGCATCGAGCCGCTGCCGACGTCCCTGCACGAGGCCATCCGGGTGATGGAGAAGAGCGACCTCGTCGCCGACACCCTCGGCGAGCACGTGTTCGACTTCTTCCTGCGCAACAAGCGCGCCGAGTGGGACGACTACCGCGGCGAGATCACCCGGTTCGAGCTCGAGCGCTACCTGCCCGGACTGTGAGGACCGGTATCGCGCCGGGACCGCGTCCGCCACGGCGCGGCCGGCGGCAGGCCGGTCCCCTCCGGTCACGCGGCGCGTGGTCGTGATGGCCGGCCGGGCGGTCTCCCAGACCGCGACCCTGGCTCGGCTCGGCTTCGCCGACCCGCCGCGCGCCGAGCAGCTCCTGGCCGACCGGGCGCTCGCGGGACTCGTCGACCCGTTCGACGACCTCTTCAACGACGGCCTGCCGGACGCCCTGTCCGCGGTCGCCGACCCCGACCTGGCGCTGCTCAGCCTGGTGCGCCTGATGGAGTCGCTGCGTGCCGGCGAGCCGAAGCGACGCGACGCCGAGTCCGGGACGGGCGTGGAGGTCAGCGGCCTCGTCGCGGCCCTGCGCCACTCCGGCCCGGCCCGCGACCGGCTGTTCGCCGTGCTCGGTGCCTCGACCGCGCTCGCCGACCACCTGGTCGCGCACCCCGAGCACTGGCGCAGCGTCACCGAGGCCGCACCCCGCACCCCCGCGCAGCGCGTCCACGACCTCGTGGACGCGGTCCGGGACCCCGGTGACCGCACGGCATACGACGCGCTGCGGATCGGCTATCGACGGCAGCTGCTCGGGATCGCGGCCCTGGACCTCACGACGGACGACCCGCCTGCAGCCCTGCCGGAGGCGGCGGCAGCGCTCGCCGACCTCGCGGAGGCTGCCCTCGAGGCCGCCCTGGAGATCGCCCGTCAGCACGTCGGGGAGGACGCCGACCTGTGCGACTTCACCGTGATCGGCATGGGGAAGACCGGTGGGCGCGAGCTCAACTACGTCAGCGACGTCGACGTCATCTTCGTGGCCGAGCCGCGCGAGGGCGTCGAGGAGGCGCGCGCCATCGGTGCCGCGACCTCGCTGGCCACCCACCTCATGCGCGCCTGCTCCACCTCGACCGGCGAGGGCACCCTGTGGCCCGTCGACGCGGCGCTGCGCCCCGAGGGCAAGAACGGGCCCCTGGTGCGGACCATCGAGAGCCACCGCGCCTACTACGAGCGCTGGGCGAAGACCTGGGAGTTCCAGGCCCTGCTCAAGGCGCGTCCGGTGGCCGGCGACCGCGCGCTCGGGGAGGCCTACCTCGACGCCGTCCGCCCCATGGTGTGGCAGGCCGCGTCCCGCGAGAACTTCGTCGAGGACGTCCAGTCGATGCGGCGCCGCGTGGAGCAGCACGTCCCCGCCGCTGAGGCGGACCGCCAGCTCAAGCTCGGTCCCGGCGGGCTGCGTGACGTCGAGTTCAGCGTGCAGCTGCTCCAGCTCGTCCACGGCCGCTCCGACGACTCGCTGCGCTCCGGCACGACCCTCGAGGCCCTGGACGCGCTCGCGCGGGGTGGGTACGTCGGGCGCGAGGACGCCGCCACGCTCGACGACGCCTACCGCCTGCTGCGCACCCTCGAGCACCGCATCCAGCTGTTCCGGCTCCGGCGGACGCACCTCATGCCGACGGGGGAGGCGGACCTGCGCCGCCTCGGTCGGGCGCTGGGACACCGCTCGGACCCCGCCAAGGCGGTCGTCACGCAGTGGCAGCAGCAGGCGCGCGAGGTCCGCCGCATCCACGAGCGCCTCTTCTACCGGCCCCTGCTGGCTGCCGTCGCCAAGCTGAGCAGCTCCGAGGCCCGCCTCGGTCCGGAGGCCGCCCGCGAGCGGCTCGCGGCGCTCGGCTTCCGTGACCCCGCCGGTGCCATCCGCCACCTCGAGGCACTCACCTCAGGCGTGAGCCGCCGTGCGGCCATCCAGCGCACCCTCCTGCCGGTGATGCTGGCGTGGTTCGCCGACGAGGCCGACCCCGACGGGGGGCTCCTGGCCTTCCGGAAGGTGAGCGAGGAGCTCGGCTCGACCCACTGGTACCTGCGCCTCCTGCGCGACGAGGGCACGGCCGCCGAGCGGCTGGCGCACGTCCTCGGGCGCAGCCGGTATGCCGCCGACCTCCTCGTCGGTGCCCCCGAGTCCGTCGCGATCCTCGGCGAGACCGGAGGGCTCACGCCCCTGCCGCGCGCCGACCTGGTCAAGAGGATGACCGCCGCTGCAGGTCGTCAGGAGGACCCGGACCGGGCCGTCCGCGCAGCGCGGAGCCTGCGCCGTCAGGAGCTCTTCCGGATCGCCGTCGCCGACCTGACGGGGCAGCTGGACCTGCGCGAGGTCGGCACCGCGCTGACGGACCTCGTGGCCGCGCTCCTGGAGGCCGCGCTGTCCGTGGCCGTCCGCGTCGTGGCGGAGCAGCACGGCCCGCCCGCCACCCGGCTGCTCGTCGTCGGCATGGGACGACTCGGGGGCGGCGAGGTGGGGTACGGCTCCGACGCCGACGTGCTGTTCGTCCACGAGCCCGTCGAGGGCGCCTCCGAGGCCGCCGCCCAGGACCAGGCCCTCGCCACGGTGCAGGAGCTGCGCCGCCTGCTCGGCGGTGCCGGACCCGACACCGGGCTGGGGCTCGACGCCGACCTGCGCCCCGAGGGCAAGAACGGACCACTCGTGCGGAGCCTGGAGAGCTACCGCGCCTACTACTCGCGCTGGTCGCTCACCTGGGAGTCGCAGGCGCTGCTGCGCGCGACCCCCATCGCCGGCGACGTCGGGCTGGGGGAGCGGTTCGTCGAGCTGATCGACCCCCTGCGCTGGCCGGACGCCGGGCTCACCCCCGAGCAGGTCCGGGAGATCCGCCGCCTCAAGGCGCGCATGGAGGCCGAGCGGCTGCCCCGCGGGGCCGACCCCAAGAGCCATTTCAAGCTCGGGCGCGGTGGCCTGACCGACGTCGAGTGGACGATCCAGCTGCTCCAGATGCAGCACGCCCACGACGTGCCGGGCCTGCGGACCACGAGCACGCTGCCTGCGCTCGAGGCGGCCGAGGGCGCCGGACTCATCAGCGCCGAGCACGCCGAGGCCCTGCGGGAGTCCTGGACCCTGGCCTCCCGGCTGCGCAACGCCGCGGTGCTCTACCGCGGCCGGCCCGTCGACAGCGTGCCCTCCGACCTGCGGGTCGCCGACGGCGTGAGCCGCATCCTCGGTGGCGATCCGGGCTCCGGAGCAGACCTCGCGGGCCGGTACCGCCGGGCGGCCCGACACGCCCGGACGGTGACCGAGTTCGACTTTTACGGTTCGCGGTAGCGAGGTACGGTCGGCGCATGGTCAGGGGCAGGGACGGTGCCGTTGTGGTGCCCTCGTACACCGAGGTGCTTCGCGCCCCGGTGTTCCTGCCCGTCTTCATGGCCGCCACGCTGTCGACGTGGGGCGACTACATCGCCCGCATCACGATCGCCTCGGTCGTGTTCGCCTGGACCGGTTCGGCCCTCGCCACGGCGGCCACGTTCGCCGTGTCCCTGGTGCCGAGCATCCTCGGCAGGGCACTGCTGTCGCCCCTGTGCGACCGCTGGCCCGCACGGACCGTCATGGTCGGCACGCACCTCCTGCGCGCGCTGCTCGTCCTGGCCCTGATCGCGACCGTGTCGACGACCGAGTCGCTCGCGCTCGTGCTGTCGATCGTGTTCGTGCTCGAGTTCGTCGGCGGTCCGGCCATCACGGCCGGCCAGGTGCTGCTCACCGACATCTTCCCCGACCGCCGGCTCTACGCCCGCGCGTTCGGGCTGAACACCCTCGCCACCCAGATCAACCAGGCCATCGGCCTGGCCATCGGTGGTGTCATCGTCGGGGTCATCGGGGACACCCAGGCCCTCCTGCTCGACCTGGCCACCTTCGTGCTCGGTGCCGCCCTGCTCATGTGGATCACTCCGCCGAGGTCGCTGGCCGAGACCACGGAGACCCCGCTCTACAGCCTGGCCGGAGACCTGGCCCACGGCTGGCAGCAGATCCGTTCCAGCCGCGTCCTGACCATGCTGCTGCTGCTCTCGCTCGCCAGCGCCCTGGCCATCGCCGCGCCCGAGGCCGTCGCCCTGCCGTACGGCACCCAGCACAGCGGCTCGTCCTCGTGGGGCGGCCTGCTCATGGCCGCGCCCATCCTCGGTGCAGTCGTCGGTGTGCTGCTCATCGCCAGGCTCCCCGCCGAGCGCCAGTTCCGGCTCGTCATGCGCCTCGCGGTGCTCATGCCGCTGCCGTTGCTCGCGACGATCTTCGAGCCGCCGCTGCCCGTGGTGTGGGTGGCGTGGTTCCTCTCGGGCGCCCTCCAGTGCTACATGCTGCCGCTCCAGTCGGCCTTCACCCTGCTCGTCCCACCCACGATGAGGGGCCGCGTGTTCGGTCTCGCGGGGGCCATGTCCGTCGGCGTGACGGGCGTCTGCTTCCTCGCGGCGGGGTGGATCTCCGAGCACACCTCGGCCGCTGCCGCGGTCGGTATCTGCGCGGTGATCACCCTCGGCGTGCTCGTGCTGCTGGCTGCCCGGTGGCCCCGCGACGAGGTGGCCGACAGCATCGAGGCGACCTTCCGCCACGACGCCCGCAGCGCTGACGGGCAGGTGGACCCCGACGGCTCCACGAGCCGCCCGGGTGCGGGCGGGCTGGGCCCGGACCCGCGGGTGGGCCCCGAGGTCCCGACGGACCCGCTCATGCCACGCCAGGGCTCCGGGGGCTGAGACCGCCACAGGAGCCGCGAACGGCCCCGCCTAGACTTGGCCCCATGATGTCCACGATCGACCTCCGCGGACGCGTGCTCGGTGTCCGCGAGCTGCGCCACCTCCTGCCCCGCGCCGAGTTCGACGTCGCGGCGGCGGTCGAGACCGTCCGGCCGCTGTGCGAGGACGTGCGGCACCGCGGCGCCGAGGCCCTCTACGACCTCGGCGAACGGTTCGACGGGGTCCGCCCCACGAGCCTGCGCGTGCCCGCCGACGTCATCGCCGCGGCCCTTGACACCCTGGCCCCGGACGTGCGGACCGCGCTCGAGGAGTCGATCCGCAGGGCGCGCATCGTCCACGAGGACCAGCGCCGCACCACCACGACGACCACGGTCGCCGAGGGTGGCACCGTCAGCGAGCGCTGGGTCCCCGTCGACCGCGTCGGCCTCTACGTGCCCGGTGGCCGTGCGGTCTACCCCTCCAGCGTCGTGATGAACGTCGTCCCCGCACAGATCGCCGAGGTCGGCTCGCTGGCCGTCGCCAGCCCGCCCCAGCGCGAGAACACGGGTGTGTTCGCCGGTTACCCCCACCCGACCGTCCTCGCCGCCTGCGCGCTGCTGGGCGTCGACGAGGTGTATGCCGTGGGCGGTGCCCAGGCGGTCGCCGCGTTCGCCCACGGGTTCACCGACGGGGAGGGCGAGGAGGCCGTCGTGGCCGAGCCCGTCAACCTCGTCACCGGCCCCGGCAACGTCTACGTCACGGCCGCCAAGCGCCTGCTCAAGGGCCTGATCGGCATCGACTCGGAGGCCGGGACCACCGAGATCGCCGTCCTCGCGGACGACTCCGCCGACCCGGTGCACGTCGCGGCCGACCTCATCAGCCAGGCCGAGCACGACCCGAACGCCGCATCGGTCCTCGTGACCGACAGCCCGGAGCTCGCCGCCGCGGTCGCCGCGGCCGTGGAGCGCCGGGTGCCGGCGACCAAGCACGCGGAGCGCGTGCGCACCGCCCTCACCGGCCCGCAGTCCGGCGTCGTCCTCGTGGACGACCTCGAGCGAGGCCTGGACGTCGTCAACGCCTACGCCGCGGAGCACCTGGAGATCCAGACGCGGGACGCGTCCTCGGTCGCCGCCCGGGTGCGCAACGCCGGCGCGGTCTTCGTCGGCCCGTACTCACCCGTGAGCCTGGGCGACTACATCGCCGGGTCCAACCACGTGCTGCCCACCGGCGGGTGCGCCTGCCACAGCAGCGGCCTGTCCGTGCAGTCCTTCCTGCGTGGCATCCACGTCGTCGACTACAGCCGGTCCGCCCTCGAGGAGGTCGCGCACCACGTCGTGACGCTCTCCCAGGCCGAGGACCTGCCCGCCCACGGCGAGGCGGTCACGGCCCGCTTCGACGCATCCTGAGCCGGGCGGACGTCGTGAGCGACCTGACCCCCCTCGAGGAGCTGCTGCGCCCCGACCTGCGTGGCGCGAGCCCGTACGGCGCGCCCCAGCTCGACGTGCCCGTGCGCCTCAACACCAACGAGAGCTCCTACCCGGTGCCGCCCGACGTCGTGGCCGACATCACCGCCCGCGTGGCCGCCGTGGCACCGGACCTCAACCGGTACCCCGACCGGGAGTTCACGGACCTGCGGACCGCCCTCGCGGCATACCTGTCCTCGACCACGGGGGTGGCGCTGGAGCCGGCCCAGCTGTGGGCCGGCAACGGCTCCAACGAGGTCCTCCAGCACCTCGTGCTGGCCTTCGGCGGCCCGGACCGGACGGCCCTGGGCTTCACCCCCGCCTACTCCATGCACCCGCTCATCAGCACCGGCGTGGGCACGACGTGGGTCGACGGGCTGCGAGGGCAGGGGACCGACGCACCGTTCGACCTCACCGTGGAGTCGGCGGTGGAGCAGGTGCGGGCGCACCAGCCGCACGTGGTCTTCCTCTGCTCACCGAACAACCCCACCGGCACCGCGTTGCCGCTCGACGTCGTCGAGGCCGTGTATGCCGCGGCGGAGCGGGCCGTGGTCGTGGTGGACGAGGCCTACGCCGAGTTCGCCCGCCCCGGCACCCCGAGCGCCCTGACCCTCCTCGAGGGACGACCGCGGCTCGTCGTGACGCGCACCATGAGCAAGGCGTTCGCGTTCGCGGGGGGTCGGCTCGGCTACCTCGCCGCCGACCCCGCCCTCGTGGACGCGCTGCGGCTGGTGCGTCTCCCGTACCACCTGTCGGCGCCGACGCAGGCCATCGCGCTGGCGGCTCTCGCGCACGCCGACCAGATGCTCGGGACCGTCGAGGTCATCAAGGAGCAGCGCGATCGGATGGTCGCCGAGCTGGCCGCCCTCGGCTACGACCCGGTCGCCAGCGACGCCAACTTCGTGCTCTTCGGCGGACTCGTCGACGCTGCCGCGACGTGGCGCGCGCTGCTGGACCGCGGGGTGCTGGTCCGCGACGTCGGCATTCCCCACTATCTTCGTGTGACGGCCGGGACCCCGGCCGAGACGGACGCGTTCCTGGCCGCCGTGGCCGAGATCGCTGCAACAGCCACGGACAGGAGCCCGTCGTGACCGCAGGTGACCGCAGGGTCTCGCTGAGCCGCTCGACGTCCGAGTCGAGCGTCGAGCTCGAGCTGGACCTCGACGGCACGGGCGTCGCCGACGTGTCGACCGGTGTGCGGTTCTACGACCACATGCTCACCTCGTTGGCCAAGCACTCGCTGATCGACCTGCGCATCAAGGCCACGGGCGACGTCGACGTCGACGCGCACCACACCGTCGAGGACGTCGCGATCGTGCTCGGCGACGCGCTGCGCGAGGCGCTCGGCGACAAGAGCGGGATCTCCCGGTTCGGTGACGCCACCGTGCCCCTCGACGAGGCGCTGGTGCAGGCCGTCGTCGACGTCGCGGGCCGTCCCTACGTCGTCCACACCGGTGAGCCGGAAGGCCAGGCCTACGTCCTCATCGGCGGCAACTACGTCGGCTCCCTGACCCGTCACGTCTGGGAGTCCTTCGCCTACCGCGCCGGCATCGCCCTGCACGTCCGGGTCCTGTCCGGACGCGACCCCCACCACGTCGTCGAGGCGCAGTTCAAGGCGGTCGCCCGCGCGCTGCGGGCCGCGGTGGCCCGCGACCCGCGGGTGGTCGGCGTCCCCAGCGCGAAGGGCAGCCTCTCCACGTGAGCGTCCCGTGGCAGCCCGCGCGGGACTCGCGCGGACTGCTCCTGGTGCGGGCCAAGCCCGGCCCCGTGTCCGGCTGGGTCCGCAGGGGGCTCGTCGCCTGCGACGTCGTGCCGTTGGGGGAGTGGACGGCGCTGCTGCCGGCCGAGCGCTCCTCGCGCGCCCGGGCCCCGTACGACGACGCGGTCACGGTGCTCGCGGGACGGCCCGTGCCCCTGCGGCTGCGGCCGTCCATCGGGGTGTTCGTCATCGACCACCGCGCGGTGGTCAGCCTGCAGCCCAAGGGGTTCCGCGCCGGCCACCGGTGGCTGGTGTGGGAACCCGAGAACGGCCCGCTGCGCACGCCGGGACTCGACCCGGCCCGTCCGCCCGAGCTGGTGGCGGCCGCGCACAGCCGGACCAGCCCTTCCGCGGTCCACGCGGTCCTCAAGGATGGCTCCGGCGACGCTTTGCGGTACCTGCGGCGGGTGCTCGAGGTCCTGTCCCTGCCCGGCGGCGACCTGCTGGCACCGTCCGACCAACCCCGCGGACAGGTCGTCGCACCCACCGCGCAGGCGGTGGCGCGCTTCGAGTCCCGCATGGCAGAGCAGGCGCAGCACCGCGCCGAACTGGAGGAGAGCTGATGGCACACGTGGTGGTGTTCGACTACGGCAGCGGCAACGTCCGCTCCGCGGTGCGTGCCCTCGAGCACGTCGGCGCGCAGGTGACGCTGACGGGTGACCGTCGCCTCGCCCTGGAGTCCGACGGGCTGTTCGTCCCCGGTGTCGGCAACTTCCACGCGTGCATGGCCGGCCTGCGTGCCGCCGACGGGCCGCTCGTCATCGAGACCCGCCTGGCCGGGGGGCGGCCCGTCCTCGGGGTCTGCGTGGGGATGCAGGTCCTGTTCGACGGTTCCGACGAACCCACCGGCACGCCCCAGGAGGGCCTCGGGGAGTGGCCCGGCACCGTCGCCCGGCTCCGCGCCGAGGTCGTGCCGCACATGGGTTGGAGCGGGGTCGAGGCGCCGGGCGACTCACGGCTGTTCTCGGGCGTCGAGTCCGAGCGCTTCTACTTCGTCCACTCGTATGCCGTGCAGGACTGGGTCCTGGAGCCGCCCACCGGCGCGTTCGCCGCGGTGGCGCCCAAGGTCACGTGGGCCGACCACGGTGGCCGCTTCGTCGCGGCCGTCGAGAACGGCCCCCTGTCGGCGACGCAGTTCCACCCCGAGAAGTCCGGGGACGCCGGGCTGGCGCTCCTCGAGAACTGGGTCCGCACCCTCTGAGGTGTCCCCCACCCTGTCGAAACAGCCTGTCCCTCAGGCAGAACAGTCACCATCGACCGACACCACTGACGCACCCCACCGACCGCCGCACGACACGTGAAGGACATCGCATGACCACGCCACGCCTCGAACTCCTGCCCGCCGTCGACGTCGCCGACGGCCAGGCCGTCCAGCTCGTGCAGGGGGTGGCCGGCACCGGTGGCCAGTTCGGCGACCCGTGGGAGGCGGCGCTCGCATGGCAGGAGCAGGGTGCCGAGTGGCTGCACCTCGTCGACCTCGACGCGGCCTTCGGGCGTGGCTCGAACCGCGACCTGCTCGCTGACATCGTCGGGCGCCTCGACATCAAGGTGGAGATGAGCGGCGGCATCCGCGACGCCGCCTCCCTCGAGGCTGCCCTGGCCACCGGCTGCTGCCGGGTCAACCTCGGGACGGCGGCGCTGGAGGACCCGGGGTGGACCGCCGCCGCGATCGCCGAGCACGGTGACCGGATCGCGGTCGGCCTCGACGTCCGGGGCACCACGTTGGCCGCACGCGGCTGGACGCAGGAGGGTGGCGACCTCTGGGAGACGCTCGAGCGGCTCGACCGCGAGGGCTGCGCGCGCTACGTCGTCACGGACGTCAACAAGGACGGCATGCTCAAGGGGCCGAACCTCGAGCTGCTGCGGGACGTCTGCGCCCGCACCGACCGCCCGGTCGTCGCCTCCGGCGGAGTCTCGACGCTGGCCGACATCGAGGCCATCCGTGGCCTGGTCGCCGACGGCGTCGAGGGTGCCATCGTGGGGTCCGCGCTCTACCGCGGGGCGTTCACGCTGCCCGACGCGCTCGACGTGGCGGGACGACCGTGAGCGGGTCGACGCCCTCGCAGGACTCCGCGGGCATTCCCTTCGGCGGTCGTGAGCTGACGGGAACGGGGTTCGACGGTGACACCGGCGCCGCCGACCCGGCACTCGCGGCCGCGCTCGCCGACCCGTCCGACGAACGCGCCCTGATGGCCGCGGTGGCCGGCGCCCGGCTCCTCGTCCCCATCGTCGCCGAGCCGGTCTCGGTCGACGACAGCGGCGAGCACCTGGTCGAGAAGCAGACGGACATGGCCGCCGTGACGCTGGTCGCGCCGGACGGTGCCCGGGCCCTGCCCGTCTTCACCTCGATGGACGCGATCTCCGCCTGGGACCCGCAGGCGCGCCCCGTGCCCGTGACCGCCGCCCGCGCAGCGCAGGCCGCCGTGAGCGAACGGTGCGACGTCATCGTGGTCGACGTCGCGGGCGAGCAGCCGCTCGCCCTGCGCCCGAGCATGGTCTGGGCGCTGGCCCAGCAGCGCGAGTGGCTCCCGGCGCACGAGGACCCCCAGGTGGCGGCCGCCGTGGCGGACGCCCTGCACGAGCAGCCCGACGTGGTCGGCCACGCCCTCACCGGCGGGACGCCGGGTGAGGGCGTGCTGCGCGTCGCCCTCACGCTCGTGCCCGGCCTCCCGGCTCAGCGGGTCCAGGAGATCGCCACGGCCGTGGGGGAGCGGCTGGCGACGGACGGCGAGATCCGCGCCCGCATCGACGGGCTGGCCTTCTCGATCAGCTGAGCGGCCGCGGGTCGACGTCCTCGCCGTGCGGGGGCGCGAGCTCGGTCACGTGCACGACCGCGGACGTCGGCAGCGCTGCATACAGGTGGGGGAAGGTCTCGCCGGTCGTCGGGTTCCCGACCTCGACGACCGGCGGCTCGGCGAGCGCGTCGACGTCGATCTCCAACAGCAGCAAGGGTTCTGGCACGTCGGCGTAGAAGTTGCGGCGCACCACGGGCCACTGCTCCGCGGACGAGCAGTGGATGAACCCCTCCTGCTCCATCGTGCGTCCGCGTGTCGACTGCGTGTAGCTGCCCGAGAGCTGGGCGGCGGCCCAGTGGGCGGGTTCGGCGAGGTGGAAGATCGTCACGACGACCACGGTATGCCGCGTGCCCCGGGTGGTTCCGGGGGCACGCGGCACACGGTGTCGTGGGACTAGCTGGACGCCTGCGTGTTCGTCTCCACGATCGGGTCCTGGACGACCTTGGCGTCGTCGGCCATGCCGCCGGGGTTGTCGCCACCCAGACCGGCGCGGACGAGCTCCTCGATCTGCTTGCCCGTGTCGGCGTCGACGTTCTTCCAGTAGTCGAACGCCTTCTCGAGCACCGGCGACTTCACGCCACCGAGCAGGTGACCGGCCACGGTCTCGACGAACGACTCGCGCTGCGCGTCGTCCCAGACCTCGCGGACCAGCGTGCCGGCCTGACCGAAGTCGTCGTCCTCGGCGCGCAGCGTGTAGGCCTGGCGCACCATGGCGCCGTCGGCCTCCCAGCCGTCCTCGACCTCGCCGACCTGGTCGGCGTAGCCGCGGCCCTGGCTGTTGGGGGCGTAGACCGGGGCGTCACCGCGGTGCTCGAACGCCATCGCACCGTCCTGCGTGTAGGTGTTGAGGTTCTCCACGCGGGGACGGTTGACGGGCAGCTGCAGGTAGTTGGCGCCGATCCGGTAGCGGTGGGTGTCGGAGTAGGCGAAGGCCCGACCGAGCAGCATCTTGTCGGGGGAGAAGCCGATGCCGGGCACGACGGCCGACGGCTCGAACGCCGCCTGCTCGATCTGGGCGAAGAAGTTGTCCGGGTTCTTGTTCAGGGTCATCGTGCCGACCTTGATCAGCGGGTAGTCGCTGTGCGGCCACACCTTGGTCAGGTCGAACGGGTTGAACCGGTAGGTCTTCGCGTCCTCGTAGGGCATCGCCTGGATCGAGAGCGTCCAGCTGGGGAAGTCACCGGCCTCGATGGAGTCCCAGAGGTCGCGGCGGTGGTGGTCGGCGTCCTGCCCGGCGATGCGGGTGGCCTCCTCCCCGGTCAGTCCCTCGACGCCCTGGTTGCTGTGGAAGTGGTACTTGACCCAGTGCTTCTCACCGGCCTCGTTGATCCACAGGAACGTGTGCGACCCGTAGCCGTTCATGTGCCGGAACGTCTTCGGGATGCCGCGGTCACCCATGAGGTACGTGACCTGGTGCGCCGACTCCGGGTTGAGGCTCCAGAAGTCCCACTGCATGTGGTTGTCGCGCAGGCCCGAGCCGCCGAGGCGCTTCTGGCTGCGGATGAAGTGCGGGAACTTCATGGTGTCGCGGATGAAGAACACCGGGGTGTTGTTGCCGACGAGGTCGTAGTTGCCTTCGGGCGTGTAGAACTTCAGCGCGAACCCACGGGGGTCGCGCCACGTGTCGGGGGAGCCCTGCTCACCGGCGACCGTCGAGAAGCGCGCGAGCATCTCGACCGTCGAGCCCTGCTGGAACAGCGCGGCCTTGGTGTACCGCGAGACGTCCTCGGTGGTCTCGAACGTGCCGAACGCTCCCGAGCCCTTGGCGTGCACGTTGCGCTCGGGCACGCGCTCGCGGTTGAAGTGCGCCATCTGGTTCAGGAAGTGCACGTCGTGCAGCAGGATCGGGCCGTCGGCGCCGAGGGTCAGGGAGTTGCGGTCGCTGGGGGCCGGTGCGCCGTTGTCGGTGTGGGAGCCGAGTCGGGCCTCGTCGGAGGGTGCGGTCTGGATGGACTCGCCGGTGTTCTGGGTGGTCATGGTGCTCCTCGGGATCGTTCGTTGCGGTCAGGTCGGTCAGGTTCGGGTATGGCGCGGAGCCTGCCTCCACCCTCGCCGATCCGGGCGGGGTCCGCATCCGAGGGAGCCCGGCCGCGCCGTGGGGGTGAGCTGGTCACGGACGGGGTGTACGGCCTGCTCGTCCCGGTGGGGACGTCGCGGCGTTGGCCGGGGCGCTGGACAGGGGGATGGGCGACGCAGCTCTTCGCGAGCGCCTCGGACGGGCGGCTCCTGCTTCCACCTCGGCCTACTCACGCGACCGGGTGGACGTGCTGCGGGAGGAGCGGTTGTCCGGCCGGTAGGTCGCCTGGAGGAGCCGCGTCGACACCCTTGAGCCCGGTCCCGGGTGTCAGGAGCGAAACCCATTTGGCTGGTGTCGGTCCCGACTGCGACAGTGGGGGAGTGCTAGTGCTCCACCGCTACCGCCGCGTCCTCGCCAGCTCCGCCCTCCGCCGGGCGCTCGTGCTGGGCTTCCTCGTGCGCATGCCGGTGTTCGCCGGAGGCATCGTCCTCACCCTCCACGTCGTGTCCGCCCTCGACCGCCCCTACGCCGCGGCCGGCCTGGTCTCGGCCGCTGCCACCATCGCCATCGCCGTGAGCGGCCCGTGGCGTGGGCGGCTGCTCGACCGGATGGGCCTGCGCCGGGTGGTCGTGCCGTCGATCGTCGTGGCCGCGGTCTGCTGGTCGATCGCGCCGTTCGTGTCGTACTGGCCGCTGCTCGTGCTGGCCTCGGTCGCCGGACTCTTCGTCATCCCCGCGTTCTCCATCATCCGGCAGGCGATCATCGTCGCCGTCCCCGAGGACGACCGCCGCACGGCCATCTCGCTCGACTCGGTGGCCGTGGAGCTGTCCTTCATGGTCGGCCCCGCACTCGGGGTCTGGGCCGCGACGGTCTGGCCGACCACGTGGGTCCTCTTCGCCATCCAGATGCTCGGCGTCGCCGCGGGCATCCTGCTGTGGGCGGCCAACCCGGTCATCCGTGAGGACGCACCGCGCGAGGTCGACGACCAGGGCGTGGCCGTCGCCGCGGCGGCCTCCGTGCCGCGCTCGTCGTGGCTGCGGCCACAGTTCATCGCCATCTGCCTGGGCGCCAGTGCGGCCACCCTCGTCCTCGGCGGCTCCGACATCGCCTTCGTCGCGGCCCTGCGTGACTTCCAGTCGCCCGGGTCGATCGGCTGGGTGCTGGCGGTCTGGGGCCTCGGGTCGCTCGTCGGCGGGCTCGTCTACGGCGGGCTGCGCCGCTCCATCTCGGCCTTCTGGCTGCTCGGGGGGCTGGCCCTGGTGACCGCACCCATGGCGCTCGCGTCCGGGGCGCCGTCGCTGGCCGTCCTCGGGTTCGTGGCGGGGCTGTTCTGCGCGCCCACCATCACCGCGACCGTCGACCAGGCGAGCCGCGTGGTCCCCGCGGACGCCCGCGGGGAGGCGATGGGCTGGCACGGGTCGTTCATGACGGCCGGAGGGGCCATGGGTGCGCCCCTGGCCGGCGTCGCCATCGACCACGTCGGGTGGGGTGCGGGGTTCCTCGTCGTCGCGGCGGCAGGGCTGGTCATCGCGCTCGTGGGAGCTGTCGCCACCTCCGGCCGCGCCCGCCGCCACCGGGCCGGACGGGCGAAGCAGTCCGCCGAGCGCGCCCGCGCCGCAGCCACCGTCTGAGCTCCCGCGCCATACCGGTCCAGCCTGGCGGCTCGGCGCCGCTCCGGCGAGGTCAGACGACGGAGCCGGTGAGCTTCTCCCCGGGACCCTGACCCGGCGCGTCGGGGATGACGGAGGCCTCGCGGAAGGCGAGCTGCAGGGACTTCAAGCCGTCGCGCAGGGGAGCGGCGTGCTGGCTGCCGAGGTCGGGGGCCGAGGCCGTGATGAGACCGGCCAGGGCGTTGATGAGGCGACGGGCCTCGTCGAGGTCGAGGTGGTCGGCGGCGTCGGGGCCCTCCGCGAGCCCGCACTTCACCGCGGCAGCGCTCATCAGGTGGATCGCCGCGGTGGTGATGACCTCGACGGCCGGCACCTCGGAGATGTCACGGGTCTGCTGCGCGAGCTGTCCGTCGTCGGCAGGGGTGGTCTCGTCGTAGCGGGAGGTGGTCGGGTGGGGATTGGGAGATTCCGTGCTCACGCTGGTAGCCTTGCAGATCGACCGGCCGTGACCACTCACGGGGTCGCCTTCGGGTGGCCACACAGGTGGGCGCGGTGTGCAAGAGAAGCAGCACCTGCTTCCACCCGCGTCGACCACTTCGGTCGCCGGGTTCCCGGGTCCAACGAGGCGTGTGCCGCGGGCGTCAGCCCGCACCGCACACGGTACTCGGGGCACCCGTGACGGAACTGGTGAGGCTTCTCGCGCGACAGCGGCGGGGAGCCTCTTCTCGTTGGGTGCGGTCGGACGATTCCCTGACCGAAGGAGCACCACCATCAGCGAGCCTCGCATCAACGACCGCATCCGGGTGCCGGAAGTGCGGTTGGTTGGCCCCAACGGAGAACAGGTCGGCATCGTGCGCGTCGAGGACGCGCTGCGGCTCGCCGCCGAGGCTGACCTCGACCTCGTCGAGGTGGCCCCGATGGCCAAGCCTCCAGTCGCCAAGCTCATGGACTTCGGCAAGTTCAAGTACGAAGCGGCACTGAAGGCGCGCGAAGCGCGTAAGAACCAGGTCAACACGGTCATCAAGGAGATCAAGCTCCGCCCGAAGATCGACCCGCACGACTACGGCACCAAGAAGGGCCACGTCGAGCGCTTCCTCAAGGGCGGCGACAAGGTCAAGGTGACGATCATGTTCCGCGGACGCGAGCAGTCGCGCCCCGAGCTGGGCTTCCGCCTCCTGCAGCGCCTCGCCGAGGACGTCATCGAGCTGGGCACGGTCGAGTCGGCCCCCAAGCAGGACGGCCGCAACATGATCATGGTGCTCGGTCCGACGAAGAAGAAGTCCGAGGCGATGGCCGAGCAGCGCCGCGCGCGCACCGCCGCCCCGGCCCCCGACGCGGACCAGGCCCAGGACGTCTCCACCGAGACGGCCGCCGAGCCCACCGCCCCCGAGGCAGAGACCACCGAGCCGGCCACCTGAGCCCGGTTCCACCCCTGCACCACCCGCACGAACGACACGGTTACACCAACAGCAAGGAGATCGGCCTCATGCCGAAGATGAAGACGCACTCCGGTGCGAAGAAGCGCTTCCGGATCACCGGCACGGGCAAGGTCATGCGCGAGCAGGCTGGCGGTCGCCACCTCCTCGAGCACAAGTCCTCGCGCTTCACGCGCTCGATCGCGAACGACGTCGAGGTGTCCAAGCCGGACTCCAAGAAGGTCAAGAAGCTCCTCGGCCGCTGAGCCGAGCCCCACCCAACCCCATTGTTTGGCCGGGCTCGACAAGCAGCCTCGCAAGCAGTTAGACAGCAAGGAGAACTCACGTGGCACGCGTGAAGCGGGCAGTCAACGCCCAGAAGAAGCGCCGGGTCGTCCTCGAGCGCGCCAGCGGTTACCGCGGACAGCGTTCGCGCCTCTACCGCAAGGCCAAGGAGCAGGTCACCCACAGCCTCGGTTACGCCTACCGTGACCGTCGGGCCAAGAAGGGCGACTTCCGTCGCCTGTGGATCCAGCGCATCAACGCCGGCGCCCGCGCCAACGGCATGACGTACAACCGCTTCATCCAGGGCCTCAAGGCTGCTGAGATCGAGGTCGACCGTCGCATGCTGGCCGAGCTGGCCGTCAACGACGAGGCTGCCTTCGCCGCCCTCGTCGAGATCTCGCGCGCGAACGTCCCGGCCGTGGCCGAGACCGCGAACGCCTGATCCAGCGCGTCACAGCACTCCACCCGAGCGCCGGGACATGCCCCAGCCGGACACCCTTCTGACCAACACCAGGTCGGACCGGGTCAAGTCGGTCAGGGCACTGTCCCGGCGCTCGGTGCGTGACCGGACCGGCCGGTTCCTCGTCGAGGGGCCGCAGTCCGTCCGCGAGGTGGTCCGCCACCACCCGGAGCTGGTCGTCGACCTGTACCTCACCCCCGACGCCGCGGAGCGGTACGTCGAGGTGGTGACGGCGGCCTCCGCTGCCGGCCTGTACGTCCACGAGGTCACCGACGAGGTGCTCGCCGCGATGAGCGAGACCCCGACCCCGCAGGGGCTCGCGGCGGTCTGCCGCACCCCGGTGGCGACCCTCGACGACGTCCTCGTGGGGTCGCCGCGGCTGCTGGTCCTGCTGACCAACGTCCGCGACCCCGGGAACGCCGGCACCGTGATCCGGGGAGCCGATGCCGCCGGGGCCGACGCAGTCCTCGTGAGCGACGCCTCGGTCGACGTCCTCTCCCCGAAGGTCGTGCGTTCCACGGCGGGCTCGCTCTTCCACCTCCCGGTCGTCACGGGGTTGCGCGTCGACGCGACGATCACCCGACTCCGGGACGCCGGGATCCGTGTCCTGGCCGCCGACGGCGCCGGCACGGTGCTGCTCCCGGACGTCGACCTCGTCCCGTCGCACGCCTGGGTCATGGGCAACGAGGCGTGGGGACTGGAGGAGGAGGTCCGGGCGCAGTGCGACGAGGTCGTGCGCGTCCCGATCTACGGAGCGGCCGAGTCGCTCAACCTGGCCATGGCTGCCACGGTCTGTGTCTACGCCTCCGCAGCGGCACAGAGGGGCTAGGGTTCCCCGCATGGACTACCGGCCCGGAGCCATCCTCGACGCCGAGCGGGCCGCCATGGCCAGCGAGGTCCTCCCCGACGGCCTCATCGCCGCCGAGGCAGACGCGAGGATCAGCTTCCTCAACCGCCGCGCGGCGAAGGTCCTCGGCATGCGTGCCCGCGATCTCGTCGGCCGCGACATCCGTGAGGCGCTCACGCTGCGCGACAGCGACGGCACCGACTGGTGGGACGTCACGGACCCGTGGCGCGGCCTCAACATCCGCACGGGCCACCGCGAGAAGTTCCTCATGCTCGAGGGTGGCCGCGAGGTCCTCGTCACCGCGAAGTACCTGCGGCCGGGGCGCAACCAGCCGGTCAACCGGGTCATCGTCATGGTCCGCGACGCCGAGGCCCGCCGCCGCCTCGAGGCCGACCACGCCGCCCTCATCTCGACCGTCGCCCACGAGCTGCGTTCCCCGCTGACGTCCGTCAAGGGCTTCTCGTCGACGCTGCTGCGTCGCTGGGACCGCTTCACCGACGACCAGAAGCGCCTCATGATCGAGACGATCGAGGCAGACGCCGACCGGGTCACCCGGCTCATCACCGAGCTGCTCGACATCTCGCGCATCGACGCGGGCCGCCTGCAGATCCGCCCCCAGCCCGTCGACGTCGCCGCAGTCTACGGGCGGCACGTCGAGCGCGCGGTGGCCTCCGGGCAGGACCGCGAGCGTTTCGCGATCGAGGTCCAGGACGACCTGCCCGAGGTGTGGGCGGACCCCGACCGGCTCGACCAGATCCTGTCCAACCTCATCGAGAACGCGTTCCGCCACGGCGAGGGTGTCGTCACCCTCGCGGCGAGCAAGGCCTGCGGGGACGCCCAGGAGCTGCTCGAGTCCAAGGGCCACCACCACCAAGGGATCGACCTCGTGGTGAGCGACCAGGGCAAGGGCATCCCCGACGACCACCGGGACATCGTCTTCAGCCGGTTCTGGCACGGCGCGAGCCGGGGGAGCACCGGCCTGGGCCTCTACGTCGTCAAGGGCCTGGTCGAGGCGCACGGTGGCCAGGTGCAGGTGGAGTCGGCCCCCGGCGGTGGGGCGCAGTTCCGCCTGAGCCTGCCGTCGGAGCCGCCGGACTACCTCGCGTGAGCGCGTCAGCCGCCCACGGAACCTGGTTGCGTGGCCACGCGGTCCTGGGTCAGGCTGGTGCCATGACCCGTCTCGCCGAGCGATTTACCGCGCCTTCGGACGCGGTCGCACGGCTGCGCTGAGGGCACCCACCGCGGACGGTCCCGTCCCGCGCGCGCCGGCTCGGCGCCATACCCGTATGCGGGGTGGCCACCACCGAGCCCCCGCTCCGCCCCGCGGCTGCTCGCCGCCACCGAAGGCGCAACCCAGCCCCCAACCCAACACCGGGGACGCCGTCGTGCGCCCCTAGACTCGGTGGGCCCGACCCGGGCGCCGAGCCGTGCGCGCCCACGGGTGGAGAGCCCCCGAGGCTGCGCCGACAGAGGAAGTGGCATGTCAGGACCCAACAAGCAGTACGACCCGGTCGAGGTCGCAGCGCTCGACCCTGCGGTGATCGACCAGGCCGTCGCCGACGCCGTGGCAGCGATCGCGGCAGCCGACTCGCTCGACGCGCTCAAGGCGGCCCGCCTCGCGCACCAGGGGGAGAAGAGCCCTCTGGCGCTGGCGAACCGTGAGATCGGTGCCCTGCCGCCGAGCGCCAAGGCCGAGGCCGGAAAGCGCGTCGGGCAGGCGCGTGGTCGTGTCGGCCAGGCGCTCACGGCCCGGCAGGCCGAGCTCGAGGCCGAGCGCGACGAGCGGATCCTCGTCGAGGAGACCATGGACCTCACGGTCCGCGCGCCGCGGCGCCCGCTGGGGGCCCGCCACCCGATCAGCCTCGTGTCCGAGCGGATCGAGGACATCTTCGTGGCCATGGGCTGGGAGATCGCCGAGGGTCCCGAGGTCGAGTCCGAGTGGCTGAACTTCGACGCCCTCAACCTGTCGCCGGACCACCCCGCCCGTGGTGAGGCCGACACGTTCTTCGTCGCGCCGGCCGGCAGCGGCCTGGTGCTGCGCACGCACACCTCGCCAGTGCAGATCCGCACGATGCTCGATCGCGAGCCGCCCATCTACGTGCTCTGCCCGGGCAAGGTGTTCCGCACCGACGACCTCGACGCGACCCACACGCCGGTGTTCCACCAGTTCGAGGGCCTGGTCGTCGACGAGGACATCACGATGGCCCACCTCAAGGGCGCGCTCGACGCGTTCGTGCAGCGACTGTTCGGTGACGGCATCGTCACGCGGCTGCGCCCCAACTACTTCCCCTTCACCGAGCCCAGCGCCGAGATCGACTGCCAGTGCTGGGTCTGCGGCGGCCAGGACCCTTCCTGCCGCACGTGCGGCGGCACCGGCTGGATCGAGCTCGGTGGCTGCGGCATGGTCAACCAGCGGGTGCTGCGGGCCGCCGGCGTCGACCCCGAGCGCTACTCCGGGTTCGCCTTCGGCCTCGGCATCGAGCGATCGCTGATGCTGCGCCACGGCGTGGGGGACATGCACGACATCGTCGAGGGAGACGTCCGTTTCTCCCGCCAGTTCGGAATGGAGATCTGATGCACGCGCCCGTGTCCTGGCTTCGTGAGCTGGCCGACGTGCCCGCCGACGCCACCGGTGCCGACATCGCCGCCGCCCTCGTCCGCGTGGGTCTGGAGGAGGAGGGGCTGAGCGGTGGCGACATCAAGGGCCCCATCGTCGTCGGCCGCGTCCTGACCGTCGAGCCCGAGCCGCAGAAGAACGGCAAGACGATCAACTGGTGCACCGTCGACGTCGGGGAGCACGGCCAGCGGGTGACCGAGGGCAAGGCCCAGGAGATCGTCTGCGGGGCGCACAACTTCGGTCCCGGCGACCTGGTCGTGTGCGTCCTCCCGGGTGGGGTGCTGCCCGGCGGTTTCGAGATCTCGGCGCGCAAGACCTACGGCCACGTCTCCAACGGCATGATCTGCTCGGCCCGCGAGCTCGGGCTCGGCGACGACCACGACGGCATCATCGTCCTGTCGACCCTCCTGGGCGCCGACGCCGCCGCCGCGCTCACGCCCGGTGACGACGCCATCGAGCTGCTCGGGCTGGCCGACGAGGTCGTCGAGGTCAACGTCACCCCGGACCGCGGCTACTGCTTCTCGCTGCGGGGCATCGCCCGCGAGTACGCCCTGTCGACCGGTGGTGTGTTCCGTGACCCGGCCCACCTCGATGTCGCAGGAGCCAACGACGACGGGTATGCCGTGAACGTCACCGACGGGTCGCCGATCGACGGCGTCCCCGGGTGCGACCGGTACGTCGCGCGCATCGTGCGCGGTGTCGACACCACGGCCGCCACGCCGCAGTGGATGAGCAAGCGCCTCACCCAGCTCGGCATGCGGCCCATCTCGCTGGCTGTCGACGTCACCAACTACGTGATGATGCTGCTCGGCCAGCCGTTGCACGCCTTCGACCTGTCGACCCTGTCCGGTGGGGTCGGCACGCGCCGCGCCCGGCCGGGCGAGAAGCTCACCACGCTGGACGACGTCGCCCGGGCGCTGGACCCCCAGGACCTGCTCATCGTCGACGGCGACGACCGACCGCTGGCGATCGCCGGCGTCATGGGTGGCGAGTCGTCCGAGGTGACGGCCGCGACGACCGACGTGCTCATCGAGGCAGCGCACTTCGACCCGATCTCGGTGGCCCGGTCCTCGCGACGGCACAAGCTCACCACCGAGGCGTCCAAGCGGTTCGAGCGCGGGGTCGACCCGGCGGTGGCCGCTGCCGCCGCCCAGCTCGCCGTCGACCTGCTCGTCACCCACGGTGGTGGCACGGCGGACCCCGGTGTCACGGACGTGGACCAGCGCTCGTCGCGCGGCCCCATCACCTTCGACACGACGCTGCCCACCCGCTACGTCGGGCTCGACTACCCCCAGGACGAGGTCGTCGGCACGCTGCGTGCCATCGGCTGCGACGTCACCGACGAGGGCGTCGCCGAGGGTGGTGTCGTCGTCTCGGTGCTGCCGCCGACCTGGCGCCCCGACCTGACCGACGGGCCGGACCTGGTGGAGGAGGTCGCGCGCGTCCGCGGGTACGACCAGATCCCGTCCGTCCTGCCGACCCCCAGGGCCGGGCACGGACTGACCCACGGCCAACGGGTTCGCCGGGTCGTGGCGAACACGCTCGCGCAGCAGGGGCTCGTGGAGGTGCTGACCTACCCGTTCGTGGCTCCCGGCCTCTTCGACGCCCTGGGCTACGCGCCCCAGGACCTCCGGCGCCGCGCCGAGTCGCTCGTCAACCCGCTGTCCGACGAGCTGCCGCTGCTGCGCACCTCGGTGCTCGACACGTTGCTGGAGGCGTTGCGGCGCAACGTCGCCCGCGGTCAGCGCGATGTCGCGGTCTACGAGCTCGGACTGGTGACCATCGGTCGTGACGAGCCGTCGAAGGCGCCCGTCCCCGGCATCGAGGTCAAGCCGGACGACGAGACGCTGGCACGGATCCGCGCTGCCGTGCCGGACCAGCCACGGCACGTCGCCATGGCGGCCGCCGGCGAGGTCGAGCGGGGCGGCCCGTGGGGCCCCGGCCGCAAGGTGGATGCCTCCGACGCGGTCGCCTGGGCGCTGTCCCTGGGGACGGCCCTCGGCCTCGACCTGGTCGTCACCGCCACCGAGCGTGCGCCCTGGCACCCTGGCCGGGTGGCAGGCATCACGCTCCAGGACGGCACGGTCGTCGGATACGCCGGCGAGCTGCACCCGAAGGTCACCTCCGCCCTCGACCTCCCGGCACGCACCGTGGCCGCCGAGCTCGACGTGGACGTGCTCGTGGCCGCCACCGGGGTCCCGCTGCAGGCGACCGAGCTGTCGACCTACCCGCCGGCCCACACCGACGTGGCGCTGGTCGTCGCGGAGGACGTGCCTGCGGCTCACGTCGAGGCGGCGCTGCGGTCGGGCGCCGGCGACCGGCTCGAGTCCGTGCAGCTGTTCGACATCTACCGTGGGGAGCAGGTGGGCGACGGTCACAAGTCCCTGGCCTACCGGCTCACCTTCCGGGCCGCCGAGCGCACCCTGACCACCGACGAGGTCAGCGCCCTGCGCGATGCCGCCGTCGCTGCAGCCACGGAGCGCACCGGCGCGGTGCAGCGGTGACCGTGGCCGCGATGTCGAGCGCCCCGGTCGTCGTCGTCACCGGCGCGTCCCGGGGGATCGGCCGACACCTCGCCGACGCCTTCGAGCAGGCCGGGTATGCCGTGGAGCGGGGCTCCAGCGCCGTCGCGGACGTGACGGACCGGGTGGCCGTCGAGCGGTGGGTGGGCGAGGTGCTGGGCCGTCACGGCCGGATCGACGTGCTCGTCAACAACGCCGGCGTCATCGACACCGAGGTGCCGATCCACGAGGCGGACCCCGAGGAGTGGTGGCGCACCATGGAGGTCAACGTCCGCGGGCCGTTCCTCGTGACCCACGCCGTCCTGCCGCACATGGTGGCCGCAGGCTCTGGCCGGGTGATCAACGTCAACAGCGGTGCCGGGGTGCGTCCGGGCGCCGTGGCGTCGGCCTACAACGCCAGCAAGACGGCCCTGGCCAGGCTGACCGGTTCCACGGACCTCGCCGGGCGTGACCACGGCGTCTTCGCCTTCGACCTGGCCCCCGGGGTCGTGCGCACCGACATGACCGAGGCGATGGTGGCGCACGTGAGCCGGACCGAGTGGACCGACCCGGGCGAGGTCACCGCCCTGGCCCTGGCCCTCGCGGCCGGGGAGCACGACGTGTGGTCGGGCCGCATGGTCCGGGCCGGGGTGGACACCCCGGCGTCGCTGCGCGACCGGGCCGCGGGTGGGCTGGATGCTGCGGACCGCACGATCACGCTGGTGCCGTGGGGGGACGACGACCCGCTGGGCTGAGACCCGGCACGGCACCCCCACGGAGGGTGTCCGGACAGCGAGCACGACTGCATGAACTCTCATGGGGGTGTATGTTCATGCACATGCAGCGCGTGGCAGTCGCCGGAGCCAGTGGCTACGCCGGGGGAGAGATCCTCCGGCTCCTGCTGGCGCACCCCGACGTGGAGATCGGCGCGGTCACGGCCGCCTCGAGCGCCGGGCAGCTGCTCGGCGCCGTCCACCCGCACCTCACGCCGCTCGCCGGCCGCGTGATCGAGGAGACCACGCCCGAGACGCTCGCCGGCCACGACGTCGTCCTGCTCGCCCTTCCGCACGGGCACTCCGGTGCCCTGGCATCCCAGCTCGCGGACGACGTCGTCGTCATCGACTGCGGCGCCGACTTCCGGCTGGCGAGCTCCGCGGCCTGGGAGGCGTTCTACGACACCCCGTACGCCGGCGCCTGGGCGTACGGCCTCCCCGAGCTGCCGGTGGGTCACGGCGAGCAGCAGCGCGCGGTCCTCGCGGGGGAGCAGCACGTCGCCGTGCCCGGGTGCTACCCGACGGCGGTGTCCCTGGCCCTCGCGCCGGGCTACGCAGGCGGCGTCCTCGCCCCGCAGGACGTCGTCGTGGTCGCCGCGTCGGGCACCTCCGGCGCCGGGAAGTCCCTCAAGCCCCACCTGCTGGGCGCCGAGGTCATGGGTGCCATGTCGCCATACGGGGTCGGTGGCACGCACCGCCACACCCCGGAGATCGAGCAGAACCTCACCCGCGCCGCGGGTGAACCCGTCACCGTCTCGTTCACCCCCACGCTGGCTCCGATGCCCCGCGGGATCCTCGCGACGTGCACGGCGCCGCTCGCCGAGGGCGTCGACCCCGCGAGCGTCCGGTCCGTGTGGGAGGAGGCGTATGCCGCGGAGCCGTTCGTGCACGTGCTGCCCCAGGGGTCCTGGCCGTCGACGGGCAGCGTCCTCGGGAGCAACAGCGTCCACCTGCAGGTCGTCGTCGACGAGCGCGTCGGCCGCGTGGTCGTCGTCGCGGCGATCGACAACCTCACCAAGGGGACGGCCGGCGCAGCGGTCCAGTGCCTGAACCTCGCCCTCGGCCTCCCGGAGACGACCGGCCTCCCCGCAGCGGGGGTGGCACCGTGAGCCTGCCCCTGCACCTCATGCGCCACGACCAGGCCGTCGCCTTCGTCCGGCTGCCCGCCGGCGAGGAGCCGTCGTGGGACTGGCGGACCGGCCCGTTGGCGTCGATCACGTACACCGACAGCGAGACCTCGATCGTCTCGGCGTTCGACACGCTCCCCGACGGGGTCCAGAAGGAAGGACCGCTCACGGCGTTCGAGATCGCCGGGCCCCTCGACTTCACCATGGTCGGCGTCCTCGCCGGCCTGCTGGAACCCCTGGCACGCAAGAAGATCAGCATCCTCGCGCTCTCGACCTACGACACCGACTGGATCCTCGTGGACAGCGACCGTGCCGACGACGCGATGGACACCTGGCGCCGCGGTGGGCACACCGTCGCGCCGGCCAAGCTCTCCGGAGGCCTCTCGTGAGCACCACCACCCCAGCCGGGTTCCGCGCTGCCGGCGTCGCCGCCGGGCTGAAGAGCACGGGTGCACCGGACCTGGCGCTCGTCGTCAACGACGGGCCCGACCACCACGCCGCTGCCGTCTTCACGAGCAACCGGGTGGAGGCCGCCCCGGTGACGTGGTCGCGACAGGTCCTCACCGACGGTCGCGTCGATGCCGTCGTCCTCAACTCGGGCGGGGCGAACGCCTGCACCGGGGCCCAGGGCTTCGCCGACACCCATGCCACCGCGGAGAAGGTCGCCGACGTCCTGGGTGTCTCGGCGGGGGACGTGGTCGTCTGCTCGACCGGGCTCATCGGTGAGCTCCTCCCGATGGACAAGGTGCTCGGGGGCGTGGACGCCGCCGCGGCCGCCCTGCACGCCGACGGCGGCGAGGATGCGGCCGTGGCCATCAAGACCACGGACACCGTGCACAAGCAGGCTGTCGCGCAGCGGGACGGGTGGAGCGTCGGCGGGATGGCCAAGGGCGCGGGCATGCTCGCCCCGGCCCTGGCCACGATGCTGGTCGTCGTGACCACGGACGCCGTCGTCACCGGCGGGGAGCTGGACGCGGTGCTGCGGGCGGCGACCGCTGCGACGTTCGACCGGATCGACTCCGACGGCTGCCAGTCGACCAACGACACCGTGGTGCTGCTCGCGTCCGGTGCGTCGGGCGTCACCCCCGGCGCCGACGAGCTCACGGCCGCGGTCACGGAGGTCTGCGCCGGCCTGGCCCGGCAGCTCATCGCCGATGCCGAGGGTGCCCACCACGACATCGCCATCGAGGTGCGGGCGGCCGCGAGCGAGGCGGACGCGCTCGAGGTGGCCCGCTCGATCGCCCGCAACAACCTCTTCAAGTGCGCCGTCTTCGGCAACGACCCCAACTGGGGGCGGGTGCTGGCAGCCGTCGGCACGACCCGGGCGGCCTTCGACCCCCACCAGCTCGACGTCGCGATGAACTCCGTCCAGGTGTGCCGGGCCGGCGGGGTGGGGGAGGACCGCTCCCTGGTCGACCTCACGGCACGCGAGGTGCACGTCCTCGTCGACCTCCACGCCGGCGACGCGACGGCGACGGTCTGGACCAACGACCTCACCCACGACTACGTCCACGAGAACTCGGCCTACTCGAGCTGAAGGCAGCCCAGACCCCATGACCGACACCACCACCCCGGCCACCACCGCCCCGACACCGAACGGGGCCACGACCACGAGCACGGTCCGCGGCCACATCGGGAAGGCCGCCCTGCGCGTGGCGCGGGGCAAGGCCCAGACGCTCGTCGAGGCCCTGCCGTGGCTCGAGCGTTTCCGCGGGTCGCTGGTCGTCGTCAAGTACGGCGGCAACGCCATGGTCGACGACGAGCTCAAGGCGGCGTTCGCCCAGGACGTCGCGTTCCTGCGCTACGCCGGCCTGCGTCCCGTGGTCGTCCACGGCGGCGGCCCCCAGATCGCCCAGATGCTCGGGCGCCTCGGCCTCGAGAGCGAGTTCCGCGGTGGCCTGCGTGTCACGACCCCCGAGGTGATGGACGTCGTCCGCATGGTGCTCACGGGTCAGGTGGGCCGTGAGCTGGTCGGCCTGCTCAACCAGCACGGCCCCGTGGCCGTCGGTCTCTCGGGCGAGGACGCAGGCCTGTTCGGCGCCCGTCGCCGAGGCACGGAGGTCGACGGCGAGGAGGTCGACCTCGGGCTCGTCGGCGACGTCGTCACGGTGAACCCCGGCGCGGTGCAGGACATCCTCGACGCCGGGCGGATCCCGGTGGTCTCGACGGTGGCGCCGGACCTCGACGTCGAGGGCCAGGTCCTCAACATCAACGCCGACACCGCTGCCGCTGCGCTGGCGGTCGCCCTCGGCGCCCACAAGCTCGTCATGCTCACCGATGTCGAGGGGGTGTACGCCGACTGGCCGGACCGCGACTCGCTCCTGTCGTCGCTGTCGGTCAGCGGAGCCCGTGAGCTCCTCGGTCGTGTCGACGCCGGCATGATCCCCAAGCTCGAGGCCTGCGTCCGCGCCGTCGACAACGGGGTCCCGCAGGCCCACGTCATCGACGGACGCCAGCCGCACTCGTTGCTGCTCGAGGTGTTCACCTCCGAGGGGATCGGCACCATGGTCGTCCCCGACTCCGCGGCGCCGGCGGCTGCCTCCGCCGGAACCTCCACCGCCACGACGGAAGGCGACGCCTGATGGCCACCCGCAACGACGAGCTGCTCGACCGGTACGAGCACGCCGTCCTGGGCGTCTTCGGGCGTCCGCCCCTGGTCCTCTCCCACGGCGACGGCTGCTGGGTCTGGGACGTCGACGGCAAGCGCTACCTCGACCTCGTCGGCGGCATCGCGGTCAACTCCCTGGGCCACGGCCACCCGGCGCTGGTCGCGGCGATCAGCAAGCAGGCCGGCGAGGCGATCCACGTCTCCAACCTGTTCACCTCGCCCGGCCAGATCGCGCTGGCGGAGCGGATCCTCGGCATCGCCGACGCCCCGGCAGGGTCCGCGGTCTTCTTCGCGAACTCCGGCGCGGAGGCGATCGAGGCGGCCATCAAGCTCAGCCGGCGCACCGGCCGCAGCGGCATCGTGGCCGCGGAGGGCGCCTTCCACGGGCGCACCACCGGCGCCCTCGCCCTGACCCACAAGGCCGTCTACCGCGAGCCGTTCGCCCCGCTCATGCCCGGCATCAGCCACGTGCCGTACGGCGACGAGGCAGCCCTGCGCGCGGCCGTGGGACCCGACACGGGAGCACTGGTCCTCGAAGCGGTCCAGGGCGAGGCGGGCGTCATCGAGGCGGACGCGACCTACCTTCGGCTTGCCCGCGAGCTCACCACCGAGCACGGTGCCCTGCTCGTTGTCGACGAGATCCAGACCGGCATCGGGCGGACGGGCACGTGGTTCGCGTTCCAGCAGGCCGGGATCGTCCCGGACGCGATCACGCTGGCCAAGGGGCTCGGCGGCGGGGTGCCGATCGGCGCCCTGGTGACCTTCGGGTCCGACGTGTCCGGCCTCCTCACGGTGGGGCAGCACGGGTCGACGTTCGGCGGGAACCCGCTGGCCGCGGCTGCCGGGCTCGCCGTCATCGACACGATCGAGGAGCAGGGCCTGCTCGCGCACGCGACGGCAGCGGGCCAGCACCTCGCGGACGCCGTTGCAGCACTGCAGCATCCGCTCGTCACCGGGGTGCGGGGGAAGGGTCTGCTCCGGGCGATCACCCTGGCCGAACCCGTGGCGGCGCACGTCGCGGCCGCCGCCCGGGACGCAGGGTTCATCGTCAACCCGGTGGCCCCCGACGCGCTTCGGCTCGCACCACCGCTCGTCGTGACCACCGACCAGCTGGACCTGTTCGTGGCAGCCCTCCCCGGTCTGCTCGACGCAGCCCTCGACGCCACCCGTGCCGCCGCGCCGGCCGCCACCACGAAGGACGCCCGATGACCCGCCACTTCCTGCGTGACGACGACCTCACCGCCGACGAGCAGGCGCTGGTCCTGCAGCGGGCGCTGGAGCTCAAGGCCGCGCCATACTCCCGCACCCCGCTGGCGGGGCCGCGCATCGTCTCCGTCGTCTTCGACAAGCCGACGCTCCGCACCCAGGTGTCGTTCGCGGGGGCGATCAGCGGCCTCGGCGGCCACCCCATGGTCGTCGACGGGAACCTCGCCCAGATCGGCACCCGCGAGTCCATCGCCGACGTCGCGCGCATCCTCGGTCCGCAGTCGGCCGCCATCGTCTGGCGGACGCATGGCCAGGAGCGGATCGAGGAGATGGCGCGGTACGCCGGGGTGCCCGTGGTCAACGCCCTCACCGACGAGTTCCACCCGTGCCAGATCCTCGCGGACCTCCTGACCGTGCTGGAGCACAAGGGATCCCTGCGCGGCCTGTCCTTCGCCTACGTCGGTGACGGGGCGAACAACATGGCGCACTCCTACCTCCTCGGCTGCGCCCTGGCGGGCATGCACGTGCGCATCGGCACGCCCGCGAGCCACCAGCCCGACGCCGCGATCCTCGCTCGCGCGCAGGAGATCGCGGCCGAGCAGGGTGGCTCGGTCGTCGTCACCGGCGAGGCGTCGGAGGCCGTCGCCGGGGCCGACGTCGTCGTCACCGACACCTGGGTGTCGATGGGCATGGAGGAGGAGAAGGGCGACCGCCAGGGAGCGCAGAGCCCGTTCGTGCCGTTCGCCGTGACCGAGTCGCTCATGGGCGGGGCGGCCGCGGATGCCGTCTTCCTGCACTGCCTCCCGGCCTACCGTGGGTACGAGGTCGAGGCCGCCGTCATCGACGGCCCGCAGTCGCTCGTCTGGGACGAGGCGGAGAACCGGCTGCACGCCCAGAAGGCGCTGCTGTCCTTCCTCCTGGAGGACGCATGACGATCGCCGCGACCCGCACCGGGCGCCAGCGCCGGATCGTCGAGCTGCTCGGACGGCACGAGGTGCGTTCGCAGGCCGACCTCCTCACGCTGCTGGCCCAGGACGGCATCGAGGTCACCCAGGCCACGCTCTCCCGGGACCTCCTCGAGATCGGCGCCGTCAAGGTCCGCGCCGGCCGCTCCCTCGTGTATGCCGTGCCGGGGGAGGGCGGGGACCGCACCGCCCGCCCCGCCGCTGACGGGACGGCCCTCACCGCTCGGCTCCGGCGGGTGTGCGAGGAGCTGCTCGTCACCGCCGAGCCGTCCCACAACCTCGTCGTGCTGCGGACCCCGCCCGGAGCGGCGAACTTCCTCGCCTCCGCCATCGACCACGCGAACCTGGCAGGGGTCCTCGGCACCATCGCGGGCGACGACACCATCATGATCATCACGACCGGCCCGGCCGCCAGCCGCCGTACGGCGGGCGACCTGCTGGCCCTCGCCGGCACGACCGACTGACGTGGGCCCGGCCGTGCCCCGAGCACGACCGCACCTCACCGCGGACCCGACCGCAGACCCGACCGCAGACCGCACCGCAGACCCGACCGCAGACCCGACCGCAGACCCGACCGCACGCCCTACCCAGGAGCACCTGTGAGCCCCGACAGCCCGACCCCCACCGCCGAGCCCGACCAGCCGCAGACGGGCAAGGTCAGCCTCTGGGGTGGTCGCTTCGCCGGTGGTCCCGCCGACGCCCTGGCGGCGCTGAGCAAGTCGACCCACTTCGACTGGCGCCTCGCGCCCTACGACCTCGCCGGCTCCCGCGCCCACGCCCGGGTGCTGCACACCGCCGGCCTGCTCGACGACGCCACCCTCGAGGCGATGCTCGCCGGGCTGGCCCAGCTGGCCGCCGACGTCGAGTCCGGGGCGTTCGCACCCGCCGAGGACGACGAGGACGTGCACACCGCCCTCGAGCGCGGGCTCATCGAGCGCGCCGGAGCGGACGTGGGTGGGCGCCTGCGCGCCGGCCGTTCGCGCAACGACCAGGTCGCCACGCTGTTCCGCATGTACCTGCGCGACCACGCGCGCTCGGTCGCGGCGCTGGTCCTCGACGTCGTCGACGCTCTCGTCTCTCAGGCGTCCCGCCATCCCGAGGTCGCCATGCCCGGCCGGACCCACCTCCAGCACGCCCAGCCCGTCCTGCTCGCCCACCACCTCCTCGCGCACGCCTGGGCGCTGCTGCGCGACGTCCAGCGGCTGCAGGACTGGGACGTGCGGGCGGCGGTGTCGCCGTACGGCTCCGGGGCCCTGGCCGGCTCGTCGCTCGGTCTCGATCCGGAGGCTGTGGCGGCCGACCTCGGGTTCACGTCCGCGGTCGAGAACTCCATCGACGGCACCGCGTCGCGGGACTTCGTCGCCGAGATGGCGTTCGTCGCAGCGATGACCGCGGTGGACATCTCGCGGCTGGCCGAGGAGGTCGTCCTCTGGGCGACCAAGGAGTTCTCCTTCGTGGCGCTGGACGACGCCTACTCGACGGGGTCGAGCATCATGCCGCAGAAGAAGAACCCCGACGTGGCCGAGCTGGCCCGGGGCAAGGCCGGTCGGCTGGTCGGCGACCTCGCCGGGTTGATGACCACCCTCAAGGCGCTGCCGCTGGCCTACAACCGCGACCTGCAGGAGGACAAGGAGCCGGTGTTCGACGCGGTCGACACGCTCGAGGTCCTCCTGCCTGCGTTCAGCGGCATGGTGGAGACGATGGAGTTCAACACCGAACGACTGGCCTCCCTTGCGCCGCAGGGCTTCTCGCTGGCCACCGACATCGCGGAGTGGCTCGTGCGGGAGGGGGTGGCCTTCCGGATCGCCCACGAGGTGGCCGGTGCCTGCGTGCGCGTGTGCGAGGGGCGCGGGATCGAGCTGTGGGACCTCACCGACGCCGACCTCGCAGCCATCTCGCCGCACCTCACCCCGGGCGTCCGGGACGTCCTGAGCGTCGAGGGGTCCCTGGCCTCGCGCAGCGCCAAGGGCGGCACGGCGCCCGTACGGGTCGCCGAGCAGCTGACCCGCGTCCAGCAGCAGGCCGCCGCGGCCCGCACGTGGGCCGGCACCCCCATCACGGTGCGCTGACGCCCCACCCCGCTCGGGGCGCTCCACGGCCGTCCGCGAGCCGGGTCACGCACGAGGACGAAACACGTTCGGCGCAGTCCCACGATTTCGGGCGCCCTTCGCGCTAGGTTCGGTGACGTGGGTCACAGGCGACCCGCCTCGACCTTCGCGACAAGGACGGTGCCATGGGTGTTAGCGACGACCTCACTGCGGCTGCGGGTCACGTGGCCGGACTGCGACGGGCGGTGACCGCGCTCTCCAAGGAGCTCGGCAACACCCTCGACGTCCAACGACTGCGCGACGACGTGGTTCGGCTGGCCGACGACGTCGACCTGCTGGCCCGCGGCGCCGGGGTGGGGTCGCAGGACCGTGCCGGTGGACCCGGCGAGATCGTCTTCATCACCGACGAGGAGTACGACCCCGCGTTGTGGTCGGACGCCGAGGACGAGGGCGTCGGCCCGTCCCGGGGCCACTGACGTGTCGAACGCCCCCTTCGGCGGAGGCGTCCACGCTCCCGGTCGGGCCCGCGTGGCCGAGCGCACGCTGCGCGAGGACCGGTGGTGGCTCCAGCCGCTCGTCACGTTCGTCTGCTTCACCGCGTGGCTGCTCTACGGCCTGGTGCGGGCGAGCCTGCAGAAGGACTACTTCGTCGCCGACTACGGCTACCTCACCCCGTTCTACTCCCCGTGCCTGTCGACCTCGTGCGTGCCGGGCTCGACCCACCTCGGCACGCCGTTCGGCCCGTGGCCGGCGCTCATCCCGTTCGCGGCCCTGACGCTGCCGTTCCTGCTGCTGTTCCGGTTGACCTGCTACTACTACCGCAAGGCCTACTACCGCTCGTTCTGGATGAGCCCGCCGGCGTGCGCCGTGCCCGAGGCGCACCGCTCCTACTCGGGCGAGACCCGCTTCCCCCTCATCATGCAGAACCTGCACCGCTACTTCTTCTACGCTGCCGTGCTCATCAGCCTGATCAACACGTATGACGTGCTGCACGCCTTCCGGGGCAAGGACGGCGGCTTCGGGCTGGGCCTGGGCACGTTGATCCTGCTCGCCAACGTGGTGCTGCTCTGGTGCTACACGCTCGGCTGCCACTCGTGCCGCAACATCGTCGGCGGCCGGCTCAACCACTTCAGCAAGCACCCGTTGCGCTACAAGGCCTGGGGGCTCGTGGGCAAGCTCAACGCCCGCCACATGACGTTCGCCTGGGTGACGCTCGGCAGCCTCGTCGTCACCGACGCCTACATCGCCCTGGTCTCCTCGGGGACCCTCTCCGACCTGCGCCTCATCAACTAGGAGCCTGCGTGACCGACGTCGAACCCCTCGAACGGCACGACTACGACGTCATCGTCATCGGTGCCGGTGGTGCCGGCCTGCGTGCGGCGATCGAGGCGCGGGAGCAGGGCCTGCGGGTCGCGGTCATCTGCAAGAGCCTCTTCGGCAAGGCGCACACCGTCATGGCCGAGGGTGGCATCGCGGCCTCGATGGGCAACGCGAACGAGAAGGACAGCTGGCAGGTCCACTTCCGCGACACCCTGCGGGGCGGCAAGTTCCTCAACAACCCGCGGATGGCCGAGCTGCACGCGAAGGAGGCCCCCCAGCGCGTGTGGGAGCTGGAGACGTATGGCGCGCTGTTCGACCGCACGCCCGACGGCCGGATCAGCCAGCGCAACTTCGGCGGCCACGAGTACCCGCGCCTCGCCCACGTCGGCGACCGCACCGGCCTGGAGCTGATCCGCACCCTCCAGCAGAAGATCGTCAGCCTCCAGCAGGACGACCACCGCGAGACCGGCGACTACGAGTCACGGTTGCGGGTGTTCGCCGAGCTCACCGTCACGGACGTCCTCAAGGACGCGTCGGGGGCCGTCTCGGGGGCCTTCGGCTACTGGCGGGAGACGGGCAGCTTCGTGGTGTTCTCGGCACCGGCGATCATCCTGGCGACCGGCGGCATCGGGAAGTCGTTCAAGGTCACCAGCAACTCGTGGGAGTACACCGGCGACGGACACGCCCTGGCCCTGCGCGCCGGTGCGGCCCTGGTCAACATGGAGTTCATCCAGTTCCACCCGACCGGCATGGTCTGGCCCCCGTCCGTCAAGGGAATCCTCGTCACCGAGTCGGTGCGCGGCGACGGGGGAGTGCTGCGCAACTCCGAGGGCAAGCGCTTCATGTTCGACTACGTCCCCGACGTCTTCCGTGGGCAGTACGCCGACACGGAGGAGGAGGCGGACCGCTGGTACAAGGACCCGGAGAACAACAAGCGGCCACCCGAGCTGCTGCCGCGCGACGAGGTCGCGCGCGCGATCAACAGCGAGGTGAAGGAGGGGCGGGGATCGCCGCACGGCGGGGTGTTCCTCGACGTGTCGACCCGGCTCCCCGCGGAGGAGATCACCCGCAGGCTCCCGTCGATGCACCACCAGTTCAAGGAGCTCGCCGACGTCGACATCACGGCCGAGCCGATGGAGGTCGGGCCGACCTGCCACTACGTCATGGGTGGCGTCGAGGTCGACGCCGACACGGCGGCCACGGCCGTGCCCGGTCTGTACGCCGCCGGCGAGGTGGCGGGCGGCATGCACGGCTCGAACCGGCTCGGTGGCAACAGCCTGTCCGACCTCCTCGTGTTCGGTCGGCGGGCGGGAGCTGGAGCGTCGGAATACGTTGCGGCTCTGGGGGATTCCCGCCCCACGGTGAGCGAGGCGGACGTCCGGGCATCGGTGCAGACAGCGCTGGCGCCCTTCCGGGAGGCTTCGGAGAACCCCTACACCCTGCACAGCGAGATGCAGCAGAAGATGAACGACCTCGTCGGCATCATCCGGCGCGAGGGTGAGGTCCGCGAGGCGCTCGGGATGCTCGACGAGATGGACGAGCGGGTGAAGAGCGTCGGGGTGCAGGGGAAACGTCCCTTCAACCCCGGGTGGCACCTCGCCCTGGACCTGCGCAACATGCTGGCGGTGTGCCGCTGCGTCGCCCTGGCCGCGCTCGAGCGCACCGAGTCCCGCGGCGGTCACACCCGCGAGGACTTCCCGAAGATGGACCCCCAGTGGCGAGGGGTCAACCTCATCTGCACGCTGGACGACGCGGGGGACGTGGCCCTGAAGCACCAGCCGGTGCCAGAGATCCGCCAGGACCTGCTCGAGCTGTTCGAACGCAGCGAGCTGGCCAAGTACCTCACCGACGCGGAGCTGGCCCGCCGCGACGGACCGCCGGCATCACAGCCGGGGGCAGCGCAGGGGCCCGACGACGGGAGCGGGGCATGAGCTACGACGCGAAGTTCAGGGTCTGGCGCGGGGACGCCGATGGTGGCGACCTGCAGGACTACACCGTCGAGGTCAACGAGGGCGAGGTCGTCCTCGACATCATCCACCGCCTCCAGGCGACGCAGACCCCGGACCTGGCCGTCCGGTGGAACTGCAAGGCCGGCAAGTGCGGATCGTGCAGCGCCGAGATCAACGGCCGCCCGCGACTGCTGTGCATGACCAGGATGAGCACCTTCGAGGAGGACCAGACCATCACGGTGACGCCGCTGCGGACCTTCCCCGTGCAGCGCGACCTCGTCACCGACGTCTCGTTCAACTACCAGAAGGCGCGCGAGGTCCAGGCGTTCTCGCCACCCGAGGGTCTGCAGCCGGGCGAGTACCGCATGCAGCAGGTCGATGTGGAGCGCAGCCAGGAGTTCCGCAAGTGCATCGAGTGCTTCCTGTGCCAGGACGTCTGCCACGTGGTGCGCGACCACGAGGACAACAAGCAGGCCTTCGCCGGGCCGCGGTTCCTCATGCGGATCGCCGAGCTCGACATGCACCCGCTCGACAGTGCCGACCGGCGGCCGGCGGCACGCGAGGAGCACGGCCTCGGCTACTGCAACATCACCAAGTGCTGCACCGAGGTCTGCCCCGAACACATCAAGATCACCGACAACGCGCTCATCCCGCTCAAGGAGCGTGTCGTCGACCGTCACTACGATCCCGTGGTGTGGCTGGGCAACAAGATCCGTCGGCGCAAGGACTGAGTCCCGTCCGGCTCGGGCGCCGCCTCTCACGGTCCTTCTTCGCGCGTGACGTCCTCACCGTCGCCCCGGCCCTGCTCGGCGCCACGATCAGCCACGCCGGCGTGACGGTGCGGCTCACCGAGGTGGAGGCGTATGCCGGGGAGTCCGACCCCGGGTCGCACGCCTTCCGGGGTCCCACCCCGCGGACGGCCGTGATGTTCGGGCCGGCGGGCCACCTCTACGTCTACTTCACGTACGGGATGCACTGGTGCGCCAACATCGTGTGCGGCGACGACGGCGCGGCGAGTGCCGTGCTGCTGCGGGCCGGCGAGGTGGTGGAGGGGGAGGACGTGGCCGCGCTGCGACGGCACGGGATCCGCCGTCGCGACTGGGCCCGCGGACCGGCGCGGCTCGCGACGACGCTGGCCCTCGACGGTGCCCAGACGGGCCTCGATGCCTGTGCCGCCGGGACGGGAGTGGTCCTCCGTGCGCCCGGCACCCCCACCGACCCAGCGCTCGTACGGACGGGGCCACGGGTCGGGGTGGCCGGAGCCGGGGGCGACGGCGACGCGCACCCGTGGCGGTTCTGGCTCGCGGACGAACCGAGCGTCTCGGTGTACCGACCGGCACCGAATCGACCAACCACGTCCCGTGCACGCCATACCGGGTCATAGGGCAGGCTGTGCTCGTGCCTGCGGTTCCGCGGCACGACCCACCGGACAAGGAGAACCCACATCGTGAGCGACATCTTCGACGAGCTGCAGTGGCGAGGACTGGTGGCGCAGACCACCGACGAGTCCGCGCTGCGCCAGGCACTCGCCGACGGGCCGATCACGGCGTATTGCGGTTTCGACCCGACGGCTCCGTCGCTGCACTTCGGCAACCTCGTGCAGCTGATCGTCATGCGACACCTGCAACGGGCCGGGCACCGGATCATCTGTCTCGTGGGGGGATCGACGGGACTGATCGGCGACCCACGGCCGTCGTCCGAGCGGATCCTCAAGACCAAGGAGCAGACGGCCGAGTGGGTCGCCGGCATCCAGGAGCAGGTCCGTCCCTTCCTCGACTTCGAGGGGGACAACGCGGCGGTGATGGTCAACAACCTCGACTGGACGGCCCCGCTGTCCGCGCTGGACTTCCTGCGCGACATCGGCAAGCACTTCAGGGTCAACCAGATGATCAAGAAGGACGCCGTCGCGGCACGGCTGAACAGCGACGAGGGGATCTCGTACACCGAGTTCAGCTACCAGATCCTCCAGGGGCTGGACTACCTGCAGCTCTACCGGGACTTCGGCTGCACGCTCCAGACCGGCGGCCAGGACCAGTGGGGCAACCTCACCGCCGGGTCCGACCTCATCCACCGGGTGGAGGGGAAGTCGGTGCACCTGCTGACCACCCCGCTGATCACCGATGCCGCGGGGACCAAGTTCGGCAAGAGCGAGGGCAACGCCATCTGGCTCAACAGCGAGATGACCAGCCCGTGGGCCTTCTACCAGTACTGGATCAACGTCGAGGACGCCTCGGTGGTCAAGCTGCTCAAGGTCTTCACCGACCGAGGGCCCGATGAGATCGCGCGCCTCGAGCAGTCGCTGGCGGAGAAGCCGTTCCTGCGGGAGTGCCAGAAGGCGCTGGCCGCTGACGTCACCACGCTCGTCCACGGAGCCGCAGCCACGGCAGCGGTGCAGGCGGCATCGGAGGCGCTGTTCGGGAAGGGCGACCTGACAGGGCTGGACGCTCGCACCCTGCGCGACGCCACCGGGGAGCTGCCGGGGGGTGAGGTCTCCGTCGGCATGTCGGTGACCGATGCCCTCGTCGCCGTCGGGCTGGTCGACTCCCGCAACGCGGCTCGCCGGGTCATCGGGGACGGGGGAGCCTCGCTGAACAACGTCAAGCTCTCCGACCCCGAGCAGGTCCTGGGGGAGGACGACTTCCTGCACGGCGAGGTGGCCCTGTTGCGCCGAGGTCGCAAGTCCCTGGCCGCGGGACGACGCGGAGCCTGAGCGCCCCGGATCCCGCCGTGGGAGACCTGCAGGGCGCTGACCTGCGGATTTGTCTTCTGCGGCGGGATCCGTCTAATGTTCTCGACGTCAGCCCGACAGGGAGGAACGGACACCACCGCGGTCACCACCGCGAAGAAGGCCGGTCCCGGGGCTGAACCCCACATGCAGTACAGTTCGTCTCCGGCGCGATTCGTTGCGCCGAACAGAGAAGGACGTGGGGGCTTTCCACCACGGTTTTCCCGCCGCGAAGCGGATTTGGGGAAACGACGCAGGAAAGCATACGATTGAGAGGTTGCCCCAGAGGCTTCGCCACACGGCGAACTGATGGTGTGCGTCCGATCCTTGAGAACTCAACAGCGTGTCAAAAATCGATGCCAATTACCTCG
>NZ_LMGM01000001.1:3673344-3687324 GCF_001427915.1 Phycicoccus sp. Root563 | reverse complement strand
CGAGGTAATTGGCATCGATTTTTGACACGCTGTTGAGTTCTCAAGGATCGGACGCACACCATCCACTCGCCGTTTCCGGCCGGGTGTTTGGGGCAACCGTTCAAGGTTACTCGCCTCGCAACTTGGGCGTCAAATCCGTTCTCCCTGTGCAGGAAGCCTTGGATCGAAGCGCGCTTGGCGTTCGGCGATGACCCAACTGTAGACCATGATCGGCGAGAGTCCAAAATCGAGGTGCGCGCGCCCCCGATCGGCGGCTGGATCGCCCTCGATCCGTGCTCGTGGGGAGCACAAACCGTTGCAGCGCAACGGTTTTCGTCCGAACGCCCTGGTGATGGGGGCGTCTCCGCGCCCTCAGGAGGTGCGTGGACGGCTCCAGGACCACACGTATTCGCCGTCGTCGACCGCGCGGCCGCCCTCCCCCAGCTCCAGCGGGCGGAAGGTGTCGACCATGACGGCGAGCTCGTCGAAGTACTCCGTGCCGATGGACGCCTCGCTCGCCCCCGGCTGCGGGCCGTGCGCGTGGCCGCCGGGGTGCACCGAGATCGAGCCCTTGCCGATGCCCGATCCCTTGCGCGCCTCGTAGTCGCCGTCGACGTAGAACATGATCTCGTCGCTGTCGACGTTCGAGTGGTAGTACGGCACCGGGATCGACAGCGGGTGGTAGTCCACCTTGCGCGGCACGAAGTTGCAGATGACGAAGTTCCAGCCCTCGAAGACCTGGTGCACCGGCGGCGGCTGGTGCACCCGCCCCGTGATGGGCTCGTAGTCGCGCACGTTGAACACGTACGGGTAGAGGCAGCCGTCCCAGCCGACGACGTCGAGCGGGTGGAAGGGCAGGGTGTGCACGGTCCCGACGATCCCGCCCGGGCCGTTGCCCCGGTGCTTGATGAAGACCTCGGACTCGTCGTCCGCCCTGGCCCCCACGTCCTCGGCCAGCAGCGGGCCTGCGGGGCCGTGCAGGTCCCGCTCGCAGTACGGCGCGTGCTCGAGCAGCTGCCCGTACTTCGACAGGTAGCGCTTCGGCGGCGCGATGTGGGAGTTGGCCTCGATGGCGTACGCCCGCAGCGGGTCCTTGGTGGACCGTTTCGGGATCCACCGGTGGGTCGTCGCCCTCGGGATGATGACGTAGTCACCCTCGGCGACGTCGAACGCGCCGAACACCGTCTCCACGCGGGCCCGACCGCGCTCGACGTAGACGCACTCGTCGCCCACGCCGTTGCGGTACCAGGGACTCGGGGCGCCGGCCACGGCATACGAGATGCGCACGTCGCCGTTGCCGAGCACGAGGCGACGCCCGGTCACGACGTCGGTGTTCCTGACGTCCTTGGGCGCGAACAGGTCGTGCAGCTTGAGGTGACGCGGCACCAGCGGGTGGTTCGGCGTCGTGGAGAGGTCACCGATGGACCACTCTCGCGCCCCGACCACGGTCGAGGGGATGTTGCGGTGGTAGAGCAGGGAGGAGTCCGAGGAGAACCCCTCCTCCCCCATGAGCTCCTCGTAGTAGAGCTCGCCGGGTCGGCCGCCGCGGGCCGGTCGCCGGTGCTGCGTGTGCCGCTTGGGCGGGATGTTCCCCATGGCCTGGTAGTGCGCCACTGTCCACCTCGTCGTGGTCTCGTCGCCGGTCCCGTCGCGTCGTCGCGCAGGGACCTCGGGCCGGGTCCTCGGCCGCTTGCCACCCTAGTAGCCTCGCCGCCATGACACCGCCGTCGACGACAGCCCTTCCGCGCGTCGCGGACCGGGGACTGTTCGCCCGGCTCGTCGACGACGCCGCGGTCTTCCCCCCGGGGAACGCACCGCTGGACGAGGCCGTGCGCCTGCACCGGTTCCACCGTGCCGCGGCGTACGCGTGGCTGGTCGGTCCGCTCCTGGTCCCCGTGTCGTCGGCGACCGCGCTCGAACAGGTCGCGGCAGCCAGCGCCTCGGCGGTGTCCCCCGTCCTCGAGGTGGCCCTGGTCGCCCGTCCCGGTGTCGCCACCCGGGAGGTGGAGCAGGCGGTCGCCCTGCTCTCCGCGGCCGGCGACGTCACCGCCGTCGGCGTCGAGATGGCGTGGTCCCCCCAGTGGCGCGAAGCAGACCTCGACGTCCTCCCCCTGACCCTCGAGGTGCCGCGGGGGCCGGAGCAGGCCCGGGCCCTCGACGACCTCGGGACTGCTCTCGGCGAGGGCACGGTCCAGGCCAAGTTCCGGACCGGTGCCACCCCGACGTGGGCGTGGCCCGACGAGGACGAGCTCGCGGGGTTCGTGCGGGCCGCGGTCGAGCGGGGCGTGCCCTTCAAGCTCACCGGTGGGTTGCACCACCTCGTGCGCGGGGCCCGGTCCGAGGGCGAGCAGCACGGACTGCTCAACGTCCTCCTCGCCGTGCACGCCGCGGTCACCGGCGGCCCACCCGACGACGTCACGGACGCGCTCCGCGAGCGCGACACCGACACGCTGGTGGATCGCACGACCCTCATCGACGCGGACGGCGCCGCCGCCCTGCGCAGGACCTTCACGGCATACGGATGCTGTGAAGTCACCGACCCGATCGGCGAGCTCACGACGCGTCGCCTCATCGAAGGAGCCTGACCCATGACCGAGGACGCGACCACCCCCGCACCGTGGCTGGACCTGCCCACCGACCACCCGTTCGGCCTCCAGACGCTGCCCTACGGGGTGTTCTCGACGCAGGGCTCGGCCCCGCGGGTGGGGGTGCGGATCGGTGACCACGTCCTCGACGCCGGTGCCTGCGCCGAGCAGGCCGGTATGGAGTCCGGCGAGGTCTGGCTCGCCCCCTCCCTGAACCCCTTCCTCGCCCGGGGCAGGCCCGCGTGGGACGCGGCCCGGGCGTGGCTCGTCGAGGTGCTCACCAGCGACAGTCGACGCGACTGCGTCGAGCCCCACCTCGTCCCGCTCGAGGACGTGCGGATGCACCTGCCGATCGAGGTCGCCGACTACGTCGACTTCTACGCCAGCGAGCACCACGCGACCAACGTCGGCCGGATCTTCCGCCCCGACTCCGAGCCGCTCACGCCGAACTGGAAGCACCTGCCCATCGGGTACCACGGCCGGGCGGGGACCGTCGTCGTGTCCGGTACGGACGTGGTCCGGCCGACCGGGCAGCGCAAGGCGCCGTCGGACACCGCCCCCACGTTCGGGCCGAGCATCCGGCTGGACATCGAGGCCGAGCTCGGGTTCGTGGTGGGTGGCTCCACTCCCCTCGGCGCCCGCGTGGCGGTCGACGACGCGGACGACCACCTGTTCGGCGTCGTGCTCCTCAACGACTGGAGCGCCAGGGACATCCAGGCGTGGGAGTACGTCCCCCTGGGCCCGTTCCTCGGGAAGTCGTTCGCGACGAGCATCTCCGGCTGGGTGGTGCCCCTCGCCGCGCTCTCGGCCGCCCGCCTCCCGATCCCGGGCCAGGACCCGTCGCCGCTGCCATACCTCGTCGGGAGCGGCGCGGCGTACGGGCTGGACGTGCACTACGAGGTGGAGCTCAACGGGACGGTCGTCACCCGCCCCGAGTACCGGGACATGTACTGGTCGCCGGCCCAGATGCTGGCCCACCTCACCGTCAACGGGGCCACCGTGCGTCCGGGTGACCTGTTCGGCTCGGGGACGATCTCCGGTACCGCGCGCGACACCCGCGGCAGCTTCCTGGAGCTCTCGTGGAACGGCACCGAGCCGATCGAGCTGGCCGACGGGAGCACCCGGTCGTTCCTCGAGGACGGCGACACCGTGGTCATCCGCGGCTGGGCGCCGGGGCCGGACGGCGCGCGCGTGGGACTGGGCGAGGTGCGCGGGACGATCACCCCGGCCCGCTGAGACGCGTCAGGGGCGGGGCTGCTTGCCCTTGACGACGTTCGTGGCGGCCACCTTGTCGTGCAGGGCCTGCTTCTTGTCGTCCCACGCCGGCCAGAGCAGGTCCAGCAGGGCGGCCAGCCCGGCGAAGTTGCCGAGCACCGGGATGTTGGACAGCAGGCTCAGCCCGGACTGGACCGACGAACGGCGGGCGGCGACCCCGAGGCTCGGAACACCGGGGCGCTCCCGGAGCCGGACGCTGAGGCCGAGCGCCGCCTTGTCCGGGGTCGCGCCCGTGCGGGACAGGAACAGGACGCTGTAGGCGAACTGGATCGCCGCCGAGACCAGCGCGAAGGCGATCAGTGATCCGTAGCCGAGGTTGGACGTGTTGATCGACTCGAACGCAGCGGGGTCGTTGGACTCCACGGCCCGGCGGAAGTCGTCCAGCACGGGCCCGAGGGCGCGGACCAGGAGCCACCCGGCGAGCACGACGACGAGCAGGAACTGGATGAGCGCGTCGATGAGGTACGCGCCGACCCGCTGCCAGAAGGTCGCCAGCGGCTGACCGTCGGGGGTGGCCGGACCGGTGACGAAGCCGCCGTACCCGGGGGTCTCCCACGGCGCGGGGTACCCGGGCTGCTGCGCGGGGTACTGCCCGCCGGCCTGGGACCCGACCGGCTGGCCGGGCTGCGCCTGCGGGGCGTTCCACTGCCCGGACTGGGGGGTCCCGGGGAACTGGGGGTTCGGCGCCTGCCACCCACCGCCCGGCGGCGTGGACGAAGCGCCCTGGCCCTCTGCCTGCGCGGGGGGCTGCGCCGTCCCACCNCCCGACCCCGCCGTGCCCGCACCCGCCTGGGTCTGCCCCGGGTACTGCGGCGGGTGGCCCTGCCCGGGGAACTGCTGCTGACCGGGCTGGGCCGGAGCCGAGGAGGCCTGCCGCGTCGAACGCGGGGTGGTGTGCTTGGTCCACACCACTCCGTCGAAGTACCTCAGCTGCTGGTCGTTCTCGGGGTCGTCGAACCAGCCGGCGCGCTCGGGGGTCTGCATGGCCTCAGCCTCTCACGCACGCGGCCCTGCGCCGACGAGCGGCACCACCGGGCCCCACCTAGGGTGAATTCCCATGAGTGACTCGATCCTTCGCACCAAACCCGTCGAGGACGTCCTGGCCCAGGCGGGTGACCCGGGGACCGAGGACGGCAGCAGCGGCAGCAGGCTCAGGCGTCACCTCGGCGCCGGCGACCTGATGGGTTTCGGCATCGGCATCGTCATCGGCACGGGGATCTTCACCCTCACCGGGATCGAGGCCAAGAACCACGCGGGCCCGGGCGTCGTCATCTCGTTCGCGATCGCCGGGGTGGTCAGCCTGCTGGCGGCCCTCTGCTACGCCGAGATGGCTGCCGCCGTGCCGACGGCCGGCAGCGCGTACACGTACGCGTACGCGACGATCGGCGAGGTCTTCGCGTGGATCATCGGCTGGGACCTCATCCTCGAGTTCGCCCTCGGTGCGGCGGTGGTCGCGCGCGGCTGGTCGGGCTACATGAGGCAGCTGTTCGACCTGCCGACGTCCCTGTTCGGGGAGCAGGCGCCGGTCAACTTCGGTGCGGTCGCCATCGTGCTCGTCCTCGGGGTCGTGGCGGTCGTGGGCATCCGCGAGAGCGCCCGCGTGACGAACACCCTCGTCGCGATCAAGGTCGCCATCTGCTTCTTCGTCATCATCGCCGGCGCGTTCTTCGTCAAGGGCGCCAACCTCACCCCGTTCATCCCCCCGGCGGAGCCCGTCAAGGCGGGGGTCTCCGGCATCAAGCAGCCGCTCAGCCAGGCCGTCTTCGGCATCGAGCCCACGGCCTTCGGGTTCGCCGGTGTCCTGACCGCGGCCGCGGTCGTGTTCTTCGCCTACACCGGCTTCGAGGCGGTGGCCAACCTCGGCGAGGAGACCAAGCGCCCCAGCCGCGACCTCCCCCTGGGCCTGCTGGGCACCCTCGGCATCTGCACCGTGCTCTACATCGGTGTCTCGCTCGTCATCACCGGGATGGTCCCCTACGGCCAGCTGGACGAGGGCGCCCCGATCGCGAGCGCCTTCAAGGCCGTCGGTGCGGGCTGGGCAGCCACGCTCATCTCCATCGCGGCCGTGGCCGGCCTCACCTCCGTCATCCTCGTCGACATCGTGGCGATGGGGCGGATCGGCTTCTCGATGGGCCGCGACCGGCTGCTGCCCCCTGCGGTGGCCAAGGTCCACCCGAAGTGGGGGACGCCCTACCGCATCACGATGGGCACCATCGTCCTCGTCGCGCTGCTCGCGGCCTTCATCCCGCTCAAGGACCTCGCCGACCTCGTGAGCATCGGGACGCTGTTCGCGTTCGTCGTGGTCTCCATCGCCGTGCCGATCCTGCGCCGCACCCGACCCGACATGAAGCGGCCGTTCCGTGTCCCCTTCAACCCCGTCATCCCCGTGCTGTCGGCACTGGCCTGCCTCTACCTCATGACGAACCTGTCGCTCGAGACCTGGTCGCGGTTCCTCATCTGGATGGTCCTCGGCCTGGGGATCTACCTGGTCTACGGCCGACGCAACGCCCGACTCGCCCAGCGGGACTGACGGAGCCAGCGCCCAGCCGCGCGGGTGGAGACGACGCAGGGCCGGTATGGCGCGTGGTGACCACGCGCCATACCGGCCCTCACGGCCATGCTGCGGAGCTCAGAGGTTGCCGCGCGCGTCCTGCTCGCGCTCAATGGCCTCGAACAGCGCCTTGAAGTTGCCCTTGCCGAAGCCGAGCGAACCGTGCCGCTCGATGATCTCGAAGAACACCGTGGGGCGGTCGCCGAGGGGCTTGGTGAAGATCTGCAGGAGGTAGCCGTCCTCGTCGCGGTCGACGAGGATCTTGCGCTTCTGCAGCTCCTCGATCGGGGCACGCACCTCGCCGATGCGCGAACGGAGCTCCTCGTCCTCGTAGTAGGAGTCGGGGGTGTCGAGGAACTCGACGCCGTTGGCGCGCAGCTCGTCGACGGTGCGCAGGATGTCGTTCGTCGCCAGGGCGAGGTGCTGGGCACCGGGACCGTCGTAGAACTCGAGGTACTCGTCGATCTGGCTCTTGCGCTTGGCGATCGCCGGCTCGTTGAGCGGGAACTTGACGCGGTGGTTGCCGTTCGCCACGACCTTGGACATGAGCGCCGAGTAGTCCGTGGCGATGTCGTCACCGATGAACTCGGCCATGTTCACGAAGCCCATGACCTTGTTGTAGAAGGTCACCCACTCGTCCATCTTGCCGAGCTCGACGTTGCCGACGATGTGGTCGAGGGCCTGGAAGAGCCGCTTCGGGGCGCCCTCACGCTTCACCCACGTGGACTGCTTGGCGACGTAGCCGGGCAGGTAGGGACCGGTGTAGCCCGAGCGGTCGACGAGGGTGTGCACGGTCTCGCCGTAGGTCGCGATCGAGGCGATGCGGACCGTGCCGTGCTCGTCGGTGATGTCCTCGGCCTCGCGCACCACGCGGGCGCCGGCGGACTTGGCCTGCGCGACGCACCTGTCGACGTCGGGCACCTCGAGCGAGATGTCGACGACGCCGTCACCGTGCTTGGCGTGGTGCTTGATGAGCGGGCTGTCGGGGCTGACGGCGCCGTTGATGACGAACCGGATCGAGCCGGACTTGAGCACGAACGACTTGTGGTCGCGCTGGCCGTTCTCGGGGCCGCTGTAGGCGACGAGCTCCATTCCCCACGCGGACTGGTAGTAGTGCGCGGTCTGGCTGGCGTTGCCGACCACGAAGACGATGGAGTCCCACCCGGTCACCGGGAACGGGTCCTTCGTCTCGTCGTACTCCACGAGCCCGACGAGCTGCTTGAGCTGCTCGATGTCGAGGTTCGCCTCGCGCTCCTGGGGGGTCAGGTCAAGGGTGGTGTCCGTCATGGCTGCAGCGTGGCGGCTGCGTGTCCTGTGTGCAACCGTGCACCACCGCGTTGCACAGTGTGCGCAGAGTGCCTGCCGTTCAGCCCGGCTGGGTGGACAATGTGACCATGATCCTCGACGACCTCGACCGGCGCGTGCTCGCCCTCTTCACCGACCACCCGCAGATGGGCGTGCTCGGGGCGTCCCGCGAGCTCGGCGTCGCCCGGGGCACGGTGCAGGCGCGGCTGGACCGCCTCGTCGCGCGCGGCGTGATCCGGTCCTGGGCCCCGCAGCTCGACCCTGCGTCGATGGGTTACCCCGTCTCTGCCTTCTGCACGCTCGAGATCCGCCAGGGTCGCGGCCACTCCCCCGTCGTGGAGCACCTCGAGGCGATCCCCGAGGTGCTGGAGGCCCACACGATCACCGGCTCCGGAGACGTCTTCATCCACATCGTCGCCCGCGACAACGCGGACCTGCAGCGCGTCATCGACGCCGTCGTGGACGACCAGCACGTCGTGCGCGCCAACACGACGATCTCGCTGGCGACCCGGATCCCGCTGCGCACCCTGCCCCTGGTGCAGTCCGGGGGCTGAGGCCCACCGCCCAGCGGGTCGAGGTCAGCGGCGGCCGACGAACCACGCGCGGATCTTGTCGATCCGGGCGGTGACCTGCTCGGAGGTGGCCTCGTCGAGCGACGGGCCTCCGCAGGCGCGGCGCAGGTCGTTGTGCACGACCCCGTGCGGCGCGTTGTTCTTGCGGGCGTAGGCGGCCACGAGCTTGTTGAGCTCCTTGCGCTGAGCTGCCAGCGCCCGGTGGGCCGAGACGGCCACCTGCGCGTCCGCCGCCTTGGGACGGCGTCCGTGCTGGGCGGTCTGGCGCTCGTGCAGCAGCAACGACATCTGGTCCGGCTCGAGCAGGCCAGGGAGACCGAGGTACTCCTGCTCCTCGTCGGACCCGACCACCGCGTTCAACCCGAACTGCTTGGCGTCGAAGAGGACGTGGTCGAACTCCGCGTCGGACTCCAGCGCCTCGAAGGTCATCTGGTCCATGTCCGGGGTCCGCGCGGTCCGGTTGGCCGCGTCGATGAGGGCGTCTTCCTCGGCCCACATCGCCGAGGCGCTGTTGTCGTCCTTGGTGACCCGGTCGAGGGCGTGGTCACGCTCGTCCTCGAGCCGGGCCGCGTGCTCGAGGATGACCGGCACCGACGGCAGGAAGACCGAGGCGGTCTCACCCCGGCGGCGGGCGCGCACGAAGCGGCCGACCGCCTGGGCGAAGAACAGCGGCGTGGACGTGGAGGTCGCGTAGACACCGACGCACAGCCGGGGCACGTCGACGCCCTCGGACACCATGCGCACGGCCACCATCCAGCGCGAGTCGCCCGCGGCATACTCCTCGATCCGCTCGGAGGAGCCCGCGTCGTCGGACAGCACCGTGGTGACCTTCTCGCCCGTGATCGCCTCGAGGATCCTGGCGTAGGCGCGGGCCGCGGTCTGGTTGGACGCGATGACGAGGCCACCGGCGTCCGGGACCCCGCGCCGCACCTCGGTGAGGCGCTTGTCGGCCGCCGCGAGGACGGAGGGGATCCACTCGCCCTTGGGGTCCAGCGCGGTGCGCCACGCCTGGGCCATCGAGTCCTTGGTGAGCATCTCCCCGAGGCGGGCGGCGATCTCGTCGCCGGCCTTGGTGCGCCAGCGCATCGCCCCGCCGTACGCGAGGAAGAGGACGGGCCGGACGACTCCGTCGCGCAGCGCCTCGGCGTACCCGTAGGTGTAGTCCGCGGACGAACGGCGGATGCCGTCGCGGTCCTCGGCGTACGTGACGAACGGGATGGGCGAGGTGTCGGACCGGAAGGGCGTGCCGGTGAGCGCCAGCCGGCGGGCGGCGGGCTCGAACGCCTCACGGATCGCGTCACCCCAGGACAGGTTGTCGCCGCCGTGGTGGATCTCGTCGAGGATCACGAGCGTGGGCGCCGACTCGGTCCGGGTGCGGTGCAGGGACGGGCGGCTGGCGACCTGGGCGTAGGTCAGCGCGACGCCGTCGTACTCGCTGGAGTGCCGGGCCGAGGAGTTGGAGAACTTCGGGTCGATGTGGATCCCGACCCGGGCGGCCGCCTCGGCCCACTGCGTCTTGAGGTGCTCAGTGGGGGCCACGATGGTGACGGCCGAGATGGTGCCGCGACCCAGCAGCTCGGTGGCCAGGCGCAGCGCGTACGTCGTCTTCCCGGCCCCCGGCGTCGCCACCGCGAGGAAGTCGCGGGGGTCGGCCTCGAGGTAGGACGACAGCGCGGCCTGCTGCCAGGCACGGAGCTTCGACGCCGTGCCCCACGCCGCCCGCTCCGGGAACGCTGGTGAGAGGTGGGAGGCGGCGGCGGTACTCATAGGGTGGCCACGTTAGCCGGTGTCGGGAAACGACATGCCGAGGCCCCGGCATCGCTGCCGGGGCCTCGGGATGTGCTAGACGTCTGCACCCGCGGAGGCCGGGTGTCGGCGTCGGTCAGCTGCCGTGGCTGGAGTCAGCCGCGGTAGGTGAGCCACTGGTTCTGCATGCGGGTCGTCTGGCCCGCGGTGAAGGTGTTCATGCAGGAGTCGTCGGTGTAGTCCATGAAGTTCTTGATGGGGTCCAGACCGGTCGCCGTGCAGGTGTCGCGGCCGGTCGGGCACCCGAAGGCCGGGGAGGCCTCCGCCGGGGTGTCACCGACCGAGTCGCCGCTGCCCGAGCAGCCGCCCTGGAAGGTGTGGTAGAGCCCGACCCAGTGGCCGACCTCGTGGGTCGCGGTGTCGCCCTCGTTGTAGGGCGAGAGGCTGCCGCCGGGGATGCTGCGGTAGTCCAGGACCACGCCGTCGAGGGTGGTGTTGTTCGTGGACGGGAACTGGGCGTAGCCGAGGGTGCCGTCGGAGAACGTCGTCGAGTACAGGTTCAGCGCAGCCTTGGTGCCCTTGTGCAGGGCCGTCTTCATGGCCTTCGCGTCGCTGGGCTCGGCGCCGCTCGCGGGGAAGGCGATGCTGAACCAGTCGGCGTTGGTCGTCGTCTCGGTGCCGGCCAGGCGGAACGAGAAGCCGGACGACGCGTAGGCGTTGTTGAGGACGGTGAGCTGGCTGTTGATCTGCGAGGTGGTCAGCTTGCCGCTGGTCCCGTTCGTGATGACGTGCCAGTAGACGTCCACGGTGGTCGCCGCGAAGGCAGCGGTCGCCACGGGCTTGCGGCTGTCGGACTTCGCCAGCTTGCCGTTGCTCGAGGTGGAGAACCCCTTGGCCGCAGCGTCCTTGCGGTACTGCGCCTCGAGCCGGTCGACCTGCGCCTGGCTGAACTCGTGCGGGTCGACCCGGTTGCCTCCCTTGGCCGACCTGGCCGTGTTCACGGCGTCGGTGTGCGTCTCGCAGGAGGCGGCGACCGTGTTCTCGCCGGCCATCGGCTGGGCGACGGCGGCGCCGTGCCCGAGCCCGACGGCGGTCATGCCGAGGACGAGGGAGGTGAGGGCGATGCGTGGGCGAAGCTTCATGAGCGTCCTTTCACGGGGCGCACCGTCCGGGTCGGTCGGTGGCTACCGTGGAACGCTAGGAGCGGGAACGTCTGCGGCGAGGTCGGGGCCGACAGGTCGAGGTAAAGAGTCAGCCAGCGTTTCGGCAGGTCCGGAACCTGTCGGCCGCGAACTGCGTCACTCGCCGCCGTCCTGCGGCGCCCGCAGCCCTTCGTAGATCTCCTTGCACGTCGGGCAGACCGGGAACTTCTTCGGGTCGCGGCCGGGCACCCAGACCTTGCCGCACAGCGCGACGACGGGTTCGCCCGACAGCGCGCTCTCGAGGATCTTCTCCTTGCGCACGTAGTGCGAGAACCGCTCGTGGTCACCGGGCTCCTGGAGCTGCTCCTCGACCTGCTCGCGCTCCAGCACGGCGGTGGAGGTGGAGGGCTGGGCCGACGGGGCCAGCGGGTCGTCCAGGGGGATCTGGGGCTCGCTCATGCGCCCGAGTGTATGACGCCGAGCCACCACCCTCCTCCCCCGCCGGGTTCGCCCCGGCCGCCTCCGGGAGGAGCAGGTCAGTTCATCTCGGGGTCGGCCGGGAAGGTCGCCACGAACGCGAGGTGGTCGCGCTGGCGCCGCAGCACCCGCGTCCACAGCTGCGCCGGGTCGGCGTCGAACGCGTCGCGGCCCTCGGACTCCACGACGTACCAGCTCCCCGAGCTGATCTCCTCCTCGAGCTGCCCGGGTGACCACCCGGCATACCCGGCGAAGATCCGCAGCCCGGCCACCTCGGGGACGACGATCGCGGGAGGGGTGTCGAGGTCGACCAGGCCCAGTCCGCCGAAGAGGCGCTTGACCCCCATCGGCTCCACGTCACCGGGGGCGGTGACGAGCCCGAGCGCGCTGTCGAGGCCCACCGGACCGCCCTCGAACAGCACGGCCGGCGCCGTCGCGTGCGCCTGCCAGTCCGGCAGCACCGCGTCGATCCGCGCCTCCATGGGGCGGTTGAGCACCACGCCCTGGGCGCCCTCGGCGTCGTGGTGCAGGAGCAGGACGACGCTGCGGCAGAACACCCCGTCCTCGATCTGGGGTGTCGCGACGAGCAGGTTGCCCGAGAGGTCAGCGTCCACACCCCCATCATGCCCACCCACGCCAGAGCCCCGGTCACAGGGACCGGGGCTCTGGCTGTTCGGGTGATGCTCGGTGAACGGATGGTGCCCGCTGGGGTCAGCGTGCGTCAGTCCCCGAAGGGCGGTGCTCAGCGCGAGTAGCTGCTGCGCTCGCCGCGGGGGCCGCCGGAGCGGTCGCTGCCGTACGAGCGGCTGCCGCCACCCTGGCGGGGGCCGCGGGGGCCACCACCGCGGGGGCCACCGCCACGCGGGCCACCGTGTCCACCGGGACGACGGCCACCACGCTTGTCACCCTCGAGGACGCGACGGACCTGGTCCTCGGGGACCGGGATGCCACTGGGGGTGACGGCGCCGGTCGCCGCGAGGCGCTCGTCACCGGGGACGGCCTTGGTGGGGACGGCATCGATGCCGGCCTCGCGGGCCATACGCTCCATCGTGCGGCGCTGGTGCGGGAGGGCCAGGGTCACGACCGTGCCCTTGTCACCGGCGCGGGCGGTACGGCCCGAGCGGTGCAGGTAGTCCTTGTGGTCGGCCGGCGGGTCGACCTGCAGGACGACGGACACGTCGTCGACGTGGATGCCGCGCGCGGCGACGTCGGTGGCGACGAGCACCGGGAGGCTGCCGTCACGGAACGCCCCGAGGACGCGGTTGCGGGCGCCCTGGTTGAGGCCACCGTGCAGGGCGGCCGCGAAGACACCCTGCTCACGCAGCTGGAGGGCGACGCGGTCGGCACCGAGCTTGGTGCGGACGAAGACCACGGTGCGACCCGAGCGGTTGGCGACCTCGGCGGTGATGGTCTTCTTGTGCATCGGGTCGATGAGCAGCACGTGGTGCTCCATCGTCGTGACCGAGGCCTTGGCGTCGTCGGTGGAGTGCGTCACCGGGTCGGTGAGGTAGCCCTCGACGAGCTTGTCGACACCCTTGTCCAGCGTCGCGGAGAACAGCATGCGCTGCCCGCCCTTCGGCATCTGGTCGAGGATCGCGGTGACCTCGGGCATGAAGCCCATGTCGGCCATGTGGTCGGCCTCGTCCAGGACGCAGATCTCGATGGAGTCGAGGATGACGGCCTCGCGCTCGACCAGGTCCTTGAGGCGACCCGGGGTCGCGATGAGCAGGTCGACGCCGCGGTTCAGGGCATTGATCTGCGTCGTGTAGGACAGGCCACCGGCGACGAGCTTGTGGCGCAGGCCGAGGACGTGCACGAGGGGCTCGAGCGCGTCGGACACCTGCATCGCGAGCTCACGGGTCGGCACCATGACGAGGGCACGGGGGCGACGCGGGGACGCCTTCTGGCCGTTGTCGAGGCGCGACAGGGCGGGCAGACCGAAGGCCAGGGTCTTGCCGGAGCCGGTCTGGCCGCGGCCGAGGACGTCCTTGCCGGCCAGGGCGTCCGGGATGGTGGCGTTCTGGATCGGGAACGGCGTGGTGATGCCGTCGCGGGCCAGGCGCTCGACGAGGCGGCTCGAGAGACCGAGGGCGGCGAAGCCGTTGTCCTCGGCGACGTTCACGGGGCCGTCGACGCTCTTGCGGGTCGCCTTGACCCAGGTGTCGGCCTCCATGCGCTCGGCCTCGGGGTCGACCTGGTCCTCGAAGCGCGGACGGTCGTTGCGGTCGAACGAGCGCTGCGGGCGGTCGTTGCGGTCGAACTCGCGGCGCGGGCCGCGGTTGTCGTCCCGGTTGAAGGTGCGGGCCGGGCGGTCGTCGCGGTTGAACGTGCGGGCCGGACGGTCGTCA
>NZ_LMGM01000001.1:3657097-3673218 GCF_001427915.1 Phycicoccus sp. Root563 | reverse complement strand
ACGCGCGGGACGCTCGTCGCGGTTGAACGTGCGGGCCGGACGGTCGTCACGGTTGAACGTGCGAGCGGGGCGGTCGTCACGGCCGGCGTCACGACGCGGGCCACGGTTGTCATCATTGGAAAAGCGGGTCACGGGGCGGTCCTCACGGGAGTAGGTGCTGCGCTGGGGGCGCTCATCGCGGGAGAACTCGCGGCGCGGGCCACGGTTGTCGTCACGGTCGAAGCGACGGACCGGGCGGTCGTCACGGTTGAACTCGCGGCGCTGGGGCCGGTCGTCACGGTTGAACGAGCGCGCGGGGCGCTCGTCACGGGAGTCGCGGCGCTGGGGCCGGTCGTCCCGGTTGAACGAACGCGCGGGGCGGTCGTCACGGTTGAACTCGCGGCGGGGGCCGCGGTCGGTGGTGGGGCGGCGCTCGCCGCGGCTGTCGTCACGGCTGAACTCGCGACGCGCCAGGCGGTCGGCGTCACGGGCCGGACGGGAGGCGGCAGCTCCGCCTGCAGCCGACTGTCCGCGGTGGGCCTTCTTGGGGCCCTTCTTCGCGGCAGCCTTCTGGTCAGGGGTCCAACGGGCCTTTTTGGGCGCGCCGGATCGCTGGTTCTTGGGCACAGATATTCAACTCACTTCAGGTGCTCGAGGTAGACACGTCTCGAGCCACCTGGCGAGGGCGACGGTGAAGACGAGCCTCAGGCGCATCAGCGCCCGCTGGACCGGATCAACAGTTGTCATCCGGTGGGGCTCAGTCGGAATCGGGGAAAACGTGGTGAGGCCACTGTGCCTCCGGTGGCGCTGCCAGGCGCCTGCCGAACTGAGCAGTCCAATACTACCAGCGCCGGCGACGCCTTCCGACCACGGCCAGCGTGACCCCCAGCACCACTCCCCCGAGGTCGGCCACGGCGTCCCACGGATCCCCCGACCGGTTCGGAAGCAGGAAGTGCTGGACGAGCTCGCTGACCGGTGCGTGCAGGGCCAGCAGCCCGACCAGCGCCCAGCGTCGTGGCCAGGCCCTCAGGACCAGCACCGTCGGCACCCCGAAGAGCAGCACGTGCACGACCTTGTCGGTCCAGGTCACCGGCCCCACGATGTCGACCCGCGGCCAGTACAGCGCCGCCAGGTGCACGGCGACCACCACCAGCGCGGCCACGCGCGAGGCCGACCACGGCGACACCGTCCGCCCCGGCCGCTCGCTCACGTCGGTCGGCAGGCTCACCCGGTCAGCGTATGCGGCGTGGTCACCCGCCGCGGAATCGGCCACGGCCGCTCGGTGTTGCCCACCACGTGACTGCGACGAACGAACCGACCACCGCCACGGCGACCGACCCCCTGACCGCAACGCCAGCCCCCGAGCCCGCCACACCGCATACCCGGCCGTTGTCGTTGCTGGACTTCGTCGACGTCCCCGCCGGCCAGAGCGCCCAGGACGCCATCGCCCGCAGCACCCGGGTGGCGCAGGCGGCCGACCGGCTCGGCTACGCGCGGTACTGGATCAGCGAGCACCACAGCTTCGCCGGGCTGGCGAGCAGCTCCCCCGAGATCCTCATCGCCCACCTGGCGGGGCAGACCTCGGGCATCCGGGTCGGCGCGGCCGGGATCATGCTGCCGAACCACTCCCCCCTCAAGGTGGCCGAGTGGTTCAAGACGCTGGAGATGCTGCACCCGGGGCGCATCGACCTCGGCCTCGGGCGGGCGCCGGGCACCGACCAGCTCACGGCGTTCGCGCTGCGTCGTTCGCGGGAGGCCCTGTCGGCCGACGACTTCCCGCAGCAGGCCGGTGAGCTGCTGGCCTTCCTGTCCGACACCTGGCCCGACGACCACCCGTTCAAGGCGGTCCTGGCCACCCCGGTCGTGGACACCTCGCCGGAGCTGCTCATGCTCGGGTCGAGCGGGTGGGGCTCGTCGTTCGCGGCGGCCAACGGCATGACGACGGTGTTCGCCCACCACATGGCACCCGAGCTCGCGGTCGACGCGCTGCAGGCGTACCGCCGGAACTTCCGTCCCGGCCTGGTCGGTGACACGCCCCGCGTCATCATCTCCGTGCTCGCGCTGGCCACCGACGACGAGGACGTGGCCGCCGACTTCCGGGCCGGCTGGGCCCTGCAGATGCGCCGGATCCGCAGTGGCGACACCACCCGACCCAGCGCTGCCGACATCCGCGAGTTCCGGCTCTCCGAGGACTTCGCCCGGATCGCGCCGAGCCTCGAGGGGCGGGTCTTCGCCGGTCCTGCCAGCGACGTCGCCAAGGGCCTCACGGCCCTCGCGGACGAGGCGGGCGCCGACGAGATCACCCTCGTGGCACCGACGCCCGACCTCGACGCGAAGCTGCGCAGCCTGGAGCTGCTAGCGCAGGAGTTCGGCCTCGTCGCCCGTGGGTGACCCTGCCTCGGCGACCGCTGCGCGCTCGACCGCCTCGGGGCTCTGCCCCAGCACCGCTGCCTTGACGGCGGCAGCGACCACCTTCGACACGTCCGGGTGGAAGACGCTCGGGATGATGTAGGCCGCGTTGAGCTCGTCGGGGTGCACGACCTCCGACAGCGCCTTGGCGGCGGCCAGCATCACGTCGAGGTCGATCGAGGTCGACGCCGCGTCGAGCAGGCCGCGGAAGACGCCCGGGAAGACCAGGACGTTGTTGATCTGGTTGGCGAAGTCCGAACGACCCGTGGCCACGACCGCAGCGTGCTCGGCGGCTGCTGCGGGGTCCACCTCCGGCTCGGGGTTGGCCATCGCGAACACGATCGCCTTGTCGTTCATGGTGGCGATGTCGTCGCCGGTGAGGATGCCCGGGGCGGAGACGCCGATGAAGACGTCGGCGCCGCCCACGGCCTCCTTGAGGGTCCCCGTCAGCCCACGCGTGTTGGTGTGCTCGGCCACCCAGCGGAGGTTCTCCTGGCCGTCCGCGGCCAGGTCCTCGCGCGCGCTGTGCACCACGCCGTACTGGTCGGCGACGACGACGTCCTGCGCCCCGGCCTTGAGGAGCAGTTTGAGGATCGCGGTGCCGGCGGCGCCCGCACCGCTGAGGACGACCTTGGACTCGCTGAGCTCCTTGCCGACCACGCGCAACGCGTTGCGCAGGGCGGCGAGCGTGACGATCGCGGTGCCGTGCTGGTCGTCGTGGAAGACGGGGATGTCCAGCTCCTCGCGCAGCCGGGCCTCGATCTCGAAGCACCGCGGCGCCGAGATGTCCTCGAGGTTGATGCCGGCGAAGACCGGGCTGATCGCCTTGACGGCGGTGATGATCTCCTCGGTGTCCTGGGTGTCGAGGCAGATCGGGAACGCGTCGATGTCGGCGAAGCGCTTGAACAGCGCCGCCTTGCCCTCCATGACCGGGAGCGCCCCGAGCGGGCCGATGTTGCCCAGTCCGAGGACGGCCGAGCCGTCGGTGACGACCGCGACGGTGTTGCGCTTGATGGTCAGGCGGCGTGCGTCCGCCGGGTTGTTGGCGATCGCCATGCACACCCGGGCCACGCCGGGGGTGTAGATCAGCGAGAGGTCGTCACGGTTGCGGATCGGGACCTTCGACTCGATCTTGAGCTTGCCGCCGAGGTGCACGAGGAAGGTGCGATCGGACACCTTGCCGATCTCGACGCCGTGCACGGCGCGCATCTGCTCGACGATCTCGTCGGCGTGCGTGGTGTCCCGCGCTGCTGCGGTGACGTCGACCCGGATGCGGCCGGCACCCGACGCCGTGACGTCGAGCCCGGTGACCAGCCCCCCGCTCTTCTCGATGATCCCGGTGAGCTCGGAGACCGCGGTGGCGCGGGCAGGGAGCGTCAGACGGACGGTGATGGAGTTGGACACGGAGGGCACGGCGGTCATGCCGTGCATTGTCCCGATTACCGGGGGGTAGGCCGAACCGGGACCTGCTCGGTCTCGCCGACCGGTCCCTTTCCGGCGGGTCCGTGACCGCCGGCGCCCCTCCGGGAGACACCGATCGCGAGGATCACGGCGGCGAGCGCCAGGCTGAGCCCGAGCTCGAGGCGGTGGCCCTCCTGGACCAGCATGAGGACGAGCACCGCGACGATGAAGGTGATCGTGGCGTAGGTCAGGCCCGGGTACAGCCACATGCGCACGGCGGGCTGCGTGCCCGCGTCGTCGAGCTGACGGCGCATCCGCAGCTGGGAGAGTGCGATGACGAGGTAGACGAACAGGGCGATGGCCCCGGAGCTGGCCAGCAGGTAGCCGAAGATCTTCTCGGGCAGCAGGTAGTTGCCGATCACGCCGAGGAAGCCGACGACCGAGCTCGCGATGATCGCGTTGGCCGGGACGCCCCGGCTCGTGGTGCGGGACCAGCCCGCCGGCGCGTCGCCGCGGCTGGACAGGGAGAAGGCCATGCGGGAGGCGGTGTAGAGGGCGGAGTTCAGGCAGCTCGCCACCGCCGTGAGGATGACGAACTCGAGCACGGTGGTCAGGCCTCCGAGGCCCATCCGCTCCAGGGCGACCTGGTACGAACCGGAGTTGCCGTCGACCAGCGCGGGGTCGTTCCAGGCCACGAGGGCGACGACCACGAAGATCGAGCCGAGGTAGAACAGGCTGATCCGCCAGATCACCGAGTTGACCGCACGCCGGATGCCGGACTCGGGGTTGGGCGACTCCGCGGCGGCGATGGTGACGATCTCGGTGCCCATGAACGTGAACATCGTGACGAGCATGGCCGAGAGCACGGCGCCGAAGCCGTTGGGCATGAACCCGCCGTGCTGGGTGAGGTTGCCGATGCCCGAGGTGTCCGAGCCGGGCAGGATCCCGAAGATCGCGAGCACGCCGACGGTGATGAACGCCACGATCGCGACGACCTTGACGAGGGCGAACCAGAACTCGAACTCGCCGTAGTTGCCGACGCTGAACAGGTTCGTCACGACGAGCAGAGCGGTGATGAGCAGGGCGAACACCCACTGCGGGACCCCGGGGAACCAGTCGCCCAGGATGAAGGCCCCGGCGGTCGCCTCGACCGGGATGACGATGACCCAGAACCACCAGTAGAGCCAGCCGATGGAGAAGCCGGCCCACGGGCCGAGGGCGCGGTCGGCGTACGTCGAGAACGACCCCGTGTCGGGCTGCGCCGTGGCCATCTCGCCGAGCATGCGCATGACGAGGACCACGAGGGTGCCGGCCAGGGCGTAGGCGATGAGCACGGCCGGGCCGGCCGTGGCGATCGCCTTGGCGGAGCCGACGAACAGGCCTGCCCCGATGACCCCGGCGATCGAGATCATCGTGACGTGCCGGGGCTTGAGCCCGGCCTGGAGGTGGCTCCCCTCGGGCCCTCCGGAGGTCGGGTCCGGCTCCGGGGTGGAGGCGTCGGTCGCGGTGCTGCTGCTCGAATGACTCACCCGAGGACTGTGGCGGCTCAGCCCTCTCGACGCAAACCGGGGCGTCCTCGGGCACGTCGACGCAGGCGACGGATGACGAGCTGGTGACCGGTGACCGCGAGCCAGAGGCACACGCCGGCGAGGGGCAGCTCGACGAGCACGGCCATGGCGACGGCGACCCACCGGTCGTCCGCGGCCGGGGCCGTCACGACGTCGAACCACGCGTCGACGACGAGCAGCGTCCCCGTGACGGCCGCGAGCGGTGGCAGCGTGGTGTGCAACCGCAACGCCGACCACGCGGTGGCGGCCAGGGCCACGAACATCGCCACGTCGAACCCGCCCCAGGCCAGGTCGTAGTGGGCGGCGGCCTGCGAGCTCGGCAGGTGCAGGGTGAGGTAGGCCGTCCACGGGACCATGAGCGCCGCGAGGACGACGAAGGCCCAGCCGACGACCTGAACGGCACGACTCGCCGCCGCGGGTGACCCGACGGACCCTGAGACGGACCCCGCGACGGACCCCGTGACAGACCCTGTGACCTGACCCGCGTCGCCGGGTCCGGCCGCCTGCTCAGCCACGGCGGGCACTCCGCCGGCTCATGGGGTCGCGCCCAGCTGGACGGTCAGGAGGTATCGCTGGTGCTCGATCTCCTTGCCCCAGTAGGTCGAGTCCGTGAGCTGGACGACGGCCGGCTCCCCCACGAGCTCACGGACGACGGCCGCGAGCTCGACCGACGGCACCCCGGACCGCCAGGACGTGGACGCCTGGTCGGCCGCGTCCTCCATCCCCCAGCGGCCCTCGACGAGCACGAGGCGGCCGCCGGGACGCAGCAGCCGCACCCACGAGCGCAGGGCGGCCAGGGGTTCGGGCAGGGTCCAGAGGATGTGGCGCGCCAGCACGACATCGAACGTCCCCTCGGCCAGCGGCGGAGCACCCGCGTCACCCTGCACCACCTCGACGGCACTGCCGAACGGAGCGGTCTTCGCCCGCGCCCGGGCCACCATCTCCCCCGAGAGGTCGACCCCGCTGACCTGGTGGCCGAGCTCGGCGGCCAGCGCGGTCATCGAGCCTGTGCCGCACGCGAGGTCCGCGACCCGGGCGGGACGGGCCGGCAGCCAGGTGCGCAGCAGGTCCTTCCAGGCGGCCCGGATGTCGGAGTCGAGCAGGCCGTGGTCGGGGTAGGTGTCGTACTCGGCCGCGAAGTCGTCCCAGTAGCGACGGACCTGGTCGAGGTCGAGGTCCTGCGAGGTCGTGGTGCCGAGAAGGCTGATCGAGGTGTGGGTGCGCTGAGTCATGCGGTCGTGCCTGTCCTTCCTGACGGTACGACGACCAGCCAACCACGAGTTGCCGACAGCAGCCCTCCACCGATCCTCCCCGCCCTCCTCCAGCCCTCCTCCAGCCCTCCGCCAGCCCGCCTGCCCGGCCTAGGCTGGGCGGATGAGCAGCCAGATCGAGGTCAGCGGGACCGGACGTGCCTCGGCCGTCCCGGACGTCGTGCGCCTGCGGGTGGGCGTGCGCGTGGACGCCGACGACGTGTCCACGGCGTTGTCCGACGCCGGGAGCCGGGCGAGCGGGCTGGGCCAGGCCGCCCGCGACCACGGTGTCGCCCCCGCGGACCTGCGAACCACCGACACCGGCGTGCACCCGCGGCACGACCCGCAGGGAGTCACGGTCGTGGGCTACACGGCATACCAGAACCTCTCGGTGACCGTGCGGGACGCCGACCTGGTCGGCACCCTCGTCGAGGCGTTCGTCGGCGCGGCCGGCAACGCGCTGACCATCGACCACATCGGTCTCGACGTGGCGGACCCCGAACCCCTCCACGCCCGGGCGCGCGAGGCCGCCTTCCTCGACGCGCGGACCAAGGCCGAGCAGTATGCCGCCCTGGCCGGACGCGAGCTGGGGAAGGTCCGCGCGCTCTGTGACGTTGTGCAGGGTGGACCCCAGCCGCGGATGGCCATGATGGCAGGCCGTGTGGCGGACACCTCCGTCGAGCTGGGTGAGCACACCGTGACCGCGACCGTCGTGGTCCGTTGGGACTGGAAGCAGACACATGGCTAGCACGACCCTGACCGCGCAGAACTTCGAGAAGACGATCCTCGAGGAGGGCACCGTCCTCGTCGACTTCTGGGCCGAGTGGTGCGGCCCGTGCAAGCGCTTCGGGCCGGTCTACGAGGCGGCCTCCGAGCAGCACCCCGACATCGTGTTCGGCAAGGTCGACACCGAGGCCGAGCAGGCTCTCGCCGCCGCCGCCAACATCACCTCGATCCCGATGCTCATGGCGTTCCGCGACGGCATCCTCGTCTTCGCCCAGGCCGGCGCACTGCCCGCGCCGATGCTCGAGGACGTCATCACCAAGGTGCAGGGACTGGACATGGAGGCCGTCAAGGCCGACGTCGAGGCCCAGAAGGCGCAGCAGCAGGCCTGACCCGTCGTGGTCCGGCCCACCCCCGTCGGTGCGCCACACTTGAGCCATGACGTCGTGGTCCGTTCAGGCTCTCGGGTGGGCCGGTTCGGCACTGCTCGTCTTCTCCCTCCTCCAGGCGAGGGTGCTGCGCTTCCGGCTGCTCAACCTCGTCGCCAGCTGCACGCTCACCGTGTTCAACGCGATGCTCATGGTCTGGCCGATGGTGGCCATGAACCTCGTCATCGCCGGCATCAACGTGTGGTTCATCGTCCGCCTGGTGCGCGAGCGCGGCGACGAGAAGGTGTACGAGGTGGTCGCCGTCGGTCCTGACGAGTCGTACCTGCAGCACTTCCTCAAGGTGCAGGCCGCCGACATCGCCCGCTACTTCCCGCGGTTCGACGCCTCCCCCGGCACGGGTGGGCTCGGCGACGGCCGCAGCGCCTACCTCGTCGAGCGGGGCAACGAGACCGTCGGCGTGGTCGTGGTGCGCGACTCCGGCGACGGCATCGCCCGGGTCGAGCTGGACTACGTGACCCCGCGGTTCCGCGACTTCTCGCCGGGCGAGTTCGTCTACCGCAGCAGTGGGATGTTCCGGGGCAAGGGGATGCGCCAGATCGTCACGCCCTCCGGGATGGTCAACCCCTACTACGAGCGACTCGGGTTCCGCCCCGAGGGCGACCACTGGGTAGCCGACGTCCCCGCGTGACCCGGTGTCGCCCGGCGCACGGTGAGGTAGAGCCGGTGCGCGGTCACGACCACAGCCACCCAGGCCAGGCCCAGCGCCCAGCCGGCCACCACGTCGGTCAGCCAGTGGTGGCCCAGGAAGACCCGACTCAGCCCCATCGAGCCGACGAACAGCACCCCGGCCACGACGGTCGCCGTCCGGGCCCGCGCCGACTCGAGCCGGCGCAGCAGCAGGTAGACCACGATCCCGGTCAGCACCGTCGCGTTGAGCGTGTGCCCGCTCGGGAACGACGGGGAGGTCTCGAACGGCGGCACCGCCAGCGACTGCGGGGGTCGGGCCCGCCCGATGAGCTGCTTCCCGGTGATGGTCATGGCCAACGACCCCAGGGCCGCGATCACCATGAGCACCAAGGGAGTTCGTGACCGCCAGCGCCACACCATGACCGCTGTGGCGAGAGCAGCCAGCACCGGCATCCCGACCGGTCCACCGACGTCGGTGTAGAGGGTCACGGCGTGGTCCAGCCCGGGGGTGCGCCACCCGATGGCGGCGTCGAGGACCGGGTGGTCGAGGCCGGCGAGGCCGTCCGCCTCGACGACCGACTCGTAGACCTCGGCCGTGAGGGCGGTGAGGGCGACGACGGCCAGCCCGCCCACGAGCGCCGTGACGATCAGGACGACGTTGGCCGCGCTCCACGTCCCGACCCGGACGGCGCCGTGACCGAGGGCCAGACCGGCGCGGGCCACCGCGCGGCCGACGGGGGTGGGCCACGCGGCGAGGTCGCGGGACCCGATTCGCTCCTCGTGGGCAGTGTCGTCGCGCAGCATCGCGCCATCCTCGCAGGTCAGGCGGGTGGCCGCCGGGGACGGCGAGGAGGCCTCCCCGGGAACGGCGAAGGGCCCGGCGCCTGAGCCGGGCCCTTCTGACAGCTGGTGCGTGTGTGTGGGCACGAGTGGTGGAGGTGGCGGGAATTGAACCCGCGTCCATTGACGGGAAACCAGGGCTTCTCCGGGTGCAGTGCGCTGTGGATTTTCTCGGCCCCAGCGCTCGCGCGCACACGTCCGCTGACAGGCCCAGTCGAGTAAGAGTCCCGCGCAGTCCCCCGACATGACTGCGCAGCAAGTTCTCTAGTTGACGCCAGACACTGAGTCGAGAACTAGCTCAGGCTGACGGACTTCGTGGCTCGCTCAGGCGGCGAGGGCGAAGTCGGTGCGCTTGGAATTGGCACCTATTGGTTTGCCGGGAGCGTTTACGAGATAACCAGGCATCCTCGACCCGCTTCCCCTGATATGCCGACCAATGTCGAAACCGATCACCCCCATGCTCCGGTGCCGCGGCTCACAAGGCTGCTGCTCGACGCACGGGGTGCTCACACACACGCTGTTCAGTTGTCGTGGTCAATCCTAGCGTCCAACGCCACCACCCCCTGCATCCATTTCCTCCCGGCCACCGGCGACCTTCCCGTGTGCCGCCGAACCAGGCGTGTGGGACATCCCACCCCCGCGCCATACGGGGAACACCGTCGGCGGGGAGCAGGTTGCGTCCAACGGCCCGGAGTTCTCGGGCCACCCCCTCGTGAAAGGCACCCCATGACGACCAGCACCCAGTGGAACCTCGTCCGCCGCCCCCACGGCGAGCCCGTCGACGCGGACTTCGCCCTCGTCGAGGCCGAGCTCGGCGAACCCGCCGAGGGCCAGCTGCTCGTGCGGAACACCTTCCTGTCCGTCGACCCGTACATGCGGGGCCGGATGAACGACGCCAGGTCGTACGTGCCGCCGTTCGAGCTCGACCAGCCCATGACCGGCGACGCCGTCGGCGTCGTGGAGGCGGTCGGCGGGGACGTCACCGACGCCACCGGCGCCACCGTCGAGGTCGGAGACGCCGTCCTGCACCCGTACGGCTGGCGCACCCACGCCCTCGTCGACGGCCGTCACGCCCGGGTCGTCGACACCGGGCTCGCCTCGCCCTCGGCCTACCTCGGAGTCATGGGCATGACCGGACGCACCGCCTACGCGGGCCTGGTCCGCACCGCTGAGCTCCGTGAGGGCGACCGGGTGTTCGTGTCCGCCGCAGCAGGGGCCGTCGGCTCCCTCGTCGGCCAGATCGCCCGCCTCAAGGGCGCCTCCCTCGTCATCGGCTCGGCCGGCGGCCCGGACAAGGTTCGCTGGGCCGTCGACGAGGCCGGCTTCGACCGCGTCGTCGACTACAAGGCGCAGCCCATCGCCGCCGGTCTCAAGGAGGCGGCGCCCGAGGGGATCGACGTCTACTTCGACAACGTCGGTGGCGACCACCTCGAGGCTGCCATCTCGGCGCTGCGCCTCGGTGGACGCGTGGCGATGTGCGGTGCCATCAGCGCCTACAACGCGACCGAGCCGGTGCCCGGCCCGAGCAACCTGTTCCAGGCGATCGGCAAGCGGCTCACCCTGCGCGGCTTCCTCGTCAGCGACCACGAGGACCTGCGACCCGAGTTCGAGAAGGAGATGGCCGGGTGGCTGGCCGAGGGCCGCATCGCGTGGCGGGAGACTGCGGTCGAGGGCATCGAGAGTGCCGTCGACGGGTTCCGCAGCCTCCTCGCGGGCGGCAACACCGGGAAGATGGTCGTGCGGCTCTGAGCGTCCCTTCCCGTGCTGACGCCCCCGACCGGTGACCGGTCGGGGGCGTCGTCGTGCAGGACCGGATCAGGCCGGGGCGGCGGCCGCCTCGGTCCGCTCGCGGGCGGCCAGGATCTGCGCCACGTGGACCTCGGCCCAGTCGGTGAGCATCGCCAACGGCTCCTCGAGGGACCTGCCGAGGTCGGTCAACTCGTAGTCCACCCTCGGCGGGACCTGGGCGTGGACGGTACGGATGACCAGCCCGTCCCGCTCGAGGGCGCGCAACGTCTGGGTGAGCACCTTGGGAGCCACGCCCCCCACCGCCGTGCGGAGCTCGGTGAAGCGCAGCACCCCCGTGGACAGCGCCCCGACGACCAGGGCCGTCCACTTGTCGCCGATGCGGTCCAGGACGACGCGCGTGGGGCAGTTCGGGTCGAACGCGTCGCCGCGGTCCGGACGGGCGAGGGTCGTCCCACCGGGGAATGCATTGGTCACCATGAGGTACTTATAGCACGTTGAAGTACTCAGTAACCAATTGTTACTGTCGAGACCGACAGCATGTCCACCCCACTTCCAGGAGCTGAACCACCATGAAGATCGCCCTCTTCGGAGCCACCGGCACCATCGGCACCCGCATCGCCCGCGAGGCCGTCTCCCGCGGCCACCAGGTCACCGCGCTGTCGCGCAGCGGCGCCGACACCGGGATCGACGGCGTCGAGTCCGTCAGGGGCGACCTCGGCGACGCCGCCTCCGTGAGCGAGGCCGCGAGCGCCCACGACGTCATCGTGTCGGCCACGGGCCCCAGCCGCACCGGCGAGAGCCACGAGCCGTGGCTGGCCGCCACCCAGAACCTCATCGACCACGCCGGCGACACCCGCGTCGTCTTCGTCGGCGGTGCCGGCTCCCTCCTGCTGCCCGACGGCACCCGCCTGCTCGACAGCGACGGCTTCCCCGCGGAGTACCTCGCCGAGGCCACCTCCGGCGCCACCGCCCTCGACCTCTTCCGCGCGGCACCGCAGGACCTCGACTGGACCTTCTTCTCCCCCGCACCGGTGATCCTGCCCGGCGAGCGGACCGGGACGTTCACCCTCGGGCTCGACTCCCCCGCCGGCGACCAGATCAGCGCCGAGGACTACGCCGTCGCCCTCGTCGACGAGCTCGAGCAGCCTCGCCACCGCCGGCAGCGGTTCACCGCGGCCAACTGACGCCGCCCCCACCCGGCGCCCTCGCGCCATACGACCGAACCACCACTGAACCGCGGCAGCGGGCGGACCGGACTCGACCGGCCCGCCCGCTGGGCTGTCCGCATCGCGGTCGCCCGGTCTCAGCCAGCGAACGCTCACTAGGATTCCCCTGCACGCTCGTCCCAGTGGTCTTGCCGGCAGCTCTCGCAGGAGGTCTCGTGTTCACCAAGGTGCTCGTCGCCAACCGAGGGGAGATCGCGGTCCGCGCCTTCCGGGCCGCCACCGAGCTCGGCGCCAAGACCGTCGCGGTCTTCCCCTACGAGGACCGCAAGTCCGAGCACGTGCTCAAGGCCGACGAGGCGTACGAGATCGGCGAGGCCGGCCACCCCGTGCGCGCCTACCTCGACCCCGAGGGCATCGTGCGCACCGCGGTCGAAGCCGGCGCCGACGCCGTCTACCCGGGCTACGGCTTCCTCTCGGAGAACCCCGACCTGGCCGAGGCCTGCGCCGCCGCCGGTGTGACGTTCGTCGGTCCGCCCGCCTCGGTCCTGCACCTCACCGGCAACAAGGCGCGCGCCATCGCCGCGGCCAAGAAGGCCGGCCTGCCGACCCTGCGCAGCGCCGCCCCCAGCACCGACGTGGACGAGCTCATCGCGGGGGCCGAGGAGATCGGGTTCCCCGTGTTCGCCAAGGCGGTGGCCGGCGGTGGCGGACGCGGTATGCGGCGCGTCGAGCGGCGCGAGGACCTGCGCGACTCCCTCGAGGCCTGCATGCGCGAGGCGGAGTCCGCCTTCGGCGACGCGACCGTCTTCCTCGAGGAGGCCGTGGTCCACCCGCGGCACATCGAGGTGCAGATCCTCGCCGACGGCGAGGGCAACGTCATCCACCTCTTCGAGCGTGACTGCTCGGTGCAGCGCCGCCACCAGAAGGTCGTCGAGATCGCCCCGGCGCCGAACCTCGACCCCGCCCTGCGCGAGGAGATGTGCGCGCACGCGGTCGCCTTCGCCAAGGAGATCGGGTACGTCAACGCGGGCACGGTGGAGTTCCTCCTCGCGCCCGACGGCCGGTACGTGTTCATCGAGATGAACCCGCGGATCCAGGTCGAGCACACGGTCACCGAGGAGATCACCGACGTCGACCTGGTCAGCTCGCAGATGCGGATCGCCAGCGGCGAGACCCTCGCCGACCTCGGGCTGTCGCAGGAGTCGCTGCAGATCCGTGGCGCCGCGCTCCAGTGCCGCATCACCACCGAGGACCCGGCCAACGAGTTCCGCCCCGACACCGGCCGCATCACGACCTACCGCTCGGCCGGTGGCGCCGGTGTCCGCCTCGACGGGGGCACGGTGTTCGTCGGCGCCGAGATCGGCGCCCACTTCGACTCGATGCTCGTCAAGCTCACCTGCCGGGGCCGCGACTTCCCGACGGCCGTCCGACGCGCCCGCCGTGCGCTCGCGGAGTTCCGCATCCGTGGCGTCTCGACGAACATCCCGTTCCTCCAGGCCCTCCTCGAGGAGCCGGACTTCCAGGCGGGACGGCTCTCGACCGCCTTCATCGACGAGCGGCCCGAGCTGCGGACGGCCCGCATCTCCGCCGACCGTGGCACCAAGCTGCTCACCTACCTCGCCGAGGTCACGGTGAACCAGCCGCACGGCCCGGGTCGCACCCGGGTCTCGCCGCGGTCCAAGCTGCCGACCCTCGACACGACCGCACCGGTCCCGCCCGGCGCCCGTGACCGACTGCTGCGCGAGGGGCCCCAGGCGTTCGCCGACGCCCTGCGCGCCCAGGAGGCCGTGGGGGTGACGGAGACGACGTTCCGCGACGCGCACCAGTCGCTGCTCGCGACCCGCATCCGCACCCGCGACCTGATGCACGTGGCGCCGTACGTCGCCCGGCTCACCCCCCAGCTGCTCAGCGTCGAGGCCTGGGGTGGCGCGACGTACGACGTGGCGTTGCGGTTCCTGGCCGAGGACCCGTGGGACCGGCTCGCCCAGCTCCGCGAGGCGATGCCGAACCTGCCGCTGCAGATGCTCCTGCGCGGGCGCAACACGGTCGGCTACACGCCATACCCGACCGCGGTCACGGACGCGTTCGTCACGGAGGCGGCCGCCACCGGCATCGACATCTTCCGCATCTTCGACGCGCTCAACGACGTCAACCAGATGCGCCCGGCGATCGACGCCGTCCGGGCCACCGGGACCGCCGTCGCCGAGGTCGCCCTCTGCTACACCGGCGACCTGACCAACCCGGGCGAGAAGCTGTACACGCTCGACTACTACCTGCGCCTCGCCGACCAGATCGCCGAGGCCGGGGCACACATCATCGCCATCAAGGACATGGCCGGCCTGCTGCGCGCGCCCGCAGCCCGCACCCTGGTCACGGCCCTGCGCGAACGGTTCGACCAGCCGGTGCACCTGCACACCCACGACACCCCGGGTGGCCAGCTCGGCACCCTCCTCGCCGCGATCGACGCCGGCGTCGACGCGGTCGACGTCGCGAGCGCCTCGATGTCCGGCACCACCAGCCAGCCCGCCATGTCGGCGCTCATCGCGGCCACCGACGGCACCCCGCGCCAGACGGGCCTCGACCTGCGCGCGGCCTGCGACCTCGAGCCCTACTGGGAGGCCGTCCGGCAGCTCTACTTCCCGTTCGAGTCCGGCCTGCCCTCCCCCACCGGCCGCGTCTACACGCACGAGATCCCCGGTGGGCAGCTCTCCAACCTGCGCCAGCAGGCCATCGCGCTCGGGCTCGGCGACCGGTTCGAGGCCGTCGAGGACACGTATGCCGCGGCCAACCGGATCCTCGGCAACATCGTCAAGGTCACCCCCAGCAGCAAGGTGGTCGGCGACCTCGCCCTGGCCCTGGTCGGCGCCAAGGCCGACCCGGACGACTTCGAGGCCAACCCCACGAAGTACGACATCCCCGACTCGGTGATCGGGTTCCTGTCCGGCGAGCTCGGCGACCCGCCCGGCGGCTGGCCCGAGCCGTTCCGCACCAAGGCGCTCGAGGGCCGCAACCCCAAGCCCCGGGTGTCGGACCTGTCGGACGAGGACGCCGAGGCGCTGCGCGCGGCTCCCCGCCAGACGCTCAACCGCCTGCTGTTCCCCGGGCCCACCAAGGACTTCGAGAAGTCCCGCGACTCCTACTCCGACCTCGCGGTGCTCGGCACCCGCGAGTTCCTGCACGGGATCGAGGTCGGCAACGAGCACGAGATCGACCTCGAGCCGGGCAAGCGCCTGCTCATCGGCCTGCAGTCCGTCTCCGACGCCGACGAGCGCGGCCTGCGGACGGTGATGTTCACCATGGGCGGCCAGCTGCGGCCCGTCCAGGTGCGCGACGAGAAGGTCGCGGTCGACGTCAAGGCGGCCGAGAAGGCCGACTCGTCCGACAAGGGCCAGGTGGCCGCCCCGTTCGCCGGGGTCGTCAGCCTCCAGGTCGAGGAGGGGTCGGCCATCGAGGCCGGCGCCGTCGTCGCCACGATCGAGGCCATGAAGATGGAGGCCAACATCACCGCCCCGGTCGCGGGGACCGTCACGCGGCTCGCGATCGGCACCCAGCAGCAGGTCGAAGGTGGCGACCTCCTGCTCGTGCTCGGCTCCTGACCTGCGGATATCCCGTCAGCGGGTTACGGTCGAAGGGCACGGCGGTCAAGAAGCGGCCACCTCCCGTGCAAGTGAGATCGGTCGGCAGGCCAGGCCTGTCGTGCACAGCCGCCGGGCCCACCGCCCGGCGTCACTCGATGACGAGGAGCGCAACATGGGACTCACGGACAAGCTCGACAACACCAAGGACGACCTCGCCGGCAAGGCGAAGGAAGCCACCGGCAAGGCGACCGACAACGAGCGCCTCGAGGGCGAGGGCAAGGCCGACCAGGCCGAGGCCGACGTGAAGCAGGCCGGCGAGAAGGTCAAGGACGCCTTCAAGCACTGACCGACACGCACTGCGCGTCACGTGCGCCACACGTGC
>NZ_LMGM01000001.1:3435534-3657085 GCF_001427915.1 Phycicoccus sp. Root563 | reverse complement strand
AACACCCCCCGCTTCGTCGTGTCGGGACCAGGGCCGGGTATGGCGGGGCGCCTCGTTGGGGGCAGCGAAGGATCGGTGGTGGCCGGCCGCCTACCAGGAGCCGCCCGAGGAACCGCCGCCCCCACCGCCGGAGAACCCGCCCCCACCGGAGAAGCCGGACCCGCCGGAGCTGCCCGGGGTGCTGGTGAACGTCCCACCGGCGGTCGTCGCGAAGGAGTCCATGCCGTCGGCGATCCCGCCGAACGAGCTCATGTCGCCACCGAGGTACCACAGCGGTGGCGTCACGACGTGGCCCGCGGCTGCAGCGGCCTCGGCGACCTTCTCGAAGGTCGAGGCCCACTGCGACGAGACGCCGAACACGATGGCGTAGGGCAGGTAGCGGCTGAACACGTCCTGCGCCTCCTCCCACTTGATCTGGGAGGCCTCGGCCGTGACGAGGTACTGCTTGAACCCCTCGGACTGCGCCAGCACCGCGCTGCCCTCGGCCGTGCGAGCCGCCATCCGTCGGCCGAGGAACAGCACGATGGCACCGGCCACCACCGCGCCCCCCACGAGGGCGATCCCTGGCGGCACCCCCAACCCGCTGCTGGCGCCGAGGCTCATCAACGGACCACCCAGCCAGATGCCCACGAACACGGGCACGAAGATCAGCAGCCCCCCGAGCGTGGTCCACGCGCCGCGCTGGGCCTGGGGCGAGCGGCGGAACCAGCCGCGGCGGACCACCTCGTCGTACATCAGCGACTGCACCCGCGTCAGGGTCGGCTTGAAGGTGTTCTTGAGGTCCGACAGGTCGCGCACGGGCGACGTCGCGAAGACACCGCCGAGCAGGGCCTCCTCGTACGGCAGCAGCGGCACGGTCGCCTGCTCGGCGGTCGGCGTCGTCCGGGTGAGCCGCCAGTCCTTGCTCTTGAACATCCCCGAGGTCATCGGCTCGATGGTCAGGTGGCCGCGCACGGCGAGGTCGACGAGGGTCGCGGACACGTCGACGGTGTTGGCCGTCTCGTCGATGACGGTGCCCACGAGGCCGGGGGTCACCCCCTGCGGCGGGGTGAACTGCACGGCCACGACCCGTTTCCCGGCCCGGACGACGGGGGCCTGCGCCGCACTGCCGGGGACGGAGCCCGCGCCCTGGGCACCCGTGGCGCCCGGGGCGAGGCCCGGCGTCAGGCCGGGGGTGAGCCCGGCGTACTGCTCGTCGCGGCCGCGCGTGTAGACGAGGGTGCCCATCAGGCCGGCTGCCAGCAGGGGCAGGGTGACCCCGGCGCCGAGGGCCAGCGCCCCGAGGGCCTTGGACGTCTGGGTCGTGATCACCCCACCATCGCTGGACACCTCACCCTGGTGCAGGACCGGCTCCAGCGACCCGAACCCGTCCAGCGGCAGCGACGCCAGGATCGAGACGCCCTGGCCGGGTTCGGCTCGAGCGGCGCTGAACTGCGCCGTCGCGCCCGGGGTGGCCTGGCAGCGGTCGGTGGAACCGAGCTCCCCGAGGAAGCACTCGGCGCGGTCGGCGGCTCCGGGTCCGGTCACCGAGGCGCTGACGTCCTCGTAGGTGCTGTCGTTCGCCGGCCCGACGAGGTTGTAGTAGAACTCGGCATGGTCGTCGAACCCGTTGACGATCGAGGCGAGGTGGTAGCGCACGACATACCTCTGCGTCCCGGACACGGTCTGGTCCGGGTCGCCGACGCGGATCCGCACGGAGGTGCCGTCGGCGGCGTCGCTGACGGAGACGTCGGAGGGAGCGCCGGAGGGCGAGGACGCGCTGATGTCGCTGATGGGGTACTCGCGGTAGGTGTCCGTGCGGTCCTGGTACCCGGCGCGGACGGTGATGAAGCGCTCGATGCCGTGCCGGTCCTCGCCGGAGGGGAAGTGCCAGGTGATGTTCTCCGCGACGTCGACCGAACCGTCCTGGTTGACGGTGAAGTCGACGTGGAACTTCGTGGCGAGGTCGTCCGACGAGGCCGCGGACGCGGTGCCGCCGGAGAGGACCAGCGCAGCGAACCCGAGCGCCACCGCCCAGGCGGCCAGCACCCGGTGCCGACCAGCCCCCCCGACCCGGCTCATACCTGTGGGCGCCCCTTCGCGCCCAGCGCACGCTGGGCCTCGCGGTTGTCCTGCCGCTCGCGCAGGGCGTGCCGCTTGTCGTACTGCCGCTTGCCCTTGGCCACGGCGATCTCGACCTTGGCGATGCCGTCCTTGAAGTACATCTGCAGCGGCACGATGGTGTGGCCGCTCTCGGAGGACTTGCGGGCGATCTTGGTGAGCTCGCTGCGGTGCAGCAGGAGCTTGCGGCGCCGGCGCGGGGTGTGGTTGGTCCACGTGCCCTGGACGTACTCGGGGATGTGCACGCCCTCGAGCCAGAGCTCGTCCCCGCGCCACGCGGCATACCCGTCGATGAGCGAGGCCCGCCCCATCCGCAGGCTCTTCACCTCGGTGCCCATCAGGACCAGGCCTGCCTCGAAGGTGTCCTCGATGAGGTAGTCGTGGCGCGCCTTGCGGTTGCTCGCCACCACCTTGCGACCCTCGTCGTTGGCCTTGGGCATTGCCCCATCCCGTCTGTCGACACGTGCACGCTTCGTCGCCGGCCGGTCGTCGGTCAGCAGGTCAACGCTACCTGTTGGAGGGGGTGGGACGACGACGGGTTTGTCGGACCCGGGTCAGAGCCAGCGGCGCGGGTCCTTGGGGGTCCCGTCCTCGTAGGTCTCGAAGTGCAGGTGGCAGCCGGTCGACGAACCGGTCGTCCCGACGTAGCCGATGACCTGGCCGCGCGAGACGTGACCGGACCGCACGGCGTAGCGCTCCATGTGGTTGTACGTGGTGACGAGGTCGACGCCGCGCAGGACGCCGTGGTCGACCATGATGCGGTTGCCGTAGCCGCCGCCCCAGCCGGCCGAGATGATCTGGCCGTCGGCCGCCGCGCGGATCGGCGACCCGCAGTTGGCCGCGTAGTCACGACCGGCGTGCAGGCGCCAGTAGTGCAGGATCGGGTGGAACCGCATCCCGAACTCCGAGGAGATGGGCGCGGGCGACGGGGCGCTGAGGAAGCCGCCGGAGCTCGGCATGGACGGCAGCGTCGACCTCGGTATGGGGCGGTGCGCCTTGCGTGCGGCGGCCCGGGCACGCGCCTCCGCCGCGGCGCGGCGCGCAGCCGCGGCCTTGGCGGCCTTGGCGCGGGCGACCAGGACGGCCTTGAGCCGGGCCTGCTCCTTCTCGGCCGCGGCGAGCTTGGCCTTCTCCGCGCCCTTCTTGGCCTCGAGGGCCCTGGACTGCGCCGCCTGCTGGACGGCGAGGGCGTCGAGCTTCGCCTTCGCGGCGGCCGCGGTGGCGCGGGCCTGCGTCGCGCGGGCGAGGGCGACCTCGGCGGCCTTCTTCGCCGCGGCGACCTGCGCCCGCAGCGCCGCGATGTGGGCTTCCTGCGCCCGCGCGGCGGCCTGGGCCGTGGCCAGCCTGGTGATGGACTGGTTCTGCACGTCCATCACCGTGTCGGTGAGGGCGATGCGGTTGGCGAAGTCCTCCGGCGTCGTCGCGCTCAGCGCGACGGACAGCTGGCCCATCCCCTGGTCCTGGTAGAGCTGGGAGGCGAAGCGGGCGACCCGGGTGCGGGTGGCGGACAGGTCCTTGCGCGTGCCGGCCAGCTGGTCGACCGCGCGCGCCTGGTTGGCCTCGGCGACCCCGAGGGCCACGGCCATCTCGTCGTTGTGGGCGTCCGCCGCGGACTGCTGGGCGGTGGCCTTGTCGAGCACGGCCTGGGCGGCCGGCAGAGCGGCCCGGGTGCGCTCCAGTGCGAGGTAGGCGTCGCGCAGGTCCGCGGAGGTGTCCTCGAGCTGGCCCTGCAGCGCGTCGACCTGCTTGTCGACCTTCTTCTTCGCCTTGTCGGGGTCGGTGGCTCCCGGGGCGCTCGCGCCCAGCCCCGTGGTCGCCGCGGTGACGGCTCCTGCTGTCGTCGTCGCGGTCGTTGCCGCGGCGAGGGACGGGGTCGCCAGGGCGACCGAGCAGACCGCGGCGAGGCCCAGGGCGGTGAGCCGGACGGGGTGCGTGGCGCGACGGCGCGGGGGGATGGCGCTCATAGGCCTCATTGGTAACACAGGGCACACCAGTTTCTGGGGATTGGCGGTCGATTCGTGCCTGTGAATCGACCGATCGGCCGAGCCGGTCCCCGCGTCAGACGCGCAGGTACCGGCGCAACGTCGCCCACGAGGTGACGATCGCGATGATGAGCATGATCGCGGCCAGCGTCGGCGCGACGACCCAGACGTCTCCCGCTCCGACGATCGCCACGTCCGGGAGCTCGCGGGCCACGTAACCGGTGAGGTAGTGGATCGTCGCGTAGAGCAGGCCGACCGAGGCGCCCACCCCGACGAGCGTCGCGAGGACGATCTCCATGACGAACGGCAGCCGGATCGTGAGGTTGCTCGCCCCGACCAGCTTCATGATGCCGGTCTCTCTTCGGCGGGTGAACGCGGCCTGCCTGATCGTCGTCGCCATGAGCAGCACGGCGCAGATGATCATGATGAACGCCAGCCCCAACGACGCCACGGTCACGCCGTTCATCACCGTGAACAGCTTGTCCAGCGTCTTCTGCTGGTCCTGGACGCGCCCCACCCCCGGGGCGCCTTGGAAGGCGCTGACGACCACGTCGTACTTCGTCGGGTCGGACAGCTGGACGCGGTAGCTCTGCGGGATGTCCCCGACCCGGATGCTGCTGGCCAGCGGGCTGTTGCGGAACTGCTCCTGGAACCGGTCGTAGGCCTGCTGCTCGGACTCGAAGTAGACGTTCTTGACCAGGGGCTTCATCTGGTCGAGCTGGTCCTTGAGCGCTGTCCGCTGCTCGTCGGTCACTCCCCGGCCGGCGCAGTTGGGCTCGGCGGAGTCGTCACCGCACATGAAGATCGAGACCTGGATGCGGTCGTACCAGAAGCCCTTGAGGGTGTCGACCTCGCGCTGGAGCAGCAGCCCCAGCCCGAGGAGGTACAGCGAGACCGTGGTCACGAGCATGACCGAGACGGCGATCGAGAGGTTCCGGCGCAGGCCGGTCCAGATCTCGCTGAGCATGAACTGCAGTCGCATGGGGTGAGGTCTCCCGAAGTCCGTGGCGTGCGGTCAGCGACCGCTGCCGTAGACGCCCTTGTTCTCGTCGCGGATGATGTGGCCGTTCTTCAGCTCGACGACGCGCTTGCGCAGCTGGTCGACGATGTCGTCGTCATGCGTGGCCATGACGATCGTCGTGCCGGTCCGGTTGATCCGGTCGAGCAGGCGGACGATGTCGAGACTGGTCGTCGGGTCGAGGTTTCCGGTGGGCTCGTCGCAGAGCAGGATCGGCGGCTTGTTGACGAACGCGCGCGCGATGGCGACGCGCTGCTGCTCACCACCGGAGAGCTCGTGCGGCAGCCGCTTCTCCTTGCCGTCGAGCCCGACCATCTCCAGCGTCTCGGGGACCACCTGGCGGATCGCGTGCCGGGACCGTCCCAAAACCTGCAGCGCGAAGGCCACGTTCTGGTAGACCGTCTTGTTGGGCAGCAGGCGGAAGTCCTGGAAGACCGTCCCGATCTCGCGGCGCAGGCGCGGCACCTTGCGCTGCGGCAGGCGCCCGACCTCCTGGCCCGCGACGAGGACGGCACCCTGGGTGACGCCCTCCTCCTTGAGGACCAAGCGCAGGAGCGTGGACTTGCCCGAGCCGGAGGACCCGACGACGAAGACGAACTCGCCTCGCTCGATCTCGAGGCTGATGTCGCTCAGCGCCGGTCGGCTGGACCGGGGATAGACCTTGCTGACGTTCTCGAAACGGATCATGCGCGGGACGTGAGCCTTACCGGGGGGCTGGATGGGACGGCATACCTGTCATGCGCGGGCGTCCACGCACGACGCACCCGAGGATAGGTCGCGCGCCGGCGTATGCCGCGCAGCAGCGCCCGCTCGGCGTGGCAGCCCAGGGTCAGGCAAGGGTCAGACCGGGGCAGCCCGAAGCGTCCTCGTCGCCGTCACGGCGGTGGGGAGGCCTACTCGGCGAGCTTCTGCTGCTCCTTGCGCCAGCGCACGCCCGCCTCGATGAAGCCGTCGATGTCGCCGTCGAACACCGAGGACGGGTTGCCGACCTCGAACTCGGTCCTCAGGTCCTTGACCATCTGGTACGGCTGCAGCACGTAGGACCGCATCTGGTCGCCCCAGCTGGCCTTGACGTCGCCGGCCATCTCCTTGCGCTCGGCGGCCTCCTCGGCCTGGCGCTGCAGCAGCAGGCGGGACTGGAGCACGCGCAGGGCGGCGGCGCGGTTCTGGATCTGCGACTTCTCGTTCTGCATCGACACGACGATCCCGGTGGGGATGTGGGTCATGCGGACCGCCGAGTCGGTCGTGTTGACGCTCTGGCCGCCGGGGCCGCTGGAGCGGAAGACGTCGACCTTGATCTCGTTCTCGGGGATCTCGATGGAGTCGGTCTGCTCGATGAGCGGGATGACCTCGACCGCGGCGAAGCTCGTCTGGCGACGGCCCTGGTTGTCGAACGGGCTGATCCGGACCAGGCGGTGCGTCCCGGCCTCGACCGAGAGGTTGCCGAACGCGTAGGGCACGTTGATCTCGAAGGTGGCGGACTTGAGCCCGGCCTCTTCGGCGTAGGACGTGTCCATCACCTGTGCGGGGTAGTTGTGGCGCTCGGCCCAGCGCAGGTACATGCGCATGAGCATCTCGGCGAAGTCGGCGGCGTCGACGCCACCGGCTCCGGCGCGGATGGTGATGACAGCCGCGCGCTCGTCGTACTCCCCCGACAGCAGCGTGCGGACCTCGAGCTCGCCGACCGCCTTCTGCAGCGAGACGAGCTCACGCTCGGCCTCGGCCATCGTGTCGGCGTCGCCGCCGTCCTCGGTGCCCATCTCGACGAGGACCTCGAGGTCGTCGATGCGCGAGTCCATGCTCTTGACGCGCTCGAGCTCGGAGTTGGCCCGGCTGAGGGCGGAGGTCACGACCTGCGCGGCGTCGGGGTCGTCCCAGAGGTCCGGCGCGGAGGCCTTGGCCTCGAGGTCCGTGATCTGCTCCTGCAGCGATGCCAGGTCGGTCACCTCACGCACGGAGTCCATGGTGGTGCGGAGGTTCTTGATCTCTTGCTGGAAGTCGACGGCCACGAAGACCAACTCTATGGCACCGGCCGCACCGCGCCGACCGCCCCGCTCCGACACGACATTGGGTGCCCAGACGGTCGGAGTTCCGACCGTCTGGGCACCCAAAGCGAGAAAGGGGCAGGCCGCCGCGGTCAGACGACCAGGCCCAGGAGCAGGACGAACACCAGGCCGGACACCGAGAGCACGGTCTCCATCAGCGACCAGGACTTGATCGTCTGGCCGACGCTGAGGCCGAAGTACTCCTTGACCAGCCAGAAGCCGGCGTCGTTGACGTGGGAGAAGAACACCGAGCCGGCGCCGATGGCCAGCACGAGCAGCGACACCTCGGAGGTGCTCATGCCGGCGGCCAGGGGCGCGAGGATCCCTGAGGCGGTGACCGTGGCGACGGTCGCCGAGCCCGTCGCGAGGCGGATGAGCACCGCGACGATCCAGGCGAGCAGGAGCACGGACAGGCCGCTGTTCTGCACCCAGTCGGCGACGAGGTTGCCGATGCCGGTGTCGACGAGGGTCTGCTTGAAGCCACCGCCGGCGGCGACGATCAGCAGGATGCCGGCGATGGGCGGCAGCGACTTCTCGAGCGAGGTCGAGAGCTCCTTGGTGCCCATGCCGGCGCCGCGGCCGAGGGTGAACATGCCGACGATGACGGCGATGAGCAGCGCGACGAGCGGGGTGCCGACGAAGTCGAGCACGGTGCGGACCGGGTTGTCGTCGGCGGCGATGAAGATGTCGGCGAGCGCCTTGCCCATCATCAGGACCACCGGGGTGAGGACGGCGAACAGGGTGACGGCGAAGGTCGGTCGCTGCAGGCGCTGCTCCCGGTCGTCGGCGGTGTCGAACATCTCCGGAGCGGGGACGTCCACCCAGCGGCCGGCGAACCGGGCGAAGAGCGGGCCAGCGATCGCGACCGTCGGCAGGGCGACCAGCACACCGAAGGCCAGGGTGATCCCGAGGTTGGCCTTGAGGGCGTCGATCGCCACCAGCGGACCGGGGTGCGGCGGCACGAGGCCGTGCATGGCAGACAGGCCCGCGAGGGCCGGGATGCCGACCTTGATGACCGACAGGCCGGAGCGGCGGGCCACCAGGAAGATCACGGGCATCAGCAGGACGAGGCCGATCTCGAAGAACATCGGCAGGCCGATCAGCGCACCGACCCCGGCCATCGCCCACGGGAGCGAACGAGCCGAGGAGCGCCCCACGATGGTGTCGACGATCTCGTCCGCTCCCCCGGAGTCGGCGAGCAGCTTGCCGAACATCGCGCCCAGCGCGATCAGGGTGCCGACACTGGCCGCGGTCGAGCCGAAGCCCTTGGTGAAGCTGGCGACGACATCGGCCATCGCGACACCGGCGATGGCGCCGACCGTCAGCGAGCCGAGGGTCAGGCCGAGGAAGGGGTGGAGCTTGAACTTCGTGATCAGGACGACGATCACGGCGATCCCGATCAGGGCCGCCGGGACCAGGCGCGCAGCCGGGATGTCCGGGACGTCGGCCGCAGCCAGGGCCGGCTGCAGGAACGTGAACAGGTCAGTGGTCATGCGAGCGACGCACCTTTCGTGGCGAGGACGTCGAGCGACTGCTCGACGAGGATGTCGACGGGTTGGGCGACGTCGAGGGCCTGGCCGATCTCGTCGGCCTGGAGGGGTTCGAGGGTGTCGAACTGCGAGTCGATGAGGGCCGCCGGCATGAAGTGCCCCGGACGGCCGGCCACCCGCGCGGCGAGGACGTCGCGATCACCGTGGAGGTGGACGAAGACGGTCTGCGGGGCGACCGACGTGAGGATGTCGCGGTAGGCCCGCTTGAGCGCCGAGCAGCTCGCGACCCCGCCGGTGGCGGCGTGCTCGCCCAGCCAGGCGGCGATGGTCTGGAGCCACGGCTCGCGGTCGGAGTCGTCGAGCGGGATCCCGGCGGCCATCTTGGCGATGTTCTCCGGCGGGTGGAAGTCGTCGGCGTCCGCGAACGGGACCCGCAGCCGCTGCGCGAGGGCTGCTCCCACGGTCGTCTTCCCGGAGCCGGACACCCCCATCATCACGACGAGGGGTGGTCTGGTGGGGCTGGTCATGTCCGCGACTCCTTTGTCCGGTGAGCAGGTTCGTGCGTGGGGTGCAGGACCTCGGCATCGAGGCTTCCGTCCACCAGAGTCCCCGATCAGATCAGTTTTGACAAGACTTCAGGCTAAACAAATCCTATTTATTGGCGTTGAGTGTTCGTGTCGTCCTCTTCTGGCACGCTGGCCCCATGCCTCCCACCGACGGCCCGCCCACCCCGGGAGCCGGCCTGCACGCCAACGTCCTCGACGCCCTCGGGCAGGAGATCGTCTCCGGCACCACGCCGGTGGGCGCCGTGGTGCGGATCGACCAGCTCGACGAGCGCTTCGGGGTGTCCCGCTCGGTGGTGCGGGAGGCGGTCCGCGTGCTCTCCTCGATGGGCCTGGTCGAGACCCGGCGCCGCCTCGGGGTCCGCGTCCGGCCGCGCACCCAGTGGAACGTCTTCGACCCCCGGGTCATCCGCTGGCGCCTCGACGGCCCGGACCGTGAGGACCAGCTGCTCTCACTCGGCGAGCTGAGGCGTGGCTTCGAGCCCGTGGCGGCCGAGCTCGCCGCCGACCGGGCCACCCCCGAGCAGTGCGGCGCCATGGTGGGCGCCGTCATGCGGATGACCGTGCACGCCAAGTCCGGCGACCTCGAGGCCTACCTGCAGGCCGACCAGGTCTTCCACACGACGATGCTCGAGGCGTCCGGCAACGAGATGCTCGCGGCCCTGTCGAACGTCGTCTCCGAGGTGCTCTCGGGGCGGACCCACCACCAGCTCATGCCGGCCCGGCCCAACCCGGTGGCCATCCGACTGCACGGCGACGTCGCCCAGGCCATCGGCTCCGGCGACGGACGGGCCGCCGCCGAGGCGATGACGGCGATCATCACCGAGGCGAGCGAGGCGGTGCGCAGGACCGCGGCGGCTCCCGAGGGAACCGCCGCGGACTGAGGCCCCGCCGGTGGGTCAGAGGGCGCAGGTGTTGACGACGTCCCCGCCGGCCGGGCGACGGACGAGCCCGTCGGCGGGCGGCGCCATACCGCGCTCCACCCAGGCGGTCAGCACGTCGAACGCGCTGCGCGCACAGGGAAGCAGGGGGCGCAGCCGGTCGGGGTAGGCCGAGTAGAGCCCGTCGGTGTGCGTCCCGTCCTCGACCCGGTAGTAGCGGTGCAGGGCTCCTGAGCCGGCCCGGTCGACCAGGGTGTCGTAGACGTCGGAGTCGGTGGCCGCGGGGAGCAGCGTGTCGAGGGTTCCGTGGATCGTGATCATCGGCTTGCCGATCTTCCCCGTGAGCGACACCGACCTCACCGCGTCCTTCACCGCCTCGGGCCGCGAGGCGTAGTCGTAGTCGGCGTCGCAGCTCGGGGTCCCGCCGGCGCAGAACGGCACACCGGCGTCGAGGGCCCCGTCCCACGTGGGGTCGAACTCCTCGCGGTAGATGCGCTGGGTGAGGTCCCAGTAGTAGGCGTGGTGGAACGGCCACAGGAACTCCGACCCCGGGGCGAACCCGGCAGCGATCATCGCGTCGTGGGCAGCGGGGTCGCCGGTGGTGGCGTACCTGGGGTAGTTCTTCAGCGCAGTCGGCAGGTACGTCAGGAGGTTCGGCCCCTCGGCGCGGAAGAGGGTGCCCTCCCAGTCCACCCCGCCGTCGTAGAGGTCGGGTCGGTTCTCGAGCTGCCAGCGCGTGAGGTAGCCACCGTTGGAGATGCCGACCATCCAGGTGCGCTTCGGGGACTTCGCGTAGACCTTCCTCAGGGTCGACTTCGCCGCCACCGTGAGCTGGGTGACGCGGGAGTTCCACTCGCGGATCGAGCCACCGGGGGCGCTGTCGTCCCGGTAGAACGCCGCACCGGTGTTGCCCTTGTCTGTGGACGCGAACGCGTAGCCCTTGCTCAGCACCCAGTCGCTGATGATGAAGTCGTTCGCGTACTGCGCCCGCGTGCCCGGCGCCCCGCTGACGACCAGGCCCCCGTTCCAGTGGTCGGGGAGCCGGAGCACGAACTGCGAGTCGTGGTTCCAGCCGTTGTTGGTGTTCGTCGTCGAGGTGTCCGGGAAGTAGCCGTCGGCCTGGATGCCGGGGACACCCGTCGGGTTCACGGTGCCGGCGGCGTTCAGGCCGGCCCAGTCGTTCGGGTTCGTGTGCCCGGACGCGACCGTCCCGGCCGTGGTGAGGTCGTCGAGGCAGGCCACCTTCTGGGCCTGGGCCCCCGGGACCGCGACCTTGGACTGGCGGGCACAGTGCCCGCCCTGCGGCTTGTCCGCCGAGGCGGGGGCGGCGGTGGCCAGTCCGCCCAGCAGGGCGAGGGTGGCAGTGGTGGCAAGGGCGGCGATCCGCCGGCGTGACGTCGTTGTCGGGCGCATGCCCGTCATGCTTCGCCCGGCGTCATGCCGGCTCAATGTGGGTCAGTCACACAAACCACCCGTATGCCGTGTGCGCCCGGTGCCCCGTCCGCCGGCCCCGCCCGGCGCCGCGCCCGCCGGCCCCGCCCGGCGCCGCGCTCGGCACCGCCGGGACGGGCATCGCCGGAGGAATGGTGGGAGGCGGCGGGGGCTAGGACTCGCCGCGGGCCTGCGCCAGCAGGAGGTCGCGCGTGACCTCCATGTGACCGCGGTGCTGCGACAGCTCCTCGTACACGTGGAAGAGCACCCCGCCCTGGGTGGTGGCGTACCAGTCCTGGCGGCCCGTCGTCGGGTTCACCGGGGGCGCCTGCGGGTTCGTCCGGGCCACCCACCCCCGCAGGGACGTGCGCATCCGGTCGACGTCTGCCGCGAGGTCGGTCACGGCGCCGACCGCCAGGAACTCTGCCTCACGGTCGCGGGGCACGATCTGGCCGAGGTTGACCGTGGACGCCCAGCGCGCGACCACACCGAGGCAGTGCGTGAGGATCGCGAAGGGGCTGTTGGCGCCGGGGATGTCCGGTCGGGTGTTGGCCAGGTCGTCCCCGAGGTCGAGGACGAGGTCGCGCATACCGAGCAGGGCTTCGTCGCAGAACCGCAGGTAGGTCTCGGTGTCGATCACGTCAGGACTCCGTCGGGCCCGGGCCGTCCTCGAGCAACCGCCGGAACCCGGCTTCGTCGAGGATGGGCCGCCCGAGCTCGCGCGCCTTGTCCTCCTTCGACCCGGCGTTCTCACCGACGACGACGTAGTCGGTCTTCTTGGAGACCGACCCCGAGGCCTTGCCGCCGCGGGTCAGGATCGCCTCCTTCGCCTCGTCGCGCGAGAACCCCTCCAGCGACCCCGTGACGACGATGGTCAGCCCGGCGAGGGTCTGCTCCACCGACTCGTCGCGCTCGTCCTGCATGCGGACGCCGTCGGCGGCCCACTGCTCGACGATGCGCACGTGCCAGTCGTTGCCGGGCGCGTCGAACCACTCGCGCACGGCCTCGGCGATCACTCCGCCGACGCCCTCCACGCCGGCGAGCTCCTCGAGGCTGGCCGCCCGGATCTTGTCCATGGAGGCGAAGTGCTGGGCGAGGGCGCGCGCCGCCGTCGGCCCCACGTGGCGGATCGACAGGGCGACGATGACCCGCCACAACGGTTGGTCCTTCACCTGCTGGAGGTTCTCGACCAGTCGACGACCGTTGGCCGACAGGATCCGCCCGTCGACGACCTCGTCCTCGGGATCGGTCTTCCTCGCCGCACGGGTGAACAGGGGAACCTGCGCGATCTCCTTCTCCCCCAACGAGAACAACCCCGACTCGTCCTCCAGCACGCCTGACTCGAGCAGGGCGATCGAGCCCTCCCAGCCCAGCGACTCGATGTCGAAGGCACCGCGTCCGGCCAGCCCGTTGAGCCGCTCGCGCAGCTGGTGCGGACAGGTCCGGGCGTTGGGGCACCGGATGTCCTTGTCGCCCTCCTTCTCCGGCTTGAGGGCGGTGCCGCACGAGGGGCAGTGCGTCGGCATGACGAACTCGCGCTCGGTGCCGTCGCGCAGCTCCACCACCGGGCCGAGGATCTCGGGGATCACGTCACCGGCCTTGCGCAGCACGACGGTGTCGCCGATGAGCACCCCCTTGCGCCGCACCTCGTCGGCGTTGTGCAGGGTCGCCCGCTCCACGGTCGAGCCGGCGACGAGCACCGGCTCCATCACGCCGAACGGGGTGACCCGGCCCGTGCGGCCGACGCCGACCTGGATGTCGAGCAGCTTGGTGTTGACCTCCTCCGGCGGGTACTTGTAGGCGATCGCCCAGCGCGGCGCCCGCGAGGTGGACCCGAGCTGGCGCTGGACGCTCACCTCGTCGACCTTGACGACGATGCCGTCGAGCTCGTGCTCGACGCTGTGCCGCTGCTCCCCGAAGTGCACGACGAACGCCTGCACGTCCTCGATGGTGTCGACCACCTTGTAGTGGCTCGAGATCGGCAGCCCCCACTCGCGCAGCAGCTCGTAGGCCTGCGACTGCCGGGTCAGCTCGAAGCCCTCACGGAACCCGATGCCGTGGACGAGCATGTGCAGCGGGCGGCTCGCGGTGACGCGCGGGTCCTTCTGCCGCAACGACCCCGCCGCGGAGTTGCGGGGGTTGGCGAAGGGCGGCTTGCCGGCCTCGACCAGCGAGGCGTTGAGGTCCGCGAACCCCTCGATCGGGAAGAAGACCTCCCCCCTGATCTCGACCCTCGCCGGGTGGTCGGTGCCCGCCAGCTGGTGGGGTATGCCGTCGATCGTCCGGACGTTGTTGGTCACGTCCTCCCCCGTGCGGCCGTCTCCACGGGTGAGCGCACGGACGAGGCGGCCCTTCTCGTAGAGCAGGTTGACGGCGAGGCCGTCGATCTTCAGCTCGCACAGGTAGTGGAAGTCCGTGGTCCCCGAGTCCCGCGTGACCCGGGCCGCCCACGCGGCGAGCTCCTCCGGGGAGAAGCAGTTGTCGAGCGACAGCATGCGCTCGAGGTGGTCGACGGCCTGGAAGTCGGTGCTGAACACCGCTCCCCCGACCTGCTGGGTCGGGCTCTCGGGCGTGCGCAGCTCCGGGTGCTCGTCCTCGAGCTCGTTGAGCCGGCGGATCAACGCGTCGTAGTCCCCGTCGCTGATCGTCGGTGCGTCCTTGACGTGGTAGGCGAACTGGGCCGCGCTGGCCTGCTCCGCGAGGTCGGCCCACTCGTGACGGGCCTGGTCCGGGACGCTGGTCGAGACGATCTCACTCACGGGGGTCATCCTGCCGCACCCCACCGACGGTGGGGAGGACGGACGCGGCACTCCCGGGACGGCTCCGACGTTCCCCGGGTGGCCGCGCCCGCGGCCGACGCCTGCGCTCGACCCCCGGGCACGCGCCATACGACGGCGTGGTCCCCCGGCCCCGTGGCCAAACCCGGTCGGAGCCGCAAGGATGAGTGGACCAGTTCCCCGACGATGCGGAGCCCAGATGACGAACCTCGCGACCAACCTGGTCACCACGGCGCGCAAGACGCCCGACCAGGCAGCCATCAAGTTCAGGGGCAACGACCTGAGCTACGCCCACCTGCACGCCATGGCGGCCAAGGTGGCTGGATCGCTGCGCGCCGCAGGGGTCGAGCCGGGCGACCGGGTGGCGATCATCCTGCCGAACGTCCCGGCGTTCCCCGTCGTCTTCTTCGGGTCGCTGCTCGCGGGGGCGATCGTCGTGCCGATGAACCCGCTGCTCAAGGCTGGCGAGATCGACTTCTTCTTCAGCAACTCCGGCGCCAAGGTCGCCTTCGTCTGGCCGGACTTCGTGGCCGAGGCCACGGAGGGCGCGAAGAACTCGGGCACCCGCATCGTCCAGTGCGGGCCGCTCGGCCCGGACGAGGGCGCCCTCGAGGACGGCGAACCCATCGCCGAGCCGACCGAGCGCGACGACGACGACACGGCGATCGTGCTCTACACCTCGGGCACCACCGGCCGCCCGAAGGGGGCCGAGCTCACGCACAGGAACATCCACCTCAACGCCTACCGCAGTGCGGTCGACATCCAGGAGACGACGAACGACGACGTGGTGATGGGTTGCCTGCCCCTGTTCCACGTGTTCGGGCTGGTCGTCGGGCTCAACGCCGCGGTCATCGCCGGCGCTGCGCTCGCCCTGATCCCGCGGTTCGACCCCGCTGAGGCCATCAAGGTCATCAACGACGAGAAGGTCACGATCATGATGGGCGTGCCCACCATGTATGCCGCGATCCTCAACCACCCGGACTCCGACGCCATGGACGCCACGTCGCTGCGGACCTGCTGCTCCGGTGGTTCGGCGATGCCGCACGAGGTGATGAAGGCGTTCGAGGACAAGTTCGGCTGCGTCATCCTCGAGGGGTACGGACTGTCCGAGACCTCTCCCGTCGCGTCGTTCAACATGCCCACGCGGGAGCGCAAGCCCGGCACCATCGGGGTCGCTATCCCCGGCTGCGAGATGAAGCTCGTCGACCTCGAGGGCAACGACGTCCCGGCCGGTGACGGCGTCGGCGAGATCGCCATCCGTGGCGACAACGTCATGAAGGGCTACTGGCGCAACCCCGAGGCGACGGCCGAGGCCATCCCTGACGGTTGGTTCCGGACCGGGGACCTGGCGACCATGGACGACGAGGGCTACTTCACGATCGTCGACCGCAAGAAGGACATGATCCTGCGCGGTGGCATGAACGTGTACCCGCGTGAGGTCGAGGAGGTCCTGTACGAGCACCCCGACGTCCTCGAGGCCGCTGTCGTGGCCGTGCCCGACGACCTGCTCGGCGAGGACGTGGGGGCGGCGGTGGCGCTCAAGCCGGGTGCGACGGCGACGCTCGAGGACGTGCAGGCGTTCGTGAAGTCGAAGATCGCGGCCTACAAGTACCCGCGCCACATCTGGGCCGTCGACGAGCTGCCGAAGGGACCGACCGGCAAGATCCTGCGCCGCGAGGTCAGCAAGCCCTCGGCCTGAGGCGGCCGAAAGCCCTGGCCCTGGGGCCTCAGGCCGGTGTCCCGCCCGGTGCCCGACGGCGCCGGGCGGGCAGGCCGATGACCACGGCCGACACCAGGACGATGACGGCACCGAGCAGCTGCGGCCACGCGAGGTGCTCGTCCAGGACGAGGACGCCGAGCACGACCGAGACGACCGGGATCAGGTAGGTCACCGTCGTGCTCACGGTCGCCCCCGCACCACGCACCACGTCGAACTGGAGCATGTACGCGAGCCCGGTGCCCACGACGCCGAGCACCAGCACGCACAGGAGCGGGGTGAGCCAGCCACCCCCGGAGGGGTCGGCGTGGCCGCTCCACGGCGCGGCATACGTGTCGCGGTGCAGCGCCCACCAGACGAGGAGCACGGGCGCCATGAGGACCGAGCCCACCACGAGCAGGGCGGTCGGCATGGACAGCCCGCCCAGGTCGGCGTTGCCGAGGAACCGGCGGTTGTAGGTCCAGCCCAGGCCGTAGCAGGCACCGGCCACGAGGGTCATGCCGAAGCCGAGCAGGTCGGGGCGGCCGGACGACTCCCACGGCTGGGTGATCACCACCACCCCGGCGAACCCGATGAGCACGGCCGCGAGCTTGCGCGGGGACAGCCGGTCGCTCGGGAGCAGGAGCAACGCGAAGAACAGAGCGGCGATCGGCGTCGTCGCGTTGCCGATGCCGGCGAGCGCGCTCGACACCCGCTCCTCCCCCAGCGCGAACAGGCTGAACGGCATCGCCGTGAGGAAGATGCCCGAGACCGTCAGGTGCGCCCACGTGCGCGGCTCGCGCGGGAGCCGCCCGCCGGTGACCCCCAGCAGCACCACGAGGGTGAGCGTGCCGGCGTAGATCCGCAGCCCCGAGATCTGCACGGGAGCCATGGTGCGCAGCCCCACCTTCATGAGGAGGAAGCTCGATCCCCAGATCAGCGCGAGCATGAGGTACTTCGCCTGCCACGGGACCCGCGTCGTCGACCGCCCGGCAGTCGGGGTCGACGGGGTGCCGGCGTCCGCGACGGTCGTCGGGACGGCGGGGGTGTTCGTCGTGCTGCTCATCGGTGTCAGCCCTCAGCTCGTTCGGTCCACTCGGCAGCCACCTCGACCGCCTTCCGTTGAACGCCCCAGGCCCCCTGGGGTGTGAGCCCGGCCAGCCCGCAGGTGGGCGTGGCGACCAGATCGGCCAGTCCCTTCGGGGACAACCCGGCGTCCGACCAGCCGCGCTCGACGAGGCCCGCAGCGGTCTTGCTCGTGCTCGAACCGTCCGTGGCCAGGCACCCCGCCCACAGCGCGACCCCCTGTTCGGTGGTCGCCGCGATCGACTCCCACCGTTGCGGCGTCAGGTCGGTCACGTCGAGCGCGACGGCACCGACACCGGTGGCCCGCAGGAGCGGCAGCGGTATGGCGCGGTCGCAGCAGTGCACGACCGTGGCCCGGCCGCCGGCGGCCTCGAGGACCTCGGAGAGACCGTTCCTCGCCCGCTGAGGGTCCACGGGTCGCAGGTGGCCGTAGCCCGAGGCGGTGGGCAGGTGGCCGGCGAGGACGGCCGGCAGGGAGGGTTCGTCCACCTGCAGCACCAGGCGGGCGCCGGGGACGAGTCGTTGCACGGTGTCGAGGTGGAGGCGGATCCCCTCCGCGAGCGAACCCGTGAGGTCACGGACCGCGCCGGGGTCGACCAGGACCTTCTCGCCACGCGTCAGCTCGAGGTTGGCGGCCAGGGTCCACGGACCGGTGCACTGGAGCTTGAGCTCCCCCTCCCAGCCGTCGAAGGCCTCGGCCAGCTCGTCGAGGTCCTCGCGAAGGAATGCGCCCGTGCGGGACGCGTCGTGACCGGGTCGCTCGACGAGGCGCCAGCCGGCTGGCTGCAGGTCGACGTGCAGGTCGACGAGCAGGCCTGCGGCTCGGCCGACCATGTCGGCGCCGGGTCCGCGGGCCGGCAGCTCCGGGAGGTACGGGATGTGGTCGTCGACGGCGAGGATCTCGCGGACCCCGCGGAGGGCCTCACGGATGTCGGTGCCGGGAAGGGAGCCGATACCGGTTGCGCGAGCCACGGCCCCGACTCTAGACCGCACCGGTGACACCTCCTGACCACGTCGGTCGGGACTGCCCCTCGCTCGCCGCTTTGGGTGCCCGGACGGTCGGAATTCCGACCGTCCAGGCACCCAAAGCGGGGCGACGGAGGGCGGTCAGCGGGTGTCGTGCTCGGCCTGCAGCCGCTTCGGTGCCACCTGTCGCCAGGCGTCCTCGACGACCGCTTCGACCCGGTCCCAGTCGATGTCGTCGACGTCCAGGCGGACCCCGACCCATCCGCGGCTGCCGACGTACGGCGGCCGGAAGTAGCGCTCCGGCTCTGCGGCTACCAGGGACCCCTGGACCCCCTCCGGCGCCGCCGCCCAGAACCCCACCCGGTCGTCGTGGTGGCGCTGGGAGGTCATGACGAACATCTTCTTCCCGCCCGCGAACCAGCAGGGTTCACCGTGGGACGCCCGCTCCTGCGTGGCAGGGAACGCCAGGCACAGCGCCCGGACCCGGGCCAGCGGCGTGCCCTCGAGGATCTCCCGCCCGGGGAGCACCCCGCCGACGCCCGCACCGACGCCCCCGGCAGCGCTCGCGTCCGCACCCCCGTCCGGCGCCATACGCGTCAGCGCTCGAGCCAGCTCTGCGCGATGGTGGCCGAACCCACCACGCGCGTGCCCTCGTACAGCACCACGGACTGGCCGGGGGCCACACCGCGCAGCCGCGAGCCGAGGCGGACCTCGACGTCCTCACCCGAGGCCCACGCCTCGGCAGGGACCTCCTCGCCGTGCGCACGCACCTGGGCGCCGACCGACACCACACCCTCGGGGGGTGCACCGCACCAGCGGGCGTGGTCGCCGCGGATCGCGTTGACCCCCAAGAGGTCTGCCGTGCCGATCGTGACGGTGTTGGTCGAGGCGTCCACCCCGACGACGTACCGCGGCTCGCCGTCCTGGCTGGACCGCGGCAGGCCCAGGCCTCGGCGTTGCCCGACGGTGTAGCCGTAGGAGCCCGCGTGCGCCCCCACGACCTCGCCGGAGGCCGCGTCGACGATGTCGCCGGCCTGCTCCCCGAGGCGGGAGGTGAGCCAGCCGCGCGTGTCGCCGTCGGCGATGAAGCAGATGTCGTGGGAGTCGGGCTTGGAGGCGATGTAGAACCCGCGCTCCCTTGCCTCCGAACGGATCTCGGGCTTCGCGGTGTCCCCGAGGGGGAAGAACGCGCGGGACAGCTGTTCGGCGTCGAGCACCCCCAGGACGTAGGACTGGTCCTTGGCCATGTCCACCGCGCGGTGCAGCTCGCGCTCGCCGCCGGGACTCTCCACGACCTGCGCGTAGTGACCCGTGGCCACGGCGTCGAAGCCCAGCGCCACGGCCTTGTCGAGCAGTGCCGAGAACTTGATCTTCTCGTTGCAGCGCAGGCACGGGTTCGGGGTGCGCCCTGCGGAGTACTCCGCGACGAAGTCCTCCATGACGTCCCGCTTGAACCGAGCAGCCATGTCCCAGACGTAGAACGGGATGCCGAGCATGTCGGCCACCCGACGGGCGTCGCCGGCGTCCTCGATGGTGCAGCACCCGCGGGCCGACTCACGCAACGTGGCCGCGCTCTGCGAGAGCGCGAGGTGGACCCCCACGACCTCGTGACCAGCATCGAGCATCCGGGCGGCGGCGACGGCGGAGTCCACTCCCCCGGACATCGCGGCGACGACGCGCATCAGGCCGCCCCGCTGGCCCTGCGGGCCCGCTCGACGGCCGCCGGCAGCGCAGCCAGGACGGCGTCGACATCCGCATCGGTGGACGTGTGGCCGAGGGTGAGCCGCAACGCGCCCCGGGCCGAGCCCTCGGGGATGCCCATGGCGAGCAGGACGTGCGAGGGCTGGGGCACCCCGGCCTGGCACGCCGAACCCGTCGAGCACTCGACCCCCGCGGCGTCGAGCAGGTAGAGCAACGAGTCGCCCTCGCAGCCCGGCACGAGCAGGTGGGCGTTCCCGGGAAGCCGGCGCATGGTGTCACCCGCCTCCCACGCGCCCGTCACGGTGATGTCGTAGGGCAGCGCCTGCGCGGACGTGACCAGCCGGTCACGCAGGGCCGCGAGGCGGCCGGCCTCGGAGCCGAGGGCGGCCACGGACTCCTCGAGGGCGACGGCGAACGCACGGATGGCCGGCACGTCGAGCGTGCCGCTGCGGATCTGGCGCTCCTGGCCACCACCGAAGGACTGCGGGACGACCTTGGCGTCGCGCCGCACGACGAGGGCACCGATGCCCAGGGGGCCGCCGACCTTGTGTCCGGTCACGGTCATGAGGTCGACGCCCGAGGCGGTGAAGTCGACGGGGACGTGGCCGGCCGCCTGCACCGCGTCGGTGTGGAACGGGATCCCGAACTCGTGGGCCAGGGCCGCCAGCTCGGCCACCGGCTGGATCGTCCCGACCTCGTTGTTGGCCCACATCACCGTGACGAGCGCGACCGAGCCCGGGTCCTGCTCGATGGCCGCGCGCACCGCGGCGACCGTCACGACCCCGGAGGCGTCGGGGTCGACCCAGGTCGCCTTCGCGCCGTCGTGGGTCACGAGGTGGTCGACGCAGTCCAGCACCGCGTGGTGCTCGATGGCACTGGCCACGATCCGGATGCGGGCGGGGTCGGCGTCGCGCCGCGCCTCCCACGTGCCGGCGACCGCGAGGTTGTCGGACTCGGTGCCACCCGAGGTGAAGACGACCTCGGACGGCCGCGCCCCCAGGGCCTTCGCGATCCGCTCCCGGGACTCCTCCACGACGCGGCGGGCCAGCCGCCCGCTGGTGTGCAGGGAGGAGGCGTTGCCGGGGACGGCGAGCTGTTCGGCCATCGCCGCCGCGGCCGATGGGAGCATCGGCGTGGTCGCGGCGTGGTCGAGGTAGGCGGGCACCTGCGAAGTTTACGCGTCGGGCGCTCAACCTTCAGTGCCAGTCTGGCGTTGGGTACGACATCCGGGTCCACCACGGAGCCGGGGCGCACCAGGCCGTGGTCGACCCGGACGGGTCCGCGGGGGGAGCTCGGGAGGGGAACGCATGAGGGCACGGGACGACGGGGCGTTCGAGTCCTTCGCCGCGCGCGTGACACCGCGCCTGCTCCGCACCGCCTGGCTGCTCACCGGCGACCCCACGCGCGCGGAGGACGCGGCCCAGGAGGCCCTGGTCCGGCTGTACGTCGTGTGGCCGCGCGTGCGTCACGACGAGCCGGAGGCCTACTGCCACCGGATCCTGCGCAACCTCGTCGTCAGCACCTGGCGCAAGGAGCGCCGCCTCGTCCTGGTCGACGAGGTCCGTGACACCCCGTGGAACCGCACGGACGACGCCCCGGAGAGGCTCGACCTGGTGCGCGCCCTCGCGTTGCTCCCTCCTCGCGAGCGCGAGGTCGTGGTGCTGCGCCACTACGCAGACTTCTCCGAACGCACGGTGGCGGAGATGCTCGGGATCAGCGTCGGCACCGTGAAGTCGTCTGCATCCCGCGGTCTGGAACGACTGCGAATCCTCATCGGAGACAAGGGAGACGCTCATGTCCAGTGACCGCGACGTCATCGAGCTGCTGCACACCGAGACCGCTCCGGCCATGCACGTGAACCTGACCGAGGTCATCGCGCAAGGGCGGGCCCGCACCCGGCGTCGGTCGGCCACCGTGGCCGTGGCTGCCTGCGCTGCCGCCGTGGCCGCGATCGCCCTCGGGTCCTCCGTCCTGTCCTCCCCCGGCAACGACACCACGACGCCCGCCGGACCGAGCGGGTCGTCGGTGTCGACCGCACCCACCTCTGGGACCGACGGCCCTCACGACGTGCCCGCCCCGGGGCTCACCGGACGTCGCTCCCTGACGGTCGGCGACGCCCGGTACGCGCTGGCGGTCGCGGACGGAGAGCTCACCATCGACGTGGTCCGCGACGGCCACCGCGAGCGCAGTGTCACGGGGATCCTCGGGAGCGGCGGCGCGTGGCGCGTCGTCGAGGGCACGGGCGGCCATATGGTCGTCGTCGGAATCGTCCCCGGCGTGACCGACGCGATCGAGCTGAAGCCCCTGGCGGGCCAGTCGGTCCAGAAGCCCATCGTGGCCCTGGCCCCGGGGCGGGACTTCACGGCGTTCGTCGTGACGTTCGCCAAGCCCCTGATCGCGGCGACGCCGGCAGCCGACATCGGCTGGCGCGGCGCGGGGCAGGAAGTTTCGTGGATCCTCGGCACCGAGCCCCAGATGGCGGCCTTCGGCGTGACCATGGACGGCGAGGGCGCCACACCCCTGACGCCCTACGACTTCACCCAGACGGGGCCCACAGGTGCAGGCACGCCGACCAGCGTCGTCATCTCGATCGACCTGCCGGTTGCGCGGGTCGGGGGCACCGTCGTCGCGAGCCTGCAGGGCGACCTCGTCGTGAAGGACCCCAGCGGGATGACCGCCACGCTCGCCGGCGCGGACCCGGAGTCCACGCTCGCGCGGGGGACGTTCCAGCTCGCCGACGGCCGCACCTTCGTCTGGGGGGTCGCACCGGCCGGCACGACCGCCGTGGTGCTCCACGCCTCCGCCGGGGCCACGGTCGGCAAGCCCGTCCTGGCGGACCTGATGGGCTCCTGGACCGCGTTCGCCGTCGAGGTCGAGGGCACGAACCCGCGGATCACCGGCATCGAGGTCACGCTGAGTGGCGACCGGGGCGGCTTCTCCATCATGGAGTAGCACCGCCCGGTGCCTGGCCTCGGGCGGTCCCGGGACCGTGCGACCTGCCGTTCTTGACCCTCCCTTGACCTACCCGCGCGTAACCACGGCGGGCGGGCCCTCGTTGTCCGGTCACACGCACGACCACCGAAGAAGCTGGTCGGCTCCTCGAAAGGGATCCCATGCGCACCGTGACACGAACCCGGGCAGCACTCGCTGCCGCGGCCCTGGCCACCGTGGCCCTCGCTGCCCCGGCCTCGGCCGGCCTGCTCCCGGCAGTCACGTCGCTCGCCCCCGTCCAGCCGTGGCTCTCCTCACAGCTCGGCACCCTCCAGGCGGCCACCCCGACCACCGTCCTCGTGCACGGCACCGACACCGCCGCCGCGAAGCGCGCTGTCGCCGCCGCCGGGCTCCGGCCCGTGACCACGTTCGACAAGATCGGCGTCGTCGTGGCGACCGGCCTCCCCGCCCAGATCCAGGCCGTCCGTGGCGAGTCGGGGGTGACCTACGTCGAGGGCAACCAGCCCATCGCGTTCACCCTCGCGACCTCCAACAAGGCCACCCGCGGTGACGAGGCCCGGAACACCCTCACCGGTGCGAACGGCACCAGCCTGGACGGCAAGGGGGTGTCCGTCGCCGTGATCGACTCCGGGGTCGACCCGAGCCACCCGTTCCTGCAGAACGCCGACGGGACGTCCGCCGTCGTCAAGAACCTCAAGATGGTCTGCGAGCCGCTCACCGAGAGCACCTGCGCCCCTGTCGACGCTGGCCCGCTCGACACCGACCTCGTCTCCGGTGGTGGGCACGGCATGCACGTCAACGGCATCGTCGCCGGGCGTGACGTCACCCTCTCCGACGGCACCAAGATGCACGGCGCCGCCCCCGGGGCCAGCCTGGTCAGCATCAGCACGGGTGCGGTCCTGTTCATCATCGGCGCCGACTCCGCCCTCAACTGGGTGCTGGAGAACCACGCCGCACCCTGTGGCGCAGGGGTCTCCGCGGCGAAGTGCCCGCCGATCAAGGTGACGAACAACTCCTACGGCCCGACCGGTGGTGGCGCCTTCGACCCCAACTCCGCGACGGTCAAGCTCCAGCGTGAGCTGGTCAAGGAGGGTGTGGTGAGCGTCTGGGCCAACGGCAACGACGGTGGCGACGGTTCGACCTCGCTGTCCAACCCGCCCGGCATGGACCCGACCCCCGGCATCCTCTCGGTCGCGTCGTTCTTCGACCAGAACACCGGTACCCGCGACGGCACCGTGTCCGACTTCTCCAGCCGCGGGAAGAACGGGGACCAGTCCACGTACCCCGACATCTCGGCGCCCGGTGAGTCCATCACGAGCTCCTGCCGCATCTACCTCCCGATCTGCAGCACGGGCCTGGACCCCAAGGAAGCCGGCGACTACAACACCATCAGCGGCACCTCGATGGCCACGCCGCACATCTCCGGCATCGTCGCCCAGCTCTTCCAGGCGAACCCGTCGGCGACCCCGGCCCAGGTCGAGGCGGCGATCGAGTCGACCGCCTACAAGTACACCGACGGCGCCCCCTACGAGGCCGGGACCAACGGCAGCACGAGCTTCGACAAGGGCCACGGCCTGGTCGACGTCGTTGCGGCCGCCAACGCCATCCGCTGACAACCCCCAGCCCGGCGGATGACGCCGAACGCCCCGGACCGCGCGTGGTCCGGGGCGTTCGTGCGTATGGCGCGTGGGCGCCATACACGGGCTCACATCCGGGCTGCGCCGTCCCGGATGGCTTCACGGATCCGGTTGTAGGTGCCGCAGCGACAGACGTTGCGGATGGCGTCGAGGTCGGCGTCGGTGATCTCCCGGCCCTCAGCGCGCACCTTGTGGACCAGGGCCACCGCGGCCATGATCTGCCCGGGCTGGCAGTAGCCGCACTGGGCCACGTCGCCTTCGAGCCACGCCTCCTGCATCGGGTGCAGGTCGCCGGGCGCCGTGGCGGCCAGTCCCTCGATCGTCGTCACCTCGTCCGTCGCCTCGAGGTCGCCCACGCGGACCGAGCAGGGATTGAACGCCTTCCCGTTGATGTGGGAGGTGCAGGCCTTGCAGACGTTGATGCCGCAGCCGTACTTGGGTCCGGTGTAGCCCAGGACGTCGCGCAGGACCCAGAGGAGCCGGACATCGTCGGCCACGTCGACGGTGACGATCTCGCCGTTCACGGTGAAGGTGTGCTGTGCCATCAGGGCTCCTCAGTAGGTGTGGGACAAGCCGTCGGTGGGCGACGCCGGCACCGGGGGGACGAAGGTCTTAGGGGTGAACGAGACGGTCCCGTGGTTGACCGGGAAACGCGTGGGGACCGTCCCGGTGGCACGGGCGTAGGCGCAGGCGGTCGCGGCGACAGAGGCCGCGACACCGGCCTCTCCCGCCCCTCCGGGCAGGTCGCGGTCGGAGGGCATGACGATGCACTCGAAGGTCGGCGGGACGTTCCACTGGCGGGTGTAGAAGTAGTTGTCCCAGCTGGCCTCGAGGAAGTGACCGTCCTGCAGGTGGTTGCTGCTCGTGAGCGCAAGGGCGATGCCGTCGGAGACGCCGCCCATCATCTGGGCTTCGAGGCCCCTCGGGTTGACCACGAGCCCTGCGTCGATGGCGATGACTGCCTTGGTCACCCGCGGGCCGGTGACGGCGTCCCGGACGGTGCGGTTCACCGTCTCGGGACGGCAGTCGATCTCGACGAGCACCGCGGTCGCGCCCTTGTACTCCGAGTGCACGGCGATGCCCTGCGCGGTGCCGGCCGGCATGGCACGACCCCACCTCCCGACCTCGACGACCTTGCGCAGGCAGGCCTTGACCCGCTCGTTCTTGAGGAACTCGAGCCGGAAGGCCAGCGGGTCCTTGCCCAGCTTCTTCGCCAGCTGGTCGACGAACAGCTCGTTCGCGCAGGCGACGTCGGGTGAGTAGATGTTGCGCATGCTGCCGGTGTTGAAGCCCATGTCGACCTCGTTGAGCAGCTGGGTGACCACGCCGAAGTCGTACGGCAGCTCCTGGGTCAGTGTGAAGATCGACTGGGCGAACCCGAGGTTGCCCAGTCCCGCGGGGAGCTCGGCAGCCATCGCGGTGAGCCGCTCCCCCAGCCCGTGCGAGAAGTCCGTCTGGATGCTGGTGTGGCGTTGTTCGAAGGTCAGCACGTTCGACCCGAGCAGGGTGGCCCGGATGCGTGAGGTGGCCATGGGATGGGTGCGCCCCTGACGGGGTTCGTCGGCGCGGTGCCACATGAGCTTGACCGGCTTGCCCATCGCCTTGGAGATCTTCGCCGCTTCGATGGCTGCATCGCCGAAGAGCTTGTGCCCGAACGACCCTCCGCCGGTGACGACGTTGACCTTGACGCTGGTCTGGGGCAGCCCGAGGGCGTCCGCGATGTTGCGCTGCGCGACGATCGGGGACTTCAGGCCCGCCCACACCGTGGCCCGGCCGGCGCGCACGTCGGCGATGGCGCAGTTGGGTTCGAGGGCCGCGCTGCTGCGGAACATGAACTCGAACCGCAGATCGACGGTCCTGGCCAGCAGGGGCACCTTCGGGACCGCCATCGGCAGCTCGGCGGCCTTGAGCCGGCGCAGCACCGACTCGTCGGACTCACCGGCGACCGTTCCGGGGTTCCACGTCACCTCCAGGGCGCGGACGGCGTCGATGCACTGGCCGAACGTCGCAGCCCGCACGGCCACCCCGGTGTCCACGACGACGACGTCGGTGACCCCCGGCATGGCCTGGACTGCGGGAAGGTTCTGCACGCTGCGTACCGAACCGTTGAGCGTCGGTGGGCGGCATACCATCGTGGGCAACGCGTCCGGCACGGCCAGGTCCATCGTGAACTTCTTGCGCCCCGTCACGGCGTCGCGGGCGTCCACGCGGTTCTGCGGGGTGCCGACCACCCGGAACGACGACGTCGACTTCAGGTTCACCCTGACCGGCACCGTCTGGGCGCTGGCCGCGAGGGCGGCGAGCTGTCCGTAGGTGGCGCTGCCGCCGGCGGTGTCGGTGATGACCCCGCTCCGGGCGGTCAGCGAGGACACCTGGGCACCGAGCAGGGTCGCCGCAGCCGCGAGGAGCCGTCCCCTGGCGACGGCTGCGGCCACCCGGATCGGGGTGTACATCGACTCCATCGTGTTGGAGCCACCGGTGAGCTGGTTGAAGACCAGCTCCGGACGGGCCGGGGCGAGGGTCACCTCGACCTTGTCGAGCGGCAGGTCGAGCTCCTCGGCGATGAGCATGGCGGCAGCGGTGGTGATCCCTTGGCCGACCTCCATCCGGGGGATCGCGAAGTGGGCGACCCCGTTCCCGTCCAGGGTGATGGTGATGAGCTGCGACGTCGGGAGCGCCGACCTCGTCTGCAGGTCGCCCAGGTCGAAGACCTCGGCCACCTGCGGTCCGCTCGGGACCGCAGCGGCAGCGGGCCTGGCTCCCGTGGTGAGCTCTGCCGCGACGGCCAGGGTCGTGCCGGCCACGACGTACCCGAGGAACCCGCGGCGGGACAGGCCCCGTCGTCCGTCGCCCGGTGGTGAGTCCGCCGGACTCTGCGCGAGCAGCTGCTCGGCCCCCTGTGTGTCGGGGCGGGCGGGCTGGGCGGGCTGGGCGGGCTGGGCGGGCACGGTCGTCACTGACGGGTCCTCTCACCAGGCTGAGCACATGACGTCGCGACGGTGCGACATCCACGGGACCCGCGTGCGGGCCCCCGCGTGCTGGTTCCGGACATTCGGCACCGAGGGGTCGGACGGATGGGGTCATGTCCACGATCCGGACATTTCACCGCATGACGCCCACGCGCCATCCGAGAGAAGGGCCCCCGACCACATGGCCGGGGGCCCTTCTACGGGGTCTGCCGAGGACTAGCCCTTGGCGGCCTTCACCGCGTCGGTGGCCTGCGGCAGGACCGCGAAGAGGTCGCCCACGACGCCGAAGTCGACGAGCTCGAAGATCGGCGCCTCCTCGTCCTTGTTGATGGCGATGATCGTCTTCGAGGTCTGCATGCCGGCGCGGTGCTGGATGGCACCGGAGATGCCGCACGCGACGTACAGCTGCGGCGAGACCTGCTTGCCGGTCTGGCCGACCTGCGAGGTGTGCGGGTACCAGCCGGCGTCGACGGCGGCGCGCGAGGCGCCGACGGCGGCACCGAGGGAGTCGGCGAAGTCCTCCACCTTGGAGAAGTCGCCACCCGTGCCACGACCACCGGAGACCACGATCGCGGCCTCGGTCAGCTCGGGACGCCCGGTGGCCTTCTTCGGCTTGGACTCGGTGATCTTCGCGCCCTTGGCGGCGTCGGAGACCTCGATCGAGACGACCTCGTCGGCCGCTGCTCCGGCGTACTCCTCGGGAGCGGCGGAGTTGGGCTTCACGGTGACGATGGGCGTGCCCTTGGTGACCGTCGAGGTGACGGAGTAGGAGCCGGCGAAGACGGACTGCGTGGTCTTCACGCCACCGCCGTCACCCGCCTGCACGTCGACGGCGTCGGTGATCAGACCGGACTCGGTCTTGATCGCCAGGCGCGCGGCGATCTCCTTGCCGGCGGAGTTGCTCGGGATGAGCACGGCGGCCGGCGAGGCCGACGCGACGAGCTGCGCGAGCACCTCGGCCTGCGGGGCCACGAGGTGGTCGGTCACGTCGGCGGACTCCACGCGGTAGACCTTCTCCGCGCCGTACTTCGCGAGGGCCTCCTTGGCGGCGTCGAAGCCGTCGCCGACGAAGACGGCGGACGGCTCGCCGAGGCGGCGGGCGATGGTCAGGAGCTCAGCGGTGGTCTTGCGGACGGTGCCGTTCGCGTGGTCGACCAGGACGAGTACTTCAGCCATGGGGTGTTCCTTTCCTTGTCTCTGGCCGGCTCAGACGAACTTCTGCGCGGACAGGAACTCGGCGAGCTTCGTGCCGCCGTCACCTTCGTCGGTGACGATCTGGCCCTGCTCGCGCGGGGGGCGCTTGGTGAACGACTCGACCTTGGTCCAGGCGGCCTCGAGGCCGACGAGCGAGGCGTCGACGCCGAGGTCGGCCAGCGACCACTCCTCGACCGGCTTCTTCTTCGCAGCCATGATCCCCTTGAAGGAGGGGTAGCGCGGCTCGTTGATCTGGTCGGTCACGGAGACCAGCGCGGGCAGCGAGGCGACGATGGTCTCGGACGCGGCGTCACCGTCGCGCCGGATCGTCACGGTGGACCCGTCGACGGTCAGCTCGGAGGCGAACGTCACCTGCGGCAGGCCGAGTCGCTCGGCGAGCATCGCCGGGACGACGCTCATGGTGCCGTCGGTCGAGGCCATGCCCGTGATGACGAGGTCGGGCGACCCGATCTTCTTCACGGCCTCCGCGAGGACGAGCGACGTGGCCACGGAGTCGGACCCGTGGATCGCGTCGTCCTTGACGTGGACGGCCTTGTGCGCGCCCATCTGGAGGGCCTTCTTGAGGGCGTCGGCGGCCTGGTCGGGGCCGACCGTCAGGACGGTGACCTCTCCCTCGCCGGCCTCGACGATCTTGAGGGCCTCCTCGACGGCGTACTCGTCGAGCTCGGACAGCAGTCCGTCGACACCCACGCGGTCGGTGGTGTTGTCGGAGTCGTTGAAGGTGCGGTCGGACTGTGCGTCCGGAACGTATTTCACGCAGACGACGATGTTCATGCGCTGATCGTCCTCTTCCAGGTAGGGAATGAGATGAGGTCAGGTGCCATCCTTACAGTCCGTGCTCGCCGAGGGCACACCAGCGCCGCGTGACGCTCACCACGGGGCGCTCCCACCGAGTCGGGAGGTGACCGTGGACACACGTGTCCCCCTGGTCATCACCGGCGAGCGCACGGTCCCCGGCGTGTGGCACGAGAACTACTGGTTCAGGCGCCACGAGGCCGCGTATGCCGCCCTCCCGGTCTGGGTGCCCTCGCCTCCGGGCATCGTCCTCGACGCCGGCTGCGGTGAGGGGTACGGCGCCTCCGTGCTCCGCGCCTCGTGGCCCGGCGCCCGGGTCGTCGGGGTCGACTACGACGCCATCGCCGCGGTCCACGCCGCGCGCACCCACGGTGGTGAGCAGGCGGCATACGTGCGGGCGGGACTGACCGCGCTCCCCCTCGTGGACGACGTGGCGGACCTCGTGGTGTCGCTCCAGGTGCTGGAGCACCTGTGGACGCCGTGGGAGTACGTCGGGGAGCTGGCGAGGGTCGCTGCACCCGGTGGTGTGGTGGTGCTGTCGACCCCGAACCGGCTCACCTTCTCGCCCGGGCTGGGTCGGCTCGAGGCGCCGTCGAACGCCTACCACTCGCGGGAGTACGACGCCCTCGAGCTGGAGCAGGAGCTGCGGGCGTGGCTGCCGGGCAGCGGGGTGCGGGTCGCCGGCCTGCACCACGGCGAGCGCCTGCGCGCCCGGGAGGCCGCGCACGGGTCCCTGGCCGAAGCCCTGGCTGCACCGGTCGAGGACTGGGGTGAGGAGCTGCGCGACCTCGTGGCGACGACCACGACAGCCGACTTCGTCCTCGGGGCCGCCGACGACGCGTGCCTCGACCTGGTGGCGGTGCTCAACCCCTGACGGACGGCTCAGCCGTCGCCGGTCGAGCGACGCCCGGCCTTGAGCTGGCCCCGGCGCTTCTTGGAGTCGAGCCGCCGACGGCGCGAACCCATCGTGGGGCGGGTGGCCCGACGCGGGGGCGGGTCAGGAGCGGCGGCCTCGCGGATCAGGGCGACGAGGCGCTTGCGGGCCGCGACCCGGTTCTGGCGCTGGGCGCGGTGCTCGGAGGCGACGACGATGATCCGACCACCCACGAGGTGCGGGGCGAGCCGCTCCACCAGACGCTCTCGCACGCGCTCTGGCAGCGCGGCCACGGCCCCCGACGTCGAGGGGTCGAACTCGAGCTCGACCCTGCTGTCGGTGGTGTTCACGCCCTGCCCTCCGGGCCCGGACGCCCTCGAGAACCGCTCCACGAGCTCCCCGGCGTCGATGCGCAGCCCCTGCGGCAGCCCCGGTCCCGGCGGGACCGCGAGCGCGGCACCCGGCTGCGGCCGGCTGGCGGGGGGCGTCGTCACGGCACCACTCCACCACAGGCGCGCCCGAGGGGTACGGCAGACTGCTCCCTCGTGACCTCACCGGTGCCGGGCACGTTCTGCCTCGTCCTGCACTCCCACCTGCCGTGGCTGCCGGGTCACGGTGTGTGGCCGCTGGGCGAGGAGTGGTTGTCCCAGGCGTGGGTCGAGTCCTACGTCCCCCTCGTCGCAGAGCTGGACTCCCTTGCGGCGGAGGGACATCGGGACGTCCTGACGCTCGGCGTCACCCCGGTCCTCGCCGCCCAGCTGGACCACCCGCGGATGCGACGCGACGTCGGCACGTGGGTAGGTCTGGCGCAGCAACGGGCCCGTGAGCTGGGGTTCGACCCGGACCCTTCTCGGCGCGCGGCGGCGAGCCGGGAGTATGCCGTGGCGGCCCGGGCCGAGGAGCTGCTCGCCACGCGCTGGAGCGGCGGTGGGTCACCCGTCCTGCGCTCCCTGCGTGACACCGGCGTGGTCGAGCTGCTCGGCGGGCCGCCGGCCCACCCCTTCCTGCCGCTCCTTCTGCCCGAGGTCGCCGCCCTGGCGCTGGAGGCAGGGTTGTCCGACAGCACCTGGCGTCTCGGGCAGCGACCACGCGGGATCTGGTCTCCCGAGTGCGGCTGGACGCCCGGTCTGGCGTCGGTCTTCGACGCCGCAGGGATCGGTCACTTCGTCGTCGACGAGCAGCTCGTCCGGGACGCGGGCGGCCACCCGCACGCCGCGTGGCGGGTCGAGGGGTCCGGTGTCGTCGCGGTCCCCCGGGACCTGGAGGTGACCAACCTCGTCTGGTCCTCGCGAACCGGCTACCCGGCCGCCGCGGCCTACCGGGACTTCCACTCGCGCGACCCCGGAACGGGGATCCGGCTCTGGGCGGTGGGACACGGTGGGGACGGCGCGAAGGCGACGTACGACCCGCAGGCCGCGAGCGCACAGCTCGACCGAGACGTCAGCCACTTCGTCACGGCGGTCCGGGGCCGGCTGGAGCAGGCGCTCACGGCCACGGGCGCCCCGGGGCTCGTGGTGGCGGCGTACGACACCGAGCTGTTCGGTCACTGGTGGCACGAGGGGCCCCAGTTCGTGGGACGGGCGATCCGGGCGTTGCGGGACAACGGGATCCACGTGGATACGCTGCAGAACGCCCTGGCCGCGGGGCACGTCGCGGGAGAGCTCGCCCTCGGTGCGGGGTCGTGGGGCGCGGGAAAGGACTTCTCCGTGTGGGACGGTCCAGCAGTGTCTCACCTCGCCCACGAGAACACCTGGCTGCAACGGCGTTGGCTCGACCTCGTGGCCCGCGAGCGGTCGGCGGGGCGGCTCGGGAACCGCCGCCCGGACCTCGACCAGCTGCTGCTCACCCTGTGGAACGCGCTGTCGAGCGACTGGGCGTTCCTCGTGTCCCGCGGCCAGTCGGTCGACTACGCCCTGCGTCGCGCCGACGAGCACCGGGTCGACTTCCACCGGCTCGCCCAGCTCGTCGAGGACCACGACGACCGGGCGCCGGTCGAAGCCGCCCGGCAGGCCCGCCACGACCGCACCTTCCCGGCAGTGGACGCGAGGGTCACGCCGGGCCGGTGACCTCGAGGGGTGCCGTCTCGAGCGGCACCGCTCGGAGCCGGACCTCGAAGGTCGTCCCGACGCCCCCCGGGACCAGGCGGACGGTGCCCGCGTGCCGGTCGACGACCTCGCGCACGAGGGCCAGCCCGATGCCGAAACCCGGCGACGACGGCCCCTTGGTGAACCGTTCGAACACGCGGCTCGCCGCGCCGGGGTCGATGCCCGGGCCGTCGTCGGCAACGGTGAGGACCACGTCGTCGCCGTCGTCCCGCAGCCGCACCGTCACCGTGGTGGCAGCGTGGTGGAGGGCGTTGTCCACCAACGCATCCACCACCCGGCGCAGTGCGGGGAACGCGCCCCGCACAGGGGCCACCGGCTCCACCTCGGCCAGCAGCCCCACGCCGCGTCGGGCCGCGAGCTGGTGGTCGAGGGTCACGACCTCGTCGACGAGGGCGGTGAGGTCGACCAGCTCCCCCGCGTCGGGCGACGCGTGCACCTCGGCGGAGTGCAGCAGGTCCTCGACGATGTCGGCCAGCGCCGCGGCCTCACGGCGAAGGAGGTCGACGTCGGGTGCGAGCTCGGACGACGGCGGGTCGTGGCGCAACGTGTCGTGGAGCAGGTCGGCGCGCAGCGCGAGCCGGGCCAGCGGCGTACGCAGCTCGTGGCTGGCGTCGGCGATGAACTGTCGCTGCTTCAGCAGCGCGTCGTCCCAGACCCCGACGGCCCGTCGACCGAGCCGCCCACCGGCGACCAGGGCCACGAGGGCCGCAGCAGCACCGGCGACGGCGAGGGCGAGGAGCAGCCGGTGCCGCTCGGACTCGTAGGGAGCGAGGTCGACCCCTGCCTGCACGACCGTGCCGCCCACGGTCCTGGTCCGCGTCTGGTACTCGCCGTCCTCGACGTACGCCTCGCGCTCCACCCTGGTGCCGCCGCGGGCCTGCGCGAGGTCGTCCTCCGTGGGGAGCGACCCGGGGGCACCCACGGAGGCGGTGCGCCGACCGGAGGCGTCGACGCTGACCACCCAGGTGCCGCCGGGGACGGCCTGCGCGTCGGGGACGGCCAGCAGGGACGACAGCTGCGACTGCACCTCGCGGTGCTGACCGACCAGCACGAGGCCGACGGTCGCGAGGCCGGCCACGAGGACCCCCGCCACGACGCCGGCGAGCGCCTGGACCGCGATGACCCGTCGGGCTCGGTCGAACGGGTCGGTGCTCACCCGCGGCCCAGCTCGCCGGCCCGGTAGCCGACCCCGCGCACGGTCCGGATGACGTCCCTGCCCAGCTTGCGGCGGATGGCGTACACGTAGGTGTCCACGAGGGACAGGCTCGTGGTGCCCGGGGCGAGGGAGTCCCGCAGCTCGTCACGGGAGAACACCCGGGTGGGGCGCCGGGCCAGCTGCGCCAGGAACGCCCCCTCGGCCGGTGAGAGCTCGACCGAGGTCTGGTCCTCGAGCACGACGGCGTTCGTCGCGGTGTCCAGCCGGGCGGTCCCCAGGGGGAGGGAGACGGCCACGTCGTCGAGGTGGCGGCGCAGCAGGGACCGCACGCGGGCCAGCAGCTCGGCGGAGTCGAACGGCTTCACGAGGTAGTCGTCGGCTCCCCCGTCGAGACCCTCCACGCGGTCGCGGACCGTGCCGTGCGCGGTGAGGACGAGCACCGGGGTGGCCAGTCCCTGTCTGCGCAGCCGCGTGATGAGGTCGACGCCGTCCCCGTCGGGGAGCCGGCGGTCCACCACCATGACCGCGTGCGAACCGGTCAGGGCCGCGTGCAGGCCGGACTGCACGTCCGGGACGGCCTGCACGGCATACCCCTCGCCCTCGAAGAGCCGCACGAGCAGGGTCCGCAGGCCGCGGTCGTCCTCGACCAGGAGCAGCTCGGTGCTCGACACGTCACCCATGTCGTCCAGCATGGCAGTGGGTCAGCGCGCCGGTGCGCCCTCGTCCGAGCCACCGCCGGAGGTGGACGTCTGGCTCCACACCGACTTGGCCCCGCTGTGTCCGATCCGCCCGACCTGGACGAGGGTCCCGAGTGCGGCCACCACGGCGAGCACGGCGACGACCCGCACCAGGGCGGGAGAGGTCGACCTGGCCCTCGAGGCGGAAGCCTCACCACGGGTGCCCCGCAGCTCCAGCCAGGCGAGGGCGAACGCGAGCACGGTCACCCCGATCATGAACGGCAGCAGCGTGTCGCCGAGCTCGGTGTGCTCGCGCAGCAGCGCGGACCCCTGGACGTTGCGCTCCAGGTTCTCACCGCTGCTCGTCGCCAGCGGCACCATGAGGAGCCCGAGGAGGGCGGTCACCGGCGACGCGTACCGGGCCCAGTGCCGGAACCTCGGCGAGACGGCGGACGCACCGAGGAGCAGCGCGGCCAGCGGCACGAGGACCACGACGGCGTGCACGATCAGGGGGTGGGCGGGCAGGCCGAAGATGCTGCTGGGCATGAGGACTCCTGGTCGTCAGGTCGTTGGCCTCCCAGCCTGCCCGGGAATTCTCAACCGTTTCTCAAGGGCCGCGGCCAGTCAGGTCAGACTTCCCCCGGACGCGTCCACGGCTCAGGCGCGGGTCCGGACCACACGGCCCGGGACCCCGGCGACGACGGAGTGCTCGGGGTAGCTGCCCCGTGCGACGGCCGAGGCGGCGACGACGCTGTGGTCCCCGATCCGGGTCCCGCGCGTGACGACGACCTTGGTGCCGATCCACACGTCGTCACCGATGCGGACGGGCGACTTGACGATGCCCTGGTCCTTGATCGGCACGTCGAGGCGTTCGGTGACGTGGTCGAAGTCGCAGACGTAGACGTCGTCACCGAGGAGGCAGGCATCGCCGATGGAGATGTCCAGCCAGCAGTTCACGGTGTTGCGTATGCCGATCACGGACTTCGCGCCGATGCGCAGCGTCCCCTCGTGGGCCCGGACCCTCGCGTGCGCACCGAAGTGCGTGTAGGCGCCGACGACGAGGCGGGCGTACCCCTCGCGCACCTCGAACCGCACGTCCGGGCCGATGAAGCACGGTCCCTCGAACCGCAGCGACGGGTAGCGGGCGCTGGCCCGGGCCATCCGCAGGTAGCTCAGGAGGTGGTGCCGCGTGAACGCCCGGTGGGACAGGGCCCAGCCGACCCACCGCAGCCACAGGAGCGGTCGGGGCACACCCCACGGTCCACGGTCCGCGCGCTCGCCCCTTCGGCCGTGGTCGACGGGCGACATGTCGGCGTCGGCCGCGTCCACCTCAGCCGGGCTTCACGCCGGTGATGCCGACGTTGTAGAAGAACCTGGCCGGCACGGCCCGGGCGAGCACCCGGTCGACCGCCGACAGGCGACGCCACGAGCCGTAGGCGAACATCGCCCAGCCCCACCCGAGCGCGCCCGGTCGGACGGCGGCCTCGAAGGTCCGCACCGGCCACCCCAGGAACGCCGCTGTCAGCTCCTCGGTGCGGGTGCGCACCTCGACGGCGCCCGCGCGCAGCGCCGTCCGGGCGAGCTCGTCCGGGTCGAAGGTGTGCAGGTCCACGACCGCCTCGAGGGCCGCCGCCCGCGAGGACTCGTCGAGCTCCTCGGCGTCCCTGGCCCAGGTGTCGCGCAGCGGCGGCAGCGCGGTGACGGCCTTGGTCGCGTGCCAGGTGACCCGCCCGAGTCGCCGGGCGTACCAGTCACCGATGCGGGTCGGCTCACCGGCGACGACGAACCGTCCTCCCGGCTTCAGCACCCGCAGCATCTCGGCGAACGCCGCCTCGACGTCGGGGATGTGGTGGATCACCGCGTGACCCACGACGACGTCGAAGGTGTTGTCGTCGTAAGGAATTCGTTCGGCATCGGCCACGCGTCCCTCGACGGCGAACCCGAGCTTCTGGGCGTTGGCCTTGGCCGCCTCGACCATGCCCGGCGACAGGTCGGTGACGTGGACCTCGTCGACGATGCCGGCCTGCTTGAGGTTGAGGGAGAAGAACCCCGTGCCCGCGCCGAGCTCGAGCGCCTTGGCGTAGGGCAGTGGGTCCGGCAGGCCCGTGACCGCCTCGAAGCGGTCACGGGCGTAGGCGGTGCAGCGCTCGTCGAACGAGATCGACCACTTGTCGTCGTAGGTCTGCGCCTCCCAGTCGTGGTAGAGCACCTGGGCGAGCTTGTTGTCCTCGTAGGCGCGCTCGACGTCCGCGCGGCTGGCACCCATCGGTCAGGCGCCCTCGAACTTCGCCTTGCCGGGGCCGTTCTCGACGAACGACCTCATGCCGGTGGCGCGGTCCTTGGTGGCGAACAGCGACGCGAAGAGCATGCGCTCGATCTCGAGCCCCGTGTCCAGGTCGACCTCGACCCCACGGTCGATGGCCTCCTTGGCGGCGCGGATGGCGTACGCCGGTCCACCGACGTACGGCGCGAGCCGGGCCCGTGCGGCGGCATACACGTCCTGGGCCTCGACGACCTCGTCCACCAGGCCGATCGCGAGCGCCTCGTCGGCGGACACGAACCGTCCCGAGAAGATGATCTCCTTGGCCTTCGCCGGTCCGACGAGGCGGGCCAGGCGCTGCGTGCCGCCGGCGCCGGGGATGATGCCGAGCAGGATCTCGGGCTGGCCCAGCTTGGCGTTCGAGGCGGCGACGCGGAAGTCGCAGGCCAGCGCGACCTCGCACCCGCCACCGAGGGCGTACCCGGTGATGGCGGCGACGGTCGGCTTGGGGATGCGGGCCAGCGTCCGTGTGAAGTCCTGGAGGGCGCCGGAGTGGTCGGCCATGTCGGTGTACGACATGGTCTCCATCTCCTTGATGTCCGCGCCTGCGGCGAACACCTTCTCGCCGCCGTAGATGATGACGCCGGACACGTCCTTGCGCTCCCCCACCTCGACCGCGGCAGCCGCGAGGGCGGCCTGGATCTCCCGGTTGAGGGCGTTCATCGGGGGGCGGTCGAGCAGGATCGTGGCGATCCCGCCCTCGACCTCGACCGAGACGAGGTCGCTCATGCCGGGTCCACGTCGGTGGCGGGCTCGCCCGCGCCGGGACCGGGGTCGCCGCCGCCCATGATGCGCTCGTGCCACATCTGCACGCCCGCGAGGACGAGCTGGATGGTGACGTTGACCAGGCCGGGCACGTCGGTGTTGGGCACGACGATGTGCTCACCGGTGACGACCAGGGTGTCGTTGGCGAGGCCGGCCTTGACGATGTTCAGCTGGAGGGTGATCTCGTTGCAGGTGGCCAGGCGCGTGAGCGTGTCGCTGGGCACGGCGTCGCTGATGGCCCACTGGCCGAACAGGCGCATGATCTGGAAGTCGCCCTCCGTGCAGCGCACGAACAGCTGCTGCTCCTGCACCGTGAACGCGACGTCGCCGTCACCGTCGATGTCGGGCGACAGGCCCATGTCGATCAGTGCGTCCAGGACGCGTCCGCGGAGGGGGTGCTCGTCCGCGGGCGGCGGGAAGTTGGGCAGCGACGTGGGATCAGTCATGCGCCAACCGTAACCACTACCTAGGCTGAGGACCATGTCGCCTGCCACGCGCCCGCGTGACCTTCCTCCCACCCTGGGCATGACCCTCGTCGAGGGCGGCGCCGAGTTCGCGGTGTATGCCGGGCACGCCGAGTCGGTCGAGGTGTGCCTGTTCGAGACCGGTGACACCGACGGGTCCACGGAGCGCCGCATCCCCCTCGTCGAGCGGACCCACGGAACCTGGTTCGGCTTCCTGCCGGGCGTGGTCGCGGGCCAGCGGTACGGCGTGCGGGCCGACGGTCCCTGGCGGCCCCAGGAGGGCCTGCGCTACAACCCCCACAAGCTGCTCCTCGACCCCTACGCCCGGGCCATCGAGGGCGACGTCCACTGGTCGCCCGAGGTCTACGCCCACCCCGTCGACGCCCGGCTCAGGGGCGACGACGTGCTCCGCGGGAGCCTGGACAGCGCCGGGGCGGTGCCGCGCTGCGTCGTCGTCGAGGACCGCTTCGACTGGGGCGAGGACCGCCACCCCCACACCCCCCTGGCCGACTCGGTCGTCTACGAGGCGCACGTCCGCAACCTCACGATGCTCCACCCCGAGGTGCCCGAGCACCTGCGCGGCACGTATGCCGGGCTGTGCCACCCCGCCGTCATCGCCCACCTCAAGGCGGTGGGGGCGACCGCGGTCGAGCTGCTGCCCGTGCACGCCTTCGCGTCGGAGCCCGAGGTGACCCAGCGCGGGCTCACGAACCACTGGGGCTACAACACGCTCGGCTTCTTCGCCCCGCACTCCCCCTACGCCTCGACGACCGATCCGCAGGGAGTGCTCGACGAGTTCAAGGGCATGGTGCGGCTGCTGCACGCGGAGGGCATCGAGGTGCTCCTCGACGTCGTCTACAACCACACGGCCGAGCAGTCCCGGCAGGGCGCGTCGCTGTCGTGGCGGGGGCTGGACAACCGCGCCTACTACCGGCTCGACGACCGCGGCCAGGACATCGACGTGACGGGTTGTGGCAACACCCTCGACCTGCGGCACGCGATGGTCTGCAAGATGGTGCTCGACTCGCTGCGCTACTGGGTCGACGAGTGCCACGTCGACGGGTTCCGGTTCGACCTCGCGGTGGCGCTCGGCCGTGGCCAGAACGACGACTACGACCCCAACCACCCGTTCCTCGTGGCGCTGCGCACCGACCCCGTGCTCTCCCGGGTCAAGCTCATCGCCGAGCCCTGGGACGTCGGCATCCACGGGTGGCGCACGGGGCAGTTCCCGCCCCCGTTCGCCGAGTGGAACGACCGGTTCCGTGACGCCGTGCGGACCTTCTGGCTGCAGGACGTCGCCTCCCAGGTGCACGGCCACGAAGGCCACGGCATCCGCGAGCTCGGCACCCGGCTGGCCGGGTCGCAGGACCTCTTCGGCGCCCGCGACCGTGGGCCGGTCGCGTCGGTGAACTTCGTCGCCGCGCACGACGGCTTCACGGTCGCCGACCTCACCGCATACAACTCCAAGCACAACGGGCCCAACGGCGAGGGCAACCGCGACGGCACGGACGGCAACCGGTCGTGGAACCACGGCGTCGAGGGGCCGGTGGACCCCGCCGACGAGCGCAGGGACGACATCGAGGCCGCGCGCCGACGGTCGATGCGCAACCTGCTCGCCACGACCCTGCTCGCGACCGGCGTGCCGATGCTCAACGCGGGTGACGAGTTCGGGCGCTCGCAGGGGGGCAACAACAACCCCTACTGCCAGGACAACGAGGTGTCGTGGTTCGACTGGGACCTCGAGGACTGGCAGCAGGACCTGCTCGAGACGACGAGCTTCCTCACCCGGCTGCGCGCCGAGCACCCGGTCCTGCGGCAACGGACGTTCTTCACCGGCCGGGCGGTCCACGCCGACGGCTCGACCGACCTGTCGTGGTTCGGGGCCGACGGCGAGGCGATGGCCAACGGCCACTGGGAGGACCCCCACACCCGGACCCTGCAGATGTACCTCAACGGCGCCTGGCTCGAGCAGCACTCGCTGCTCCTCGTCCTGCGCGGGGACGTTGAGGACGGCAAGGTGACCCTCCCGACGGTGCCGGGCCTCACGGGGTACGAGCTGCTCTGGGACTCCTCCGTCGAACGTCCCGCCCCGACCCGGTCGGCGGTCGTGGACCCCGTGATCGTCGAGGTCCGCGGGGCCAGCCTGCAGGTCTACCGAGCGGTCGACACGACCTGACGGACGCTGCGCCGCCACGGGCGTGGGTGCGTGACGAGCGATGCGACGACGGGGGCCAGCGCGAGGCCCGCACCCCACCAGACGGCTGCGGACCACGGCGCCTCCACCGTCGCCCACCCCGCGAGCAGTGCGCCGCACAGCAGACCCACCGGCGCGACGCGCCAGCGGACGGACAGCACGACCAGGGTTCCCGCCGCGACCAAGGGGATCGCGAGCAATCCTGCGAGGTACCCCCACCCGTCGAACCAGTCGCTGCCGGACCAGGCCGGGGCCACCACGGCATACGTGAGCAGCGCACCGGCGCCGAGCAGGCCGACCGCCTCGACGGCGTACGCCCGACCGATCCGGCTCCAGCCGCGGGCACTGTTGACCCCCGCGTCCGCCGCTGCCCCGCCACGCGCCATACCGGCAGCGTGGCAGACGCGGTACGCCCCTCGGGGAGGTTCCCCGCAGACAGGTGTGCCGCGCGCCTCAGGGCGCGCGGCACAGCTGGGTATGGCGGGTGGTGGCGTCAGGCGTTGGCCACCAGGCCGAGCTCGCTCGTGCTGGCCAGCCCGGTGTGCCGGGGCAGCACGCGGACGGTGTAGCCGAACGCGCCGGTGCGGGCGAGGGCGAGGTCACCGGCGAACTGGTGGCGACCACCCTCGTAGGACTCCACGAACGCCAGCGGCTCGCTCTGGACGTCACGCAGCTCGTCGGAGTCGCGCGCCGTGCCGTACACGACCTGCACCTCGACCTGGTCGGGGGTGAGGTCCCCGAGGGAGACGTACGCCCGGACGTGCAGCGTCTCGCCGATCTGAGGGGCGTCCGAGACGCCCGAGGACTCGACGTGGTCGACGTGCACGGACGGCCAGGTGGACCGGACCTTCGTCTTGTAGGCGGCGAGGTCGCGGGCACCCGCGTAGGTGTCACCGTCGAGCGCCCAGCCGGCGCGGGCCGCGGGCCCGTAGAGCTGGGTGGTGTAGTCGCGGACCATGCGGCTCGCGAGCACCTTCGGGCCGAGCGTGCGCAGGGTGTGGCTGATCATCGACAGCCAGTTCTGCGGCAGCCCGGTCTCGTCGACGTCGTAGAAGCGCGGCGCGACGGAGTTCTCGATGAGGTCGTAGAGCGCAGCCGCCTCGAGGTCGTCACGACGCTCCTCGTCCTCGACACCGTCGGCCGTGGGGATGGCCCAGCCGTTCTCGCCGTCGAACCACTCGTCCCACCACCCGTCGAGGATCGACAGGTTGAGGCCACCGTTGAGGGCGGCCTTCATGCCGGACGTGCCACAGGCCTCGAGCGGGCGCAGCGGGTTGTTGAGCCAGACGTCGCAGCCCGGGTAGAGGTACTGCGCCATGGCGATGTCGTAGTTCGGGAGGAACACGATGCGGTGGCGGATCTCGGGGTCGTCGGCGAAGCGGACCATCTGCTGGATGAGCTGCTTGCCGGTCTCGTCGGCCGGGTGGGACTTGCCCGCGATGACGAGCTGGATCGGCCGCTTGGGGTCGAGGAGCAGGCGCTTGAGCCGCGCAGGGTCGCGCAGCATCAGGGTGAGCCGCTTGTAGGTCGGCACGCGGCGGGCGAACCCGATGGTCAGCACGTCGGGGTCGAGGATGTCGTCGACCCAGCCGAGCTCGGCCGGGCTGGCACCGCGCTTCTTCCACGAGGAGCGGGTGCGACGGCGGGCCTCGAGGACCAGCTGCTGGCGCATCTCGCGCTTCGTGGCCCAGATCGCGTCGCGCGGGACCTCCTCGATGCGGTCCCAGGCGTCGTCGCGCTCGAGGTCGTGGGTGCCGAGGTGCTTGTCGGCGAGCTCGTAGACGCGGCGGTCGACCCAGGTGCCGGCGTGGACACCGTTGGTGACGCTGGTGATCGGGACCTCGTCGTCGTCGAACCCCGGCCACAGTCCGTCGAACATGCCGCGGCTGACGACACCGTGCAGCTGGGAGACGCCGTTGGCGCGACCGCCGAGGCGCAGGCCCATGACGGCCATGTTGAACATCCCGGACTGGCCGCCCGGGTAGTCCTCCGCGCCCAGGGCCAGCAGCTTCTCGACCGGCACGCCGGCGACCGCCTGCTCACCGCCGAAGTGCAGCTCGATGAGGTCGGCGCCGAACCGGTCGATGCCGGCCGGGACGGGCGTGTGGGTGGTGAAGACCGTGGCGGCGCGGACGGCCTCGAGGGCCTCGTCGAACGACAGCCCGGCCGACTGGGTCAGCTCGTGGATGCGCTCGACGCCGAGGAACCCGGCATGGCCCTCGTTGGTGTGGTAGACGTCCGGGGTCGGGGCGCCGGTGAGGCGCGACCACAGGCGCAGGGCGCGGACGCCACCGATGCCGAGGAGCATCTCCTGCTGGAGACGCTGCTCGCCGCCACCGCCGTAGAGGCGGTTGGTGATGTTGCGGGCGGCCTCGTCGTTGTCCGGGACGTCGGAGTCCAGGAGCAGCAGCGGGACCCGGCCGACCTGGGCGCGCCAGACGTGGGCGTGCAGCTCCCGTCCGCCGGGCAGCTCGAGGGTGATGACGCAGGGGGTGCCGTCGTCCTCGCGCAGCATGCTCAGGGGCAGGCCGTCGGGGTCGAGGACGGGGTAGGTCTCCTGCTGCCAACCGTCGCGGTTGAGGCTCTGCTTGAAGTAGCCGGTCTTGTAGAAGAGGCCGACACCGACGATCGGGACACCGAGGTCGGAGGCCGTCTTCAGGTGGTCGCCGGCGAGGATGCCGAGGCCACCGGAGTACTGCGGCAGCACCTCGGTGATCCCGAACTCCGGGCTGAAGTAGCCGATCGCCTTCGGGGCGCCCGAACCGTCCTCGTCCTGGGCCTGCGCCCACGCCTGGTACCAGCGCGGCTCGGTCAGGTAGGTGTCCAGGTCGGCCTTGGCCGAGGCGACGGCCGCGACGAACTCGCTGCTCGACGCGAGGTCGGCGAGCTCGGCCGGCGAGAGCGCCGACAGCAGGCGGACGGGGTCCTTGCGGACCTTCGCCCAACGCTGCGGGTCGATGCGCTCGAACAGGTCGCGCGTCGGGGGGTGCCAGGACCACCGGAGGTTGCTCGCCAGGTCGCCGAGAGCGGCAATCGGCTCCGGCAGGACAGTACGGACGCTGAAGCGTCGAATCGCCTTCACGAGGGGTGATCATAGGCCCACCGGCCGCCGGCAATGACGCCTTCTTGCAGATCTTTCAGAAAGTTTCAGGACGGCGGCACCCCAGCCGCCCACGCGCTGGCGCGAGGAGGTGCACGGGGCCCCAGACCGAGTAGCGTCGGGCGCGTGACTGCAACGCCCCCGGCAACCACACCCACCTCCCCCGACGCGCCCTCCACGGGCAGCACCGGCACCCGCCCCCAGGCGGCGCCCCCACCGACCACCCGACCACCCCAGACACCGATCGGCCGCATCCCGGTCCAGGACGTGAGCCCTGTCGTCGACCGCGGGGCCCGGCCTGCGAAGTCCGTGGTCGGTGAGCAGTTCACCGTGACCGCGACGGTCTTCCGCGAGGGCCACGACGCGGTCAACGCGTCCGTGGTGCTCACCGCGCCCGACGGCACCGAGCGGGTCCTGCCGATGACGAGCACGAACCCCGGCCTCGACGCCTGGGAGGCCGTCGTCGAGGCCGACACGGTCGGCTGGTGGTCCTACCGCGTGGAGGGATGGTCCGACCCCTACGGCACGTGGGAGCACGACGCCTCCATCAAGGTCGCCGCCGACATCGACGCCGAGATGATGCTCGAGGAGGGTGCCCGCATCCTGGAGCGGGCCGCCGCCGAGGTCCCCCGCGACGCGACGCAGAAGGCGGTGCTCGAGGACGCGGTCACCGCGCTCCGCGACACCCGACGCCCACCCCTGGCCCGCCTGCACGCCGGCACCGACCCCTCCGTGGAGCGCGAGCTCGCCGCCCGCCCGCTGCGCGACCACGTCAGCCCCTCGACCGACCTCCCGCTGCTCGTCGAGCGCGAGCGGGCCCTGTACGGCGCGTGGTACGAGATCTTCCCCCGCTCCGAGGGCGCGGTGCAGGACCCGACCACCGGCAAGTGGACCAGCGGCACCCTGCAGACCGCCGCCAAGCGCCTCCCGGCCATCGCGGCCATGGGCTTCGACGTCGTCTACCTCACGCCGATCCACCCGATCGGCACGACGGCCCGCAAGGGGCCGAACAACACGCTCGAGGCCGGGCCCGACGACCCGGGCAGCCCGTACGCCATCGGTTCGCCCGACGGCGGGCACGACGCCATCCACCCGGACCTCGGCACGTTCGACGACTTCGACGCGTTCGTCGCCCGGACCGAGGAGCTCGGCATGGAGGTGGCGATGGACATCGCCCTCCAGTGCTCCCCCGACCACCCCTACGTGGAGACCAACCCCGAGTGGTTCACCACGCGGGCCGACGGCACCATCGCCTACGCGGAGAACCCGCCGAAGAAGTACCAGGACATCTACCCGCTGAACTTCGACAACGACCCGCAGGGGTCCTACGCCGAGATGCGCCGGATGATCCAGGTGTGGATCGACCACGGGGTCAAGATCTTCCGCGTCGACAACCCGCACACGAAGCCGGTCGAGTTCTGGCAGTGGCTCATCGACGACGTCGCCCGCGAGCACCCCGAGGTGATCTGGCTGGCGGAGGCCTTCACCAAGCCGGCGATGATGCACTCGCTGGGCAAGGTCGGGTTCCAGCAGTCGTACACGTACTACGCCTGGCGCAACCAGAAGTGGGAGCTCACCGAGTACCTCGAGGAGCTCTCCGGTGAGGCTGCGGCATACATGCGTCCGTCGTTCTGGCCGACCACGCACGACATCCTCACGCCCTACATGCAGTTCGGCGGCCCGGCCGCCTGGAAGCTGCGCGCGGCCCTGGCGGCCACGCTGGTGCCGACCTACGGCATCTACGCCGGGTACGAGCTCATCGAGCACGTCGCCCGCCCCGGTGCCGAGGAGCAGATCGACAACGAGAAGTACCAGTACAAGAACCGCCACTGGGAGGACTACGAGCCCGGCGGCCCGAAGGAGGGCCAGTCGCTGGCCGGGTACCTCACGAGGATCAACGAGATCCGCCGCGAGCACCCCGCCCTGCACTGGCTGCGCAACATCACGTTCCACCACGTCGACGACGAGAACATCATGGCCTTCTCGAAGCGTCGCACCCTCCCGGACGGCAGCGAGGACATCATCGTCGTCGTCGCCAACCTCGACCCGCACAGCACGCGCGAGTCGACCGTCCACCTCGACATGCCCGCCCTGGGCCTCGGCTACGACGACGGCATCGCCGCCCAGGACCTCCTGACCGGAGCGTCCTGGCACTGGGGCGAGCACGTCTACGTCCGACTCGGTCCCGAGACCGAGCCCGTCCACATCGTCGCCATCCGGAGGTTCTGATGCAGGGTCTCAACCTCAACCAGCCCGGCCTCAAGCACGACCCCGAGTGGTTCAAGACCGCGGTCTTCTACGAGGTGCTCGTCCGCGGCTTCGGCGACTCCAACGGCTCGGGGGCCGGTGACTTCACCGGGCTGATCGGCCGCCTCGACTATCTCCAGTGGCTCGGGGTCGACTGCCTCTGGCTGCCGCCGTTCTACGCCTCGCCGCTGCGCGACGGTGGGTACGACATCGCCGACTACACCGCGGTGCTCCCCGAGTTCGGCACGCTGCCGGACTTCCAGGAGCTCGTGTCGCAGGCTCACGCCCGGGGCATCCGGATCATCACCGACTTCGTCATGAACCACACGAGCGACCAGCACCCGTGGTTCCAGGCGTCGCGCTCGGACCCCGAGGGCCCGTTCGGGGACTTCTACGTGTGGTCCGACACCGACGCGCCGTACTCCGACGCCCGCATCATCTTCATCGACACCGAGGTCTCCAACTGGACCTTCGACCCGATCCGCCGCCAGTTCTTCTGGCACCGGTTCTTCTCCCACCAGCCGGACCTCAACTTCGAGAACCCCGCCGTGCACGAGGCGATGTTCGACGTGGTGCGGTTCTGGATGGACATGGGCATCGACGGCTTCCGCCTCGACGCGGTCCCCTACCTCTACGAGGAGGAGGGCCACAACGGCGAGAACCACCCCAAGACGCACCAGTTCCTCGCCAAGCTCCGGAAGATGGTCGACACGGAGTACCCGGGCCGCATCCTGCTCGCCGAGGCCAACCAGCCCCCGGCCGACGTCGTGGACTACTTCGGCACCGAGGAGGAGCCGGAGTGCCAGATGTGCTTCCACTTCCCCGTGATGCCGATGCTCTACTACTCGCTGCGCGAGGAGAAGGCGGCGCCGATCATCGACGTCCTCGCCGACACCCCGCCGATCCCGGCAGGCACCCAGTGGGGCACCTTCCTGCGCAACCACGACGAGCTGACCCTCGAGATGGTGACGCCGGAGCAGCGCGCCGCGATGTACGGCTGGTACTCCCCCGACCCGCGCATGCGCGCGAACGTCGGCATCCGGCGCCGCCTGTCGCCGCTGCTCGACAACAGCCGCGCCGAGATCGAGCTGATCAACGCCCTGCTGCTGTCGCTGCCCGGCTCACCGTGCCTCTACTACGGCGACGAGATCGGCATGGGCGACAACATCTGGCTCAACGACCGTGACGCGGTCCGCACGCCGATGCAGTGGACGCCCGACCGCAACGCCGGGTTCTCCGCCGCAGACCCGGGCAAGCTCTACCTGCCCGTGGTCTCCTCGCTCGTCTACCACTACAACAACGTCAACGTCGAGGCCCAGATGGCGACGAGCTCGTCGCTGCTGCACTGGGTGCGCGCGATGCTCGAGATCCGCAAGCGCCACCCCGTCTTCGGTCGTGGTGCGTTCGAGGTCTGCCCGTCCGACAACGACGCCATCCTGTCGTTCCTGCGCGTCGAGTGGGACCACGAGGACGGCGCCGACTCCGAGGCCGTGCTCTGCGTCAACAACCTGTCGAGCCGGCCCCAGGCCACGACGATCCGGGTGCCCGACGAGTTCAAGGGCGCCCAGCTCGCCGACCTGTTCGGCGGCAACGGGTTCCCGAAGATCTCGGACGACGGCACCATCACCGTGACCCTCGGGTCGCGCGACTTCTTCTGGCTTCGGCTCGTGCCGGGTGCTGCCCGTGGCTGAGATCCACACCACCGCGAGCATCACGCCGACCAAGCTCGAGCTCGTCGGCCCGTGGATGGCGCGCCAGCGCTGGTATGCCGCCAAGGGCCGGCAGCCGGTGCTGCGCAAGCTCTGGTCGTGGCGCCTCGACGACCCCGCCGGCACCGTGGGCATCGAGACCCTCCTCGTCGCCGACGAGGGCGGCCCCGAGACGGTCGTGTACCAGGTGCCCCTCACCTACCGTGGCGCGCCGCTCGAGGGCGGCCAGCACGCGCTGGTCGGGACCATGGAGCACAGCGTCCTCGGGCCGCGCTGGGTCTACGACGGCGTGCACGACCCGGTCTACGCAGCCCAGCTCCTGGCCCTTGTGCTGGAGCAGACCACCCCGCAGGCCGGGAGCGCCTCCGACACCCCCGAGCCCGCGGTGGCGCCCCGTCGGCACCCGTCGTGGACGACGGAGACGACGCTCACGGGATCGCGCGTCCTCTCGGGCGAGCAGAGCAACACCTCCGTCATCTTCGACTGTGTCGACGACTCAGGTGCACCGAAGCCGTTGATCTGCAAGGTGTTCCGCACGCTCCAGGCCGGCGAGAACCCCGACGTGGTCGTGCAGGGCGCGCTCGCAGAGGCAGGTTCGCTCCGTGTCCCCGGCATGGTCGGGGCCGTCTCGGCCACCTGGCCGTCGGTCGACGGTGAGGGCTCTGACGTGGGCCACCTCGCCTTCGCCCAGGAGTTCTTCCCGGGCACCGAGGACGCGTGGCGGGTGGCACTTCGGGCCATCGCCGCCACGGAGGACTTCTCGGACCGGGCCCGCGACCTCGGGGCCGCGACCGCGGAGGTCCACTCCCGGCTGGCCGGGGTCATGCCGACCGAACCGGTCACCGCCGAGGCCGTGGCCACCACCGTCGCCGGGATGCGCGGGCGATACGTCGCCGCCGCTTCCGAGGTCCCCGCGCTGGCCGCCCACGAGCAACGCATCGCGACGCTGTTCGACCGGGCCGTCAACGCGAGCTGGCCCGCGCTGCAACGGATCCACGGCGACTACCACCTCGGCCAGGTCCTCCAGGTGGCTGGCCGCGGTTGGGTGCTCCTCGACTTCGAGGGCGAGCCGCTGCGACCGCTGTCCGAGCGCACCCGGCCCGACCTCGCCCTGCGCGACGTCGCCGGGATGCTGAGGTCCTTCGACTACGCGGGCGGCTCGTGGGAACAGGCCCACCCGGGGCACAGTGCCCGCGAGTGGGTGGCCACCGCCCAGCGCGCCTTCCTCGAGGGGTATGCCGCGCAGTCCGGGCGGGACCCCCGCGAGGACGCGGTGCTGCTCACCGCGTTCCAGCTCGACAAGGCGCTGTACGAGGTCGTGTACGAGGCCCGCAACCGGCCGACCTGGTTGACCATCCCCACCACCGCGGTGGTCCGATTGCTTGACGATGCGAGGAAGGACCTTCCGTGAGCCCTTTCGGCAAGAAGGACAAGAAAGCCCCCAAGGCGAAGAAGACCGCTGCCGCTACTGAGCCGGTCGCTGCCGCCCCTGAGCCGGTCGCGGCGGCCGCCGAGTCGGCCGCCGTCGAACCGACGGTGCAGGAGGCCGTGGCGCCGCACACCTCGCCCGAGGAGACGCTGGTCGAGAAGCCGGCTGGTTCGCCGTCGGCGCCCACGGCACCGACGACCGAGCCGCCCGTGGACCGCTCCCCCGAGCCGCTGCCGCCGGTGTCCACACCGGCCGAGGCGATCCGCGCCCTGGCCGACGGCCGCCACCAGCAGCCGCACGACCTGCTCGGGCACCACCTCGAGCCGGCCGGGCTGCGCGTGCGCGCCTACCGGCCGTTCGCGTCCACCGTTGCCGTGCGGTTCGCCGACGGCACCCGCCTCGACCTCGAGCACGAGTCCGACGGCGTGTGGGGCGGGCTGCGCGAGGGCCAGACCGAGACGCAGGACTACCGCCTCGCCGTGAGCTACGCGGACGGCGTCGAGCACGAGATGGACGACCCGTACCGGTTCGCCCCGACGCTCGGCCCGATCGACCTGCACCTCATCGGTGAAGGCCGCCACGAGCAGCTGTGGACCGTCCTCGGCGCCCACGTGCGCGAGTACGACGGTCCGCTCGGCCACGTCGTCGGCACGTCCTTCGCCGTGTGGGCGCCCCGGGCGCAGGCCGTGCACGTGGCCGGTGACTTCAACGGCTGGGACGGCCGCAGCCACCCGATGCGCCTGCTCGGCGAGTCCGGGGTCTGGGAGCTGTTCGTCCCCGGCGTCGGTGACGGAACGATGTACAAGTACCTCATCCGTGGCGCCGACGGGAAGGTGCGCGAGAAGGCGGACCCGATGGCCCAGGCCACGGAGCTGCCGCCGGCGACCGCGTCCTCGGTCGTCCAGTCGCGGTACGACTGGAACGACGGCGAGTGGCTGGCCGAGCGCACCGGGAGCAACCACCACGAGCAGCCGATGAGCATCTACGAGGTGCACCTCGGCTCGTGGCGCCGGGGCCACTCCTACCGCGACCTCGCGGAGCACCTGGTCAACTACGTGGCCGACCTCGGCTTCACGCACGTCGAGTTCATGCCGGTGATGGAGCACCCGTACCCGCCGTCCTGGGGCTACCACGTCACCAGCTACTACGCGCCGAGCGCGCGGTTCGGCCGCCCGGACGACTTCCGCTACCTCGTCGACCGGCTCCACCAGGCCGGCATCGGCGTCATCCTCGACTGGGTGCCCGGCCACTTCGCCACCGACCCGTGGGCCCTGGCCCGCTTCGACGGCCTGCCGCTCTACGAGCACCCGGACCCGCGCAAGGGCTGGCACCCCGAGTGGGGCTCCTACATCTTCGACTTCGGCCGGATGCAGGTGCGCAACTTCCTCGTGGCCAACGCGGTCTACTGGCTCGAGGAGTTCCACGTCGACGGTCTGCGCGTCGACGGCGTGGCCTCGATGCTCTACCTCGACTACGCCCGCAAGGACGGCGAGTGGGTGCCCAACATCCACGGCGGTCACGAGAACCTCGAGGCGGTGGGCCTGATCCAGGAGGCCAACGCCACGGCCTACAAGCGGGTCCCCGGCGTGGTGATCATCGCCGAGGAGTCCACGTCGTGGCCGGGCGTCACCAAGCCCACGAGCGAGGGCGGGCTCGGGTTCGGGCTGAAGTGGAACATGGGTTGGATGAACGACTCCTTGAAGTACCTCAAGGAGAACCCCATCCACCGCCAGTACCACCACCACCTCCTGACGTTCTCGCTCATGTACGCCTTCAGCGAGAACTACCTGCTGCCGATCAGCCACGACGAGGTCGTCCACGGGAAGGGGTCGTTGCTGCGCAAGGCTCCCGGGAGCCGCTACGACCAGCTGGCCACGGTCCGGGCGTTCCTCGCCTACCTGTGGAGCCACCCGGGCAAGCAGCTGCTGTTCATGGGCAGCGAGTTCGCCCAGGAGGCCGAGTGGGCCGACGGCCGCGAGCTCGACTGGTGGCTGCTCGACCACGCGGCGCACTACCGCGTGCACAACCTCGTCAAGGAGCTCAACCGCGTCTACCGAGAGAACTCCGCCCTCTGGGCGCTGGACTCCGACCCCGCGGGTTTCGAGTGGCTCGACGCCGACGACAACGCCGGCAACACTTACTCCTACCTGCGTTTCGGCACCCGCGACCGCCAGGGTCCTGTCGTCGCGGTCGCCGTGAACTTCGGCGGCCTCGCGCGGGAGTCCCTGCGCCTCGGGGTTCCCCGGGCCGGCGACTGGAAGGTCATCCTCGACACCAGCGGGTACGACGAGTTCGGCACGCCCAGCCAGGCAGAGGTGGTCGTCACCGCCCAGGAGCACGGGGCCCAGGGCCAGCCCTGGTCGGTCGAGGTCCGGGTGGCCGCCCTGTCAGCCGTCTACCTCGCCCCCGTGTCGAACGGCGACCAGGCGTCGGTCGAGTCCTCCGTCGCCGGGTCGCGCCAGGTGACCGCCGGGGAGGACACCGCCGGGTGACCCACGTCTGGGGCTACCGCATCCCGCTGCTCGTGGTCCCGGTGGTCCTCGCGTATGCCGCGGTGGCGGCGTGGTGGGTGTGGCGCGGCCGCGCCCACCTCGCCGTCACCCTCGAGCGGGTCCTGTTCGGTGGCGCGGTCGTGTTCGCCTCCGTCGTGACGATGTCGCCGCCCGGTCGGGCGGACAACGGCGTGCTGGCACCGGACCGGTCCTGCGCCATCCACGCGGTCGACCTCGGGCTCGCGGCGGTCACCGCCGACGACCAACGCATCCTCAACGTCCTCCTCCTGCTGCCCGTCGGGTTCTTCGCCGCCGCCGTCGCGGGCCGGCTGCGCGGTCCCGTCGCGCTGCTGGTCGTCATCGGCGCCGCGGCACTGCCCGTGGTGTTCGAGACCGGCCAGCAGGTGTTCCGCGGCCTGGACCGCGCGTGCGACACCACCGACCTCGCCGACAACCTCACGGGTGTCCTGCTGGGCCTGGCCGCCGGCGCCCTCGTCGTGGGACTGCGGTGGGCAGCCGGCCGCAACGCTGGCAGAGTGGCCCCATGAACGACCCGCGCGCAGGACAGCCCGCAGAACCCTCTGACCTGGTCGACGTGCCCCATCTCGTCACCGCGTACTACACGCTGGTCCCCGATCCCGACGACCTCGACCAGCAGGTCGCGTTCGGCACGTCCGGGCACCGGGGTTCGAGCCTGCGCACCGCGTTCAACGAGACCCACATCCTCGCGACGACCCAGGCCATCTGCGACTACCGGTCGTCGCAGGGGTACGACGGTCCGCTCTTCGTCGGCCGCGACACGCACGCGCTGTCGGAGCCCGCGTGGGCCTCGGCACTGGAGGTGCTCGCCGCCAACGACGTCATCGTCCTCGTCGACGACCGCGACGGGTACACGCCGACCCCGGCCGTCAGCCACGCCATCATCCGCGCCAACGAGGGACGCACCAGCGGCACCGCCCTGGCCGACGGCATCGTCGTCACCCCGTCGCACAACCCGCCCTACGACGGTGGGTTCAAGTACAACCCTCCCCACGGCGGGCCGGCGGACTCCGACGCCACCAAGGTGATCGCCGCCCGGGCGAACGAGCTGATCGCCGGCGGCCTGGCGGACGTCCGCAGGATCCCCTTCGAGCGGGCCCGCAAGCACGCGCAGGGCTACGACTTCCTCGGCACCTACGTCGACGACCTGCCCGACGTCGTGGACCTCGCCCGCATCAAGGAGGCCGGCGTCCGGATCGGCGCGGACCCCCTCGGTGGCGCTGCCGTCGCGTACTGGGGCGAGATCGCCGACCGCCACGGGATCGACCTCACCGTGGTCAACCCCCTCGTCGACCCCACCTGGCGCTTCATGACGCTCGACTGGGACGGCAAGATCCGGATGGACTGCTCGTCCCCCTCGGCCATGGCCTCGCTCATCGCCCGCAAGGACGAGTACGACATCGCCACGGGCAACGACGCCGACTCCGACCGCCACGGGATCGTCACCCCCGACGCGGGACTGATGAACCCCAACCACTTCCTCGCCGTGGCGATCCAGTACCTGTTCGGTGGGGCGCGCCCCGACTGGCCGGACGGCGCCGCCATCGGCAAGACCCTCGTGTCCTCGTCCATGATCGACCGCGTGGCCTCCGACCTCGGGGCACGGCTGGTCGAGGTGCCGGTCGGGTTCAAGTGGTTCGTGCCCGGGCTCATCGACGGGAGCTTCGGGTTCGGCGGCGAGGAGTCGGCCGGTGCGTCCTTCCTGCGGCGCAGCGGCGCTGCCTGGACGACCGACAAGGACGGCATCCTCCTCGCCCTGCTCGCGTCCGAGATCCTCGCGGCGACCGGCACGTCACCGAGCCAGCACTACGCGGACCTGACCGCCCGCCACGGGGACCCGGCCTACGCCCGCATCGACGCGGCCGCCGACCGCGAGCAGAAGGCGAAGCTCGCGGCCCTGTCCCCGGAGGACGTCGCTGCGAAGTCCCTTGCAGGAGAACCGATCACGGCCAAGCTCACCCGGGCCCCCGGCAACGACGCGGCGATCGGGGGGCTGAAGGTGACGACGGAGAGCGCATGGTTCGCCGCCCGCCCCTCCGGCACCGAGGACGTCTACAAGATCTACGCCGAGTCCTTCCAGGGCCCCGAGCACCTGGCCCAGGTGCAGGCCGAGGCCAAGGAGGTCGTCGACGCCGCCCTGCGCGGCTGAACCCGTGGCTTCGCTGTGAGCGGACAGGTGTGAGGAACAACTCGGACATCCGTCGGCGTTGACACCGACATGACGCCCACGAACACCCCACGCCAGCCCGGGCCCCGCACCTTCCCGCGTGCGAGCAGCACCGGTCCGAACCTCGCCACCCTCGACCGGGTCCGTGGCCTGCGCCGCCCCAGGCTCATGCAGCCGGAGGCCCGCCGCCACCAGATCGAGCAGGAGTGCCGGGCCTGCTGAGGTCCCACCACTCCTGTCGTCCGACGGGCTCCGCCACCTCGGCGGGGCCCGTCAGTCGTGTCCGGGGGCCCGTCGGTCGTGTCCGGGGCCGTCGGTCAGTCCGTCAGGGCCGGCGCCGGCCCACCGACGACGGCCTCGTCGGCCGCCGAGGGCCCGGGGCGCAGCCGGGACGTCTCGTCGGACACCCACAGCCGGGTGAGGCCACCGAAGTGGCCCTCGAACTTGTCCCACTCGTGCTGTGGGTAGGTCGAGCGGATCGTGTCGGTGAGGAGCCCGCGGAAGTCGGCTGAGTCGACCCACTCGAGCACCATCTCGTCGAGGTGCGGCAGGGCGGCATCGCAGAACTCGCGGTACCGGTCGGTCTCGAAGTGGTCGTCCGCGAGCCCCTGGTAGGCCGCGAGCTTGGCCTGGTAGTCCAGCGCGGGGTCGTCGGCGATCTCGAACCACGGCCCGGTGTCGACCTGGGTCTTGGCCTTGCGGCCGGTCGCGACGCAGAACACCGACCACTTGAGCAACGCCTTCATCGCCCACGGGAAGTAGTAGTGCAGGGACGTCACCGCGACGTCGGGGCAGGCGTTGGCGTAGTCGATGGGGTAGACCACTCCGTCCTTGACGAGCATCTCGCAGGAGTTGAACTCCCACCGGAAGAACGCGTTGACCGTCTGGGCGATGGTGACCGCCTCGGTGCCGACGCCCTCGGAGAGGAAGCCGTGCTCGACGGCATACCGGTTGTGCATGGGCTCGTCCGGACGGAACTTCATGACCATGCTCTCGGGCCCGATGGTCAGCGCCCGCGCGAACACCTCGAACCCGTCGACCGACTTCTGCAGGTGCATGAGCATCTCGCCGGAGTCGTCGTAGGCCTCGTGCAGGTCGGCCCGGTCCTTGATCTGGGAGACACCGCGCCAGGCACCACCGTCGAACGGCTTCATGAACATGGGGTAGCCGAGCTCGTCGGCGATGCGGTCGAGGTCGAAGGACTTGTTGTACTTCTCGGAGGTGAAGGCCCAGCGCGCGTTGTCGAGGGGGTTCTTGTACGGCACGAGGACGGTCTCGGGGACGTTCATGCCGAGCCGCAGCAACGCGCAGTACGCCGAGTGCTTCTCCATCGACTGGAACGTGAACGGGCTGTTGAGCAGGTACACGTCGTCCATCAGGGCGACCTTCTTGAGCCATTCGCGCGGGTGGTAGTACCAGTGCGCGAGGCGGTCGATCACGAGGTCGTGCCGGGGCTTGTCCCGCAGGTTGAAGGGTTCGATCGTGACGCGCTCGGTCGAGACCCGGTGCTCGGTGCCGTCCGGCCCGGTGACGACGCCCATGCGCTGGGCGAGCGTCTCGAACGCGCGCGGCCAGTCACCCTCCGCGCCGAGGAGCAGGCCGATGAGGTGTTCCTTCGAGTTCGCCATGCGCCCCATCCTGTCGGCTGGGGCGCCTGCCCGAAAGTGGAGACGTCTAGAACAACGCGCTCATCAGGGAGGTCCGCGCCCTGCGCACCCGCTCGTCGTGCGCCCCGACCACGGCGAACAGCTGCACGAGGTGGACCCGCGCCTGCTCACGCTCGTCACCGCTCGTGGCACGCACCAGGTCGATGAGGCGCAGGAACGCGTCCTCGACGTGGCCGCCGAGGATGTCGAGGTCCGCGACGAGGCTCTGGGCGGCGACGTCCGTGGGGTTCTCCGCCGCTGCCGCGCGGGCTGCCTGGAGGTCCGCCCCTTCTGTGCGCTGCATCAGCCCGACCTGGGCCAGGCCCAGCTCGGCGTCGCCGTCCGCGGGGTTCGCCTTGAGCGCCTGCGTGTATGCCGCGTGGGCGGCGTCGAGGTCGCCCCGCTCGATGGCGTCGTACGCCTCCTGGTGCAGCGGCGGGAGCGGCGGCTCGGCCGCCTCGTCGTCGCCGTCCTGCGGCTCGGCCGCGGTGACCTCGACCCGGCCGGTCACGCCGTGCTGCACCGCGAGCCCGAGGAACTCCTCGAGGATCGGGCGCACGGCCTCGGCCGGCTGGACCCCCGCGAACATCGGGACCGGCTGGCCCTGGACCAGGCCCATGGTCACCGGGACGCTCTGGACCTGGAAGGCGCGCAGCAGCGTGGGGTTCTGCTCGACGTCGACGCTGACCACCTGGAGGCGACCCGCGTGCGCCCCGGCCAGCTCGACGACGGTGTCGAGGTAGGCGCGGGACTCCGGCACCTGCGAAGCCCACAGGACGAGCAGGAGGGGGACGCTGACCGAGGCGTTCGCGACCTCCTGGAAGTTCGCGTCCGTGCCCTCGACGACCAGGCCCGAGCGACCGGGGACGCCCGTGGCCGCAGCGCCGCCCTGGCTCGCCGCCCCCTGGCCCGCAGCCGGACCGGCGCCGGCGGCCCCGGCCGGAGCCCGGGTCGGGGTGGTGCCCTTCAGGCCGGTGAGGTCGACGGCCCCACGCAGGCCTCCAGCGGTGAACGGCTGCTCAGTCATGGTCCCGATTCTTCCTCACTGCGCGACCTCGTGCGTACGCGGCCTCCTGCAGGCTCAGGAACCCTTGGCGGAGAACAGCACCTCGTCGGCGCCGACGACACCGGCCGTCCCGTCGGCGGGCACGGTGAACACCACCGTCTCGTACGACTTGAGCTCGGCACTGGTCGTCAGCGTCTTCTTCTTCACCAGGCGCTGGAACTCGGCGCTGGGGGTGAGCGACTTGCCGCCCGCCTTGAGCGTGATCGTGTCGGTGCGCTCGAGGAGGGAGAACACCAGGGCGCCGCCACCGCGCAGCGCGATGGACACCGTCTGCTCCGGCTGCGCCTCGTGCACCTGCTTGAGCGTCGCGAGCTTGCCGAAGGCCTTCGCCTGCGCGGCGGCGTTGGCACGCACCGAGGCCGCGAAGGGGTCATCGGTGCCGACCGCCTCGGCCTTGGCCGGGGAGGGGTAGGCGAGGCTGGCGGCATACTGCTTGACGAGCGCGTCGGGAGCGACGGCGAGCCTGGTGTCCTTGGTGACCATGGGGGAACCGGAGTCCAGGGAGTCCAGAGCAGCGACCTGCGTGCCGGGCGCCATGGTGACCGACATGCTCAGGCGGAACGGCGTCTTCGCGTCGGGCGAGGTCAGCAGGTTGATCCGGGCCGCTCCCGTCGCCGTCGTGGTCTGGGCCAGGATCAGGCGCGGGAAGGTCGTGCCGCGCGACACCGCGAGCACCTTGGGCGCCTCGGTCCGCTTGAGGGGGGCGGGAGTCGTGGTGGCGGCGGGGTCGACCTCGAGCTTGCTCGCGGCGATCGCGACGGCGAGCGCGCTCCCGGTCAGGGCCCGCTCACGAAGGGCCTGGCCCTCCGCGGCGGGGGCCGCGGCGGCCTCGTCGGCCTGGGCGATCACGCGCTCGGCGATCTTCTGGGCACTGCCCGCGTCGACCGGGGCGGTGGTCGTCACCTGGGACGGTGCGTCGTCCACACCGACCAGGGCGCTGCCCGCACCGCAGCCCGTGAGGGCGAGGGTGAGGGCCCCGGCGGCGACGATCGCGGGGGTGTTCAGGCTCCTCATACGGTCGCCTCCTCGATGGGGCGGGCAGGTTCGGTCGTGGCAGGGCGGGCTCCGCGGCGGCGTTCCTGCCACAGCCCGGCGACACCGGCCGCGGCGGCGAGCAGGCCGACCAGGCTGACGAGCAGGGCCTGGAAGAACCAGGTGCGGCGCTCGATGGTCACGGTGAGGCGGCTGATGTCGGCGGGCTTGCCGTCGGCGGTGGCGAGCACGACCGCCTCGGGGGCGTTCTCCTGGCGCACCTGGAGGCGCACTCGGCCGTTCCCTTGCACCGCCTCGCGCCAGATGTCGGCTCCGGCGAGAGCGGGCGCCGCACCGGCACCCGACTGCGACGCGACGAGCGACCAGGAGCGGACGTGCGCACCGGTGACGCGCGTGACGTCGGCGCCGCCGACGATCGCCTCGGCGTCGGACGGGGTGGCGCGGCCGGCGAACACCGGGCTCTTGCCGCGCGTCACCGCCGTCACCGTGGTGGGACGGTCGACACGGTTGAGGACGGAGGGCTCGACGACGACGATGCTCCCCTTCGCGGGCGTGGTCGTGAACGTCGCGCTACCGGTGGGACCCAGGTGGAACGTGAACCACGACCCCAGGCCGAGCAGCACGATCCCGACCACGGTCAGCACGGCCAGCACAGCGCGTTTGGCCACCTTCGACACAGTCAGATTCCTTACGTGAGTGGGCCGGCACGGGAGAGTTCCCCGCACCGGCATCGTCCTCCACCATGACCCAGACGCCTCCGGAGGACAAATCCTCCGCCCCACAAACCGGGACGTCGGTGGCATGATCGCCCCTAATGACCACTCGAGCCCGGCACAGTCGCCACCGCCGACCCGGACGCCCCCGCGAGGAGTCGACGGAGCAGGCGATCACGGCCGCGGCACGCCAGGTGCTCGCCGACAAGGGTGTCGCGCGGATGTCCATGGAGCACGTCGCGGCCAAGGCCGGTGTGGCCAAGAGCACGCTGTACCGGCGGTGGCCGAGCAAGGTCGAGCTGGCCGTCCACGCCGTCGCCGCGACGTTCGACGAGATCGAGGTCGGCGACCACGGATCGCTCGCCGAGGACATGCGTTCGGGCATCGAGGAGGCCGCCCGCCTCCTGCGCGACCCCTCCACCGGCGGAGCGTATGCCGCGTTGCTCGCCGAGTCGGCCCGCGACCCCGAAGGCGTCGGGAAGCAGGTCCGCGAGTCGCTGTCGACGCGGCTGCACGCCCTCGTCGCGACGTCGGTCGCCCGGGCCATCGAGCGCGGGGAGATCCGCGACGACATGGTCGACGTCGACCTGCTCGCCGACGTGGTGGTGGGTTCGGTGATGCACCGTTCGCTGGCCACCGGGGTGCCGGACCAGGCGTTCGTCGACGGCCTCATCGAGCTGCTCGCCGACGTCGCGTACGCCCGGCTGCACCGCGCCGCCAGCGCTGCGCGCGCGGCTCAGGACCGCTGACCGACGAAGGGTCGGGCGGGAGCGTGCAGCTCCGCCCGACCCTCGGTCGGTGTCGACCGTCCGGTCAGAAGCGAGCCGGCTCGCGGTAGATGCCCCACTCGTCGCGCAGGGCGTTGCAGATCTCTCCCAGCGTGGCCTCGGCCCGGACCGCGTCGAGCATGGCCGGGAGCATGTTGTCGTCGGTGCGGGCCACCTCGACCATGTGGGCCACGGCGGCACGGACGGCGTCCTCGTCGCGGGCCGCCTTGCGGGTGGCCAGAGCCGCCACCTGCTCGGTCTCGACCTCGTGGCTGACGCGCAGGATCTCGAGCTCGTGGGTGACCGAGGCGGTGTGGCAGTTGACGCCGACGACCTTCTTGTCACCCTTCTCGAGGGCCACCTGGTACTGGAAGGCGGCCTCGGCGATCTCGGACATGAACCAGCCCTCCTCGATGCCACGCAGGATGCCGCGCGTCATGGGCCACTCGCTGCCGGGCTTGCCGGTGTTCTCCGCGACGAGCGACGCCAGCCCCTCGGTGTCCTTGGTCGTCAGGTCGCTGCCGCCCATGGTGAGGATGCGGTCGAAGATCTTCTCGGCCTCGGCCTCGATCTGGTCGGTGAGCGCCTCGACGTACCAGCTCCCGCCGAGCGGGTCGGCGACGTTGACGACACCGGTCTCCTCCATGATCACCTGCTGCGTGCGCAGCGCGATCTCGGCGGCCTGCTCGCTCGGGAGCGCCAGGGTCTCGTCGAGGGCGTTGGTGTGCAACGAGTTCGTGCCACCGAGGACGGCGGCGAGCGCCTCGACGGCGGTGCGGACGACGTTGTTGTACGGCTGCTGGGCGGTGAGGCTGACCCCGGCGGTCTGCGTGTGGAACCGCAGCCACTGCGCCTTGTCCGTCTTCGCGCCATACACGTCCCGCAGCCAGCGGGCCCAGATGCGGCGGGCCGCACGGAACTTCGCGATCTCCTCGAAGAAGTCCAGGTGGCTGTCGAAGAAGAACGAGAGGCCGGGCGCGAAGGTGTCGATGTCCAGACCACGCGAGAGACCCAGCTCGACGTACCCGAAGCCGTCGGCGAGCGTGAACGCCAGCTCCTGCGCAGCCGTGGAGCCGGCCTCGCGGATGTGGTAGCCGGAGACCGACAGCGGCTTGTAGTCGGGGATCTTCTCGGCGCAGTACTCCATGAGGTCGCCGATGAGGCGCAGGTGCGGCTCGGGCGCGAACAGCCACTCCTTCTGCGCGATGTACTCCTTGAAGATGTCGGTCTGCAGGGTGCCGTTGAGCACCCCGAGGTCGACGCCCTGGCGCTCGGCGGCGACGAGGTACATGCAGAACACCGGGACCGCCGGGCCGCTGATGGTCATCGACGTGGTGATCTGCTCGAGCGGGAGCTCGTTGAACAGCACCTCCATGTCGGCGGCCGAGTCGATCGCCACCCCGCAGTGGCCGACCTCGCCGAGCGCCATCGGGTCGTCGGAGTCGCGGCCCATCAGGGTCGGCATGTCGAACGCCACGGACAACCCGCCGCCGCCACGCTCGAGGATCATCTTGTAGCGCTCGTTGGTCTGCACGGCGTTGCCGAAGCCGGCGAACTGACGGATCGTCCACGTGCGACCTCGGTACCCGGTCGGGTAGAGGCCACGGGTGAAGGGGAACTCCCCCGGCCAGCCGATGCGCTCGGGGGCCTCGCCGTCGGTGGGGCCGTAGGCGGGCTGGACCTCCATCCCGGAGAGCGTGGTGAAGTCGGCGTCGCGCACCCGACCGGTGGACTGGGCTGCGTCGTAGCGCGCCTGCCAGCGCGCGGCGCCGGTCTGGTCGGGAGTGGTCTGCGTCATATCCGGCAATTTACTAGGACGTCCTACTAATCACCAATCCCTCGCCGGATTGGGTGCCCAGAGGGTCGGAAATCCGACCGTCTGGGCACCCAAACGGCAGAGAGTATGGTGCCGGGCTGGGTCAGGCGTCGAAGTCGGCGGCGCCGATGCGGACCTTGCGCAGGAGCTCGAAGAGCTGCTCGTGCTCGGCGGCGGTGAGCATGCCGAGGCCGAAGCGCGACTCGACCAGGTCCTTGGTCGCCGCCTCCATGGCATCCCGCCCGGCCGGGGTGATCACGGCGAGGGTGCCGCGGCCGTCGTCGGGGTTGGGGATCCGCTCGACGAAGCCCTGGGCGTCGAGGCGCTGGACGATGTTGGTCGCACTGGTGGGGTGCACCATGAGGCGCTGGCCGATCTTGCTCATGCCGAGGCGCCCGTCGCGGCTGAACGCCAGCAGCACCAGGGCCTCGTACCGCGCGAAGCTCAGGCCGTGGCGCCCGACCAGGGCGTCGTAGTCGGTGATGAGGAGCTGCTGGACCCGCATGATCGAGGTGGCGCTGGCCATGGCCAGGGGCTGGGACGTCCGCCCCCAGCGCTTGGTCCACAGCTGTGCCGCACGCGTGATCGGGTCGAACGGCAGGCGGATGGGCTTGGGCACGCGCAGCAGGCTAGCTGCGGGGAACGCGCACCGTCTCGAGGTGTCCGTCATCGAGACGGATCTCCCCGTCGGCCTGCGCCGCGGCCTCCGGGTCGTGGGTCGCCATGACGACGATCGCGCCGCGCTCCGCCTCCGCCCGCAGCAACGCGAGGACCTTCTCCCGGTTGTCGTGGTCGAGCTCCGAGGTGGGTTCGTCGGCGAGCAGCACACGGCCCCGCAGGGCCAGGCCGCGAGCGACCGCGACGCGCTGCTGCTGTCCACCGCTCAGCTCCTCGGCGAGGTGGCTGCCCGACTCCTCGAGGCCCACGGCGGCGAGGGCCGCCTGGACCCGGTGGCGGGTGTGCTCGGCGGACACCCCGCGCGCGAGGAGCGGCAGCTCGAGGTTTTCCTGCGCCGTCAGCAGGACCGCAAGGGCACTCCCCTGCGGGATCACCTCGATGCCGAGCGACGCCCCTTGGGAGCGGTCGGTGACCAGGTCGTCGCCGAGCCGGACCCCGCCCTCGGCGGGCACCGCCCCGGCGAGGGCCCACAGCAGTGAGGACTTGCCTGCACCGCTGTGACCCGTGACCGCGATGAACTCACCTGCGTAGGCGTCGAACGAGGCCGCGTCGACGGCGACGGTGTCGCCGTACCGGACGGTGACGGCGTCCACGACGAGCGGCGGGGTCTCGAGCTCCTCGTCGGGCTCCCACGAGTGGCGCTCAGTCATCGGACGAACCTCCGACCTGGGGGATGAGGGTCCAGACCCCGTCGACGTGGTGCACCCGCACGAGGGCGCCCGGCGGGAACGCGTCGACGGCCGCCGCCGGGAGCGGGAGCGACCCGTCGGCGGACACGACGGCATACTCCTCGCCGGCGCGCCCCTCGCTGCCGACGCGACCGTCGCGGATCGTGACGGTCCTCGGCAGTCGCGCAGCCACGTCGGGGTCGTGGGTGACGACGACGATGGTCGTGCCCCACTCCTCGTTGACCCGGTGCAGGGCGTCGAGGACGACGTCGCGCGAGGTGTGGTGCAGCTGGCTGGTCGGTTCGTCGCCGAGCAGCAGGCCCGGCCGGCTGGCCAGCGACACGGCGAGCGCCGCGAGCTGCAGCTGGCCCGGGGGCAACGAGTCGAGCGGTGCGGTGGCGGCGTGGCCGAGCCCCACGAGCTCGAGCACCTCACCGGCCGCGGGCACCCCACGGCCGGCGCGCACGGCTGACCGTTGGGCGAACTCCACGTTCTGTCGGGCCGTCAGGTAGGGCAGCAGGTTGCGTACAGCTCCCTGCAGGATGATCCCCACGTCGGCGGCACGGAAGCGGTCCAGCTCCGGCTCGGTCATCGTGGACAGCTCGTGCTCCCCCACCCGGACCCGCCCGGCGCTGGGGCGCATCAGGCCGCCGAACAGCGTGAGCAGCGTAGACTTGCCCGCGCCCGAGGGACCGAGCAGCCCGACGACCTCGCCGGGGTCGACGACGAGGTCGACCCCCGACAGCGCCGCGACGTCGTGGCCCTCGGCACGGTAGATGTGCACCAGGCCACGGGTGCTCACGCCCAGACCGGCCTTCACACGGACTCCCTGATGCGGCGCAGCGCGATCCGTCGACCGCAGCCCACCGCGGCAGCCGCCCCGACGGGCAGCAGCACGAGGAGGCAGGCGACGGTGGCCACGAGGATGGCCAGCACCGACGGCGCGATCTGCACCGCCGGGACCGGGGCCGACGGGTCGTCGAACAACGGGAGCAGCGGCATCGCGACCAGCGCCGAGAGGGCGCCGCACACCGTGCCGACGGCGGTGCCGACGCCGACGAGGACGAGCTGTTCGCGCACGAGGGCGCGCCGCAGGACGCTCATCCGCACGCCGGCCATGTGGAGGGCAGCCAGGTCCCGGGCCACGACCCGCCAACCGGTCACCGTCATGACGATGACGACCAGGGCGGCGAGCACGACGGCCATCAGGCCGGTGAAGACCGCGAGCCGCACACCCCATCCGGAGCCCGAGGTGTCGAGGCGCTGCTTGGCCGCGTCGTAGGTGTTGGTCCGTAGCACTCCGATGCCGTTGTCGCGCAGGGCCTTTCGAACCTCGTCCGCCTGACCGGGGTCGCGCAGCCAGACCGACAGGGTGCCACCGGAGGTGAGGGTTCCGCCGAGCCGTTGCAGGGTTGCGTAGTCGACCATCACCCCACGGGCTCCCACCACGGGGAGGGCGCCGGGCCGTTGTGCCGAGAAGACCGACAACGGCGCACCGGTCAGGCTCGGGGCGGTGAACGCCGCCGCAGTCCCCCCGGGCGGCACCCCGCCGGCGAGGAGGCCGGGCACCTTGGCGGGGACGTCGCCATACGTGCGGGCGACGGCGACGCCCGTGCTCCGGAGGCGGAACTCCATGGTGTCGGCCGAGGGGCTGGCGAGGTCCAGCGCGTCCGTCGTGCCACTCGCCACGGGGGCGAAAGGGTTCCAGCTGTTCGGTGAGGAGATCCCCATGGACGTGCCGTCGATGCCGAGGCCACGGACGGTGACGGTGCCGGACACGGTCTTGGCTGCCGGGTCGGTGGGACGGAAGTCGATGCCGGCGAGCCGGCACGTCTCGGGGCAGAGCAGCGGCGTCGACAGCTGCCGGCTGCCGCTCCCGTTGGCGGGGAAGGTGGTCACCTGGCGGATCAGCGCGGTGCCGTCGGGCCCGGTGACCAGCAGGCGCATCTCTACGGGTGCGAGGTCGGCGGGGCTGGCCGGCGACGGTCCGGAGAGGACGTCCGACTCGGAGCTCAGCCTCCAGGTCACGGTTCCCGTGATCCGCTGTCCCTTGAGGATGACGGTGTCGACCGGCGGCGGCTTCAGGGCCGCCAGCCGCAGGTCCTGGCCGGCCGGGGTGTAGGCCACGGACGCGAAGTGCTCGGCGTCCACGGCGATGGTGGGGGTCGACCCGGCGGCGGTCTGCCTGATGACGGCCACCGGGGTCACGCGGTCCCCCGACGGGTCGATGGCGCGGGCGGCCCTGGCCAGCGTCGTGGGGTTCACGCTGTCGGTCTCGAGGACGAGCGGGGCCCCGGTCTGGAGCTGGGCGCGAGCCGTCCAGTTGCGGTTGGCCACCACCACGGCGTTCGCGGCGAACACGGTCAGCGCGACGGCCACGCTGACCACGGTGACCACCTTGCGCATCGCCGGACGACGCTGGAGCCCGAAGGCCGTCAGCGCCGGGCCGATCCGTCCCCGCGACAGGCTGGTCCGGCCGGTGGAACGGGCCACCGGGACGGCGAGCCGCGAGACCACGAGGCCACCGGCGAGAGCGACGAGCGTCGGCGTGAGCAGGGCCAGCGGTCCGGTCAGGGTGCGGGTGGCCAGCCCCACGATGCCGAAGACTGCCAGTGCCACGGCCAGGATGTCGACCACCGCGAACGCACCCGCCCGGCTGGGGGACACCCGCCGCAGCAGCGACGAGATCGCCTGCCGCTGCAGTGGACGCACTGCGACGACGATCGCGAGGGCGCACACGACCGCGGACGCGGCCAGGGCCGCCACGGACAGGACCGGCACCTCGAACGGCACCCCGGGCGCGAGGAGGGTTCGCCGGACGACCTCCGACAGGGCCAACGCGAGGCCGAACCCGAGGGGCAGGCCCAAGGAGACCGTGAGGCCGAGCTCGGCCATGACGAGTCGCCCCGCGCCCTCGCGGCTGCGCCCGCGGAGGCGGGCGAGTGCGGCCTCGGGTCGGCGCTGCTCGACGGCCGCCTGCCCCACGAGCAGCAGGATCGCCCCGGCGAGCAGGGCCAGCTGGGCCATGAGGAGGGGGACGATGACACGCAGCTGCTTCTGTCCGCCGGAGACGGCCTGGATGACCAGCGGCAGCTCGCTCTCGACGAGGGCACCACCCTGGCTCGAGGTGCTCGCCCGGGCGCCGATCACACCGGTCACCTCGTCGAGGTTGTCCACGGAAAGCAGCTCGCGACGCAGGGGGAAGCTCAGGGTCGACGTCACCTGCCCCCACGCCTGGTCGAACGTGTCCTCGGTGGTCACGAAGTCGTCGATCGCCGGGACGGGTTCGGTGCCGACGACGAGCAGGGTGCCGGACTTGCCGTCGAGCGTCGTGCGGAGCCAGTACCTCGGGTCGGGCTTCACCTCGTAGGCTCCGACGACCTCGAGCTTCGCCTGGGCGTCCGGCGGGCGCGGATAGACGTTGGTGTCCGGCCCGGGCACGGTCGTGGTGAAGCGCTGGCCCAGCTGCCAGTTCCAGGCCTTCTGGTCCTTGGCCGACACGAGGACCTCGTCGGCGGCCGCCGGGCACCTCCCCATCGTGAGGGTGAGGTGGGCGCAGACGTCGGAACGGGCGACCATGCGCCCCGGCGACGCCTTGAGCCCGGTGCGCGGCACGATGTTGATGACGTCGGACATCTGGCCGATCGGTGCCGAGTAGAGGGCCTGCACCTGCGCCGGGACGGCGGCGGCCAGACCAGCTGGTCTCAGGTCCGGGTTGATCGCCGAACGCCCGCCGCGAGCCACCAGGGCGGTGTCGGCCACCGGCGCACCGTCGACGGCCGAACGCAGCAGGGACTGCTCGAGGGCCCGCTCGTAGAGGGGCGCGAACACCGCGCAGGCGGTGACGAGGGTGGACAGCAGGACGAGGACGACAGCCTGGGCGCGGCGATACCTGATCGCTGCCCACATGTCCCCTCGCCTCCCCGCGCCAGCGGGCGCCGACTCATCCTCGGCGCCTCCCGGACGACCTTAGGGTGAGAACGTGCGCCGGAAGGGCACATTCCGGCAACGATTCACGGCGTGGGGCGCCGGACGCCGCACCTACTCCTGCGCGTCGATGGCGGCCTCGAGGCGGTCGAGCTTCGCCGTCAGCTCACCCGTGAAACCGTCGCGGATGTCGGCCTTGAGGACGAGGGAGACCCTCGGCCCGTAGGCGGCGACGGCGTCCACCGCGCCCTTGACGACGGCCAGGCACTCGTCCCACTCCCCCTCGATGGTCGTGAACATCGAGTCGGTGCGGTGCGGGAGGCCGGAGGCGCGGACGACGGCGACCGCGGCCGCGACGGCCTCACTCACCGAGCCGGTGGAGTCGGCGGCGACGGACGGGGCGACGGAGAAGGCGACGAGCATGCCCCCACCGTATGCCGCGGGACCGGGTCCTCCTCCCCGACCCGGTCCCGCGCCCCCACGGACGCCCGCCTCCGGTGCAGCGGGCGTCAGCCTCCGACGTGGCGCTGGTAGGCCAGCACGGCCTCGACGCGTCGGAAGCCGAGCTCCTCGTTGACCCCCACCATGTGCGCGTTCTGCTCCGCGTTGCAGGTCTGCACCCGCTTCGAGGCGGGGGCAACTCGCGCCAGCTCCTGCAGGCCGCGCACCTTGACCGCCATCCCGAGCCGGTGACCGCGGTGCTCGCGGCGCACCAGGGTCCCCCACTGCATCACCTCGTCGGGGTCGTCAGCCGACAGGACGAGGTCGTTGTACGCGACCACCTCGCCGGCCGGCGTCGTGGCGACCGTGTGGATCGTCGTGCGCCCCTGCCGCGTCATGCGGTCGAGCTCCTCGAGGTAGGTCACCGGGGAGAGCGACTCGGCCTCGAAGTCGACGTCCCCGGTGGGGGCATCGACGGCCAGCTGGTTCCAGCAGTCGCAGTAGGACTGCCGCAGCCCCTCCGGGAGGCGCCCGACGTAGGACTCCACTCGGTAGCCCTGGTGCCTGGTCGCGGACTCGCGGGCCAGCTGGTCGAGCCTCGGCGGGTCGACCGGCAGGTCGAGGAGCCGCCGGATCTCGGTGTTGGCCAGGGCGAATCCGTGCTGCTGGGCGAACCGCACGTGGGGGTGGTCCTCCCGCGCATCGTCGGGCACGTGGCTCTCGATGAGCACCGTCGTGCGCCCGTCCTCGCGGGTGCGGTCGACGATCCGCTCCACGAGGGCACCGCCGACACCTCGGCGTCGCAACCGGGGGTGGACGTCGACCTCACCCCAGGTGAAACGGGTGTTGTCGAGCAGCGGGAACCACTGCATCCCGACACCGGCGACCTCGCCCCCGACCAATGCCACCCACGGTTCGAGCCGCTCGATCGTGCTCGTCGACCGCAGGTCGACGAGCAGCTCCCGCAACGACGTCCGCTTCGCCCACGGGCGGCCGTGGTTGCGCGACGCCGTCATCGCCACGTGCGCGGCCGCGACCTCGGCGTCGTCGTCGACGGCCAGCCGCCGGACGACGAATCCACCACCGGCCGCACCGGGGTGGGCGGCCGTGATCGTGGTGCGCGAGGTGCTCGGTGCGGTCATGCAACGAGTGTCGGCCCGTGGCGCCGCCCCCACAACGGGTTTTCGGGTCAGCCGGTCGGGTGCCCCCGGTGCTCACGCCACTCGTCCTCGAGGACCGACATGAGGATCGCATCGACCCACTGCCCGTCGAACCGGAGCGCGTCGCGGCGCACCCCTTCCCGCACGAACCCGGCCCTGGCGTAGACGCGCTGCGCCCGGGGGTTGAACGCGTACACCTCCAGGGACACCCGGTGCAGGCCGGCCACCTCGAACGCGTGGGCCAGGACGAGCCGCGTGGCCTCGGTGCCCAGGCCACGGTCACGACCCCGGGGACCGATGAGGATCCGGAAGTTCACGCTCGCGTCGGCCTCCTCCCACTCGTTGAGGACGACCTCGCCGACGCACTCCCCGGACACCCGGTCGACGACCGCGAGGTCGAGCCGGTCGGTCTGGGCGTTCCGGGTGGCGTACCACTCGCGCAGCCGCTCCCGGTCCGGCGGCTGCGCCGTCTCCTCGGTGGTGTGGAACGAACCCGTGAGCCGACCGACCTCCGGGTCGGCGACCGCCTCGGTCATCGCCGGGAGGTCACCGTCCTCGAACGGCCGCAGCACGACCCGCTCCCCGGTGAGGGTCGGCTTGGCAGCGAACAGCACGGCTCAGCCGGGCTCGACGCCCAGGTCGAACTGCCAGCGGCCCGAGGCGCTCCCGGTGTCGAGGAGCTCGGCGAGGGCAGCGCCGTCGACGTCCGCAGGGAGGTCCGCCGTGACCAGTCCGTGCTCGGTGGCGGTCGCCACGCACCCGTGCGCCGCCAGCTCGGCCACGACCTGCGCGGTCGTCGTCGAGCCCAACGGGGCGATCCGGGCGGTCCCTCGGCCGGAGGCGAGCAGGACCCCCGTGACCCACCAGCGGTCGTCGTCCTCGACCTGGACGACCGAGACGATGTCGTCGACGGCGATGCCGCTGGTGAACACGGGCACGGCCAGCACGGTGCACGCACCGTCGTGCCGCACCTCGACGTCGAGCCGTTCCGCCTCGAAGGGCGGGTAGCCGTCCTCGTCCTGCTCGAGGGCGACCCAGGCGTGCGCGGGCGGGGTCACGGCGTCTCCTGCGGGGTGAGGTGGGCGTGCACGAGGGCGACCGTGGCGGCCCCTTCACCGCTGGCCGATGCGACCCGCTTCATGGAGCCGGCCCGGACGTCGCCCGCGGCGAAGATCCCCGGGACGGTGGTCTCCAGGGCGGCCGGTGGCCGACCTCCCGTCCACAGGTGCTTGGGCACCTCCCTGCCGGTGTAGACGAAACCGCGGTCGTCTCGCTCGACGGCGTCGGGCAGCCAGTCGGCGCAGGGGTCCGCCCCGAGCAGGAGGAAGAGTCCGTCGGCGTCGACCCGGGCCGGGCCCTGCGGCCCCGTCAGCTCCAGCCACTCCAGGTGCCCGTCACCTCCCCCGTCGGTCACCCGCGTGGCTGTCCGCACCGTGATCCGGGCGGTCGCCGCGATCTCTCGAACGAGGTAGTCGGACATCGTCGCGGCGACGTCGGCGCGACGGACGAGGAGGGTGACGGAGGGCGCGTAGCGGGCGAGGTGGACCGCGGCCTGACCGGCCGAGTTGCCGCCACCGACGACGAACACCTCCTTGCCCTCCATCTCGCGCGAGGCACTGGTGGCCGCGCCGTAGTAGACGCCGAGCCCGACGAGCTCCTCGAGGGACTCGATGCCCAGCCGGCGGTACCGGACGCCGGTGGCCACGAGGACGGCACGAGCCCGCAGCGGCCCACCTTCGGTCTCGATGGTGTGGGCCTCCCCCGGCGCCGAGGCCGGGTTGAGGGACTCGGCCGCGAGGCCGGTGTAGATCCGTGCCCCGAACCGGGTGGCCTGGAAGCGTGCCCGCTGCGCGAGCCGCATACCGGAGATCCCCCGGGGGAACCCGAGGTAGTTGCGGATCATCGAGCTGGTGCCGGCCTGCCCGCCCACGGCGTCCTCCTCGAGCACCACCGTGTCGAGGCCCTCGGACGCGCCGTAGACGGCGGCAGCGAGGCCCGCGGGACCGGAGCCGACGACCACGAGGTCGGCGACGTCGTCGGTGTCGACCACCTGGGGTGAGCCGTAGACGAGGCGGGCGACCTGACGCGCGGTGGCACCCTCCAGCACCTGGCCGCCCACCCCGATGACACCGGACGCCACGACGGGGAACGCCGGTGCCGCGCCGCTCTGCACCGAGGGCAGGCCGCTGATGACGGCACGCCCGGTCTCGCTGTCGGGCCGGTGGACCCCGTGCGGGATGCCCATCCGGTCGAGGAAGTCACGGATCCGCGCTACCTCGGCCGAGTTGCCGCCGTCGACGATCTTGACGCCCTCGACCTCGGGCGTGGACGCCGTCCAGCCCCAGTCCGACAGGTACTCCGTGACGGCGGTGTGGAACTCCTCGTCCCGTGGTCCCTGCGGCACGAGCAGGTAGGTGTCGATGCGCCCCTGCTGCAGGGCCTCGCGCAGCTTGGGCAGCGACAACCCGAAGTCGCCCCGGGCGGTGAGGCAGATGCGGCGGGCGGTCGGCAGCAGGGCGTGCAGCTCGTCCATGAGCTCCAGGCCGCTCGCGTGCTCGCTGCCGCCTCCGGGCAGGTGCCAGCCGATGCCCAGCAGCGCCACCGGTTGCCCCTCCTCGAGCGCGGCCGCCACCACGTCCCGCGCCCCGGAAACGCTGTCGGCACAACGGATCTCATAGTCGCGGGCGTACCTCGAGAACTCGCTGTCGACCGTCGCCAGGTGTTCGGGTGCCACGGCCAGGACCAGGGCGGGGCGGACGCGCGCGGGCGTCGGCGACGCGTCGGTAGCGGCCGCCGCGGACATCAGGCCTGGCCGTCGCCGCTGATCAACCACGAGTCGCCCTTGGGCTCCACCGTGATGCGGTGCGTCTCCTGCGAGTCGCTGCCGTCCTCCTTGTGGAAGGTCAGCTGAACGATGACCGTGCCGACGGACGCGTCCGCCTGGGTCTGGCCCACGTCCACCGACTTGATCGTCGACCAGAAGGTCTCGTAACCGTCCCGCCCACCGGTCGTGCTCTGGTAGGCCGGGGTCAGCTCGGCGAAGGTCTGGTCCCGCTTGTTCTTCTTCGTGACGTCGGCGTAGTAGCTCTTGATGAACGCGGCGAGCCCTTCGTTGTCGGGCGCCTTGGTCGTCGTGGTCGTCGTGGTCGACGGGGTCTGCGTCGTCGTCGTGCTGCTGGTGGTGCTCGTGCTGCTCGTGCTCGACGAGCTGGAGCTGGTCGACTTCGAGGGCGTCTTGGTCACGGCGGGGGCGGTCGTGGTGACGGGCGGCGTCGTGGCCGTGTCGGAACCGGTGCCGTTGGGGCGAGTGAGGAGGTACGCGAGCGCCACCACGCCCAGCACCGCGAGGCCCACGAGGATCGGTACGAGAGGAGAGCGCCGCCTGCGGCCGTCGCCATCGTCCGCACCGTCCGCACCGTCCCCGGGGCCGTACCCGGCCGGGGGGCCGGGGGGCAAGGGGTCGTCGTACGGCACGGGATCGGGCTGCAGGCGCTGCGTCGACCCGACCGGTTCGGGGATGAGCTCGGTGGCGGCAGCGCCCCCGAGCGCAGCGCCGGCAGCCCCTGCGCCGACGGCCCCGAGGGGTGTCCCCGCCGGCAGGGCCATGGTCGTGTCCCCTGCGGCGATGCGCTTCAGCCGCTCGGAGGCGGTGTCCATGTCCCAGCGCTGCGCTGGGTCCGCGTGCATCATCGCGGCGATGGCGCCGGCGAGAGGCCCGGCCTTCTCCATGGGCCGTGCCTCCCCGGAGGCGATCGCCTGCAGGGTCGCGAGCGGGTTGGCCTGCGACTCGTAGGGCGGGTGACCCTCGACCGCGTAGTAGAGCGTCGCGCCGAGGGCCCACACGTCGGACGCCGACGTCGGGTCGCCGCCACGGGCCAGCTCGGGCGAGAGGTAGCCGGGGGTACCGGTCATGAACCCGGTCTGGGTCAGCTGGTCGTCGGCCTGCGCCCGGGCGATCCCGAAGTCGCTGATCTTGGGCGTCCCGGCCTGGTCCATGAGGATGTTGCCGGGCTTGATGTCGCGGTGCACGATCCCGCGCTCGTGGGCTCGGGCCAGTGCCCCGGCCACGGCGGACCCGATGGTGGCGACCCTGGTCGGCGACAGTGCGCCCACGTCGCGGATCGTCTCGGCGAGGCTCTGGCCGTGGACGAACTCCATGACCAGCCAGTGCGCGTCGTCCTGGTCGACGATGTCGTAGACCCCGACGGTGTTCGCGTCGTTGAGAGAGGCGGCGATCCGGGCCTCGCGCATGGCGCGGGCCGCAGCAGCCGGCTCACCCGGGAGGGCCCCGACCCGCTTGACGGCGACCTCGCGGCCCAGGACGGTGTCGAGACAGAGCCACACCGTGCCCATCCCGCCACTGCCGATGGCGCGCACGACCTCGTAGCGTCCGGCGATGACCTCGGGCTGCACAGGGATCCTTTCGTCGGGTCGCCCATCACCCTATGGCGTGCGGCGTCCCCTCGACACTCCAGCACACCTGGGTACCACGCTGCACGGACCCGGCCGGGCAGCGGGGGTGGTCCGCAGCTCAGCTCAGGGCGGCGACGACCTCGTCGGCGGCGGCATACGGGTCGGTGGCGCCGTCCACGACCTGCGCAGCGAGCTGGTCGACCCCGCTGCCGTGCCGCAGGTCGCCCATCTTGGCGCGCAGCTGCTGGAGGGCGATGGCCTCGATCTCGTCTCCGGCACGACGGACCCGGCGCTCGCGCAGGGTGCCGGTCTCCTCCATCCAGGCGACGTGCTTGTCGAGCGCCTCCATGACCTCGTCGATCCCCTGGCCCTGTGCCGCGACGGTCTTCACGACCGGGGGGCGCCAGAGGTTCGGCTCCGTACGGTCACCGAGGGAGATCATGTGCCGGATGTCGCGGACGGTCGCGTCGGCCCCGTCGCGGTCCGCCTTGTTGACGACGAACAGGTCGCCGATCTCGAGGATGCCGGCCTTGGCGGCCTGGATGCCGTCACCCATGCCGGGGGCGAGCAGGACGATCGTGGTGTCGGCGAGGCCGGCGATCTCGACCTCCGACTGACCGACGCCGACGGTCTCGACGATGATGACGTCGCACCCGGCGGCGTCGAGGACGCGCAGGGCCTGAGGGGTCGTCCAGGACAGACCGCCGAGGTGTCCACGGCTGGCCATCGAGCGGATGTAGACCTCGGGGTCCAGGACGTGGTCCTGCATGCGGATCCGGTCGCCGAGCAGCGCTCCCCCGGAGAACGGTGAGGACGGGTCGACCGCCAGCACCCCGATCCGCTTGCCCCGGGCGCGGAACGCCGCGACGAGCGCGTTCGTCGACGTCGACTTGCCCACGCCGGGGCTGCCCGTGACGCCGATGATGTGCGCCGAGCCGCTGTGCGGTGCGAGCGCTGCCATCACCTCGCGCAGCGCCGGGTGCGCGTCCTCGACGAGGCTGATCAGGCGCGCGACGGCGCGAGGCGAGCCTGCCCTGGCCGACTCGACCAGGGCAGGGACGTCGACGGTGCGGGGAGCCAAGCGGTGGTCCTCCGGTCGGTGGGTTCGTGCCTCGAGGGTTCGGGTCTCGGGGGTCGGGAGTCAGGCGGTCTTCGGGACCCGGACGATGAGCGCATCACCCTGGCCACCGCCGCCGCAGAGGGCTGCGGCACCGACGCCGCCACCGCGGCGCTGGAGCTCCAGCGCCAGGTGCAGGGCGATGCGAGCACCGGACATGCCGATGGGGTGACCGAGCGCGATCGCGCCGCCGTTGACGTTGACCTTGTCGAGGTCGATGCCGAGCTCCTTGGCCGAGGCGAGGCCGACGGCCGCGAAGGCCTCGTTGATCTCGACCAGGTCGAGGTCGGACGGCGTGATGCCCTCGCGCTCGCACGCCTTGGCGATGGCCCGGGCGGGCTGCTGCTGCAGGGTCGAGTCGGGACCCGCGACCATGCCGTGGGCGCCGATCTCGGCCAGCCAGGTGAGGCCGAGCTCCTCGGCCTTCGCCTTGCTCATGACGACCACTGCGGCGGCGCCGTCGCTGATCTGGCTCGCCGAGCCGGCGGTGATGGTGCCGTCCTTGGAGAACGCCGGGCGAAGCTTGCCCAAGGAGTCGGTCGTCGTGTCGGCGCGGATGCCCTCGTCGGACCGGAACTCGATCGGGTCGCCCTTGCGCTGCGGGATCGAGACCGGCACGACCTCGTCGTCGAACAGGCCGTCCTTCCAGGCGCGAGCGGCCAGCTGGTGGCTGCGGGCCGAGAACTCGTCCTGCTGCTCGCGGGTGAACTCCTGCGACCCGGTGTTGGCCTGCTCGGTCAGCAGCCCCATCGCCTGGTCGGTGAAGGCGTCCCAGAGGCCGTCGAAGGCCATGTGGTCGCGCATCGTCACGTCGCCGTACTTGTAGCCCTCACGGGACTTCTCGAGCAGGTGCGGGGCGTTGGTCATCGACTCCTGGCCACCGGCCACGACGATGTCGACCTCACCGGCGCGGATCATCTGGTCGGCCATGGCGATGGCGTTGATGCCGGAGAGGCAGACCTTGTTGATGGTCAGGGCGGGGACGTCCATCGGGATGCCGGCCTTGGCGGCGGCCTGGCGGGCGGGGATCTGCCCCGCGCCGGCCTGCAGCACCTGGCCCATGATCACGTAGTCGACCTGCTCCGGCGCGACACCGGACTTGTCGAGCGCCCCCTTGATGGCGACGCCACCGAGGTCGGCCCCGGAGAAGCCCTTGAGCGAGCCCAGCAGGCGGCCCATCGGGGTGCGTGCCCCCGCGACGATGACGGAAACGGGACGGTCAGACATGGTTCAAGCCTCCAGCGCCATTGGTGTGGTTCACCCGGCACTGTAGTCCGGCCACCGGGGCGTCGGACCGCCCGGGCGGGTGGCCCTGACCACACGCCGGTATGCCGCGAGGTGGGTTCGTCACCCACCTCGCGACCTCACGTGGTCGCCGTCGCCGTGACCCGCTGTCCCTCGGGGCTGACGACGGTGACCGAGATGGACAGGGCACCGGTGAGGGGGATGAAGGCCTCGTACGGGGGCGGAGCGCCGAGACCACGGCGGAGCCGGTTGCGCACGACGACGATCTCGCCGCTCCTCGGGACCCCGTCGGAGGCCCACGGGATCTCGTCGAACGGGAACGTCCCGGTCAGGGTCCGCGCCCGCNGGCGGGAACGGCCCGACCGGGAACGGCAGGCCGCGACGGAACCCGCCACGGAGGCCACCGCCTCCACCCGCGCCACCACCGGCGCCGCGGGGGAAGCGGACGGGGCCGTCGGGGAGCACCACTGGGCCGACGAGGCGCTGGGAGGCGACGACCTCGAAGACGTAGGGGGGCCGCCGCCGGGCACTGGCGTCGGTCCGGATGCCGACGTGCACGCCGCGGCCGGCGATGGCGAAGACGTCGACCAGCGAGACCGTGACGTCCGGGGGCGGCTCCACCCACCCCGGCACGGTGAGGTCCCGGGTGAGCTCGCGCCCGAGCGGGTCGACCAGCCGCACCCGCACGTCGACCGGGTCGCCGGCGACCGGGCGGGTGAACCACAGGGCGAGCGGTGTCCGTCCCGCGACCCTGGCGCCCTGCTCGAACGTCGGGGTCGTCGCGGCGGCGGGTGGTGGCGTGGTCAGTGCGGTGAGCGCGACGTCGGGCAGGGCGACGGCAGCGACCTCGTCCGCGCCCGCCGACCCGTCGAGGCGGTGCACGCCGGCCGGCAGCACGCGGGGCGGAGCCGAGGTGGCGGACCGCACGACGACCCCCCGGTGGTCGCCTCCCCACACGTCGGCGGTGAGCGGCTCGAGCTCGGGGGCACCGGGTGGGACGGTGACGGCGACGACGTCGGAGGCTGCGGACGGCAGCCCCCGCTCCGCCTTCGCGGGCACCGTGTCCACGGGCACGGCGACCGATCGCAGCAGCCACGGGTCCCACCGCGCCGGGAGGGTGCCGGTCCAGGTGGCCGACCAGACCGGCTGGCCGAGCACGGGGTCGACGTCCGCGGGCGACGGGACCGTGGTGACGACCACGTCGGCGAAGGCTGGACCCATCGTCGACACGTCGCGGGCCGCCTCCTCGGAGGTCGTGCGATGGAGCCTGAACCGTTGCACCGCGATGTCGCTCGCGGCATACAGACGGATCGTGACGGTGCCGTCCAGGGCGACGGACGGGCGCGCGAGCGGAGGTGACGGCCGTCGCAGCCGTGGCGCCATGACGGCCTGGAGGTGCTCGTGGGGCGTTCCGGAGTCCGGCCACGGGCTCTCCACCCCGGACTTCGTCATCGTGGTGACGACGAAGAGGTGGATGTCGGTGGACCCCTTGGGCAGGGTGGCGTCGTAGGTGCGCACGGCCCCGTCGACCTCCTGGAACCTGCGGAAGGCGGCGCGGCGCTGGGTCGGGGTCATCGCGTCGTACGCGCTGCGCAGGTCGACCAGCCGCTGGCCGGGGACGGTCGAGTCGGGCGCCTTCGGCGCGAGCCCGGCCCGCTGGCGCAGGGACGTCTCGTTGACCTCCCAGACGATGCAGGTACGCACGTCGGCCCCACCGGGCAGCGACCACGCGACCCGCACGTGGCTGCAGCCCTGCGCGTCGAGGGTGCTGCCGAGGGGCACGCCGGGCAGCGGTGGCGGCGGGAGGGGGACGACCGGGACGGGGCTGGCGGCGCTGGTGCGGGCGGGGTGGGGTTCCCCGGGCGCCCAGGGGGTGGGGCTGGCGCCGACGAGGAGCTGGCGCCGGGTCCAGACCTGCACCCCCCAGCGTCCGGTGCCGGAGAAGTCCAGCGTCGGCACGTCGGCGACCACGGCGTAGCGGCGACCGCCGTCGCCCTGGGCCGGGCCGGGCACGGCGGTCTCGGTGCCGTCGGCGGACAGCGGTCGGACGGTGCAGCCCGACGGGACCGGGGTGTCGCCGGCGAACGTGAACCCGAGGTCCCGGCGGAAGCACCCGGGCGGGGTGACGGCATCCGGGGACAGGCCCGCGGGCGGCGTGGCCGTCGGTGAGGCCATGGGGAAGTAGATCGCCACGAGGTCGACCTGGGTGGGCGTGCGCTCCTCCCACTCGACGGCGACCTCCGCCTTGAGCGTGCCGGGGCACGACGACGACCCGGTCCACCGGGTGTCGAGGGCCACGGAGATGAGGCGGGTCGGCTGGGGTGCGGGCTCGTCCCCGTTCCACGCCACGTCCTGCCACGGCGACCAGAGCCCGTGCAGGTCGCTCACCGCGACGGCGTACCCGAGGTGGCGGCCACCGCTGCCGATGGGGATCTCCTGTCCCCCGTCGACGAGCGCGATGCGGTTGTTGCCCGCCTCGCCCTCAGGGCCGTCGGGGGTGACGAGCAGCGGCCGGTCGCCACCCGCGTCGCGTCGCGGCAGCAGTGACACCGCTGGTCCTGCGGTCATCAGGTCGAACCTCGCCAGCGCCGACTCGGTCACCGGTGACGTCGCAGCGGCCTTGGGCACACGGTCCCAGCTGAGCCGCACGGACTCGCGCCACGGCGCGTCGGGAACGACCGGGCCGACCAGGCCGGCGCGTTCCGAGGTGAGCCCCGTGGGTGTGGGGACGAGGAGGTGCGGTTCTGGAGCAGGGGCGTAGGCCGCGAACTCCCCTCCCCCGCGCTCCGGCGGTGCCAGCCGGGAGTACTTCGCCGTGACGAGGAAGTCGCAACGGCCCACCGCCACCTGCAGGTCGTCCATCTTCTCCATCGTGTAGCTCGCGCCGAACCCGGTGGCCAGGTTGAGGAAGGGGTCGCTCAGGGCCGGCAGCATGAGCATCGGCCAGGGGCCGGTGTCGGCGGTCGTGCCGAGCGACGACGTCCGCCCGTCCTGCTGTGGCGGGTCGACGGCCCGGGGACTGGTGACGGCGAACTGCTGGTACTCGCGCACCCCCGGGTCGTAGAGGGCGGGCAGCTCGGGGAACAGGTCGCGCCGCACCTCCTCGACCAGCAGCTTGGGGTCGGGGGCCTGCCAGGGGGGCGCGGCCCGGCCGGACTCGGTGACCGGTGCCCAGCCCAGGGGTGGGCCGCCGCGCAGCAGCCGGTGGACGGCCGCGTCGACCGGGGGCATGAGGCGGTCGACGGGCCCTTGGTCGGAGGTGTCGTACTCGAACCCGGCCAACGGCTGGTCCACCGGCAGCCCGACGTACTCGAGCTCCTTCCACCCGTCGTCGTCGACGATCCGCTCGAGCGGGTCGATGGAGACGCGGATGTCGGTGCCGTTGACGACCTTGGCGTACGTCGCCCCGGACGTGCGGACGACGATGGTGAGCGGGTCGGCGCTCGGCGGCTGCAGCGAGCCGGCCGCCACGACGTGGTCGGGGTCGTCACCGGTGCGGAACAGCAGCACGGCGACCGGCTGGCCGGGGTCGACCGGGCGGCAGGTGACCTGCACGCAGCCGGCCTCGACGGGCCCCCAGAGGACGAGGGGGATGCGGTCGGACGACACGAACGCCTTGGTGCGCTTCGGCGCGTCCTTCGGCCTGCGCGTCCAGACGGTGAACGCGCTGCGGGGCACCCCGAGGCCCGGACCGCACGCCCAGCTGAGGTGGATGTCCATGTAGCGCAGCTGAAGCCGGCGGTCGTCGAACGCCGCATGCGTCCCGGCCTCGAGGTGGTCGAGCCGGCGGAGGAGCGCGCGCTGCCGAGCGGCGAGGGTCGCCCAGGGCAGTCGGACGGCCCTGGCGCGGAACAGCGACGAGTCGGACCTGCGTGCCATCAGAGCTCCTCCTCCCAGGGTGCGCGTTGGAGCGGGACGTCGACGGCGACCGCCCGGGACTCGGGGGCGTTGGCCAGGGCATCGGCGGCGACCACGAGGTCGAGGGCCACCCGCGTGCCGCGCGCACCGGCGCCGAGGAGGACCACCGCCCGCCCCAGACCGGGCCCACGGATGATGCGCGTGATCCCGGCGGCGGGCAGCGAACCCGCCGGTGCCGCAGCGGTGCTCGCCTGCAGGGACAACCAGTCGGTCGGTCGCGCAGCCCACCAGTGGTGCGTGGGGTCGACCGAGTCGACTGGTCCCTGGACCTGGGTCGGCATGAGCCTGTTGCGCCACAGGGTCTCGCTGCACTCGACGACGACGGCCAGCGGGGCGGGGACGGCGTCGGTCGACCAGAGGACCTGCACGACCGGCGCGCCGGGGGTCTGCGGGACGGTGAGCCCCGCGGCCTGGAACGCGGAGTCGAGCTGGTCGCCGGTGGGTGCGTCCGGCAGGGCCGTGAGGGGTCCGATCGCCGGGACCACGGTATGGCGCCAGCGCGCCTCCCGGAGAAGTCCGGCCAGCTGGGCGACCGTGCCGAAGGCACTGGTGGTGAAGCCGATCCGGTGCACGAGGGCCCGCGCACTTGCGGGTGCGCCCTTCGGGACGGCGTGGATGTCGATGAGGTAGTCGGTGAGGGGTTCCAGGTCGTAGGGCAGCTCGAGGACGTCGTGGTGGGTCCGCTCACCCGAGACGTCGATGCACTGCTGCCCCTGGCTGAGCACCTCGACGACCGCCTCCTCCCACGGGGTCGTGACGGACAGCCCGAGGGCCTTCTTGAGGTGGATGCCGTCGACCTCGAGGGGCACGGTGAACGCGCTCCCCGGGGCCCCGCCGCCCGGCGGCACCGGGTGCTTGCCCGAGGCGGCCAGGACGATGACCCGCAGCTCCTTGCCGTAGGCGTCGAAGAGGGCCGTGACGTTCTGGGTGGCCAGGGCGATGCGGATCGGCTCGGCGCACAGGACGCCGACGTCGTCCATGCCGGGCGCCGTCGCCAGCAGCCACGGCGAGAGGTCCTTCGGCGACTCGTCCGCCCCGTCGGCGGCGAACCGGAAGCTGTCGCTGTGCCCCCCGTCCCAGGTCGGGGCCACCGTCGGCTCGGCGTCCTGCTTCACCGACGCGGCCTTCCAGGCGACCGTCACGGTGTACGACCGGCCCGGTACGAGCAGCGCGTGGTCGTCGGGGTCCTGGGCCAGCGCGGTCGAGATGGCCTCCTGCTCGCTGGAGACCACGGAGCTGTCCCACTCCCAGCGGGATGCCTCGCTGGTCACGACCCCCGTCATCGCGACGAGGTGGAAGGCGGGCGGCTGCTGGTCCTTCGGGAACCGCCCTGTGTCCCAACCGATCTCGATGGTGGCGACCTCCTTCAGGTCACGCGAGCCCACCAGCAGCAGGGTCTGCGGCCAGGTGGCCCGTGCCGCCGTGCGGGCGGCGACCTGGCCGGCCCGGCAGATCGGGTCGGCCCACGGCCCGTCGCCGTCCATCCAGGTGCCGGGCAGCGGGTTGTCGGTGTCGACCCGGTCGTCGGAGCCCAGGCCGCGCTGGTCGAGGACCTGGCCCTTGGCGTCGAGCCACCGGACGACGAGGCGGTCCATGAAGACCTCCTCGGGGACGAGCAGCAGCATGGTCAGGTCGCCCGCCCCGCCGCCCGGGGTGACCCGCAGGACGTCGCGCAGGTCGCCCGGCTGGAACTTCAGCCGGTCCCACGCCCGCTTGACCCGCTCCATGTCCGACTCGGTGCCGCGGGGTGCCGGCTCGTCGGAGTCCAGCACCGGCGACCTGAGGATGCGTCCCTCGCAGCCGAGCCCGACGGACGCGGCCCGACCCACGGCCACGCCGGCTGCCTGCGGGCCGGCCACCCCGACGGCCAGACCCAGCGCCGGGTCCCAGCCCTGGCCGAGCCGGGTGGCCTGCACGTCGGCGAGGCTCGCTCCGCCTGCCAGCGCCGCAGCGACCTCGCCCCAGGCGCGCTCGTCGGTGGCGGCGGCCCGGTGCGAGAACGTCGCGCCGGCGGTGGCGACCCAGCCCTTGAGCGGGTTCGGCTGGGGACGACCCGGCTGCTTCTCGCAGCAGCGGACGGCGTCACCGACGACCACGGCCGGGTTGGTGCCCTGCAGGACGTCGATGGCCGGGTCGCCCGTGCGCCACGCCTCGGTGACGTCGCAGTCGGCGTGCACCGGCCGGGTGCGCAGCGTGTCGGGCGGGTCGGGCCAGGGGATGCCGGTGAGGTGCCACCCGACGGTGCTCGGCCCGGGCGCCTTCCCGTCGAACGTCCAGAGCACGGGGGCGGGTGGCGCCGCCGGGTTGCACACCGTCCCCCACCGGTCGGTGACGCTCGTGGTCAGGGCCTCGCCGTACGGCAGTGCGCGGCTGAACGGCGTCGGCAGCCAGTTGAGCAGGGCCAGCGCCGGACCGGACGACGGATCCGCCGGCGAGGTCTGCTTCCACCACGAGCTCGGGGTCTTGCCCGCGGGAGCAGCCGGTTGGAGGTCGCCGGTGAGCGTGACCGACGTGACCTGGTAGGTCCACCAGCGGTCCCCGAGCCGCACCCAGGGCCGCGCCCCGCTGTTGCCGAGCGGCGCACCTCCCAGCACCGGCCCACCCACCGAGGGCGCGGTGTTGAAGAGCACGACCGGTATGGCGTCGAGCGGCACCGTGGGCGGTGTGCCCGCGACACCGTCCCCGAGGGCGTCCGCCAGCTTGCCGTCGATGGCACGTTCGCCACCGGTGCCCTCGACGAGGGCGGGCGACCGCGACACCAGGCTCACCCCCGCCACGAGCGGTGGCGGCGTCAGGGTCTCGCTGGGCTGGGAGCCGATGGTGAGTGACACGCAGCCCTTGACGCTGAAGAAGAAGAAGTCGACCTCGCCGCAGACCTCGCCGTGGACGTAGGTGACGTCGGGGCTGCTCGGGGTCGTGCGGCCGACGAGCACGTCGAGCTCCGCGCTGGCCCCGATGCTGATGATGAACAGCCGCAGCTCGCCCCGGACGTAGATCTTGCCGGCGAGGAAGAACGGGTCGAACCCGAGGATCGCGTCGAAGCCGCCGGCGACCTCGAGGTAGAGCCCCACCGCCTTGCTGCCCATGAGGACGCAGCTGATGTGGAATCCCGTGGCGATGGCCATCCCGCCGGTCACGGGCGGCAGCACGGGGATGGTGATGCCGTTGCCGTGCACCATGAGGTAGCCGCTGCCGGTGATGACGTCGAGCACCTCGATCGTCACGCGGTCCTCGTAGGAGCCGAGGTCGACGAGCCAGTTCTGGGGGTTGCGGGTGTCGAAGAACGCCGTGACCGGGACGCGGATCTTGAGCAGGCTCTTGATCTCGTAGGCGGCGACGATGCCGAGGGTGATCGTGCCGCGGCCGAAGTCGATGTCGAGGACGGCGAGGAACGTCGCACTCTGCGTGGAGTCCTTGAGCACCGGCGGCAGCTTGAGGACGTCGGCCTTCATGACCAGCAGCAGGCGCGGGCCGGGCACCTCGATGAGGACGATGCCCTTGAGGTTGACGACGAACCCGCCGTCCACGGTGCCGAGCAGCATGCCCGCCGCGAACGCGTACCCGCCGGGGGTGACGGTCCATCCGTCGGGGTGCATGACCGTGCCCCGCTCGAGCTGCGCCTGCAGCCAGTCGAGGGCGGGCACCGGCCGCGCGGCATACGGGGCCTCGTTGCGCGTGTAGTTGATCCCCACACCGCCGAGGAAGCCGTAGATGCCCAGGCCGGAGTTGCCGAGCAGCAGCGGGACGGGGAGCTCGACCTCGGCCCCGATGAGCACCCCGGTGACGCCGTCGCGGGTCTCGACGGCGAGGACGGCGCTGGCACGCAGGTTGATGGGCGTGACGGTGAGGTCGAAGTAGCCCTTGAACCCGAGCGGCGTGAACTCCAGGGATCCCCTGCCGTGCAACGTCCCCGGCACGTCGATCGAGGCGGCGAGCTTGGTGAGGCTGAGCTCGAAAGGACCGTCGAGCCGCGCCCTGATCCGGACCGTCTCGACGGTGACGATGCCGAGGTCGAGGCCGAGCCCGACCTCCACCTCCATGTAGGTCGGGTTGTCGCGGCTGACGCGGAAGCCCAGGACCCGCAGCAGCTCGTCGAGCGGCGGGCTGGCGGTGAGGGCGCCGGCAGGGATGTCGAGGCTGTAGCCCTTGCTGGGGTCGAACACCGGGACCGGCAGGTAGTCGACGTGGCCCGGGTTCGACGGGTTGGGGGCGGTGTTCCACGACGAGCGGACACCGATCGCCTTGTAGCGCGTGGTCACCGGGTGCTCCGGGTTGACCCGGACGATCGTCAGGTCGAACGTGAAGGTGACCTCGATGTCGAGCAGGATGCTCACCGTCGTGCCGCGCGGGTCGACGGTCGCCGAGCCGTCGGGGGCGATGACCCCCTGGCTGACGACGAGCTCGCCGCCGCGCAGGATGATCTTCTGGGTGTTGATCAGGCTGCTCGCACCGAGGGCGATGCTCCCGAGCGACACGAGCGCGCCGGCGGCCGGGCTCAGCTCGGCTGCGGCGGAGCTGAGCGGCGCGAGGATGCTCAGGGCGCCGAGGACGTTGAGGGCGTTGGGGTTGGAGTGGGCGAGGTCCATCTGGGCGAGGCCGTCGAGGTCCGCCTCCGCCGCCCTGAACTCGGCGCTGACCAGCCACGAGTCGCGGTCCTCGGCGATGCGCAGCCGGACGAGGAACGTGCAGATGCCGTCGCTGGGGTTGCGTGCGCCCTGGCGCAGCTGTTGCTGTCCGTGCTGGCGCAGGGCGGTCTCCGCGGCGGTCTCGATGTCGAACTCGCCGTACACCTCGGCCCGGATGAAGGTGCTGCGCAGGAGCTCGACCCGGACCCCGATCTTGCGGAAGCAGTCCGGCCGGCCACCGGTGGGCGGGGTGCGGTCCACCTCGCGCGGCGGCGGCGTGACGACGCGCTCGACCCTCGCGGTGATCGTCTCCTCACCGTTCCCCGCCGTGGTGGCCCGGGCACGCCACCACGCGCCGCTGCCTGCCGCGGGCGGCGGCGTGGTCCCCTCGACCGACGTCGTCTGCGACTTCGCGAGGGTGAACCCGTCCGCACTCCCGGCCGTGACGTTCGTGAAACCCTTGCTGCGCAACAGGTCCACCATCACGTCGCGGCGGCGCTCGCTGAGCTTGCGGTTGTAGTCCGCGTCCGCGGGGGTGTCGTGCTGGGTCCCCTCCCATGACGCATACCCCTTGACGGTGAGGGCCGTGCCGGCACCGATCTGGGCGATGACCGCCGGCGTGAGGGCCTGGGTCAGTGGGGCAGACCCTCCGGCGTTGTCGCGGCTCGACGCCTGCCCCGTGCGCACGTTGTCGGGGTTGCTCGCCCACGTGTGCAGCGCCCCGGTGATGGTGGGGTTGAAGGGATCCGGCTTCGCGAACAGGTAGTACGCGTCGATCACCTGCGGCTGCGTCGCCGGGAGCGTCGCGGTCACGTCCACGCGGGCCCCCGCCGCGACGGGGACGTCCGCGGTCACGGACGGCCCCACCGAGCCACCCGCCCAGGTCCAGTTCGCCGGCACCGGCGGGTCGGTGGTCAGCCGCACCATCGTGGCGGTCCCCGCCCCCGGCACCTCCCGTATGGCGTGCGGCCGGGTGTTGGTCGGCGTCACCGTGACCGTCGAGCTGCCACCGGTGCCGCTCGGGTCCGTGCGCCGCACCGCGCTGAAGGTGCGCGTGGTCGGGTTCCCTGCACCGTCGGTCGCGGTGACCGTGATGGACAGGCTGCCCGTCGCGGGGACGGTGACCTCGACGCGGTCGTCGGTCGTGACCGTGCCGTCGACGTCGATGCTGACGGTGATGGGAGCCAGACCGCCGGCGGTGTCGACGAAGAGGGTCGCGTGCTCCGGCACCTGTGCGGCGCCCGTACCGGGGTCGCCGATCCACTCCCCCGAGGCGGTGCGGAAGCTCACCGTCATGGTCGGGGTGCCGCCGCGGTTGACCACCTCCGCCTCGAAGATCCCGGTGACGCCGGCGTGGACGCCGAGGCCGATCCACAGGTCGCGCACCCCCGCGCTCACCGCGACACCCTGGAGCCCGGTCGGGGCGACGAAGAGCCGGGCCTCGGGGAGCCAGAAGCCCTGCCAGTCGGCAGGCATCGCGCGCGCTTCGGCCGGCACCCCGGGGCCGGCGGTGCCGGAGAGGTCGAGCACCGCCGTGCGGAAGGCGAAGCCGACGACGTCCGACGGACCGACCAGGGCGTGGGGCGGGTTCATCGAGATGAACTCGTAGATGTGGTCGACCGGCGTGCCGCCGGTCTCGGCGGACAGCAGCTCGACGCCGACCGACTGGCCGCTCAGCTGCTTGGCCCGGATCCGCAGGGCGGGGAGGGTGAAGGTGACGGGCATGCCGTTGGCCCGCAGCTGGCCTTGACCGTCCAGCTCGGCGCCGCGCAGGAACGGCAGTCGTACCAGGACGATCGGCACGCCCAGGGTCACCCGCCAGCCGCCGTCGCCGACACCACCCGACTGGTGCAGGGCGAGCTCGACGCTGACCGTGGGGTCGGGGAACTCGATGGGGGTCGTGCTCGTGGTGCCGCCGTTGCCGAACCCTCCGGAGCCCGGATCGAGGGTAATGGGCGTGGGCCACGTGCCGCTGGCGGTGTAGGCGTGCCAGGTCCCGTCCTCGTCGGTCTGCAGGCCGTCGTCGGTGGCGTTCAGCCCCTGCAGGAGCGGTCTGACCTGGTCGAGGGCACCGGAGCTCTGCGCGCCGGCGGGGAGCTCGTCCCACAGCGACACGGCATACCTCCCTGAGCGGGTGCGGGCACGACGAAGGACGGCCCGTCAGGGCGCCCGGACAAGTGGTCGGCCGCAGGTTCCCCCTCGCAGCCAATCCCCAGCGAATGCAAGCCAATGGTGCTGTTTGCAGGTAACCAGCGGGGAGGCGCCGCGGTCAACGGCCTGTCACAGAACCGCCATCAGCGCCGCCACAAACACCGTCATTCCGGACGGCCGTCGCCCGTGGACGCGCGGCGCCGGTGTCGCGGATCGTCACGCGGTCGGGGTGAGGCCATCTTCGAGCAGGCCGCCGCCGAACTCGACACCGCCCAGTCCCGGTCCACCCTTTCGACGCCGCTACGTCACTGATCGCGCTCCGCGATCAGTGACGTAGCCGCAACACACCCCCTCCCCTCCCCCTCCCGCCCTACCGGACGACCGACCGGGCCCGGGACTCGACCGTGATGGTCACCGAACCCCCCAACGCGTCGAGCAACCCGCCCACCAGGGGCAGGTCCGCCTCCCCCGTCAGCCGGACCACTGCCGTCCGACCGTCCGGGCTGCCGGTGCCCCTCGTCACCCCCCAGGAGCTCATCCCGACCGGGAGCGGCCGCGCCGCGAGGTAGTGCTCTGCCGTGGCAGCCACCGTGGCGTCGCTGACGGGAACCGCCGTGCCAATGCCGTCCTGGTAGGCGCCGAGGTCGAGGGAGTCCGCGGCGTCGAGGGCGGCCCCGTCGGCGGCATCGAGCAGGCGCATCCGGGACAGCTGGGCCGAGGTGACGGCGATCGTGCCGACGACGAGCAGGATCGCCACGACGGTGTAGCCGAGGATGAGGATGCTGACCTGACCCTGTTCGCCACGGCGGGCGAGGGCGCGACGGATGTCGACGCTGCTCACGGACGGGTCCGGAAGCGGTCGACCACCGCGACATGGCTGGCCGAGACCGGGACCTCGAGGGGGACGACGTCGCGTGCGAACGCCGGGACGAACGGCAACGGCACCGTCACCGTCGCGACCACCTCGATCCGTCCCTCGGGCCGCAGGCACGGATCGCCGTCACAGTCCATCGACAACGCTCCCTCCGCCTCGTCGAAACCTTGGTCCTCGAAGGCGATTCGCGCCGCAGCCAGGGCGCGCGGCTCGGCAGCCTCCTGCGAGGTCGCTGTGACGTAGCCGCGGCCGGCCTCGCGAGCAGCCGTCGACGCTGCATACGCCCCGGCCTGGAGGCGCGCCATCGTCATGACGAGGTAGATGAGCGGCACCAGCATCAGCACGCCCAGGACGACGAACTCCACCACGGCACTGCCGCGCTCGCCTCGGTGGCGCAGCCTGTCCACCTCTCGCCTGAGCCGTCGGATCACTGGGACTCCAGGAAGGCGCGGCCCACGACGTCGAGGCTCCGGTCGGGCCCGAGCGGACCGAGGACGGGCAGCGGGGCCCGCACCCGCACCACCACGACCCGGACGCCGCCCACCTCGGTGGTGCTCACGGTGACGTCGCCGGCGAACCGTGGAGACAGCGAGGTCCGGATGAGGTCGCGGGTCCGCTGGGCACCCTCCTCGGGCGTGGCGCCCGCGCGCGCCCCGAGCCGCGCGCCCTCCGAGGCGCAGGAGATCAGGGTGTTGCGGATGTGCAGCGCGAGACCCAGCTGGAACACGGCGACGAAGAGCAGCGTCACGAGCGCGGACACCATGGCGAAGTCCGCGACCGCAGCACCTGACTCGCGCGGTCGTCGGACCCCCCGGCGGTCGCTGATCGCCATGCGTCAGGGGCCGGAGACGGTGCCCATGGCCCGGTTGAACAACGCCCGCAGCTGGTCGTCGGCGACGGTCCAGAGCACCGCCACGAGGCCCGCGGTCATCAGCGTGATCATCACCCAGCCCGGAACGTCACCGCGTTCGTCGCGGCGCGCAGCACCATGGAGCGCGTACTGCGCCCGGGTCAGCGCCTTGGTCAGGATCGTCATGGGTCTACCTTTCGTCGAGCCATCAGATGGAGAACCGCAGGAACGAGAAGCCGGGGTAGATGGCGAAGAGCACGGTGACGGGTAGGACGAGGAAGACGACCGGAACCATCATCGCGATCTCCTTCTTGCCCCCGGCCTCCATCACCGCCCGGCGACCGGTCTCCCGGACGTCCTGGGCCTGGGCCCGCAGCACGTCGGCCAGCGGCGTGCCCCGCTCGACGGCGATGATCATGCCGTCGACGAAACGGGCCAGGCTGACGAGTCCGGTGCGGTCGGCCAGACCCTGCAGGGCGGTGGGCAGGTTGGCGCCAGCCCGCGCGTCGGCAAGGCAGCGGCCGAGCTCGTGGGACAGCTCACCGTGCGAGAGGCGGCAGACGCGCTCGAGCGCACCGACGGCGCCCTCACCCGCACCGACCGCCAGCGCGAGGAGCTCGGCGATGGTGGGGAACTCGGCGAGCATCCTCTCCTCGCGGCGGTTCGCCTCACGGCTGAGCCACTGGTCCCGTGCGACGACCCCGACCCCCGCGCCGCACAGGGTCACGATCACGGCCGGTCCGACGGAGCCGCCGTTGCCCAGCCACAGGCTGACCCCCAGGACCAACCCCACGACGAGGCCGGCCGCACCCCAGAGCACCTGCTCCGCCCGGAACCGCTCGACGTCGGCCGGTCGCCCCGCCCGCAACAGGCGGCGTCGCACGGAGGCCGAGCCGCCCAGCACCCGCTCGATGCGTCGCGCCAGGTCGGCAACAAGGGGCCGGGCGAGCACCCCGAGGACGCCGGCACCCGAGCCCGGTCGCCCCGCGAGGAGCCGCGACGGTCGGGGCGCGTCGCGCAGGTACGGGAGCAGGCGGTCCTCGAGCGTGGCCCGGCGGCGGCGGGGCAGGCCCGCCCACGCGAGCAGCAGGCCCACGCCGGCGCCCAGCCCCAGCAGTGCCCCGGGGAGCGAGATCTCGACGCCCGCAACGGGATTCGTCATCGCAGCACCCGTTCGTCCTCGGGCAGTCGTCCGATGTGGATCATGATGCGGTAGGCGGCGACCGAGATGGCAGCACCGACGAGCAGCACACCCGTGCCGGTGGGGCTGGCGTAGGCCTGGATCGACTCGGGTCGGGTGCACAGCATCGCCAGGACGATCCACGGCGCAGCGACGGCGAGCCGGGCCGCGTTCACCGTCCACCCCTGGCGGGTCTCGAGCTCGGCGCGGGTCCGGCTGTCCTCACGCAGGAACGTGGACAGCGTCCGCAGCAACCGACCGAGGTCACTGCCGCCGACCTCGCGGGCGATGCGCAACGACTCGACCAGCCGGTCCCCCACCGGGTCGCTCAACCGGACCTTCAGCAGGTCCAGGCTCTCCTGGAACCGGCCGGTCGTGCGGTAGTCCTCGGCGAACGCGCGAAAGGCCGGTCGCAGCTCCTCCGGTCCACGCCGACCCAGCTGGCTCAGCGCCTCGGGCAGCGCCATCCCGGCACGAACCGCCGACGCGATGTTGTCGACGGCGTCCGGCCACAGCTCGCGCAGGCTCGCGCGCCGACGGCGTGCCCGCATCCGCACCAGGGCGATCGGGGCGTACCCGGCCATGGCTGCGAAGCAGAGCGCCACGGGGGCCACCCCGGTGGTCGCGGCCACGAGCAGCACCACGAGGGTGAACGCGATGGCGCAGGCGCTGACCAGGCTCCGCGGTCCCACCGAGTCGTAACCGGCCTGCACGAGCTCGTCGCGCAGCCGGTCCGACACGGTCACCCGAGGCGTTGCCACCGCTCGAGGAGCCGGGACCCAGGCCGACCACCAGATGCAGAACAGACCACAGCCCAGCACCAGCCCGAGCAGGGTGCCGGTGGCGCTGCCCCCGACCCCGCTCACCAGCGCGCGCAACCCGTCCACGACGCCGTCCTCAGCCCTGCGCCAGGAGCGCAGCGACATCGAACCCCGCCCGGCGGAACCGCTCCGGGTGCGGCGGGAACCCTTCGGCCCGGCGCAGCACTCCTTCGCGCTGGACGAAGAGGTCGGCGACCTCGACGACGTCGGCCTCGACCCGTCCCGGGACCGCCACGATCTCCCGGACCCGTCGCACCCCGTCGTGCTCCAGTGCGGCGTGGATGACGATGTCGATGGATCCGGCGACGGTGGGGACCACGAAGCGGCTGCCGACGTTCTCGCCGGCCAGCAGCGGCAGCGTGCACATCTTCGTGATCGCCTCCCGGGCGCTGTTGGCGTGGATGGTGCACATCCCGGGCAGGCCGCTGTTGAGGGCGATGAGGAGGTCGAGGCTCTCGGCCTGCCGCACCTCGCCCACGATGATGCGTGAGGGCCGCATACGAAGGGCTTCCTTCACCAGGCGTCGCAACGGGATCTCGCCAGTGCCCTCGAGGCTCGGCTGGCGGCACTGCATGGACGCGACGTCCCGCAGGGGGATCTTCAGCTCGAAGACCTCCTCGCACGTGACCACCCGCTCGCGCGCAGGGATCGCGGAGCTGAGGCAGTTCAGCAGGGTCGTCTTGCCTGCCTGCGTTCCGCCGGCGACGAGGATGTTCAACCCGGCGGCGACGGCGGCACCCAGGAAGGTCGCGGCCTGGGGGGTGAGGGTGCCCAGCGCCACGAGGTCGTCGAGGTGCGAGGCCCGGACGACGAACTTGCGGATGTTCACGTTCCAGTGCGACCTCGTGATGTCGGGGATGACGACGTGCAGCCGGGAGCCGTCCGGGAGCACCGCGTCGACGAAGGGGCTGGAGAGGTCGACCCGGCGCCCGCTGGTCTTGAGCATGCGTTCGACGAGGTCGCGGACGCCGTCGGCCGTGAGGAACGTCGTCGTCAGCTCGGCCACCCCACCGCGGGCGACGAACACCTTGGACGGCTCGTTGATCCAGATCTCCTCGACCTCGGGATCGTCGAAGTACTGCTGGAGCGGGCCGAACCCGGCGACCGCGTCGATCACGGACTTCACGGCGTCCTCGACGTTCGGCAGGCTGGGCAGTCCGCCGTGCAGCGAGCGTTCGTCGTAGTCCGCCACGGCATCACGCACCAGTCGGGTGAGTTCCTTGGTGTCGCGCGCGGGGTCGAGTCCGGAGCGCCGGATCAGTTCGCGCACCTCGGACTCCACGGTCAGGACCGCGTCCATCGTCACCTCCCCCTCGAGCTGCCGTCTGTGCCCGCAGTGGCCCCCGCCACGGACGCGAGCCCGGTGTGTCTGCCGCATAATAGGGCGAACCGCCCACCGCCGTCCCGCTGAATCCACAAGGGTGGATAACCGGCCGCAACGGACACGGCGACGACCTAGCGTCCGGCAGATGCACCTGCGGCTGACCGTCACGCACCGCGCCCCGGGTGCCTCCGCCGGGTTCGCCACGGTGGAGGTGGAGGTCGACGCAGTCACCGGCTCCACCGCGGCCGATCTCGTCGATGCCCTGGTCGACCACCTCGCACCTCGGGCCGCCACGACGGCCGAGCCACCGTCCCTGGCCGTTGCCGGCCGGGTGGTGGCGCCCGGGGCCGTCGTGGGACAGCCGCCGTTGCTCGACGGAGCCGAAGTCACCCTGCAACCTCCACATCTGTTGCAGGACAATGGCTCTCGCCGGCCTTCCCGATCCACGGTCGTCCTCGCCATCACGCACGGCCCCGAGTGCGGGCGCACCCTCGACCTGCAGCCGGGACGACACACCCTCGACCGGTCCACCGAGGCCACCATCGAGATCGCTGACCCCAGCCTCTCGAGGCTGCACACCGAGATCCGTGTCGACGCGTCCGGCGTCACCCTGCGGGACCTGGGGTCGACCAACGGTTCCCGGGTCGACGGCACGCTCGTCGGCGACCAGCCTGTCCCCGTCACCACGGCGAGCGTCATCCACCTCGGAGACACCGTGGTGGCCCTGCGCCACACCGGCGCGGTCCCCGCCTCCACGAGGGCGACCGGCGAGGGCACCGTGGCCGTCAACCGCCGCCCCCGCGTCGTCGACCCTGCGCCGACACCGACGATCGCCCTGCCGACCCCGCCCCCACCCCCGCGGCGCGCCCGCGTGCCATGGGTCGCCGTCCTCCTGCCGGTACCCGTCGCCGGCGTCCTCGCCGTCGTGGTGGGCCCGACCATGCTCGCCTTCGCCCTGATGGGTCCGGTGCTCATGGTCGGCACCGCGCTGAGCGACCGCTGGGGCGCCCGCCGCACGTATGCCGGTGAGCGGGCGGCGCACGACGCTGCGCTCCGGGTCGTGCGCGAACGGATCGAGGCCACCTGCCGCACAGAGGCAAGCACGCTCCACTGCACCTTCCCCGACCCCGCCACGATCCTGGGGATCGCCTCCGGACCCACGGAGCGGATCTGGGAGCGGCGTCGCGGCGACGACGACGCGTGGACCGTCGCGGTCGGTCGGTGTGGTCGCGATGCCTCGCTGCGCCTCACGTCCGGTGGCGAACCGGCCGGGGACCTGGTGCAGCCGCACCTCCGGGACGTCCCGTGCGTCGTCTCCCTCGTCGACGTCGGCGTTCTCGGGCTCTGCGGTCAGCGAGCGGCCGTCCTCGCCAGTGCACGGTCGCTGGTGGGCCAGCTGGTGACGATGCACTCGCCCTCCGACCTGGAGGTCGTCATCCTTGCCGACACCCCGGAACGGGCGACCTGGGAGTGGGTGACCCGGATCCCGCACTGCCACAACAGCTCCCGACGAGGGGGGTCGCCTGACAACACCGACACCACCCTCGCCGACCTGGCAGCCACCGTCCGTCTACGCCGTGCCGACCGCCGGCCCGGTCGGTGGGACGGCCCCACCACCGTCGTCGTGGTCGACGCGATGGTCGGGGCCCGGGAGCTGACCGACCTCGCGACCGTTCTCGCCGACGGACCACGGGCCGGCGTCCTCACCCTGGCCCTGGGCTCGGACCTCCGTGAGCTGCCGAACGAGGCCGGTGCCGTCCTCGAGCTCTCCGGCAACGGCGCACCCACGCTCTCGCTCACCGACCACCGGCACCACGACCTCGTCGTGGACGGCGTCGGGCCCGGGTGGTCGCACCGGCTCGCCCGGTCGTTGGCTCCCCTGCGTGACGCCACACCGACGGACGGGCGGGCTGCCCTGCCCACGAACGTCGGCCTGCTGGCCCGTGACCGACCTGCGGGCGAGGACGGCGCCGACCTGGCACGGCGTTGGCACGACCGCACGCACCGCACGAGGGTGCCGATCGGGGCGAGCAGCTCCGGGGTCTTCTCGATCGACCTCGCCGCCGACGGACCCCACGTCCTCGTCGGGGGCACCACGGGGGCGGGCAAGTCGGAGCTGCTGAGGACCCTGGTCGCGAGCCTCGCCCTGCACAACGCGCCCCAGCACCTGTCCTTCGTCCTGGTCGACTACAAGGGCGGGGCGGCCTTCCGGGAGTGCGCGGACCTACCCCACGTGTCCGGCGTCGTCACGGACCTCGATGACCAGCTGGCCGCCCGCGCACTGACGTCGCTCACTGCCGAGGTGACGCGCCGCGAACGCATCCTGCGAGCTGCCGGTGTTGCCGATCTCGTTGCGTACCAAGCGAGTCCAGCAGGAGCGGCATTGCCGTTGGCCCGGCTCGTCGTGGTGGTCGACGAGTTCCGAGCCCTCGCCGACGAGCTCCCCGCCTTCGTCGACGGCCTGGTCCACCTTGCAGCCCTCGGCCGGTCCCTGGGCATCCACCTCGTCCTCGCCACCCAACGCCCCGCGGGTGTGGTCACCGCCGACATCAAGGCCAACGTCAACCTCCGCATCGCTCTGCGCATGCGTGACCGTCTCGACTCCGAGGACGTCGTCGACAGCCCTGCGGCTGCTGCCCTGCCCCCTTCGACGCCGGGCCGCGCCTACGCCCGCGTCGGCGGTTCGGGCCTGGTCGAGTTCCAGTCCGCGCACGTGGGCGCCCTGGTTCCACAGCCACGGGCGACACCGGTCCGCGTCCGGGCGTGGAGCGCCGACCCTCCCGCACAGCCGCGCACGGGTCCCGCGACGCGCACCGAGCTCGGCGTCATCGTCGACACCGTGCGGCAGGCCACGGCTGCGGGCGGCTTCGTCGCGGCCAGCCCCGCCTGGCTGCCGCCCCTCCCCGTCGAGCTTCCCCACGCAGACCTCGACGCCACCGACGACCCGTTCACCGCACACCTCGGGCTGGTGGACGTGCCGGAACGCCAGTCGCGCGAGATGTTGGCGTTCGACCTGCGCGCCCGCGGTCACTGGGCCGTCGTCGGCGGACCGGGCAGTGGCCGGACCACCGCCCTGCTCACCCATGCCGTGGCCTGCTGCAACCAACGCGACGCCACGTCGCTGCACGTCTACGCCCTCGGTGGCGGCTTGGCCGCCCTGTCGGCCCTGCCACAGGTGGGTGCCGTCGTCGACTGGACCGACCCCAGGCGGGTCGAACGACTGGTCTCGCGACTCGCCACCGAGGTCGCCGAACGCCGTGCCGCCCTGGCCCGCGGCGACGGGACCGCCCTGCCGCCGATGCTCCTGCTCGTCGACGACTGGGACCTCGTCGCCGGCCGGACCGACGACCTCGCCCTCAGCACCCTCACCGACCAGCTCCTCGCTCTCCTGCAGGACGGGCAGGGAGTCGGCCTCACCGCGGTCGTCGCAGGCGGCCGCTCCCTCCTCCTGGGCCGGGTGGCCGGCACCGTCACCCGACGCGTCGTGCTGCGCCTGGCCGATCCCACGGACGCGGTCCTGCTCGGTATGCCGCCGGGCCGGGTCGCTGCCCTCACCTGCCCCGGGCGGGGACTCACCATGGAGGGGAACGAGGTCCAGCTCGCCCTGCCGCCGGAGCCGCGCAACGAGGAAGGCCCGCCGACGACCAGTCCGCCGACGACCGACCTGCCGGGGCGGTCGCCCCTTCGGGTGGACGAGCTGCCCCTGGAGGTGCATGAGGAGGAGCTCCGGCCGCACCCGGACCGGCCGCCGTACCCGGCCGGCATCGTGCCCGTCGGGATCGGGGGCGACGAGTCGACCGTGCTGGGGCTCGACCCGCAGCAGGACGGACGACGCTGGCTCGTCACGGGCCCCGCCGCCTCCGGTGTGTCAAGCGCGCTGCTCCTCCTCGCTCGCCGGCACCTCGCAGCCGGCCGACCCGTCGCGGTCGTCGCACCGCGGGGTGGCCCGCTGGACGTGCTGCGCGCCGAACCTGCCGTCCTCAGCTGGTCCGACGGCACCGACGGCGGCGGTCTCGTCGAGGCCCGTCGGCGGGCTCCCTCGCTGGTGGTGCTGGCCGACGACGTCGACGCGCTGCTGGACCAGCCCGTCGAGGCGGTCCTGCGCGAGGTCTCCCACCTGGCCGACCGTGACCAGGGGCTCCTGGTCGTGGGCGCCGCCGCGAGCACCCTGTCCTCCATGTACCGCGGCGCGGCCCTCGAGGTCGCACGCCACCGCACCGGCCTTCTCCTCGGCCCCGCATCCTCCGCGGAGGCGGACCTCTTCGGGCTGCGGGTCCCCGTGGACCGGCGGGCCCGACCGGGGCGAGGTCACCTGGTGCGGCGGGGATCTGCCACCCCTGTGCAGGTCGCCCGGCCTGGCACCGGGGTCGCCGGCGGCCCGGCGGCTGCCCCGCTCGCTGGCCCTGGTGCACCGGGGTAGCGTCGCGACATGACCACTGCCCCCACCCTCGACGCCCTCGGCGACGAGAAGTTCGTGTCCCTGACGACGTTCCGCAAGACCGGCGTCGGCGTCTCGACCCCGGTGTGGATCGGGAGGGAGGGCGACGCCCTCGTCGTGACCACCCCCAGCGGGAGCGGCAAGGTCAAGCGGCTGCGCAACAACACCCGTGTCGAGCTCCAGCCGTGCTCCCGGCGAGGCACCGTCGAGGACGGGGCACCCACGGTCGCCGCCGTGGCCGAGATCGTCCAGGGACCTGAGGCGATGCGGAGGCTCGACACGGTGCTCAGGCCCAAGTACGGGATCGAGTACCTCATCGTAATGACGATCGAGAAGATCATGCGCCGCGGCCACACCGACCGCACCATGCTGCGCATCACGTCGGCCTGAGCCCGCCGCCCCGCAGCTCTCCTCCACCCGAGGCCCGGGGGTGAGGCGTTGGACGCTACGTCACTGATCGCGTGACGCGATCAGTGACGTAGCGTCCGACCCCCTCAGCCAGCGGTGGGCGGGCGGGCGCCGGCACCGTCGGAACCGTCCGAGGCCTCCGTGGTGTCCGCGCGGACCGCCGCGACGATGCCGACGACGGCCACCACCGCCAGGAGCAGGGCGACGACCCACCGCCCCGCCTGGAACAGGCTCCACGCCACCGGCAGGAGCAACAGGTTCCAGACGACGGTCGGGGTGTTGGGCCAGTTGTCGCCGCGCCACCACCCTCGGGCGAGGGCGCCGATGCCGACGGCGAAGACAAGGATCAGCAGCGCCGACATGACCACGAGGACCGCGTCCTTGCCGGCCCCCTGCGCCAGCTCCCAGAGGTAGAAGACGACGAACCCCAGCAACGACAGGGCCTGGGCGCCGGACAGGGCGGCCGCCAGGTCGCGGTAGACGTCCCGGACGCGCGGCGAGCGGTTACCGTGCGGGGTCGGCTGGGCGGCGGAAGGGCTGGTCGGGCCGGGCTGGTCGCTCACCCCCACAGGGTATTCGCGGTCGGCGTCGTCTCACGGGTCGGGCACTTCGAAACGGGGCCCCGCGGGTTTCCGAGCACGGTCGGGCACGGCGTCATACCCACGCAACGGAGGCAATGTGACCAAAACCTCACCGTTACACGTCGGTTACTTCCGCTCAGGGGTGCCCAAACGCGACGCGATCTGTGACGCTGGAACAGAAACGTGAGACGGCCCGTTGGCAGAACTGTGCCCAGCCCCCCAAAATGGCTAGTCGCACCTCTTTCACCCCCCGTGGTTCGAGGGTCGGCTAGGCTCGCCGGTCGTCCCTGTTCCCCCGGGAGCATGACCCTGCACACCCCGCAATGACGCGCCGTGCCCATCTGGCCCGTCATCCCTGGGTCCATGGACCGGCGCACTTCCCCCTGCACAACAAGGAGCACGATCTTCATGGATTGGCGCGACCGCGCTGCCTGCCTCGACGAGGACCCTGAGCTGTTCTTCCCGATCGGGAACACCGGCCCAGCCATCCTCCAGATCGAGGAAGCCAAAGTTGTCTGCCGACGCTGCGAGGTCGTCGACACCTGCCTCAAGTGGGCCATCGAGTCCGGCCAGGACGCCGGCGTCTGGGGCGGAATGTCCGAGGACGAGCGTCGCGCGCTCAAGCGTCGCAACGCTCGCGCCCGCCGCGCCGGCTGACGCAGCCCCCCCTGCCTCACCCTCTCAGAGTGCCTCAGGTCGCGGATCCCGCGAGCTGGGGCACTCCTTCTGCTGCCCGCGAGCCGTCTGCCTAGGAGCCGTCGCGCCCCAGGGGCCGCAGCCGCGCCACGAACCTGGCCCGCGTCCCGCGCGGCTCGGCCGGCTCCCACACGATCCGCCCGCGCAGGTCCTGCACGAGCGACTCGACGATCTGCGTCCCGAGGCCGGACGCACCCGGCCTGAACCCCTGCGGCAGCCCCACCCCGTCGTCAGTGATCGTCACCGACAGGACCTCGTCACCCCGGTCGTCGGTGGACCGCTGCGCCTCGACGCACACGGTGCCGTCGGTGACGTCGGCGAGCCCGTGCTCGACGGCGTTCTGCACGAGCTCGGACAGGATCATCGCCATCGCGGTGGCGTCCTCGGCCCGCAGCATCCCGAACGAGCCCACGACCTTCGTCGTGATGGGGTGCTCGACCTTGGCCACCTCGGTGATCGCCTGCAGGCCGCGGACGGCGATGTCGTCGAACTCCACCGTCTCGTCGAAGCCCTGGCTCAAGGTCTCGTGCACGAGCGCGATGACCCCGACCCGGCGGACCGCCTCCTCGAGTGCCACGCGCCCCGCCTCCCCCTCGGGGAGCCGCCGCGCCTGCAGGCGCAGCAGGGCCGCCACCGTCTGCAGGTTGTTCTTCACCCGGTGGTGGATCTCGCGGATCGTCGCGTCCTTGGTGATGAGCTCGCGCTCACGGCGGCGCAGCTCGGAGACGTCGCGCAGCAGGAGCAGGGCACCGACCCGCTGCCCACCCTCGGTCAGCGGTATGGCGCGCATCGAGACGCTCGAGCCGCGCGAGCTCACCTCGGTGCGCCACGGGGCGCGACCGGTGACGACGACGGCCAACGACTCGTCGACCGGCGACTCGTCGCGCAGCAGGTCGGCGACGACCTTGGCGAGCAGCTCGCCGATGACGTCGCCGACGTGGCCGAGGCGGTGGATGGCGGAGAGGGCGTTGGGGCTGGCGTACGACACGATGCCGTTGACGTCGAGGCGGATCACGCCGTCACCGACGCGCGGGGCGCCGCGCCGCTGGCCGGTGGGGGCCGACACGTTGGGGAACTCCCCCGCAGCGATCATCCGGGCCAGGGCGTCGGCCAGGGCCTGGTAGGTCAGCTCGAGGCGGCTCGGCGTGCGCATCGCGGCGAGGTTGGTGTGGCGGGTGATGACCGCCAGCGCCCGGCCGTTCTTGACGACGGGGATGGCCTCCTCCCGCACCGGCATGTCGTCACGGAAGATCGGGTCCCGCTCGCGGACGATGCGGCGATCGGCGTACGCCTGGTCCAGCAGCGACTGCCGACCCCGGTGCGTGCGCCGCCCGACGACGTCCTCGAAGAACACCATCTGTCCGGTCGTCGGGCGCACGTGCGCCACGGCCAGCCAGCCCTCGAGCCCTCCGGGGACCCACAGCACGAGGTCGGCGAAGGACAGGTCCGAGATGAGCTGCCAGTCCCCGACGAGCAGCTGCAGCCACTCGACCTCACCGGGGGCAAGGTCGGTCGACGCGTGGAGCACCTCGTTCAGCGTGGGCACCCGGGCAGCCTAGGTCAGGCGCGGACGACCTCGTCGCCGAGGGCCACCCGGCCGGGTGTGACGACCTCGGCGTAGACGCCTGCGACCAGGTCGTGGTGGTCCGCGACGGCCCTGAGCATCCCCGGACGGGCCGGCAGGTCCACCTGGGCGATCCCGACCATGCGGCAGCGCTCCGTGGGTTCGGTGATGCGCAGCCGCACCCCACCGATGGTCACCTCACCGCCCACCCAGGACTCCTCCGCATACGGCTGCTCGGTCTCGACCACGAGGTTGGCGCGCACGTGCCGCGGGTCCACCGGGCTGCCGTCACCCTCGTGCCGGCCGAGCTCGGCCAGGGTGGCCGTCCCCACCAGCGAGATCGGTGCCGCGTCCTGGTGCGGTATGGCGCCCTCCCGCTGGAGGCTCACCGGCTCGCCGAAGTGGCGGCTGAGGGACTCGTCCGTCGCCGCGTCACCCGCCACGAGCTCGGTGCCGTCGGGCAGGACCAGGACGGTCTCGTCCCCGCGCCGGCTCGCCACGAGCGTGAACACCGGGTCCATCCGCCGGAAGCGGCGGGTGTGCTTGCCGGACGCGAGCTTGTCCGCGGCGTCGTGGACCGCCCAGGCGCGGTCGCCGACGACACCCGCGACCTCGACCTCGAGGGCAGGCAGCGACTGCCCACCCGCGGACTTCACGGGGAAGCACCGCAACCCGACCACGCGCGCGGTCACGAGGTGGCGGCTCCGGAGCGGATCACCGAACGCAGGGTGCGCAGGGCGACGGACAGGGCAGCGATGTTGGGGTGGTCGAGCCGCTCGATGCCGGACAGGGCGGTCGTCGCCCGGGTCAGCGACTCGGCGTTGGCGTCGGCCCACTCCTCGTAGCGCGAGCCCGGCGAGCCACCGACCGTCGAGGTGTCCATGACCGAGCGCACGAGGCTCTCCAGCACGGCATACAGGTCGTCGCGCAGGGCACCACGCGCCAGGGCGTCCCAGCGGTCGTCACGCGGCAGGTTCGTGACCCGCGTGAGCATCCCGTCGATGCCGAACTTCTCGGACAGCACGAAGTAGAGGCAGGCGATGTCGGCCGGCTCCTCCCCCGTGTCGGTCGCGATGTCGACGATGTCGAGCAGCGAGAACTGGTCGAGCAGGCTGGCCGAGCGCAGGGCGAGGTCGTCGGGCACACCGAGCTGCTCGAGCCTGGCGGTGTTGCGCTGGAGGCGCTTGAGCTCGGCGCCCTTGAGCATCTCGGGCACCTTGGGGGCGAACTCGCGCACGACCGCGCCGAACCGGGCGACCTCGCCGGCCACGTCGAGCCGCGAGGGCCGGGACGTGAGGAACCACCGGATGGAGCGGTCGATGAGGCGACGGAACTCGAGGTAGAGCTGGCTCTGCACGTCGGTGGAGACGACGTTGTCCAGCGCCTCCACCTCGCGCACGAAGCTCGGCAGGTCGAAGATCTCGCGGCAGACGACGAACGCCCGCGCGATCTGCTCCGGCGTCGCCCCCGTCTCCTCCATCGCCCTGAAGGCGAAGGTGATGCCACCGCGGTTGACCATCGAGTTGACCACCGAGTTGGTGATGATCTCGCGGCGCAGCGGGTGGTCGGCCAGCTCGCCGGCGAACTGCTCGCGCAGGGCCGCCGGGAAGTAGTCGGTGAGCGTCTGCTGGAACCACGGGTCGTCGGGCAGACCCGTCGGCAGCAGGTCGTCCTTGAGCGCCAGCTTGGCGTAGGCCACGAGCACCGAGAACTCGGGGGACTTCAGGCCCAGGCCGTCCTGGAAGCGCCGGTCGATCTCGCTGTCGCTGGGCAGGAACTCCAGCGCGCGGTCGAGGTCGCCACGCTCCTCGAGCCAGTGGATGAGCCGCTGGTGCACGGGAAGCATGGGGTGCTCCTGCGCGCGGGCGTTGCCCAGCAGGACGTTCTGCTCGTAGTTGTCGCGCAGCACCTGGTGCGCCACGTCGTCGGTCATCGACGCGAGCAGGGTGTTGCGCTGCTTGAGCGTCATGTCGCCGTTGCGCACGAGGTCGGTGAGCAGGATCTTGATGTTGACCTCGTGGTCGGAGGTGTCGACCCCGGCGCTGTTGTCGATCGCGTCGGTGTTGACACGCACCCCGTGCAGGGACGCCTCGATGCGACCGAGCTGCGAGAGGCCGAGGTTGCCGCCCTCGCCGATGACCTTGCAGCGCAACGCGTTCCCGTCGACGCGGATGGCGTCGTTGGCCCGGTCGCCGATGTCGGAGCTCGACTCGGAGCCCGCCTTGACATAGGTGCCGATGCCGCCGTTCCAGAGCAGGTCGACCGGTGCCTGGAGGATCGCCTTCATCAGCTCGGCCGGGGTCAGGCTGGTCGTGCCCTTGGCCAGCCCGAGCGCCTCGGTCATCTCCGGGGTGATCCGGATCGACTTGAGCGACCGGTCGAAGATGCCGCCACCGGTGCTGATGAGCGAGGCGTCGTAGTCGGCCCACGACGACCGCGGGAGGTCGAACAGCCGCTTGCGCTCGGGGAAGCTCGTCGCCGCCACGGGGGTGGGGTCGACGAAGATGTGGCGGTGGTCGAACGCGGCCACGAGGCGGATGTGCTCCGACAGCAGCATGCCGTTGCCGAAGACGTCACCACTCATGTCGCCGATGCCGACGGCCGTGAAGTCCTGGGTCTGGGTGTCGACACCCATCTCGCGGAAGTGGCGCTTCACCGACTCCCAGGCACCGCGGGCGGTGATGCCCATGGCCTTGTGGTCGTAGCCGGCCGAACCGCCGGAGGCGAACGCGTCGTCGAGCCAGAATCCGTAGGACTGCGCGACGCCGTTGGCGATGTCGGAGAAGGTGGCCGTGCCCTTGTCAGCCGCGACGACGAGGTAGGAGTCGTCCTCGTCGTGCCGCACCACCGACGCCGGGGGGACGATGTCGCCGCCGACGCGGTTGTCGGTGAGGTCGAGCAGACCGGAGATGAAGACCTTGTAGGAGCCGATGCCCTCGGCCAGCCAGGCGTCGCGGTCGACCGACGGGTCCGGCAGCTGCTTGGCGTAGAAGCCGCCCTTGGACCCGGTGGGGACGATGACGGCGTTCTTGACCATCTGCGCCTTGACGAGTCCCAGCACCTCCGTGCGGAAGTCCTCACGTCGGTCGGACCAGCGCAACCCGCCACGGGCCACCGGCCCGAACCGCAGGTGCACGCCCTCGACGCGCGGTGAGTAGACGAAGATCTCGAACTGCGGCCGCGGGGCGGGCAGGTCGGGCACCTTCTTCGGGTTGAGCTTGATCGAGACGTAGGTCTTGTCGGCCCCGGACTCGTCCCGCTGGTAGAAGTTCGTCCGCAGCGTCGCCTGGATGACGCCGAGGAACGCGCGGATGATGCGGTCGTGGTCGAGGGACTTGACCTCGTCGAGCCCGGTCGTGATCTCCTCGACCAGCGCGGCCTCGGCAGCTTCGCGCTCCCCTCCGGCCGCGGCGCCATACCGGCTGGGGTCGAACCGCGCCTCGAACAGGGCGACGAGCCGCCCGGCGAGCCGCAGGTTCTGCACGAGCGCCGACTCGACGTAGTCCTGGGAGAAGGTCGACCCGGTCTGCCGCAGGTACTTCGCGACCGTGCGCAGGATGACGACCTGACGCCAGGTGAGCCCGGCACCGAGGACGAGTGCGTTGAAACCGTCGGACTCCGCGCGACCGTTCCACACTGCCCCGACCGCGTCCTGGAACAGCTCACGCAGCCGGTCGCGACCACCCTCGCCGGACCACACCTTGTGGTTGCGGACGCGCAGGCCGAAGTCGTAGACCCACAGGTCGACGCCATCGCCGCGCGACACCTCGTAGGGGCGCTCGTCGACGACCTCGACACCCATGTGGGTGAACATCGGCAGCACCTGGGTCAGCGACAGGGGGCTGCGGCGGTAGAGCTTGAACCGCCGCTCGCCGGCCGGGGCACCCGGCTCCTGGTACATGTTGAGGCCGGTGGAGTCGGCGTTCTCGAGCGCGTCCATGTGACGGATGTCGACGACACCGACCCGGGAGGTGAAGTCCTCCTTGTAGGCCTCGGGGAAGGCCCTGCCGTAGAGCCCGGAGAGCCGCGCGGCCGCCTCCTCGCCGTGCTCGGCGCGGGCCGCCTCGGACAGGTCCTCCTCCCACGTGCGCGTGGCGTCGACGAGCTGGCGCTCGAGGACGGCCTCGTCGACCGCCGGGATGGACTCGCCCGAGGGCACGCGCACGACGAAGTGGAGACGGGCCAGGACGGACTCCGAGACCCGAGTCGTGTAGTCGACCGTGGCGCCCGGAAAAGCTTGGTGGAGAATGGATTCCATCTTCAGGCGGACCGCGGTGTTGTAGCGGTCGCGCGGGATGTAGACCAGCGCCGAGACGAACCGGCCGAACCGGTCACGCCGCAGGAACAGCTTGGTCTTGCGGCGCTCCTGAAGGTGCAGGACGGCGGTCGCGTTGTCGTACAGCGACTCCTCGTCGGCCTGGAACAGCTCGTCGCGCGGGTAGTTCTCGAGGACCTCGAGCAGATCCTTGCCCGAGTGCGAGTCGGGCAGGAACCCGGTGCGCTCGAAGATCGCCGCCACCTTGTCGCGCAGCACCGGAACCCGCGTCACCGACTCGGTGTAGGCGCTCGAGGTGAACAGTCCGAGGAAGCGCTTCTCCCCCGTCACGACACCCGCGTCGTCGAACTGCTTGACGCTGACGTAGTCGAGGTAGGTGTTGCGGTGCACCGTCGCGCGCGAGTTGGCCTTGGTGATGATGAGCAGCTCCGGCGCCCGTGCGACGGTGCGCGCCTGCTCCGACAGCAGCACCCCCTCCCCCGTGGGGTCGTAGCGCAGCAGGCCGAGACCGGTGCCGTGGACCGCCTGGAGGGTGTCGGCGTCGGCGCCCCGCACCAGGGCGTACTCGCGGTAGCCGAGGAAGGTGAAGTGGTTGCCGGCCAGCCACTCGAGCAGACCGCGAGCCTGCTCCACCTCCGCAGCCGGTATGCCGTGCGGCGGCCTGACACCGAGCTCCACCGCGAGCGCGGAGCAGGTCTCCTTCATCTTCGGCCAGTCCTCGACGGCCTCACGGACGTTGGCCAGCACGCCGCGCAGGCCCTCGGCGATCGCCTGCAGGTCCTCGGCGTTGCTGTCGCGGTCGACCTCGAGGTGCATCCACGACTCGCGGACCTCGCCGAAGCTGCCGGCGTCGGCGCCGTCCCCCGCGGCCGTGCCGTCGAGCAGCACCTGCTCCAGCTCGCCCGTGGCGTCGCGCCGCACCCGCATGGTCGGGTGCACGACCAGGTGGACCGCACGGTCCATCCGCTGCAGCTCGGCGGTGACGGAGTCGACGAGGAACGGCATGTCGTCGGTGACGACCTGGACGACGGTGTGACCGCTCGTCCAGCCCTGCTCGGCGACGTCGGGGTTGAACACGTCGACCTTGGCCGTCCCGACCGGGCGGCTCCTGGCGAGGTCGCGGTGCGCGAGCGCGGCTCCGAGAAGGTCCTCGGGGGCTCGGGCGAGCAGGTCCTCGGTCGCCACGTGGCGGTAGTAGGCGCGGAGGAACTCCTCGACCTCACCCCCGTCGTGCTCGGCGCGCTCCGCAGCGGAACGCAGGAGTTGCTGACGGGACTGCTCCAGCGACGCAGACATGCTTGTGGTCTTCATCCTCACGGGGTCGTCGTGCATGCGTGGGCGCACCTCGTTGTGCGTCGGGACGAGACTATCGCTCGTCGGCCGCGGGACTCACGGGCCTCCGACGCGTTTCGGCGCCGAGGATGGGCCGCCGGGGGGCCGATGGGGCCGCGACACTCCCGGGCTCCACGCTCCCCGAGTGGCGCTTTGCGTTTGCGCAGGTCAGAGTGTGTGGTTGCAGCGCTCCCCTGCGCGCTGCGTCACATCACCCATACAGAAGGAGTCCCCGTGATCATCCTCGGACTGATCCTGCTGATCATCGGCCTGGTGGCCAGCATCCCGATCCTCACCACGATCGGGGTCATCCTCATCGTGGTCGGAGTCGTCCTGGCTCTTCTCGGCCGCGCCGGCAACGCCATCGGCGGTCGGAAGCACTGGTACTGATCCCCACCGGGTCTCTGCACGACGTGACGGCCCCCGACGACACCCCTGCTCCGGCATGTGGGTATCGCCGGGGGTCGTTCCCGTTCCCTCACTAGAGTGACCGGTATGCCGCCCGCCCCGGTTCGCCCCGAGGCCCTCCTCGCCCTCGGTGCCACCCTCGGAACGCTGCGTGACTGCGCCCGCAGCGGGGCCGACGAGGTGCTCGACCACCTGCCGGAGGTCGGCGACCGCGAGCTGCAGGCGGGCCTCGACGACTACCTCGACCAGGTCGCCGACCTGCTGCGTGAGGTGGATGCGTCGGCCGCTGACGTCGCCGGGCGGCTGCGGGTCGCCGCCGCCCGGCGCAGCCGCAGCGTCGCCGCTGCCGCTGACGACCTCGCCGGCAGCGTCCCCCCACCCCGAGAGTCCTCGACGTCCTCGATCGAGGAGGCCCGGTGACGCTCGTCGCCGGCGACCCGGCCTCCTGCTCACGCGTCGGAGGGTCCCTGCGACAGCTCGCGACCGCGTTGCGCAGCAGCGGTCGAGCCGTCCACGGCGCGATGGCCGACCCCGACCTCCAGCGCCCCGGCACCGTCGTCGCCCGCGCGCGCCGCCGGCTCACCGGCCTCGACGAGGCGGCGGCCGCTGCCTCGGACGAGCTCGACCGGGTCGGTGCCGCGCTGCAGGACCACGCCGCCGACCTCGCGGAGGCCCTGGCCGACGTCCGTGCCCTCGTCGCGCGCGCCGAGGCGGCCGGGCTGCGGGAGACCGACGGTCGGCTCGCACCGGCCTGGGGCGTCACCGGCCTCGCCGACGCCCCCGCGGACGCCGGCCGCGACGTGCAGCGCGAGTCACTCCAGGCCGAGCTCGACCGCCTCCTCGCCGTCCTGGCCGCCCGCCGTCGTCGGCTCGCCGCGGGGATGGCCGCCTCCGGCAGCGTGCTCGCCGACCACGCCCGGGCGCTGCGCCGGTGAGCACCATCGACCTCAACGCCGACCTCGGCGAGTCGTTCGGCCGGTGGACCCTGGGTGACGACACGGCGATGCTCGGGGTCGTCACGAGTGCGAACGTCGCGTGCGGCTTCCACGCCGGTGACCCCACGACCCTGCTCGAGGTGTGCCGCGCCGCGGCAGCCGCCGGGGTGGCCGTCGGGGCGCAGGTCGGCTACCGCGACCTCGCGGGGTTCGGCCGACGCTTCGTCGACGTGTCCGCCGCCGACCTCACCGCGGACGTCGCCTACCAGGTGGGTGCCCTCGACGCGCTCGCCCGGGCCGCAGGGACCCGCGTCACCTACGTCAAGCCGCACGGCGCCCTCTACAACGCCGTCGTGCACCACGAGGCCCAGGCCGCGGCACTGGTCGAGGCGCTCGGTCTCCTCGGTGGCCACCTCCCGCTCGTGGGCCTGCCGGGGTCGGCTTCGCTCGCCCGGGCGGAGGAGGCCGGCATGCCCACCGTCCTGGAGGCCTTCGCCGACCGCGCGTATGCCGCGGACGGCACCCTGGTGCCCCGCGGTCGTCCCGGGGCAGTGCTCGACGACCCCGACGCGGTGGCGGCACGGGTCGTGCGCCTGGTGGTCGACGGCGTGGTCGAGGCCGTCGACGGGAGCCTGCTGGAGGTCCGCGCCGACTCGGTCTGCGTGCACGGCGACACCCCGGGCGCCGTCGCCCTGGCCGGCGCGGTGCGGCACGGCCTCGAGGCGGCCGGGGTGCGCCTGAGCCCCTTCGTCAGGGCGCCCGGCGGGTGAGGCCCGACCCCGACGGACCGGTCCGACCGGGACCGGAGCAGGACACCGGTCGGCTGCTCCCCTACGGCGACCGGGCGGTCCTCGTCGAGCTGGACGACCTGCGCGGTGCCCTGGCCGTGCACGCGAGGCTCGAGGCGGCCACGCAGCGCGTCGCCGGCCTCGCCGATGTCGTCGTCGGGGCACGGACGGTGCTGCTCGTGGCGGACTCGCCGGGCTCACTCCCTGCCGTCCGTGCGGCGGCCCGGGAGGCCCTGGTCGCCGGCAGGACCCGTGAGCCGGGACCGACGACACCGGACGGGGCATCGGCACCCCATCCCCTGGTCGAGGTGCCCGTGCACTACGACGGAGCCGACCTCACCGAGGTCGCAGGCCTGACCGGACTGTCGGTGCCCGAGGTCGTCGCCGCCCACACGGGCACGCCGTGGTCGGTGGCCTTTGCGGGCTTCGCCCCCGGCTTCGCCTACCTGGTGGACGGCGACCCGCGCCTGCGGGTCCCCCGTCGCTCCTCGCCCCGCACCAGGGTCCCCGCTGGTGCGGTCGGCCTCGCGGACGAGTTCAGCGGGATCTACCCGAGGTCGTCGCCGGGTGGGTGGCAGCTGCTCGGCCACACCGACCTCGCCCTGTGGGACCTCGACCGGGATCCGCCGGCCCTGCTCCGCCCCGGGCTGCGGGTGCGGTTCCGCGATGCGGACGCCGACCGGTGAGCACGCGCGACCCGTCACCGTACGCGGAGCTGGAGGTCCTCGAGGTCGGCGCGACGGCGCTCGTCGAGGACCTGGGCCGACCTGGGATGGCGTCCCTCGGGGTGAGCCCGTCCGGCGCCGCCGACCGCGGCGCGCATGCCCTCGGCGCGAGGCTCCTCGGCCAGGCGCCGGAGCTCGCCTCCGTCGAGGTGGTCGGTGGACTCGTGGTGCGGGCCGTCGGCAGCGTCACGGCCGTCGTCACCGGCGCGGCAGGGACGGTCACCGTCGACGGCCGACCCGTGGGGCACGGTGCGCCCTTCCTCGTGCGCGACGGCCAGCTCCTGACGCTCACGCGAGCCACGGCCGGGCTGCGCTCGTACCTCGGCGTCCGCGGTGGGTTCGCCGTCCCGCCGGTTCTCGGATCACGTTCCAGCGACACGCTCTCCGGTCTCGGTCCACCGGCCCTCCGGGTCGGCGACGTCGTCCCCGTCGGCCACCCGGACGGTGCTCCCGGCGGTGAGCTGCTGGTCGACGTCGCCCCGGTCCGCGCCCCCCTCACCGGAGCGGTCGAGCTCGAGGCGATGCCCGGGCCGCGCCTCGCCTGGCTCGCCGACCAGGCCCGGCTCACGTCAGGCGGGTGGTCCGTGGCAGCAGACTCGGACCGGGTCGGCGTGCGGTTCTCCGGTCCTGCGCTCGAGCGCTCGTCCACCCGGGGAGGCACGGAGGTGCCCAGCGAGGGCCTGGTCCGCGGGGCGGTGCAGGTGCCGCCCACCGGGGTCCCCGTGGTGTTCCTCGCCGACCACCCCGTCACCGGCGGCTACCCCGTCGTCGCCGTCCTCACCGAGCACGCCTGCGACCTCGCCGCCCAGCTCGTCCCGGGGCAACCCGTGCGCCTGCGCCTGCGCAGCACGCAGCGTGGGATCTGACGTCGCTACGCTGGCGCGAGCCTGCACGGGACGTCCGTCCCCCGCGCACCCAGAGGAGAGCCGCATGAAGATCGCCACGACGATGGAGTACGCCGCCACCCCCGAGGAGGTCTTCGCGGTCCTGACCGACCAGGCCTTCCAGGAGGCCAAGTGCGCGGCCACCGCAGCGATCAGGTACACCGCGACGATCAAGGAGTCCGGTGGCGGCGCGGTCATCACCACCGAGCGCATCCTGCCCGCCGACGACCTGCCCGACTTCGCCAAGAACATGGTGGGCGAGACCCTCAAGGTCGTCGAGACCCAGACCTGGGGTGCAGCCTCCGCCGACGGCAGCCGCACCGGCACCGTGGAGATGGCCGTCTCCGGTGTCCCGGTCGCCCTCAACGGCAAGCTCGCCCTCGCCCCCGGCGGCCCGGGCAGCATCGAGCACCTCGACTCCGAGCTCAGGGCCAAGATCCCGCTCATCGGCGGCAAGATCGAGAAGGCGGCGGCCAAGCCGATCGAGGAGGCCATCGCCATCGAGGCGAGCACGGTGAAGGAGTGGCTCGCGCGCTGACGCGCGGCGCCCACCCGGCCACGCGGCATACGCGAAAGGCCCAGAACCGCAACGGTTCTGGGCCTTCCGACGTATGGCGCGTGGTCACCCCATGTGCGGGTAGCCGTGCGACTTCGGCGGGTCGAACGTCTCCTTGATGGAGCGGGCGCTGGTCCAGCGCAAGAGGTTCTGCGCGGCACCGGCCTTGTCGTTGGTGCCCGATGCGCGGCCACCACCGAACGGCTGCTGGCCCACGACGGCGCCGGTGGGCTTGTCGTTGACGTAGAAGTTGCCGGCGGCGAACCGCAGGCGCTTCGTGGCATCGGCGATGGCGACCCGGTCCTGGGCGATGATCGAGCCGGTCAGCCCGAACGGCGCGAAGCTCTCCATCTGGTCGAGCACCTTGTCGTACTGACGGTCCGGGTAGACGTGGACCGACAGGATCGGGCCGAAGTACTCGGTCCGGAACGACTCGTCGGCGGGGTCGTCGATCTCGAGGACGGTCGGGCGGACGAACCAGCCCTCGCTGTCGTCGTAGGTGCCACCGGCGACGACGTCGACCCCGGCCTTGGCGTGCGCCCGGTCGATGGCGTCCTTGTGCTTCGCGAACGCGCGGTCGTCGATGACCGCGCCCATGAAGTTGGACAGGTCGGTGACGTCGCCCTGGGTCAGGCTGTCGGTGATCGAGACCAGGTCGGCCTTGATCTTCTTCCACAGCGAACGCGGCACGTACGCCCGCGAGGCGGCCGAGCACTTCTGGCCCTGGAACTCGAACGCACCGCGGATCATGGCCGTGCGCAGCACGTCCGGGTCGGCCGACGGGTGCGCGAGGATGAAGTCCTTGCCACCGGTCTCGCCGACCAGGCGCGGGTAGCTGCGGTACTTCGGCAGGTTGGCACCGACCTCCTGCCACAGGTGCTGGAAGGTCGGGGTGGACCCGGTGAAGTGGATGCCGGCGAGGTCGCGGTCGGCGAGCGCGACCTTCGAGACGTTGAGGCCGTCACCGGTCACCATGTTGATGACGCCCGGCGGCATGCCGGCCTCCTCGAGCAGCGCCATGGTGAGGTGCGCGGCGAACTGCTGCGTGGGGCTCGGCTTCCAGACGACCGTGTTGCCCATGAGCGCGGGAGCCGTCGGGAGGTTGCCGGCGATCGCGGTGAAGTTGAACGGTGTGATCGCGTAGACGAAGCCCTCGAGCGGACGGTGGTCGGTGCGGTTCCAGATGCCCTTGGAGTTGAGCGGCGGCTGCTGCTCGAGGATCTGCCGCGCGAAGTGCACGTTGATCCGCCAGAAGTCGATCAGCTCGCAGGCCGCGTCGATCTCGGCCTGGTAGGCCGTCTTGCTCTGGCCGAGCATGGTCGCCGCGTTGAGGTGCGCACGCCAGGGACCGGAGAGCAGCTCTGCGGCCTTGAGGAGGATGGCGGCGCGGTCGTCGAACGACAGCTCGCGCCAGCCCGGCGCGGCGGCCTTGGCCGCGTCGACGGCCGCCTGTGCGTCACCGACCGTGGCGTTGCGCATCGTGCCGAGCACCTTGCGGCGCGCGTGCGGTTGGCGCACCTCGATCTTGCGGCCGGTGCCGGCGACCCGCTGCCCCGCGATGGTGTGCGGGAGGTCGATGCTGGTGCTGCCCAGCTCGGCGAGCGCGACCTCGAGCTTCGCGCGCTCGGGGCTGCCGGGCGCGTAGTCGAGGACGGTCTCGTTGACGGGGGCGGGCACCTGGGTGACGGCATCCATGGCGGTGGGGGCTCCTCTGGTTGCTTCGACTGTGGTCGTTCGGCTGAAAGGGCCCACCTATGGTGTCACGTATGCCGAGCAGCGCTCACCACACCGAGCTCGCCCACCGCTGGGCCGGACCGGTCGACCCCGCAGCCCCCACCGTCGTGCTCCTGCACGGGCTGGGCGACTCCGGCGACTGCTGGCCCGACGCCGTCCGCAGCTGGTCGCCCACCTACCGCGTCATCGGGGTCGACCTCCTCGGGCACGGCCGCTCACCGCGCTTCACGGCGGAGCAGCTCGGGTCCGTCGACCCCATGGAGGCGATGTATGCGGCCGCGGAGCGGACGCTCGTGACGGTCGTCACCGCCCACGGCGGACCGGTCGCCGTCGTCGGCCACTCGATGGGCGGAGGCCTCGCCGGCGCGCTGGCGGCCCGCCGCCCCGACCTGGTCGCCGCCACGGTGCTCGAGGACCCCGCGTGGCGCGACGCCGAGTTCCGCGTGCAGCCCCGCCAGATCGTCCGCGAGCGGGTCGCCGAGTGCCGCGCCTTCGCCGACGACCCCACCGGTCAGCTCGAGAAGGGCCGCGCCGACAACCCGACCTGGCCCGATGCCGAGCTCGCACCCTGGGTCGAGTCGAAGTCGCAGGTCGACCTCGACTTCCTCGAGCTGGGCATCGCCAACCTGCTCCAGCCGTGGGACGCCGTGGTCGCCGCGATCGGTGTGCCCACCCTGGTGCTGCTGGCGGGGCGGGGCGGCCCGGTCACGCCGGAAGCCAGGGCCAGGGCGGCACAGATCGGCAACCCCGCGGTCGACCTGCGGGTCGTCCAGGGTGCGGGCCACTGCATCCGCCGCGACGACGCCGAGGCCTTCCATGCCCTCGTCGACCCCTTCCTCGAAGGGCACCTCACCCGCGGCTGAGCGTGTCGACCCGCCGGCGCGGCCCCGGGACCTCAGAGCAGGCGCAGGACCTCGTCGAGCTCGGTGACGTCGTACCAGAGCAGGTCGTCGGTGCCCTCGTCGCCGGCCGTCTCGTCGACGTGCAGCGACACCACCCTCGACAGGGGCAGGGGCTGCGACAGCTGCACCGCGGACAACGCGGTCCCGGCTCGCGACGTGACCCACGTCGGGTCGACGTCCGCGGCGAGGACGACCCGCTTGGCGACCGTGGTGCCGCGGCGTTCGTCAGCGGCCTCGAAGGCCTCGGTCAGCGCGGCGTACTCCCACTCCTCCTCGTCGCCGGAGGGGAGCATGCGCTCGAGGCGCTCGGTGACGGCGAAGGCCTCGACCGGCGTCCCCGCCACCTCACGGTCGGCGGCGAGTCGGCGGACGCCGTCGGCGTCCAGGGGCACGTAGATCCTGGTCTGGGTCATCCCACGTCCTCGCTGGGTCATCCAACATCTTCAAAGGCGGAGCGGTCGGGCAGCGGCGCCGGGTCGTGCAGGGCGACCGCCGACGTCCGCAGGGACGTCTCGATCACCCTAGGGCGTCGGCTGACGTCCATGAGGTTGGACCCGAAGGCCTCGAGGTCCTCCTCACCCGGGCCGAGGACCGTCACCTCGGCGCCGTCGCCGTGCACCCGCCCGAGCTCGCGCAGCACACGGAGGGTGACGCGGTTGCGCCACTGGCGTTCCACCCGTGTGCGCCACTGGGTGGGTGCGTCCTTGACGAAGCTCACCTGCGGGGCCAGGACGAAGACCTCGACGAGGCCGCGGCCCACCATGAGGTCGAGGTTGGTCGAGGACCACGCGCCGCCGTCGATGCAGCGGTGGGCGCCGATGCGGACCGGCTGGTACCACCCGGGGATCGCGCAGGACGCCATCACCGCGGACGGCAGATCGACCGGGTCGACGCCGTCACGGCCGAACGCCACCCGCTCCCCCGTGTCGTAGTCCAGTGCGACGACGGTCAGCCCACTGCGCGGGACCCACCCCGTGGGGACGACGTGGCCGACGAGCGCCCCCACCGCCTCGATGCTGCCCCGGCCTTCGGGCAGGATCGCCGAGAGCACCGCGGTCGGTGGCAGCGAACGCAGGTGGAGGGCGTTGCGGCGCAACAGCTCTCGTGAACCGAAGCCGACCTTGGGCAGCCCCGGGCGGTCGCCCCCGGTGTCCCGGTCGTAGTCCCAGACGTACCCGGCGAGCGGTCCGTCCACGAGCGACCCCCCGAGCTGGTGGGTGAGCAGGTCCTCGACCGACACCCCCGCCGCGAGGAGCCCTGCGAGCACCGAGCCCGCCGACGTCCCGACGAACTCGTCGAACTCGCGCACGTCCACGCCGAGCTCGTCCTGCAGCGCCTTGAGCGCCCCCACCATCCAGGCAGCGCCGAGCACCCCACCGCCGCCGAGGACCAGGCCCCGACGCCTCGCAGGAGGGCGCGCCGGGCTCATCGCTTCGGCGACCGGTGGCTGTCGAGGAGCTCGGCGAGGGAGTCGACGACGCTCTGCCCGAGGACGTCGATGTCGGGCATCGAGTCACGGTCGCCGTTGAGGCCGTAGTAGACGCCACCGTCGTAGGACGTGAGCCCGATCGACAGTGCCTGGCCGCGGGCCAGCGGCATGACGGGGTAGGTGGACAGCATCCTGGCGTCCCCGGCATACAGGGTGTGCTGGGGGCCGGGGACGTTGGTGATGACCACGTTGAACAGGCGTCGTGAGACGGCGGACCCGAGGCGGGCCCCGAGGGAGTGCAGGGTGGGCGGCGCGAACCCGGCCAGCCCCGCGAGCGACTCCGCCCCGACCGCCTGGCCACCTTCCATCTGCTGGCGCATCGCGAAGGCGATCTGGTGCAGCCGCATCGACGGGCCCGGCTCACCCACGGGGAGGTCGACGAAGCAGGCGGTGAGCCGGCTGCCGACGTGCCGGGCGTCGGCGTCGTAGACGCTGACCGGCACCATCGCCCGCACCGTGGTGCCGGAGTGGACGGACTCGCCGCGGGTCAGCAGCCAGGTCCGGAACGCCCCCGAGATCGTGGCGAGGACGACGTCGTTGATGCTCACGTCGTCCGCGTAGTTGCCGCGGGCCAGGCGGCTGCGGACCTTGCGGTAGTCCTCGAGGTCGGTGCCGATCATGACGTAGCGCCGGGCCTCGCCGACGTGGGCGTTGAGCGGCGAGTGCGGGGCCGGGCGGGCCGCGGTGCGCGCCAGGGTCGCCACCACGTCGCCCGCGGCGGTCAGGGCGCGGGTGCCGACGGCCTTGACGTCCACGATCCCGCCGCGGATGTTCTCCACGACCTCGCTCGGCCGCCGGACCGCGTCGACCAGCGCCCCGGTCAGCAGCTCGACGTCGCTGGGTTCGCGGGAGGGGCGCCAGGTGTCGGTGACCAGGCCCTCGGCCGCCGGGTCGCCGTCCACGATCACGTGGGCGATGTCGACGGCGTTGATGCCGTCCACGAGGGCCTGGTGCGACTTGGTGACGATCGCGAAGCGGCCCTCCTGCAGCCCCTCGACGAGGTAGACCTCCCACAGGGGGCGCTTGCGGTCCAGGGCCCGCGGCTGGATCCGCGCCACGAACTCCTCGAGCTGCTCGTCGGTCCCCGGCTTCGGCAGGGCCGAGCGGCGCACGTGGTACGTCACGTCGAAGTTCTCGTCGTCGACCCAGACCGGGTTGGCCAGGCGACCCGGGATCTGCCGGACCCGCTGGCGGTACCGCGGCACGAAGGCGATCCGCGTCGCGATGAGCTGCACCAGGCGGTCGTAGTCGAAGCCGTCGCTCGGGGGGTCGAACACCATGACCGACCCCACGTGCATCGGCGTCGTCGCCTCCTCGAGGTAGAGGAACGACGCATCGAGGGAGTTCAGGCGGTCCGGCACCCCCACATCGTGGCAGAACCCATTGCCTAGACTTCCATTCGTGACGAAGATGACGCCGCGCGTGGCCGCTCCTCACTCCACCCGCCTCGTGGGAGGAGCCGTGGCCTTCGTGGTCGTCGGCGCCCTCGCGGGGTGCACCGGCTCGGGTGACGAGCCCACGGTGACGACCACCGGGACGAGCACCTCCCCGTCGGTGTCAGCCAGCCAGACCCCCGGCGCGTCCACCACGACCTCCGGCAGCTCGACCAGCTCCTCGAGCAGCACGTCGGCGGGCCGCACCCTGACGATCACCGTCCAGGGCAAGAAGGTCACCCCGGCCCCGGCGACCGTCGACCTGGCCGTGGGCACCACGCTCACCCTCGTCGTCACGAGTGACCACGACGACGAGCTGCACATCCACGGGTTCGAGGTGGAGAAGGCCCTCAAGGCCGGCCAGGCCACCAGCGTCACCCTCACCGGGAAGGAGCCCGGGGTGTACGAGGTCGAGACGCACGAGCCCGAGCTGCGACTGCTCAAGATCGCCGTCCGGTGACCTTGGCGCTGGCCCTGCCGGCCCACGGCGTCGGCTCACGCGAGGACCTGCCGCTGCCGTTCCACCTGCTGCTCATCGGCGCAGGCCTGGCCCTCGTCGTGTCGTTCGTGGCCCTCGGGGCCCTCTGGAAGCAGCCGCGCCTGCGCGGGGAGGACGGCAGGCTCCTGCCGATCACCGTGTCGCTGGCCCTGGACTCGGCGCCGGTGCGTGGGCTGTTCGTCGCCCTGTCCCTGGCCATCACGGGCTGGACCCTCGTCGCCCTGCTGTTCGGCAAGGACGACGCCAACAACCCGGTCCCCAGCGTCGTCTACGTCTGGCTGTGGGTCGGCCTGGCCTTCACGTCGATGCTGTTCGGCGGGGTGTGGCGGCTGGTCAACCCGGTCCGCTGGATCCGGCGGGGACTGCTGGCCCTCGGCCGGATCGAGGAGGAGTTCAGCCTCAGCGAGTACCGGCTCGGCTACTGGCCTGCCGCAGTCGGGCTGCTCGCCTTCGCCTGGCTGGAGCTGGTCGCGCCCGACAACGCCGACCTGTTCACGCTGCGCGTCGCGATCCTCGGGTACCTGGTGCTGAGCCTCGTCCTCAGCCTGCTCTTCGGGCCCGCCTACCTGCGGACGGGCGACCCGTTCACCGCCTGGTCCTCGCTCTACGGCACGCTCAGCCCGCTCGGGCGGCGCACCGACGGCCGGTGGGTGTGGCGCACCCCCCTGCACGGGCCGTTGCAGGTCGAGGCCCGGCCGGGGCTGCTCGCCGTCACCTCCGTGATGCTCGGCAGCACCGCGTACGACGGGTTCTCCGGCGAGACCCGGTGGTACTCCTTCGTCCAGTCCTCCGACCTGCCCTCCGAGGTGTGGGGCACCGCCGCGCTGGTCACCTTCTCCCTCGTGGTCGCCGGGTCCCTGTATGCCGCCGCGTCCCTGTCCGCGCGGCTCGCCGGCGTCTCGGTGCGCGGAGTGGCCACGGCGTTCGCCTCGTCCCTCGTGCCGATCGCAGCCGGCTACCTCATCGCGCACTACTGGTCGCTGTGGGTGTGGGAGGGCACGAACGGCCTTGCGAAGATGTCGGACCCCCTCGGGACCGGAGCCAACCTGCTCGGCACCGCCGGGCTCAACCCGCCCGCGGCGCTCATCGCGCCGGGGTTCGTCGCCGGGGTACAGGTCGTCGCGATCATCAGCGGCCACGTGCTGGGCGTGGTCCTGGCCCACGAACGCGCCATCACGCTGTTCCCCCGACGAGCGGCGGTCGTGGGCCAGCTGCCCCTGCTGGCCGTGATGGTCGTCTACACCGTCGGCGGTCTGACCCTGCTCTTCAGCTCCTGACGCGGGCTAGCGCCGGCGGCGACGCCGGTGCTGCGGCGCCACCGCGACATACGGCTCGGTGAGCCCCACCAGGGCCCGGCGCAGCTCGCTGGCCGGTGCGGACTCGGCCAACGACTTCCCTGCGAACATGGCGCCGTCCACGGTGGCCTGGTCGTGCGGGAGGAAGGCGAGGTCGTCCATGCCGGCGAACCTGCCGAGCGCCTCGGCGATCCGGCGCTCCGGCCGGGCGCCGACCGCGGAAGCACGGACCTTGTTGACGACCACCCTCGGCGTGGGGCTCGGCAGGCCGGCCAGGTCCTGGACGGCGCGGACCAACCGCTGCAGGCCGATCGGGTCGCCGGCCCCGACCACGACGAGCTCGTCGGCACACTCCAGCGTCACGAGGGTCGCGGCGTTGCGCCGCGGTGCGAGGGTGTCGTAGGACAGCTCCTCGTCGTCCTCGACGCAGAACCCGCAGTCGACCACCACGAAGGTGGCGAGCCGGCGCGCCGTGGTGAGGACGTGCTCCACCGACGCGGCCCGCAGCTCGGTCCACCTGTCCGCACGCGGGACACCGGTGAGGACGCGCAGCCGGGGGGAGACCTCGGGGGCCAGGCGGGCGAGCGCCGGCAGGTCGAGGGTGCCCTGGTCGGAGGCCCGGCAGGCCGCCGCCATGCCCGGCGCCTCGTCGAGCAGGCCGAGCGCCTGGGCCACCGACGAACCGTAGGTGTCGCAGTCGACCAGGAGCGTGGGTGCGTGGACCGCGAGCTCGGCCGCGAGGTTCAGGGCGACCGTGCTGCGGCCCGGTGCCCCGGTCGGACCCCACACCGCGATGACTCGGCAGGGGACATCCGTCGGGCCCGGGAGGTCGTCGTCAGCCCGGCGTGGCAGGCCCCGGCGCGAGCCGGGCAGCGCCCCGGGGTCGGGGTCGTCCTCCGCACCGGGCTCCACCCCCGTGGCCCCGGCCTGCGCCACGAGGCCGTCGAGCAGGTCCTGCAGCTCGTGGCTGGCGATGTCGGTGCGGACGACCACCGCGAGGCCCAGCTGGCGCAACCTCCGCTCGCCGAGGTCGTCCCCGGGTTCGGTCACGCCTGCGACGACCAGCCCGTGCGTGGAGAGCTCGTGCAGCGCGCTGCGGTCGAGGGCCCTCAGGTCGGGCGAGACGAGGGCGACCTGGCCCAGGCCCGCCGCCGCGGCAGCGAGCAGGTCGGGGAGGTCGGCACAGCGTCGGGCCACGACGTAGTCGGACGTGGCCCCGAGTGAAGCGACGAGCTCCGACTCCCCCGCGCCCGTCAGCGCGGTGATGACCGTCCGGCTCACGAGCCGCCCCCACCGCTGCCGGGAGCCGGCACGAGGGTCACCCTGGCCCCGTCGTCGACCTTGCCGATGATGTCCTTGATCCGGTCCTTCGGCGCCATGACCTGGACGGGGCGATCTCCCCCGGCGCCCCCGGACAGGCCGCCCGACGTCTTCGGCAGGCTGGCGACCGACACCCCCTCCAGCGCGAGGACCGGTCCGGTGAAGGCGTCGTTCCCCGTGGCTCGCGGGTCGGCCGGGTTGACGTAGACGTCCACCCGGCTGCCGACCGTGAGGGCGGCGACGCTCCCGGCGTCGACGGACAACGTCAGGGCCTGCACGGCGACCTGGTCCAGGCTCCCGACGGCCACGGCCGGCACCAGCTCGCCGGCAGCCACTTCACGCAGCACGTAGCGGTCGGGAGCCAGCCCGGACCCGGCCGACAGGTAACGGTCCCGCTGCGAGCCCAGCTGGACGTCCACACGCACCAGGTCGTCCTCGGTGAGCGGGCGTCCGGGGACGAGGGCCTCGCGGGCGGCATACATCGCCGTGCGGTCGTCAGCAGCCGCCACCACCGTCGAACCCACGACGACGGAGGTCAGCACGAGCACCAGGCCGATCAGCAAGCGGGCGTCTCGCCACGCAGGTCGTTGCAACCGGGCGGCCCTGGGCACTGGAAGGTCCGACACGTCGTTGTCCCCCTTGGCATGGTTTGGCTGGTTTCCCCGTCAGCGGAGTCATCATGGCCCACCGAGGCGCAGGCTCGCCCCCCACATCCACAAAGCGCCGCAAATCATCCACAACCGCCGCAGGCCAACTCCTCCAAACGGTTGACGATGAGACAATTTCGCGATCCACCGGACGCAGCCGCACGAAGATGGTAAAAATTTAGTCAAGAGACACCAAGATCGGGTCAAGGGACCACCGCAGGGAAAGGACGGCACATCGTGGCCAAGCGATTCATCCAGTTGTCGGAGGTGTCCGAGGTCCTCGACATCTCCTCGGCCCAGGCGTACGCCCTCGTGCGTTCCGGCGAGCTCCCCGCCATCAAGGTCGGCGGCCGCGGGCAGTGGCGCGTCGAGGTGGCCGAGCTCGAGAGCTACATCCAGCGGATGTACTCCGAGACCAAGACCTTCGTGGCCGCCCACCCGTTCGGGCAGGGCACCGAGTAGGACGTCGTCGCGGGCCGTGGGGGTCCCGCGACGTTCCCGAGGAAGGGCCCGGAGCACACGCTCCGGGTCCTTCCTGGTGTCGGGGTGGCCGCCCCCGGCACGGCCCACGCGAGCCTCGACGACCCCGTCGCCGACCCGGCCCGTCGAGCCCCTCGCACACCACCGACCGAGCAGCCCGGTCAGGCCGGTCGCACGAGGACGAGCGCGTCGAACGGGACCAGCCGCCGCCCCGTGACGTTCTCGGGGCGACGAGGCAGGTCGGGGGCGTGCTCGGTGAGCTCGAGCACGTCCCGCCCCACCCCGTCGATGGTCCCGGTCGCCTGACCGCCGCCGGCGTCGATCAGCGCGACGACCGCCCGGTCCCGGCTCAGCCCGCGCAGGGCGTAGCCCAGCCCGAAGCGCCGTCCCACCGACTCCCCCGCCGCCCTGGACGACAGGCCGGTCACCGCAGTCACGCCTGCGAACGGGACAAGTGAGACGGCGCCGCCGGGCGCCCCCACGAGCACCCAGCCGTCGCCGACGTCGGCCACCTGCCCGGAGACCACGAGACCGGTCCGCAGGGTCAGCCCGACGGGCGACGGGCCGGCGGCGGCGAGCCGCTCGTAGAGACCGAGCACCCCTCGTTCGCGTCGGGTGCGGTCGGCCACCTCTGCATCGAGCTCGCGGCGCTCCTCCGCCTCCCACTGGGCCGCGAGGTCGTCGAACAAGCTGTCCCAACGCATCCCTACCTCCCCCGGACCGCGGTCGCGGCATCTGCGGGGGAGCCTAGTCACGGCCACCCTTGCGCAGAGGGCAAACGACAAGTACCTTCGATCGAAGGCAAACGCATGCAAACGCATGCATTGAGGAGAGGAGCACCCATGGGCGGACGGCTGAGGGTCTGGGTCACGACAGGGGTCGCGGTGGGAGCACTCGCCGCCCTCGAGCTCCTGCTCGTGGCCGCGGCGCGCGACCGCGCCCACCAGGTGCTGCTGCCCGGACCGGCCTCCGTGGACGAGGTGACGGGCGCCCTCGCCGCCTCCCTGGCCGTGGCGCTCGGCGGCTGGCTCCTGGTGACGAGCTCCGCAGCGGTCCTCGCCCATGCACCGGGTCGACTCGGCCACCGCGCGGACCGCGTCGCCGCCCGATGGACTCCCCTCCTGACGCGTCGGGTCGCCGCCGTCCTCGTCGGCGCCACCGTCGGGAGCGCGTTCGGGCCCGCGACGGCCCTGGCCCAGGTCCAGGTCCCGTCCCCGTCCCAGTCCCCGGCCCGGATCCAGGCCCGGGTCGAGGCCCGGGTCGAGGCCCGGGTCGAGGCCCGGGTCCGGTCCCAGGACCAGTCCCGGGCAGCGACACCCTTCCCGGGGTTCAGCGCCACCTCCCCTGTCGGAGACCCCGCGCCCGACGTACCGCCCGCCGGATGGGTACCGAGCAGACCGGTGCAGCGCCCCGTCGTGACGCCTGACCTCGTCACGTCCGGAGGGAGCACCCCAGCCCCGCCCGAGGTCGTGGTCCAGCGCGGCGACACGCTCTGGAGCCTCGCCGCCACCCACCTGGGCCCCGACGCGACGGACGCCGAGGTGGCCGCGGCCTGGCCGCGGTGGCACCGGGCCAACCTCTCCGTGATCGGTGACGACCCCGACCTGCTGCGGCCCGGACAGGTCCTGACCGTCCCCACGACGAGCGCGGTGGCGACGCGATGAGGGCCGCCCAGACCCTGGCCCGGCACGCGGCTCGGCCGTCGTTGCGGCCGCTCACGATCGTGCCGGCTCCCCGCATCCGCCCCCCGGTCATCGCCGAGACCGAGGACGACTGGACCCCCGAGCGGTCCGCGGAGTCCCCCTACGTGCAGGACGCCCTCGCGGTCGACTTCTCCCTGCGCACCGACGAGGAGGTCTTCGGGGAGCAGCCCACGCGTCGCGACGACCTCCCCGACCCGCGCGACTGGGCGGCCCACATCGCCCAGGCGCTCGTCGAGGTGATGGCCGGGGTCCGCCCCGCCCCTCAGCTGCTGCGGTGGACCACCCCCGAGGTCTACGCCGTGGTCGCCCGCCGCGCGGCGGTCTCCGCCCGACGCGGTATGCCGCCCACGCGTCGCACGGTCGTGCGGAGCCTTCGCGTGTGCGAACCCGCCGACGGGGTGGCCGAGGCGAGTGCGGTGGTCGTCGACGGGGGCCGGGTCCGCGCCCTGGCGATGCGGCTGGTGGGTCTCGACGGTCGCTGGCGGGTGGAGGCCCTTCAGGTCGGTTGAGAGCCCGGGTCCCGCGCCGCGGCTGGGCGGGATCCTCCGTCGGACAGGCGAACGGCGCCGCCCACCGGGGGGGTGGACGGCGCCGTTCGACGGTTCGGCTCGGTCAGGCCTTGCCGTGGCACATCTTGAACTTCTTGCCCGAGCCACACGGGCAGGGGCCGTTGCGCGACGCCCCGGCGACCTGCTCGGCGGAGAGGTCGTCGTCGATCGAGCCACCGCGCTGCTCGACCTCACCGGTCTCCGTGGGAGCGGAGTACTGCAGGTCCTGAGTGCGGCGGACGGGCTGCTCGAGGCCCTTGGCCCGGAAGGACACGGCAGCGCGCTCGGCGGCCTGCTCCGTGGCTTCGGACTCGTCGTCTCCGGCGGCGGGGCCGCCCACCTCGGCGTGCACGACCTCGTGGTCGTGGTCGTCGTGGCCGTCGTGGTCATGACCTTCGTGGTCGTGACCGTCGTGGTCGTGACCGTCGTGGCTGTGGTCGTGACCGGCGTGGTCGTCACCGGCGAGGTTCGCGCCGCCGAGCATGTCGGAGACGCTCATCGGCTGCACGGCGGGGGCCTGCTCGCCGGGCTGGTCGACGTCGACCTGGACGTTGAACAGGTAGCCGACGGACTCCTCCTTGATGGACTCGTTCATCGCCTCGAAGAGCTGGAAGCCCTCGCGCTGGTACTCCACGAGCGGGTCGCGCTGGGCCATGGCCCGCAGACCGATGCCCTCCTGGAGGTAGTCCATCTCGTAGAGGTGTTCGCGCCACTTGCGGTCCAGCACCGACAGGACGACCCGGCGCTCCACCTCGCGCATGACCTCCTCGCCGAGCTGCTCCTCGCGCGAGTCGTAGGCGTGGTGCGCATCGGACGTGATCTGCTCGCGCAGGAAGTCCGCGCTCAGCGCACCCCGGCCACCGGCGGCCTCGACGACCTCGTCCGGCGTGACCGACACGGGGTAGAGGGTCTTGAGCGCGGTCCAGAGGCGGTCGAGGTCCCAGTCGTCCGAGAAGCCCTCGGCCGTCTCGGCGTCGACGTACCCACCCACGACGTCGTTGATGAAGTGGCGGATCTGCTCCTGCAGGTCCTCCCCCTCGAGGACGCGGCGGCGCTCGTCGTAGATGACCGTGCGCTGGCGGTTGAGGACGTCGTCGTACTTGAGGACGTTCTTGCGGATCTCGAAGTTGCGACCCTCGACCTGGCCCTGCGCGCTCTGGATGGAGCGGCTGACCATCTTCGACTCGATCGGCACCTCGTCGTCCATCTTGGCCGTCGTCATGAACCTGTCGACCATGGCCGCGTTGAACAGGCGCATCAGGTCGTCCTGCAGGGACAGGTAGAACCGGGACTCGCCCGGGTCGCCCTGGCGACCGGAACGGCCACGCAGCTGGTTGTCGATGCGGCGCGACTCGTGGCGCTCGGTGCCCAGCACGTAGAGCCCACCGAGCTCGGTGACCTCGTCGTGCTCGGCCTGCACGGCGGCCTCGGCCTTGGCCAGCGCCTCGTCCCAGGCTGCCTCGTACTCCTCCGGCGTCTCCTCCGGGTCCAGGCCCCGCTGCTTGAGGGTGGCGACGGCCATGAACTCGGGGTTGCCACCGAGCATGATGTCGGTGCCTCGACCGGCCATGTTGGTGGCGACGGTCACGGCGCCCTTGCGACCGGCCTGGGCGACGATGGCCGCCTCACGCTCGTGCTGCTTGGCGTTGAGGACCTCGTGCGGCACACCGCGGCGGCGCAGCTGGTCGGAGAGGTACTCGCTCTTCTCCACCGAGACCGTGCCGACGAGGACGGGCTGGCCGTGCTCGTACCGCTCGACCAGGTCGTCGACGACGGCGTTGTACTTGGCCTCCTCGGTGCGGTAGACGAGGTCGGCCTGGTCCTTGCGGACCATGGGGCGGTTGGTCGGGATCGGGACCACACCGAGCTTGTAGATCGAGTTGAGCTCGGCGGCCTCGGTCTGGGCCGTACCCGTCATGCCGGAGAGCTTGTCGTACATGCGGAAGTAGTTCTGCAGGGTGATCGTGGCGAGCGTCTGGTTCTCGTTCTGGATCTCGACACCCTCCTTCGCCTCGATCGCCTGGTGCATGCCCTCGTTGTAGCGACGCCCGGCGAGCATGCGGCCGGTGTGCTCGTCGACGATGAGGATCTCGCCGTTCAGGTTGACGTAGTCCTTGTCCCGCTTGAACAGCTCCTTCGCCTTGATGGCGTTGTTGAGGTAGCCGATGAGCGGGGTGTTGACGGACTCGTAGAGGTTGTCGATGCCGAGGTAGTCCTCGACCTTCGCGATACCGGCCTCGAGGACGCCGACGGTCTTCTTCTTCTCGTCGACCTCGTAGTCGCCCTCACCGGACTCGAACTCGCCGCGCGTCAGGCGCTGCGCGATCTTCGAGAACTCGGTGTACCACTTGGTCGCGGCGTCGGCCGGACCGCTGATGATCAGTGGGGTGCGGGCCTCGTCGATGAGGATGCTGTCCACCTCGTCGACGATGGCGAAGTTGTGGCCACGCTGCACGAGCTCGTCCATGGACCAGGCCATGTTGTCGCGCAGGTAGTCGAAGCCGAACTCGTTGTTGGTGCCGTAGGTGATGTCCTTGGCGTACTCGACGCGGCGCTCGGCCGGCGTCATCGACGCGAGGATGACCCCGGTCTCGAGGCCGAGCATGCGGTGCACGCGGCCCATCAGCTCGGACTGGTACTCCGCGAGGTAGTCGTTGACCGTGATGACGTGCACGCCCTTGCCCTCGAGGGCGTTGAGGTAGGACGGGAGGGTCGCGACGAGGGTCTTGCCCTCACCGGTCTTCATCTCGGCGACGTTGCCGAGGTGCAGAGCCGCGCCACCCATGAGCTGCACGTCGAAGTGACGCTTGCCGAGGGTGCGGCGGGACGCCTCACGCACCGCGGCGAACGCCTCGGGAAGGATGTCGTCCAGCGTCTCGCCGTCGGCGAGGCGCTTGCGGAACACGTCGGTCTCGGCGCGGAGCTCGGCGTCGCTGAGCTTGGTGAAGTCCTCCTCGATGGAGTTCACCTGGGCAGCGATGCCGTGCAGCTTCTTGACGATGCGGCCTTCACCGGCACGGAGCAGTCGTTCGACGATCTTGGACACGCAATATCTCCTGAGGTTTCTGATCTCCCGCTACGCCCGGACGATCGCAGCCGCCGACCTCCGGGTGGCAACGGCCCGACCTAGGCTAGTCGAGTCGGTCCGCGCCCGTGGACGCACGGCACGGGGAATGCTCCCCGGTCGCCGAACGCGCCGGGTGCCGCCGCGGTTCCAGCGCACGGCGGCCACCCCGGTCAGGGGGCGACGAGGTCCTGGTAGTCGGGGTGCCGGTCGATCCAGGCGGCGATGAACGGGCACATCGCCACCACGTCGTGCTCACCCTTCGCGCGGACGTCGTCGAGGGCGCCCCGGGCGAGGGCTCCCCCGACGCCCTGGCCCTCGAACGCGTCGTCGACCTCGGTGTGGGTGAAGACCTGGTGGCCGCGGGCGATCCGGTATGCCGCGAAGCCCGCGAGTGCTCCATCCACGTGCGCCTCGTAGCGGCTCAGCTCCGGGTGGTCGGTCACGACGACGTCTGCCATGGCCGACAGCCAAGCACAGGTGTCAACGACGGCCCCGGCTCGGGACCTTCTCCCCTGTGGCCGGGGGCTCGGCCGAGCGCAGCATCGTCCTACGGGTGGAACGGGTTCACCCGCTCGAGGAGTCGAGGTCGACATGGTCGGAGCAGCGGTGGGCCTGGCATCTGCACCACACGTCCTGCACTGGGGCTGGTTCAGCATCGAGCTGGCCAACCTCCTCATCATCCTGGCGATGGTCGTCGTCTTCGTCCTCGCCCTCGTCATCCCCTTCGGCCGTGGTCGTGCCGACGACGTCAAGGACTCGTCGTGAGCCAGCTGCGGGAGGCGCGCACGTCCCGCTCCCGGGACAGCTGGACGGTGGCCCTGCGCGACCGGATCGAGCACACCGTGCCCCCCGGGCAGGCGCTCCCCGACCGGCAACCGGAGTACGTCTCGTCGTGGATCTACGTGTTCGGCGTGCTGACGCTGGCCGCCCTGGCCGTCATCGTCGCCACGGGGTGCGTGCTGGCGGTGGGCGGCTCCGCCTGGTGGCACGTCTCGTCGCTGGGGCACTTCGTGAACTCGCTCCACCTCTGGAGCGTGGAGCTGTTCTTCGCCTTCATGGTCGTCCACCTCTGGGGCAAGTTCTGGATGGCGGCCTGGCGCGGCAACCGGTTGCTCACGTGGGTGACCGGGGTCGTCGCCTTCGTGACCTCCATCGGCACCGCGTTCACCGGCTACCTCTCCCAGTCGAACTTCGACTCCCAGTGGATCAGTGCAGAGGCCAAGGACGGCATCAACTCGATCGGCGTCGGTGCGTGGTTCAACGTGCTCAACCCCGGACAGATGCTCCTGTGGCACGTCGTGCTGCTGCCCCTCGCTGTCGGTGCCATCACCGCGCTGCACGTGGTCCTGGTGCGTCGCCACGGCGTGGTTCCCCCCATCGACGCACGGGACGGTGAGTGAGATGGCCACGGCAACGCCTGCCCGGACCAGGGCACACGGACCTCATCGGCCGCACCGGGAGGGTGGCGTGCCCGACTCGCACTCGTTCGCCACCCGGCCCTACGACCTGGTCAAGGAGTTCGTCGTCGCACTCGTCGCGGTGAGCCTCTTGACCGTCGGTCTGGCGGCGGTGTTCTCCTCCCCCGACGAGCCCGCGATCACCTTGTCCGGGTGGGCCAAGGCTGCTCCGGCCGACGTGGTGGCGACCGCCACCGCAGAGCTGGCCGGCACCAGCGTGAGCGCCACGTACGGTGCGCCGTACAACTCCGCCGCCGAGGGCCAGAAGGTCCTTGGGCTGCCGCTGCAGAAGTGGGGTGGCGTCCGGATCCCCGTCGACTCCGCGGACCTGGTCCTGGGCCCGCTCGCCACGCGGACCGACGCGGCCACGAAGGGGGCGGTGGCCGGGTGGCGGGCGGCCCCGGAGGCCACGCGCACCGCCTGGGCCACGGCATACGGGGAAGCGTTGGCCAAGGTCACCGACGGCGACCCTGCCGCGGTCGCGGCCGGCGACTACGGGACGGTTCCGGTCCTCGCCGCGTCCTTCCTCGACACGGCCCGCAGCGGGGGGCTGGAGGGCCAGCTGGTCTCGAACGGCACCTTCTACGGCGGTGACCAGACGCGGACCATCCTGCTCCTCAGCGACGGCGCCTACCTCGAGGACACCGCGCGCGCCCAGCAGCTGGGTGGCGACCAGTGGGGGATGATGAACGAGACGGGCGACTACCCCGGCCAGCCGTGGATGTGGCTCTACACCTTCTGGTACCAGGTGCCGCCGTTCTCGACGTCCGACAACGCCGATGCGCAGGTCTGGGCCCTGATGATGGTGCTGACCCTGGGGCTGATGTTCCTGCCCCTGGTCCCCGGCCTGCGTGACCTCCCGCGCCTCGTGCCCGTGCACCGGATCATCTGGCGCGACCACTACCGCACCCACCCACGCACGAAGGGCTAGGCGCCGAGCCACCTCGCGAGAACGGTTCGAATGCTCCCGGGATCGCGCCGCGGGCCCTGTCCGGCAGGTACCTTCCACCACGGTGGCCACAGGGGTCACCCCGGACGGCGGGAGGCGGGCGACGTGAGCACGGTCCACGACGGTGACCCGCCCAAGGGTTCGAACCGCGACCGGTGGCTGCCCCTCGTCCTGCTCGCGCTGGTCCCGTTCGTGCTGCTGCGCCTGGGCCTGCACCCCGTCGGGGACCCCGACACCTTCTGGCACCTGCGGGCCGGCGACCACCTCTGGGGCACGTGGCAGTTCTCGGGCCCGGACCCGTTCTCCCGGTTCAGCACGCGGACGTGGGTGCTCCACGAGTGGCTCCCCGAGCTGGCCCTCGCCGCCGCGGCTGCGGTGGGCGGCCTCCCGGGGGTCGCCTGGCTCGCCTGTGCGCTGATCGCCCTCCTGTTCGTCACCGTGTATGCCGTGTGCCGCACCTGGGTTCCGGTGCTCCCGGCCGCGATCCTCGCCACCGCGGCGGTCTTCGGGTCCGCCGCGAGCCTGACGCCGCGCCCGCAGCTCGCCACGTTCCTCCTGCTCCCGGTCGTCGTGTGGGCCTGGCTGCGCACCGCCCAGGACCTCCGGGCGCGGTGGTGGCTGGTGCCGCTCAGCTGGGTGTGGGCCTGCTCCCACGGCCTGTGGGTGGCCGGGCTCGCCACGGGAGCCGCCGTCACGGCGGGCCTGCTGCTCGACCGGCGGGTGTCCGTGCGCGGAGCCGCCCGACTGGTCGCCGTCGTGGTCCTGTCGTTCGCTGCCGGCGCCGTCACCCCCGTGGGCCCCGAGCTCCTGCTGGCACCGTTCCGGGTGGGCGAGTCGACCAGCCTGATCAGCGAGTGGAACCCGCCGTCCCTGACGTCGCCTCCGGTCGCCGTGACCCTCGCCCTCGTCGCGGCCGTCGTCGTCCTGTGGGCCCGACGGACCCGACCGGTCCCGTGGACGCACGTGCTCCTGTTCGCGACCGCCGTCGGCTGGACCCTCCTCTACTCGCGGACGGTGGCGCTCGGGGCCCTCACGGCGGCTCCCCTGCTCGCCACGCTGTGGCCCGTGCAGCGCGAGGACGTGCAGCCGTCACGGCGTGCCGAACTGGTCAGCCTCGGTGCCGCCGTCGTGGCCAGCCTGACCCTGGCCGGGCTGGTCCTGCCGTCCGTCGCGGCCCAGCCCCTGCAGCCCCATGGCCTCGACCAGCAGCTCGACCGCCTCCCCCGCGGGACCGTCGTGTACGACGAGTACAGCCTCGGCGGGTGGCTGCTGTGGCGGCACCCGCAGCTGGCGCCGGTCATCGACCCGCGCGTGGAGGTCTTCGACCTCGCCTACGTCCAGCGGCACGTCGCGACGCTGGCTGCCGGACCGGGGTGGGACACGGCGATCGCCGACAGCGGAGCCACCTACGCCCTGGTCCCGGACGCCGCGCCGCTGTCGGCGGCGCTGCTCCGCAGCGGCGAGTGGACGGCGTTGGGCACCGACGCCGGGTACGTCCTGCTCGCCCGCAACGGCTGAGCCGAGCCGCTCGTCGGCCCTGACCACTCGCCGCTGACCGCACCCCGCACGCCTCAGGTCACCGAGGCGACCTCCGCCTGCTCGCCCTCGGTGTTCCAGGACCCGCGCTCGGGGGACCGCGAGATCGCCAGGCACGCCATCGCGGCGAAGAGGCACAGGCCGCCCGCCGTGAGCCACGCGGTGTAGTAGTCGCCCGTGCTCTGCCGCACCCAGCCGGCATACGAGGCGGCGACGCCGGCCCCGACCATGTGCGAGGCGAACACCCACCCGAACACCATGCTCGACCGCTGCACGCCGAAGTGCCTGCGGCACAGCGCGATCGTGGGCGGCACCGTGGCCACCCAGTCGAGGCCGTAGAACACGATGAACACGAAGAGGCTGGGCGCGATGTCGGGCCCGAGCAGGGCGGGCACGAACAGCAGCGACAGCCCGCGCAGGCCGTAGTAGCCGAACAGGAGGAACCGCGGGTCCACCCGGTCGGTGAGCCAGCCCGAGGCGATGGTGCCCACCAGGTCGAAGACGCCGACCAGGGCCAGCAGTCCGGCGGCCGTGGTCTCGGGCATCCCGTGGTCGTGGGCCGCGGGGATGAAGTGGGTGCCGATCAGCCCGTTGGTGGACCAGCCGCAGATCCAGAACGTCCCGAACAGGATCCAGAACGTCCTCGAGCGCACGCTCTCGCGCAACGTGCGGATCGCCTGCGTCGCCGGCCCCACCTGCGTCCCGGTATGCCGCGTGGGCGCCTCGTCGAGCGCCTCACCCGGCGCCGCGCCGTACGGACGCAGGCCGAGGTCGGCAGGGCGGTCGCGCACGACCAGCAGGACCAGCGGCACGAGCAGGACCGCGGCGCCGGAGACGACCAGCGCCGCCCACCGCCACCCGGGGCCGGTCGCGAGCGCGGCGATCCCGGGGAGGAAGACGAGCTGTCCCGCCGCCCCGGCTGCGGAGAACACGCCGGTGACGAGGCCGCGACGGGACTCGACGAACCACCGGTTCGCGACGACCGAGCCCAGGACGAGCGCCATCGCCCCCGTGCCCACCCCGACCGCGACGCCCCACAGCAGCCACAGCTGCCAGGGCGCGGTCATGACGACGGTGAGGCCGCTGCCGACCGCGACCAGCAGGAGGGCGAGGGTGACCACCCGGCGGATGCCGAAGCGGTCCATCAGGGCGGCGGCGAAGGGCGCGGTGAGGCCGTAGATGACGAGGTTGGCGGTGACGGCGCCCGAGGTCGTCGCGCGCGACCAGCCGAACTCGGACTCGAGCGGCTCGAGCAGGGCCCCGGTGGAGGAGCGGAAGCCCGCGGCGGACACGAGGGCGGCCAGGACGACCGCGGTGACCCACCAGGCCCGGTGGACGCGGCGGGTGCGGGTGGGGGCCGGCGACCGGTCCGTGGCAGGAATCGTCACCGTCGCAGACTATGTGCCAGCCGGGTGGGCGACCAGCACGATCTCGTCAACCCTCGACGGGATCCCGCCAGCTCAGCCACCGACACCGACGACACCGCCGACGACGACTCCACCGACGCTGACGGTGTCGAGGCCCAGCCACCGCGCCATCAGGCCCAGCTCCTCGGAGAGCGCCGGCCTCGCGGCCGCGGGGGCGCCCGGCTCCCAGTGCACCGACTGCACCCGCAGGACCCCGGCGGACCGGTCGGCCTTGAGGTCGCACCGGGCGACCAGCTCGTCGCCGAACAGGAAGGGCAGGACGTAGTAGCCGTGCACCCGCTCCGGGGCGGGGACGTAGATCTCCAGCCGGTAGTCGAAACCGAAGATGGCCGCCGTGCGGTCCCGCTGCCAGATGAGCGAGTCGAAGGGGCTGAGCAGCGCGCGGGCCTGCACGCGCCGGGGACGCCGCGCCTCGGGGTGGAGGTAGGCCGGGCGCTTCCACCCCTCGATGGTGGCGGGGACGAGCCGCCCCTCGGCGACGAGCGACACCAGGGCCGGACGGGCCTGCTCCGGCTTGAGCCGGAAGTAGTCGCGCAGGCACTGCTCGCTGCCGACCCCGTGGGCACGCGCCGCGATCATCATCAGCTCACGGAAGGCCTGCTCGTGGCTGGGTCGGCTGGAGGGGTCGACGGCGACCGACGCGACCTCGCCCGGCAGCACGCGCTCGAGCGAGGCGTAGCGGCGCTCGAACTGCGAGGTCCGCCCGGCCGAGGTGATCTCCCCCGCCCAGAAGAGGTGCTCCAGGGCGTTCTTGACCAGCGACCAGTTCCAGCCCCAGTGCTCGCGGTCGCGGGGCAGGTCGTGCTCGAGGGCGGCCTCCACCTGGCGCGACGTCAGCGGTCCCCCGGCGACGACCTCGGCCTTGACCGCAGCCACCAGCCCCGGGTGCTCCTGGGCCACCCGCTGCATCCCGCCCCACGCGTCGGCGTGCGCCCGTTGCATCCGGAAGTCGAGCAGGGGCCACGTCGTCGGCGGGATGAGGCTCGCCTCGTGCGCCCAGTACTCCACGAGCCGGCGCGGGGCACGGTCACGGGCCCGGTCGAGCAACGCCGTGTCGTAGTCACCCAACCGGGAGAAGAACGGCAGGTACTGGCTTCGGGCGACGACGTTGACGCTGTCGATCTGCACGATCTGCACGCGGTCGACCACACGTTGCACGTGCCGCATCGTGGCCGTCCCCGGGTCGGGCCGGGGGTCGAGGAACCCTTGCGCCGCCAGGGCGATCCGCCTGGCCTGGGGCCGGGTGAGCCGCACCGGCTCGGGCAGGGTCACGCCAGCACCACCGAGGAGGAGCCCGCGCTCACTCGCCGGGTTCGAGCAGGTTCTCCCGCACGGCATACATCGCGGCTTCCATGCGCGAGTGCAGCTGGAGCTTCTCGAGGATGTTGCGGACGTGGTTCTTCACGGTGTTCTCGGAGATGAACAGCTGGTGCGCGATCTCCTTGTTGGCCAGTCCCCGGGCCACGAGGCGCAGCACCTCGAGCTCGCGGTCGGTCAGCCGTGGGGCGCCGACGGCGCTGGGACGCTCACCCTGGCGCCGGCTCATCTGGGCGAACTCGGCCAGCAGCTTGGACGCCATGGACGGGGAGATGAGCGAGTCACCGTGGTGGACCGCCCGGACCCCCTCGGCGATCTCCTCGCCCGGCACGTCCTTGAGGAGGTAGCCGTTGGCGCCGGCCTTGACCGCCTCGTAGAGGTCGGACTCCTCGTCGGACATGGTCAGCATGATGATCTTGGTGGACGGGACCAGGGCCTTGATGGTCTTGCAGGCCTCGATGCCCGAGGTGTGCGGCATCCGCACGTCCATGAGCACGACGTCGGGCAGCAGCTCGACGGTGCGGTCCACCGCCTCCTTGCCGTCGCCCGCCTCGCCCACGATGTCGATGTCGTCGTCCTGCGAGACGACCATCTGCAGGCCGCGGCGGTAGAGGACGTGGTCGTCCGCGATGACGACCCTGATGGGGTCGTGCACCACGGGTGTCACGTCGTCGAAACCGCTGCTCACGAGCCACATCCTTGCACGACGCACGGACGGCGCCGAGCAACCTGGGAGTCCAGATTGTCCGGCGCCGTCCGCAGCGCTGGGATCGGGGTGGTCAGGAGACCTTCTGGACGGGCACCGGCGCGTCGCTGCCGTTGCTCGCGCCGGGCTCGGCGACGTCGAGGTGGATCACTCCGTAGGACCAGCCGCGGCGGCGGTAGACGACGCTCGGCTGGTCGGTGTCCTCGTCGTGGTAGAGGTAGAAGTCGTGCCCGACGAGCTCCATCTCGGCCACCGCCTGGTCGAGGGGCATCGGCACGGTGGCGTGGATCTTCTCGCGGATCTCCACGGGGCTGTTGCCCTGGGTGCCGAACCGGTCACCCTCCTCCTCCGGGTGCGCGTGGTCCTCGGAGGAGCCGGCCGACGGCTCCTGGATCCGCGCCGTGGCGGCGGACACCGACTCCGGGGCGTGGCGTCCCCGGTGGACGCGCTTGCGGTCGTGGGCGCGGCGCAACCGCTCCATGAGCTTGTCCATGGCCACGTCGAGGGCCGCGTACTTGTCGTCGAGGCAGGCTTCGGCCCGCACGACGGGGCCCTTCACGTGACAGGTGATCTCGACCCGCTCGCAGGACTTCGCCTGCCGCTTGTTGGGCTCGTGACTGACGACGACGTCGACGCGTTGCACGCGGGGGGCGAGCTGCGCGATCTTGGTCAGCTTCTCGTCGAGGTGGTCACGAAATCGGTCTGAGACCTGCATGTGGCGTCCAGTGACGACAATCTCCACGGTGTCCTCCAAAAGGTGTGGTGGAAGGTGAGAGTCGGGCGCGACAGCCCCGATCAACCGCGGCACCACCGCCCTGTCCCCGAGGGGGGCGCGTGCGTGGACGAGCGGGTCCCGAGGGGACCGCTGATGGGCGGTCGGGCGACCGCGCCGGTGAGCCTGACGAAGGTCTCCGTCGGCTGCGTGATCGGCTCCGCTCCCTGCGCCAGGGCGCCCGCCGGACCGTGTCCGCGGCGCCCTGTTCTCGTGTGCTGCACGGGGGCCAGGGGGGCCATGTACCGACGGTAGTCCACCGCCGACCGTTGCGACAGCGGGACTGCCAGAACGTTCACCGTGAGCTTCCTGGGGAACGGCTGGGAGGTCGCGAGCGGCGTTGCGTGGCGCAGATGGCGGCTGCGACCACCGGCCCAGCACCGGCTGCCCGCAGGGCACGTGCGGCCTCGACGAGGGTGGCACCGGTGGTGAGGACGTCGTCCACGACCACGCAGGAGGCCCGGTCCAGCGGGGCGTGCCACGGCTCCCTCACGGCCATCGAGTGCTCCACGTTGAGGTGGCGGCCGACGGCGCCCAAGCCGGCCTGGTCGGCCACCCGTCGCCGCATGCGCAGCGCCTCGGCGACGACGGCCTCGTGCGGACCGAAACCCTCCACCGCTGCGCGCGCGAGCGCCTCGAGGGGCGCGTCACCACGTCGGCGCCGCGAGGCGGCCGACGACGGGACCGGCACGACGAGCACGGGGCCGTCCCCGGCGGCCAGAGCGCGGCGGACGTGCGGGTCCTGCCGGACGGCGGCATCGACCACCTCGGCCAGCAGCGCCGACAGCACGGGCGCCACGTCGCGCCGCCCGTCGTCCTTGTACGCCGTCACGAGCGCGGCGAGCGCACCCTCGAACCGGCCCGAGGTCAGGACCGGGGGCAACCCGCCCGGTTCGGGGTCCGGTCTCGAGCGACGGGGTCCGTCCAGCCAGCGGCTCGCGTCGACCTGCGCCCGGCAGCCGAGGCAGAGCGCGGCGTCGGCGGCCCGGCAGACCGCGCAGGTCCGAGGGAGGGCCAGGGACGCTACCGCGGCGAGGGAGGAGAGCCCGGCGAACACCCCCCGATGGTCTCGACACGGTGTGTTCGTGCTCGTTCGCCCCACGTAACGCTGTGGAGCGGTCTAGTCTGAGGCACAACCTGTGGACAAATCGCCGGGATCCAGTACGAGAGGGGAGGCCGCGGATGCGTTGGGTGTCGGTCCTGTCCGTCAGTACGCGGTTGCGTCTGGGTCTCGCGATGCTCGCCGTGCTGTTCGCCGCCCTCGACGACGCGATCCTGACCGGCCTGCCGTGGATCCTGCTCATCATCACCCTGGACCTCGCCGCCTCGGGCTTCGAGTACCTCAGCTCCAGCGGCCGGGCCATCGGCCGGGTGCAGCTGATGGTGCTGTTCGGCGTCAACGCCGCGGCTGCCGGGATCGCGATGGGGTATGCCGGGCCGTGGTCCAAGGTGCTCATCCTCATCCCCGCGTACCACGCCGGAGCACGGTTCTCGCGGCGCGGCGCCCTCATGGTCTTCCTCGTCGGCCTCTTCGCCGGTGGCGGGACGGTGCTGCTGCTCGACCGCTACTCCGAGGGCGAGGCCCAGCGCATCCTGCTGGCCTCGGTCTTCTCCCTCGTCTTCGGCCTGCTCGGTGCCTGGTCGCACCGGATGCAGGAGGAGGAGGACGAGGCGGTCGTCGACCCCAACATCGCGGCGGAGGCCGGCCTGCTGCTGCGGCGCCTGCACGAGCTCGCCGAGACCCTCGACACCGGGTTCGACGCCCCCGCCTCGGCGGAGATGGCGCTGCAGGACCTGGCCACCCAGATGCGCGCAGCCCGCAGCGCGATCCTCGTGGGCTACGGCGACGACCCGGCGGTGCCGCTGGCCATCCGCGGCGCCGACCGCACACCGTGGCCGGACCCGATGGAGCCCAGCTCCGTGCTCTCCCGCACCTGGCGCGACGGGGTGCCGACCCTGTCGGAGTGGGCCGACGACCTCGTCGCCCGCTCGGTGATCGTCGTGCCCCTGAACGACAACAACGGCGACCGGCTCGGACTGCTCGTGGCCGACCGCCCCCTGGTCACCCCCTTCACCGAGGACGACCTCGCCGCAGCCGGCGAGGTCGCGTCACGTCACGCGGCCAACATCGACCTCTCCGTGCTCTTCGCCGGGCTGCGCGAACGCGCCGGGCTGGAGGAGCGCGAGCGCCTCGCCCGCGAGATGCACGACGGCATCGCCCAGGAGATGGTGGCGCTCGCGTTCGGCATCGACTCCCTGCGGCGCACCGCCCGCAACACCGACTCCCCGCTGGCCGACGACCTCGACGGGCTGCGCGTGGAGGTCTCCCGCGTGCTGGCCGACCTGCGCCTGCACATCGCCGACCTGCGGATCGCCGTGCGCCCCGACACCGGGCTCGGCGCCCTCATCGGTGCCCGGCTCCAGAACTTCGGCTCCACCTCCGGGGTGACCACCCGCATGCACCTCAGCGAGAACGGCTTCCGCCTCCCCGCCCACACCGAGGTGCTCATCTACCGCCTGTTCCTGCAGGTCCTCGCCGACGCACGCCACTCGCTCAACGCCGACACCGTCGAGGTCCGCCTCAACGTCGCTGCGCCGCGGGTGGAGCTGTGGGTCGCCCACAACGGCACGAGCTCGCTGGGCATCCGTGACTTCAGCCAGCACCCCCTCTCCTCCCTGGGGGGCGAGATCGTCGTCGAGCCCTACGCCGGTGACGGTGTCGCCATCCGGATGCGCATGCGCGCCCGCGGCGCCTCGCCGTCAGCCACGCTTTCCAACGAAAGGATCCCCCAGCCGTCATGACCATCAACGTCGTCGTGATCGACGATCACACCCTTGTCCGTGAGGCCGTGTGCCGCATGATCGACAGCGAGCCCGATCTCGCCGTCGTGGGCCAGGCCGGCGGCATCGCCGAGGGCCGCAACGTGCTGGCACAGAGCCTCATCCACGTGCTCGTCGTCGACGTGTCCATGCCCGACGGTTCGGGACTGGTGCTGGCGCGAGCAGCCCGGGAGGCCTCCCCCCGGCTGGGCATCGTCGTCCTCACCATGCACAACGACGACGAGACCCTGCTCGAGGCGCTCGACCTCGGTGCCTCGGCACTGGTCCTGAAGTCGGCGCCGTCCGACGAGGTCATCGCCGCCGTGCGTCGCGCCGCCGTCGCGCCGGACGCCTTCATGGCGACCGGTCTCGCCGAGGCGCTGCGTCGCCGCGACTCCAGCGACAAGCCGAAGCTCACGCCCCGCGAGGCGGAGGTGCTCGACCGGCTCGTCGCCGGCGACTCCATCGCCGCCGTGGCCAAGCGCCTGTACATGAGCGAGTCGACCGTCAAGACGCACGTCTCGAAGGTCTACGAGAAGCTCGGCGCCCACAACCGTGCGTCGGCCGTCATGTCGGCCCTGCGACTGGGCCTGGTCCGCGCCGAGGCGGTCGGACAGACCCGCCGCTGAGCCGGTCGTCGAGGGGTCTGTCCGGCCCGCTCGACGACATCGACCCCGGACACCAGCCCCGAACACAGTGAAACGGCCAGCCCCCTCGGGTCCTGGCCGTTTCACTGTGCTGGGGCTGAGCGACTGGGCTCAGAGGCCGCCACCGCTGAAGGTGTCGACGATGCGGATGGCACCGGGGCCGATGATGACGATGAACAGCGCCGGGAAGATGAACAGGAGCATCGGGAAGAGGATCTTCACCGGCACCTTCTGGGCCTTCTCCTCGGCCCGCTGGCGCCGGACGAGACGCATCTGGTTGGACTGCTCGCGCAGCACCGCACCGATGGGCAGGCCGAGGCGGTCCGCCTGAACCAGGGCGCTGACGAAGGTCTTCGCCTCCGTGACGCTGGTGCGCCTGGCGAGCGAGCTGAACGCCTCACCACGGGACTTGCCGATCTGGATCTCGGAGAGCACGCGGGCGAACTCCCCCGCGATCGGCCCGGTGGTGGACTTGGCCACCTGCATCAGCGCCGCGTCGAAGCCTTGACCGGCCTCGACACAGACGGTGAGCATGTCGAGGGCGTCCGCGAGGCCGAGCCGCAGCTCCTCCTGGCGCTTCTGGCCGGCGTTCATGAGCAGCAGGTCCGGCAGGAAGAACCCGAGGGCCGCGCCGATCACCGCGAAGAGCAGTCCGCGCACGCTCAGCCCACCGAGGACGAACCCGATGAGGGCGAACACGATCAGGGCCGCGCCCTTGGCGCCCATGATGCGCTCGGCGGTCCAGGTACCGGGGTTGCCGGCGAGGTCGAGGCGCTTGGTGAGGCCGTCCTGGGTGCCGTTGGGCGAGAGCTTCGCGGCGAGGGACCGGGTCCTGGCCAGGGCCGGCAGGACGATGCGGTCCATCAACGGCAGGTCGGACTTGCTGACCTCCTGGTGGTTGACGGACTTCTCGATCAGCTCGAGCGACCGGGCGACACCGGTCGTCTGACCGGCACCCGCCGACAGGGCGACGACCAGCGTGACGAGCGCGCCTCCGATGGCGACGACTCCGACGATCAGCAGCATGCTTCCCATGTCAGACCTTCACATCCACGACTTTGTTCATCCAGAACATCCCGATCCCGAGGGAGACGACGCCGCCGGCCAGCATGACCAGGCCCAGGGGGCGCGTCCAGAGGAGCTCGACGTAGTCCCGGTTGGTCTGCATCGTGTAGAGGAAGATGCCGATCGGCAGCGCGATGAGGATGTATGCCGACAGCCGGCCTTCCGCGGACAGGGCCCGGACGTGCCGCCCGAGCTCCTCGCGCTCACGGAGCGTCTTCGCCGTGGTGCGCATCGTCTCGGCCAGGTTGCCACCGACCTCGCGCTGGATGCGGATGGCCATGGCGGTCCAGCGCATGTTGCCGCTGTCCATCCGGTCGGACATCCGCTCCAGGGACTCGGCGATGTCCGCGCCGATGCGCGTCTCGGCCAGGGCCCGGGAGAACTCCTTGGCCGACGGCTCGGCGGCGTCCTTGGCGACGGCGTCGAGGGCCTGCGGCAGGGAGAAGCCGGTCGACAGGCTGCTCGCGATGAGCGTCAGCACGTCGGGCAGCTGGTGGTCGAACTTGTTCGCCCGGCGCTTGGCCAGGAAGCGCAGCACGAACGCGGGGGCGAACCACCCCAGCAGGAAGCCGATGAGGATGGCGACCAAGGTCATCCCGAGCCCCCCGCGCAGCAGCAGGGTGGAGACGGCGATGCCGACGAACAGGCTGACGATCCGCATCACCCACCACTCACCGGCGCGCAGCGGAAGGTCGGCGCGCTCGATCAGGGCCATCGTCTTGCTGGTGGAGTCGCGGCCCTCCATGATCTTGTCGCCGAGGAAGACCAGGCTCTCCGACACCGCCGCCTGGCGGTTCTTCGGGGCCTTGGCGGGCCTGCCGCCGTGGGCGACGTACTGGTCGATGCTGTCGACGCGGGTCTGGCGGCCGGACTTCATGGTGCCGCTGGACAGGGCCACGCCGATGGCGATGATCCCGAGGAACACGGCACCGAGGCCGATGCCCAGCATCGGGGACACCCCGAGGATCGGCAGCGTGCTCTCGGTCCCGGAGGCCTTGATGACGTCCTCGGTGGGCCCGACGATCGGGTCGGTGGACGCCGCGGGCGGGGTGGTCGGCGCCGAGACGCCGTCACCGAAGTCGACCAGCGCGGAGGTGCTGAAGGCCTTGCCGGCCGCGAGACCGGAGATCTTGATGTCCTGTACCGCGGTCACCCCGGGCGGCAGCGGCATGGAGAAGGTCAGCTGGGACGCGAGGGTCTTGGCCGCGGTCGTGAAGGCGCTGGCGACCGCCCCCGCGTTGGCGGCCGAGACGACCGACCCACCGCTGGCGGAGGCGAACCCCTTGAGGACCGAGACGTTGCCCTCGGTGGACTTGAAGGACACGGCCTCGGCGCGGACCTTGGCACTCTTCAGGGCGGTGACCGCCTGCGCCTGGGTCGCCTTGCTGGCGGTGTCGCCACCGTCGGAGAGCACGAGGATGCTGCGCTCCCCCTTGGCGCCCAGCGTCTTCACGGCGAGCGTGACACCGTCGTAGAGGGCGGTCTCACCGTCGGACTTGAGGTCGTTGACGGCGGACTGCACCTTGCCCTGGTCGGCGGTGGGTGCCAGCTTGACGACGGCCTTGCCGGAGAACGAGACGAGTCCGACCCGGACGTCGTCCGGGACGCTCTTGAGGAAGGCGGCGACGGCGGAACGCACGGTTGCCATGCCGGCCTCGCCCATCGACCCGCTCGTGTCGACCACCAGCACGGTCGAGCGCGCGACCGGCGTGCCCTGGCCCGAGGTGATCGCGTCGACGGGGTAGTCCTTGCCCGACACGGTGACCTTCAGGCCCGGGTCGATGGAGGCACCGCCGCCTGCGGAGATCAGGCCGATGAGGTTGCCGTTCTTCGCCTCGATGCCGGTGATGTTCACCACCGGCGCGGAGGCGGCCCCCGCGGAGGCCGTGCCCGTGAGCAGGGCGGCAGAGGTGAGGGCCAGGACGGCACCCCACCTGCGCGGCATACGAACGAGCATCAAATCCCCCGGACGAAGATGTCTGCAGCGAGCTCGATGCCCTGGTCCTGGAGCTCGGCGGCGAACTTGGGACGCAGTCCGGTGCTCTTGAGGGTGCCCTTGAAGCGGCCCTGCTCGTCGCGCCCGGCGCTGTAGTCGAAGGTGAACAGGTCCTGCATGGTGATGACGTCGCTCTCCATGCCGACGACCTCGCTGATCGCCGTCACGCGACGGGAACCGTCCTTGAGGCGGGCCTGCTGGATGACCATGTCCACGGCACCGGCGACCTGCTCGCGGATGGCGCGCACCGGCAGGTCGACACCAGCCATGAGGACCATGGTCTCCAGACGGGAGAGGCTGTCACGTGGGGTGTTGGCGTGGACGGTGGTGAGCGAGCCGTCGTGGCCGGTGTTCATGGCCTGGAGCATGTCGAGGGCGGCGCCGTCGCGGCACTCACCGACGACGATGCGGTCGGGCCGCATACGCAGCGAGTTCTTGACCAGCTCGCGGATGGGGATCGAGCCCCGTCCCTCGATGTTGGCCGGGCGGGACTCCAGGCGCAGGACATGGTCCTGGTGGAGCTGGAGCTCGGCGGCGTCCTCGATGGTGACGATGCGCTCGTCGTCGGGGATGAACGACGAGACCACGTTGAGCAGCGTCGTCTTGCCCGAACCGGTACCACCGGAGATGACGATGTTGCGGCGGCCGCGGACACAGGCGGACAGGAAGTCGCGCACCTGCGGCGTGAACGTGCCGAAGGCGATGAGGTCCTTGTCGGTGAACGGGTCGGTCGCGAACTTTCGGATGGTGAGCAGCGAACCGTCGAGGGCGATCGGCGGGATCACCGCGTTGACGCGGGAGCCGTCGGGCAGGCGGGCGTCCACGAGCGGGCTGGCCTCGTCGACACGACGTCCGACGCGACCCACGATCTTGTCGATGGTGCGGCGCAGGTGGGCGTCGGAGCTGAACCGCGCCTCGACGGGGTAGAGCTTGCCGGCGCGCTCGACGTAGATGGAGTCCGGGCCGTTGACCATGATCTCGGAGATCTCCGAGTCACGCAGCAGGGGCTCGAGGGGGCCGTGGCCGAGGATCTCGTCCGCGACCTCCTGGGAGATCCGGGTGCGGTCCGCGAGGGACAGCGGGGTCTCCTCGTGGTCGATGACCTCCTGCAGCGTGTGCCGCACCTTGGTCTCGAGCTCGGACTGGTCCAGGTGCGGGTCGTACAGCTGCGGCCCGAGGGAGTCCAGCAGCGCCTGGTGGACGCTGGCCTTGACCGTGGAGAAGGGGTCGACGACACGCTGGCGCTCCTGCGCGGCCGCCGTGGCGGTCGCGCCGGTCTCGCCGGACGCGGCCTGCTGGCCCCGTCGGACGTTCTCGAGCCGTTCGGCGAGGCTCATCACTTACCTCCGCGAGAGAACGACCAGCGGCCGGAACGGCCACCCTGGCCGTCGGTGGACTTGCCGCTCGCGTCGGTCGACGAAGCAGGTTCGGGGGCGCGCAGGAAACGCTCCGCGAGGTCGCGCAGGGCGACGCTCACCGGGTGCTTCGGCTCGTCCAGGATGATCGGCACGCCGCGGTTGACCGAGGCCGGCACGGCCGCGCTGTTGGGCACCATGACCGCGATGTCCTGCTTGAGCGCCGCGACCACGTCCTCGGCGCGCAGGCCCACCTTGGCGTCGGAACGGTTGAGGACGATGAGGCGGGTGTCCTTGTCGTTGCCGAGCAGGTCCAGCGTGTCCAGGGTGAGCCGGAGGTTCTTGACGGCCGGGATGTCGAGGGTGGCGATCAGGACGAGGACGTCGCTGTCGTCGAACGCCGCCAGCACGTGGGACGTGAAGGCCGGCGGGGTGTCGAGCAGGACGTAGTCGTAGTGCCGCTTCGCGACGCGGATCAGCTCCGCGACGATCGAACCGGGGATCCGGTCTGCGTCGCTGGGCTCCGAGGGGGCGCTGACGGTGTCGAGGCCGCTCTCGTGCCGGGTGACGACGGACTTGATGGCCTGCTCGTCGATGTGGCCGGCCATGCTCACCAGGTCGATGATCGAGTTCTGGGGCAGCATCTGCAGGCTGATCCCGACGTCGCCGAACGCGAGGTCGAGGTCGATGAGCAGGACCTTGGAGCCGGTGGAGGCCAGGTAGGTGGAGAGGTTGGTCGCGAACGTCGTCTTGCCCACGCCACCCTTGGCGGAGAACACCGTGACCACGCGCGCCGACCGGGTCCCCGCGCTGCTGTCGACCGTGTGGCCGGAGACGCGGCTGGTCAGCTCGCGGCTGCGGCGGGCCGCGTCGGCGAGCCCGGTGAGGTCGTCAGCCGTGACGACCTCGCGCACGCCGGAGCGCAGCGCCTGTCCGAGGACGTTGACGTCCAGACGCCGGCGCAGCAGCAGGACACCCACCTCGGGTCGCTCGACCCGGGCGAACTCCGTGAACTGGCAGGCACTCTCCATGTCGACCTCGGGGCCGATCAGGACGAGCTGCTCCTGGGGTGCGTCCTCGAGGGCTCGCACCATGGCGGCTTGCGTGTCGACCCGGGTGACCTGACCGACAGCGAAGTCGTAGCGATCCGTGGCCGAGGGGTCCGCATCCCACAACAGGGTCATAGCGTGCTCCTACTTGGAGAAGAGTGATGCTTCGGAAACAACCTTGCCGAGGTCGATCTTCGCATCAGTTCCGCGCAGGGCGGCGTAGAGCGTGCCGGTCTGGATGCCGTGCACCAGCCGGGTTGCGTCGGCCGGGGTGACGGCGACGGTCATGAGGGCGCCGAGGACCGGAGCCGGAGCGGCGTCCTGACCGTCGGCCGGAGCGGCGGCGGGGGTGAGCGACGCCTGGCCCATGGCGATGATGAGCACGTCGTCGAGGAGCACGCGGGTGCTCTGCCCCGTCGCGGCGGCCTGGGTCCCGCTGTTGCCGGAACCCGTGGCGGCCGGGGAGTAGGTGTCGTAGAGGACGACCTTGGACCCGGGGGTGAGGAACGTGCCCACACGGGCCGGGTCGGAGAGCTGCACCGACACGGCGACCATGCCGGCGGGGACCGTGATGGCCTTCTCCCCCACGGGCTTGACACCGAAGCGGTCCGACAGCACGTACTCGCCGGGCTGGATGTCGGTGGTGGCGTAGAGACCGCCGTTGCTGCCGTCGACGCCGGCGAGCGCGCCGACCGGCACACCGGCCGCGGCGACGGAGGTCTTGATGATGAGCCCGTTCTGGACCGCGTCCTTGAGGGTGGTCCCCGACGGGACGAGCGACTTCACGACGTAGACGCTCGTGGGCTGCTGGGCAGCCACCGCACGTGCATCCGCTCCGCGCGCATAGAGAAGGACCGCCGTGACGCCCACCAGGGCGACAAGAGCGGCGGCGAAGATGGCGACGAGTCTGCGTCCCATGGTGAGTTCTGTCCTCGTGGTTGTCGTGCTGAGCTGGCGATGGAGCGCCTCAGAGCGCGCTGCTCGGGACGTTGAAGAGCTGGATCAGGTTCTGTCCGAACAGGGTGACCGCGGCGATGATCACCACGGCGATGAACGTGACCATCAGCGCGTACTCGACGGAGGTGGCTCCGCGGTCGCCCCGGTGTGCACCGGGGCGACCACGGTCCAGCTCGCCGACGAAGGAAGTGGAGCGCGCGAGAATCGTCCAACCGGCGCCGCGCACGGCGTTCCGGGATGTGGAGCGAGCGTTCACCAAGTCCTCCTTGGTCCGCGGGCTGAGTGCGCCCGTCGGTCCTGGTAGTTCGTCAGACGCTGGAAGCAGCCTTGTTGAACAGGCCGGAGAGGTTGTTGCCGAGGAGGACCACGGCCGCGATGATGACGATCGCGATGAGGGCGACCATGAGGCCGTACTCCACCGCGGTGGCGCCCTCCTCGCGGTTGGCGAAGCGGGTCTGGATCTTGGCGACGAACTTGAGCATGGGTTGTGTCCTTTCGAGACCTACGGGCCGGGGCGGGCGCCCCTGCAGGCAAAAGATTGTCAGCAGACACGAACAGCGGTAATCGGCTGTCACGTCACTACCCCGTGGGCCCTTCGAGGAATGGGCATCAACCGTTCGGTTGATGCGGTGAGTCACTTCACCGAACCAGCACGCGTGCGTCGAGAATGGCTGGCATGCCCGACTCCGCCACCTTCGCGCTGCGCCGGCGGTGGGGTCCGTGGGCGCAGGGTGCGGTGCTGGCACTCCTCCCCCTGCTCACGGTGCGCTCGGTCGCGGACCCGAGCCCGTGGCTCCACCTGAAGGTCGGCGAGTTCCTCCGGGACGGTGGGCGGTTCGGGTCGCCGGACCCCTGGGCTCCGTTCGCCGCGCACCGCTACGTACCGACCCAGTGGCTGCCGTCCGTGGTGGTGGCGCAGGGGTACGACCTGTTCGGGCTGCCGACCGTCCTGTGGGCCCGCGGGGTGGCCGTGGTGGCCCTCGTGGTGGCCCTGCTGTGGCTCACCCGGACGGTGAGCCGCCCGGAGGTCGCGGTCCCGGTGACGGTGGCCGCTGTGGCCGCTGCGTGGGGAGGGCTCGCCGAGCGCCCGCAGCTCGCGGGGTTCGTGCTGCTCGTCCTGGCGATCGGCGCCTGGTGGCGCACGGGGGTCGACCACCGGGCCCGCTGGTGGCTGGTCCCTCTCACCTGGGTCAGCGCCTGCACGCACGGCGTGTGGGTGCTGGGCCTCGTCGTCGGCGGCCTGGTCGTCCTGGGGCTGGGCGTGGACCGTGCCGTGCCGGCACGCACGTGGGGCCGGCTCGTCGCCGTCCTCGTCGTGTCCTTCCTGGCCGCGGGGCTCACGCCGATCGGCCCGCGCCTCCTGCTGACCCCCTTCCAGGTGGGCTCGAACGGGCGCGAGTTCGTGTCCGAGTGGTTCCCCTCCTCCGTGCGCAGCCCCGACGTGATGCTCGCCCTGGCCATGCTGGCCCTCGCGTATGCCGCGTGGCTGCGGCTGCGCGAACGTCCGGCCACGTGGCAGCTCCTGCCCTTCCTCGCCGCCATCGGGTTCATCCTGACGATGCAGCGCACCGTCGCCGTCGGCGCGTTCCTCGCCGCTCCCCTGCTGGCCGGCCAGGTCGAGCGGTTGCTCGCCGCCCGCGCCCGCGCCCGGGAGGTCCGGGCCGGCACGGGCCACGGCTCGCCCGCGGCACCGAGGCCCGACCGCACCTCCTTCGCCCTGCGGCGTCGCGAGCTCGGGTGCTGGGCCGCTGGGCTGGTGCTCGCCTGCCTGGTCGCGATCCCCCTCGCGGACAGCCGGGCCGGCACGGTCCACGCGGTCCCCACCGCCCTCCAGCAGCAGCTGCGAGTGCTGCCACCGCACACCCGCCTCGTGGCCGACGGGGACGTCACGGGCTGGGTGCTCTTCACCGCACCCCAGGTCGAGCCGGTGTTCGACCTGCGCATCGAGTCCTACGACGCGGCCTACGTGAAGCGTTACATCGCGGCCATGGAGGCCGCTCCCGGGTGGGAGCAGTTCGTCGCCGACGGCAGCACCCGGGCCGCGTTGCTTCCCGCGTCCTCCCCCCTGGCCCTGGCGCTCGTGGAGCAGCTCGGGTGGTCGGTCGTCGGCCGCGGCGACGGCTACCAGCTCCTGGAGGCGTCGTGAGCCGGATCTCGACGAGGCTGGGCCAGGTCGCCTTCGTCGGCGGGCTCCTCGTGGCCGTCGCCTGGGGCACCTCCCCGTTCAGCGAGGTCGACACCTGGTGGCACCTGCGCGAGGGCGACCACATCCTGAAGACCTGGTCGCTGGTCGGCACCGACCCGTGGGCGTCCTTCGCCGACCGCCCCTACGTCGCCACCCAGTGGCTGCCCGAGGCGGTGGCGGCCTGGACCGTGAACGGCGTGGGCGCCTGGGGTGTCGTGTGGCTGCGAGCCGTGGCCGTCATCGCCCTGTACCTCACCCTCTACGTGCTCTGCCGGCAGGTCGCCGGCCGGCTGCCCGCGAGCCTCGCCGCCGTGGTGGCGCTCCTCGGCGCCGGGGCCAGTCTCAACCCCCGGCCCCAGCTCGTGAGCTTCGTCCTCTTCGCCGTGGTCTACCTCGCCTGGTGGCGCACCCTGCACGACCGGCGGCTGCGGTGGTGGCTCGTGCCGGTCTTCTGGCTGTGGGGGTGCTGCCACCCGCTGTGGATGTTCGGGCTCCTCCTCGGGGTCGTCCTGTCCGTCTTCCTCGCCCTCCGGCCGGCCGGGGAGCGACCGGGGCGTCGTGGCCTGCTCCTGCTGAACCTCGCCTGCGCCGCCGTCCTGGCCCTCACCCCGCTGGGCCCACGGCTGCTCACCGTGCCGTTCGACGTGGCGGGCAACGCGGCGTGGATCGCCGAGGAGTGGCGGGCCACTCCCCTCAACAACGTGTTCGCCTACGCCACGCTCGGGATGCTCATGGTCACCGCGGTCCTGTGGATCCGTCGACCGCGGGCCCGGCCGCCGTGGCAGTACGGGGTCCTGGTCCTCGCCCTGGCCATGGCCCTGTGGATGTGGCGGCTCGTGCCGCTGGCATGCGTCCTCGCGGCGCCCCTGTTCGCCGAGGCCCTGCAAGGAGCCCTGGGGCGCCCTGCCGAGCGTCGCGGCAGGACGGAGTGGCGCGCGGTCGTGGCCGCCGGTGTCCTGGCCGTGCTGTTCGCCGCCGGCACCGCAGCCGGACCCAAGGGTTCGGTCGCCCAGACCTACCCCGGGCGGCTCGACGCGGTCTCCGCACGCCTCGACGGCCTCCCCGCCGGCACGGTGGTGCTCAACGACTTCGCGGTCAGCGGCTGGCTGCTCTGGGCGCACCCCGACCTGCGTCCGGTCGTCGACCTCCGGGTGGAGATCTACTCGGCCGACTACCTGCACCGCTACATCCGTGCCGAGAAGGTCCGCCCCGGGTGGGAGGACTACGTCCGCAGCACGGGCGCCGGCATGGCCCTGGTGCAGGCCACGTCGCCGCTCGGCGACGCCCTGCAGGGGCGGGCCGGCTGGACCGTGGTCACCAGGGAGGGCGACTTCGTCCTGCTGAAGGCGCCCGGGTCCTGACCGCCCGGCTCAGGGCATGATGAAGTCGCGCGTCACCACGAAGGACTGGCTGATCCACCAGACCTGGAGGCCGAGGCTGACGAGGCAGACCACCGCCAGGCTCGCGACGTGGTGCGGCCGGACCCGGCCGGTCAGCGGCCGCAGGACGAAGAGCATCGGCAGGGGCAGGCACAGGAGCAGGTAGCGCAGGATGCCGGTGTGGATCTCGGTCACCCCGAAGATGTAGAGCGGGTAGCACCACAGCCACGTCGACAGCTCGACCCCCAGACCGGCGATCCGCGGGGTGCGGCTCACGAGCACGAGCACGAGGATGATCCCCGCCAGCACCACGGGGCCACCGATCCCGAACTCCGCGCCGAGTCGGGAGAACCAGCCGAGCTTGGACAGCATCCCCGGCCGTGTGGTGGCTCCCGTCTGCTCTCCGACGGCCAGCCCCACGACGAAGGCCCAGAGGAACGCGCCGGCCACGCTCGCGAGGCCGAGGGCCGCCATACCGGACCACTCCCGTCGGGACGGACGGGAGTCGGCGGGTCCGCGGAAGCGTGACCAGGCATGGGCCGCCACCACCACGGCGAGCGGCGCGGTGATGACCCGCGTCAGGGCGAGGGCGACGACGGCGACCAGGGCCCACCAGTAGCGGCGGCGGTGGACGAGCAGCAGCACTGCGCACAGGAGCGCCAGGGCGAGCGACTCGCTGTAGGCCACCTGGAAGAGCAGTGCGGTCGGGGCGAAGCAGGTGAGCGCGACGAGGCTCGTCGCAGCGAACGCCCCGGCGGTGCGGTCCACGAGGCGGTACAGCAACGTCATGCCCACGGCTCCGGCGACGAGGTTGACGAGGGTGACGGCGACCGGGAAGGGCACGCCGGTGGTCTCGAGGAGCACGCGCACGGTCATCGGGAACCCTGGCGGGAACGCCCACGACCACAGGACGTCCGCGGTGTTCGTCGCCCCGGGCGCCGGCAGGTGGTACCCCTGCGTGGCGAGGAACTGGTACCACTGGCCGTCCCAGTTCGAGACGAGCTCGAGGTAGCCCGGGTCCGCCGGGGTGGCGTGGTCGACGGCCGCGAGCCGCTGCAGCGCCGGGTCGGGGAGGGCGATCTGGCGGTGCCCGGCGACGGCCAGGACGATGCCGTCGACGATCCTGGAGACGAGGAAGACAAGCACCGGCACCCAGGTGGCACGGGTGGGCCGCCACCGGGAGCGCACGACGGGCGCCGCCGGCTCGAGACGAGCCGCCGGGGTCGCGGTGCTGGCCGTGGTCATGTCACCTCTCCGGTGGGTCGCTGCACAGGCGCGCGTCACGCTGCCACCCCCGCGGCGCAGCAGACAAGGCCGGGCGAACCGGGCAGGACGCCCGCACGCACGGGGCGGGCACGGCGCCCCGGGAATTCGGTCCGTTCGGGTGACCCCGCAGCAGCGCGGGGTCACCCGGGCTCAGCGAGGGCTCGACGGTCGGCAAGGGTCCTCCTCAAGGAGGGTCCCCCTCGGCGTGGTCCCCCTCAGCGAGCGGCGACCAGCAGGTCGGTGCCCTCGCCGACCCGCTGCCACCGGCTGCCGGCCCGCAGCAGCACCTGGCGGGCGTCGGTGGTGACGACCAGGCCGCGCTCGCCGTTGATGGTCGTGATGGTCTGCGCGCCGGAGATCTCGGGGCCGGCCGTGATCTGGCCGCCGAGCGGCACGGTCCACGGGCGCAGCACCTGCCCGGGGTTCCTGCGCCCGAGGACGACGACGGTGGCGTCGTCGACCCAGACGAGGTCCCGCATCAGGGTCAGGGTGGGGGCCAGGGTCAAGGGGATCGCCAGCGAGGTCGGCACGTGGTCGGCGCCGCGGACGACTCCGGCGACGTCGAGGCGCGGAACCTTGCCGGACGCGTCGGTGCTCACCACCGCGACCCGCTGGCCGTCCGGTGACAGCCGTAGGCTGACGACCCGACGCTGCGCGAGCCAGGAGGCGGTGACCACGTGCGGTGCGGCCTTCGCGGCGTCCGCCGGGTCCGTCGTGGTGTCGATGACCCAGACCCTGGCCTCGTCGTCGTCCCGCCCGGCGAGCCAGAGCATGTCCTGGTTGTCGTACGTCGGCCGGGTGAGGTTCGACCCGAACGTCAGCAGCTGGACCTGGGTCTTCCCGCGCCACCGGGCCAGCTGGGCCCGGTCGCCGCCGACGGCCGCGACCTCACCGCCGGAGCGCGACACCGCGGGGTAGGCCCACCCGGGCTGGAGCGCGGGCAGGGCGGCGGTCGGCGGGGGGCTCGGCCGCGCCACCGGGTCACCGACCTGGTCGGGGCTGACCGGTACCAGCGTGGTGCCGATCCGCAGCAGGGGCTTGATCTCGGGGTCTGCCGGCGTGCCCAGCCCGAGGGCCGCGAGCGAGTCGAGCGCTCCGTCGAACCCGGGGACCCGCAGGTCGGCCCCCTCCAGCTGGAGGGCGACCCGGTCGACGCCGGGCGCCTGGCTCACCGTCGCGAGGAACTGGGCGCCGAGGTTCTGTCGCTGAGCGGGGTCGGCCGCCAAGCGGGTCGCGGTCAGGTCGATCGTGGCGGTGCCCGAGTCGATGGTCACCGCGTCGACCGCCAGGCGGGTGCCGGGTGGGACGTCGCTGCGCACCGCCCCACGCAGGTAGTCCGGGGCCCCGGCGAGCAGCGACCTCGCGAGCCGCGTGGCCAGGCCCGTGCCGAGCGGGAGCCACCGGACGTCGGGGACGAGGCGCCGCTGGCTGGCCGACAGGAAGTAGATGCGGAAGGGGTCGTAGAGGCGCAGGAAGTCGGAGTTGCTCAGCCAGGTGCCGAAGTTCTGGGGCAGCGACGAGATCCGCCACTCCCCCGACCGCTGGACGACGCGGAAGTCCGCCTCCACCGTGCTCGTGGTCGGCAGCTCCTCGTAGCGACCCGTGCCGTCGACCCGTGCTGTTGCGGTCGCCTTGGCCACGACCTGGCCCGCGCCGGACGCCTTGGTGTCGAGGACCGACTCGTTGCCGAACACCACGACCGAGGTGTCGGGGCGCCAGCTCCCGGCTGCATCGGGCGTGAGGTACGACCGCGCCACCTGGTACTGGTCATCGCTCGCCGCCGCGGCCCGGATGAACCCCTCGACGACCTCCTCGGGCGAGGCTCCGGGGCGGATGGGGTTGGCCTCGACCCGGATCTCGTTCTCCTGCACCGACCCCACCTCGAGGCCGGGCTGGACCGCGGACTTCGTCGACAGGCCTCCCCCGCAGGCCGACAGCAAGGTCACCGCCACCGCTGCCAGCGCGACGGCCGCGCGGCGCCTCACCGTGGTGCCCCCGGTGCCGTCGGCGTATGGCGCAGGGTCACCGCCGTGCTCGCGCCCGGCCCGGTCGTCGAGGGCGTCTGCGCCTGGGCGTCGCTGGCCTCGCGGGCGGTGCGACGGCGTGACGTGGGGACGTCGTCCGGCCGCAGCGACAGGGGCGCCTCGGTGATCGACTCGCCGTACGTCCGCGGCAGGGTGAGGCGGAAGCATGAGCCCCCGCCCGGCTCACCCCAGGCCTGCAGCCACCCGTCGTGCAGCCGGGCGTCCTCGAGGGAGATGGCCAGTCCCAGGCCGGTGCCGCCGGTGGTGCGGGCGCGGGCGGGGTCGGCGCGCCAGAAGCGGTTGAAGACCAGGGCGGCCTCACCCGGGCGCAGCCCGACCCCGTGGTCACGCACGGCCACGGCGACGGCGCTGTCGTTGCCACCGATCGCGATCTCGACCGGGCGGCCCTCACCGTGCTCGACGGCGTTGACGACGAGGTTGCGCAGGATCCGCTCCACCCGCCGCGGGTCGACCTCGGCCTGGCAGGACCCCTCCGCGGTGACGGTGATCGTGCTCCCCCACCGCTCGGCGAGGGGCAGGGCGGACTGCACGGCCCGGGCGACGGTGTCGCGCAGGTCGACCAGGTCGACGTCGAGGGCCGCGGCGCCCGCGTCGAACCTGCTGATCTCGAGCAGGTCGGCGAGCAGCTCCTCGAACCTGTCGAGCTCGTTGTGCAGCAGCTCCGCCGACCGGGCGACCGTCGGGTCGAAGTCGCGGCGCGAGTCGTGGATCAGGTCTCCGGCCATGCGGATCGTGGTCAGCGGCGTGCGCAGCTCGTGCGAGACGTCGGACACGAACCGCTGCTGGACGCGGGACAACCCCTCGAGCTGGCGAATCTGCGTCTGGAGGCTGTCGGCCATCTCGTTGAAGGAGGCGGCAAGCCGCGCCAGGTCGTCCTCGCCCCGGGCGCGCATCCGCTCGTTGAGCCGGCCCGAGGAGAGCCGTTCGGCGACCATGGCCGCCCGGCGCACCGGGTTGACGACCTGCCGTGTCACGACCCACGCGATGGCGCCGACGAGGGCCACGAGCGCGAACCCGCCGATCGCGAAGGTGCGGGTGATCAGGTCGAGGGTGGCCTGCTCGCGCTGCATGGGGAAGATGACGTACAGGTCGTACTTGCCGGCGACGGGCACCTGGACCTGGGACCCGACGAGGACCGCCGGGACGGCCTGGCCGGTCTGCGGGTCGTCGATGCCGACCAGCGTCACCTGCTGGTGGGTCGGGTCCAGCCGGATGGCCTCGCGCAGGTCACGCGGGATGCTCGACAGGCCGATCCGTCCGCTGAGGACGGTCTGGACCGTGGTGTCGGAGGTGTTCCCGAGGCTGCGCGCGAAGACGAGGTAGCGCTCGTTGTCGCCCCCCGGTGCGGCGGCGGCCTTGATGATGTCCTGCGACTGGAGGTTGATGTCACCCGAGCTGGCGCGGCCGCTGCCGTCGAAGTTGTCCTGCACCACCTTGGTCAGCCGCGACGTCTCGAGCTGGGCCGTCTTCATCCGGTCCTGCTCCAGGCCGTCGGAGATCGAGGAGTAGAGGTAGGAGCCGAGGCCGAGGACGACGAGCAGGCCGAGCAGCATGGTCGTGCTGACCACGCGGAACTGCAGCGAACGGCGCCAGGCGTGGACGAGCCAGCTGAGCGCCGTACCGATCCCCCGGCGGGCGCGCACTGCGAAGGTGCGCAAGGCACGCGGACCTTGCGCCCCGTGGGCCGTGGGCCGCTCCGGCGGCGTCCGGTCGGGGCCGGGTCCGGCCGAGTCCGACATCGTCAGCTCGGACCGGCCTTGTAGCCGACGCCGCGGACGGTGACGACGATCTCGGGGTGCTCGGGGTCGTGCTCGATCTTGGAGCGCAGCCGCTGCACGTGGACGTTGACCAGGCGGGTGTCACCCGCGTGGCGATAGCCCCAGACCTGCTCGAGCAGGACCTCACGGGTGAACACCTGCCACGGCTTGCGGGCCAGGGCGACGAGCAGGTCGAACTCCAGCGGGGTCAGCGACAGCGGCTCGCTGGCCCGCTTGACCGAGTGACCCGCGACGTCGATGACGAGGTCGCCGATCTCCAGGCTCTCGGGCTCCGGCTCGTCACCACGGCGCAGCCGCGCCCGGACGCGGGCGATGAGCTCCTGGGGCTTGAAGGGCTTCACGACGTAGTCGTCGGCGCCGGACTCCAGGCCCACCACGACGTCGACGGTGTCGGTGCGCGCGGTCAGCATGACGATGGGGACGCCCGACTCGGCACGGATGCGGCGGCAGACCTCCATGCCGTCGAGGCCGGGCAGCATGACGTCGAGGAGGACGAGGTCGGGCTTGCTGTCGCGGAAGGCCGCCACGGCGTTGCCGCCGTCGGCGACGTGCGACACGTCGAGCCCCTCGTTGCGCAGGACGATGCCGAGCATCTCCGCCAGCGCAAGATCGTCATCGACGATGAGCACGCGACCCTTCACTGCGTCAACCCTCTCCCTACATCGAGTAAAGATTCCCTCCCGAATCATCACACACGGGCCACCCCGCGGTCTCAGGACCGCGCACAACGTGCTCATCCCTTTGCGGGATCCGACTTCTCCTCGTCGCCCACACACTGGGCAGGGCCGGTCCCCGGCGCGAGCCAGCAGGAGCAGTCATGCGCGCATCTCCCCCCACCACACCCGTGCGACGTCGCGAATCAGGAGCGGCAGCCATGGAGTTCGCGCTCATCATGCCGGTCTTCGTCCTGCTGGTCAGCGGCATCATGACCTTCGGGATCGTGTTCGCCCAACAGCTGTCACTCGGCAACGCAGCCCGGCAGGCAGCCCGCCAGTCCGTGGTTCCGTCGAGTCCGGCCTGCGGCACCGGACAGGCTGCCGGCAACGCCGGGACGGACCTCACCGGCCAGGCGAAGTCCGACTCCACGACGATCTGGCTCAACCCCAACGACGTCGTCGTCACGATCAAGCGCGCCACGACGACGCCTTCGTCGTGGTCGACGGGAACGTGCACCGGTGCCACGACCAAGGCCTGCGACGGCAGCACCCCGGGCGACAACGTGTACGTGCGACTGCAGTACACCAGCCAGCTCAACCTGCCGTTCGTGCAACCGACGTTCAACCTCGAGTCGACCGGAGTGTTCCGATGCGAGTTCACCTCGTGAGCCGTCCGGGCCACCTCCGGCGACCAGCCCTCGGGCGAGCCGAGGGTGAGCGGGGAGCGATCGCCGTCGTGGCCGGCCTGCTCATGCTGGCGTTCCTGGGGCTCGGCGCCTTCAGCGTCGACCTGGGCATGTCCTTCGCGGACACCCGACGGCTGCAGACGTCCGCCGACGCAGCGGCCCTGGCTGCAGCGAACGTCCTGCGGGGAACGGCAGGGACCTGCGCGACGATCCTCGGCGCCGGTCAGACCGCCGCCGGCGCCACCGCCGACCTGATCCGTGAGCAGAACCGCACGTCGAGCACCCGCGCGGCCTACACGGCCTCCTGCACGGCCGACGGTTCGCTGCAGGTGACGTATGCGTCGCAAGGCTCGACCCCGAGCTTCTTCGGAGGCGCCTTCGGTCGCTCCGGGGACTACACCACCACCCGGACGGCCACGGCCCGCCTCTCGACCCTGGGCAGCGGCAAGATCCGACCGTATGCGGTGTGCGGCGCCCAGCTGTCCGAGGCAGCGTTCGGGACGGTCCTGCAGATGGACCTGCCGAGCTCGGGCAACACCCAGTGCCCGGGGGTGGCCAACCCGGGGAACTGGTGGTCCGTCGACTGCCCCGAGGTCGCGTCCAACAGCAACGCCTACATGGCGACCGCCACGCTGGACGGCTGCACCGCCGACGTCGTCCCGGTCTCCGGCCAGCTGACAACGCCAGCGAGGACGCCGTCCGACCTGCGTTCCTACCTCATCTCCTCGTGCGCCGTCCGCTCGACGTCGTGCCTCAGCGCCAACACGGGGCAGATCAGCGGTGTGGTCCTCACGTCGTGGAACGTCCTGGTGGCCGAGCAGCGCCGCGTCATCTTCCCCGTCTTCTGTGGGGGGACACCTCCCGGACCGTGCGACACGGGCGCCGTCGTCAACGCCGGTGGCAACAACGCGATCTACCCCGTCCAGGCGCTGGTCGGTGTGCAGGTCTGCGGCTATCACTTCGGCAACCAGAAGAGCCCCGACGGAACCGGCATCCTGACCGGGGAGTGCGCGACCCACAACCCGGCTGGCCTGACGACGGCCACCGGCGGGTCCCAGGACAACTACATCCTGATGCGGCTCGTCGACATCCCCACGCTACCCAAGGGCGGAGCCTCCACCTGCCCGCTCGGCGCTCCCTGCGACCTGCAGCGCACGGTCTCCCTGATCCAGTAGGACGCCGGGCTCCAGGACGCGCAGTCCGAGCCGCGCCACATCAGCCTTACGCCGGAGTCCACTGACCGTTCGGAGGATGGGGTCCGCGGCCGCCACCAAGGACACTGAGGTGCTTGGGGGGCCACCTGGGCGATACACGACGCGAACTGCAGGAGTCACAAGTGATGATCAGGCCGACCACTCGACGTCGCAGCACGTCGGAGTCAGGCGCCTCTGCTGTCGAGTTCGCGCTCGTCGTCCCCGTCCTGCTCCTGTTCATCTACGGGATCATCGCCTTCGGCTTCGTCTTCTCGCAGCAGATCTCGTTGAACAGCTCCGCCCGGGACGCCGCCCGCGCCGGGATCGTCAGACCGCTGGGCGGCAACCCGATGCCCTGCTCCGACGTCGCCAGCCAGGTTCGCACGGTGGTCGCCGGGAGCACCATCGGCGTCGGCGCGACGAACAGCGACACCATCGACGTGACCGTGACCGGACCCGGCGGCGTGACCTGCCAGCTGCCGAGCGGCGCCTCGAGCGCCACTGGCTCCACGACGAGCTATCCCTGCACCAACACGTCCTACGGCAACCTGACGGTGCTCGTCGCCTTCCAGTCCAGGCCCCCGGTTCCGCTGCCCGTGTTCAACAACATCAACCTCCAGTCCACAGGGGTGTTCGCGTGCGAGTACAAGTGAGCCGACGTCGCCGCTCCGCCGGTGAGCGTGGAGCCGTCGCGATGATGGTGGCCCTGCTGGCCATCCCCGTCTCCATCCTGGCGGGCCTGACGATCGACTTCGGCATGACCTTCGCCAAGCGACAGGCGCTCGCGTCCGGAGCAGACAGCGGGGCCCTGGCCATCACCAACCAGCTGCGCCAGATGGTGCTCGCCAACCTGAGCACGTACCCGACCTGCGCCTCGGTGCTCGCCACGGACCCGACGTCCACCACAGCCAAGTCCACCGCCGTCAACTTCATCAACCGCAACTCGCAGTACGGCGAGAGCGTTCCGGCGTCCCAGGTCTCGGCGAACCTCTCCTGCCAGGGCAACTACCTCGTCGCCGACGTCACGGTCGACACCTCGGTGCCGACCGCCCTGGGCGGCCTCGTGGGGGTGAACAGCCTGCGGGCGAACCGCTCCGCACAGTCCGTGCTCAAGCTGAGCACCAAGGCCGACTGCGGCCTGTGCATCCTCGGCAACAACAACCACGACATCCAGAACGGCAACGTCGTCATCAACGCCGGCAACGTCGCCTTCAACGGCAACGCGGGGTCTGGTCCCAACGGCGAGGTCAACGTGACCACGTCGGGTGGGACCACGAGCATCGAGGGCACGTGGCTCTACCCCAGCAAGGGTGACTGGACCCCGCAGCCGCTGCAGGGGCAGCCCACCATGGACGATCCCCTGGCCGACCTGCCCATGCCTCCCAGCATGGCCGGACTGACCAAGAAGACCAACATCTGCAGCGACGGGCCCGGCATCTACACGAGCCTCGCCCCCAACACCAGCCCGTGCAACATCGGCGGTGGGATGTACGTCATCACCGGTGGCACCCACTACTCAGGCCAGACCGACCTCGTGGCGACCGGCGCAACGCTCTACTTCACCTGCGCGGACGCCTCGGGCATGCCCCGCGAGTGCGCTGCCGGGGAGGGCGCCGGCGCGGACTTCACCGGTCAGGCCACGCTGGGTGTTTCGGCTCCCACGACCACCGTGAACAGTGGCGTACCCAAGATCGCCATCCTCGCCGACCGCAACTACTCGGGCACGTTGTCCTTCCGCGGCAACCCGGTCGGCGGGATCACGGGCACCATCTACACGGTCGGTGCCACGCTCGACATCCGCGGCAACGGGGACACGACCACCCTGACCTCGCTGCTGGTCGTCAAGGACCTCACCTTCTCCGGGAACAACGCCACCCTGAACATCACCTACGACGGTGTGTTCAACCAGCCCCCCACGCCGGTCTCCACCCGACTCACGAGGTAGGCCGGGAGAAGGCGCACACATTTCAGGGCTGCAGCCACCGTCACCGGTGGCTGCAGCCCTGAAATGTGTGAGGCGCGAGCTCGTCTCCCACAGCCCACGGTGCACGGGGCCCGGATGCCAGTCCTGAGGGTGACGGGCAGAGCATCCAGCGGGTCGCCCGGACCGCCTGTGCCTACTCGACCAGGCGAACCGGGTCGCCGGCCACGTTGGCCGTCCACGACGTCGTGTCCGCGGGACTGGACCCGGCGCCGTAGTAGAACTCGAGGCGCAGCCAGCACCCGACGGCTGAGGAGTCGTTGCAGGAGTAGTCCGTCGGGATGGGCACGGACACCTGCTGCCACTGGCCGTTGTAGGCAGAGCTGACGTTGATCGTGCAGTCGGTCAGGGCGCCGTTCTGCACTCCCGAACCGGTGCAGCCGCTGAAGGACGAGCCGACCTCGGAGGGCGGTAGGACCTTGACCGTGCTGCCGAGCGTCGCACCGTCACCGATGTCGAACAGGCGGACGGTGAAGAGCTGGCCGCGCGCGCCGCTCGGGACCTTGGCGAGGTAGAACTTCGAGGTGCCGGCCGGGGTGTTGCCGTACATCGCCATCTTGGCGTAGCCGGCGACCGCGACCCCGTCGTCACCACTGCTGCTCTCGGTGTAGGCACGCAGGCTGAACCGGTTGTGGCCGCTGGCCGCGTCGTTGCCGACACCATTGGTCTTGACCTGGATGAGGTAGGTCCCCGGGGTCACTCCCCCGGTGATCTTGCACAGCTGCTTCCACTGCCGGAAGTTGTCGGCGACGGTCGCGTTGAACGACCCGCTCGTCTTGTCGAGGGCGTTGCCGAGGTTGCCGTTGAAACCCGCGTACGTCGTCTGGCACCCCGTGATGGTCGGGTAGCTGAGCGGGTCCCACTGGTTGACGCTGGGCGAGCGGACCGTGAACTGGGTCGCCACCTCGCCGGTGCCGCCGAACCGAACGTCACCGGTGCACACGCCCGACGTCGCCCCGGCCTTGTAGCGCGTCGCAGGGTCGGGGACCACGGTCCGCGCGGCGGGGAGGGAGTCCGCGCCCGACAGGTTCGTGTCGCACTTGTCGCCCACGGCGATGAGGGCCGGGTCGAACGCCTCGATCGTGAGCGAGGCCACCGGCTTGGTGACGGTGACGCTGTAGAAGTACCCGTTGACGTCGAAGTCGGTGTTGCTGCTCATGCTGTTCTGGTAGGCGTCACCGTTCGACTTGGGCGCCTGGGGTGAGCCGACGTTGGCCCAGAACTGGCCGGTGCCGTTGCAGTTGGAGCTGCGGTGCCCGTCGGGGTACGGGTCGTCGCCGTAGCCGTTGCAGGGACTGCCCATCGGGACCGGCCCGGCATAGTCGGCCACCGAGGACCGGGTGATCGTCGTCTGGTCCAGCCCGAGCATCCACCCGAACTGGTTCTTGACCGTCCGCGAGACGGTGACCCGGAGCCTGGTCGGTCGTCCGTCGACCTTCGGGGTCACCGTGGTGTCCGTGCCGATCGCGAACTCGTTGCGGGCAGCGAGGTCCCGTGCCGTCGTGTAGGCGGACGCGGTGTCACCGGGAAGGTACGGAACGCCGCCGAGGGCGGCCGCGTCGGCAGCACGCTGCGCACGCTGACCGGTGAAGTACCAGTTGCCCACGTCGACCGCGAACGCGCAGAAGCTCAGCAGGACGGTGAGGAGCAGGCCGACCATGATCGCGACATACCCTCGCTCGCCCGAGCCGGCCGCGCGACGGCGGCGCACCGCCCACGCCCAGGGGGTCACGGCTTGCACCCGGACAGGGCGGGGAAGGGCTCGAGGTTCATGCTGGTTCCCTCTGCGATGGTCGTGGTCGGGATGACGCCGGTGAACGCGCCGTGGCGCACCTTGGCGTAGACCCCGATCCGGTCGGGGGGACCGCCGGCCGCGGTCGTGCAGGCGTTCTGGGCCGAGGCCGCCCAGGTGTCGCTGCTCGGCCGGAAGGTGCCGGTGCCGGTGTCCCACGTGAACTTCACGCAGACGGTGCAGTTGCCGAAGTCGGTACGGCCGCTCGGGAAGTCGTTGGCGGCGTTGGCCTTGTAGACCCAGAGCTCCTGGAAGTCCGTGGGGTTGACCACCGAGCTCTTGGCCTGGACCTCGTTGGCCGCGAGCTGGGCGAAGGTCGAGTTCCGCGGTGACGCCGAGGCGATCCGGACCCCGGCCCGGATCGCTGCCTGGGTGCCGAGGTAGTCCTTGAAGAGCATCCCGAGCTCCATGATGCCGAAGAGCATGGCGAAGACGACGGGCGTCACGACCGCGGCCTCGACCATCGAGGCGCCGCGTTCGCCACGCGCATCTCGGGTGCGACCGTGCAGGGACCTCATGGCTTGCACGCCCCGACGCGGTCGTACGGCTCGAGCCGCATCACGGTGGACTCGGTCATCACCGTGTTCTTGAAGAACATCCCCAGCCGGCTCGGGTAGCGGTACTGGACGTAGACCCCCAGGGTGTCCACCGTTCCCGCACACGCGTTCTGTGAGGCCGCCGTCCAGCCCGGGGTCCCGCTGACCACCAGGCTCGACCCGTAGGGGACGAACTTCACGCAGGTCGTGCAGGTGGTGAAGCTGCCCGAGTCGGGCAGCCCGGTGGCGGGGTTGGCCTTGAAGACCCAGACCGTGTTGACGCGTGACAGGTCCATCGACCCGAGCGCGCTGGTGACCTGGGCCGCGGCACTGGTCGCGAACGACGCATCCCGGGGCAGCCCGGCCGCCGTGCGGGCGCCGGCTCGTGAGGCGGACGACACGACGAGGGCGTCGCGGTAGGCGAAGGACGTCTCCACGATGCCGTAGAGCATGGTGATGAGCAGCAGGGAGACCAGAGCCGTCTCCACGGCTACTGCTCCCCGCTCCCCCTCATGGCGTCGACTGTGTCGCCGTCCCACCCGGATCCCCCCGTTGCTTGGCACGTCCGCACATCGTCCGGTCAACGATGCGTGGGCGGCACACAGTCGCGGGGCTGGAGCAACGAACGGGCCAGCGGCCCCGACCATTCGGACGAGGACATTTCGGACGGTTCGCTCAGTGCGTGACCTGCACCACACGGACGGCAGGGACGCAGGCGAAGCGGTCCCTGGCGACCTGCGGGTCGAGGGTCGTGAGCACGGTCGGCGTTCGCGAGACGGTGAGCACCGCGCACTGTTCTGCCACGGATCCGGTCGGCAGGTCGCCATACCGGGATCCTGCGTGGAAGAACCGGATCATGATCTGGACCGTGTGCTCGAACGGACCCGGCTCCTGCGTGAGGAAGACGTCGGCCTGGCCGGCCCCCGGCGAGCGCAGGGCGTGGACCACCTCGTCGCCGTCCACCGTGGACCAGGAGCCGAGCGGCGCGGAGAGCATCGACAGGCCGGCGACCACGACCACGAGCGCGGAGGCCAGCCCGACCGGGACCAGCCCGACCCGGCGCCAGCCGCCCACACCGTCGAGCCGCACGAGCAGGACGGCGAGCGCGATCCCCACGAACGCGAGCAGGACGTCCGCGCCGACCCACAGGATCTTGTTCGGGTAGTAGCTGGAGATGGCGACCCCCACCGAGCGGGCCAGGACGAAGGCGAGACCCACCGTGACGCCCCCCATGAGCAGGACCACCACGACCGGCGCCGGCCGACGGCGCGACCACGCGAGGTAGCCGACCGCCGCGACGACCACGGCCAGCGGCACCAGCACCGGCGTCGGGACGTCTCCCCCGGACGCGGCATGGCTGACGGGCACCCCGCCCACGGGCTTGAGGAGGGCCAGGACGCCGGGGAGCGCAATGATTGCCCCCGCCACGGTCACGACCCCGGCGGACCAGCGCTGCCGCGCCGAACCCCCTCGCACCGCACCCCAGAGCAGCACGAGGTAGCCGACGCCGGCGCCGGGCAGGACGAGCTGCCAGGTGTGGGACAGGACGGCCAGGGCGGACGCAGCCACAACGAGGGAACGTCGGTCCCAGGGCCTGAGCACCTCGACCGCGATCGCCAGGAGGCACGCGACCGCGACCAGCGAGCTCTCGAACCCCCGCGCCATGTAGTCCGCCGCGAACATCGGCAGCAGGACGAGCCACCCGGCGAGGAACCCCGCCAGCCCTGCCGCCCGGGGCGGTGCGTCGAGGGCGCGGGCCGCGGAGCGGGCGACCAGCGAGGCACCGAGCACCACCATGACGAGGACCAGCCAGAGCACGCAGGCCATGACGCGGCTCAGCGAGACGAGCCCTGCCTGGTCGACGCGTCCACCGCTGGCGGTCCAGCAGAGCACCTGCAGCGTGACGATCGCGCGGGGGTACGGGTTGGTGGCGTAGGTCAGGCCGCCGGCCTCCCACTCGTCGGCGGCCATGAGCATCAGCCGCAGGTGGTCGCCGGCGAAGATCCACCCGTACCGCGACGCCGGGCCCAGCACCGGGGCGGCCCCCAGCGCGACAGTGACGAGCGTCGGGGCCAGCCAGCCGCGTCGCAGCACGGAGGCACGGGACGGCAGCGCCAGCCGCACCGGGTCGTCGCCGGCCGCACGCCACGCGAGCACGCCCAGGGCGAGGGACAAGAGTGCGAGCACGGCCCGGCTCGCGGCGACGGAGCCGAGGAGGTTCACCCCGAATGCGCTCGCCAGGAGGCCGGCGACGAGGGCGCTCACGGTGACGACGACGAAGGCACCGGGCAGGGCGGCCGGCAGCCCGCGGGCACCACGGCGGCGGCAGAGCCCGGCCAGCAGGACCGCGGTGACGAGCCAGGCGATGGACCACCCGGTCGCCGCGACGGCGACCGACACCAGCCCGAGGGCGCCGACGAGGTGGCGCAGCGGCACCGACCTCTCCCCCACCGTCATGGCAGCGAGCCTAGACATCGGGGCGGGGCGGGGGTGGCCGACGGGCGGAGAGTCGCCCGTTCGGCCGTGGCCGGCACCCACAGACAGGTATGCCGCCCGCTCGGGTGAGCGGGCGGCATACCGGGTGGTGCTGGTGCCGTGAGGCGGTGCCTCAGTAGCGGTAGTGCTCCGACTTGTAGGGGCCGGCGACGTCGACACCGATGTAGGCGGCCTGCTCCTTGGTCAGCTCGGTGAGCTTGGCGCCGAGGGCGTCGAGGTGCAGACGGGCGACCTTCTCGTCGAGGTGCTTGGGCAGCACGTAGACCTGCTTGTCGTACTCGTCGTTCTTCGTGAACAGCTCGATCTGGGCGATCGTCTGGTTCGCGAAGGAGTTCGACATGACGAAGCTGGGGTGACCCGTCGCGTTGCCGAGGTTCATCAGGCGACCCTCGGAGAGCACGATGATCGAGTTCCCGTTGTCGAACGTCCACTCGTGGACCTGCGGCTTGATCTGGGTCTTGGTGACACCGGGGACCTTGGCCAGGCCGGCCATGTCGATCTCGTTGTCGAAGTGGCCGATGTTGGACACGATCGCCTTGTTCTTCATCTGCGTCATGTGCTCGGCGGTGATGATGTTGAAGTTGCCGGTCGTGGTGACGAAAATGTCGGCGGTCTCGAGGACGTCCTCGAGGCGGGCGACCTGGTAGCCCTCCATCGCGGCCTGGAGCGCGCAGATCGGGTCGATCTCGGTGACGATGACGCGGGCGCCCTGGCCGGCGAGGGCCGCTGCGCAGCCCTTGCCCACGTCGCCGAAGCCGGCGACGACGGCGACCTTGCCGCCGATGAGGACGTCGGTCGCACGGTTGAGGCCGTCGATGACCGAGTGGCGCACGCCGTACTTGTTGTCGAACTTGGACTTGGTGACCGAGTCGTTGACGTTGATCGCCGGGAAGAGCAGGTCGCCGGAGGCGGCGAGCTCGTAGAGGCGCAGGACACCGGTGGTGGTCTCCTCGGTGACGCCCTTGATCTGCTCGGCGACCTTGGTCCACTTGGTGGGGTCGGCCTTGAGGGTCTTGCGGACGAGCTGCTTGAAGACGCCGACCTCCTCGGAGTCCTGCTCGTCGGTGGCGGGGACCGCGCCGGCGGCCTCCCAGTCGCGACCCTTGTGGACGAGCATCGTCGCGTCGCCACCGTCGTCGAGGATCATGTTGGCGCCCTCACCGGGCCAGGTGAGGATCTGCTCGGTGCACTCCCAGTACTCCTCGAGCGTCTCGCCCTTCCAAGCGAAGACCGGGACACCCTGGGGGTCCTCGGGCGTGCCCTTGCCGACGACGACCGCAGCGGCCGCCTCGTCCTGGGTGGAGTAGATGTTGCAGGAAGCCCAACGGACCTCGGCACCGAGCGCGGTCAGCGTCTCGATGAGCACGGCGGTCTGCACGGTCATGTGCAGCGAGCCGGCGACGCGGGCGCCCTTGAGCGGCTGGGCCGCCCCGAACTCCTCGCGCAAGGACATCAGGCCGGGCATCTCGTGCTCGGCAAGACGGATCTGGTGACGGCCGGCCTCGGCGAGGCTCAGGTCGGCAACCTTGTAGTCAAAGGACATGGAAGTACTCCTGAAGTTGACTTGCTGGTTTGCGGACCCGGCGCAGCCCATCTGGGCGAACATCGAAGGAGCGGGTTATCACCCACGCCGGCAGTCCCCCAGTCTACCGGCTGGGTACCGGGAGTCCACTTCGGTCGGGCTGGGCCCCCGGGTCCTGGTCGGGCGCGAGCGCCGTCGCCGCAGCCCACGTGGGCGTGGCGCGGGCTCCAGCGGGCACCTCGGACCACTCCACCGCAGGGCCCGTGCGCCGCCAAGAGCGGCCGCGCCAGCGGCGCAGTCCTGCGACGGACCACGCAGAGGCGAGGAGCGCAGCGAGCACGCAGGCGACAGCGAGCAGCCATCCGCGGAGCGGGGCCAGCGAGAGCACCGCACGCGGTGGGACGGCTTGGGCGACCACCCAGTCCACCGCGAGCTCGGTGGGCGGCACGCCGACGCGGGTCACGGTGACGACGGCGTCGGCGGCGCCGGCCTCCGTCATGGTCACCGGCACGCTCCACTGCCCGAGGGCCGAGCGTTCACCGGTGCCGGCGGACCGCAGGCCACCGTTCTTGGAGTACACCGCCACCGTCACCCCGGTCACCGGTGCAGGGTCCGGCCGACGGGTGCTGGAGACCGTGATGACGGCGACGTTGGGTCCCGGACGGTTCGGCTGGATCGAGAGCTGTTCCTGCAGGTCGTCGGCGAACGCGGACACCGTGGGGTCGAAGGGCGCGGCCGGGTCGGCGACGAGCGCGGGTCCGACCGCGGGCTGACCGGCCGCGAGCAGCGCCGCCAGCGCGAGGGCTGCCCCCGCCGCGACGCCCTCGACGACCAGGGAGCGGCCCGGAGTGACGGCCGCGGTGGCCGCGCGACGACGGCCGACCAGCAGCCTCGGATGCAGGCTGCGGGTGTGGGCCAGCCCGAGCGCCAGGGCGACTGCGGTGGCCGCCACCTTGAGGAGCAGCACCCGCCCGTAGTCGGTGACCAGCAGGGCATCGACGGAGGCAACCACGCTGCTGGCCAGGACCACCCCGGTAACGACCATGACCGAGACGCAGGCGGCGGCCGGCACACCGAAGCGTCGGAGCAGGGCCCGCGCGAGCGCCCGACCGGGCACCCCCTCGCGACGCAGGACCAGCGCGCACCCCGTGAGGAGGACCGCGGCACCCGCCCACGTCGCGGCTGCTCCGACGTGGAGTGCCGTGGCGGCGACCCTGGCCCACGAGGTGGTCACCCCCGCACCCGCGTGGCCGAGCAGGGCCTCCCCCGTCGTCGCCAGCACCGCCCCGGAGACCACGGTCAGGCGGGCCGTTCTGGGTGCGAGCCGCCGCCAGCGGAGGACCGCGGCGGCGCCGATGAGCAGGAGGCCGGTCTCCCGGGTCAGCCAGCGGGCACCGTAGGCACCCCACAGGGTGTCGAGGCCGGCAGACCCCTCCCCTGACAGCTGCACGGCGAGCAGTCCGACGGCGGTCAGGGCGGCCACCGCGCACGCCGCGGCTGCGACCTGGTCGCAGGCGCGGGCGACCCGGACCACGCTGCCGTGCCGCGCCGGCGTCGCGAGCCGGCGCACGAGTGCGGCCCCGAGGCCGAGGCACAGGCCGGCGAGCACGACCCAGCGCAGCAGGGCCTCGTCGACGCGAGGGGCGGCCTCCTGCCGACCCGCGGCCGAGACCTGCTGCTGGATGCCGAACACCAGGACGGCCGCGGTGCGGTGCAGGTCGTCGGCCGAGACGGTCTCCAGGGAGACGCGGTAGGAGCCGCGCCCGAGTGCGGGCAACGGGGCGACCAGCTCGACCGGGGCCTCGTCCGAGGAGGCAGCCGCCCGAGGGCGCGTGAGCGGGTCGGCCCCGTCCTTCGCCGCCGCGCCGCCGTCGGCGGTCTCCACGAGGCGCAGGCCGGTCAGCTCGTGCCGGACCGACCCGCCGACCACGGTCACCGACGTGGAGCCGAGCAGCACCGACTCGCTCAGCCGCATCCGCAGGACCGTCGGCGAGGAGTCGAGGACCTGCCCGTCGGCCGGGTTGCTCGAGACGAGGAACGCGTGGGCGGACGCCGGTCCGGCCCCCGCGAACACCGTCATCGCCAACGCGGCGACCACGGCCGGGACGACCGCGCGACGGAGCAGCGGGATCATCCGATCACCGGCACGTGCTCGAGGACGAACCCGTTGTAGACGATCCGGGCCGTCTCGCCGGAGCGGACCACGCCGCCACTGTTGTTGTACACGAGGTAGTAGGACTGGCCGGCGCGCATCTGGTGGCCCTGCTTCATCAGTGCGACCCGCTCGGTGCTCTCGGCGCGTTCCTCGCTCTCGATCGCCGGCGGGTGCTCGCGGTCGGACTGGAACCGCGTCGCCTTCTCCGGGTCCAGGACGACGTAGCTCGCCTCGAGGAGGCCGCCGTCGGCGACCACGGCCACCCGGGTGAAGCGGATCCCCGCCGACTGCTCGAGGTCCACGTTGAGCGGCATACCGGCCTGGGCGGGGTCGTGCCACAGCATCCGGGAGGTCACCGCGCCCCCGACCACGAGGGCGAGGACGACTGCCGCCACGACCCAGCCCCTGCGCCCGAGCCGGGCGACCGCCCGGCCCGGGCGGGCGACCCACTCCCCTGAACGGGCCGCCCGCGTCGTTCCCCGGCTCACCGTCGCTCCCCTGTTCACGGCCCGACCCGCGTGGAGGCGAAGGTGTCGAACGAGGCCGTGCCGATCATCGGGGAGTTGTTGCCGGCCGTGACCCCGCCGGTGATGCCGAGCCAGGCGTCGTCGACGGCCAGGCCTGTGGTGAGGCCGTTCACCGTGGTGACCACGGCGCCGTCCCGACTGAGGACGAGGGTGCCGCGCGCGGTACCCGTCGCGGGCCCTGCCCGCCACGCCGTCTTCAGGACGTGCGACCCGGCGCCGAGGGTCACCCAGCCACCGTTGACCGCCGCCAGACCACCGCTGCGGTCGAGCACGACCCGCACCTGGGCCGTGGCGCCGGACCCGCGGTACTGCAGGGCGTAGACCTGGCCGCCCGCCGCGGTCCTGGCCTCGAACAGGTTGACGATGGAGTTCGTGCCGGTGCCGGTCGTCAACGAGCCTGCGGAGAACGCGAACTGTGCGTCGTAGAGCGTCTCGCCGGCGGGGGTGGAGTCGACGACGTACCCGGGACGGTTGTTGGTCCGGCCCGCGAGCGTCACCGCGAGACCACGGTTGACCCCGTCGTTGGGGATCCCGGCCGAGGTCGTGACCGCGACCCCACCCGTGCTCCCCGACCAGGCCGTGAGGCCGCCCGAGTTGAAGTTGTCCGAGAAGATCGCCATCACCCTGGTCACCGAGACCGTGGTCGACTGGGCGTTGCTCCAGTTGCCCGCGGCGTCCTGGACCCGGATCCCGAAGCTCTGGGAGCCCACGGGCACCCCGGCGAGCGGCACCATGACCACGATCTTGCCGTTGACGTAGCTCACGGGGACGGTGGTCCCGCGACCGACGCCCGGGTCCGTGCCGCGCCAGTACTCGGCGGACCGGAAGGCCGTCTCGTTCGTCGGCGCGGTGAGGGTGAGGGTCGAGGCACTGTTGGTCGGGTTGGGCGAGGCCGTCAGCGCACTGAGCTGCGGTGCGGTCCTGTCCACCGTGAGGGTGGCCGGGAACAGCGTGCCCCAGTTGCCGGCGGCGTCCTTGCCACGGACCGACACGATGTGCTGGCCGTTGGCCAGGGACGTGACCTGCGAGATCGGGATGAGTCCGTACACCGTCTCCGTCACCGAGTCGAGCGCCCCGTCCGAGGCGACCATCTGCAGGCCGCTGTCACCGGGTGGGTTCGTCGTCGTCGGGTCGAGGAACGCCTCGGCGTCGACGATCGTGCTCTGCAGGCCCTGTGCCGCGTCGCGGTCGGTGATCGTCGCCGACACCACGAGGTAACCGGGGTTGGCCTGGTCGCTGAGGACGCCGTTGGTCGGGTTCGGCCCGACCGCGGCCCCGTCGACGGTGGGACCGGTGTGGTCCACGACGAGCGGGATGTCGAGCAGCGGACCCCAGAGGCCAAGCGAGTCGTGGCTGCGGACCAGGACGTGGTGGGTGCCCTCGGTGAGGGCCTGCACGCTGGTGGCGCTCAGCGACGTGCTCAGCGAGACCACGGTGGCGATGCGGTTCCTCGTCATCGTCGTGCCCGTTCCCGCAGCGCCGGCGGTGTCGAGGAAGTACTCGGCGGCATCGATGGTGCCTCCGGCCAGGGTGTCGTCACCCGTGGCCGTGACCTTGACGAGGGCAGCTCCTGCGGGGTTGGGCTTGGCCGAGCCGTTGGTCGTCGACGGGCCGGTCTTGGGCAGGTTGAGGACGACCGAACCGACCGCGCCCCAGTTGCCCGCGGCGTCGAGGGCGCGGACGAAGACCTGGTGCCGACCGGCATCGAGCGAGGCGAGCACCGTGGTGTCGATGGTGCCCGTCGCGCCGACGACCGTCGGGGTGCCCCAGGTGCCGGTCAGCGGCACGCCGAAGCCCGGTCCGGTGGTCGCTGCGTCGTCGATGACGTACTCCGCCTGGACGATGCCGGAGCCGCCCTGGGCGACGTCACTGAGGTCTGCGGTCACCGTCACCGGCGTGAGCCCGTTGGACGGGTTCGGGCTGGCGACCACGCGGGTCGTGACCGGCCCGACGACGTCGGTCGCCGGTGGCGGCGCGGCCGTGTCGAGGAACGTGAGCATGCCGCCCGTGGCCGTCTGGGTGGGGTCGGCCGCGGTCTGGCTGGCGTTGGCGAGCACGTCACCGGTCTCGGCCAGGGCCACCTTGGCCTCGGGGCCGCTGGGCATGGTCGTGATGGTGTCGAGGGTCTCCCCCGGTGGCACCGCGGCGACCGTGAGCCGCTGCGGGTATGGCGCCCGGTGGCCTTCGGAGCCGACGACCACCTGGTCGCCGCCGAGCAGGCCCATGGCGTGGGTCCGCGATCCGGCGTTGACCATGCGCAGGAGGACCTTGTGGCCCTGGTCGGTGGGGATGGCATCGGTCTCCGGGAAGGCCTTGCCGTTGATCAACCGGTACTGCGGGTGGAACGAGCGCAGGTCGTAGCCGAGCGGGTTGGCGTTGAGCCCCGGGTCGATCTCCGACAGCACCACGACGGCTTCGTCGTCGTAGGCCGTGGCGGGGGTGCCGTAGGCCGTCCCGTCCCCGGGCAGCACCACGAGGGCGCCGGCGAGACCCATGGCGACCTGGCGCGAACCGTTGGCCGTGTGGCCGGCCTCGTAGATGAAGGTGCCGGGACGCGTCGCCTGGAACGTGTAGCTGGCGGTGCCGCCGGTGGCGACGCCGCCCTCCTGGGCGGACGCGGACAACCCGGAGGTGAACGAGCTGCTGGGGATGCCGGGGAACGCCAGGGACATCGCGGTGCTGATCCCGTTGTGGAGGGTGACGGTCACCGTGTCGCCGGTGCGGACGACCAGCCGTGGACCGGGGGCCGTGGCCGAACCCGCGTCACCGGTCAGCGAGAAGCCCCAGATCGGGATGGAGCGGCCCAGGATGCTCGTCGTGCCGGGCAGCGACCACAGGTCGCACGCGACGGAGGTGCCGGTGGTCGTGCAGCCGCTGGGGCTCAGGGTGCCCGCCGCTGCGGCCCGCCCCGTGGCGGGCAGCAGCTGGGTGGTGGTCGACCCGGCGACGGCAGCCCTGTCGGCGGCGTCGAGGGTCGGCGCGACCGGCGCGGTGCGACGGGTCGGCGCCGTCGGCGAGACGCCGCTGCGCTGGACCGTCGAGCCGGCCGGCTTCGGCGCCGGGTTGTGCGCGGGGGCGTCGGCCACCGCGGCTCCTGCCGTCCCGAACACGGCCAGGGCGACCACGACGGGGCCGACCAACCAGCGCCCGCCGCGTGCGGACCACGGGACGTTCGTGCTTCGACCGTAGGTGCTCATCGCCGACCTCAGTTCGTCGTGCAGCCGGCGACGGGGTCGATGCGGAAGACCGTCATCATCCCGCCGAAGGCGGCGCCGTAGTTGGTGGCCTGCTGGAGCGCGTGGCTGTGGGCCACGTGGTAGTACTCGCCGCAGACGTTGTTGTCGGTGATGTTCGCCGGGAGCGGGTTCTTCACACCGAGGTAGGGGCTCTCGCTGAACCAGGTGTCCGTCCCGACCAGCAGCTGGTCGGTGATGGCCGGCAGGTTCGTCGGGACCGGGTTGGTCAGCTCGTTCCAGTGCTCGACGTCCCGCCAGTCCATGAGCACGTCGATGCTCTGTCCGGGCTGCACGTCGATGTCGTACTTGAGGTACGACAGGTCCTGCCCGCTGTCGCCCTGCACCGGCTGGCCGTCCTGGTTGACGACCCGTTCGTCACTGCCGTGCGGGTGGAACGGGTAGTCCACCGTTCCTGCGTTGAGGTAGCGGATCGTCGCGGGCAGCGGGTTGGTCGCCGCGTCGTACGCGCGGATGTGCACGAAGGCGCCATACGGCTGGTTGGGCAGCCACGAGGCGTTGTTGGGCGCCAACGTGTCCGGCATGCTCCGGCCGTTGATGAGGAAGTAGCGCGCCTTGAACGTCGTCCAGTCGATCGGGCCGCCGCGCTCCACGGCGAGGTGCGCCTCGGGGTCGAGCTCGGACAGGAGGAACAGGTACTCGTGCGTGGGGCTGAAGGCCGAGTCGACGCGGGAGTTGACCCGGTCCGGGTGGCCGTCGGGGCGGACCACGAGCGCGCCGTACATGCCCATCTGTACCTGCTTGGAGACGTCCGTGCCGCTCTTGTAGAGGTAGGTGCCGGGCGACCCGGCCGTGAAGGTGTAGGTGACCGTGCCGGTCCTGGCCGGGGCCGCCTGCACGAGCGAGGTCAGCGACCCGCCGCCGTCGAACTGCGGCTGGGCGGGGGCCCCGTTGGCCACCACCCCCTTCTGGCCCGGGAACACGATCGACGTGGCCTCGGGAAGGGTGTTGTGCAGGACGACGGTGACCTTCTGGCCGCTGGTCACGCACAGCGTCGGCCCGGGGAACTGGAAGTGTCCTCGGACCTCGTTCGCGTAGGACCACATGTAGATGCTGTTGCCGTCCGGGGTGGCGATGTAGTCGTCGTCGGCCTTGAGCGTGAACGTGTTCGTGGGCGAGGTGTCGCAGAGCAGGCCGTTGTCTGCAGCGGCCTGCGCAGGGGCGGGACCGCCGAGGAGGGCGGTCGCGACCGCGGCCGCCAGGGCCGTGGCGCCGACGGCCCAGCGGGCGGACCGCCGCGGCCTCGGGATGCGGGTGGGTGTCATCACGGTTCCCCTCGTCACGCGTTCGGGCTGGTCTGGGCGGGGTAGGTGCCGGGGGCGCCGACGCGGATCCGCGTCATGATGCCGCCGTAGCCGCCACCGCCCCCGTTGTTGAGGTAGCTGTAGCGCCGGTCGTACAGCAGGTACTCGCCGGGCCCGGGCGCCTGGAAGATCACGTCCCGGCTCTCACCCGGACCGACGTCGACCGACGTGGTCGACAGGTAGTTGGCGGTGCCGTCCCTGCCGCGCAGGAGGCTCCCGTCCTTGGCGACCACCGTCATGTCGATGTTGTCGGCGGTCATGGTGTGGCTCTGGTACCCGAGGTTCGACATCCGGAGCAGGACGCGCTCCCCCGCGTTGCAGGTGACCAGTGACGAGTTCGGTTGGTACTGGAGCCGACCCGCTGCCGTGCTGTTCGGGTCACCGTTCGGGGCGAGGGTGTCCGGGTAGGCGCGGCCGTTCATCAACCAGAAGGACGGGTCGTAGTCGGTCCAGTCGCTGACCTGGATGTGGGCGTCGCGGTAGTGGGCGGCCGACCACAGCTCGGTGAGCAGGAAGCCGAACTCGCGGTCGTACTTCGTCGACCCGTCGCCGTCGTTGTATGCGTACTTCGTGCCCAACGGGTCGTTGCCGATCGGGAGCGAGTTCTGCTTGGGCTTGACCCACAGCATCCCCGTCATGCCCATCTGCACGTGCTCCACGTCCTCGAAGTGGCAGTGGTACATGTACGTGCCGGCGTCGTGCGGACGGTAGAAGTAGTCGAGGTCGCGCCCGATCGGGACCGCCAGCGACAGCTCGGGCACGCCGTCGAACAACGGGATCGCGTTGACGAACCCGTGCCAGTGCAGGGTGTGCCCGTCGAAGAGGTCGGGGCGCAGGACCAGACCGAGGTTGGACAACGTGATGGTGATGTCCTCCTCCTCGTTGAACACCAGGGTCGGTGCACTGATCTGCGCCTTGCCGCGCTGAGCTGCCACCTGGGTGGGGGTCATCCCGGTCACGTCCCTGAACCCGAACGTGTAGGTGTTGAACCCGGGTGGGGCCAACGGGTCCGGGAAGAACGGGAGGTCGGCCGGGGCGCTGGCCGGCATGGCCGCCCAGCCGTCGGTGCCGACGAGGTGGAGCTTGCGGGTGACCCGCGCCGGCGAGGCCGCTGGCGCTGCTGCGGGCAGGCCCGCTCCCCGCGCGGGGCTGGGGGCGATGACGCGCGCCCCCACGACGAGGCTCGCTCCGACGCCGGCTGCGCCGAGCAGGAAGGACCGGCGGCTCGCGCCCGGTGCCGTTGTGTCGCTCACGGTGGTCTCCTCTGGTCCGTGTCCTGCGGTGGTGAGTGGTGCTGCTGGTGGTGGCCGGTGCGGGCCCCAAGTGAGGGGGTGAGGCCCGCACCGGTGTCTCAGGGGGCGAACTGCGCCGAACCGGCGTCGTACCTTCTGCCCGGGTTGGTCGGCCGGTTGCGACCGTCGATGTCCGTGCTCGGCGCCACGACGGTGGTGCCGGGCAAGGGCCCAGCGGTGCTGGCGACCCCGGCACCGATCGCCACCGAGCCGGTCGCCAGGTGGTAGTCACCCAGCAGCGTCAGCGGGAGCTTCGTCGTGACGATGGCTGCCTGCCGGAAGGCGGGGTAGGCCCGTGCGGCGAGCACGTCCACCGTGAGGTCGTACGGCGACCGCAGCTGCGGGTTGGCACTCACCTTGGTGCTGGCCCCGCCGTCGGTGCCCGTGATGGTCTGCAGGACCGAGTTCACCGGGTGGAGCTGAGCCCCCGGCAGGTCCATGACGCCCATGTCCCAGTTGTTGGTGTCGTTCGTCGTGCCGTCCGGGAGCGTGCCCCCGATGCCTCGGACCCAGCCGCCCACGTAGCTCCCGGCCCGGTTGTCCCAGAACAGGTCGTCGAGGAGGGTCGGCTTGGCGAACCCGGCTGCAGCCACTCCCGGTGCACTGGGGAACTGGTTCGTGTTCCGCAGCCGCTTGAGGAGCGGGTCGCTGAAGCTCGCCGTCGACAGACCGGCCGCGGCCGGGGTCCCGTCGCTCGTGATGGCCGTGGCGGTCGTCAGGTTCTTCACCACCGTGTTGTCGACCACCTCGACGAAGGCCGCGTCGTCGAGGGCGATGCCCCCACCCTCGTGGGCCGAGACGTTGTTGGCGATGGTGTTGTTGGTGATGGAGATGGTCTCCGGGGAGGACTGCGAGATGTGCGACCCCGAGGTCTGCAGCAGCCTGATCCCGCCGCCGTCGTCGTTGGCGAGGTTGGCCCGGATCTGGTTCGAGTCGATCTTCACCGGCCCCGTGCCCTCGGACAGCGTGTTCGGGTCCGCAGGGAGCTCGCCGGCGATCATCACGCCGCCGCCCTCGTCGTAGGAGCTGTTGAACCAGATGGTGTTGTGGTCCACCGATCCGCCCGGGCCGTAGCCCGCGCTGGTCGCCGCGGGGTGCGCCTGGTAGCCGTAGGCCGAGACCCCACCGCCGTACTCCGACGAGTGGTTGCCGCAGATGGCGTTGTGGTCGACCGAGTAGCCGTCGCTGCCCTCGAAGAGGCCGATGCCGCCGGCGAGATTGGTGCCGCCGTTGTCCCGGATCTGGTTGTGCGAGATGACCGGTCCGTAGTTGCGGCTGTTGCCCGCGTAGGGCGTCCCGATCCGGATGCCGCCGCCGTACGAACCGCCGTTGCCGACGATGACGTTGTTCGTCACCCTCAGGCCCATCACGGCGTTGTGGGCGTAGATGCCACCGCCCTGGGCGATGAGCGCCCCGGTGGCGCCGTACGGGGTGCTGACCCCGCCCGTGATGACGTTGACGTTCGTGGGCTGGTCCACCTGGATGCCCCCGGTGACCTGGAACCCGTCGATCATGAGCGGGTAGGCGGTGGGCACCGCGTTGCTGCTCGGCGAGAGCACCGTGAACACCGCGCCGTCAGGAACCGCTCGGGCACCTGCGTACGACAGGCTGTTGAGCAGGGCGATCCAGGCTGTACCGCTGTCCTGGTCGGCGCTGAAGCTCGAGCCGTCGACGATGGTGCCGGGCACCCAGCTGCCGTTGGCGGCGAAGCCACCGGGACCGAAGCCCTGGACCTGGACCCGGTTGTGCACGATGAGGTTCTCGGAGTACTCGCCGCGGGGGTTGACCGCGGTCGCGGCCCCGGGTCGGACGACGACGAGCCAGTAGGGCGTCGCGTTCGTCGGGCGGGCGGCCTCGAGCGCGGCTTGGATCGTGCGGTAGGTGTTGGCACCGCTGGGTGCGACCTCTGCGATGCGGGGGTTGTTCTGCGTCGTCCCCGCGGCGCCGACGGCGTCGAGGACGTGCAGGGTCAGGCTGTTGGTCGCGTGCTGGCCGTTGGACGCGGTGATGTCCAGCTGCTGCGCCCCCGCGGCGGCGTTGGCCGCGACGCGGATCGTGATCACCTCGTCGGACCACGAGATGACGTTCGCGTTGGCGGACCCGAGGCGCACCGAGCCTGCACCCTGGCTGGCACCGAACCCGCGTCCACGGATGGTGACCAGCCGCTGGGCGTTGCTGTCGGTGAGCCGGACGTACACCTTGTCGACCGCGAACAGCTGGGGGGTCACGGGGTCCACGTCGCAGACGGTGTTGTTGGCCACCGTCGTGTCGGGGGTCAGCACCGTCGCCGCCACCTGGGTCGGCGCCGTGTCGGTGACCGTGTAGAGGCCGGGCCAGCCCTGGAAGGTGGCGGCGATCGTCCTGAACCGCGGGTTGTAGTCCGTGTTGAGCGCGCCGGGCACACCCGGGTCGTTGCCGGTGAACCGGTACATGTTCGGGCACGGACCGGCCGGGACGGGGCAGTTGTAGGTGCCCGTCGAGGGCATGAGCGCCTCGTACATGCCGTTGAAGTCGGTGTGGGCCGTGTAGGCCAGCCGTCCCGCGTAGTCGTAGAGGCCGACGGGCACGTACGGAAGCCCCTGCGCCTCACCGTAGTTCGCGCTGCGCTTGTCGAGGGACAGCCCCAGGTCGTTGATCGTCAGGCCCCAGAAGTGGGTCGGGATCGGCACGTCGGTGAAGAGGCTGAACGTCGGTGCCGTGGTCTGTCCGGCCCGGACCGTGACGAGCTTGTCCTGGCAGGAGGGCCGGTCCTGTCCCTGGAACGGGCTGCCGCCCCCGGCGAGGAAGTCCTCGTCGGTCACGTTCACCTTGTGCAGGGGTCCGGCGCAGCCGGACACGATGCCGCCGGTCTGGGACGGGTCCTGGCTGGGAGGGGTGACCTCGGGTGCCGGCGGGTCGCCGGGGTCCGCGGCGATGGCCGGGGTGGCCGGGGGGTAGTTCTCCTGCGGCAGGTAGGTGTCGCCGGTGAAGACGTTGATGTCCTCCTCGGACGTGACCTTGTACATCGGCTTGCCGCCGACCGGGTTGTCGGGGATGTCGACGCCGACGATGTAGTCGCTGGCCGTCAGGGGCTGCGGGTCGTACCCGGCGTCCTTGAGGTTCGCGTACAGCGGAAGGTCGTGGTCGGGCGCCGGGTTGCGGTCGTCACCCACCGGGAAGAGGTTGAGGTTGGACTCGGAGAAGCCGTAGTTGCCGTTGACGGTCTGGGCCCCGTCGCCCTCGGTCGAGTCGCTCGGACCGGCCGTGAAACCCATCATCGGGGCCTCGACGCACATCCGGTTCGCGGCGGCACCCGACTCCGGCAGGGCCTGCTGGTCGGTCAGCTCGGCGCCGTTGTACTTGCGCGCCGTGCAGCCGCGCGGCGGGGCGTACTCCTCCGTGGTGGTCGAGTCCGCGAGCTCCGGCCCGCGGGCGAGGGCCCCGCGCTGCGGGTCGGGGTTGTCCACCAGGGTGCCGTCGGGACCGGTCACCTTGAGGGGGACGATCTCCTTGCCCTGGCGGCAGGTGTTCGCCTTGTCCTCGTCGGTGGTCGCCGTGCAGGGCTTGCTCGCGTAGAGGTGCACGTCGATGCCGGGGATGCCGGGCTGGTAGCCCTCGGTGGCGGCATCCGCGGGGTCGAGCTCGTTGCGGGTGACGTCGTAGGTGACCGTGCCGGCGATGCCGCCGTTCTCCGCGCCGGGGACCGGCTCCACACCCCAGTCGACGCGGCCACCGAGGCCGATGACGGGCAGGACGCTGAGGTCGACCAGGCCACCGAGCTGGGTGGTCGGCTCGGTCTCGTTCTCGGCCTGCCAGGTCACGCCGGTGGTGCGGTAGCGCGTGTTGAACGCCTCGAGGACCAGCCACTTGCTCAGGGGGTAGCCCTCGCGGATGTCGTAGCTGCCCTCGGTGTTGGTCGAGACCGTGTTGGTGTACTGGTCCATCAGGGAGTTGTCGCGCTCGCGCAGGGTCAGGCCGAAGCCCGGGACGCCCCGCTCCCCCGGGTCACGGACCCCGTCGCCGTTGCTGTCGATGAAGACCGTGCCGTAGATGTGGGTGAACCAGCCCACGAGCATCTTCTGCCCGACGTCGACGACGTTGCCGCCCACGACCGTGACGTTGAAGCTCCACAGGATGTAGTCCTGGTCGTCGTCCCAGAGGGTCAGCTGGTAGGCGCCGTCGGGCACGTTCTTGATGTCGAAGGAACCGTTCGTCGCGCCACGGCCGACGTAGACCGCGGCGTCGCCCGCACCGAGGTCGGACAGGGCCACCCACGGGCTCTTGATCGGGCCGCCCACCTTCGCCCCGGCGAACCCGGTCTCGGGGATGACCTGCCCTCCCTGGCCGCCGACGTAGGGCAGCCCGGCGACGACGCTGCCCTTGACCTCGCCCTTGGGTGCCCTGGTCCCGGAGGGGAGCGCCTTGGTCCGGACGAAGCCGAACTGCACCGCCGGCACGGGCTCGGCGCCCTTGACGATCTCGGTGTCCAGACCGGTGGAGCCCTCCTGGATCCAGATGTCGTGGTCGTGCGCGCCCTCGAGCGTGGTCGTCTGCACCCACTGGTACGTCTGTCCGGCGACCGGCGCCGGCGGGGTGACCAGCGCGGCATACCGGTTGGGTCCGAGGTTGGGGATGGTGATGACGCCGGAGGCGTCGCTCACGCACTTGCCCGTGCTGCGGGTGGTGTCGACGATCGGGCGGTCGTCCGCGTCGAAGAGGATCGGGCTGGCGGCGTTCGCGGTGCGGTGCTTGTAGACCGTGCAGAGGGCGTTGCCGTAGTAGTCGACCGAGACGGGACCGAACACGTCGGTGAGGTTGGCGGTGAAGCCGGCCCGGCCCTGCTCGGCGCCCACCTCGTAGGTGCCGTCGACGGGGGCGTTGTCCTCGAAGACCTGGATCTTGATGGTGCTGAGGGGCAGCGGGGTCGGGTTCATGGCCACCGAGACCTGCTGGGTCCCTCCCGGCGTGACGGTGAAGTGCGCGCCGTCGATCTTGAAGTCCTTGGCGGTCACCGAGATGAGGTACTTGCCCGGCGGCAGCCCCTCGAGGGCCTTGGTGCGGCTGAGGTCGGTCTCGTCGCCCTGGGCCACGATCGGCGCGAACCCGCTCGTCCTGCGCGTGCTCGGCCAGGGGCAGGTGTCGGCGTAGTTCGGGTTGGTCGACCCGCCGGTCGCCCTGCTGGGCAGGCACTGGTCGGTGAGCGGGGCGGTGGCGGTGCCGGGATTGCCCGTCGCGTCCTCGTTGACGATCCACTTGTACGCCGTGACGGCATCACCCTCGTGGACGAAGCCGGCCTGCGGCCGGACGGTCCGCGCGCTCGCCACCGCGAGCGTGATGCTTCCGGGCGTCGCCGCGGCAGGAACTGCAGCCGGCGCCGCGTGCGCGACGACGGGCAGTGCGGCTGCCGGGATGCCGGCCACCATCGCCAGCAGGGCGACCACGACGGTGCGGGTGCGTGTGCGCATGAGGACCTCCAACGAGCGAGCCGGTCGAGCTGGTCGCCCCACCGGTGGGGAACACCGCCCCCGAGGGACAGACTCCGCCGCCGCTGACCGTTTGCACCCGACGACCGGCGAACCCTCACGACTTCGTCACGACCGAAAGAGATTGCGGTCACTGGAGATTCAGCAGCGCGTCACATCCGCCTCAGGATGTCGTCATCGGGGACTCAAGCACCCGACACGTCGCCGTCATCGACCTGTCATGAAGTCGTCAGGAACCCGTCAGAGAGCGGCATCTGCTCCCTCAGGAGACGTTCAGATCTCATCCACACGCATGATTTCCAATGCCCCGACGTGCGTCATCCTCAGGCAGGAGTGCATTGCACGGCAGCGCACGACGAGGAAGCAGGGGACCTGGGTGAGCACGATCCTGGTGGTGGACGACGAGGAGAGGATCCGCGTCCTGCTGTCGCGCGCCCTGTCCGACGTCGGTCATCGGGTCGTGGGCGTGCCCGACGGTGACTCGGCGCTGACGCAGCTGCGGGCCCAGGACTTCGACCTCATGCTGCTCGACCTCGTCCTGCCGCGCACGAACGGGCTGGGGGTCCTCGACCGGCTCCCCGACCTCCACTCGCCGCCGCCGGTGATCGTCCTCACCGGGATGCACGACGTGTCGGCGCGGGTGCAGGCGCTCAACAAGGGTGCGGTCGACGTGGTCGGGAAGCCGTTCGTCCTCATCGAGCTGCTCGCCCGGATCAACCGACACCTGGGTGCCTCCGACGTCCGGACCGGCAGCGACCACCGGTTCCTGGGCACCCCGGGCCTGCGCCTGGACACCAACCGGCGCATCGTCGAGCGCGACGACCGCCGGGTCGTCCTCAGCGAGCGGGAGTCCGCGCTGCTCGCCCACCTCATGCGGCGGGCCGGCGACGTCTGCACCCGCGAGGAGCTCCTCAACGACGTCTGGGGGCTCGACTTCGATCCCGGCAGCAACCTCGTCGAGGTCTGCATCGGCCGGCTTCGTTCCAAGCTGTCCCCCCATCCCCCGATAGAGACGGTGCGTGGTGTCGGATACTGCATCCCCAACGTTTGAGCCTGCCCACCCGCGCCTGCTGATGGGCACCTGGCTGGCGACCGCGGTCGCCAGCATCTGCGCGATGCCGCTCTACCTCGGCTTCGAGACGCTCCCGTTCCACATCGCACTCGTCGTGTTCGTGACCCTGTACGGGCTGGGGCTAGGTGAGCAGCGCCTGACGCTGCCGACGCTGGGACTGTTCTGGCTGATCAGCACGGTGCAGTTCATCCTCAGCGCGATGCGCAGCGAGATCAACTGGATCGAGACCACCGAGCTGCCGTTGCTGGCGATCCTCATGTGGATGGTCATGCACAACATCCAGCGCAGGCAGCGGGCCCTGGTGCAGGTGTGGGAGATGGCCGAGAAGGAGCGCGCCCTCAGCGCGAGCCGCGAGCGCCTGACGCGGATCACCTCGCACGAGCTGCGGACCCCCTTGACCATCGCCCGGGGCTACCTCGGCCTGCTCAACGCCAGCGAGTACCGCTCCGACCGCCTGGCCGACCTCGTCGTCGTCGACGACGAGCTGCGTCGCCTGGAGCGGGTGTGCGACCGGCTGGTCCGGGCGATCTCGCTCGAGGGCGGAACCACCCGCGAGGTGGTGGACCTCGACGACGCGATGAGGGAGGTCCTCGTCCGGTGGTCGACCATCGCCGACCGCAACTGGCAGCTCGACAGCGACGTCGGCCAGCTGGTGCTCGCCCCCGAACGGCTGCGCGCCGTGCTGGACACCATGGTCGAGAACGCGTTGCGCTACACCGGGCCCGACGCCACGATCCGCCTCTTCGCCCGCCGCTCCGCCGGGCGGGTGCAGTTCGGGGTGGCCGACTCCGGCCCGGGCCTGAGCCCGGCGCAGATCGAGACCATCAACGGCTGGCGCGAACGACCCGCCACCGCCGTCGGGGCGGCCCTGCTCGACGACGAGTTCCGCGACGAGTACTCCCAGACCGGTCTGGGCCTGGCCATGGTGCACGCCCTGGCCCGCGTCCGCAGCGGGTGGCTCGTGGCCGGCACCTCCCGGGAGGGCGGTGCCGAGCTGAGCATCGACGTCCCCGACGCGCTGCGCCCGCACCACTCCCCCGCGAGCGCCGCCGCGCGAGCTGGGGCGGCCATGGCCTCGTGGCCGGCGCTGCCCCCTGTCCGGGGCGTGGAGCCCCTCCCGGCAGGTCGTGCGGGTGCGAGTCCGTATGGCGTGCAGTAGGAAGGACCCACACCCGACCCAGGCGAGAGGCACACCATGACCGAGCCGAGCACCCACGTCCCCGGAGAGGTCGCCGACGCCCAGGTGGACGAGACCGCCACGGATGGGACGACGACCGACGCAGCCGAGACCGGTTCCCCCACCTCGACGTCCGCCACCGAGGAGAAGGTCGAGCTCGACCTCGACGAGGACAAGCTCGAGGCCTGGGACGCGATCAAGAGCGACTACCAGGTCGACCCCGACGCCGAGGACGTGCCGGCCGGCACCGACGAGGACGGCATGCCTGAGGGCAACGCCCCGGGCTGAGGACCCTTGGCGGATCAGCCGGCGGCAGCCGGGGTGGCAGGGGTGGCGCCTTCGGGCGGCACCCCTGTGGCGCCCTCGGGCGGCACCGCTGACTCACCGAGGTCGATGTCCGGCTCGAGATAGATCACCAGGGTCATGTCGGGCTCGGTGGCCCGGACGGCTGCCTCGGCGCGGTTGATGGCGTCCGCGATGGCCGCCGCGTCCGACCCGGGAGAGACCGCCAGCTTCGCGGCGACGAGCAGCTCCTCGGGCCCGAGGTGCAGCGTCTTGGCGTGGATGACCCGCTCGATGCCGTCGGTCGACGCAAGCGCGTCCTCGATGCGTCGGCGTGCCCGGGGGCTCGCTGACTCCCCGATGAGCAGCGACTTCATCTCGATCGCCAGCACGATGGCCACGGTCACCAGCAGCAGGCCGATGGCACCGGTGCCGAAGGCGTCCCAGACGCCGCTGCCCGTGATGAGCGTGAGCGAGACACCGATGAGGGCGAAGACCAGACCGATGAGGGCCGCGAAGTCCTCGAGCAGCACCACCGGGAGCTCGGGAGCCTTGGCCGACCGGATGAACTCCCTCCACGACCGGCTGCCGCGCGACCGGTTGCTCTCCCGGACCGCGGTGCGGAACGAGAAGCCCTCCATGACGATCGAGGCCAGGAGCACCGCGATGGGCAGCCACTGCCAGCTGGTGATCGCCCCGCCGTGCAGCCGGCTCTCGTGGTACTTGTGGTACGCCTCGTACAGCGCGAACAACCCGCCGAGGCTGAAGAGCACGATGCTGACGATGAAGCCGTAGACGTAGCGCTCGCGCCCGAACCCGAACGGGTGCTCGGGGGTCGCATCCCGCTTGGACTTCTTCCCGCCGAGCAGCAGCAGGCCCTGGTTGCCGGAGTCGGCGAGGGAGTGCACGGACTCGGCGAGCATCGAGCTCGAACCCGAGAGCAGGAACGCGACGAACTTCGTGACGGCGATCCCCACGTTGGCGGCCAGGGCCGCAAGGATCGCTGTGGTTCCACCCTCGGCTGACATGGCCGTCAGCGTATCCGTGGGCCCGCGGTCCCGCTCGCCGCGTCCTGCCGCTCGGGCAGACCCACGACCGAGGCGTGATCCGTTCGCTCGCCGTGTCCGACTTGTCACGGTTGGTGCCGTTCGGCCGCAGTACCTCAGCCGTTCGGTCAGAACCACCGTCCGCCTCTCCCCCTGCACGGCCCCTGCTGGCACTGTGTCAAGCACGCCTCATACGCGGGCGCGGAAGTCAGCCACGGCGATGGGACCGGCGATGCACACGGGGACACCTCGAGGCACACGAGTGCTCGTCGTCGTCCCCGCGTACAACGAGGCCGCCGCCATCGCCGGTGTCGTGGCCGATGTCCGCCGGAACGCCCCCTTCGCCGACCTCCTCGTCGTCGACGACGGGTCCAGGGACGAGACTGCGGCGACGGCACGGGCTGCGGGTGCGATGGTCGCGAAGCTCCCCTTCAACCTGGGCGTCGGCGGGGCGATGAGGACCGGCTTCCGGTATGCCGCCCGCAACGGTTACGACGCGGTCGTCCAGGTGGATGGCGACGGACAGCACGACGCCGCCTACATCCCGGTCCTGCTGGACGGGCTGGCGACGTCCGACGTCGTCATCGGCGCGCGCTTCGCCGGCAGCGGCGACTACGTCGTCCGGGGTCCTCGCCAGTGGGCCATGCAGGTGCTCGCGCGGGTCATGACGTGGATCCTCGGCGTGCGCCTCAACGACTCGACCTCCGGGTTCCGCGCTGCGGGGCCGGCCGCCATCCGCGTGTACGCCCAGCACTACCCGGCGGAGTACCTCGGCGACACGCTCGAGACCCTCGTCATCGCGCACAAGGCGGGGCTCACGGTCTCGCAGGTGCCCGTGGCCATGCTCCCCCGCCTCGGCGGCCACCCGAGCCGCGGCATCCTCGGGTCGACGATCGACCTCGCGCGCGCCTTCGTCGTCGTGGTCCTCGGCCTCGTCCGCGACTGGTCCCTCGCCCCGGACGGCGCTCAGTGACCCACGACGCCTACTGGCTGGGAGTCGCCGGCGGCCTCCTCATCGTCCTCGTCATCGTCGAGATGGTGCGCCGCCGGTACCTGCGCGGCAGGTACGCCCTCGTGTGGGTCGTCCTCGGCACCGGCGCTGCAACCCTGGCGCTCTTCCCGAACCTCCTCGGTCGCGCCGCCACGGCGCTGGGCGTCACCGTCCCGTTCAACCTGCTGCTGTTCCTCGGCATGCTGGTGATGCTCGTGATGATCATGCAGCTGAGCTCCGAGGCGGGGCGGCTGCAGGAGCGCACCCGCGTCCTCGCCGAGGAGGTGGCCCTGCTCAAGACGGCTGTCGACCAGCTGTCCCGGCGCGACGCCTCGGCCGCTGCGTCTGACTCGCCGAAGGCGGAGTCGGTCCGCGCGACGTGAGCACCCTCAGCGTCGTCGTCGTCGGTTACGGCGACGAACCGGACCTGCCCGCCTGCCTGGCCGCCATCCGCAGGGAGCTGGCCGAAGGCGATGACGTGGTCCTCGTGGACAACGGCGTCACCGCCCTCCCCGACCTCACCGGCGTCCGGCTCGTGACCGCCCCGGGCAACGGCGGCTTCGCGGACGGGTGTCACCTCGGCGCGGACGCCACCGCCGGTGACGTGCTGGTCTTCGTCAACTCGGACGCCGTCATCGGTCCCGGAGCGCTCGACGCGATGAGGTCCGCGGTCCATGACCCAGGGGTGGGCCTCGCGACCGGCCTGGTCGTGATGGCCGACGACCCCGCCGTCGTCAACGCCGCCGGGAACCCGGTGCACTTCCTGGGTATCAGCTGGGCCGGAGGTTTCGGGGAGCCCTCGTCGCGCCACCAGGCGCCCCGCGACGTGGCCTCGATCAGCGGCGCGTTCTTCGCGGTCCGTCGCACGGTCTGGGAGGAGCTCGGCGGTCTCGACCGGTCCTACTTCCTCTACCACGAGGACGCGGACCTCAGCCTGCGGTGCTGGCTCGCGGGGCTCCGCGTCGTCTTCACCCCCACGGCGGTTGCCGAGCACGCCTACGCCTTTGCCAAGAACCCGCACAAGATGTTCCTGCTGGAACGGAACCGCCTGGTCACCGTTCTCACCTCCTACCCCACGCCCCTGCTGCGGCGGGTGCTGCCGGCGCTCCTGGTCACCGAGCCGCTGTTGCTCGTCATGGCGGTCGCGCAGGGGTGGGCTGGACCGAAGCTGCGGTCATGGGTCTGGTTGGTGCGCAACGCCACGGCGATCCGGGCCCGGCGCCAGCGGATCCAGGCGCAGGGAGGTTCGTGGGAGCTGGTGGCGAGCCACCTGGACTCACGCATCCACCAAGAGGTCACGTCCACCCCCGCCGCCATGGCATTCCTGAACGCCCTTCTGGCCCGCTACTGGTCGACCGTCAGGCAGGAGCGACCATGACGGATCCTCGCCCTTCGCAGGGACCCGGGGTGATCGTCCTCGCTGCCTACCGCCCGGATCCTGAGCTCTTCCGCCTCCAGCTCTCGTCGATCCGGGACCAGACGCGCACGGACTTCCGATGCCTGATCGGCGCTGACGGGGGCGCCGATGACATCCGACGACTGGTGCTCGAGATCGTCGGGGACGACCCGCGCTTCGAGGTCCTCGGCTGGGATGACAACCGGGGCTTCTACCTGAACTTCGAGCGCCTGCTGGAAGCGGTTCCTCCAGAGGTCACGTGGGTCGCCCTGAGCGACCAGGACGATCGTTGGTACCCAACCAAGTTGGAGACGCTCGTCCCCCACCTCGACACGCATGACCTGGTCACCGCCCAAGCCCGCGTCGTGGCCTGGCCGAGTGATCGCGTCCTTCGAGCGACAACCGGCCGCCGCGTCGTCCCTACCCGTGACCTGCTCTTCGAGAACCAGGTCACCGGTTCCCTGAGTGTCATCCGCACGTCCCTCTTGACCGCGGCGTTGCCCTTTCCGCGATTGAACACCGTGACGCAGCTGCACGATCACTGGCTGGCCATGTGCGCCGCCACCCACGGTGGTTGGACCGTTGTCGACCTGGTGGTCCAGGACTACGTCCAGCACGGAAAGAACCTTGTCGGTGAGGTCAGCGCGGTCAACCCCCCGTGGACCCCCTCGCGCAGTCTTCGGAGGTGGGCGGCCCTTGCGGACCAGTACGAGGGAGGGCATTCGCCCACGTCCATGCTTCGGGTCGGACGGACCCTCAGCTTTGGTTGGCGCAAGTTGATGCTCGATGCGTTGACTGTTCGCACGGGTCTCACCACGGATGTCATCGGTCCCCCCGCAGCAGCAATACAGCGCGCGCGACACCTCGACGACCTCCGGGTGATCCTGTACGGACTTCGTTCACCCAATATCGCGGCAGGTGTGGTGGCGACCTTCGTCGCAGGCTTGCCCGGTTCGTTCCTCCGCTCCCGGCGAGCGTCCACGACGACACCGCCCGGCGCAGGTACGGTCCGATTCGGAGAACCGAGGTGATGGACATCAACGAGCAGGGCCGAGCAGAACTGATCGCCGCGTCGCCCACCGAGCGACAGCTCCACGTCGGGCGACCGAACCTGGGACCGCGATCCGAGTTGGACAAGCTCATCGACGGGATCTACGAGCGGCGTTGGGTGACCAACGACGGCCCCCTCGTCCAAGAGCTCGAAGCCTCCATCGCGGAGAGGCTGGACGTCAAGCACTGCATCGCCATGTGCAACGGAACCATCGCTCTCGAGATCGCGATTCGCGCTCTCGGCCTCGAAGGCGAAGTGATCGTTCCCAGCTTCACCTTCGTGGCCACTGCCCATGCGCTCTCCTGGCAAGGTATCCGGCCAGTCTTCGCCGACATCGACCCGAGAACGCACAACCTCGATCCGCGGTCCGTCGAGGCCGCCATCACACCGCAGACGACGGGGATCATCGGCGTCCACCTGTGGGGACGCCCCGCCCCGGTGCAGGAGCTGACCGAGATTGCCGACCGGCACGGGCTCGCCCTGATGTTCGACGCGGCTCACGCTTTTGACTGCAGTGCAGGAGTTCAGCTGATCGGCGGCTTCGGCCGAGCCGAGACATTCAGCTTCCACGGCACGAAGTTCTTCAACACCTTCGAAGGCGGAGCCGTCACGACCAATGACGACGAGGTCGCGACGACGGCCCGGTTGATGCGCAACTTCGGTTTCTCCGGCTACGACAACGTCATCCATCCGGGCACGAACGGCAAGATGTCAGAGATCAGCGCTGCGATGGGCCTTGTCAACCTCCGCCATCTGGAGCACGTGGTCAATGAGAATCGACGCGCTCACTCCCTGTACAGCGCACTGCTGTCCGACGTCCCGGGCGTTTCGGTGCTCCAGCCCCCTGGTGGGGAACGGCAGAACTACCAGTACGTCGTCGCGGAGGTCGACCAAGATGTGGCCGATCGCGACGTGGTCCTGTCGGCCCTGCACTCGGAGAACGTGTTGGCCCGACGGTACTTCTGGCCAGGGACCCACCGCATGGAGCCGTACGCCTCGTGGACGCCACGGTCAGGGGAGCGGCTGCCCTCCACGGAGCTCGTTGCCTCCCGTGTGCTGGTTCTCCCTACGGGACCGTCCATGTCGGATGACGATGTCGAGCGGGTGGCGAGGATCATCCGCCGCTCGGTGATGGGGCCGTGACTAACCTGCTCCTGGCCGGCGCCAACCCGCACAGGGACTTCATGACCGCGGACGCCTGTGGTCGACAGCGAAAGGTCGAGGGTGATGCAACTTCCGATTGACGTCTCACGGATCGTCGAGGACTCGTGGGCGGTCAGGACGGCTCCGGCGCGTGTGGGTTCGCGTCTACGGCGCCCCCAGTTGCTGCGCCAGCTCGCGCACCATTCACGAGCCCACCTGGGGTGCGGCCCCCACGTCTTCGACGGATGGGCAAATCTGGATCTCGGCGGCGGCACGGGCGTGGTGTCCTACGACCTCACCGCTCGCCTGCCCTTTGGCGACTCCACTCTTTCGCGCGTCTACACAGAACATTTCATCGAGCACGTATCGCGAGCGAAGGGCGCCCGATTCCTGAGGGAGTGCGCCCGGGTGCTCGCCCCCGGGGGAATTCTGAGGGTGAGCACGCCGGACCTGCGCCGTCTGGCTGAGGAGTACCAGGCCGGACGTCTTGACGAATGGTCCGACCAAGGCTGGAATCCCGGTACTCCGGCACAGATGCTGAATGAGGGCATGCGCAAGTGGGGCCATCAGTTCGTCTACGACGAGCCGGAGCTGACCGAGGCAGTTCTCCAGGCTGGCTTTCGGGAGGTCCGCCGGGTTGACTGGCGGGAGAGCGAGCACCACGACCTGCGCGATCTCGAGCAGCGCAGCTTTCATGGGGACCTGATCATGGAGGCGGTCCGGTGACGATCGGCACTCCATGGTGAAGCCTCGCCACGTCGTCGCGACGTTGGGCAGTGGTGCAGACCTCGCTCTTCGCCAAGGAGTCCAGTTTGCTGCCCTTCTCGTCCTTGCGAGGATCTTGAGCCCGCGGGATTTCGGGACCGTGGCGCTCCTAGCGCTGTTCGTCTCCTTCGCCACGGTCATTGCTGACCTGGGACTCACCACTGCTCTGGTGCGGGCTCCTTCCTTGACGGCGCCCGAGGTATCAACGGCCTTCTGGATGAGCGCAGCCACCGGCGCATCGCTCACGGTCCTCGGACTCCTGCTTGCCCATCCGATCGCCACCGCTGTGGGAGCACCAGAACTAGGGAACCTTGCAGCGGTCATGTCGTGCGGCATCGTCGTCGCGGCACTTGGAGTCGCACCGACTGCGCTGCTGGTCAAGCAGCTGGCCTTCGCGCGCCTGCTGGTCATTGGGGCTACCGGCGCCACGATCTCCGGCGCAGTGGCAATTGCGATGGCCGTGGCCGGCCAAGGCGTGTGGGCTCTGGCCGCGCAGTCCTTGGTCATGTCTGTCGTCACAGCCCTCGGTGCATGGATCGCCGTGGGCTTCTGGCCGCATCGGGCTTGGAGTCCCGATGCAGCTCGAAGGCTTCTCGGAACGGGGAAGTTCGTCCTCGCTGCGAACATCTGCGACGTTTCGTACAGTCGGATCCAGAACCTGTTGGTGGGCTCACTGTTCGGACCAGCGCGCCTCGCGTACTACCTCAGGGCGGACTCCACGCAACAGCTGCCGGCAGACGCAGCCTCGAGCGTCATCTCTCGCGTTGCCCTGCCGGTGTTCTCCGAGTCGGGCGACAATGCGGTCGCGCTGCGCAACGGGCTACGCACCTCCATCCGGACTGCGGTTGCCCTGAACGCACCTGCCATGTCACTTCTGGCCGCGCTGTCCGCACCGGTCGTCGAAGCCCTGTACGGAGCCGCGTGGGCACCCGCCGCACCCCTGCTCACCATTCTCTGTCTGGGCGGTCTCCTCTGGCCCCTCCACGTGCTCAACATCAATCTGCTGTACGCGCTCGGCCGATCCCGGGAGGTCTTCCGGATCGACCTCCAGAAGAAGGCCTTTGCCCTGTGCGCCCTGGGTGTCGGCGCAACGTTCGGCCTAACTGGTGTGGCCTGGGCGCAGGTGGCCACGGGAGTGTTCGCCATCGTCGTCAACGGGCACGCAGTGGGTGGGCAGATCGGATTCGGAACCAAGGACCAACTCGGGTGTGCCTGGGCGCCCATCTCCCTTTCACTCGTCGTCGGGGTTGCCGTCTTCGGCGCCACTCGCCTACTGCACACCACGGCATTGACCGAGGTGGCGACCCTGGCACTGCTGGGAGGACTGGCGTACCTCGCCCTCTCACGAATCCTCGCCGTCTCCGCGGTGACAGAGGCCGTCGCCATGCTCCGAATTCGCGGAGCCCACTCGTGAGCACGTCTCCCCCCGAGGGCCCCGGCCCCGTCGTGACCGTGCTCGTCATGGCCTACAACCACCAGGAGTACCTGGCTGAGGCACTTGACAGCATTCTCGCTCAGGACTTCAGCGAACCCTTCGAGATCCTGATCGGCGAAGACTGCTCGACCGACGACACTCTGGCGATCGCGGAGTCCTACGCGCGGTCCCACCCGGACAAGGTCCGAGTCATCTCCTCGTCGACCAACGTGGGTATGCATGCGAACCACAGGCGACTACTGGTGCAGAGCCGTGGCGAGTACGTGGCGTACTGCGAAGGGGATGACTATTGGGCATCCCCTTCCAAGTTGTCGCGTCAGGTAGCCCAGCTCCGTTCGAATCCTGTGCTGAGCGGGGTGCACAGCGATGTTGACCACTTGGTGACGAGGGACGGGCGCCCCACCGTGTTCGAGGCGTTCTGGTCGACGAGCCTCCCCCAAATGGGCACCACCACGACCTTCGACGACCTGATCCGACGCAACACCATCCAGACGTGCTCGGTCATGCTGCGCGGCGAGGTGGCCCGAGCCTTTGCCGGTTCACCCCTGGACCTTGCCGAGTACTCCGTCGGCGACTGGCCGCTCTTCCTTCACGTATCCGCCCACGGCCCCTTTGGCTTCGACCCGAGCTCGTTGGCCGTCTACCGCAAGGTCGAAGGCTCAGCCACCAACCAAGGGGTGGCCGCCGCCGAGCGTCGGATCGCGGACCAGTTCCGACTCACGACCGACGCAGCACGCCTGCACCCGGCTGCGCCAGACGCGGTCGAGGCAGGAAAGAGCGAAACGCTGTGGAACCTCGTCGTCCTGGCATTGAGGTCTGGGGACCACGAGATGCTCAGCAGGTGGCTCGACAGGGATCCCCCGGTCGCGACGTTCACGATGCGGCTGCGGTGCCTCCAGCTGGCGACCAAGGCGCCACCCCTGTTCCGCCTGACCGGGCTGTACTTTCGCTCGGTCGAGGTGGTTTCGATGCGTCGGCGTTACAGGGACGTCCCCACATGATGGACGTCCCGACGGTCATTTCCACCCTCGCTCCGTTGAATGGCGTCTACTTCTCGATCGACGACTTGGAGCTGTACGCCACCAAGGTGCTTGATCAAGGACGACACCTATCGGTCTGGGGACCGGACGGTCCACGCTCGTACGTCCTTTACTACGAGAATGAGCGCGAATTCTTCGTCAGCATGGTCTGGACGCATCCGTCAGATCGAGGGCAGGGGCTCGCGACCGACCTCCTGAGGGAACTCGCCCGTATTGCCAAGCGTGCTCGCAAGCCGATCCGCTTGAGCACACGCGAGGACAACCCGGCCACCTCGCTGTACCGGGGTCTCGGCTTCCTGGATCGGAGCAGAACTGATGGTCAGCTGACGATGCAGCGACCACTTCGAGTCGCGGTGATGCAGCCTTATGCCTTCCCATACCTGGGCTACTTCCACCTCATCGAGGCGTCCGACACCTTCGTCTTCTACGACGACGTCAACTACATTCCCCGCGGATGGATCAATCGGAACAACGTCGTGAGCGATGGCGTCCCCCACCGCTTCACCATCCCGGTCTCGAAAGCAAGCCAGAACAGTCTGATTCGGGACGTCAGACCAGCAATCGACGAGCAGTGGCTGAGGAAGTTCTCGTCAACCCTCGAGCATTCCTACCGCAAGGCCAGCTACCGTCGCGAGGCGACCGACCTGGTGATGTCCGTCGTCTCGACGCCTCACGACAGCATCGGCGCCTTGGCCATCAGTTCGATCGTCAGGGTCTACGAGTACCTGAACCTGCCGATGCCCACGACCGTGACGTCGAGTGAACTCGGGATCCCGTCCGGGGATGGCGGACCGGGCCAACGCCTGTGCGACATCACCCACTCGCTCGAGCGTGACGCATACGTGAACGCGGCAGGCGGCCGCGTCCTCTACGACAAGGCCGATTTCGCGCGCCTCGGCGTCGACCTCAGCTTTGTCGAGAGCCGGTTCACGCCGTACTCGAACGGCTCCGACTTCCTCCCCGGGATGTCGATCATCGACATGCTGATGCACTGCAGTCCCGCGCAGGTGGCGGATCAGTTCGCCACGTTTCACTTTGACTGAGCCCTGCGCGCAGCGTTGGGCACGCTGGGATCCGGCCACCTTCGTGCGACTACCGAGCGGCGCAGAGTCGACAGGTAGTCTCCTCGCGTGGCCGCACCCATGCTCCTGTCCGCATCCCTCCCGACCGTGAGTCCCTGATGGCCGGCGGACTCTTCGCCCTCCTCGACGACGTCGCCGTCCTGGCCAAGGCCGCTGCCGCGTCGATCGACGACGTCGGTGCCGCCGCTGGTCGTGCCAGCGCCAAGGCGGCGGGCGTGATCGTCGACGACACGGCGGTCACTCCGCGCTACGTCGAGGGCATCGACCCGAAGCGGGAGCTGCCCGTCATCAGGACGATCGCGATCGGCTCCCTGCGGAACAAGCTCCTCTTCATCCTCCCCGCGGCCTTGCTGCTCAGCCAGTTCCTTCCCTGGGCTCTCACCCCGCTCCTCATGGTCGGTGGCACCTACCTCTGCTTCGAGGGCGTCGAGAAGATCTGGGAACGCCTCGCCCACCACGACGAGGCGGGCGTCCACTCCGGTGAGGAGCGGGTCGCGGACGAGAAGCAGATCACCAGCAGCGCGATCCGCACCGACTTCATCCTCTCCGGCGAGATCATGGTGATCTCGCTCAACGAGGTGAAGTCCGAGCCGTTCGTCAGTCGCGCGGTCATCCTCGTCGTGGTCGCCCTGGCCATCACCGTGCTCGTGTACGGCGTCGTCGCGCTGATCGTGAAGATGGACGACGTCGGGCTGCACCTGTCCCGGTCGGGGTCCAGCGCCGGTCGGAGCTTCGGGAACGGTCTCGTCCGCGCCATGCCACCGTTGCTGTCGACCCTGTCGGTGGTCGGTGTCGCCGCCATGATCTGGGTCGGTGGCCACATCCTCCTGGTCGGCCTCGACGAGCTCGGTCTCCACGCGCCATACGGGTGGGTGCACCATGCGGAGGAAGCGGTGCACGACGCCACCGGCGCCCTCGGGGGCGTCCTGGGCTGGCTCACCAACACGGTGGGGTCGGCGATCCTGGGCCTGGTCGTCGGAGCGGTCGTCGTCGCGGTCGTCCAGGCCGTCCACCGGAGTCGGGGCGGGTCGGCCGCCGGGCACTGAGCGCGACCGCGAGGCGACCCGCCAACCCCGACCCGCAAAACCGGACCCGCCGACCCGGACCCGGTGGTCCCTTCGGACAGATGTGGGGCCGTGGATCCCTCCTGCCACGCCTGTACCGCGATAATCCTGCGGTGACCTCGGACAGCACCCGACTGCGCGCCTTGCTCGTGAGGTGCCTGGTTGCCGTGCCCGTCTGGCTCGTCGCCGCCCTCACCGTGAACCTCTGCGTCGAGCTGGTGCGCCGCCTGGGGCTGGGCTGGGACTCCCACGCCTACTGGCTGGCCTGGCACGGACCGATGTACGACGCGGCACCGAACACCGTCGACGCCTACCTGTACAGCCCCGCCTTCGCCCAGGCCTTCTGGCCCCTGGCCCAGCTGCCGTGGCCGGTGGCCTGTGCCATCACGGTCGCGGCTCCCGCTGGCGCCCTGGCCTGGCTCCTGCGTCCGCTCGGGGCCTTCTGGGCCATCCCTCTCTGGCTGATCGGCCTGGCGGAGACGTTGTCGGGCAACATCTTCTGGCTCCTGGCCCTCTGCGCCCTCTGGGGCCTGAAGCACCCGTGGTTGTGGGCGGTCCCGGCCCTGACGAAAGTGACCCCGGCACTGGGGCCCGTGTGGTTCGCGGTTCGTCGTGAATGGCGCCAGCTGGGCGTCAGCGTCGGCGCCACGGCGCTCGTGGTGGCGGTGTCGTACGCCATCTCCCCCGAGCTCTGGTCGCAGTGGCTGACCTTCCTGACCGACAACGCCGGCGGAGCAGGCCACGGCCTGGGGTCGGCGTTCTCCCTGCCCCTCGTCGTCCGCCTCCCCCTGGCCCTCGCGCTCGTCGTCGCAGGAGCGCTGACCGGGCGCCGGTGGCTGCTGCCCGTCGCGATGGTCGTGGCCACACCGGTGACGAGCATCGCCTGCTGGGTCGTCCTGGCCGCCATCCCACGCATCCAGCGGGACCGGCTCCAGCGAGACCAGCCCGCTCCCCTGGCCGCGCGCGTGCGGGATCGCGTGCAGGGCGCGGCGAACCGACCGTGAGCGGCGCCGACCCGCAGACGGCAATTCATGACACCGAGCTCGACGTCCAGCGATCCTCCGGCATGGTGCGGTGGGCTCCCCTCGTGGCGTTCGGCGTCCTCCTGCTGGGCCTGGCCCGCCATGCCGGTTCGGGCATCTCCGACCCCGACACCCTGTGGCACGTCCTCGCCGGCGACCACCTGTGGGACTCCCACCAGTTCGCGGGCCCGGACCCGCTCTCACGCTTCACGGTCGAACCCTGGGTGCTCAACCAGTGGCTCCCCGAGCTCGGTATGGCGCTGGCGAACCACCTCGGCGGCCTCGCCGCCGTCAGCTGGGTCACCCACGTGGCCCGCGTCGGGGTCTGCCTCGTCATCTTCGTCGCGTGCCGCTCCGTCGCCGGGCCGCTGGCCGCCGCCTTCGTGGCCAGCGCCGCAGTGCTCGGCACGGCCGACAGCCTGAGCCCCAGGCCGCAGCTCGTCGGCTTCCTCCTGCTCGGAGTCGTCGTGCTCGCCTGGCTGCGCACCGCAGGGGACGGACGGACCCGCTGGTGGCTGGTGGCGGTCATGTGGCTGTGGGCGTGCTGCCACGGCACCTGGGTTGCCGGGGTCACCGTCGGGGCGGCGGTGGTCGTCGGACTGGCCCTGGACGGCAGGGTGTCGCGCCGACACCTGATCCGCTTGGGGTCCGTCGTCGCCGCCGGAGCTCTCGTCACCGCGGTCACTCCGCTCGGTCCGAGGTTGTACGAGAGCTTTGCGACGGTGCGGGCGGTCAGCCCGTACATCCTCGAGTGGCGGCTGCCCACGCTCACCAGCCCGTCGGTCGTCGTCACGCTCGGGCTGGCCCTCGCCGTGCCCCTCCTGTGGTGGGTCGCCCGCCGGCGCCCCGACCGGGTCCAGCTGCTGCTGTGGCTGGTCGGGGTCGGCTGGGGTGCCAGCTCGATGCGCACCGTGGCCATCGGCGCGATCATCCTCGCCCCGCTCGCCGCGCAGGCCCTCGACACCGCCCTACGCCGTCCACGCACCGTGACGACGCGGTCGGAGGCCGCGGTGGTGGCCGGCGCCGCCGTGCTCAGCATCGCGCTCGCCGCGATCCTCGCCGTCGGCGGTCCGTCCGACCCCCAGAAGGTTCCGGCCGCACTCGACACGACGCTCTCGTCGCTGCCGGCCGGCACCGTCGTGTGGAACAGCGACCTGCTCGGGGGTTGGCTGATGTGGAGCCACCCCGACCTCGCCCACACCTCCGACACCCGAGCCGAGCTCTACGGACCCGCGAAGGCCCGCGACTACCTCACCGTGATCGACGCGCGCCCGGGGTGGGAGGACCCGTTCGACTCCGTCCACCCGGCAGCAGCCCTGGTGGAGGAGCGCTCCGGGCTCGCGACGGCTCTGCAGTCACGTGGCTGGAGCGTCTCCGGTCGCGACGCCGGCTACGTCCTGCTGCTGCGCGGCTAGGGTTGCCGAGCAGCACGACCGCGCACCATCGTCCGTTTGGTCAGGGCCGAGCAGGGTGAACGTCTGCATGTGGTCTGCGGCTGTTCCACCCCGTCGACCCGGACCCTAGATTCGCAGTACTGCCAATCTGGAGGACCCATGTACCGAGGACTCACCGTCGCCGTGGTCGTACCGGCGCACAACGAGCACCTCCTCATCGGCCAGACGGTCCGCACCATGCCGGAGCTCGTCGACCACATCATCGTCGTCGACGACGCGAGCAGCGACGACACCGCCGAGGCCGCCAAAGCCGTCGGCGACTCCCGCTGCCAGGTCATCCGGCTCCTCGAGAACCAGGGCGTCGGCGGCGCCGTCCTCACCGGGCACGAGACGGCCCTCGCCCTCGACGCCGACGTCTCGGTGGTGATGGCCGGCGACGCGCAGATGGACCCCGACTACCTCCCCGCACTGCTGGACCCCATCGCCTCCGGGCAGGCGCAGTTCACCAAGGGCAACCGGTTCTACGGCCGCGGCTCCTTCGACGGCATGCCGCGTCACCGCGTCGTCGGGAACCTCGCCCTGTCGTTCCTCACCAAGGCCGCCTCCGGCTACTGGAACCTCTTCGACCCCCTCAACGGCTACACCGCCATCAGCCGCGAGGCGTTGCAGCGCCTCGACATGCGGCACGTGTCGCGGCGCTACGAGTTCGAGAACGACCTCCTGATCCACCTCAACATCCTGCGCGTGCCCGCGGTCGACGTCGCGATCCCCGCGAAGTACGGCACCGAGGTCTCGGGCATCAACCTGCGCAAGCAGGCGCCTCGGGCCCTCTCCCACCTCGCGAGGGGCTTCTGGACCCGGATCTGGTGGAAGTACGTCCTGCAGTCCTTCTCGGCGGTGGCCCTCATGCTCTTCGGCGGGCTGGCCCTGACCGGGTTCGGGCTTGCCGTGAGCGCCTGGACGGTCGCACACACGCTCGGCCCGGCGACGGCGAGCGCCGGCACCGTCGTCCTGGCGATCGCTCCCCTGCTCAGCGGGTTCCACATGCTGATCCACGCCATGGTCCTCGACATCCAGGACAACCAGAACGCGCGCTGAGCCCGCCGGCGGTGCCGGGTGACCGCGGGTAGCCTGCGACGGTGACCTCAGCGAGTGGGAACCTGACCTGGGAGCCGGCCGCGCGCCATACCGAGCTGTTGGCCCCCGCGGTCGTCGACGCGCTCGGGCACGCGCCCAGTGCGAAGGTCGCGCCGATCGACGCGACGCTGGCCGACACTGCCGCGTTCTGCGAGGCCTACGACGTGGGGTTGGAGCACTCCGCCAACTGCGTCGTCGTGGCCGGCAAGCGGGCCGGTGAGGTCCGGTATGCCGCGGTGATGGTCCTCGCGTCTGCGCGGGCCGACGTCAACGGAGCCGTTCGGCGCCACCTCGACGTGCGCAAGATCAGCTTCGCGCCGCACGACGACGCGGTGGCCCTGACGGGCATGGAGTTCGGGGGGATCACCCCGATCGGCCTGCCCTCGGACTGGCCGGTCCTCGTGGACTCAGCGGTGGTCGCGGCGGGCGAGGTGGTCATCGGGAGTGGGATCCGCGGCAGCAAGGTCCTGCTCGACGCCCGGGACCTGGCGTCCCTCCCCGGCGCGACGGTCCTCGACCTCGCGGTCCCGGCGCGCGAGGCCTGATCCCGGCCACCGGGCCAGGGCGGCCAGGTAGCCGATGCCGAGGATGGTCCAGGTCGCGTCGACCACGGGCTGGGCCGCGCCCACGTCGAGCTGCGCCTGCGCGACGAGCACCATCGGGGGCAGGTACATCACGGCGAAGGTGACGGCGAGTCCCAGCCACCAGCGCCGCACCAGCAGGACGACCATCACCGGAACCACCCACACCCAGTGGTGCGTCCAGGAGATCGGCGAGACGAGCAGGCCCCCGACGGCCAGTGCGGTGACGGCGGCGAGGTGGTCGTGGCAGCCGAGGGTCCGCCAGGTGGCGGCAGCGGCCAGGACGACCACCAGGGCCACGAGCACCAGCCAGAGGACGTCGGGCACACCGGGCGCGAAGCGGTCGAGCGCGGCACCGAGGGCCTGGTTGCCGTAGCCGGCCGCCTCGTCACCGAACCGCCCGAGGTCGCTCGCCCCACCGGACCAGAAGGTCGCGGACGCCGAGGGCGCGACGACGAACCCGACGACGATGGTCGCGACCACCGTTGCCGCGACCCGGGCCAGGACGGCCCACTCCCGCCGCAGGAGGAGGTAGCCGAGGAAGACGGCCGGGGTGAGCTTCACGGCGATGGCCAGGCCCAGCAGAACCCCTCGCCACCGTCGGGGGACGACGAGCAGGTCGACCGCGACCAGGGCCGCCAGCACCAGGTTGACCTGCCCGAGGATGAGGGTCCGTTGCACGGCTTCCGTGGTCAGCGCAGCCAGGAGGAGCAGACCCCCCACGAGCAGGGGCGGCGACGACACCCGGGGCCGCGGACCAGGACCGACCACGCCCACGCTCACGGCGACCACGACGAGGAGCGCGAGCAGCGAAAGCACGGACACGACCACGCCGGCGCCGCCCGTCCCGAGGAGGGCCAGGGGGACGAACAGGATCGCCGCGAACGGGGGGTAGGTGAAGGGCAGCACCTGGTCGCGCACGGCGTACAGGTCCGCGCCGTCGAGCAGCGCGTGCCCTCCTCGCACGTAGACGGCGACGTCGGCCAACGTCCACGTCGACGGGTCGACCCAGCGGACCCGCAGGAGACCGAGCAGGAGTACTGCACCCGCCGCGAAGGCGGCCACGCGAACGGGTGAGGGGCGCACGGGCACGACCCTAGGCGCTCGGGTCGGGTCTCCGCGGGACTTCGTCCGCGGACGCCGACAGGGCATGACAGGTGCCGGGGTCCGCACTACCCTCCAGCACGTGCCCACCCCGTCGACCGACCGCCAGGTGGTCGTCCGGGTGCTGGCCGAGGTGGAGCTGCTCGTGGACGGCGCCACCCAGAGCCTGTCGCAGCTCGAGCGCGGGCTCCTGGCCCGCGCGGCACTGAGCGCGAGCGTGTCGGCAGAGTCGTTGACCCCGTGGCTGTGGGGTGAGCGTCCACCGGCCTCCGCCCACAACCGGGTCCAGGCCCTGGTCTCCGGGCTGCGACGCAAGCTCGCCCCGCTGGGGGTCTCGCTCATCGACACCCACGGCTCGAGCTACCGGCTCGACCCGTCGGTGACGACGGACTTCGCCCTCTGGACGGCCTTGGTCGACGACGCCCGCGCGCACCGGCGAAACGACCCGGCGGCCAGCCTCCCGTCCTACCAGGCCGCGCTCGCGTCGTTCCGCCACGCACCGCTGGTCGGGCTCGCCTCCACGGACGCCGTCGAGGCCGAGCGAGAGCACTTCGAGCAGCTCCGCCTCACCGTCGTCGAGGAGCGCAACGCGGTGGCCCTGGCCCTCGGGGAGGTGCAGTCGCTACCCGTCGAGCTCGCGCCGCTCGTCGCAGCCCACCCGTACCGCGAGACCCTGGTCTCGCAGCTGATGCTCGCCCTGGCCGCCACCGGCCAGCAGGAGCAGGCGCTGCGCGTCTACCGGGACGTCTACACCCGTCTGGACGACGAGCTGGGGGTGCCTCCCTCGGCCCAGCTCCAGGAGGCCCACCGCCAAGTGCTGGCCGGTGAGGCCCCCAGCGCCGGCCCGGTCCTGGTGCGGGACGCCCAGCCAGAGGCTCGCCCAGACGCTCTCACAGCTCCCCCGGGCCCCGAGCCGGTGGCGCCTGGCAGCTCCCTTGGCGCACCTCCCGCTGCAATGCCGGTACCGCGCACCCTCCCCCGCAGGCCAGCCACCTTCCTGGGCCGCGAGCGCGAGCTCGGACTCCTCATGCAGGCAGGTCGGGACGCCGAGCACGAGGCGGTGGTCGTGTCCGTCACCGGACTCACCGGTGTGGGCAAGAGCGCGCTGGCCGTCCTGGCGGGCCAGCGCCTGCGCGACGCGTTCCCCGGGGGGACGCTCTACCTCGACGCCGCCACTGATCGCGGCCAGTCGACCCCGGACACCGTGCTGGGGGCGTTCCTGCGGCTCATGGGCGTCAGCCCGGACGCCGTTCCGGACCAACCGGACGCGCGGGCCGGGCTGTTCCGCTCGCTCATCGACGACCGCCGCGTCCTCATCGTCCTCGACAACGTGCTCAACGACCCCGGGGCGAGCTCGGCCCACATCGGCGACCTGCTGCCCGCCTCGCCCGGGTCGATGGCGATCGTGACCTCCCGGCTGCCGCTCGCCGACCTCGGGGACTGCCGACGCATCAGCCTGCGTTCGCTCGACCAGCCCGACGCGACCGCCTTGCTCGAGTCGCTCGTGGGCCGCGACCGCGTGGTCGAGGACCCCGAGGCGACCACGTCCCTCGTCGAGCTGACCGGCTCCCTCCCCCTCGCGCTGCGCCTCGTGGGGGCCCGCCTGGCCCAGCGCCCGGACCTGGCGATCCGTTCGATGGTGGACCGGCTGCGCGAGGTCAACGGCGGCGTGGTCGACCTCGACCCCGCGGGCGCCCTGCAGTCGAGCCTGGAAGCGGTGTGGAGCCGCATCCCCAAGGACGCCCGCGACGCCGCAGCCCTGCTCGCCCACCTGCCCACGCACAACTTCAGCAGCTGGGTACCGGGTTCGCTGCTCGGTGACCCGGCGCGCGGTGAGCGGGCGATGGACGGACTGATCGAGGCGAGCTTCGTCGAGCCGGTCCTGCGCGACCGCAGGCAGGCGCAGTACCGCCTCCACGACCTGGTGCGCCGCGCCACCGGGACGCACCGACCCGTGGGTGCCGGCGAGCGCAGCGCCGGACTGGCCCGGCTCGGCGAGACCCTGCTGGCCCTGGCCGCCGAGCAGCAGGGCCACATCCCGCTCCAGTTCCTGCCGCCGCCCCCGAGCCCGGAGGCCTCGTCGCCCCAGGTCACCGACGCCCAGGGCACCCCCAGCGCGGCGCAACGGACGAGGGCGACGACCTTCTTCGAGACCGAGTCCGAGATGATCCGTGCGCTCGCCCGGGCCGTGGCACCCACCAGGCCGGGGCTGGCGTGGCGGCTGCTCGCAGTGTCGGCCAACGCCCACCACTACTCGGTGGACCAGTCAGACTGGATGGCTGCGGCGAAGGAGGTCGCTGCCCACCTCGACGGCCCCGGGGACGACCTCCAGCTCGGGGCCGCGGTGCTCACCCTGTGCGAGGCCTGGCACCTCCAGGACAGCACCTCCCAGTCGCGAACGGCCTTGGCCCTGGCCGACCAGGCACGGCGCTCGCTGACCCTCCTGGGGGCGAGCCGGTATGCCGCCGCGGCGTCCGTCGTCGTGGCCTCCGCCGCGATCTCCATGGGCCTGCGCGCCCAGTCGGAGGAGGCGCTCGCCCGTGCGTCGGACCTGCTGGTCCGCAGTCCGGACGCCGTCCTCGCCGGCTGGGTCGGCATCATCCAGGGCACGATCCACAACGACTACGACGAGATGGTCGACGCCGAGCGCGAGTTCACCCGGGTGCGCGACGTGCTCGCCACCACGCCTTCCCTGCTCGCGTACGCCCTCGCCACCCTGGAGCTCTCGCGGGCCTGTTGGCGGCAGGGTCAGCTGGGTTCGGCGAACATCCTCATCAACGAGGCCCTCAAGCTCTGCGAGGACATCGGGGACGAGCACATGTACTCCTACGGGCTCGACGCCCGCGCCGAGGTGAGCATCGAGCTCGGCAACGGGGAGATGGCCCTCGACGAGGCCACGAGGTCGTTCCAACGTGCCGTCGCCGCCAAGGACGCGTTCCTGACTGCCCGCGTCCGACGCACCCGGGCAGGGGCGCTGGTGGTCCTCGGTCGCCTCGAGGAGGCCGAGGCGGAGCTGCGGGCCAGCGTGGAGGAGTGCACGGCCCTCAACCGGCCGCTCAGCGTCGCGGCCGCCCTCCACGAACTCTCGGTCGTGCTCGACCTGCGGGGCAACCCGGCCGCGGCCAGCGAGGCCCTGCGGCAGGAGCGGGCCGCTCGTGCGTCTGCCCACCTCGCCGCGCGGGAGAACTTCGAAGCGGCCTTCGGGCGCGGGCGGACGGTCGCACGCGGGAGCCGGCCGGTCTGACCGGACGGCTCCCGCTCCCCTTCGTGGTGTCCCCTCGAGCCGATGCCGCGGACCCTGCCCCGCGGCACCGCCTCACTCCCGCGGAGCAGCTCCGAGGAAGGTCTTGCCGGCCTTCACGTACCCGTTGGTCGAGCTCCACGAGTACGTGAACCGCCTCACCTCGTCACCGGCGACGTTGCCCTCGACCGTCGTGACCGACTTGGTGGAGTAGTTGGTCGAGACCACGACGCCGACGTGGCCGTGGACGGACCCGTCGTCGTCCTTCCAGACCAGAACGTCGCCGGGCGTGGGCGTTGTCTTGTTGCCCGGGAAGGAACGGAACCCCGACACGTTTCGCCAGTTCTGGCTGTACTCGTAGTTGTCGGGCAGCCGGGGGTAGGTGCTGGTCGACGGCATCATGTGCGCCGTCCACGTGTAGGCGGCGAAGTCGCCGCACCACGGGTTGCCGTCGTAGCCGTTGAAGACGACGTGGTTCTGGTTCGCGTCGTTCCACTGCGAGTTCTCGAGGACGTTGCGCGTCGCGGACTCGACGGTGCTGAGGTATGCCGTGCCGTTCAGGTGGAACTCCCACCGCTTCGAGAGAGCGGCGTCGGCCCGGTCGACCGTGGCCTGACGCAGGGCCGAGAGCCCGCCACCCTCGGGTGGGAGCGAGGCCGAGGCGGGGTTCGCTCCCGCCACGAGCAGTGGGCCGGCCACCAGGGCAGCCGCGGCGGCGACCGTGGCCACTCGCCTCTTCACGGGGTTCGACATGGGTGGCTCCTCATCGATCGATCGGTCCGTCGAACCGTCATCGGCTCGTCCGGGTTCCACCGTGCCGGGAGCCGCTGCGGACCCGCTGCGAACTCGCTGCGTCGCCGGGGGCACCGCGATCGCAGCGAGGTCGCAGCGCCCTGCCCGACGGTGGTGACAGCCGCTCCGGACGACGGGGCCGACACACGAGAGGGAGTGACGACGATGGACAAGCCCAGCACGTCACGGGTGACCAGGGCCGCGGTGGCCGCCGCGGTTGCCGGAGCTGCCAGCCTGGCCATGGCGGCCCCGAGCTCGGCGCTCGTCCCGCCACCCGACGGAGGTGGCGGCCAGTGGGCCAACTACCCACTGCTGCAGGACATGTACGGAACGCGGCTCGGCGATGCGTCGACCGTGAAGGCAGGGATGAGCAGCCTGAGCGACCAGATGACCGTCGGCAACATCACCTCGAGTCGTCGGCGCGCAGCCTTCTTCGCCACCCTCCTCAACGAGAGCCGCTTCGAGTACAGCTCCGAGCAGGTGGGGGCCACGAGCACCTACCGGGGACGCGGCTTCATCCAGCTCACCGGCTACACCAACTACAACAACGCCGGCAACCACTTCGGCGTGGACTTCGTGAACTACCCGGGCAGGGTCAACGACCTCGCCTGGAGCGCCAAGGTCGCCCGCTGGTACTGGGGCGTCAACGGCATCAACGCCGCGGCTGACGACCTGGACATGGGGCGCGTCTCCCGACTCGTCGGCTACGCACCCAGCGACGCCGAGGACCTTCAGCGCTGCGCCGACTTCAAGAGGGCCATGAAGGTCCTCACCGGATCCGTCCCCACCGGCGTCACCTGCCTCCGGCACTGACGCCACCTCATACCCCCCGCACCACCGCACGACCCGCACCCAACCACCCACCGGCCCCAGGCCGTCCCGAAAGGACCACCACCATGCGCATCACCAGCCACCTCGTCCGCGGCTTCGCCGCCCTCGCCCTCGTCGGCGGAACCACCTTCGCCGCCGTCGCCCCGTCGCAGGCGATGATCCCCGTCCCCGAGGGGACCGTGACCTGCGTCAACTCGTTCGGCAACCCGAACACCTGTGCTGAGGCCGTCACCTGGGCCAAGAACCACCGCACCGGCCCGGACAACCCCAACCCGGCCTACACCAACATGTGCGACCACATCGCGGGGCTGGAGTACGGCTGGGCGCACAGCGGCTCGACGACCGCCTACGTCCACTGGACGCAGATCCCCTCGACCCGGCGGTACCCCGGTGACCGCACCGTGCCCGCCGGCGGCCTTGCCTTCTTCAGCAACGGCGGCGCCGGTCACGTGATGATCTCCATCGGTGGCGGAACGTTCGTCTCGAACGACATCCACGGCAACGGGACCCTGACCAACACCACGATCGCCGAGATCGAGAACAAGTGGGGCGCCCACTACCTCGGTTGGGCCCAGCCCTGGTTCCAGGCCAACCACTGACCCACGCGCAGGACGAGGGGCCGGCACCCGCGAGGGGGTCGGCCCCCTCGGCGTGCCGGGCGGTCAGTGGCCGGTGCGGCGGCGCAGGTCGGTGACGTGGGGCGAGACGGCCGGGTCCAGGCCGAGGCCGAGGGCCAGGTAGGTCGCCGCGAAGTCGGTCGTCGCCAGCTGCCCGGCGAGCCGGGTGAGGGGGTGCCCCGGCTGGGCGGCGACCTCGCTGACACGGGCGCCGGCCTCACGGGCCGCCTCCGTGACCGCGTCGGCCAGGGCTGCCGACTCCGCAGCCTCCCGGGTCATGGGGTCGGGGTCGGCGTCGCGCAGCATGAGCAGGCCGAGCCGCGGGGAGGCGGGTCCGTCGAGGAACGGGTCGGTGAAGATGTCCGGCCCCCCGTCGCCGGCGAACCCCGACCCGCTGCGCGCCGCCGCGGAGGCGCCGTACGCCGTCGTGAAGGGTCCGTCGAAGCACGCCACGATCTGCGCGGCGTCGTCGGGGAGCTCGCCGTGGATGGCGGGGATCCGCGCCGTGCGGGCCAGCATCGACGCGGCGCGCTTGGCGGCCACGCCGTTGAGGGGACCGTCGCCCAGGACGACGGGCACACCCTCGGCGAGGTCGGTGGCGAGCACCTTCGCAGGGTTGACGAACGACTCCGACGACGGGCGGCACGCCTCGGCCACCTCGTCGAGCCGGTCGGCGACCTCGAGCAGCACCCGCTCCCCCACGTCGACGATCCCGAGCCGGCCCGCGGCGAGGAGGACCGGCGCCAGCAAGGACCAGAGGGCGGTCCGCGACGTCGCACGCCCGCGGCCGATGTCGATGTGCACCCCGCGTGCCTGCGCGGCCACGTCAGCCAGCGGCGAGTCCGAGGCCCCCACGGTGAGCAGCGACGCACCGCGGCGCGCCGCCTCGGCGGCCAGGGCCAGCGGTCCGGCGGCCCGACCCGACTGCGACACGGCGATGACGAGGTCCAGCGGCCCGACCCAGCCGGGCAGCGGCACGTTGCGCCGAACGCTCACCGGCACCGGCGAACCGGGCTCGGCCAGCAGGTCCAGGACGTCGCACACGACCGCCGAACCCCCGAGCGAGGCGACCAGGACCGATCGTGGCCGCTCCCCGCCGGCGACCCGGTCGATGCCGCCCTCGGCGGACAGGTCGATGGCCTCGCGCACCTGCGCGCCCGCCGTCGCGAGGCCCCGAAGCGTCTGGTGGCTGTCGAGGGCCGCGATGGCACCCTCGTCGTCGATGCGGGCCTCGTCGAGGTAGGGAGCCATCGGACGCCGCCTTCGGCTCAGGCCGGCTTGCGGGCTTCGTCGACCAGGAGCACCGGCACACCGTCGTCGATGCGGTACTGCAGCCCGCACTCGGCGTTGGTGCAGTGCAGCTCCTGGCCCGTCTCACCCGTGGCGTCCGCGAGTTCCGAGCGGCAGGCGGGGCAGCGCAGGATCTCGCGCAGCCACGGCTCGATCTGGGCTCCAGTGGTCTGCTCGGCCATCAGCCTTCTCCTCTCACCAGGGCGAGGACATCGTCCCGCACCCGTTCCATGGTGGCCACATCAGCCGCCTCGACGTTGAGCCGCAACAGCGGTTCGGTGTTGGACGCGCGCAGGTTCAACCACCACATGCGGTCGTCGGCGTCCCCGGTCCCGGCGTGCGTCACCGTCAGCCCGTCGAGCATGTCGACCTCCACGCCCTGCGTGGCCGCCCACGCGCGGACGACCTCGGTCGCCGCCGCCGCGTCGGTGACGGTCGAGTTGATCTCGCCCGAGGCGGCATACCGGCTGTATGCCGCGGTGAGCCGGCTCAGCGGCTCGTCCTGCTCGCCGAGGGCGGCCAGGACGTGCATCGCCGCGAGCATGCCGGTGTCGGCGAACCAGAAGTCGCGGAAGTAGTAGTGGGCGCTGTGCTCGCCGCCGAAGACCGCGTCCGCGCGCGCCATCTCGCCCTTGATGAAGGAGTGGCCGACGCGGGTGCGGACGCCGCGGGCTCCCTGCTCGGCGATGATCTCCGGGACCCCGGCCGAGGAGATGACGTTGTAGACGACGGCGACGTCGGAGGCCTTCGTCCCGGCGGCCACCTCGCGGGCGATCTCCCGGGTGGCGACCAGGGCGGTGACGGCGCTCGGGCTGACGGGTTCGCCGCGCTCGTCGACGACGAAGCAGCGGTCGGCGTCGCCGTCGAAGGCCAGCCCGATGTCGGCGCCGTGCTCGACGACCGCGGCCTGCAGGTCGCGCAGGTTCTCCGGCTCGAGGGGGTTCGCCTCGTGGTTGGGGAAGGTGCCGTCGAGCTCGAAGTAGAGCGGGACCACCTCGAGGGGCAGCTCAGGCAGGCCGGCACCGGTGCCCAGGACGGCCGGGACCGTGTGGCCGCCCATGCCGTTCCCCGCGTCGACGACGACCTTCAGCGGGCGTCCACCGGACAGGTCGACCAGGCCGCGCAGGAACGCGGCGTAGTCACCGAGCAGGTCGCGCTCGACGACCGTGCCGGGCGTCGCGCCGGACGGCCCCGCGCTGGTGCCCGTGTCGAGCAGCTCCTGCGCGAGGTCACGGACGTCGGCCAGGCCGGAGTCCTGCCCGACGGGGCGGGCCCCGGAGCGGCAGAGCTTGATCCCGTTGTACTGCGCCGGGTTGTGGCTCGCGGTGAACATCGCCCCGGGCAGGTCGAGGGCGCCGCTGGCGTAGTAGAGGCCGTCGGTGCTGCACAGCCCGATCAGGGTCGCGTCGAGGCCGTGCGCCGTCACCCCGGCGGCGAAGGCGCGCGACAGCTCCGGCGACGACGGGCGCATGTCGTGGCCGATGACGACCCCCGTCGCACCCTCCGCCTGGACGACCACTCGGGCGAAGGCCGCACCGAGGGCCCAGGCGACGTCGACGTTGAGCTGGTCGGGGACCAGACCCCGGACGTCGTAGGCCTTGACGAAGTCGGCGAGCTGCGGCGTGGGCACGCCCGAAACCCTAGCGGGGTCAGAGGTCGCGCAGGACGCGCAGGTGCCCTCGCCGACCGGTCTCGACGGCGCCGGAGGCGTCTTCGTCGGAGGCACGGACGGTGGGGTGGGCCGCGCCGTGACCGGCAGCGCGCGCCTGGGGCTGCTCCCCGAGGCGCGGTCGGCCCGCCTCGCGCACGGCGTTGGCCAGGGCCAGCAGGTCGTCGTGCGACGGCTCCGGCTCGACGTACTCCCCCGACAGCCGCACGATCTCCCAGCCACGGGGCGCGGTGAGCCCCTCGGCGTGGTCCCGGCACAGGTCGTAGGTGTGCGGCTCGGCATACGTCGCCAGGGGGCCGACCACGGCGGTCTGGTCGGCATAGACGTAGGTGAGTGTCGCGATGGCGGCCTTCGGGCACGCGGTGCGGGAACACCTTCTGGACAGACTCACGGGGGGACTCTATGTCAGCGCTCGACGGGTGCCTGCCCGGCACGCCGTAGGGTGGGCACGTGACTTCGTCCGGCTCCCCCGCGGCCCGTCCCGGGGGTCCTCGACGGGACCGCCACGGCCGGGGCGTGCGTGGGCCGCTCGCGTGGCCGTCGGTGCCGTCGATGGTGTCGCGGCGTGAGCGGTTCGACGACCTGGTCCTGGACAGCGCGGCCCGGCTCGAGGCGCGGCTCGGTCCGCGGTTCCACGAGGTCGAGTTCGCCGTCGAGGACGTCCCCACCACCGAGCCCGCACCGTGGGAGCGCGATGGCGTCGCCCTCGGCCGGGTCTTCCCGGCACACGGACGTCAACCGGCCCGCATCGTGATCTACCGCCGACCGGTCGAGGCCAGGGCGCAGGACCAGCGCGAGCTCACCGCGATCATCGGCGACGTCGTGGTGGAGCAGGTGGCCGCCCTCTTCGGCCTGCAGCCCGGTGACCTCGACCCCCGCTACGGCGACGGCGAGTCCGACTAGGCGGTTCCGACAGTGCGGGTGGACCGGCCGTCGGGATCCGTCACCGGGTCTAGCGCAGGACCTCGCGCAGCCCGACCGTCGTCGTGCGCAAAGCGGTGTCGCGCAGCGGCGTCGTCGTGACCAGGGTGCCGACGGCGTCGGTCAGGGTGGACACGACCCCGGCGCGCAGCTCGCCGGTGCCCGAGGTGCGGTGCACCCACACCGAACGCGCGCCGGTGACGGCGACGGCGGTGGTGGCGTCCTCGAGGACGTCGAGGCGCACCGACTTCTGGACGCCCTGCGGGTCCACCGTGACGACCTCGACGCCGGCCGAGGCACCGGTGGCGGTGAGGGCCAGCAGGCGGGCCAGGCGCTTGGTGCCGCCTGCCGGGTCGACCAGCGGCATCCCCGCCACGCCGGTCAGGGGCGGTGTCGAGGTCGACCACGCGAGGTCGGTGGGCGCCGGGGCCGTGCCACGGGTGACCATCGCCCCCGCGACCACCGGGACGTCGGCACGGACCTGGAGGGCGACGGCGCCCTTGGGCAGCTTGCTGAGGTCGATGTCCCGGACCTGTCCCCCGTCGATCCGGGTGACACCCCCGGTCGGCAGGGCACGGGGACCCTGCGGCGTGAGGACCCGCGCCTGGACGACGGCCTCGGAGTCGCCGGGCACCGCCACCCGCAGCACCGCCGACCCGTCGATGGAGACGGCCGGAATGACCTGGTCGCGCGAGGGTTCCGCGGCGGGGATTGCGTCGTCGGAGCCAGCGGAGCGCGTGCCGTCGAGCCAGAGGTCGTTGACCACGGCCGAGACCACGCCGCCGTCGGCGACGACGTGCACCACGGGGGTCGTGACGTCACCGGAGATGGAGTCGAGCAGGAACGCAGTGCGACCCCGGGCCGGGACGACGATGCCCTTGCCCTGTGAGGCCGCGACGACGCCGTCGGGACCGTGCAGGGTCACGTCGACCGTAACGGGGTTGCCGCCGGGGTTGGTGAGCACGAGGCGTTCCTGGCGGCCGGGGGCGGCGCCTCCCGCCAGCAGCCACGCCTCGGCGGTGGCCGGGGTGCACGCTGCCGAGACGAGGGCCCGGTGGTCGCCGGTCGGCAGCAGCCAGGACTGGGCTGCGGCCAGCCCCGGCGCCAGCGACTGGCTGCCCGAGACGAGGGCGCCGGTCGTGGCGGGGAGGTCTGCCGTGGCGTTCGTGGCGCGTGCCGTGACGGGACCGCCCAATCCGGCACCGGGCAGCCGGGTGAGGCCGACCGCGCCGGGGGTGGCGGAGGGGGTCGTCCCGGTCAGCGTCCGCAACGGTGCCGAGGCCGCGGCGACCCGCGGCGTCACGGGCACGTCGTCGAGACCGGGAACCCCCTCGAGCTCGGGGCCGGGGCACACCAGCGCGGAGCCCCGGACGGCATCGGTCGCCGTGCGGGCGGCGGCGGGGGTGCCCGGCGCCGGTCCGACGGCCAGGGCCCCCTGGACGTGCACGGCGCCGAGGACGATGCCCACCCCTGCCGCCGCGGCGAGGGTGGCGCGGGCGACGCCGCCGACGAGGGGGTTCACTTCCGCCTCCTCGAGGCGCGCGTGCCGAACGGGATGGCGAGGAACACGACGAGCAGCAGGGCCGCGCCCTGCGCCCAGCGCCAGAGCGGGGAGGCGGGCAGGACCTGCACCGCGATCGTGTGCGAGCCGGCCGGGAGCGGGTATGCCGCCGTGTCGCCCTTCGGTGCCACGGCGTCACCGTCCACGCTCACCCGCGCGTGGCGGAACCACTCGGTGGGCTCGGCGAGGACGAGGGTGGCCTTCGGCGGCACGACCGCCCGGGCCACGAGGCGACCGTGGTCGCCGTCGAGCGGCAGCGCCTGCTCGGCACCCGCCGTCACGATCCGGACCCGTGACGGTGCCACGGCGTCGTCGCGTGCGTCCCCGCCACCGGGCAGGACGCGCCAGAACAGCACGCCGTCGTGCTCGCCGAGGCGGCTGAGGCCGGCCGTGCCGTCGAGCACCCGGACCCTGGGGTCGTTGCCGTCGGTGCGCAGTCCCACGAAGCCGACGGCCAGGTCGGACAGGTCCCGCGAGGGGTCGAGCTCGTCGGGGCCGGCACCGGTCTCGAAGAGGTGGCTCACGGCCCCGGTCAGGGCTGCCGGGTCGGGCCGTCCCTGCGACGTGGCGGGCAGCACCCGGGCGACGGCACCGGGTTCGCGCCCGAGGAGGGAGTAGGCGAGTCCGGACGTCTCCGGCTCGAGCAGCAGCATGCGGTTGCCGATGCCGCTCTCCGCCTGGTCAATGGCCACAGCCGGTCGTGGGTCGGTCCAGGTGCCCAGGGTGTCGCCGAGGGTGTGCCACGTGGTCCAGCCCACCGCGGAGACGACGGCCACGATGACCAAGGCGGCGATCGGCCAGCGCAGGAGGGCGACCCAGCCACCGGTCGAGTGGCGCACCGCCAGTCCCTGGGTGCCGAGCAGCGCGGCCGCGAGGAGGGCCAGGGCGAGCAGCGACAGCCCGGTGCCAGACCAGGCGGTCACCACCCTCCCGGCACCGGGGTCACCGGCCGGGACGGTGCCGAGGACCAACCGCGGTGCGAGGACGGCATACGCGAGGCCCACCAGGCCCAGGGCGGCGAGGGCCGTCGCGGCCCAGCCGCGGCCGGCGCCACCGCGCACCAGCCCGAGGACACCAGCCAGGACGATGGGGGCCGAGACGAGGACGGGGTAGGAGGCAGGCCCACCCGGGTGCAGCAGTGCCAGCTGCCAGGGCAGCGCCTGACCCGCGCCCCAGATCGAGAGTCCGGGACCGGTGAGGAAGAGGTGGGGCTGGTCGACGAGGGTCTGGACCCACGGGCCGAGCAGCACGACGGGGCCGACCAGCAGCGCCAGGCCCCGGAGTCGGGCCAGTCCGTGGCCGAACACCACGACGAGGACGGCGACGAGGGCGGCGAGCGGCAGGTAGGCCGGCACGAAGGCACCGAGGACTGCGGTGGCGAGCACCGTGGCGGCCGTCACCGTGGCCGACCCACCTCGGCGGGCAGCCAGCACGAACCCGGCGACCACGAGCGGGAGGAGCACTGCGGCCACGACCGCACCCAGTCGCCCCGCCGCCACCGCGGTGGTGAGGACCGCGGTGCTGCCCCAGGCGAGCGCGGCCAGTCCCCGCGGCCAGGCTGACCGGTTGACGACGCGCCCGGCGAGGTAGGCCGTGAAGGTGGCCAGCGGCATGGCCAGCGTCACCAGGACGGCGACGGCCGAGCCGAGCGGGCTGTCGGGGGCGCCCAGGACGGGGACGTGGGTGACCAGCCAGGCCAGGGCGGCCAGGACCACGAGGTGGGGGCCCTGCTCGCCCGACGAGCCGAGCCCGGCGCCGTGCCAGCCGTCGAGCCACGCGTGCCAGGTGGCGCCGGCCGTGGCCCTGCCGCCGAGCAGCTCACCGCCGACGACGCCCTGGGACAGGCGGTCGACGACGCTCCCACCCATGCTGCGGGTCGCCGCGAGCGAGGTGACGGTGACGAGGAGGACTGCGAGCAGGCCGGGGTTGCGGGCGAACCGGGACGCCCACGTCGAGCCGAGGATGTTGAGGTCCTGCACCTCGTCGGCGACCGGGCCGGGCTCGACGAGCTCGGAGGCGGTCGGGACGAGGCGGCCGTCGTCGAAGGCGACCTGGTCGTGCACGAGGTCACCGGTGTGCCGCAGCACGGTCGACTGGGTGACGAACAGGCCCTTGAGGTCGCGGCGGCGCACGGTCCGGGTGCCGCGCGAGCGCCAGCGGGCGCCCAGGACGCGCCACGGCGTGAGCACCGCGCCGAGGTCGGACAGCTCGGCCCAGGCCGCTCGGGGCCGCTTGGCGACCAGGAGCGCCAGGGCCGCGACCAGGCTCGACACGGCGATCCACACCGTCAGCAGCGGCAGCGCCCACCAGGCGCAGCGGGCCAGGGCGACGCGGCGGGCCTGGCGGCGCTGCCGGTTCGGGCTGTCCGCAGCGGAGGCAGGGCCTGGCGTCCCTCGCTGGGCATCGGCGTCCGTAGCGGCGACCGACTCGTCACCGAGCAGCAGCGGGGCCCCGAAGATGCCCTCCGTCAGGCCGTGGGCGTCGACGCCGGCAGCCACACCGTCGTCGGCAGCGACCCGGTCGGGGGCACCGGTGCGCAGGGTGGCCCGGGGCACGACGACCACGCGCCGGCCGCTCTGGTGCGCGCGCCAGGAGAAGTCGATGTCGGCGCCGAAGCCGCCGAAGGCCCGGTCGGGGCCGGCGAGGCGCTCGTACAGCCCACGCTCGACGAGCATCCCGGTGGCCGGGACGGCCAGGACGTCGGTGCGCCGGTCGTACTGGCCCTGGTCGGGCTCGCCCACGACGGGCGACGGGATGATGCGCCCGCTACGGGTCAGCTGGAGCCCGACCGACCGCAGGGCGCCGGGCACGGTCCAGTCGAGGAGCTTGGGGCCGGCGATGCCCACGGACGGGGAGCGGCGCACGGCGTCGAGCAGCCGGGCCAGCGTCATCGGCGCGGCAGCGCTGTCGCAGGTCAGCACCCACAGGTGCTCGGTCGACGAGCTCTCCTGCACCGCAAGGGAATCAGCCTCCGACCCGGTGCCGGACCCGATGTGGGACTCGGCGTGGGACCCGGCGTCGGGCGTGGCCTCGGGCGGGGCCTGCGCAGCCAGGGCGACGTGGACGGCCCGGGCGACCGAAGAGCTCGCCGGGACCGTGACGAAGGTCGTGTCGGGGATCGCCGCCGCCAGCTCGGCGTGGCTGCGGACCGCCTCGACGATGCCACCGTCCACGCCGGGGTCGACCACGACCAACCGGTCCGGCCGGCGGGACTGGCGGGCGAGGGAGTCGAGGGTCTGCGGCAGGGCCGAGGCCGGGCCTCGGAGGACGAGCACCGCGGTGACGGTCGACACCGCCACCGCCTGACCGGCGTCGACCTCGGTCATGCGGTGCGGCGGGGCAAGCGTCATGAGTGCGTCACGGGGATGTCGCCACCGGGGCGACTAGACCGCACGCTTCTTGAGCTTGCGACGCTCACGCTCCGACAGTCCGCCCCAGATGCCGAAGCGCTCGTCGTTGGACAGGGCGTACTCGAGGCACTCCGAACGCACCTCGCACCCGACGCAGACCTTCTTGGCCTCGCGGGTGGAGCCGCCCTTCTCGGGGAAGAACGCCTCGGGATCCGTCTGGGCGCAGAGCGACCGCTCCTGCCAGGACATCTCTGTGTCGTCGCCGCCGTCCAGGGCGACCAACTGAAGTTCGTGCACGGCTTCCTCCTCGACCCGGTGCCGTTGCTGCCACCGACCCGATGACAACAATGGAATTACACGCGTGTCATACGTGGTTCGTCAAGCGGAAGTCTGATATTTGCCCGAACTGGTGAACCTTGATAGGGCGTGGTCGTCCCGGATTCGCCGACGGATCGTGACCGACGCCCGGCCCAGCACGAGCCTGGGTCCACTCTCCACCACGTGACGTAGGTCAGCTCGACCGGTCGGCGTAGAGCGCCAGGGCCGGGCACCACCGCACCGCGGCAGCCCTCGCCTCGTCCCCGTCGTCCACCCCGCCCTCGGCGGCGGTGACCACCACCACCGGGTACCCCCACTCGTCGAGCCGGATGCTGCCGGGCAGGAGGGTGGCGCAGACCCCGTGGCCGGTGCAGGCGACCCGGTCCACGCGCAGGGTCGGGCGGTCAGTGCGCGAGCGCGTGCTCATGGCTGCTCCTGGGGGTACGGCCCGGGACGCACTGGCCCCGGGCATGGTCGTCGAGGTGGTCGGACAGGGCTCGCAGGGCGGAGGAGGCCAGGCCGGCCACCCCGTCGGGGAAGCGGCAGGCCCCCCTCCCCCGCACCGACTCGGCGCGGCGGGCCAACCTGGCGCGGGCTCCACGGCTGCTGCCGCTGCCGCCCGCCCGGACTCCGTCGGCGAGGTCGTGCCAGTCCGAGGCGATGGCAGGGAGGCCGAACATGCACGGCCCGCACTGGCCCGCACTCTCACCCGCGGCGTGGTCGAACCACGCGGCGAGCGCGTCCACGGGGCAGGCCTGCGCGTCCAGCACGTGGACGACACCCGGGCCCGGCGCGCCGCCCAGGGGCGCGAGCTCGGCCCGTGACCACGTCACCCTTGCTGCCTCGTCGGGTCGCAGCACGGTGCCGCCGAGGCCGCCGACGATGACGGGACCGGTCCGGCCCGGATCGGCACCGGCCGCAGCGAGCAACGAGGCCAGCGGCACCCCGGCGGCGGTCTCGAGGACGCCCGGTCGCGGGACCGCGCCACCGATCGCGACCAGGCGCGGGCCGGGCTCGTCGGGCAACCCGTGACCGCGGAACCACTGCGCCCCGCCTGGCCGCTCGACGACCTGGGCGATCCGCCACACGGTCTCGGCGTTGAGCACGACCGTCGGGGCGATCCGTCGGCCCGCGCTGTCGGACCCCCCGCGGACGAACGGCTGTCGCTTGGTCATCGGTCGCGCCAGCCCACCCTGGGCCAGCGAGATCAACGACGTCTCCTCCGAGGACACGTACCGCGCTGGTGCAGCCAGCACGTCGAGCCCGGCGGCACGCAGCCGTGCCTCCGTCGCGGAGCCGCGGTGGGCGGCATACCGGACCCTGGTGCCGGCCACGAGCGTCGCGCCGCGGACGAGCTCGGGGAGGTGGTGCTCGACGACGAAGGCGTCCTTGACAGCACCGATCTCACCGTCGCAGGCGTTGACGAGGAGGCCGGCTCCGTGCTCGTGGGCGGCGCGCACCTTGGTGGCGGTGCTGAAAGCTGCGCCACCGCGGCCGGTGAGGCCGGACTGCTCGAGGACGTCGACGAGGTTCATGACCACTCCTGGGTGAGGACGGCTCGGCGGCGGGTCTGGTCGGCGTGGCCGGCCAGGGCCCGCCAGACGAGGGCGGCACCTCCGACGAGGGCGCATGCGACGGGGACGAGGCGCAGCAGGGGCTCGTTGGCGGTGCCCATGGCGTAGCCGTGGACGAGGGCCATCGGCCAGAGCGCGAACGCCGTGAGGTGCACGGCCCTCCACACCCGCCTGGACAGCCGGTGACGCAGCAGGGAGGTCGCGACCACCGCGAGGACGATGTCGAACGCGAGCGTCCCGAGCCCGACCCACAGGGGTTCGTACCCCGACGTGAACGGCACCACCGCGGAGATCCAGTCGATGCTGACGTAGGTCTCGACGATCGCGGTCGCGATGTGGGCCAGCAGGAACGCCGAGGTGCCCAGGGCCAGCGACCGGTGCAGGCCGACGACGACGGTCTGGCTGACCGCCCGGCTGCGCCGACCGGCGGTGAGGGCACCCAGGACGAGGACCGCGGTGAGCAGGACGATGCTCGCGGTGCCGGTCGCCCGGGAGACGAACCACAGGAGCTCGTTCATGCCGCGCTCCGGTGGCGGGTGCCCGGCTCGGGCCAGCCGGGGGTGGTGACGACCGGTCCGCCGTCGGCGGGGTCCAGCCGCGCCGGTATGCCGCGGGCCGCCAGCCACGCGGGCGCCTCGGCCCCGAGGACGATCGCCGCGGTGGAGGCGGCGTTGGCCTCGAGGGCACTGGCCCCGGCGCAGGTGACCTGCTCCCACACGACCGGTGCGGTGAACCCGGTCCTGGGGTCGACGATGTGGTGGCGCGGTTCGCCGTCCTGGGTCCAGGTGCGTCGACCGGTCGACGAGGTGGCCAGCGCCTGCCCGTGGCTGGCGACGACCTGGCGGACCTCGCCCCCGGTGCCCTCGACACCGACCTGCCAGCCGTCCTGCGGCAGCTCACCGGAGACGGCGAGGTCACCCCCGAGGTTGACGAGGAACCCTCCCTCGAGTCGCGCGGCCAGCAGCGTGGCGATGGTGTCGGCGGCCTGCGCCTTGGCGCTCGCCCCGAGGTCGAGGACGGTGCCGGCGGGAACGCGCACCCGGCGCATCCCCTGGTCGAGCTCCACGCTGCGCCACCCCGGGACGGCGACGGCCGCGCGGGCGTCGCGCGTGCGGGACCGCGCCCCACCGAGGCGGGGCGGACGCGAGGAGCGGGCGCGCACATCGGCGAGGTCGGCGTCGTACCCGGACGCGATCACGGCCGCCCCCACGGTCGGGTCGACCAGCCCGTCGGTGAGCCGCGCGGTGCGCAGGGCAGCGGCCAGGCTGGCCGCGAAGACGGGCGACACGTGGGCGTGCACCCCGTCGCGGCGACGGGCCAGGCTGCTGACCTCCGAGTCCGGCCGGAAGCGGGAGACCGCCGCGTCGAGGTCGCCCAGGTGGTCGCGGGCGATCGCGATGGCGGCACCGAGCGTCTCGGGCCGGGTCACGATGAGGTGGTGGTGGGTGCCGATCGCGTCGAAGGACGCGGAGGCGGTGAACACGTTCTGCCCGACGCGGCCGCTGTGGGTGTTCATCAGGACCCGCTCGTGCTGGTCTGCGGCGAACCCGAACCCGAGGCGACCCCGGCGACGGAGCCGAAGCTCGACGAGCCGGAGTCGGTGCTGGTCGAGCTGGACGAGCTGGACGAGCTTCCCGAGTCGGTGCTCGCACCGGTCGAGTCGGTGCTCGCACCGGTCGAGTCGGTGCTCGTGCCGGCCGAGCTGGCGGTGGTCGTCCCCCGGTCGGTCGCGAGGTGCACCCCGACCGCGCCGGCACCGAGCGTCGTGGCGAGGAGGGCGCCGGCCGTCCAGCGACGGGCCAGGCTCAGGGGGCTGCGGGGCTTGCTCATGGGGTGGGTCCCTTCTGGTGGGTGGTGGTTCCACCGTGGTGGCGCTCGCTGTGCCGTTGCTGTGCACCGCCTACGGGAGTGGTCCGGTGCAGATGTGCAGTTCCTGTGGGCCCCGTGTGCGTCGCCTGGAGGTCAGGAGCCGCTGGTCCCGGACTGGGCGGAACCGGTACCTCGTTGCGCCGGCGCCACCGGGGTGAAGGCCTGCATGTCGTCCGGTCCACCCCCACCGGCGACCGGACGGCCTGCCGCACGGGCGCGGACGACCTGCTGGAAGACTGCCGGGCATGCGCATCACGGCACTCGCCGGTGGCGTCGGAGGTGCCCGTTTCCTGCGCGGCCTCCGGACCCACCTTGACCGGACCCCCGACCTCGCCGACACGGAGCTGACCGTCATCGGCAACACCGGCGACGACATCACGCTGTTCGGCCTGAGGGTCTGCCCCGACCTCGACACGTTGCTCTACACCCTCGGCGGCGGCATCCACGAGGGCCAGGGCTGGGGACGGGCGGACGAGAGCCACCGTCTCCAGGGCGAGCTCGCGGCCTACGGGGTGGAGCCCCAGTGGTTCGCCCTCGGGGACCTGGACTTCGGCACCCACGTCGCGCGCTCGCAGTGGCTGGGACAGGGCGTGTCCCTCTCGGAGGTCACCACCCGGCTGGCCGAGCGGTGGGGCCTTCCCGACCAGCGGATCCGGCTGCTGCCCATGACCGACTCGCCCGTCGAGACCCACGTCGTCGTGGAGGACGAGGAGGGGCAGCGGGCGATCCACTTCCAGGAGTGGTGGGTGCGGCACCAGGCGTCGATCCCGGCGGAACGCTTCGTGGCAGTCGGCATGGACCGCGCCACGGCTGCTCCCGGTGTCCTCGACGCGATCCGCCAGGCGGACGTCGTGCTCCTGCCCCCGAGCAACCCGGTGGTGTCGATCGGCATCATCCTCGGTGTGCCGGGGGTGCGGGATGCGTTGCGTGGCAGCGCCGCTCCCGTCGTCGGGGTGTCGCCGCTGGTCGGCGGTGTGCCGGTGCGCGGCCACGCGGACGCCTGCCTCGCAGCCATCGGGGTGGAGTGCACTCCCTCGGCCGTGGCAGGCCTGTACGAGGACTTCCTCGACGGGTGGCTCGTCGCCTCCGAGGACGAGGCCGAGGTGCGACTTCGCCGGGCCGCGGTCCGGGGACGACCGCTGCTCATGACCGACCAGGACGCCGCCGCCGACCTCGCGGGCGCGGCCCTCGACCTCGCGCTCGAGCTCGCGAAGGCGTGACCGTGACGGCCCTGGTCATCCTGCCGCTGACCGGCCTCCCCGAGGTCGTGGCCGACGACGACCTCGCCACCCTCCTGCTCGGTGCGGCGCGGGCGAACGGCAGCGACCTGGTGGACGGTGACGTCCTGGTCGTCTCGAGCAAGATCGTGTCGAAGGCCCTGGGCCTCTGGGCCGACGGCCGCGACCGGTCCGTGGCGATCGCCGCCCAGACCGTGCGCACGGTGGCGGAGCGGCGCTCGGGCGACCGCCTCACCTCGGTGGTCGAGGCGGTGGCGGGCCCGGTCATGGCAGCGGCCGGCGTCGACGCCTCCAACACCGGCGACCGTGAGGACGTGCTGCTCCTGCCCGCAGACCCCGACGCCGAGGCGTTCCGGCTGCGCGAGGCCCTGCTGGCGGCGACCGGCCTCACCCGGCTCGGCGTGGTCCTCAGTGACACCGCCGGCCGTCCGTGGCGCAGCGGCCAGACCGACTTCGCCCTCGGCGCGAGCGGCGTCGCGGTGCTCGACGACCTCCGCGGCGGGGTCGACGCCGACGGCCGCCCGCTGTCCGTGACCGCCCGCGCCGTCGCCGACGAGCTTGCGGCGGCCGCCGACCTCGTCAAGGGAAAGGCCGACGCCGTCCCCGCAGCAGTCGTGCGCGGGACCCCCTGGGCGACCGCCGACGCCGGGCCCGGCGCCCGGACGCTCGTCCGCACCGGGGCCGGCGACTGGTTCGCGCTGGGGCAGGCGGAGTCCGTGCGCTCGGCCCTCGGCGTCCCTCCCGGTGGTCAGGTCGCGCAGGACGTCGGGATCCCCTCTGTCGCACCGGAACCCGTCACCGACAGGGTCGCCCGCGCAGTGGCCGTCGCCCTGCGGGAGTGCGAGACTGCGGGGGTGGATGTGGGTGGTGCGCACGAGGGCGGCGGTGGCACGCAGACGATCGAGCTGCGCGTCTCGGCCGCGACGCCGTACGAGCTCGGGGTCGTCACCTCGCGGCTCCAGGTCGCCCTGTGGGGCGAAGGCGTCGACGTGGTGGTCCCACCGGAGGCGACGGGCGACAGCGTGGTGCTGACCGCCCGGGACCGCCCTTCCGCACGCGGGTGAGGCGCGAGCGCCGCCCCGGCGGCGAGCTCCCTCCCCCGCCCGGCGTCGCAGCTCCCGGACCCGTCGGCACCGGGTCCGTCGTCCCCCCACCGTCGGGTCGCACCGTGAGCGTGGTCGCCGGCGCGGACCTGCCCCACCGCGAGGCCCGCGCCCTGGTCGAGTACGCCTCGCGCGACCCCCGGGTCTGGCGCAACATCGCCCTCACCTGGCTGACCGTCGTGGCGGCACTCGGGGTGGCGCTCGTCGTGTCCGTCCCGGGCCTCACCCCGGTGCAGCAGCACTCGACGCTGGCCGCGACGGGACTCGTCATCGTCATGGCCGCGCCGACGACGTGGGTGTCGTGGTACCTGACGTTGCGTCGCAAGGTGCGCCACACGGTTGCGACGCAGAGCCCGCCCGGCACCGTCATCGGGTCGCGGATCACCGCCGACACCGTGACCTTCGCCGTGGGCGAGGCGGCCTACTCCTACACGTACGAGGCACTCAGCCGCGTGGTGCAGGTGGGTGACGTCCTGGTCGTCAAGCCGCGACACCGCCTCGTCCTGGCGGTGCCGGTCGAGGCGGTGTCGCCCGACGACCTCGCCCACCTCCTCGCCCGGGTCGTCAACGAACCGATGTCGCTGGCTGCCCGCAGCTGACCGCCCTCAGCCGCGGCCGGTGGGCAGGTGGGTGCGGGGCGACATCCGTGGGCCGCGCCGGGGACGGAAGTGGCCGTCGAGCTCGAGCAGCCGCTGCACGCGGTAGCGGTGGCCGCGGTAGGGCTCGAGCAGCTCGGCCAGGACGTCGTCGTCCCTGGCCTCGCCGAGCAGCGCCCAGGTGATGTTCTTGGCCACGTGGTAGTCGCCGAAGCTCACCGCATCGGCGTCACCGAGGGCGCGCTGGGCCACCTCCGAGGAAGTCCAGACCCCGATGCCGGGTATGGCGCGCAGCCGTGCCCGCGCGTCCGCCGTCGTCATCGACGCGCACTCCTCGAGCCGCCCGGCGGCCTTCGCCGCCCGGACCGCCGTCCCGGACCTGGCCCCGTCGACCGAGGCCCGCAACCACTCCCACGAGGGCACCGCCGCCCACGTCGCGGCGTCCGGGGCGACCCACAGCTTGCGGGCCTCACCCGGCCCGGGCGCGCGCGACCCGAAGCGGTGCACGAGCGCGCGGTACCCGCCGAACGCCTCCTGCCCGGTGACCTTCTGCTCGATCACCGCGGGGACGAGCGCGTGCAGGACCAGGCCCGACCGCGGGACGTGCCACGCGGCATACCGGCGGTGCGCCCGGGCCACCTGCGGGTGGAGGGCCACGAAGCCGGTCTCGTCGTCCCCCGCGCCGAGCAGCGCCGGCACCTGGGCCAGCGCCCAGTCGGCGCCCGGGCCCCAGGCCGACGCCGTGACCTCACCGTCGTCGGTACGCTGCACCAGCCGCAGCGTCGCGGCCCCCTGGGGCGTGGGCAGGCCCAGCCACCAGCCCTGCCCGCGGTCGGGCTGGAACGTCGGGTCGCCCCCGCCGCGGCGCAGGATCGAGATGACCAGGCCCACGGAGACCGGACGGTCGGGACGCCACACACGGGTGCGTTCGACCGTCGGGGACATGCGGCAAGTGTCGCGCGTTGGGGTGACAACGACCGCAGGTGGGCCACGTAGACTCTGCGCGACCCGACCCCGAGCCACCGAGGAACCCGTGAGCAACAAGCGTGCGAGCCAGGACCGCAAGGCCCGACTGGCCGAGATCCAGAACCAGCAGAAGGCCAAGGAGCGCAAGGTCAAGGCAGGCATCGGGGCCGGCCTCGTGGTGCTGCTCGTGGGCCTGGGCGGCGTCGTCTTCTACGCGATCAACGACGCCAAGTCCAAGCAGCTCCCCAACCTGGGCGTCAGCGTCGCCGCGGCCAGCTGTGACGCCCCCACGACCGACTCCGGTGGTGGCACCGGCGAGCACGTCGGGCCCGGCACGAACAAGCCGGACGAGACCTCGGTGAAGTACGACACGATCCCCCCGAGCCACGGCCCGCACTTCGTGGCCCCGGACGTCAGCGGCCGCGACTTCTACACCGCCGCCGACCGTCCCGCGCTCGAGACCCTGGTCCACAACCTCGAGCACGGCTACACCGTGCTCTGGTACGACGGCAGCAAGGTGAAGGACACCACCCTGCTCAAGGACGTCGCCGACCAGGGCAACAAGCTCAGCGACTCCTCCGGGAAGTTCAAGGTCGTCGAGTGGGACGCCAGCCGTGGCGCGTTCCCCGCAGGCAAGCCGTACGCCCTCGTGCACTGGGCCAAGGACGCGGGTCACCGCCAGCTGTGCGGCGACCTCTCCGGCCAGGCCGTGGTCGACTTCGTCAAGAAGTACCCGGCCAGCGACACCCAGGAGCCGGGCGCCCAGTAGGACCGCCCCTCCCCCACGCGACGACAGGTGTGCCGCCCGCTTCCCGCGGGCGGCACACCTGTCTGTCGTCCGGGCGCGCGCCGGTCAGCGGCGGCGGAAGGTGAGCAGGATGAACGTGTAGTCGAGGCCGACGCGGTCCCAGTGCACCGGGCGCTCCTCGTGCGACAGGGCGTCCGACGTCGAGAGGTCGCCGACGAGGTCGAGGCCGACCTGTTCGGCCGCGGCGACCAGCTCACGGATGTCCTCCGGCGAGAAGATCTTCACCTCGCTGCCGTAGGCGATCCGCCCCGTGGTGTCCGGCGGCTCCTGGTCGTAGTCGGTGGAGACGCAGAGGACTCCGCCCGGGCGCAGCACCCGAGCGCTCTCGCGCAGGAACCCCTCGAGGGGGACCCCGTGCTCGATGACCGACATGCAGGTGATGGCGTCGAGCGAGCCGTCACCCAGGCCGGTCGCGGTCACGTCACCGTGCCGGAAGACCACGCCGTCGCGCCGGACCTCGTCGCCGAACTCGAGGTTGATGCCGATGAGCGACCCCTCGGCGGACCCCAGGCCGTAGAGCCGTAGCCACGGCAGGACGGGCGAGTAGCGCGCGCTCCCGGCATCCATGACGCGGGCCGTGCGGCTGCCGTCATCGGCCAGTGACAGCACGGCACCGACGGCGCCGAGCGCATCCCAGTTCTTCGGCTGGTCGCGGTGCAGCGGCAGGCGCAGGCGGCGCCCCTCGGCCACCGCGCGCTCCCAGTCCGCACGGGTGCGCAGGACGGCCGTGGGCGCGACCGAGGTGGGGACGGGCCGGTTCGCGGCATACCCGCGGCGTGCCTCAGCCCGGCGCTGGAGGGCGACCCGCCCCCAGAGCACGCGCTCCGCGCCGCGCTTGGCGACGGCGAGCAACGGTCCCCCGGGCGGAGCGGCAACCTGTCCCGGGCTCGCCTCGTCTGGAGTCGTCATTGCGGCAATCTATCCTCCGGTCGGACCGTCGACGGTGGCGTGGTCCGGCTCGCGCTCGTCGCGGGTGGTGATGAGGTGGTGGGAGCGGGCGTAGAGCCAACCACCCAGGGCGAACAGCACGTCGGCCATGACGGTGAGGAACCGCGACAGCACCACCACGGCCGTGGCGGCCGAGGTCGAGGTGATCGGCGCGAGCATGAGGACGAGCAGCCCTTCGCGCACGCCGACGCCTGCGGGCAGGACCACGCTGAACATCGCCAGCGAGGACGCGAGGGCGAAGCCCGAGATGGTCGCGAGCGCCAGCAGCGAGCCGTCGTACGTCACGCCCGTCGCCCGCGCCAGGACGAAGGCGTGCAGTCCCGAGCAGAGCCACGCAAGGATGAACAAGCCGCTCGAGACCAGGACCGCGCGACCCGAGAGCTCGTGCTCGAGGGGTTCGCGGCGCAGGACCCGCAGGACGGTCGCGATGAGCCAGTTGAGCAGGCGGGGCCACAGCACGAGGCTGAGCAGCGGCACCATGAGCAGGGCCACCCAGCCCGTGGTCGAGGCGTTGCCACCCGTGATGAGCAGCGGCACCGCGGGCATCCCGACGATGAGCCCGCAGATGGCGGCCAGCGCGACCGTGACGAAGGCGACGACCGCCGAGCGGCGGCGCGGGATGTGCAGCCTCACGCCCATCTCGGCCTGCACGACGATGCTCCAGACGGCGCCCGGCAGGTACTTGCCGAGCTGACCGACGAAGAACACGCCACCGGACGGGGCGACGTGCAGCTTCGTCCCGAGGTCGGCCAGCAGCACCCGCCAGCCCAGCATGGTCAGCACCGGTGGCAGGCAGACGAGGAACGCGGCCAGCGCGAAGGAGCCGGCGTCGATGTTGTCGATGTCCTCGGACACCTCGGCCCAGTTGCGCGCGACGGCGACACCGACCGCGACGAGGACGAGCAGGGCCAGCGCGATGCGCAGCCCGGTGAAGACCTTGGCGCGCGTCATCAGCGCCGCCGCAACGTCAGGCGCAGCAGCCCGTATGCCGTGTCGGTGCGCGTCGACGTGCCGGACGCCTCGCGCATCCGGCCGGTGATGTCGCCGTCGAGGTCACCGACGAGCACGAACCCGAGGTCGTGCGACCGCGCCAGCACGCCGCGCACGTCGGCCGGGCCGAGCGCGCCCTCCGCGCTGGACGGCCCGATGGGCAGCGTGACGCAGAGCAGGCCGCCGGACTTCAGCGCCCAGCTCGCCTGGCTCATCGCCTCGTCGATGTCGTCGGCGTCGCAGCCGCCGGGGTGCAGGCGCACGATGACGTCGAGCGAGGCGGTGTCGACGTCGAGCACCTCGACGCTCGACCGGTGGCCGGTGAGCTCGAGCTCGACGGGCGCGAACCCGATGGACCGGGCCCAGCGCGACAGCGGCGACCGGGTGCCCGACTCGTCGACGATCACCGCGCTGCGACGACCGTCGTCACGCACCCGCACGATCGCGGCGAGGGCGCCGAGCGCGGCCCAGGCGGCGATGGAGTCACCGCACCGCGGCAGGCCCAGCCGCTTGGCGAAGGCCTTGGCCTCGTCGGCGTCGTGGCCGTCGGCGAGGATGTCGGACGCCCGGATCCACTCCGGCAGGTCACCGCGGCCCAGCTCGACCTCGGGGCGGGAGGCCGCCACCAGGCCCCGGACCGCCGAGGTGACGCGGTGCCGCAGGTGGCCGACGACCGCAGCCGGGCCGCTGCCCGCCGGCGGGTTCGGGGCGGTGCCCACGTCGGGGACGACCTCGTCGGGTTCGTCGGGCAGCGTGGCCGGCTCGACGGCGGCGAGCGCCTCGAGCGTGCCGAGGTAGTTGGCCCACGGCCCGGAGAGGTCCGGCGGGCGGACCCGGGCGCGGAGCTCGTCGGCGTACCCGGGTTCGGACAGCCGCTCGAGGGCCTTGACGAGGGCGTCCTCGTCCCCGGGCGGCACGAGCAGCCCGTCGACGCCGTCGCGCACCTGCGACCCGAACGTCCCCACGTCGGAGGCGAGCACGGCGAGGCCGTGGTGGCGGCCGAGCAGGGCGTTCTGGGAGGCGGTGGCGCTGCGGTAGGTCAGCGCGAGGACGTCGTGGGACGCGAGCAGGGGGGCCAGCCGGTCGGCCGGCACGTAGCCGCCGTGGACCTCGACCCGGCCGCGCAGCCGCGGGTCGCGGGCGAGCTCCCTGACGCGTTCGCCGCTGCTGCCCCACATCTCACCGGCCACGGTGAGCGTCGGGCCGGGCACCTTGGCCAAGGCCTCCATGAGCAGGTCGACACCCTTGTAGTCGCGGACCATCCCCAGGGCCAGCAGGCGGGGCGCGCCCTCGTGGGCGGGCCGCTCGACCGGGGCGCCGCCCGGGAGGTGCGGGGGAAGGTCGGTCACCGAGACGCGGGGGGCGTGCAGCTCGTACGCGAGCCGGGCCTGCTCGTCGCTGTGCACGAGGACCGCGTCGACGCGCTCGAACAGCTGCTGCATGAGCTCGCGGTCGCCGAGGTGCGACTCGTGCGGCAGCACGTTGTGGGCGATGACCACGGTGCGCGGGCTTCCGGACCCCCGCCCGGCCCTCAGGGCGGCGCCGACGCCACGACGTCCGGCCCCTGCCGCACGCAGCAGGGCCAGGTGGGCGGGGACGACCGCGGGGATGACGTGCACCACGACGACCACGTCGAACCCGCGCAGCCGGCGGCCGGTCCGCACCCAGGTGTCCGGCCGGGCCCAGCTCAGGGCACGGACCGTCCGCGGGAACGGCTCGACGTCGGGCGCCCCACCCGGGACGGCCTGCTCACCGGGGTACAGCTTCGAGGGGTACAGGTGCGACCACGACACCAGCGTGACGTCGTGGCCGGCCTCGGCGAGCTCGTGCGCGAGGCTCGTCGTGTGGGCGGCGACGCCACCCTTGTAGGGGTGCGTGGGCCCGACGACGGCGACCTTGAGAGCGGCGATCGGCGTCACCGGAGCGGTCCCCCCGCGACGGTCGACCGGCTCACCCGAGCCGGCCACGCGGCATACCGCAGCGCGCTCACACGCCCGTGCGCGAGCGCACGACGAGGTCGGACAGCAGCGCCAGCGAACCGATCATGATCCCGCTGACGATGAGCAGCACCGTGCTGGCCGGGAAGTAGAACGGGTGGCGGACCATGTCGACCAGGGCCTTGACGACGCCGATGACGACCAGCCACAGGGCCGGGGGCATGAGCACCTTGAGCGGGTCGAAGTACATGACCATGCGCAGCACCTGGAGGATGTAGCGGTAGGCGTCGCGGACGAAGTGGAACTTGCTGACGCCGGCGCGCTTGGCGTAGCTCGTCGGGACGTACTTGATGTCGTGCTGGTTGGACAGGAACGCCAGCGTGATCGTCGTGACGCAGCTGAAGCCGGGCGGCAGCAGGCGCAGGTACGGCAGGGAGACCTCGCGGCGGAAGGCCCGCAGACCCGAGTTGAGGTCGGGGATGGTCTGGTTGGAGAGCTTCTCGGCGATCTTGCGGATCAGCCACTTCGCCGGGACGCGCGCCCACTTGTGGGTGCCCTCCTCGGTGGTGCGGGCGCCGACGACCTGGTCGTAGGACGGGTCGTCGCGCAGGATCCGGACCAGCTCGGGGATGCGCTCGTTCTCGTAGGTCATGTCGGCATCGGTCCACACGACGATCTCCCCGTGGGCCTGCTGGGTGCCGATCCGGCGGGCCGTGCCGCTGCCACCGTTGCGGCGGAACGGCATGACCCGGATGTTGGCGTAGTCGCGCGCCGCCTGGTGCAGCACCTCGAGGGTGTCGTCGGTGGAGGCGTCGTCGATGCAGAGCAGCTCGTAGGTGAACTCGCTGGAGTTCATCGCCACCGTGATCCGGTCGATCTCCTGCAGCACGTGCGCGGCCTCGTTGAAGCACGGCAGCACGATCGTGACGTAGGGCTTGTCCGCGTCGCGGGCGCTCTGCGGCGTGCCAGCCGTGCTCGGCAGGTAGGCCGCGTCGGCCGGGTGCACCGACAGCTGCCCGTCGGTCGTGGTCACGGGTCCCGCCACGTGGGGCGCCGGCTGGGCCGGGGCCGGGACCGCGGCTGGCTGGGCCGGGGCCTGCGCGGCCGGCGTCGGGGCCGGCTGGGAGGTCGGGATCATCTCGGTCTCGGGGGCTGCGACGGGGACTGCCGGACCGGTGCTGGTGTGCTCGCTCATCTCGGCGCCGAGCCTACCCGCCGGTCGCCGCCCGCACGCCCAGGTGCGCCGCGACGCCACCTCGCGCCGCGCCATACCCCTCGCCCGGCTCCGTCCCGCTCCGCCCCGCTCCCCTGCGCGAGTTTGAAGAGTCACCGCCGTCATGGCGGGGCCGGCGCTTCAAACTCGGCCGTGTCCGAGCCCGCACCCGGGGCGGCGGCACGGCCGGACCCGACCCGCCCACCCTCGTGCGGTGAGGATCGCCGCGATGTCGTGCGCGGTCCGGCACGGTGTCACGGCCACGTCCGCCCAGAACACCCGTGTGGTGGCCCGGTCCGACCCGAGCAGGAGCCGGTCGCGCCTCCCGTCCCGCACCCGGTCGGCCCACTGCTCGTGCCCGAGGCGGCCGTCCACCTCGACGATGAGCCGGTATGCCGTGTACTCGTGGTCGTGCCACCGTCGCCGCCCAGCGTCCGACGGTGACTGCGACACCGACCGAGGCAGTCCGTGGGCCCGCTCGACATCCCGCAGGTAGAGCAACTCGGCCCCGCTCTGTGCGCCGCCCGCGACATCCGCCAGGGCGGGCCTCAGAACGGCACCGTGCCTGTGCCCGGGTCGTCGAGCCAGCTCCTGGCGGAGCTCGGCGACAGAGACTCGCTGCTGCTGGACGGCGCGTGCCACGGTTGCCAGGCAGTCGGTCGGCGAACCGTCGGCAGCGACGTCGAGAACGGTCGCCGGGAGGGTCGTCCGCCACGGCCAGGCCCGGTCGTCGATGAGGTCAGCCCATCTCATCGACCGGCGCACGGCCACGTCCGCGATCGGTCGGGGACATCGGGTGTACGGCACCACGAGGTCGAGTCGCGCCGGCGCCTGGGGTTGCACGCCCCAGAGGTGGGCCGCCGAACGACCGCAGAAGGCGACGTCACCGACGACCGGGTCCCGCTGCAGGGACAGCAGGCGGGCCGAAGCGGTCACGATCCACTCCGAACGGCCCGGCCTGGTGAGGTAGACGCAGGGGTGCAGGCGCACCCAGCGTCCCGAGCGCACCCGCCACTGCACCGCGCGGTCACCGAGCCCGGCGGCCCGGCACTGGGCGAGGGTGAGGAGGTCGTGCTGGCGGTTCGCGCACCGCCGCAGCCCTGCCCAGTCGACCGCCACCGGCCCATGATGCGCGGGCTCGACCCCGGCTCCGGAGGTTTGTCCACAGGCCCGGTTCAGTGGCGGCGTGGTCGCGCGCCCCCCTCCCGGCGAGTTTGAAGCGCTGGTGACGC
>NZ_LMGM01000001.1:3355655-3435525 GCF_001427915.1 Phycicoccus sp. Root563 | reverse complement strand
GGGGGGCGGGGCTGGTGGGGGCGGGGCTGGTGGGGGCGGGGCAGGTCGGCGGGCGGGGGCGGGGCTGGACCGGGTGCACCGCTGGGGGCTGACGTGTGGAACGGTGGGGTCGTGGACACAGGACAGGTGCTGGACCTCATGAAGTCCGTCGCGGCGGAGGTCATCACGCCGCGGTTCAGGTCGCTCGCCGAGGGCGAGGTCATGGAGAAGAACCCCGGTGACCTCGTCACGATCGCCGACCAGGAGTCCGAGGCGATCCTCACGCGCGAGCTCGAGGCGGCCTTCCCGGGGGCGTTCATCCTCGGCGAGGAACGCACCTCGACCGACCCGAGCACCCTCGACCGCTACGTGCAGGCCGAGCACGCCTTCACGGTGGACCCGGTCGACGGCACCAAGAACTTCGTCCACGGCTCCCCCGACCACGCCGTCATGGTGAGCGAGGTCCGGCACGGCGAGACCGTCCGTGCCTGGATCTGGCAGCCCGAGCACGAGGTCGCCTGGGTCGCCGAGAAGGGCGCCGGCGTCTTCCGCAACGGCGAGCGCGTCACCCGCGAACCCGTCGCCGACGGCGTGCCCCCGCGCGGCGTCACCTCGATCTGGCCGCTGCGCGGGCACTCGCTCGGCGCCCTGCCCGCGCTGGTCGGTTCGTGGGTCTGCTGCGGGGTCGACTACCCGCGCCTCATGGAAGGTGCCGCCGACTACATCCTGTACGCCCGCAACAGCCCCTGGGACCACGCCCCCGGCGGGCTGATGGTCACCGAGGCCGGCGGCTACGTCGGGCACGCCGACGGGACGCCATACGCACCGAAGGTGCTCACGCCAGGGATCATCGTGGCCGCCGACAGGGGCACGTATGCCGCGGTGCGGCGCCACGCGAGCGACGCCTTCGCGAAGCGCTAGGTCGAGACCGTGGCCGGCTTCGCGCACGATCAGGTATGGCGCGTGCGCGACCTCACGGGGGACCCCGCCGCCCTCGGTGGCGCCGTGACCGTCGCGCTCTGCGGCCACTGGGAGCACGACGGCGACTGCCGCTGGCCGCACCATTCCTCGGTCGAGCCCGACGGGGCCGAGCACGTCGTCACGGTGGCGTTCGACGCCTCGCCCGCCGAGGTCCCGCTCGTGCGACGACGGATCCGCGAGGGCCTCTCGACCGGTCGCCTGACCGGGCCGGACGGCGTCGGGTCGACCTGGCGGCTCCTCGACTGAGCCAGCGCGCCGCGACGGGCGTCCCGCACCCGGTCCACCTCAGCCGTTCGGGCACGTCTGCGCGAACGGCCCTGCGTGTTCGCGCAACGGGCCGAAATGTCGTAATTCCGCGAGTTACCCTCGCTGCGGTCGATCGGCCACTTCGCTCCCAGGGGAAAAGATCCAGCGCATGAAGACACCCACCTCCTCGCCCGCCTCCGCCCGCCGCACGGTGGCCTTCGGCGTCGGCACCGTCCTGCTCGCCACCGCCGCCGGCCTGGGCGCCGCGGCGCCGGCCTCGGCAGCACCCGGCCAGGGCTGGGACCCGTCCCTCTACAACGTGGAGTGGATCCCGACGACCGACGCCGACGGCGAGATCACCGTCGCGCGGATCAACAACGACGACCCGTCCTCGACGCAGGCGATGAGCTTCAAGCGCGACGGGAGCCCGGTGCAGTACTCCACGATGTACGCAGCCAAGGACCTGGCCTGGGCGCCCGGTGGCGACCTGCTCGCCCGCGTGCCGTCCGGTGGGTTCGACATCAGCAACCTGTCCGACCCCACCCTCGAGAACGTGCGGGCGGTCAGCCGCCCCACGTCCGGCCAGTGGTCGCCGTTCGGTGACTCGCTGACCAGCACCACCCAGAACGGCAGCACGTTCACCAACCGCGCGGCCTGGCTGGTCAGCACGCGCACCGAGGCCCTCACCAAGTCGCTCACCGAGGACCCCGGCGTCAGCGCGCCCACCCCGGACGGCCTGTCCCTCGTCGTCACGGTGCGGGACGCCGGCACGGGCAAGCGCGACCTCGCCACCGTCGACGCCGACTTCCCGCGCAGCGGCAACGCGATGTGGAACTCCCCGCTGAACGACCCGGCCCCGCTCGGCTTCAGCGACCTCGACGCCCACGACCCGGTCGTCAGCAACGACGGCACCCTGGCCTTCATCGGCACCGGTGCCGACGGCGACGCCCTGTACGTCGTCGAGGGCGCTGCCGGCCCGGTGCAGGTGGCCTCGCTCGGCGCGACCTGCGCCGGACACCGTCCGTCCTTCTCCCCCAGCGGCCGCTCGCTCGCCTTCGTCGCCTCCTCCACGGACTGCGCCTCGAGCACCCTGAAGATCGTCGACAAGACGGGCAACACGTTCGCCGGTGGCGCCGAGTCGGTCGTGGTCGACAGCGCGAACCTGCCCGGGACCGCGGTCGCCGCGCACTTCGAGAGCCCCTCGTGGCGCCCCCTGACCGTCCCGGCCAGCACCACCCGCCTCGGCGGCGCCGACCGCGTCGCCACCGGCATCGCCGTGAGCAAGGACGGCTGGCCCGAGGGGTCGAGCGGCGCCATCATCGCCAGCTCGGAGTCGTTCCCCGACGCGCTCGTCGCGGGCCCCCTCGCGGGCGCCTCCGACTCGCCGCTGCTGATCAACCCCGCGGCCAAGCTCGACCCGCGCGTCCTCGCCGAGCTCAAGCGCCTGATGCCGGCCAAGGCCGACCGGTTCGTCTACATCGTCGGTGGCACCGGGGTGATCTCGAAGGCCGTGCAGACGACCCTGGCGTCCAACGGGTTCACCGTCTCCCGGCTCTCCGGCACCGACCGGTTCACCACGAGCGTGCGGGTGGCCAAGGAGCTCGACCTCGGCTTCGCCGGGTCGGAGGGCTTCCTCACCCGCGACGCGGTCTTCCTCGCCGACGGCATGAACTTCCCCGACGCGCTGTCCGCGGGTCCGGCGGCCTCCCTGTTCTTCGCCCCGGTCCTGCTCACCAACGGCGGCACCACCCCCGCGTCCGTGAAGACCTACGTCAACGGCCGCGCGGCGATCAAGAAGGCCCACGCCATCGGCGGCGCTGCCGCCAAGGCCGTCGGCACCTTCGGTTCGCGGGCCGGCGAGAAGATCAGCGGCACGGACCGGTTCGCCACGAGCGCCCTCGTCGCCCAGCGGTGGTTCCCCGCCGCGACGCGTGTCGGCTACGCCAACGGGATGTCGTTCCCCGACGCCGTCACCGGCGGCGCCTCGATGAGCGCCTACCACCAGCCCCTGCTGCTGGTGAGCCCGAAGGCCGTCCCGGCGACGGTCAACACGGTCAGCCTGGCCCTGCGCCCGGCCACCGACGACGTCGCGGTCTTCGGCGGCGCCGGTGTGGTCAGCGACGCCGTCCGGACGCAGGTCGGCGCCAACGCGGGCGCGCAGACCGTCCTGTGGGGCCTGGACGTGCCGTCCGTCGACAACCCGCTCGCCGCCGTCCCGGCCGCCGTCGCCGGCGCGAAGGCCGCCAGCCGCGCCGACCAGGTCGCCCGGGCCACCGAGGCCCGTCCGGGCCACACCGCGCCCACCTTCCGGAGCGCCAACCAGCGCTGACGACCGTGCACGACGAAGGGGCCCGGTGGCATCGACCACCGGGCCCCTTCGTATGTCGTGAGCGCGGCCCCCGTTGCGAGAGCTACGGTTTCGGCGTGCCGAGCCAGACCTGGACCGGCAGGGGGACGAGCCCGTCGGGTCGTCGTTCGAGCAGGCGCGCGTCCTCCTGCACCGTCGTGTCCGCCCCCACCACGGCCGTGTCCAGCCCGAGGTCGGTCAGGGCCTTGGTCGAGTCGGCGGCGAGCAGCACGAGCCTGCCGCCTCCGGCGTCCACCGCCTTGGTGATCTGCGTGACCGCCCGTGCCATGCGCGCCGGGTCCTGGCGCAGGGCCGTCGTGGTCGACAGCGCGGCGACCCCGCAGTAGCCGCGCACCACCTGCGGCCACTCGTTCGCCGCCCGCGCATCGGCCATGAGCACCACGTCGCCGGCACGCAGCTGGCCGCAGACCGAGTCGACGGCAGCGAGCTCGCCGCGCTCGACGCGCTCGTCGAGGTGCGGCCTGGTCGCCAGGGCCGTGGGGACGAGGAGCGCTGCGGCGGCCGCGATGCTCACGGCGACGTTCACGGCATACGGCAGGCGCCTCGTCGACCACCGGGAGGCCACGGCCGCACAGGCGGCGACGAGGATCACGACGGTGGGCAGCGCGATGACGAGGCGGCGGTCGGCCCACGGGTGGTCGGGCGTGATGCCCGGCCGGTAGAGGGTGAGGAGGGTCGAGCCGACCGCGACGACGCCCGGCCCCACCCACGCCGGGAGGTCACGGCCGTCGACCCACGCCGACGCCGCGCGGTGGGCGAGCACCGCGACCGCGACCAGGGCCAGGACGAGGGCCACGGGCCCGACCCACCAGGCCATCCACACGAGGGACTGCTCGTCGTACGTGCGGCCGCCGTCGACAGGCAGGCCCTGGCGGGACTGCAGCCCGGCGACGACGCGGGCGCCGGAGTCCGCCGCGGACTGCCGCACGACCTGCCAGAGCGGCCGGGAGGCGAGGAACACCCCGAGGAGGACGAAGCCGGTGGCCAGCAGTCGGGGCAGCCACGCCCGGACCAGCGTTCCGAGCGCCCAGCCCCGGCGGGCACCGGCGACGACGACCGCGGAGACGACGAGGACCACGACCCCGAGGGCCGCGAGCGGAAGGAGCGAGCCGGCGATGCTGCCGAGGTACTCGCTCGACGTGAGCCAGGTCAGGCCGAGCGCCACGGCCGCCGAGACACCAGTGGTGACGCCGAGGATCTTGGCGTGGGCCCGCCGTTGCACGAGGGCCAGCGCCACCACCGGGACGACGAGGATCACCTCACGCAGCGCGTCGACCCGGATGACGATGGCACCACCGAGCAGGATGCCGGCCGCGAGAGCTCCGGCCCTGGCTCCCACCTCCTGGGCCACGGTCGCGTGGCGGGCGGCCATGACGAGGGCGACCAGCCCGGCGGCGAGGACCGGCAGCGCGACGGGTTCGGAGTAGGTCGAGCGGGCGACGTGGACGAGCGGGAAGACCAGGGCGGTGCCGAGCGCGGCGAGCGGACCCCACCGGGGCCCGGTGAGCAGCGACCCGAGCAGGCCGATCGACAGGACCGCCAGGCCCCACAGGACGGCAGGGGCCCAGAACGTCGCCGTGGCTCCCCCGACCCACCAGGCCACCGAGTACCAGGCCGCGGTGCCGGGCGGGAACTGCGGCTGGATCGTGGGGTCCTGGGGCGTCCCGGTGGCGAAGAAGGCCGGGCTGGCGAGGGTGACCCCGTCGATGGCCAGCACGTCCGGACCACCCACGGAGTCGGCCGAGATGCTGATCGGCCGGGTGTGGCCGCTCGCGAGCTCGATGGCCGACTGCAGGTAGGAGCCGGAGTCCCGGCGGGGCAGGACCTGTTCGGAGTGCGTGGTGCCCGCCCACACGGTCGACCCGACCGCGAGCAGGACCAGGGCGATCGCCGACCACACGGGGAGCGGGCGGACCGGCACCCGACCGGCGAGCCGGGAGGCCACTGCGCCCAGGACGGCCAGGACCGGCAGGGCGACCCACGGCTGCCACAGGCCGACGAGGGCCAGGACCGCCGCCGCGAGGGCGCCGAGGACGAGCCACAGCGCGGCCCCCACGACGGTCCGGGTGACGACCCAGCCGCTCCACGCCTCACCGCGCAGCAGCGGGAGGTCGCCGACATCAGGGGTGTACGGGTAGCTGCGGGGCGCGCGGCTGCTCACACCGCACCACGCTAGTGCCCACGGGGCCCGTCCCGCCGACGCCCCACCCCACGGTCTCGGAACGGCCGTCAGACGACGCGGCGCAGCCCGGGGAGCCGGGCGAGGACCGCGGTCACCGCGAACGCCAGGACGACGACCACGCCGACCAGCGTCACGACACCCGGCACCGACTCGGCGCCGTCGACGAGATCGACGCCCGGCAGCCGGACCACGGCGGCGAGGACGAGCAGGTGGCACGCGAACACCCCGAACGTGAGGTCGCCCAGCCGCCGCATCCGCCGCGCGAGCGCGGGGGCAGCGAGGGCCGACGACGGGTGGGCCACGCTGCGGACCACGACGAACACCCCGACGGCAGCGAGGGCCAGGATGGCGCCCTGGTAGGTGAGCGGTGAGACGGCAGCGAGGACCGCCCCGGCACCGGTCGGCGTCCCCACGTCGGACCCCGGGTCACCGACCACGGCAGCCTGCAGGACCAGCTCTGCGCAGAGGGCGGCCGTCCCGAGCGCGGTGAGGACGAGGGCCCGACCGCGCAGCACCACCGGCCCGAGGGCGTGGCCGAGGAGCAGGAACCCGACGTAGGGCACGAACTGGGTCACCAGCGTGGGTGATGCGTCGTCGACGGGTCGGTCCTCGAGGAGGGCGATGACTCCGCGCAGCGCTGCGTCGAGCGCCGGGACGGCGACCAGGCCGGCACCGGCGACCGTGAGCTGACGGGGGCTCCAGGCCCGGACGACCGGCCAGAGGAGGGGGACGACGGCATACAGGCCGAGGATGAGCCAGAAGAAGTAGAGGGCCGTGTAGGCCTCTCCTGCAAGGACGTTCGCGACGACGGCCGGGGCCTCGACCTCCGGGTCGACCACCGTCACGACGAGGACGACGTAGACCACGTGCCAGAAGACGAGCGGGATGCCGAGGCGCCCCAGGCGGCGGCGGTAGAACCGTCGGGCCGACGGGTCCGCCGGGGGTCGCAGGATGACGGCACCGCTGACCATGACGAAGACCGGGACCGCCCACTTGGCGCCGAAGTCGAGGGCGGCCGCCAGCCACCAGGCCCCCGAACCCTCGAGGTCGGGGTTGACGTACGTGAGTCCGGCGACGTGGATGCAGACCACCCCGACGATCGCGATGACGCGCAGCCAGCTCGTGTAGGCGAGCAGCGAGAGGCCGTCGACGGGCGTGCCGGCAGGGCTGGGCGTCGGGGGCGCGTCCATGGGACCAGCATGTCGCAGCGGGCGCCCCGGCCCCTAGGTTGGGGGCATGCCCACCCCCTCGAGCGTCCTGGCCTCCGTGCTGCGCAGCGACCCCGCCAGACCGCGCATCACCTTCTACGAGGACACCCCGGGCGCCACCCGTGGCGAACGCATCGAGCTCAGCGGCAAGGTGCTGGCCAACTGGGTCAACAAGGCGGCGAACGCCTTGCAGGACGAGTTCGACCTCGGCCCCGGGGCGACCGTGCGCCTGGACCTGCCACCGCACTGGCGGTCGGTCTACTGGGCGATGGCGGCGTGGTCGGTCGGCGCCACCGTGGTCGTGGGCGGGGACGACGGCGACGACGCGGACCTCCTGGTCACCGACGACCCCGCGGCTGCCGAGCATGCACCGGGTGCAGCGGTGCTCGTGACCCTGGCCGCCCTCGCGCGCCGGTCGCCGGACGCCTCCCCCGACGCGACCGCGATGGACGAGGCACGCGAGCTGTCCACGTACGGCGACCAGTTCACCGCGTTGGACGAGCCCGATGAGGACGCCCCCGCGCTGCGCTCGGCAGGTGCCGAGGCGGCATACGGCGCGGTCGTGGAGGACCGCGGCTGGGAGCGGGGTGTGCGCGTCCACCTCTCGGGGGGTGACCTCGGCCGCGTCCTCACGGCCGCGCTGTCCGCGTGGGCCGCGGACGGCTCGGTGGTCCTGACCCGCGGCGAGCTCGACGACGAGGCACGCTCTCACCGGGTCGCCACAGAGGGAATCACGCTGGAAGAGTAGGGAGCTCGCGCCCCGAGCCCGGAGGTGTCCGGCTCAGCGCTTGCGGAGCTCCGCCTCGACCGCCTTCCACGTCACCGTCGCGACCACGCCGGTGCGCGCGAGCTTGGCGCGCCCCTGCAAGGCCTTGACCGCGGCCTCGGTCTGCGGACCGAAGTCGCCGTCGGCGCCGACGTGCAGCGCCTTCTGCAGCGCGACGACGGCCGCACCCTTCGAGCCCTTCTTCACGACGGTCGAGTAGTAGCCGCGCAACGGGTAGTCGCGCGCCTCCAGCGCCTTCCAGACCTTCGAGTCCGTGACACCGGTGTCACCGAGGTGGTGGGACCTCTGGAACGCCGACACCGCGGAGGCCGTCCGTGCACCGTATGCACCGTCCACGGCGAGGCCGCCGAGCGCGCGCTGGAGGACCTTGACGGCGTCCCCGCGCGAGCCGGTGCGCAGCACCGTCGACATCAGGGCCGTGTATGGCGTGGCGGTGCGCGCCGGTGCCGAGCGCGACGGCGTCGACGTGGTCGCGGTCCCGCCCATGAGCGCCTTCCAGGTGGGCGGTCCGACGACGCCGTTGGCCGTGAGGTTGCGGCGGGTCTGGAACGCCTTGACCGCCGCCTCGGTCTTCGGGCCGAACTGGCCGTCCGCGGTGACGTGGAGGGCCTTCTGGAGCGCCACGACGGCCGGTCCGGTGGCGCCCTTGCTGATCGTCGTGGCGGCGTACTGCGCCAGCGGGTCGGCCGGGGCTGGCTTCGCGGGGGTCGGCGTCGGCGTCGGCGTGCTCGGTGCCGCGCCCCGGGCGGGGACCAGCTTGAGGGCCACCATCTTCGCCCAGGTGGGCGCGTCCATCACCCCGGTGACGGCGACGCCGTGGCTGCCCTGCCAGCTCCGCACCGCCGCCTCGGTCTTCGGGCCGAACTGACCGTCGGGCGTCGCGCCGACGACCTTCTGCGCGAGGGCGACGTCGGGTCCGGTCGACCCCTTGGCCAGCACGGGGTACGACGTCGGCGCCGGAGCAGGAGCAGGCGCAGGCGCCGACCCCGGACCGGGGTCGATCGTGGTGATGGCCTTGCCGGTCCACCAGGACGTGTGGCCGTACGCGCCGTCCCACGAGAACGAGAAATGGATGTGGTCGGTGTGCGGGACGGGCCCGGTGTAGGTCGCCCAGCCGCGGCCGGGGTCGTAGGCGCGCCACATCTTGTGGTTCCAGATGATGTACATGATCCCGAACCGCCGGGCCATGGCACCCGGACGCCCCTGGGCGTCCGGCGCCGACAGCCACGCGGTCACCGAGTCGGCCACGGCCTTCTCGTTGGGCTTGTTGACGCTGAGCATCCAGTCCCACGCACGTCCCTCGGAGTGCTCCGTCAGGCCGCTGTTGCAGTTGCGGATGATCCCGTACGACGCGCTGCCGAGCCCGTAGTGGCTCGAGAACAGCGTCGCGAACGCCACCACCCCGGGCTTGGCCACCGGGTCGCACAGGCGCTGCGCCTGGTAGGGCGAGGCCAGGTCGAGCGCCGACGGCAACGCCTTGCTCGGCGGCTTGGGCACGCTCGCCGCCTGCGCGTCCGCCATGGCGAGGGGGACGGTGAGGACGGGGATGCTCAGCACACCGAGGGCACGGACAGCACGCGACACGGGACGCTCCAGGGGGATGGCACCCCGGGTCGCGGGGCGCGGACGAGTCGACGGTGCCGGTCCCGGGCCATCACGCCCGGGGCAGGCGAGACATTTGTCCCACCGGTTCACACGCGTCACAACCGCTTCCCCAGAACTACAACCGTGGAGTTCGCGATCCCCTCCCCCGTCCAGCCGATGGCGACAGGAGTCCGCCGTGGCCGCTCGGCACTCGGCTGACCGGTCGCGGCACACGGGGGTGGTCCTCGGGCCTACCATCCGCACCTCCGCTTCGCTCCGGTGCGCCCACGCGGCCGTGGGACCCGCCGCCATACCCACCACGGCCCTACGGACCACCCCCGTGCCCCGCTCCCTCGTGGGTCGCCGCCGCCACCGCCGCACGATCCCGGACTCGGCTCCGGACCGGGACGTGTGGCGGGGACACCCGGGGTGGGCGGGACGGTGGGGAGGGACCACGCACGGGCGGCGGGAGCCGCCGACTAGAGTCGCCGCCATGGACAAAGTCGTCTCCTCCGCAGCCGAGGCCATCGACGGAATCGTCGACGGCTCCTCCCTGTCGGTGGGTGGTTTCGGGCTCTGCGGGGTCCCGAGCGTGCTCATCGACGCGATCCACCACACGGGGGTGAGCGACCTCGAGGCCATCTCCAACAACTGTGGCGTGGACGAGTGGGGACTCGGGATCCTGCTCAAGGACAAGCGGATCCGCCGCATGGTCTCCTCGTACGTCGGGGAGAACAAGGAGTTCGCCCGCCAGTACCTGAGCGGCGAGCTCGAGGTCGAGCTGACGCCGCAGGGCACGCTCGCCGAGCGGCTGCGCGCCGGCGGCTCCGGCATCCCGGCGTTCTACACCGTGACCGGTGCCGGCACCCAGGTCGCCGAGGGTGGCCTCCCCTGGCTGTATGCCGCGGACGGCACCGTCGCCAAGGCCTCACCTCCCAAGGAGAGCAAGGTCTTCGAGGTCGACGGTGAGGACAAGGAGTTCATCCTCGAGCGGGCGATCGTGGCCGACTTCGGCCTGGTCCGGGCGTGGAAGGGCGACCGCCACGGCAACCTCGTGTTCCGCAAGAGCTCGCGCAACTTCAACCCGCTGGCCGCCATGGCCGGGCGCGTCACGGTCGCCGAGGTCGAGGAGCTGGTCGAGCCCGGCGAGCTCGACCCCGACCAGGTCCACCTGCCCGGCATCTACGTCCACCGCGTGCTGCCGCTGACCGCGGAGCAGGCCGCCGAGAAGAGGATCGAGCGCCGGACGACCCGGCCCCGCACCGAGGGCCCGACCGACGGCCACACCGAGAGCCAGGAGGCCTGAGATGGCACTGACCCGTGAGCAGATGGCGGCCCGCGCCGCCCAGGAGCTGTCCGACGGCTCGTACGTCAACCTCGGCATCGGGCTGCCGACGCTGGTCCCCAACTACGTGCCCGACGACGTCGAGATCGTGCTGCAGTCCGAGAACGGCATCCTGGGCGTCGGCGCGTACCCGTTCGAGGGTGAGGAGGACGCCGACCTCATCAACGCCGGCAAGGAGACCGTCACGCTGCGACGCGGCGCCTCGTTCTTCGACTCGGCGACGAGCTTCGGAATGATCCGTGGTGGCAAGGTCGACGCGGCGATCCTCGGCGCGATGCAGGTCTCGGCCAGGGGAGACATCGCCAACTGGATGATCCCCGGCAAGATGGTCAAGGGCATGGGCGGCGCGATGGACCTGGTCCACGGGGCCAAGAAGGTCATCGTCCTGATGGAGCACAACGCCAAGGACGGCTCCTACAAGATCGTCGAGGAGTGCTCCCTGCCCTACACCGGTCGCGGTGTCGTCCAGCGGATCATCACCGACCTGTGCGTCTTCGACGTCACCGCCGACGGCCTGGTCCTGCGCGAGCTCGCCGAGGGCGTGACCGAGGACGAGGTCCGCGAGAAGACCGAGCCGAAGTTCACCACCGACCTCACCTGAGGCCGGCACCGGGCGACCGCGACCTCCCGCGCGCCGAGTTTGGAGCGGCACCGACGTCAGGACGTCGGTGCCGCTTCAAACTCGCGGGGAGAAGGGGTCGGGTCGTCGGGTCAGCTGTTGGCAGCCGTCGTGAGGGTCGCGGCCGAGACCACGGCCGTGCCGCCGACCGCTGTCAGGGTCTCGAGCTGCGAGCTGGTCTGCAGGGTGGCGAGGGCGTCGTCACCGAGGGAGGACCCCGGGGTGAGGGCGATGACCCGCTGCAGCGTTCCGGCGACGAGCGAGTCGACGAGCGACTCGTTGCGCCCCGACGTGAGGACGATCTCGGACTGGACCGGCACCCGCGAACGGTAGAAGGACGCGACCGCAGCCGAGACGGCATACCGGTCCGTGCCGCCGAGGCGGGTGACGGTGGTGACGCCGGCACGGCGCAGCTGGTCCTCGACCCCGGTGGCCACCACGGCACTGCCGCCGACGACGCGGGCCGAGGTGGGCTTGAGGGCGGAGAGGGCCGACCACGTGTACGAGCTCAGGCCCCCTGCCGGCGTGAGCAGGATCGGCTCGCGCAGGGCGGAGGCCGGGCCGGAGACGCCGAGCGCGTCCGGCAGTCCCTCGCCACCGGCGACGACGACGGTCGGGGTGGCCCGCCTGGCCTTGATGGCCTTGGCGACGACGGCGGAGGTCTCGAACCGGTTCGAGCCACCGAGCCGGGTCACGGTCAGCCCGCGGCTCCTCAGCTGCGCGGCGACCGCATCCGACACCACGCCGGCACCGCCGACGACGTAGGCCGTCTTCACCGCGCTGCCGCGGCGGTTCAGCTCCGCGATCGTCGCGGCGGGGAGCTTGGACTGCTGCGTGAGCAGGAGCGGTCCGCCGACCGTGGCCGCGAGCGGCCCGGAGACCGAGGCGTCGACGAGCAGGCCGTCGCCGGCCGCCACGACGACGGCGCCGGCCGACGACGTGGTGCGTGCCGCGACTGCAGCAGCGGAGGCGTAGCGGTCCGCCCCCGAGAGGCGGGTCGTGAGGTGGCGGATCATCGTCGAGTTGACCTGACCCGAGAACGGGGTGCCGGAGGCCACCACCGAACGCAGCTGGTCACCGGTGACGGTGCGCACGGTGCCGGCCGTCGACGTGGCGGTCGCCGTGTGCACCCCGCCGTTGGCGGTGCGGTCGGACAGGTCGAGGCGCGCGACGTCGGACAGGCCGAACACGCGGGCGAGCGACGGGGCGCTGGCCACCTGGCGCCACGCCCGTGCGGGGTTGCTGTCCTTGAGGCTCCACGGGTCGGACACGCCGCGCAGGTACGGCAGGGGCGTGCCGCCCCAGACGTCCTCGTTGTTCTCGGTGCGACCGCCCGAGGACGAGGAGAAGAACGCCTGGATGATCGTCCCCTTGGAGCGGGCCACGTAGCCGGTCGCAGACGTGCCCGCGGCGCGGACGGCGTTGCGCCAGTTGGCCCAGTACGGCTGGTTGCCGTTGCCGAGCACGGTCGAGTAGCCGGCGTAGACCTGGTCCGCCGTCGTGTCGTAGAGGTGGCAGTCGCAGGATGCGCGCACGGTGCCGCCCAGCGCCTGGTACTTGCTGAGGGCGTAGCCGCGAGCCGCGGCGGCCTGGGCCTTGAGGGCCTCGAGGTTCCACGACCACGGGCTCTCGGCGATGTAGTCGAGGTACTCGTCGTGCAGCCGGACCCGGTTCACGACGTTCCAGCTGCTGGTGCCGTAGGGCTTCATCCGGACGGTGCCGTCGCGGTAGAGCGTGCCGCCGATCTTCATCAGCGTCTTGTCGTTCATGCCGGGGAGGCTGTCCCACCGCAGGATGGCGGTCGTGCCGGCCAGGGAGGACACCCCGGTGCAGGACGAGCAGCTCGCCTTGATGGTGTCGCCGACCCGACTGAACGACACGGCGTCGCCCAGCGCACCGGTGATGGTCCGGGAGTCCCCTGCGACCGTGACGGTGAACGCACCGCCGCCGTTGCCGGCCGCCACGAGCGACGGGACAGCGGTCACGGTGCTCGACCCTGACACCTGGTTGAGGATGTTGACGTCCAGGGTCTGGCTGTCGCTGACGGCGTCGTACGTGGTGCCCGTGTAGTAGTGCTTGAGGATCTGGGGGGCCGTGTAGCCCGCCCTGGCCATCTCGAACGCGCCGTACTGGCTCATGCCGATCCCGTGGCCCCAGCCGGCGCCGCGCAGCACCCATGAGGAGGCGGCCGCTGCGGAGGACCTGGCCGTCGCAGCGCGACGCTCGTCCTGGGCGACGGCGGCCGAGGCCTCGGCACCGGAGACGGTCGGCGCGGACGCGTCGGGCGCGGGTCCGTCGGGGTTCCCGTCGGTCGGGCTCTCCGTGAACGTCGGCCGCGGCTGGTTGGCACCCCACTGCGGGTCCGGGGCGTTCCCCGCGGCAGCGGCGCCCGTGGGCACGGCCAGGCCGAGGGCCACGGCACCGACGGCCGTGGTGGCGAGGAAGCGGACGGCACGCCGTCGCGTCGTTCGGAACACGGGAGGTGTCCTCTCACTCTCAGAGTCTGCGAAGGGGGGTGGGCAGCCCGACGAATCGGGCACCAGCCCCCACAGTCACACATCGGTCGCCGTCGTCCCGGTCTGAGGGGAACCACGTGGCCGTTTCGTTACGCACCCCGCAGCGCCGGCCTCCACGGCAATTCTCCTCCCACCCGCCCGCGCCTGACCAGCACCGCCCGGGCGGCCCACTAGGCTGGCCGACGATGAACGACGACGTCTGGCTGGTCATCCCGCTCTACAACGAGGCCCAGGTCATCGGCGACGTGGTGGCCACCGCCAGGGCGGTCTTCCCCCATGTCGTCTGCGTCGACGACGGTTCGTCCGACGCCAGCGCGGCGGTCGCCGAGGCGGCCGGTGCCGTCGTGGTGCGCCACCCCATCAACCTCGGGCAGGGCGCGGCCCTCCAGACCGGCTTCACCTACGCCCTGGGCGACCCCGGTATGCGGTGGGTCGTCACCTTCGACGCCGACGGCCAGCACCAGGTCTCGGACGTCGTGGCCATGCTCGAGAAGGCCCGGGCCGAGTCGCTCGAGGTCGTGTTCGGCTCCCGCTTCCTCGACGACCGCACCCAGGCGTCCGTGCTCAAGAAGATCGTCCTGCGGGCAGCGGTGGGCTACACCAACCTCACCACCAAGACCCGCCTCACCGACGCCCACAACGGCCTCCGGCTCCTGTCCCGGGGCGTGGTCGAGCGGATCGACATCACCCAGAACCGGATGGCGCACGCCTCCGAGCTCGTCGCGCAGATCGGTGACCTGGACGTCCGCTACGGCGAGAGCCCGGTGCACATCCTCTACACCGACTACTCCAAGGCCAAGGGCCAGTCGATCTGGAACGCCGTCAACATCCTCGTGGAGCTGATCCTCCGATGACCAACCTCGTGCTGATCCAGGTCGTGCTGATGGTCGCCGTGCTGGCGTTCGTCGCCCGGCTGTTCCGCAGCAACGGCGCCCGCGCCCAGGCGATCCGCCGGCTCGGCCTCCTGCTCTTCGCCGCGTTCGCCGTCGTGTCGATCCTCATCCCGAACGTCTGGAACCGCATCGCCCACGTCGTCGGCGTCGGCCGTGGCACCGACATGGTGCTCTACGCGCTCGTGGTGGCGTTCCTCAGCTTCACCGTGACGACCTACCTACGCTTCCGCGACCTCGAGACGCGCTACACGCGACTGGCCCGACGGCTCGCCCTGGACGAGGCGGAGCGCGACTTCCCGCAGGAGCAGGTTCGCACGACCGGCGCGCCGGACTCCCCGACCGACGGGGCCCCCACGGCCTGACTCGCGGCCCGACTCGCGGCCCACCACGGTCCCAGCGGCGGACCGCGCAGGACCGCCGCCGTCTCAGGGCGCGATCTTGGCGATGTGCTCGATCAGCCCGGTCGTCGACACCGACGGCGTGCGGGGCAGGTAGACGACCTCGCACACGTCGCTGACCCAGTCGAACTTGCCGGCCCAGTCGTCGCCCATGACCAGCACCGACGCCCCGTGCTCGAGGATGTAGTCGCGCTTCTTCTCCAGCGACTCCTCGACGAACACCTCGTCGACCACCTTCAGGCTGCTGATGATCTCGACCCGCTCGTCCTGGTCGAACACCGGGTTGCGGCCCTTCTTGGCCATGTTGAGCGCGTCCGCCGACACCCCGACGACGAGCCGGTCACCGAACTCGGCCGCCCGCTTGAGGACGCGGATGTGCCCGACGTGCAGCACGTCGAAGGTGCCGAACGTGATGACGGTGCGGTTGCTCAACAAAAGCTCCTCGTATGGCGTCGCGGCGTGGCCGTCGTGGTGGTGCGCTGCGCCGAGGCTACCGTCCGGCCACGGCGGCGGCGGCATCGTGGGCGGCGTCCAGCATGGTGGTCGTGGACAGGCCCTCCCCCGTGCTGGCCTGTCCCCCCTCGACCAGGGACTGCGCGAGCGAGGCCGCGTCCAGGGGGGAGAGCTCGACCCCGAGGGGGCGTGGGCAGGTGTCGCTGGCGACCACGCGGGCACCGGCCGCGAGCGCCTCCCGGACGATCACCGAGTCGCCGTCCCAGGCGGTGGGGCGCAGGAAGACGCCGCTGGAGGCGAGCACGTGCGCCACCTCGGGTGCCGGGGCGTCGAAGGTGAGCGTGACCCACGGCTCCCGTGCGACCAGCTGACGCAGCTCGGCCAGCCGGTCGCCGTCGTGGCCGTAGGCGAGCACGCGGAGGGTGGCATCGGGCCACGAGCCCGAGCGCACCCGGCGGACCGCCTCGACGGCGAGGTCGGCGTGGTAGTGCTCGAGCCCGGCGTTCGTGGCGACCACGACGGCGTGTGGGTCACGCGCGGGCGCGACGGCTGGGACAGCGTGAGGAGAGGGGACGTAGGGCGTGACCACGCGGACCCGCCCGCGGAGCCCGGCGGGCAGGACCTCGCGGATCTCGTCGTTGACGGCCCAGATCTGGTCGTAGGCGTGCAGGGCGACGCGCAGCACGGCAGCGCCTGCCGGTCCGAGCCTGCGCACCTGGCCCAGGGTGGAGCCGGAGTGCAGGACGAGGACGGTCGTACCCGGTAGCACCGCGAACACCGGCGCGAGGACCATGGCCCGCCACAGCCTGGTGATGTGGAACAGGTGGAGGGACCGGCGGGCCCAGACCGATGGCAGCGCTCGCAGCGCGCGGCGGGGCGAGCCGGTGTCGACGTAGCGGACGACGGACCCCTCGGAGCGCAGCGTCGCCGTGAGCTGCCGGTGGCTGGCGTGCACGCCACCGACCTCACCGTGCTCCTGGGCCCACTGCAGCACCCGCACCGGTCCGCGGGTCGTCACGGTCAGTCCAGCCTCGAGCTCGTGAGGACCCCGAGCAGGTGGCCACCCGCGGTCACCAGGGCCAGCGGCACCATGACGACGACGAGCACCTGGGTGCCGAGGAGGTCGCCGTGGGCGATGTCGACGACCCCGGCGACCAGCGCGAGGAGCGAGGCCTCGACGGCGACGAAGGCCCGGAAGATCGGCAGGTAGCCCATCGCCCTGCGGACGGCGGCGAGGCCGGACACCTTGGACCGCGTGGTGGCCGCGACGTCCTCCAGCATGGGGCGACCGGTCTTGGCGCGCGCCACGTGCACGAGGTCGGTGAAGGCCTTGTTGACCAGCACGACGACCGACACGAGGAGCCCGAGGACGGTCCAGCCGCCGGCGTCGAGCGGGTGGGCGAGCGACCAACCGTCGGCGCGCAGGCCGAGGAAGGCCGGGATCGCGGCCTCCGTCAGGTAGTGGCCGATCCGGTCGAGGTAGATCCCGGCCGGCGAGAACCGCTGGCGCCACCGGGCCACCTCGCCGTCGCTGCAGTCGAGGAGGATCTGCAGCTGCATCGCCACGACGCACACCAGTGGGCCGACGACTCCCGGCAGCGGCAGGGCAAGGGCCCCGAGCACGCCCACGGCGATCATCAGCCAGGTGACGCCGTTCGGGGAGATCCGGGTCGGCAGCAGCACCCGGGTCGCGTAGATGGACAGGTGCCGGATGTACAGGGCCCCGGCCCAGTGCTCGGCGTTGTAGCGGGCGATGTGCTCCGGGGGCTGCGCCACGGCCTTGAGCTGGGCGATCGTGGGCCGGTCGTCGGAGGGGTCGTGGGCGAGCTGGCTCATGCCGGCGATCCTGTTCGCAGGGGGTCGGGCTGGGCGGCGATCCACCGACGCCAGCCGAGGAAGGACTCGGCGAGGTAGACGGCGGCGAGCGCGACCGCCGACACCCACAGGAGGGGGACGACCGCCCCGGGGGCGAGCAGGGCCACGAGGAGCAGGACGACGAGACGTCCGTCGGTGCCCAGGCCTGCCACCGCCACCCACGAGGCGGGTGGCGTGCCGGTGTCGCGGAGCCGGTAGACGACGTCGTAGCGGTGGTAGGCGATGGCGGCGACATACGCGAACGCGGCGGCCGACCAGGAGTCGAGGGTGTGGTGGACGAGGACGCCGACGGTGAGGGCCTCTGCCACCCACAGGGCGGCCGGGGCCTGCCAGGCGAGGCGGTGGTGCACCGGCGGCTGCCAGGCCGCGGCGACAGCCACGAACCCGACCACGGCGACGACGAGCCCGACGCCTACGTGCCCCGACCAGACGACCCACGGCACGGCGACGACGAGCACGACCGCCCCCAGCAGGCCGACGAGGAACGGCGCCCGCAGTGCGCGCGAGACGGCCACCGCCAGCGGTCCGAGGTCGAGCTGCTCGTCGAGGTCACCGCGTCCGGTCGCCTGCTCCACGGAGGCCCAGGTCCGGTCGCGGCCCGCGAGGACCGCGGCCACCCGACCGCCCTGGGTCCACGCCACGGCCACCGCGACGGCGACGGTCAGGACCCACAGGACGAGCATCGGCCGGTGCGTCAGCAGGGTAAGGGAGATCAGGAGGTAGCGCTCCGCGATGGGCATGTGGACCACCTTCTTGGTCCAGTGCACCACCTGCGTCCGGGTGCTCGGGGGTGGTGCGAAGGTCGTGCGCGCCGCCTGCGGACCGAGGTCGCGGGGCACGTCGACCGGGAGCAGGTCGGGCCGGCTGCGCCGCGAACCCCTCAGCCGGTGCTCGTACGCGTAGTCCTCGAGGTGGCGCAGCGTCACCACGGCCATCGCCGCGAGCGCCACCGGCCAGCCGTCCGAGCCCTGGCGGACCGCGACCGCTGCGACGGCGGCCAGGACGGCGTACTCCTTGACGCGGTCGCCGACCGCGTCGAGGAAGGCACCGAGCGGGCTGAACCGCCGGGTGAAGCGCGCGATCTCGCCGTCCACGCAGTCGACGACGAGCGCCACGAGGAGCAGCACCGCGGCGACGACCCAGGCCCACCAGGCTCCGGTCGCCACGAGCAGCGCGGCGACCAGGCCGAAGGCGAGCGAGATGACCGTGACGACGTTCGGGGTCCACCCGTGGGCCAGGCCCACCCCGGTGAGCCGCCTCGAGAGGGGGCGCACGGCATACGTGGAGAAGAAGCCGTCACCACCGCGGGAGGCGCCGCGGAGGCGTTGCCGCCACGGCTCCCCCGCCGCCCCGACGGCGCGCACCCCCGGGCGCGACCAGTCGAACGGCCCGAGCGGGCCGGCCTGCACGGTGAGCCCGCCCCGGACGAGGACGAGGGTGGCGACGGCCACCGCGTCGGACCCCCACCCGTCGGCCGACGACGCTGCGGCGCGAAGGAGCCGAGCGGCTTCGGCACGGTCGGGGCCGCTGACCCGCAGGACACCGGGGAGCGCCCGGTTGGGCGCGGTCACCTCGTGCGCCGACGTGCCCACGGACTCGACCAGCTTCCCGTCGTGCCCGACACGGGCCGGGGTCGCGAGGTCCGCACCCTCCGCGAGTGCGTACGGGTCGGCCACGAGGGCGGCGGTGCGGACCCCGGGGCGGTCGAGCAGGTCGAGGAGGGCCACCGGGGAGATGCCGAGGTCGTGGGCCGCGACGACGGCCGGTGCGTCACCGGTGCGGGCGAGCGCGTCGGCCAGACCGCCGAGCTGGGCCGACAAGGGGCCGCCGAGGACCACCGGGGGGCTCGAGATGCCGAGCAGGGCGAGGGTCTGCGTGAGGGCCGACCCACCGTCGCCGCCGAGGACGACGACGTCGGCACCGGCGCTCAGGCCGTGGACCGCCCGGGCCGTCGCGTTGCCGACGGTGGGCTCGGCGGGCTGAACGCGCTCGGTGCCGGAGGTCACGCCCCGGCGTCCAGGTCGTGGTTGTAGCGGTCGAGGACGTCCTCCATGGGACCGTCCATCGCCAGCTGACCGCGCTTGAGGTAGATCCCGCGGGTGGAGAACCGGCGCAGGTCGCGCTCGGAGTGCGACACGAGGAACAGCGTCTTGCCGTCACCCAGCAGGGACTCCATCCGCTGGTAGCACTTCTCGCGGAACGCCCGGTCGCCGACGGCCAGCACCTCGTCCACGAGGATGATCGGCTCGTCGAGCGTGGTGACCACCGCGAACCCGAGCCGGACCTTCATGCCCGAGGAGAAGTGGCGGTAGGGGGTGTCGAGGCCGGCACGCACCTCGGGACCGGCGAAGTCGACGATGTCGTCGAAGCGCTCCTCGATCTCGGCCTTGCCCAGCCCGTGCAGACCCGCCGTGAGGTGGATGTTGTCGCGGGCCGACAGCTCGCCGAGGAAGCCACCGGTCAGCTCGATGAGCGGCGCGACCCCGCCACGCACCTCCACCGAGCCCTCGTCGGGCAGCAGCACGCCGGCGATCATCTTCAACAGCGTGCTCTTGCCACCGCCGTTGCCGCCGACGAGGCCGACGGCGTCACCGGCGTGGATGTCGAAGCTGATGTTCCGCAGCGCCCAGAAGGTCTGCTTCGTGGCGCCGCTGCGACCGTGGAAGAGCATCTCGCGCAGCTGCATGCGCCGACGCCGGGAGCGGTAGAACTCGATCCCGAGGTCGCGCACGGAGATGACGGGCTCGGAGCCGGCGGACCCGGAGCTGAGGGGCTGGGCGTCGTGGGCAGCCATCAGATCTCCTTCAGCACGGCGCGCTCGAGGCGCGAGAAGACGGCGAACCCCGCGACCAGCAGGGCGAACGACACCACGACCGACGTCCCGATCGCCCCCCAGAGGATGGGGAACCTGTCGTGCCGGAACAGCCCGGCCCGCATGATCTCGAGGATCCCGGCGAGGGGGTTGAGCCAGGTGACCTTGTCGTAGGGCGCGGGCACGAGGTGTCCGGCGTAGACCACCGGGGTGGCGTAGAACATCACCCGGGTGGCGATGCGCACGACCCGCTGGGTGTCGGTCACCAGGGCGGTCACCGGCGCGAGGATCAGGCCGATGCCGGTCAGGGCGACGGCCTGCAGGACGATCGCGAGCGGGAACAGCAGCACCCACCAGTTGACGTGCAGCTGGCCCTTGACGAGGTAGACGATGCTGAAGAACACCAGGACCGGCAGCGACAGCAGGTACTCGATCCCCTTGGACAGCACCACCCGCAGCACCCACATCTCGCGCGGGAGGTTGGTGGAGCGCACGAGCTTGGACTCCTGGATCAGCGCGCGCGACGTGTCGGTCAGGCAGCCCGAGAACCACTGCCAGGACAGCAGGCCGATGACGAGGAACATGAAGTACGGCTCGTGCCCGAGGTTGTTGCGCTTGAGGATGAAGACGAAGACGACGAAGTAGACCGACGACATCAGGAGCGGGTCGAGGATCGTCCAGAGGTACCCGAGGACGCTGCGGGAGTAGCGGACCCGCAGGTCGCGGATCACGAGCGTCCACAGCACGCTGCGCCGGGCCAGGATCGCCTGGGTTCGCGTGATCAGCTTCATGGGTCCTTGCCTGTCGTGGGGTGCCTGCCCGCCTCGCCTGCCGGTGGGCATCATCTCGCGTCGGCCCGACGACCGAGGGTACGCCACCCCGGTATCCTCGGCGCAGCCCGGTGGAGAGCCGGGACGACCCCCGCGACCGACGAACGGACACCATGACTCGACTGGCATCGGCCCTGCGCAGGAGCGAGGTCCTGGTCAGCCTCCTGTGGGTGCTCAGCTCGGCGGTGATGCTGCTGGCGGCGCTGGCCGAGCAGGGTTGGCTCCTGGGGGCGGCCCTGGTCGTCAACTACGTCACGGACGCCTCGTTCTACCGGGTCGACCCGCGGGCCGTCATCTGGTTCAACGAGCGCGAGATGGCCCCGCCGCACCGGCACCTCTTCCGCGAGGCCGTCGCCTTCCTGGGCTGGGCCCTGATCACCCACCCCTCCCCGCTCGCGGTGACCGCGGCGCTCGCCGCGGTGGTCGTCGTCCACGCCGGCCACGCGGCATACCGGGTGGTGGGGGCGCGCAACCGGCGTATGCGGCGCGGCCGGGTCTGGTGGCGCGGTCTGGACGTCGACGGGGCCGACAGCGGCCCGCAGATCCTGCCCACCACGCTCCCTCGCCTCTGGACCGTCTCGGGCGCGCGGTTCGCCCTCCACGTGGACGTGCCGCTCGTCGTCGGGCTGTGGCTGTCGTGGACCCTCGACGCGACGTGGCCGGTGTGGGTGGCCCTGCTCCTCGTCGTGGCCGGCGCGGTGTTCGTCATCCAGCGCGGGCTCGCCCGGCGTCGCCTGGTCGGCCGGCTGGCCACCCCCGCCCACGAGAAGGCCAGGGTCCTCGCGGCCCTGCAGGAGCTCGCCCCCGAGGTCGTCGTGTACTTCAGCGGCGGCCCCGACACCACCTACCAGCTCAACGTCTGGCTCGAGACGATCGACCGCATCGAGCAGCCCACGGTGATCTTCATCCGCGAGAGCCGCCACCTCGAGGACCTGCTGCCCACGAGCACCCCGGTGCTGGTGCTGCCCCGCGCGCAGGACATCGAGGCCTTCCAGCTGCCGTCGATGCGGGTGGCGCTCTACCCGACGACGGTCATCAAGAACAACCACATGATCCGGCTGCGCGGCCTGCGCCACGTCTTCATCAACCACGGTGACGGCGACAAGTCGGTGACCTACAGCCCGCTGCACCGGGTGTTCGACGAGATCTGGGTGGCCGGCGAGGCCGCCCGCGACCGCTACCTGCAGCGCGGCGAGGGCGTGCGGCCCGACCAGCTCGTCACCGTCGGCCGCCCGCAGCTCGCGCACATCGAGGCCGTCCCCGACGGCGCGCAGCAGGCCTCTCCCCTGACGGTGCTCTACGCCCCGACCTGGGAGGGAAACTTCGAAGGGGTCAACTACTCCTCGGTGGCGCCCATGGGCGAGCGGATCGTCGACGCGCTGCTCGCGTCCGACCGCGACATCCGCGTGCTGTTCAAGGCGCACCCCGCCACCGGCACCCGGCTGGAGAAGGCCGCCACCGCGCGGGCCGCGATCGAGCGCCGCCTGTCCTCCGGCCCCCACCAGGTCGTCGGCACCGAACCGGACGCGCTCTACCGTGCGTTCAACGAGGCCGACGTCCTCGTCGCCGACATCTCCAGCGTGGTCGCCGACTTCCTCGCCTCCCGCAAGCCCTACCTCGTGACCAACCCCGAGGACGTCCCGCTGGCCCGGTTCCACGCGGAGTTCCCCAGCACCGCCGGGGGCGGGGTCATCGGTCGAGACGTCTCCGGCCTCCTCGCGGCGATCGAGGACGCCGCCGGACCCGACACCCTGCGACCCCGCCGGCTCGAGCTCGCGACGTACTTCCTCGGCGAACCCGTCGCCGACCCCATCGCCCGGTTCACCGACGAGGTCACCCGGGCCATCGGCCGCAGCGACCGGGCCCTCGACCGGGCGGTCGAGGCGGCCCAGGTCCAGGCGATCGAGGCCGAGGCCGTGGAGTCCCAGGCCGTGGAGTCCCAGGCCGTGGAGTCCCAGGCCGTGGAGTCCCAGGCCGTGGAGACCGAGGCCGTTTGGACCCAGGCCGTCCAGGAGGACGCGTGAAGACCTACCTGCCCGTCATCGGGGTGCTCGGTGCCGGGTTCGCCCTGCTCGCCGCCGCCCTGCCCCTCGCCGGTTCCCACCCGCTGCTCGCGGCGGTGGTGTTCGTCTTCGGCACGCTCGTCGGTCTCCTCGGCGAGGCCGTGGTGCGCCAGCGAGCGGCCGTCGCCCGCGCGCTCGAGGGTTTCGGGGCCGGCCTGACCGTCCGGACCGGACTGCGCGGCCTGCTGCTGGGGGGCCTGGCCGTCGCGGCGTTCGGTGACGACCACGGCACCGTGGTCCTCGTCGCCGTCACCCTCGCCCTGGTGTGGCTCTCGCGCCTGGCCCTGCAGGTCCTCGTCACCGACGCGGTGGCCCACCGGCTCTCGCCGGTCTCGTGGCGCAACCTCGAGGTCCCCGGTGTGGTCCGCAACCCTCCCCTGGCACCTGCGCTCCTGGGCGAGGGACAGCGGTGGATCTCGGCGGCCACCCTCGCCATGGTCGTGGGCGTGGTGGTCCCCCTCGCGGACGGGCCCCGCGCCGCCATCGCGATCGCCTCGGCGGTCGCAGGAGTGGTGTGCGTGCTGTTCGTCGTGCTGGCCCTGGTCGACGCCCTGCGGGCGCGGAACGACACCCCCCACGAGAAGACGGTCGACCTGCTCGCCGACGCCCTGCGCGACCTCTCCCCCGAGGCGCTCTTCTACTACAGCCGGCCCGAGGCCATCGGCTACATCGCCAACGTGTGGATGCCGACCCTGGAGCTGGTCGACCGCAGGGTCGTCGTGCTGGTGCGTGAGCCGTGGAACGAGCCCCTGGTGTCCACCGACACCCTGCCGGTCGTCATGGTGAGCCGACCCGGCGACATCGAGCGGGTCGTGCCGCCCTCGGTCCGCATCGCGCTCTACCCGTCCAACGTCGCGACGAACAACCACCTCCTGCGCCTGCCCGGCATCGTCGACGTGTTCGTCGGGCACGGTGACAGCGACAAGGGCGGCAGCGCCACGGTCCTCACCCGCATCTTCGACGAGGCGTGGGTCAGCGGCCCCGCCGCTCGCGACCGCTACCGCATCGCCGACGTCGGCGTCCGCGACGAGCAGGTGCGCGAGATCGGCCGACCCCAGCTGGCCGAGATCCACCGGGTCGCCGCCCCGCTCGCCGAGGACCACCACGGCGACGACGGGCAGGGCGAGTGGGACTACACCGTCCTCTACGCCCCCACCCGTGAGGGCTTCTTCGCCGAGTGGGAGTACTCCTCCATCCTCAGCCAGGGGCGGGTCCTGCTCGAGACGCTGCTGGCCGTGCCGGGCGTCAGGGTGCTGTTCAAGCCACACCCGGGCACCGGGACCGACGACCCGGCGTTCGGGGACGAGGTGGACTCGCTCAAGGACCTCGTCGCCGCGGCCGGCCATCCGCACGAGGTCGTCACCGGTTCCGAGGGGCTGTACAGCGCCTTCAACCGCGCCGACCTGCTCGTGAGCGACATCTCCAGCGTCATCACGGACTTCCTGGCCTCCGGCAAGCCGTATGTCGTCACGCACTTCGGGACCACCAGCGCCGAACAGTTCCGCCTCGAGTTCCCTTCGGCCGCAGGCGCGTACGTGCTCATGGGTGACGGCAGCGACATCGCCGGGTTCGTGCAGGACGCCCGCGAGTCGGACTCGCTGAGCGAGGAGCGGACCCGCACGCGGGCCTACCTGCTCGGCGACCAGTCGGAGGACCCGGTCGCCCGGTTCGACCGCGCCTTCGACGAGGCCGTCAGCACGTGGGGGCGCCCCGTCGTCAGCCCTTGAGGGAACGGCGCACCCGCGCGGCGAGACCGGTCAGCCGCTCCGTCGTGGTCGGCCCGGCCGTGGCCCGACGGGACGAGACGCCGAAGGGTGACACGACGACGACCTCGAGCAGCCGCACGGCCCCCCAGGGCCCGGGCGCCGACAGCGTCAGCTCGTAGGTGCCAGGACGCAACGACTCGCCCTCGGGGGCGGAGGCCACCCAGGTCTGGCCGCCGGTCACCACCGGCCACGACGTGCGGTGGCCGTCCGCCCGGCGCAGGCCCAGCGTGCCCTTGCCACCGTCCTGCGCGAGGTGCACGTTCGGCGCCAGCTCCACCCGCGTCCGCGATGCGGAGCGCACCGAGGTGCGCGCGATGAGGACCCGGGCGCGGTCCTTGGGGATGTCCACGTTGAGGCTGAGGTTGCCGTGCGGGTCGGTGTCGAACCGCTCGACGAGGCGTCCGCCCGGCTCCGCGAAGAGGTCGGGGACGACGATGCCGGCGCGCCGGTCGGCGCCCAGTCGCTGCTGGCGGGCCCAGCCGAAGACACCGAGCCGCAGGTAGAAGTCCTGCTTGCCCTCGCGCAGCGCCCGGCCAGCGGCTGCCCTGGCCGGGTCGACGGTCGCGGTGCCCCGCCAGACCACCTCCTGCCCGGCGCCGGACTGCTCCAGCGTCACCTCGAGCGGCTGCGGCAGGTACCACTCGTCGCGCAGCTCCCGGTGGCGCAGCACGACGTCGCCGTACGCCGCGTCGAGCTGGTCGTCGACGCGCCGCTCGTCGTCGGTGCACGCGGTGCCGACGACGGCGCGGGGCAGGAACAGCCGGCCGTCACGGGCCTCGAGCACCAGCGGCTTGCCACGGTGGGTCAGCCGCACCTCGACGTCGAGCTCGAAGGACGAGCCGGCCCAGCGCATCCCGGTGAGGACCGCAGCGGCCTTGACCGCGTTGTACTCGCGGGCCAGGTCCATGATCTGCTCGCGGTCACCGGCGCGGACGATGCCGGCCCGCACCCGCATGGCCGCACCCATACCGGCGTCGACGGAGGCGGGGAACCGCTCCTCGAGGAGCGCGCGGACCTCGCGCAGCAGGGCGTCGAAGTACTCCTCCGGGTGCTTGAGCACCTTGCCCCCGCCGAGGCGCCCGAGCAGCTCGACCCGCAGGAAGCGGCGGTAGAAGTGGTCACGCTCCTCGCCCGGCTGGGTGTGCGCGTCGACGACGTCGAGCACCTCGCGGAGGTTGCCGTAGTAGACGGCCGGGTCGAACCGCTTGGACCCGGCGTTGCCCCCGTCGGGACGGCGCAGGTAGCGGTAGCAGACGTAGTCGCCGACGATCGTCGCGGCGGAGGCGGCGAAGTAGGCCTTCGCCATGTAGAGCTGGTCCTCGAGGCGGCGCGGCCCCTCCGGGTAGCGGATCCCCTTCTCCCGCAGGAAGTCCGCGCGGAACATCTTGTGCGGCGTGAGGCTCTCCATGAGCGGGGCGTCGAAGACGGTGCACGACGGCCGGTGCGTGCGGTAGACCTCGTGGTTGACGCCGCGGAAGTCGCTGATGACCTTGCCGAGCACGACGTCGGCGCCGTTGGCAGCGGCCAGGGTGTGCATCCGCTCGAGCGCCTCGGGCTCCATCGTGTCGTCCTGGTCGACGAACATGACGTAGTCGCCCTTGGCCTGGTCGGCCCCGGTGTTGCGGGGCTTGCCCGGCCAGCCGGAGTTGGGGATCGGGATGACGGTGACCTGCGGGTGCTGGGCCGCCACGGCCTGGAGCTTGGCGAGCGAGTCGTCGGTCGACCCGTCGTCGACGAAGATCAGCTCGAGGCCCTCCGCCGCCATGGTCTGGCCCAGGAGGGACTCGATGCAGGGGTCGATGTACGGGCCCGGGTTGTAGACCGGGACCACGACGCTCACCTTGACGGACACCGTGTACTCCTCTCGCTCCGACGCGTCGCCGGCTACTGGCCCGGCGCGGAACCGCTGGCGGCGGCCTCCGCGTCCTCGGGCATCTCGTCGTGCGGTTCGGTCTGGTGCATGTCGTCGGCGAGCGCGGCCGTGAGCTCGTGCGAGGTGAAAGGGTCGGCGCGCCGGATGTCGATGACGTGACCGGTCAGCTCGGACACCAGCACCCGCAGGGCGGCCCGGGCGACGGTCTCGGACTCGAGCAGGCTGTCAGCAGGTTCCTGGCCGAAAGCCTTGGTGCGCATGGGGGTTCCGGTGCGCTCGGGGTTGACGCAGTTGACGCGCACCCCGGAGACGGCCCACTCGTCGGACAGCGCCTGCGTGAGGTTGACCGTGGCGGCCTTGGCCGAGGAGTAGAGGCTGTAGCCCGAACGGCCACGGGTGTACGAGCTCGACGTGAACAGCAGCAGGGCTCCACCGGACTCGCGCAGGTAGGGGTAGAACTCCTGGGCGATGAGGATCGGCGCGATGTAGTTGACCTCGGTCGCCGCGTAGATGGTCTCCTCGGTCGTCTCCTCGAGCGTCCCGCGGGGCAGCACCCCGGCGGTGTTGACGACGAAGTCGACGCGGCCGGTCTCCGCGAGCACCTGCTGGCGCGCGGCGACGATGTCGGCGCGGCGCTCGACGTGGGTGCGGGTGCCGGACCGGCTGAACGCGCGCACGGTGGCACCGAACCGCTCCGCGAGCGAGACGATGTCGGCGCCGATGCCGTAGCTGCCGCCGAAGACCACGACGGTCTTGCCGCGCAGCACCTCGCCGAACTCGTCGTCGGTGTGGTCCTGCGGGAGGTCGTGGCTGGTGAGCTGGAAGAGCTTGTCGGCGAGGTAGACGTCGATGGGCTCGGTGACCTTCATGTTGCGCTCGTCGCCCGCGACGACCGCGATCGGCACGTCGGGCAGGTAGCGCAGGACGACGGTGCAGTCGTCGGTGGCGGTGAAGTTCGGGTCCTGGGACGCGAGCTCGTACGCGCGCGAGATGACCGACTTGCGGAAGCCCTGGGGCGTCTGGCCACGGCGCAGCTCGGACCGCTTGAGGACGTCGCTGATCTCGCTCTGGTCGGTGACCGAGATGATCGTGTCGGCGGACGGGATCGCGGTGTCGACGGCCTCGTACGTCTCGAGCGCGGCCACGCAGTCGCGGACGATGCGCTGGCTGAGCAGAGGTCGCACGGCGTCGTGGAAGAGGACGTTGCACTCCTCGGCGCCGAGCGCCTGCAGCGCGCGACCGGTGGTGCCGTTGCGGGTGTCGGCGCCCTCGAGGATCTGGGTGACCTTGGTGTAGTCGCCGTTGGCGACGATGGCGCGCACCGGGTCGAGGTACCCGGGGGTCATCATGACGATGATCTCGTCCACGAGCGGGCTGCTGTTGAGAACCTCGATCGTGTGCTCGATGATCGGCCGTCCGGCGATCTTGATGAGCTGCTTGGGGATGCTGAGTCCCACCCGGCTCCCGACTCCACCGGCAAGGACCACGGCAACCGTGCGCAACGCTGTCACGCGCCAGACCCTACCGGCTGTGGCGCGAGCGGCTGTCAGCCCCGCGCGGTGCGTCGAGCAGCGAGAGGACCGCCCGGGCGAACGCCTGGTCCCCCTCGGCCCCGACGTAGTGGCGGCGCACCGCCACCCGCTCCTCGCGCAACGGGTCGTCGCCGAGCATGCGGGCCAGCACGGCCGGCAGCTCCGCCAGGTCCGGTGCGACGAGGTATGCCGCCCGTGCGACCGGGTTGCGCGTGGCGAAGTCCGGCTCACCGTCGGTGACCAGCGCCAGGGGCTTGCCCGAGGCCAGGAACTCGGTCACGACGCTGGACAGGTCGCCCACCATCGCGACCACGCGGTTGGCGCTGGCCGCGAACGGCTCGTCCACGCCGTACACGTGGGCACGTCCCGTGGCCCGGGCGTCCGCGGCGAGCAGCTCCTCCACCGCGGCGACGTGGCCGCGTTCGGTGGCGCGGGTGCGCGAGAACGGGTGCGGGCGGAACACGACGGGACCCGGCAGCTCGAGCAGGGCGCGCACCACCTGCACCCCGTGGCCCAGCGAGGAGTAGGACGAGTCGTCGTTGTAGCCCTGCCACGTGGGCGCGTAGAGCACGGCACCGGCGGGGCGACCGTCCGAGGAGCCCGCGACGGTGTCGACGGGCTCCACCGCGGCAGACTGCGGGTTGCCGACGACGACGAACTTGTCGGCGGGCACCTGCACTCCGTGCCGCGCGTACCGTTCGACCGCGGCCTGCCCCGCGACGAAGACGAGGTCGTACATGGCGTGCGCGGGGTGGTGCGAGAGCGCCTTGTCCGACTCGCCGTGGCCGAGGTAGACGTGGGTCAGCTGCCGGTAGGTCACGAAGTCGGCGTTGGCCGCGACGCTGTTGACGTAGAACGCCGCGCGCAGGCTCGGGACGACCACCCGGTCGAGGTCTCGCCACGTGGGGCACGCGACCACGGGAGCCGTCGTCACCTCCGCGAGCGGTGCGAGGGCCGCCGGGTCGCGCGTCACCACGAGGAACGGTCGGCCGAGCGCCTCGAGGTGGGGCAGCCACATCTGCAGCTGGTAGGCGCCACCACGGCGGGCGGTGTAGAGGACGAACTCCGGCGCCACCTGTGCCACCGCGCGACCGAGGGCGGCTGCGGCGGCCGGCCGCGCGGCATACGCGCGCAGCGCCTGGGCCGTGGCGAGCAGGAGGGGCACCCCCTGGACGACGGCGGCCACGCCGAAGACCCACGGCGTCAGCGCCCCGGCCGCCGCGACGAGGACGACCAGGAGGGCGACGAGGGCCGCCGGGACGACGAACCGCGCCACGGCGACGGTGGGCGGCGTCCAGCCGGGGAGCTGGACGGCGGCGGGGACGGGGAGCAGCCGGCGCAGGACCGGCTCGACGGCGGTGGCCACCAGCAGCACGCCGGCCACCAGCCAGACGAGGGCGTCGTCGGGGCGCTGCGCGACCCAGGCCGCGGTGAGGGCCGTGAGGGCCAGCAGCCGGGGCACGGTGAGCCACCCCGGGGTGGCCGGGCCGTCGGCGGCGGACTGGCGCAGCACCGCACGGAGGGTGCCGGACCACGACCTCACAGCGGGCACCGCCGGCACGGCAGGCCTCGCGCGGTGGTGGGCATGCGGTCCTCTTCGGTGCGGCGGCAGGGCCCGCGCAGCATATCGCCAGCGACCCGGCCAGCCCCGGATCCCGCGGCGCCGGGGTCGGGTGCCCGGCACTGCGTCGCGCCGCTCGTATGCTGTCGCCCATGACCCCAGCGACGCGTCGGCCCGTCCCCGGTGCCGTACCGGGGCCCCCCGTGACGATGGCGCGGCGCTGATGGCCCTCGGTTCCACCACGTGGCTCGAGGCCGTGCCGGTCGTGGCCGTCGCCGCGCTCCTGCTCGTGCTCCCCGGAGCGGTGGGCGCCCGCCTGGCCGGGCTCCGCTGGGCCACGGCGCTGGGAACCGGTCCCCTGCTCACGACGACGGCCGTCGCCGGGGGCGGCATCGTCGCCGGGATCGTCGGCGTGGACTGGGGCGTCGCCACCCTGGCGGTCAGCGTGCTGGTCCTCCTGGCCGGCTGCGCCGTGGTCGGCCTGCTGCTGCGGTCCCGCCCCGAGCCCGACGGAACCGGGACGACCGACGGTCCCGACGACGGCCGCTCCGCGGCGTCGGACGGGTCGCCGTGGTCGCTGCTCGTCGGGGTCGCCGTCGCCCTGGTCGTCGCCGTCCTCGTCGTGGTCCCCGAGACCGCCCGTCCCACCGCGTTCCCGCAGAGCCCCGACACGATCTTCCACCTCGGCACGATCCAGTGGATGCTGGCCGGCCACGACATCTCGGCCCTGCACGCCGGCGGGTACGCCTCCCCCAGCGGCACCGGCTTCTACCCCGCCGCCTTCCACGGGGTCGCCGCGACCGTCGCCCAGCTCACCGGTGCCACCCCCGTCGTCGCAGCCTCCTGCGTCGCACTCGCCCTGGCCGGGGTCGTGTGGCCGATCGGCCTGCTCGTGCTCGCCCGTCGCCTCTTCGGCTCCGGGTGGGCGACGACCGTGTGCGCCGCCCTGGCGTCGGTCGCCTTCGCCGCCTTCCCCTTCTGGCTCATGGGGTACGGCGTGCTGTGGCCCAACCTCTTCGGCCAGGCCCTCCTGCCCGCGGCGCTCACCCTGCTGCTCGCCGCGGTCGACGGCCCGGTCCGTTCGCGCTCGCTGCTGCTCGGCCTGGCCGGCCTGCCGGGACTGGCCATCGCCCACCCGAACGCCCTGATCTCGTTCGTCCTCATCGGCGCCCTCGTCGTCGTGGCCGCCCTGCTGCGCCGGGCCTGGCTGCTCCGGTCCACGCGACGCGTGGCGAGCGCCCTCTCGGTCGGGGCGGCGCTCGTCGTCCTGCTCGGCCTGTCGGCCGCCTGGGTCGCCGCCACCGTCGTCTCCGTCGGCATGCGCTCCTCGAACCCCCCGGGCCGGGAGATGAGCAACGCCAAGGGTGTCGTCGACGTCCTGTTCCTCTCACCCCGCGCGCTCTCCCCGCTGTGGGTCGCGGGGCTCGTCGTGCTCGTGGGGCTGGTCGTCCTCGTCGTCCGACGGCAGCACCTCTGGGTCGTGCTCGCCCACCTCGGCGTGACGGCGCTCTACCTCGCGATCGCCCTGGTCGACGACGGTGCCACCCGCCTCCTCACCTGGCCCTGGTACAACAACAGCCCTCGGCTCGGGGCCCTCATGGTCCTGCCGGCCGCCCTGCTCGCCACGGCTGCCCTGACCGCGGCCGCTGGCTGGCTGGGCACCCGGATGGGCACCCGGTTCGGTGGAGGCGCGTCGCCCGAGGCGTCCGCCGGGTCGTCGCGGCGGGCCACGTCGGCCCTGGCCGCGACGGCGCTCGTCGCGGTCGCCTTCGTCGCTGCGACCGCCGGGGCCGACATCGGCGCAAGCCGCCACTCGCTCACGGGGTACTTCTCCGCGCCGGCCGACGAGTCGTGGGCCAGCGAGGCCGACCTCGAGGCGCTGCGCACCCTCGGCGCCAAGGTGCCCGCCGGAGCCGTCGTCGCCGCGAACCCGTGGCAGGGCGGCAGCTACCTCTACCTCACCAGCGACCGGCGCGTGCTGTTCCCCACGGAGAAGGTCTGGTCCGAGGGCGGGGACCTCGAGCTGCTCGGCGCCGACCTCGACCGTGCCGCCGAGGACCCGGCCGTCTGCCAGGCCGCCGCGCGCCACCGGGTGGGCTACGTCCTCACCGGCGGTTCGTCGATGACCGACAGCCGTGGGCAGGAGCGGCGCTACGCCGGGATCGACGGGGTCGCGGACGCGGCCGGCTTCTCCGTCGTCGGCCGAGCCGGCGACTACACCCTCTACCGGATCGACGCCTGCCGCTGACCCCTTGCCGAGGGCGTCAGTCGATCCGGACCCGGCTGGTCAGGAACCCCCAGCCCCAGCTCAGGTGCATGGTGGGCAGCACCAGCGGGAGCCACAGGCGGTCCGCCGGCTCAAGCCTGCGGTCACCCACGGTGAGGCCCCCGACCGTCGTCGCCACCAGGTATGCCGCGGGCACCAGCCACAGGGGCCACCACAGGAAGCCGCCGACGAGTCCGACGACCACCCCGAGCAGGGCAGCGGGCGGGGCGAGGTAGCGGGCGTTGATGGTGCCGGCGTGGGTGCGGGCCACGACCCGGCGCCACCGGCCGTAGTCGCGGTACTGCCGCGACAGGGCGCCGAGGGTGGGGCGCGGCCGGTACGCGACCCGCAGCCGTGGTGAGAACCAGATGAGCCCACCGGCCTCGCGCAGGCGGTGGTTGAGCTCCCAGTCCTGCGCTCGGACGAAGCGCGGGTCGTAGCCACCGGTGCGGTCCAGCCACTCCCGCCGGAACACCCCCAGGTAGACCGTGTCGGCCGGGCCGGACTCGCCTCCCGTGTGGAAGCGTGCCGAGCCGACCCCGAGCCGCGAGGTCATCGCCGCGGCGACCGCCCGCTCGAACGACGTGACGCCCTCGGCGTCCATGAGTCCGCCGACGTTCGCCGCGCCGGTCTCCTCGAGCAGCTCGACGGCCGTGCGGACGTAGTCGCGGTCGAGCACCCCGTGGCCGTCGACCCGGACGACGACGTCCACGTCGTCGAGCGCGGCGATGGCCGCGTTGAGCGCCTCCGGGGTGCGGCCCGACGGGTTGGTGACGGTGCGCACGCGGGGTTCGCGCGCGGCGATCTCCCGCGCGATGGCATCCGTCCGGTCCTGGCTGGGCCCGAGGGCGAGGACCAGGTGCACGGGTCCGTCGTAGTCCTGGCCGAGCACGGAGTCGACGGCCTCGCCGAGGTGGCGCTCCTCGTTGAGGATCGGCATGACCACCCCCACCCGGGCAGGACGGGGCAGGGCGCCCGGGACGTCGGGTTCGAGGGCGTCGTCGCGCTCGAGGGGGTCACCGGGCCCGGGGGCCGGGGACTCGGAGGCCGGGGACTCGGAGTAAGGGGACTCGGAGGCAGGGGGCGTGCTGGTCATGAGGTTGCAGAGCATACGGAGGAGAGATCGCTCTCCGCCGCGTTGCCGGCCGCCTTGGCCGGGTCCTGCACCGCGGTCCCCGGCTGGGCGACGGGCCGGCTGGGCGCCGGGGTCGCGGCCGTGGCCTTCGCGGTGGCCGCCGGCTTCTTCGCCTTCGCGGACTTCCCCGCGCCCTTCTCCGACGCCTTGATGGTCGAGGCGACGGTGCGGGTGATGACGCCCGGGTCGTAGTCCCACGGCTTGATCAGGGGCGGGACGAAGTTCACGCCGCGGATCTTCTGCGAACGCGCCTTCATCGCCAGGTCGGCGAACCGGCCGAGCTCGGCCTGCGGGAGGTCGGTCTGGATGAGGCCGGAGCTGGCCGAGGCGATCTTCTGGAAGCGCAGCAGGACCGTCTCGGGGTCGAGCTGGGCGGACATGGCGGTGAGGACGCAGCGCTGGCGGGCCATCCGCTCGTAGTTGGTCGAGCCCTGGCGCGAGCGGGCGTACCAGAGGGCGTGGTACCCGTCGAGGTGCTGGCGGCCGGGCTCGATCCATCCCATGATCGGCGAGGTGCCGCCGCCGATGGGCGTGCGGTACTTCACCGTGACGTCGAGGCCGCCGACTGCGTCGACCATCTTGCGGAAGCCCTTGAGGTCGACCATGACGTAGTACTGGATCGTCAGGCCACTGAGGGCCTCGACGGCCTCGCGGGTGGCGAGCACGCCGGGGTTCGCGGTGCCCGCCGGGAACTGCGAGGCGTGGTCCTGGGCCCAGGTGTAGAGGCCGTTGAGCAGGCACTTGTCGCCGCAGTTCCAGCCGTCCGGCATCAGCCGGGCCATCGTCGAACCGGGGCGGAAGTCGATGTTCTCGGTGTCGCGGGCGAAGCCGAACGTGACGGGGGCACCGGTCTGCGCGTCGATGCTGACGAGCTGGATGCTGTCCGGGCGGGTGCCGACGCGGTCCTTGCCCGTGTCGGCGCCGAGCAGGAGCACGTTGTAGCGACCGTCCACGGCACCGACGGCCTCGCCGTCGCCGAACAGGGCCCCCAGGGCGTCCTTCCCGGCACCCACGCTGCTCGCGGCATACACGAGGCCTCCGGAGGTGACGACGAGCATCACGGCCGTGACCGCGGTGAGCATCCGGCGGGCCCGGATGACCAGGCTGCTGGGGCGGCCGAGCCGCCACGCGTCGACGAAGAGCAGGGCCCACAGGCCGGCGAACCCGAGGATCAGCCACTCCAGCGCGCCGAGCACCCAGGACCGGCCCAGCAGGCCGATGACGAACGAGTGGCTGGCGAGGAACACGACTCCCAGGACGGCCACGAGGCCGATGAGGGCCAGCCACACGCGCACGGCGAACCGGCCCAGGCGGCGGTTCCCCGCGACGAGCTGGGCGCTGCCCGGCACGACGAGGGTGAGCAGCACGAGGGTGAACGCGCGACGGCGGCGCATGCCCGCGTTCAGCACGTCGGCGTCGGCGAGGGTGCGGTGCGCACGGCCAGAGACGTACACGCCGGCCTCGTCGTCCACGGGGGACGGGGCTGGGCTGCGGCTCATGGTGGACCAGTATGAAGTGGGGCCAGCGTGATTCCTGTGACGCGTGTGATCGTGCGAGTGTCGTGGCGAGGTCTGGGATCGGTCAGGCGCCGGTCAGGTCCCGGTCAGGGTTTCGGTGCGTCGCGCGACCGGCTGGGCCGGGCGCACCATTCCGGGTCGAAGTCGGACGAATTCCCGCCCGTGCCGCCGCGCCGTTTTGCCACGCCCGCTCCGCGCAGCGGACACTGGCGGGATGAGTGGACGCCACACCGGGCCGGACGACGCCCGCCCGATCCCGCAGCGCGGCGACGCCGACCCCACGGCCGGGTGGGAGGACGACCCCGACGACGTGTACGTCGTCGACGTGCGCGGCCGCAAGCAGGGCCGTGGCCCCGGCTCGGGCGGCGGCCAGGCCCGCAACCAGGCCCGCAACCAGGCCCGCAACCAGGCCCGGAACCAGGCTCGGGACACCGGTGCGCGCGCCCAGTACGGCGCAGCCGCCACGGCCCCTGCCGACCGGGCCCCCCGGACACCGCGCCAGTCCGCCACTCCCCCGCCGTCCGCTCCCCCGGCCGGTCCCCGCGCGCCGCAGGAGCCGCGCGGACCCCGCGAGCCCCGCCGGCGCCGCCGACGGCCGGTCGCCCTGCTCGTGGGCCTGGTCGTCGTGGCCTGGCTGGCGTTCATGGCCTTCACCCCGCTGCACGCGTGGAACTCCGTCAGCAAGGTCGACACCACCCCCGCCGGCACCCGCCCGGCCCAGAGCAAGGGGTACAACTACCTCCTCGTCGGGTCCGACAGCCGCGAGGGCCTGACCAAGGCCCAGAAGAAGGAGCTGGCCACCGGCAACGCCGTGGGCCGCCGCACCGACTCGATCATCCTCGTCCACGTCCCGGCCGGGGGCGGCAAGCCCGCGCTCATCTCCCTGCCGCGCGACAGCTTCGTGCCGATCCCGGGCCACAACAGCAACAAGATCAACGCGGCCTTCGCGTTCGGCGGCCCGAACCTGCTCGTCCAGACCGTCGAGCAGGTCACCGACCTGCACATCGACGGGTACGTCGAGATCGGGTTCGCCGGGTTCGCCTCCGTCGTCGACAGCGTCGGCGGGGTGAACATCTGCGTGAAGTTCGCCATGAACGACAAGAAGGCCGGCATCAACCTCAAGAAGGGCTGCCAGCTGCTCGACGGCCGCAACGCCCTCGGCTACGTCCGCGCCCGCTACTCCGACCCGCGCGGCGACATCGGCCGGGCCGAGCGCCAGCGCCAGTTCCTCGCGGCGATCATGAAGAAGGCGCTCACACCGTCGACGGTCCTCGTGCCGACCCGCTACTGGGGGTTCTCCCACGCCGCGGCCCAGGGCCTCATCGTCGGTCAGGACACCTCGATGCGCGACGCGAGCCGCGTGCTGCTGGCGATGCGCGCGGTCTCCAACGACCAGGGCCTGAGCCTCGTGGTCCCGCTGCAGAGCCTGAACTACCAGACCAGCGCCGGCAGCTCGGTCAAGTGGGACACCCCGCGGGCCAAGGCGCTGTTCACGCTGCTGCGCAACGACACCCCGCTCGAGTCCCCGCCCGAGGGCACCGACGGCAAGCCCTCCGGCGGCTGACCGGTATGGCGCGCGGCCGGCTCAGCGCGCGCGGCGCCAACCGTTCACGGTGACGCCCTACCGCGACTCCGTCCGGTCAGCCGTCGCCAGTGCGGCCGAGGTGTCGCGCATCCACTCGAGCTCGCGCGAGACGTACTCGACGATGTCGCCGGTCTTGAGGTGCCCGGGGAGCACGTCCCACGTGTAGGTCTCGATCTCGAGGTGGTCCGAGAGGTCGAGCTCGGCGTGCACCCGCAACGCTGCCTCGATGCCGGGGCGGGTCGTCCGGAACGGACCCAGGTCGTCCAGGAACACCGGCACGTGGAAGTGCGTGCGCCACTCCCGGTCACCGCCCGGGTCCTTGCGCCACGCCGCGATCGCGTCGGAGAGGTTGAGCATCCGCGTCAGCTCTCCCCCGCGGGACTCCGTCGTCTGGCTGAGGTAGATCGTGTCGGTGAACGCCTCCAGCGCCTCGACCGTCTCCGCGTCCACCGTCGGGACCCACAGCGCGGCAGCCGCCTGGAGCTTGAAGATCGGCACCCCGGCGTCGACCAGCGAGTCCAGCGACACCGCGATGTCCTCGAACTCCACCGACTGGTGGCAGATGTCGAACACGACACCGAGGTGGCGACGCAGCGCGCCGATCGCCTCGCTGACGGGGAGTCCGCTCAGCCTCGCGAACGTGACCAGACCAGCGCGTGACCAGATCCGCTCCTGGAAGTACGTGATCGTCTCTGCCGTGGTCTCGAGGTAGCAGTAGGGCTCCGGCTCGAGGGCGAGCTTCACCCGCCGGCCGGTGCGCTGCTCGAGGTCGACGAGGTGGGCCACGACCCGAAGGAGGTTCTCGGTCAGGAGCACGACATCGGCCTCGGAGGTCACCTTGGGGCGGAACGCCAGCGGGGCCGTCTGGATCGAGGGCGACACCGACTCGGGGGTGATCTCGGCCAGGATGTCGGCCACCTGGCAGGTGTAGTCGACCCGCTCCTGCGTGCTCCAGTCGGGCTCGTAGACGTCCTCCATGACGCTGCGGCCCTTGAACGGACCGTGGGGGAACGCGTTGACGGTGTAGACGTACATGTCGTGCTCGTCGAGCCAGTGACGCAGCCGCTTCCGTTCCACGGGATCGCTCGTCAGGGTCCGGGCGGAGGCACCCGAGATCCGCAGGGACACGGCATACGGCTCGTCCGGGGAGACTCGCGCCTTCACCTGCGGCGCATAGGTCTCGAGGCTCTCGCGCATCTCCTCCCAGGTGTCGCCGGGGTGGACCAGCGTCGAGTAGGCGAGGTGGTGGGTCCGGGTGGGACTGGGCATGGGGTCTCCGAGCTTCTGCTGGTGGACGGACGGCTAGGCGCGGGAGTGTGCCCGGCGGACCACGTCCCGGAGGAAGGCGAGGGCGACCTCCCTCGAGACGGTCCCCGGGTCGTGGCTGAGGGCCACGGAGGACCGCTGGCGGACGGCGATGCCGGGTGAGCCGTCGGCATCGACCACGACCACGCGTCGGGTCGGGGTGCCGAAGACGATGGCCGCGACCTGACCCGGCGGGGGTTCGGCGACCTCGAAGAGCACGTCGGTGTCCTGGAGGAGGCTCACCGTGAAGCCGGCCCCGGGCGGGGGCTCGCCAGCGGTGGCCCCGGCGAGGAGCCGCTGGGCGACTCCCCCGACGTTCAGCTCACCGGCCTGCGACAGCAGGCAGGAGGTGGTGCCGGACCCGGTCGACCACGAGACGGCCAGGTCGCCCGCGTCGGCGCCGGCCCCGGGGGGCAGGAGCGAGGGGTGACTGCGCAGGGCACCGGCGACTGCTGCGACGACTGCCGCCGCTGCCGAGCCGGGCACCGGGACGGACGCCTGGTCGGAGGAGCCGACCCACTGCGCCGCAGGGACGTCCACCTCGGCGACCAGGGTGCGGAACGCACGGTTCGCAGCCGGAGCGGAGCTCCTCGCGAGGCTCGGCAACGGCTCGGTGGCCGCCGCAGACGACACGCGCTGGGACGCGGCCCGGTTCGGTACGGACACCGGCACCTCCGGAGAGGGAACGGGCTCGGGGGCAGCGTGCCGGGCGGCACGCTCCACGTCGTCGGGGGTGACCCGGCCTGCAGGCCCCGTCCCGGTGAGGGAGGCGAGGTCGACGCCGCTGTCGTGTGCGAGCCGCCGCACCCGCGGTGAGTGCCGGTGGCGCGGCCCGCCGGCGGGCGGGGAGGAGCGCTCGCCGCTGGGGGGTGACGGCGAGCGCTCCTCGGCCGCCGGCTCGACGGGCGGTGCACCCGTGGCCTCGGCCCGCTGCCCGGGCGATGGAGCACCGGGCGCGACATGGGCGAGGACCGTTCCGACGTCGACGGTCTCGTCCTCGCCGACGACGATCTCTGCCAGCACGCCGGCGGCCGGCGAGGGCACCTCGGCGTCGACCTTGTCCGTCGAGATCTCGAGCAGCGGCTCCTGGTCGGCCACCGCTTCGCCCACCTGCTTGAGCCACCGCAGGACGGTTCCCTCGGCGACGGTCTCGCCGAGCTGGGGCATCGTGACGGCGACCCGCCCCTCCCGTCCTCCGGTCACGACTGCAGCGCCTTCTCGATGGTGGTCGCGATGCTCTCCTCGGAGGGCATGACGAGGTCCTCGAGCGAGTCGGCCGACGGGAGCGGGATGTGGGGGGTGGTGATCCGCTGGATCGGGCCGTCGAGGTCCCAGAAGCACTCGTCGCTGGCGAGGGACGCGATCTCCGCTCCCCAACCCAGCAGCTGCGGGTTCTCCTCCACCGTGAACAGCCGACCGGTCCGCGACACGGACCCGAGGATCGTCTGCGTGTCCAGCGGGACGAGGGAGCGCACGTCGATCACCTCGACGTCCATGCCCCGCGCGGCCAGCGCCTCGGCCGCGGCCAGGGCCCGCGGCACCATCATGCCGAGCGACAGGATCGTCGCGTCCCTGCCCGGGCGACGGACCTTCGCGGTACCCAGGGAGTCGATGATGTCGCCGTCGGGGACCTCGCCCTTGGACGCGTACAGGCCCTTGTGCTCGCAGAAGATCACCGGGTCGTCGTCACGGATGGCCGCGGCCATGAGGCCGACGACGTCCTCGGGGGTCGAGGGCGTGACGACCTTGAGGCCGGGGATCGCCATGGCCCAGTTCTCGATCGACTGGGAGTGCTGCGCACCGAACCGCAGGCCACCACCGTTGCCGGTCTTGATGACCAGCGGCAGGCTGACCTGGCCGCCGGTCATGTACCGCGTCTTGGCGATCTGGTTGACGACGATGTCCCAGCAGACGGCGAAGAAGTCGGAGAACATGATCTCGGCGACGGGGCGCAGGCCGGTCATGGCGGCGCCCATGGCCGCTCCGAGGATGGCCTGCTCCGAGATGGGGGTGTCGACGACCCGCGTGGGGCCGAACTCGTCGAGCAGGCCCACGGTCGTCTTGAACACCCCGCCCGCGCCGGCCACGTCCTCGCCGACGAGCAGGACGCGCTCGTCGCGTCGCATCTCCTGGGCGATCCCTCGTGCGACGGCGTCCCGGTACGTCAGTTGCGCCATGACCAGCCTCCATCCGCCCAGAGATCCGTGAAGGCGCTTTCCGGTGCGGGCAGGTCACCGGCGATCGCTTCCTGGGTGGCGGTGTCGACCGCGGCCAGCACCTCCGCGTCGATCGCGAGGAGCTCGTCGGCGGACACACCGAGCCTGATGAGCCGGTCGCGGTAGACGTCGAGTGGGTCGTACGCCTTCCAGGCCTCGACCTCGTCGCTGGGCCGGTACTTGCCCGGATCGGCGCGGGAGTGGCCGCCGTGGCGGTAGGTCACCGCCTCGATCAGGCTGGGGCCGTCCCCGGCGCGAGCCCGGTCCAGCGCCCGCCCGGCGGCCAGGTAGACCTCGTCGGCGTCGTTCCCGTCGATCAGCACCGGCTCGAGGCCGTAGGCCGACGCACGGTCGGCGGCCGGCCGCTCCACAGCGGTGATGTCGAAGATCGAGGTGTACTCCATGTACATGTTGTTCTCGCACACGAAGACGACCGGCAGCTTGTACACGGCGGCGTAGTTGAGGGCCTCGTGGAAGGCGCCGATGTTGGTGGTGCCGTCACCGAAGAAGCACACGGCGACCTGGCCGGAACCGCGGTACTGGGCCGACCACGCCGCACCGTTGGCGATCGTGAGGTGGGCACCGATGATCGCGTAGGAGCCCATCATCCCGTGCTCGACGCTGGTGAGGTGCATCGATCCACCCTTGCCACCGAGGAGCCCGTTGGCGCGGCCCAGGAGCTCGGCCAGGACGGGGGTCATGGGGACGCCACGGGCGAGCGTGTGGGCGTGCCCGCGGTAGGTCGCGAAGGTGTAGTCGTCGCGGCGCATCGCCTGCCCGAAGCCGGCAGCAATGGCCTCCATGCCGAGCGAGAGGTGGCTGGTGCCCTTGACCAGCTGCTTCATGAACAGGTCGTAGGCGCGCTTCTCGAAGACACGCATCTCGCGCATGCTCCGGTACAGGCCCGTGCGCACGGCCAGGTCGATGTCGTCCCCGTCGTGCCGGGTCTGGTCCTGCGGTGGCAGGACGGACGCGTGCTGTCCGTAGACGTGGTCGGTCAGTGGTGACCTCATCGGCTCTCCTCCCCCACGCCGACGACCGACGTCGACCTGGTGCGGTTGAGGTGGGACTGGCTGTCCCGCACCGTCGGCAGGTAGCCGCCGGTCGTGTAGTAGCGCTTGCCCGCGACCAGCAGGTCCTCGGCGGGAAACTTCGTGATGACCTCGCACCCGTCCTTGGTCACGACCAGCTCCTCCTCGATGCGCGCGGCGCCCCACCCGTCCGCGGACGGCCAGTACGTCTCGAGTGCGAAGACCATGCCCTCCTCGAGGGTCTCGGGGTGCTCGAGCGACGTCATGCGGCTGAAGATCGGCCGCTCCCAGATCGACAGCCCGATGCCGTGGCCGTACTGGAGGGCGAAGGCCGCCTCCTCGTTGGCGAACCCGAACTCCTGCGCCGTCGGCCACACCGAGACGATGTCTGCGGTGGTGGCGCCGGGCTTCACGAGGTCGATCGCGCGGTCCATGTACTCGCGGCAGATCGTGTAGGCGTCACGCAGGCCGCGCGACGCGCTGCCGACGGCGAAGGTGCGGTAGTAGCAGGTCCGGTAACCCATGAAGCTGTGCAGGATGTCGAAGAAGGCCGGGTCGCCGGGCCTGATGATCCGGTCGCTGAAGACGTGCGGGTGGGGTGCGCAGCGCTCGCCGGAGATCGCGTTGACCCCCTCGACGTGCTCCGACCCGAGGTCGTAGAGCACCTTGCTCACGAGGCCGACGCACTCGTTCTCCTTGATCCCGGGGCGCAGGAAGTCGTACAGCTGCTCGTAGGCTCCGTCGACCATCGACGCGGCCTGGGTCAGCAGCCCGATCTCGTCGCGGGTCTTGATCCGACGCGCCTCGAGGAAGACCTGCTGCCCGTCGACGACCTCGTGCCCTGCGGCCTTGAGCGCTGCGGCGACAGGGGGTTCGACGATGTCGACACCGACGGCCTGGCCCTCGAGCCCGAAGTCGCGCATCACCTCGGCGACCTTGCGGGCGACGTCCTCGGCGCGACCTGCCGCCGGCGAGATCGCCCCGCGCAGCGTGGAGATTCCGGCCCTGGAGCCGTAGCGGTCACCGCGCCCGGCGGCGCGGTGCGGCTCGTCGAGCCACTGGGCCTGCAGGGTGTGGTGGCTGGCGGCGGAGCCGAAGTCCCACAGCACCGGGTCACCGCCGCGTGGCAGCAGTGCGAAGCGGATCATCTTGTCCATGGCCCAGGTGCCGATGTGGGTGCTGGTCATGTACCGGATGTTGTGGAAGTCGAACGTCAGCAGGGCACCGAGGTCGGAACGGTCGAGCTCCTCCTTGAGGCGCGCCAACCGCTCGGACCGCAGTCGGTCCATGTCCAGGCGGTTCTCCCAGTCGACGGCGTTCGTGCCGTATGTCGGCGAAACCATGAGTTCTCCTCGGGTCTGTGCAAGAAAAGTCGGGGGCGGGTGGCACGGGTGGGGTGCCGAGCGGGTCGGCGGGGGCGAGCCTGCGGGTCGCCTCAGGCGGGCACGCGACTCTCGGCCTGCTCCTTCGACGGTCTGGAACGCAGGTACTCCGCGGCCGCGAGCCCGCGCGCCTCCTCGTCGTAGTAGGCGATCTCGACGAGCTCGAGCGCCAGGCCGTCGGGGTCGCTGAAGTAGACCCAGCGCCAGCCGGCGAGCGGCCCGTCGTCCACGACGTTCACCTCGGAGTAGAACGCCACCCCGTGGCTCTCGAGCTCTGCCTTGGTCGCCGCGACGTCGGCCACCTTGAAGCACACGTGGGCCGCGCCGAGGTTGTTGTTGGGCGGCGGCTGCGGGCCGCCGTCGGGCCGCTCGGCGTACTCGATGAGCTCCATGATGGTCTCGCCGGCGAGCAGGGAGACCTGGCGCAGCCTGGCTCCGGGAACACCCACACCGACGGACAGCTCCGGTCCCTCGAACCAGGGCGTCGGCTCGTTGACGAAGGGCAGCCCGAGCAGGTCGTGGTAGAACCAGATCGACCGGTCGAGGTCGCGGACGACGAGGCCCACGTGGTGGATGGCCTGGATGGTGATCGCCATGACCGTCGCCTCAGCCCGACGTCGTCGGCGACACGAGGACCTTGAGCTGGTCACCGGTCGGGTTGACGAGGACGTCGAAGCCTCGGGACACGACGTCCTCGAGCCCGATCCGGGTCGTGACCGCCTTGGCGACGGGGTACTTGCCCGACGCGATCAGCCGGATGATGCGGGGCCAGTCCGTGATGAGGTAGCACCAGCTCCCGATGTAGCTGATGTCCTTCTCCGACAAGCGCATCGCGTCGATCGTCGCGGGCCGGGTGTGCAGCCCGGTCTGGACGATGCTGCCGCGGGTGCGCACGCTGTCCATCGCCGTGGTGAGCCCCGGCGTCGAGCCGGAGCACTCGGCCACGATGTCGACGCCGCGCCCCTCGGTCGTCTCGGCGATGAAGTCGGCGAAACCGTCCTGGGTGGGGTCGACCACCGGCCCGATGTCCATCGCCCGGGCCAACGCCGCACGGTTGGGGTTGGGCTCGGCGATCACGACGGTGGTGGCGCCGAGGGCGCTCGCGTACATCGCCGACAGGACACCGATCGGGCCGGCCCCGGTGACGAGGACGATGTCACCGCCGCGGACCCCGACGCGGTCGATGCCGTATGCCGCGACGCTGGCGGGTTCGACGACCGCACCCTCGACGTCCGACACCGAGTCCGGCAGGCGGCTGACCTGGTACTCCTTCAGCACCGCATACTGCGCGAGGCCACCGGTCTCCGCGGACAGTCCGGTGCAGGCGAACTTCTCGCAGAGGTGGCCCAGGCCCTCCCGGCAGAAGCGGCACCGTCCGCAGACGATGGCGGGCATGATGGCGACCCGGTCACCGACCGCCACGTCACTGACGCTGCGACCGACCTCCACCACCCGCGCGGAGAACTCGTGACCCAGCACCTGTGGAAGCGTCACGCCGGTGAGCGGATGTGGCGTCACCGGCGTGACGATGGGACCGACCATGTACTCGTGGAGGTCGGTGCCGCAGATGCCGCACCACAGGACCTCGACGAGCACCTCGTCGTGCTCGTGGATCTGGGGGACGTCGACGTCCTCGACGCGGATGTCGGACTTGCCGTGGAACCGTGCTGCCCGCATGGGGGTGTCCTCCTGGTCTAGACGCTGGCGCGCGCGCCGCGGACGCGCCCGTAGATGACGGCGGCGGCCACGATGAGCCCGCCCTGGAACAGGTACTGCCACGTCTGCGAGAGGTCGAGGAAGACCGTCGCGTTCAGCAGCTCGATGATCAGTCCGGCACCGAGGAGCGTGCCGATGAACGTCCCCCGACCACCCAGGAGGCTGGTGCCACCGAGCACGACGGCCGTGATGCTGCTCAGGGTGTAGCCGACGCCCTGGGTGGGGTCGCCGATCCCGAGCTGCACGAGCAGGACGACGGAGCCCAGGAAGACGAACAGCGAGGCCACGACGTAGCCGAGCACCACCGTGCGGTCGAGCTTGACCCCGACCCGTCGGGCCGAGCCCTCGTCGGACCCGACAGCGCGCAGCCGCCTCCCCCACCCGCTGTAGCGCAGCAGGCACTCCATCACCACCGCGGCGATGACGAGCAGGATGAACACGTTGGGGACCGGGCCGACCCCGAGCTGGAGGAACGCGGTGACACCGTCCGCGATGTTGCCGCCCGGCGCGCTGCGCAGCAGGAGGCTCAGCCCCTGCAGGGCGATGTAGGCCGCGAGGGTCGCGGCGACCGGGGTGAACTTGGCGTACCGGATCAGCGAGCCGTTGACCGCCCCGACACCGGCCGAGGCCAGCACCATGAGGACGATCCCGAGGGCCATGAAGGCCGGTGACTTCCCGTTGACGAGGAAGAACGAACCGATGACGACGACGAAGCCTGCCAGTGGGCCGACGGACAGGTCGATGCCTCCGGAGAGGAGTGCGACGGTCTGGCCCAGGGCGATGAATCCCAGTGCGGCGCAGGACATCGTGACGCTGGTGATGTTGAACGCAGAGAGGAAACGGGGGTTCTGCGCGTAGATGTAGCCGCCCAGCGCGATCATGACCAGGGCGAGGATCAGGACCGGGGCGTAGTCACCCTGCAGGAAGCGCCCGACCCGGGTGGAACCGGTCGCGCTGGTCGACGCGACCGCCCGGTCCTTGGACTTCGTCCGGCTGGTGGCTCGCACGGCCGCGTCGATGAGGTTGCTCTCGGTGACGTCCGCGCCGGCGAAGGTGTTGACCACCGAGCCCCTCGACATCACGATGACGCGGTCGCAGAGCCCCTCGAGCTCCTTGGCGTCCGAGGAAGCGACGACCACGGGTACGCCGCTGTCGGAGACCTCTCGCAGGATGCGGTAGATCTCCGCGCGCGCTCCCACGTCCACGCCCTGGGTGGGTTCGTCGGCGACGAGCAGCTTGGGTCGCGACAGCAGTGCGCGCGCGAGCACCACCTTCTGCTGGTTGCCGCCCGACAGCGCCGAGACCTCGGTCTCCTGCGAGGCGGTCTTCACGGCCAGGTCCTTGAGCTCCGCGCCGACCGTCTCGACCTCGGCGCCGCGGTCCAGCAGCCATCCCTTGCGGAACCGGCCCAGTGCGGCGAGCGCCGCGTTCTCCCGGACCGAGAGGGTCATCATCAGGCCCTCGACGTGCCGGTCCGCAGGGAGGTATGCCGTCGCGTGCGCCAGCTGCTTCGCCGTGTGGTCCTTGGCGCCGATCCTGACGGTCCCCGTGAACGGCTCGAGCCCGTTGAGGGCGCGCAGCAGATCGCTCTGGCCGTTCCCGACGATGCCCGAGATCCCCAGGACCTCCCCTCGACTGGCGGTGAAGGAGACGTCGTTGAAGCCCTTGCCGGAGAGGCCCTCGACGGTGAGGAACTCTTCTGCGTCGACCACGTCCGGGCGCTTGGGCGGGAACGTGTACTCGAGCTGGCGTCCGACGATCAGGGCCAGCAGCTCGTCGTCGGTGATCGTGTCCACCTCGGCCGTGCCGCGCACGCGACCGTCGCGCAGCACGGTCACCCGCTGCGCCAGCTCGCGGACCTCGGCGAGGCGGTGGGTGATGTAGACGACCGCGGTGCCGCGCTCGGCGGCCCGCCTGACCCAGGCGAAGAGGCGGTCGACCGACTCCGGGCCGAGGGGGGCGGTCGGCTCGTCGAGGATGAGGATGGTCGGCTTGACCAGCATCGCCTTGGCCAGCTCGAGCAGGTGCCGCTGTGCGACGCTCAACGAGTCGACGCGGTCCTCGAGGTGGGCGGTCGAGCCCACGTCGTCCAGGACCTGGCGCATGGTCGACTCGGCGGCCCTGCGCCCACCGAGCCGGTCGGCCTGGACCGCCACCCGGATGTTCTCCGCCACGGTCATGTCCGGCAGCACCGCAGGGTGCTGGTGGACGATCGCGATCCCCAGCTGCGTCGCCCGGGCCGGCGTCAGCGAGTCGATGGGCTCCCCGTCGACCTCGATCGTCCCGCCGTCGGGGAGGACGGAGCCGGTGGCGACGCCCATGAGCGTCGACTTGCCGGCACCGTTCTCCCCGAGCAGCGCGTGCACCTCTCCCGGCCGGATGGTCAGGGAGACGTCGGTGAGGGCGGCCACGCCGTCGTAGTGCTTGCTGATCTCGGTCAGCCTCATCGCCGACCTGAGGTCGGTGGCGAGGTCGGCCGGAGTCCGGTCCTGCGTCTGGTCGCTCATGGATCCGTCCTGGACATCAACGTGCATCTTCGACATGGGATCGCCTCACGTGGGACTTACTTCAGCAGCTTCGCCTGGGCGTCGCCGGCCATCTGGGCGGAGAGGTAGATGTCCCCGGGCAGGGCCTTCTCGCAGGTGACGGGGTGCGGCGTGGAGCTGACCGAGTCCTCGAACATCGGCGCCTTGAACACGTCGTCGCTCGGCGTCTTGCCGCCGGTGGCGAGCGCCACGGCCCACTGGACGGCGAGGCGGGCGTTGTCGTTGCCGGTGGCGACCGTCATGAGCTTGAAGTCCGGGTTCTTGGCCTTGTGCGCCTCGTAGAAGCAGGAGAGCACGTTGCCGTCGGACGTGGCGATCATCGGGATCGACCGGCCGGACTTCTCGAACTCGGGCAGGGCGCCCACGAGGGACGGGCCGAAGTCCGAGACGATGACGTCGATCTTCGGGTACTTGGCGATGGCCGCGCTGAGCACCTGCTGGGTCTTGGACGGGTCCCAGTTGGTCACCTCGAACGGCGACTGACCGATGAACTTGTACTTGCCCGTGGGGTCGAGCACGGACTTCATGCCCTTCAGCTCGTCGACGCCCTGGCTGTTGCCCGCAGGTCCGGAGAGGAAGAGGACGTTGCCGCCGTCGGGGAGGTTCTTGACGATCCAGTCGCCCCAGTTCTTGCCGTCGGTGGTGAAGTCGGCCCCGATCCACACGTTGTAGTCGGCCTTGGCCGTGCCGCCCGGGTTCACGCGGTAGGGCACGGTGACCACTCCCGCCTTGAAGGCGCTGCGCAGGGCGGGGAGCATCGCGTTGCCGGCGTCGGGGAAGACCACCATCGCGTTGACGCCCTTGGCGACCAGTCCCTGGATGTCGGAGATGGCCTTCTGGGTGTCACCCTGCCCGTCGGCGTAGGTGAAGTTCGTGACGCTCGGGCACTTGGCGATCTCCTCCTTGGCCGCGGCCGTCGTGACCAGGCGCCAGCTGTTGCCGCCGAACCCGTCGGTCAGGCCGAGGGAGATCTTCTTGGTGCCGCACCAGGACGGGGCGCCGGCCACGGTCGCACCACTGGCCGATCCACTCGTGTCACCGCCCGCTGTGGTTCCGGTGCTGCTGCACGCTGCCAGCGAGAGGGCGACGGCGCCGCAGGAGGCCATCAGCCGGATCTTGCTCGTGGATTCCTTCATGGTTCTGGACCTTTCTGTGGTGCACGGGACAGCGTTGGGTAGAGCCGCGTCAGGGGAGGCGACGGGGCGACGGCGTGGGGCGGAGCAGGGGTGCTGCGTGGTGGTCAGGAGGGGGACGCGACCGGCCCGGGGCTGCGGGCGAACCGTTCGCGCAGACGGCGCCACTCGATGGAGTAGAGGGCCACGCCGATGGCGAAGGCTGCCGCCTGCACGAGCGTCTCGACGGCGAAGTTGACGCCCAGCGCGAGCACCAGCTGGTCGAGCTGCGTGAGGAACAACGCGGCGATCGCCGTGGCGGCGATGTTGCCGCGGCCGCCCAGCAGCGAGGTCCCGCCGAGGACGACGGCGGCCACCGAGGGCAGCAGGTAGCGGTCGCCCTGGTAGGCGCTGGGCTTGTTGAGGATGCCTGCGAGCAGCAGCCCTCCGAGCCAGTAGTGCACCTGGGCGGCCACGTACCCGCCGGCGCGGTGTCGTTGCACCCGTAGGCCGGTCGCCCACGCCGCCCTGCCGTTCGCCCCCACGGCCTCGAACCTGCGACCTGCCACGGTGCGCTTGACCACCAGGGTCGTGACGGCGACCGTGACGACCGCGACGAGCAGCGAGTTCGGGACCCACAGGAGGGTTCCGCCGGCCACGCTGGCCAGCAGGTCGGTGGTCTGGCGGGGGGTGCCTCCTGAGATGCCGAGGACACCGGCATACAGCAGGGCGTTCACCCCGAGCGTCGCGACGATGGGGTTCAGCCCCATCCGACCGATCAGGAACCCGTTGACCAGTCCGGCGACGAGCACCACGCCCAGCGCCATCAGCGCCGCAGGGAGGACCTTCGCGTCGTTCCCGTAGGCCTGGTGGGTGACGATCACGACGACGATGGACACCGATCCCGGGACGGACAGGTCGAAGCCACCCTGCATGACGACCAGGGTCTGGCCGATGGCCACGATCGCCAGGACCGCAGCGAACGGCAGCATTCCCTGGAGCGCTCCGGAGCTCATGCTGCTCGGGGCGAAGACGATCGAGACGACGGCCAGGAGGGCCAGGGCGGCCAGGACGGTCCACAGTCCGCGCGAGAGCACGGGCAGGGTTCGCCGCGGGCTGCTGCCGTGGGCGCCGTCGGTCGATGCCATCCCGTGCCTCCTCGTCGAGGTCCTCCGCAGTGTTCACAGAACGACTGCAGTTCGTTAGGTGTGACTGTACAACTGTGCCGAGGTGTTCACAAGGGGTTTACGCCTATGGGTTCGTCCCACGGGCGGACCGTCGCGCTCAGAGGCGACTGAGATCGGCCATGTCCCGGTCACCGAAGCCCGACTCCACGGCGAGCTGCACGGTGCGCAGCACCTGCTCGGTCACCACGGCCGGCGCACCCGTGCGACGGGCCTGCTCGGTGATGAGCTGGAGGTCCTTGGCCACCAGCGCCAGCGTCATGGCCACCGGTGTCGTGGTGTCCAGGAAGGCGCCACGCTTGTACTGCACGTACGGTGCGCCGACCACGCTCTCCTGGAGCACGGCATACGCGTCCTCACGCGCGAGACCCGCTCCCTCGGCGAGCCGCAGCGACTCGGCGAGCGCAGCGTTCAGGTCGTGCAGGACGAGGTTGACGGCGAGCTTCATGACCTGGCCGGCCCCGGGATCCCCGACGCGGATCACCCTGCGGGCGATGGCACCGAGCACCCCCTCGGCCCGCGCGATGGCACCCTCCGGGCCCCCGGCCATGACGAGCAGGGTGCCACCCTCGACAGCCGGGACGCTCCCCGAGACAGGGGCGTCGACGAAGGACACCCCTCGCTGCGACAGGCCTTCGGCAAGGCGGTGCGCGGCCTCGACGCCACTGGTGCCCAGGTCGACGACGACGACGACGTCGTCGGCGTACGCGCCCTGCACGTCATCGGCCAGCAGCACCTCGCACGTGGCAGCACCGGTCGCCATCATGGTGAGCACCACGTCGGCGCCCGCGACCGCTTCCGCGGCCGTGTCCGCGACGACCAGGCGCTCGTGCCCCTCGGCGACGGCCTCGGCCGTGGCGCGCGTGCGGTTCCACAGTGGGACGTCGTGCCCGGCACCGGCCACCTTGCGGGCGACGGCCCCACCCATGCGCCCCGCCCCGAGGACGGCGACCCTAGCCACGACGGGGGTCCACGAGGATCTTCTGTCCGGCGGTGCCGGCGGCCAGGGGGTCCAGCCCCTGCGGGACGACGTCTGCCAGCGCGATCGTCCTGACGCCGACGGCATCGCTCAGACGCGTCCGGTCGAGCAGCGCGAGGGCCCGGGGGAGGTCGGTTCCGCACACGTGGGCCACCGTCGTCGCGACGTCCACCTCCCTCAGGACAACCCCCGCGAGGGCGATCGGCTGGGGCGCCTTCGACAGGCCGACCAGCAGGACCCGCCCACCGCGGACGGCGAGGTCCAGGGCCCTCGCAGCCGCCCCGGGGGCACCGGAGCTCTCGATGACGACGTCGACCTGGCCGCCGACGAGGTCGGCGACGGCCTCCATCGAGGTGTCCGCGGTCAGCTTGATGGTGCGGCTCGCACCCAGGGTGGTGGCCGCCGCCAACCTCGCGTCGTCGATGTCGGCCACCACGACCTCACCGTCGTGACCGGTCAGCCCTGCGAGGATGAAGGAGCCGATGGCGCCCGCCCCGAGGACGAGGACCGTGTCACCCGGGCGGATGCCGGCGCGGTCGACGGCGTGCAGCCCCACCGCGAGCGGCTGCGCCAGCGCGGCATCGACGGTGCGCATGCCCGCGGGGACCTCCACCAGGGTCGAGGCGGGGGCAGCCACGAACTGGGCCAGTCCCCCGTGCGTCGACAGACCCAGCGTGTAGTACGAGGCGCAGAGGTTCGTCCGCCCACGGCGGCACCACGCGCAGGCTGCGCAGGAGACACCCGCCCCGGAGGCCACGGTCTTCCCGACCCATTCGCTGGCGTCTGGGGCCGACCCCACGACGCGACCGATGAACTCGTGGCCGAGGATGGTCGGGCCCACGTGTCCGCTGCCGGGGTGGCGGGTCTGCAGCGGGACCATCATCGGTCCCTTGCTGTACTCCGTGGCATCGGTACCGCAGAGGCCGTTGTGGAACACCTCGATGACGACCTCGCCCGCCTTCGGCGTGGGGTCGGCCACCTCCTCGACCCTGAGGTCACCCGGTGCGTGGAGAACTCCTGCAAGCATGCGAATGTCCTTCTCTTCAGGGCTCGGTGGACCTACAGCGTCGCGTCGGACGTCAGGTGGACCTTGACCTGCGCCTTGTCCTCGAGGACGGTCCGGATGCCTCGGTCACCCTCGAGGAGGGGGACCTGGCACGTGACCAGGGGGGAGAGGTCGACACCGCTGCGAGCCAGGAAGCGCAGGGTCTGGGGCCACACCCCGGGTGAGCCGATGATCCCCCGTGCCTGGAGCTCCTTGGACTGGAAGAGACCGAGCTTCGCCGGCACCGAGGAGCCCACGTCGATGCCGACGTAGACCAGTCGGGCGCGGAAACCCGCGACCTCCAGCGCAGAGGCCATCGCCTCCGGGCGACCACTCGCCTCGATGACCACGCTCGGCCCGTGGCCGTCGGTGTGCTCCTTGACCGCGTCCTCGAAGTCGGCCGACGTCGGGTCGAGGGCGATCTCCGCCCCGAGCGTCTGCGCCAGGCCGGACCGGGCGGCCGACGGCTCGGCGACGATGACCTTGGCCCGCTTGCCCGCGGATGCGGCGACCACCCCGAGCCCGATGGGGCCGGCTCCGTAGACCAGCACGGTGTCGCTGGCGTCGAGGTTGTCGGCCTGCACGGTGGCGTAGTAGCCGCAGCTGAAGGGTTCGACCAGGGCGCCCTGGGTCCACGACAGCGCGTCCGGGAGGCGGTGCAGCCACGACTCCTTCGCGACGAAGAACTCGGCGGCCGCGCCGCTGATGCTGAAGCCGAAGTGGTCGCTGCCGATGACGCACTCCCCCACGACCCGGTCGCCGGGCCCGTAGCCGGTCACGCCCCGCCCCACCTGGACGACCTCGCCGGCCCACTCGTGCCCCGGGATCACCGGGTACTCGAAGGGGATGATGTAGCGGCCTTCGAGCAGCTCGATGTCCGAGTGGCAGACGCCCACCGCGCGGCTGGCGACGAGGACCTCGTCATCGCCGATGCGCGGGAGATCCAGCTCGTTCACCGCGTAGGTGGAGGGGGCTTCGAACTGCAGCGCCTTCATGCGCACCTCTCGGTCGACGTCGTTGTCGCAGCATCCGCGAGGGACACCATGTGTTCATACATGGTTAACGCTGCGGCGTTCGGTGTCAAGAACTACCGAACGATCGTCGCCTCAGTGCTGGTGCGCGACGAGCCAGATGCCCCGCGCCGGCTCGTCGCCGCGGTTCGTGAGCAGGTGGGGCAGGGAGGAGTCCAGGCTCATCGAGTCCCCGGCGCGCAGGGTGAACACGTCGAAGCCCGCGGTGATCTCGAGCTCCCCCTCGACGAGGTACCCAAACTCGAAGCCGGCGTGCTGCAGCATCCGGCCGTCGCTCGTCGAGCTGCTGTGCGCCGGGTAGATGATCTCCATGAAGTCGAAGTCCGGCCCCGTGTTCGTGGCCAGTCGCTCCCACACCACGCCGGTGTCCATCTCGAGCCGCGAGCGCTCCCCCGGCCGCGTCACGGCGACCCGGCTGTGGCTCGACTCCTGGGGGAAGGCCTCCGCCGGCGAGCTGATGTCGGAGCGGGCGGGGAGCTTGCCCACCACCCCTACGGCCTTGCGCTGCTTCGGCGTGGACCCGAGCGAACGCACCGGTGTCGCAGCAGGATCCGGCGTCTCCGACTCCACGGCGAAGAGCTCGTCGATGGAGACGTTGAGCAGGCGGGCCAGGGAGTACAAGGTGGCCACCGACGGCTGGGACTTGCCGTTCTCGATCTGCGACACGAAGGACGGCGAGACGCCGAGCTCGCGCGCCGCACCCCGCAGGGACAGGCCGGCCCGCGTCCGTTCCTCGCGCAGGCGTGCGCCCAACCGTCCCACTGGCATGGTGACCAATCCCTCGCTCATCGGATCCACTTCCCGCCGAAGGTACCCCGGATCCGCGAGGACCAGTCGGTCCCGTGCCGCATCAGTGCCACACCGTGTCGATGCGTCCGACCGGAACGGCTCTCGGGCCGGGACGGCGCTCAGGCATGCCCTTCTCCGTTCAGTGGTTCGCGACAGTGATCAAAATGTTAACCTATACTTGACCCCTCGGTCTATGCGCGCCACGATGCCGCACACCGTCGGACCAGGCCCGTCCCCCGCCTGGCTGTCCCGTCACACCTCAGGAGACCTGTCAGATGAAGCGCTCTGCCCTCGTTGTCGGCGTTACCGGCATGGCTGGCTACAGTTCAGCGATCGCCCTGCAGGACAAGGGATTCGAGGTGATCGGCATGTCGCGGTCACCCAAGTACGAGCTCCCCGGCGTCACCCACGTGTACGCCGACGTGCTCGACCGGGAGTCGATCCGGTCAGCCATCGCCGGGCTGACCATCACGGACGTGGTGTTCGCGACCTGGCAGCGGCAGGACACCGAGGCGGAGAACTGCAGGGTCAATGGTGAAATGCTGCAGAACACCCTGGACATCGTGTGCGCCACGAACCAGCTGACGCACGCGACCCTCATCACCGGGCTGAAGCACTACCTCGGGCCGTTCGAGGCCTACGCCAGCGCCCCGGCCGACACCCCTTTCCGTGAGGAGCAGGGACGACTGCCGCACCAGAACTTCTACTACGTCCAGGAGGACATCCTCTTCGCGGCGGCGGAGGAGCACTCGTTCACGTGGTCGGTGCACCGACCCCACACGCTCATCGGCTACGCCCTGGGCAACGCGATGAACATGGGGGTGACGCTGGCCGTCTACGGTGCGATCTGCCGCGCGACCGGCGAGCCCTTCGTGTTCCCGGGCAGCCCGGAGCAGTGGAACGGCGTCACCGACCTCACCGACGCCCGCCTGCTCGGACGCCACGTGGCCTGGTCCACCAGCGAACCGGCCGGCGAGAACGAGGCCTTCAACACCGTCAACGGCGAGGTCTTCCGCTGGCGGCAGCTGTGGAAGGACGTCGCCGCGGCGCTCGGTGTCGAGCCTGCGGAGTACCCGGGCTCCCCCACCCCGCTGGAGGGTCGGATGGACCACGCGGACGAGGTGTGGGCCGGCATCGTCGAGGCCAACGACCTCAAGCCGTATGCCGCGTCCGAGCTGGCGTCCTGGTGGCACACCGACGCCGATCTCGGGCGCACCGTGGAGACCTTCGCCGACATGGGCAAGAGCCGCGCTGCCGGGTTCCTGGACTACCAGGGCACGGCCCAGTCGTTCCGCGACCTGTTCGAGCAGCTGCGCGAGAACGGCATCGTGCCCCGCGTCTGACCGGCCACCTCCGACCTCAAGCCCCCTGGAGACCAGCGTGAACCGTCAGGACCTGCTCGCCGACGTGCCGAAACAGCTGTACATCGGCGGCACGTGGCAGGACTCGAGCTCGGGTTCGACCTTCGAGGTCCACGACCCGGCGACGGGTGCCGTCCTCGCCCACGTCGCCGACGCCACCGTCGAGGACGGCGCTGCCGCGCTGGATGCGGCCGCAGCGGCGCAGGCCGGGTGGGCGCGGACCCCACCGCGCGAGCGCGCCGAGCTGTTGCGCGCGGCATACGAGCTGCTCGTCGAACGCACCGAGGACCTCGCCCTCCTCATGACCCTCGAGATGGGCAAGCCGCTCGCCGAGTCGCGGGCCGAGGTGGCCTACGGCGCAGAGTTCTTCCGCTGGTTCAGCGAGGAGGCGGTCCGCGTCCACGGGCGCTTCTCCGTCGCCCCCAACGGAGCGACACGGCTCGTCACGATGAAGGCTCCTGTCGGCCCCACCCTGATGATCACGCCGTGGAACTTTCCGCTCGCGATGGGCACGCGCAAGATCGGACCCGCCATCGCGGCGGGCTGCACCATGGTGGTGAAGCCGGCGCACGAGACGCCACTGTCCATGCTGGCGCTCGTGCGGCTGCTTCAGGAGGTCGGCGTACCGGACGGTGTGGTCAACGTCGTCACCACGTCGCAGTCGGGGGCGGTGTGCGCACCGCTGATCCGCGACCCACGCCTGCGCAAGCTCACGTTCACCGGCTCCACCCCGGTGGGCAAGGCCCTCGTGGAGCAGTCCGCCGCGCAGCTCCTGCGGGTGTCCATGGAGCTCGGCGGCAACGCCCCGTTCCTCGTCTTCGAGGACGCCGACGTCGACGCCGCAGTCGACGGCGCCATGCTCGCCAAGATGCGCAACATGGGCGAGGCCTGCACCGCGGCCAACCGCTTCCTCGTCCACGAGTCGGTCTCGGAGGAGTTCTCCGGCAAGCTCGCGGCACGGATGGGCGCGCTGACGCTGGGTCCGGGTACCCGGGCCGGGGTGGACGTCGGACCGCTGGTGACGGCCAAGGCGCGCGACGGGGTGGATGCGCTCGTCCAGGACGCCGTGGGCCGGGGGGCGAAGGTCCTCACCGGGGGCTCACCCGTTCCGGGTGACGGCTGGTTCTACGGCCCCACGGTCCTGACCGACGTCCCACCGGGGGCGCGATGCCTCACCGAGGAGATCTTCGGACCGGTGGCCCCCGTCACCACCTTCGCCACCGAGGCCGAAGCCGTCGCTGCTGCCAACTCCACGGAGTACGGGCTGGTCGGGTACGTCTTCACCCGCGACCTCTCGCGTGCCCTGCGCGTCGGTGAGGCCCTCGAGTTCGGCATGGTCGGCGTGAACCAGGGCATCGTCTCCAACCCGGCGGCGCCGTTCGGAGGGGTCAAGCACTCGGGGTTCGGTCGTGAGGGCGGGTTCGAGGGCATCGAGGAGTACCTCGAGACGAAGTACGTCGGCATCGCCCTCTGACACCTGCCCGAGCCGGGTCTAGGTCCGGCTCGTCGCGGGACCACGCACGGCGACCCCCGGAAGCGGCTCTCTGACCGCTCGGCGCTGCATGGCCACGTGGACCATGAGGGAGAGCGCCTGGGCGACCGCCCACACGGTGAGAGCCTGTTCACCGCCCAGGACCGGGATGAGCGCCAGGGTGGCCGCGGACACGGCGAGGTTGCCGAGCGTCCACACCAGCTCGAGCGTCGTGCGGCCGACCAGCACCAGGGTCTGCGACATCGGGAGCCACAGGATGAGGACGGCGAAGCTGAGGCAGGCCGGGACGAGCACCGTCGAGACGCCGTTCCACTGCTCTCCCAGCAGGGGCACCACCCAGAGCACCCCGACGATGATGCCGACGACCGAGGGGATCACGAGCAAGGACAGCCGCCCCAACCACCTGCGGTGCAGGTGCACCCGCTCGGAGCTGTCTCCGTCCCGCACGAGGCGGGCGAACTCCGCCGTGTACAGCGGGGCAGCGGTCGAGTAGACGACGTTGACGACGGCATTCATGATGCGGCTGAGGAGGGCCCAGGCGCCCGCGAGGGCGGTGGCGCCGAATGCCGGCAGGAGGAGCGCCGGGAGCGCGGTCCCGAGGTTGGCCGCCAGGTTGTTGAGCGGCTGCCAGCCGACCTCACGCCGGACGATGCGCCAGTCCCCACGGTGGGCCGGCCGCGCCTGCGAGAGCCAGCCCGGGAGGCCGTGCAGCATCACGAGGACCCCGAGCAGGGTGGAGACGACGAAGGCGCCGGTGAGGACGAGGTAGCCCGGCAGGGACGTGAAGATGAGCCCGATGATCAGGGCCGCGTTGCTGAAACCGCTCAGGACCCTGTTGCGCGCCAGGAGGTGCGGACGGCTGGCGCGGACCACGGCTGACGTCACGACGTTCAGCGCGGAGACCGCCAGGAACGACGGACCGAGCAGGAGGGCGATGCTCGCCCACGTGGCTCCTTCGAGCGAGGCCACTGCGCCCACGAGGACCGTCAACGCGGACGTGGTCACCACCGTGGTCGTGGCCGCGCGGATGAGGGCCCGCGAGTCGTCGTCGGAGACGACCGGCAGGCGGGTCTCGGTGGCGAGGGCGTTCACGGAGGACACCGCCGCCGTGGCGGCACGGATCCCGGCATAGATCGCGAAGTCGGTGGGTCCTGCGCTCGTGGCGGCCACGACCGTGGCCACGAGGGCGGCACCCTGCGCGAGAGCCGTCGACCCGAACAGCTTCCCCGCCATCGCGTACCGGACGCCGACATCCTTCATGCGCGTCACTGCCACACCCCTGTCATCCCCTGCCGACGATGAGCTCGGCATACCGCCGCACCATCGTGGACAGGTCGAAGAGGTCGATGCGTTCGCGCGCGGACGCCGCCAGGTCGCGGCGCACCGAGTCGTCGGCGGCCAGGGCGTCGAGGCCGGCGCGCCACACCATGGGGTCGTCCCCGTCGCAGTACCAGGCCGCGTCGCCCAGCACCTCGCGGTTGAACGGACGGTCGGACGCGATGACAGCCAGGCCGTGGCTGGCGGCCTCGAGCATCACCAGGGGCAGTCCCTCGCGTTCGCTCGGGAAGGCGAGCACATCGTGGTTCCGGTACTGCCCCGCCATCTCCTCGCTGGGAACGCGTCCGGCGAAGGTGACGTCGGCGCCGGTGGTCTCGGCCAACGTGCGCAGCTCCTCGAGCAGCGGTCCGTCACCGCACACGGTCAGGCTGGCCGTCGATCCGGCCACCGCACGGATGGCCACGTCGACCCTTTTCTCGCGGACGAGGCGGCTGGCCACCAGCACCCGCACCGGGCGCGAGGACCGCATTCCGTCGATCGAGTCAAAGGTGGGCTCCGGCTCATCGGCGTGAGTCTGCGGGACCGGTATGGCGTTGGGGATCGCCTTGGCGCGAGCCACGACCCGGAGCCATGGCTGGAACGTCGCGAGGGCAGCATGGCCACACACCACGACGTCGGTGGCGACACGCGTGACGCCGAGAAGGGCGACCACGATCGACTTCGGCGCTCCCAGCAACGGCTGGGATGCGTGGATCACCAGCACTCGACGATCCACCCCCGCTGCACGCGCCGCGGTCAAGGCGAGCGCGGCGGCCAGGACGGTGTGTGCCATCACTGCTTCGGGTCGCTCGGTGCGCCAACTCCTGGCCAGCTGGCGCCACAGCGACGCCGGCGACTGACGTTCCCGCATCGACTGCAAATCCAGGAGGGTAGACGACACCCCTGCTGAGGGCAGGTGTTCGTCCAGCAGCATCGCCATCCGCTGCATACCCCCCATGCGAACGTGGGGCACCACCTGCACGACGTGCGTCATCCGCGCCACCAACGGCTGCGCCCCGTCATGACCACATTGGTGACGTAGGCATCCAGGCGGTCAGCCGTGACCCGGACCCGGGAGTCGTCCTGCGGGATGCGCACGATCTCCGGCTGGGCCAGGGCCGCGGTCAGGAGGCGCTCGAAGGTCTGTTGGTCCTCAGCCAGCAGGACGAGCGAGTCCGCCGCCAGTCGACGAGCGAAGCGCTGCTGGTGGCCGTCGACGATCTCGCCCAGGTCCGGGTCACGCGGCACGCACAGGGGCAAACGGCCCTGTGCCCTAGCCTCGAAGATGGTCCCCGGGCCACCATGGGTGATAACCACGTCGCTCGACGCCATCAGGGCGTTGAGCTCGTCGAACGGGAAGAATGCACGGTTCTTGGCCCGTGACGCGGGTGCCGTCTGTCCGTGCTGCACGAGGACCTGGTCGGCCATGTCCTGGCGAACGGCGAGGAAGTCGTCGACCCAGCCGATGAGGCGGTCGAAGGGCTGGTGATCCGTGCCAATGGTCACCAGAACCCTGGTCACAGCAGCTGTCCGATCACAGTTGCCCCGGGGTACACGACGAGCTGGTCATCGGACTGCACGCAGAAGTCGTCCGTGAGGCGCGCGCAGATGCGCCCGGTGACGGTGCCCGAGTCGAGGCGGTCGATGACTTCGATGTACACCGTCGGGATACCGATCAGCTTCGCGATGAGGAAGAAGGGGACCGCAACCCCGGCCCCGTTGGACACGATCACATCGGGGCGTCGCTCGCGCAGGACGCGAAGGGCCACCCCGAAGTTGCGCAGGAAGTTGCGGGCGTTCCGGGTCGTAGGGAAGTGCGCAAAGGTCACGTCCTCGTCCTGCAGCCGAGCGCGCACGTCGGGGAGGTCGGCCGTCACCCACCGACGATCGTGCCGGGACCACCAAGGGCGGACGGTCATGAGCTGAGCCAGGTGGCCGCCTGCCGAACAGACCAGGAGGAGATCGTGCCGACCCGTGTCGCGACTCATCGTTGCGCCCGCTTGCGCCGGTTCGCCGATACCACGACGAGCACGGGAGCCTCGCCCTGCGAGTTCAGCGAGACCTGCTCCTCCACGTTGTTCTCCGTGGCTCGCCCGGCAGCGGCGACGAGCAGGGTGGGACCACCAGCGGCCTCGTCCACGCCGATGTGGGCGGACAGCCGCGAGGCCTGCGCGTCGGAGCGTCCGGCCCCCACCACGCGTCCGGCCGGCCGGCCGAGCCAGTGCTGGAACTGCTGCACCTGGTCGGGCCGATGGACGTCCAGGACCAGCGGATAGGTGCGCACGTCGTCGTCGAGCTGCAGGTACCGGGGGTGGTGCACCGGCCGACGAATCGCACCCCAGAGCAGCACGAGGAGCACGCCCGCCGCGGCGCCGCCGACCAGCCCGGCGAGGAGTGCCTTGGTGTCCGAGGGCGAGACCAGCGGGGCCACCCAGAGCTTGGTCATCGTCACGGCCGGGAAGGTGTAGGAGTCGATGGCGGCCAGGACGGCACGCTGCCGCGCCGTCGCACCCGCCGACGTCGGGCCCGAAACGGTGACTCCCACCACGTCCGCCGTCGACCCGTCACTCACGCTGACGCTCAGGCGGAGGTCCTCCACCGTGGTCCCGTCCCCCAGCCTCGAGGCGGCGTCGGCCAGCAGTGGGTCGCCCAGAATCGCCTGGGTCTGGGTCTGGAAGAAGCGCAAGGGGTCGACCGCACGGAGGCCCGCCTGGTCCTTGGTCGGCAGTACCGTCAGGTACGTGGTGGTGCTGTACGTCTTCGTGTGCGCCGAGTATCCGAATGCCACGACGAGCCCCGCGAGGGCCAGCACCAGGATCACGGGGAACTGACGAACGACGAGGCGCCAGGCGTAGGCGATGAACACTCTCGGTCCTTTCTTCTTGAAGCCAGCGCGCTGGACAGCGCGACGAGGAGCACCCAGTTGACCGTCGTGAAACCGGTCGCTTCGGTGATGTTGTAGAGGGCCATGACCGTCACCAGGACGACCGGCCACATGTCAGCCCCGGACCCGTGGTCCACGGTGCTGCGCCAGCCACGGACGAGGACGGTCCCGAGGAACAGGACGGTGAGCGCGAGGCCGACGAGACCGAGCTGAGCCGTCACGTCGAGATAGCCGTCGTGGGCGTGGAAGAACGGCACGCCGTAGTTGTCGCTCCAGATGCGTGTGGTCGTCGGGTCCCCGTCGACCCACAGCGCCTTCCAGCCGTAGCCCTGCATCGGTCGTTCCGCAATGGCCCTGGTGACGGCGTACCAGATGCGCGTTCGCCCGGTCAGGGTGGCGTCGCGCCCCAGCAGGCCCAGCACAGCGGACCACTGGGTGTGCACCACCCACGTCAGTGAGCCCAAGACCACCAGCACTCCCGTCACTGGGACCGCCACGGGTCCTTTGCTTCGAGCGATGAGCCTGAGGAGCATCACCAGGACGACGGTCACGAGGCTCAGGCTCAGTCCTGTCGCACTGTCGGCAAGGACCACCCCCACCACGGCCACGACAGGGCGCGCGATGTCGAGGGGCGAGGTCGCCCCCGAGCTGCGGGCCTCCACCAAGGCGCACAGGGCAGCGCCCAGCGCGAGAACAGCGAAGAACGCAAAAAGGTTCTTGTCCGCGAAGAGCCCCTCGATGATGTTGGTGTAGTGCCCCTGAGAGCCCCGGCCGACACTGGGCACGAAGACACCCAGCGCGATGTTCAGCAGCACGAACGCCGCTGAGGTGTCGGCGAACAGGCGCAGGAGCTCCGCGCGGCCACGGCCGACCGCCACGAGCAACCCCGAGACGACGAGCAGGAGCTGGACGAGGACGGCCGACGCCGTCACGCCCGGCAGGACCGACCAGAAGACCGACATGGCCAACCAGGCCAGGTAGGCGAGGAGTGCCAGCGACACCCGCGTCGAGGCGAGCAGCCGCCGGTTCGCCAGGACAGCGAGGACGAGCAGGACGGCCGTGACACCTGATGCCAGCTTGCTGCCGGTGAAGGGCTGGATCGCGGTCGTGCAGAAGATCCAGACCGCGAGCGGTCGGCTCACCAGTGGCCTGGTCATCGGCTCCCCCTGCCGAGGCCGCGGGCCGCCAGCACGACCGGTCTCCCGACGAAGCGGGCGAGATCCAGCGGTCGCGGACGCCCGGTGAGCGCGGCCGTCAGGATGATCCGCTGCTCACCCGGCGACCAGCGGTGGAGTGCAGCCCCTCGGGCCACCTCGGTGAGGACGAAGGCCGAGAACGCGCGCGAGCCCAGGTCGTCGGCGCGCGCCGTGGCCCAGTCCAGGGAGGCCCGCCACGACGATGCTCCGCTGACCGAGTTCCTGCGGGGTGCCGCGTCGACGACCGCGAGCGTCTCCATGAGGACCTCGACCCGGACACCGGCCTGCTCGAGGTCGAGCAGCCAGTCCCATTCCTCGTGGGTCACCAGGTGCTCGGGCATCGGTTGGGCGACGGCGATGCTGCGTGGCAGCAGGAAGGTGGGCGTCGGCAGGGCACCTTCGCCGGCGTGGTTGCGCACGAAGAGGTACTCCGCCAGTCGCTCGTCCTCGCGTGGCGGCCGGGTGGGCCACTCTGCGGCGGAGTGTCCGGTGAGGAAGCGGGACCGGCAGGACACCAGCAGTCGATCGTTGTCGGGCGCAGCCTCCCAGTGCGCGACCTGGCGCTCGAGCTTGGTGGGCAGCCAGTGGTCGTCGTCGTCGAGGAAGGCCACGAGGTCGCCCTCGGCCAACCGCACCCCCGTGTTGCGAGCCGCCGCGGCGCCGTGGGACGAGTCGTGCAGGTGCACGCGGACCGTCGGTGCGTTCAGGACCCGCAGCGCTTCGACGGTCTCGTCGTCCGGGCCGTCGACCACGACGACGACCTCGTGCGGCGGGCGGGTCTGCTCGAGGGCCGAGGCCACGGCGGCCACGACGAGCGTGGGGCGGTTGCGCGTGGGCACGACGACACTCACCCACGTGCGTGCCATCGTTCCCAACCCCCTGGAGCAGTGCGCCGAGGTCGGACCACGTGGTGGTGCAGCGGGCCCTCGGTAGACCCAAACGCTGGGAGCGTACGTCACTAATGGAGCGGGGCAGGCCACTTCCACCAAAGACGCATCAATGGGTTGAAGCCCATCGGAACCGTGCGCATTCAGGCACTGTCAGTCGCAGGTCAAAGGTCGAATTCGCCTCTCCTCGCTGACATCCCGCCGCAAACGACCGCAGGGAGCCGGGTCGGAAGGGCCGTCAGTTCGGGCCGCAGGAGGCGGTGGTGCGGATCGACCACAGCGCGAGCTGCCCCGACTCGCTGGCGTCCTTCTGCTTGGCCGCCAGGGCCCGGGCTGCCTCGGGCACGCCGTCGCGGTAGGAGCAGGCGTAGGGGAGCAGACGCATGTAGCCCTGCACGTCGTTGACCGTCGACCGGTCGGGGTGCACCCAGCCGCCGGGCATCACCGACGCCAGGGAGGCCCGGCCGGCCTCGACGTCGAGCTGGAACTGGAAGTCGATCATCGCCGCGTTGTGGTTCCAGTCCTGGCGGGTGGTGAGGTGGTTGGAGCTGTAGGGCCACCAGCCGCCGGAGGCCTTGGAGACGTCGTGCGCGTAGAGGCGCTGGGCCAGCTCCTGTTGACCGGGTCGCCGCACCCCGGCGTCCCACGCCGACTGGAGGAACCACGACGCCGACGAGTTGACGTTGTAGACGCAGAACCGCCGATCCGTGACAGCCGTGGAGTACGCGAGGCAGTCCTCGTCCCCCGTGACGCGGGGCCACGCCATGACCAGGTCGACGAGGTCACCCACCTCGGCGGCCTGCACCGCCCCGGCGCGGAGCCCGACGAGCAGGCCCACTCCCGCGTGGTCCGTGACCGACACGAGGTAGCTCGTGTCGGGCGGGTTCACCGAGCCGTCGCTGAACGCGTCCCAGGCCCGTTCCATGCCGTAGCCGCCGTCAGGCTTCTTCACGCTGCGCAGCCGCGAGAGCTGGGCCAGCGCCTCGGACGAGCCCCAGCCGTAGAGCGTGGCGATCGAGGCAGCCTGGTATGCCGCGTCGTAGGCGACGTAGGCAGTCGGCGGCTGCTTCTGCTGGCGGGCCAGCAGGTCGAGCGAGAGCTGGAGCCAGGTGCCCACCCTGCGGGAGCGAGCGAGGTCTGCCGCGACGGACGCGAGCGCCCCCTTGCCCGGGGCGGTGAGCAGCACGGGGCCGCCCTGCGTGGCGGCACCCACACCACCGACGAGGGCGTCGGCGAATCCCTGACCCGTTGCGAGGTACGCCCCCGTCGCCTTGCGGAGCTGGGCGACGATGGCCGCAAGGGCGGACGACGTGGCATACCGGTCGGCGCCGGAGGCGCGCTCGGCCGTGGCGCCCGTGGCCGACTCGGCGGCAGCGACGGTGCGTGCGGAGACGGCCGAGGTGCCACCCGCGACGACCAGGCGGCCGGGCGCGAGCCGCACGAGCTGCTCGCCCACCGAAGGGGGAAGCGATGTCGGCGGCGTGAGCAGGAGCGGTCCGCGCAGGGCCGCCGCGACCGGACCCGCCGAGACACCGTCGGGGAAGGCGGCCCCGGAGGCCAGCACGGCTCCGGCCCCGCCGGCGGCGAAGTACCCCGCCACCTTCGCGGAAGTGGAGTACCGGTCGGAGCCGTAGATCCGGCGCAGTGCCACCGAGGCGCCGCCTGCAGCGGCGCGGGCTGCATCGGCGACCCGGGCCGAGACCACGCCGGGACCACCCACCACGGTGACCCGCGTCGGCGACAGCCGGGCGAGCTCGGCCGCGACGGACGACGGGAGGGCATCGCGCGGCACGAGGAGCAGCGGCCCCCTCAGCCGTGAGGCGAGCGGGGCGGCCGACAGCGCGTCGGGGAAGTCGACACCGGAGGCGAGGACGACCTCGCCGGCGCCGTTCGGGGCGATCGCGCGGGACACCGACACGGCCGTCCGGAACCGGTCCGAGCCGGCGATGCGACGCGAGTCGCCGGCGACGACGTCGGCACGGTCGCGGAAGGTGTCCGGGAGGACGCTCGCGCCACCGAGCAGGGTCACCTGGATGGTGGGGCGGGTGATCCCAGCGACCAGCCCACCGCCCGCCGCCGCAGCCGCGAGCTGTCCGGGCTCGACGTTGCGGTCATCGGCGCTGGCCGGGGTGGCCGACGCAGCCATGACGCCGACCGTGACGGCGGCGGCCAGCAACGCACCGGACATGGCTCTCACTCGTGACACACGGGACACCGTAACGGCCGCCGGGCCGGCGACCGAGTGAATGCGGACAAAACGAACCGAACGGGCCAGGTTCGGCCGGTCCGACGGTCAGCCCAGCAGCTGGCGGGCCATCACGACACGCTGGACCTGGTTGGTGCCCTCGTAGATCTGCGTGATCTTCGCGTCGCGCATCATCCGCTCGAGCGGGAAGTCGCGCACGTACCCCGCGCCACCGAGCAGCTGCACCGCGTCCGTGGTCACCTGCATGGCGACGTCGGAGGCGTAGCACTTGGCGGCAGCCCCGAAGAACGGCAGGTCCTTGTCACCGCGCTCGGACTTGGCGGCCGCGACGTAGACCATCTGGCGAGCGGCCTCCACGGCCATCGCCATGTCGGCGAGCATGAACTGGATGCCCTGGAACTCGGCGATGTGCTTGCCGAACTGCTTGCGCTCCTTGACGTACCCGATGGCGAAGTCGAGCGCGCCCTGGGCGATGCCGACGGCCTGCGCACCGATGGTGACGCGGGTGTGGTCGAGGGTGCGCAGGGCGATCTTGAGCCCCTCGCCCTCGGCGCCGACGATGCGGTCACCGGGGATGCGGACGTTGTCGAAGTGCAGCTCGCGGGTGGGGCTGCCCTTGATGCCGAGCTTGCGCTCCTTCTCGCCGAACGTGAACCCCGCGTCGGACTTCTCGACGACGAACGCGCTGACGTTGGCGCCGCGGCGGCCCTCGGGGTCGGTCACGGCCAGGACGGTGTAGTACTCGGACACACCGGCGTTGGTGATCCACGACTTCTGGCCGTTGAGGACCCAGTCGTCACCGTCGCGCCTGGCGCGACACTTCATCGCGGCGGTGTCCGAGCCGGCCTCGCGCTCCGACAGGCCGTACGAGAACGTCGACTCCCCCGCGGCGACCGGCGTGAGGTAGCGCTTCTTGACGTCGTCGTTCGCCGCGAGGATCAGCGGCATCGTGCCGAGCTTGTTGACCGCCGGGATGAGCGAGGCGGAGGCGTCGACGCGGGCCACCTCCTCGATGACGATGCACGTCGCGAGCGCGTCGGCGCCGACGCCGCCGTACTCCTCGGCGATGTGGGGCGCGAAGAAGTCCGACGCCACGAGGGCGTCGTGCGCCTCCTGCGGGTAGCGCGCCTCCTCGTCGACGGCGGCCGCGTAGGGCGCGATCTTGTCCTCGGCGACCGCGCGCACCGCGTCGCGCAGCGCCTCGTGGTCCTCGGAGATCCGGAAGAGGTCGAAGTCGGGGTTCCCTGTGCTCACGAGGTCAGGTTACCCGCTGGTATGCCGCCTGGGGCAGTGCCCCGGCGTGCGTTGCGCCACGCCGGGGTCACCGAGCAGGACCACGCCCCGGGGCCGCCTCAGCGGCGGCCGAGGTGCCAGAGGTGGCCGTGCTCCTCGCGGTCGAGCAGCTCGGGCATCACGTCGCGTTCGAACATGGCGATGCCGGTCGTGTCGTACGCGGCCTCGGGGAAGTTGAGGATCGCGTAGGTCATGCCGAGCTGCTGCAGCGCGCCGAGCTTCTCCACGATCTGCTCGGGCGTCCCGACGGTCGCCGAGTCGCGGTACTCGGCGAGCAGCCCGTCGACCCGCGCCTCCGGGGTCCCCACCGACAGCAGGCGGTCACGGATCGAGGCGAACCGGTCGTCGACCTCGCGCTCGTTGCTCCCGATGAAGACGTTGAGGTTGCCGCTGCGGACGATCTCGCCGAAGTCACGGCCCACGTCGTCGCAGTGTCCCTTGAGGATCGCGCTCTTGGCCGCAAAGCCCTCGGGGCTGGGGTCGAAGTTCGTGTAGTCGGCGTACTGCGCCGCGATCCGCAGCGTCTTCTTCTCGCCACCGCCCGCGATCCACATCGGGATGCCGTTGCCCTTGGACCCGGGGACGGCGGTGCCCTGCAGCGGCTGCGGGTAGCAGCGGGCGCCGTCGACCTGGAAGTGCTTGCCCTCGAAGGTCGCCGAGCCGGTGGTCCACATCTGGCGGAAGATCTGGACGCCCTCGTCGAGGGCGGCGAGACGCTCGCCGGCGCGGGGGAAGCCGTAGCCGTAGGCCCGCCACTCGTGCTCGTACCAGCCGGCGCCGATACCCATCTCGACTCGTCCCTCGGAGATGATGTCGATCGTGGCCGCGACCTTCGCCAGGTAGGCCGGGTTGCGGTAGGCCATGCAGGTGCACATCTGTCCGAGCCGCACCCGCCCGGTGACGGCGGCGAAGGCGGCCATGAGGGTCCACGCCTCGTGCGTCGCCTCCTCGCTCGGGATCGGCACGGTGTGGAAGTGGTCGTAGACCCAGATCGAGGTCCAGTCCTCGTTCGCGTCGGCTCGACGGGCCAATCCAGCCATCACCCCCCAGTGCTGCGAGGGGTCGATGCCGACGAGGTCCATCCGCCAGCCCTGCGGGACGAAGAGTCCGAACTTCATGCGACCACTCCTGGTTCGTGGGTGTTGCGGCGACCCGACACTACACACCGGAGCCACCGCGCCCACCACCTAGGATCGGGGCCGTGGCCACCCCCCGCATCCTGTGCATCTCGCTGTCCCCCATCTCCCGCGACGCGCGCGTCCTGCGCCAGCTCGCGGTGCTCGCCGAGCACGGCGACGTGGTCACGGTGGGCTACGGCCCGAAGCCGCAGGGAGCGGCCGAGCACGTGCAGGTCCCCGACGCCGCCCTCACGCTGCCGCAGACCCCGAAGGGCGTCGTCAAGCTCGGCCTGCACCGGCTGCGCAGCGCCGAGCTCGACGCCCCCGCAGTGCAGTTCGCGCTGTCCCGGCTCCGGGGGCAGTCCTTCGACCTGGTCGTCGCGAACGACGCCCGGGCGCTCGCGCTGGCGTTCGCGATCGCCGACGCCGGCGGGTCCCCGCCGGTGTGGGGCGACATGCACGAGTGGGCCCCCGGCCAGCGCGACCAGTACTTCGTCTGGCGGACCATGGTCGCCCCGCTCATGGACTACATGTGCCGCACCTACCTGCCGCGCTGCGCGGCGGTCACGACGGTGGCAGCGAGCCTCGTCGACGAGTACGCCCGTGTGTACGGCGTCCGACCCGAGCTGGTCCGCAACGCCCGGCCGTTCACCGAGCTCACGCCCACCCCGCTGCCGGCCGACGGCACCATACGGCTGGCCCACAGTGGCGGTGCCGAGCCCAACCGCAACCTCGGCATGCTCGTGGACGCGGCCCTCGAGCTCGAGCACGTCACCCTGGACCTGTATCTCGTCGCCGCGGGCGACGGTGGCAAGTTCCTGAGGTCCCTGCGAGAGCAAGCCGCCCAGAGCCCCCGGATCACCATCCACGACCCGGTGCCGCCGGCCGACCTCCCGAAGACCCTCAACCAGTACGACGTCGGGGTGTTCTCGCTGCCACCGGACAACTTCAACATGGAGAACTGCCTGCCGAACAAGCTGTTCGACTTCCTCCAGGCCCGGCTCGCGTTCGCGGTGAGCCCGTCGCCGGAGATGGCCCGGTTCGTGACGGAGAACGACCTCGGGGTCGTCGCCGCGGACTACTCCAAGGAGGGTCTGGTTGCCGCGCTGCGGACCCTGACGCCCGAGCGGATCGTGGCCGCCAAGCAGTCGGCCCACGCCCACGCGCAGGCGCTGAGCAGCGACACCGACGTCGCGACCTCGCACGCGATCGTCACCAGGCTCCTCGCCGGACGCACGGCCTGAGCGCACCGCCGACGGGTCACCCGAGCAGCGAGCGGTACTGCTCCCCGAGGCGTTCGGCGCTGACGGCCAGGCTGCGTTCAGCGACGACGAACTCCCGCGCGGCCCGGCCCATGGTCTCGTGGTCCGCGGCCGGAAGGGTGAGCAGCTCCTCCAGGCGCACGGCCAGGTCGGCCGCGTCGCCCTGGGTGGCGAGCAGGCCGGTCGCCCCCGGCCGCAGCATCTCGGGCTTGCCACCCCCGTCGTAGGCCACGACGGGGACCCCGCAGGCCTGAGCCTCCAGCAGGACCAGCCCGGCGGCCTCGCGCGGCGTGCTGGGCAGGGCGACGACGTGCGCTGCGCGCAGCTGCTCGCGCACACCGACCCGGTCCAACGAGCCGGTCACGCCGACGTGCTGCTCGCGCTCGGACAGCGCGTCGAGCTCCGCCCGCAGTGGGCCGTCACCGACGAGGACCAGCTCGTGCTCGACGCCGCGGGCCCGCAGCGCGCTCGACGCCTCCACGAGGTCCGGCACCCCCTTGTATGCCGCGAGCCTCCCGACGAAGACCACCCGCGGAGGACCGCCCGTCGACGTCGCGGACGGTCCGGGCCCACGATCTGCCGAAGCACCCGGGTCGGCCGGCGTCAGGAAGTCGGTGTCGATCCCCTGGTGGTGCACCTCGACCCGCTCCGGGGGCGCCCCTGCCGCCACCGCCGCGTCGGCGAGGAAGCGGCTCACGCACAGGATCCGGTCGGCCTCCGCATAGACACCGGCGAGGTTGGCGCGATGCCAGCGGTACCGAGGGTCACGGCCGGTGTAGCTCGACGTGAACACGTCGGAGCCGTGGAGCGTCGCCACCAGTGGCACGCGCAGCCGTCGGACGGATCGCCGCGCCGGCAGCGACCACGTGCCGAAGTGCTGGTGGACGAGGGCGGGGTCGAAGTATTCGACGGCCGACGCCAGTCGACCGAGCACGAGCGGCAGGAGGAACTCGCGCTCGCGGAACGGCCTCCCGTGCAGGCCGAGGGCGTCGACGACGGGGAACGGCGAGGCCCCCTCGGCGACGTCGGTGGCGAGCGCGAAGAAGGTGAAGTCGAAGCGGTCGGCCAGCGGCACAGCGTGCTGGATGGTGAAGTACGTCGGCGGGACGCGCAGGGTGCCGTGGACGACGGCGACCCGGGGTCGGTCGGCTGCGGACGACGCGTCCGCGCTGGCGATCGGCAGGTCGGCAGTCACCGGACGGAGTCTAGGGCCGACGCAGGTAGGGTCGTCGCGTGAGAACACGGGCCCTGGGCACCTCCATCGTGGAGAACCTCCGCCCCCTCCGGCTCGACACCCCGACCGCCCACAGCCTCGCCCAGCGCGGGGCGCTGAGCACGGTCGGCCTCCTCGCCCAGGGGGTGCTGCGGTTCGCGACCAGCTGGCTCATCGGGCGCATCGCCGGCAAGCTCGTCCTCGGCACCGTGCAGGCCGCGATCTCCACCGCCTCGCTGCTGACCCTGATGTGGCCCACGACGACGGGCAGCGTCGCGTCCAAGTACCTCGCCCGGGCCCGCGGCTCCGGCAACCTCGAGGAGCTGCACGCGGTCGCCACCCACTTCCGTCGCCGTGCCCTGCAGTCCAGCCTGCTGCTGGCCGGGGTCGCGGCCCCGTTCTGGGTCTACTACGACGACGGCCGCTGGATCGACGGCCTGTGGGTTGCGGTGTTCACCGCCTCCTACTCCGGCTACAGCTTCATCCGCGGGGTCCAGTTCGGCACGGGGCAGGTCGCCCGCGCCACGACGTGGGACCTGCTCAGCGCCGGCTCCGGGCTCGTGGCCCTGGCGGCCTTCCTGCTCGCCGGGGTGCGTGGCCCCGCGCTCCTGCTCGCCCTCTCCCTCTCGTATGGCGTGTACACGCTCTCGGGGTGGCCGCGGGGTGTGGACCGCACGGCCCGGCTCGAGCCCGCGCTCAAGCGCGAGATGGACCAGGTCGTCCTGGTCGGCGTCGCCGGGACGCTCGCGAGCGCAGGCTTCCTCCAGCTCGCCATGGTCGTGGCCAAGGGTCTCGACCAGGCCGGTGCCGGCCAGTTCGCCGCGGCGATGGCCACCGCGACCCCCGCGTCCATGCTCGCCGCGTCGCTCAGCCTCGTGCTCTTCCCGTCGCTCGCCGAGGCCTGGGGCCGCGGGGACCTGGTGAACTTCAAGGCCCAGACCAACCAGGCGACGAGGGTCCTCGTCCTCGTCATGGTGACCATGTTCGGCTCGCTGATCCTGTGCTCGCGGCTGGTCATGACCGTCCTGTGGGGCAAGAACTTCGACCCCGAGTCGCTGATCCTCCCCGTCCTTGTGTTCGCCCTCATGCTGACCAACGTCGCCGTCGCCAGCATCAACGCCCTCGCCACCCGCTCCCGCCGGGCGATGCAGCTGACCAGTGGCGCCGCGTTCGCCGGGTTGTGCGTCGGCGGCCTGTCGTGGTGGCTGCTCACCCCCGGCATGGGGGTCGACGGCGTGGCGGTCGGGTTCCTCCTCGGCTCCGCGGTGTCGGCGAGCGTGCCGTTGCTCGCCGAGTGGCGCAAGGGACGGCACGCGTGGCTCGGGCTGGCGGCGCGTGGCCTGACCGGGGCGGTGACGATCGTGGGCCTGCTCGTGGCCGAGCGCACCCTCGAGCTGCCCGTCTACCTCGAGCCGGTCGTGGCCGCGGCGTTCTGCCTGGCGTGGTGGACGCTGTCGCGCAAGGACCTGCGGCTGCTGCCGCTGCCCGCCGCCGTCAAGGACCGGCTGCCCGGGTTCCGCTGAGCAGAGCGACCCCCTGCCTCCGCTGCCCGGCCAGGTCCAGGCCAGGTCCCGGCGGGATCGGTCGCCCACGGACCCCGGATCGCGGGCCGCTAGAGTGACCGGCCGTGAAGATCCTCAGCGTGGTCGGCGCCCGGCCCCAGTTCGTCAAGCTCGCCCCCGTCGCGACCGCCATGGCGGCCCGGGGCGACGAGCACGTGATCGTGCACACCGGCCAGCACTACGACATCAACATGTCCGACGTGTTCTTCCGCGACCTCGGCATCCCCGCACCGGACCGCCACCTCGCGGTCGGCTCCGGCTCGCACGGACGCCAGACCGGGGCCATGCTCGCCGCGATGGACGAGGTGCTCGAGGAGGCCCGCCCCGACTGGGTGCTCGTCTACGGTGACACCAACTCCACCCTCGCCGGCACGCTCAGCGCGGTGAAGATGGGGATCCCGCTCGCCCACCTCGAGGCCGGGCTGCGGTCGTTCAACCGCCGCATGCCCGAGGAGCACAACCGCGTCCTCACCGACCACGCCGCCGACCTGTGCCTGGCACCGACCGAGGTGGCGATGGGCCACCTGCGCACCGAGGGACTGGCCGGCTCCAGCGTCATGGTGGGCGACGTGATGACCGACGTGCTCCTGCGGGTGCGCGACGCCGTCGCCGACCGGCCGGCCGAGCTGCCCGCGGGCGTCGACCCCGAGCAGCCCTACTACGTCACCACCCTGCACCGGGCCGAGAACACCGACGACGCGGACCGCCTGCGGACGATCATCGACGGGCTCGCCGGCGTGCAGGCGCCGGTCCTGCTGTTCGCGCACCCCCGGCTGCGCCAGCGCGCCGCCGACTTCGGCATCGACCTCGACCGCGGCTCGGTCACCGTGGCCGACCCGATCCCCTACCCCGCACTGGTGCGCAACGTCATGACCAGCGCCGGCGTCATCACCGACTCCGGCGGGCTCCAGAAGGAGGCCTTCATCCTGCGCGTGCCGTGCACCACGGTGCGCACCGAGACCGAGTGGACCGAGACGGTCGACCTCGGCTGGAACGTGCTCGTCCAGGACCCGAACGACCTCAGGGACCTCGTCCAGCGCCCGACCCCGGCCGCGACCGACGAGACCCCCTACGGCGACGGCGACGCCGCCACCCGCGTGGTCGAGGCGATCCACACCGCCCAGCGCCGCTGACCCGGGTTCGGCTCCCGCACCGCGCGGGCTGAGCTCGTCAGGACAGGCCGGCGCCGCGCAACGCGGCCTCAGCTGCCTGGCGACCCATCGTCCTCAGCGAGGCGTGGCCGTGCGTCCAGGCGACGACGTGCTCGCTGGTGCGGGCCCGCTCCTCCTCGGTGAGGGCCCACGCGCTCGACATCGCGCGCGCGACCCCGTCGGCGTCGTACCCGGGTGCCCAGCCGAGCCGCTGGGACTGCACGAGCTCGTGGCCGGCGCCGGCGCCGGCGAAGATCACGGGCGTGCCGCAGGCCGTCGCGGCATACACCTTGGTGGGCTTGGCGAAGTCGTAGCCCTGGCCGGGCTTGATCGACACCAGCGCGGCCGTCGCGGAGCGCAACCAGGCCGCCGCCTGAGCCGGGGGCACGACGCCACGGAAGTCCACGGCACCCGGGGCGAGCTGGTCCGAGAGCCGGCGCAGGTGGGGCACGTCGCTGCCCTGTCCGAGGAAGACCAGTCGCGCCGTGGGCTCGGCGGCACGGAAGGCTGCGAGGGCCCGCACGAGCACCTCGGCTCCCTGCCACTCCGACATCGTGCCGGTGTAGACGAACAGCGGCCCCGCACCCCCCTCGGCCAGGGCCTCGGGTGCCGGCCCCTCGGGGGTGAAGACGTCGGTGTCGACGCCGTTGCCCACCACGACGATCCGGGAGTCCTCGACGCCGAGGTGCGCGACGCGTTCGGCGACGCCGTCGCTGATGCACAGCACGCTGCTCGCTCCACGCATGACCCAGGACTCGACCGCCCGGAGCACCTTGACGATCGCAGCGGGGGCGCCCATCGACGCGGCGCCGTCCGACCAGACGTCGCCGGCGTAGTAGGCGTAGGGCACCCGCTGGATCCCGGCCGCCACGCGCACGACTAGGCCGGTGGTGGGTGGCGGTTCGCAGACGAGCAGCGCCGGGCGGCGTCGCACCAGCAACCGGATCGCCAGCGGCAGGTCGAACGACAGGTAGTGCAGGTAGCCCCGGATGTTGCCCTGGTCGTCGCGCAGCGCCGGCCACCGGCTCACCCGCAGCGGACCGTCGTCGGGGACGAGGCCCCCGGGCGGGGTGGTCGTGAGCACCTCGACGGGGTGGCCCAGGGAGTCGAAGGCGTCGGACAGCACGCGCAGCCGGAACGCCGCAGCAGCCACCTCCGGCGAGAACAACCGCGACGCGACGCGGACCGGACGGGTCACCGGCGGGCCCCGACCACGCGGAGGGGCAGGCGGCGGACGGGGGTCATGACACCCTTTCGTAGCAGTACAGCGAGGACATCAGGTCGACCCCCTCCGGGGGGTCACGGCGGTCGCGGAGGCGCCAGCCGGGCTCGTGCACGGCGATCCACTCGGAGAACGAACGGTGCTGCTCCGTCGCGGCCTTCCGGACGCCGGTCCGGTCGATGCTGCAGATGACCACCCAGCGTTCCGCGCTGGCGAACAACGTCCGCAGGTAGTCCTCGAAGACCTCCTGCTCCACGAGGTGGAACAGGACCTCCATCGACAGCGCCAGGTCTCCGCGCAGCCAGCCGGCCGGGTCGGTGAACTCCCCCGGCGGCAGGTGCAGGAAGCTCTTGTCGCGGTCACCGGCGAAGCGCTCCATGCACAGGCGCACCGCCGTGGCGGACGCGTCGATGCCTAGGTAGCGCGGGTACTCCGCGAGCGCGAGCTGCTGCCCGTCACCGCACCCGAGGTCGACGACCGAGGTGGCCCCCAGCTCGCGCACCCAGCCGTTGACGACCTCGGCCTTCCACGCGGCCCGGGGGCCGGACGAACCGGCCCCCGAGGTGCCGCCCGCGGCATACCGCCGCTCCCAGTAGGCAGCGGTGCCCGGGAAGGTGCGCCGGCGCAGCCACAGGGCGGCCGGCTCGAGCACCGGGGTGCGGGCGAGACGACTCACCGCGCGCCGCAGGGCCGTGGTCACGTCGTCCTAGAGGGCCGGGACGGCGTCGGTCAGGTCGATGGTCCGGCTGGTCTTCGCCGACTCGATGCAGGCCTCGGCCACGCGGACGGTGGTCAACCCCTGCTCCATGGTGACGATGTCCGCGTCCTTGCCGAGCACCGCGTCGCGGAAGTTCTCGTGCTCGACCCGCAGCGGCTCCGGCTTGGCGATGGCGTACCGGACGACATCCCCCTCGGAGACCCCACGGAACTTGGAGATCGCGTCCCACGTGGTCGCGATCTCGCCGTTCGCGTGGAAGGTGAGGTCGGCCGTGAGGGTGTCGGCGACGAACGTCCCGCGCTCACCGGTGATGATCGTGACACGCTCCTTGAGCGGCGACAGCCAGTTCACCAGGTGGCTCGTGACCGTGCCCCCGCTGAGCTGGCCGACGATGGCGACGAGGTCCTCGTGCTCGCGACCGGACTTGTATGCCGTGCGCGCCGACACCGACGTGTACGTCTGCTGGGTGACCCAGGCCGTCAGGTCGATGTCGTGGGTGCCGAGGTCCTTGACCACGCCCACGTCGGCGATGCGGGCCGGGAACGGGCCCTGCCGGCGGGTGGTGACCTGGTAGACGTCGCCGAGCTCGCCGGCCTCGAGGCGCGCCCGCGCGCTCTGGAGTGCCGGGTTGTAGCGCTCGATGTGGCCGACGGCACCGACGAGACCGGCGTCCTTGAACGCCGTGGCCAGGCGGACGGCGGACGGGGTGTCCTGCGCCAGCGGCTTCTCGATGATCGCGTGCACCCCGGCAGCCGCCAGGGCCAGGCCGACCGGCTCGTGGTAGATCGTCGGGACGGCGACCATGCAGTAGTCGAGGCCGTGCGCGATCAGGCCCTCGATCGAGTCCTCGAGCGGGCGGTTGCCGGCGACGCCGTGGGCGTCACCACCCGGGTCGGCCACGGCGACGAGGTCGACGCCCGGCAGGGAGCCCAGGACCCGGGCGTGGTGGCGGCCCATCATGCCCAGGCCGATGAGGCCGGCGCGCAGGTTCGCCATCAGGCACCGGCCTTGGCGAGGGCGTTGACGCCGGCGACGATCCGCTCGAGGTCGTCCTGGCTCAGCGACGGGTGGACCGGCAGGGACAGGCACTCGGCCGCGGCCTTCTCCGTCTCCGGGAGGTCGACGGTCCCGTCACCCACGAACGGGGCGAGGCGGTGGTTGGGCACCGGGTAGAACATGCCCGAGCCGATGTTGTGCTCCTCGCGCAGGGCGGCGGCGAGGCCGTCGCGGTCCTGCGGGACCCGGACGGTGTACTGGTGGTAGACGTGCACCGCGCCGTCCGCGACCGGGGGCGTGGTGACGCCCTCGAGGTTGGCCGTGAGGAACGCCGCGTTCTCCTGGCGCTGCTTGGTCCAGGCACCGACCTTGGTCAGCTGGACGCGACCGATGGCGGCGTGGATGTCGGTCATGCGGGTGTTAAACCCGACGACCTCGTTGTGGTACTGCTTCTCCATGCCCTGGTTGCGGTAGAGCCGCATGAGGCGCTCGACCTCGTCGTCCGCGACCGAGACCATGCCGCCCTCACCGGACGTCATGTTCTTCGTGGGGTAGAGCGAGAACATCGCGAACGTGCCGAAGGCTCCGACCGGGGTCCCGTTCAGCGAGGCGCCGTGGGCCTGGGCCGCGTCCTCGTAGACCTGCAGGCCGTGCTTGTCGGCGATGGCCATGAGCTGGTCCATCTTGGCCGGGTGGCCGTAGAGGTGGACCGGCATGATCCCGACGGTCTTGTCGGTGATCGCGGCCTCGACGGCCGCCGGGTCGAGGCAGAAGTCGTCGGCCGAGATGTCGGCGAAGACCGGGGTGGCACCGGTCAGCGCGACGGAGTTGGCCGTCGCGGCGAACGTGAAGGACGGGACGATGACCTCGTCCCCCGCCTTCACACCGGAGGAGAGCAGGCCGAGGTGCTGGCCGGAGGTGCCGGAGTTGACGGCGACGCAGGCGCGGCCGAGGCCGAAGTGCGCGGAGAACTCCTCCTCGAAGGCCTTAACCTCCGGGCCCTGGGCGAGCATGCCGCTGCGCAGGACGCGGTCGACCGCCTCGCGCTCCTCGTCGCCGATGAGCGGCTTGGCAGGGGGGATGAACTCGGTCATGGTGCGACGGCCTCCGTCAGGGTGTTGTCGTGCTCGGTGTACTGGTCTCCGGTCTGGGGGCAGACCCACGTGCCGGAGTCGTTCTGCTCGAGGGGGACGCCCGCCTTGCCGACCCAGCGGATCCGCCTCGCCGGGACCCCGGCCACGAGGGCGAAGTCGGTGACGTCCTTGGTGACGACGGAGCCTGCGGCGACGAGCGCCCAGCGTCCGATCGTCACCGGTGCCACGCAGACGCTGCGGGCGCCGATCGACGCGCCGGTGCGGCAGGTGACCCCGACCGCCTCCCAGTCGTCGCCGGTCTTCAGGGTGCCGTCGGGACTGACGGCACGAGGGAAGTGGTCGTTGGTGAACACGACCGCCGGACCCACGAACACACCGTCCTCGAGGACGGCGGGCTCGTAGACGAGGGCGTAGTTCTGCAGCTTGCAGTTGTCACCCATCTGCACCCCGGTGCCGACGTACGCCCCACGCCCGACGACGCAGTTCTCGCCGAGGACGGCGCCCTCACGGACCTGCGCGAGGTGCCAGATGGACGAACCGTCACCGATCGTCGCGCCGTCGGCGACGTCGGCCGAGTCGACGATCCGGACCGCCACGGTCAGCCCACCTTCTCGGCCTGGCCGACGACGAGGAAGCGGACGTCCTCGAACCTGGCCGGGTCGAGGATGCGCCGGCCGTCGACGACGACCTGCACGTCCGGGAAGTCCTTGGCGGACAGCTCGCGGTATGCCGCGTGGTCGGCCTGGATGACGACGACCTCGACCGGGTCACCGAGCGTGTAGGCGTCCCAGCCGTACTTCGCGAGCTCCTCGGCCGTGTACATCGGGTCGTGGACGACGACGTCCGCGCCGGCCTCGCGCAGGGCGTCGACGGTGCCGAAGACGCCGGAGAACGCCGTCTCCTTGACGCCGCCGCGGTAGGACGCACCGAGCACGGCCACTCTTTTGCCGGCGAGGCTGCCACCGGCGGCGCCGACGGTCAGGCCGACCGTGTAGGCGGGCATCGCGGCATTCGCCTCACGCGCCGCACGCACGACCGTGGCGTCGGGGTCGTTCCACAGGTACAGCCGCGGGTAGACCGGGATGCAGTGCCCGCCGACGGCGATGCCGGGACGGTGGATGTGGCTGTACGGCTGGGAGTTGCTGGCCTCGATGACCTGGAAGACGTCGATGCCGTTCTTCGCGGCGAACGCACCGAACTGGTTGGCCAGCCCGATGTTCACGTCGCGGTACGTCGTCTCGGCGAGCTTGGCCATCTCGGCCGCCTCGGCGGTCCCGAGGTCCCAGACGCCGTTGCCACGCTCGAGGTCGGGGCGCTCGTCGAACTGCAGCACCTGCTCGTAGAACTCGACGGCCTTGGCGGCCCCGGCCTCGGAGAGCCCGCCGAGGAGCTTGGGGTACTTGCGCAGGTCCTCGAAGACGCGGCCGGTGAGGACGCGCTCGGGCGAGAAGACGAGGTGGAAGTCGCTGCCCTCGGTCAGGCCGCTGCCCTCCTCGAGGCGGGGCTTCCAGCGGGTCCGCGTGGTCCCGACGGGGAGGGTGGTCTCGTAGATGACCAGGGTGCCGGGCTTGAGGCCGCGCGCGATGTCGTCGGTGGCGGAGTCCATCCAGCCGAAGTCGGGACGGGCCTCCGCGTCGACGAACAGCGGCACGACCACGACGACCGCGTCGCTCTGGGAGACGGCGTCGGCGGTGTCGGTGGTGGCCACGAGGCGCCCGGCCGGCACGACCTCGGCGAGGTACTCCGCCAGGTGCGCCTCACCGGGGAACGGCTCGGTCCCTGCGTTGACGAGGTCCACGACGGGCTGGCTGACGTCCGCGCCGAGGACGTCGTGCCCGGACTTGGCGAACTGCACGGCCAGGGGAAGGCCGATCTTGCCGAGGCCGACTACGGTGATCTTCACGGTGTTCCTTCACGGTTGGGGTCCGCGAACGATCTTAGGGCTTCCCCGGCGACGCGCCGGCACGCCCCGTGGCCGCCCCCATAGCCGCCCCCGTGGCCCCCCGGTGAGAGCGAAGTGGCAGCACCGTGGCGGCCGGGAGCCTTGCGCCTCCGGGGGAACGTGTGATGCTGGCCTTCATGAGCCTGAAGCACCAGAACGACTCCGAGCTGGTCCGCGAGCTGCTGGTCGATCCCGGCATCTGGGTGGTCGTCGGACTGTCGAACAACCAGGACCGCGAGGCGTTCGGGGTCTCCCGGTGGCTCAAGGTCGAGCTCGGCAAGGGGCTCATCCCCGTGCACCCTCGGGCCGAGACGGTCCACGGCGAGCAGGGCTACGCCACCCTGGCCGACATCCCGGACGGCACGGACATCAAGGTCGTCGACTGCTTCGTCAACTCCGAGCACGTCGGGGCGCTCGTCGACGAGGTCATCGCCCAGAAGGACCGGCTCCAGATCGACGCGATCTGGATGCAGCTCGGGGTGGCCGACGAGGCGGCGGCCGCGCGCGCCCGCGAGGCCGGCCTCGGCGTGGTCATGGACACCTGCCCCCGCATCGAGTGGCGCACCGTCCGCTCCTCCGGGATGGCCCGCTGACCACACGGCCCACGACGGCCGAGCCCGTCAGCAGGGCGTGAGCGCGAGGGCGCGCTCGGAGACCACGGCCGTCCCCCCCAGGGCGGTGACCTTGGTGGCACCGAGCCGAGTGATCTCTGCCAGCGTGGCCGCCGGAACGCAGTCCTTGAGGGTCAGCAGCACCGGTCGGCCGCCGAAGTAGGGCGCGACCGCCGACCCGGAGAGGGCGTCGGGGTAGGACATCCCGTCGGCGAGCAGCACCTCGGTGGCCGAGCGGAGGGTGCCCTGCGAGACCAGCGCCGCTGTCGCGAAGCGGTCCTTGCCGCCGATGCGGCGCACGGCATCGTTGGCCAGCCCGGCCGCGGACCTCGCGGCACCGAGGACGCTGGTGGAGATCGCCCCCGTCCCACCGAGGACGACCATCTCGGAGGGCTTGATCCGCTTGAGGGCGGCCGCTGTCTCGGGCGGGAGCTTGGTGGCACCGGTGAGCAGCAGGTACCCCCCTGCGACGCTGGCCGCGGCCCCACCGCCGAGTGCGTCGGGGAAGGTGGTCCCTGAGGCGAGGTAGACGGGGACCCCGGTCAGCGGCGTCTCGAAGGCATCGGTGAGGGAGGCGGCGGTCGCGTACCGGTTGCTGCCGGCGAACCGGTAGGCCATCGCGTTGCCGGCGTGCTTCTCCAGCTGGGTGAGCATCGAGTCGCTGACCGACCCGGGGCCACCGACGACGATGACGTCCCTGGTCTTCAGACGGTCCAGCTCGGCGGCGATCTCGGCCGGAAGCTTGCCCGAGGTCGGGACGAGCAGCAGGGGGGCCTGGACGAGGGCCGCGAACGGACCGGCGCCGAGCGCGTCCGGGAAGTTCTGCCCCGAGGAGACGACGACCGTGTCCTGCGGAGGGGCGAAGTTGGCCTTCGAGATCGCGACCGAGGTCGCGTACCGGTTGGCGCCGGACAGGCGTGAGGTGGTGACGGCGGCGACCGCGGCGGTCGAGGCGACGCGGGTGCCCTTCGCCTCGGGGGACGGGGCGGCGGTGGCGGCGGTGGTGCCGAGGGCGAGCAGGGCGCTGGTGACCAGCGCGGGGACGGTGAGGCGGGCAGGGCGCATGGGGGGACCCTCTCGGACGGGTGCGGGGGAAGGGTGCGAGGCACCGTAACCCCACGATGCGGGACAAATCACCCACTCCGCGAAGGTCTGACCAGACGGACGACCCCGCTCAGCCGCCGGTGCCGCGGCGCTCGCGCAGGGCCGCTCCCTTGGCATGGGCCTGGTCGCGCAGCGCGAACTGGAACCGCACCATCGCCTCACGCAGTCCGGCCGCGAGCTCACCCTCCCCTGCTGCGAGGATGCGAGCCGCGAGGAGCCCTGCGTTGCGGGCGCCCCCGATGGAGACGGTGGCCACCGGCACTCCGGCCGGCATCTGCACGATCGACAGCAGGGAGTCCATGCCGTCGAGGTGCTTGAGCGGGACCGGCACCCCGATGACGGGAAGCGGCGTGACGGCGGCGAGCATGCCGGGCAGGTGGGCGGCTCCCCCGGCTCCGGCGATGATGACGCGCAAGCCCCGGTCGGCCGCCTGCTGGCCGTAGGCGATCATCTCGTCGGGCATCCGGTGCGCCGAGACGACGTCCGCCTCGTACGCGATCCCGAACTCCTCCAGCGCCGTGGCCGCCAGCT
>NZ_LMGM01000001.1:3086303-3355650 GCF_001427915.1 Phycicoccus sp. Root563 | reverse complement strand
GGTGGCGGCGTCGCTCATTCGGTGATCACTCCTGCGAGGTAGTCGGCGGCGTGGCCGGCCCGCGCGCGCAGGTCGGTGAGGTCGGCTCCGCTCACGGTGACGTGGCCGATCTTGCGGCCCGGACGGACCGACTTGCCGTAGAGGTGCACCTTGAGACCGGGGTCCCTGGCCATGATGTGACGGTAGGCGGGGTACAGCTCCGGGAAGTCGCCACCGAGCACGTTGGCCATGACCGTGTGCGGTTCGCGCGGCGTGGGCGCGCCGAGCGGGAGGTCGAGGACCGCGCGCAGGTGCTGCTCGAACTGGCCCGTCACCGCCCCGTCCATGGACCAGTGCCCGCTGTTGTGCGGGCGCATGGCCAGCTCGTTGACGACGTATGCCGCGGCGCCCGTCGCGGGGTCGCGCACCTCGAACATCTCCACCGCGAAGACCCCGGTGACGCCGAGCTCCTCGGCGATCCGCAGGCCGGCCTCGGTGGCCACGGCCGCGAGGTCCGCGTCGAGTCCGGGCGCCGGGGCCAGCACCTCGGTGCAGATGCCGTCGGTCTGCACCGTCTCGACCACCGGCCAGGCCGCAGCCTGGTTGGAGGGGCTGCGGGCGATGAGGACCGCGAGCTCGCGGACGAAGTCGACCTTCTCCTCGAGCAGCACGCCGTCGGCGAGGGCACCGGGCTGCCCGACCTGCTCGAGCCAGTCGGCGACGTCGTCGGCCGAGCCGATGACCCGCACGCCCTTGCCGTCGTAGCCGCCGCGGGGGGTCTTCGCGACGACCGGCCACCCGGTGCGGTCGCCGAACTCCGTCACCTCGTCCGCGGTGAGGGCCCTGGCCCACGGCGGGCAGGCAACGCCGATCTCGGTGAGGCGTTCGCGCATGGCCAGCTTGTCCTGCGCGAAGTGCAGGGCGTCCGGGCTCGGGTGCAGCGGTACCCCCGCAGCCACGAGGGCGTCCAGGACCGCCGGCGGGACGTGTTCGTGGTCGAAGGTCACCACGTCGCACTCGGCCGCGAAGGCGAGGACGGCTTCGACGTCGGTGTGGTCCCCGACGGGCGCCGACGGGATCACCTGTGCCGCGGCGGCATCCGGTGCCTCGGCCAGGACGCTCAGGGTCAGGGACAGCTCGGCAGCGGGTCCGGCACACATCCGGGCGAGCTGGCCGCCACCGATGATGCCGACGACGGGGAACCCTCCGGGGGCGCGTTGCGGTGACGTCACGACGGCGAGGATATCGGCCTCCCCCGTTGGGCCGAGGGCGCGGTGCTGGGCACGCGCCGCACGGCATCGGTCGATAGGCTCCGCTGGTGTCTGCGACCCCCTCCGTCCTCACGCGCCTGCGTGGGACCGTCGACGTCCTCTACCGCGAGATGATCAAGTTCGGCGTCGTGGGGGCCGTCGCCTTCGTCATCGACATCGGCGGGTTCAACCTCCTTCGCCGCACCGTCCTGCAGGGCACCGGCGACTGGGTGCTGTCGCACGCCGTGGTGGCGACGATCATCTCGGCCGCCGTGGCCACCGTGGTCGCGTGGGTCGGCAACCGGATGTGGACGTTCCGGCACCGCCGCAACCGTCCGGTGCACCACGAGGCGCTGCTGTTCGCGCTGACCAACGGGGTGGCCCTGCTCATCCAGGCGTTCTGCGTCGGGGTCACCAACCAGGTCGTCGCCGGCGAGACCGGCTGGGTCGCGGAGAACCTCGCCAAGATGATCGGCATCGCGCTCGGCACGTTGTTCCGGTTCTACGCCTACCGCCGGTTCGTGTTCAGCCACGAACCCCTCGCGGACACCTCGCCCCTGTCCGAGTGACGCCCCCGCCGCAGCGGATCCACCTCAGGCGGCGTCGGACTCGCTGAGGAAGAGCGCGAAGATCGCGGGCTGGGCCTGGATCAGCTCGAGCCGGCCACCGTTGGACTCGGCGAGGTCGCGGGCCAGGGCCAGGCCGAGGCCGGTGCCGCTGGTCGTGACCGAGCGCTCGAAGATGTGCGGGGCGATGGTGGCGGGCACCCCCTCGCCCTGGTCGGTCACCTCGACGACGACGGACGGGCCGGAGCGCCGGGCGGCGACGTCCACGGTGCCGCGACCGTGGGCCAGGGAGTTCTCGAGCAGCGTGGACAGCACCTGCGAGAGCGCCACCGGGGTGGCCTGGACGACCAGGCCCCGCTCCCCGTGCACCCGGACGCTGCGCCGGGCCTGCTCGAAGGCCGGCTGCCACTCGCGCTGGAGCGCGGCGATGACCGAGTCGAGGGAGACCGTCGCCTTGGGCTCGTCGCCACCGCGGCGGGTCCGCGACATGAGGTCGTCGACGACCCGGGTGAGCCGCTCGACCTGGGCGATGGCGATGTTGGCCTCCTCCTGCACGACCTCGAGGTCGTCCGTGGCGGCGATCTCCTCGAGGCGCATGAGGAGCGCGGTGAGCGGCGTGCGCAGCTGGTGCGAGGCATCGGCGGCGAAGTCGCGTTCGGACGCCAGCGACTTCGTCAGGGTCTGCGCGCTGCGCGAGAGGACCTGGGAGACCTGGTCGAGCTCGGCGATGCCCGAGTGCAGCGGCTGGATCCGCGACTCACCGGCACCGAGCCGCTCGGCCCGGTCGGCGAGCTGCGTCATCGGACGGGAGAGGCGACGCGCCTGCTGGATCGCGACGAACACGCCCACGCCGAGGGCGAGCACCGACAGGGCGATGGCGATGCCGACGAGGCGCAGGGACGTCTCGGTCGGGGTCCCGGCGCTGAGCCAGGTCGCGACCACCCCACGGCCGGCGACGGTGGCGCGCCAGATCGCCACGGCCACCGGCACCATCGTGATGACGATCGCGAGTCCCACGGCCAGGACCGTGGAGCGGATCAGCTGTTGACGCATGTCAGGCGCTCAGACCTCGTCGCCGCGCTCGAAGCGGAACCCGACACCACGCACGGTGGCGATGTAGCGGGGCTGGGCGGCGTCGTCGCCGAGCTTTCGGCGCAGGACGGAGATGTGCATGTCGAGCGTCTTGGTCGAGCCGAACCATGCGGTCTCCCAGATCTCGCGCATGAGCTGCTCGCGGGAGACGACCTTGCCCTGCTCGCGGACCAGCACGCGCAGCAGGTCGAACTCCTTGGCGGTGAGCTGCAGCTCCTCCTCCTGGAACCACGCGCGCCGACCCTCGGGGTCGATGCGGACGAGCTCGTTGGCCGACGGCGCGTCGGTGGGGTTGCGCCGCAGCAGGGCCCGGACCCGGGCCAGGAGCTCGGCGAGGCGGAACGGCTTGGTGACGTAGTCGTCTGCGCCGGCGTCGAGCCCGACGACCGTGTCGACCTCGTCGGCGCGGGCCGTGAGGATCAGGACGGGGACGGTACGGCCCTCCGCACGGATGCGGCGGCACACCTCGAGCCCGTCGACGTAGGGCAGGCCGAGGTCGAGGACGACCAGGTCCGGGTTCTCCGCCGAGGCCTCGAGGGCCGCACGGCCGTCTGCGCGGACGTCGACGTCGTAGCCCTCTCGTCGCAGCGCACGGGCCAGCGGTTCGGAGATGGCGGGGTCGTCCTCGGCCAACAGCACACGGGTCATGGGGTGATCGTAGGGAACGACGAGCCAGATCAGCGACCAGGCCACTCCGGACGGCGTTTTTCGTTGAAAGCGGACACACCTTCGGCACGGTCCGCAGAGAACGCCGTCGCGGCCCAGTGCTCGTCCTCGAGCTCCAGCCCGGCGGCCAGGTCGGTGTCGAAGCCGCGGCGCATCGCGGCCTTGGCGTTGCGCACGCCGACCGGCGAGTTGGCCGCGATCGTCGTCGCGAGCTCGAGGGCCCGCTCGCGGGCCGAGCCGGCCGGCACCACCTCGTCGACCGCGCCCAGGGCGCAGGCGTCGGCCGCGGAGAAGCGCTCGGCGGTGAAGATCATCCGCGCCGAGCGGGACCAGCCGATGCGGCGGGTGAGCAGCTGGGTGCCGCCCCCTCCGGGGATGACCCCGACGGACACCTCGGGCAGGCCGACCACTGCGCCCTCGCCGCAGATGACGAGGTCGCAGGACAGCGCGATCTCGAAGCCACCTCCCAGCGCGTACCCGTCCACGGCCGCCACGACGGGCACGGGCAGGTCGAGCACGCCGCGGTATGCCGCCCGCGCGAGCGGGCGCTGGGCGCGCAGGTCCTCGTCGGTGAAGGAGTTGCGCTCCTTCAGGTCGGCACCGACGCAGAAGGCCTTCGGGTGGGTCGAGCTGACGACGACCGCGCGCACGGTGCGGTCCTCGGCCAGCTCGCGGGCCGCGCGTCCGAGGGCGTGCGCCATCTCGGTGGACACCGCGTTCATCGCCTCGGGGCGGTCGAGGACCAGCTCGGCGACGTGGCCGCCGTCTCCGTGCCGCTCGATGCGGACCATGGTCGTCGTCATGGGGTGTCCTCTCGTGGGGGTGCAGGGGGCGGCGTGGGGGTGCGGCCGGCCAGGCGGCCGCCGGTGGCGCGGCGCAGCTCGCTCGGGGTCACCCGACCGATGCCACGCAGCGTGCGGGTGCGCAGCGCGGTGGTCTCGAACCCCGACAGCGACGCGAGCGCCGTGGCGAGGGCGTCGTCGACGAGCACGCCGCCACCCGGCGCGACGCTGGTGATCCGGGAGGCGCGGTTGACGGTGGTGCCGAAGACGTCCCCGAGGCGCGAGAGGACCGGGCCGACCGCCATACCGACCCGCACGTCCGGGAGCAGGTCGTCCTCGGCCATCGTCTCGACGAGGTCGAGGGCGACCGCGGCGGCGGGCGCGGCGTCGATGGTGACGAACAGGATCTCGTCCCCCACGGTCTTGATCACCCGGCCGCCGTGGGCGGTGACGATGTCGGTCGCGAGCGCCTCGAACCGCTGCACCATGACCGCGAGCTGGCGCTCGGTCATCCGGCGCACCAGCGAGGTGAAGTTGACGAGGTCGGCGAACCCGACCACGCGGCGCACGCCCTGGGCCGACTGCTGGGGGTCGGCGTCGGCGAGCATGCGGGAGATGGCGGCGGTGAGGTGCCGGCGCCAGGCGTAGATGAGCAGGGGCTCGAGCGAGTCGGCCATGTCGGCGAGCTTGCGGGCCGCCGCCTTGGCGGCGTCGAGGTCGGGGGCGCCGCGGGCGTCGGCCTCGTCGAGGGCCGCCTCGAGCGCCGGGTCGGCGAGCGCCTCGGCCATGAGCTGGGTCTGCCAGACCGCGAGCCGGTCGGTGGTGCGCGCGAACGCACGGGTCATCGCGAGGGCGGTCGCCTCGTCGAGCTCCTCCTCGCGCACGAGCCGCGCCACGGCCATGAGGGCCATCTGGTCGGCCTCGGTGAACATCGCGTCGTCGTCCTCGACGATCGGGAACCCCAGGGCGTGCCAGAACTTGCGGGCCGACAGCAGCGAGACCTCGGCGCCGCGGCTGACGTCGCGGCGGGCCATGGTGGCCGGCTTGCCGAGCAGTCGGGCCTCGAGGTTGTCCGGGCTCAGGGCGGCGAAGTCCTCGGGGCGCACGATGCGGTGGCGTCCGACCTCGGACACGGCCGACACCTCCTCGGGATCTCACGGACGGCGCACACGTCGCTGCGCCTGCTGGGCAACACGGGAGCAGCCCCGCACGCGGCAGGACTGCACGGGGCGCGGCGGTGCGTCCCTCACCCCGCATCATGCCGTGCCGGGGAGGCCCTCGCCGCAGGAGTCGGTCAGCTCGCCGGCCGCACGTGCACGACGTCCCCGGCGGCGACCGGGTACTCCGTGCCCCCCGAGGCGACCACGAGCCGCCCCTCCTCGTCGACCCCTGTGGCCCGGGCGCGCCGCACGTCACCGCCGGCGACGTGCAGCTCCACGTCGCGCCCGATGGTCAGGCACGCCGACCGGTAGGCGGCGTGGAGACCCGCGCGCGCCGCCGGGCCGCCGCACAGCTCACCGTGCCACCGCGCCAGGTGGCCGAGCAGGGCGACGACGAGGTCCTCCCGGCTGGTGTCGGGGGCACCGGCGAGGCGCAGCGACGTGGCCGTGTCGACGGGCAGCTCGTCGCGCTCCTGGTCGACGTTGATCCCGAGGCCCACCACGATGCCGCCCGGCTGCAGCTCGCAGAGGATTCCGCAGACCTTGCGCTCCTCGTCGGCGGGGAGGAGGACGTCGTTGGGCCACTTCAGCCCGGCCTCCAGGCCGGCGACGTCCCCGATGGCGTCGCGGACCGCGAGTCCCGCAGCCAGGGGCATCCAGCCGCGCCCCGCGTCCGGTGCGGGCAGCAGGACCGACAGGGTCACGGAGGTGTCCGGTGGCGTCTCCCAGACGCGGCCGAGCCGTCCGCGCCCCGCCTGCTGGTGGTCGGTGACGACGACGTGGAAGGGCCGGGCGAGGCGAGCGGCCTCGGCGTTGGTCGAGCCGAGCTCGCGGTGGACGTCGACGTCCAACCACGGTGAGCCCGACGTGACCAACGCCTCGTGCAATGCCTCACGCTGGAGAGGTTGGCGCATGGGGGCAAGGCTAGGCTCCCCGGCATGGCCCAGACCACCACCGACGCGGTCTCCACCGGCGGCACCGACGTCCCCAGCCCCGACTCCGGTGTCGACCTCCACTCGACGGCAGGCAAGCTCGCCGACCTCAAGCGCCGCGTGGCCGAGGTCGCCCACGCCGGCTCGGAGCGGGCCGTCGAGAAGCAGCACGCCAGGGGCAAGAAGACCGCCCGCGAGCGCCTCGAGATGCTGCTCGACGAGGGGTCCTTCGTCGAGATGGACAAGTACGCCCGCCACCGCAGCACCGCCTTCGGGCAGGAGCAGAACCGCCCCTACGGCGACGGCGTCGTCACCGGGTACGGCACCGTCGACGGCCGCACCGTCGCCGTCTTCGCCCAGGACTTCACCGTGTTCGGCGGGTCGCTCGGCGAGGTCTTCGGCGAGAAGATCTGCAAGGTCATGGACTTCGCGATGAAGGTCGGCTGCCCGGTCGTCGGCCTCAACGACTCCGGCGGCGCGCGGATCCAGGAGGGCGTGGTCTCGCTCGGCCTCTACGGCGAGATCTTCCGCCGCAACGTCCACGCCAGCGGCGTCATCCCGCAGATCTCCCTCGTCATGGGCCCCTGTGCCGGCGGGGCGGTCTACTCCCCCGCCGTCACGGACTTCACCGTGATGGTCGACCAGACGTCGCACATGTTCATCACCGGTCCCGACGTCATCAAGACCGTCACCGGCGAGGTCGTCTCGTTCGAGGACCTCGGTGGCGCCCGCGCCCACAACACCAAGTCCGGTGTCGCGCACTACATGGGTGACGACGAGGCCGACGCGATCGAGTACGTCAAGGCGCTCCTGTCCTACCTCCCGAGCAACAACCTCGAGGAGCCGCCGTCCTTCGCCGACGACGCCGACCTGCCGTCGCTCGAGGTCACCGACGACGACCGGGTCCTCGACACGCTCATCCCCGACAGCCCCAACCAGCCCTACGACATGCACACCGTCATCGGCTCGGTCGTCGACGACGGCGAGTTCCTCGAGGTGCACCCGTTGTTCGCGCCCAACATCATCTGCGGCTTCGGGCGGGTCGAGGGCCGCTCGGTCGGGGTCGTCGCCAACCAGCCGATGCAGTTCGCCGGCACCCTCGACATCGACGCCTCGGAGAAGGCCGCCCGGTTCGTGCGGACCTGCGACGCGTTCAACGTGCCGGTGCTGACCTTCGTCGACGTCCCCGGCTTCCTCCCGGGCACCGACCAGGAGTGGGACGGCATCATCCGCCGTGGCGCCAAGCTCATCTACGCCTACGCCGAGGCCACCGTCCCCCTCGTCACCGTCATCACCCGCAAGGCCTACGGCGGCGCGTACGACGTCATGGGTTCCAAGCACCTCGGCGCCGACATCAACCTCGCCTGGCCGACGGCGCAGATCGCGGTCATGGGTGCCCAGGGCGCGGTCAACATCCTCTACCGCAAGCAGCTCGCGGCCGCCGAGGCCGATGGCGAGAACGTCGAGGAGGCCCGCCAGCGGTTCATCACCGAGTACGAGGACACCCTCGCCAACCCCTACATCGCGGCCGAGCGCGGCTACATCGACACGGTGATCACCCCCAGCAACACGCGCATGAACGTCACCCGGGCCCTGCGCGCCCTGCGCACCAAGCGGGAGACGCTGCCGCCCAAGAAGCACGGGAACATTCCCCTATGACCTCGTCGCTGGCTCCGAGCTCAGGGGGACCCGGCCCTATGACCCCCGAGCAGAGTCCGAGCTCAGGGGGACCCGGCCCCATGACCCCCGAGCAGAGCGAGTCCGCAGCGACGGAGCCGCCGCTGCGGCTGGTCCGCGGCGACGCGAGCCCGGAGGAGATCGCGGCGCTGTTCGCCGTGCTGTCGGCCGCGTCCGGTGGCGACGAGGCGCCGGCACCGCGGTCCACCTCGGCGTGGACGTCCCGTGAACGCCTCGTGCGCCGCCCCCTCACCCCGGGTCCGGGCGCGTGGCGCGCCTCCGCCTGGCGCTGAGCCCCAGGGGAGGTGTGCCGCGCACCCGGCTCCGCGGCATACCTCACGTCCCCGACGGAGAGCAGGCAAGACGCTGGTTGCGCGGCAGACCGAGGGTTGATTCGGCGAGCTTCACCGCGCAGCCAGCGTTCTGCGTGGGGTGGTGGTCGGTCAGCGGGTGCGGCTCTCGACCATCTCGCGCAGCTCCTCGGCGTCGGCCCCGGCGAGGGCGTCGGCCGCCAGGACCTGACGGGCCGCCTCGAGGTCGCCCATGAACGCCCGGAAGGCCATCCGCACGTCGACACCGTGCCCGGGCCGCGACACCACCTCGATCGCGTCGCCGGGACGGACCTCCCCACCGGTGACGACCGAGAGGTAGGCACCCGTGTTGCCGACCTCGGTGAACCGCTTGACCCACCCGCGCTCGCCCATCCGGGCCTGGAACGTCGCGCACGGGACGCGAGGGCCGCAGACCTCGAGGACGACCTCGTCCCCGACCGCCCACCGCTCGCCGAGGAGGGCACCGTCGACCTCGAGCCCCGTGGTCGTGAGGTTCTCCCCGAAGACCCCGTCTGCCAGCTCGCGTCCCAGCCGCTCCTGCCAGGCGTCGAGCTCCTCGCGGGCGTACGCGTAGACCGCCTGCTGGTCCCCGCCGTGGTGCTTCACGTCCGCGATGAAGTCGCCGACGACCCCGCTGCCGAGCCCACCGTGCTTGGGCCCGGGGGCGCGCAGGGTCGCGGACCCGACCGGCTTCTTGCCGATGCCGGTGACACCGACCGACTTGGCCGGGTTGGGCTCGGAGGCGCCGATGTTGAGCGAGAGCAGGCGGGCAGTCATGCGGCCAGCCTAGGCAGTGCGGCAAGCCGATAAGGCGGTGACGACGTCAGGCCGCTGGGGTACGTTCGCGGCTGTGAGCACCCAGACCTCCACGACCCGGCCCGCCACCGCAGTCGACGCCATCGCCGACGACTACCTCGCGCGCACCGCAGCCCTCAGCCCGATCAGCGCGACCTACTACGGCATCGCCGGGTACGAGGAGGAGCTGGACGACTTCTCCCCCGCCGGCCATGCCGCCGCCTCGGAGCTGCGTCGCGAGATCCTGTCCCGCCTCGAGGGTGTGCCGCCCGTCGACGACATCGACCGCGTCACCATCGCGGCCCTGCGCGAGCGCATCGGCCTCGCCGAGGAGACGTATGCCGCGGGGCTGGACGAGATGGCCCTCAACGTCCTCGCCTCCCCGCTGCAGGAGATCCGGGGCTGCTTCGACCTCATGGCCACGGACACCGACGAGGACTGGGGGGTCTTCGCCCGGCGGCTGGAGAAGGTGCCGACCGCCCTCGACCAGTGGAAGCAGAGCCTCACCGCCGCGGCCGACAAGGGCAACATCGCCCCGCGCCGCCAGGTCAAGGCCTGCATCGCCCAGTGCGAGGACCTCACCGCCGACGACGGCTACTTCGCCGGACTGCTCGACGGGACCACGGCCGGCACGGCCGACCTCTCCGACGGCACCCGCACCCAGCTGGAGGCCGCCGTGGGCGGCGCCCGCGCGGCATACGCGGAGCTCGGCCCCTGGCTGGCCGAGAACCTGCTGGACCGGGCCCCGGAGGCGGATGCCTGCGGGCGCGAGGCCTACGCGCTGCTGTCGCGGGCCTTCATCGGGGCCGAGGTCGACCTCGAGGAGACCTACGCGTGGGGCCAGGAGGAGGTCCGGCGGCTCACGGCCGAGATGGCCGCGGTCGCCGACCAGATCAAGCCCGGCGCCACCGTGGCCGGGGCCATCGCGGCCCTGGACGCCGACCCGGCGTACCAGCTCCACGGCACCGACGAGCTCAAGGCCTGGATGCAGAAGAAGGCCGACGCCGCCATCGCCGAGCTCGCCGACACGCACTTCGACATCCCCGACCCGGTGCGCACCATCGAGTGCCTCATCGCGCCGACCCAGACCGGTGGGATCTACTACACCGGCCCCAGCGAGGACTTCACCCGCCCGGGCCGGATGTGGTGGTCCGTCCCCAAGGGCGTCACGGCGTTCGGCACGTGGAAGGAGCTCACCACCGTCTACCACGAGGGCGTTCCCGGTCACCACCTCCAGGTCGCCCAGACGGTGTTCCGCTCCGAGCTGCTCAACCGGTGGCGCCGCATCGGCATCTGGACCTCCGGCCACGGCGAGGGCTGGGCGCTCTACGCGGAGCTGCTCATGGCCGAGCTCGGGCACATGGACGACCCGGGCAACCGGCTCGGCCTGCTCGACAGCCAGTCCCTGCGAGCAGCCCGCGTCGTCATCGACATCGGCGTGCACTGCGGGTTCGAGGCGCCCGAGGAGGTCGGCGGCGGTGCATGGGACTACGACAAGGCCTGGCAGTACCTCACCGCCCACGCCAACCAGGGCGAGGCCTGGCTGCGCTTCGAGCTCGACCGCTACCTCGGCTGGCCGGGTCAGGCTCCCTCCTACAAGATCGGCGAGCGCCTCTGGCTGCAGCTGCGCGAGCAGGTGCGCGAGAAGGAGGGCGACGCCTTCAGCCTCAAGGACTTCCACCGTCGCGCGCTCGACATCGGCAGCGTCGGCCTCGACACCCTGCGCCAGGCGGTCCTCGGCGAGCTCGACTGACCTTCGTCGGCCGGCCACCAGCGGTGGTCGGCCGACGCGTTCATCCCCTGCGGGTGGGAAGATGCCCGCGTGACACTCGCCCTGACCCTGGTCGCCATCGTCGCTGCGGTGATCGTCGTCGCGGGGCTCTCCGAACGCATCAACGTCCCGGCGCCCCTCTCGCTGATCGTCGTGGGCATCGGCATCTCCTACATCTCCTTCATCAAGGAGCCGGTCCTCACCCCGGACGTCGTCCTCTACGGCCTGCTCCCACCCCTGTTGTATGCCGCGGCGGTCCGGACCTCGCTCGTGGACTTCCGGGCCAACACCACGTCGATCCTGGCGCTGTCCGTCGGGCTGGTGCTGTTCACCGCTGCCGGTGTCGGCCTCGTGACGTGGTGGCTGATCCCCGTCCCGTTCGCCGTGGCCTTCGCCCTGGGCGCCGTCGTCGCCCCACCGGACGCCGTCGCGGCCACCGCCGTGGCCCGCCGGATCGGCCTCCCACGCCGGGTGGTGACCATCCTCGAGGGCGAGTCGCTGGTCAACGACGCGACGGCCCTGGTGTCCCTGCGGACCGCCATCGCCGCCTTCAGCGTCGCCGGTGTGGGCGCGCACGCCGCGGCCGACCAGGTGACCTTCGGGTCGGTCGCGCTCGACTTCGCTTGGGCGGTCGTCGGCGGGATCGGGTTCGGGGTGGTCGTGGCCCTCGTCATCGGCCTGATCCGCCGCAACTTCACCGACCCGGCCATCGACACCTCCCTGTCCTTCATCGTGCCGTTCGTGGCGTTCCTGCCGGCCGAGCACTTCGAGTCCTCCGGCGTCCTGGCCGTGGTCGTCGCCGGGCTGCTGCTGGGCCACAAGTCACCGGTCGTGCAGACGGCGGCCTCGCGCCTCAGTGAGCGGATCAACTGGGCGTCGGTGCAGTTCCTCCTCGAGAACGCCGTCTTCCTCATGATCGGCCTGCAGATGCGGCGCATCGTCGCCGACATCTCCGACTCGGGCCTGTCGTGGGGACGGGTCGTGGTCGTCACGCTGGCCGTCCTCACCACGGTCGTCCTGCTGCGCCCCCTGTACGTCTTCCCCACCCGCCTGCTGTTCAGCCGCTTCGACAAGGGCATCAGCCCCACGTCGCGGCCGTACGCGCACAGCGCGATCATCTCGTGGGCGGGCATGCGTGGCGTGGTCACGCTCGCCGCCGCGTTCACGCTCCCCCAGGAGACGCCGTACCGGGGCGTCCTGGTCTGGATCGCCATGGTCGTCACCGTGGGCACCCTGCTGGTGCAGGGCACCACCCTGCCGCTGCTCGCCCGCTGGCTGCGGGTCCGCGGACCCGACCCGCGCGAGGACGCGCTGCAGGAGGCGACCATCCTCCAGGCCTCGGTCTCCGCAGGGCTGACCGCCCTGGAGAACTGCGACGGCTCGGACCCCGAGGTGGTCGAGACCCTCCGGGCCCGGGCGGAGAACCGTACGAACATCGTCTGGGAACGCCTCGGCCAGGGACGTGAGGGCGCCGAGACCCCGAGCGAGACGTACCGGCGGATGCGGATGACGATGCTCGAGGCCGAGCGGCGCGAGCTGCTGCGGATCCGCGGCGAGGGCAACGCCGACCAGGAGGTCCTCGCCCACGTCATGGCGCAGCTCGACATCGAGGAGTCGATGCTCGACCGGATCGAGGACCGCACCTCCGCGCTGCGTGACGAGCCGATGCTGCCGGTCGAGCGCACCGAGGGACAGTGCCAGCACCTCGCTGACCACCACGACCGGTTCGTCGCCCCGACCAGCCCGCACGGTTGCGAGCAGTGCCTGCGCGACGGGACGCAGTGGGTCCACCTGCGGCTGTGCCTCGACTGCGGCCACGTCGGGTGCTGCGACTCCTCGCCGCAGAAGCACGCGGACGCGCACTTCCACGAGTCCGGGCACCCGGTGATGCGCAGCTTCGAGCCCGGCGAGTCCTGGCGCTGGTGCTTCGTCGACAACCAGCTCGGCTGAGGGCTCGGGGGGCTTCCGGCGGCGGATAGGGTCCGGGCATGACCAACCCGACCGCCTCGCTCGTCCTCGCCTCCGCCTCGCCCGCCCGCAAGAAGCTCCTGCTCGCCGCGGGGGTGGAGCCGAGCATCGTCGTCAGCTCCGTGGACGAGGACGCCGTGACGGCAGCGGCACGCGAGACGTACGGCGAGCTGGCCCCGGAGGACGTCGCCCTCGTCCTCGCCCGCGCCAAGGCCGAGGACGTCGCCGCCCAGATCGAGCACGCCCTGGTGCTCGGCTGCGACTCGGTGCTCGAGCTCGACGGCGAGGTGCACGGCAAGCCCGTCGACGCCGCGGAGGCGATCGAGCGCTGGTCCCGGATGAGCGGGCGCTCCGGCGTCCTGCACACCGGGCACTGGCTCGTCGACACCCGCGAGAGCGACGCCGGCGGCACCGGCGCGACCCTGGGGGCGACGGCCTCGACCACCGTCCACTTCGCCAGCCTGGACCCCGCGGAGATCGAGGCGTACGTCGCGACGGGTGAGCCCCTGCGCGTGGCCGGGTCGTTCACGCTCGACGGGCTCGGTTCCCCCTACGTCGCGGGCATCGAGGGCGACCCGAGCAACGTCGTCGGACTCAGCCTGCCGCTGCTGCGCGAGCTGCTCGGGGAGATCGGCATCGCCTGGCGCACCCTGCGCAGCCCGAGCTCCGCCCGCGGCAACTGACGCAAGACGCCAGCGACCGCGCACCTGGCTCTCGTTGACGCGCAGGGACGCACGGCCTACGCCGCCGCCAGCGAGACGTCCGGTCAGACCGGGGGGACGTCCCGGCGCTTGGTGGCGAAGTGGCGTTCACGGTTCGCGGCGTACCGCAGCCGCAGGAGGAGCTCGGCGCGCAGGGCGTCGGCCTCGATGACCTGGTCGAGGACGAGGTCCGCGGCGAGGCGCTCGAGGTCGACGTCCTCCTCGTACTCGCGGCGCATCTCCTGGACGAACGCCTCGCGCTCGTCGGGGTCCTCGATGGCGGCGATCTTGTTGGCGTACACCGCATTCACCGCGGCCTCGGGACCCATGACGGCGATCCGCGCGGTCGGCAGCGCGATCGTCGCGTCGGGAGCGAAACCCGGTCCACCCATCGCGTAGAGGCCGGCGCCGTACGCCTTGCGGACGACGATGCAGAACTGCGGGACGGTCGCGGACGACACGGCGTGCACCATCTTCGCGCCGTGGCGGATGATGCCACCGCGCTCGACCTCGGAGCCGATCATGAACCCCGGGACGTCGGCGAGGTAGAGCAGCGGGATCGAGAACGCGTCGCACAGCCAGATGAACCGTGCGGCCTTGTCGGCGCTGTCGGTGAACAGCACGCCACCCTTGACCATCGAGTTGTTGGCGACGATGCCCACGGTCTCGCCGTCCATCCGGCCGAACCCGATGACGAGCTCGGGGGCGAACAGCGGCTTGATCTCGAAGAACGACTCGTCGTCGAGCAGCCCGTCGATCACCTCGTGGATGTCGAACGGCTGGCTCTCGCGCTCGGGCACCGTGTGCCGCGTGAGCGGGCGCGACGGCTCCTCGGGGGCATAGCTCGGCTTGTCGGCGCGCCAGCTGGAGGGGACGTAGGAGAAGTAGAGCTTGGCGAGCTCGATCGCCTCGGTGTCGTCGGAGACGAGCAGGTCGCCGACCCCGGAGACGGTGCAGTGCATGCGCGCACCGCCCATGTCCTCGAGCGAAACCTTCTCTCCCACAACCATTTCCGCCATGCGTGGGCTGCCGAGGTACATCGACGCGTTGCCCTCGACCATGATGATGAGGTCGGTGAACGACGGGATGTAGGCACCGCCCGCGGCGCTCGGGCCGAAGAGGCAGCAGATCTGCGGGACCTTGCCGGACAGCGCGACCTGGTTGTGGAAGATCTTCCCGGCGCCACGACGTCCCGGGAACATCTCGACCTGGTCGGTGATGCGCGCGCCTGCCGAGTCGACGAACCAGAAGACCGGCAGCTCCTCGCGCAACGCCATCTCGGTGGCGCGGACGATCTTCTCGACGGTGCGCGCGCCCCACGAGCCGGCCTTGACGGTCGGGTCGTTCGCGATGACGATCGCCGGCCGCCCGTCGACCATCCCGCGCCCGGTGACGACACCGTCGGCGGGCAGGCCCTGGGCCGTCGCGTTGGCGAACCGGCCGTCCTCGACGAAGCTGCCCTCGTCGAACAGCAGGGCGATCCGGTCGCGGACGTAGAGCTTGCCCTGCGCGTCGAGCTTCGCCTTCGCCTTCTCGGGCGCGGAGCCCGAGGCCTCGTATGCCGCGGCGAGCCGCCGGCGCACGTCCCCCACCTTGGGGTCGGCGCCGGAGTCCCCGGCCACGGCGAAGGCGGGACTTGCGTCGTCGACTCGGCTCACCGGCATACCCTCTCGCACTCCGGCGCTCACGCGGTCGGGAGGCCGAGGTGGCGGGCGATGACCATGCGCTGGACCTCGGAGGTGCCCTCGCCGATCTCGAGGATCTTGGCGTCGCGGTAGAAGCGCGCCACGGGGTACTCCTCCATGAAGCCGTTGCCACCGAAGACCTGGGTGGCGATGCGGGTCGCGGTGACGGCGGCCTCGGTCGAGTACAGCTTGCAGATGGCGGCGGCCTGCTTGACCTCCTTGACCGAACGGCGGCCACGCTCGAGCTCGTCCTTGAGCCAGGCGGCCTTGTAGGTGAGCTGGCGCGACGCCTCGACCATGACGGCGAGGTCGGCGATCTGGAACGAGATGCCCTGGTTGACGCCGATCGGCTTGCCGAAGGCCTTGCGGGTCTTCGCGTAGGCCGTGGTCTCCTCGAGCATCCGCTGGCTCATCCCGATGGCGAGTGCGGAGATGGCGATGCGGCCGTCGTCGAGGGTCTTGAGGAACTGCTTGAAACCCTCGCCCTCGTTGCCGAGCAGGTTGCCCGCCGGGACGCGGCAGTCCTCGAAGGTCAGGCCGTGGGTGTCCGAGGCGTGCCAGCCGAGCTTGTCGTAGGCCGGCTCGACGGTGAACCCGGGGGTGCCCGACGGGATCATGATCGCGCTGAGGACGGCCGAACCGTCGTCGTTCGTGCCGGTGCGGGCGGTGACCGTCACGACGGAGGTGATGTCGGTCCCGGAGTTGGTGATGAACGCCTTGGAGCCGTTGACGACCCACTCGTCGCCGTCGCGGACCGCCTTGGTGCGGGTGGCACCGGCGTCCGAACCCGCGTCGGGCTCGGTGAGGCCGAAACCGGCGAGCGCGCGCCCGGCGACCAGGTCGGGCAGGAAGCGCTCCTTCTGCTCCTGCGTGCCGTAGGTGAGGATCGGGTTGATGCCCAGGCCGACCCCGGCGGACAGCGTGATGCCGATCGACTGGTCGACCCGGCCGAGTTCCTCGATGGCGACGCAGAGGCTGGTGAAGTCGCCGTCGTCGCCCATCCCCCCGAACTCCTCCGGCACGACCAGCCCGAAGAGCCCGAGCTCGCCCATCTTCGGGACGAGGTCCGTGGGGAAGTGGTGCGCCTTGTCCCACTTCGCGATGTTCGGCTCGACCTCGTCTTGGGCGAACTCCCGGACGACCTTGCGGAAGTCCTCGTGCTCCTTGGACAGCTCGAACATGCGCGCTCCTCGTGGGATCGGGGGTGGTGCAGGGGTGCCACGACGTGAGGTGTGTGGCCGCCAGTTCTTGACGTTGACGTAAACGTAAAGCAATACTCACGGGTATGCCAGCCGCCGACGTGACCGATCTCGACCAGTCGTGGTCCATCCGGGAGATCGCGGACGAGTTCGACGTCACGCACCGCACCGTGCGCCACTACGAGGACCTCGGGCTCATCTCCCCCGAACGGCGCGGCACGACCCGGGTCTACCGTCGCCGCGACCGCACCCGCCTGGCCCTGATCCTGCGGGGCAAGCGGCTCGGGTTCCCGCTCGAGGAGATCCGCACGATCATCGACCTCTACGACCGGCCCCGCGGCAAGGCCAGCCAGCTCGAGTACGTGCTCTCCCAGATCGACGAGCGCCGCCGCGACCTCGAGCAGCGCCGCCGGGACCTCGAGGACGCGCTGGCCGAGCTCGGCGAGTTCGAGCGCCGCTGCCGCGCCGACCTCGACCACCTCGCCTGACCCTGCCGGGCCCCGTCACCGTCACCCGCGTCGCCTGACCCTGCCGCCCGCTCCCCCCTCGAGATGGGCAGACTGCCCCCGGCGGGCCCGGCAGTACGAGCACGAGCGCGGGGCGGGCCTCGAGGACGACTGCTGGACGTGCGTGGAGATGACGTCCCTCAGCCTCACCGCGGAAGCGCGGGAGTGTCGCTCTTCGCGCCCGGCTCACCCGACTGCTGCTCCAGCGCGCACGAAGGGGGGCAGAACGCCCCCTCCCCACGTCCGGGGTGGGCCGTTTCCCACCCTTCGGCCACCTGGTTGCCGACCGGGGCAGCTCGCGGCGGTGCGACCTAGGGTTGGGGCATGGCCTCCTCGAGCGCGTCCCCCACCGTCCTGTTCATCGGCGGGACGGGGGTGATCAGCACCGCGTGCGCCCGGGCCGCGGTCGCCGACGGGTTCGCCGTCACCCTGCTCAACCGCGGCGCGAGCAGCACCCACGAGCCGGCGCCGGGTGCCGAGGTGCTGACCGCCGACATCCGCGACCGTGGGGCCGTCGCCACCACCCTGGACGGTCGCGGGTTCGACGTCGTCGTCGACTTCCTGACGTTCACGACCGACCAGCTCACCGCCAACCTGGACCTGCTCGAGGGACGCTTCGGCCAGTACGTCTTCATCAGCTCGGCCTCGGCGTACCAGACCCCACCCACCCACGGCCCGGTCACCGAGTCCACTCCGCTGCGCAACCCGTTCTGGCAGTACTCCCGAGACAAGATCGCCTGCGAGGACCTGCTCGTCGCCGCCTACCGGGACGCCGGGCTCCCGGTGACGATCGTGCGCCCGTCGCACACCTACGACCACACCCTGCTCCCGTTCAGCGGTGGCTGGACGGTCGTCCAGCGGATGCTCGACGGCAAGGAGGTGGTCGTCCCGGGCGACGGGACGTCGTGGTGGACGCTGACCCACCACGAGGACTTCGCGCGCGCGTTCGTGCGCCTGCTCGACCGGCCGCAGGCCATCGGCGAGGCCTTCCACATCACCTCCGACGAGGCACTGACGTGGGACCAGATCCACCAGGAAGTGGCTGCCGCGGCCGGGGTCGAGGCCCGGATCGTGCACGTCGCCTCCGACGCGATCGCCGCCAACGACGCCGAGCTCGGCGCGTCCCTCGTCGGCGACAAGTCGAACTCGATGGTCTTCGACAACACCAAGATCCGGACGCTCGCCGCCGGGTGGAACGCCCGGGTCCCGTTCCGCCGCGGCGCGGCCGAGATGGTCGCCTGGCACCTCGCCGACCCCACCCGGCAGCGCATCGACCACGAGCTCGACGCCCTCTACGACCGCCTGCTCGAGGCCTACCGCCCGCGGGCGCTCTAGCCCCGGTCGACCCGGACCGGCGCGACCCCCGTCGCTGCCAGGAAGGCGTCGATCTCGGCGGCCGTGGGGGCCGTCGCCGGTCCGCGCCGGGTCACCTTGATCGCACCGGCGGCGTTGGCCCGCCGCGCGGCCGTCAGCCAGTCGGCGCCCCGTGCCCGCTCGGCGAGGAGCACGCCGGTGTGGGTGTCGCCTGCACCGTTGGTGTCGACCGCCTCCTGCGGGTGACCGGCGAGGTATGCGGTGTGGCCGGCTTCGTGGACGTGGCAGCCCTTGGACCCGTCGCGGACGATCGCGACGGCGCCATCGGGCAGGCGGAGGGCCACGGCTGCGGCGGAGTCGTCCTCGACCTGCACCCCGGTCAGGGTGAGCGCCTCGTCCGCGTTGCTCGTCCAGACGTTCGTCCGGGCCAGGACCTCCTCCCGCAGCGAGTCGTCCAGACTGCCGAACGCGTCACCCGGGTCGAGCACGACCACGACGTCGTCAGCGAGCCCGGAGAGCCACTGCCGCAACGGATCCCGCGTCCGACCGACCAACGAGAACCCGCTCACGCAGACGAGGTCCCCGGCGACCGGCGCAGACGTGTCGAGGCTGGCGACCGAGATGTCGCGCTCGGCACCCTGGGTCGTCACGAACGTCCGCTCGGCCGACGGCTCCACCATGACGACGCAGATGCCGGTGTCGGAGTCGGGCACGACCGGGCTGCTGAGCGCCACCCCGTCGGCGGCCAGGGCGGCACGGACGAGGTCGCCGTTCGCCCCCGTCCCCACCGAGCCGGCGTGCACGGCGACGGCTCCCGACCGCGCCGCGGCGACGAGGATGTTGACCGCCCCGCCGGCATACCGGCTGTAGGAGGTGGCCACGGCGTTGCCGCCGCGTTCGGGCAGGGACGCGACCTCGACCACCTCGTCCACGAGCGCCTGGGCACTGTGGATCACCCGCGGCCGAACGGACCGCGGACGGCGTGCCTCTTCGGCGTCGTGGGTGGCCATGCCGACGGAGTATGCCGTGTCGGCCTCCGGGTGCGGCCGCACAGGGGCGCGATGCGGGCTGCACCCGAGCGCGGCACAGGACCGCGTGGCAGGGTGACAGGGTGGCGACCACCCCCGAGACGACCCTGCTCATCCTCGGCGCGGGCGGTGACCTGACCCACCGGCTCCTGCTCCCCGGTCTGGCCAGCCTCCTGGTCGTCGAACGCGACCGGCGGGTCCGGGTGCTGGGGGCCGACCGCGTGGATCTCTCGCCGGCCCAGTGGAAGGCGCGGGTCAAGGACGCGTTCTCGACCGTCGATGCGCCGACGAAGGTGACCACGCCCGTGACCCGGCACACGGCATACCTGCAGACGGACCTGCTCGACGAGGCCGCGCTGCGTGACCTCGTCGCGCACTGCGGCGACGGCCCCCTGGTCATCTTCTTCGCGCTGCCGCCGCAGGTGACCATGAAGGTCTGCGCGCTGCTGCGGCACGTCGACCTGCCGCAGACCACCCGGCTGGCGCTGGAGAAGCCGTTCGGCACCGACCACGAGAGTGCCGTGGAGTTCAACGCCCTGCTGCACGAGGTGGTCGACGAGGACGCCATCTTCCGGATCGACCACTTCCTCGGCGTCGCCACGGTCTTCAACCTCGTGGGGCTGCGGTTCGCCAACCGCGTGCTCGCACCGATCTGGAACGCCGAGCACATCGAGCGCGTCGAGATCGTCTACGACGAGGACCTCGCGCTCGAGGGCCGGGCCGGCTACTACGACGGCGCAGGAGCCCTGCGCGACATGCTCCAGAGCCACCTGCTGCAGGTGATGTCGCTGTTCGCCATGGAGTCCATCGCGACGCTCGACGCCCAGGAGATGCGCGACCAGAAGGTCCAGGTGCTGCGTGCCACCCGGGTGTGGGGCGGGTCGCCCAAGCGGTCCTCCCGCCGGGCCCGCTACACCGCGGGGAAGATCGGCCGCCGCGCCGTTCCCGACTACGCGCGGGAGGAGGGTGTCGACCCACGCCGCCACACCGAGACCCTCGCGCAGGTCACCCTCGAGGTGAGGAACAACCGCTGGGCGGGGGTGCCGTTCGTCCTGCGCAGCGGCAAGGCGCTGGGCTCGCCGCGCAAGCAGGTCGTCGCGCACCTGAGGGACGTGCCGCACCTGCCGACCGGTTTCGTCGGCACCAGCGCCGGCGACCGGCTCACCATCGACCTCAAGCCCGGCGCGGTCTCGCTCACCCTGACGATGAACGCCGAGGGCGACCCCCTCGACCTCGAGCAGAAGACCCTCACGGCTCCCCTCGCCGCACCACGGATGCAGGCCTACGGCGAGGTGCTGGCCCAGGTCCTCGACGGCGACCAGCTGCTCACCGTGCGCGGCGACGCGGCCGAGGAGTGCTGGCGGGTCATGGCCCCGGTCATCAAGGCGTGGGCCGACGACGTCGTCCCGCTCGAGTCGTATGCCGCCGGGTCGGACGGCCCGGAGGGCTGGCTGTAGTCAGACGCGGGCGCGGACGGCGTAGAGCTCGGGGAAGAACGTCAGGTCCAGCGCCCGGCGCAGGAAGCTGACCCCCGACGACCCACCGGTCCCCGGCTTCATGCCGATCGTGCGGGTGACGACCTGCAGGTGCCGGAACCGCCACTGCTGGAAGTTGTCCTCGAGGTCGACCAGCTCCTCGCAGGTCTCGTACACGCCCCAGTGCTCGGCCGGCGACGCGTAGACGGCGGCGAAGGTGTCGACGAGCCGCTCGTCGAGCCGGTAGGGCTGGGTGAAGTCGCGCTCGAGCAGCTCGGCGGGCACGGCATACCCCCGTCGGTCGAGGTAGCGCAGGAACTCGTCGTACAGGCTCGGCTCGACGAGCAGCTCGGCGAGCATGTCCCGTGCCGCGGGGTCGTGTTCGAACACGGTCACCATGTCGGCGTTCTTGTTGCCCAGGAGGAACTCGACCGCACGGTACTGCCAGGACTGGAACCCCGAGCTGGTCGCGAGGAACGGCCGGATCTCGGCGTACTCGCTCGGCGTGAGCGTCGCGAGCACCGACCACTGGCCGGTGAGGGTGTGCTGGATGTGCTTGACGCGCGCCAGCCGCTTGAGCGCCGGGGCGAGCTCGTCGGTCGACAGCAGGGCCCGGGCCGAACGTAGCTCGTGCAGCATCAGCTTCAACCAGAGCTCGGACGTCTGGTGCTGGATGATGAACAGCAGCTCGTCGTGCTGGGGCGGTTCGCTGCGCGGGTGCTGCGACGACAGCAGCCGGTCGAGCCCCAGGTAGGCGCCGTAGGACATGGACTGCGAGAAGTCGCGCTGCACGCCCTCCTCGATCGGCCGGATCGCCTTGGCGTCCTGCGCCGCGTGGTCTGCCGCTTCGGCACCCACCCCGTCGTTCGTCGTGGCTCCATCGGCCTGCTCGTCCGTGCTCATGGCGCCCACCCTAGGGCCAGCGGCGCGGGCGTCAGCCGAACTCGCGCGGGTCGGGCCCGGTGCGCTCGCCGCGGTCGAGGCGGGCCATGTCGGACAGGTCGTCCGGATCGAGCTCGAAGCCGAAGAGGTCGAAGTTCTCCCTGATCCGGCTCGGGGTCACCGACTTGGGGATGACGACGTTCCCGATCTGGGTGTGCCACCGCAGGATCGCCTGGGCCGGGGTGACGCCGTGCTTGTCCGCGATCCTCACCACCACCTCGTCGGTGAGGACCCCACCACCGGACGCCAGCGGGCTCCAGGCCTCGGTGAGCATCCCGTGGCTGGCGTGGAACTCGCGCAGCTCGAACTGCTGGAGGTAGGGGTGCAGCTCGACCTGGTTGATCGCCGGCAGCTCCCCGGTCTCGTCGAGGAGGCGCTGGAGGTGCTCGACCTCGAAGTTGCAGACACCGACGGCGCGCACCCGGCCCGAGGCCCGCAGCTCGAGCAGCGCCCGCCAGGTCTCGACGTACCTGTCCTGGGCCGGTGCCGGCCAGTGGATGAGGAAGAGGTCCAGCACGTCGAGACCCAGCCGCTTCATCGAGGCGTCGAACGACGCGAGCGTCGCGTCGTGGCCGTGGTCGTCCTGCCACACCTTCGTGGTGACGAACAGCTCGCTGCGGTCGAGGTCGGTGGCCGCCAGCGCCCGGCCGACACCCTCCTCGTTGCCGTAGAGCGTGGCCGTGTCGATGCTGCGGTAGCCGACCTCGAGGGCCGAGGCGATGGCCGCGTCGACGTCGGCGTCCGGGACCTGCCACACCCCGAACCCGAGCTGCGGGATCGTGATGGTGTCGGCGCCGGTGGACAGCTGGAGGTTCGGGACTGAGGTCATGCGTCGACTGTATGCAGGTGTCGCCCAGGCCACACCCCGTGGGTGGGAGTGACGCCGGGGAAACGGGCTAGGCTCCGCCGCATGGTGCCCTCTCCCGACTCGACGACGAAGCCGAGCCCCCGCCCCATCTCGAAGGTCCTCATCGCCAACCGTGGTGAGATCGCCGTGCGCATCGCCCGGGCCTGTGCCGACAGCGGACTCGGCTCGGTCGCCGTGTACGCCGACCCGGACCGGGACGCCCTGCACGTCAAGGTCGCCGACGAGGCGTGGGCCTTGGGCGGGACCACCCCCGCCGACTCCTACCTCGTGCAGGAGAAGCTCCTCGAGGTGGCCCGCAAGTCCGGGGCCGACGCCGTGCACCCCGGCTACGGCTTCCTCTCCGAGAACGCCTCGTTCGCCCAGGCCGTCATCGACGCCGGGCTGACCTGGGTCGGCCCTCCCCCGTCGGCGATCGACTCGCTCGGCGACAAGGTCAAGGCCCGCCACATCGCCTCCAAGGCCGACGCCCCGCTCGTCGCGGGCACCCCCGACCCGGTCGAGGGCGCCGACGAGGTCGTGACGTTCGCGAAGGAGCACGGCCTCCCCGTCGCGATCAAGGCGGCGTACGGCGGTGGCGGCCGCGGCCTCAAGGTCGCCCGCACCATGGAGGAGATCCCCGAGCTGTTCGACTCGGCGACCCGTGAGGCCGTCGCCGCCTTCGGCCGCGGCGAGTGCTTCGTCGAGCAGTACCTCGACAAGCCGCGCCACGTCGAGACCCAGTGCCTGGCCGACCAGCACGGCAACGTCGTCGTCGTCTCCACGCGCGACTGCTCCCTGCAGCGTCGGCACCAGAAGCTCGTCGAGGAGGCGCCCGCGCCGTTCCTGTCCGACGAGCAGAACGCCGAGCTCGTCCGCGCCTCCAAGGCGATCCTGTCCGAGGCCGGCTACACCGGAGCCGGGACGTGCGAGTTCCTCGTGGCCCAGGACGGCCGGATCTCCTTCCTCGAGGTCAACACCCGACTCCAGGTCGAGCACCCCGTGAGCGAGGAGGTCACCGGCATCGACCTCGTGCGCGAGCAGTTCCGCATCGCCAACGGCGAGGTCCTCGGCTATGACGACCCCACGCCCGTGGGCCACTCGTTCGAGTTCCGCATCAACGGCGAGGACGCCGGGCGCAACTTCCTGCCCGCCCCCGGCGTGGTCGCGACCTTCCAGCCTCCGTCGGGCCCCGGCGTCCGGCTCGACTCCGGTGTCGTCGAGGGCGACGTCATCGGCGGTGCGTTCGACTCGATGCTCGCCAAGCTCATCGTCACCGGCCGTGACCGCCGGCAGGCGCTCGAGCGTTCACGCCGGGCCCTGGCCGAGTTCGTCATCGACGGGATGCCGACCGTCCTGCCGTTCCACCGCGTGGTCGTGTCCGACCCGGCGTTCGCCCCGGAGGACGACTCGGCGTTCACCGTGCACACCCGCTGGATCGAGACCGAGTTCGACAACCAGATCCCGGCCTACTCCGGTGCGACGCCCGAGGCCCCCGAGGAGTCCGGCGAGCGCCAGAGCGTCGTCGTCGAGGTCGGCGGGAAGCGCCTCGAGGTCGTCCTCCCCGGTGGACTCTCGCTCGGCGGGGGTGGCGGCACGAAGAAGAAGGCCCCCCGTCGTTCCGGTGGCGCCAAGGCCGGCGCCGCCGCCTCGGGCGACTCCCTCACCGCGCCGATGCAGGGCACGATCGTCAAGATCGCGGTCGAGGAGGGCCAGCAGGTCGCCGAGGGCGAGCTCGTCGTGGTCCTCGAGGCGATGAAGATGGAGCAGCCGATCAACGCCCACAAGGCAGGCACCGTCACCGGCCTCGCGGCCGAGGTCGGCCAGACGGTGACCAACGGCGCCGTCATCGCCGAGATCAAGGACTGACCCCGCGCCATACCGGCCGAAAAGGCCCTGTCCCGTGGTGGGACAGGGCCTTTCGTCACTTCGGCATGCCGCGGAGCCGGGTCCGCGCCGAGCCTCAGCCGCGGCCGGGACCGCCGTCATCGGGCTGCTTGCCGCCGGGGACGGCGTCGTCGGACTGCCACTCGCCCTGCTGCGTCGACCCGCCCTGCGGCAGACCGTCCGGGTGCTGCGACGGCTGGGTCGGAAGCGTTGAGGTGTCACCCCCACCGTCAGGCGTCGTGTCGCCGGGCGTGCCCCACGTGGGGTGGTCCCCTGCCGGGTGCTGCGGGTCGATGGGGCCGCCGGGCTGCCCGACCCGCTCGTTGTCCCCGGGGACCAGCGAGCCCTCGGACAGGGAGCCGGGCTGCTGCGGGTCGTTGGTGCCGGGATCCGGGTTGGGCACCGAACCCTGGACGGACTCGGTGGCTCCGGCGTCGCGGTCGCCACTGGACACCGGCCCGGCCGGCGCGGGCTCCGGGCTCGGCGTAGGCTCCGGACTCGGCGCGGGCTCGGGTGCCGGGGCCGGCTCCGGGGTGGGGAGCGGTTCCGGTGTCGGTGCGGGAGCCGGCTCTGGCGTGGTCTCCGGCGGCGCCGGTGGCGCGGGCATGGTCTGCTCCTCGGACAGCTGGCCCGTCGGCGTGCCGCCCGGCTGGTGCTCGGTGGGCGAGCCCACCGGCGTGTCGACCGACGGCGCCTGACCGGACTGCTCGGTCGGGCCCTGGCCCGCGGGGACCGTGCGGGTGTCGCCGTCGCTGGGCAGACCCAGCTTCTCGCGCAGGACGTCACCGCCCTTGTCGATCTTGTCGGCGTACTTGCCGCCGGTCCGCTGGTCGATCAGGCCCTCCACCTTCTCGATCGCCGAACCCGCCTGCTCGGGGTTCCCCTTGATGTAGTCCTTCGCCTTGTCCATCCATCCAGCCATCGCACTGCCTCTCTCGGTGGGGATCTGGGTCGTCGCTCTCGAGGTCGACGTGTGGTCGACGCTCTTCTGCTCACGACGCTACCCACAACCCCCTGGGCAGGCACTCCGGGAGACGAGGCGCCCCCGGAACCGTCCGGGACAGGTCAGTCGGTCGGGTGGAGCTGGCGGGCCGCCTCGGCCACCGAGCCGCTGAGCGACGGGTAGACCGTGAAGGTCCCGGCCAGCTGGTCGACGGTCAGCCCGTGCTGCACCGCCAGCGTCACGGGGTAGATCAGCTCGGAGGCCTTGGGGGCCACGACGACCCCACCGACGACGGTGCCGACCCCCTTGCGGGCGAACAGCTTCACGAACCCGTCCGTGATGCCCTGCATCTTCGCGCGCGGGTTCGTGGCGAGGGGCAGCATGACCCCGGTCGCGTCGACCGTCCCGTCGTCGAGGTCCTTCTGGGAGAAGCCGACGGTCGCGATCTCGGGGTCGGTGAAGATGTTCGCCGACACGGCGCGCAGGTTGAGCGGCGCAACGGCGTCGCCGAGCGCGTGGGCCATGGCGATGCGCCCCTGCATGGCGGCCACGGACGCGAGCGGGAGGACCCCGGTGCAGTCGCCCGCGGCATACACACCGCGCACGGAGGTGCGGGAGACCCGGTCGACGCTCACGTGACCGGACTCGGTGAGCGTGACCCCGACCTCCGCGAGCCCGAGGCCCGCGGTCTGGGGGATGGAGCCGACGGCCAGCAGCGCGTGCGAACCGGTCACCTCGCGGCCGTCCTCGAGGCGGACGACGACGCCGTCGTCGGTGCGCGCGACCGAGGCCATGCGCGAGCGCCCGAGGACCTCCATGCCTCGCTTGCGGAAGACGTCCTCGATCACGGTGGCGGCATCCGCGTCCTCGCCGGGGAGCACCCGGTCGCGGGAGGAGACGAGGGTGACGCGCGAGCCCAGCCCGAGGTACGCCTGCGCGAGCTCGGCGCCGGTCACGCCGGAGCCGACCACGACGAGGTGCTCGGGGAGCTCGGGGAGGGAGTAGATCTGCTGCCAGGTGAGGATGCGCTCGCCATCGGGCTGGGCGCTGGCCATGACCCGCGGCGTCGCACCGGTGGAGACCAGCACCACCTCGGCGTCGAGGGTGCGGACCGAACCGTCCTCCAGGGTCGCCTCCACCTGCGACGGCGAGAGCAGGCGCCCGGTGCCGCGCAGGACGGTGATGCCGTCGGCGTCGAGCCGGCGACCGATGTCACGGGACTGGGCCGCGGCGAGGGCCAGGACGCGCCGGTTGACGGCGTTCAGCTCGGCGACCGAGTCCGCGACCTCGTCGCCCTCGTGGTCCTCGAGGTGCACCCCGAGGTCGGACGCCGTCTCGAACTGCGACATGAAGTCGGCCGTCGAGATGAGGGTCTTGCTGGGCACGCAGTCGGTCAGGACCGCGGCGCCACCGAGGCCGTCGCGGTCGATGACGGTGACGGCGGCACCGAGGTGGGCCGCGACCAGGGCGGCCTCGTACCCGCCGGGTCCGCCGCCGAGGATGACGACCGAGGACTGACGCGAGTTCACGCGCCCATCCAACCATCCCCGCACCTGGCGACCGTGCTCGCGTCGGGTCGTCATGCGCCGGACACCTTCCCGCAACGCCGTCGTGGCCGTATGGTCCGGAAAGGCGGACTAGGTTCCGCTCGGCAGACTTCACGCCCGCAGGCCGGGCTACAACTCCAGGATGGAAACATGACCGCTCGTACCCGCAGCACGGCTTGGCTGGCCGTCGTTGCCGCCGCCACCTCGATCGCGGTCGCCGCGTGCTCGCCCCCCGCGAAGGACTCGTCCGGCTCCTCCGGCAGCTCGGGCGGCTCGGCCGCCACCGCGACCTCCGCGCAGGCACTGGGCGGCATGGACGCCCTCGTCGCCGCCGCGAAGAAGGAGGGGACGCTCAACGTCATCGCGCTCCCCCCGGACTGGGCCAACTACGGTGCGATCATCACGGCGTTCGGCACCAAGTACGGCATCAAGGTCAACAGCGCCCAGCCCGATGCGAGCAGCGCGGACGAGATCTCGGCCGCCACGCGCCTCAAGGGCCAGGACAGCGCCCCCGACGTGTTCGACCTCGGTGCTGCGGTCGCCACGGCCAACACCACGATGTTCGCGCCGTACAAGACCACCACCTTCGACAGCGTCCCGACCGACCTCAAGGACGCCAACGGCCTCTGGGTCAACGACTACGGCGGCTACATGTCCGTCGGTTACGACTCCTCCAAGGTCCCGGCCCCGACGTCCTTCGCCGACCTCCTCAAGCCCGCGTACAAGGGCAAGGTCGCCCTCAACGGCGACCCGACCAAGGCCGGTGCCGCCTTCGCCGGCGTGCAGATGGCCTCGATCGCCAGTGGCGGGAGCGCCGGCGAAGTCACCAAGGGCGTCGACTTCTTCAAGCAGCTCAAGAAGGCCGGCAACTTCATCCCGGTCGACCCGACGCCCGCGACGATCGCCTCGGGCCAGACGCCGGTCGTCATCGACTGGGACTACCTCAACGCCGCCCAGACGGCCAAGGTCCCGACCTGGAAGGTCTACGTCCCGGACAACGCCGTGGTCGCCGGCTACTACGTCCAGGCCGTCAGCAAGGACGCGCCCCACCCCGCCGCAGCCCGCCTGTGGCAGGAGTTCCTCTACTCCGACGAGGGCCAGAACCTCTGGCTCAAGGGTGGTGCCCGCCCGGTCCGCTTCGATGACATGAAGAAGGCCGGCACGCTCGACGCCACGGCGGCTGCCGCCCTCCCGCCCGTCACCGGCACCCCGGTCGTGCCCACGGCGGCCGACTCCGACACGGCCAAGGCCTACCTCGCCAAGGAATGGGCCAACGCGGTTGGCTGAGGTCCGGACGCGCAGGGCGTCCGGTGGCTTCCGGCCACCGGGCGCCCTCCTCGGTGTCGTCCCCTTCTTCGCGTACGTCACCGTCTTCCTCATCATCCCCGCGCTCGTCGTCGTCATCGGGGCGTTCGTCAGCGGTGGGCGCCCGACCCTGGGCAACATCCGCGCGCTCGGGGGTCCGGCGGTCACCGCGGCCCTGTGGCACTCGGTGGTGCTCTCCGTCGTCACGGCGGTCGTCGGTGCGGTGCTCGGCGCGGTCCTCGCGTATGCCGTGTCCACCGCTCCCCCCAACGGTGTGCTCAAGCGGTTCGTCACCTCCCTGTGCGGCGTCCTCGCCCAGTTCGGCGGCGTCATCCTGGCCTTCGCGTTTCTCGCGACCTTCTCGGCCCAGGGGTTCCTCACCCGGCTCCTCGGCACCGGCGGTGGCGGGCTGTGGCTCTACGAGTGGGACAAGGGCCTGATGCTCGTCTACCTGTACTTCCAGGTGCCGCTCATGCTCATCGTGTTCCTGCCCGCCGTGGAAGGCCTGCGCCCCCAGTGGCGCGAGGCCACCGAGACCCTCGGCGGGAGCACCTTCCTCTACTGGCGCAAGGTCGCCGGGCCCATCCTGATGCCGTCGTTCATCGGCGCCCTGCTCCTGCTCTTCACCAACGCCTTCTCCGCGTACGCCACCGCCGCCGCGCTCGTCTCGCAGGGCTCGCCACTGCTGCCCCTGCAGATCGGCGGCACGTTCACCTCCGAGGTGATCCTCGGCCAGGAGAACGTCGGCAAGGCGATGGCGTTGGAGATGGTGGTCGTGGTCGCCGTGGTGATGACCGCGTATGCCGTGCTCGACCGCCGCGCCTCGAAGTGGTTGGTCCGGTGAGCGGCCAGCGGGCGTCCATGAGGCGTCGCCAGGACCTCTTCCGGTGGGTCGTCGTCAGCCTCAGCCTGGTCTTCTTCGGGTTGCCGTTGTTCAGCATGCTCGAGTTCACGACGCGCGACGCCCAGGGCCACCGCACCGGGGCGACGTGGTCTGCGCTGGCCGACTTCGGGGCCATCTCCACGCGCTACCCGGACCTGCGGGCCGGGTTCATCGCCTCCATCGGGCTGGCCGTCCTCACCGTCGTGGTCATGCTCGTCCTCCTCGTCCCGACCATGACCTGGGTGCGGCTGCGGCTCCCCGGGCTGGGCCGCACGGTCGAGTTCATCTGCCTGCTGCCCCTCACCGTCCCGGCGATCGTGCTCGTCGTCGGGCTGACGCCGGTCTACGCGTGGGTCACCTACTTCCTCGGGGGCAACGCGATCTGGCTCTCGTTCGCCTACGTCGTCCTCGTTCTGCCCTACGCCTACCGCGCGCTCGACGCAGGCCTGCGGGCGATCGACGTCCGGACCCTGTCCGAGGCGGCCCGCTCGCTCGGAGCCGGCTGGGGCACCGTGATGCTGCGCGTGATCCTGCCCAACCTGCGGACCGCAGTGCTGTCGGCATCGTTCCTCGCGGTGGCGCTGACGCTGGGCGAGTTCACCATCGCCAACCTGTTCAGCCGCACCAACCTCCAGGTCGCGATGTACCTCATCGGCAAGTCCGACGCCCAGATCTCCGTCGCCGTCGGCCTCGCCTCGCTCGTGTTCGCGTTCGTCATCCTGTTCGCCATGTCCTTCGTCGGTGGCCAGCGCTCCAGCGCCTCGCCCCTGACCCGCCTGAACCGCCTGACCCGCTCGGGCCGCCGCAAGGAGACCGCATGACCTCCACCAGCACCCACCCGACCCAGCCAGGGAGGTCTGCGGACGGCGGTGCGCGGGGAGTGGCTGTCGAGCTGACCGGGCTGCGGCGCAGCTACGGCGACGTCCACGCGCTCGACGACCTCACCCTGCGCCTCGCCCCCGGCGAGCTCGTCGCCCTGCTGGGACCGTCGGGCTGCGGGAAGACGACCGCGCTGCGGTGCCTAGCCGGCCTCGAGGACCCCGACGAGGGCCGGATCGAGGTCGATGGCAGGGACCTGACGCGGGTGCCGACCAACAAGCGCGACCTCGGGATGGTGTTCCAGGCGTACAGCCTGTTCCCCCACATGACCGCCCGCCAGAACGTCGAGTTCGGGCTCCAGCTGCGGCGCCAGCCCGGCCAGCAGCGTCGCAGCCGGGCCGCCGAGATGCTGGAGCTCGTCGGCCTGTCGACCCAGGCCGACCGGTACGCCCACCAGATGTCCGGCGGTCAGCAGCAACGCGTGGCGCTCGCACGCGCCCTGGCCATCGAGCCGCAGGTGCTCCTCCTGGACGAGCCGCTGTCCGCCCTCGACGCCAAGGTCCGGGTCCAGCTCCGCGACGAGATCCGTCGCATCCAGCTCGAGGTCGGGACCACCACCCTGTTCGTCACCCACGACCAGGAGGAGGCCCTCGCCGTGGCCGACCGGGTGGGCGTGATGCGTGGCGGCCGGCTCGAGCAGATCGCCAGCCCCGAGGAGCTCTACTCGCGGCCGGTCAACGACTTCGTGGCCGACTTCGTGGGGGTGACCAACCGGCTGCACGGGCAGTCGCACGGGACGACCGCGACCGTGCTCGGAGCGAGCATCCCCCTCCTGCCGGGGTCCGCCCCCGAGGGTGCCGCGACCGTGCTGGTCCGCCCCGAGCACCTCACGGTGGCCCTCGACCCTGCCGGACCGGGCACGGTGCTCAGCGCCAGCTTCCTCGGCGCCCACGGTCGCGTCGTCGTCGACCCGGGCGGAGCCGGGCAGCAGGTCATCGTGCAGGTGCCCAGCGGGTCCGTCGCCGACTTCGCCCCGGGTGCCACGGTGACCCTGCGTCCCACCGGCGACCCCGCCCTCGCGGTCGCGGGCACCGACGGCTGAACACCGCATACCCCCGCTGACCAGCAGGAGCACCACCTTCCGGACCATAGGGACGGCACTGGACCGCGCCTGCGCAGACCTCGGTAGTCTTCCCCGGTGACTGAGCAGAGCCGCCCCGCCACGGGCGCCCCCGACCTGACCGATCCGGCGACCGACCCGTTCGAGGTGGCCCGTGCGGCTGCCGCGGTGATCGCCGAGCGCACGGGGGCCGAGCGCCACGACGTCGCGCTCGTCCTCGGCTCCGGCTGGGGCCAGACCGGCGACCTCATCGGCGAGACCCTCGCGACCATCGACAACGCCGACGTCCCCGGGTTCGGCAAGGCCGCCGTCGCCGGCCACAGCGGCACGATGCGCTCGGTCGCCATCGGTGACACCGGCCGCCGCGCCCTCGTCTACGGCACGCGCACCCACTTCTACGAGGGCAAGGGCGTCCGCGCCGTCGTGCACGCCGTGCGCACCGCCGCCGCCGCCGGCTGCTCGACCATCGTGCTGACCAACGGCTGCGGTGGCCTCAACCCCGCGTGGGCCCCCGGCACCCCGGTCCTCATCCGCGACCACATCAACCTCACCGCGCACTCCCCCATCGAGGGCGCCAACTTCGTCGACCTCACCGACCTCTACTCCCCCCGCCTGCGCGACATCGCCCGCAGCGTCGACGCCGCCCTCGACGAGGGCGTGTACGTCCAGTTCCGCGGTCCCCACTACGAGACCCCGGCCGAGGTGCAGATGGCCAAGGTGCTCGGGGGTGACCTCGTCGGCATGTCCACCACCCTCGAGGCGATCGCGGCCCGGCAGGCCGGCGTCGAGGTCCTCGGGATCTCGTTGGTGACCAACCTCGCCGCCGGGATCAGCGACCAGCCGCTGTCGCACGACGAGGTCCTCGAGGCCGGCCAGGCCGCTGCCGAGCGCTGTGGCCGACTCCTCGCGGCCGTCGTCGCCTCCCTCTGAAAGGACCAGCGTCATGACGTATGCCGCCCGGCACGGCTCCGAAGGCGCCCCTCCCCTCGACGGCCACGCGCAGGAGCTCATCGACGCCGCCCAGGAGTGGGTGGACGACGACCCCGACCACGAGACCCGGGTCGAGCTCGGCCAGGTCCTCGCCCGGGCCAAGAACGGTGACGAGTCCGCCGTCGCGGACCTCGAGGACCGGTTCTCCGGGATGCTCGAGTTCGGGACCGCCGGCCTGCGCGGCGCCATCGGTGCCGGCCCCAACCGGATGAACCGCTCGGTGGTCATCCGTGCCGCAGCCGGCCTCGCGGCATACCTCAAGCAGTCGGAGCCGGAGCCCTTCGTCGTCGTCGGGTACGACGCCCGCACCAACTCCGACGTGTTCGCCCGCGACACCGCGGCCGTCACCGTCGGCGCGGGCGGTCGGGCCGCGGTGCTCCCCCACACGATGCCGACACCGGTGCTGGCGTTCGCGATCCGCCACCTCGGTGCCGACGCGGGCGTCATGGTGACGGCGAGCCACAACCCGCCCCAGGACAACGGGTACAAGGTCTACCTCGGCGACGGTTCGCAGATCGTCCCGCCCGCCGACGCCCGCATCGCCGGTCAGATCGCCCGCGTCGCGGCGGTGGCCGACGTGCCCCTGGCCGACGACGGCTGGGAGACCCTCGGAAACGACGTCCTCGAGGACTACGTCGACGCGACGGCCGGTGTCGTCGCGCCGGACAGCCCCCGTGACATCGACATCGTCCACACCGCCCTGCACGGCGTGGGCAGCGACACCCTGCTGCGCGTGTTCGAGCGCGCCGGGTTCCCCTCACCCGTGCCGGTCGAGAGCCAGCAGCACCCGGACGCCGCGTTCCCCACCGTGTCCTTCCCGAACCCCGAGGAGCCGGGCGCCATCGACGCCGCGCTGGCGCTGGCGCGCGAGATCGGACCCGACATCGTGCTGGCCAACGACCCGGACGCCGACCGCTGCGCGGTCGCCGTCCCTTTCACGGTCCAGGGTGGCGAGAACGACGGCGGCACCGACTGGCGGATGCTGCGCGGCGACGAGGTCGGAGCGCTGCTGGGCGCCCACGTCCTCGCCCGCGGCGTCGACGCCGACGCCGTGTTCGCCAACTCGATCGTGTCCTCGCGGCTGCTCGCCGCCATGGCTGCGAAGGCCGGGATCCGCCACGAGGAGACGCTCACCGGGTTCAAGTGGATCGCCCGCGTCGAGGGCCTGCGGTACGGCTACGAGGAGGCCCTCGGCTACTGCGTCGACCCCGGAGTCGTCCGCGACAAGGACGGCGTCAGCGCCGCGCTCCTCATGGCCGAGCTGGCTGCGACGGTCAAGGCGCAGGGCCGCACCCTGCAGGACGTCCTCGACGACCTCGCGGTGGAGCACGGCGTGCATGCCACGGACTCGTTCTCGGTGCGGGTCGCCGACCTGTCGCTCATCGGCACCGTGATGACCCGCCTGCGCGAGCAGTCACCCACCGAGGTGGCCGGGCTCGCGGTGTCCCGCACCGACGACCTGGCCCTCGGCAGCGACACGCTGCCGCCCACCGACGGCCTGCGCTACCTCCTCGAGGACGACTCGCGGATCATCGTGCGCCCGTCCGGCACCGAGCCGAAGCTCAAGGTCTACCTCGAGGTCATCGAGCCGGTGTCCACCGACCTGGTCACCGCCCGCAAGGCCGCTGCGGCGCGACTTGCCGCAATCCGCACCGCGATGGAGGAGCTCACGCAGGTCTGACGTCCCGCCTCTCCGCGGCCATGCGAGGGCCAAGCGAGTTTCAGCATCTGCCGATGAGCCGTAATCGGGCATTCGACTCCAGCAACCGATGGCACCATGCCTTCGTGGCTGAGACGTTCCGTAAGACGTGGCGCGGGGAGATCGTGTCATCCGAGGGGTTCAGCGTGCGCCTGAACGGCAGGAGTGCCCTGACGTACAAGGACGCAGGCGGCGAACTGCGGGTCGACACTGAGCCCATGACCGGCTCTGGCACCACTGTGACCGTCTACTCAGGCAGCATCCCAGATTCACCGCAACGGGGACGCATACAGGTGATGGACAACATTGCGAAAGCGTTTCAGTACGCCGGGTGGGTCCTGGTTCCGTCCTGACGGCGGGCTCTAGCCAGTGCGGGCTCATTCCGCGGTCTGCGAAGGGCGGGACGCAGCTGCGAGAACATGATGCCGTGCACCTTGATCAATTTTTCGAAGAACGCATCCTGCAGGACGAGGCGATCGCCAAGGCTGCGATCGCAGCTGCGCCGCTCCAGGACTCGCGCCTCACCGCGCATGCTGATGGTCGCGTTGCTATGACTGGATGGCGCCTGCTCGCCGAAGCCTCACTGAAGCGCGAGGTCCTCTTCACTCACGACGACTACGTGCCAACTTCAGCCGACCGACGTCCCCCAATCGTCGAGTGCGTCACCTGCCAAAAGCCCTACCCGTGTCAGACGTTGCGCATTGCGGTTGCCGTCTACGCCGACCATCCCAGCTATCACCCCGGATGGCGGCCTATCGAGCCCGAGACCCGAGCCGACTGAACGAACGTCCGCTCATGCCGCGATCCGCTCGACCATGCCGAGATGAGTACGACTGCTGATCCACAGGCAAGCGGTGATGCCCGTGGGTGGTGAGGTACCTGCTTGGGATGGTTCCGAAAACCGGTCGATGACGGTGTGGACCCGTGTGGTCCTCGGGACCTCTGTGGCCGTTGCAACGGGATGGGGGTCATCTGCCGGAAGTTGATGCAATGCCCAGGCGGGAGTCGAAGGGTTTTGCGAGGGTCAACCCGGCGGTGCACAGGCCCGCAGTGCTCGGGTCGTCCTTGCGTGAGCGATCGGATTAGGCGGTCTTCGAACGGGGAGCGGCAGCGCTTGTCGTGTCACCTGTTCGGTCAGAGTCTTGTCACTGGGTGCTGCCCACCGTGCGGATAGTTCACGCGTGAACTACGTTGCCGATGGCCGACAAGGGAGTGCCAATGACCACGTCCAGCAATCTGCGACTGAACGACCAGCTGTGCTTCGCGTTGTACGCCGCGACGAACCAGGTGACCCGCGCGTACCGACCTCTGCTGGAAGCCGTCGGGCTGACGTATCCGCAGTATCTGGTGATGCTCGTGCTGTGGGAGTCCGATGACCAGCCGGCCCATGAGATTGCCGACCGGTTGCAGCTGTCGCCGGCCGCGGTCAGCCCCATCCTGGGGCGCCTCGAGGAAGCTGGGCTCCTCATGCGCGACCAGGACCCGGACGATGCGCGAACCCGTCGAGTTCGCCTCACACCCAAGGGCGCTGCCGTCGAGCTGGGCGCGTCGCGGGCGCAGCTGAACGTCGTCGAGCAGACCGGATTGTGCGGCGATGAGCTGACCGGGCTGCGCGACGACCTGCACGACCTAGTGATGCGGATGTCGGTGCGAACCTCGTGACCGCGCACAGCGCAGCACTCGATGACTGGAACGGCGAGGGCGACGACGCGCAGTCGTTGGGCGACCTACTGGTCCGCTGCGCATCCGGGGACGAGGCCGCGTTCGAGCACGTATACGCCACGACGGCGCCGCGCGTTTTCGGGCTCGTGCTGCGCGTCGTGGTCCAGCACGCACTCGCCGAGGAGGTCACCCAGGACGTCTTCGCGTACGTGTGGGCCGAGGCCGGCCGGTACGAACCGTCGCGGGGCAGCGCAGCCGGCTGGATCCTCACCATTGCGCACCACCGCGCAGTGGACCGGGTCCGCAGTGTCAGTGCGAGCCGCACCCGTGACGACGTGTGGACACGGAAGGTGACGCCGGCACCATTCGACTCAACCGCCGAGTCGGCACACTCCTCCTTCGAAGCCGCCAGAGTCCGAGGCGCCCTGGCAGCGCTCACGATGAAGCAGCGCACCGCCGTCCAGCTCGCGTACTTCCACGGCCTGACATACACCGAAGTTGCTTCGCACCTGGGCATTCCGCACAGCACCGCGAAGACCCGCATCAGGGACGGGTTGCGCTCACTGGCGCACGCTCTCGACCCAGGGGTTGCCAGCGCCTAGAGGGAGCCCACGTTCCGTCCGGCACATGCAGACCCTCTGTCCCATGGAGGCGTTGCTGTTGGGAGATGATGGGCTGGTGAGCGTTGATGTGAGGGTGGAATGCACGATCGAGCGACCCTCCGCGGAAGTAGCGGCCTTCGCCGGTGACCCGGGTAGGGCTCCGGAGTGGTACGCCAACATCGTGTCTGTGCGCTGGCTGACACCAGTGCCCCTGTCCGTGGGGTCGAGGATGGACTTCGTCGCCCACTTCCTCGGGCGGCGACTCGCCTACACCTACGAGGTCGTCGAGCTCGTGCCTGGGCGCAGGCTGGTGATGCGCACTGCTGATGGCCCGTTCCCGATGGAGACCACGTACGAGTGGGAGCCGGTGCACGAGGGAGCGACGCGGATGACGCTGCGCAACCAGGGCTCCCCGTCAGGCTTTGCCAAGATCAGCGAGCCGATGGTGAAGCGCGCCATGACGCGCGCCACGACTAAGGACCTGGCCAGGCTCAAGGGCATCCTCGAAGCATCCGGCTAAGAACCCGAACCTCTGCCGGACCGCCTCGTTCAGGCGGGAAGTCGGACGACGAATCGGCGGCCCCCGCCGTGGTTGCTGACGGTGACCGTGAACCAAGGCAGCAACATCATCTGGCCCAAGCGTTGGTCAAGTGAGAGCGAACATCCGCTCATGCCGCGATGAGCGCGTCCTTGCCCGCGATGGCGTTTGGCCGTCAGAGGGGATGGGTGAACGAGACCGGTTTGCCGGCCGCACGGGCGTAGTCGATCTCCCCGCGGGTCGACTCCCCGACGTACCCGCCAGGGTTGACGACCAGGACACGATCGGCCAGGTCGATCTTGCGCCGGTGGAGGGCGTCGAGAACAGCCTTCTGTTCTGGAGTGGGTGACTGGTCCGCCTCGCTCGGCGCCACGACGATCACCCCGGCCAAGGTCAGCTCACTGTTCACCGCGCGCATCTCGTTCACGAACCGCGCCGATCCGCAGAGGCAGACGATCTCAGGTCGCGCGGTCAGGGCCAGACCCTAGCGATGCGTTCCCACGCCCTCCACGACCCCGGGCGCGTCAGCCCACGCGTCGATCCACGGGCATGCCGCGGCGCCCGCCCGAGGGGGCGGGCTGTGGGGCGCGGTCATGGTCGCCAGGGTGGTGCCGGGGGTGGCGCGACGGCGGTCGTCGCCAGCTCGCCCCACACGGTGTAGGTGCGCACCCCCGGCCCCGCACCCACTCCGGCACCGTGCACCGCACGGTCGCCTCGACCCAGCGAGGACCCTGCGGCCGCCTGTCCAGCCAGCCAGTGGTCGTACGAACCGGGGACGAGCGTCCACCGGACCCCGCCCTCGACGAGCTCCCCGAGGTAGCCCTTGCGGTGCACGACCGTGTGGTGCCGCCCGCACAGCAACGCTGCGTTGCCAAGATCGGTGGCGCCTCCGTCGACCCAGTGCCTCAGGTGGTGGCCGTCGCACCAGGACGCCGGCACCGTGCAGTCGGGGAACGTGCACCCGCCGTCGCGGAGCCACAGGGCTCGCAGCTGGGCGCTGGTGAACAGCCGGAACCGGCGCCCCAGGTCGAGGACCTCGCCGTCCTTGCCGAGGACGACCGGCACGATCCCGGCGTCACAGGCGATGCGACGGGCGGTCTCCGGCCCGATCAGCGCGCCGGCCTCCCCCGAGCCGAACACCGTGGCGGCGTTCGACCGGGCCACGAGGTCGTCGAGGGAGACGGTCACGAACACCTCGGCCTTGGGGGTGGTGCTCACGCCGTCGGCCGAGGCGACACCTCGTCGCACGACCTCGAGCAGGGCGTCCATGCGCCGCTGACCCGACGGGCGGCGGTCGGGCTCGCCCTCAGCCGGTCGCGGCGCGGACAGCCCCTGCACGGCAGCCTCGATGACCGTCTTGGCCTCGGCATCGACGACCATCGTGTACTCGAACAACCCGGTGCCGTCGGCGAACGGCTGGGACAACGACCGTCGCTCGCAGGCCCGGTCCTGCTCCAATTGGAGCTCGCCGAGCGCGCCGTACTTCGCGACCAGCCGGTCGCGGAGGCCACGCACGTCCTTGGGCCTGCCCCACGACGCGACCTCGATGAGCCCGTCGAGCACCGGCCCAGCAGCACCGGGAGCGAGCCTGGACGCGAGCCGCTCGAACTCGTCGACGACGACGGTCGCGGTGACCAGCGGCACTCGCGCCTCGCGGACGGCCGCCAGCAACGCGCCATACCGGTCGTCGTGGGCGGCCTCGGCGAGCCGCACGACGCGGGCCGAGCCACCGGCGCGCAACGACGGAGAGTGGTCGAGCAGCCAGGCACTCGCCCCGGAGCGCCCCGCGCCGGCCTCACCACGGTCGACCGCCTCACTGAGCACCTCCACGCGGGCTGCGTCGACGCGGGCGGCCAGCTCGTCGAGCTCGGACATGAACCGGCCCAGGTCGGCACCGCTCGCGGCCCACAGGGCGTCCTCGGTGCGGGTCAGGACAGCGCACGCCTGCGCCACCGCTGACTCACGCTCCGAGAACGACGCTCCCCCGCCCATGGGACAAAACTACCAACGGGGTCTGACAGCCCCTCCCCCGCGAAAGTCCTTGATACGCAACATCTTTCGCTCCCGAACCAAGAGCCTCGCGAGTCACCGCAGGACCAACGGGGGCACACCTCGGGACACCGGCCACGCACACCCCCAACCCCACCGAATCCGCGCGAACCGACCACCCTGTAGACACCGATAGACTCGTGCGGTGAGTACCCCCACAATGTCCGCCCCCTCGGTCGACCCGACCGCCCGGGCGCGTGACCTCCTCGGTGTCTCCCGCCTCACCAACGCGGCCCTCACGAGCTGGCTGCACGGCCTGCCCGGAGTCGACCAGGTGGGCTGCGAGGGACGCGCGGCCGGTCTCGGCACCCGCTCGATCAAGACCACGTCGAAGGCCTGGGCCATCGACACGGCGATCTCCATGATCGACCTGACGACGCTCGAGGGCGCCGACACCAAGGGCAAGGTCCGCGGCCTCGCCGCCAAGGCGCTGCACCCGGACCCCACCGACCCGTCCACCCCGAGCCCGGCCGCAGTCTGCGTCTACGGCGACATGGTGGCCACCGCACGCGAAGCCCTCGGCGACGCGCCCATCAACGTCGCGGCCGTCGCGACCGCCTTCCCCTCCGGTCGCGCGTCCATGCCGGTCAAGCTCGCCGACACCCGTGACGCGATCGCCGCCGGTGCCGACGAGATCGACATGGTCATCGACCGTGGCGCGTTCCTCTCCGGTGACTACCTCGGGGTGTTCCGCGAGATCGCCCAGGTGTCCGAGGCCTGCGTCCGCGAGGACGGCACCCGCGCGCGCCTCAAGGTCATCATGGAGACCGGCGAGCTCGTGACCTACGACAACGTCCGCCGTGCCTCGTGGCTGTCGATGCTCGCCGGTGGCGACTTCATCAAGACCTCGACCGGCAAGGTGTCGCCCGCGGCGACCCTGCCCGTCACCCTGATCATGCTCGAGGCCGTCCGCGACTGGCGCGACCTCACCGGTGAGATGGTGGGCGTGAAGCCGGCCGGTGGCATCCGCACGAGCAAGGACGCCATCAAGTTCCTCGTCACCGTGAGCGAGATCGCGGGCGACGACTGGCTGGACCCGTTCTGGTTCCGGTTCGGGGCGTCCAGCCTGCTCAACGACCTGCTGCTGCAGCGTCAGCGGATGCGGATCGGTGCCTACTCCGGCGCCGACTACGTCACCGACGACTCCCCCAGCCTCTACTGACACCTGCGAATTCGAGGAACCTGAAGACCATGGCCAAGTTCGAGTACGCACCCGCCCCGGAGAGCAGGGCGGTCGTCGACCTCGCCCCCTCCTACGGGCTGTTCATCAACGGCGAGTTCACCGAGTCCCAGGGCGGCTCCGCCTTCAAGACCGTCAACCCGGCGACGGAGGAGGTCCTGTCCGAGGTCACCGACGCCAGCGCCGCCGACGTCGACCGTGCCGTCGCTGCCGCCCGCCGCGCCTACAACGGGGTATGGGGCCGGATGTCCGGCGCCGACCGCGGCAAGTACCTCTTCCGCATCGCGCGCATCCTGCAGGAGCGCGCCCGCGAGTTCGCGGTCCTCGAGACCCTCGACAACGGCAAGCCGATCAAGGAGAGCAGGGACGTCGACATCCCGCTCGCCGCGGCGCACTTCTTCTACCACGCAGGCTGGGCCGACAAGCTCGAGTACGCCGGCCTCGGCACGAACCCCCGCGCGCACGGCGTCGTCGGCCAGGTCATCCCGTGGAACTTCCCGCTGCTCATGCTCGCGTGGAAGATCGCCCCGGCCCTCGCGACCGGCAACACCGTCGTGCTCAAGCCCGCCGAGACCACGCCGCTGACCGCGCTGCTGTTCGCCGACGTCGTGCAGCAGGCCGACCTCCCGCCTGGTGTCGTCAACATCGTCACCGGCGCGGGTGCCACCGGCCAGGCCATCGTCGACCACCCCGACATCGACAAGCTCGCCTTCACGGGTTCGACCGGGGTGGGCAAGATGATCGCCCGCTCCATCGCCGGCACCCGCAAGAAGGCCACCCTCGAGCTCGGGGGCAAGGCCGCCAACATCATCTTCGAGGACGCCGCCATCGACCAGGCGGTCGAGGGCATCGTCAACGGCATCTTCTTCAACCAGGGCCACGTCTGCTGCGCCGGTTCGCGCCTGCTCGTGCAGGAGAACATCGCCGAGGACGTCGAGCGCCGCCTCAAGCGCCGCCTGCAGACGCTGCGCGTGGGCGACCCGCTCGACAAGAACACCGACGTCGGCGCCATCAACTCCAAGGCCCAGCTGACCCGCATCACCGAGCTCACCGACGCCGGCGAGGCCGAGGGCGCCGAGCGCTGGGACAACGGCTGCGAGCTGCCGGCCAAGGGCTTCTGGTTCCGCCCCACCGTATTCACGGGTGTCAGCCAGGGCCACCGGATCGCCCAGGAGGAGATCTTCGGCCCGGTCCTGTCGGTGCTGACCTTCCGCACGCCGCAGGAAGCGGTCGCGAAGGCGAACAACACGCCCTACGGGCTGTCCGCGGGCGTCTGGACCGAGAAGGGGTCGCGCATCCTCTGGATGGCCGACCAGCTCCGGGCCGGCGTCGTCTGGGCCAACACCTTCAACAAGTTCGACCCGACCAGCCCGTTCGGTGGCTACAAGGAGTCGGGCTACGGCCGCGAGGGTGGCCGCCACGGCCTGTCCGCCTACGTCACGACTGAAAGCAACGGGTGATCTCCGCGATGCCGACCAACCAGCGGACTGCCACCGACGCCCGCGTCGACGTGCGCAAGACCTACAAGCTCTACATCGGCGGGAAGTTCCCCCGCTCCGAGTCCGGCCGCTCCTACGAGGTCCTCGACGGCCGTGGCCGCTTCCTCGCCAATGCCTCGCAGGGCTCGCGCAAGGACGCCCGTGACGCCGTCGTCGCGGCCCGCGCGGCCTTCCCCAAGTGGGCCGGGGCCACCGCCTACAACCGTGGCCAGGTGCTCTACCGCGTCGCCGAGGTCATGGAGGGCCGCCGCGCCCAGTTCGTCGCCGAGGTGCGCGCGAGCGAGGGCCTCACCGAGCGTCGCGCCGAGACCGTCGTCAACACCGCGATCGACCGCTGGGTCTGGTACGCCGGGTGGACCGACAAGCTCGCACAGGTGCTCGGCGGGCTCAACCCCGTCGCCGGACCCTACTTCGACATCTCGGCCCCCGAGCCGACCGGTGTCGTGGGTGTCCTTGCGCCACAACGTTCTTCGCTGCTCGGCCTCGTCTCGGTCGTCGCGCCGGTCATCGCCTCGGGCAACACTGCTGTGGTCCTCACCAGCGAGCTGCGTCCGCTGCCGGCGATCACTCTCTCGGAGGCGCTGGCCACCTCCGACGTCCCCGGTGGTGTGGTCAACCTGATCACCGGGCGGACCGCCGAGGTCGCACCGTGGATCGCCTCGCACCGCGACGTCAACGCCATCGACCTGGCCGGCGCGGCCGAGGCCGAGGGTGTCGTCTGGGGCGACCTGGAGCTCGCTGCCGCCGAGAACCTCAAGCGCGTGGTCCGCCCTGCGGGCGAGGGCACCGACGCGGTCGAGCCCGACTGGACCCGCACCCCGGACATGGCGCGGATGACGGCGTTCCTCGAGACCAAGACCGTCTGGCACCCCAAGGGTCGCTGACCTTGACGGCCGACCACCCCGGCGACCACACCGCCGCCCGGGTGGTCGTCCTCGCGGGACCCAGCGGGGCGGGCAAGTCCCGCCTCGCCCAGCGCCTGCACGCCGCGCACGGGTGGCCGATCGTCCGCCTCGACGACTTCTACCGCGACGAGGACGACCCGGCCATGCCGCGCAGCGCCGAGCTCGGCATCGTCGACTGGGACCACCCCGACTCGTGGAACCGCGCGGCCGCCGTCGACGCCCTGGCCACCCTGGTGACGACGGGGTCGGTCCGCACCCCCGTCTACGACATCTCGACCAGCCGGGCCGTCGACTCGACGACCGTCGAGGCCGGCGCCCACGACCTCGTGCTTGCCGAGGGCATCTTCGCGGCCGAGATCATCGGTGACCTGCGCGAGCGGGGCCTGCTCGCGGGTGCGTACTGCGTGCACCACCGGCCCTTCGTGACGTTCGTCCGGCGGCTGGCGCGTGACCTGCGCGAGCGCCGGAAGCCGCCGTGGACGCTGGTCCGCCGCGGCCTGGCCCTGATGCGGGTCGAACCAGCCGTCGTGGCGCGCCAGGAGTCGCTCGGCGCGACCCCGGCCCGTGCCAAGGACCTCGAACCCCTGCTCGCGGCGCTGGCCCGCTGACCGGTCCAACTCCGCACGGCGCCGGGTCCGACTTGGTAGGTTTCGGGGCACGCAGGGGTGGGACCTGTCGAGCGCGGGGAGGGGCACGGCCAGCATGAGCGACACCGACGGCGGAGCCGTCCCGCCGGACCCCTCGACGCCCCTACCGCCGTCGTGGTCGGCCCCCGGTTCGCCCCAGCCCCCTTCCCCTGGAGGCAGCGGGGCGCCAGCCCCTCCCGTGCCGCCCCCGGGCGGACCGACGTATGGCGCGAGCCCCGGGTACGGCGCAGGCGGACCTGCCTTCGGCGCGGGTGCCGGCCAACCGGCATACGGGCCCCCTGCAGGGACGCCGACCGGGACGCCCGGTGCGCCCGCCCCGCACTGGAGCACCGCCCTGACGGCCCACAAGCCGGGGATCGTGGCGCTGCGCCCGTTGGGTTTCGGCGACATCCTCGAGGGCTCCTTCGCGGCGATGCGCCGCAACCCGCGGACGTTCTTCGGCCTCGCCCTGCTCACCTCGCTGGTGATCCTGCTCATCCTGGCCGCGGTCGGAGCGCTGGGGTACCTCGCCGTCACCCAGATCGGCTCCTCGCAGGCCAACGACGTCCTGCTGGCGGTGGGGACCATCGGCGGCTTCACCCTCCTGTTCGTCGCGAGCAGCGTGACCTCCGTGGCGCTCACCGGGATGTTGTCCTACCCCGTCGCCGAGGCCGTCCTGGGGCGCAAGCCGTCCATCGGGGAGACGTGGCGCCGCACCCGCGGGATGCTCCTGCGGCTCGCCGGGCTGACGCTCGTCCTGTTCATCCCGGTGCTCGTCGTCATCGCGGGCCTCGTCGCGGTGGTGATCCTCGCCTTCGACCGGGGCTCCAACGTCCTGGGCACCCTCGGGATCTTCGCCATCCTCGGCACCGCCGTCGCGATGGGGTTCCTCGGCGTCCGCCTCGCCCTGTCGACCCCCGCCCTGGTGCTCGAGGACCTGGGCGCCATCGCCTCGTTGCGGCGCTCGTGGGCCCTGACCCGAGGACGCTTCTGGCGGACGCTCGGGGTGCTCTTCGTCTCGGGACTCATCGTCGGGGTGGTGCAGCAGGTCCTCGGAGTCGGGTTCCAGGTCGTGGGTGGCGCCGTCGGGTTCGGACTCGGTTCGACGATGAGCGGCCAGGCCGGGGAGATCGCGGGGACCGTGGTCGTCCTCGCCTTCACCCTCCTCGGTTCCCTGCTGGCGACCCTGCTGTCCCAGCCGTTCCAGGCCGCGGTCGGCACGCTCCTCTACACCGATGCCCGCATCCGCAAGGAAGGCTTCGACCTGGCCCTGGTCCGGGCGGCGACCGGCGCCAGGGTGTCCGGGTGACCGGTTCCGTCGTGCCGTCCCACGTCGTCGCCCTCCCTGCGCAGCTGGGGACGCTGCCGTCCCGCCTCGGGATCGTGCCGTCGCGGATCGACCCCGGCAACGACGAGGCGCGGACCTGGTTGCGGGACGAGCTGGCGAAGCCCGCCTACCGCGACACCCGCGACCCGCTGCAGCGCGCCGTGGACGCCTTCGAGCAATGGCTGACCGACCTCCTCAGCCGGGCCCACACCCCGTCCAACCCGCTGCCGACGATCGTCGCCGTCCTCGTGGCTCTCGCGCTGGTCGCCCTGGTCGCCTACTCGCTGCGCTTCGTCCGACGCACCGAGCGCCGAGCCGCCGACGGGCCCGGGACGGTGCTCGGTGACGAGCGGCTCACCGCCGCCCAGTACCGTGCGCGCGCCGAACAGGCGCTGGCCGAGCAGCGGCACGGCGACTGCGTCCTCGACGCGCTGCGAGCGATCGCGAGCGGTGCCGTCGAACGAACCCTCCTGGAGGACGCGCCGAGCCTCACCGCGCACGAGATCGCGGGACGCCTGGGCTCCACCTTCCCCGAGCAGGCCCAGGACCTGCGCGCAGCTGCGGACCGGTTCGACGCCGTGGCCTACGGCGACGAGCCGGCCTCGCGCGCCGACGCCGAGGACCTGCTGTCCCTCGACCGGGTCATCGCGGCGGCCCGGCCGCACCGCGCCCAGGTGGAGGCCTCGGCGAAGTCCGTCGTGGGGTCACCGTCGTGACCCTCCACGTCTGGGACCGCGCGGACACCGCAGCCGGTTCGGCCACCCGTCGCCGCCTGCTGTGGGCCGGCGTGCTCGTCGTCGTCGCCGTCCTCGTCGTGACGGCGGTCGTCGTGGGCATCCGGCGCAACGCCCACAAGGGCGAGTCGCTCGACCCGCAGAACCCCGGTCGCGAAGGCGCCCAGGCGCTGGCCTCGGTCCTGCGTGACCGCGGCGTCGACGTCCAGGTCGTTCGCGGCCAGCAGGAGCTCCTCGACGCCCCCGTCGACGCCGGGACGACCGTGCTGGTGACCGGCACCGGCGAGCTCTCCGACCAGACAGCCGCGACCATGGTCGAGCACGTGGCCGGCGCCGGCCGCCTGCTGCTCGTCGCCCCCGGCCAGTTCCTCCTCTCGGCGCTCGAGCTCCCCGTCGATGCCGCAGGTGACGCCGGGATCCCGTCGACCACGACAGCGGGGTGCCCGGTCGACGGCCTGTCGCCGGGTGACCGGGTCGTGCCGGCCCCGCAGACCTATGTCGCGACGGGTTCGGGACCGGTGGGCTGCTTCGCGCACGACGGGTCCTTCGAGCTCGTCGCGGTCCCCGCGAACGGCGATCAGCCCGAGGTCGTGCTGCTCGGCAACGCCGACCTCCTCGCCAACAGCCAGATCACGCAGGAGGACCACGCCGGGGTGGCGCTGCGCCTGCTCGGCCGGGGCGACCGGGTCGTGTGGTACCTCCCCACCTCGCTCGACATCAGCGACGATGACACGACGGCGACCTCCGAGATTCCGCGCGCCCTGGGCCCGCTGGTCTTCCTCTCGGTGTTCGGCCTGCTGGCGTTGATGCTGTGGCGCGGGCGCCGGTTCGGGCCGCTGGTCACCGAACCGCTCCCCGCCGTGGTCAAGGCGATCGAGACGACCCAGAGCCGCGGCCGGTTGTACCGCAAGGCTCGCGACACGCAACGGGCCGGCGGGGTCCTCCGGGCGCGCACGACCAAGCGGCTCGCCGCCTACCTCGGCCTGCCGACCGGGGCCGCGCCGGACGCGGTCGCGCGGGCCGCCGCCACGGCGACCGGACGCGACCCGCGGTCCGTCACCGACCTGTTCACCGCTGCACCACCCACCACCGAGGCGGCCCTGGTCGCCCTCGCCAACGACCTGACCGACCTCGAGAAGGAAGTGCGCCGCGCATGACCGAGCAGCCCCAGCCCACCGAGCCCCCGTCGGCACAGCCGACGAGCCACTCCCCGTATGCGGACCCGGCCTCCGTCGCCGGCCCGTCCGCCACGGCGGACGACCTGGCCCGCGCATCCCTCATGGCAGTCCGGACGGAGGTCGGGAAGGCCGTCGTGGGCCAGGATGCCGCCGTCGCCGGCATCCTCATCGCGCTGCTGTGCCGCGGCCACATCCTCCTCGAGGGGGTTCCAGGGGTGGCCAAGACGCTGCTGGTGCGCAGCGTGGCCGCTGCCCTCGACGTGCAGACCAAGCGCGTGCAGTTCACGCCGGACCTCATGCCCGGCGACGTGACCGGTTCGCTGGTCTACGACAACTCGACGTCGGAGTTCTCGTTCCGTGAAGGACCCGTCTTCACCAACCTGCTGCTCGCGGACGAGATCAACCGCACGCCCCCGAAGACCCAGGCGTCGTTGCTCGAGGCCATGGAGGAGCGGCAGGTCTCCGTCGAGGGCACACCTCGGCCGCTCCCGAGGCCGTTCCTCGTCGCCGCGACGCAGAACCCCGTGGAGTACGAGGGCACCTACCCCCTGCCCGAGGCCCAGCTCGACCGCTTCCTCCTCAAGGCGACGATGCCGCTGCCGCCGCGCGAGGACGAGATCGCCGTGATCACCCGCCACGCCTCCGGCTTCGACCCGCGCGACCTCGCCGCGGCGGGCCTCCGGCCGGTCGCCAGCGCCGCCGACATCGAGGCCGGGGCCGAGCAGGTCCGCCACGTGCAGATCTCGCCCGAGGTTACGGCATACATCGTGGACATCGCCCGGGCGACGCGTCACTCACCGTCCCTCGCGCTCGGCGTGAGCCCCCGTGGTGCCACCGCCCTGCTGGCCACCAGCCGCGCCTGGGCGTGGCTCAACGGGCGGTCCTTCGTCACCCCGGACGACGTCAAGTCGCTCGCGCAGGCGACGCTCGCCCACCGCCTGTCGCTTCGTCCCGAGGCCGAGCTCGAGGGCGTCGCCGTGTCGTCGGTGCTGGACGCCGCCATCGGTTCCGTCCCGGTCCCCCGCTGAGGTCGCTCCCGTGATCGTCAGTGGTCGCCTGGTCGGGCTCGTGCTCGCCGGAGCCGTGCCCGTGCTCGTGCGTCCCGAGACGGGCACGGTGTGGCTGTGGATGGGCATCGTCGTCGTGCTCGTAGCGGTCGACCTCCTGCTCGCGGGGTCGCCCACCGCTGTCGAGCTCACCCGCGTGCCGAGCGCCCAGGTGCGTCTGGGCGACGCGACGACGACCACCCTCCTGGTCACCAACCGGGGGCGGCGCACGTTCCGCGGACGGCTCCGCGACGCCTGGCAGCCCTCGGCCGGTGCAGGAACCAACCGGCACCGGATCATGCTCCCCCCGGGCGAGCGTCGCGCCGTCACGACGACCCTGCGGCCGACCCGGCGGGGCGACCGCCTCGCGGACCGGGTGACCCTGCGTCGCCTCGGCCCCCTCGGCCTCGCCGGTCGGCAGAAGTCGGTCGTCGTCCCCGGTCACGTGCGGGCACTGCCGCCGTTCGCCTCCCGCAAGCACCTGCCCTCACGACTGGCCCGCCTGCGCCAGCTCGACGGGCGCTCGGCCGTGCGCGTCCGTGGCCAGGGCACCGAGTTCGACTCGCTGCGCGACTACGTCGAGGGCGACGACGTCCGCAGCATCGACTGGCGCGCCACGGCCCGCCGCCGCTCCACGGTCGTCCGCACGTGGCAGCCCGAGAAGGACCGTCACATCATCCTCGTGCTGGACACGTCCCGGACCTCGGCCGGCCGGGTCGGCGACGTGCCCCGCCTCGACGCGGCCATGGACGCGGCTCTCCTCCTCGCGGCCCTGGCCTCCCGCGCGGGGGACCGCGTCGACCTGGTCGCCGGCGACCGTCGCGTCCACCGCAAGGTCGTCGGGTCGAGCCGGACGACGCTGCTCGGTGACCTCGTCACGGCGATGGCACCCCTCGAACCCGCCCTCCTCGAGGCGGACTGGAACCTGCTGGCCGCGGAGGTGTCACGGGTGAGCCGGCAGCGCGGACTCGTCGTCCTGCTGACACCGCTGGAGCCCTCGGCCATCGAGGAGTCGCTGCTCGCGCCGCTCGCCGTGCTCGCCGCCCGGCACCGCGTGGTCCTCGCCTCCGTCGCCGACCCGGCGCTCACCGCGATGGTCGAGGGCACCGGCGACTCGACTGTCGTCTACGACGCCGCCGCGGCCGCCCGCACCGTCGCGCTGCGCGAACGCACCGCTGCCGCCCTGGGCCAGCTGGGCGTGGACGTCCTCGATGCCGACCCCGAACAGCTCCCCGTCGCCCTCGCCGACCACTACCTCATGCTCAAGGCCCGCGGCCTGCTCTGAACCCGCGCGTTCCTGTGCCGCAGACCGTGGTCTGGGTACGGTCAGGTGACAGCCACCGAGCACCCGGGGAGAGCAACGGGATGAGACCGCTTCGCTACTCGATCAACATCACCCTCGACGGCTGCTGCCACCACGAGGCAGGGCTCCCGCCGGACGATGAGTCGATGCGTTACTGGACCACCGAGATGGAGCGGGCCGACGCCCTGCTGTTCGGTCGCGTGACCTACGAGATGATGGAGTCGGCGTGGCGCCGGCCGTCCACCGGCGGGTGGCCCGACTGGATGGGCGAGCGGGAGATCGCGTTCGCCGAGGCGATCGACAGGGCCGAGAAGCACGTCGTGTCGAGCACCCTGGGCGGGGTGGACTGGAACGCCGAGCTGGTGCGTGACGACCTGGCGCACGCGGTCCAGCGGCTCAAGCAGGAGCCGGGTGAGGGACTCTTCGTGGGTGGCGTGACGCTGCCCCTGGCGTTGGCAGAGCTGGGACTGATCGACGAGTACGCGTTCCTCGTCCAGCCGGTCATCGCCGGACACGGGCCGACGTTGCTCGCCGGTCTGCGCGAGCGCATCCAGCTCGAGCTCGTGGAGCGACGGGAGTTCCGGTCGGGGGCGGTGGCCCTGCACTACCGGCCCGCGCGGGCCACGGCCTAGCTGCGAGCATCGGAGGCGAGGTCCGCGGCATACGCCGCCTGCGCTTCTTCAGGGACGTCAGCCGGGACGTCAGCCGGAGTGTCAGCCGACAGTGTCAGCAGGGACGTCAGCCGGCGACCGGGGCCATGGCGCCGCGATCGGCCTCGGCGACGTCACCGGTCTCGCCGCGGTGGTGGGCCCACCGGCCGACGGTGAAGACGTAGGTGAAGAAGGCAGCCTCGACGGTGACCCCGATGCCGACCCGCGCCCAGGTGGGCAGCCCCGACGGGGTCACGAACGCCTCGATCAGGCCGGTGAGGAGCAGGAGCACGACGAGGCCGAGGGCGACGCCGAGAGCCGCTCGCCCCTCCTCGGCGAGCGCGCGGACCCGCGTCCGTGCACCGGGTGAGACCCAGGTCCAGAACAACCGCAGCCCCACCCCGGCCGCGACGAACAGGCAGGTCAGCTCGAGCATCCCGTGCGGCAGGATCAGCCCGAAGAACAGCCCGGCCCGGTCGTGGCGGACCATGATCGAGCCGATCACGGCGAGGTTGAGCATGTTGCCCGCGAGCATGAACACCACCGGGATGCAGAACACGCCGAGCGCGATGCAGACCGCCGACAGCCAGAAGTTGTTGGTCCACACGTGCAGCGCGAACGATGTCGCGGCGAACTCGCTGTAGTAGCCCTCGAAGTCGTTGTTCACGAGCTGGCGGATCTGCTCCGGCGAGGCCATCGACGACTCGATCCTCGGGTGGTCGAGCAGCCACCACCCCATGACGACAGCCAGCACCACGTTGACGACCAGGGTGGTGATCCACCACCAGCGCAGGCGGTAGAGGGCGGCAGGGAACGACACGGCGAAGAAGCGGCCGAGGTCGGCCCACGACGCGGTACGGGTACCCGCCGACCGGGTGCGGGCCCGCGCCAGCAGCATCGAGAGGTAGCCGACGAGCGAGGCGTCGGGGGCGGTCGACCGGATCATCGACAGGTGGGTCGCCACCCGCTGGTACCGGTCCAGGATCTCGTCGGCCTCGGCGCCGTCGAGACGTCGCTGGCGCGTCAGCTCCTCGAGCCGCTCCCAGTCCCCCCTGTGGGCTGCCACGAAGGCGTCCAGGTCCACATCGGCCACCCTAGCGGCGCGGCGCGGCTAGGGTGGCCGACATGAGCAGCAGCACCGTGGGGGTCGGTGCCGACGACCTCGTCACCGGCGAGGCGGTCGCCCTCGACCTCCCCCACGCGGGCATCGGTCTGCGCCTCGCATCCGGGCTGCTGGACCTGCTCGTGGGGTACGGGTTGCTCTACGGCCTGCAGCTCGCCGTCGGCTTCCTGATCGGCGGCGCCGACGACGCCATCCAGGCCGCGGTGTCGATCGCGGTCGTCATCGTCGCCTGGGTCGCGGTGCCCACGACGTTCGAGACGCTGACCCGCGGCAAGACCCTCGGGCACCTCGCCGTCGGGCTGCGCACCGTGCGCGACGACGCCGGCCCGATCGGGTTCCGGCATGCACTCACCCGCGCCCTGCTCGGTGTCATCGAGCTGTACTCCTGCGCCGGCGTCCCCGCCCTGATCTGCGCCGGCGTCTCCCAGCGTGGCAAACGACTCGGCGACCTCCTCGCCGGCACCTACGTCGTCCGCGACCGCCACCGGATCAGCCTGCCGCCACCCGTCCAGATGCCGCCGCACCTCGCCTCGTGGGCGCGCACGGCGGACGTCGCACCGCTGCCCGACCAGCTCGCGGTGGCGCTGCGCCAGTTCGTGGCCCGTGCGGCCACCTTCACCCCAGAGGTGCGCGAACAGCTCGGTCAGCGGCTCCTCGAGGAGACCCGCCCGTATGTCGCGCCCGCGCCTCCCGAGGGCAACCACCCGGAGTACGTGCTCATGGCGGTGCTGGCCGAGCGTCGTAGCCGCGACGCCGCTCGGCTCGAGCGGGAGGACGCGCTGCGGGCGCGCATCCTGCCCCCCGACCCGACCGCCTGAGCTCCCTTCCAGTCCGGTTCAGGCCTCGAGGGCTGCGTACCCCGGCTTCACGACGTCCTCGATGATGGCGAGCCGCTCGTCGAAGGGCAGGAACGCCGACTTCATCGCGTTGATGGTGACCCAGCGCAGGTCGTCCAGGGTCCAGCCCGCTTCGTTGACCAGCAGGCCCATCTCGCGCGACATCGACGTGCCGCTCATGAGCCGGTTGTCGGTGTTGACCGTGACACGGAACCGCAACCGCTTGAGAAGAGAGATCGGGTGCAGCGCAATGGATTCCGCAGCGCCGGTCTGGATGTTGCTGCTCGGGCACATCTCGAGCGGGATGCGGGTGTCACGGACGTAGGCCGCCAGCAGCCCGAGGTAGATGTCGGCCGGGTCGGCGTCGAGCGCCTTGGCCGGGTCGTCGGCGAAGGGCTTGTCGTGGACGAGGATGTCATCGACGATGCGCACTCCGTGCCCGAGCCGGTCGGCACCGCACCACTGGATCGCCTCCCAGATGCTCGGCAGCCCGAACGCCTCACCCGCGTGGATCGTGAAGTGGGCGTTCTCGCGCCGCAGGTACTCGAACGCGTCGAGGTGACGGGTGGGCGGGAAACCCGCCTCGGCCCCGGCGATGTCGAAGCCTGCGACCCCGTGGTCGCGGTAGCGGACCGCGAGCTCGGCGATCTCGGTGCTCTTCGCGGCGTGCCGCATCGCGGTCAGCAGGGCGGTGACGCGGATCGGCGTCCCGGCCGCGGCCGCCTCCTTCTCGCCCTCGCGGAAGCCCGCGTTCACGGCCTCGACGACGTCCTCGAGCGCGAGGCCGGCGGTCAGGTGCTGTTCGGGGGCGTACCGGCTCTCGGCGTAGACGACGCCGTCCGCGGCGAGGTCGAGCACGCACTCGCGCGCCACCCGGCGCAGACCGTCGGCCGTCTGCATGACGGCCAGCGTGTGGTCGAACGTCTCCAGGTACCGCACCAGCGAACCCGAGTCCGCACTCTCGCGGAACCACGTGCCGAGGCTCTCGGCGTCCTTCGCCGGCAACGCGTCATACCCGACCTCGTCGGCGATCTCCACGATCGTCTGCGGCCGCAGGCCACCGTCGAGGTGGTCGTGCAGGAGCGCCTTCGGCGCGCGCAGCACGAGGTCCTCGACCGAGCCCGGCTCCGGCGCGACGGTGGTGTCGTCGTTCTTGTCCTTGCGGCCGAAGATCATTCGCCCTCCTCCTCACGGCCGACGGTCTCCGGGGAGAACGCCGGCAGGCACACGGCGACGTACTCGGCCCCGTCCTCGCCCGTGGAGTAGCGGATCCGCTCCCCCGCCCTGGTGATGACGCTCTGGCCGGCCTCGACCCGCAGCCGGCCACCGTCGTGGTCGAGCAGGACCGCCCCCGCGAGGACGAGGGTGATCTCGTCGAACTGCGGTGTCTGGAACGGCTCGCTCCAGTCGGCCGGTGCCTTCATGTGGGCGACGGAGACGGCGTCGGTGCCGGTCGTGACACGACCGACGTGCTCGTCGATGACCTTGCCGCCGGGGACGGGGATGGTCGTGGGCGTGGTGATGAGCTGGGGCACGATGGGTCCTAGGAGATCTTCTCGATGACGAGCGGGAGCAGGTCGGGGCGGCTGCCCTCGGGGGCGATGGTGAACGAACCCTCGAGCGACTCGAGGGCGCGCTCGAAGCGCTCTGGGGTGTCGGTGTGGAGCGTGAGGAGCTTCTCGCCCGCACGGACGGCGGCCCCCGGCTTGGCGTGCATCTCGACGCCGGCGCCGGCCTGCACCGGGTCCTCCTTGCGGGCGCGTCCGGCACCGAGGCGCCAGGCGGCCACGCCGACCTTGAGGGCGTCGAGCTCGGTGAGGACACCGTCGGCCGGGGCGAGGACCTCGTGGGTCTCCCTGGCCACCGGCAGGGTCGCGTCCGGGTCGCCGCCCTGCGCGCGGATCATGGCCTTCCAGGCATCCATCGCCCGGCCGTCCTTCAACGCGTCGGCGGGGTCGACGTCACCACGACCGGCTGCTGCGAGCATCTCGCGCGCCAGGGCCAGGGTCAGCTCGACGACGTCCTCGGGCCCGCCACCGGCGAGCACCTCGACCGACTCGCGGACCTCGAGGGCGTTGCCGGCGGTGAGGCCGAGCGGCACCTGCATGTTGGTGAGCATCGCGACCGTCCTGACGCCGGCGTCGGTGCCGAGGTCGACCATGGTGCGGGCGAGCTCGCGGGCGTCCTCGACGTTCTTCATGAACGCACCGCTGCCGACCTTGACGTCGAGGACCAGCGCGCCGGTGCCCTCGGCGATCTTCTTGCTCATGATCGAGGACGCGATGAGCGGGATCGCCTCGACGGTGCCGGTGACGTCGCGCAGGGCGTACAGCTTCTTGTCGGCGGGGGCGAGACCGTCACCAGCCGCGCAGATGACGGCGCCGACGTCCTCGAGCTGGCGCATCATCTGCTCGTTGCTCATCCCCGCCTGCCACCCGGGGATCGCCTCGAGCTTGTCGAGGGTGCCGCCCGTGTGGCCGAGGCCGCGGCCGGACAGCTGCGGCACCGCGACCCCGCAGGCAGCCACGAGCGGGGCCAGCGGGAGGGTGATCTTGTCGCCGACGCCGCCGGTCGAGTGCTTGTCGGCGGTGGGTCGCGACAGGGACGAGAAGTCCATGCGCTCACCGCTGTTGATCATGGCGTTCGTCCAGCGCGAGATCTCGCGACGGTTCATGCCGTTGAGCAGGATCGCCATGGCCAGGCTGCTCATCTGCTCGTCGGCGACCGCGCCCCGGGTGTACGCGTCGATCACCCAGTCGATCTGGCCGTCGGACAGCTCGCCCCGGCCCCGCTTGGTGATGATGACGTCGACGGCATCGAAGCTCTCGCTCATGGCCTCATCGTGTCAGATCCCTACCGCGACCCGACACGGGGCAAACCTTGCTGGTTCCTGCACGAATGGCCCGGGCCTCACCGCTACCGGGGCGATTCGTGCAGGATCCGGCCCAGTGCGCCGTCAGCCGCGTCCCGGGAAGTGCCGTCGCCACTCCTGTGACCTGACGCGGGCCCGCATGCCACAGGCCCGCATCGCTGCCAGGACCCGTTCCAGGGTCCGCTCCGGGTCGCCGTACACCCCGTTCGCCAGGACGACCACGATCCGCCAACCCTCGGTGTCCAGCTCCTCGCGTCGGGCGACGTCACGCTCCCACTGTCTCGTGCTCTCGGCGTGCTGGCGACCGTCGTACTCGATCGCCAGCCGGTGGTCGGGGTAGGACAGGTCGAAGCGGCGCAGCCACCGCCCGTCCGTTCCGTACTCGATGTGGTTGACGACCGGTTCCGGCAGCCCGGCCAGCACGAGGAGCATTCGCAGCCGCGACTCCATCGGCGAGTCGACACCGGCCCGCACCAGCCCCGCGGCGCGCCTGGCCACCGTTGCCTGGAGACCTCGGCGCCCGCTGGCGGCCGCGACGAGTGCGTCCGGAGACGTGCGTCCACGACGGACGAGCGAGTCGCCGAGTACCACGAGGTCGACCACGGAGAGCTCACCGGTGAGGTCGAGGAACGTGTCCTCCGCGGTCGTGACCGGTATGCCGCCGACCCGAGCCTGGGCCTGTGGACCCGACCGAACCCGCGCCTGGACCTCGCGAAGCCGGAGCTGGCCGTGCGGCACACGTAGGTGGATGCGGTGGTCGGGAGGCACGATGCCACCCAGCAGCACGGCTGCCGTCGACCGGGCGACGACGGAACCGGCGGGCGCAAGCCGTAGCGCGGCCAACGCCCGCACCCGAAGGTCCACCTCGACCCCGGCGCGGACGTACGCGCCGTGCAGGACCCGTTGGACGCGGGGGCCGCGCAGCACCTTGTCGGTCAGGCCCGCGGACCGCGCCTCGGTACGCGTGAAGACGAACGGCAGGCCCTCCATACCGACAGGGTCGCCGACCGAGGCAGAGCCGACCGGCGGTTGTCCACAGGGGCGACCAAGGCCCGATCCTGCACGAATCGCCCCTCTCCGCGGCGGCGAGGGGCGATTCGTGCAGGAACCGGCGTGAGTGGGCCGAGCGACAGCCCGAGCGTCAGGCGGGTGGGGCGGCGATCGAGAGGTTGTCGGGGCCGAACGCCTGGGGCAGGACCTCGCTCATTGGCAGCACGCCCTGGGGGGTGAGGATGAGGCAGGTGGGCCCACCGTTCTCCCACAGCAGCTGGCGGCAGCGACCGCACGGCATGAGCGGTTCACCGTCACGCCCGACGCACGACACCGCGACGAGGCGGCCACCGCCCGTGGCGTGCAGGTGCGAGACCAGCCCGCACTCGGCGCACAGGCCCACGCCGTACGCCGCGTTCTCGACGTTGCAGCCCCAGACGAGCCGTCCGTCGTCCACGATCGCCGCGACCCCGACGGGGAAGCGGGAGTATGGCGCGTAGGCCTTGCCCATGATCTCGATCGCCTTGCCACGCAGGGCGTCCCAGTCGACCTCGTTCGCCACTAGTGACCCTCGCCCTTGCGGTAGATCTGACCGTCGGCCGCCGGCATGCGCAGGCGCTGCGAGGCGAACGCGAGCACGAGCAGCGTGGTGACGTACGGCGTGGTGCCGGTGAGCTCGGCGGGGACGGCGTCCGCGGCGAGGTACCACCAGCCGACGAGGACGCCCACGACGATCGCGAGGACACCCTGCACCATGCGACGGTTGCGCACGACCTGCCAGATGCCGACCGCGATGAGCAGCACCGCGAACAGCAGCAGGAAGGCGTGCACGGTCGCGCCACCGCGCAGCTGCACGGCGTCGGTGTAGCCGAACAGGGCGGCACCGGTGAGCAGGCCACCCGGGCGCCAGTTGCCGAAGATCATGGCGGCGAGGCCGATGTAGCCACGGCCACCGGTCTGCCCGTCGCGGTAGATGCTCGCCGCCACGAGGGCGAGGAACCCGCCACCGAGGCCGGCGAGGCCACCGGAGACGAGCACCGCGAGGAACTTGTAGCGGAGCACGTTGACACCGAGCGACTCGGCGGCCACCGGCGACTCACCGACGGAGCGCAGCCGCAGGCCGAACGACGTGCGCCACAGCACCCACCAGGTGCCGACGAACAGCAGGATCGCGATGATCGTCAGGATCGACAGGTTCGTGCAGATCGCCCGCAGCACCGCGGCGAGGTCGCTGACGAAGAACCAGTGCTTCTTCTCCAGGTCGCCCAGCGCCGGCGAGATCCCGGGCAGCGTGAACGACGGCAGCTCCTTGACCTGCGGCGACTGGGTTGGACCACCGCCGGGCAGGCCGTTGAAGAAGCGGGCGGCGAGGTACTTGGCGACACCGAGGCCGATGATGTTGATGGCGACACCGGAGACGATGTGGTCGACCCCGAAGGTCACGGTGGCGATCGCGTGGATGAGGCCACCGATCATGCCCATGAGGATCGCGCCGAGGACCCCGGCCCAGGGACCCATGTGGTAGCCGAAGAACCCGGCTCCCCAGGTACCGAGGATCATCATGCCCTCGAGGCCGATGTTGACCACGCCCGCGCGCTCGGACCACAGGCCACCGAGGCCGGCGAGGCCGATCGGGACGGCCAGGCCGATGGCCGCGGCCAGGGCGCCCGAGGACGCGATGTCGTTCGCACCGCTGACGACGCGCAGGACGGAGATGACGGCGAGCGCGCCGATCGCGATGACGGCCCACTCGCGGGGCCCGTAGCGACGCTTGCGCCGGGGGCTGTCGGGCACTGTACTGGTGCCGACCTCGAGTCCGGCGGCGCTCATGCCGGGGCTCCTTCCTTGGATGCGGGGGCAGGCCGCTGGGCGGCCAGCTCCCGGGCGACGCGGGTCTGTTCGAGCCGTTTGTCGGCCCGGCGGATCAGCTCGTAGGCGATGACGACGGCGAACAGGATGACGCCCTGGATGATGTTGACGAGCTCCTGGGCGACGTTGGCCTGGATCTGCAGCGCGTTCGACTGGACGTCGAGGAACGCCCACAGCAGCGCGGCGAAGGCGATGCCGACCGCGTTGTTGCGACCGAGCAGGGCGATGGCGATGCCGGCGAAGCCCAGGCCCGACTGGAATGTCGTGCCGTAGTTGTGGTCCTGCCCGAAGAGCAGCGGCATGCCGACCAGTCCGGCGAGCGCGCCCGAGGCGATCATGGCGGTCATCACCATGCGCGGGACCTTCACGCCGCTGGCGACGGCCGCGCTCTCGGAGCGCCCGGTGGCGCGCAGGTCGAACCCGAAGCGCGTCTTCCCCAGCACGAACCAGTAGAGGAACCCGACCAGCAGCGCCAGGATCAGCAGCGTGTAGACGCGGTTGGTGGCACCGGGGATGAGCTTGAAGCCCTCGAGCTGCGAGCTGTCCGGGATGGTCTTGGTCTCGATGCTGTTGCTGCCGGCCTTGCGGTCGGCGACCTTGAGGAGCAACCAGCTCACGATGCCGGTGGCGATCGCGTTGAGCATGATCGTCGAGATCACCTCGGAGACGCCGCGCTTGACCTTGAGGTATGCCGCGATGCTGGCCCACAGCCCGCCGGCCACCATCGCGATGAGGATGCTCACGACGATGTTGAGCCAGCCGGGCAACCACGCCTGGCCGGCGAAGACGGCGGCGGCGAACACGGCGACGCGGTACTGGCCGTCGACACCGATGTTGAACAGGTTCATGCGGAAGCCGACCGCGACGGCGATGGCCGACAGGTAGAACACGGCTGCGGCGTTGACGATGTTGACGGCCTGGCGGGGCTTGGGCACCGCGAGGATCGTCTTCCACACCTCCGCCACGGGGTCGCCGACGGCGACGAGCACGAGCGAGGTGACGACGAAGGCCACCACGAGCGCGAGGACCGGGGCTGCTGCGCTGAGCAGGATCCGGCGCGGGTTGAGGGCCTTCATCGGGTCTGCTCCTTCTCGCCGGCGCCGGTCATGGCGGCACCGAGGTCCTCGGCCGTCACCGCGTCCGGGTCGAATTCGCCGGACAGCTTGCCGCGCAGGATCACGCGGATGGTGTCGGACAGGCCGATCAGCTCCTCGAGGTCCGCGGAGATCAGCAGCACCGCGAGGCCCTCCCGGCGAGCGGCACGGATGTGGTCCCAGATGCTCGACTGGGCGCCGACGTCCACACCACGGGTGGGGTGGGCGGCGATGAGCACCTTCGGGTGGTGGCTCATCTCCCGGCCGATGATGAGCTTCTGCTGGTTGCCACCGGACAGGGAGCCGGCCGTGACGAAGATCGACGGCGTGCGCACGTCGTACTCCCCCACGATGCGCTGGGTGTCGGCCTTGGCCGCGGCGGCGTCGATGAGCTGGCCCTTGACGTTGGGCGACTCGGTCTGGTGGCCGAGGATGCGGTTCTCCCACAAGGGTGCCTCGAGGAGCAGCGCGTGGCGGTGGCGGTCCTCGGGGATGTACCCGACGCCCGCCTCACGGATCTCTCGCGTACCCCAGTCGGAGATGTCGGTGGTCTCGAGGTGCACGGTGCCCGAGGTGGGCTCGCGCATCCCCATGATGACCTCGACGAGCTCGGCCTGGCCGTTGCCCTCGACCCCGGCGATCCCCAGGACCTCCCCGGCGTGGATGGTCAACGAGATGCCGTCGAGCAGCGGGCGTCCCGAGCCGCCGCCCAGCACGAGGTCCTCGACCGACAGCAGGACGCGGTCGGTGACCGTGGACTCCTCCGTGGTGGGCGAGGGCAGCTCGGACCCGACCATGAGCTCGGCGAGCTGGCGGGCGTTGACCGACTTCGGGTCGACGGTGTCGATCGTGGTGCCACGTCGGATCACGGTGATCGAGTCGGCGACCTTGAGGACCTCGTCGAGCTTGTGCGAGATGAACAGGACGGTGAGGCCCTCGTCCTTGAGCTCGGCCAGCTGGTCGAACAGCTCGTCGACCTCCTGCGGGACGAGGACGGCGGTGGGTTCGTCGAGGATCAGGGTCTTCGCGCCGCGGTAGAGCACCTTGAGGATCTCGATGCGCTGACGGGCACCCACCCCCAGCTCGCTGACCAGGGCGTCGGGGTCGACGTCGAGCTTGTAGGCGTCGGAGATCCGCTGGATCTCGCGCCGGGCCTTGTCGCCGATGCCGTGCAGCTTCTCGGCACCGAGGACGACGTTCTCGAGGACGGTGAGGTTGTCGGCCAGCATGAAGTGCTGGAACACCATGCCGATACCGGCGGCGATGGCGTCGGACGGGGAGTGCAGGTTGACCAGCTGCCCACCCACCTTGATGGTGCCCTCGTCCGGGCGCTGCACGCCGTACAGGATCTTCATCAGGGTGGACTTGCCGGCGCCGTTCTCACCCACGATCGCGTGGACCGTGCCGCGGCGGACGGAGAAGGTCACGTCCTTGTTGGCGACGACACCGGGGAAGCGCTTGGTGATGCCCTCGAGCTCGACGGCTGGGGGGCCTGCGTCAGCGGTGGTCCGCGTCAGGGGTGGGGAGGCAGTGATGGCGACACTCCTGGTCCGGGCCCGCAACGGTGCAGGCAGTTTTCGGCGCATGATCTGGCAGACCCGGCATACGGGTCGAGGGGTCGGGCTGGTCGTGCGGGACATGCACACGGCCCGGGTGAGACGCTACCGCGCCGCCCGGGCCGTGTGGACCACCACAGGATCGATCTGGGGGTCGATCAGGGGGTGGTGGGAACCTTGATCTCGCCGGAGATGATCTTCTGCTTGTAGTCGTCCAGCTTGGACTTGATGTCGTCGATCTGGCCACCGGTCGTGGAGTAGTCCACGCCACCGGCCTTGAGGTCGTAGACGTTGTTGCCGGTCTTCTCGGTGCCGTCAGCGGCCGACTTGATGAAGTCGAACACCGCGACGTCGACCTTCTTGATCATCGAGGTCATGATGACGGAGCGGACGTCGGCCGGGGCCGTGAGCGCCTGGTCGGAGTCGACACCGATGGCCAGGCCACCAGCAGCCTTGGCCGCCGTGAAGACACCGCCACCGGAGCCACCAGCAGCGTGGTAGACGATGTCGGCGCCGCCCTGGAACATGCCCTCGGCAGCCGTCTTGCCCTTGGCCGGGTCACCGAAGCCGCTGAAGTCCGGCGGCTGGGTGAGGTACTGGCTGTCGACCTTGATGCTGGGGTTCACGGCCTTGGCGCCCGCGATGTACCCGGCCTCGAACTTCTTGATGAGGGGGACGTTGACGCCACCGACGAAGCCGATGTGCTTGGCCTTCGACTTCAGCGCGGCGGCCGCGCCCACGAGGAACGAGCCCTCGTTCTCGGCGAAGGTGATCTGGTCGACGTTGGCGCCCTTGGAGTCGTCGGACGCGTCGTCGACGATCGCGAAGTGCACGTCGGGGTTGGCCTTGGCGGCCTTGCCCACGGAGGCGGCGTAGGCGAAGCCCACCGCGACGACGTGGGTGTAGCCGGCGTCCACGAGCTGCTGGAGGCGCTCCTCGCGGGCGGCCTCGTTCTCACCGTTGACGGCTGCGGCTTCCTTGACCTCGACACCGAGGTCGCTCTTGGCCTTGTCGAGGCCGGCAGCGGCAGCGTCGTTGAACGACTGGTCGCCGCGCCCGCCCACGTCGTACGCCATACCGACCTTGATGTCGCTCTTCTTCGTCGAGCCCGAGCCCGAGCTCGAGGCGCTGCCGCTGGGCTGGTCGCTGCCCGAGTCACCACATGCGGCGAGCGTCAGTGCTGCCACCGACACGACCGCTGCAACCTTCATCGCGTGACGCAAGGCTGTCTCCTGTTCCTAGGTATGCATGAGGCGCTCTGGTGCGCCACTAGGGCGTGAGGATAGCCGCAAGAACTGCGGCTCCCGTCAGCCTTCTGGCGCAGTTCTTGCAAACCGTTACCGATCCGCGACTGTCCGTCCGGGACCGCTCTTGACCACACCAGCCACAGCAGCACCAGCCAGCAGGCGAGCGCCCTGGACCACCGACGTCTCGTCCACGACGAGGTCGCCCTGGTGCAGGTCGAAGGTCGTACCGCCAGGAGTGCGCGTCCCGAGCCGGGCCATCGCCCCGGGCACCTCACGCAGGTACCACGCGAAGTCCTCGCCGCCGAGGGACTGCGGCGTGCCCACCGCGGCCAGGCCCATCCCCTCCGCCGAGCGGCGGAACACCTCGATGGCCTCGGGCTCGTTGACGACGGGGGGCACGCCCTGGGCGTGCTCGAGCACGGCCGTCACGGCATACGGGGCCACGATGTGCTCCAGCGCCTGGGCGAGCAGGGGGCCGACGCTGGTCCACGCGGTGGCGTCGAGCATGCGAAGGGTGCCGGCGACGGTCCCGCTGGACGGGATCACGTTGGCCGCCTGGCCGGCGTGCAGCTCCCCCCACACCAGCGCGAACGCCGTCCGCGGGTCCAGGCGGCGCGACAGCACGGCCGGCAGCTCGGTGACGACCTTGGCCAGGGCGAAGGTGAGGTCCTCGGTGAGGTGCGGGCGGGACGTGTGGCCACCACGACCGCTCAGGTGGACGACGACCCGGTCGGCGGCGGCGGTGATCGCCCCGTCGCGCAGGCCGACGCTCCCGACGTCCAGGCTCGGGTCGCAGTGGACCGCGAAGATCGCGTCGACGCCCTCGAGGGCGCCCTGGGCGATGAGGTCGACGGCACCGCCGGGGATGACCTCCTCGGCGGGCTGGAAGAGGAGGCGGACCCCGATCCCCCGCTCACGGAGCTGCTCCTCGTGCTCCTTGAGGGCCAGGCCGGCGCCCAGCACAGCTGCTACGTGGACGTCGTGGCCGCACGCGTGGCAGATGCCCTCGGTGGTCGAGGCCCACGCCACCCCGGTGCGCTCCCCCACGGGCAGGGCGTCGAGGTCGGCGCGAAGGGCGACGCGGTAGGCCGGCTGCTCGGCACCGAGGTCGGCGACCAGCCCGGTGACGGGCAGGGCGCGGGTGCGGACGCCGGCACCGCGGAGCAGCTCCTCCACGCGGGCGGTGGTGCGCACCTCGCCTCGGGACAGCTCGGGGTGGGCGTGGACGTCGCGCTGGAGGGCCAGGAGCGCGGGGGCCAGGGCGTCGATGGACTCGCCGAGGTCGGTCAGCAGGTGGTTGTCGCTCATGTCCCGGCGCACTCTACTCGCGGGTCACGGCCCCGCCCGGCCACCCGCGGTCCTTGCGTGGCCCGACGGACCAGGACCCGTCGGATCACTCAACGGCTGCGGGGAGGACCCCGCCGGGGTGCCGTGGGGACCCCGGAATGGCGGGTGGTCGCGCCGGCGTCGGACGGCTCAGAAGGTCTCGCGCGGGACGTACTGGCCCCAGACGTCGCGCAGGGCGTGGCTGACCTCTCCGCCGGTGGCGCGCAGCCGCAGCGCCTCCCTCATGGGGTACAGCAGGTTGTCGGTGCCGCGGGCCGCCTCTCGGACCGCCTCGAGGGCACGCTCGACGGCCTCGTTGTCACGTTCGGCGCGCAGGGCGGCCAGCCGCTCCCGCTGGTCGTGCTCGATCTGCGGGTCGACGCGCAGTGGCTCGTACGGCTCCTCCTCGTCGAGGGCGAAGCGGTTGAGGCCGACGACGGTGCGTTGCTTGTTGTCGATCTCCAGCGCGATGCGGTAGGCCGAACGCTCGATCTCGGACTTCTGGAAACCCTGCTCGATCGCGGCCACGGCGCCGCCTCGGTCCTCGACGGCCTGGATCAGCTCGAGGGCAGCGGCCTCGACGTCGTCGGTCATGGACTCGACGACGTACGAGCCGGCGAACGGGTCGACCGTCTTCGTCACGTCGGTCTCGTAGGCGATGACCTGTTGGGTGCGCAGGGCCAGCCGGGCGGCCTTCTGCGTCGGCAGGGCGATCGCCTCGTCGAAGGAGTTGGTGTGCAGCGACTGGGTGCCACCCAGGACCGCGCCGAGGCCCTGCAGCGCGACGCGGACGAGGTTGACCTCGGGCTGCTGGGCGGTGAGCTGCACGCCGGCGGTCTGGGTGTGGAACCGGAGCATCAGGCTCTTGGGGTTCGTCGCCCCGAACTCCTCACGCATGATCCGCGCCCAGATCCGACGGGCCGCCCGGAACTTCGCGACCTCCTCGAGCAGGGTCGTGCGGGCGACGAAGAAGAAGGACAGCCGGGGCGCGAAGTCGTCGACGTCGAGGCCGGCGGCGATCGCCGCCCGGACGTACTCCTTGGCGTTCGCGAGGGTGAAGGCGATCTCCTGCGCGGGCGTCGCCCCCGCCTCGGCCATGTGGTAGCCGCTGATGGAGATGGTGTTCCAGCGCGGCATCTCCTTGGCGCAGTAGGCGAAGATGTCGCTGATGAGGCGCAGCGACTCCTTCGGCGGGTAGATGTAGGTGCCGCGCGCGATGTACTCCTTGAGCACGTCGTTCTGGATCGTCCCGGCGAGCTTCGCGCTGTCGGCGCCGCTCTCCTCCGCGACGAGCTGGTACATGAGCAGGAGCGTCGAGGCGGGTGCGTTGATGGTCATCGAGGTCGACAGCTCGCCGAGCGGGAGGCCGCCGAACAGGGTGCGCATGTCGTCGATCGAGTCGATCGCCACCCCGACCTTGCCGACCTCGCCGCTCGCGATCGCCTCGTCCGAGTCGTAGCCCATCTGGGTCGGCAGGTCGAACGCGACGGAGAGCCCGCCCGTGCCGTTCGCGACGAGCTCGTGGTAGCGCTCGTTGCTCTCCTTGGCGGTGCCGAACCCGGCGTACTGCCGCATCGTCCAGGGCCGTCCGGTGTACATGTTCGGGTAGACGCCGCGGGTGTACGGGAACTGCCCGGGCTCGCCCAGCTGCTCCGCCGGGTCGAAGTCCGCGAGGTCCTCCGCGCCATACACGGGCTTGATCGGGAGGTCGGACTCGGAGCGGGCTTCGGGGACGTCTGCGGCCATGCTGCGGAGCCTAACGGCGAGGTATGGCGCCCGCCCACGGCCCGTGGCCAACCTCACCAGGGGCGCATGCCGTGCCGGGCCGGTGCCGGGCCGGCCCCGTCAGGCGAGGTCGGCGCGGCGCTGCTCCCACCGCTCGGCGATGCCCTTCATCTCCTCCGTGATGAACTCCAGGAACTCGACGCTCAGGGCGAGCCGGTGGCCGGCGGCCGTCCGTCGCCCACCGACCAGGCCGACACCCTCGCGCAGGCTCGCCGTGATCGGGGCGTAGGTCGCCGCGGAGTTGATCATCACGTCGTGCCAGGCGTCGTCGGACACGACGAACACGTCCCGCCGCGACCCGGGCTCGCGCTCCCGGTGGATCATCCGCGTGGTCTCGAGGTAGCGGACCGCCCCGGAGACGGCGGCGGGGCTCACGGCGAGGGCCTCGCCCAGCTCCGCCGCGGTGAGGGTCCCGGTGTCGCGGGCGAGCAGGCACGCGAAGACGCGGGCGGGCAGGCGGGGGAAGCCCGCGGCCGTCAGGCTCGAGCCGAACCGTTCGACGAACCTCGACCGCTCGTCCTCCCCCACTGCATCGGGAGGCGAACCCGCCCGTGCCGAGCCGTTCCTGCGTGTGACCATGCAGTCACTTTAGAACATTCAGTATTTTCTGAAAACTGTGTACCGTGGACACCATGACCACCGTGATCCACGCGGCCGGGCTGCGCAAGGAGTTCGGCCGCACCAGAGCACTCGACGGGCTCGACCTGGAGGTCCAGCAGGGCGAGGTCCACGGCTTCCTCGGCCCCAACGGTTCGGGGAAGTCCACGACCATCAGGGTCCTGCTCGGTCTGCTGCGGGCCGACGGCGGCGACGTCAGCCTGCTGGGAGGCGACCCGTGGAGCCAGGCCGCGACCCTCCACCGCCGTCTCGCCTACGTCCCCGGCGACGTGGCCCTGTGGCCCAACCTCACGGGAGGAGAGGTGATCGACCTGCTGGGTCGGTTGCGCGGCCAGGCCGACGACCGCCACGCCGGGGGCCGGCGTGCGGAGCTGCTCGAGCGCTTCGACCTCGACCCCACGAAGAAGGGCCGCGCCTACTCCAAGGGCAACCGCCAGAAGGTGGCCCTCGTCGCGGCCCTGGCCTCCGACGCCGAGCTCCTCATCCTCGACGAGCCCACGTCCGGACTCGACCCCCTCATGGAGGAGGTCTTCCGCGAGTGCATCCGCGAGGTCCGGGACGAGGGCCGGACCGTGCTCCTGTCGAGCCACATCCTCAGCGAGGTGGAGCACCTCTGCGAGCGCCTGACGATCATCCGCGCCGGCCGCACCGTGCAGACCGGCAGCCTGGCCGACATGCGGCACCTGTCGCGCACCACCGTCGACGTCGAGCTGGACCGCGCCCCGGTCGCCCTCGAGTCGGCCCCCGGGGTGCACGACCTGCGGACGGAGGGCCGGCGAGTGCACCTCAGCGTCGATCCCGACGAGCTCGGCAGCGTGATGAACCTGTTGACGCAGTGCGGGATCCGTCGCATCACCAGCGCTCCCCCGAGCCTCGAGGAGCTGTTCATGGACCTCTACCGGCGCCCCGCCGACACCGCTCGCGAGGTCGGAGCACGGCCATGAGCCCCTCCGGCACCGGGACCCTGCTGCGGCTGGCGCTGCGGCGCGACCGGGTGCTGGCCCCGGTGGTCGTGCTGCTGCTGGGTCTCACGGCGTGGAGCACTGCGGCAGCGACCGTCGCCCTCTACCCCGACCCTGCGCAGGTGACCTCGGCGGCCGTCGCCGCCAACGCCTCGCCCGCCCTCGTCGCCCTGTACGGACCGGTCCACGCGTCCCTGGGGTCCCTGGCCAGCCTCAAGATGCTCTCGACCGGCGCCGTGGCCATCGCGCTGGCGGCCGTGTTCCTCCTGCGCCGCCACACCCGCACCGAGGAGGAGACCGGCCGCGTCGAGCTGCTCGGGGCCGGGGCCCTGTCACGGCACGCACCCCTCACCGCGGCGGTCCTGCACACCACGTTGGTGGTGCTGCTCGCCAGTGCGCTCTGCGCCCTGGGGTATGCCGCCTCCGGCCTGCCCGTCGCGGGCTCGGTCGCGTTGGGGCTGGCTTGGCTGGTCGCCGGCCTCGCGTTCACCGGGATCACGGCGGTGGCCGTGCAGCTCACCTCGAGCGCACGGACCGTCGCCGCCATCGCGGGAGGTGGTGTCGCGGCGGCATACCTGCTCCGTGCGGTGGGTGACGCGGCCGGCGACGGGCCGGCGCGCGTCCTCGTCTGGCTCTCCCCGCTCGGATGGGCCCAGCAGGTCCGCCCGTACGCCGGGGAGCGCTGGTGGGTGGGGCTGCTCGCCCTGGCGTTCACTGCGGCCACCACGGCACTCGCCTACGTCCTGCGCAGCCGTCGCGACCTCGGGTCGGGCCTCTTCGCGGACCGTGCGGGACCGGCCCACACGACGATGGGCTCGCCGCTCGCGCTGGCCTGGCGGCTGCAGCGCTCCGCCATCGTCGGCTGGTCGCTGGCGCTCGTCCTCATGGGAGCGGTGCTGGGCGGGTTCGCCTCGAGCGCCGCCACGCTGCTCGACTCGCCACAGGCGCGGGACATGATCCGCAGCCTCGGGGGCACCGGGTCCCTGACGGACGCGTTCATCTCCGCGGAGTTCGGCATCATGGCCGCGGTCGTGGCGGGCTTCGGCGTCGCGGCAGCACTCCGCATGCTGGGCGAGGAGACCTCCACCCGCGCGGAGCTGACCCTGTCGACGGCGACGTCTCGGTGGTCCTGGCTGATGAGCCACGTCGGCCTTGCCCTGGTCGGCAGCGCCGGGATCCTGGCCCTGCTCGGCGCCGGGGCCGCCGCCGCGGACGGGGCGACCCGCGGTGACCTCGGCGACTCGTTCGCCCGGGTCCTCCCGGCGGCGCTCGTGCAGGTGCCACCCGTCTGGGTCGTCATCGGCGTCGCCGTGCTGCTCTACGGCACCGCCTCGAGGCTGGCCGTCGGCGCCTGGGTGGTTCTCGCCGGCTGCCTGGTCATCGGCCAGCTCGGCGAGCTGCTCGCCCTGCCGACGGCAGTGCAGGGCCTCTCACCGTTCCGGCACGTGCCGATGCTGCCCGGTGCTGCGTTCGACCCGACGCCCGTCGTCGCGCTGGTGGCCGTCGCGGGGATCCTGGTCGTCGTCGGCGGCAGCCTGTTCCGCCGGCGCGACCTGCACTGATGATCCTCGGCACTCCTAAGTGAGGTCGGTGCGGCCCTGCGCCTTGAGGGCGTCGACGACGCCCTTGACGTCCTGGGCTCGTTCGCGAGACATGACGAGCAGCGCATCCGGGGTGTCGACGACCACGACGTCGTCGATGCCGACGAGCGCGACGACCCGGTCCGTCCCCGGCACCACGACACCGGTCGAGTCGAGGACGCGCACGCGCTCGGCGTCCCCGAGCACGCGAACCCCCGGCAGGCCGTCGGCATCCGTGAGCAGCGAGCCGAGGGACGCGAAGTCGCCCACGTCGTCCCAGCCGAACCCCCCGGGCACCACGGCGACCCGACCCTCGGCGGCAGCAGGCTCGGCGACGGCGTGGTCGATGGCGATCTTCTCCAGGCCCGGCCAGACCTCTTCGAGGCGGGAGGGGTCTGCGGCCAGGGTGCGCAGACCGGCAGCCAGCTCAGGGTGCCACCGGCCGAGGAGGTCGAGCAGCACCGAGGCCCGGACGACGAACATGCCGGCGTTCCAGCGGAACCGGCCGGTGGCGAGGTAGGCCTCCGCCCGCTCGCGGTCCGGCTTCTCCACGAACTGCGCCACCGCATGCGCCGGGCCGTCACCGAGCACCTCACCCAGCTCGACGTAGCCGAAACCCGTTGCGGCATGGGTGGGCTCGATGCCGATGGTCACGACATGACCGTCGGCCGCGGCGTCCACGGCCGCGGAGACGCACTCGCGGAACTGCGCCTCGTCACCGATGACGTGGTCGGCGGCGAACGAGCCGAGGACCGCCTCCGGGTCCCGGGCCTCGAGCACCGCTGCGGCCCAGCCGATGGCGGCCATCGAGTCGCGCGGCGAGGGTTCGGCGAGCAGCTGGTCGGCGGGCAGCCCCGGCAGCTGGCGAGCCACGGCCTCGGCGTGCGCCACCCCGGTGACGACGAGCACCTGCGGACCGGTCAACGGCTCCAACCGGTCCCAGGTGGCCTGCAGCAGCGAGCGCCCGGTGCCCGTGAGGTCGTGCAGGAACTTGGGCGACCCGGCGCGCGACAACGGCCAGAGCCTCGTCCCTGCCCCGCCTGCCGGGATGACGGCCCAGAAGTGCTCGTTCGACATGGCGCGAACGCTAGCCCACGGCCACCACGGCCCCTGGTGATCACCCTGCGCTCACCTGACACACCCCCGGGCGTCGCCGTCCCCTCACCCGCGGTCCGCACGCTGGTGGTGTGCGCATCGCCATCGTCACCGAGTCGTTCCTCCCGAACCTCAACGGCGTCACGACCAGCGTCTGCCGGGTGCTCGAGTGCCTGCGCGACGGCGGGCACGAGGTCGTGGTCATCGCCCCTCGGCCGGCACCGTCGAGCTGGGCCGGGTACCCCGTGCACGCCGTGGCCTCCGTCCCCGTCCGGCAGTTCCCCGTCGGACTGCCGACCGGCGAGGTCGAGGCCCTGCTGCGCCGCTTCGCCCCGGACGTGGTCCACGTCGCCTCGCCGTTCGTCCTCGGGGCCAGCGCGCTCGGCGCGGCGGCCAGGCTGGGCGTCCCCTCGGTCGCGGTCTACCAGACCGACATGCCCAGCTACCTCGGCCAGCACGCCCCACGCGCGCTCGGGCGCGGTGCGGCGACCGCTGCCTGGCGCTGGGTGCGACGGGTCCACGATCTCGCCGACCTGACCCTGGCCCCCTCGTCGGCGGCGCTCGCCGAGCTGGAGGCGCACGGCATACCGAGGGTGCGGGGCTGGGCGCGCGGCGTGGACGCGGCGACGTTCCGCCCGGAGTGGCGCACCGACGCCGGCACCCGCGCCCTGCGCCGCAGCCTCGCCCCCAGTGGTGAGGTGCTCGTGGGTTACGTCGGTCGGCTGGCACCCGAGAAGGAGCTGCACCGGTTCGCCTCCCTCGCCGGGCTCCCGGGAGTGCGGGTCGTCATCGTCGGCGACGGGCCGAGCCGCGCGGACGACTCGGCCCTGCTCGGGGCCGCCGGCCTCGATGTCGTCCTCCTCGGGCGGCGCGAGGGGGACGACCTGGCGAGGGCGTATGCCGCGTTGGACGTGTTCGCCCACACGGGGACCAGGGAGACCTTCGGGCAGACCCTCCAGGAGGCGGCCGCGACCAGCCTGCCGGTCGTCGCACCGGCACGGGGTGGACCGCTTGACCTGGTCGACCACAGCCGCACCGGCCTGCTCTTCGACCCCGACGACCCTGCAGCGCTGCGGGAGGCGGTCGCCCACCTCGCCGGTGACCGGACCAAGCGCGAGGCGATGGGAGCCGCCGGCCGGCTCCGGGTCGAGGGCCGGTCGTGGTCCGCCCTTACCGACGAGCTGGTCGGCCACTACGAGTCGGTCCGCCGGGCTGCGGTCCCCGCCGCCTGACCACCTCGCAGGGGTCGTCGGGTACCCGCCGGTAACCCCTCCTGTCTGGTTTCTCACAGCAGGGCCGTGCGCGCTCCACCTGCACGTACGGATAACCTGACGGTCGACGTACGGACAGCCAGGCCCAGCCATGTTCTGGTGCAGCTGCCGTGACAACTCTGCTTCGAAAGGGACGCGCAGTGGCGCAGGCAGCCAACGGGACCCTCTACCGCGGCCGTGAAGGCATGTGGACGTGGGTGGCCCACCGCATCAGCGGCGTACTGATCTTCCTCTTCCTCTTCGCGCACGTGCTCGACACGGCGCTGGTCCGGGTCTCCCCGGAGGCCTACAACGAGGTCATGGACGCCTACAAGAACCCCGTCGTGGGGCTCGCCGAGGCCGGCCTCGTGGCGGCGGTGATCTTCCACGCGCTCAACGGCCTGCGGATCATCGCGGTGGACTTCTGGGCCAAGGGCCCCAAGTACCAGAAGCAGATGTTCTGGGCCGTCCTCGTCGGGTTCGTGGTGCTCTTCGCGCCGTTCGCGATCCGCCACCTGACCATCGTCTTCACGCACTGAGAGGGCGGATCATGAGCACCACCACCAACTACCACGCCGGTCCCGACGCGGTCTCCGCGAAGACGTCGCGCTACCGCCGCGTCTCCAAGGGCCGGGGCAACTTCGAGCTGTGGTCCTGGGTCTTCATGCGTGCCAGCGGCGTCCTGCTGCTCGTCCTGGTCTTCGGGCACCTCTTCGTCAACCTCATGCTGGGCGAAGGCATCCACGGCGTTGACTTCGCGTTCGTCGCCGGCAAGTGGGCCAGCCCGTTCTGGCAGACCTGGGACATGCTGATGCTGTGGCTCGCGGAGCTGCACGGCTTCAACGGGGTCCGCACGATCATCAACGACTACACCGAGAAGGACCGCACCCGCTGGATCCTCAAGGGGCTGCTGGTCGCGAGCGCCCTGCTCGTCCTGGTCCTCGGCACGCTGGTCATCTTCACGTTCGACCCGTGCCTCGACCCGTCGTCCACCCTGTCCGTGTGCACGGCACGATGACCCCGCAACACCGAAGGAACCAATCCTGATGCAGACGCACAAGTACGACGTCGTCATCGTCGGTGCCGGCGGCGCCGGGATGCGCGCGGCCCTCGAGTCCTCGACGCGCACCCGCACCGCGGTGCTCACCAAGCTCTACCCGACGCGGTCCCACACCGGCGCGGCCCAGGGCGGCATGTGCGCCGCCCTCGCCAACGTCGAGGAGGACAACTGGGAGTGGCACACCTTCGACACCGTCAAGGGCGGCGACTACCTCGTCGACCAGGACGCGGCCGAGATCATGTGCCGCGAGGCCATCGACGCGGTCATCGACCTCGAGAAGATGGGCCTGCCGTTCAACCGCACGCCCGAGGGCAAGATCGACCAGCGCCGGTTCGGGGGCCACACCCGCAACCACGGTGAGGCCGCGGTGCGCCGTTCGTGCTTCGCCGCCGACCGCACGGGTCACATGATCCTGCAGACCCTCTACCAGAACTGCGTCAAGCAGGGCGTCGAGTTCTTCAACGAGTTCTACGTCCTCGACCTGCTCATGAACACCGGCGCGGACGGCGTCGAGCGTGCTGCCGGCGTCGTGGCGTACGAGCTGTCCACCGGCGAGATCCACGTCTTCCAGGCCAAGTCGATCGTGTTCGCCACGGGCGGCACCGGCAAGGTCTTCAAGACCACCTCGAACGCCCACACCCTCACCGGCGACGGCATGGGTGTGGCCTTCCGCCGCGGGATCCCGTTGGAGGACATGGAGTTCTTCCAGTTCCACCCGACAGGCCTGGCCGGCCTCGGCATCCTGCTCTCGGAAGCCGCTCGCGGCGAGGGCGGCATCCTGCGCAACGCCGACGGCGAGCGCTTCATGGAGCGCTACGCCCCCACCATCAAGGACCTCGCGCCGCGCGACATCGTCGCCCGCTCGATGGCCAACGAGGTGCGCGAGGGCCGCGGCGCCGGGCCGAACAAGGACTACGTCCTGCTCGACCTCACCCACCTCGAGCCGGCCCACATCGACGCCAAGCTCCCCGACATCACCGAGTTCGCCCGCACCTACCTCGGCGTCGAGCCGTACACCGAGCCGGTGCCGGTCTACCCGACCGCGCACTACGCGATGGGCGGGGTGCCGACGAACGTCGAGACCGAGGTGCTGCGCAACAACACCGACGTCGTCCCCGGGCTGTACGCCGCCGGCGAGGTCGCCTGCGTGTCGGTGCACGGCTCCAACCGCCTGGGCACCAACAGCCTGCTCGACATCAACGTGTTCGGCCGCCGCGCCGGCATCGCCGCCGCGGAGTATGCCGCGAACGCCGCGTTCGTGGAGCTGCCGGCCAACCCCTCCTCGCTGGTCGACGGCATGGTCGAGGGCATCCGCGGCAGGGCCACCGGTGAGCGGGTCGCCGACCTCCGCAAGGAGCTGCAGGAGACCATGGACCGCAACGTCCAGGTGTTCCGCACGGAGGCCTCCATGAAGGAGGCCCTCGGCGTGATCGAGGAGCTCAAGGAGCGCTACGCGAACGTCGTGGTGCAGGACAAGGGCAAGCGGTACAACACCGACCTGCTCGAGGCCGTCGAGCTCGGCTTCCTCATCGAGCTGGCCGAGGTCATCACGATCGGCGCCCTGGCCCGCAAGGAGTCCCGCGGCGGTCACTTCCGTGAGGACTACGAGGCCCGCGACGACGTCAACTTCATGCGGCACACGATGGCCTACCGCGCGCCCGTCGCCGGCGAGGGCTTCGGGGCGGACAGCCCGCTGTTCTCGGACGAGGTGCGCCTCGACTACAAGCCCGTGACCGTGACCCGCTACCAGCCGATGGAGCGCAAGTACTGATGACTGCCACTGTCGAAGAGAAGACCGAGGGCAAGGTCGGCGCCGTGCCGACCTTCACCGTGACCATCCGCGTCGCGCGCTACAACCCCGAGGCCGACACCGAGCCGCACTTCGAGGACTACCAGGTCACGGCGCACGCGACCGACCGCGTGCTCGACGCCCTGCACCAGATCAAGTGGGAGCAGGACGGCTCCCTGAGCTTCCGGCGTTCGTGCGCGCACGGCGTGTGCGGCTCGGACGCCATGCGCATCAACGGCAAGAACCGGCTCGCCTGCAAGACGCTCATCAAGGACGTCAACCCCGACAAGCCGATCACGGTCGAGGCGATCAAGGGTCTTCCGCTCGAGAAGGACCTCATCGTCGACATGGAGCCGTTCTTCGACGCCTACCGCGAGGTCATGCCGTTCCTCGTGACCACGGGCAACGAGCCGACCCGCGAGCGCATCCAGAGCCAGAAGGACCGCGACCGGTTCGACGACACGACCAAGTGCATCCTGTGTGCCGCGTGCACGACGAGCTGCCCCGTCTTCTGGAACGACGGCCAGTACTTCGGCCCGGCCGCGATCGTCAACGCCCACCGCTTCATCTTCGACAGCCGTGACGAGGGTGGCAGCCAGCGCCTGGAGATCCTCAACGACAAGGAGGGCGTGTGGCGCTGCCGCACCACCTTCAACTGCACCGACGCCTGCCCGCGCGGCATCCAGGTGACCCAGGCGATCCAAGAGGTCAAGAGGGCACTGCTCACGAGCAGGTTCTAGGGCACACTCTTCGCGTGCCCCGACGACGTGCGTCCGCCGCCGCTGCCAGCCTCGTGCTGGCGGTCGGCGGCGCCGTCGTGTTCGGACCCACCGCGCCCGCGGTCGCCGGAGCGCCGGCCAGCGCCCCGGCGTCCCGGGGTGGGCTCACGTCGGCGCAGGTCGCCGCGGCGAAGCCCAGGCCCTCACCCAGCCCCCCGAAGCTCCCGGTCCCCAGGGCGTCGGTGCGTCCCGAGCTGTCGATCGGCGGGCCCAGGCTGGCCAGCACCGGTCTGGTCACCGACCTCCCTGCCGGGGTGCCTGCTCCCCCGGCGCTCAAGAACGTCGCCTGGCTGCTCGCCGACATGGACACCGGTGAGGTCGTCGCCGCCAAGGCACCGCACGCCCGCCTCCTGCCGGCCAGCACCCTGAAGACCCTCACCGCCCTGACGCTGATCCCCAAGGTCGGGCCGGACCGGGTGATCACGGCCACCGCTGCCGACGCGAACGCGGACGGCACCCGCGTCGGGATCGTGCCGGGTGCGACCTACACCTCGCGCCAGCTCTTCGAGGCGCTGCTCATGTCCTCCGGCAACGACGCGGCCTACGCCCTCGCCGGGGCCGGGGGCGGGCGGGCCGCGACGCTGGCGGCGATGAACGCCAAGGCGCGCTACCTCGGCGCCCACGACACGGTGGCCAAGGACCCGTCCGGGCTCGATGTCCGCGGCCAGACGTCCAGCGCCTACGACCTGGCCCTGATCGGGCGGGCCGCGATGCAGCTCCCCGAGTTCCGCCGCTACGTCACGACCAAGCAGGCGCAGTTCCCGGGACGCACCGACCCGAAGACCAAGAAGCGTGCGACCTACGTCATCAACAACCACAACAAGCTGCTCTACAACTACGACGGCACGATCGGCATCAAGAACGGCTACACCGTGGCGGCCCACCGCACCTTCATCTCGGCGGTCACCCGGGGTGGGAAGACCTACCTGCTGACCGAGATGTACGGCCTCGACGGGTCCTGGCGACCGCAGGCCGCGATGTACGACTGGGCGTTCCGGTACGGCTCCAGGGCGCGCCCCGTCGGCACCCTCGTCGCGCCGGGCACGGTGACCGCCCCTCCACGGCTCCCGCCGCTGAAGGACAACTCGACGGTGGCTCCCCTCGACGCCCCGCAGGACCAGGCGTCGCGCGCCACCGCGGCCGCGGCTGCCCTCCCCCGAGGGATCGACCACACGTCCGCACCCTGGGTCGGCATCGGCACCCTCGCGGTCATCGCGGGGCTCCTGCTGTGGCTGGGCTCGCGGGCAGCCTCGGCCCGCCGCCGCCGCGACGCCCGCCACTGACGTGCTGCACCTGCGCCTCGCCGTCCCGGGCGACCTGTCCGAACAGGTCCTGGCCGTCCTCGAACCCGACGACGCCGTCTGCAACCTCGCAGTCACGCGCGGCGGCAGCCTCAAGCCCGTGGGCGACCTCGTGGAGGCCGACATCGCCCGCGAGGCCACCGACGCGGTGCTCGGCCGGTTGCGCGACCTCGGGTTGCACGACCGGGGCGGCATCACCATCCTCACCATCGAGGCAGCTCCCTCGCGCAACGCCGTCGCGGCCGAACGCCACGCACCGGGTGCGCCCGACGACGCCGTCGTGTGGGACGCCGTGCTGGACGGCGCGGAGGGACAGTCGCACGGGTCGTGGTCGTACTACGCCTTCCTCTGCCTCGCCACGCTGATCGCGTCGGTCGCCGTGGTCACCGACTCGGCGATCCTCGTCGTGGGGGCCATGGTCGTGGGGCCGGAGTTCAGCGCGGTGGCTGCCCTGGCGGTCGGGCTCGCCCTCGGCCGGCCCCGGCTGTCGCTCCGCGCCATGGGCCTGCTCGTGCGCGGGTTCGCCCTGGCCATCGCCGTGACCACCCTGCTGTCGCTCCTCGCGGTGGCCGTCGGCTGGTTCGACGCGTCGACGGTGGCCGCGCCGCGCCCGCTGACCGGCTTCATCTGGCGCCCCGACCACTGGTCGGTCGTGGTGGCGGTGCTGGCCGGTGCGGCCGGGGTGCTCTCGACGACGGCCGGGCGCAGCAACGCGCTCGTCGGGGTGTTCATCTCGGTGACGACGGTTCCCGCCGCGGGCGACTTCTCCGTGGCGCTGGCCACCGGGGCGTGGAGCCAGCTCGGCGGCGCCGCGGCCCAGCTCGGCATCAACCTGCTCGGCATGACCGTCGCCGGCGTGCTGACCCTGCTCGCCCAGCGAGCCCTGTGGGGCCGCCTGCACCGACGGCGTCAGCCCACCCCGGCGTGAGCCAGGCCAGCTGACCACCGTGACGGGGTGGACCCCGGCTCGGTCAGCGGCGGCGGACGAGCGCCCGTATGCCGCGACCGAGCGACCCGACCGCGACCGCACCGACCGCGCCGAGCACCGCACCGGCGGCCACGGACGTCCGGTCCGCGGCGCGCTGCCCGAAGGTCGGCAACCCCGCGTCGGTACGCTCCCGGACGCTGTCCACCGGCTCCGGCGCAGGGCCCTCGATGAGCTTGTCCTTCTGCGCCGTGGTGAGCCCCTCGGTCGCGTGGTCGACGTCGTTGGCGGCCCACGCGGCGGCGACGAGCATGACGCGCGAGATGATGTTGAGCCACAGGAGCAGGCCGACGACGAGGGCGATCGAGGCGAAGAGCGGGTTGTTCGTGGTCCCGGCGATGAGCCGTGACCCGGCGACCTTCAGCACGGTCAGGCCGATGCCCCCGAACAGGGCGCCGTTGCGCAGCGCGGGCCACGGCATGGCGACCCCGCTGAGGACCCGCAGCATGAGGGCGACCAGACCGGTGTCGAGCACGACCCCGATGAGGAACCCGACGACGCCGACGATCCACGTCTGCGACCCCAGGCCGATCCACGACGACACCGTGTGGGTGATCCCCCCGGCGACGACGGTCACGGCTGCCGAGACCAGCACGCCCAGCCCGAGGACGACCATGACGCCGAGGTCGCGCAGCTTGAGCATGATGGGGTTGCCCGGCTCGCCGGGGACGCCGAAGACCGAGCGGATGCCGTCACGCAGCGCCGAGAGCCACCCCAGTCCGGCGAGCACCAGGCCGGCCAGGCCGACGAGGCCGGTGATGGTCAGGGCGTTCTTCTCGGGGATCGTGATCGGGATGATCCCCTTCTTGGTCTGCTCGTCGTACACGAACCCCGGGAGCGTCTGGTCGACGTACTGCCGCACGTTGTCGAGCAGGTCGGGCCGGTCGCGCAGCACGATCCCGCCGATGGTGAACGCGAGGGCGACCGCCGGGAAGATCGAGAAGAAGGCGAAGTAGCCCACCCCGCCGGCGAGGACGTTGCCCCGGGCGTCGCCGTAGCGCTTCCACGCCTGCCACGCGGTGGTGGCCTGCAGACGGGTCCACCACTGCTTGAGGGTCTGCACGCTCGTCAGCCGCCCAACGCGAAGGAGCGGACCGGGCGCCATACGCCGTCGGTGCCGTGCTCGTAGAGGTGGAACTGGTCGACGACGAACTCGCACTCGAAGTCGGAGAGCTCGCCGAAGGCCCGGTCGAGGGCCTCCTCGGGCACGTGGTGCGCCACCGTGACGTGCGGGTGGTAGTGGAACTCCAGGGTCCGGTCGAGCGGACCGCGGCGGATGGCCTTCTCCAGGAGCTCGCAGTCGGCCAGGCCGCCGGACACCTGGACGAAGACCACCGGGGAGATCGGCCGGAAGCTGCCGGTGCCGCGCAGCACCATCCGGAAGGACTCCTTGTCGGCGGCGACCTCCTCGAGGTGCTTCACCGCGACCGCGAGCTCCTCGTCGCCGACCCCGGTCGGGGGCAGCAGCGTGACGTGGGTCGGGATCGAGTCGGCGAGCGGGTCACCGAAGGAGGCCCGCTTGGCCTGGAGCATCTCCGCGTACGGCGAGGGGATGGCGATCGAGACGCCGATGGTGGGCACTGATCGACCCTATCGAACGCTCGGGAGCAGACCCACTCGGTCGCGGACCCGCGCCATGGTGGTCCGGGCGACCTCCCGTGCGCGGTCGGCGCCGTCGGCGAGGATGCGGTCGAGCTCGGCCGGGTCGTCGAGCAGCTCGGACATCCGCTGCTGGAACGGCGTCAGCGCGTCGACCACCACGTCCGCGACCTCCTTCTTGAGGTCGCCGTAACCACGGCCCGCGAACGAGGCGGCCACGTCCTCGACGGACTGGCCGGAGAGCACCGAGTGGATGACGAGCAGGTTGGACACCCCCGCCTTGGCCTCGGGGTCGTAGCGCACCTCGGCGTCGGTGTCGGTGACCGCGGAGCGGATGTTCTTGGCGATCCGCGCCGGGTCCTCCATGAGGTCGATGAGGCCCTTCGGGGAGGACCCCGTCTTGCTCATCTTCGAGGTGGGGTCCTGCAGGTCCATGATCTTGGCCGAGCCCTTGACGATGTAGGGCTCGGGCACGACCAGGGCCTCGCCGAACCGGTGGTTGAACCGCTCGGCGAGGTCACGGGTGATCTCGAGGTGCTGGCGCTGGTCCTCCCCCACCGGGACGTAGGCCGCGTCGTACATGAGGATGTCGGCCGCCATGAGCATGGGGTACGTGAGCAGCCCGACGTTGGCGTTCTGCCCCTTGGCCGTCTTGTCCTTGAACTGGGTCATCCGCCGGGCCTCGCCGTCGGCGGTGAGGCAGTTCATCACCCAGCCGAGCTCGGCGTGCTCGGTGACGTGGCTCTGGCAGAAGACCGCGGAACGCTTCGGGTCGACCCCACCGGCGAGGAACTGCGCCGCGGTGACGCGGGTGCGTTGGCGCAGCACCGCGGGGTCGGTGGGGACGGTCAGCGCGTGGAGGTCGGCGACGAAGTAGAAGGCGTCGAACTCGTCCTGCAGCTTCACCCAGTTGACCAGCGCCCCGAGGTAGTTGCCGAGGTGCAGGGAGTCACTGGTCGGCTGCATCCCGGACAGGATCCGGGGCAGCGCAGCGGGAGCGGGGGACGCAGACATGCCCGCCATTGTGTCAGGTGAGGTGGAGCAGGAATCCCTGGGCGGGGTCGAGCACCGGGAGCGCCAACCCGACCCGAGCGAGGACCGCGCCACTGACGCCGATCCCGTCACCGAGGGCCTGCTCCCACCACTGCGGACCGCGCACCTGGGTGACGGCGGGCAGGCCCGCCTCCGCCCGCACCCGCACCGTGTAGGTGCGCTCGGGGTCGAGCCCCGGGAGGGTGAGCAGGCCCGGCCGGACAGCTGGACCGGTGACGGTCCGCACGACGCTGTATGCCGCCTGCCCACCGTCCGCGGAGACGGTCCCCGTCACGAGCAGGCCCTGCTCCTCGGGGAGGTCGGCGCGCACGAGGTCGCCGGTGTGCAGCAGCGGGCGCAGCTCGCGGTACAGCGCGGACCAGGCGCGCAGGCTCTCCAGCTCCTCCGGGCTGCAGGTGGTGATGTCCCACTCCAGCCCGGCGTGGCCCTGCAGGGCCAGCAGCATGCGGAACGACAGGTCCAGGGTGCGGTGCGTCGTGTGGGCGGTCGCCGGACCGACGTGCGTGCCCATGAGCTCGGCGGGCACGAGCAACGAGGTCCACCGCTGGATGGCGGCCCGCTCGAGGGCGTCGTTGCAGTCGCTGGTCCAGATGCGGTCGGTCCGGGCGAGGACGCCGAGGTCGACGCGGGCACCACCGCTGGAGCAGGACTCGATCTCGAGGTCGGGGTGGGTGGCGCGCAGCCGGTCGAGCAGGGCGTAGAACGCCTCGGTCTGCAGGTGGACGGCAGGGCGGTCGGTGCCCGTGGCGTCGGACCGCACGGCCTCATGCAGGTCGCGGTTGTGGTCCCACTTGATGAAGTCGATCCCGAGCTCGGAGACCAGGGCGCTGATCTGGCCCTCGACGTGCGCCGCTGCGTCGGGGTTCGCGAGGTCGAGGACGTGCTGGTGCCGTGACGGGCGCGGCAGTCCGGCGCGCGGCCCCAGCACCCAGTCGGGGTGTGCCCGGACGACGTCGGAGTCGACGTTGACCATCTCCGGCTCGAACCAGAGGCCGAACTCCAGCCCGAGGCCCTTGACGTGGTCGACGATCGGCGCGAGACCCTGCGGCCACATGTCGGTCGACACCACCCAGTCGCCGAGGCCGCTGTGGTCGTCGCGACGGCTGCCGAACCAGCCGTCGTCGAGCACGAAGCGCTCGACGCCGATGGAGGCGGCGGTGTCGGCCAGGGCCTTGAGGCGGTCGAGGTCGTGGTCGAAGTAGACGGCCTCCCAGGTGTTGAGGACCAGGGGCCGGGGTTCGTTGGTGTGCAGTGCGGTCGCGCGCTGGCGACGGTGCAGGCGGCGCGAGATCCCGTCCAAGCCGTCGGCAGAGTGCACGAAGACGACGTCGGGCGCCGTGTAGGTCTCCCCCGCGGCGAGACGCACCTCGCCGGGTTCGAGCAGCTCGCCGCCACCCAGGACGGCGGAGTGGACGCCCGCCCCCTCGGGCAGCCGCTCGACCAGGTGCTCGTGGTTGCCGCTCCAGGCGACGTGGACCGACCAGACCTCGCCGGTGCGGAAGCCGAAGCCGGGCGTGCCGACGGTGAGCAGCAGGGTCGCGTCGTGGCCGGTACGACCGCGGCGTGAGGCACGCAGGTGGGTGCCGTCCTGCAGCGTCGAGCGCTGCGGTGAGCGCTCTCGGCACCAGCGACCGGTGAGGTCCAGGACCTCGGTGGCCCTGCTGGGCAGCGGCAGGATGGCGCGCAGCGCGCCGAGGTCGAGGGGGGTGGCGGCATCGCTTCCCTCCCCGACGTTCGTCACCGAGCTCGACACCCGGAGCACACCGTGCTCGTCCAGGGACCACGTGCCCCGCACTCGAGTGGGGCCGTCGACCGCCGTGACGGTGAGCGAGCGCTCGCCGTCCTGCTCGGTCGTGACCACCCAGCGAGGGGCGGCCGAACCACCGGCACGGTGTGCGGCATACGCCGGGGTACCGAGCCAGCCGTCGCCGCCCGTGGGGAGCACGGTGAGGGGCCACGGTTCGTCGAGGGCGTTGTGGGCCACGGGGCCGGTGGTGACGGTGGCCAGCTGGCCGGCCACCCCGTCAGGGAGGTCGCTCCCCCAGTGCAGCACACGGGGGAGCGCGCCCTCGGGGAGCTCGACGACCAGGCAGGTGCCTGCGGACCGGAGGGTGGTGGTGGGGATGGTCATCCCTTGGTGGCTCCCAGGGTGAGGCCTGCGACGAACTGCTTCTGCAGGAGGAAGAACACGAGGAGGGTGGGCAGGGCGATCACGACCGACCCGGCCGCCACGAGGTTGTTGTCGGTGAAGAACTGGCCACGCAGGTTGTTGATCGAGCTCGTCACGGGGAACTTGTCGCCGGACTGGAGCAGGACCGTCGCCCAGAAGAACTCGTTGTAGATCCAGGTGACCTCGAGCGTCGCCAGCGCTGCGAGCGGCGGCCGGCACAACGGCAGGGTCAGCGTGAAGAACTGGCGCAGGACGCCGGCTCCGTCGATCACGGCCGACTCGTAGAGCTCGCGCGGCAGCGTCTTCATGTAGTTCGAGAGGACGAAGGCGCAGAAGCCGGTCTGGAACGCCACGTTGACGAGGATCAGGCCCCAGTAGGAGTTGAGCAGGGTGCCCGAGTCGCTGAACCAGAAGGGCACCTCGATGGCGCGGAACATCCGGTAGACCGGGATGAGCAGGGCCTGCGGGGGAAGCAGGTTGGCCGCGGTGAACATGCCGAGCAGCGCGAGGTTGAACTTGAACGAGAAGCGCGACACGACGAAGGCCACGCAGCACGACAGGAACAGAGTCAGCAGCACCGCCGGGATGGTGATGTAGGCGGAGTTGAGCATCGTGTGGGAGAAGTTGGCCTGCTGCCAGGCGTTCTTGTAGTTGTCGAGGGTGAACCCGCCGAAGGACATGTACCCGTTCTTCGCGGTGTACGCGTAGTCACGGAAGCTGCCCAGCAGGGCGTAGCCGACGGGGAAGATCCAGACCAGGGCGACGATGGCCAGGAACACCTGGATGCCACGGTTGCGCTGCTTCTTCGCCCCGCTCGACTCGGCCCGCCGGCTGGCGAGCGGGTTCTTGGACCTGGGGACCGAGACCAGTGGAAGGTCGCTTCCGGCAGTCATCGCTGCTCCCTCATGACGATGCGTAGATAGATGACGATGAAGATCGAGGAGATGACGAGCATGAAGGTGGCCAGCGCCGAGCCGAAGCCGATCCGGCTGGCCTCACCGACGATGTTGCTCGTCACCAGGGTCGAGATGAGCTCGAGCCCGTTGCGCCCCTTGTTGATGACCCACACGAGGTCGAAGGCCCGCAGCGACTCGATCACGGTCACGACCAGGACGATGATGTTGATCGGGAACATCACCGGGAAGACGACCCTGAAGAAGGTCTGGCGCTCACTGGCGCCGTCCACCTTGGCGGCCTCGCGCAGCGTCGGGTCGACGCCCTTCAGCCCGGCCAGGTAGAGCAGCATGATGTAGCCGACGTGTCGCCAGCTCGACGCGATCAGGGCGGCCCAGAGGTTGTACCGCTGGTCGCCGTACCAGTCGATGCTGCTGCCCGTGACGCTGTTGATCAGGCCCTGGTCGCGGCTGTAGATGAGCTGCCAGATGAAGCCGACCAGGGCGAGGGACAGCACGACCGGGAGGTAGATGGCGGTCTGGTAGACCCGCGAGCCACGTACCTCCCGGTCGAGCAGGACGGCGAGGAACATCCCGATCGGGGTCGCGATGAGGAACATCACCGCGAGCCAGATCAGGTTGTGCTGCAGCGCCGGGACGAACGGCGGGTAGATCGTCAGGACGTCCGTGTAGTTCTTCAGGCCGACGTTCTTCGCCGAGGAGATCGGGCCGATCCCGTCCCAGTTCGTGAAGGACAGCAGGACCGACCCGATCGCCGGCACCCAGACCAGCCACAGCACCAACAGCGTCGGAACCGCGATCATCAGGCCGACCACCACCCGGTCGACAGGTGTCAGGTGGTCGATTCCCTTGTACTTGCGTGCCACGGGAGCTCCTCGGTGGGCGGGCGTCGTCGTCGTCGTCGTCGACGTCGGCGTGGTCGGTGCGTCAGCTCGCGAAGATGCTCTGCTTCTGCTTCTCGATGCCGTTGACGAGCCCGTCGATGTCCTTCGGGTTCTTGAGGAAGGACTGGATGGCCGGGATCATCACCGTGGAGGCGAAGTCCGGACGGGTGTCGCGGTCCATGAACTGCGCGATGGACTTGGCCTGGCTGACGAACTCCACCGACTTCTTCTGCAGCGAGGTGTATGCCGCCTGGTCGGCCTTGTCGTTCGTCGCGATGACGCTGGGGTCGGCCTTGACGACGATGTTCTGCGCGTCGGCGGAGCCCACGTAGGCGAGGAGCTTCTTGGCACCGGCCTCGTTCTTCGGACGCTTGGCCATCATGTAGCCGTCGATGGGCGCCTCGATGGCGTCCGCGCCGACGTTCGAGTCGATCTCGGGGAAGTTGAAGAACGTCAGGTCCTCCTGCTCCGCGCCCTTGCCGAACTGTTGGGCCACGAACGACCCGAGCAGGTAGGTGCCGGCCTTCTTCTGCTGGAGGGCCTGGGCGGCCTCCTGCCAGGTGCGACCGAGGGAGTCGGCCTGGTGGTAGTCCAGCAGCCCGGCCCAGGTGTCGAAGACGGCCTTGACCTTGGGGCTGTTCCAGGCTTCCTTGCCGGCCATCAGGTTGACGTGGAAGTCGTAGCCGTTGACGCGCAGGTTCAGCTGGTCGAAGGTGCCCATGGCGGGCCAGCCGTCCTTGTCGCCGAAGGCGATCGGGACGAGTCCGTCCTTCTTCATCTGCGTGCCGAGGGTCTTGAACTCGTCGAGGGTCTTGGGCTCGGTGTAGCCGTACTTCTCGAAGACGCTCTTGCGGTAGAACATCGCCCACGGGTAGTAGGTCGAGGGGACGAAGTACTGCTTGCCGTCGTCGCCGGTCGAGGACTTCTTGAGGGCGTCGGACATCCCGGCACCGGACAGGTCCTTCCAGACGTCGGAGACGTCGCCCGCGAGGCCCTTGGAGGCGAAGAACCGCATCCGGTAGCCGGCGAACCACATCCACACGTCGTCGGGCGAGCCCTGGAGGTAGTTGTTGATGTTCTCCTGGAAGGAGTTGTGGTCGATCGTGTTGATCTTGGTCGTCAGGCCGGAGTTGGCCTTCTGGAAGGCGTCCATGACCGACTGGATGGCCGCCTTCGGCACGGCGTCGGACTGGTTGGAGCCCACCGTCACGGTGCCGGTCGCGGCACCGCCGGAGGAAGAGGAGCCGCTGCCGCCGCCACCACACGCCGCGAGGAGCGAGGGGGCCGCGAGCAGGGTGCCGGCGCCCAGGGCGCCGCGCAGCAGGGTCCGACGGCTGACACCGCGGACAGAGGCAGGAACGAGGCTGGCGAGGTACTCGGCCTCAGAGGTCGGGCGGGTCATGACGGGTCTCCTTTGACACGGGTTGCACCGGCGCGATGGCCGAACCCATCATCCGACAGATTCGATCAAAAACCATCAACAAGTCCCGAGGATGGGCCTAGGAACCAACACCTGTCAAGAGTCTGGTCATCACGAAATGGTCGCGCATCCATCTGCCCTCCACCTAGCGGACGCCTCGCCCTCCGCGCACAGGCAGATGACGAATTCGGCTCAACCACGCCATACAGGCAGGACACAGGCTGTCGATCGAGGCGTCGGCTTCCCAGCCCACCCGGCGGAAGGGGCCACGGTCCGGAGGTCCTCCACGCGAGGCTGCAGCCATCTGTTGGTTTTTGTTGACATCTTCATCAAACCGGCGCAACACTGTCCGCCATGCGTTCATGGCCGAACCGTCGGATCGCCCTGGGTGGCGACTACAACCCCGAGCAGTGGCCGCGCGAGGTCTGGTCCGAGGACATGGAGCTCATGCGCGAGGCCGGGGTCTCCTTCGTCACCCTGGGGGTCTTTTCCTGGTCGTGGCTCGAGCCGGCGAAGGGCGAGTACGACTTCGCCTGGCTGGACGACATCATGGAGCTGCTCCACGCGAACGACATCGCGGTGGACCTCGCGACGGCGACGGCGACCCCTCCTCCGTGGCTGTCCGCCGCGCACCCGGAGATCCTGCCCGTCGACCACGAGGGGCACACCCTGTGGCCGGGCAGCCGCCAGGCCTGGTGCCCGAGCTCGCCCGTCTACCGCGACTACGCCCTCGCGCTCACGACTCAGCTGGCCCAGCGGTACCACGACCACCCCGCCCTGGCCATGTGGCACGTCTCGAACGAGTACGCCTGCCACAACATCCCCTGCTACTGCGACACGTGCGCGGCCGGTTTCCGCGTCTGGCTGGGTCGCCGCCACGAGACGCTGGAGCGACTCAACGACGCCTGGGGAACGGCCTTCTGGAGCCAGCGCTACACCGACTGGGAGCAGGTCCTCCCCCCGCGGCTGACCACGACGTTCGCCAACCCCACGCACGTGCTCGACTACAAGCGGTTCCAGTCCGACACGCTGCTGGACTTCTTCCGCAGCGAGAAGGCCATCCTCGAGGACCTGTCGCCCGGCATCCCCGTGACGACGAACTTCATGACGCTCGCGCACTTCGACCACCTCGACTACCACCAGTGGGCCGCCGAGCAGGACGTCGTCAGCACCGACCACTACGTGGTCGCGGCCCTCGAGCACCCGCAGGCCGAGCTGGCCTTCAGCGGTGACATCACCCGTGGCCTGGCCGGTGGCCGGCCGTGGCTGCTGATGGAGCACTCGACGAGCGCCGTGAACTGGCAGCCCGTCAACCCGGCGAAGCTCCCCGGCGGCACGCTGCGTGACAGCCTCGCCCACGTCGCCCGTGGCGCCGACACCCTCGGCTTCTTCCAGTGGCGTCAGTCGCTGTCCGGCTCGGAGAAGTTCCACTCCGCCCTCGTCCCCCACGCCGGCCGCGACAGCGCGCGCTTCCGCGAGGTCGTGGAGCTCGGTCAGGTCGCCGAGCGGCTCGGCGAGCTGCTCGGCTCCCGGGTCGAGGCGGACGTCGCCATCCTCTGGGACTACCAGGCCCAGTGGGCCGCCCACGGTCCGGCGATGCCGTCCAGCGAGCTGAGGTACCCCACGACCGCCCACGCGGTGCACCGCGTGCTGCGCGACCGCGGCATCACCGCGGACGTGGTGCACCCGAGCGCCGACCTCACGGCATACAAGGTCGTCGTCGTCCCGACGCTCTACCTCGTCACGGACGAGCACGCGGCAGCGGTCGCGGCGGCCGCGGAGGCCGGCGCGCAGGTCCTCGTCACGTTCTTCTCCGGCATCAGTGACAGCGACGACCACGTCCGCCTCGGGGGCTACCCGGGGGCGTTCCGCGACCTGCTCGGGGTCCGCGTCGAGGAGTTCTTCCCGCTCCTGGCGGACCAGCAGAGCATGCTCGAGGGCGGGGGCACCGGCACCCTGTGGAGCGAGGACGTCACGGCCGTCGACGCCGAGGTCCTCGACCGGTATGCCGCAGGTCCCCTCACGGGTCGGCCCGCCGTGACCCGGCGCCGCACGGGGACGGGCGCGGCGTGGTACCTCAGCACCCTCCTCGACGACGACGCGCTCGGCAGCCTCCTCGACCGCCTCACCGAGGCCGGCGGGGTCGCTCCCGCGGCAACGGTGCCGCCCGGTGTCGAGGCCGTCCGGCGTCGTGGCGAGAATGGCTCCTGGCTGTTCCTCGTCAACGACACGACGACCGACCAGCAGGTTCCCGTGACCGGGCACGACCTGGTCGCCGACCGCCCCTTCACCCCCGGGACCCCGCTCGCGGCGGGCGCCGTCGCCGTCATCAGGGAGGCCTAGTTGCTCGCCAGCCAGCGTCGCGCCACCATCCTCGGCCTCGTCGAGGACAACGGTGCGGTGCGCGTGTCCGAGCTCGTCGACCAGCTCGGCGTCTCGGACATGACGGTGCGGCGCGACATCGAGCAGCTGGCCACGGAGGGACTCGTCGAGCGCGTGCACGGTGGCGCACTCGCGGTCGGGAGCAGGAGCAGCGAGGAGCCGGGCTTCACCGCGAAGTCCGCCCTCATGCAGTCGCAGAAGAACGCCATCGCCCAGGCCGCCGCCCAGCTCGTCGAGCCGGGCGCCGCCATCGGCATCTCGGCCGGCACGACGACCTACGAGTTCGCCCGTGCCGTGCGCTCCGTCCCCGACCTCACCGTCGTCACCAACTCGGTGCCGGTCGCCCAGCTGCTGCACGAGTCCGGGACCCCCGGGCAGACGGTCGTCCTGACCGGTGGTGTCCGCACCCCCTCCGACGCGCTGGTCGGGCCGGTCGCGGTCGCGGCGCTGCGCATGCTGCACGTCGACCGGTTGTTCCTCGGTGTGCACGGCATGGACGCCCGGGCCGGCCTGACCACCCCCAACCTCGTCGAGGCGGAGACCAACCAGGCGCTGGTCCAGACCGCGCGCCAGGTCTGCGTCCTCGCCGACCACACCAAGTGGGGCACGGTCGGGCTCAGCACGATCATCCCGTTGTCGTCGGTCGACCTCCTGGTCACCGATGCAGGTCTCGGCCAACGGGCCCGCACCGCCGTGAGCGAAGCCGGGGTCGAGGTGGTGCTCGCCACCCCCGGCGTCGTCCGCACGGCCCGCACGAGCAGGAGCCACGCATGACGGTGCGGCGCACGAGCCGGCGGCTGGCCGACGGACGCGAGATCATCTACTTCGACGACTCCCCCGACGCGCCCGAGCGCACCGCCGAGGACACCCGCCCCCTCGGGGACCGGGCCGCCTCGGGCGAGATCCGCTACGACGCCCTCGTCGGCGACTGGGTAGCGGTGGCAGGCCACCGCAGCAACCGCACCTTCCTGCCCCCGAAGGACGAGTGCCCCCTGTGCCCCACCGGCACGGGCAGCGTGCCGTCGGAGGTGCCCGAGGCGGCCTACGACGTCGTGGTCTTCGAGAACCGCTTCCCCAGCTACGCCCCCGTCTCGGCGCACTCCCACGCGGAGCAGGAGGACGGCGACCTCATCCAGAGCAGGCCGGCCCTCGGCCGGTGCGAGGTCGTCTGCTTCACGAGCGACCACGAGTCCACGTTCGCCGACCTCACCCCCGATCGTGCGCGCACGGTCGTCGACGCGTGGGCCGACCGCACCGCGGAGCTCGGCGCCGTGGCCGAGGTGGAGCAGGTGTTCTGCTTCGAGAACCGCGGGCAGGAGATCGGCGTCACCCTGCACCACCCGCACGGCCAGATCTACGCCTACCCCTACCTGCCCGAGCGCAGTAGGACGATCCTCGAGCAGGCCACCGCGCACCACGCCCGCACCGGCCGGCTCCTCGGGGCCGACATCCTCGCGGCCGAGCTGCACGCCAAGGAGCGCGTGGTCATCGACACCGAGCACTGGGCGGCCTACGTCCCCTACGCCGCCCGCTGGCCGGTCGAGGTGCACCTGGCCCCCCACCGCGACGTGCCCGACCTCGCATCGCTGACCGACGACGAGCGCGACGACCTCGCCCGCGTCTACCTCGACCTGCTGCGCCGCCTCGACCGGTACTACGTCGCCAAGGACGGCGCGCCGATCCGGCTGCCGTACATCGCCGGCTGGCACCAGGCGCCGGCCAAGCAGGGGCGGGACGTCTCGCGCCTGCACCTCCAGGTGATGTCGGTCCTGCGCTCGCCCAAGAAGCTCAAGTACCTCGCCGGTTCCGAGTCCGGCGTCGGTGGCTGGGTGAACGACGTGCCACCGGAGCGCATCGCGGCGCGTCTGCGCGAGGTCGCCCCGTGACGGGGCCGGACACCGCGGCCCGCCTGTTCCGCGACACCTTCGGCGAGGAGCCGGACGGTGTCTGGTCGGCGCCCGGACGCGTCAACCTCATCGGCGAGCACACCGACTACAACGGTGGCCTGTGCATGCCCATCGCCCTCCCCCACCGGACGTATGCCGCGCTGCGGCGCCGCGACGACCGTCACCTGCGGATCGTCTCGGCCCAGGGCGACGGCGTGGTGGAGCTCGACCTGGACGACGTCGGCCCCGGCAGCCCACAGGGGTGGGCGGCGTACGTCGCCGGCGTCCCCTGGTCCCTTGAGCGGGCCGGCCACCCGGTGGGTGGGTTCGACGTGGCGGTGGAGGGCCGCGTGCCCCTCGGCGCCGGGCTGTCCAGCTCGGCAGCGCTCGAGTGCGCGGTCGCGGCAGCCCTGAGCGACGTGTTCGACCTCGTCCTGCTCGACTCCCCCGCCGGTCGCGTCGACCTCGCCGCCGTCTGCGTGGAGGCCGAGAACACCGTGGCCAAGGCGCCGACCGGCGGCATGGACCAGTCGGCCTCGCTCCTCGCCCAGCAAGGGCACGCGCTGCTGCTCGACTGCCGTGACTTCTCGACCGAGCAGGTGCCGTTCGACCTCGCCGCGCACGACCTGGCCCTGCTCGTCGTCGACACCCGTGCCGTCCACGAGCTGGTCGACGGGCAGTACGCCGAGCGTCGCGACTCGTGCGAGCAGGCGGCCCGCGAGCTCGGGGTCGAGACCCTGCGCGACGTCGACGTCGCAGACCTCGATGCGGCCCTGGAGCGCCTCTCCTCCGACCTGCTGCGTCGTCGCGCGCGGCACATCGTCACCGAGATCGCCCGGGTGGAGCAGGCGCGGGAGGCGCTGCGCGCTGACGACTTCGCCCGCCTCGGCGAGCTCTTCCTCGCCTCGCACGACTCCATGCGCGACGACTTCGAGATCTCCGTCGACGAGCTCGACACCGCCGTCACGTCGGCCACGTCGGCCGGCGCCCTGGGCGCCCGGATGACCGGCGGCGGGTTCGGCGGGTCCGCGATCGCCCTGGTGCGCCGCGAGTCCGCCGACGAGGTCCGGGCGGCCGTGGAGAAGTCGTTCGCCGACAAGGGGTTCCGGGCCCCGGAGTGCTTCGTCGTGTCCGCTGCCGGCCCGGCCGGGCGCGACCTCTAGACGGCGGGTCGCGTCCGACTGCCCCTGGCTCGGACGCGACCTGCTCCCCATCACGGCCATGTGCGCCGGATCCGTCACGAATCGCCCCTGCCCGACGAGGACCGGGGCGATTCGTGCAGCAAACGGCACCGATCGCCCCGCCGCCGCTCGCGCCGAACGCCCGCGCCGTCCGGCGGCCGCGGCCGGGGCCTGCCGTCAGCCGAGGTCGTAGTCGACGGTGACGGCCGCGTGGTCGGACCAGCGCTGCTCGTAGGACGCCGCGCGTCCGACGGTGGCCCGCACCGCCCGTCGGGCGAGGGGACGGCTCGCCAGCTGGTAGTCGATGCGCCACCCCGAGTCGTTGTCGAACGCCTTCCCCCGCCAGGACCACCAGGTGTACGGCCCGGGCCCCGGCCCGTGCAGGTCGCGATGGACGTCGACCCACGCCCCGTCCGCGAACCACTCGTCGAGGTGGGCCCGCTCCTGCGGAAGGAAGCCCGACTTCGTGAGGTTGCCCTTCCAGTTCTTGAGGTCGTGCTCGTGGTGGGCGACGTTGAGGTCGCCGGTCACCACGGCGAGCCGGCCGGCGGCGGACCACTCGCGCAGACGCGACCCCATGGCGTCGAGGAAGCGCAGCTTCTCCGCCTGGCGCTCGGTGCCCGCCTCACCGGTGTGGACGTACGTCGACGCCACCGTCACCGTCCCGGACGGCGTGGCGAGGTCCACCTCGACCCAACGGCCGGCCCCGTCGAACTCCGCGGCGCCGACCGTCGTCGACACCCGCGCCTGCGGTTCCCGGCTCAGGACGGCCACCCCGGCGCGTCCCTTGGCGGCAGCCTCCGTGTGGGCGACGTGCCAGTCGCCGAAGCCACCTTCGGCCAGGCACTGCGCGAGCTGGTCGTCGCTCGCCCGGACCTCCTGGAGGCACAGGACGTCCGCCTCCTGCTCGGCCAGCCACGCCACACCCCCGCGCCGGGCGGCGGCCCGAATGCCGTTGACGTTGGCCGTGATCAGACGCATCCAGCCATTCTGCCGACTGCCTCACACCTCGATTCGACCGCCCCCGGCCCGTCCCCACGCATAGGGTGACGCCATGGCCGACGAGTCCGCATCCACGACCAGCACGACCCCGCACACGCCCGAACCGGGCGAGACGGTGACGACGTCCACGGACACCACGACCGTGACGACCGCCCCGGCACCGCCCAAGGACGACCTGGTCGAGACCCAGCACACCCTCGTGATCGGGCGCCGTCGCCTGCGCTACACCGCGACCACGGGTCGGGTGGTGCTGCGTGAGGAGGTCTTCGAGGACCACGTCTTCAAGGGCCACCACGCCAAGGCGGAGCTGAGCATCACGTCATACGTGGTGGACACCCCGGGGACCACCCAGCGACCGGTGACGTTCGCCTTCAACGGCGGCCCGGGCTCGGCCTCGGTCTGGCTGCACCTCGGGCTGCTCGGGCCGCGGCGGGTCGACTCCGGCGACGCCCTCGCCCTCACCCCGCCGCCGTACGGCCTGCTCGACAACCCGCAGTCGCTGCTGGCGGTGTCGGACCTCGTCTTCATCGACCCGGTCTCCACCGGCTACTCGCGCGCGGTCGAGGGCGGCAAGGCGAACGACTACCACGGCTTCACCGCCGACATCGAGAGCGTCGGCGAGCTGATCCGGCTGTGGACGACCCGCCACAACCGTTGGCTGTCACCGAAGTTCATCGCCGGCGAGTCCTACGGCACGGTCCGTGCGGCCGCCCTGGCGGAGCACCTGCAGACGCGCCACGGCCTCTACCTCAACGGGCTCATGCTCATCAGCTCGGTGCTCGACCTCGCCACCGTGGACTTCGAGTTCAGCAACGACCGCGCCCACGTCGACTACCTCCCGACCTACGCCGCGACCGCGCACTTCCACGGCAAGCACGGGCGCAAGTCGCTCCAGACCGTGCTCGCGGAGGCGGAGGAGTATGCCGCCCGCGACTACCCGTGGGCGCTGTCCCGTGGCTCCCGGCTGACCTCGGAGGAACGGGCCGAGCACGTCACCCGGCTCGCCGCGCTGACCGGCCTCTCCGAGGCGTACGTCGACAGGGCGGACCTGCGGATCGAGCACGTGCGGTTCTTCACCGAGCTGCTGCGCGACCAGCAGCTCTCCGTCGGGAGGCTCGACAGCCGGTTCACCGGCCCGCTGGCCGCGGGCAACGCGGAGACGTGGGACGCCGACCCCTCCATGGACGCGATCCTCGGGCCCTACGCGTCGGCATGGAACCACTACGTCCGCGACGAGCTGGGCTACAGCAGCGACCTCCCCTACACGGTGCTCTCGCCACTGGCCTCGAAGGACTGGTCCTACAAGGAGTTCGAGGGCAAGCCGGTCGACGTCAGCGCCCAGCTGGCGCGCGCGATGCGGGCCAACCCGCACCTCAAGGTGCACGTGGCCTACGGGTACTTCGACGGAGCCACGCCCTACTACGGCGCCCAGGACGTCGTCGCGCACCTGCAGGTCCCCGTCTCGCTCCACGACAACCTCGAGCACGCCTACTACGAGGCCGGTCACATGATGTACGTCCACGAGCCGTCCCGGCTGCAGCAGAGCGCGGACCTCGCGGACTTCGTCACCAGGGCCAGCGGTCGGTCCTAGCGTCGGCGTGTCCCTCACCGTCCTGGCCCTCGGTGTCGGCGTCACCGTCGACGTGGGCGGCGACCGGGCCCAGGAGCTGCACGCAGCCCTCGCCGGACGATGGGCACCCTGCGTCGCTCCCCCCGGGACCGACGTCGTGGCGCGGGTCGGAGCGGTGCTCGACAGCGACCCTGCCGTCGGTGCGGCCGCCGAGGCTGGCGGGCTCGCGAGCCGACCGCGCCTGGACGACCTGCTGCAGGTCATCACCCGTGAGGTGACGGTCGCCGCCATCGACGCCGTGGGCGGGGACCACGTGCTGCTGCACGCTGCCTGCCTCGCCGACAGGGACACCGGCCGCGCGACGGCGTTCGTCGCGTCCGGGGGCACGGGCAAGACCACCCTCGCCCGGACGCTCGGACCGGGCCGCTGGTACGTCACCGACGAGACCGTCGCCGTGCGGTCGGACGGCACCGTGGTGCCCTACCCCAAGCCGTTGTCGCTGCGACGGTCCCCCGCGAGCGACCACAAGGACGAGACCTCACCACGGTCGCTGGGGCTCGACCCCGCCCCTGCCGCCGCTCGGCTCCCGCTGGCCCAGGTCCTCCTGCTCGAGCGGGAGGACGGTCCGCCCGGCCACCTCCACGTGTCACCGCTGGGGACCCTGGACGCCATCGACGCCTTGGTCCCCCACACCTCGCACCTCCTCGACCTCGACGAACCACTGCACCGGCTGGCCGCCCTGCTCGAACGCATCGGCGGGGCCGCGCGGGTGAGCTACTCGGAGGCGGCCGACCTCGCACCCCTCCTGGAGGCTGCGACGTGAGCGGCGGCCCACGCCATACCGGGGTCCGCGTCCGAGCCGTCCCGCCGAGGGAGCGGCTCGACCGCGACGGTGAGGCGATCGCGCTGGTCGGCACCTCGGTGCTGCGGCTCTCGGCCGTCGCCGTCGCCGTCCTCGACGGGTGCGCCGACACGTGGACCGACCCGGCTGAGCTCTCGGCGATGCTCCGCGCGCGGTTCGGGGCCCCCGACGGCGACGCCGACGTGGCCCTGCGGTCGCTGGTGGAGACGCTGGCCGGAGCAGGCCTGCTGGAGCTGGCGTGACGGCTCGTCGCCCGGTGGGTCCGCCCAGGACGCGGCCTGCCGCACGCCGGGTGGAACCCGTCGTGCCGACACCCCCGGCCGTCGCCTGAGCTGGCCCCCCGACCGTCCTCAGCCGCCCCCAGCGGCCGAGGACGGTCGTCCAGTGCGGAGTCCTCGACAACTTGCGATCCCGAGCCCCTGCGGCCCGCTCTGCACACCTGAAACGTAAAGGAACGACAGGTTTTGCACCAGTGTTCGGTCAAGTCGGGTGGTGCGCGTTTCCCGGGTCGTGAGCATTGCCGCTTTCGTGCAGTCGAACGGCTGAGTCCCACCTCGTCCGAACGGATGAGACCACGTCCATCCCGCCGCCCCACCGCCCACGGACGGGTCTTGCCCCGGTTGCCCGGTGCCTCCACCATGGAACGACCCGGGGGGCCTCCGACGCACCCCCATGCACCCAGGAGCGTCCGATGCGCACTCCCCCACTCCCGTCCCGGCTCGGCGCCGAGGCGCTCGGCACCTTCTGGCTCGTCTTCGGGGGCTGTGGCAGTGCCGTCTTCGCGGCGAAGTACCTGGCCCCCGACGTCCCGTCCGGCCAGTCGGTGCAGCTCGGCATCGGCTTCCTCGGCGTGGCCCTGGCGTTCGGGCTCACCGTGATGACGATGGCGTATGCCGTCGGGCACGTGTCCGGCGCGCACTTCAACCCCGCGGTGACCATCGGCGTCGCCGTGGCCAAGCGGTTCCCCTGGGCCGAGGTGCCGGCCTACGTCGTGGCCCAGGTGGTGGGCGGCCTGCTCGCCGGGCTGGCCCTGTGGGGCGTCGCGCGGGGCTCGGCAGGGTTCAAGGTCACCGGCAACCTGGCCGCCAACGGTTATGGCGACCACTCCCCGGGCGGGTACACCCTCGTCGCGGTCCTCGTCGCCGAGGCCATCCTCACCGCGTTCTTCCTCTACATCATCCTCGGAGCCACCGACGAGCGGGCGCCCGTCGGGTTCGCGCCCATCGCCATCGGCCTGGGCCTGACGCTGATCCACCTCATCTCCATCCCGATCAGCAACACGTCGGTGAACCCCGCCCGCTCCACCGCCGTGGCCTTCTTCAACGGCAACGGCGCGCCCGGACAGCTCTGGGCGTTCTGGGTCGCGCCCATCGTCGGCGCCGCGATCGCCGGGGCGACCTACCACCTCGTCACCGGCATCGACCGTCGCGACGAGGACATCACCGGCATGGTGGAGCCCGAGGACGCCCCCTCGCCCACCTGATCCCGACGCAGCCGTCCCGAGACGGCCACGGCCCACCCCATCGGGTCCTGGACGGTTCGATAGCCTGAGCAACGCTGCGCACGAACGCTGCGAGCACGACGAGCCCAGGGAGAGAGCCGCCGACATGGCCAAGATCATCTACACCCTCACCGACGAGGCGCCGATGCTGGCGACCTACTCCTTCCTGCCGGTGATCGAGGCCTTCGCGTCCACCGCGGGCGTCGACGTCGAGACCCGTGACATCTCCCTGTCGGGGCGCATCATCGCGGCCTTCGACGACCTCCTCCCCGAGGACCAGCGCATCGGCGACGCCCTCGGCGAGCTCGGGCAGCTCGCGACCACGCCCGAGGCCAACATCATCAAGCTCCCCAACATCTCGGCCTCCCTGCCGCAGCTCAAGGCAGCCATCGCCGAGCTCCGGTCGCAGGGCTACGACCTCCCCGCCTACCCCGACGAGCCGAGCAACGACGCGGAGAAGGACGCCCGTGCGCGGTACGACGGCGTCAAGGGCAGCGCAGTCAACCCCGTCCTGCGCGAGGGCAACTCCGACCGCCGGGCGCCTGCCGCCGTGAAGAACTACGCGCGCAAGCACCCGCACTCCATGGGCGCCTGGAGCCCCGACTCGCGCACCTCGGTGGCCACCATGGGCTCCGACGACTTCCGGTCCAACGAGCAGTCGGTCGTCCTCCCCACCGCTGACACCCTGACCATCCAGCTGGTCACCGACGCCGGCACCACGGTCCTCAAGGAGGGCCTGAAGGTCCTCGAGGGCGAGGTCGTCGACGCCACGGTGCTGAGCGCCGCCGCCCTCGACGCGTTCCTCACCGAGCAGATCGCCAGGGCCAAGGCTGACGGCGTGCTCTTCTCCGTGCACCTCAAGGCCACGATGATGAAGGTCTCCGACCCGATCATCTTCGGCCACGTCGTGCGGGCGTTCCTCCCGGACGTCTTCTCCCGGTATGGCGCCGAGCTCGCCGCTGCGGGCCTGTCCGCGAACAACGGCCTCGGCTCGATCCTCGACGGGCTCGACGCCCTCCCCGAGGGCACCCGCGACGAGGTCCGTGCGGCGATCCAGCAGGGTCTCGCCGACGGCCCGAAGCTCGCGATGGTCAACTCCGACAAGGGGATCACGAACCTCCACGTCCCGAGCGACGTCATCGTGGACGCCTCGATGCCGGCCATGATCCGCACCTCCGGCCACATGTGGGGCCCGGACGGCGAGGAGGCCGACACCCTCGCCGTCATCCCCGACAGCTCCTACGCCGGCGTCTACCAGGCCGTCATCGACGACTGCCGCGAGCACGGCGCCTACGACCCCACGACGATGGGCTCGGTCCCCAACGTCGGCCTGATGGCGCAGAAGGCCGAGGAGTACGGCAGCCACGACAAGACGTTCGAGATCGCCGAGGCGGGCACCGTCCAGGTCGTCGACAGCTCCGACGAGGTGCTGATGTCGCACGACGTGCAGCCCGGTGACATCTGGCGCGCCTGCCAGACCAAGGACGCCCCGATCCGCGACTGGGTCAAGCTCGCCGTCACTCGTGCCCGCGCCTCGAAGACCCCCGCGGTCTTCTGGCTCGACGCGACCCGTGCGCACGACCGCAACCTCATCGCGAAGGTCGAGGCCTACCTGCCCGAGCACGACACCGACGGGCTCGACCTCCAGGTGCTCTCGCCGGTCGAGGCGGCCAAGTTCTCCGTCGAGCGCATCCGCAAGGGCGAGGACACCATCTCCGTCACCGGGAACGTGCTGCGTGACTACAACACCGACCTCTTCCCGATCCTCGAGCTCGGTACCAGCGCCAAGATGCTCTCGGTGGTGCCGCTGATGAACGGTGGCGGCCTCTTCGAGACCGGCGCCGGTGGCTCCGCCCCGAAGCACGTGCAGCAGCTGCTCCAGGAGAACTACCTGCGCTGGGACAGCCTCGGCGAGTTCCTGGCCCTGGCCGAGAGCCTGCGCCACATGGCCACGACGACCGACAACGCGCGCGCCGCGCTGCTGGGCGAGGCGCTCGACAAGGCGACCGAGCGGCTGCTCAACGAGAACAAGGGCCCGGCCCGCAAGGTCGGCCAGATCGACAACCGCGGCAGCCACTTCTACCTCGCGCTGTTCTGGGCGAACGAGCTCGCGCAGCAGACCGAGGACGCCGCGCTGGCCGAGGCGTTCGGCCAGGTCTCCAAGACCCTCACCGAGCAGGAGGACGCCATCAACGCCGAGCTGCTCGCCGTCCAGGGCCACCCCGCGGACATCGGTGGCTACTACCGCCCGGACGAGGCCAAGGCGTCGGCGGTCATGCGCCCGAGCGCCACGTTCAACGAGGCGCTCGCCGCCCTGCGCTGAGCCACAAGGGCTGACGGGCCCGAGAGGCCGGTGCCGCAGGGGGATTCCCTTGCGGCACCGGCCTTTCCCGTCACGTCACGTCAGGTCAGGTCAGGTCAGGGAGCGTCTGTTCCCCTGGCCCGTTCCTGCTCGACGGTCGCCTCGAGGTCGGTGAGGCGGTGCCGCTGCTGGAGCGGACGCGCCATACGGGGGTTGCCCTCCAGGCGGTCGGCGGTGCGGTCCAGGTAGGCCCAGTAGCCGGCGGTGAACGGGCAGGCGTCCTCGCCGACCCTGACCGTGGGGCGGTAGCGGCAGCCTCCGCAGTAGTCCGACATCCGGTTCAGGTACGCGCCGCCGGACACGTAGGGCTTGGTCGTCATGGCGCCTCCGTCGGCGTACTGGCTCATGCCGACGACGTTCGCGGGCATGACCCAGTCGTAGCCGTCCACGAACCGCGTCTGGAACCACTCGGTCAACGCGTCGGGGTCGTACCCGCGCTCCGCCGCCCAGTTGCCGAGCACCATGAGCCGCGGGATGTGGTGCACCCACCCCCGGTCGCGCACACCGGCGAGGACGTCCTTGAGGCACGCGGCCTCCACCGCGTCGGCATCGAGCTCGTCGAACCACCGTGGCAGCGGCTCGCGGGCCGCGAGCGCGTTGCGGCTGCGGTACTGGCCCCCGAAGTGCCAGTAGAGGTGCCAGACGTACTCGCGCCACCCGACGACCTGCCGCACGAACCCCTCGACCGAGGCCAGCGGTGCGTCACCGTCGTGGTACGCGCGGACCGCCCGTTCGGCGACCTCCACGGGGTCGAGCAGCCCGAGGTTGAGGGGCACCGACAGGAGGCTGTGGGCCATCGCCCAGTCGCCGCGCAGCATGGCGTCCTCGTGCGGCCCGAACGCCCCGAGCCGGTGCGTGACGAACCGGTCGAGCGCCGCGAGCGCCTCGCGGCGGGTCACGGCGAACAGCCGCGGACCGTCCCTCCCCACGGTCACCAACCCGTCGTCGCGCTCCCACCGGTCGAGGTCCTCCCTCACCTGCGCGTCGACGTCGTCCTCGCGCGGCCGGTATGGCTCGGGCACGTCCAGGCGGTCCGCCCCCTTGGGCGGTGGCTCCCGGTTGTCCTCGTCGAACGACCACCGACCACCGACCGGGGTCCCGTCCCCCTCGACGAGCAGGTCGAGCCGCTGTCGCTGGAAGCGGTAGAAGTCCTCCATCCGCAACCGTCGCCGGTCACCCGCCCAGCGCTGGAAGTCTCTGCGGGGCAACGAGAACCCCGGTGTCGGGTCGACGGCCTCCACCCGGCCCGTCTCGAGCTGACGGGCGACGAAGTCGGCGGCGCTCCTCGAGGTCGGCTCGTAGACGCGGACGGGTTCGCCGAGCTCGCGCAGGGCCTGGCCGTAGGTGGCGGTGCGCAGGAGGACTGCCGAGTCGCCCGGCTCCGCCGCGCGGTGGCGCAGGGCGGACAGGACGAGGTGCAGCTTCTGCCGGTGGTAGCGGCGCCGGCCCAGGGCCTCGCGGCTCTCGACCAGCAGGACCCCGTCGCGGCCCACGTCGAAGTGCGGGCCGAGCTGGTCGGCGAACAGCCAGCGCCGCGTCACGGGTTCCCCACCGGCATCGTCACCCAGCCAGTCTGGGCGACCGCGCGTGCTGCGGCGAGCCGGGCGGTCCGGTGCCACGCCGCATACGGTGGCTGGGTGGACCCAGTCATCGGCGGCACCCAGACCTCGCACGTCCACGCACCGCCCGAGGTCCTGTGGCAGGTGGTGACCTCGGTCGGTGGGGACACCGGCTGGTTCACGCCCGAGGCCGTCTGGGCGGCACGCTGCGGGGTGGACCGGGTCCTCGGTGGCCCCGGCCGCCGCCGGGTGCGGCCGGACCGGCCGTTGCGTCTCGGCGACAAGGTCGACTTCTGGACGGTGACGGCGATCGAGGCGGGCCGGCACCTGGTGCTGTCACCGGACACCCGGCTGCCGGGCAGCGCGTTCCTCGAGCTGGACGTGGCGCCGGACCGGGACGGCTCCCGGCTCACGCTGCGGCACGGGTTCGTCCCCGACGGGGTGGCCGGTCGCCTCTACGGTGAGGCGACCCGCCTCGGGGACGTCGCGCTCTACGCCTGGATGCACCGACGGATGGTCCTCGCTGCCGAGGACCTCGCCGGCTGAGGGTCCCGCCGACCCAGGACCTCGGCCGACGAGCGCGGGTCAGATCGCGCGCATCCGGTTGTTGCGCGGCTGGTGCTCGACCTCGGCCAGGCCCAGCTCCTCGAGCAGAGGTGGCAGGTACATGCCGACCCGGCCGCGATAGCCCTTGCGCAGGCCGTACCACCCGCCCAGCGGGTTGCCCTCCGAGCGGGCCCAGGCCTCGACGGTCCCGTCCTTGGCCGGCTTCTGCTCGTCGGCCGAACCCAGCGGCACCCAGTCACCCTGCTCCCGCAACCAGGCGTGCAGGTCATCGATGACACGGGCGTCGTAGGTCAGACGCGTCGAACCGACCTGGCAGACCAGCTGGGGCGGGTCGGTGTCGTCGTCGCGGTACATCGTGTAGTCACCGCTGCCCGGTGGCGTCCTGAGCGTCCACGGGTCGTCCTTGGTGCCAGCACCCATCACGTCCACCTTCGTCCTCGGTCATGCGCCTGATCGTCCACCCGATCGACCACCCGATCGACCAGTCCAGTTCTACTCCCCTCCGGGGCTCCCGGGGTCGCCCAGGGCGAGCTTGAGGCCCTCGTGCGACCTGGCGAACCCCAGCCGCTCGACGTAGAACCGCTGGGCGTCGGTGCGCCGCTTGTCCGTGGTCAGCTGGACGACCGCACAGCCCCGTCGCCGGGACTCCTCGATCCCCCAGCGCAGCATGGCCTCCCCGAGGCCATGGCCGCGCTGGGAGGCGGCGACGCGCACCGCCTCGACCTGGCTGCGCCACGCACCCCCGCGCGACAACCCGGGCAGGAAGGTCAGCTGCATCGTCCCCACCACGGTGTCCCCCGACTCCAGGACGACGAGCACGTGGCCCCGGTCGGCGTCGATCGCGTCGAAGGCCGCGAGGTACCCCGTGAGGTCGTGGCCGTCTTCGCGACCGGCGCCGATCTCGTCGTCGGCGAGGAGGTTCACGATGGCCGGCACGTCGGTCCGGACGGCTCGGCGCAGGACCACCTCGCCGGCGCCGGCGGGCAGCGTCGCGAGCGGGCGCCGGGCTGGATCCCCCGGGCCGGGAACGGCGGCATACGGGTCCCCGGTCGTCCCTGCGGCACTCGTTGGCTCGTCGGTGTCGAACCACGTGGTGCCGTCGAAGGCCAGGGCCCGTTCGAGTCGGACGCGGGCCCGGTCCATGAGCGGCTCGGGCAGGGCGTCCACGGCGAACCAGCCCACCTCCAGCGACTCGTCGTCGTTGACCCTCGCCTCGCCGGAGAGGTGGCGGGCGAGGAAGCACAGGTCGAGGTACTGCGCACGGTCGCCGTTGGGGTAGCCCTGCTCCGGCAGCGTCCAGACCGAGGTCAGTGCCTCGATCCTGGCGACGACACCGGTCTCCTCCTCGATCTCGCGGGCGAGGCCCACCGCAGGCTGCTCGCCGGGCTCGAGGATGCCGCTCACCAGGGCCCACTGGCCGTTGTCGGCGCGGCGGCCGAGGAGCACCTCACCGCGGTCGTTGCGCACGACGGCAGTGACGCCGGTGAGCCAGAGGAGGTCGGTGCCGACCTTGTCGCGCAGGGCGAGGATGAAGTCCGGGGTGGGCATGGCCTCGACCCTAACCACCGGGAACCCGTGCTCCGCACCCCTGCTAGCGTCGTGCACAGCTGTCCCACCCCACCGACGTGAAGGGCCCACCGTGAGCACTACCCCCGTCAAGGTCGCCGTCACCGGCGCCGCAGGCCAGATCGGCTACAGCCTCCTCTTCCGCATCGCGAGCGGCTCTCTGTTCGGCCCGGACACCCCGGTCGAGCTCCGACTGCTCGAGATCACCCCCGCGCTCAAGGCGCTCGAGGGTGTCGTCATGGAGCTCGACGACTGCGCGTTCCCGACGCTCGCCAAGGTCGAGATCGGTGACGACGCCGAGAAGATCTTCGACGGCGTCAACCACGCCCTCCTCGTCGGCGCCCGCCCGCGCGGCCCCGGTATGGAGCGTGGTGACCTCCTCGAGGCCAACGGCGGCATCTTCGCCCCGCAGGGCAAGGCCCTGAACAAGGTGGCCGCGGACGACATCCGTGTCACCGTGACCGGCAACCCGGCCAACACCAACGCCCTCATCGCGATGAGCAACGCGCCCGACATCGGTAGGGAGCGCTTCTCCGCGCTGACCCGTCTGGACCACAACCGCGCCATCTCGCAGCTGTCGGCCAAGCTCGGCGTGCCGGTGACCGAGATCAGGAAGATGACGATCTGGGGCAACCACTCCGCGACCCAGTACCCCGACCTGTTCCACGCCGAGGTCTCCGGCCGGAACGCCGCCGAGGCCGTGGGCGACCAGGAGTGGCTGGCCGGCACGTTCATCCCGACCGTCGCCAAGCGCGGCGCCGCGATCATCGAGGCCCGGGGCGCGTCCTCGGCCGCCTCCGCCGCGAGCGCCACCGTCGACCACGCCCGCGACTGGACGCTCGGCACCCCGGACGGCGACTGGGTGTCGATGTCGGTCTGCTCCGACGGCTCCTACGGGGTCCCGGAGGGCCTGATCTCCTCGTTCCCCGTGACCGTCAAGGACGGCCAGTGGTCGATCGTCCAGGGCCTGGAGATCGACGAGTTCTCCCGCGGCAAGATCGATGCGTCGGTCAAGGAGCTCGAGGAGGAGCGCGAGGCCGTCAAGGGCCTGGGCCTCATCGGCTGACGCACTCCCCTCACAGCACGGCGAACGGCCGGTCCCGGGTCACCCGGGACCGGCCGCTGCGTGTCTGCGCACGCGGCACCTGGACACGGTGACCGGACGGCCACGGCCCGATCAGCCGCGGGGGCGAAGGTCCAGGCTCGCGGTGATCACGGCCAGGGTCACCCCGAGCAGCGCCATCGTCGCGACGTCGACGACGCGGGAGCGCACGACCAGGCCGCCGCTGAGCGCGGTCGGCAGGACCGCCCGGATCAGGGCAGCCATCAGCAGCCCCCCGGCGAGCACGAACCCGGCCAGTCGGACGTGACCTGCTGCGAAGGCCACCACCCCCAGCGCGAGGACCGGCGTGGCGACCCACCACCAGCCCAACCGGGGGATGACCACGAGGTCAGGCCGTGGCCGTGGCCGCGAGCCGGCGTTCGGCCGCACCCACGATGTTGGACAGCAGCAGGGCTCGCGTCATCGGACCGACACCACCGGGGTTGGGGCTGATCCAGCCGGCCACCTCCGCGACGTCGGGGGCGACGTCCCCGGCGATCTTCCCGTCGACCCGGCTGACGCCGACGTCGAGCACCGCGGCACCGGGCTTGACCATGTCCTTGGTGACGATTCCGGGCACACCGGCCGCGGCGATGACGATGTCGGCCCGGATGACCTCGGCGGCGAGGTCACGGGTGCCGGTGTGGCAGAGCGTGACGGTGGCGTTCTCGCTCTTGCGGGTGAGGATGAGCCCGAGCGGTCGCCCGACGGTGAGCCCGCGGCCGATGACCACGACGTTGGCACCGGCGATGGTCACGTCGTGGCGGCGCAGCAGCTCGATGCAGCCCATCGGCGTGCAGGGCAGCGGGGCCGGCTTGCCCAGGGCGAGCCAGCCGAGGTTGGTCGGGTGCAGCCCGTCCACGTCCTTCTCGGGCGACACCCGCGACAGCAGGGCCATCTCGTCCAGGCCCGTGGGCTGCTGCACGAGGAACCCCGTGCAGTCGGGGTCGGCGTTGAGCTCGTCGATGACCGCCTCGACCTCGACCTGCGTCGCGGTGGCGGGGAGGTCGCGACGGATGCTCGTGATGCCGATCTCGGCGCAGTCCTTGTGCTTGGCGTTGACGTACCAGTGGCTGCCGGGGTCGTCGCCGACGAGCACGGTGCCCAGTCCGGGGACCACTCCGTGCTCGCGCAGGACGTCCACCCTGCCGCGCAGCTCCTCCTTGATCGTCGCGAGTACTGCCTTGCCGTCCAGGATGCGCGCGCTCACGGTCCCGTATCCTGCCACGCCGGTCCGAGCGGTCCCCGGACCACCCACGGCTCAGCCCGCGGCCGGGGTGGGCAGCGCGTCGGCGAGGGCGTCGAGCGCCTGCGTGAAGCACTGCGCGGGCGGGGTGACCAGCCCGGCCCCGACCTGACCCGTCCCGGCGACCCGGCCCGCCATACCGGTGTTGATCTGCGGGAGGATCCCGGTCCGCACCACCGCGGTGACGTCGATGGCGGTGGGAGTTCCGCGGAACTCCAGGATCGGCACCTGGTATGCCGTGTGCTCACCGACCGTGATGTCGTACATGGTGCGCGTGGTCCTGAGGGCGAACGGGACGTCGCCGCCCACGAACTTCACGATGGCCGGGGCTGCCGCCATCGCGAACCCCCCGATCCCCGCGGTCTCGGTGATCGCGGAGTCGCCGATATCGGGGTTTGCGTCGTCCGGGCCGTACGAGCCGAGGAACAGCCCTTCCGGGGTGTTCGCCGGACCGGTGAACCAGCGGTCGCCGGTCCCGGCCGTGCGGATGCCGAAGTCGGTGCCGTTGCGCGCCATCGTCGTCACCACGGTCGACCCCGGGATTCCTTCCGCCGCAAGGGTCGACAGCTTGCACGCCGGCATGCCGAGGTTGAGGAAGAAGTGCTCGTTGGCACCGGAGAACCGCACCGCCTCCGCGATGTCGGTGGACGACCCGTCGGCCGTGATGAGGGACGGCAGGAGCTCACGCAGCAGCATGAGCGAGCCGGCACGGTTGCGGTTGTGCCCCTCGTCGCCCATCTGGAGCATCTGGGCGATGATCGCCTTGATGTCGATCGGCCCGGCAGCCCGCACGGCCTGCTGGAGCAGCGGGCCGAGGACGGAGTTCATCCAGTGCAGGCGGTCGACGACCTCCGGGCCGTACGCGCCGTACCGGAGGACCTTGCCGAGGCCTTCGTTGAGCGAGCACCAGGACGTGTGGTCGTGCACCTCGTCGCGCAGCTCGTACAGCCACATCGACGGTGAGATGACTCCGGCCATCGGGCCCACCGCATCGCGGTGGTGGCAGGGCTCGAGCGCCACGTGGCCGGCGGCGAGGGCCGTCTCCGCGGCTTCCGGGGTGTCGGCCATCCCCTCGAAGAGCATCGCCCCGATCAGGGCACCGCGCATCGGGCCCGAGGCACGTTCCCACTCCAGCGGCGGGCCGGCGTGCAGGAAGGTGCCGCGCTCCAGCCCGAGCACCTCGTGGGCCGGTCGGACGTCGACGAGGTCGGCACCCGCTGCGATCATCCGTTGCAGGGCAAGGGCATTCGCATCACGTCGGCGGCGGTCAGCCATCACTCGGATGAGGGGGTCGACGGAGCCGTCCGGCGGTGGCTGCCACTGCGCCTCCCCCACGACGACGGCCTGGTCGCGCAAGGCGTCGCTGAGCAACCCCGCGCCGGCGGTCGCGACGACCGGGTCGGTGGTCAGCAACCCGTGCAGGTCGACGTGCCCGGCCATGTCAGGCCTCCTCGGTGGTCGGCAGGAGGGACACGGCGCGCCTCGTGGCAGCCGCGTTGGAGAGGAACACCGCCGCACCGGCCGACCGCAGCGCCTCGGCGCAGCGGGTCAGCCCCTGCGGGTCGCCGTCGGTGCCGGTGAGCGACACGACGACCGGGAGGTCGCGGCCCGAGGCTGCGGCCGAGGCGCGGGCCGAGCGCACGGCCTCGGCGAGCTCCTCCGCAGGGTCGGGGTGGGCCCCGTGCCCCAGGACGAGGTCGAGCAGCAGCACGCCGCAACCCGCGTCAGCGGCCTCGGTGTGGATGCGTTCGAGCCGCAGGCTGGGATCGATCATCGGGTGGGCGCGCCCGCGCGTCAGCCCGTCGTCACCGAAGTCGAGCACGACGTGCCCGTCGGCGCGCAGGTCGTCACCCACCGCGAGCTCGGGTCGCAGGGGGATGTTGGAACGGATGTCGCCCCGGCCGTCCCCCAGCTCCTCCCCCGCGACGAGCATCGCCTCGTCGGCGAGCGTGCCGCCGCAGAACAGCCCGCGCAGGGACCCCCGGGCCACGGGCTGTTGCGGGACGTCCCACACCGGCCACGTGGGTACCGACCTGCCAAGGGCGGCGAGCACGTTCTCGACCGAGGTGGTGAGGTCGGGCCGACCGGCCCCCAGCGTCGCCCAGTGGACCTGGGTGCCGAGCCCGGCGGCATAGGCCTCGAGGTCGGCGAGCACCTCCGGGGCCGGCGGCTTGGAGACGACGACGATGGTGTCCGTCCCCTCGTCGGCGGCGAGGGCGGCGAGCGCCTGCCGGGTGGACCGCCCGGCGACGCGGGACGACAGGTCGCGCCCTCCGACGCCCAGGCAGTGGCTCACCCCGACACCGGCGGCGTCGAGGAGGGCCATCACCTGCTGGGCGCCTGTCCCGGAGGCGGCGACCAGCCCGACCCGTTCGGGCGAGACGACGTTGGCGAACCCGAGGGCCACGCCACCGACCACGGCGGTGCCGCAGTCCGGACCCATCACGAGCACGCCACGGTCGGCCGCTGCGTCCTTGAGGAGCACCTCCGTGTCGACGTCGACGTTGTCGGAGAACAGCATCACGCTCACCCCGCGGTCGATGGCGTCGAACGCCTCCACCGCCGCGTGACGACCGGGGACGGAGACGAGGGCGAGGTTCGCACCGACCGCGTCGATGGCGCGACCCAGGGTCCGTGGTGGCGGGGCGTCGCCGAACCCTCCTGCCGACGTCCCGGCCGACCGGAGGGCTGCGAGGGCGTCGTCGACGGCGGCCCGCCCGGTGGCCACCCCCGTCTCGTCGGCAGCGCGCAGGGCGACGACGAGGTCGTTCGGTGAGGCGGTCGGGACGTCGAAACCCATGCCGCGCAGCACCTCGAGGTTCAGCTCGGTCGCCATCGCGACCTGGGCCGCGTCGACGCCCGGGGCCGCCGCCGCCGTGCGCGAGACCTGCATGAGGCTGACCGAGTCGACGTAAACCCCGGTCCTCAGCTCGACGTGATCGGTCACGAGGTCACTCCTGGGGTCGTCGGAAGGTGGTGGGCGCCCACCGTGGGCAGCCCCAGCACGCGACTGCTCCGGTCACCTCCGCAAGTGCTGTCCGCCGCCGCCAGCGCCCCCGCGAGCCCGGCGAGCAGGTCGGCACCCGAGCTGTGGCCGATGGCCCGCACCTCCAGGGCTGCGGGAACGACGTCGGGTTCGCTCTCGCGGCCACCGGCGAGCGCCGCGGCGAGGCGGACGACGGCCGGCACGGCATACCCGTCGGCGGCTTCGGTGAGCAGGGCGGCGGAGACGGCGGTCGTGGCGCCGAGACGGGGTCGGACCGTCGTCCACAGGTGCCGGCGCGCGTCCTCGGCGCCCGCGAGGCGCAGGGCGAGGAGCACGCCGCACAGGACGTCGTCACCGCTGGGGGTCAACCCCTGCCCCACTCCCACCGTGTGACCGACGACGTCGACCAACGACTCGCCCCTCAGGGCCGTCGCGGCGAGGTGCCTCGCCGGCACCGCCCACCCGGGGGAGGCGAGCCGCCCGAGGGAGCCGGTCGCCGCAACCCCCGGGAGGTGGCCGGACGTCGGCACGCGGACCGGCCGCCAGACGCGGGCTCGTCGGATCGTCGCGCCGGGAAGGCGGATCTCCCCGTCGCCCACACCCACCCGGTCGCCGGGCTGGACCCCCCAGCCGAGCCGGGACGACCCGGGGGCGAGCACCACGGCGTTGGGCAGGCGCAGCCCCGACTGGGCCACCACGGGCAGGATCCCCTCGATGGTGCCGTCGGGCCGGCTGCGGTCGAACCGCAGGTAGAACGCGAGCGGGTGGACCGCGACGACGGTGGCACTCCTCGGACACCGGGCCAGCATCCCCACGGACCGTTCGGAGACCGCGGCCGGCCAGGTGGGGGCTCCCCCCTCGGCGGGCGCACGGCTGCTCCTGGTGGCACGGTCCATCGTGCCGGCGAGAGGCGTCCCGGAGGGCGTCACGGGTGCTGCACCTCCTCGGCGTCGGGTCACGCAGGACTGACGAGAGAGCCGCGCGGGTTCCGTGGACAGGGGACCACGAGCCCCGCGCGGCTTCGAGCAGCGACGCTACCCAGTGGGACTACAGTCCCCTCATGGTGAATGTTGCCAATGATCCCGGCGTCCTTGACGCGGAGTTGCCAGCCGCCCAGGCGCTGGCGGCAACACCCCTGCCCACCCGCGAGCTCGTCACTGGTGTGCCGCTCAGCAGGGTCCTGCTCCTGCCGGCGCTGGCCGGGGCCAGGGTGCACGCGACGGCCGACCAGCTGGGGACCGTCGTCACACGGGCGTCGGTGCACGACACGCAGGCGGGCTCGCGACCCGGCTCCCGACCCGACTCCGGGCGCGAGCTCAGTCCCGACCACCACGTGGTCTGCCTCGACCCCGCCAAGCTCGCGCCCGGCACCGACGTCCGGGGCCTGGTCGACACCCTGGTCGCCGGTGGCGCAGCCGCCCTCGTCGTGACCCGCACCGGCGGCACGGACGGCACCGACTGGCGCAGCACCGGGGCTGCGGCCGGCCTCCCCGTCGTGCTGGTCCGCGGTGCCAGCCCCGAGCTCGTCGTCACCGAGGTCCTCGGGGCGCTGCTCGACCAGCAGTCCGGAATCCTCGCCCGGGTCGACGAGGCCCACCAGATCCTCGTCGGGATCGTGCTCGCGGGAGGCGGCCTCGAGGACCTGTGCGAGCGCCTGGCCGGGTTCCTCGGTGGGGCCACGATGGTGACGACGACCGACGGGCGGGTGCTCGCCCGCGCCGGTTCGGAGGCCGACCTCGAGGCGGCTGTGGCGCTGGACTGCTTCGACCGGACGGGGCGGCTGGTCACCGAACGCGAACCCGTCGGCATCCGCGACCCCCGCGCCGACAACGCCGGCCGCGCCCTCGTCCGGATCGTGGCGGGACAGCTCGACCACGGGCTGCTCTCGGCGTTCGTCGTGGACCGGGCCCTGACCGCCGACGACGTCCACCTGCTCGAGCGCGCCGCCACCGTGGCGGCCCTGGCCATCACCAAGGACCAGGCGGTGTCGGCGGTCGAGGGCAAGTACCGCGCGGAGTTCCTCCGCGACGCGCTCTCCGGACGAGCGGGCGCGCCCGCCGAGGCGATCGCGCACGCAGCAGCCCTCGGGTGGGACATCGACCGCCGGCTCGTCGTCGTCGTGGCCGAGACCGACGAGGACGACGCCCACACGACGCGCTCCCCCGAGGAGGTGAGCTCGCTGCAGCAACGCTTCGCCCGGGCCTGGAGCCAGGCGATGGCGGTGCGCGACCCGCGCGCCCCGGTGGTGGGGTTCAGCCAGGAGGTCGTCGCCCTGCACGCCGTCCCGGCAGACGCCGACACCGATGCCGTCATGCGCGCCGTGGGCGAGGTCGTCCGGATCGTGCGCGGCGACGGCGGAGGGGGGCGTCGCACGTTCTCGACCGGGGTGTCGCGGCCGATCGACTCCCTCGCCGGTCTCCCCGCGGCATACGACGAGGCGCTCAGTGCCGTGAGCGTGGGGCGGCAGCTGCACGGAGCCTCCGCCCTGACCCACTTCGACGGGCTCGGCGTGTTCCGGCTGCTGTCGCTGATCCCGGACAGCGCGGACCTGCGCCGGTTCGTCGAGGAGTCGCTGGGGCCGCTCGCGAACGACGACCTCCCCGAGCACGCGGACCTGCGCACCACCCTGAGCGTGCTGATCGACACGAACATGAACGTCGCCGAGACCGCCCGCATGCTGTTCTTCCACTACAACACGTTGCGCTACCGCATCGCCAAGCTCGAGAAGATGCTCGGCCCGTTCACCTCCGACCCGCAGCTGCGACTCAAGCTGGCCCTGGCCCTGAAGGTCCACCAGATGCGCGGCATCTGAGCGCTGGAGGCGAGTGCACGACCTGCCGAACCCGTGCCCGCCCCCGATGGCAACTGTTGCCCAATGCACGGCCCGCGCGTCCCGCTAGTTTTCGCATGTCCCGGGGTGCCCGGGTCGTAGGGTCGCCGCACCGCGTGACGTTCGACCTGGGGCAGCGCTGCTCCCTCCCCCCACCCGGCGCGGCAGTCGACAAGGAGTCCTCATGGCATTGGGCTGGAAACTTCACGGTGACGGTCGCACGATGGGGCCCGACGACGTCGTCGCCCCCGACGAGCGGCTCTCCTGGGGCAAGACCATCGGGCTCGGCGCCCAGCACGTCGTCGCGATGTTCGGGGCGACGTTCGTCTTCCCCCTGATCATGGGCCTCAACGCCCAGCTGGCGATCATGATGAGCGGCATCGCGACGATCGCGTTCCTGCTCATCGTCCAGGGCAAGGTGCCGTCCTACCTCGGCACCTCGGCGTCCTTCGTCGGCGGTGTCGCGGCGATCCGCGCGCAGGGCGGCGACTCGGCCGAGGTGACCGGGGCGATCCTCGTCGCCGGTGTCGTCCTCGCCCTCGTCGGCGTGCTCATCCACTTCGCCGGCTCACGGGTGGTGCACAAGGTGCTGCCACCGGTCGTCACCGGTGCGGTGGTCATGCTCATCGGGTTCAACCTCGCCCCGGTGGTGGCCACGATCTACTGGCCCCAGGACCAGTGGGTCGCCCTGCTCGTCATGGTGTTCACCATCGTGTGCGCGGTGGCCGTCCGTGGCTTCGTCGGCCGCATCGCCATCTTCCTCGCACTGATCTTCGGCTACGTCCTCTCGTGGATCTTCGACAAGGCCTTCGGCCAGATCACCGCCTACGACGCGGGCGCCGGCAAGATCACGACCCACTTCCGCACCAACTTCGACGGCGTCAAGGCTGCCGACTGGATCGGGTTCCCGCCCCACACCGAGCTCGTCGCCGGCAAGGAGGTCGTCGGCTGGCACGCGCCGAGCTTCTCGGTCGCCGCGATCCTGCTCGTCCTCCCGGCCGTCATCGCCCTGATCGCGGAGAACACCGGCCACGTCAAGGCGGTCGCCGAGATGACCAAGACCGACCTCGACCCCGTCATGGGTCGCGCCATCGCCGCGGACGGCATCGGCACGGTGCTCGCCTCCTCGGTCGGCGGCTCCCCCACGACGACGTACGCCGAGAACATCGGTGTCATGGCCGCCACGCGCGTCTACTCGACAGCGGCCTACTACGTCGCCGCGGTCGTGGCCATCCTGTTCGGTCTCTCACCGAAGTTCGGCGCCCTCGTCGCCTCCACCCCCGGTGGCGTCCTCGGCGGGATCACCGTGGTCCTCTACGGCATGATCGGCCTGCTCGGCGCCAAGATCTGGAAGGAGAACGGTGTCGACTTCGGCAACCCGATCAACCTCGTCCCGGTCGCGGCCGGCATCGTCATCGGCATCGGCAACGTCTCGCTGAAGTTCACCGACGACTTCTCGCTCAGCGGCATCGCCCTCGGCACGATCGTCGCCGTCGGCGCGTACCACCTCGCCAAGTCCCTGGCCCCCTCCGACCTGCGAGCGAAGGCAGAGGGCTCTGTGCTCACCGTGGGCAGGGAGACGTATGGCGACGGTGAGGACGACCTCCGACCTCGCCGCTGACCCGTCCTTCCCACCCGCCCACCGAACAGGCAGGATCAGTCCGTGAAGCCCGCTCCGTTCGTGCACCACGCACCTCGCACCGTCGAGGAGGCCGTCGCGGTGCTCGGGCGGGTGGGCCACGACGGGAAGGTCCTCGCCGGTGGGCAGAGCCTGATCCCGATCCTCAACATGCGGCTGGCCTCCCCGGCCCACCTCGTCGACATCAACCGCGTGACCGGCCTCGACGCCGTCACCGTCACCGACGAGGTGGTCCGGGTCGGGGCCCTGGTGCGGCACGCAGGACTCGAGGCCCACGAGGGCGCATATGCCGCGTCGCCGCTGCTGCGCCGCGCCCTGCGGCACGTGGCCCACCCGGCCATCCGCAACCGCGGGACCACGGTGGGATCCATCGCCCACGCGGACGCTGCAGGCGAGATGCCGGCCATCCTCGCGCTGACCGGTGGCGTGGTCGAGGCCGTCGGGCCTGCCGGGGCGCGCGAGATCCCTTGGCACGACTTCTTCCTCGGCGCGCTCGAGACGTCCCTGGAACCCGACGAGCTGGCAGTGGCCGTGCGCTTCCCGAGACTGCCTGCTGCCACTGGGACGGCGTTCGCCGAACGCGCCCGTCGGCACGGCGACTACGCCATCGCCGGAGCGGCCGCCTCGGTCGCCGTGGCGGACGGGGTGGTCACGTCGGCGAGGCTGTCGTTCGTGTCCGTCACCGAGGTGCCCGGGGTGGTCGACGTGACAGAGGCCGTCCAGGGCCAGTCCCCCGAGGGGATCGACTGGTCCCTGTGCGACGACCTGATCCGCGACCACCTCTCACCGGAGGCCGACATCCACGCCACGGCGGAGTACCGCACCATGCTCGCCACCCGACTCGCCCACCTCACCCTGGCCGAGGCCGCCAGCGACTCGATCGCTTCCAGCGCAGGAGGATCCGCCGCATGAGCGAGCCCGTCCCCGAGGAGCTGCTCGACGTCACCGTCACGGTCAACGACGTCCCGCGTCACGCCCGGGTGCCGGCCCGACGGTTGCTGTCCGACTTCCTGCGGCACGACCTCGGCCTCACCGGCACCCACGTCGGGTGCGAGCACGGGGTCTGCGGCGCCTGCACCGTCCTGGTCGACGGCGCCCCGGTGCGCGCGTGCCTGATGTTCGCGGTGAGCGCCCAGGCCCATGCGGTCACCACCATCGAAGGCCTCGGCACCATCGACGCCATGGGCCCGGTGCAGCAGGCGTTCACCGAGTGCCACGGCCTGCAGTGCGGCTTCTGCACCCCCGGCTTCGTCACGACGATCACGGCCTACCTCGAGGAGAACCCCGACCCGACGCAGGACGAGGCCCGCGAGGCGATCTCGGGCAACCTGTGCCGCTGCACCGGCTACCAGAACATCGTCAAGTCCGTCCTGCGCGCTGCCGAGATCAAGGCGGCCGGTTCGTGACCACCCAGATGTTCGGCGCCCCGGTCAGGCGTCGGGAGGACCCGCGCCTGGTGACCGGCGGTGGCAAGTTCCTCGACGACCTCGGACGCGGCGCCCTCGCGGCTGCCTTCGTCCGCAGTCCGCACGCCCACGCCAAGGTCGTCGACATCGACGTCACCGATGCCCTCGACGTCGAGGGGCTGGTCGCGATCTACACGCACGAGGACCTCCCCGGCCGGGTCGGCGAACCCCTGCCGCTGCTCATCCCCCACCCCACGCTGACCCACGGCCGCACCCAGCACGCCCTGGCCAGGGACGAGGTCAACCACGTCGGCGAACCAGTCGTCATGGTCGTCGCCCGCGACCGCTACCTCGCCGAGGACGCCTGCGCCCGGATCCGCGTCGACTACGAGCCGCTCCCCCCTGTCGTCGGCATCGAGGCCGCCCGCACCGCCGACCTGCTCGTCCACGACGACGTCCCCGGCAACATCGCGGCCCACATGCTCCAGGAGGTCGGTGACGTCGAGGCCGCCATCGCCGGCGCGCCGCACGTGCTCGAGCTGGACCTCGCCATCGAGCGCAGCGCCTGCATGCCCATGGAGGGCAAGGGGGTCTACGCCCGCTGGGACGCCGACCGCGACGAGCTGCGCATCTACTCCTCCACCCAGACCTCCACCGGGGTGCGCGCAGCCGTCGCCGCCAAGCTCGGTATGCCGCTCGCCAAGGTCGAGTGCATCGCCCCCGACGTGGGTGGTGGGTTCGGGGTCAAGATCAACCACCCGTGGCCCGAGGAGGTCCTCGTCCCCTGGGTCGCGAAGACCCTCGGGGTCGAGGTGAAGTGGGTCGAGGACCGCCGCGAGCACTTCATCTCCTCGGCGCACGAACGAGGCCAGCTCCAGCAGGTGCGGGTCGGCTTCGACGACGACGGCCGGCTCCTCGGACTGGACGTGAAGTTCTGGCACGACAACGGGGCGTACACGCCATACGGGATCATCGTCCCGATCATCACCTCCACCCAGCTGCTCGGCCCCTACAAGCCGGGGACGTACCGCTGCGAGTTCTGGTCGCTCTACACGAACACCGTCCTCGTCACGCCGTACCGCGGCGCCGGCCGGCCGCAGGGGTGCTTCGCCATGGAGCGCACCATGGACGCGATCGCCGACGAGCTCGGGCTGGACCGGGCCGAGGTGCGGTCGCGCAACTTCATCCAGCCGAGCGAGATGCCGTTCGACCACGGTTTGCTGTTCCAGGACGGCCGTCCGCTGAAGTACGACTCCGGCGACTTCCCCGCGTCGCTGGACAAGCTCAAGGCGCTCGTCGGGTGGGACGACTTCGCCGAGTACCGCGAGCGGGCGCAGGTCGAGGGCCGCAAGGTGGGCCTCGGGATCGGTTGCTACGTCGAGGGAACCGGCGTCGGCCCCTACGAGGGCGGCCACATCCAGATCGAGACCAGCGGCCGGGTCAACGTGTCCACCGGACTCACGTCGCAGGGCCAGGGACACGAGACGGCATTCGCGCAGGTGGTGGCGCAGGAGCTCGGGGTGCCGATCGAGGACGTGTTCGTCACGACGGGTGACACGCGCCGGATGCCCTACGCCGTCGGCACTTTCGCGTCCCGGGCGGCGGTGATGAGCGGCAACGCGATCGCCCTCGCTGCCCGCAACGTGCGGGCGAAGGCGCTGCGGATCGCGGCCGACGCGCTCGAGGTGTCGGCCGACGACCTCGAGATCGTCGACGGCATCATCCGCGTCAAGGGCGCGCCCGACACCGCGATGTCGCTCGGCACGGTGTCGGTGATGAGCAACCCGCTGCGCTACGCCTTCGACGAGGCGGCGAAGGCGGCGACCCAGTTCGCCGGCAGCAACGACCCCGACAAGCCTCCCGTGGCGGACGACGACGAACCCGGCCTGGAGGGTCGCGACTTCTACTCCCCGACGCAGGCGACGTTCGCCAACGGCATGCACGCGGCGATCGTCGAGACCGACCCGGTCACCGCCGAGATCCGCATCCTGCGCTACTGCGTCATCCACGACTGCGGCACGATGATCAACCCGATGATCGTCGAGGGACAGGTCCACGGCGGTGTCGCCCAGGGCGTGGGCGGCGCGCTCTACGAACGGATGGTCTACGACGAGTCGGGGCAGCTGCTCAACGCGTCGTTCATGGACTTCCTCATGCCGTACGCCTCCGAGATCCCCCACATCGAGACCGACCACCTCGAGACGCCGTCGCCGCTGAACCCGTTGGGGATCAAGGGTGCCGGCGAGGCCGGCTGCATCCCGGTCAGCGCCGTGATCGCGTCGGCCGTCTCCGACGCCGAGGGCTTCGCGATCACCTCGATGCCGATCTCACCGGTCGAGCTCTGGGAGCTGCGCCAGCGCCACGCGGCCGGCGAGATCCCCTCCCTGCGCGACCACGCGCCATACCCCTCCGGTGGCTCCGCGCAGCCCGACGACCTGACCGGCCCCACGACGAGGAAGTCCTGATGAAGATCTCCGGCACGGCCGCCCTGACCTCCAGCCCGCAGCAGGTGTGGGACGCCTTCCACGACCCGGCCGTCCTGGCCAGGTGCCTCCCCGGGTGCGAGTCGCTGACCCAGGTCGGCGAGGACGAGTACGCCATGACCGTCACGGCAGGGGTCGCGGCGATCAAGGGCACGTACGACGGTCGCGTCGCGCTCAAGGACCCGCAGCCTCCGGGCCAGTTCACGATGAAGGCGACCGGTGCCGGCGGACCGGGCACGGTCGACGCCGACGTGGTCGTGCGGCTCGTCGCCGCAGCCGGAGGAGGCACCGACCTCTCGTACGACGCGGACGCGGCCGTGGGCGGTGTGATCGGCGGGGTGGGTCAGCGGATGCTCGCCGGTGTGACCCGCAAGATGGCCGGGCAGTTCTTCGCCGCCGTCGACGCCGACATCGCCGGGGTCCGCCCCGAGCCCATCGAGTCCCCCGTGCTCACCCGCGCGCCCGGCGCACCGGCCGGTTCGCCGGTCTACGCGGGCGTCGCTGCGACCCCCGCCGCCTCCCTGGGCCGGCCCGGCTCATCGGTGGCCGGCAACCGCGACTGGGCGTATGGCGTGCTCGCGGGTGGGGCGGCGGCCCTCGCCGGGGTTATCGTCGGGTGGAACCTAGGGAGGCGACACTGATGCGCGCATTCACCGCCGCGGCCGTCCAGATCGCACCGGTCGCCGGGCCGCTGTCACCGGAGGTCGTCCGCAAGAACCTCGACAAGTGCGTCGACTTCACCCGCCGCTGCGTCGACGCCACCGGTGCCGAGCTCGTCGTGCTGCCCGAGACGGCGACGACCGGGTTCACGCCCGACTGCTCGACCGAGGAGCTGTGGGACCTGGTCTCCGAGGTCCCCGGACCCGTGACCGAACCCGTGCAGCAGGTCGCCCGCGACCTCGGCGCGCACGTCTGCCTGGGCACCTACGAACGCGGCCCCGAGCGCGGGACCGTCTACAACGCCTCGGTGCTCATCGACCCGAGTGGCGACGTGGTCGGCGTCTACCGCAAGACCCACCCGTTCTGCACCGAGCACGTCGACGGCGGCGGCTGGGTCACGCCCGGCGACACGGTCACGGTCGTCGACACCCCGCTCGGGAAGATCGGCATGATCGTCTGCTTCGACGGCGACTACCCGGAGCTCTCGCGGATCCAGGCCGTCCAGGGCGCCGAGGTCATCCTGCGTCCCTCCGCCCTGCTCCGGTCCGCCGACATCTGGGAGCTCACGTCGCGGGCCCGGGCCTACGACAACCACGTCTTCGTCGTCGGGGCCAACGCCACCGGCGTCGACGCGGCCGGCGTCCTCTACTTCGGCAACTCCCACATCGTCACGCCCGTCGGCCACATCGTCGCCAAGGCCGCCTCCCACGAGGGCTGGGTGTCGGCCCTGCTCGACCCGTCGACGGCGCTCGGGTCGTTGACGCCGGGCTCGAACATCGGCCAGGGGTTCGACCACCTGCGCGACCGCAACCTCGACCTCATCCGCAACCACCGCGACGACCTCGAACGCCCCGCGCAGTCCTCGTTCCCCCACTGACGGCGAGCGTCCGCCACCGCCACCCCTACCCCGCCCGCCACCCCTACCCCGCCCGCCACCCCCGCACTCCACCCCGCCCGCCACCCCGGCCCTCCACCCCGCCTTTGGGTGCCCAGACGGTCGGAATTCCGCCCGTCTGGGCACCCAAAGCTCCGCGGGCCAGATCCTTTCGCCTGCCGCTGACTCGCGGCAGACTGCCCGGCATGGACTGGACCCTGGAAGTCGTCATCCTGCCCGTGAGAGACCTCGACTCGGCGGTGGAGTTCTACCGCGACAAGGTCGGCTTCGACCTCGACCACCGCACCACGAACGAGCACATGGACGTCGCCCAGCTGACGCCTCGCGGGTCTGGCTGCTCGATCGTCGTCGGCACCCTTCCCTCCCAGCAGGAGATGGCGGCGGGCTCGATGCGCGGCCTGCAGCTCGTCGTCGCGGATGCGGACGCCGCGCGCGAGGAGCTCGTCAGCCGTGGTGTCGAGTGCAGCGAGGTGACGGTGTTCGACGAGCGTGACGGCGGGACGTTCTTCGGGTTCGCCGACCCGGACGGCAACACCTGGGCGGTGCAACAGCTCAAGGTCCGCGGCGAGAAGCCGTTGATCCCGCTCGACCACCGGGGCCGGTTCGGCGCCGACGCCTGACCCACCTCTCGCTTTGGGTGCCCCGACGGTCGGAAATCCGTCCGCCTGGGCACCCACAGCGCGCGCGGCGTCCGCGGGTTAGCCTCGGTGGGTGCCCCTGCCGACCAGCTCGCCCTCTGCCCAGCACGTCGACGCCCGCGGCGTCCTCGCCCTCGTCGACGCCCTCGAGGCCGGTGGGCACGACCCGCACAGCCTCCTCATCGCTAGGCACGGCCACGTCATCGCCCGCGGCTGGTGGGCGCCCTACGCCGCCGAGCGCAACCAGCTCGTCTACTCCCTGAGCAAGTCGTTCACGGCCGCCACCGTCGGGCTGCTCGTCGACGCCGGTCGGGTCTCGTTGGACGACAAGGTGTTCGACCTCATCCCGGCGTCCGAGATCCCGGCCGGGGCGGAGGTCCACGAACGCTTCGCGCGCCTCACCCTCGGCCACTGCCTGACCATGGCGACGGGCCACGAGGTCGACGCCTGGACCCCCGCCGTCCTCCGAGGGGCCCACACCCCCGCCGGGGACGGCACCGACCCCACCCTCGGCGCCATCCTGGCCAACCCCCCGGAGCAGGAGCCCGGCACGGTGTGGGCCTACAACCAGGTCGCGACCTACCTCGCCGGTGCCGTGGTCCGGGCGGTCACCGGCGAAGGGCTCCTGGAGTTCGCGCGGCCGCGCCTGCTGGACCCGCTCGGCGCCCGCGGCGTCCGCTGGCACCGCACCGCCACGGGTCGCGAGCTCGCCTTCTCCGGCATCCACGTCGGCACCGAGGCGATCCTCGCCCTGGCCCAGACCCACCTCGACCACGGTGCGTGGCTGGGCGAGCCGCTCCTCGCCCCCGAGTGGGTCGCGCGGGCCACCGCGCCGACCGGCCTGCCGAACACGGAGGCCGACCCCAACCCCGACTGGGCCCAGGGCTACGGCTGCTCCTTCTGGATCGCCCGCCACGGCTACCGCGGCGACGGCGCCTACGGCCAGTACGCGATCGTCCTCCCCGAGCAGGACATCGCCATCGCCATCACCTCCGAGGCCGTCGACATGCAGGCCGTCCTCGACGTCGTCTGGGAGCACCTGCTGCCGGCGGTCGACCGCCGAGGCGACGCCGCTGCCGACGCCGAGCTCGTCGAGCGGCTCGGGGGCCTACGCGTCCCCACCCTCGCGTCGACGGGCACCGGTCCGGAGGAGGCGTCCTGGACCAGGTCCCCCGACAGCACCCTCCCCGAGGCGTATGCCGCGGTGAGCCTCACGCGCGCCGGCGCGGCATACGAGCTGGTCCTGGAGCACGACGGCACCAAGGTGCCGTTGGCGGTGGGCGACGGTGAGTGGGTCGAGTCGTTGCTTGCGGTCCAGGGGGCCGAGCTGCCGGTCATGGCCGCCGGCGGGTGGCAGGAGGACGGGACGTTCGCCGCCGACCTGCGGCTCATCGAGACCCCCCACTCGGTGCAGGTCCGCACGCGCCCCGACGGCACCGTGGTGCTGGGCTGGCGCGAGGTGCCGCTGCACGGACCGGACCCGGTTCACACCGCCGTGCGCGGTCCCGCCCTGCCTGCACAGTCCTGAGCACGGTGGTTGGCAACTTGTGCCAACGCATCGACTCCCACGGCTCGGTTGAATCGTCCCGTGACGACACAGCCCACTCGACGCATCCGGATCGGCATCGACACAGGCGGCACGTTCACCGACGTCGTGGCCTTCGACGAGGACTCCGGCGAGCTCGTCACCACCAAGACACCGTCGACCCCGGCGAACCCCGCTGACGGGTTCATCACCGGCGTCCACAAGGTGCTCGGCCTCATGGGGGCGAGCGGGAGCGACATCACCGCGGTCTGCCACGGCACGACCGTCGCGACCAACCAGCTGCTCGAGGGCAAGGTCGAGTCGCTGGGGTTCATCACGACCGAGGGCTACGAGTTCATCCTCGAGATCGCCCGGCAGGCCGTCCCCGACGGCTACGGCAACTCCTACTTCTGGGTGAAGCCCCCACGCATCGTCCCGGTCGACCTCGTCCGGACGGTCGACGGTCGGATCGACTTCGAGGGCAACGAGATCCGTCCCTTCGACGAGGAGTCTGCGGTCGCGGCTGCCCGTTGGTTCAGGGACCGCGGAATCACGACCATCGGCGTCTGCCTGCTGCACTCGTACGCCGACGACAGCCACGAGCTGGCCGTCCGTGAGGTGCTGCGCCGCGAGCACCCCGACGCGGTCGTCTCCATCTCGAGCGAGGTGCTGCGCGAGTACCGCGAGTACGAGCGCTCCATGACCACGCTCGTCGACGCGGCGGTGAAGCCGAAGGTGTCGCGCTACGTCGCCAACATCCACTCCAGGCTCGACCAGATCGCGCCCGGCGTGGCCTTCTCCATCATGAAGTCCAACGGCGGCGTGCTGTCGGCCGACGAGGTCGTCAACCAGCCGATCACGACGGTGCTCTCGGGACCGGCTGCAGGCGCGCTCGGCGCCGGGCTCATCGCCCAGCGGGCCGGGTTCCCGAAGGTGCTGACCTGCGACGGCGGTGGCACGTCCACCGACGTGAGCGTCGTCCTCGACGGCGAGCCCACCCTCACGACCGAGGGCACGATCGGCGCGTACCCCAGCAAGATCCCCATGATCGACGTCGTCACCGTCGGTGCCGGCGGCGGCTCCATCGCCTGGGTCACCCCGGAGGGAACGCTCAAGGTGGGGCCCCAGTCGGCCGGCGCCGACCCGGGTCCCCTCTGCTACGCCAAGGGGGGCACCGAGCCGACGATCACGGACGCCCACGTCGTCCTGGGCCGGATCCCCCCGCACCTGCTCGGGGGCGAGATCGCACTGGACGTCGACGCCGCCCGCCGGGGGATCGACGAGCTGGCCGGACGCCTGGGGCTGGACCCGGTTCGGTGCGCCACCGGCATCCTGGAGATCTCCGCGTGGAACCAGGCCAACGCGCTGCGCCAGGTGTCGGTCAAGCGCGGTCTCGACGTGCGCGACTTCATGCTGACGACGTTCGGGGGTTCGGGCTCGCTGCTGGCCTGCCGGCTCGTCGACATCCTCGACCTCGCAGGGGTCGTTGTCCCGCAGAATCCCGGCAACGTCTCGGCGTTCGGCCTGCTCACCGTCGACGTGAAGAACGACTACGTGCAGACCGCTGTAGCCCGGCACGACGCCCTCGACCACGCAGCGGTCCAGAAGACGTTCGACTCGCTCACCGACCGGGCCGCGAACGCCCTTGACGGAGAAGGCTTCCCGCGTTCGGCGCACCGGTACACCCGCACCGTCGACCTGCGCTACTTCGGCCAGGCGTTCGAGGTCCGCGTGACCGCACCGGACGGCACTGTCGACGCCGCGTATGCCGCCGCGGTCGCCGACCGCTTCCACGCCGAGCACCGTGCGTTGTACGGCTACGACTTCCGCGACGACCCGACCCAGCAGGTCGAGTGGGTGAACCTGCGCGTGACGGGCGTCGGCCCGATCACCCGACCGGAGCTGCGCGACCTCCCCACCCGCTCAGCCGAGGATGACGCGGCCAGGCAACGCCCGCAACGACCGGTCTGCTTCGACGCGGACGAAGGCCATGTCGACACCCCGGTCATCTGGCGACCGGACCTGCGGGCCGGCGACACGTTCGACGGACCCGCGATCGTCGAGGAGTTCGGCTCCACGGTCCCGGTCCACCCCGGCTTCACCGTCCGTGTCGACGCGATCGGCAACCTCGTGATCACCCGTGCCACCACCGGAGGCGACCGATGAACCCTGCTGGCCTGCCCACGGCATACGAGCACGGTGGGCGGCTCACCCCGCTCGGAAGCACCGTCGACCCCATCCTGGTCGAGATCGTCCAGGGCACCCTGGCCAGCGTCGAGATGGAGGTGGAGACCTCGATCGCGCGCACCAGCCGTTCCCCCATGATCCGCGACGCGCACGACTTCCGAGCCGGCATCCACGACCGGCAGCTGCGCAAGCTCACCGGCCGCTCGTACTCCGCGCTGGTGCACCCGATCGTCCGTGACTTCCCCTTGGCCGAGATGGCCGAGGGTGATGTCTTCTTCCACAACGACGTCTACGAGTCCGAGGGGGGCATCGGCCACCTGCCGGACCTCTGCGTGACGGTGCCGGTGTTCGCTGACGGCGAGGTCGTGGCGTTCGTCCAGGCGTTCGGCCACCACGACGACATCGGTGGCGCGGTGCCCGGCTCGATGCCGAGCAACGCCACGAGCGTGCACGAGGAAGGCCTCGCAGTTCCGCCGATCAAGCTGTGGGACAAGGGAGTTCCGAACAAGGCAGCTCTGCGGATCATGACCCGCAACTCGCGGATGCCCGACTCCCTCGCGGCCGACCTCGACGCCGAGTGCTCGGCCTGCCTCATGGGCGCGCGACGTCTCGGCGAGCTGTTCGCGCGGTACGGGCGGGCCGACGTGGAGGCGGCGTTCGACGCCATCCTCGACGCGACGACGGAGACGTACCGTCGCGAGATCCTGTCGAAGATCCCCGACGGCACCTACGTCTGGGAGGACTACGCCGAGCACGACGGCGTCGACGAGCCCCGGCTGCACACCCAGCGGATCACGCTGACCAAGGTGAGCGATGCGCCCGCCGACCCCGAGAACGGTCGCCCTGCCGGCCCGCGCCTCATCATCGACTTCACCGGCACCGCACCCCAGGCCAAGGGACCGATCAACCACTGCGGCGACTACGTCGGCGGCAACTTCCTGAAGAAGTGGCTCGCTCCGATCCTGCGCAACCTCGCCGACACCCCGGAGCGGATGGCCGAGCTCGACGTGAACGAGGGCGTGGTGCCGCTGATCGAGATGCGCTTCCCCGACAAGGGCACGTTGCTGACACCCATCTTCCCGGCCCCCACCAACGCCCGGACGTTCGTCATCCTGCGGCTGCTCGGGGTGCTGGCCGGTGTGGTCGCCAAGGCCGTGGACGGCAAGATGCCCGCCGACCAGGAGACGATCCGCTACACCGGCGTCTACGGCAAGGACCGCGACGGCAACGACTACCTCATGCGCGAGGTCCTCGGTGGCGGCTCGGGTGGGCGCTACTACGCCGACGGCGAGGACACGATCCACGTCGTCCCCGACTCGCGCAACCTCCCGACCGAGTTCACCGAGAGCCGGTTCCCCTTCATCGTCGAGCGGCTCGGCCTCGCCGTCGACTCCGGCGGCGCCGGGCGCTACCGCGGCGGCCTCGGGTACGAGAAGCAGATCCGGCTGCTCAAGGACGCCCACTTCATGTCCATCGCCGACCGCTCGATCCTCGCCTGCTGGGGGGTCAAGGGCGGCAAGGCCGGTATGTCGTTCAACGTCACCGTCGACCTCGGCGGCCCCGACGAGCGCGAGGTCGACGCGCTGGCCGATGCCGAGCCGATCAGGGCAGGGCAGGTGGTCCGCATCCGCACCACCGGCGGCGGTGGCTGGGGCGACCCGCTGGAGCGCCCCTACGAGGACGTCGAGCGCGACCTGCGGTGGGGGAAGGTCTCGTTCGAGGGCGCGCGTCGTGACTACGGCGTGGTCGCGACGGGTTCGAAGGACGAGCCGGTGGTCGACGCGGCCTCGTCCGACGCGCTGCGCGCGGAGCTGAGGGCGGCCCGCCCCGAGGCGGAGGCGTTCTTCGACCGGGGACCGGGGTACGCGCGGCTGGCCGACGGCCGGACCACCGCTGAGGTCGACTGGCTCTGAGTCCCACCCCGGACGGGGTGCCGTGACCCGCTCGGCGGAGTTGGCCGAATCCCTTGCGACATCGAGGCATCGGCCATTACCTTGTGTCGCATGGTACCCGGCGACGATGGGATCCTGACGCACCTACGACGGGGTGCGTTGGAGTACTGCGTGCTCGCCATGCTCGCCGAGCAGGAGCTCTACGGCCTCGACATCGCCCGCCGTCTCACGGCCGACGGGGTCCTGCTGGCCAGCGAGGGAACGCTCTACCCACTGCTAGCCCGGCTGCGCAAGGCAGGCCTGGTCGACACCAGCTGGCAGGAGTCCGTCGAAGGACCTCCGCGCCGCTACTACGCGCTGACGGCCGACGGCACCGAGTCCCTCGCCGCCTTCAAGCGCACCTGGAAACCGTTCAGGGACGCGGTCGACACCGCACTCCAAGGGGGCGTCACATGAGCTCGTCCACGACCCACCCGTTGACCGAGGCGTGGCTGCGCGACCTCGAGCTGTTGCTGCACGGCATCGATCCCGGCGAGCGCGCCGAGGTCCTCGCCGGGGTCCGTGAGCACCTCGACGGCTCCCTGCCACCCGGTGCCAGCGACGACGACGTACGGCGCGTGCTCACCGACCTCGGCAGCCCCCAGTCCGTCGCCGACGAGGCATGGGCCGGCCGCGCCATACCGAGGCCGGGGGCATCCATCCGATCGACCTGGCTGGGCATCGCCGCTTCGTGCGTCAACGGACTGGGTATCGCCCTGGTGACCCTCTGGTCGTGGAGCCTCGCGGCACCCTTCGAGATCATCGCGCTGGGCACGCTCCTCGTCATCCCTTGGGGCATCGCTGTCGTCCTGTCGATGCTCGCGCCGGGATGGACCACGCGGCAGCGAGTGACCTCTGCACTCCTCTTCCCAGCCACGACTGTCGGCTACGCCGCTGTCGGCGAGGTGGCCGTGAGGATCTTCGGTCCCAGCCGGTTGAACCTCATCCCCATGGTCGTCGTGCTGGGTGTCGCCGTCTGGGTCCTCGTCGGTCTGGTGAGGGCCGTCACCCGAGTCGCTCGGTGAGGGAGACGACGATGCCCTCCGGGCCTCGGACGTACGCCATCAGCCAGGTGTCCTCGTAGCGTCCGACACCTCCGACCAGTCCGTACCCCTCCGCGGCCAACCGGTCGACGATCGACTGGAGGTCCTCGACGACGAAGCAGACGTTGCGCAGGCCGAGCTCGGTGGCCATCGCGTTCGGCGAGCCGGGCGTGTGGTCGGGCCGGACGAACCGCGCGAGCTCGAGGGCGGTGCCACCCCCGGGCGGCCTCAGCATCGCGACCTCGGTGCGCGAGCCAGGGATCCCGCACACGGTGTCGAGGAACTCGCCCTCGACGAACGTGCGCCCCTCGAGCTCGAGCCCCAGGCCGACGAAGAAGTCCACTGCGGTGTCGAGGTCGGCGACGGTGACACCGACGTGGTCGAAGCTCTTGAGCTGGGTCATGACGATCATCCTCCAACGGACTGGTGGTCGACGGCGGGTGCCGCCGCGCACCCCTGGAACGGAGCGGGCACGTCGTTCTCGACATCCCACCGGGCCGCACGTCCACGTCCGGTGTGGCAACCTGCAGAGGTGACTCTTCCCCGCCCCGAGATCGACCCCGACGGCCTGCTCGAGTACTCGGTGGTCTTCACCGACCGATCCCTGAACCACATGTCGAAGCGGTTCGTCGGCGTGATGCAGGACATCATCGACGTGCTGCGCACGACCTACTCCGCGCACACCGTGGCCGTGGTCCCGGGCGGCGGCACCTACGCGATGGAGGCCGTCGCACGCCAGCTGGCCACGGGCCGCCGGTGCCTCGTCGTGCGCAACGGCCTGTTCTCGTACCGGTGGTCACAGATCCTCGACGCCGGCTCCGTCGCCAGCGAGACGACCGTGTGCCGCGCGCGTCCGGCCTCGGACGAACCGCAGGCCCCGTGGACGCCGGCCCCCGTCGCCGAGGTGGTGGCCGCCATCGAGCGGGACCGACCCGAGGTGGTCTTTGCGGCGCACGTCGAGACCGCGGCCGGCATCCTGTTGCCCGACGAGTACGTCCGGGCCGTCGCGGACGCGACCCACGCGGTGGGCGGGCTGTTCGTGCTCGACTGCATCGCCTCCGGCGCGCTCTGGGCCGACATGACCGACCTGCACGTCGACGTGCTGCTCAGCGCGCCGCAGAAGGGGTGGAGCGGTTCGCCGTGCGCGGGGTTCGTCATGCTGTCGGAGGCCGGGCGTGAACGGGTGATGGCGACGACGTCGACCAGCTTCGCGGTCGACCTCCAGAAGTGGCTCACGATCAGCGAGGCGTACCTGCAGGGACAGACGCCGTACCACGCGACCATGCCCACCGACTCCCTCGCGCGCGACGCCGCCATCATGCTCGAGACCCGGTCGCTGGGGCTGGACTCCCTCAAGCAGGCGCAGAGATCGCTCGGCAGCAGAGTGCGTGCGCTGATGACCGAGCGCGGGTTCCCTTCTGTCGCAGCAGAAGGCTTCGCCGCGTCGAGCGTCGTGGTGTCGTTCACGGACGATCCCGAGGTCAAGACCGGGGCGAAGTTCAAGCAGGGCGGCATGCAGGTCGCGGCGGGCGTGCCGCTGATGTGTGGCGAACGCGACGACTTCTCGACGTTCCGCCTCGGGTTGTTCGGCCTCGACAAGCTGACCGACGTCGAGGGCGCCGTCGCCCGCCTCGAGGCCCACCTGGGGGCCTGAACGGGTGGTCCGGTCCCGGGTCACCCCTTGCGCGTGAAGGTGAGGTGGGTGACGCCGCTCGGGCTGGAGACGGACTCGATGGCGAAGGTGTCCTCGAGCGACTCCAGGCCGTCCCAGAGACGTACCCCGCGACCCAGGAGGACCGGCACCTGCACGACGTGCATGTGGTCGACCAGCCCCGCCGCGAGGAACTCGCGGACCACGGTCGGACCGCCACCGATGCGGACGTCGGACTCCCCGGCGGCCTTCCGCGCGACTGCCAGCGCCTCCGCCGGTGTGGCCTCCAGGAAGTGGAAGGTGGTCCCACCCTCCATCTCGAGCGATGGACGCGGGCGGTGGGTCAGGACGTAGGTGGGCGTGTGGAACGGCGGGTGGGGGCCCCACCAGCCCGTCCAGTCAGGATCGTCCTGCCAACCGGGCGGGCCGAACTTGTTGGCACCCATGATCTCCGCCCCGATGCCGGGGCCGTGGAGCTGCGCGAAGGCGTTGTCCACGCCCTCACCGCCGCTCTCGTCCCACCACCTGGTCGCGAACATCCACGCGTGGAGGCGTTGCCCCGCATGACCGAAGGGCGACTCGAGCGTCTGGGGCTCACCGGTGGCGAAGCCATCGAGGGAGATGGCAAAGTTGTGGATGCGAGTGCGTGACATCGGAACCTCCTCGTTGTGCGCCAACTCTAGGGAGCCGCTGTCGGTCAGGCCCACCCTTCGGGTCCTCGGCGCATGACCCGGCAGCGAGCGATGAGTTCGATGTCACCGCGCGGTCATAGTGTGCAGAGCACGGTGCCGGCCGCACCCTGACCCCGAGGAGCTGAAGGGCATGGTGACATCCACGGACACCGGTGACCAGGGAACGTCCGCACCGTCGCCGGTGACGGTCGCGCCGGTCCTGGCGGCCGAGCTGCTCGCCGAGGACGGACGCATGCCGGTCTACGTCCACGTCATCGACCACCCCGAGGGGCGCGTGCTGGTCGACACCGGGATGACCCGGCTGCACCCTGCGGTGGCCGACATGGATCCGCGTGTCTTCCCCCTGGACAGCCAGCCCGACTTCGACGTCGCGGGCATCGACATGGTCGTCAACACGCACCTGCACTTCGACCACTGTGGTGGCAACCACCTCTTCCCCGACCGGCCGACCTACGTCCAGAGGCGCGAGCTCGACGACGCCCTGGGTCAGGACGACTACACGATCCGGGACTGGGTCCAGGCGCCGGGCGTCCAGTACGTCCCCGTCGACGGACCGCACGAGCTGCTCCCCGGGATCCGGCTCGTCCCGGCGCCCGGCCACACCCCCGGTTCGCAGGTCGTCGTCGTCGAGGCGGGCGGTCGCTCGGTCGTCATCGCCGGTGACACGGCCGTCTTCTTCTCCGAGCTCGACGAGCCGCGCACCGAGGGCCAACGGCTGATCCGCGACCTCGACCCCGACGAGGTCTGGCTCTCGCACGAGCACGAGCCGTGGCGGCCCCCGACCGAGTGACCTCCCACGACGGCTGGGGCCCTGACAGGATGGCGCGGTGAGCGCACCACTGGAGGACATCACCGTCGTCGACCTGTCCCGCGCCCTGGCCGGCCCGCACGCGGCGATGATGCTGGGAGACATGGGAGCCCGCGTCATCAAGGTCGAGTCACCGGGCAGCGGTGACGACACCCGCGGCTGGGGACCACCCTTCGTCGGGCCGGAGGACGACCCGGTCTCGACCTACTACCTCAGCGCCAACCGCAACAAGGAGTCGATCACCCTCGACCTCAAGTCCGACGACGGCCGCGACGTGCTCACCCGCCTGGTCAGGGCGTCGGACGTCCTCGTGGAGAACTTCCGCCCCGGCGTCCTCGACCGCCTCGGCTTCACCGTCGAACGCCTGCACGAGCTCAACCCCCGCCTCGTCGTGCTGTCGATCAGCGGCTTCGGCCACGACGGTCCGCAGGGCGGCCGCGCCGGGTACGACCAGATCGCCCAGGGCGAGGCCGGTCTCATGTCCGTCACAGGTCCCGACGCCGACACCCCGCAGCGGGTCGGCGTGCCGATCGGTGACCTGCTCGCGGGCATGTACGGCGCGTACGGCGTCGTCGCAGCCCTGCACGAGCGCGACCGGACCGGCCGCGGCCGGGTGGTCCGAACCAGCCTGCTCGCCGCGGTCGTCGGCGCGCACGCCTTCCACGGCTCGGCCTACACGGTCGCCGGCCACGTGGGCCGCGCGCAGGGCAACCACCACCCGAGCCTGTCCCCCTACGGCCTCTTCCACTGCAAGGACGGCGACATCCAGGTCGCGTGCGGCAGCGAGTCGTTGTGGGTCAAGCTGGCCCGGGCGTTCGACATCGACCCGGCCGCTCCCGGCATGAGCACCAACCGCGAGCGCACGGTCAACCGCGACCAGGTCACCGCCACCCTCAACGCAGCGTTCGCCGACCACCCACTCGACGAGCTGCTCCCCCGGCTCGCGTCGCTCGGCATCCCCGCCGGCGAGGTGCGCACGATCGACCGCGTGTACGACTGGGACCAGACCCGCTCGCAGGGACTGGTCATCGAGGTCGACCACCCCGTCCTCGGCCCCATCGAGCTCCCCGGTCCGCCGATCCGCTTCGACGACAACGGGTATGCCGGTGGGCGGGCCGAGCACCTCCCCCCGCCGACGTTGGGCCAGCACGACGAATCCATCCGGAACTGGCTCGACGAGCTCGGCTGACGCGCCATACTCCCGCCATGGGGGCAACGATCCACGAGCCCGTGGGGACTGCGGCGAGGGCACCGCGTGCTCCTCGCCGATGGGGCCTTGCGGCCCTCGGGCTGCTGACGGTCGCGAGCATCGGCTTGTCGGCGCTGGGGATCGGGACCGGTGACGGACCACTCGGGCCCCCGCCGGGGTACGGCGTGGGGGTCTCGCGCGACGTCGGCTCGGAGGTGACGGAGGGTTCGACGTTCCTCGTGAACCACGGCTGGTTCACCGCTCACCTCGAGAGCGCCCGTCCCGTCTCCGTGGGGGACGAGGCCGCCGGGCTGACGGTCACCGCGGTCGAGGTCGCGCCGGCACCCCCCTCGGGAATCGGCATGGTCGATGGCGACGGGTACGAGTACGTGGCGAAGGGTGTGCGCAGCAGCCCCGCGGGGTACGCCGTGCTGCCTGAGCGACGGGTGGGCAAGGACGCCGGGTACGTCGAGGTGCTCGTCCGTGCCAAGGTGACCAGGCCAGGAACGTGGCACTACCGGGGTTACGAGATCGTCTACCGATCCGGATTCGTCAAGCACCGCATGACCGTCGGCGCAGACTTCTGGGTGTGCACGCCGTCCGGCACGCAGTGCCCACCGGGGTCGGACTGAACCGATCGCCAACCTCCGCGACACGGCGGGGCACCGATGAGTTCCGGGCTGCCCGCGGGTCTGTAGTCAGCACCGGCAGTCAACACACCACGGAGGCAGTATGAAGCTCTTGCTCACCTCGGGTGGGGTCACCAACCCCAGCATCCGCGCGGCCCTGCTGGACCAGCTCGGCAAGCCGATCGAGGAGTGCCACGCCCTCTGCGTACCGACGGCGCAGTGGGGCCACCCGATGTGCGGACCCGGGTCCGTGCAGGGCTTCATCGCTGCCGGCCCCACGTGGCGCAGCCACACCGGTCTCGGCTGGGCCTCGCTCGGGGTCCTCGAGCTCACCGCCCTCCCCAGCATCGGCCGCGAGCGATGGGAACCCTGGGTCCGCGGGGCCGATGTCCTCCTCGTCGACGGTGGGGACGCGACGTACCTCGCCCACTGGATGCGCGAGTCCGGCCTCGCCGACCTGCTCCCGTCGCTGACCGACACGGTCTGGGTCGGGGTGAGCGCGGGCAGCATGGTCATGACGCCACGCATCGGCGACTACTTCGTCGAGTGGGCAGGGGCACCCGACGACAGTGCGCTCGGCGTCGTCGACTTCTCGATCTTCCCGCACCTCAACCTCTTCGCGACCAACACCCCGGCTCACGCCGACCGCTGGGCGGCCGACCTCGGCGCCCCCGCCTACGCGATCGACGAGCAGACCGCCATCGCGGTCGTTGACGGCCGGGTCGAGGTCGTCTCCGAGGGTGACTGGACGGGTTACGGGCTCTAGCTGGACTCGAGGTACCGCTCGTGCCAGCCGGCGGTCAGCGACTGCGCGACCTCGTCGACGGTGGGCACCTGCCGCCAAGGCTTCCCGTGGGCGCGGAGGGTCGCCACGCTCTCGTCCAGCCGGTCCCGGCAGCGCTGCACGGCCTCCACCCGCTCCTCCTCGGGCCCACCCACGGCCCCGGTCCAGATCGCGCGCCCGGCCATGAAGCCGCACGCCCCTGCGCGGGCGACGATCTCGAGCTGCCGCCGGAAGACGTCATACGTGCCCGATCCGGACAGCATGACCCACGGGGTCCCGGCGCAGGCGGCATCGATCGCCCGCGCCGCGTCGGTGCCGGACTGCTCCCCCGTCACGCCCTCGGGTCCGATGACGAGGTCGCCCGGGAACTCCGACTTCAGCACGTCGATGCCGAGGCCGACGAACTCGCGCGCAGCGTCCACGAGGGTCTCCTGCCGCTCTGCCCTGGCGGCTTCACTCGCGGGGTCCTGACCTTCGGCGGGGTACCACAGCGGCTCGACCACCAGCGGGATCTGGTGGCGTTCGCAGTCAGCAACCAGACGGGACACCACCGCGCGGATCTCGTCGGCGTCGTCCGCATCGGGACGCCACCAGACGACCATCTTCACCGCGTCCGCGCCGAGGGTCTTGATCTTCTCGACGGTCCACCGGTCACGGACCGCCGTGGCGGTCCCGAACCCCCCATCGGGCTGGTAGCTGAGCGACTCGATGCCGGTGATGATCCCCGTGCCGGCCGGGATCACTCCCGTCGCGATGCCCTGCGCCAGGGACCAGAGCGGGTCGACGAGGAAGGCGCTCGCGTGCGGCGCCAGGGCCGCGATCAGCTCGAGCTTGCTCCGTGTCGCCTGGGCCGACGTCACCCGGCGCCAGTCGGGGTCGAGCATGGCGAGGTAGTTCTCGGGGTGGTCGATGGCCAGGGTCGCGATGAAACCGTCGTCCGTCGAGATCCGGGTCAGCGACCGGACCTTGCCGAGGCTTGCGGGGCCGCTCAACCAGTCAGTCATGCTCGCAGCGTAGTGACAACGGCCGGGCCTCAAGGGACGATGGGCGACCCGGTCATGGTTCGGCCGGGCCGACTCAGAGGGGAGGGCGCTGTGGCCCGTGTCGCCGTCGCCGGGCACCTGTGCCTCGACCTGACACCCGAGCTGCTCGGGGGCGAGGTCATCGACCCGGGCCACCTGCTCGAGGTGGGCGCCCTCTCGGTGCGGCTGGGAGGCAGCGTCGCCAACACCGGTGGCGACCTCGCCGACCTCGGGACACCCGTCGACGTCTTCGCCACCGTCGGCGACGACGACCTCGGCGTCCTGCTTCGCCGGATGGTGGCCGAACGGCCGGGCATGACGCCACGGCTGCGTCAGGTCGACGGCGCAGCCTCCTCCTACAGCCTGGTGTTCGAGTCCCCGGGAACCGACCGGACCTTCTGGCACCACGTCGGCACCAACGCCCACTTCGACGGCAGCGAGGTCACCCTCGACGACGACCTCGACCTGCTCCACCTCGGCTATCCCAACCTCCTGCCCGCCCTCCTCACCGACGGTGCGACCCCCATGCGTGAGCTCCTGGCTCGCGTGCGGCGGACCGGCGTCACGACCTCGGTGGACCTCGCGGTCATCGACCCCCGTTCCCCCACCGGCGCCCTGGACTGGGAGGAGATCCTGCGCCGGACCGTCGGCGAGGTCGACGTCATCACCCCGAGCATCGACGACCTGACCTCCGCGCTGCCCGGGCTCGCGGGGTCGGCGGCCCCGGACGACGCGTGCGTCGAACGCCTGGCGCTGACGCTGCTCGACTGGGGGGCCGCGGTCGTGGCCGTGTCCGCGGGCGCCCGCGGCGTGTTCCTGTGCACCGGGGACACGGCTCGCCTGCACGCCGCCGGCCGGGCCCTGCCCGATCCTGACCGCTGGGTGGGCGTGCGCGAGTGGGTCGCCCCGTATGCCGTGACCCGCCTCGCCACGACCACGGGCGCCGGGGACGCAGCGACCGCAGGCCTGCTCCACGGGCTGCTGACCGGTCTGGCGCCCCGGCAGGCGGGAGGCCTCGCCATGGCGTGCGCTGCCGCGGTGGTGTCCGGACGGCGGCCGACCCCGGAGGCCCTCGCCGACATCGACCCCGCACTCGTCGGGGGCACCGATGACTTCCGGGCGGAGCGCCGGTCAGCACCGGCATGACAGCCACCTACACCTTCGACATCTTCACGAGCCTCGACGGCAACGCCTCCTACGGACCACCCGGCGACTGGGGCGGCTACTGGGGCAAGCAGGGTCCCGAGTTCCTCGAGCACCGTTTCCAGACCTACGCGGCCGCGCAGCGCATGGTCTTCGGCGCCACCACCTTCGGCCAGTTCCAGCAGATGCTGCCGATCATGGGCGACGAGCGCGATCCCTGGCTCGACCGGATGGTCGCGCTGCCCACGACCGTGATCTCCTCGACGATGCAGGACCCCTCGACTGGCCGGACGCCTCGGTCGCCGGCGGGGACGCCGTGGACACCGTGCGGCGCCTCAAGGAGGAGTCGGACGTGCCGCTCCGTTCGCACGGCAGCGTCTCCCTGAACCGCGCCCTGATGGCGGCCGGGCTCGTCGACATGGTCCAGGTGACCGTCTTCCCCGTCGTGGCAGCCCAGACGGGGGACGAGCCGGTCTTCGCCGGCGCCGGGGACTTCGACCTCGAGCTGCTCAGCACCCGCACGCTCGACGGCCGGACCCAGGAGCTGGTCTACCGGCCCACGCTGCGCACCTGGCCGACCGGATGACCGGACGGAGACAGACCGACGGCCCACGTCCTGGCGAGAGGAGGTGGGCCGTCGGCGTCCTGAGCGTACCGCCGAGGTGGACTCAGGCGGTGCGGCGGGGGGTCGCGTGACGCAGCTTGCGGCGCAGGCGCTTGCCCACGGCCTCGGCAGCGATGCCGACGCGGGTGCGGCCCTCCTGCTTGTTCGGCAGGGACAGCACGACGACCTGCTTCCACGCGGAGGCGACCTGCTTCGGCAGCGGACCCGTGGTGTAGGTCAGGCCGTAGCGCTCGCAGATCTCCTGGATGCGCGGGGCGATCTCGATGTAGCGGTTGCTCGGCAGGTCCGGGAACAGGTGGTGCTCGATCTGGTGCGACAGGTTGCCGGTCATGAGGTGCATGGCCTTGCTGCCGCTGATGTTGGCGGAGCCGAGCATCTGGCGCAGGTACCACTCGCCGCGGGTCTCACCCTCGATGGAGGACTTGGCGAAGGTCTCGACGCCCTCGGGGAAGTGGCCGCACATGATGACCGAGTGGGTCCAGACGTTACGGACCGTGTTGGCGACGAAGTTCGCACCGATGGTGTGGAAGAACGACGGGCCCGACAGCAGCGGGTGGATCAGGTAGTCGCGACGGGCCTGGCGGCCGATCTTCTTGAGCACCTTGGCGCCGTCGTTGCGGAAGTCCTCCTTGGACTTGCCCCGACCCTTGACGTACGCGCCGACCTCGAGGTCGTACGCGGCGATGCCGTACTCGAAGAACAGCATGTTCGTGAAGTTGTAGATCGGCTGGCCGAGGTAGGCGGGGACCCACTTCTGGTCCTCGTCGACGCGCATGATGCCGTAGCCGAGGTCGTTGTCACGGCCGATGACGTTGGTGAAGGTGTGGTGGAGCTGGTTGTGCGAGTGCTTCCAGAACTCCGACGGGGAGGCGTTGTCCCACTCCCACTCCTGGCTGTGGATCCGCGGGTCGCGCATCCAGTCCCACTGGCCGTGCATGATGTTGTGGCCGAGCTCCATGTTCTCGAGGATCTTCGCCACGGACAGGCCGGCGGTGCCGACGAACCACGCCGGCGGGAAGATCGAGAACAGCAGGACCGCGCGGCTGCTCATCTCCAGCCCGCGCTGCCACTTGAGGACCTTGCGGATGTATGCCGCGTCGCGGGTGCCGCGCGAGTCGAGGATCTCCTGGCGCAGGGCGTCGAGCTCGTTGCCGAGGGCCTCGATGTCCTCCGGCGTCAGGTGCGCGGCCGGGTCCGGCTTCCCGGACGGCTTCGGCGCGTGGGTGCGCTCGGTGGTGACGACGTTGAGGCGGCTGTTCACCGCCTTGGTCTGCTTCGGGGCGCTGGGCGTCCCGGCGAGCGACCCGTCGATGGTCAGGTCGAAGTTGTCGGTCTCACGGTTCTGGGCAATGGCAGCCACTGTTCGCTCCTAGAGGTCGATCTCGCAGGCGCCGGCGGCTGCCGACACGCAGGTCTGGATGCGGACGTCGTCGTCCGGTGTGGCCACGGTGAGCTCGCCGTTGCGCAGGTCGCGCACGGCTCCCTCACGCAGCGGGAGTACGCAGCCGAAGCAGATGCCCATGCGGCACCCGGAAGGCATGAGGACGCCGGCTTCCTCGCCGGCGTCGAGGATCGGGGTGGCGCCGTCGGACTCGATGACGGTGCCGTTCCTGCGGAAGGTGACCGTGCCACCTTCGCCCTCGGAGATGATCACGGGGCGGAAGCGCTCGGTGTGGATGCGGTCGGCGAGGCCGGCCTCGGCCCAGTGGGCCTCCATCGCGTCGAGCATGCCGGTGGGGCCGCAGCACCAGGTCTCGCGCTCGCGCCAGTCCGGGACGAGGCGGTCGAGGTCGGTGGGGCTGAGCAGGCCGTCGGTGTCGGTGTGCAGCTCGACGAGCTGCAGCGACTCGGCGTCGGCCCACGCGCGCAGCTCGTCACCGAAGATGACGTCGTCGCGGGTCGGGGCCGAGTGGACCATGACCGCGTCGGGCAGCTCCGCGAGGTGGTTGCGCAGCATGCCCATCACCGGGGTGATGCCGCTACCGGCGGTGAGGAACAGTGCCTTGCGCGGCGTCTGGGCCGGCAGCGTGAACTCGCCGGTCGCCTGGTCGAGGTGGATGAGCGTCCCGGGCACGAGCTCGCGGACGACGTGGTTGCTGACCTTGCCGCCGTCGATCGCCTTGACCGTGATCGCCACGGCACCGTCGGGGTCGCCGACGAGCGAGGTGAGCGAGTACGCGCGCCAGTTGCGGACGCCGTTCACGTCGACGCCGATGCGGATGTACTGGCCGGGCACGTGGCCCTTCCAGCCGCGACCGGGCTTGATCCGCACCGTGGCGGCGTCGCGGGTCTCGGCCGTGACGGACAGGACGCGTCCGCGCAGGTCGGCGCCGCTGCGCATCGGGGCGATGAGGTCGAGGTACTCGGCGGGCACGACAGGCGTCGTCACAGCCTGGGCCACCCGGGTCAGGGTGTCGCGCAGCGAGCGCCGGGGTGGGGCGCCCTGAGCCGTGCGGGGAGGGAGGACTGCGGTCATGGTTCCATCATGGCGTCATGAGGGTCTAAAATCCTGACCCAGAAGCGTGAGTTCTCCGATGAGAGTTGTTCGCAGATGACAAAGATTGACGAAAATCCCCACGAATCGCCCACGGTGACTGCCGATCGAGCGGCAGCCCTCACACTGTCACCCGAGGTGCAGACCGCGTTGCGGTCGCACCTGCCCTCCGTGGCCGAGCACGCCGTCGCCGCCATCATCGTCGAGGTTCCTGTGTATGCCGCGGCGCGCAGCTTCATGGTCGACAACATCGAGGCGGCCGTACAGATGGCCCTGGGCAGCTTCCTCACGCTGGCCGCCCGGTCCGGGGACGCCTCCACGCCGCTTCGCCCCGCCCAGCGTGGCTCCTACGAGCTCGGTCGGGGCGAGGCCCGCAGCGGCCGCAGCGTGGACGCGCTGCTGTCCGCCTACCGCGTCGGCGCCCGCGTCTCGTGGCGCCAGCTGTCCGCCGTCGCGGTCGAGGCGGGGATGGACGCCGGCCAGCTCGCGCAGTTCGCCGAGCTCGTCTTCGCCTACATCGACGAGCTGTCGGCGGCCAGCGTCGCCGGCCACGCGGACGAGCTCGAGACCTCCGAACGCCTCCAGCGCCAGCACCGCGACCGGCTCGCCCTCGAGCTGCTGCGGGGCGCGTCCGAGGAGGTCCTCCTGCGCCGGGTCGACCGTGCGCGCTGGGACAAGCCGGCCACGATCACCGCCGTGCTGACCCGCGAGACCGACCTGCACGGCATACGCGGGCTCGTGGACCCACGCTCCCTCGTCCTGGCCGAGGACCTGCCCGACGTCGCCGCCGAGGAGAACGTCGCCGTCGTCCTGGTCCCGGACCTCTCCCCCGGCGGCCGGACCAAGCTGCTGCGGTCGATCGGCACGAGGGACGCTGTTGTCGGGCCGACCCGGCCGTGGCTGCAGACGGTCGGCTCCTACCAGCGCGCCCTGCGGGCCCACCGGCTCGTGCGGGGGCACGACCGCGCTGAGCGTGCGGCCTACGACACCGAGGCGCACCTGGCCGACCTCGTGCGGGCCGCGGACCCCGAGGCCCTCGCCGACCTCCGGCGCACGGCGCTCGCCCCGCTCGACGACCTCACCCCCGTGGCCCGCGAGAAGCTCGAGGAGACCTTGCGGTTGTGGCTGCTGCACCGCGGCCGGCGCGAGGCCGTGGCGGAGGCCTTGTTCGTGCACCAGCAGACCGTGCGGTACCGCGTGGGCCAGCTGCGCGACCTGTTCGGCGACGACCTCGACGATCCCGAGGTGGTGCGCGACCTCGTCGTGGCGCTCGGATGAGGAGGCGGTCGCGGGGAGGCACGGCGAGCAGATCTGCCAACCGCACCCCGGCTGTTGGGCAGGTCCTGCCAACGTCAGCGCGCACTCCGCCTCCCTAGGCTCACCGCACGACGACTGTGGGGAGGTGGCATGCGGGTCCTGATCGCGCTGGGTGGCAACGCCATGACCGGCCCCGACGGCAGCGCCACGCCGCAGGCCCAGCGCGAGGCGATCGCCCTCGCGATGGCACGGGTCGCCGAGGTCGTGGCCGACGGCCACGAGGTCGTCGTCACCCACGGCAACGGCCCCCAGGTCGGCAACCTCCTCGTCAAGAACGAGCTCGCGGCCCACGTAGTCCCGCCCGTCCCGCTCGACTGGTGCGGCGCCCAGACGCAGGGAACCATCGGGTTCACCGCGCTCGACACCCTCGAGGCCGCGTTCGCCGCGCGAGGGCTCTCGCGCCGGGCAGCCGCCGTCGTCTCCCGCACGCTCGTGGACCCCGACGACCCCGGGTTCACCACACCCACCAAGCCGGTGGGCCGGTTCCTCCCCCACGACCAGGCCCTGCCGCTGATCGAGCACGGCGAGACCTGGCAGGACCGCGGCGACAAGGGGTGGCGCCGCATGGTCGCCTCCCCCGAACCCCTCGAGGTCCTCGACACCCACACCGTCCTCACCCTCCTCGCCGCGGGCTACGTCGTCGTCGCGGCCGGTGGCGGCGGCATACCGGTCGTCCGGCAACCCGACGGATCGGTCCACGGCGTCGAGGCCGTCGTCGACAAGGACCTCACCGCCGCGGTCCTCGCCCGGGCGATCGGCGCGGACGTGCTCGTCATCGCCACCGACGTCGAGCACGCCGTCCTCGGGTACGGCTCGGCGTCCGCCCGCGAGCTCGGTCGGGTGCAGCTCGCCGAGATGGAGGGGTATGCCGCGGCGGGCGAGTTCGCTTCCGGCTCGATGGGTCCCAAGGTGGAGGCGGCGCTCCGGTTCGTCCGGGGCGGTGGTCGTCGCAGCGTCATCACCGCCCTCGACCGGATCGCCAAGGCCGTCTCCGGCGAGGTCGGCACCGTCATCGAACCCGCGCCAGCCGCAACGTCCCCAGCTGCTCCCCCTGCAACCCCCGCAACTCCAACCGGAAGGTGAGTCACGTGCCCGAAGCCATCGAGGTCCGCAAGGTGCCGCTCCACAGCGTCTCCGACGCCAGCGAGCTGGCGAAGCTCATCGACGACGGCGTCATCGAGGCCGGTCGCGTCGTCGCCGTCATCGGCAAGACCGAGGGGAACGGTGGCGTCAACGACTACACGCGGATCATCGCCGACCGGGCGTTCCGCGAGGTGCTGGTGGCGAAGGGCGCCGATCCGGCCAAGGTCAAGGAGGTGCCGATCGTCTGGTCCGGTGGCACCGACGGCGTCATCAGCCCGCACGCGACGATCTTCGCCACGGTCCCGGCCGACCGGGCCGAGCAGTCCGACGAGCCGCGGCTCACGGTCGGGTTCGCGATGAGCGAGGTGCTGCTCCCCGAGGACATCGGCCGCACCGCCATGGTCACCAAGGTCGCCGACGCGGTGAAGGTCGCCATGGAGCGCGCCGGCATCACCGACACGGCCGACGTCCACTACGTGCAGACCAAGACGCCGTTGCTGACGATCGACACCATCCGCGACGCCAAGAGCCGCGGCCACGACGTCTTCACCGAGGACACGCTGACGTCCATGGACGTGTCGAACGGCGGCACGGCCCTCGGGATCGCGGTCGCCCTCGGCGAGATCGAGATGCCCCGTGACGAGGACGTGCTCCGCGACCGGAGCCTGTTCTCCTCCGTCGCCTCCTGCTCCTCCGGCGTCGAGCTCGACCGCGCCCAGGTCGTGGTCGTGGGGAACACCCGGGGCATCGGCGGCCGCTACCGCATCGGCCACTCGGTGATGCGCGACGCCCTCGACGCCGACGGCATCTGGGAGGCGATCAAGGACGCAGGCCTCGACCTGCCGGACCGACCGCACTCGACGGACCTGCAGGGCCGCCTGGTCAACGTGTTCCTCAAGTGCGAGACCAGCCAGGACGGGGCGGTCCGCGGTCGCCGCAACGCCATGCTCGACGACTCCGACGTGCACTGGCACCGCCAGATCAAGGCCGCCGTCGGTGGCGTCACCGCGTCGGTGACCGGTGACCCGGCCGTGTTCGTGTCCGTCTCGGCCGCCCACCAGGGCCCCGACGGTGGTGGTCCCGTGGCCGCGATCGTCGACCTCGGGTCAGGCGACCCGACCGGCTACCGCGGGCCGCAGCCCGCCTGACGGTCAGAAGCCGCTGTTGCCGTACCCACCACCGTTGAACCCGGTGGCCGCCTGGTCCGACTCCGCCTGGGCCCGCCCCGGGGTATGGCGCGGGGTCGGGTCACCGCCCCACTTCCGGTCGTAGAGCCACGCCAGTCCCAGGACGACGACGAGCACTGACCCGATCACGATCCACATCATCATGACGCCACCCCTCCGGTGCCCGGGCGGCGTGCCCGGTGCGCCAACGGTCCCACGCCGGACCGCCGGAACGCCAGAGAAGTCGACAACCGCACACCGCGGGCCGTGGGGCCCGCGGTGTGCCGGTGTCAGTGGGCGAAGTGACGGGTGCCGGTGAAGTACATCGTCACGCCGGCGGCCTTGGCGGCCTCGACGACCTCGGCGTCCCGCATGGAACCACCCGGGGCGACCACCGCGCGGACCCCCGCGTCGAGCAGCACCTGGAGGCCGTCGGCGAACGGGAAGAAGGCGTCCGACGAGGCCACGGCTCCGCGCGCCCGATCTGACCCGGCCCGCGACACCGCGAGGTGGCAGGAGTCGACGCGGTTGACCTGGCCCATGCCGATGCCGACTGCCGCGCCGTCCTTGGCGAGCAGGATCGCGTTGGACTTCACCGCGCGCACCGAGCGCCACGCGAACGCCAGGTCGGCCAGCATCGCCTCGTCGGCAGCGTCACCGGAGACGAGGGTCCAGCGCGACGGGTCGTCGCCGCCGGGCTTGTCGCCCTCGACGACGGCGTCGACCTTGTCGACGGTCTGCAGGAGCAGGCCGCCGCTGATCGGCCGCATCTCGATGGCGTCGGCGTTGCGCGAGGCCTCGGCGGGCAGGCGCAGGATGCGGATGTTCTTCTTGCCCTGGAGCACCTCGAGCGCGTCGGCGTCGAAGTCGGGCGCGATGATGACCTCGGTGAACACGTCCTTCACCTGGTCGGCCATCGCGAGGTTCACGGTGCGGTTGGCGGCGATGATGCCCCCGAAGGCGGACACGGGGTCGGTGGCGTGCGCGGCGGCATACGCGGCCTCGATGGAGGAACCCACGGCGATGCCGCAGGGGTTGGCGTGCTTGACGATCGCCACGGTCGGCTGGTCGCCGTGGTCGTGCGCGGCGCGCACGGCGGCGTCGGTGTCGACGTAGTTGTTGTAGGACATCTCCTTGCCGTGCAGCTGCTCGGCGGAGGCGACGCCGCCGCGCCAGTGGCGGTAGATCGCGGCCTTCTGGTGCGGGTTCTCGCCGTAGCGCAGCACGGCTGCGCGCGTGAAGGTCGCACCGGTCCACGCGGGGAAGCCGGTGCCGTCGGAGGTGTCGGTGTAGACGTTGCCCATCCAGTTGGCGACGGCGTTGTCGTAGTCGGCGGTGTGCACGAAGGCCTGTGCTGCCAACAGCTTCCGCTCACCCAGCGTGAAGCCGCCGGCCTCGACGGCAGCCAGCACCGCGCCATACGCGGCGGGGTCGGTGACCACGGCGACGCTCGGGTGGTTCTTGGCCGCGGCGCGCACCATCGACGGTCCGCCGATGTCGATCTGCTCGATGACCTCGTCCGGGGAGGCGCCCGAGGCGACGGTCTCGCGGAACGGGTAGAGGTTCACGACGACGAGCTCGAACGGCTCGACCCCGAGCTCCTCGAGCTGACGGACGTGGTCGTCCTTGCGCGTGTCGGCGAGGATGCCGGCGTGCACGCGCGGGTGCAGGGTCTTGACCCGACCCTCGAGGCACTCTGGGAACCCGGTCAGGTCGGCGACCTCCGTCACGGGGATGCCGAGCGACTCGATGAGCTTGGCCGAACCACCCGTCGAGACGAGGGCGACGCCGGCAGCGTGCAGACCGCGGGCCAGCTCCTCCAGCCCGGTCTTGTCGTAGACGGAGACGAGCGCCCGGCGGACCGGGCGGCGTCCTGCGTCGTCAGCGGGCTTCGGGCTGGACTGCTGGGTCACGGAATGCTGACCTTCCCATCGGTGACGGTGATTCCCTCGCGGGCCGCGCGGCCCACGATGTTGACGAGCAACGGGTGCTCGACGGCTTTGATGCGTTCGTGCAGGGTGTCCTCGGTGTCGCCGGGCTGCACCTCGACGGTGGACTGCGCGATCACCGGACCGGTGTCGACGCCGGCGTCGACGACGTGGACCGTGCAGCCGGTGACCGTGGCCCCGGCGGCGAGCGCGTCACGCACGGCGTGGGCCCCCGGGAACGCCGGCAGCAGCGCCGGGTGGGTGTTGAGGACGACGTGGTCGCCCAGCACCCGCGGCCCGAGGATCTTCATGAACCCCGCCGAGACGACGAAGGCCGGTTCGTGGTCGGCGATCCGCTCGGCCAGGGCTGCGTCCCAGTCGGCGCGATCGTCGTGGTCCTCGACGCGGACGACGAACGTCGGGATGCCCGCGGCGGCAGCCTTGTGCAGGCCCGAGATCCCCGCCCGGTCGGCCCCCACCGCCAGGATGCGGACCCCGTAGGCCGGGTCGGCCGTGGCGTCGATGAGCGCCTGGAGGTTCGTGCCCGACCCGGAGATGAGGACGACGATGCCCGTGGGCTGCGTCGTCCCGTCCGCGGTCACGCGGGAGACGATACCGACCGTCGCGCGGACCCAGGCACCCGCGTCCACGCGCCGGGTCAGGGGGCGGCGGACCGCCGGGTCAGGGGGCGGCGGAGCGCAGCTTCTCCAGCAGCGGGCCGGCTGCCTCGTCGAGGAACCTCTGCTGCCCCTCGTCCCCCACCTGCACCAGCGCGATGTCGGTGAACCCGGCGTCCCAGTAGGCGGAGACTGCTTCGACGATGGCGTCGAGGTCCGGCCCGCACGGGATGTTCTCGGCGACCTGCTCGGGGGTGATGAACTGCGACGCCCCCGCGAAGCCGGCCGGCGTCGGCAGGTCCGCGTTCACCGACCAGCCGCCGGCGAACCAGCGGAACTGCTCGTGTGCCCGAGCCTTGGCCCGCTCGGCGTCGGTGTCCCACGAGATGGGGATCTGCCCGATGGCGCGGGCCGAGGACGAACGGGCGCCCTCGGCGTCGCCGCTGCTCTCGGCCGCACCCCGTGCGTCGAGGAACCCCTTGACGAGGTCGGCGTCCGGCTCCACGGCGATGACGTGGTCGGCCAGCGGGCCGAACCGGGCGAACGACTTCTCGCCGGAGACGGCCACACCGATCGGGACACCCCCGTCGGGGCAGTCCCAGATGCGGGCCGAGTCGACCCGGAAGTACTCGCCCTGCCAGGTCACGAGCTTCCCGGTGTGCAGCTCCCGGATGATGTGGATGGCCTCCTCGAGCATGTCCTGACGGACACCCACCATGGGCCACCCCTCACCGACGACGTGCTCGTTGAGGTTCTCGCCGCTGCCGAGACCGAGGGTGAACCGCCCCTCGCTGAGGAGCTGCAGGGTGGCCGCCTTCTGGGCGACCACCGCGGGCTCGTAGCGGATCGTGGGGCAGGTCACGTAGGTCATCAGCTCGAGCCGCTTCGTCGCCTGTGCGACCGCGCCGAGCACCGTCCAGGCGTAGGGCGCATGCCCCTGCTCGGTGAGCCACGGGGAGTAGTGGTCGCTGCTCACGGCGAAGTCGAATCCGCTGCGCTCGGCGTCGACGGCGTAGCCGACCAGCTCGCGCGGGCCGGACTGCTCGGTCATCAGGGTGTAGCCGAATCGGGTCATGCCACCACCGTCACACGGGTCGGCGAGGGCCACCACCCGGGCGGAGGGCTCGGCTCGCAAAGCGGGTGTCCTACGTCAACCCGGGTCATATTTCTGCTGGTGTCACCGAACGACACCGCTTTGCGGGACAGGCGGGGACGGGCGCGGACGGGCGCGGACGGGACAGGCGCGGGCGAGGAGGTATGCGGTGCGGCCGGGCGCTGCTGGTCAGCGCCGGAGCTTCCAGCGGTCCCAGGCCAGCACCACGGCAGCGCCGGCGACGAGCTCGACGAGCAGCGCCAGGGTCATCGCCCCGGCCGGGGCGCCGATCGCGGACAACCGCTGCTGGCCTAGGGAGGCGCCCCCGACGACGTCGAGCAGGCCGATCAGGCCCGCCGCGAGGACGACGGCGACACCGGCGACCGTGAGCTTGGTGCGTTCGGTGGACAACCGGGCCACGGAACGCAGCGCGCGCCACCCCACGAACGCCCCGATGGCGACCGGTACGAGCACGATCGCCGGCAGCCAGCCGGGGAACGCGCCGGGCGCCGGCAGCGCCCCGAACACCGGGACCATCGGCAGCAACGACGTGCGGGACCCGGTCCAGGTCGCCGAGGCCCCGTCGACCGCCGAGAAGCCGGTGCCCGCCATGAAGGACAGGGCCCAGAGGCCGAGGTTGGGCAGGACGAACAGCTGTGCCAGGGCGAGCACGGCCCCGCCGATCAGCCCGGGGGCCAGGGCACCCTGGAGGTTGCCGACGCTCGCGTGGTGCACGGCGACCGAGCCGATGCAGACGGCGACACCTGCGCCGAGGAGGGCGCCAGCGCCCTCGACACCCGGGCGCAGGGCGCGGCGGACCGCCTCGGGCAGCCAGGTCGGGCGCCGCAGGCGGTCCCCCGCGAGCTCGGGTCGCCGGCGGAGCAGCCTGGTCAGGGCCAGCGCGGCCGAGGCCAGCGGGACGACGACGACGGGCACGACCAGCGTCCAGAGCACCGGGCGTGGCCCCGCAGCGAGGGCGACGAGGGACCACAGGGCCGCGGCGACGGCATACCCGAGGGCCCACGCCCCCAGCCCGAACGCGAGGGGACGGTGCAGGAGGTCCCCGGCGAGGGCGACCGTGCGGTCCTCCGCGCTGTCACGGACCGCGCGGACGGCGGCCCAGGCCCCGCCGACCACGGCGAGGGCCAGGAAGAGGAGGGGGACGACCGTCACGGTCGTGGCCCCGAGGTCGAGGTGGGCGCCGGTGCCGAGGAGCCACAGGCTCGCCCCCACCCCCAGCGAGGTGGTCCAGGCGACGGTGCTCTCCGAGGCGGCCACCCACACCAGCAGGGCCGGGAGCACGAACACCAGGGCCGAGGCGGAGGCGGCGCCCGCTCCGGCGAGCAGGGTGCGCTGGTGCGCCCTCGGGTCGGGCTCGCCCGATGTCGACGTCGCCCCGCGCAGCAGTTCCATCACAGTCATGTCCGACCCATCGTCGCTGACCGGCCCTCCCCCGGGCCGCAGGCAACGCCGACGCCGGACCAGAAATGTCCGAACGCGCCGCAACCAGGGTCGCCGGGGTCGCGTCTGCTGGGGTGTGATGGCACTGAGGAACGGCAGCGTCGGGACGGCGCCGGACGAGGGGGACGTGGTGGTGGGGACGCAGTCCGCCGAGGCGGAGTTCGACGCGTTCTACCGCGACACCGCCCGCCGGGTCGTCCACCTCGTCTACGGCTTCACGGGTGACCTCACCGTCGCCCAGGACAGCACCCAGGAGGCGTACGCGCGGGCCTGGCAGCAGTGGTCCACCGTGCGGACCCACGACGACCCCCTCGCCTGGGTGCGGACCGTCGCCCGTCGGGTGGCCATCTCCGGGTGGCGCAAGAAGACCACGCAGGACCGGGCGTACGAGCGGCACGGGGTCCGCGACACGACCGGCCCACCCACCGAGGACAGGGTGGCCGTCGTCGCAGCACTGCGGACGTTGTCCGAGCCGCTGCGTGAGGCCGTGACGCTGCACTACATCGGCGACCTGTCCATCGAGCAGATCGCCCACGAGACCAACACCCCCGCAGGCACCGTCAAGGCACGCCTGCACCGGGGCCGCGCCCAGCTGGCGCAGGCCCTCCGGCACGAGGAGACCACCCATGGCTGACCACGAGGACTGGACGGCGCAGGACGACGCCCAGCTGCGCGGCGCCCTCGCCACCCTGCGCCAGGACGTCGACCTGCTGCCCCTGCCGGACGTGCGGTTCGTCCGGGCCCGCGGGGTGAGGCGCCGCCGCCAGCGGGCGCTCGCCCTCACCGCCGCGGCGGCCGCAGCGGCAGTCGTGATCGGGGCGGTGGGGTACGGCCAGCTCGGCCGCGACAGCACCCTGCCCGCCACGCCGGCCACGCAGTCGACGGCGCCGGTGCCCACGGCGGCGCCGACCGCAGCGCCCACGAACAGCACCAGCGACCCCATCGCCGAACCCGACGCCCTCCCATTGGTCACCGACTGGACCAGCAGCCTCGGCCTGACCGGAAGCACCCTGCTGACCCCGGTGAAGCCGTTCGAGGCGGTCGAGTGCCTCGACGTAGAGCCGCGCACCAAGGTCCAGCAGGCGATTCTGACCCAGCGGACCGGCAGCCTCTCCGGTGGACAGGTGCGGTTTTCCCTCGATGCTGGCACGGACGCCGGGACCGCGGCCTCCGGGGTGGCCAACGACATCTCGGACTGCACCCTGGCCCCGGGCTTCCACGTCGACGCACTGACCGAGACGGCCGCGGGATCGCTGTTCGCCTACACAGCGGGCGACGCCGGTTCGGGGTGGTTCGCCGTCGTCCACGGGAAGCGGGACGTGGCCGTGCTGCAGGTCGTCGACCCCGACCATGCGAAGTCCGTCGTCACCGGGCAGCAGGTGGAGGCCTTGGCGACGATCGCCCAGGAACGGCTCACGCGCTACGGCACCGGCACGGCCGGCTCCGGGAGCCCGTCGGCCACCAGCACGACGCCGCAGATCGGACCGACCGGCAGCACGTGGGCGCTGTCCCAGGACATGCCGGTCGCCGGCCCCCAGCCGGTCCCGGAGTCACCCCTGTTCGTCGCCGCCTCGCAGTGGCGGTCCCCGGCGCTGAGCGGGGACGTCGCGACCACGGCCGGTCCCGGAGCCCTCGAGGGCTCCACCGCCATCGCCTCCTGTGAGACCACCGAGCAGCAGGCAGGCATCGGTGGCCGGGTCGGCGTCGTGTCGGTGAGGGCCGGCACCAGCGCCACCAGCTACGTCGGCCACCAGCGCGTGCAGCTCGACGAGTCGACCGGGGCGGCCGTGCAGCAGACCTACGTCGCCGCGCGCCTGGACGAGGCAAAGGCGTTGTACGGCAGGGGCTGCAAGTTCGGCAACGGCACCGTGAAGTCCACCGCCGGGCCGTCGCAGGGCACCTACCGCCTCGACACCGTCTTCACCGATGGGAGCCCCACCCTCTCCGAGTGGGTCGGGGTCACCGCTCAGAAGACCTCCGGCGCGGTCTCGACGATCGTCATCACCAAGCTGAAGGACCCGAAGCAGGGCTTCGCCGAGCTGGACCGGCTCCTCATGCTCGCCCGCCAGAAGTAGCAGGCTGCGGCCGTCGAGGGCTGTCGAGGGTGGCGCCCTACTGGATGACGACCTCCTGGAGGGTCTCGCCCTGGGGGACGAACAGCTGGTTGCCGCGGACGACGAGCGCCGCGGGGGTGATGCCCGAGGCGACCGGGGTGCTCACCCGGAGGGTGGCGGGGTCGACGGCATACGCACGTCCCGCCGCGACGAGGTAGATCAGGCCGTTGACGCTCGCCAGGGCGGTGTTGCGGAACACCGGGGTGGCCTGCGCCTGCTGGGTCTGGATCATGATCGAGCGCAGCGTGGCCCCGGTGGCCGGGTCCAGCTCGTAGAGCGTGGTGCTGCCGGCGGCCCACAGGGTGCCCGTCGGCCCCATGACCACGGCGCCGTACGCCTCCATGCCCGCGGCGGGGGTGACCTGCCACAGGAGCTTGCCGGTGGCGGCGTTGTAGGCGAACACCTTCGCCGAGGACTGCGTGGGCGTGGCGCCCAGGCCACCCCAGCGGGACGTCCCGCCGTAGACCACGTCACCTGCCGCCGCGAGCGACACGATGCTCTGGTCGGCCACCGGCTCGGAGACGATCCTCGGGGTTCCGCTGTCACCGTCGAAGATGCCGAGCACGCCACCGAGGACGCCGTACTTCGGGATGGTGCCGAAGAAGGTCCGGGTGCCGGACGTGGCCCAGGCGATGGGTCGGTCCTGGCGGTACGTCGGGCCGAGCGTCGTGACCAGTGCGGGGTTGGTGCCGTCCACCCAGGGCTGCGTGCTGTCGTAGCGGAAGACCCGGCCGTCGGTGTAGGTGCCGATGTACTGGTACTTCCCGTGCTCGACCGACCCCTCGACCTCACCGATGACGGCGGCGCCGTAGGGCACGGCGGGGTACTGCGAGCGCTGGCTCAGGTCGAGGTCGACCATGGCCAGGCTCGAGCCGCCGAAGCCGCCGACCATCAGGCGCCCGCTGCCGAAGCCGAGGGACTTGATCTTCAGCTTGGTCGGTGCGAACTCCACGCGGTAGGTGCGCTGCTGCAGGGTGGTGGTCTCCAGGGCGGTCACGGTCCCGGCCGGGTCGTAGGCCAGCAGCCATCCGCCGGCGTCGCCGGAGAGCGTGGCCCGCAGGACCATCCGGTCGCGACCGGCGCCCATCGTCACGGCTCCGCGGTCGTCGGTGGCACCGGTCGCCGAGTTCACGGCGCGCAGCTGGTTGTACCGCAGGAAGTAGAAGTTGCCGGTGCCGTCGACCGGCGAGGGCCGCTGCACGGGGTAGTTGGCGTCCACGGACCACGAGCCCGACTGGGTGTCGTAGAGGCGACGCTCGCTGGCGATAACCGTCCCGCCCGACGACGTGCCGCTGGGCGTCTTGACGGACAGGTAGCGCCCGAGCAGGTCGACCTCGGAGACCTGGCCGCTGGTCACGGGCTGGGGCACGGCGATGGTGGTCTTGCTCGCGGGGTTCGACAGCGACACCCGCACGATGACGGGGTTGGTCGAACCGAGGCCGACGTAGGCGTAGCTGCTGTTGACGGCCAGGCTCCGCGCGTAGTCGTGGGCGGCGCTCACGGTCCCGAGGTTGGAGAAGGTGCCGGTGCCGGGCTGGTAGCTCCACAGCTCGGACTTCGGGTAGGAGGCGCCCCAGATGCGTCCGTCCGGACCCTCCTCGAGGTCGAAGACGGTCGCACTGCTGGCCGTGGCCCGGCCGAGGTCGGAGATCGCGGCGTCACCGTAGGTCCAGCGCCACAGGTGCCCGTCGTTGCCTCCGACGTAGACCGCGTTGTCGGTGGTCGCCATCGCCCAGACGGACTCCATGCTGCCGAGGGTGAAACGCTCCTCGACGGTGTTGGACTCGATGTCGACGACCTGGAGCTCGGCCGGGCTGCCCGAGACGACACCCATCAGCTTGGCCCGGCCCGCCACGACGGCCGTCCGGACGACGTTGGTGTTGGCGAAGGCGTCGACCGGCTGCATCGTCCGGCCCTGGGTGAAGCCGAGGGTGGAGGAGCCGACGGTCGGACGGAGGTCCACCACGTCGAAGTCGCCAGAGGCCTTGGTCGACGAACCGGTGGACAGCTCGACGGTGGCCCAGTGCCCGTTGGTCGGCGCCACGAGCTGCTTCGCCACGAGGCTCCACGTCCCGGCGGGCTTGCTCACGGCGATCGGCACGGTCTTGATGACGGCGAGGTTGGTGTCGAGGAACCGCACGGTCACCGTGAAGGTGCCCGAGGTCGGCCGGACCCAGGCGCGCAGGTCATGCGCGACGCCGGCGAAGACTGGGGTGCGGGCACTCGTGGCCTTGACGAGGCCAGAGGTGCTGGCGTCACTGAGGAACAGGCTCTTGGTCCCGAGCTTCGCGTACCCCGTCCGCACCTTGGCCGACGTCCCGGCCGCGGCGGACGTGGTCCACGAGGGCACCGCAGCGGTGGAGGAGACGGACTCGAATCCGTTGTTGGTCACGCCGGGCTGGATCACCTCGACCGCGTCCCACCAGACCCTCGACACGGACGCCGGGGTGGACGAGATCTCGACGACCACGCGGGAGGCCTTCGGCGGGGCGACCGCCTTCACCGCGATGCGCGACCAGAGCATCGTCGCCCCGGTCGACGGCGACGCGACGCGGGAGATCACCGCGCCCGCGGCGTCGTAGAACCGCAGGGCGAGGGTCTGGGTCCCGTTGTAGGTGTAGGCGTAGCCCTGGGCCTGGTACTCCACTCCGGGCGTCACGGTCCGTACCGAACGCAGGGCCGAGGCGCCGGCCGTCGCCGAGGGGTCGTCCACGCAGAGCGACCGCTTACCGGACAGGGCGACGGTGCCGGAGGCGTAGACCCGTGCAGGCGACGTGGCCGAGAGGGTCCACCCGGCGGGGGCCAGCGTGGTGCCCTCGAAGTCTCCGTACGAGTAGTTCGACGTGACCGACGTCAGGGCCGTGGCCGTGGAGGCCTGCCAGAAGAGCCCGGCCACGACGACGGCGATCACGGCCAGGGCTGCGGTGGCACGGGGGCGGAGCGCGCGGCGGCGTGGGGAAAAACGGGTCGACGACATGGCTGGGTCTCTCATCTGAGGGCGGGGGGAATCCCTCTCCCGCGTCGACACGGCTCGCCGCCAGGGGGTGCGGGTCACGGCCTTGGTCGTGCGGGAGGATCACAGGGAACCATCAGGACCCGCCCCGGTAAACAGACTTGACCAACTGCTTACCCAAACACACCACGACCTCCCCCGGACGGCTGATGGGCCACCGTCGAAAGGNCGGGCGACCACCGTCCCCGGTGGTCGCCCGCTCGTCGTCTGCCGTGCGTGTTGCTTAGTGCTGCAAGCGCTCAGGCGCCCAGCCCGCGCATGATCTCGCGCATCAGGTCGGCGGTGGCGGACGGCGTCTTTCCGACCTTGACCCCGGCGGCCTCGAGGGCCTCCTGCTTGGCTGCAGCGGTGCCCGCGGAGCCGGACACGATGGCGCCGGCGTGGCCCATGGTCTTGCCCTCGGGGGCGGTGAAGCCCGCGACGTAGCCGACGACCGGCTTGGTCACGTGCTCCTTGATGTATGCCGCGGCGCGCTCCTCGGCGTCGCCGCCGATCTCGCCGATCATGACGATCGCGTCGGTGTCGGGGTCGTTCTCGAACGCCTCGAGGCAGTCGATGTGCGTCGTCCCGATGATCGGGTCACCACCGATGCCGACGGCCGAGGAGAAACCGAACTCCCGCAGCTCGTACATCATCTGGTAGGTCAGCGTGCCCGACTTGGAGACCAGGCCGATGCGACCCGGGCCGGCGATGTTGGCGGGGATGATGCCGGCGTTGGACTTTCCGGGGCTGATCAGGCCGGGACAGTTCGGGCCGACGATGCGCGTCGTGCCCTTGTCCTTGCTGTAGGCGTAGAACTCAGCGGAGTCCTTGACCGCGATGCCCTCGGTGATGACGACCGCGAGCGGGATGGCCGCGTCGATCGCCTCGACCACCGCGGACTTCGCGAAGGCCGGGGGGACGAAGATGACCGACACGTTCGCGCCGGTGGCCTCGATGGCCTCGGCCACCGTGCCGTACACCGGCACCGAGACGCCGCCGTCGAACTCGACCGTGGTGCCGGCCTTGCGCGGGTTGACGCCGCCGACGATCGAGGTGCCCGAGGCGAGCATGCGCTGCGTGTGCTTCATGCCCTCGGAGCCGGTCATGCCCTGGACGATGACCTTGGAGTTCTCGTCGAGAAAGATTGCCATTGTTGTGTTCTCCCGGCCCTTGTCAGTTCGTCGCGGCCGAAGCCAGCTCGGCGGCCTTGCGGGCCGCGCCGTCCATGGTCTCTTCGATGCTCACCAGTGGGTGGTTGGCCTCGGCGAGGATGCGCCGGCCCTCCTCCACGTTGTTGCCGTCGAGCCGCACGACGAGCGGCTTGGTCGCCTCGTCACCCAGCGCGTTCAGCGCACCGACGATGCCGTTGGCCACCGCGTCGCAGGAGGTGATGCCACCGAACACGTTGACGAACACCGACTTCACCTGCTCGTCGCCGAGGATGATGTGCAGTCCGTTGGCCATGACCTCGGCCGAGGCGCCGCCACCGATGTCGAGGAAGTTGGCGGGCTTGGGCGACCCGGCGAACTCCTCACCGGCGTAGGCGACGACGTCGAGGGTCGACATGACCAGGCCGGCACCGTTGCCGATGATGCCGACGGAGCCGTCGAGCTTGACGTAGTTGAGGCCCTTCTCCTTGGCCGCGGCCTCGAGCGGGTCGGCCGCGTCCTTGTCCTCGAGCGCCTCGTGGTCGGGGTGGCGGAAGTCCGCGTTGGCGTCCAGCGTGACCTTGCCGTCGAGGGCGACGATGTCGCCGTCCTCGGTCTTCACGAGCGGGTTGACCTCCACGAGCGTGGCGTCCTCGTCGCGGTAGACCGCCCACAGCTTCTCGAGGACGGGCGCGATCTTGGCGCCGGTCTCGGCGTCGAACCCGGCAGCCTCGACGATCTCGGCGGCCTTGGCCGCGTCGATGCCGGTGTTGGGGTCGACCGCGATGCGCGCGAGGGCCTCGGGACGTTCGACCGCGAGCTGCTCGATCTCCATACCGCCCTCCTTGCTGCACATCGCAAGGTAGGTGCGGTTGGCCCGGTCCAGCAGCACGGAGAAGTAGTACTCCTCGGCGATGCGTGCGCCCTGGGCGATCATCACGGTGCCCACGGTGTGGCCCTTGATGTCCATGCCGAGGATCGCCTCGGCGAACTCCTCGGCCTCGTCGGCGCTCTTGGCGACCTTGACGCCGCCGGCCTTGCCGCGGCCGCCGGTCTTCACCTGGGCCTTGACGACGGTGACTCCGCCGCTCTTGGGGCCGATGGCCTCCGCGGCCTCGCGCGCCTGCGCGGGTGTGGTGGCGGTGGCACCGGCGAGCACGGGCACACCGTGCTTCTCGAACATGTCTCGAGCCTGGTATTCGAACAGATCCACGTCTGACGTCCTCGTCTGCAGATGGGTGAGGTTCGGCCCCGAGACTAGTCCTGTCCGAGCACGGCAGGACCCGCGGGTGCTGCGGGTGGGAGCAATCTCACGACGAGCGGTCCCCGGGCCCGGCCCAGGCCTCAGGCGGCCGGGGTCCGGCCGGCGAGGACCTCGGTCAGGATCGGGGTGTCACAGTTGCCGCCGGACAGGATCACCCCGACCCGCTGTCCGATGACGGACCCACGCTCGGCGAGCAGGCCTGCGAGCGCGATCGCCCCGGCCGGCTCCGGGAGCTGGTGCGTGGTGCGCAGGAGCACGCGCATCGCCTCGGCGGTCTCGTCCTCCCGCACCGTGACGATGTGGTCGGCACCAGCGACGATCAGGGCGATCGCGTCCGCGTCCGGGGTGCGGCACGCGACGCCGTCGACGAACGTCGCCGCCCGCTCGGTGGTCACGACCTCCCCCGCCGCGAACGACAGCGCCGTCGCGGGCGCCTCCCGGGACACGACGCCCACGATCCGCGTGGGCAGGCCCAGCAGGTCGCGCACGCCGACGAGCCCGGCGATGCCCGAGCCCATCCCGACGGGCACGTAGACCGCGTCGAGCGGTCCGGCCGCGTCGAAGAGCTCCTTGGCGTACGTCGCGACACCGGCCACGAGGTCCGCGTGGAACGACGGCACGGTCTCGAGGCCGAGCTCCTCCCCCAGCCGGGCCGCGTGCTCGCGCGACTCCTGGAAGTCGGCGCCGTGCACGACGAGCTCGGCCCCGAACCCCTCCATCGCCGCGTTCTTGTCCGGGCTGTTGCCCTCCGGCACGACGATGACCACCCGCAGCCCGGCAGCGGTCCCGGCGTAGGCCAGCGACTGGCCGTGGTTTCCCCTCGTCGCTGCCACGATCCCGGTCACGTGCGGACGCTCGCGCGTCAGGCGGTCGGTGTAGACCAGGCCGCCACGCACCTTGAACGCACCCGTCGGGGTCTGGTTCTCGTGCTTGACCCAGACGGTGGCCCCGACCTCCTGCGCCAGGAGCGGCCAGGCGAACTGCGGGGTCGCCGGGAAGTGCCGTCGCACGACCGCGGTGGCTGCGTCCAGGTCTGCCAGGGAGAGGGTCATGCGCGCATCCTCCCCGAGCCGCGGGGGCCGTGGGAGGGTGTCCGGTATGTCGCGACCCACCACCGTGCCCGCGCTCGCCCTCGTCTGCGCCTCCGCCGCCCTCATCGGGGGGCTGCTCAGCGGCTGCACGCAGAGGGCGCCGGAGCTGCCGAAGGCTCCCGCCGGCGGAGCATCCTCGACGACCGCGACCGTCGACTACCCGATCGCGATCCAGCGCTTCGGAGGAGTCGCCGGGTTCGGCGACACCGTGAACCTCCAGGACGACCGGACCGTGCTGGCGAAGGTCAACAACGGCCAGGTCACGTGCACGCTCGACCCCGCGGCCTTCTCGGCCATCAGTGCCGCCGCCCTCGCCATCGGCGACAGCGGTGCCAACAGCACCCCGACGATGGCCCACGCCGACGACCTGCTCGTGCTCCTCAACGGGGTCCCCACGGACGACGCCCGGCTCAAGGACGTCGCGCCCGTCGTCACGACCCTGTTCGAGGACCTGGCCAGGCCGAAGGCGCAGCGCACCACCTGCCGCTGACCGCGCCGGAGTCGGTGCGGCCGCCGGCTCCAGACACGAGGGTGCGCCGCCGACCAGCCGGTCGGCGACGCACCCTCGTCGAGGTGTCTGTCAATCAGCAGGTCTGCGAACCCGCCGGCACGGCGATGGCGTCGAACGCGGACTTCACCGCGACGCACTGCGGCGAGCCCGCGCCGTACAGCTCCTTGGCGGAGGCGATGGCGCCGTTGCGGGCGTCCGCGTAGGTGCTGGTCGACGTGAGCTTGGTCGACAGGGTGCGATACCAGACCTTGGTGGCCGCGTCGCGGCCCGCGCCGTTCACGGGAGCCGCGCTCCCACAGACCGGGCTGTCGTACGCGACACCGTTGACGGTCTTGGCGCCCGACCCCTCGGACGCGAGGTAGAACCAGTGGTTCAACGGACCCGAGGAGTAGTGCGGGTCGAGGTCCTTGGTCCCCGTCGTCCAGCAGTCCTGGCTGCTGCCGTCCCGGCTCGGACGGTCCATGTAGCGCAACGGGGCGCCGTTGCCACGGATGTCGATCTTCTCGCCGATGAGGTAGTCCCCCGGGTCGGCGGCGTTGGCGAGCCAGAACTCCGCCGACGTCGCCATGATGTCGCTGGTGGCCTCGTTGAGGCCGCCGGCGTCACCGGAGTAGTCGAGGTTGGCGGTGTTCTCGGTGACGCCGTGGCTCATCTCGTGCGCCGCGACGTCGAGCTGGGTGAGCGGCTTGGCGTTCCCCGCACCGTCGCCGTAGGTCATCATCGAGCCGTTCCAGAACGCGTTGACGTAGCCGTTGCCGTAGTGCACACGGCTGCGTGCGCCCTTGCCGTCGTTCTTGATCCCGTTGCGCCCCAACACGTTCTTGTAGAACTCGAAGGTCTTCTGGGCCCCGTACATCGCATCCACGCCAGCGGTCGCGCGATCGCTGGTGGCACCGTTGCCCCACACGTCGTCGGCGTCCGTGAAGATGGTGCCGCTGCGAGGGAACACGGGCAGCAGGTCGGTCTTGCCGTTGAGGTCCTCGGCCGAGTTGCCGATGGAGTCCTTCAGCTGGAACGTCGAGCCGCTCTTGAGGGTGGGCATGGCGACCGTGCCGGAGTACTGCGAGCGGCCCGTCCCGGTCTTGACCTCGTCCCAGCTGCGCAGCGTCGCACCGGACTTCGCGTCCACGACCGTGTGGAGGCGACTCGGGGTCTGGTCCGCCCTCACTCCCTCCGTGACGACGTCGTAGGCGAGCCTCGAGCCGGTGCCGGTCAGCTGCACCACCAGCTCGTGGTGCGAGCTGTCGACGCTGAAGCCCGAGGCCTTGCGGCCCAACGACTCTGCCCGCGCGCCCGACAGGGTCGCCGTCGTGGCAGGCATGGCCGCGCGGCCGGAGGCGTTCCAGTGCACGGACTTCGCGGCTCCCCCGGGTGCCTGCTCGACGACGAGGTCGCCCCCGAGGACCCGCAGGCCCCGATAGGTGCGCTCGTACCGGACGTGCCGCGTGCCGTCGGTGTCCACGACCACGTCGCGGACGACGAGCTTCTGGTCGGCTCCGAGACCCAGGGTCCTGCCGGCGTCGGCGACCTTCGCCTGCTCGGCACCGATCGCCTGGGCAGCGGTGGGGGCCGGGGTGGATCCGGACGGGACGGCTTGGGCTGCGCTGAGGGGGGTCGCGACTGCGGCTGCGACGACCACGCCGAATGCGAGGCCTGCTGACATCTTCTTCACGAGATCTCCTTCTGGGTGGGCGCCGGGAGTGGCGCCGGTGGTGGTGGCGGGTCCGGGCTGGAGGTCCCGATCCCGCCACCACCTGTTCTGGGGTGACACGGACGTGGGCCGGCGCTCGCACGGGCGGCGGCCCACGTCCCCTCGTCAGCTGGTGGCGAGCGAGGTGTCGTCCACGACGAACGACGTCTGCAGGGAGGAGTCCTCGTTCATGAGGAACTTCACCGAGATCGTCTTGCCCTTGTAGGCCGTCACGTTGAACGACTTCAGGGTGTACGCCGCGTTGGCGCCGACGTTGGAGTACGTCGCCAGGGTGGTGGTCGTCGCACCATCGACGACCTGCACCTTCATCGTGTCGTACGCCGTGCTGCCGGACTCAGCGGTGTCGCTGGACAGGTAGAACGACAGGGTGGCAGTGGTCGCCGTGGACGGGATGGTGACGCTCTGCTGGATCGTCTCCGTCGTGGTGGCTCCGTTGCCGCCGAGCCAGGCCTTCCACGAGCCCGTGCGGGCTGCACGGCCGTTGTTGTTGGTGATCGGGCCGGCAGTGCCGGTCCAGCTCACCGCACCGGACTCGAAGCCCGGGTTCTGGAGGAGGTTGCCGGTGGGCGGGGGCGTGGTGCCGCCGCAGGACTGGGAACCGGCCGGGACCGCGATGGCCGTGAAGGCCTTCTCGACGGCGGTGCAGGTGGCGCTGCCCGCGCCGTACAGCTCGATGGCCGAGGCGATCGCACCCTCGCGGGCGTTGAGGTAGGTGCTGTTCGAGGTGAGCTTGGTCGACAGCGTGCGGTACCAGACCTTCTCGATGTTGCTGCGGCCACCGCCGGTGACGGTCGAACCGTCACAGGTGGGGCTGTTGTAGGCGACACCGTTGACGGTCTTGGCGCCCGAGCCCTCGGAGGCCAGGTAGAACCAGTGGTTCAACGGGCCGGAGGAGTAGTGCGGGTCGAGGCCACCCAGGCTGGAGGACCAGCAGTCCTTGGAGGCGCCGTCCTTGCTGGGCTTGTCCATGTAGCGCAGCGGGGTGCCGTTGCCGTTGATGTTGATCTTCTCGCCGATGAGGTAGTCACCCGGGTCGGCCGCGCTGTTGGCGTAGAACTCGACCGCGGTCCCGAAGATGTCGGACGTCGCCTCGTTGAGGCCGCCCGCGTCACCCGAGTAGGCGAGGCCGGCGGTGTTCTCGGTGACCCCGTGGCTCATCTCGTGCGCCGCGACGTCGATCGAGGTGAGCGGCTTGGTGTTGCCCGCCCCGTCGCCGTACGTCATCTGGGTGCCGTCCCAGAACGCGTTGTTGTAGGCGTTGCCGTAGTGGACCCGGCTGCGGGCGCCCACGCCGTTGTTGAAGATGCCGTTCCGGCCGAGGACGTTCTTGTAGTAGGCGAACGTCTTCTCCGCGCCGTACTCGGCGTCGACCCCTGCGGTCTGCCGCGACGTGGTCGCGCCGTTGCCCCACACGTCGTCGGCGTCGGTGAACTGCGTGCCGGTACCGGTCGTCGCGCCGTTGAGGTCGGTCGTGTAGTTCCCGACCGAGTCCTTCAGCTGGTACGTGCTGCCCGAGAGGGTCGTGTTGAGGGTGACCGTGCCGGAGTACATCGAGTTGCCGGTGCCGTTGACGACCTCGTCCCACGAGGTGAGGACGGCGCCGCTCCTCGCGTCGACGATGGTGTGCAGGCGGCTGGGCGTCTGGTCCGCCTTGACGCCCTCGGTCAGGACGTCGTAGGCGAGGCGCGGCGTGCCGTGGCCCGCCCACACGACGAGCTCGCCGTCGTTCTTCTTCGGCGCGTAGCCGGCGCGCTTGGCACCGGACTTCTCGGCGCTCGTCTCGGCGACCGCAGGCGTGGTCGAGGCGACAGCGACCCTGCCACCGTCGTTGCCGTTCCAGCGAACCTTGCGGACCGTGCCGGAGGAGGCCTTGTCGACGACCAGGTCGCCACCGACGACGCGCAGGCCCTTGTAGGTGCGGTCGTACCGGACGTGCTGGGTGCCGTCACGGTCGGTGACGACGTTGCGCACGACGAGCTTCTCGTCGTTGGAGAGCCCCAGGGCGCTGTGGTCCCGGTCGGCTCCTGCCTGGGCGGTGGCGACGGCCACGGACTGGCTGGGGGCCTGGCTCGGTGCCGCGGCGGGAGCGGCTGAGGCAGCAGACAGTGGGGTGGCCACTGCTGCGGCGACTGCGACGCCGAGGGCGGCGCCGGTGGACAGTCGGATCACGAGTGTTCCTCTTCTCGGACAGGGCACGGATGGGGTCCCGCACCACGAAGCGACGTCGATCCCCCTCCGAGACGGCACAAGGTGACCGTGGGCGTCGGCGCCGTGCCGACCTAACCTTTCGTGCGGACACAGGGTCAATGAATCTTGCGAAGACTTTGCCAAATGCGTGGGAACCTGCGGTTCAAGGGGATTCGTCACCATGTTTCTTCTGCTCTTGGCCAAGTTCGTGCCATCGCGGGGGCCGACGGCAGGCCCCGCGGTCCACGCCTCGGTACGCGAGATCCACGATGTGGCTACTTCACCGGGGGCGACCCTGGCGGCACGGTGAAGGCCGCGAGCTCGGTGAACGTAACCGCGCGAGCGGTGTCGTCGTTGTCAGTCCACCGAGGCGTCGCCACCCGGCTCGCCCGCACTCCCGTGGAGGCTCGATGTCGCGCCCGTCCCCGTCCCCAGCCCGCCGGCTCACCGCCCTCGCGCTCGCACCCCTCGCCGCGGTCGCCGTCGGCGGCACCGTCGCATCGACGCCTGCCTCCGGCGCGACACCGTCCGCCACCTCCCTCGGCGCCGTCGACACGTACACGGGACTGAAGTTCACGGTCCCGGCCGGCAACGACGACCTCGGGCGGCCGCAGACGTGCACCATCGACGCGGACCTCTACAAGCCCCACTCGGCCAGCAGGTCGGCCCGGGTGCCCACCATCCTCACGACCAACGGCTTCGGCGGGAGCAAGGACGACCAGGCCGGGCTCGGACGGGCGTTCGCCGCGCGGGGCTACACCGTCCTGTCGTACACCGGTCTCGGCTTCCCGGACAGCGGCTGCAAGATCTCGCTCGACGACCCCGGCGTCGACGGGGTGGCCGCGTCCTCCCTCGTGACGTTCCTCGGTGGCGGTGGCAGCGCGCCATACGCCTCCGCGCAGGTGGGCGGCACCACCAGGGCCGCCGGCACGCTCACGGTGGACTGGACCGTCCTCGACGACCCGGCCAAGCACGACCCACGACTGGGCATGCTGGGTGGTTCGTACGGTGGTCAGATCCAGTTCGCCACTGCCGCAACGGATCCACGCGTCGACACGCTCGTTCCCCTCATCACCTGGAACGACCTGCGCTACTCGCTGGCCCCGAACAACACCAGCCTCCGCGGGGTGACCTACGCGAACTCGAACCCCGGCACCGAGAAGATCGGCTGGTCCGGGTTGTTCTTCGGCATCGGCATCCTCGACGGCCTCCAGGGGACGGCGATCGACCCGAAGCGCAACGTCGGCTGCCCCAACTTCGTCCTCGAGGCCTGCCAGGCGAAGGCGACGCTCGACACGCTCGGCCATCCCACCTCGGACACGTACCGCCTCACCGACCGCGTCTCGGTGGCGCACTACATCGACAAGGTGAAGGTGCCCACGTTCCTCATCCAGGGCGAGAACGACACCTTGTTCAACCTCCAGGAGTCGGTTGCGACCTACCGCTCCCTGAAGTCCCGCGGCGTCCCGGTGACGATGGCCTGGCAGTCGTGGGGCCACTCGGGCGGCAGCAACGGCAACACGGGCGCGGCCCCCGGCGAGCTGGACCTGACCGGCCAGCACATCGAGGACACCTACCTGGGGCTGCGTGTGAAGAACTGGTTCGACCACCACCTCAAGGGCTCGACCGTGTCGACCGGCCCCGAGTTCGCCTACTTCCGCGACTGGGTCCCCTACACCGGCAGCGCCGCACCGGCCTACGCCAGCGCCGCCGCCTTCCCCGTCGGCGCCCGCCGCACGTGGTACCTCTCCGCTGCCGACGAGCTGGTTGCCTCGAGGAGCCAGGTGCAGCCCGGCTCGACGACCTGGTCCAACCCGGGCCTCGGAGTCCCCGCCTCCTACAGCGAGGTCTCCGGACTGGAGGGACAGGTGTCGCTGCCGCCCGGCGTGACCGCTCCGTTCGACACCCCGGGCACGGTCGGTGCGTGGTCGACCGCGCCGCTGGCCTCGGCGGTGGACGTCGTCGGCTCGCCGACACTCGACGTCAGGCTCGAGTCACCGGCGGCCGCACTGACCCAGGCAGCCGGCCCCACCGGCCAGCTGCAGGCCTTCGCCAAGCTCTACGACGTCGCACCCGACGGCTCGAAGACGTTGGTGCACAAGCTGATCAGCCCGGTGAGGGTCGCCGACGTCACCCAGCCCGTGCACATCGAGCTCCCGGCGATCGTCCACCGGGTGCAGGCGGGGCACCGGCTGCAGCTCGTGCTCGCGAGCACCGACGCCGCCTACAAGAACGCCTATGCCGTGCAGCCGGTCACCGTGCACGCCTCGCCCACGGCCCCGGCCGCCTTCAGCGTCCCCGTCGCTCCCTAGGTTCTGCTCACAGCAGCGAACGCTGGGCGTGCCGACGACGGTGCGCCCAGCGTGGGGCCATGCGCGACACCACCGCCCCAGCCCAGCCCCCAGACGCCCACCTCTCCAGCCGGCTGCTCGAGCAGCGGATCATCGTCCTCGACGGCGAGCTCGACGACCACGGAGGCACTCGCCTCTGCTCCCAGCTGTTCCTCCTGTCCGCCGAGGACCCGCGCGCCGACATCAGCCTCTGGATCAACTCCCCCGGCGGATCCGTCCCGGCCATGCTGGCGATCCACGACGCGATGCGCCTCGTGCCCAACGACGTCTCGACGCTCGCCCTCGGGCTGGCGTGCAGCGCGGGCCAGTTCCTCCTCACGGCCGGCACGCACGGCAAGCGGTACGCGCTTCGGCACTCCCGCATCCTCATGCACCAGGGCTCGGCCGGGATCGGCGGGACGGCCGTGGACATCGAGCTCCAGGCCGAGGACCTGCGCTCGACCGTCGAGACCGTCCTCGGACTGATCGCGGAGCACACCGGCCAACCCCTGGAGAAGGTCCGGGAGGACTCGGCACGAGACCGGTGGTACTCGGCCGACCAGGCGCTGGAGTACGGCTTCGTCGACCACGTCCTCGAGTCGCTCGACAGCGTCCGTCCCCGGCGGGCCACGCGGACCGGGCTGGGAGGCGCCCGATGAGCACCTACACGATCCCCAACGTGATCCGCACCCACCCGCGGGGCGACCGGGTGATGGACGTCTACAGCCACCTGCTGAGCGAACGCATCGTCTACCTCGGCACCGAGATCGACGACGGGGTCTCAAACGCCCTCATCGCGCAGATCCTGCACCTCGAGTCCGAGGACCCCGAGCGCCCCATCGACCTCTACATCAACTCGCCCGGCGGATCGCTCACGGCCACCTTCGCCGTCTACGACGCGATGCAGTTCGTCCACGCACCGGTCGCCACGACCTGCATCGGCCAGGCGTGCTCGACAGCGGCGATCCTGCTCGCGGCGGGAGCCCCCGGGCAGCGCAGCATCCTGCCGCACGCACGGGTCCTCCTGCACCAGCCCTCGGCGCGCAGCCAGGGCGCCATACCCGACCTGATCCTCGAGGCGGACGAGGTGATCAGGCTGCGTTCCGAGGCGGAGCAGGTCCTGTCCCGGCACACCGGGCAGGCCCTGGACGTGCTGCGTCGGGACACCGACCGCGACCGGATCTTCACGCCCGCGGCGGCCGTGGACTACGGGCTGGTCGACCGGCTGGTGGCCGCGCGACCGGCGCCGGACTGACGCGGCGCCCGGGTCAGGCGGAGAGCCTGATCTCCCCGGGTGGCGGCGACGTCACGGAGAGGTGCTGGCGGCGCAGGTCCAGCGAGGCGAGGTGGGTGACCTCGACGAGGTCGCTCCCGAGCGCACCGGTCACCGCGGCCAGCACCTCCGAGGACGGGTCCTTGCGACCCCGTTCGACCTCGGACAGGTACTGCGGCGAGATCCCGGCGCGCCGGGCCGTCTCGACGAGTGTGAGCCCGCGGCGTCGGCGCAGGTGGCGCAGCCGGGCGCCGACGACCTCCCGCCACAGGGGCTCGGGGCGCAGGGGTGCCGGTCGACCGTGGCCCACCAGCGTCAGGCTCGGCGCGCTGCTCATCTGCCCACGCTAGGCGAGGTGCTGACCACCGGGAAGGCGCGTTCGCCGACGGCAGAACGACCCGGACACCGGAGCCAGGGGGGGTGGTCAGCCAGGGGGTTACTGCTGGGTGACGTTGCCCCGGACCCACTCCACGATCTCGGTCGTGGTGGCACCGGGGGTGAAGACCTTGGCGACGCCGATCTTCGTGAGCTCGGGGATGTCGCCCTCCGGGATGATCCCGCCACCGAACACGACGATGTCCGCGGCGTCACGCTGCTTCAGCAGGTCCATGACCTTGGCGAACAGCGTCATGTGCGCGCCGGAGAGGACCGACAGGCCCACGGCGTCGGCGTCCTCCTGGATGGCCGCCTCGACGATCTGCTCGGGCGTCTGGTGCAGGCCGGTGTAGACGACCTCCATGCCGGCGTCCCGCAGGGCCCGGGCCACGACCTTGGCGCCACGGTCGTGCCCGTCGAGTCCGGGCTTGGCCACGACCACGCGCAACGGTGAGCTAGTCATAGCCGCACACTATCCACTCCGTGGACACATCCGGGCATCGCCTCGGGGCGACGCACGCCACACCGGCTCCGCCCGGCCCGTTGCGCGCGCGAGGGGGCACCCGCTCGGCTAGGTTCGGGGGGTCATGTCGCAGAGCAGCCCGCGTCCGCGCCGACGCCCCGCAGCGCTGCGGTCGCCGTCGGGTGACGTCCCGCGCCAGGCGCGGGCGATCGGACGGCTGGCCGGTGGGGCGGCCGGTCGGGTCACCGGGACCGTCGTCGCCGCCACCACCGCGGCCCAGGACGTGGTCGGCGGAGCTGCCAAGGCCCTCGCCACCCCCACCGGGTTGCTCGGCGCCGCAGTCGAGGCGGCCTGGCTCACGACGCACCTGGCGCTGTACCCCTGGGGCCTGGTCGGACGACACGGTCGGGACAGCCAGCTGGAGTACCGCGTCGAGCACCTGCCCCCGACGCAGCGCGGGCTCGTCATCTCCGACGTGGAGGCTGCGGGGACGCCGATCCTGCTGGTCCACGGCATGGTCGACAACCGCTCGATCTTCACCCTCCTGCGGCTCGGCCTGCGCCGCCGCGGGTTCGGCCGGGTCGTGAGCATGAACTACTCGATGTTCACCGCCGACGTCCGCGTGGCCGCCGCGCAGCTGGCGGAGGAGGTCGAGGCCCTCGTGGCCGAGACGGGGTACGAGCGCATCCACGTGGTCGGGCACTCGATGGGCGGCCTGATCGCCCGGTACTACATCACCCGCCTGGGCGGCGACGCCCGCGTCCACACGCTCGTGACGCTGGGGACCCCGCACCAGGGCACCTACACGGCCTACGGCTGGCACAACCAGCTGACCCGCCAGCTGCGACCGCACAGCGGCCTGATGCGCGAGCTCGACCAACCCGTGCCGCAGTGCCGCACGCGCTTCGTCGTCTACTGGTCGGACCTGGACCAGATGGTCTTCCCGCAGCGCAACGCCGCCCTCGAGCACCCCGACCTGAGCGTGCGGAACATCGACCTCCACGGGGTCGGCCACATGTCACTGCCCATCATCGGCAGCGTGGTGCACGGCATCTCCTCGACCCTGGCGCACCTCGACTCCGAGGGGCACACGGTCACCCCCGGCGTGACCGAGCTCCCCCGTCGGACGTCCCGCGCAACCTCCTGACCTGCGAGGACGTCGCGGTCCGGCCGAGCAGACCCATTCGGCGGTAGAGGATAACGTCCCGACCGTGGACGCGCATTTTGGATAACGAACTGGTCACGCTACGGTATTGGCTTCCGTGTCCCCGCACGCAAGGCAACTTTTCTCCGTGAGCTCCTCCCCCTCCTACCAGGGCCGTCACCGCGTCCCGGGCCGCCACCGTGCGCCCCGGCGTGGGCCGCGCATCCCCGCAGGATTCCGTGGCGGCTTCGTCCTCCCGACGGCGGCAGCCGCTGCCCTCGTCGTGACGACGACCGGGGCCACGGTGGCCGAGTCGTCCCCGGTCCACCTCGACCTCGCGGGCACCCAGGCCAAGAGCCGGGCCCAGAGCGCCGCCCTCGCGGAGTTCGACCGCGTCGAGGCCACCCAGCAGCGTGAGCTCCAGGTGACCACCGCCGAGAGCCGGGCCGTCGAGGCCCAGCGGATCGCGCGCAGCGCCGAGCGCGCGGCGGTCGCGAAGAAGAAGGTCGCCGCCGCTGCGATCGCCAAGGCCGAGGCCAAGCGCAAGAACGCCGAGAAGTGGCTCATGCCGATCAAGGGCGCGGTCTTCACCTCCGGCTTCGGCTGGCGCTGGGGCCGGATGCACCAGGGCGACGACTTCGGCACGCCCGTAGGCACCCCGCTGCACGCCATGTCGACGGGCACCATCGTCTTCGCCGGCGTCCAGGGCGGCTACGGCAACAAGGTCGAGATCGAGTACTGGGACGGCACCGTGTCGGTGTACGGCCACATGAACTCGATCAGCGTCAAGGAGGGCGACAAGGTGGCCCCCGGCGACCTGGTCGGCACCTCCGGCAACACCGGGCACTCGACCGGCCCCCACCTGCACCTCGAGATCCACCCCGAGGGCGGCGCGGCGATCGACCCGGCCCCCTGGCTCAAGGACCACGGCCTCCAGTAGGCCCCATGCGCACCGACGAAGGCGCCCCGCGGACTCCCGCGGGGCGCCTTCGTCGTCCGGCCACGCCCCATACCCGGGTATGGCGCCGGGCCGACCGAGCCCTGCGGGCCAGAGCCCGCGGGCTGGAGCCTGCGGGCTGGAGCCTGCGGGCTAGAGCTTCTCGAGCGGGGCGTAGCGCAGCAGGAACCGCTTGACACCGGTGTCGCCGCCGAAGTCGACGTGCGCCTGCGTCTTGTCGCCCTCGCCCTCGGTCTTGACGACCGTCCCCATGCCGTAGCTGTCGTGGGTGACCTTGTCACCGGCGTGCAACGAGATGAGCGGGCGGTTGCCGGGCGAGCGGACACCGGGACGCTCGGCGAGGCGGGCGACCGCCGGGGTCGAGGAGCGCCGGTAGCTGGTCGCGGCCTCCGCACGCTGCCAGTCGACGAGGTGGGCCGGGATCTCGTCGAGGAACCGGCTCGCCGGGTTGTACTGCGGGGCTCCCCACGCAGAGCGCACCGCGGCGCGCGAGAGGTGCAGTCGCTCGCGGGCCCGGGTGATGCCGACGTAGGCCAGCCGCCGCTCCTCCTCGAGCTCCTTGGGGTCGCCCAGGGACCGCAGGTGCGGGAAGGTCCCGTCCTCGAGCCCGGTGAGGAACACGACGGGGAACTCCAGGCCCTTCGCGGTGTGCAGCGTCATCAGCGTCACGACCCCGAGGTCCTCGGCCTCCTCGCCGTCGGGGATCTCGTCGGCGTCTGCGACGAGCGACACCTGCTCGAGGAAGTCCTCGAGGGTGGCGACCTCGCCGGTCTGTGCGCGGGTCTCGTCGAACTCCTGGGCGACCGCCACGAGCTCGGCGAGGTTCTCGACCCGGGTCTCGTCCTGCGGGTCGTGGGACGCACGCAGCTCGGCGAGGTACCCGGACTTCTCGATGACGGCCTCGAGCAGCGCACCGATGCCCTGCTCGTCGTCGGCGTGGACGCGGCCGAGCTCCTCGAGCAGGCCGGTGAAGCCCTTGATGGCTGCGACCGAGCGGGTGGCGATGCCGGGAGCGTCCTCGGGTCGGCCGAGGGCGGCGACGAACGGGATGCGCTCGCGCTCGGCCAGGGCCGCCACGCAGGCCTCGGCGCGGTCACCGATCCCGCGCTTGGGCACGTTGAGGATGCGGCGGAGGTTCACCGTGTCGGTGGGGTTGGAGATGACGCGCAGGTAGGCCAGGGCGTCCTTGACCTCGCGCCGCTCGTAGAACCGCGTGCCACCCACCACCTTGTAGGGCAGGCCGACCCGCACGAAGACCTCTTCCAGCGCCCGGGACTGGGCGTTGGTGCGGTAGAAGACCGCGACGTCCTTGGGCTTCACGCCGGCCGAGTCGCCGAGCTCGTCGATCGTCTTGGCCACGAAGGCGGCCTCGTCGTGCTCGTTGTCGCCGACGTAGCCGACGATGAGGGCGCCGTCGCCGCTGTCGGTCCAGAGGTTCTTCTTGCGACGCTCGGGGTTCTTTGCGATGACCGAGTTGGCGGCCTGGAGGATCGTCTGGGTCGAGCGGTAGTTCTGCTCGAGCAGGATGGTCCGCGCGTCGGGGTAGTCCTGCTCGAACTCCACGATGTTGCGGATCGTCGCGCCGCGGAAGGCGTAGATCGACTGGTCGGCGTCGCCGACCACCACGAGCTCGGCGGGCGGCACCTCGGGTCCGTCACCCAGCGGCATACCGGCCGTGCCGGCGGCACCACCGACCAGCTCACGCACGAGCTGGTACTGCGCGTGGTTGGTGTCCTGGTACTCGTCGACGAGGACGTGGCGGAACCGGCGGCGGTAGTGCTCGGCGACGTCGGGGAACGCCTGGAGGATGTTGACCGTGGTCATGATCAGGTCGTCGAAGTCGAGGGCGTTGGCCTGGCGCAGGCGCCGCTGGTAGCCGGTGTAGGCCTCGGCGAGCATCCGCTCCTGGTGGGTGCCCTCGGCGACCTGGGACGAGAAGGTCTCCTCGTCGACGAGCTCGTTCTTGAGGTTGGACACCTGGTGGCTGAACGACCGCGGCGGGTAGCGCTTCGGGTCGAGGTCGAGGTCGCGCATGACCATCGCCATGAGCCGCTGGCTGTCGGCGGCGTCGTAGATGGAGAACGTCGACTTCAGCCCCACCTTGGTCGCCTCGCGGCGCAGGATCCGCACGCAGGCCGAGTGGAAGGTCATGACCCACATCGCCTTGGCGCGAGGGCCCACCAGGGCGGCGACGCGCTCGCGCATCTCGGCCGCGGCCTTGTTGGTGAAGGTGATGGCCAGGACCTGGCCGGGCTGCACCCCACGGGCGCCGAGGAGGTAGGCGATCCGGTTGGTGAGGACACGGGTCTTGCCCGACCCGGCACCGGCGACGATGAGCAGGGGCGAACCCTCGTGCAGCACGGCCTCACGCTGCTGGGTGTTGAGTCCCTCGAGCAGGCTCTCGGGGTCGGCGTGACGGGCGGCGGCGTCGTCGGGCCCATGGCCCTCGGCGGCGGCCTGGGCCCACGTGGGCACACCACGCTCGTCCACGGCGGTCGCTCGGGCAGCCGCTGCCGAAGGTCGGGAGTCGGGAGACGGGTGACCGTCGAAGGGCAGGTCGTCGAACAGCGTGCTCATGTTGGCCCCAGCCTACGTGCCCGTGCCGACAGGTAGCGTCGCCGCATGACCCGTCTCGTCGCCCCGCACCTGCGCCACCAGGAGTCCTACCTGACGGCGTCCGACGAGTTCCTCGCGTCGCGGGAGCAGCGTGACGGCGACGGCGACTGGGTGCACGAGCCCGAGCCCGGGTACGCCGGCTTCAGCTTCACCCGCGAGAGCCTGCGCGACCCGGAGGAGTTCGCCCGGTTCGTCGCCCTGCGGCGGCGCGCCCGGGACGACGACGCCCCGCGCCGGCACGCCTGGACGCCCGTGACGTTCCTGTGGATGGTCGTCGGCGACGAGTACGTGGGGTCGATGGCGATCCGGCACCGGCTCACCGACCGGCTGCTCGAGGAGGGCGGCCACATCGGCTACAGCGTCCGCCCCACGGCGCGTCGCCGCGGGCACGCCAGCCGGGCCCTGGCCCGCGCGCTGGTGCTCGCCCACGGGGTGGTCGACGGCCCGAGCGTGCTCGTCACCTGCCTGGAGGAGAACGTCGGGTCGCGGGCCGTCATCGAGGGCAACGGGGGCGAGTACGAGGACAGCCGCAACGGGGTGCGCCGCTACTGGATCCCGACCCGGCCCGCCTGAGGCCTGCGCCGGGCGGGCGCGGGTTCGGGCGGAAAACCCGGTTGCCCTGCTGCGTATCGTGAGGACGTGGCCACCGACACCCGGGTGAGGGACCTGCTGCGCGAACGCCCGTTCGCGCTGCTCGTCAGTGCCCGGACCCTGTCGATGCTCGCCGTGGCGTTCGCGCCCGTCGCGCTGGCCTTCGGCATCCTCGACCTCCCGGGCGCCACCCCCACCACGCTGTCGGTGGTCCTCGCCTCCGAGGCGGTCGCCGTGGTCGTGTTCATCCTCGCGGGCGGCGTGGTCGCCGACCGCTACCCGCGCCACCGCGTGCTCCAGGCTGCGGAGTGGGCCAACGCGCTGGCCCACGCCGCGCTGGCCCTGATGATCGGTATGGAGCGCGCGCCGCTGTGGGGGCTGGTGGCCGCCGCGGTCCTGTCGGGCACGGCCACGGCCACCGTCTGGCCGGCGCTCACGGGGATCATCCCGGAGGTGGTGCCGCCCGAGCACCTCCAGCAGGGGAACGCGCTGCTCGCCCTGGGCACCAACATCGCCCGGGTCTCCGGGCTCGTCGCCGGTGGTCTCGTGGTCGCGGCCGTGGGAGGCGGGTGGGCGCTGGCGCTGGCGAGCGCCTCGTTCGCCGCGGCGGGGGTGATGGTGGCCCTCATCCGCCTGCCCTCGGGGGCCGCCGAGCCAGCCTCCGGGGAGCCCGACGGGGACGTGGCCGTCGGGCAGGGCGCCGACGGGGCCGGGCTCGTCGGGGACGCGGTCGTCGACGGGACCCCGGTGGCCGACGGGTCGGGCTCGGTGCTCGCGGACCTGCGCGACGGATGGGACGAGTTCCGGTCGCGGCAGTGGCTGTGGGTCGTCGTCGTGCAGTTCTCCCTGCTCGTCATGGTGTTCCAGGCGGCGCACCTCGTCCTGGGGCCGGTGGTCGCCCGGAACGAGCTCGGTGGGCCCACCGCCTGGACCGCCGTCCTGACCGGTGAGGCGGTCGGGCTGATCGTCGGCGTCCTGGTGGCCCTGCGCCTGCGTCCTCGTCGCCCGATCCTGCTCGGCGTCGTCCTCACCCTGGGCGCGGCGCCGCCCTACCTCCTGCTCGGCGCCAGCGCCCCGCTCTGGGTCGTGGTGCTCTCGGCCTTCGTCATGGGTGTCTGCTTCGACCTGTTCGGCATCCTGTGGCAGACCACGATGCAGCGGGTCATCCCGGCGGCCGCGCTGTCCCGGGTGAGCTCGTACGACGCGCTCGGCTCGCTCATGCTGGGTCCGCTCGGCCTGGTCCTGGCCGGACCGGCGGCCGAGCGCTTCGGCGCCCACCGCGCGCTGCTCGTCTGCGGTGTCGTCATGGTCGTGTCGACGGCGCTCGCACTGCTGTCGCCGGGCGTCCGCAACCTCTTCGCCCCCGGTCCGGCAGGCACGCAGCCGCTCGCGGCCGACCCCGACCCGGTGCACCCGCTCCCCTGACGCTCGGCCGCCCACCCGGCAGCGGGGACTACCAGCGCCGGATCCGGCACGAATGGCCCTCGGCGTCGCCGGCCAGCGGCGATTCGCGCCGGAAACAGCACCGGTGGACCGCCGGGATCCGCACATCAGGGGAGGTCAGGGCAGGTCAGCGCGGGTCGGCGCGGAGTCTTCGCGGGTCAGCGCGGCTGATGGGTGGTGCTCGTGCCCGAGACCGCGTCGGGCGCGCCCGACCAGCTGCCGTGGCGCCGCGTGCGTGCGCCGGGCAGGGCGTCGCGCACCAGTGGGGCGACCACCGAGATGGGTGCCGGCCGCTGCCACGCGGCCCGCAGCCGGGCCCGTCGCTCGAGGTCGAGCTGCACGAGCACCTGCTCCACCGCGGCCAGCACCGAACCCCTCAGCAGCCACAGCTCGACCCGCCCCTCCGGCCGGCTCGTGAGGAGCTCGGTGAGGATGGCGCGGGTCTCCCGCAGGATCTCCAGGCTCTCCGCGAGCGCCTCCTCGGCACGCTCCTGCGCCCCACCGGCCTCGGCGTGCACGAGCCGCCCGTAGGCGCGCAGGCAGTCGGCCACGTCGGCCAGGACCACCGAGAGCGCCTGGCGGGCGTCCTCGTCGAACGCGTCGTCCGCGGCCGCGCCGGCAGCCTCGTCCCCGTCGGCGTCGGGCGGGAGCTCGGCGAGGATCACCGTGAACAGCGCCCGGATCGCCAGCAGGCTCGCCTCGAGCCGGTCCAGGCCCTCCCGCAGCCCCGGCTCGACGTCGGTCGTCGTCAGGGCCCGCGGGTTGAACCGGCGCCCCTCCTTGACCTGCGTCACGACCGCCGACGCCTCTGCCACCCGGGCGGCCACCCCGCGCGTCTCGTCGGCCCACCTCTCGACCTCGCTGCGGCGCAGCCGGTCGGTGGCCATCGACCGGGAGGCCCGGTCCAGGCAGTCCGCCATGGCGTACGCGACGCGCAGCACCGCCAAACCCGCGCGGCCGCTCGGCACGGCCGACGGCAGCAGCAGGTTGAACACGACCCCCACGGCCGCCCCGACGAGGGTCAGGGCGACCCGTGCCTCGGCCGCCACGTCCGGCGACCCGACAGCCAGGATGAGCATGGCGCTGATCGGGACCTCCAGCGCCTGCTCCCCGAGCCGGAAGACCTTGGCGAGCACCAGCGACGCAGCGATCACGGCCGCCAGGCTCCACCACGACAACCCCGCCAGCGCCGAGAACGCCACGGCCACCAGCACCCCGGTGAGGACGGCACCGACGCGCAGCACGCTCATCCGCAGCGTGGAGAACGCCGACGCCTGGACCACCAGGAGAGCCGTCAGCGGCGCCGTCAGGTCGGTCGAGATGCCCGTGACCCGGCCCGCGATGAGCCACGCGATGACGGCGGCCGAGGTCAGCCGCAGCACCCACGCGAGGGTCGGTCGCAGGCGGGTGGGCAGGTCGGTCCAGCGGGTGGGCCGCCCCGGCCAGGCCCGGTCGGCGACCACCGCCAGCCACCCGCGTTCGTCTCTCGCCTCGGCCACGCCCCGAGGGTGGCACGACCCGGGCGCGGGCGACAGGCGAGCGCCCGGGCACCTGCGCGTCTACCGTGGCCGCGTGGGCGACTCGCACCCCGTCACCGGGCAGCCGTTCGACTCCCCGGTGCCGCCCGGCACGGGGTGGCCCGGGGACCCCGCCACCGGTCATACCCCCGTGGCGTCGTCACCCGAGGAGGTGGCGGAGCTCGCCACGGGTGCGCCCGACGTCGCCGAGCTCGACGCGCGGGTGAGCGTGTGCCGCGCGTGCCCGCGCCTCGTGCAGTGGCGGGAGTCGGTGGCCACGACCGGCCGGCGCGCGTCGTTCGCGGACCAGCCCTACTGGGGCCGTCCGGGACCCGGCTTCGGGGACCCCGACGCGCAGGTCCTCGTCGTGGGTCTCGCCCCTGCGGCCAACGGCACCAACCGCACCGGCCGCATGTTCACCGGCGACCGGTCCGGGGACTGGCTGTATGCCGCGTTGCACCGCGGTGGGTACGCCAACCAGCCGACGTCGTGGGCCTCCGGCGACGGACTGGTCCTGACGAACCTGCGCATCGTCGCGGCGGTCCGCTGCGCACCACCCGACAACAAGCCGACCACCGTCGAGAAGGCGACCTGTGCCCCGTGGCTGGACCGCGACCTGGCCCTGGCAGCGCCGCGGCTGCGTGCCGTCCTCGCGCTGGGGGCGATCGGGTGGGACGCGTTCCTGGGGAGCGCCCGGCGGTCGGGGTGGGAGGTGCCCCGGCCCAAGCCGCGGTTCGGCCACGGCGCCGAGGCGCTGCTCAGGACGCCGGCCGGGCGCGAGGTGCGGCTCGTCGGGAGCTACCACGTGAGCCAGCAGAACACCTTCACCGGCAAGCTCACCGAGCCGATGCTGGACGCCGTCATCAACCGGTTGGGAGAGTAGGCGGATGGTGCGGCTGGCGACCCCGCACGTCCGGTTCCACCGCTCGTTCCTCGAGGCGGCTGACGAGTTCCGCGCCGCCGGGGAGGCGACCTACGACGGGATCGTCAACTGGCCCGCCGAAGGCGACTTCCCCGGGGTGGTGTTCACCCGCGAGGCACTGGACGACCCGGCAGAGTTCGAGCGCCTGGTCGCCAACCGCGTCGGGGACGCCGACGAGGCGAGCCTGCGCCCTCCGGGCTGGTCGACTGCGACCTACTGGTGGATGGAGGACCCCGAGCGGCCGGACGAGTACGTCGGGTCGATCTCGCTGCGGCACCGGATCGACCACCCCCTGCTCGCGAGCATCGGCGGCCACATCGGCTACGGCGTGCGGCCCGGAGCACGGCGGCGAGGATTCGCCAGCGACGCGTTGCGGCAGGTCATCCCGATCGCAGCCACCCGCGGGATCGACCGGCTGCTCGTCACCTGCGACCTCGACAACACCGCCTCGGCGCGCACGATCGAGGCCAACAGGGGACGCTTCGAGCGCGAGCAGAGCGGGAAGCGGCGCTACTGGATCGAGACCGGCGCCTGAGGCTGTGCCGCCCCGGGTTCGAGCGGCAGCAGGACCCGCAAGGCTCCGGTCAAGGCCCTGGTCGCCTACCAGAAGGCGCTCGCCTAGCGTAGGGAGCATGGCTTCCACCACTCCCGCCCTCGTGGTCCCCCGGCACGGCGACTCCTCGGTCCTCGAGGTGCGGGAGTGGGACGTCCCACCGCCCGGCGGGGGTGAGGTGCAGGTCGAGGTGGCAGCGGTCGGCGTCAACTTCATCGACGTCTACCAGCGCCAGGGCGTCTACCCCATGGACACCCCGTACGTCGCCTGCTCCGAGGGCGCCGGCACGGTGACCGCGCTGGGCGAGGGGGTGACCGGAGTCGCCGTCGGCGACCGCGTCGCCTGGGGCTCCGGCCTCGGGTCCGCCGCGAAGGTCGCCAACCGGGCGGTCGACTCGCTCGTGCCCGTCCCCGACGGGGTCGACCTCCACGTCGCCGCAGCCGCCATGCTCCAGGGCATGACGGCGCACTACCTCGTCAACTCCACGTATGCCGTGGGGCCGGGCACCGTGGCCCTGGTGCACGCAGCAGCGGGCGGGGTCGGCCAGCTGCTCGTGCAGATGGTCAAGGCCAAGGGTGGCCGGGTGGTTGCGACGGCGGGTTCGGCCGACAAGCTGGAGATCGCGAAGGCTCTCGGCGCCGACGCCACGATCAACTACAGCGACGTCGACGACCTCGCCGCCGAGGTGCGAAAGGCCAACGGGGACAACGGGGTCGACGTCGCCTACGACGGCGTCGGCAAGTCCACGTTCGACGCCTCGCTCGCCTCGCTGCGCCCGCGCGGGATGATGGTGCTCTTCGGCGGCGCCAGCGGTCAGGTGCCGCCGTTCGACCTCCAGCGGCTCAACACGGGTGGCTCGCTGTTCGTCACCCGACCGACCCTGGGCAGCTACCTCCAGACGCGTGAGGAGCTGCTCGAGCGAGGCACCTCCGTGCTCGGCGACATCGCGGCCGGACGCCTCGCCATCGACGTCGGCGGCCGCTACGCCCTCTCCGACGCCGCCACCGCCTACGACGACCTCGAGGCCCGCCGCACCAGGGGCAAGCTGCTGCTGGTCCCCTGACACCGTCACCCCTGCCGGGCAGGATGGGCCCATGGCACCCGAGGTCCAGCCCGCCGCCCGGCCCTGGGTCCTGCACGTCGACCTCGACCAGTTCATCGCGGCGGTGGAGATCCTGCGCCGCCCTGAGCTCGCAGGCCTGCCCGTCATCGTCGGCGGACGCGGCGACCCCACCGAGCGGGCCGTGGTGTCCACCGCCTCCTACGAGGCGCGCGCCTTCGGCGTCCACTCCGGCATGCCGCTCAAGCTCGCCGTCCGCAAGTGCCCGGAGGCCGTCGTGCTCGCCGTCGACGGACCCGCCTACGACGCCGCGTCAGCCGAGGTGATGGCCACCCTCAAGGCCGTTCCCGGGGCGGTCGTCCAGGTGCTCGGGTGGGATGAGGCGTTCGTCGGCATCGAGACCGACGACCCGTGGGCGGTGGCCCGGTCGATCCAGGCCGCGGTGCTCGAACGGACCGACCTGCACTGCTCGGTCGGGGTCGGCGACACGACGGTGCGCGCCAAGATCGCCACCGACTTCGGCAAGCCGCGCGGGGTGTTCGAGCTGACGCGTGACAACTGGTTCGAGGTGATGGGGGCGCGCCCGACGGATGCCCTGTGGGGCGTCGGGTCCCGCATCGCCGCCAGGCTTGCTGCCCACGGCATCGCGACGGTGCACGACCTGGCCACGGCCGACGAGGCGGTGCTGGCGAGCGAGTTCGGCCCGTCGATGGGACCGCACTACCGCCGGCTCGGCCAGGGCGCCGGCACGACCACCGTCGACGACACTCCGTGGATCGCCCGGGCCCACGGACGCGAGACGACCTACCAGACCAACCTCGTGGAGCCGCAGGAGATCTCGGACGCCGTGCACGCCCTTGCCGAGCAGGTCGTCGAGGACATCCGCCGCGAGGACCGCGCGTGCGTGCGGGTGCACCTCAAGGTGCGCTTCGCGCCGTTCTTCACGACGACCCGGATCCGCAAGCTCGCCGAGCCGACGTTCGACGCCACGGTCATCGCCACGACCGCGCTCGAGCTGTTGCGGGGCCTGGGCGACGACCGGCCGATCAGGCTGCTCGGGGTGAGGGCGGAGATGGTGCCGCCCGAGGGTGGCTACGACCCACCGCGCACCGTCGGTCGCGGCGGCCCGCCCGCCCGCTGAGGGGCGTCAGCTCCAGACGGCCGCGACGACGACGTTGAGGGCGCCGAGGGCCCCGGCGGCGGGCACGAGCCCCGCGCCGTCCTGTCCGCGCTTGGTCCGGGCCCGACCGATCTCCACGAGGGCGAGGGCCGCGATCGCGATGAGCAGCTTGACGCCGATCTTGGTGTGGTTGAGGTTCTCGTCGAGCGAGCTCACGGCCTCGGCGAGCCCCACGAGGACGAGCCCGGTGACGAGCTGCGCTCGGGCACCCCACGCCATGACGCTCGTGGAGCCGGCGCCGGCCAGCAGCACCAGCCAACCACCGACGAGGGCGGCCATGCCGAGGAGGTGGGCAACGACGACGAGGTCGTACACGAGCTGCATACGTGGATCCTATCGGCGGCCACGGTGGACCGGCCGGACCGCGGTCTGCGCTGCGACGGCTGCAGGAGGTGCCGCCTCGCGGCCCGCGGGTTAGCGTCGAAGCACAGGCCCCTGAGCAGGGCAGATGCCGACGAAGGACGTACCCGTGACCCAATCGCAGCACACCCCGAAGCACGACCCCGACTCCGTCGCCAAGGTGCGCGACCTCGTCAAGGACGAGCGCACGTGCATGTTCACGACGATCGGGCCCGACGGCGCCATCGTCAGTCGCCCGATGGCCACGCAGGAGGTCGAGTTCGACGGCGACCTGTGGTTCTTCGCCTCGGCCGCCTCCCCCAAGGTGTCCGAGGTGCAGGCCGACCCGCGCGTGAACATCGGGTACGCCGGTTCGTCCTCGTGGGTGTCCGTCTCCGGCACCGCCGAGGTCGTCCGCGACGTCGCGAAAAACAAGGAGCTGTGGAACCCGTTCGCCGAGGCGTGGTTCGCCAACGGCCCGGAGGACCCCGACGTGGTCCTGCTCAAGGTCAGCACCGAGACCGCGGAGTACTGGGACACCCCCGGCGGCAAGGTGGCCAGCGTCATCGCCCTCGTGAAGAGCAAGGTGACGGGCGACCGTCCGGACGTGGGCGACAACGAGACCGTCCAGCTCTAGCCCCCAGATGGGTCGCCGTCAGAGCAGGCGGCGGCCCATCGCCCAAGCCGTGAGCTCGTGGCGCGAGGACAGCTGGAGCTTGCGCAGCACCGAGGAGACGTGGGTCTCGACGGTCTTGACGGAGATGAAGAGCTCCTTGGCCACCTCCTTGTACTGGTAGCCGCGGGCGATGAGCCGCATCACCTCGCGCTCACGGGCCGAGAGGCGGTCGAGCTCCTCGTCGACCTCGGCGATCTCGCCCGCGGCCGCCCCGAACGCGTCGAGCACGAAGCCCGCCAGCCGCGGCGAGAAGACCGCGTCCCCGTCGGCCACCCGCTGGATCGCGCGAGTGAGGTCGGTGGCGCTGATCGTCTTGGTCACGTACCCGCGCGCACCGGCGCGGATCACCGCGATGACGTCCTCGGCGGCGTCGGAGACCGACAGGGCGAGGAACCGCACTGGCTGGCCGGCGGTGGTCTCGAGCCCGCGGCACCCGTGCAGGACGTCCACCCCACCGTTGCCGTTGCCCCCGGGCAGGTGGACGTCCAGGAGGACCACGGGCGGCTTGGCCAGACGGATCACGGCGATGGCGGTGTCGACGTCGGGCGCCTCGCCCACGATGGACACCGCGTCGCCCAGCTCGGCCTTGACCCCGGAACGGAACATCCGGTGGTCGTCGACGAGCACGACCTCGACGGGCTTGCGGTCAGGCGTGTTCACGGGTCTCCTCGGGGACGGGCTGGGACGGCGGCGTGGCCGGTGGCGGTGCGGTGGCCGGTGGCGGTGCGGTGGGCGGCGGGGTCGCGGGCACCGGAGGGAGGGTGAGCACGACCTCGGTGCCGTGCTCGAGCCGGCGGACCCGGGCGGTGCCGCCGTGCCGGTCCATCCGGCCGAGGATCGACTGGCGGACGCCGAGGCGGTCGTCGGGCACCTCCTCGAGCTCAAACCCGGGTCCGTGGTCGCGGACGAACGCCTCGACGCCGGACGGACCCACCTCGAGGTAGAGGGACACCGGCGCCGCACCGTGCCGGACGGCGTTGAGCAGCGCCTCGCGCACCGCCCGGGACAGGGCCAGGCCGCCGTCGTCGAGCGGCCGGTCGCCGGTGGCAACCAGGTCGATGGGTGTGCCGTGCAGGTCCTCGACCTCGTGGGCCACCTCGGCCACGGCGGCGGCGAGCGTCGCATCGCTGTCGGTGGGTCCGGCATACAGCCACGACCGCAGCTCACGCTCCTGCGCGCGGGCGAGCTGGGTGACGGCGGCGGGGTCGTCGGCCTTGCGCTGGATCAGGGCCAGCGTCTGCAGGACGGAGTCGTGCAGGTGGGCGGCGATGTCTGCGCGCTCGGTGGCGCGAGCGCGTTCGGCCTGCTCGTGCCGCAGGTCCGACCAGAGGCTCAGGCCCCAGGGTGCGGCGATGAGCGCCACTCCGGCGAGCACGGCGACCACGGCGGCACCGATGTCCCAGATGGCCTCGAGCGACCGACCACGGGTGGCCATGATGACCAGGCCCGCAAGCGCCAGCACCCCACCGAAGACGAGTCGTGCCGCACTGAACCGGCCGGTCCCGGAACCGTCCCCGAGCCACCGCCCCCGCTGTCGCTCGTCGAGCTGCGACCACGCCAGCACCGCACCGGCCGCGACGACGAGCAGGGGCAGCAGGATGCCGAGACGCGCGTTGAGGCCGGCGTTCTGGGCCACGACGACGAGACCGACGGCCAGCATGAGGCCACCGACGAGCAGCACCCGCGTGGCGTCTCGCTCGGCCTCGGGCAGGGCCCCCACCGGAGCACCCACGGGGGCACCGCCACCGGGACCTCCCGTCTCGCCCACCGGGTCGGCCGGGTCCATGGTGGGGCGCTGGCCGTTGACCAACCCGCCCCGGGACAGCGGCGTCAGGGCCCACAGGAACACGTAGGCCACCAGCCCGGCGCCCGTGGGGATCGACAGCACGACGAACAGCACGCGGATCCAGCGCACGGACCAGCCCAGGTGCTCGGCCAGTCCGGCGCTCACGCCGGCGATCACCTTGCCCTCACCGGGGCGGGTGAGGACGCGGCGGGCGGCGCGGCGTTCTGCGGCCCTCGCCTCCTGTGGGGGGACGGGCCGCTCGTAAGGAGTCGGCATGCCCTCATCCTGACCTACTCCGGGGCGGAAAGAGACCCTCCTCAGGGTGCAGAGCGGGGCTCTCGGGGTCCGTTCAGGGTCGACCCTCATGGTTCCGGGGCCTGCGCGTCGACACCATGGATGACATGACGCAGACCTCTGGGCCCACGACGGGCCCGACGAACGACACCAACGCCTCGGGCCTCGACCGCTTCTTCGGCTGGCTCCGGTCCATCGACCTGCGCCGCGACGGCGACGACAAGTGGCTGGCGGGCGTGTGCTCCGGCATCGCCACCCGGCTCGGGGTGGACCCCATCGTCATCCGCGCGGTGCTGGTGCTGCTCGTCGTCATGGGAGGGCTCGGCATCACCGTCTACCTCATCGCCTGGGCGTTCCTGCCCAACGACAAGGAGGACATCGTCGCCGAGCGCGCCCTGCGCGACGGTGACGTGCTCGGCATCATCCTGCTGATCGTCATCGGCCTGTCGCTGGTCGGCGGCACCGGGTTCGCCGGCGACGTGCCCGGCATGGGCTGGATCTGGTGGGTGGTCATCCCGGTCGGCCTCGTCTTCTGGCTCGTCACCCGCAAGCGCGACTCGGGCCCCTCCTTCCAGCCGGCAACCGCACCGGCTGCCATGCAGGGAGCCACGCAGGCACCCACCTGGACCACCGACACGAGCACCCGCTCGGCAGACGCCGACGTCGAGCAGGCCGAGCGGTCGCAGCCCGGCACCTGGGCGAGCGTGGCCACCCCCACCTCGGCGGCCACCTCCTCGACGACGACCGCGCCCACCGCCCCGTATGGCGCTGCCACCCCCCCCGGTGGCGGCTGGCCCCCGGCTCCTCCGGCTGCCCGGCAGCCGCGTCCCCCCAGGCCTCCGCGTGCACCGAAGCCGCCGCGTCGGCGCTCGGGCGGGTTCGGCGCCACCCTGCTCGTCGGCGGACTGGCCGTCGCGGCCTACGGCCTGACCTCGTGGGCCCACCAGGCCAACCACTGGGCCGGCAGCGACCAGACGGTCGCCCTGTGCGCCGCCCTCGGGGTGGTGGGCCTGGGCGTCCTCGGCCTCGGTCTCGCGGGCCGCCGAGCCGGCTTCACCGGGTTCCTCGCGGTCGTGCTGGCCCTGGTCACCTGGACCTCGTCGGTCGTGCCGGACGTGACGTTCGGTGGCGGCATCGGCGAGCGGGTCTGGCGCCCGTCGGTCACGGACACCACCGAGAGCTACCGGCTCAGCATCGGCTCGGCCGACCTGGACCTCTCGCAGCTGCCCGACAACCCGGACACCGCGCGTCACCTCGAGGCGAGGGTCGGCATGGGCGAGCTGAGGATCCACATCCCGAAGAACCTGACGGTCGAGGTGCACAGCTCGGTCGCCGCGGGCGACATCACCCGCGCGGACTTCGGGTCGTTCGACCCGCTGCCCCCGTCGCTCGACTCCGACCCGATCGTCCACGACGACACCAATGACAACGGACGCAACATCAGCACGGTCCAGACCTTCGGCACCGGCGACGCCGACGTCGTCATCGACGCCCACGTCGGCCTCGGCCAGATCCTGATCGGCAAGGAGTGAACCCCATGAACGAGACCAACGACCCGACGAGCACCCCCCAGGACGAGGACACCGAGGCCACCGTGGACGACCGCACCCAGCAGCTCCCCCGCACCGAGGCGACGCAGCAGCTGCCCGTGGAGGACGAGGCGGAGTCGACGCAGATCCGAGAGCCGATCGAGACGGCGGTGTTCGGCGCCGTTCCGGCCGCCGAGGCTCCGCCCGCCGACGACCCGACCGCACCGACCGCACCGATCGCACCGATCGCCACGGCCGGCGTCGCCGCGGACGCGGCGGGCCCGGACACCACCGCTCCCACCGCCACCGCGTCGCAGCAGTGGCCGCCCCCGGTGCCCCCGCGACCGACCGGTCCGCACACCCCGGCGATCATCCTGGGCCTGGTCGTGCTCGCCATCGCGGGCATCGTCCTGGCGCAGGAGCTGGGCAACCTCACCGTCGACTGGGGCGATGTCGGCCCGCTCGGGTTCGTCGCCGTCGGCGCGGTGCTGGTCGTGCTCGGCGCCGTCGGGTTGATCAGCTCGAACCGCCGCAGCGCCCGCTCCTGACCGACCGCCCGGTCAGGTGCGGTTGAGCCACCGGGACATGTGCGGGGCGAACGACCGCCCCAGGTGGTAGCGCCCGAGGTCCTCGACCTGCACCCACCGCACCGACTCCGTCGACCCACCCACGTCGTGGACGACGGGGTCGGTCGGCGCGGGGCACCACGCGGCATACACGATCCGGACGGCGTGGAAGTCCTCCAACCGGCCGCTCGGGGCACGCCCGATCCAGTGCGAGGTGTGCGCCTCCAGGAGGCGGACGTCCTGCACCTGCTGGCCGCTCTCCTCCCACACCTCGCGGTGCAGGGCGGCGACCGGCTCCTCGCCGGGGTCGAGGCCGCCACCGGGGAGCGTCCAGCGACCGGGCGAGGACGTGAGGGCCGACAGCTCGGTGAGGAGGACGCCGCGTTCGCTGGTGACCACTCCGTAGGCGGCGGTGCGCTGGTAGGGCTCCGCGACCTCGCCGGGTTCGAGGACGAGGCCGGGGTCGGTCGGCACGTGCGGCGCCGGGGGTTCGACGACGCCGGCCGGCTCCAGGGCGTACCGCAGCGCCAGCGAGCCGTCGGGCTCCCGGACGGCGTCGAGCAGGCCGGTCACGGCCCAGCCCCGGCCGGCGAGCTCGCGGACCGGGTCGGCACCGTGCTCGAGGACGAACGCCACCTCGCGACCGTCCGCTGCCCGGCCCTGAACGTGCAGCGGGGTGCTCACCCGGCACCGGCCCGGCGGTACTCGGACTCGGCGAGGTCAACCACGGCGGGCCAGGACTGCTCGGGCGCGACGGAGGCGTTGTGCGCGGCGATGCGGTGGCGCAGCGCGTCGTCGGTGACGAGCTGCACGAGGCCGGCGACGAGCGCGTTGTCGTCGGCGCCCAGGACGCCGTCGACCCCGTCCACGACGAAGTCACCGACCCCGGTGTCGGCGCGGGCCAGCACGGGGAGACCGGCCGTGCGCGCCTCGAGGGCAGCGATCCCGAACGCCTCCAGCCGAGCCGGGGTGAGGTAGAGGTGGCTGCGCCAGTAGTTCTCCCGCAGCTCGTCGCGGGTGACCCGGCCGGGCAGGTGCACCCAGTCCCCCATCGCGTTGGTGGCGACGAACTTCTCCAGCCGCCGACGCTCCGGCCCCTCGCCGAAGATGGTCAGGCGCATCTCGTGGTCGGCAGGGAGCAGGGCCCGCGCCCGGGAGGCCACCTCCAGCACCGCCAGCGGTCGCTTGCGCGCCGCGAACCGCATCGAGGCGACGACCTCGACCGGGCCGCCGTGGTCGCGGACGCCGCCGTCCGGCGGGGTCCAGCGGGCGGGGTCGATGCCGTTGGGGAACACCCGCACCTCGTGGTCGCCCACGACCGTCCGCACCGAGGCCGCGGCCACGCCCGACACGGCCGACAGGGCGGCGCCCTGCTCGGCCCACCGGCGTGCGTGGCCGAGGAGCCGGAAGACGGGTCGCGAGCGCTCCATCAGGCAGTGCCAGGTGACGGCCGTCGGGAGGCCGAGGCCGAGCGCGACGCCGGCGAGGTCGGTGGCGAACGGGCTCACCACCCCCATGTGGACGTGGGCCACGTCGAACCCGCCGGACCGCAGCCGGCGGCGCACCTCGGGAGGCGCGAGGGGGTTCACCGGAAGCTCCCACGGCAGGCGCAGGGCCATCCGGTGCACCGGCACGTCGTCGACCACCTCGACGACACCGTGGCGCTCGCCGAGGGCTCCCGAGGTCGCGGTGAACACCTCGACCTCGTGCCCGCGAGCCTGCAGCTGGGCCGCGAGGTCATGCGTCTGGACCTCGATACCGCCCAGCCGGGGCAGGTAACAGTCCGTCAGCAGGGCCACCTTCACAGCCCAGAGCCTGCCATGCGACAGGATGGCTCGTGATGACCCACACCCTCGTGGCCTTCCACGCCCACCCCGACGACGAGGCCCTGCTCACCTCGGGGACGCTGGCACGCGCCGCCGCGGAGGGTCACCGGGTGGTCGTCGTGGTCGCGACGGACGGCGACCTGGGCCTGGCCTCGGGCGAGTTCGCCGCCGACGGCCGGCTCGGCGACCGGCGCCTCGCGGAGCTCCACGAGAGTGCGCGCGCGCTCGGGGTCGCCCGCGTCGAGTGGCTGGGGTACGCCGACAGCGGCATGGTCGGCGAGCTCGACCCCGACCCCGACGGTCGGGTGCGGTTCGTGCGCGCCGACGTCGACGAGGCTGCCGAGCGCCTCGCCACGATCCTGCGTGAGGAGGACGCCGACGTGCTGCTCTCCTACGACCGCAACGGCGGGTACGGCCACCGCGACCACGTCCGCGTCCACGAGGTGGGTGCCCGTGCCGCGGAGCTCGCCGGGACCCCGCGCGTCCTGCAGGCGACCGTCCCGCGCGACACCATGACCCGGGCCATCGACCTGGCCGCGAAGGTCTACCGCTTCCCGCCGGAGTTCGACCGCGAGGGTTTCGACCGCGCCTTCAGCGCGCGCGACGAGATCACCCACCGCATCAACGTCCGCCGGTATGCCGCCGCGAAGCGGGCTTCCATGCGTGCCCACGCCTCCCAGGCCAGCGCGGACGCCGGCGCGGACCGCACGCTCGCGGCGTTCCTGCGCATCCCGCGCCCGCTCTACGACCTGGTGTTCGGCCGGGAGTGGTTCGTGGACCCGGCTCGTCCGGCGGGGTCACCCATCGCCACCGACGTCTTCGAGGGACTGCCGTGAGCGCCTCCACGCGGGCGGGCGGCGTCGACGAGTCGACGGACCGCCCGCGGTCCTGGTCCCGGACCTTCCTGCAGGGGGCGCTGGGGCTCGGGCTGGCCGCGGTGCTGCTGGTCTGGGGCCTGCCCCGCGTCGCCCACGTGACCTGGCCGGAGATCTGGAAGGTGCTCAGCGGGGTCCCGGTGTCGACGGCGCTGCTGCTGCTCGTCGGGGTCGTCATCGGCCTCTACTGCTACACGTTCACGCTGACCGGATCGCTGCACGGCCTGCGGCACTGGCAGGCCCTCATCGTCAACGTCGCGGGGTCGTCGGTGGGCAACCTCCTCCCCGGCGGTGGCGCGGCTGGTCTCGCCGCGACCTACACGATCTGTCGGTCGTGGGGCTTCTCTCGACGGGACATCTCCACGTCGGCCATCGTCACGGGGGTGTGGAACGTCCTCGCACGAATCGCCCTGCCCCTCATAGCGATCGCCGCTCTGCTGGCCGGCGCTGACTCCGACGTGCCCAGGGCCCTCAAGGACGCCGCGGTGGCCGGGGCGGTGAGCGGCGCGCTCATCCTGGGCACGTTCGTGGCGATCCTCGTGTCGGAGCGGGCAGCGGTCGGGATCGGGCAGGGGTTCGACAAGGTGCTGGGACGGTTGTTCCGGCGGCGCAACATGAGCGTCAAGGCCCTCGTCATCGACCTGCGGGCGCGCATCAACGACATCGTCCGCACGGGCTGGCTGAGCATGTCGCTCGGGCTGGTCGGGTTCTTCGGGGTCTACTACCTGCTGTTCCTGGTGTGCATGCACACCACCGGCGTGAACCTGTTCTACGGGCAGCTGTTCGCGGCGTACGCCCTCGGTCGTCTCCTCACCGCGGTCGGGGTCACCCCCGGCGGCCTGGGCGTCACCGAGGCCGCGACCTCGGCCGCCCTCATCGCGTGGGGCGCCGACCCGGCCCAGGCCGTGGCCGGGGCCGTGCTCTTCTCGGTCTACACGCACCTCATGGAGATCCCGCTCGGCGCCCTGGGCTGGTTGGCGTGGTCGGTCAGCCCGAAGAAGGCGCCGATCGAGGACGTGGCGCACGCGGAGCCGTCCCATGGCTGAGGACGAGGCGGCCCGGCGGCGCGCGGAACGGGCCGAACGTGCCGACTACCACGTCGAGGCCGACCGCAAGCGGCGCGAACGCGAGTCGGTCAAGGCGCAGGCGATGGTCGACGAGTTCGTCGAGCAGGTCACCGCGGCCGGCTTCCCGACGCAGGAGCTGACCGCACGGCCGTGGTCGGGGAAGGGGCGCTACAAGACCGGCATCACCGGCTGGTACCTGCGCCGCGACCAGTCGATCGGCATCGGCACGGACGGGTCGTACTACGTGCTCGTCGTGCCGTCCGAACGGTTCGGACGGTGGCGCACCGTCGCCGTCGAGCCCACGCCTCCCCCGCTGCAGGTCGGGGCCGGTGCGCGCGACGGCGAGTCCGCGACCCTCGAGGAGCTGCTGCGACTGCGGCTCGCCTGGGGCAGCGACCCCGACGCCTGAGTCGTCCGCCTCAGGCGACCGCGCGCACGACGTCGGCAACCAGTGCGCTGCCCGGGTCCTCGCTCAGCACGCGGAACAACGCGGCCCGCAGCACCGCTTGCCGTCGAGCTCCGTGACGCCAACCCTCCAGCGCGGACGGGTCCGCGCCGTGCCAGACCACGGCGTCGAGGACGCAGACCGCTTCGGCCCACAGGGCCGGTCTCCAGTACGGCGCAAGGTCGATGACCACCGGGGTGCCGTGCCCGTCGAGCAGGACGTTCCCGGCGAGGTCGCCGTGGACGAGCTGGTCCGGGCCCGGCCCGAGGCCGCCCTGCTCGTCGCCGCAGAGCTCGGCCACCCAGCGGTCCGCGACCGCAGAGCCGTACGCCGCCACGGCAGTGTCCAGCGCCTGCACCGGCCCCCAGACGAGCCGGTCGGCCACGGCCCACCGGTCGTCGCGGTCGCCGAGCCCGGCCGGGCGCTCGGTCACCGCCACGGCGAGGCGTGCGTGCAGCACCCGACCGGTGGCGACGAGGACGTCGAGGTCGGTGCAGGCCGTGGTGTCCGGCTCGTACCGGCTGGCCGCCCAGCCGTCGACGACCCACGACCCGTCCCGGGCGGGGATCGGCATCGCGATCCGCACCGCACCACCGCGGGCCGCCCGGGCCACCAGTCCACCGGGGCGCGCCGCGGCGGCAACACCCGGCGCACCGGTCGCACCGGTCGCACCGGCGAGCTCGAGGTCCAGGGCCACGGCCTGTCGAGCCAGCACCGGGCTGAGCCAGTCCTGGGTCACCCCATCACGGCCGGGAGAGAGGACGAGGTCGCCGGCGACCACGCTGCGACCCTGCCCTCCCGGCAACGGTCGGACGTCGTCGGGGACGGCGAACAGGTCGAGGACGCGCGCCGGCACCGGTGACGACGACGTCACTGTGGTCTCCGACGCGGGGTGGGCCTGCGGCATACCGGGTCGGTCCCTCAGCGCTTGACGAGCCGGCGCACCTGACGGCCACGGGCCTCGTCGGCGAACGCGTCGTCCTGCTGCTCGGGTTCGAAGGGCCGTCCGGTGGCACGTTCGGCCGCGAGCCCGATGAGGGCGTCGGCGAGCGCAGGGTTGGCCGGGAGGATCGGGCCGTGCAGGTAGGAGCCGAACACGTTGCCGGTGCGCGCGCCCTCGGTCTGGTCGGTGCCGTTGTTGCCGAACCCCGACCTCACGGTGCCGAACGGCGCCTGGCCGGCACCCAGAGTCGTTGAGCCGGAATGGTTCTCGTAACCCACGACGTCACCGAACTCGGTGTCGAGCACCACCGGCCCGATCATCCGCTTGGCGTTGCCCTGGGTCGTCACGTCGAGGATGCCGAGACCGGGAAGCCGCTTGCCCTCGACGGTGATGAAGGCGTTGCCGAAGAGCTGGTACATCCCGCAGATCATGAGCATCGGCGTCCCGTCGGCGGCGAGGTCGCGGAGCCGGTCGGCGATCTGCTCGAGGTCGTCCTCGACACGGACCTGCCCCGAGTCCTGCCCACCGCCACCGAGGACCAGATGCACGGTCTCGGGGAACGCGCTGCCCGGGTGGTGCTGGTGGACGACGGGGCTGTACCCGTGGCGACGGATGCGGGCGGCCAGGGCGCGGGTGTTGCCGAGGTCGCCGTAGATGCTCATCTCGCGCGGGTAGAGGTGAACGAGGTGGATCGCGCCCTTGCCGACGCGGTCGCCGTCGGGAACCACCGCGGAGTCACTCGGCTCGCCGGGGATGAAGACGTCCTGCGGGTATGCCGCGGACTCACCGGGCACGGTCATGAGGCCTCCTCGCCGATGTCGGGCAGGTCGTACCGCGCGGCCAGCACGCGGCGCAGCGCCATCATCGCCGTGTACGTGCAGAAGATCCGCTTGGGCTCGTCCGGGTGGGCGGCCAGGAAGGCGTCGAGCGCGGGTTCGAGGGCGGGCTCGACGCGCTCGACGGCCACGTCGTCGTACTGCAGCCGCAGCGCCATGTCGTAGCCGCGGACCCCGCTGGTCACGGCGACCCCGCGGTCGCGCAGGCTCTCGAAGCTCACGTCGTAGAGCCACGAGACGTCACGGCCGTCGGCGTAGTTGTCGTTGATCGCGACCATCGTCGCGACGGGGGTGCTGCCGTAGGTGCCCAGCGCGACGGTGAAGCCGGCGGGGTTCTTGACGAGCACCAGCTCGAGCGGCTGGCCGTCGACGTCGACGACCTCGCCACGGCCGAACGGCGGCGTGACCGCGCGCAGGGCCGACGCCGCACGAGCCGGGTCGAACGCGTCGCTGAGCAGCATCCGGGCCGTGGCCGTCGCAGCGGTGGCGTTGATCATGGCGGCCAGTCCGCGCTGCTGGAGCTCGAGCGGGCCGACGGTGCCGGACCCCGGCCCACCGCCACCGAAGAGGACCTCGAACGACCGCTCGTCGCTGGGCTTGAGCAGACCGTCGTCGGGCCCGGCGACCGGCGGGACGAAGTCGTCCTCGAACCGCACGTCCTGCTCCTGCAGCTCGGGCAGCCGGTCGGCGATCGAGCCGTCGACCCCGAAGTAGTGGACGGCCACCCCGTCGGCGACGCGGTCGCGGATCCGGGAGACGAACGAGTCGTCGAGGTTGAGCACGACACCACTAGTGGTCTGCTCGGCGAGGCTGGCGAGCAGCTGGGCGGTGTGGTCGATCTCGGCGAACCGGTCGAGCTGGTCGCGGGCGACGTTGAGCAGCAGGGCGTGCGTCGGCTTCACCGCGGCGGCGAACTTCAGGGCGTGCGCCTCGTCGAGCTCGAGCACCGCCATGTCGGCCCTGAGTCGGCCGCGCAGCGGCAGCTCGCCCAGCATGGAGGAGATGACGCCGCGGGTGAAGTTGCTGCCCGTCGGGTTGGTGAAGACCGTGCGACCGTGGGCGCGCAGCACCGCGACCAGCATCTTCGTGGTCGTCGTCTTGCCGTTGGTCCCGGTCACCACGAGGATCCCGCCCCGGACGTCGGCCAGCGCGTGGGCGAGGAACCCGGGGTCGACCTTCTCGGCCACCAGCCCCGGGAGGGCGGAGCCACCACCACGCAGGCGTGATGCCGCCCGCGCCGCCTTGCCTGCGACCACTGCCGCCGTCGTCCTCAGCACCTTGCAAACCCTAACGGTCGCGGTGCCACCGGATCGCACGCGACCCGGCGACCGGCAGGACCCGGCTGCATCGTCCGATCGGTCAACCCTGTCCAGAACCTCCGTCGAGGACGGCACCGGGCGCCATACCGTGTGCCACGGCAGGGGTGCCGTTGTGAAGCTGGAGTGAGGAACGAACAACCGTGCACTATCGCGCTGCCCCGTGGCTGATCGACCACGCCCACCACCCCGAGCTCGTCGAGGAGCTCGAAGGTCTCGGGCTGCTCCCCGCGGGCTGTCTCGTCCTGGACAACGGCAAGGACACGTCGCTGGCCTGGACGGAGCCGTATGACGAGGGCGCGAGCCGCTACTTCCTGGAGAACGCGGAGCGGCCCGAGCCGATCCTCGTCACCCCTGACGCCACGGTCACCGTCGAGGTCAGCGACTGGCACGGGGGCCCGAGCATGCGGGTGCGGACGGTGATGGCCGACGGCGCCCTCGTCGAGACCAAGCTCCGCTGGCCCTGCATGCCGCCGTGGCCCCGCACGATGCAGCGTGCCGTCCGCCTCACCTCACTCGAGACCGAGATGACCCGGCACGCCGCGGACGGCCGCAGCATCGTCATCGCGGACGGCTCCCCCGCCCAGGTCCTCGCGCGGCACCGCGACCACGTGCGCCGCGTCGAGCGCGAACGCACCACGGTCGCCGTCCCCCTCGGCTCGCTCGACGACGTCGTCGACATGGCGAACACGGCGTTCAAGCACGCGGAGCAGGTGGAGACCGCCAGCATCCTCGTCGTCGGGATGGCCCACATGGTCGCCGGGGTGGTCGCGCTGGCCCTGGTCGGGCTGGCCCTGTGGCAGCGCTCGTTCTGGCTGTTGGGGTTGGTGCTCCCCGTCGCCGCACTGGCCTGGTGGGGCAGCGTGCCGCTCGTGGTCCTCGCCCGCAGGTGGCGCAGGATCAGGCCGCCGTTCCCGTGGACGAAGGACCCGCGGTCCAGGGTGCTCACCCCGGGGGCCTGAACCCTCCTGTCAGTGGATCATCACCGTGGGTGCCCCCTCGGCGCTCTCGGCGTCGAGCAGGTGCGACTCCTCGCGCTTGCGCGGAAGGAACAGCGCCGGCACGAGGGTGAGCGCCACGAGCACGGCTGCGACCCAGAAGGTGTGCGAGAACGCGTCGGCCGCCTGGGTGGCGATCTCTGCGCCCAGCTTCTGGCCGGCGGCTGACGGGTTGCCGGCTGCCTGGAGGAACTGGTCGACGAGCGGCAGCCTGGCCGCTGCGGCCTGCGCGGCGTCGGGGCCCTGCGACTGAAGTGCCTCGAAGTACTGGCCGCCCTGGCCGATGAGGGGCCGGTCCTTGAACTGGTTGGTCAGGACGACCGACAGGGTCGCCACGCCGACCGAGCTCGCGATCTGCTGGGTGATGTTGAGCAGGGTCGAGCCACGGGCGACCTCGTGCGCGGTCAGCGTCTTGAGCGCCGTGGTGAAGATCGGCATCATCGTGCCGCCCATGCCGAGGCCCATGACGAACAGCGTCGGGATGATGAAGCCCCAGTGGGAGGAGTCGGCCTCGATCTGGGTCAGGGTGAACATGCCGCCGATGATGAGCAGCAGGCCGAACGGCACGATCCGGCCCACGGGGATGCGGTCCACCAACGAGCCCGCGATCGGCATGGTCAACATGGCGCCGAGGCCCTGCGGAGCCACCAGCCAACCGGCCGAGAGCGGGGTCTCGCCCTGGACCTGCTGGAGGAACTGCGGCACGAGCAGCAGTCCTCCGAAGAACGCCGCGGCGAAGATGAACATCGTGATGATCGAGACCGTGAGGTTGCGGTTGTGGAACAGCCGCAGGTCCAGCAGCGGGTGCTTCGGCCGGAAGCTGTAGAAGACGAACGCCACCATCAGCGCGAGCCCGATGAGCCCGGGGGCCAGGACCTTGGTGTGCCCGATGCCTCCCTCACCCGGGATGGACGAGACGCCATACAGGAACAGCGCGAGGCCGGGGCTCATCATGAGCATGCCGACGAAGTCGAAGGACTCGGACGGGGACGGGTTGTCCTTCTCCAGCGCGAACCACGCGTAGGTCAGGGCCACGACGCCGATCGGGACGTTGATGAGGAAGATCCAGTGCCAGCTGAAGTGGTCGATCAGCCAGCCGCCGAGGATCGGCCCGAAGATCGGGCCGAGCAGCATCGGCACACCGAGGATCGCCATCAGTCGGCCCATCCGCTTCGGGCCGGCGGCGCGGGTCATGATCGTCATGCCGAGCGGCATCAGCATGCCGCCGCCGAGGCCCTGCAGGACGCGGAAGCCGATCAGCATGCCGATCGTGCTGGCCATGGAGCACAGCGCCGAGCCGAGGGTGAAGAGCAGGATCGCCATCATGTAGAGGCGTTTGGTGCCGAACCGGTCGGCGGCCCAACCGGACAACGGGATGACCGTGGCCAGGGCGAGCGTGTACCCGGTGACCGTCCACGCCACGGCGGAGTAGTCGAGCGGGGCGCCGCCGTCGGCGAACACGGTCTGGAACGTGCGGAGGGCGACATTCACGACGGTGATGTCGAGGATGGACATGATCGCCCCGAGCACCACGACGCCGGCCACCTTGAGGACGGCAGCGTCGATGTTGTCGGGGTACTCCACGGGAGTGGTGGACGGTGCAGACACGGGTACCTCTTCGACTCGAAGGGCGGCGGCGTCAGTGCGGCGCTGCGAATGCACGTTCAAGGCTAGCCCCGGCCACGGACAGTGGATCCAGTCATTTTCCGGACGCCGGGCGCTACGTCCGTTACGTCACGAAAGACCGTCCGCGGCGCGAGATCGACGGCCGGTCCTCGGAGTTCCCCGCATGGCCGGACGGTCGTCAGGACACCCTGGTCAGTCCACCAGGTCGATCAGCCGGCGCAGGGCGGCGACGTGCTCACGCAGGGCCTTGCGGCCGGTTCTGGTGAGGGCGACCCAGGTCGTTCGCCGCCCCGCCAGGACGCCCTTGCGGAGGCGCACGTAGCCGGCCTCGGACAGGGCTGAGAGGTGCTTGGAGAGGACCGAGTCACTGACCTCGAGAGCGGAGCGCAGCGTGGCGAACTCCGCCTCGGACACCGCCGACAGGGTCGTCATCACCTGGAGCCGAGCGGGTGCGTGGATCAACGGGTCGAGCTCGGGCATCAGCTGCCGACCATGAGCACGGCGAAACCCACGCAGGCCGCGAGGGCGAGCAGAGCGAGGGTTCGCGAGGAGACACCACCCGCCCGCTCGACCGGGTTGAGGCGGTAGGCGCGCCACCAGAGAAAAGCGTTGAGGGAGTAAGCAGCCCCACCCATCACGGCCGCGATCACCACGAGCCACCAACGCGACTCGAAGGCGGCCCAGGTCGCGGCTGCGAACGTGCCCATGTAGACGAGCGTCGACATCGTGCCCGTTCCGAGGACGATCGTGCTGGCCAGTCCGTCCAGCCTGACGCCGTTCGCGCGCCGGAACTGCACGAGTACGAGCGCCGCAACTCCCAGGAAGACCGCCGCGCCGGCCAGAACCACGGCCAGGCCAGCGGTGGTCTGCGCCGCGATCCCGTAGGCACCGGCCCCGACCTGGACCGCGACGGCCAGTGCCACGCCGGGAAAGAGCCCCCTCGGTAGCCGAAGGCCATCAGCCAGGCGGTCGCGAGCGCGGCCGGCCGCAGCGAGGACAGAGCTCGGATCCTCTGGCTGCTGGGCCAACGGCATGCTTTCCATGTTGGAAAGCATGCAGCGAACTTTCCAGTTTGGCAAGTACGGCAATGAACAACCCTCATGCAGGCACGGGACTCGCGGTCGGCATGATGGTGGGGGCTCAGGTGCGGCATTCGGAGAGGTCATGGACTCGACTACTCACGTGGTGATCGGTGCGGGGTTGGCGGGCGCCTCGACGGCCTGGCACCTGGCACGGCGGGGCGTGGACGTGCTGGTCCTCGAGCGCGACCGTCCCGCGTCTCCACGTGGCAGCTCCCACGGCTCGGCGCGCATCTTCCGCTATGCCTATCCGGACGCCCTCTATACGGCACTGGTCCAGCGGGCCGAGCCGTGGTGGGAGGAGCTGGCCCGCGAGTCCGGCCGCGACATGATGGTGCGGACCGGCGGGATCGACCACGGGACAGGGGCCACGACGCGGGAGCTCGCCGCGGTCCTCGAGGCCCGCGGAGTTCCGCACACCGTGCTGAGCGCTTCCGAGGCGGCCGACCGTTGGCCACAGTTCGGGTTCGAGTCCGAGGCTCTCTTCCAACCCGGCGCGGGCGTCCTCGACGCGGAGTCAACGGTGACGGGCATGCTGGACCTGGCACGACGCCAGGGCGCAGACGTCCGCATCGGGTGGACGGTGACCGCGGTCGAGCCCGACGCCGGCGGCTACGTCCTTCGCAGTGCTGAGGGCGACGAGCTCCGCGCAGAGCAGGTCATCGTCGCTGCGGGTGGCTGGCTGCCCCAGCTGCTGCCGGTGCTGCCGCTCTCGCAGGCCTTCCGCAGCGCGCTCCCCCCGTTCGAGGTGACCCAGGAGCAGGCCTTCCACTTCCCCTACGCCGCGGGTTTCCCAGCGGAGACCTGGCCCACCGTGATCCACAGGACGACCGACTCACTGTCCTACGCGTTGCCCGGCGGTCGGGACGCGGGGTTCCAGGGGCTGAAGATCGCCGAGTTCCGGGCCGGGAAGCCACTGCTCTCAGCGGCGGACCAGGACGGGGTCGTCACCGACTCGGGTCGGGCCCTGATGATCGACAAGGTCCGCGCGCTGTATCCGGGCCTGCGGCCGGAGCCGTACGCCGAGACCACCTGCCTGTTCACGATGACGCCCACCGAGGACTTCGTCATCGACAGCTTCGAGGGGATCACCATCCTCTCGGCATGCTCGGGGCACGGAGCGAAGTTCGCGCCCCTGCTCGGCGAGCTCGTGGCCCAGGCGCTCATCGACCGCGTCCCGCTCCCCCGCCAGTTCCAGGTCCGCTGACGGTCTCAGGGACAACGCGGCTGGGCGCGACGATCCAGAGGGCCGGGGCCAAGGTCTCCCACCGTGCGTTCTGCTCGAGAACGCCTGGAGGACCAGGCGCTTCACAGCTCGGCGATCACCCCTCGTTCGCCCGCGACGCGAGCCGCGCGGCCAGGTATGGCGCGGTGGCGCTGTCCTCGGCGCGGGCGACCTGTTCCGGCGTGCCCGTGGCCACCACCCGGCCGCCCTCGTCCCCGCCACGCGGGCCCAGGTCGATGACCCAGTCGGCACTGATGACCGTGTCGAGGTCGTGCTCGACCAGCACCACGGTGTTGCCGGCGTCCACCAGCCGGTGCAGCTGGCGCAGGAGCAGCGCGATGTCGGCGGGGTGCAGTCCTGCCGTCGGCTCGTCGAGCAGGTAGAGCGCATGGCCCCGACGGGCTCGCTGCAGCTCCGTGGCCAGCTTGATCCGTTGCGCCTCCCCGCCGCTGAGCTCGGTGGCGGGCTGGCCCAGGTGCAGGTACCCCAGCCCGACCTCGGCCAGCGTGGTGAGGCTGCGAGCAGCCGCCGGCACGTCGGCCAGGAAGTCGGACGCCTCGTCGACAGACAGGGCCAGCACCTCGGCGACGTTCTTGCCGCGGTACTCGATCTCCAGCGTCTCCGGGTTGTAGCGCGCGCCGTGGCAGGCCGGGCAGGGCGCGTAGGTGCCGGGCAGGAAGAGCAGCTCGACCGTGACGAACCCCTCCCCCTGGCACGTCTCGCACCGTCCCTCGGCGACGTTGAACGAGAAGCGACCCGCGCCGTACCCCCGATCGCGGGCCGCCGGCGTCGCGGCATACACCTTGCGCACGGCGTCGAACAGGCCCGTGTAGGTGGCGAGGTTGGAGCGCGGGGTGCGGCCGATCGGTCGCTGGTCCACGCGCACGAGCCGGTCGAACGACTCCAGGCCCGTGGCGTCGTCGACGTCGATCTCGAGCTCGGTGTCCTCGGCGTCGTCGGGGGCTTGCCCGAGGTGACGGCGCACCAGCTCGGCCAGCACCTGGGTGACCAGGGTCGACTTGCCCGATCCCGACACCCCGGTCACCGCAGTCATGACGCACAGGGGCACGTCCACGGAGAGGTCCTCGAGGTTGTGCCGGCTGACCCCGCGCAGGTGCAGCCATCCCTGCGGCGCTCGCCCGGGACGGGGCGCTGCCTCGACGCGACCGAAGAGGTGCGCGCCGGTCACCGAGTCCGCCACGTCCTCGAGACCCGCGACCGGTCCGGAGTAGAGGACCTGGCCACCCCCCTCTCCAGCGCCGGGGCCGATGTCGACGACCCAGTCGGCCCGCCGGACGATGTCGAGGTCGTGCTCGACGACGAACAGCGAGTTGCCCGAATCCTTGAGCGTCTGCAGGACCTCGAGCAACGGCTCCGCGTCTGCGGGGTGCAGACCGGCCGACGGCTCGTCGAGGACGTACACCACCCCGAACAGCCCCGACCGCAGCTGCGTGGCGATGCGCAGCCGTTGGGCCTCGCCGGGTGACAGCGTCGTGGAGCTGCGGCCCAGCGAGAGGTAACCGAGCCCGAGGTCGAGCAGGACCCCCACGCGGGCGACGAGGTCGGCGCACAGCCGCACGGCCACCTCGGTCCCCTCGCCCGAGCCCGCCGAGGACGTCGCCGCGGCGGCCTCGGACAGCTCGGCCACCGGACGGAGGAGGGCGACCAGCTCGGCGAACGACAGTGCGTTCACCTCGGCGATGCTGAGGCCGCGGAAGGTCACCTCCAAGGCGTCGGGGCGCAGCCCGGTCCCTGCGCAGTCCGGGCAGGGGATGCTGCGCACGAAACGCATCGCCTTGTCCCGCATCATCTGGCTCTTGGAGGTGGCCAGGACGTGGTGGACGTGCGCGCGGGCACTCCAGAACAGGCCGTGGTACCCGTGGTCGACGCGGTCGCGCTCCGGTTTGATGAACACCTTCGGCTGCTCGTCGGTGAAGAGCAGCCACCTGCGGTCCTTGGCCTTGAGCGACCGCCAGGGGGTGTCGACGTCGATGCCGAGACCGGTCACGATGCTGCGCAGGTTCGCGCCCTGCCAGGCGCCTGGCCAGGCGGCGATCGCGCCCTCGCGGATGCTCAGGGAGGGGTCCGGGACCATCAGCTCCTCGCTGACGTCGTGCTCCTCCCCCAGGCCGTGGCACCGCGGGCAGGCACCGGCGACCGTGTTGGGCGAGAACGCCTCTGCCGCGAGGCGAGGCGCCCCGGCCGGGTAGGTGCCGGCGCGCGAGTAGAGCATCCTCAGGAGGTTCGACAAGGTGGTGAGGGTGCCCACGCTGGAGCGTGAGCTCGGGGCACCGCGACGCTGCTGCAGCGCCACCGCGGGTGGCAGCCCGGTGATCTCCTGGACGTGCGGGGCGCCCATCTGCTGCACCAACCGGCGTGCGTATGGCGCGACCGACTCGAAGTAGCGCCGCTGCGCCTCCGCATACAGCGTGCCGAAGGCGAGCGACGACTTGCCGGAGCCGCTCACGCCGGTGAAGGCGACCATCGCCTCCCGTGGGAGGTCCACGTCGATGTTCTTGAGGTTGTGCTCGCTGGCTCCGCGGACATGGACGTAGGGGTCGTTCGGGTCGTGGGGCACACTCCTGTCTAGTCGCTCACCGGCCGGCCCGCACTGTGACCGCGGGGTGGTGGATCACGCAGAGGGCTGCACCGATGGATCAGGAATCGAGAAGCGCCGGTCACCGGGTCGCTCGTAGCCTTGTTCCTCGTCGATGACGCGACGGTCAGCGAGGCGACCGTCCTGACCCGGAGGTGCCGAAGATGAGTCCCACGATCAGCAGTCTGGTGATCCCGGTATCCGATCTGGAAGCCACCAAGGCCGTGTACACGGCCTTGTTCGGCGCACCGCACACCGACGAGCCGTACTACGTCGGGTACAACGTCAACGGCTTCGAGGTCGCCCTCAACCCGGCAGGTGCAGGCGGCGGCCCGGTGGCGTTCGCCGATGTCGACGACCTCGATGCGACCCGCGCAACGCTGCTCGCGGCTGGAGCCACCGAGCGCGACGAGCCGCGCCAGGTCGCACCCGGTGCGCGCGTCTGCGTCCTCGCAGACGCCGACGGCAATCCGATCGGCCTGCGCGGCAAGTAGCACCGCACTTCGCGGTACCGCACGCCCCCGCGCCGCGAGTAGCGCGTGCCGCGACCCGTTGCCCGCGCCCGCGCCCGCGCCCGGTCAGTAGATGTTCGAGCCGCCGTTGCAGACCATCCGGTTGTTGGCGTTGTACACGGCGTTGGCGACGATGACCGTGGAGGCCACCTTGGTGTTGCTGCTGCTCATCCAGCTCAGGCTGAGCCGGATCGCGACGTCCTCGTTGGGGAGCTCGGCCCCGGTGAAGCCGCTCTCGCCTGCTCCGCCGGCGTCGTGCACGGTCGTCTGGTTCGTGGCACCGGTGGCGTACGAGGTCCACGTGCGCGTCCAGACCCCGGCCCTGGCGTAGGTGTAGAACCAGCCGGAGCGGTACGTGCTCGGTCCGGTCGGGCTCGGGTGGACGAACTCGACGTACACCCAGACCAGCTGCGCCGCGGTGGTCGTGCCGGTCACGTACGGCAGCCCGGTCGTGGACACCTTGAGGTCGGCGAACCCGCCGGGGGCGTGGGGCTGCAGGTACCAACCGCAGTTGACGTTGGTGTACTGGGCCGTGGCCGCCGAGGCGGGGCCGACCCCGGTGAGGGTGAGGCCGAGGCCGGCGCCGGCCGCCACCAGGCCGCAGACCAGTCGGCGGCGCAGACCGGGGCGGACCTTGGTGGCCCGGGTGGGGGCGTGGGTCCCGGCGTCGGTCCCGGCGTCGGTCCCGGCGTCGGTCCCGGCGGTGGTGGCAGTCGTGGTGTTCATCGGGATCTCCCTGGTCGGTGCGGTTGTTCGGCTGACCCCAACTGTCGTCGCCCCGTCGGGATCCGACTGTTCGCCGGGACACCGCTGCTGTGTCGTCCCGGCGACACCCGTACCCGACCGCGCGCGTCGGAGTCCCCACAACCCCGGGCGCGCCCCGGACGTCACAGAGGGTGGCGGGCAACCGCCCGCCGGAACCGACCAGGGGGTCCTTCCCATGAGCAAGAAACTGATCCTCACCATGACGAGCACCGCGGGGCTTGCGCTCGCGACGCTGGTCGCGGCACCGACGTCCGCGCAAGCCGCCGTGCCGCACTGCACCAACTCCGCCCTGGCTGCGAGCCTCGTCCACCTCCAGGGCGCCGCAGGGAGCCAGGTCGGCGACCTGCGCCTGACCAACGTCTCCCGTGGCCACTGCTGGACGCGGGGCTACCCGGGTGTCTCCTACGTGGGTTTCGGCAACGGCACCCAGATCGGACGTGCAGCGACCTGGGACGCCGGAGCCGTCACGACGATCACGCTGTCACCCGGGCAGCATGCGGACGCACCCATACGCCTGGTGAACGTGCAGAACTACCCCGCATCGACGTGTCGGCCCACACCGGTGGACGGACTGCGCGTGTACGTGCCCGGCTCCACCCTGGCCAAGTTCGTCCCCCACCGGACGACAGGCTGCAGGTCCACGACCATCACGACGATCTTCGTCAGGCCGTTGGCCCGCTAGACCGACCGCGCCAGGCAGGGGGCGCGGCCCGGCCGCAGCGCGAGCCACGAGAACGCTTCACGGCGGCTGCCCCGACGGTGGGCGTTCGGTGCAGGTTCACCGGGTGAACGTCGCGCGGTAGTCCGACGGCGTGGTCCCGGTGAGCTCACGGAACGCGGCGTTGAACGCCGACAGCGAGCCGTAGCCCACCTCGTGCGCGATCGTCGTCACCGGGGTGTCGTCGGCTGCGAGTCGCTCCACCGCCCGCAGGACCCGCATCCGCCGGAGGGTGGCGCGCCACGTCATACCGATCTCGGCCTCGAACCTGCGAGCCAGGGAGCGCGGCACCAACCCGACCTTCGCCGCGACGTCCGCGAAACTGACCTCGTCGGCGAGCTGCTCCTCGGTGAGCCGCAACGCCGTCCGCACCTCGGCCGAGCGCCCGGCCGGCATCCTGACGGGGCTGGGTCGCTCGGCGAGCCGCCACACCACTGCGGCCAGCGCCGCGAAGATGGCGCTGGCGTACGGCGGCAGCGGCTCCTCCGACTCCTGCCACCCGCCGCACTCGGCGACGAGGGCACGAGCCAGGGGGTCGAGGTCGACGACTGCCAGCCCCTCCCGCGGTGGGGGGACGAAGTCGACGTGGAAAAGTACCGAGGCGGTCGTCGCCGGGGCCGGGATGGTGACGGTGGCGGGCCGCCCCGCGCTCAGGAGGGCGGCCCGGGCCGGAGGCAGCAGCCAGCGCTGCCCCTCGGCTTCCAGGCGCAGGGCGCCCCGGGAGGCGCAGAGCAGGTAGTGGCGGTCGACGAGCAGCTCGGTCGCCGGGGTCGGCGCGAAGGACCGGGTGAAGGCGAACGCTTCACGGGTCACGGGAGGTCTCCCACGGGCCGATCGTAGGGACGCCGTTCCCGTCAGGCCACGGACTCGACGAGATCGGCCCGAAACCGTCGGCTCACCGGCCCTTCGGTGACCAACGCTCGCAGGACGGCGTTGGACCGGGCGAACGCCTCGGAGGCGAGGTATGCGGTGAATGAGGGCTGGTCGGTCCACTCGTGGACGACGGTCACGGTGCGGTCGTCCTCACGCGACTCGTACACGCGGAAGGCAAGGTTGCCCGGCATCGAGCGGACGACAGGCCTCTCGCACTCGAGCTGGCTCAGGGCACGGGCGCGGTCTGCTGCAGAGGTCCCGAAATCGACGATGGCGATGAACATCATGTCTCCTTGGTGCTGCTGGTTCTGATGGCCGTTCCAGACTCACGCCAAGGGGCCTTCGTGCGCCTCCGTGCAACGGACCCTTACCGGCGGCCAACGGACACACAACTGGGAGACTGTGCGCATGACAGGACCTGATCGTGACCGGGACACCGGTGGACGTGCTCGCCAGGCAAGACCGCGCGACGCGTTGGGCCGTCCTCTGCCGTACGGGGCCGAGGGTGTGGAGCCGGTGTCCGAGGAGCCCCTGCCACCGGAGGACACGCTCGAGGCCGCTCGAGGGCTCGTCGAGGCTGGACGCCCCTTCGCCGCCCACGAGGTGCTGGAGGCCCGTTGGAAGGCTGGGCCGAACGAAGAACGGGACCTGTGGCAGGGGCTCGCGCAGGTGTGTGTTGCCATCACGCACGCTGCACGTGGAAATCAGGTCGGGGCCGATCGGCTCTTCGACCGCGCCGCCCAGAGACTGGAGGCGTTCGCAGCCACAGGACGGTGGGCCTACGGTCTTGACCTCCCGGTGGTGGCGGAGCGAGCGCGAACGCACGTCGGCTCGTTCTGACGATGCGCCTCACGCGGCAAGGACACGGCCCTGGATCGCGGCGGCTGCGAGCCACGGAGGGGTCCCCTCAACCGGGACCGTCCGGGTGGGTGAGGTCGTAGGCCCGGGACACCTTCTGGGGCACGACCATGCGCCAGGCATCGACCACCAGCTCTCGAGCCTCGCTCGGGTCGAGGGCGGCCAGGTTGGCGTGGACCCAGTTGAATCGCAGGTCCGACGCCGATGGCATGGAGAAGGTGTGCGGATCGCCCGCGACGAGGGCGGCGCGTTCGTCCCTGGGGAAGGCGAATCCCATGATGGTCTCGTCGAGGGAGAAGGCGACGTAGACGATCTGCCCGACCCGGAACTTGAGCCTGCCCCGGACATGGACCGGGTAGGAGCGTTCCAGCTCGGTACCCAACCTCAGGACGTCCTCGATGCCGGTCATGCTGGCCTCCCTGGTGGCGATGCGTGCACGAGATCGACTCCGCACGCTCACTGCAGCGGCAGGGGTGGCTCCACCCACCACGGGCGGTCGTCGTGGCTGATCCGAACGACCCACTTGACCCAGTGGTACCCGCGTCGACCGGGAACCACCAGGCGGACCGGCGCCCCGTGCGCCCCGGAGAGACTCGCACCGTCGATCGCCGTGGCCAGGAGCAGGTGGTCGGTGAGCGGCAGCCGTCTGGTGTAACCCGTCGCGCTCGTCACCTCCACGGTTCCCCCGGCCCCTGGGGGCAGCAGCCTGCTCAAGCGCACGCCTGACCACTCCTGCTCGGTCCACCACCCGCCGGTGCAGTCCAGGACAGCCACCTGCCGGTCGTGCCACCGGCCGAGCTCGACCAGCGACCAGTCGCGCGAGGTCGCGCCCGTCGTCACCGTCAAGCGCCACGAGGCCGGGTCGAGCTCGGGGACCTGGTCGAACAGCCACGACGTGGCAGGGATCGCCGCGACCGAGGAGGACGCGAGCTGGAACGACCCGGTCGACCGGCGTATGCCGCGCCGTGCCGTGAGTGCGCCCGTCGCCTGGACGCCCGCCTCGAGCACGAGGGCGACGGCGGTGAGCCCCACGAGACGGACGAACGACCGCCGCGACAGGTCACCTCGGCGCGCGCGGATGCGACGTTGCAGTGCGTGCGCAACCGTCAGGACCACGGCGACGATGCCGGCGCCCACGTGCAGCTGCATGGTCGTCACCCTCGAGTCGGCGAACAACACACCGAGGACGTGGGCGACGCCCGTGAGCAGGGCCAGCACCACACACAGGCCCAGCAGCAACGACACGGCCCGACCCCGCTGCCGTGTCTGTCCGGGACGGCGTAGCCCCCTGCGCACGACCGTCGACTTCCACGGCACCAGGACGACCACCAGGAGGGCGACGACCCCGTGGAGGATGGCGACCGGCCAGACCGGTCCGCTGCCCAGCAGGAACATCATGAACCCGGTCACCGCCGCCAGCGGGACCACGAACAGCAGGGCGAGGTTTGCCAGTCGACCGTTCATCGGCGTCGGGACGAAGCCCTGCACCCGAGATCGGCGACGACTCGACCGTGGTGGTCCACGTCCTGGTCGACCCGGTGACCCACGGCGCGGTCGATGCCCGCGCACCGGGTGTGGGTGTCGTGCGGGTCCCGCGAAGGCTTCACGACCCCATCCTGCACCCGGCTGGCGCCAGGCCTGAGAAGCACGGTGTTCGCGGCCCCGGCCGCGCGTGACCCGAGGGCGTCACAGCTGCAGGATCCTCAGGACGTTCTCGTACGCCAGGGCAACTCCTTCCGGGTCGTGCAGGCCCGTGGGCTGGTCGGTGGCCCCGTAGAACCGGGTCAGCAGGGCGGTTGCCACGTCCGCATCGACGAGGGCGACACACAGCTCCGAGATGACGATGTCGGCGTCGTGGTCATCCAGGTGGTCGAGGGCAAGTCCGTTGTGCAGCAGCGTCGCCGCCTCGTCGAAGATCTCCTCGACCATGGCCGGATCCACCTGAGGACGCGCCTGCACCACAGCGACGGCGGTCTCCCCGAACTGTCTGGAGAGCTTGTCGGCGATGCTGGTGGACATCTCGCGAGCGTGACACGGCCACTGTTGCCGGGCAACCGATTTGGGTCCTGCCTCACCTCACGAAATCCCCCCCGACGTCGCTCCAGCTGCACTCCACCGGGCGCCGGCACTCTCAGGCGAGCGAGGAGTGGTGCTGCTCCCACACCGACGCAAGATCCGATGACTCACCTGAGTGCAGGGCCGCGACGAGGGCGTCGACCTCGGGGCTCATGATGACGAGGATGCGCGCACCGGTGTCACCCACGGTGGCGAACGTGTGGGGCGAACCCGCGGTCACCACGTGCAGGGACCCCGGCTCCAGCCGGTGCCGGGTCGTACCGTCCTGCACGTCGAGCAGTCCGTCGAGCACGTAGAAGGCCTCGTCGCCACGATGGTGGACGTGCAGCGGGGCCTGGTCCCCGGGGAACGGGTCGAGCCGCCATTCACGGATCACGAAGTCGGCCACCGGACCAGCCTACGACGGCACCTCGAACCGGTCGGGTCCAACCGCGCGCCCAGGTCACAGCCCTCGCCGACGACATTCACGAGCCCGACCTGTACGTGCACCGCGCTCGGTGGCGACGAGCGCGCGCCGCGGTTCGGGGTGAGCCGTCAGCCCTGGAGGTCGGAGGTCATGGCGGCCTTGACGTCGGAGGCGTAGAGCCCCGACCGCTCCTGCCCCGACAGCGCGCCGATCGCATCCATCGTGGCGTCGGTGACAGCCCTCAGCAGCGCGGCCTTCTGGTACTTCTCGCCCAGCCCGGCCACGTCGATCGGCTCGCCGAAGCGCACGGTCACCTTCCCCGGACGGAACCCGTTCGACCCCGCAGGCTGGACCTTGTCGGTCCCGGTGACAGCGCAGGGAAGGAGCGTCGCACCCGTGCTGAGCGCCATACGGGCGACGCCGGTGCGACCGCGGTGGAGGCGACCGTCGGGCGAGCGGGTGCCCTCGGGGTAGACGCCGAACGCCTCACCTCGGCGCAGGACCTCCTCCGCCAGCGTGAGCGAACCCGCGGCGGCGCGGGGGTCGTTGCGGTCGACCGGGATGGTTCCGGCGGTCGAGTGGAACCAGCGGGCGGCAGCGCCGCGGACGCCGGTCCCCTGGAAGTACTCCGCCTTGCCGAGGAAGTGCACCTGCCGGGCGCAGGCGAGCGGGATGACGATCGAGTCGATGAACGACAGGTGGTTCGAGGCGACGATCAGCGCGCCCTCGCGCGGGACGTTCGAGCGCCCCTCGACCCGCAGTCCGGTGAGCAGCTTGAGCGGCGGCCCGATGAGGATGTGCCGCATGACCCAGCGACTCGCCTTGTCCTCGACCGCCGCCAGCGCGTCGCCCCTCAGCGCCACGACCGGGTCACTCCCACTCGATGGTGCCCGGCGGCTTGCTCGTCACGTCGAGCACGACACGGTTGATCTCACGCACCTCGTTGGTGATCCGCGTCGAGATCTTGGCCAGCACCTCGTAGGGCACCCGCGTCCAGTCGGCCGTCATGGCGTCCTCGGACGAGACCGGGCGAAGGACGACAGGGTGGCCGTACGTCCGGCCGTCGCCCTGCACCCCCACCGAACGCACGTCGCCGAGCAGCACCACCGGGCACTGCCAGATGTCGCGGTCCAGCCCGGCGGCCGACAGCTCGTGGCGGGCGATCGCGTCGGCGGCCCGGAGGATCTCGAGCCGCTCGGCGGTCACCTCGCCCACGATGCGGATGCCGAGGCCGGGGCCCGGGAACGGTTGGCGCCAGACGATCGCCTCGGGCACACCGAGCTCGAGCCCGACCTGGCGGACCTCGTCCTTGAACAGTGACCGCAGCGGCTCGACGAGCTTGAACTGCAGGTCGTCGGGGAGGCCGCCGACGTTGTGGTGCGACTTGATGTTGGCCGCACCGGTGCCGCCACCGGACTCGACGACGTCGGGGTAGAGCGTGCCCTGGACGAGGAACTCGACCGGGTGGTCGGAGTCGCCGCGCGAACCGACGACGTCGCGCGCTGCCTGCTCGAACACGCGGATGAACTCGCGCCCGATGATCTTGCGCTTCTCCTCGGGGTCGGACACCCCGGCGAGCGCGGACAGGAACTGCTCGCGAGCGTCCACGACGACGAGGTCCACCCCGGTGGCCGCGACGAACTCCTTCTCGACCTGCTCGGCCTCGCCGGAGCGCAGCAGACCGTGGTCGACGAACACGCACGTGAGCTGGTCGCCGACAGCCTTCTGCACCAGGGCGGCAGCGACGGAGGAGTCGACACCGCCGGAGAGCGCGCAGAGGACCCGCGACTCCCCCACCTTCGAGCGGATCGCGTCGACGAGCTCGTCGACGACGTTCGCCGCGGTCCAGTCGCCCTCGAGCCTGGCGCCGCGGTAGAGGAAGTTCTCGAGCACGCGCTGGCCGAAGGTCGAGTGCATGACCTCCGGGTGCCACTGCACGCCATACAGCTGGCGCTCGTCGTCCTCGAACGCGGCGACGGGCGCACCCGCGGTGGCCGCCGTGACCCGCATGCCCGCGGGGGCCTCGGTGACGGAGTCGCCGTGGCTCATCCAGACCGACTGGTCGGCCGGCTGGCCGTTGAACAACGTCGACTCGGAGTCGGAGATCGAGGCAGGTGTCGAGCCGAACTCGCTCAGCCCCGTGTGGGCGACCGTGCCACCCATCGCCTGGGCCATCGCCTGGAAGCCGTAGCACATGCCGAAGACCGGGACCCCGGCCTCGAGCAGGGCCGGGTCGAGCGACGGGGCACCCTCGGCGTAGACCGACGACGGGCCACCGGAGAGCACGATCGCGGCCGGGCCCTTGGCGAGCATCTCGTCGACCGCCATGGTGTGCGGGACGACCTCGCTGTAGATGTTGGCCTCGCGCACGCGCCGCGCGATCAGCTGCGCGTACTGCGCGCCGAAGTCGACGACGAGCACCGGCTTCGCCTGGAGCGGGGTGGAGTCCACCTCCACCCGGTCGCCGTGGGGCGCCTCGACGCGGTCGTCGTCCTGGGCCTGGGTGATGTCGGCGGTGTCGCCGGCGGGGGTTTCACTCACGGGGCAAGGCTACCGGCGAGCGTCGGCTCCACCTCCGCGGCCACCCTGCGCTCGATCACGAACGCGACGAACGGGATGCAGGCACCCAGCACGATGGCGACCATCCGGCCGAACGACCAGCGCAACATCGTCCCCAGGTTCCACACCGTGAACACGAACCCCATGAAGATGAAGCCGTGCACCGGGCTCCACCACGAGAGCACCTCGTTGTCGAAGCCGTACTTGAGGACCATCTCGGCGATGAGCACGAACATGGCCGCACCGGCCGTGAACGCCATCACCTTGAACCACTTCAGGGCACGCTCGGTGCGCGCGGGGTCCTTGGTCCCCTTGGCCTCAGTCGCCTTGCTCGTTCGCTCGCTCATGCTGAGCATCATCGCGCACCATCCTGAACCACATGAACGCGGCAAAGCCCGCGAACACCCACCACTGCAGCGCGTATGCCGCGTTGCGCCACTTCAGGCCGCCCGTCACCTCGGGTGGGGGCACCCGCTCGAGGCCTGCCGACGCAGCGATCGCGGTGCCGCTGGCGGCCCGCTCGGTCTGGGCGAAGACGAAGGCGTTGTAGATGTCACCGGGCCAGCGGTTCACGAGGATCGACAGGTCGATCGACCCGAGGACCTCGGGTGCCGTCCCGCCGGAGCCGCCCGAGCCGGTTCCCCCGGTGGCGGCGGCAGGTGTCGGCGCGACGGCCGGCGACTCCCCCGGCGCGAGCGACCCGTCGACCGTGACCTTGCCGGACGGGGCGGTGCCGGCAGCCGCGGGGTCGGTGACGAACCCGCGGACCACCGCGAGGCGGGCCCCGGTCTCGGCCACGACGATCGGCGCCACGACCCAGTACCCCTGGACGCCGTCGAGCCGACGCGGCCCCACGAGGAACTGGTCCTTCGCGACATACTCGCCGATCGCGGTCACCGCCCGGTTGGACTGGGGGTTCGGGAAGTCCTGGTGCGGCCGGACGACGGAGTCGATCAGGGCCGGCCGGGCCTCGTGGGCCTTGCGCAGCGCATCCGCGAGGCCCTTGTCCTGGGCGACGTGCAGCTGCCAGAAACCGAGCTGCGTGAACGTCACGAGGACGACGACGAGGAGGGCGAACAGTCCCAGCCAACGGGGCTTGAGGGCGGTTCGCAGCACCTCGTCAGGTTACGGGACGCCTCGAGTCGTCGAAGACGAGGATGCTCCCGCCGTAGCAGGCGACCCACACGGCCTTGCGCGTCGGCTCGTAGGTGATGCCGATCGGGTGGTAGTCCGTCGCGACCTGCCCGAGCAGCGACAGGTCGCTCGTGCGCAGCTTGCTCACCGTCGACGACTCGTAGTTCACGGAGTAGATCGCGGTGCCGTCGGTGGAGATGGTCAGCGAGCGCGGCTGGTCACCCACGCGCCTCGAGGCGAGCACCCGACCGGTCGCGCGGTCCAGCTTGGTCACGGTGCCCGAGCCGTTGTTGGTGACGTAGAGGTACTTGGCATCGGGGCTCAGGACGATGTGGCGAGGACCGTCGCCGGTGGTCGCGAAGCGGGAGACCGCCCTGGTGCGCAGGTCGACCGTGACGATGCGGTCGGAGCCCATCAGCGCGACGTACGCGGTGCGGCTGTCGGGGGCGACGACGATGCCGCGCGGGTACCTGCCACCGAGCGGGATCCGGGCCACCTCCTTGTTCTTCGCGATGTCGATGACGGACAGGTCCCACGTGCACCAGTTGGTGACGAGGACCGTCTTGTCGTCGGGCGTCACGGCGACGTACTTGGGGACCGCGCCCACCTGGACCACCCGGTCGATCGCGAACGTCGTGGTGTCGACCCGGTAGACGGTGCTCGGCGACGTCCCGTCCCCTGCGCGACAGCTGTCGAGGCCCTCGGGGCCGTACCCCGCGCCATACATGGAGTAGTTGGACACCCAGGCGTGCTTGCCGTCCTTGGTGAAGGCGGCCTCGACGGGGGCTCCCTTGGTCGTGCCGGGGTGCCCCTCGATGCCGAACCGCGCCAGGTCGACCGAGTCCTTGACCGTCGCGAGGAGGGCGCCGTCGGCACCGAACGCCGAGATCGAGTGGCGGTACATCATGTTCTGGGCGACGACGACGCCGGCGGGTGAGGCGACCACCGACTTCGGCGTCAGGTCGCCGGTGAGCCGCATGGTGCGGACCAGCGCGGTCTCGGCGGCCGTCCCTCCGACCCCGCCCTGCTTCGCCACCGGGCTCGGCACCGGGGCCGGAACCTTGGGCGTGACCTTCGTGGTGGGGGGAGCCTTCGTGACGACCTTCGCGACCGGGGCGGCTGCGGGCGAGGCCTCGGCGCCGCCGGCGAACAGGCCCGCGAGCTGGCTCACGCCGAACGAGGTCACCGCGAGGAACCCGACTGCGGCCGAGGCCGCCACGACGCGCCGCCGGATGAACTTCGTCTCCAGGCGGGCTCTGCGCGTGGGCCCCGCGGGTGGCACGAGCCCATGGTAGGCAGACCCCACCGACAGCGACCGCAGGCGCACCGGGCCCCGGCGTCGAAAACCAGTGTCGGGCCGTCGGTGCGCACGCCTACGGTGGGGACCCTGATGCGCGAGATCCCCTACCCCGATCCCGGCCGTCCCGACACCCGCAGCACGCTGCGGTTCATGCTGTGGATCGGTCGTGAGCAGTGGCGCACCCAGGCGCTCGGCGCGGTGACCGGCATGGTGTGGATGGTCTCCATCGCCCTCATCCCGGCCGCCCTCGGCAAGGGGGTCGACGAGGGCATCGTCCCCGGCGACGTCGACGGCCTCGTGAAGTGGGCCCTGGCCCTCCTCGGCCTCGGCGCCATCGCGGCGTCGACGGCCGCGGCGCGACACTGGTTCGCCGTCCACAACTGGCTCTACGCCTCCTACCGCAGCGCGCAGCTCACCGCCGAGGGCGCCGAGAAGGCCGGCCCGGCGCTCACCCGTGCGATGCCCTCGGGTGAGGTCGTGACCGTGTTCGCCAACGACGTGATGCGCCTCGGTGGTCTGTACGACGCGATGGGCCGGTTCGCCGGTGCGGTCGCGAGCTACGTCGTGGTGGGGACGATCCTGCTCGCCGCCTCGCCCCCGCTCGGACTGCTGGTCCTGGCCGGTGGCCCGATCATGCTCGCCAGCCTGAGCCTCATCGTCCGCCCGCTGCAGCGTCGTCAGGCGCTCCAGCGCGAGGAGGCCGGTCGCCTCACGACGCTCGGCGCCGACACCGTGGCCGGGCTGCGCGTGCTGCGCGGCATCGGCGGCGAGCAGACGTTCCTGCGTCGCTACGAGGCGCAGTCGCAGAAGGTCCGTCACCGCGGCGTGCACGTGGCCGGCATCCAGGCCGCCCTCGACTCCGCCCAGGTCCTGCTGCCCGGCGTGTTCGTCGTGCTCGTCACGTGGCTCGGTGCCCGGATGGCCCTCCAGGGCGAGATCAGTGCCGGGCAGCTCGTGGCGTTCTACGGGTACACCGCCTTCCTCACCATGCCCCTGCAGACGGCGATCGAGATCGTCGACCGCGGCATCCGCGCGCACATCGCCGCGGGCAAGGTGCTGCGGGTGCTGGCGGTCCCGCCGGACCACGACGCGTCCCGCCCCGGCTCCGTCGCGGCGCCGCGCGACGACGACGACCTCGTCGACCCGCTCTCCGGCACGGTCGTCCGTGGTGGCCTGCTGACCGCGATCGTCTCCGCCCGCCCCGAGGACTCCGCGGCCGTCGCCGACCGGCTGGGGCGCCACGGGCCCGGACCGCACCAGACGACGTGGGGTGGCACGAGGCTGGACGACCTGGCGATCGCCGACGTGCGCCGGCGGGTGGTCGTCAGCGAGCCCGATCCCCGCCTGTTCACCGGTGTCCTGCGCGACCAGCTGCTCGGCGCCGCCGCCACGGCCGGGGCCGGTGGCCGCGACCACCTGCCCGACCACGCCGACGCCCGGGTCCTGCGGGCCCTCGAGGCCGCCAGCGGCACCGATGTCCTCGAGGCCCTGCCCGACGGGCTCGACGGCACGGTCGAGGAGCGCGGCCGGTCCTACTCCGGCGGCCAGCGCCAGCGCCTCGCCCTGGCCCGCGCGCTCCTCACCGACGCCCCGGTGCTGGTCCTCGTGGAGCCGACCAGCGCCGTGGACGCCCACACCGAGGCCCGCATCGCGTCCCGGCTCGCCGACCACCGGCGCGGCCGCACGACGGTCGTGACGACGGTGAGCCCGCTGCTGCTCGGGCAGGCCGACGAGGTCGTCCTGCTCGAGGACGGGCTCGTGGCCGCCCGCGGCACCCACCGCGAGCTGTTGGAGCACGCGGCATACCGGCACGTCGTGCTGCGCACCGAGGAGGACGAGACGTGAGCGCCCAGACGCACCCCGACGAGGTGCGCACCGACCACACCCGCCGCACGCTGCCCGTCGCCGACTCCCGGGCGGTGTGGGAGCACACCCGCGAGCTGATGGGGAACCACCGCGGCCTGCTGGGCCGCGTCCTGGGCCTGCACGCCCTCGCGGCCCTGGCCGCGCTCGCCGCCCCGTGGCTCGTCGGCCGGCTGGTCGACGAGGTGAGCGGTCGGGGCAGCCTCGGCGCCGTCGACCGGATAGCCGTGGGCCTGGCCGTCGCGGTCGTCGCGCAGACCGGGCTGACGTGGGCGGCGCGCCGGCTGTCGTTCATCCTGGGCGAGACGGTGTTCGCCGAGCTGCGCGAACAGTTCGTCGCCCGCGCGGTCAACCTGCCGCTGTCGACCGTCGAGCGGGCCGGCACCGGCGACCTCGTCGCCCGGACGACCAACGACGTCGAGGCCCTGTCGCACGTGGTGCGGTTCGGGATCCCGTCCCTGTTCGTGGCCACCATGACCGTGGCGATGACCGTCGTCGCAGCGCTGTTCACCTCACCCCTGGCGAGCCTGGCCATCCTCGCCGGCCTGCCCTTCTACTGGTTCTCGACCCGCCGCTACCTCCGGTATGCCGCGAACGGCTACCTGTGGGAGCGCGCCACCTACGCCTCGCTCAACGGCGTCGTGACCGAGAGCGTCGACGGGGCGCGGACCATCGACGCCCTGTCGCTCGCGGGCGTACGTCGGCACCGGTTCCACGAGGCCCTGCGCGAGTGCTACCGCGCCGAGCGGTACACCCTGGGGCTGCGGCTGCGGTGGTTCCCGTCGGTGGTGTTCGGCTACTACGTGCCGACCGCCGCTGCCGTCCTCTGGGGTGGCTGGCTCGCGATGAACGGCCACATCACGGCCGGCGCCGCGACCGCGGTGGCGCTCTACGTGCAGCAGATGGTCGGACCGCTCGACGAGGTGCTGAGCTGGCTCGACGAGATCCAGGTCGGCGCGACCTCGCTCGCCCGCGTCATCGGCGTCGGGTCCGTCCCGCCGGACCGCACGGCCACCGGTGAGCACCCCGAGGGCTCGGACCTGACCGTCGACGACGTCCGCTACGCCTACCGCCCCGGCCACGACGTGCTGCACGGCGTGAGCCTCGACCTGCGCCCCGGCGAACGCCTGGCCATCGTGGGGCCGTCCGGAGCGGGCAAGTCCACCCTCGGGCGCCTGATGGCCGGCATCGACGGCCCCCGCGAGGGGCGGATCGACGTCGGTGGCGTGCCGCTGGTCGACCTCGAGCTGGGCGAGCTGCGCGGCGAGGTGGCCCTGGTGACCCAGGAGCACCACGTCTTCGTGGGTTCGCTCGGCGACAACCTCCTGCTCGCCCGGCCGCAGGCCACCCGCGAGGAGCTGGCGGACGCCCTGCGCGCGGTCGACGCGTGGGCCTGGGCCTCGGGGCTCCCCGACGGCCTGGACACCGTCGTCGGCAGCGGAGGGCACGCGCTCACCGAGGCGCAGTCGCAGCAGCTCGCCCTCGCCCGGCTGGTTCTCGCCGACCCGCACACCCTCGTCCTCGACGAGGCCACGTCCCTGCTCGACCCGCGCGCCGCCCGCCACCTCGAGCGGTCGCTGGCCGCGGTGGTGCAGGGCCGCACCGTCGTCGCCATCGCCCACCGCCTGCACACGGCCCACGACGCCGACCGCGTCGCCGTCGTCGAGGACGGCCTGGTCAGCGAGATCGGCACCCACGACGAGCTGGTCGCCGCCGACGGCGCGTATGCCGCGTTGTGGGCGTCCTGGCGCGACGAAGCCCCCGCCGGACGAGGCACCGGGCGAGGCACCGGGGCCGGCGGACGGGGCGACTCGGAGAAATCGGGCGGGAGCGCGTAACCCGGGCGCCCAGCGCTCGTTGACCCTCATGTGTGGCTGGAGATCCCACCCCGGCTCATCTTGGGCCACACGATCAGAGGCGGCGGTTGCGGGGTGCAGGGACCCACCAACCGCCGCCTCCGAACGTCCGGGGTCAGGCCGCGCCGTACCTCGTCACCGCGGGGTTGGCCGCCTTGACCGGCTCCACCGCGCGGTAGCCCTCGTCCTGGGCCGGCCTCGGGTCCTGCTCACCCTTGTTGGGCCACAGCGACATGGCCCGCTCGGCCTGGGCGGTGATGCTCAGCGACGGGTTCACCCCGAGGTTCGCGGAGATCGCGGAGCCGTCGACGACGTGCAGGTCGGGGTAGTTCCAGACCCGCTGGTAGCCGTCGATGACCCCGCAGTCAGGGCTGGAGCCGATCGTCACGCCGCCGAGGAAGTGCGCGGTCATCGGGATGTTGACCACCTCGCCGATGCTCCCCCCGGCGAAGGCGCGCAGACCGGTCGCCTCGGAGAGCCTGGCGGCCACGGCCTTCATCGCCTCCTGCCCTGCGGGGATGTACGTGGGGTTCGGCTCGCCGTGGCCCTGGCGTGAGGTGAGGCCTCGTCCACCGAGGAGGCTCTTGGTCCCGGTGACGTTCAAGGAGTTGTCGCGGTTCTGCATGATCAGCCCGATGATCGTGCGCTCGCTCCAGCGGTACTGCGACAGGGAGCGCACGAAGACGACCGGGTGCTTCGCCGCCTCGACGAGGAACTGCAGCGGGCGGGGCAGCCGGTCGCCGGGGACGAGGATCGTCGCCATCGCGCCCATCAGGTTGGAGCCCGGGCCGTAGCGGCAGTTCTCGACGTGGGTGTCGGCCGTGGGGTGGAACGACGAGGTGATCGCCACACCCTTCGACAGGTTCTCCCCGCGCGGGACCTTCTCGACCATCACCCCGTTGAGCGCCTCGGAGTTGGTGCGGGTGAGGTGCCCGAGCCGCGAGGACAGCCGCGGCAGGGCACCATTCTGGCGCAGCGTGTGCAGCAGCTTCTGGGTGCCCCAGGTCCCGCCGGCGAACACCACCTGGTCGGCGGTCACGGACCGCCGGTCGCGCCGCAGCCATGCCCCCGTCGCCTCGTGCGACACGGCATACCCGCCGCCCCGGCGCGGGGCCACCCGCACGACGGTGCGCATCGGCTCGATGGTGGCACCGAGCTTCTCCGCCAGCGCGAGGTAGTTCTTGACGAGCGTGTTCTTGGCGCCCACCCGGCAGCCGACCATGCAGTTGCCGCACTGGGTGCAGCCCGTGCGCTCGGGCCCGGCACCGCCGAAGTACGGGTCGGGGACGGTCCGCCCCGGCATGCCGTAGAACACCCCGGTCGGCGTCTTGCGGAAGGTGTCGCCGACGCCCATGTCCTCGGCGGTGCGGCGCATGACGTCCTCGACGATGCCCTCGCACGGGTTCGTGACGACGCCGAGCATCGTCGACGCCGTCGCGTAGTGCTGCTCGAGCTCGGACTGCCAGTCGGTGATGTCGTTCCACTGCGGGTCACGGAAGAACGACTCCGGCGGGACGTAGAGGGTGTTGGCGTAGTTGAGCGAGCCACCGCCGACACCGGCACCAGCCAGGACCATGACATCCGGGAGACGGTGGATCCGTTGCACCCCAAAGCATTTCAGCTTCGGTGCCCACAGGTAGCTGCGCACGTCCCAGGACGTCCTGGCGAAGTCCTCGTCGCGGAACCGGCGGCCCGACTCGATGACGTGGACGCGGTACCCCTTCTCCACGAGGCGCAGCGCGGTGACCGACCCGCCGAAACCGGAGCCGACCACGATCACGTCGACGTGGCTGCCCGCGGGCAGGCTGGATGAGCTCTCGACCGGGGCGGTCATCGGCGGCCGACCGCCTTCAGGGTGCGCAGGGCCGCGGTCATCACCCGGGCGTACGCCTCCTCGGACAGGCCCAGGGAGGGGGCGATCGGCAGGACGTGCTGCGCTGTGACGTTCTGCGACTCGGTGTACTTGAGGATGCCCTCGGACCCGTGGCGGCGCCCGACACCGGACTGCTTCATGCCTCCCATCGGCGCGGCCACGCTCCCCCACGCGGCGGCATACCCCTCGTTGACGTTGACCGTGCCGACCGCGATGGCCGTCCCGATGCGGCGTCCGCGGGCGACGTCACGGGTCCAGACCGAGGCGTTCAGGCCGTAGTCGGTGTCGTTGGCGAGACGGATCGCCTCGTCGTCGCTGTGCACGCGGTAGATCGCCACGACGGGGCCGAACGTCTCGTCGTCGCGCACGTCCATCGCCGCGGAGACCCCCGCGAGGACGGTCGGCTCGTAGAAGAAGGGCCCCAGGTCGGGCCTGGCACGGCCACCGGTGAGCACACGCGCCCCCTTGGCGCGGGCGTCGTCGACGTGCGCGGTCACGCGGGCGAGCTGCGCCGCGGAGACCAGCGAACCCATGTCGGTGCCGAACTCCAGCGCCGGCCCCAGGCTCATCGCCCCCACCGCCTCGACGAACCGGCTCGTGAACTCGTCGGCGACGCTCTCGTGCACGATGAGCCGCTCCACCGAGATGCACAGCTGCCCGGCCGAGGAGAAGCACGCGCGGACCGCCCCTGCGACGGCCTTGTCGAGGTCGGCGTCGTCGGCGACGTACATCGCATTCTTGCCACCGAGCTCGAGGGAGTACCCGGCGAGGCGTCCCGCCACGGACGTCGCGACGCTGCGCCCGGTCGCCGTGGAACCGGTGAAGCAGACGTAGTCCGCGAGGTCGACGACGGCCTGCCCCACCGTCGGCCCGTCACCGAGCACGACCTGCAGCACCGACTCGGGCAGACCCGCCTCGGTGAGCAGCTGCACCGCCTGCAGCGCCGTGAGCGAGGCCTGGAGGTCGGGGCGAAGGACCACCGCGTTGCCCGCCATGATCGCCGGGATGGCGTCGGTGATGGCCAGGGACAGCGGGTAGTTCCACGGGCTGACGATCCCCACGACCCCGCGCGGGTGGTGGTGCTCGGTCGACTGGGTCAGCACCGGGAACAGTCCGGCCCGCCGCTTCGGACGCAGGTATGCCGCCGCCGAGCGGCCGTAGTGCCGCGCCACCAGTGCGACGTCGGCGACCTCCTCGAACGCCTGTCCCCGCGTCTTGCCCGACTCGAGCTGGACGACGTCGAGCAGCTCGACCTGCCGGTCGAGGACGAGGTCGTGGTAGCGCAGCATGATCCGCTCGCGGACCTCCATCGGCGTGCGCGACCACGCGCGCTGGGCCGCCCGCGCCGCGTCGACCGCCACGACGACGTCCTCACGGGTGGACAGCGGCAGCGATGCCAGGGGCGCGCCGGTCATCGGGGTGTGGCTCACGTGGTGCTCCGCGCGCGGCGCGGCGACCACCCTCCTGGCCAGCCGTCGGACGAGGGCCGGGTCCACGGCATACGTCGCAGTGGGGTCGGTCTCGGGGTCGGCGATGAGCTCGGGAGCCATAGGGGCAGCGTAGGTGGGCCCCACGGTTATTACCAGTAGTAAGTTAGCGGGATCTCGCGGTCCCGCGACGACGACGGCGGCCCTCGCGGAGGTCTCCGGTGGGGCCGCCGTCGTGGCGTCGGGCAGGGCTCAGGTGGCCTGGTAGGGGGCCACGACGACCTCGACGCGCTGGAACTCCTTGAGGTCGGAGTAGCCCGTCGTCGCCATCGCGCGGCGCAGGGCGCCGATGAGGTTCGTCTGGCCGGTGGCGGTGCGGCCGGGGCCGAACAGGATCTGCTCGAGCGGGGCCACGGCGCCCACCTCGACGCGCGACCCCCGCGGCAGCTCCTGGTGGTGCGCCTCGGGACCCCAGTGCAGCCCGCGACCGGGTGCGTCGGTCGCCCGCGCGAGCGCCGCACCGAGCATGACCGCGTCGGCGCCACAGGCCACGGCCTTGACGATGTCACCGCTGTCGCCCATGCCGCCGTCGGCGATGACGTGCACGTAGCGGCCGCCGGACTCGTCGAGGTAGTCACGACGCGCCGCGGCCACGTCGGCGATGGCGCTGGCCATCGGGGCGTGGATGCCCAGGGTGCGCCGCGTGGTGTGCGCCGCTCCCCCACCGAAGCCGACGAGGACCCCGGCGGCACCGGTGCGCATGAGGTGCAGCGCCGCCGTGTACGACGCGGCGCCGCCGACGATGACGGGCACGTCCAGCTCGTAGATGAAGCGCTTGAGGTTGAGCGGCTCGGCACGGCCGGAGACGTGCTCGGCGCTCACCGTGGTGCCACGGATGACGAACAGGTCGACCCCGGCGTCGACGACGTGCTTCCAGAACTGCTGCGTGCGCTGCGGGCTGAGCGCCCCCGCCACGGTCACGCCGGCCGCACGGACCTGCTTGAGCCGTTCGACGATGAGCTCGGGCTGGATCTCGGCCGCGTAGATCTCCTGCATCCGCGCGGTCGCGGTCGCGGGGTCCAGCGTCGCGATCTCGGCGAGCAGCGGCGTCGGGTCGTCGTACCGCGTCCACAGGCCCTCGAGGTCGAGCACCGGCAGGCCGCCGAGGTTGCCGAGCTTGATGGCCGACTCGGGACTCATCACCGAGTCCATCGGAGCGGCGATGACCGGGATGTCGAAGTGGTAGGCATCGATCTGCCAGCCCACCGACACCTCCTCGGGGTCGCGCGTGCGGCGGGACGGGACGACGGCGATGTCGTCGAAGGAGTAGGCCCGACGGCCGCGCTTGCCTCGGCCGATCTCGATCTCAGTCACCGCGCAAGGCTATCGGCCGCGGACGCAGGGGCGAAAAGGGCGATACCCCGCCGCCGGGTGAGGGGGGTGTCCGGCGACGGGGCATCTGGGATCGTCGGGCACGCGCAAGGCGTCGCCCGACGACGTCAGCACGGGCACAGCCCAGCTGCGACCGTGGGGGATGGGTCGTGGAAGCAGACTAGGAGCGCGGGCCGAGGCAGCGGCTCAGCCGGATGGCGTACCCCCGGCTGGACACCACCCTGGACACCACCAGCCCCAGCCGTACCAGGGTCAGCGGCCGCCGTAGTTGGGGGCCTCGACGGTCATCTGGATGTCGTGCGGGTGGCTCTCCTTGAGCCCGGCCGACGTGATCCGGACGAACTTCCCGCGGGACTGCAGCTCGGGGACGGTGTTGGCGCCGACGTAGAACATCGACTGGGCGAGGCCCCCGACGAGCTGGTGGACGACGTTGCCGAGCGGGCCGCGGTACGCCACCTGGCCCTCGATGCCCTCCGGGACGATCTTGTCGTCGCTGGCGACGTCGGCCTGGAAGTACCGGTCCTTGGAGTACGACTTCTTGCCACGGGAGGCCATCGCGCCCAGCGAGCCCATCCCGCGGTAGGACTTGAACTGCTTGCCGTTGACGAAGATCAGGTCGCCGGGCGACTCCTCGCAACCGGCGAGGAGGGAGCCCAGCATCACGGTGTCGGCGCCGGCCACGAGGGCCTTGGCGATGTCGCCGGAGAACTGCAGACCACCGTCACCGATGACCGGCACACCGGCCCTGCGACAGGCCAGCGACGCGTCGTGGATGGCCGTCACCTGGGGAACGCCCACGCCGGCGACGACGCGGGTGGTGCAGATGGAGCCCGGGCCGACCCCGACCTTGACGCCGTCGGCGCCGGCATCGACGAGGGCCTGCGCCCCAGCCCGGGTCGCGACGTTGCCGCCGATGACCTGGACGTGGCGCGTGGCCGGGTCGGCCTTGAGCCGGCGGATCATGTCGAGCAGGAGCCGTGCGTGGCCGTTCGCCGTGTCGGCGACGAGCACGTCCACCCCGGCCTCGACGAGGGTGGTGGCCCGCTCCCACGCGTCGCCGAAGAAGCCGATGGCGGCACCGACGAGGAGCCGGCCGTGGTCGTCCTTGCTGGCGTGCGGGAACTGCTCGGACTTCACGAAGTCCTTGACCGTGATGAGGCCGGCGAGGCGACCCTGGTCGTCCACCAGCGGCAGCCGCTCGCGCTTGTGCTGGCGCAACAGCGCGGTGGCGTCGTCCCGGGAGATGCCGACCGCGCCGCTGACCAGCGGCATCGGGGTCATCACGTCGCGGACGCGCGTGCCGGCCCACTCCGCCACCGGCGTGAAGCGCAGGTCGCGGTTGGTGATCATGCCGATCAGGGTGTTGTCCGGCTGCACGACCGGCAGGCCGGAGACGCGGTACTCACCGCAGATGCGGTCGAGCTCCTCCAGCGTCGCGTCGGGCCCGATCGTGATGGGGTTGCTGATCATCCCGGTCTGGGTCCGCTTCACGAGGTCGACCTGGTAGGCCTGGTCCTCGATGGAGAGGTTGCGGTGCAGCACGCCGAGGCCGCCCTGCCGGGCCATGGCGATGGCCATCCGCGACTCGGTGACCGTGTCCATGGCCGCCGAGACGAGCGGGATGCGCAGCGAGATCTCGCGGGTGAGGCGCGCGGTCGTGTCCACGTCGGACGGGATGACGTCGGTCTCGCCGGGCAGCAGCAGCACGTCGTCGTAGGTCAGCCCGAGCTTCGCAAAGGGGTCGTGGTCCTCGACGTCGGGGGCCTGCTGGGCGAGTTCGGGGAGGCGGTCGTCAAACCCAAGGCTCATTGCCCAATCGTAAGGCAGCGCTGCGGGTGCGACCGACGCGCCCGTCCGGCGTCCGCGTCGCGGACGGCTCCCGTCCGGCGACGGCTCGGGCCGAACGTGGCCAGCCCTTGAACAAGTCCATACGTTCTGCACAAGTTCCTGCAGGTCAGCGACGAGTAGCGTCCTGACCGAGCGGCACGGAGCCGTCGGAGAGCTGAGGGAAGACATGGCGGAGTTGTCACGACTTCCGGGACCGGTGGCCGACCTGTGGGACTGGCAGATGGAGGGGTCCTGTCGCCAGGTCAACCCCGAGGTCTTCTTCCACCCCGAGGGTGAGCGCGGTCCTGCTCGCCGATCGCGCGACTCGCAGGCCAAGGAGGTCTGCCTCGGCTGCCCCGTCCTGCAGCTGTGCCGCGAGCACGCCCTTCGGGTGCGCGAGCCCTACGGCGTGTGGGGTGCGATGACCGAGGACGACCGCGAGCGCCACTACTCGGGCCGGGCGGTCTCGGCTGCGAGCTGAGCGCTCGTAGACTCCCCTCGTGAATGCCGAGCACGAGGTCCCCATCCGCGACGAGTCGATCAGGCTGGGTCAGCTGCTCAAGCTCGCCGGCGTCGTCGACGACGGGGCGATGGCGCGGTCGGTGATCGAGCTCGGCGAGGTGTCGGTCGACGGCTCGCGCGAGACCCGTCGTGGCGCCCAGGTCCGTCCCGGGCAGAGCGTCACCTTCGCCGACCAGACGATCCGCGTGGTCGCCGGCGGCTGAGGCTCGCTAGTTCGCGACGAGCAGGGCCCGCAGCATGCTCGTCGTCTCACCGCTGACCCGCCAGGTGTCGCGCAGGTGCCCGTCGACCGCGAACTCGTGACCGCAGATGCTGCTGAGCTCGACCAGCCGCCCGGTGTCGGTGCGCGCCCTGATCACGTAGCGCTGCGGCCCCGAGGCGCAGTCGCCCTTGCCGGTGCGCCTCGACCCGGACCGGGCCAGGTCGGCGTTCAGCTGGGCCACGGCCGGGCCGCCCAGCACGTTGGCGCGGACCGCCCGGAAGCTCGGTATGCCGGGTGGCCTGGCCTCGGCGAGCGGGTGCAGGCAGGCGGTGGCCTCGACGAGGACGGTCCCCTTCTGCAGGCCCAGCCCGGCCCCGTCCCGGTCGACCTGTCGACCCAGGGTCGTCGGGCACCCGAGGAAGTCGGCGTCCGGCGGGGTGCCCGCGGCGCTCTGCTCGGCCGCGGCGACGAACACCTGGGACAGGGCCGGCCACCCGTTGCAGGCCAGCGCCTCGTTGGACCATGTCGTCGTGGTGCCGTCGCGGCCGAGGAGCAGGAGCCGGTACGCAGGACCACGGGGCAGGCCGGGACAGGCCGGTCCGCTGCCCTGCGGTGCCAGCACCAGGGAGTCGATCGCCGTGGGGTCGCTCACCGGGACGTCCGGCGGGAGCGGACCGCTCCAGACCGAGGCCGCATCGGTCCTCGCGCAGACGAGCACGGCGACGTAGTGCGCGCTGAGCGGTGGCTCGACGGGTCGGGGCAGGGCGGGAGGACCGAGCGACGACCCGCAGGCGAGCGCCGCGGGCACCAGGCGGGGGATGGAGGGCGGCGGTCGGACGCCCCCGACCTGCGGGCGCGTCACGAGCCCCACGACCAGGGCGGCCACCGCCACGGCGGCCAGCGCGAACACCCACCCGCGCAGCCCCCGCCAGCGAGCCGCACCGGCCACCTCCTTGGCGAGCAGCGCCTCGACCGGCGGGTCGTCGGGGGCCAGCGACTCCAGCAGTCCGCGCATCCCGCGCTCGTCGAGCCCGAACCGGTCGCGGACGAGGGCCAGCGCGTGCAGCAGATGGCGCCGGACGGAGCCGAGGTCGTCGTCGAGGAGGTCGGCGACGTGCCCCTCCCCCAGCCCGTCGAACAGCACGAGCACGACCACGGCGCGTTCGACGTTGGTCAGCGAGTCCAGCACCTCGAGTCCCCGCGAGACCCCGACCCGCTCGTCCGGACCACCCGAACCACCCCGGGCCGCAGGCGATCTGGAGTCGTCGTCGACGTCGTCGCGGGCCGGGTGCCGGTGCTGTCTGAGGTGGGCCTGGACGAGGAACCGCCGCAGGTCGGAGTCGTACGACCCGGCACCGTGCTCGGCCAGCTGCGACCACTGCGGCCAGGCCCGGGTCAGGGCGGTGCGGGCGAGCCGCTGGGCGCCGCGGTCGTCCCCGGCGAGCAGCCAGGCGGTCCGGAGCAGGTCACCACCCCGGGCGACGACGTACTCGTCGAAGCTCGGCCGGTCCACGACGTGCTCCGCCACGGCCACCTCGCTGTGCGCTGCTGCGCCCAGCGTCGCACCGGGAGGGCGCACGCGCCATACCCATCGCGCCTCGGGTCAGGAGGCGGTGCGCAGCTCACGCGGCTGGAGGGAGGCGCTCATCGTGGCGGCACCGAGCAGTGACGTCGCGAGGACCGCGAGCACCGCGCCCCCGGCGAACAGGGACAGGTCCATCCACGGGATGGGCACGGAGATGAAGTGCGTCCCCAGTGCGACGTTGCCGGAAGGGTCGTCCGCCACCTCCATGCGCCCGCCACCGGTGTAGCCGCGCATCGCCGCGACCCCCACCGAGGCTGCGACGAGCACCATCGGCACCACGGGAAGCACCGCCTCGAGCAGGTGGGCTCGGACGAGCACCGACCGGGGAACCCCCACCGCAGCCAGGGTGGCCAGGCTCTGGCGACGCAGCATCATCGTCTCGAGCTGGATGACCAGCAGCCCGGCCGCGGCCAGGGCCATGGCCACGCCGACCACGGCCTTGATGACGTGATAGGTGTCCTCGAAGAACTGGGTGTCGGACCGCATGAGATTGGCCTCCACGGTGAAGACCGCGGCTCCGGTGCCCACGAGGACCGCGAGCAGGACGCTGGCCGTGGCACGACTGGCCGACCAGGGGTCGGCGACGAGGCGGCGCGCGGCGATCAGCACGGTCGTCGACCGGGCCCGGGACGCCAGGATCCGCCCGATGAGGTGCGCCGTCGATGCCGTACCGACGAGCAGGGACACGAGGATGACGACGGTGAGGACCAGTGGAGGCAGCTCCCACCAGCCCCGCCCACTGCCGCTCTGGAGCCGCTCGAGCACGGACGGCCAGGCCGCGAAGAGGATGGTGGCGGTGACGAGGGCCAGTGCCGGGACCACCGCGGGCGGGCGCCTGCGGTTCCTGCGGACGACACCGAACGGGGTCAGGGACACCCGGCGCAGTGCCAGGCGGCTGAGGACCACGGCACTGACCGGCACCACCAGGAGGGCCAGGGCCGCCGCCCACCACCGGGGCGTGACGTCGAACGGCAGCGCCGGGCCGGGCGACTGCACGACCTGGCGGACGGGCCCATCGGGACCGTAGTCGACCACGACGAAGCTGGCGGGGTGGTCGAAGACGACCCGTGCCAGGAGGAAGACGACCAGGGCCAGCACCGAGCCGGCGACGGCGGCCAGGCCGGTCTCCGTGGAGACCACACGCCGTGCCTCGGCGGGCGTCATCCCGACCAGGCGGAACGCAGCCAGGCGCCGATCGCGCCGCGGCGAGCCGACGCGCGCCCCGAGCGCGGTGAGCACCAGGGCCGGGAGGCTGAGCAGGCCCAGGGCGGCAGCCGTGCCGCCGTGCAGCCCGGCGTCGTTGAGGACCTGGACCCGGTAGGAGGCGCCGTCCGGGATGGCCACGACGACCGCCGCGGTCAGCAGGATGAACGCGCTGAGGGCAGCCCCGAGCGTGGTGATCGAGAACCGCAGCCGGTCGACGCGCCCCCCGACCAGTGCCCAGCGGAGGGCATCCCCGAAGGTCACGACCGCGCCCTCACGGCCACGGGCGAGCCGACGGCCGCCACGGTCCCACCGGCGAGCCGTCCGTCGCGCACCTCGACGTCGCGGTCGCAGTACGCCGCCACCCGGGCCTCATGGGTGACGAGCACCACCGTGGTGCCGTGGTCGCGTGCGGCCTCGACGAGGGCGGCGAGGACCTCCTCGGCGGCGATCGAGTCCAGGGCACCCGTCGGCTCGTCCGCGAACAGCACCGCAGGCTCGGCGACCATGGCCCGCGCCACGGCGACGCGCTGCGCCTGGCCACCCGACATCTGGCCGGGTCGGTGGTCGGCGACGTCTCCCACGCCGAACCGGTGCAGCCAGGTCTGGGCCCGGTCCAGCGCCTCGGCCCGCCGCATCCGACCGAGCAGCAGCGGGAGGGCGACGTTCTCGACGGCGGGGAGCTCCTCGACGAGCTGGCCGAACTGGAACAGCACGCCGAACTCCTCCCGTCGCAGCCGCGACCGCACCTTCTCGGACTCCGCACTGATGACTCGCTCGCCGAACCGCACGGTCCCCATGTCCGGCTTCAGCACCCCGGCGAGGCACAGGAGCAGCGAGGACTTGCCCGACCCCGACGGGCCGGTCACGGCCAGGACCTCACCCTGCCGGACGTCGAGGTCGACACCGCGCAGGGCCGGCGTGAGGCCGTAGGTCAGCTCGAGCCCCCTCGCCGACAGCACCGTCGTCGGTGGCGCGCAGGCGTGGCCCCCCTCGCCGCCGATCCCCTGCGATACCTCGCGTGCACCGTCCCCGTCCATGGCCCCCTCCGTCATGCCCCCAGCTCCTCTCTCAGCGTGGTGACGCGGCGCAGCGCCGCGTCCATCCACGTCAGGTCCGCATCCAGGTGCGCCAGCGCGTAGTCCGCCGCGAGCACCTCGTGCACCGACGCCCCGGGCGCCGTCTTCGCCGTCGTGAACGCGCGCATCCGCACGAGGTGGGCCGCCCGCTGTGCCCGCAGGAAGGCCTCCGCACCCGCCTCGTCGCCGAGCAGCAGGGCGAGCGTGACCTTCACGGCGAACGGGTTGGTCACGTGCTCGGACGGCTCGTCGGTCGTGGCGAGCCACTGGGCCAGCTCGGCCCGTCCTGCGTCGGTGATCCCGTACGCGGTCCGGTCCGGCCCGTCGACGCGCTGCACCGCCAGGGGCGCGATGAGCCCCCGGCGGTGCAGTCGCTCGAGGGTGGAGTAGACCACCCCGAACGCCAACGGTTTCGCCTGGGGGAACCGTTCGTCGTGGTCCCGCTTCAGGTCGTACCCGTGTCGCTGCCCCCTGCTCAGCAGCCCGAGTAGCACGTGTCCCGTCGACATGACGTGGACTATTCACCAGATGAATAGAGAGGGTCAAGCACCCTCGGCTGCGTGTGTGCGCAACGCCCCACCGCATACGGGCACGCGCGAGGGCCCGCCCCCACCGTGGTGGGGACGGGCCCTCGAGAGGTATGGCGCGGGGAGCCCGCGCCGGTCAGCCCCGGTCAGTGACCGTGGCCGTGGCCGTGGCCGCCACCGGCGGGCTCGGACTCCTCTTCCTTCTTCTCCACGACGAGGGTGTCGGTGGTCAGGACCATCGACGCGATCGACGCGGCGTTGCGCAGGGCGGAGCGGGTGACCTTGACCGGGTCGATGACGCCGGCCTTGATCAGGTTGACGTACTCGCCGGTCGCCGCGTTGAGGCCGTTGCCGGGCTCGAGCTCGGCGACCTTGGAGACGGCGACGTAGCCCTCGAGGCCGGCGTTCTCGGCGATCCAGCGCAGCGGCTCGGCCGCGGCCTTCTTGACGATCAGCGAACCGGTCGCCTCGTCGCCCTCGAGACCGAGGTCGTCGATGGCGGAGGAGGCGTGGACGAGGGCGGAGCCGCCACCGGCGACGATGCCCTCCTCGATGGCCGCGCGGGTCGCCGAGATGGCGTCCTCGATGCGGTGCTTCTTCTCCTTGAGCTCCACCTCGGTGTGGGCACCCACCTTGATGACGCAGACGCCACCGGCGAGCTTGGCGAGGCGCTCCTGGAGCTTCTCGCGGTCCCAGTCGGAGTCGGTGCGCTCGATCTCGGCCTTGATCTGGTTGACGCGGCCGTCGACGTCGGACTTGTCGCCGCCGCCGTCGATGATCGTCGTGTTGTCCTTGGTGACGACGACGCGGCGGGCCTGGCCCAGCACGTCGAGGTCGGCCTGGTCGAGCTTGAGGCCGACCTCCTCGGAGATCACCTGGCCGCCCGTGAGGACGGCGATGTCCTGCAGCATCGCCTTGCGGCGGTCACCGAAGCCGGGCGCCTTGACCGCGACGACGTTGAACGTGCCACGGATCTTGTTGACCACCAGGGTCGACAGCGCCTCGCCGTCGATGTCCTCGGCGATGATCAGCAGCGGCTTGCCGGACTTGACGACCTTCTCCAGCACCGGGAGCACGTCGGAGATCGCCGAGATCTTGCCCTGGTTGATGAGAATGTAGGCGTCCTCGACCACGGCCTCCATGCGCTCGGCGTCGGAGACGAAGTAGGGCGAGATGTAGCCCTTGTCGAACTGCATGCCCTCGGTGAACTCGAGCTCGGTCGTCGCGGTCGAGGACTCCTCGACCGTGATGACGCCGTCCTTGCCGACCTTGTCGAACGCGTCGGCGATGGTGGAGCCGATGACCTGGTCCTGCGCGGAGAGCGCGGCGACCTGGGCGATCTCCTCCTTGCCCTCGATCTCGCGGGCGGTCTCGAGCAGGCGGGCGGACACGGCCTCGACGGCCTTGTCGATGCCGCGCTTGAGGCCGGACGGGGCGGCACCCGCGGCGACGTTGCGCAGGCCCTCCTTGACCATGGCCTGCGCGAGCACGGTGGCGGTGGTGGTGCCGTCACCCGCGACGTCGTTCGTCTTGGTGGCGACCTCCTTGGCGAGCTGGGCGCCGAGGTTCTCGTACGGGTCCTCGAGCTCGACCTCACGGGCGATGGTGACACCGTCGTTCGTGATCGTGGGGGCTCCCCACTTCTTGTCGATGACGACGTTGCGACCCTTCGGGCCGAGCGTCACCTTGACTGCGTTCGCGAGCGCGTCGACTCCGCGCTCAAGCGACTTGCGAGCTGAGTCGTTGAACTCAAGCGTCTTGGCCATTGAGTGTCCTTCTGTTCATGGGGATTCAGCGGGGTGCCGGCTGACGGCGCAGCCGGGACCGGCTGGGCTGAACGGGGTGGTGCGGTGCTGGCAGGGAGCTGCCAGCGGGCTGACGAACGACAGCACGCCCCGGGCGGGACCCCAGCGGGGCCCGCCGGGGCGTGCTGTCAGCGGTGCAGGTGTCAGCCGACGATGGCGAGGATGTCGCGCGCGGACAGGATGAGGTACTCCTCGCCGCCGTGCTTGATCTCGGTGCCGCCGTACTTGCTGTAGATGACCCGGTCGCCGACGGTGACGTCGAGCGGGACGCGGTTGCCGTTGTCGTCGATCCGGCCGGGACCGATCGCGAGGACCTCGCCCTCCTGGGGCTTCTCCTTCGCGGTGTCCGGGATGACGAGACCGGACGCAGTGGTCTGCTCGGCCTCGACGGACTTGACGACGATGCGGTCTTCGAGCGGCTTGATGGAAACCGACACGATGGTGACCTCCCCTTCGGGAATGTCGAAAGTGGACAGGGTGGATGGTGCTGGTACTTCAGGTGGTGCCGAGCTGCGGCCGGAGCGGTCGCCGTCGCGGGGATCGACCGACTGGCTGCGTTAGCACTCGACGAACCTGAGTGCCAACGCAAATCTAGGCTCGCGGTTAGCACTCGGTCAACTCGAGTGCCAGACGTTCTCCTCGCGTTCGCCGAGGGCTGACACCGCGGCGGCGCCGCCTGCCGGCCGGACGGCCGGATCGCCCTGGGCAAACCAGTTGCCAGCGAGGGGCCACAGGGGGCAGGTTCGACCCCGTGACCGACCCCGTGACCGACCCCGTGACCGACCCCGCGACCGACCCACCGACCGACCCTGTGACCGATCCCCTGACCCGCCCCGTGAGCGACCCCGCCGCCCTGCTGAGGGCCTACGACCACCAGCTCCGGGACGAGGCCGAGACGCCGTCGGCCGTCGCCGTGGAGCGGCTGGGACCGCTGCGCCTCGCCACCTTCCGGGGCGGCCGCGGCTTCATCACGTACTCCACGTTGGACGAGGACGGCCGCCCGGCGACGCAGGAGTCGGTCCTCGCGCTGGTGGACGGCGCCCTCGCGCACTACACCGCCTCGCCCGACATCCACCGGGTCGAGTGGAAGACCCGCGGCCACGACCACGCACCGGGCCTGCACGAGGCGCTCGTCGGCCACGGGTTCGTGCCGGACGAGCCCGAGTCCGTGATGGTCGGGGAGGCGGCCCTGCTCGCCGTGGACGTCGAGCTCCCCGCTGGTGTGGTCGTCCGGCAGGTCACGGACGAGGACGACGTGCGGGCCATGTGCGCGATGCAGGCCGAGGTGTTCGGCGACACCCCCGAGTTCGCCGCCGAGATCCTCCTGCAGGTCCTGCACCGACTCCGCACCCGTGACGACATGGAGATGTGGGTGGCCGAGGCCGACGGCACGATCGTGAGCGCGGGCCGCCTCGAGCCCGTGGCCGGCAGCGAGTTCGCCGGGATCTGGGGTGGCGCCACGCTCCCCGAGTGGAGGGGCAAGGGCATCTACCGCGCGCTGACCGCCGCGCGGGCCCGGTCGGCGCTGCGTCACGGCAAGCGCTACATCAACAGCGACTCGACGGAGTTCTCGCGCCCGATCCTCGAGCGCTCCGGCCTGGTCAAGGTCTCCACGACGACCCCCTACGAGTGGCGCCGCGACACCTGATCCCCCACCGCGGCGCAGGCCCGGCCCGACCTCCCACGCGGCCCCGCGGCATACGCCAGAATGCTCGCCATGGACCTCCCCCTGCTCCGCCGGCTCACGACCGGTGAGGGGTGGGGGCTGCTCCAGTCGCTGCCGCCCTACGACGAGGCGACCGCCCTGCCGCTGCAGCAGCGCCTGAGGGACGCGGGGTTCGAGCCCGACCTCGTGGCGGCCGCGCTCAACCAGGCCCGGCTGCGCGAGAAGGCGACCGCGAAGTTCGGGACGTTCGCCCGCGGCATGGTCTTCACCTCCGACGGGCTCGAGCAGGCCACCCGGCTCGGGGTCGCGGCCCAGCACGCCCAGCGGTTCCGGGCGGCAGGCATCCACACGGTCCACGACCTCGGCTGCGGCATCGGCGCCGACGCCATGGCGATGGCCGGGCTCGACCTGCGGGTGCGGGCGATCGACGCCGACGAGGTCACGGCCGCCATCGCCGCGGTCAACCTGCGCCACTGGCCGGACTCCGGCGCCGAGGTGGGGCTCGCCGAGGAGTTCACCCCGCCGGCCGGTGAGGGCGCGCGCGGCGTCGGCCTCTGGCTCGACCCCGCCAGGCGCACCCCCGGCGTCGCCGACATCACCGGGCGCACCCGTCGCCTGTTCCGGCTCGAGGAGATCTCCCCCTCCTGGGAGACCGTGCTGGAGCTCGCCAAGGCGCTGCCCGCGACCGGCGCGAAGCTCAGCCCGGGGTTCCCGCACGCCGCCGTGCCCGCCGGGTCCGAGGCGCAGTGGACCTCCGTCGACGGCGAGGTCGTGGAGTGCACCGTCTGGTTCGGTCCGCTGGTCCGCACGGCCGGGCGCACCGCGGCGGTGCTCCGTGAGGGCTCCTCCCCCGTCCTCGTGACGGAGCAGGACGGGGACCCGACCACCCCCTCCCTGGGCAACCTCGCCGAGGTCGGCGCCTGGCTGTACGAACCCGACAAGGCGGTGCTGCGGGCCGGCCTCGTCTCAGCGCTCACCGCGGCGACCGGCGGTGCCGAGCTCGACGCCGGCGTGGGGTACGTCGGCTCCTCCCGATCCGTCGATGTCCCCTTCGCCCGCCGGTATGCCGTGGTGGAGGCCATGCCGTTCAACGTCAAGGCCCTGCGCGGCTGGCTCCGGGACCACGGCATCGACCGCCTGACCATCAAGAAGCGCGGCGTCAGCGTGGACGCCGACCTCCTGCGGCGCCAGCTGAGGCTCCCTGCGAAGGGGCGGACGGAGGCGGTCGTCGTCCTGACCCGGGTGCGCAGCAACCAGGTCGCGCTCATCGTCAAGCCCTCCTGAGCGCCTCGACCGGCCGCAAACCAGCCCGACGACAGGCAAACGACCACCGACGCCACGACGCGCCGACGGGGTTGGCCACCCCCGTGAGGCCTGCCCTAGCCTCGACGGCAATGTCTTCCGAGAAGCACGGCTCCGGCCGCCACCGTGGTGCGGGCCCGAGCCCCACGTCCCTGGTGGCCACCCTCTGGCGGCGCCCCGCCCACCGCTCGACCCTCAAGGGTCTCGGCCTGGCCGCCACCGCGATCGGGGTCGCCACCGCGTTCGCGACGCCGCCCTCCACACCGGGCTACCAGCTGACGGCCGAGGAGCGGACCCCCGCCCGCGCCGTCGCCTCGGCGGCCGCCGCGCCCCACCCGGTCGACCAGTTCGGCGTCATCGGTTTCTCGGCCCAGGCCCTGCCGAAGCCCCAGGCGACCGCCGCACCGGACCTGACACCGAGGAAGACGTCCGAGCGCGTGCCCACGCGGGTGTCGCGCGGTGCGAACTACTCCCGGGCCGGCCTCGGCGCCCTCTCCGGGATGTCCGCGAACGCCGTCGCCGTCGTCAACGAGATCCACGCGTCGTTCCCGCAGATCAGCACCATCGGTGGCTACCGGGCGGGCGATCCCGGCGACCACGGCTCCGGCCACGCCGTCGACATCATGTGCAGCACCTCGCAGGGCGACGCGGTCGCCGCTCACCTGCAGGGCATGGCCAGCACCCTGAACATCAAGTACCTGATCTGGAAGCAGCGGATCTGGTACCCCGGCGGGAGCTGGAAGCCGATGGAGGACCGCGGCAGCCCCACCCAGAACCACATGGACCACGTGCACGTCTCGGTCGACTAGACCGTCGTGTGGCCGGCGCTCGGCGCGACGCCGCCACGGTTCGAGGTATTCGACCACCGGGCTCCGGTAGGCGAATACCTCGACCCAGGGGCAGGCCCACCGGGTCGGGTCGAGCCAGGGCTCCTCAGAGGGCCGGGTCGGACTGCGCCCCGGTCCGCCGCACGGCAGCGGCGCCCGCGTCGCTCGCCCGGCTGACCGCCTCGGCTCGGTCCGCACCCTCGGCGAGTGCTGCCGCCAGGGCGCCGCAGAACGCGTCACCGGCACCGGTCGTGTCCACGACGTCGGCACCGGCGACGGGCGTCCCGTCGTGGCGCACCCCGTCCCAGCTCGACCCCTCCCCACCGAACGTCACCAGCAGCGACGTCGGCACGACGTCGGAGTCGGCGAGCTGCATCGCCTCGTGCTCGTTGACCACAAGGGGGTCGGCGAGCTGGGCCACGTCGTGCGGGAGGGCTGCATACGGGGCGGCGTTGATGACCACGCGCGCACCCCGACCGTGCGCGGCCCTCGCTGCCCTGGCCACGACCTGGACCGGCACCTCGAGCTGGGCGAGGAGGACGTCGCCGGGCCCGAGGTCGGGCAGGTCGGCGGTGACGTGCGCGTTGGCACCGGCGATGACGACGATGGAGTTCTCCGCGTCGTCGTCCACGACGATCCAGGCCTGCCCGGTGGGGGTGCCCGCGACGACCCGGACCGCGTCCACGTCGATCCCCCTGCCGCGCAGGCGCTCGACGTATGCCGCGCCGGGTTCGTCGTCGCCCACGGCGCCCACGAGCACGACGTCGGCGCCGGCCTCCGCCGCCGCCAAGGCCTGGTTGCCGCCCTTGCCCCCGGCGTAGCGCTCGACCCCACCGTCGGCGAGGACGGTCTCCCCCGGCCGTGGATGCCGCTCGACGTGGGTGACGAGGTCGACGTTGAGCGACCCGAGGACGACGACGCGGCCCATCAGCTGGTCCTTCCGGAGACGGTGTCGAGCCAGAGCCGGGCGTAGCGCTCGGCATCGATCCCGAGGCAGACGTCGATGGTGGAGCGCGCCCGCCCGTGCGGGTCGTGCGAGAGGTCACCGGTCCAGTCGCGCCGGTCGACGATGGTGCGGCCGCGGGACCAGGTGCCGGCGAGCTCGACGCGGACCGGCAGCTGCTCTCGCTGCACGCCTTCGGGGGCGAGGACGGCACAGACCGCCCCGGCGTCGCCGATGGTGGCGGTGTCCGCACCGAACCGGTCGCAGGCGAACGTGATGAGCCGGCCGGCGAGCTCGGCCGCGCCGTGACCACCGGACGCGACCAGCTCGGCCGCTCGGGCCCGCGTGACGAGCGGCGCGTAGAAGACGTCGAGGCCGTACATCGTGACGGCGATGCCGAGGTCGGCGCAGGCGTCGAGGACGACCGCGGCCGCCTCGGGGTCGTGGAAGACGTTGAACTCCGCCGAGGCGGTCGCGTTGCCCACGTACGCCGACCCGCCCATGAACACGATCTCGCGCAGTCCGCGGGCGACGTCGGGGTAGGTGCGCAGCAGGAGGGCGATGTTCGTCAGGGGCGCCAGCGGGACGAGGGTGACGAGGTCGTCGCCTCCTCGCGCAGCCGCGTCGAGGAGCACGTCCCGGAGCACCTCGACAGCGTGCCGCGGGTCGGGACGCCGCTGCGACCTCGGCCAGTCGAGGTCGCCCATGCCGTCCTGACCGTGGACGTGGCGCGCGTCGACCGGATCCTCGAGCAGGGGCCGTTCCGCACCTCTGGCCACGACGACGTCGTCCCGACCGGCGGCGTCGAGGACCGTGAGGGTGTTGGTCACCACCGCGTCGACCGGCGCGTTGCCACCGACGCACGTGACGGCGCGCAGCTCCAGCCCCGGGTGCAGGGCGGCCAGCAGGAGGGCGCAGGCGTCGTCGACACCGGTGTCGACGTCGAGGACCACGGGGACAGCCATGGCGCGATCCTGCCAGAGAGGTCTAGGGCAGGCCCTGCCCGCAGGACGACAGCACCATGTCCTCCATCGACATCACCGGGTAGACCACCGTCTCCATCTGTCCCCACGGGCGGTCCACGACGACCCCCACCCCTCCACCGGTGTTCGGTGACTTCGCCAGGGCCTTGCGCGCCGACGGCACCGCGGCCCGGCAGTCGGTCGCGACGAAGGACAGCCTGACCTTCTGCTGCCCCCTCGGCGAGAGGCGGATGTCCTTCGGGTCCACCTTCTCGACCTGCACACCCTTGACCAGGCTCGTCCAGCGCACGACGTGCACCGGCGTGACGCCGTCGTTGTGCAGCGTGAACTCCATGAACGACCGGCCGTCCGTGTCCGACCCGCCACCGGCGCCGTTCCCGCCCGAGAGGCGGGCCGAGACGAGGCCCGACAGGAGCAGCGCCGTCGTGCCGACGGCCAGTATCGCCACCACGGCTGCTGCCCGCACCAGCGCCGGTCGCTCCCGCACCGAGGCGCGCTCCGCCTCGACCTCGAGGTCCCGCCACACCTCGTCGCTCACGCCGTAGGCCGTCGAGGCCCCCCGGCCACCCCCGTGCTGATCCGTCATGCGCGGCAATGTATCACTGTGTTGCTACATTGACACAAGACCTGAAGGTGCTGCATCGTGGCCGCATGCTCAACCGCTTCGTCTTCATGTTCGCCGGAGCCGTGCTCGGGGCCGTCCTCCTGACCATCGTCGCCTCCGCCACGACCGCTCCGGTGACCCTGGTCCGGACGCGCCGGTTCGCCCGCCGCCAGGAGCTGCTCGTAACGAGCAGCAACGGCCCGCTGGTGGTGCGCGCACTCGCCGTGACGCACCGGTGGCGGGTCCTGGGGCTCACGACCGGTCTCGTGCTGGGGGTCCTCTGGGCGCTGCGCGACGCCCGGCTGACCATCAGCTTCTCCGCGGGCTTCCTCGGGTGGTTCGTCGGCGCGGTCGTCGCCGAGTGGCGCCTCGCCGGCCTGCCCGTCGAGGGCGGCCGCCGCACGGCGTCGCTGACCCGGCGCACGGTCCGGGGCTACCTCCGGATGGACAGCACCGTGTTGCTGGCCCTCGCCTGCCTCGCCCTCGCCGGGCTGGCCGTCGCCGTCGTCGCGCGGTCCGACGGGGACGGTGCTGTCGTGGCCCAGGCCGCGGCCTGGCTCCTCGTCGCCGCGCTCGGGCTGGGCGCCCTCTGGGCCACGCTCCTGCGCGTCGTCTCGCGACCCCAGCCCGGGTCCAGCGCCGAGCTCGTCGCGGCCGACGACGCCCTGCGGGCCCGGAGCGCCAACGTCCTCGCCGGCTCGGCCATCGTCGCAGCCGGATACCCCGCGGCGAGCCTGCTGACGCTCATGGCCGACCCTGCGTCGACCGACTCCGTCTCGGCGTGGGGGGCGGCAAGCCTCACCTGCCTGGTCGCCACCGTGGTCGTCGGCTGGTTGGTCGCCGTGCGCCGCAGCCCGGTCCGCACCCGTCCCGCCGCTGACGTCGTCGCGACCTCGCCCGGGGTCGCCCCGTGACCGGTGCCGTCGTCATCGACATCGACACCGAGAGCGCGGTCCCGGCGTTCGAACAGCTGCGCACCCAGCTGGCCGACATGATCCGCTCCGGCGCGCTCGAGACGGGGACCCGCCTCCCGAGCATCCGCCAGCTGGCGTCCGACCTGGGCCTGGCACCGGGCACGGTGGCTCGCGCCTTCCGCGAGCTGGAGTCGGACGCCCTCGTGACCAGCCGCGTGCGCCACGGCACGGTGGTGGCGCCCGCGCGCCATACGGCATCGCAGTCGCGCAGCCAGGTCGAGGAGGCGGCGCGCGGGTTCGCCCTCGCGGCCCGCCGGCTCGGGCTCTCCGACCAGGACGCGCTCGAGGCGGTGCGGGTCCAGCTCGGGCGGATCGCCACCTGAGCGGTTTCGTGGTGGCGAGACCACCGGGATAGGTTCGATCGGTGAGAGCCCGCACCGCCCGTCCCCTGCGCGCCCTCGGCGTCGCCTCGCTCGCGGCCCTCCTCGCGGCCGGCTGCGACACCGCCACCCGCACGTCGTCCGCGCCCACCACGTCCGGCGTGTCCTCGACGAGCACCCCGCCGACCACCTCCCCGACGTCCGCGAGCGGATCGAGCAGCACGTCGACGAGTTCCACCCCGAGCAGCACCACGACGACCCCGGCACCCTCCTGCGGCCAACGCCTCGCCAGCAAACTCACGCCGGCCCAACGGGCGGGCCAGCTGCTCATGGTCGGCCTGCAGCCCACCGGGAGCTCGAGTCGCCTTGCAGCACAGGTGAAGTCGCAACACCTCGGCGGCGTGATCTACCTCGGGGGCTGGTCCGGCGGCACCGCCTCGATGGCCCGCATCTCGGCCAGGCTGCAGCAGGGCGCAGGAGGCTCGTTGCTCATCGCGGCGGACCAGGAGGGCGGCCAGGTCCAGCAGCTCAAGGGTCCGGGGTTCACCCGCATGCCGTCGGCCCGCACGCAGGGGCAGGGCGGACCCAGGACGGAGGAGGCGAACGTCGCCGCCTGGTCGCGGGAGCTCGCCAAGGCCGGCGTCACCATCAACCTCGCCCCCGTGGCGGACACCGTGCCCACCTCGCTGGGCGCGGCCAACCAGCCGATCGGGCGCTACCGCCGCGACTTCGTGCCCGGTTCCAGCCAGGGCAACGCCACGTATGTCGCGGCCTTCGTCCGCGGCTCCCTCGCCGCCGACGTCATCCCGACCGTCAAGCACTTCCCCGGACTGGGCCGGATCACCGGCAACACCGACGTCACCACCGCGGGGACCACCGATGCCACGACGGACGCCGGCGACAGCTACCTGGCGCCGTTCACGGCCGGGATCAAGGCGGGAGCACCCGTCGTCATGGTGTCGTCGGCGCGCTACCCCAGGCTCGACCCCGACAACCGGGCGATGTTCTCCCGCGGGGTCATCAGCGGGCTGCTGCGGGGGAAGCTGGGTTTCGACGGGGTCGTCATCACCGACGACGTCGGTGCCGCGAAGGCCGTGGCAGCCGTGCCCGTCGGCGATCGGGCAACGAGGTTCCTCGCCGCTGGTGGTGACATCGTGCTCACGGCGAGGTCCGACCAGGCGGGGACGATGCTCAAGGCGATCGCCCGCAAGCGCGCCGCCAGTCCCGCCTTCGCCACGCAGGTCGACGCCGCGGCGGCCAGGGTGCTGGACCTCAAGGCCGACTCGGGCCTGGTCAGCTGCGACTGACCGTGAGCCTGCGCGTCAGGTTGGACGGTCACGCCACGTGTCCAGGCCACGTGGTCAGGCCGCGCGGTGAGGCCGCGCGGTGAGGCCTGACTGTCAGGCCTGGACGAGGGTGACGGGCATCGAGGAGTCGGCGGGCAGGTCCAGCTCGGACGGCGTCCTGCCCTTGAGGACCATCTGCGCGCCGAGGGCTGCGACCATGGCGCCGTTGTCGGTGCACAGCCCCGGGCGCGGCACGCGCAGCGTGATCCCCGCTGCGTCGCAGCGCTCCTGGGCCATGGCGCGCAACCGGGAGTTCGCCGCGACACCGCCGCCGATCTGCAGGTTCTGCACGCCGTGCTCGCGGCAGGCGAGGATCGCCTTGCGGGTGAGCACGTCGGTCACCGCCTCCTGGAACGACGCCGCGACGTCGGCCACGGGCACCGGCTCCCCCGCGGCTTCCTTCGCCTGGACCCAGCGCGACACGGCCGTCTTGAGACCGGAGAAGGAGAAGTCGAACCGGTAGCGCTCCATGTCGCGCCCGGTCGTCAGGCCGCGCGGGAAGTCGATGGCGACCCGGTCGCCCTCCCTGGCGACCCGGTCGATGTGCGGCCCGCCGGGGAACGGCAGGCCCAGGACTCGGGCGACCTTGTCGAACGCCTCCCCCGCCGCGTCGTCGATGGTCGACCCGAGCGACCGGATGTCGTGGGTGACGTCGGGAACGAGCAGCAGCGACGAGTGACCACCGGAGACGAGCATCGCGAGGGTCGGCTCGGGCAGCGGACCGTGCTCGACGATGTCGACCGCGACGTGCGACGCGAGGTGGTTGACGCCGTACAGGGGTTTGCCGAGCGCGACCGCGAGGGACTTGGCGGCGGCGACGCCCACCATGAGCGCGCCGGCGAGCCCGGGACCGGAGGTCACGGCGATGGCATCGACGTCCTCGAGGCGGATGCCGGCCTCGCGGGTGGCGCGCTCGATCGTCGGCACCATGGCCTCGAGGTGCGCACGGCTGGCGACCTCGGGCACCACCCCGCCGAACCTCGCGTGCTCGTCGACGCTGCTGGCGATCGCGTCGAACAACAGGGTCTCCCCGCGGACGACGCCGACCCCGGTCTCGTCGCAGGACGTCTCGAACCCGAGGACGAGCGGCTGGTCGGCGCTCATGCCGTCGCTCCGGCCAGGGTGAGGCGCATGACGTGGGCATCCACGTCGCCGGGCTGGTAGTAGCGTCGTCGAACGGTCAACAGCTCGAATCCCCTTGTGTCGTAGAGCCTTCGGGCAGCAGCATTGTCCTCGCGGACCTCGAGCATGAGGTGGGTCGCGTCGTCGGCGGCGGCCCGTGCGACGAGCTCGTCGAGCAGGCGACGTCCCAGGCCGTGGCCCTGCGCGGACGGCGCAACCGCCATCGTCATCACGTCGGCCACCTCGCCGGCGAGGTCGAGGCCGGCGTAGCCGACCAGGGCCCCGTCGAGCTCCTCGACGACGTACGAGCGACGCGGCCGGGCGGCGAGCTCGGCCCACCAGGTCTCCTGCGACCACGCGTCGTCGGGGAACAGCTCGGCCTCGAGGGCGACGAGCTGCGGCAGGTCGGTCCAGCGCAGGTCCCTCACCTCGCACCCCGCTCGGCCGTGGTGAGGGCGTCCGGGCGACGCAGGTAGAGGGGTTCGACCGGCATGTCCTCCCCACCATCGAGGCGCTCCTCCGCGAGAGCCGCCAGCGTGGCGGCCTGCACGTCGAGGACCCCGATCGCGTGCGGGAACAGGTCCGGGAACAGCACCGGCCCACGGCCGGCGGCCGGCAGGGCCCGCACGTCGTCGGGGAGGTCGGCGGGACGGTCCACGGCGGGCTCGGTCAGCCGTCGCGTGACGAGGCGTTCCGGCGTCGAGGCGTCCACCGTCTCGACGGCGTACCGGGCCCAGTAGACCTCCTTGCGCCGCGCGTCGGTGGCGACGAGCAGCTCACCACGACCCACGAGGGGTGCGGCGTCCGCGGCCAGCGCATCCAGGCTGCAGACACCGTGGACGGGCACCCCGCGCGCGTGCCCGAAGACCAGTCCGGTGACGATGCCGACCCTCAGCCCCGTGAAGGGTCCGGGTCCGTTGCCGACGACGACTCCGGTGACCTCGGCCGGGGTCCGCCCGGCCGACGCGAGGCAGCGCTCGATGAGGGGTGCGACGTGCTCGGAGTGACCGCGGGCGTCGAGGACCGTGGCGCTCGCGGCGACCCCCTCTCCCCGCAGGGCGACGGTGATCGCCGACGTGGACGTGTCGATGGCGAGGAGCAGCATCAGCGGTCCTCCTCCCGTTCGTGTGCGGACTCGAGGACGGGGCGCCCGAGGACCTCGAGGTCCACACCCTCCCAGCGGCGCCCGTGCGGGGTGACGACGGCCGAGCGCACGTCCTCACCGTCGAGGACGACCTCGAGGCGGTCGTCCGACAGGTCCTCCGCGAGGCCGTGGCCCCACTCGACGATGGTCACCGACTCCTCCAGGGAGGCGTCGAGGTCGAGGTCGTCGAGCTCGGCGAACCCGCCGAGCCGGTACGCGTCGACGTGGACCAGCCGGGGCCCGTCGACGAGCGACGGGTGGACCCGGGCGATGACGAACGTCGGGGAGGTGACCGGACCGCGTACGCCCAGTCCCTCACCGATGCCCTGGGTGAGGGTGGTCTTCCCCGCCCCGAGTCCGCCCGTGAGGACGACGAGGTCACCGGCGCGCAGGAGGCGAGCCAGCCGCGCACCCCAGGCCCGCGTGTCCTCTGCGGTCGGCAGCGACGGGCTCGACACCTCAGGCACGCCGACCCCCACGCCGAGCCTTCGCGACCCGGCGTCGCTTCGACAGGTCGGTGACGGTGCGGCGGACCCGCGGCTTGCGCCCGACGTCGACGTTCTCGGCCGAGGCACGCATCCCGCGCTCCACGAGCTCGAGGAGCTGCTCGTTCAGCACCTCCGGGTGCTCGAGCATGATGATGTGGCCGGCGTCCTCGACGACGACGTGCTCGGCCCCGGGGACCAGCCGCACGATGGCCTCCGAATGGTCTGGTGGCGTGAGCAGGTCCTGCATCCCGTTGACCACCAACGTCTCGATGCCGTGGAAGTGCGACAGCGCGGCCTGCTTGTCGTGCACGTTGATCGTGGGCAGGAAGTCGGCCATGACCGACAGCGGCGTGCCCATGATCATGTCGCCGGTGTAGCGGATCGTGTGCTGGGCCACCGGCGACGCGAAGCTGTAGTGGTCGACGATGAGGTCCTCGACGTCCCTGCCGACCCGACGGGCGGTGTTGACCAGCTTCTGCTGGGTGCCGACCCTGGCGAGGAACCGCGGCCCCAGACGCCCGAGCAGCCGCCCCACGAACTGGCCGAACCCCAGCGTCACCATGTTCTGGCCGCCGGCACTCGTCGCGACGAACGCCGCGGCGATGACGCGCTGCCGCACCGTCTCGGGGAACTGGTCGGCCATCGACATCACGGTCATGCCACCCATGGAGTGGCCCACGAGGACGAGCGGCCCCTCGGGGGCTGCCTCCTCGATGACCCGGTGCAGGTCGCGGCCGAGCTGCTCGATCGTGCACGAGTCACCCTCGGCGACCTCGGACCGGCCGTGGCTGCGCTGGTCCCACAGCACGACGCGGTATCCGGCTCGCTGCAAGGCCTTTCGCTGCAGCACCCAGCTCCGCAGGCTCAGGGTGTAGCCGTGGCTCAGGACGACGGTGGGGTGCTTGGGGTCGGCCGCGTCGGCGGCCGGCTCGTCGACCTCGACGTGGAGGGGCACCCCGTCGTCGGCGACGACCGCGAGCTCGTGGTCGGGCATGTGGGCGTAGACGCCGTCGGGCGCGAGGACCGACAGCCGGGCCGTGCGCTCACGGTTGACCCGGCCGGCGGCGACTCCGGCAGCCGTGGCCACACCGGCGGCGGCGAGCCCGACCCCGAGGCCGATGAGTCCGCGGTTGGGGGGCGTCACGCCTCCACCTCTCCCAGGTGGACCCGAGGCACGCGGGCGCCGACCCGGGTCACGATCTCGTAGTTGATGGTGTCGACCGCGACCGCCCAGTCCTGGGCGGTCGGCTCGCCCGCCTCGCCCACACCGAACAGCACCACCTCGTCACCGGCGACGGCGTGGCTGTCGGCACCCAGGTCGAGGACGAACTGGTCCATGCAGACCCGCCCCGCCACGGCATACCGGCGTCCACCGACCTGCACCGGTCCCACGCTGGAGGCGTGCCGCGGCACGCCGTCGGAGTAGCCCATCGGGACCAGGCCGAGCCTGGTCCGCTCCGTCGTGGTGTAGACGTGGCCGTACGAGACGCCCTGTCCTGCAGGCGATTCCTTGACGCTCGACAGGTGTGACAGCAACCTCATGGCCTCACGCAGACCGAAGTCCCGGGGCGAACCGAGGTCGGGGACGGGCGACAGTCCGTACACCGCGACCCCCGGGCGGACGAGGTCGTAGTGCGCGGACGGGTTCGTGAGCGTCGCCGCCGAGTTGGCGAGGTGGCGCACCGAGGGTCGTATGCCGCTGCGAGCCGCCTGCTCGACGATGCCCTCGAACCGCTCCTGCTGGGCGCGCACGGTCGGGTGCTGCGGCGCGTCGGCATAGGCGAAGTGGGAGAAGATCCCCACCACGTCGAGCACGCCCTCGGACCCGAGGGCGGCGGTGCGCTCGAGGATGGCCGCGAGATCGGCGTCCCAGGCGCCGTTGCGGCCCAACCCGGTGTCGACCTTGAGGTGGATGCGTGCGGTCGTACCGGTGGCTCGGGCAGCCTCGACGGCCTGGTCGAGCGCCCACGTGGTGGAGATGCCGAGCTGGACGTCCTGCTCGAGGGCGGGCACGAAGTCCTGCCCCGGAACGTGCAGCCACGACAGCAGCGGGGCGGTCACGCCGGCCCGGCGCAGCTCGAGGGCCTCCGGGAGCTGGGCCACCCCGAGCCACGTGGCGCCACCTCGCAGGGCCGCCCGGGCGCTGGGGACCAGGCCGTGGCCGTAGGCGTCGGCCTTGACCACGGCCATGAGTTCGGCGGTCGGGGCGTGCCCGCGCAGGGCCGCGACGTTGGCGCTGATGGCGCCGAGGTCGACCTGCGCGCACGCGGGAAACCCCGGCGGGGCCGGGGCAGGAGGGGTGCTGGACGCCGTGTCGGTGGTCATCGCGCACCAGTCTTTCACGGCCTCCCTCGACCTTCTCGTCCGACGCGGCGCCCTCCACCGAACGACCCAGGGCGACCGCCAGTCGGGCACCCCGGCGACCGGGGTCCCGCGTCCGTGATGCTGGTGGGATGAGCAGCCGGTCCGTGCCGTCGGGCTCCCCCGACCGGAGGGCCCGCCGGGCCCGCTGGGCCACGGCGGCGATGTTTGCGACGAACGGTGCCGTCTTCGCCAACGTCGTCCCCCGCTACCCCGACATCGTCGCCCGCCTCCACCTCGACGAGGCAGCCTTCGGCACCGCGGTGGCGGGGTACGGCCTCGGGGCGGTCCTCGCGGGCCTGGTGGCCGCGGCCCTGGTGAACCGGTTCGGGTCCGCGCGGGTCGCGGTCGGGGGCACCCTCGCCGTCGCCGCCAACCTCGTGCTCGTCGGCGCCGCCCCGTCCTGGCTCCTCCTGGCCCTCGCGCTGGCGCTGGCCGGGGCCCTGGACTCCGTCACCGACATCTCCGAGAACGCCCAGGGCCTGCGGGTCGAGCGCCACTACGGACGCTCGATCCTCAACTCGATGCACGCCACGTGGAGCATCGGCGCCGTGGTCGGTGGGGCCATGGGCAGCGCCGCCGCAGGGTTGGGGGTGCCGCTCGTGCCGCACCTCGCCGTGGCCGCCGCGACCGCCATCGCGCTGGCCCTGCTCGTCCGCACCCGGCTGCTGCCCGGGCCCGACCCCGACCCCTCCCCGACGGCCGCTGCCGTGGCGAGGCCGCGCCGAGCCGCCGTCGCCGCCGCTGGGGACTGCTGGGCAGGCTGCTCGCGCTCGCCGTCGTGGGCTCGATGGCCCAAGGCATCGAGGACCTCACCTCGACGTGGAGCGCGCTCTACCTGCGCGAGGACCTCGGCGCTGCGGCCGTGGTCGGCGGCCTGGGGTTCGTGGCCCTCCAGGGACTGCAGACCGTCGGCCGGCTGGTCGGCGACCGTGCGGTCACCGCCTGGGGCGACCGCTCGGTGGCGCGGGCCGGAGCAGCACTCGCGGCTGCGGCGATGGGGCTGGCGCTGGTCGTGGGGTCCCCGCTGCTGACCATCGCCGCCTTCGGCGTGGTCGGCCTGGGGATCGGCACCCTCATCCCGGCCTCCCTGCGCGCGGCCGACGACATCCCCGGCCTCCCGCGCGGGCTCGGCCTGTCGATCATCGGGATGGGCTTCCGGATCACCCTGCTCGCCTCACCGCTGGCGATGGGGGTCCTGGCGCAGCGGCAGGGGCTCGGCGCCGTCATCGCCGTGGTGCCACTCGCCGCCGTCGTCGTGCTCCTGCTGGCGGGCGCGCTACCCGGTCGAGTGCGATCCGGGCGAGCCGGCCCCTGAGGCCCACCCCACCCTCGACGAGGTCCGGGACCCGGCCCGCGGGGCGTCGAACGTCCCCTCAGCGGGTGAGCAGGTGCGCCACGGTCCCGGGTATGGCGTGCGCCACGGCCAGCGCGCGCACCGGACCGCCCGGGTTGGCCCGGTCGGCGGCGACACCGTGGACCAGCGCCCCGAGCGACCCGGCGTCCACCGGAGAGAGCCCGGCGGCCAGCAGTGCCCCGCACACCCCCGCGAGCACGTCACCGGCTCCGGCCGTCGCCAGCCAGGGCGGCGCGTCGTCCTGCGAACGGACGGGGCCCTCCGGCGGGACGACGAGGGTGGTGGCGCCCTTGAGCAGCACCGTGGCACCAGTCAGCCGAGCCGCTCGACGGGCGTGCGCGAGGGGTGCTGCCTGCACCTGCTCACGGGTCACCTCGGCGGCGTCGGCACCCTCGAGCCGGCTCAGGAGCCGGGCCAGCTCACCGGCATGGGGCGTCAGCAGGGTGGGGGCGTCGCGGCGGTCGTGGACGAGGTCGAGGCCGCCCGCGTCGACGAGGACGGGGAGGTCGGACGCGAGCGCCGCCCGCGCGACGTCGAGCTGGGCCTTGCTCCCGGCAGCCCGTGAGGCCGTGTCGAGGCCGGGGCCCACCACCCAGGCCTGGACCCGGCCGTCACCGATGACCGCCTCGGGCACCGCCGCCCGCACCAGCGTGGTGGGCGCTGCGGTGCCGACGTAGCGGAGCATGCCCAGGCCCGCGCCGACGGCCGCGGTGCAGCACAGCACAGGTGCCCCGGTGTAGTCCTCACCACCGGCCACCACCCCGAGGACACCACGGGAGTACTTGTCGTCGCTGGCGTGCGGCACGGGCCAGAACCGGGCCACGTCGGCGAAGTCGAGTCGCTCGACCTCGGGGGCGCCGTCGAGCTCGATCCCGATGTCGACGATGGTGAGGCGTCCGACGGAGGCCTGGGTGGCCGGGAGCACGTGCACGGGCTTGGCCACCCCGAAGGTCACCGTCTCGTCGGCGAAGACCCCTCCGTCCGCGACGGCCTCCCCCGCGGGGTCTTGGCCCGAGGGCAGGTCGACGGCGACGACATAGGCGTCGGGCGGCAGCGAATCGACCCAGGCGACGGCCTCGTCGGGCAGGCCGGGGCGACCACCCATGCCGAGGATCCCGTCGACGACGAGGTCGGCCCCGGCCAGGGCGGAGGACCAGTCCTCGTCGGGACCCAGGACGCGCACTCCCGCCGCCGCCCAGGAGGCGGTGTCACCGATCGCCAAGGGCCACGAACCCTGCAGCGCAAGGCAGTCCGCACCGTCGTCAGCGAGGTGGGACGCGGCATACAGGGCGTCGGCGCCGTTGTTGCCCGGGCCGGCGAGGACGACGACCCGGTTGCCCCCACCGTCCCGGAGGCGGGCCCGGCAGACTTCGGCCAGCCCCCACGCGGCCCGAGCCATGAGCTCGCCGTCGTCGAGGGTGGCCATCAGGGCGGCCTCGGCCGAGCGGACCGCCTCGGCGGAGTACGCGCGGAGCACCTCAGCCCTCCGCGATGACGACGGCGGACGCGATGCCGGCGTCGTGCGAGAGGGAGACGTGCCAGGCGTGGACGCCGAGCGCCTCCGCCCGCGCCTCCACGGTGCCGGTGATCTGCAGGTGCGGACGACCGTCCTCACCCCGGCGGACGGTGGCGTCCTGCCAGTTCAAGCCGACGGGGGCGCCCAGCGCCTTGGCCAGCGCCTCCTTGGCCGCGAACCGCGCCGCCAGGGAGTTGAGCGGCAGGGACCGCTCCTCGTCGGTGAACAGCCGGTCGAGCAGGCCGGGGGTGCGCTCCAGGGTCTGCCCGAAGCGCTCGACGTCCACGACGTCGATCCCGACCCCGACGATCATCGGCTGTGCGCGATCACTCGACCGTGACGCTCTTCGCGAGGTTGCGCGGCTGGTCGACGTCGAGGCCCTTGGCCGTGGACAGGTGCAGCGCGAAGACCTGCAGCGGGACGACGGTCAGCAGCGGCGCGAGCAGCGGCGACGTGGCGGGCACGCGGATCACCTCGTCGGCGAACGGCAGCACGTCCTCGTCGCCGTCCTCGGCGACGACGATCGTGCGGGCGCCCCGGGCCCGGATCTCCTGGATGTTGGAGACGACCTTCTTGTGCAGCTCGTGCGGCGTGCCGGGGCCGGGCACCACGATGAACACCGGCTGGCCGGCGTCGATGAGGGCGATCGGTCCGTGCTTGAGCTCGCCGGCGGCGAAGCCCTCGGCGTGGATGTAGGCGAGCTCCTTGAGCTTGAGCGCACCCTCCATGGCCACGGGGTAGCCGACGTTGCGGCCGAGGAACAGCACCGAGCGGGTGTCGGCCATGAACCGGGCGATCTCCTTGACGCGGTCCATCCGGCCGAGCAGCTCCTCGAGCTTGGCCGGGATCTCGTGCAGCTCCTTCATGACCGACTGGGCGTCGTCGGCGAACGTGCCGCCGCGCAGCTGGGCGAGGTAGAGGCCGAGCACGTAGCAGGCGGTGATCTGCGCGAGGAAGGCCTTGGTCGAGGCGACCGCGATCTCGGGACCGGCGTGCGTGTAGAGGATCGCGTCGGACTCGCGCGGGATGGTCGACCCGTGGGTGTTGCAGATGCTCAGGGTCATGGCGCCCAGCTCGCGGGCGTGCTTCACGGCCATGAGGGTGTCCATCGTCTCGCCGGACTGGCTGATCGAGACGACGAGCGTCCGCTCGCTGGCGATCGGGTCGCTGTAGCGGAACTCGTGGGCCAGCGACACCTCGACGGGGATGCGGGTCCAGTGCTCGATGGCGTACTTGGCGACCATGCCGGCGTAGGCGGCGGTGCCGCAGGCGACGATGATGATGCGGTCGACGTCCTTGAGCTGGTCCTCGGTGATCGACATGTCGTCGAGCACGAGCCGGCCGTCGGAGTCGGTGCGGCCCAGGAGCGTGTCGCCCACGGCGTGGGGCTGCTCGTGGATCTCCTTCTCCATGAACGTCGCGTAGCCGCCCTTCTCGGCGGCGGCCGCGTCCCAGGTCACCTCGTAGGGCTTGCCCTCGGCGGGCGTGCCGTCGAAGTTGATGACCTCGTAGGCGTCGGGGGTGATCGTGACGATCTGGTCCTGGCCGAGCTCGAGCGCGTGGCGGGTGTGGCCGATGAACGCGGCCACGTCGGAGCCGAGGAAGTTCTCGCCCTCGCCGAGGCCGACGACCAGCGGGCTGTTGCGGCGCGCGCCGACGACGACGCCGGGGCTGTCGGCGTGGACCGCGAGCAGGGTGAACGCGCCCTCGAGGGTGTTGACGACGGCCTTCATCGCCTCGGTGAGGTCACCGGTCTCGGCATACGCCCGGGCGACGAGGTGCGCGGCGACCTCGGTGTCGGTCTCGCTCTCGAAGGTCACGCCCTCGGCGAGCAGGCCCTTCTTGAGGGAGTGGAAGTTCTCGATGATGCCGTTGTGGATGAGGGCGAGCTTGCCGTCGTCGCCACCGCGGTGCGGGTGGGCGTTCTGGTCGGTCGGGCCGCCGTGGGTCGCCCAGCGGGTGTGGCCGATGCCGGTCGTCGACCCGGGCAGGTCGTCGGCCGCGAGGGCGTCCTTGAGGTTGACGAGCTTGCCGGCCCGCTTCTCGCTCGACACCCCGTCGCTCGTGACCAGCGCCACGCCCGCGGAGTCGTACCCGCGGTACTCGAGGCGGGCCAGGCCCTCCATGACGACGTCCAGGGCCTTGCCGTCGGCGTTCGGACCGACGTATCCCACGATTCCACACATGCGGTGCAGCCTAACGGCCCGACCGCCGACCGACGGCATCAGCGGGGCACCACCGCGCCGGTGACCCCGGCTGCGCACGGGCGGCGTGGCCGGTGGGCGACAATGGCGCCCGTGACGCATCCCGCCACGGGCCAGGCCGCCCTCCCGTCGCCCTACGTCGAGCTCGACCGAGCCGCCTGGGCGAGGCTCCGCGAGAACCACCCCCTCAACCTCGACGCCGGCGACGTCGCGCGGCTGCAGGGCCTCGGCGAGCGGATCGACCTCGCGGAGGTCGAGGACGTCTACCTGCCGCTCTCGCGGCTGCTCAACTTCTACGTCGGCGCCACCGCGGGACTGCACCGGATCACCAGCGACTTCCTCGGCGAGCGCCCCGCGAAGGCCCCGTTCGTCATCGGGGTGGCCGGGTCGGTCGCCGTCGGCAAGTCCACGACGGCCCGCCTGCTGAAGGAGCTGCTGTCCCGCTGGCCGGGCACCCCCCGGGTCGAGCTGATCACGACGGACGGCTTCCTCTTCCCCAACGCCGAGCTCGAACGTCGCAACCTGTTGCAGCGCAAGGGCTTTCCCGAGTCCTACGACCGACGGGCGCTGCTGAGGTTCGTGGCCGAGGTCAAGGCGGGCAAGGCCGAGGTGGTGGCCCCCGTGTACTCGCACCTGACCTACGACATCGTCCCGGGCGAGCAGGTGGTCGTGCACCAGCCCGACGTCCTCATCGTCGAGGGGCTCAACGTCCTCCAGGCGCCGCGCCTGCAGGCCGACGGCCGCACGGGGATGGCGGTCAGCGACTTCTTCGACTTCTCCGTCTACGTGGACGCCCACCTCGAGGACATCCGGCACTGGTACGTCGAGCGCTTCCTGCGCCTGCGCGAGACCGCCTTCGCCGACCCCGACTCCTACTTCCACCGGTATGCCGCGCTCACCGACGAGCAGGCCCGCGAGCGCGCCGCGCAGATCTGGGCCGACATCAACGAGGTCAACCTGCGCGAGAACGTCCTGCCCACCCGCAGCCGAGCGACTCTGGTCCTCTCCAAGGGCAAGGACCACAGCGTCCGCCGGATCCGCCTCCGCAAGCTCTGACGCGCACAATGGCAGGTATGGAGCCTGCTTCCGACCCGACCCCGCCCACCTCCGACCTCGTGGCGGCAGCGCCTGCCGCGCCCCCGGCCACGCGCACCGAGCACGACTCGATGGGCGACGTCGAGGTGCCGGTCGACGCCCTCTGGGGGGCCCAGACCGCCCGGGCGGTCGAGAACTTCCCGATCTCGGGCCAGCCGGTGCCGCCGGGGGTCGTGCACGCCCTGGCGCTCCTCAAGGGCGCGGCGGCCCGGGTGAACGCCGACCTCGGGGTCGTCGACCGTGGCCTCGCCGACGCCATCGCCGAGGCCGCCGACACGGTCGCCGACGGGCAGCACGACGACCAGTTCCCCGTGGACGTCTTCCAGACCGGGTCGGGCACGTCGACCAACATGAACGTCAACGAGGTGCTGGCCCGGCTCGCCCACCTTGCCACCGGCGCGTCCGTCCACCCGAACGACCACGTCAACGCCGGCCAGTCCAGCAACGACACCTTCCCGAGCGCGCTGCGGATCGCCGCCACCCTGGCCGTGCACCACGAGCTCGCCCCGGCCCTGCTCCACCTCGCCCGCGCCCTGCGGGCCAAGGAGGAGGAGTTCGCGGACGTGGTCAAGGCCGGGCGCACCCACCTGATGGACGCCGTCCCGGTGACGCTGGGGCAGGAGTTCGGCGGCTACGCCCGCCAGGTGGAGCTGGGCGCCGAGCGGGTCGTCGCCGCGGCCCGGGCGACGGCAGAGCTGCCCCTGGGTGGCACGGCTGCCGGCACGGGCCTCAACGCCGCTCCCGGGTTCGCTGCGGCGGTCATCGGGCAGGTCAGCGAGCGCACCGGGGTCGACTTCCGGGAGGCTGCCGACCACTTCGAGGCGCAGTCGGCCCAGGACGCCGTCGTCGAGCTGAGCGGCGCGCTCAAGGTCGTCGCCGTCGGCCTCACCAAGATCTGCAACGACCTGCGCTGGATGTCGTCGGGCCCCCGCAGCGGTCTCGGGGAGATCCACCTGCCCGACCTGCAGCCCGGTTCGAGCATCATGCCCGGCAAGGTCAACCCGGTGATCCCCGAGGCGACCCTGATGGCCTGCGCCCGGGTCATCGGCAACGACACCACCATCACGGTCGCCGGCGCCTCGGGGGCGTTCGAGCTCAACGTCATGCTGCCCGTCATGGCGCAGGCCGTCCTCGAGTCCACGACCCTGCTGTCCGCGACCGCACGCCTGCTCGCCGACCGTTGCGTGGACGGCATCGAGGCCGACCGCGAGCGGGCCCGCGAGCTGGCCGAGGGCTCCCCCTCGATCGTCACCCCGCTCAACCGGTTCATCGGCTACGAGGCGGCGGCGGCCGTGGCGAAGCAGTCGATCACGCAGCGGCGCCCGATCCGCGAGGTGGTCCTCGAGCGCGGGCACGTCGAGCGGGGCGAGCTCACCGAGGCCCAGCTGGACGAGGCCCTCGACGTGCTCGCGATGACCCGCCCGCCTCGCTAGCCCTTCCGCGCCATACGCAGGACGCCGCCCCGGTGACCGGGGCGGCGTTCCATGCTGGTGGGTGCTGGGCTCAGTACCAGTGCGGGGAGCGGCTCTGCCACGCGCCCCAGGCGGCGCACGGGGTGCCGTAGGAGGACTTGACGTACTGCAGGCCCCACTTGATCTGGGTGACCGGGTTGCTGCGCCAGTCGGAGGCGATCGTGCCCATCTTCGAGCCGGGCAGCGACTGCGGGATGCCGTAGGCGCCGGACGAGGAGTTCTCGGCCTTGAAGCTCCAGCCGCTCTCGCCGTGCCAGAGGTTGTCCAGACAGCTCCACTGGCTCTCGTCGAAGCCGTAGTCGCCGAGCAGCGCCCGGGCCGCGGAACGCGGGTCGGCCTGGGCGTTCTCGATCAGCGCCTGCTTCTTCGCATCGAGGGCCTTGCGGGCCTTGTCGCGGGCGGCCTTGTCAGCGGCCTCGCGGCGAGCCTGGGCGGCTGCCTTCTCGGCGGCGACGGCCTTCTGGCGGTCCTTCTCCTGCACCGCGGCGAAGCTCGCGTTGGTGTCGTTGCGGTCGGTCGCGAGGCGCGCGGTGTCCTCGATCTGCGCGTCGGCGAGCTCGTTCGCCTGCGCGATCGCCTCGGTGCTCACGGTGAAGGCCGCAGTGCCGGTCTGGCGCTGGTCGGTGGCCTGGTAGCCCGCGGCCGTGGTCGCGACGACGGCCAGCAGCAGGCTGGAGGTCACGGCCGGGCGGCGCAGGGATCGGGTGAGCCCCGAGGAGCGAGAGGGCTTCCTGCCGGGGGTCGCCGCATGGCGGTGACGACCCTGGTAGGGCTGGCTCATACAGGTTCCTCCAAGGAAAAGGCCACCGTGTGGGTGGCCTCGTTGGTGCCGGGGGGATGCGCCGGACCCTGCCTTCACACCAGCGCGTTATGAAACCGAGACCTTACCTGAGTACCCACCCTCTCCCGAAATCGCCGGTGCCCGAATCGGTGTACTGAGTGACGTCTGTGACGGGTGGGGCGCCAGAATGGCCCGTTCGTCCGAGTCGCACCCCGGTCTGGGCGTGAGGCAGCGCACGACCCGGTATGGCCCGCAGCCGGCGGGCCACGCGCCCCACCCCCCACCGTGATCCGGCCCGGGTCGCGACGGGGACGCCCGGCCCCCACCACCGTCACGGTGACCGGTGGTGGGGGCCGGGCGCGGGTGCCGGGGGCGGCGCCCCGGGCCGTGTGCTCAGACCTCGAGACCCTCGAGCAGGTCGGTCACGAGCGCGGCGATGGGGCTGCGCTCGCTGCGGGTGAGCGTGACGTGGGCGAACAACGGGTGTCCCTTGAGCGCCTCGATCACCGCGGCGACGCCGTCGTGGCGACCGACCCGCAAATTGTCGCGCTGGGCGACGTCGTGGGTGAGGACGACACGGGAGTTCTGGCCGATGCGTGAGAGCACCGTGAGCAGCACGTTGCGCTCCAGGCTCTGCGCCTCGTCGACGATGACGAACGCGTCGTGCAGCGAGCGCCCGCGGATGTGGGTGAGGGGCAGGACCTCGAGCATCCCCCGGTCCATGATCTCCTCGACCACCTCGTGCGACACGAGTGCGCCGAGGGTGTCGAACACGGCCTGCCCCCAGGGCCCCATCTTCTCCTGCTCGCTGCCGGGCAGGTAGCCGAGCTCCTGGCCGCCGACGGCGTAGAGCGGGCGGAAGACGACGACCTTGCGCTGCTGTCGGCGCTCCATCACCGCCTCGATCCCCGCGCACAGGGCGAGGGCCGACTTGCCGGTGCCGGCCCGGCCACCGAGCGACAGGATGCCCACGTCGGGGTCGAGCAGGAGGTCGAGCGCGATCCGCTGCTCGGCGCTGCGGCCGTGCAGACCGAACGCGTCCCGGTCACCGCGGACGAGGCGGACCTGCTTGTCGGCCCCGACCCGCCCCAGACCGCTTCCCCGCGGCGAGAGCAGGACGAGCCCGGTGTGGCAGGGCATCTCGGCGGCTGCGGCGTTCTCGATCCGGCCGTGCTCGTAGAGCGCGTCCATCTCCTCGACCGTCACGTCGAGCTCGGCCATGCCGGTCCAGCCGGAGTCGACGGCGAGCTCGGCCTGGTACTCCTCGGCCGCCATACCCACCGCGGAGGCCTTGACCCGCATCGGCAGGTCCTTGCTCACGACGGTGACGTCGAAGCCCTCGTTGGAGAGGTTCTTGGCCACCGCCAGGATCCGGGTGTCGTTGTCGCCGAGGCGGAAGCCGGCGGGCAGGGAGCTCGGGTCGGTGTGGTTGAGCTCGACCCGCAGCGTGCCCCCGTGGTCACCGACGGGCACGGGCGCGTCGAGACGTCCTTCGCGGACGCGCATGTCGTCGAGCAGCCGCAGGGCCTGCCGGGCGAAGTACCCGAGCTCCGGGTGGTGCCGCTTGGCCTCGAGCTCGGTGACGACCACGACGGGCAGGACGACCTCGTGCTCCTTGAACCGCAGCATCGCCTTCGGGTCGGAGAGGAGGACCGAGGTGTCGAGCACGAAGGTCCGGAAGGCCGGCGTTCGACCCTTGCTCCGGCGCTTCAGTGCGGGAGCGACGCGCGGTGCGGCCGAGGTGGCGGTCGCAGCGCTGGCCGAGGTGGTTGCGGAGCTGGTCGAGGTGCGACGGGTGGTGTCGTGGTTCGAGGCCAATGTCTCTCCTTGGCACAGCGCGCGCTTCGGCGCGGTGCGCCTACTCGCGAACGAGGTGCCGGGACCAGGCCAACCCACCACGGTGGGGCCGGTTCCGACCCTCCGCCCGGAGCTGGATCTGCTCCATAGGTTGGCCTCCCCGAACGCGGAACGGGTGCTCCGCGTCACTGCCGACGGTACGACTCACCCGACCCCGGGGAAGGAAGGCTCGCGGCGTGTCACGCAGAGTTAACCCGTTGGTCGGAGGACGTCCTCCGACGTTGTGCCGACACCCTCGCCGCACCCCCTGAGCGGGTATGGCGCGCCGCCGGCTCAGCCGCCGAAGCGCCGGTTCCGCTCGGAGTACGCGCGCAGGGCACGGAGGAAGTCGACGTGCCGGAAGTCGGGCCAGTAGGCCTCGCAGAAGTAGAACTCGCTGTGCGCGCTCTGCCACAGCAGGAACCCGGACAGCCGCTGCTCCCCCGACGTGCGGATCACCAGGTCCGGGTCTGGCTGGCCCTTGGTGTAGAGGTGCTCGGCGATGTGCTCGACCTGCAGCGTCTCGGCGAGCTCCTCGATGGTCGTGCCGCTCGCCGCGTGGGAGGTGAGCATCGAGCGCACGGCGTCGGTGATCTCCTGCCGCCCGCCGTAGCCGACGGCGACGTTGACCGTCATGCCGTCGACGTCCTCGGTCAGGTCGGCGCTCTCCTTGAGCCGCCGGGCCGTCTCGGCCGGCAGCAGGTCCAGCGAGCCCACCGGGTTGAGCCGCCAGCGCCTGGTCTCGGCGAGGTCGGAGACGGTGTTCTCGATGATCGACAGCAGCGGGACCACCTCGGCGGCGGGACGGCTGAGGTTGTCGGTCGACAGCAGCCAGAGCGTCACGACCTCGACGCGTGCCTCCTCGCACCAGTCGAGGAAGTTCGCGATGTTGTCTGCCCCGGCCTGGTGGCCCTCCTTGGTCCCGTGCCCGCGGGCCTTGGCCCAGCGCCGGTTGCCGTCGAGCATGACCCCGACGTGGCGCGGGAGCGACTCACGCTGCAGGCGACGGCTCAGTCGTCGCTCGTACGCGGCGTACAGGAGGTCGGACAACGCCACGGTCACTCCTTCGCAGGCTCGCAGGACGGACGTCCGTGCACCGCACCACGCTACCCCTGTCCCCGGGGGCGGGTGGGGCAGGATGCCTGCCATGTCCCCGCCGTCCGACGACCGCTCCGCCGACTCCTTCTACTCCCTGGACGACAGCGGCCCGGGGAGCAGCACGGTGACCTCCAGCCGCCACACGGCGGGGCCGTGGTCGCCGGACGCCCAGCACGGTGGACCGCCGATGGCGCTGATGGCCCGCGAGGCCGGGCGGCTGGGCGGCGAGGAGCGGGTCGTGTCCCGCGTGACCTGCGACCTGCTCGGCCCGGTGCCGGTCGGGCGCCTGCGGGCCAGCGCCGAGGTGGTGCGACCCGGCCGCTCGGTGGAGCTCGTCGAGGTGCGCCTCACCGACCTGGCCGGCGACCGGGACGTCGCCCGCGCCGCCCTGTGGCTGGTCCCGAGGTCCGAGGACGGGCCCCGGGTGGGCCTGCCGGCGACGCCTCCCGGGCCCGCCGCGGGCCACGAGCACCCGGTGCCGCCGGGCTGGCACCGGGGCTACCTCGACGCCGTCGAGTGGCGCTGGGTCGAGGGGGCGCTCGGCGAGGCCGGGCCGGCGACGGTGTGGATGCGCCCGAGGATGGGGCTGCTGCCCGGCGAGGAGCTGTCAGCGCTGCAGCGGATGCTCGTCTGCGTGGACTCGGGCTCCGGCGTGAGCGCCGCGCTGGACATCACCCGGTGGCAGTTCATGAACACCGAGCTGACCGCCCACGTCGTCCGCGAGGCGTCGGGTCCGTGGATCGGGATGCGTGCCGCGACCACCATCGCCGGGGGCGCCGCGGGGCTCGCCCGGGCCGAGGTCTTCGACGAGCACGGCTTCGTCGGACAAAGCACGCAAAGCCTCCTGGTGAGGCCGACGCCACAACCTACGACTTAGTAACCTACGCGACCGTAGGTTACGATGGGGTGCATGACAACGGCACCCGCCCCCCGCTCCGAGCAGGGACCTGTCGAGTCGGTCGTCGCTGCGGTCAAGCCGCACCTGCGCGGCTGGCTGCACGCCGGCATGGTCCCCCTGGCGGTCGCCGCCGGGATCGTGCTCATCGCCCTGGCGCCGACGACCTCCGGCCGGGTCGCCGCCGTGGTCTTCTCGATCTCCGCGTGGCTGCTCTTCGGCACTTCTGCCGTCTACCACCGCGGCAACTGGTCACCCCGCGTGGCCGGTGTGCTGAAGCGGATGGACCACTCCAACATCTTCCTCATCATCGCGGGCACCTACACGCCCTTCGCCCTGATCCTGCCTCCGGCGCAGGCGAAGACGATGTTGCTCATCGTGTGGATCGGCGCCGTCGCAGGCGTGCTGTTCCGGGTGTTCTGGGTCGGCGCCCCGCGCTGGCTCTACACACCGGTGTACGTCGCCCTGGGCTGGGTGGCCGTGTTCTACCTCGGCCCGTTGCTGCACTTCGGCGGCCCGGCGATCGTGACCCTCATCGCCGTCGGCGGCCTGCTCTACACGGCGGGCGCGCTCGTCTACGGCATCAAGCGGCCGAACCCCTCACCGCGCTGGTTCGGGTTCCACGAGATCTTCCACGCGCTGACGGTGGCCGCCTTCGCGGTCCACTACATCGCCGCGTCGATGACCGTCTACGGCATGCACGCCTCGGCCTGACGGCCGGGCGCTCGACTACTGCTGCGGCTCGGCGGACGGGGACTCCCCGGACGCCGGGCCGTTCGCACGACCGGCGTCACCCTCGGCCCCCTGGCCGCCCTGGGTCGGGGTCGAGCCCTTGCCCTTGCGCTCCCGGTCTGCGGCGCGCTCCTGCTCGGCCTCGCGGGCCAGCTCCTCGGAGCGGTAGGACATCCGGCGCATCCGGGCGTTCATGTTGCGCATGAGCAGGTAGAGCGCCAACCCCAGCAGGAAGAACGCGAAGAAGCCCCAGAGACCGGGTGACACCAGCGAGGACGGGGCGCCGTTCACAGCGTCGACTCCTTGCGTCCGTCGTACACGAACTCGAGGCCGGACTGGGTCGCGAGCGCGTCACCGGCGGCGGCGTCGGGAATGCCGGCGAACAGGTCGTCCTCACCCTCGGCGATCGGCAGGTACGACAGGGCTGCCTCGTACTCCTCCGTCGGCCACACCTTCGCCTGCACGTCGCGCGGCACCTTGAACCAGGCGCCGTCCGGGTCGATCTGCGTCGCGTGGGCGAGCAGGGCCTGGTCGCGCTGGTCGAAGTGGTCGGAGCAGTGGATCCGCGTGGTGACCACCCGCTCGGGCCGGTCCTCCCAGCGCTCGAGCCACTCGGCATACGGGCTCTCCTCGCCCAGGGCGGTGAGGGCCTCGTGGAAGGCGATGATGCGCGCCTTGGAGAAGCCCTGGTTGTAGTAGAGCTTCAGCGGCTGCCACGGCTCGCCCGCGTGCGGGTATGCCGTGGGGTCGCCGGCGGCGAGGAAGGCCGCCATGGAGACGGTGTGAGTCATGATGTGGTCCGGGTGGGGGTAGCCACCGTTCTCGTCGTACGTCGTGACGACGTGCGGGCGGAACCGGCGGATCTCGCGCACGAGCGCCTCGGTGGTGACCTCGAGGGGCTCGAGGGCGAAGCAGCCGTCCGGCAGCGGCGGCAGCGGGTCTCCCTCGGGCAGCCCGGAGTCGACGAACCCGAGCCACGTGTGCTGGACCCCGAGGATCTCCTGCGCCCGCTTCATCTCGTCGCGCCGGACCTGGGCGAGGTCGCGCAGGATGTGGGCGTCGTCCTTGAGGTTGGGGTTGAGCACGTCGCCGCGCTCGCCACCCGTGCACGAGACGACGAGGACGTCGGCGCCCTGCGCCACGTACTTCGCCATCGTCGCCGCACCCTTGCTCGACTCGTCGTCGGGGTGCGCGTGCACCGCCATGAGCCGCAACCGGTCAGCCACCTGCACAACCTCACTCGTCCATCGAAGACAATGGGACCGCGGGTCGGTCGACTCCGCGTCCGTCGGACATCCTCTCACCCGTGGAAGGCCCACCATGCCGCTCCCCCGCCCAGCCCCCGGCACCGGACGCTGGTGGGTGGTCGGCATCGTCGGCTGCACCATCGGGGTCGCCCTCGCCACGTGGTGGGGCTTGGCGAGCAGCCTGGGCCGGGTGACCTACACGGACACGGGCTACAAGGTGCTCGACAACCGCAGCGTGCGGGTGGAGTTCGACGTGCACCGTCCGGACGGCCAGGCCGTCACCTGCCGCCTCAAGGCTCTCGACACGACGTTCGGCGTGGTCGGGGTCCTCGACGTCGACGTCCCCGCGTCGTCGGAGCGCTCGGTCCACCGCGTGGCCGTCGTCCGCACCGCCTCGATGGCCGTCACCGGGGTCGTCGACCGCTGCGACCCCGTGGGCCAGGGCCGCTGACCTGCGGGATCGCCGTCTCACGGTGTCCACGACGGGCCTGCGACCGCCGTCGTGAATGGACCGGCTTGCCGCGCGCGGGGTACCCTTGTCCTTTCACCGAAGCGGTCTGGGCCTGACCACGTGAACGTGTGCGGCCCGGACCTTTCTGCGTATCACCCCTCCCTGACGACGCGACCGCGTCACGTCGGGGACCCGATCAAGGAGTACACCGTGAGCGAGACCGCGACCCCCACCGCGAGCTACCTGACCCAGGAGGCCTTCGACCGTCTGAAGGCCGAGCTGGACCAGCTCTCCGGCGAAGGCCGTACGGAGATCGCCAAGAAGATCGAGGCGGCCCGCGACGAGGGCGACCTCAAGGAGAACGGCGGCTACCACGCGGCGAAGGAGGAGCAGGGCAAGATGGAGGCCCGCATCCGCCAGCTGACCCAGCTGCTCGACAACGCGACCGTGGGCACCAAGCCCGCCGACGACGGCGTCGTCGAGCCCGGCATGGTCGTGACCGTGGAGATGTTCGGCGACGACATCACCTTCCTGCTCGGCTCGCGCGAGATCGCCGAGGGCACCGACCTCGAGGTCTACAGCGAGAAGTCGCCGCTCGGCGCCGCCATCAACGGCAAGCAGATCGGCGAGAAGGCGACCTACCAGGCGCCCAACGGCAAGAAGATCGAGGTCACCATCAAGGCCGCCAAGCCCCACGTGCCCTGATCCCGAGCTGCACACAGCGAAGGGCCGCACCCGGTGGGTGCGGCCCTTCGTCGTCCGGGTCGGCCGGGTCCCCGGCCGACGCGTCAGCCGAACTTCAGCTGGTAGCCCTTGCCCCGCAACGTGCGCAGCACCTCTTCGCAGTGCTGCTGGCCGCGGGTCTCGAGCTGCAGGCCGATCTCGACCTCGTCGACCGTGATGGTGGTGCCGGTCCGGATGTGCTCGACCTCGAGGACGTTCGCGTCGACCGCGGCGCAGTCGGCGAGCAGCCTCGCGAGGTGACCGGGCCGGTCGGAGACCCGCACCCGGAACTGGAGGTAGCGGCCGGCCGCGGCCATGCCGTGCCGGATGATCCGCAGCAGCAGGATCGGGTCGATGTTGCCGCCTGACAGGACCGCCACCACCGGGCCGTCGACGTGCTGGCCCGCACGCGACAGCAGGTGGGCGACCGCAGCCGCTCCGGCGGGCTCGACGACGAGCTTGGCGCGCTCGAGCACGAACAGCAGGGCCCGCGACAGCTCCTCCTCGGTCACCGTCTCCATGCCGTCGACGAGCTCGCGCACCAGCGCGTAGGGCACGTCCCCGGGCATGCCGACGGCGATGCCGTCGGCCATCGTCTGCATGTTCTCGAACGCCACCGGCTTCCCCGCGGCCAACGACAACGGGTAGGCCGCGGCCTGCTCCGCCTGGACCCCGATGATCCGCACGTCGGGGCGGGCTGCCTTCACCGCCACCGAGATCCCGGCGAGCAGTCCCCCGCCCCCGGTGCTGACGACGATCGTCTTCACGTCGGGGCACTGGTCGAGGATCTCCAGCCCCGCCGTGCCCTGCCCTGCGACGATGTCGTGGTGGTCGAACGGGTGGATGAGGACCGCACCGGTCTCGGCCTCCCACTCACGGGCCTTGAGGAGGCACTCGTCGATGGTCGTCCCCACCTGCTCGATGGTCGCCCCGTAGGCGCGCGTCGCGATGAGCTTCGGCATGGGGGCGCCGTGCGGCATGTAGACCTTGACGTCGATGCCGAGCAGCTGGCCGGCCAGGGCCACGCCCTGGGCGTGGTTCCCGGCGCTGGCGGCCACGACACCGCGGGCCTTCTCCTCGTCGCTGAGCCGCGCCATCCGGGTGTAGGCACCCCGGATCTTGAAGGACCCGGCACGTTGGAGGTTCTCGCACTTGAGGAAGACCTCGGAGCCGACCCGCTCGGACAGCGCCCGGCTGTACTCGAGGGGCGTGGGGCGGACGACTCCGCTGAGCAGGTCCTGCGCAGCGCGGACGTCGTCGAGGGTGACGGACAGCAACGGTGATGCCATGGGCGCAGGCTATCGCCCGCCGGGGCCGTCCCCGGACGGCCATGGCCGGGTCTCCCCGGCCGCGGCGGCGCGGTCCGGTGCGGCGACTGGGGGCGGTGGCTTGAGGTCTGCTTAGGGTCCTCTTGAGGACGCTCGGCGCCGGCCGGTCCTACAGTCCAGTCGTCGTCTCCCCCCCACGACCAAGGAGCCCTCGTGGCCTTCTCGATCCGGGGTGGCCGACGTCCGGGTACCTGGAGGGGTGGCGCCACTCGACGCCGGCTTGCCCCCACGCTCTGGCTGCTCGTCATCGCCGCTGCGCTGGCCGTCCCGTGGTGGATCCTGCTGACCGTCCAGCGGGCGGAGGAGCAGGGGTCCTGGCGGGTGCTGTCGCTCGCGACCGCGCTGGCCGCGACCTCCCTGCTGGCTGCGGCGTTCGTCCTGCCCTCGCGGCTGCGCGCGCTCACCTCGCACCTGGGTGTGGAGCGGCTGCTGCGGCAGCACCGGGCCCTGGCGTTGGTCGCCGTCGCCCTCGTCGCCGCGCACGTGGTGTTCGTCCTCGCGCACTCCGACGAGGGCCTGGGCGTGTTCGACCTCCGCACCGCCCCGCCCCGGGTGTGGGCGGCGAGCGTGGCCACGATCGCGCTGCTCGCCATGGTGGGGCTGGCGATCAGCCGCCGCTCGCGCAGCCCGCGCTACGAGGGGTGGCGCCTCGTGCACGTCCTGCTCGCCAACACGGTCGTGCTCGCCACGACCCTTCACGTCGTGTGGCTGCAGGACCTCACCCGCCACGACCTCGGGCGGATCTGGTTCGAGGGGCTGGGCACGCTGATGCTCGCCGTCATCGTCTACCGGTGGGTCTGGCGACCGATGCGGGCCAGGCGGAACGCTTACGTCGTGGACCAGGTCGTCGACGGACCCGGGGCGACCTCGGTCGTCCTGCACGCGTCGGGCCACACGGGGGTGCCCTTCCGGCCGGGCCAGTTCGCCTGGCTCAAGATCGGCGCCTCCCCGTTCGTGTTCGAGGAGCACCCCTTCACCATCGCCTCCGCGGCCACCGAGCCGTGGCGCAAGGAGTTCGCGATCAAGCCGCTCGGCGACTTCACCGAGATCCTCGCCGGCCTGCGTCCCGGCCGTCGCGTCTACCTCGACGGACCGCACGGCTCCTTCACCCTCGACGGCCTGCGCTCCTCGGCCTTCGTCTTCATCGCCGGCGGCGTCGGGGTCACCCCGATGCTCAGCATGCTCCGGACGCTCGCCGATCGCGGCGACCGGCGCAGGGCCGTGCTCATCGTGGCCGGGCGGACGGCGGACGACCTGCTGCACCGGGCCGACCACGAGCACCTCGACGCGCGGCTGGACCTGCACGTCGTCGAGATCCTCGAGGAGCCACCGCAGGACTGGCGCGGCGAGGTCGGGTGGCTCACCGAGGCGGTGCTGCACGCAGCCATCCCGCAGCAGCGCGTGCCCGGCAGGGTCGACTTCTTCATCTGCGGGCCGGCGCCCATGGTGGCCGCGACGGTCCGCATCCTCGACGACCTCGGCGTCGCCTCACGTCGCGTCCACACCGAGCTCTTCGACGTGGTGTGACGTCCCCCGACAGGATCGGGGCGATCGGCTCCCCCTGCGCCGGTCGCCCCGATCCGCTCTCCACGCGGGACGGGGCCCGTGGCAGGTCGGTCAGGTCGGCGTGACGACGGTGCGCGCGAGCGCCTTCGCGGCCTCCGGGTGGTCACCGCGCAGCAGTCCCACGGCGAACAACAGGTATGCCGCGTCCGTCACCACCGCCGCCTCCCGCGGAACCTTCCAGCCCCCGGCATGGTCGGCCGTGACGGCCCCCAGGACCTCGGCCCGACCCTCGTCGTCGGCATGGCGCAGGACACCGCCCGACCCGACGACGACGCCCACGTCGGCCAGCGGCCGTGGGCTGGCACCCGGGCCCGAGGGCCGCGCGTGCCGACGCACGGCGACCACGGCGGCCGCCCGGGCCAGGGCCAGGTCGAGCGCACGCTCGGTGTCGTCGACCGGAAGGTGCGACGGGTCGGCCGCGACCATCGCGGCATACGCCTCGAGGCCGTCGCCGAGCGGCAGGTGCTCTCGCGTGGCCGCCTCGACGATGCCCACGGCGTTCCAGCGCATGCCGAGGTCGGCCTCGACCGTGCGCGACTGCCACAGGGGTGCCACGACGTCCTTGGCCAGTCCCGCGTCCTCGCCCTGCGGGCGCAGCGCGGAGTAGACGTCCGTCGTGGCGCCACCGACGTCGACGACCATCACGTCGCCGTCGAGCTGTTCCGCGAGCACCTCCACCCCGTCGAGGACGGCGTCGGGAGTGGGCGCCTGCACCATCTGGGCGAACTCCGGTCCGCGCGACAGGCCCTTGCCCCCGATCACGTGCTCGAGGAAGGCCGCCCGGATGGCGGCACGCGCCGACTCGGGGGCGATGACGCCGATGGAGGGGAGCACGTTGTCGGCGAGGGTGAAGCGGCGTCCGGTCGACGACAGGACCTCGGCGACCTCACCTTGCGCGTCCCGGTTGCCCGCCACGACCACGGGCGCTCCCAGGCGGGCACGCGCCATACGGGAGGCGTTGTGCACCAACACCTCTGCGTTGCCACCGTCGGTGCCCCCGACGAGCAGGACCAGGTCGGGACGCGACGCCCGCAGCTCGGCGAGGTCGGGGCCGGACAGGGGCCCGGCGGCGAGGTGCGCCACTCGCGCCCCCGCGCTGAGGCCGACCCGGTACCCAGCCTGCGCGGTCACCTCGCGCTCGTACCCCACGACCGCGAGGCGCAGGCCTCCCCCGGCGCTCGAGCAGGCGAGGACCTCGTCGACCTCGCCGTGGACGGCGAGCTCGTGACGCAGCAGGCGGTAGCCGTCGAGGACGTCGGTGCCGATGGTCGTCGGCGTGGCAGCGGTGGCGACGACCTCGCCGGAGGAGTCGACGAGCGCGGCCTTGGTGAACGTCGAGCCGAAGTCGACGCAGAGGAGCCGCGCCACGGTCGCCGGTCGCTCAGCCGAGGCGGTCGAGGGCCTGCTTGAGGTCCTCGATGAGGTCCTCGACGTCCTCGATGCCGGTGGACAGGCGGATGAGGTCGGCCGGCACCTCGAGCTCGGTGCCGCGCACCGAGCTGTGGGTCATCCGGGCCGGGTGCTCGATGAGGGACTCGACGCCTCCGAGGGACTCGCCCAACGTCCAGACCTGCGTCTCGCCGCAGACCTTGACCGCGACGTCCTCGCCACCGCGCACCTGGAACGAGATCATCCCGCCGAACCGCTTCATCTGGCGGGCCGCGACCTCGTGGCCCGGGTGGCTCTCGAGACCGGGGTAGTGCACGGCGCTCACGGCGGGGTGGCCGAGCAGGAACTCGACGACGCGCTCGGCGTTGTCGCTGTGGCGCTCCATGCGCAGGGCCAACGTCTTCAGACCGCGGAGCACGAGCCACGCGTCGAACGGGCCGGCCACCGCACCCAGCGAGTTCTGGTGGAACGCAACGCGATCCACAGTGTCCTCGTACCCGGCGACCGTGATCCCGCGGCCGACGACGACCGCACCACCGACGACGTCGGAGTGCCCGCCGCAGTACTTGGTGGTCGAGTGCGTGACGATGTCGGCACCCAGTGACAGCGGCTGCTGGAGGTAGGGCGAGGCGAAGGTGTTGTCGACGACCAGCAGCGCCCCGGCCTCGTGCGCGACGTCCGCGAGCGCGGCGATGTCGGCGATGCCGAGCAGCGGGTTCGTGGGGGTCTCGACCCAGACGATCTTCGTCTGCCCGGGTCGGATCGCGGCCCGGACCGCCTCGACGTCACCCATGGGCGCGATCGTGTGCTCGACGCCCCACGGGACGAGGACCTTGTTGAACAGGCGGTACGTGCCGCCGTACGCGTCGCTGGGGACGACGACGTGGTCCCCGGGGGTGAGCAGGGCACGCAGGACGGTGTCCTGACCGGCCAGCCCCGAGGCGAACGCGAAGCCGCGCTCGCCACCCTCGAGGGCGGCGAAGCACTCCTCGAGCGCGGTGCGGGTGGGGTTCGCCGAGCGGCTGTACTCGTAGCCGCCGCGGAAGCCGCCGATGCCGTCCTGCTTGTAGGTCGACACCTGGTAGATGGGGGTGATCACCGCACCGGTGCCGGCGTCCGGCTCCTGGCCCGCATGGATCGCGCGGGTGGAGAAACCGCCCGCGTCCTTGCCGTGCTGCTGCTCGCTCATGGCGGCAAGGCTAACGGCTCGGTCGCCGCGCTCAGCCGTCGGTGTCGAGGACCTCCACCGCGTCCCCCAGCCGGATGGTGCCCGACTCGAGGATGCGGAAGACCGCCCCTCCCCGGGCGTGCAGCGCCCGCATCGCGCCGGGGCCGATGTGGTCGTCCATGAGGCGGCAGGGCGCGGCGAGGCGCACCACCTCCAGGAGGGTGTCACCGACCCGCACCCGGGTGCCCGGCCTCGTGGGGACCGGGCCGACGGAGATGGTGACGTTCCGCCGCGTCGAGCCCGCCGGCACCGGCGCCCCGAGGTCGGCAGCGGCCGCATCGAGGTCGGGCTGCGCCTGCACGGTGACGTGCCGGTGGCGCGTGCCGTGGTAGCGGTCCCCGACCAGCCCCCTGCCCGCCTCGGCCTCGACCTGCTGGACGGGCTTGGTCGGCAGGCGGGTGCCCGGGGCGAGGTGGATCGCCGTCACCACGGCCGGGGCGGAGGGGGTCTCGGCGGTCATGCGTCCAGTCTCCCCCGTGTCCTCCGTCGGCCTCACAGCACCTTCTGCCACTCCCTCAGCCAGGCGTCCTGCACGTACCCGACCTCGCGGTTCACCGCGAGCATCGGGAGGTTGTCGTCGGCGTTCCAGGTGCGGATCCCGCTCACGCCGGGGAGCTCGTCCATCACGGCGAGCGTGCAGGCCGCCTTGAGGCGCAGGCCGAGACCGTGGCCGCGGTGCCCACGGACGACGAGGGTGTCCTGCTGGTAGGCCAGACCGTTCCGGTCGACCTGCACCTGGGTGTAGCCGACCAGCTCACCGGTGGAACGATGCACGGCGAACGTGTCCACCACCCGGCGTCCCATCGCGGCGATCTGCGCGTACGTCGACCGCACGCGGTCGGCGTCCCACACCTCTTCCTCGAGCCGCAGGTCACCGAGGGGGACGTCGGTGCTCATCCGCCGGCTCAGCTCCGCACGCCCCTCCAGCCACTCCTGCGGTATGCCGTCCCAGCAGGTCCGCATCCGGTACCCGTCCGCCCCGTCCCCGGCGAGGACGGCCTGCAACCGGTCACGGTCAGCGGGCAGGGGCAGGGTGTTGCGCCGCACCGTCTGCGCGGCGGCATACCCGTGGCTCGCGGCGAAGGCTCCCCCGTCGTCCTCGCGTCCCATGCCCCACTGCGTCTCGGCGGTGATGACCGAGCGCCCCGCCCGCACGGCCTCGGCCTCGGCGGTGGCGAGCAGCCGCGAACCGATCCCGGCGCGACGGTGGCCCGGTGAGACGGCGAGGTCGACGTCGGCGGTGTCGAGGTTGTCGTGCAGCGGCATGGCCAGCGTGGCGGCACCGACGACGGTGTTCCCGACGATGGCAGCCCACGCGAGCCGCCGACGCTCGGTGCTGCGCAGCAGCTCACGCCGCTCCTCGAGGCCCCAGCTCGAGTGGGCCTCACCGAGGGCGTCCCGGCTCGCGTCCTCGTAGACAACGGCCCAGGCACGGAACACACCGTCCTGGGCGGGGTCCTCGGCGTCGACGCGCAGCACCCGGACGTCGGTGGAGGTCATCCCCCCAGCCTGCCGCCTCCCTGTCCCCGTCCGCCACCACGGTGCGAGCGGGATGGAACAGCCGCGTGCAGGTCCGCGTTGAACGGAGCGTGATATTCGGATCGCGAGCCAAGACCACGCTGCCCACCGCGGAGAGCGCCCTCACGGGCCGCTCCACGCGCCCGTTCCACCTCGACGGAACCCATACCGTCCTCAAGACCCCGCTCGAGGGCCCGTGGCCGGACGGCACCGAGGTGCTCTACATCGGCATGGGCTGCTTCTGGGGTGCCGAGCGCATCTTCTGGCGCCAGCCCGGCGTCGTGACGACGGCCGCCGGCTACATGGGCGGGTTCACTCCCAACCCCACGTACGAAGAGAGCTGCACCGGCCAGACGGGCCACACCGAGGCGGTCCTCGTGGCCTACGACCCGGAGCAGACCACCCCCGAGCTGCTGCTCAAGGAGTTCTGGGAGAACCACGACCCGACCCAGGGCAACCGGCAGGGCAACGACATCGGCACCGCCTACCGCTCTGCCATCTACTGGACCACCCCGGACCAGCAGCGGGCCGCGGAGGCGACGCGCGACGCGTTCCAGAAGGTGCTCACGGACCACGGCTACAAGACCATCACGACCGAGCTGCGGTCGGCGCAGGACGCCGGCCCGTTCTGGTACGCCGAGGACTACCACCAGCAGTACCTCGACAAGAACCCCGGTGGCTACTGCAACCACGGCCCCAACGGGATGACCTGCCCCGTCGGCCTGGTCAAGCAGGACCAGCTGCCCTCGCAGGAGAGCGTGCTGCGGGTCAACGACTCCTCCGGCAGCTGAGGCGCCCCGGAGCCCCCGGGCCCAGGGCACCCTGCGCTCCACCCCGCCACCACTACGGCACTGATCGCGCTGCGCGATCAGTGCCGTAGTGCCGACACATGCCGGGGAGCGCTGCGGCCGCATCGGCCTAGGCTGCTGCGGTGCTGATCCGCGACGCCCGACCTGACGACCTCGCCGCCTTCGCCCCGATCTTCCGCCAGGTGGTCGACGACGGCGAGACCTACGCCTACCCCGAGGGCCTCACCGACGACGAGATCCGCGGACTGTGGTTCGAGCGGCCACCGGGCCGTACCGTCGTGGCCGTCGACGACGCCGGCACGGTGCTCGGCAGCGCCAAGATGGGACCGAACCGCCCCGGGCGCGGGGCCCACGTGGCGACGGCGAGCTTCATGGTCGGCGCGGCTGCAAGGGGCCACGGCGTGGGTCGGGCGCTCGGCGAGGAGATGCTGCGCTGGGCGGGAGAGCAGGGCTACGCCGCAGTGCAGTTCAACGCCGTCGTGGAGAGCAACACCGCTGCCGTCGCCCTGTGGAAGGACCTCGGGTTCGAGGTCCTCACGACAGTCCCAGCAGCCTTCGAATCCAGGAGCCACGGCCGCGTCGGCCTGCACGTGATGCATCGCCTGCTGTGACGGCCGCGGCCTCCTGGGCAGCACGCACCGCCTGCTGACGACGTTCCTCGCGCAGGACCCGCCAGCGCTCCACGAGCTCGTCCACGTCGACGATCCGTGCCCAGACGGGTGACCGCGGCCCGACACCCGGACGCAGGCGGTCCTCGCGGACACGGTGGTTGTAGTCGGCGAGGACGGCGCGCACGCTCTCCTCGGTGCGCAGGTCCAGCAGCGACTCCGGGAACCCAGCGGCCTCCTTGCGCAGCGCCATCGACGGCGACATCGCCCCCGACAGGTCGAGGTTCTCGCGCTCGACCAGGCCCTTGACCCACCAGTCAGGGTCCTCCACCTCCGGGTTGCCGAGGCTGCGCAGCGGCTTCCCGGCGCCGGGCAGGTTGTCGAACTCCCCGCGCTCCTGCGCCTCCCGGATCGCCTTCTCCACCGGCGACTCCCACCGATCCACGTTTCGACCCTAACCCGGCCCGTGGCGGCGACGCACGCCCGACGGCACCGCTGCCCGTAGGGTCTGAGCATGCGCATCGTGTCCCTCCTGCCGTCGACGACCGAGATCCTGTTCGCGGTCGGCGCGGGACCCCAGGTGGTCGGGGTGACCTTCGAGTGCGACACCCCTGCCGAGGCGCGCGAGCGCACCATCGTGTCGACCACCGCGATCCCGGAGGGGTTGCCACCACACGAGATCGACGCCTTCGTGAGCCGGGCGATGGCCGCCGGGGAGGACCTCTACCACCTCGACTCTGGTGCCCTGTCGTCCCTCGACGCCGACCTCGTCGTCACCCAGGACCTGTGCGCGGTGTGCGCCGTGGACGTGTCGGTCGTGGACGACGCCCTCGCCTACCTCGGCTGCCGTGCCGAGGTCCTCACCATCGACCCGCACAGCCTCGACGAGGTGCTCGCCTCGGTGCTCACGCTGGGCCGGGCCAGTGGCCGGCCCGATGCCGCAACCGAGCTCGTGCGTGGTCTCCGGGCGCGGCTGGCCACCGTGCAGGAGTCCGTCTCCGGTGCGCCACGGCCGCGCGCGCTGGTCCTGGAGTGGACCGACCCGGCCTTCGCCCCGGGGCACTGGGTGCCCGAGATGGTGACCGTCGCCGGGGGCACCAACGCGCTCGGCGACGCCGGGGAGAAGTCCGTGCGGGTCACGTGGGAGGCCGTGCGTGCCAGCGCCCCCGAGGTCGTCGTCTGCGCGCCCTGCGGCTACGACCTCGAGGGGGCGACCGAGCTCGCCCACGCCGCGATCGCCTCCGGCGAGCTGCCGAGCGACGCACCCGTCTGGGCGGTGGATGCGAACGCGAGCTTCGCCCGCCCCGGGCCTCGCCTCGTCGACGGCGTCGAGGCGCTGGCCGGGATCCTGCACCCCGAGCTCGCGCCACCGCCGCGCGCCGACATGGCGCGCCGCCTGCGCTGAGGTCCGAGGCCCTGGGGCCGGACGGTCAGCCGACGAGGGAGATGAGCAGGTCGGCGCGGGTCAGCACCCCGACCGGCTTGCCGTCCTCGACCACCATGATCGCGTCCGACTTCTCGAGCTCGTGCCGGGCGACCGACACCGGCTCGCCCGCGCCGACGAGCGGCAGCGAGGGCTCCATGTGCTTCTCGACCGGGTCGGTCAGGTGGGCCGAACCGTTGAACAGCGCCTCGAGCAGGGCGCGCTCGCTCACCGAACCAGCGACCTCCCCCGCCATGACGGGGGGCTCGGCACCGACGACGGGCATCTGCGACACCGAGTACTCGTGCAGGATCTCGATGGCGTCGCGGACGGTCTCGGTCGGGTGGGTGTGCACGAGGGCGGGCAGGTCGCCGGCCTTCTGGTGCAGCACCTCGCCGACGGTGGCCTGCCCCGCGCTGCGCATGAACCCGTAGGAGTTCATCCAGTCGTCGTTGAAGATCTTCGACATGTAGCCACGACCGCTGTCGGGCAGCAGCACCACCATGACCGCATCGGCCGGGAGGTCCTTGGCCGCACGCAGGGCCGCGACGACCGCCATGCCGCAGGAGCCACCGACGAGCAGGCCCTCCTCCTTGGCGAGGCGGCGGGTCATCTCGAACGAGTCAGCGTCGCTCACGGCGATCACGTCGTCGACCACCGACGGGTCGTACGCGGTCGGCCAGAAGTCCTCGCCGACACCCTCGACCAGGTAGGGGCGGCCGGTGCCGCCGGAGTAGACCGAACCCTCCGGGTCGGCGCCGATGACCCGCACGCGCCCGCCATCGCGGTCGGCCGAGGCCTCACGCAGGTAGCGGCCGGTGCCGGTGATGGTGCCGCCCGTGCCCACGCCGGCCACGAAGTGCGTGATGCGGCCGTCGGTGTCGTTCCAGATCTCGGGCCCGGTCGACTCGTAGTGCGAGGCGGGACCGTTCTGGTTGGCGTACTGGTTCGGCTTCCACGCACCCTCGATCTCGCGGACGAGGCGGTCGGAGGTCTCGTAGTAGGAGTCGGGGTGGTCGGGGGCCACGGCCGTCGGGCACACCACGACCTCGGCGCCATACGCCTTGAGCACGTCGCGCTTGTCCTGGCTCACCTTGTCGGGGCACACGAACACGCACTTGTAGCCCTTGCGCTGCGCGACGAGGGCCAGCCCGACACCGGTGTTGCCCGAGGTCGGCTCGACGATGGTGCCGCCGGGCTTGAGCTCGCCGGACGCCTCCGCGGCCTCGATCATCTTCAGCGCGATGCGGTCCTTCACGGACCCGCCGGGGTTGAGGTACTCGACCTTCGCGAGAATGGTGGCCGAGATGCCCTCGGTGACCGAGTTGAGCTTGACCAGGGGCGTGTTCCCGACGAGGTCGGCGATGTGCTCTGCGTACTTCACCGCCTCATCCTCTCAGACGGTTGAGGGAGGCCGGACCACGCCTCGTGGGGCACCCTGAGGTCAGGCACGACGTTGGTGAGGGACAGTCGGTGAGGTCGACGGAGCGAGGAGGGCAGTGATGGGTCGGGCACGCAGGGCACGCAGGATCGCCGCCACCGCGGCATACGGCGGTGGCGGGCTCGCAGCAGGGATCGGCGCCCTCGGCGCGCTCGGCTACGGCGTCCTCAAGGTCGAGGCCCGGATCGCCCGACGGCTCGTCGGCCAGCCCTTCGACGGCGCACCCGACGACAACGGCACGTATGGCGCGGGGTTCGGCGAGCCGGTCGAGCTCATCGTGCTCGGCGACTCCTCCGCGGCGGGGATGGGCGCCGACACCCCCCACCAGACCGTCGGGGCGATCATCGCCAACGGCGTCTCGGCCCTCACCGGCCGCCCGGTACGCCTCACCAACACTGCCGTCGTCGGCTCCGAGTCGTCGGGGCTGGAGCTGCAGCTCGCCAACGCGCTCGACCGGGTCCCCCGACCCCACGTCGCCGTCATCATGATCGGCGCCAACGACGTCACCCACCGGATCGACAAGGCCATCGCGGTGCGCCACCTCGAGACGGTGGTGCGCTCGCTGCGCACGCTCGGTACCGAGGTCGTCGTCGGCACCTGCCCGGACCTCGGCACCATCGAGCCGATCCCCCAGCCGCTGCGCCTCATCGGCCGCCGCTGGTCGCGCGACCTCGCCGCCGCCCAGACCGTCGCGGTGGTCGAGGCCGGCGGGCGGACCGTGTCCCTCGGCGACCTGCTGGGGCCGGAGTTCTACGAGCGCCCCAAGGAGATGTTCAGCGCCGACCGCTTCCACCCGTCCCCGGCCGGGTACGCCCGCGCCGCGGCCGCCCTCCTGCCCAGCGTGTACGCCGCGCTCGGCGTGTGGTCCGGGGAGGGCGACGACGACCGGCTGCCCGACTCCCGGCGCGGCGAGGGCGTCGGCCCCGTCGCCGTCGCGGCCACATATGCCGTGCGCGACCCCGGCACGGAGGTGAGCGCCACCCAGATCGCCGGCCAGGCCCGGGGCCCGCGTGGTCGCTGGGCCAAGCTGCTGCGACGCCCGCACGACCCCGTCCCCGACCGCCAGGACGACAGCCCCTCCCCCGACGGCACCCCGACCGGGACCGGCGACGTGCCGCCGTCGGGCGACGCGCCGTCCCCTGACGCGCCCGGCGAGAGCAAGGCCACACCGGGTGACCCGCGCCCGGACCAGGCCCCACGGCATACCATCGAGGCTGACTAAGCGACCGCTCACCCGGCGGTCGCCCTCGACGAGGAGGAACCCCCGTGACCGAAGCCGTCATCGTCTCCACCGCCCGCACGCCGATCGGCCGGGCGTTCAAGGGCTCGCTCAAGGAGATCCGCCCCGACGACCTGTCGGTGCAGGTCATCCGTGCCGCGCTGGCCAAGATCCCCGAGCTCGACCCGACCCTGGTCGAGGACCTCTACTGGGGCTGCGCCGAGCCGTCCGGCCGCCACGGCTCCAACATGGCGCGCGTCATCTCCGTGCTCGCCGGGTTCGACGGCCTGCCGGGCTCGACGATCAACCGCTTCTGCGCCTCCTCGGTGCAGACGACCCGCATGGCCTACCACGCGATCAAGGCCGGCGAGGGCGACATCTTCCTCTCCGGTGGCGTCGAGTGCGTCTCGCAGTACACCAACTGGGCCGGCGCGGGCGGCTCGGCGGGCGACGACCAGAACCCCGCGTTCAAGCCCGCGCAGGAGCGCAGCGAAGCCATCGCGAAGTCGAACGAGACCTGGACCGACCCCCGCGAGCAGGGCCTCGTCCCCGACGTCTACCTGTCCATGGGCCAGACCGCCGAGAACGTCGCGACCCTCAAGGGCATCAGCCGGGAGCGCCAGGACGAGTGGGGCGTCTCGTCGCAGAACCGTGCGGAGAAGGCCATCGCCGACGGGTTCTTCGAGCGCGAGATCGCCCCGGTCACGCTGCCCGACGGCACCGTCGTCAGCAAGGACGACGGCCCCCGCGCCGGCGTCACGCTCGAGGCGCTGCAGGGACTCAACCCGGTGTTCCGCGAGCAGGGCACCATCACGGCCGGCAACTGCTGCCCCCTCAACGACGGCGCCGCGGCGGTGGTCGTCATGAGCGACACCAGGGCCGCCGAGCTGGGGCTCACCCCCCTCGCCCGCGTCGTGTCGACCGGCGTCTCCGGCCTCTCGCCCGAGATCATGGGCCTCGGCCCCGTCGAGGCCTCGCGCCAGGCGCTGGCCCGGGCCGGCATGACCATCGGGGACATGGACCTCTACGAGATCAACGAGGCGTTCGCCGCGCAGGTGCTGCCCTCGGCGGACGAGCTGGGCATGGACTTCGACAAGCTCAACGTCCACGGTGGGGCCATCGCCCTCGGCCACCCGTTCGGGTCCACCGGCGCCCGCATTACGACGACCCTGCTCAACGGGTTGTCCGCGCGTGACGGCCAGTTCGGCCTCGAGACGATGTGCGTCGGTGGCGGCCAGGGCATGGCCATCATCTACGAGCGCCTCAGCTGAGGTCCGCCAGGAGGCCCCGGAGCCGCGACGACAGGTCGTCGGCTCCGGGGTCTCCTGCTGCGCAGGCATCGTGGACGAGGACGGTCAGCTGGTCCATCAGGGCGCCGGGTCCGAGGTCGGGCAGCAGCGGGGCGTCGTCACCCGCGAGCTCGTCGAGCAGGGCCCGCACCGTCGGGACACAACGAAGCGCGTGGTCCAACGGCAGCTGATGCCACCGTCGGACCACGCGCTGGAGCTGTGTCGAGACCTCCTGCGGGACAGGTGATCTCGGGGGCACAGGCGAATGCTAGTTGTTGCGCAGGCGACCGAGCAGCCGCAGGATCTCGAGGTACAGCCACACGAGCGTCACGATGAGGCCGTGCGCGAGCAGCCACGAGTACTTCTCCGGCGCACCGGCCGCGATGGCGCGGTCGATCGAGTCGAAGTCGACGGCCAGCATGGCGGAGGCGAGGCCGATGGCGAACAGCGAGATGCCGATGCCGAGCGGGCCGGAGCCGCCGATGCCGAACGCGGTGTTGGTGACGAGGGCGTAGACGAGGTTGATCAGCGCGAAGATCGCGTAGCCGATGACCGCCATGGTGACGATGCGGCGGAACTTCTCGGTGACCTTGATGATGCCGGTCTTGTAGGCGAGCAGCATGCCGGCGAAGACGGACAGGGTCGCGATGACCGCCTGCGGCACGATGCCCTGGAAGAAGGTCTGGCCGACCTCGAGGGGAAAACGCGCGGCGTAGTAGCGGGAGACTGAACCGACGAGCAGGCCCTCGAACACGGCATACGCCACGATCAGCGGCACGCTGATCGTCTTCTTGAACGCGATGACGAGGCCGAGCACGAGGGTCGCGGCGATCCCCCCGAACATGAAGGCGACGCCGAGCTGCGGGGTGAGCTGCCACGCGATGGCGCCCACCACGACCACGATCGCGAACAGGCCGGTGGTCTTCATGACGACGTCGTCGATGGTGAGGCGGCGCATCTGCGCCGGGCCGGCGGCCGGCTGGTTGTAGAGGTCCTGCAGCTGCTGGGGCGTCATCGGGCCCGCGCCCGCGGGGGCGCTCGGCTGCTGGGGCGCGCGGCCGAAGCCTGCGTAGCCCTGACGGGATTCCTTCTCGATCCGGTCGAACACCGGGTTGCTGGCCATGCGTTGCTCCTTGAGGGGCGTCGTGCGGCCCTGCGGTCGGCCGCTCACCCCAGACTACGCGTGGGACCCACCCCAGAGTTCCCGTGCAACGCCACCTGTGGGTGCGCCGGAGATTTCACCTGCCGGGTATGGCGCCGCGCGGCCGGCGCGGAGGACGCTGGAGGTGTGCGGATCGCGAGCTTCAACGTGGAGAACCTCTTCGATCGAGCCAGGCTCCTGGGCGGCGACGACTGGTCGACGCACCGCACCCTGCTGGAGAAGTACGCGCGCCTGACCCGGCTGCTGCAGCGGCCGACGTACACCGCGGACGACAAGGCGCTCATCGCCCTGCTGCTCGTCGACCTCGGCCTCGAGAAGTCCGACTCGGGGACCTACGTCACTCTCCGGCAGAACCGCGGACGGCTGCTCAGCCGGCCTCGCGCCGGCGGACTCACGGTGGTCGCCGAGGGACGCCGCGACTGGGTCGGCTGGCTGGAGCTGCGGACCCAGGCCGTCACCGAGCTCGCGACCCACCACACCGCGCTGGTGGTGCACGACCTGGCCGCGGACGTGCTGGGCGTGGTCGAGGCGGAGAGCCGCATCGCCCTGCAACGCTTCAACGTCGACCTGCTGCGCCCCGTCAGCGACCGCATCTACGGCCACGTCATGCTCATCGACGGCAACGACGACCGGGGCATCGACGTCGGCATCATGACGCGCGGGGACCACCCGATCGAAGGCATCGTCAGCCACGTCGACGACGCCGACCTCGCAGGCCCGATCTTCGGGCGGGACTGCCCGGAGTACTCCGTCAGCCTGCCCGGCGGTGGGCGGCTCCTCGTCCTGGTCAACCACTTCAAGTCCAAGGGGTACGGCAAGGCATCGGAGTCGGACACCCGCCGACGTCGGCAGGCCGAGCGCGTGGCGGAGATCTACCGGCAGCGACGGGCCGAGGGACACGAGCACGTGGTCGTCCTCGGCGACCTCAACGACTTCCCGGGCTCGGCTCCCCTGGCACCCCTGCTCGTCGGCACGTCGAGCGCTCCGTCGGACCTCAGGGACGTCTCGGCGCACCCCTCGTTCGACGACGGCGGCTACCCCGGCACGTACACGACCGGTCGGACGGCCAACAAGATCGACTACATCCTGTGCTCGCCGGCCGTCTTCACGTCGATCACGGCCGGTGGCATCTTCCGCAAGGGCGTCTGGACCGCCTCACGGCGCTGGGAGATGTACCCGACCCTGACCCGCGAGCAGGACGCCGCATCGGACCACGCGGCGCTGTGGGTGGACGTCGACCTCTGAGCGACCTCTGGGCCACGCGGCGCACGGGGTTGGTGCACTGGTGCCCCCGACGGGGGTCGAACCCGCACCTGTGGCGATTTTAAGTCGCCTGCCTCTGCCAGTTGGGCCACGGGGGCGGGCCCAGTATGCCGCGGCTCAGCGCCCCCGGGACGCGAGTCGCCGGGCGCCGCTGGCCTGCAGCTGGATGACCGCCCGCGTCACGACCGGGACGTACCGCAGGCCGCGCCACGTCACGTGCGCCATGGCCCCGACCGGGATGACGGCCTTGTTGGCCGCGAGCCCGTCGACGCCACGCCTGGCCGTGAGCTCGGCCGTGAGGAACCGCGGCTGGAGCATCCTGACCCGCGACCGGACGCTGCTGCCGCCGAAGCTCGCCGGCGCCTCGTACATCGAGTCGAGCAGCGGGGTGTCGACGAAACCGGGGCAGAGCACGCTGACCTGGATGCCCAGCGACGCGGCCTCGGCACGCAGGGCCGTCGAGAGCCCGACCACGGCGTGCTTGGTCGTCGTGTACGGCAGCATCGACGGTGCCGGGATGAGGCCGGCCAGTGAGGCGGTGTTGAGGATGTGGCCGCTGCGCTGCACGCGCATCACCTCGTAGGCCGCCGTGACGCCGTTGATGACGCCGCGCAGGTTGACGTCGATGGCCTTGTCCCAGTGCCGCTGGTCGAGCTCCTCGAGGAGGCCGCCCAGGCCGATGCCGGCGTTGTTGACCATCACGTCGAGGCGGCCGTGCTCGGCGACGACGTCCTGCACGACCTGCCGGACGGCGGCCGCGTCGGCCACGTCCAGGGCGACGGCGGAGCACCACGGACCGAGCTCGGCGGCCGTCGCCTCGGCTCCCGCGAGGTCGAGGTCGGCCAGCACGACGTGGCTGCCCCGACCGACGAGCTCCGCGGCGATGGCCTTGCCGATGCCGGAGGCGCCTCCGGTGACGATGCTGACCTTGGGCTGGAACGGCTTACGCATCAAGGGATTCCTTCGTGGGACGTCGGGCGGTTTCTGCTCTGACCGGCTCGAACACGGAGTCGTCCATCGTCCGTGTGCGCCACCAGTAGGCGATGGTCGAGCCGGGCCAGAGCGCGGTGTTGTGGCCGAACCGGTCGAGGTACCAGCTCTTGCAGCCGGTCGCCCAGACGGTGTGGCGCGACCTGCGGCGCATCTCCTCGGTGAAGGCGTCCTGCGCGGCCTCGGTCGTCACGCGCGCACCGCGATGGGCACGGTCGAGTCCCTGCAGGATGTAGCGGCTCGCGAACTCGGTCATCATGACGACCGAGCTGTGGCCGAGCCCGGTGTTGGGCCCGAGCAGGAGGTAGAGCTCGGGGAACCCGGCGACGGTGATGCCGAGGTGGCTGTGCGCGCCCTGCGACCACGCCTCGTCGAGGGTGCGACCCCCGAGCCCACGGATGCCCATGCGGTCGTAGCTGCCGGTGAGCGAGAACCCGGTGCCGAGGACGATCGCGTCCACCTCGTGCCGGGCTCCGCCCGCGGTGACGACCGCCTGCGGCTCGATCCGCTCGATGGGGTCGGTCACGAGGGTGACGTCGTCGCGGTCGAAGGCCGGCCAGTAGGTGCTGGAGAGCAGGATCCGCTTGCAGCCCAACGTGTAGTCGGGGGTGAGGGCGGCCCGGACCTGCGGGTCGCGCACCGACTTCGCGAGCTCCCGTCGCGCGATGCGCTCGGCCACCCGGGCGATGACGGGGAACCGCACGAACAACGGCGCCTGCGCCTCCATCCGCCAGTACGTGAGCCAGCGCACCGCCCGCTGCAGACCCGGGTGCCGACGGAAGGCCGTCTTGCGCCGGGCGCTCCACGGCAGGTCGCGCTTGGGGAGGGTCCACGCCGGGGTGCGCTGGAACACCGTGGTGTGCCCTGCCCGTGGCGCGAGCTCGGGCACGAGCTGCACGGAGCTGGCACCGGTGCCGACGACCGCGACGCGTCGGCCGTCCAGGTCGTCGCGCTCGGGCCACTGCGCCGTGTGCATGACCGCACCGGCGAAGTCGTCCAGGCCGGGGATGTCGGGACGGGCAGGCTCGTGCAGGGCACCGACCCCGAGGACGAGGGCGTCCGCGGTCCAGCGTCGCCCGTCCGCCGCGGTCAGCGCCCAGTGCTCCCGCTCTGTGTCGTACTCGGCCGCCACGAGGTCGGCGCCGAAGGTAATCCGGTCGCGCAGGCCGTACCGGTCGGCGACCCCGCGCAGGTAGCCCCAGATCTCGTCGGCCGTCGCGTAGTCGCGGCTCCAGTCCGGCTTCTGGTCGAAGGAGAAGCTGTACAGGCGGGACGGCACGTCGCAGGCACAGCCCGGGTAGCGGTTGTCGCGCCAGGTGCCGCCCACGTCGTCCGCCCGCTCGAGGACGGCGAAGTCCTCGCCGCGCTGGGCGAGCCGGACCGCCATACCGAGCCCTGAGAATCCGGTGCCGACGATGACGACCCGGTGGTGGGGAGTGGCCATGAAGGCAACTTACCATCAGTAAGTTACCGGCGGTAGCGGTAGGCTTCGGGGCGTGCCCACGTCCACCTCCTCCCGTCGAGCCCCCGCCTCTCGCACCGGGACCTCCGCACGGCCCACCCGGGTCCGGATGCCGCGCGCCCAGCGCGAGGAGCAGATCCTCACGGTCGCCGAGCTCGTGTTCGCCGAGAACGGCTACTCCGCGACGACCATGGAGGACATCGCCGAGCGGGTCGGGGTCACCAAACCCCTGATCTACGAGTACTTCGGGTCCAAGGAGGGGCTGCTGTCGGCGTGCATCACCCGGGCCCGCACCCAGCTGCGCGAGGCGACCGAGTCCGCGTGGGAGTCCGTCGGCCCGACGGCCTCGCTCGAGGAGGTCTTCCGCGCCGGCATCCACGCGTTCTTCACCTTCATCGACGGCCACGCGACCGCGTTCGTGCTCATCCAGCAGGAGGGCGCCGTCGCCTCCCAGGCGAGCCCGCTCATCGAGTCCATCCGCGAGCAGCAGTCCGCGGCGACCGTGGCGGCCTTCCGGGCCGCCCCCTCCCTCGCGGGCGTCCCCGAGACCCTGCTCGAGGGGTATGCCGAGGTGGTCATCGGTGCGTGCGAGCGGCTGGCCGTGTGGCGGACCACCCGGCCCGACGTCGGGGTCGAGGACGCCACGGACATCGTCGTCTCGAGCGTGTGGGGCGGCCTGGCGGCCCTGGTGCCGTCGGCCGGGTGAGCCGGTCAGCAGCCGTTCGAGCCGGTCAGCGGCCGGGTGACTGCGAGACGGTCGTCCCGCGCAGCATGGGTCCTGCGAGCAACGTCGTGATGGCGGACGGCGCGCGCCCCGGGTCCAGCAGGGCACCCACGACGGCCTGCTCCTGGGTGGTGCCGGCCAGCCCTGCGTCGGGATCGGCCACCGCCGCCCCCGACGGACCGGCGAACATCGACGGCAGGGCGGAGAACGACGGGTTGGAGGGGTAACCACCCACGTTGTCGGTGCCGTCGTCGAACTTCTTCCCCGGCACGGGACGGGCCTGGGACGTCCTCGGGTGCGGCAGGAGCCCACAGCTCGCCGGCCGGTGCTCGCCCCAGCGCGGCTCCTCCCCTGGGGTGTACCCCGGACGCTGCGGCGCGACCTCCACCGTGATGTGGAACTGCGAGTCCCGGAACGCCTCGTCGATCCGCGGACGCCAGTCCACGAGGGCCTGCGTGAAGCACGGGTACTGCGGCGAGTACTTCGCCAGCACCGCCAACGTCGGCCGCTGCACCTGCCCCACCTGGATGATCCGACCCCCGTTCGCCTCCAGGAAGTCCGACGCCTCGTTCGCGAACCCCGCCGTC
>NZ_LMGM01000001.1:3060495-3086170 GCF_001427915.1 Phycicoccus sp. Root563 | reverse complement strand
ACGCTCGACCGGTCCTGGCCGATGGTGTCGCCGTCGGCGATCGCGCGGCCCTTGCCGCCGGCGTCCGGCGACACGAGGTCGACGTACCGCTCACCGAACAGGGTCTTCGGGAGCAGCCGGGCGTGCACGTTGGCCGGCACGAGCTCGGCGAGCTCCGGCTGGAGCGCCAGCCCGAGGCGGGCGCCGTCCCCGGTGCTCTCGATCGAACGGACCTGCCCGACGATGACCCCCCGGATCTTCACGTCGGCGGCCGTCTGCAGCTGCGACCCGATGCGGTCGGTCTCGAGCGTGACCCGGACCACGGGGGTGAAGACCTGGGCGTACGACGCGACCGACAGGGACAGGAGGAGGCCGACGACGAGCAGGAAGGCGACTCCGTACGTCCTGTCGCTGAGGCGGGCGAGCCCACCGGTGGCGGGGCCGAGGGGCGAGCGCGGGGTGGTCGGCAGGCGGGCAGCGGAGAGCCGCCCGGGGTCTGCCAGAGCCGGGTCAGCCGGGTCAGCGACCGGTAGGGTGCGCTCGACGTCGACCGTCCTCACCACCCTTCGTTGCGTGATGTATGACACCGTGGCAACGAGCGGGGCGGGCAGAGGTTACGTCCGGTTTCGTCCGTTCCCGGCCTCGGCCACCGACAGGGCGATGCCGTCGAGGATGTCGTGCTCGGAGGTGACGACGCGGTCCACGCCCAGCTCGGCCGTGCGGCGCACGACCTCGCGCCAGACCAGGGCCCCGGCCCCGATCACGTCGACGCGCCCCGGGTGCATGAAGCCGAGAGCCGCGCGCTCCGCGCGGGTCATCGCGAGCAGCTCGTCGCAGGCGCGGAGCACCGCCGCGCTGGACAACGAGGCGAGGTGGATGCGGTCGGGCTGGTAGCTGGTGAGGCCCAGAGCATGGGCGGTCACGGTCGTCACGCTGCCGGCGAGCCCCACCAGGGTGGCGACCCCGTCGAGCTCGACCCGTTCCCGCGCCAGGTCGATCGCGGCGTCGACGTCCGCCGTCGCGGCCGCGACCTCGGCCGCGGTCGGCGGGTCGGAACGCAGGTGGCGCTCGGTGAGGCGCACACAGCCCACGTCGACCGACCGGGCGGACTCGACCGTGTCGTGACCGCGGACCAGCTCGGTCGAGCCGCCGCCGAGGTCGACCACGAGGTAGGGCCCCGGGATGCCCGCGGCGCGCAGGTCACCGGTGGCCCCGCGGAACGACAGGGCAGCCTCCTCGTCGCCCGAGATGACCTCCGGCGCGATGCCGTAGTGGGCGAAGGCCGTCCGGACACCGGCGACGAACTCGTCGGCGTTCGAGGCGTCCCGGGACGCCGAGGTCGCCACGAACCGCACGCGTTCGGCGCCGAGCTCCCGGCACTGGTCGGCGTACTCCTGCGCCATCGCCAGGGTCCGCTCCATCGCCTCGGGATCGATGCGACCGGTCCGGTCGACGCCGTACCCGAGCCGCACGACCTCCATCCTGCGCAGGACATCGGTGAGGGCACCGGTCGAGGGGTTGACGTCGGCGACGAGCAGGCGGATCGAGTTGGTGCCGCAGTCGACCGCCCCGACGCGGGTCACGCGCTCTGACCCTCGGAGGCGTGGGCTGCATCGGCGCCCTCAGCGGCGTCGGCTGCTCCGGTGCCGCCTGTGGCGTCGGTGGCGTCGGGGACGCACGAACCGCTGGCCCACCAGTCGCCGAGCAGGGCCAGCGTCTCGTCGCCGAGGGGGTTCACCCCTGGACCGGCGGCCAGGGAGTGCGCCGCGAGGACGTGCAGGCACTTCACGCGGGTGGGCATGCCACCGGCGGAGATGCCCTCGATCTCCTCCACCCGGCCGAGCTCGTACCGGCGCCGCAGGTAGTCCTCGTGCGCCGCGGCATACCGGCTCGCGAGCTCCTCGTCGGCGGCGAGGCGGTCGGACATCTCCTTCATCACCCCCTGGCTCTCCAGGGTCGAGATGGCACCGGTGAGCTTGGGGCAGGTGGCGTAGAAGGTCGTGGGGAACGGCGTCCCGTCCGGCAGGCGCGGCTCGGTGGTGAGCACGTCGGGCCGGCCGCACGCGCACCGGTGGGCGACGGCGACGACCCCGCGGGGCACCCGTCCGAGCTGGACGTCGACCGCGGCGATGTCGGCCGGCGTGGGGCGCTCGGCCGTGGGCTGTGCGCTCACTTCTTCGCGGGGACGGAGGCGGTGTTCGCCGCCGGGCCGGCGTCGGCGACGCGCACCGACTCCCACAGCTGGCCGTACCAGGGGTGGTCGCTCGAGGCCGCCGGCGCCTTCGCGACCCCGGGCAGCGCCTTGGCCGACGGCTTGCCGTCGATCACCGTGTAGGACTTCTCCCCGACCTTGACGAACTTGAGGCGCTCACGGGCCTGCTGCACGACATACACGTCGTCGTTCCAGCGAGCCTGCTCCTTCTGCAGCGCGGTCACCTCGGTGCGCTGCTGCCCGACCCCCTCGTTGAGGGCGTCGATCTCACCCTGCTGGCGCAGGTAGGACCGCAGCGTCGGCACGAGGGTGACGGCGAGCAGGACGAGGATGGTCGCGAGCACCACGCCGCGCAGGACCGTCCGCGAGGCCTTGCGCTCGGTGGCCACCTGGGCCGACGCGGCCTTGCGGACCGCGCCCGAGGCAGTGGCGCGCGAGCGTCCCGGCCCGGCTCCCGGACGGGCGGAGGTGCCGCGCGTGGTGTTCCGCGCGGTCGCCCCTGCCCGGGGCGCGGCGGGGCGACGAGCCGGTTTGCCCGACCCGCTCGTCCCGTGTCCCGTTCCTGCCATGGTGTCCTCGTTCGATCCGTCCGGCGCCGTCAGGCCTGGGGCGTGAAGCGCGGGAAGGCGCCCACACCGGCGTAGCGGGCGGCGTCGTCGAGCTCCTCCTCGATGCGCAGGAGCTGGTTGTACTTGGCGACGCGCTCGGAACGGGCCGGGGCGCCGGTCTTGATCTGGCCGCAGTTCGTGGCGACCGCGAGGTCGGCGATGGTGACGTCCTCGGTCTCGCCGGAACGGTGGCTCATCATGCAGCGGTAGCCGTTGCGGTGCGCGAGGTCGACGGCGTCGAGGGTCTCGGTGAGCGAGCCGATCTGGTTGACCTTGACCAGCAGGGCGTTCGCGGTCCGCGAGTCGATGCCGCGCTGCAGGCGCACGGGGTTGGTGACGAACAGGTCGTCGCCGACGATCTGCACGCGGTCGCCGAGGCGGTCGGTCATGGCCTTCCAGCCGTCCCAGTCCTCCTCGTCGAGCGGGTCCTCGATGGAGACCAGCGGGTAGCTGTCGACGAGGTCGGCGTAGTAGTCGACCATCTCGGCCGAGGTCTTGGCGGCACCCTCGAACTGGTAGGTGCCGTCCTCGTTGTGGAACTCGCTCGCGGCGACGTCGAGGGCCAGGGCGATCTGGGTGCCGGCCTGGTACCCGGCCTTCTCGATGGCCTCGAGGATCAGGTCGAGGGCGGCGCGGTTGGACTCGAGGTTCGGGGCGAACCCACCCTCGTCGCCCAGGCCCGTGGCCAGGCCCTTCTCCTTGAGGACGCTCTTGAGCGAGTGGTAGACCTCGGTGCCCCAGCGCAGCGCCTCCTTGAAGGTGTCGGCGCCGATGGGGGCGATCATGAACTCCTGGATGTCGACGTTCGAGTCGGCGTGGCTGCCACCGTTGAGGATGTTCATCATCGGGACGGGCAGCACGTGCGCGTTCGGGCCACCGACGTAGCGGAACAGCGGCAGGCCGGAGGACTCGGCCGCTGCCTTGGCCACGGCGAGCGAGACGCCGAGGATCGCGTTAGCGCCGAGCTTGGACTTGTTGTCGGAGCCGTCGAGGTCGAGCATGACCTGGTCGATGATCCGCTGCTCGCTGGCCTCGTAGCCGACGAGCTTGGGGTTGATGTCGTCGAGCACGGCGTCGACGGCCTTCTCGACACCCTTGCCGAGGTAGCGGGACTTGTCGCCGTCACGACGCTCGGACGCCTCGAAGGCGCCGGTGGAGGCGCCCGAGGGCACGGCTGCGCGGGCGATGGTGCCGTCGTCGAGAGCCACCTCGACCTCGACCGTCGGGTTGCCTCGTGAGTCGAGGATCTCGCGGGCGCCTACTGCGTCAATGGTGGCCACAGACATCTCCATCAGTGCTCGAAACCAGGGTCGGAGGGGTACCCGACGAGGCTACCCGCTGCCCCCTCCCCCATCGTCGACCGACCCGCAGGCTGGACGGTATGGCGCGCGGTGACCGCGCGCCGTACCGAGCGCCCGGGGGCGGGGTCAGGGCGGGGTCCGGGCGGGGTCGGGCCGGGGTCAGGCCGAGGTGAGGCGCTGGTGGGCGACGGCGACCGCGGCGCCGAGCCGGGCGTTGTTCCTGACCAGGGCGATGTTGGTGTCGAGCGAGCGGCCACCCGACAGCTCGACGATGCGCCCGAGCAGGAACGGCGTGATGTCCTTGCCGTGGATGCCGCGCTCGTCGCACTCGGCGAGCGCCTGGTCGATGAGCACCCCGATCTCGTCGGCGGGGATCTCCTCGTCCGCGGGCACGGGGTTGGCGATGGCGATCGCTCCCGCCAGGCCGAGGTCCCACTTCGCGGCCATCATGGCGGCGAGCTCGTCCGCGGAGTCGGCCCGCAGCGGCGCGCCATGGCCGCTGGACCGCGAGTAGAACGAGGGGAACTCGTCACTGCCGTGCACGACGACGGGCACCCCGAGGGTCTCGAGCGTCTCCAGGGTGAGGCCGATGTCGAGGATCGACTTCACCCCGGCGCTGACCACCGCGACATCGGTCTGCCCCAGCTCGGTGAGGTCGGCAGAGATGTCGAAGCTGTGCTCGGCACCGCGGTGGACCCCACCGAGGCCACCAGTCACGAACACCCGGATGCCAGCGAGCGCGGCCAGCCGCATCGTGGCCGCCACCGTCGTGGCACCGTGCGCCCGGCGGGCGATCACGTGCGGCAGGTCGCGCAGGCTGACCTTGGACACGTCGGGGTGCGTCGCGAGGGTCTCGAGCTCGTCGCGGTCGAGGCCGATGCGCGGCACGCCGTCGAGGACCGCGATCGTCGCAGGCGTGGCGCCGCCGTCACGGATGATCTGCTCGACCTCGACGGCCATGGCGACGTTACGGGGGTAGGGCATGCCGTGGCTGATGATCGTGCTCTCGAGGGCCACGACGGGCCGGCCGGAGGCGAGTGCGTCGGTGACCTCGGCGTTGAGACGCAGGCTGTGGTGGGGGGTGGTCATCGGTGCTCCTTGGTGGGACGACGCCTCCGGGCGCCGGCGGTGCTGGACGGGGTGGCAGGTGTGAGGTGGGGGGACGCGGCTGCGAGCTCGGCGTCGACGAGCCGCGGGGTGAGGTCGGGGCGCACCGTCTCCGAGCTCGACACGGTCAGGCCGGCAGCCATCTGGCCGAACCGGGCCGCCCCGGCAGGGCTGTCGCCGCGCAGGATGGCGTGGACGAAGGCCGCCGTCATCGAGTCGCCCGCGCCCGTCACGTCGACGACCGGCACGCTCGGCGCGGGCAGCAGCGTCACGGTGCTGCGTCCGTCGTCGCCGATGCTGCTCAACAGGCTGCCCCGGGTGCCACGGCGCACCCAGACGTGCTGCACGCCGAGCGCGTGCAGGACCTTCGCTGCGCGCGCGATCGCGGCCCGCGTCTGGGCGACCGGCTCCCCGACCATGGCGGAGAGCTCGTCGAGGTTCGGGGTGATGGCCAGCAGCGGTCGCTCCGGCGACAGCATGGTGACGAGGTGGCGGGCCTTGGCGACGCTGACCGGGTCGATGACGACGGGGACCCCGACCGCCGCGGCGAAGTCGAGCAGCCAGGCGGCCGGCGCCTGGGGGACGTTGCCGTCGACCACGAGCAGGTCGGCGTGCGTGATGAGGTCGCGCGCGGCTCCGAGCTGGCGGACGGTCAGCCGGTCGGTCATGGCCATGTTGGAGACGGCGACGAGCAGCTCGCCGGTGGCGTCCATGACGGCGAGGTAGGTGCCGGTGCTGCCCTCGCTGATGATCATGTGGTCGACGAGGACACCGGCCGCCCTGGTCATGGCCAGCACCTGCTCGCCGAACGCGTCCCGCCCGACCGGCGCGACGAGGTGGGTCGGGCTGCCGAGCCTGGCGAGGTTCTCTGCGATGTTGCGCCCCACGCCACCGGGGGTGGTCACGGCGGCTCCCGGGTTGGACGTGTGCAGCTGCGCGGGCTCCGTGGAGTGCGCCTTGACGTCCATGTTCGCGCCGCCCACCACGACCACGGTCTGCGCCTCGGACCGCACGACATACCCCCGACCGAGGATCTCGCCCTTCTTGGTGAGGTTGGACAGGTGCACCGACACCGCGGCCTTGGTCGCCCCGAGGCGCTCGGCGATGCCGGCGGCGTCGAGCATCGGCTGCGCACGCAGCAGCTCGACGATGTCCCGTTCGCGCTGGGTCAGGCTCATGCTTGGAATACTAAAGGATCTTCGGTATTCCAAAGAAGCCTGAAACGCCGATGAGAGTCACGATCAGGTGCGGTCGGCACGAACCTCGGCGTCGAGGTCGCGCAGGGCGCGCCGCAGCTCGGCATCCGCGTCCACCCCCAGCGCCCGGGCACGCGCGACGAGGGCGAGCAGCTCCGCACCGATGCCGCCGTCCGGTTCGGGCAACGACCCACGGCCGCCCCGCTCCCAGCGCGCGAGGACCTTCTCGGCCGCGATGAGGCTGGGCAACGACCGGGGTATGCCGTGCAGCAGCCCTTCGTGCCCGCCCTCCCCACCGGGGTGGCCCGGGTCGGCCGGCTTGGCAGCGCGTTCGGCGGCCTTGATCTGCTCCCAGGTCGCCTCGACCTCTGCAGGCGTGCTGGCGTCGCCGTCGGAGAAGACGTGCGGGTGCCGGCGAACGAGCTTCTCGACAAGGGTGCCGGCGACGTCGTCGATGTCGAACGGCTCGCTCGCGTGCTCCTGCGCGACCCGGGACTGGAAGGCGACCTGGAGCAGCACGTCGCCGAGCTCCTCGCGGATGTGGTCGCGGTCGCCCGACTCGATCGCCTCGGCCGCCTCGTGGGACTCCTCGATGAGGTACTTCACGAGCGACTCGTGGGTCTGCTCGGCGTCCCACGGGCAGCCACCGGGCGAGCGCAGCCGGTCCATCACGGCGACGACGTCGAGCAGGCGGGAGCCGGGCACATCCCACGAGGCCACGAGCACCTCCACCTCCGGCGGCTCCCCCAACCGCGAGACCTCCGAGGCGACGGCATCGGTCAGGCCGGGGTCGCCGTCGGCGGAGGCGACCCAGACGACGTCGGCGGTGGCAGCGCGGTCCATGAGGTCGCGGGCGAGGGCCGGAGCAGAGACCTCTCCGAGGTGGGTGACCTCCAACCCGGCCTGCAGGACGGCATCGGCGAGCGGCTCGTCGGCCTCACGGGCGAGGACGACGGTGGCCGCGTCGAGGGTCTGCCAGGCGACGCGGGTGAACAGCCCGGGAGCGATCCGCGGGCTCCCGACGAGCAGGGTGAGGCGGCCGGGCACCGCCCGGTCAGCCCTGCGGGGTGGCGGCAGGCTGCGGCTCGGCCTTGATCCAGTTGGGCGTGCTGGGGTCGAAGCTGATCTTCTTCGGGTCGAACGTGCCGTAGCGGGGGTTGATGGTGATGTCGGCCTGGGAGGCGAGGGCGACGGCCTTGCCCTGCTCCTCCTGCGTCATCTGGTTGAAGGCCAGGCTCGCCCTGACCAGCTCCAGCGTGGCGGGAGCGGGGTCCTGGATGGCCGCGATGGCGGTGCGGGCGGCCGAGTCGGACAGGCCCTTGCCGGACTCGTCGGCCACGGTGTTGATGAAGCCCGCCATGATCAGGCTCGCCACGGCGCTCGAGGTGGTGATCCCCGAGTCGGGCTGCGCGGCGAGGATCTGGCGGGAGGCCTCCTGGGCGTCCTGCTCGGTGATCCGGTGGCCGTCGACGACCGCTGCGGTGTCGGCGGTGGCACAGCCGGACACGGCGAGCACCCCGGCCGTCGCGAGCGCCACGAACGAACCACGCAGGACCTGGCGCAAAGCTGTCGGACGAACCTTCACAGACTTCCCTCTCTCGTCATCTTCTGGCCGAGACCGTACCCTCACGGGCGCCGGTCGTGCCCACCGAGCCGACCCGGGCGGCGTCGGCGACGCTGCCCAGCATGACGGCGCGGATCAGGTCACTGGCCCACTGCAAGACTGCCGTGTCACGCAGCGGTTTGCCAGCCACCCTCGCCGTCGTCGGTTTCGGCACGAGAATCGTATGCACTGCGTCCTTGACCAGTGACTTGGGGTACAGCCGCTGCAGCCGCAGCTGCGCCGACTCGGCCAGCTCGACCGGACCGAACCGCACGTAGTTGCCCTGCAGCGAGATGTCGGCGACGCCCGCGGCCCGCGCCACGGTGCGCAGCCGAGCCACCTCCATGAGGTTGCGGACCGGCTCGGGCAGCGCCCCGTAGCGGTCGACGAGCTCGGCCTCGATCTCGCCGAGCTGGGCCTCGTCGACCACGCTGGCGAGCTTCTTGTAGGCCTCGAGGCGCAGCCGCTCCCCCGGGACGTAGTCGTGCGGGAGGTGGGCGTCGACCGGCAGCTCGATCTTGATCTCGGTCGGGGCGGTCTCCCCGTCGCCGCGGAACTCGGCCACGGCCTCACCGACGAGCCGGACGTACAGGTCGAAGCCGACCCCGGCGATGTGGCCCGACTGCTCGCCCCCGAGCAGGTTGCCCGCACCACGGATCTCGAGGTCCTTCATGGCGATCTGGATGCCGGAGCCGAGGTCGGTGTGGCTGGCCATCGTCTGGAGCCGGTCGTGCGCCGTCTCGGTCATCGGCTTCTCGGGCGGGTAGAGGAAGTAGCAGTAGGCCCGCTCCCGGCCACGGCCGACGCGGCCTCGCAGCTGGTGCAGCTGGGAGAGGCCCAGGACGTCGGAGCGCTCGACGACCAGGGTGTTGGCGTTGGAGATGTCGAGCCCGGTCTCGACGATCGTCGTGCAGACGAGGACGTCGAACTTCTTGTCCCAGAAGTCGACGACGACCTCCTCGAGCTTGTGCTCGCCCATCTTGCCGTGGGCGGTGGCGACGCGGGCCTCGGGCACCAGCTCACGGATCCGGCTCGCCGCGCGCTCGATGCTCGACACCTTGTTGTGGACGAGGAAGACCTGGCCCTCGCGGAGCAGCTCGCGCCGGATCGCGGCGACGATCTGCTTCTCGTCGTAGGCGCCGACGTAGGTCAGGACGGGGTGGCGCTCCTCGGGCGGGGTGGCCAGGGTCGACATCTCGCGGATGCCGGTGACGGCCATCTCCAGGGTGCGCGGGATCGGGGTGGCCGACATGGCGAGGATGTCGACCGCCGTGCGCAGCGCCTTGAGCTGCTCCTTGTGCTCGACACCGAACCGCTGCTCCTCGTCGATGACGACCAGTCCGAGGTCCTTGTAACGGATCTCCTTGGACAGCAACCGGTGCGTGCCGATGACGAGGTCCACCGAGCCGTCGGCGAGGCCCGCGATCGTCTCGCGCGCCTCCTTGTCGGACTGGAAGCGCGACAGCGCCTTCACCGTCACGGGGAACGGCGCGTAGCGCTCCGAGAACGTCTGGAAGTGCTGCTGCACCAGCAGCGTCGTCGGCACGAGCACCGCGACCTGCTTGCCGTCCTGGATCGCCTTGAACGCCGCGCGGACCGCGATCTCGGTCTTGCCGTAGCCGACGTCGCCACAGATCAGCCGGTCCATGGGCACGGTGCGCTCCATGTCGGCCTTGACCTCGTCGATCGAGCTGAGCTGGTCGGGCGTCTCGACGTAGGCGAAGGCGTCCTCGAGCTCGCGCTGCCACGGCGTGTCCGGTGCGAACGCGTGCCCGGAGGTGGCCATGCGGGCGCTGTAGAGCTGGATGAGCTCGGCCGCGATCTGCTTGACGTAGCGGCGCGCCTTGCCCTTGGTCTTCTGCCAGTCGCTGCCGCCCATCTTGCTGAGCGTCGGCTGCTCGCCCCCGACGTAGCGGGTGACCTGGTCGAGCTGGTCGGTGGGCACGTAGAGCCGGTCGGCGGGTTGGCCCCGCTTGGACGGGGCGTACTCGAGCACGAGGTACTCGCGGGTCGCGCCGCCGACGGTGCGCTGCACCATCTCGACGAACCGGCCGACACCGTGCTGCTCGTGGACGACGAAGTCACCCGGCTTGAGCTGGAGCGGGTCGACCTGGTTGCGTCGCCGCGACGGCATCTTCCGCATGTCCTTGGTCGAGCCACCCTGACCCGGCGTGCCGGTGAGGTCGGTCTCGGTGAGGAACACCAGCTGCCCGCCGGGCGAGACGAACCCCGAACCCACAGAGCCGGTCGTCAGGTGGACGATCCCCGGCGTCAGGTCGGACAGGTCGGCGTCGGGGCGGGCCGGCACCGACTCGCCCGCGAGCACCTCCGCGACCCGGCGACCGAGGCCCGGCCCCTCCGTGACGACGACGACGCGCCAGCCGTCGCCGACCCACCGCTGCAGGTCGGCCACCGCCTCCGGAGTGGACCCGCGGTAGCGCGGCGCCTCCTCGAGGCCGGTGTTGACGACGGTGGCGTCGTCGTCGGCAAGCTCCTCGTCGGCGACGAACGGGCCCAGGTCCCACCACGGCATACGGGAGGAGGCGGCGTGCTCACGCAGGTCGGCGAGGCTCCAGAACGAAGCGGTGCCGAGGATGCCCTGCAGGTCGATGGGCACGGCGTTGCCGGCAGCGGCGTTGGCCCACCCGGCGTCGAGGAACTCCTGGGACGTGGCGACGAGGTCGTGGGCGCGGGTGCGCACTCGCTCGGGGTCGCAGACCACGACCGCAGTGCCCTCGCGCAGCGTGTCCAGGACGCTCTCCATGCCGTCGACGAGGGCCGGCGCGAGCGACTCCATCCCCTCCACGGCGATGCCCTCGGCGAGCTTGCCCAGCAGGTCGGCCGCGCCGGGCAGCTGGTCGAGCAGCGCAGCCGCCCGCGCACGCACCGCCTCGGTGAGCAGGATCTCGCGGCAGGGCGGCGCCCACAGGCCGTGCTCGGCGACCTCGAGGCTGCGCTGGTCGGCGACCTTGAACCAGCGGATCTCCTCGATCGTGTCGCCCCAGTACTCCACGCGGACCGGGTGGTCCTCAGTCGGCGGGAAGACGTCGAGGATCCCGCCGCGGACCGCGAACTCACCGCGGCGCTCCACGAGGTCGGTGCGCGTGTATGCCGCAGCCGCGAGGTCCTCGACGACGCGCTCGAGGGGGGCCTCGTCCCCGGCCTTGAGGGCGACCGGGCGCAGCTCACCCAGCCCCTTCGACACCGGCTGGAGGACCGCTCGGACCGGGGCGACCACGATGTCGAGGGGGCCGTACGTGGCGTCGTCGGGGTCGGGGTGGCGCAGCCGGCGCAGGACCGCGAGCCGCTTGCCCACGGTGTCGCTGCGTGGGCTGAGCCGCTCGTGCGGGAGGGTCTCCCAGGCCGGGAAGTCGGCGACCCGGTTGGCGTCCGTGAAGCACCCGAGGGCGGCGACGAGGTCCTCCGCCTCCCGGGTGGTGGCCGTGATGGCCAGCAGCGGCCGACCGGCCTCCCGGGCCAGGGCGGCGACCAGGGCCGGACGGGCCCCGGTGGGTGCGGACACGTCGACGGCGAGCTCGCCAGCGCGGGCAGCGGCGAGCGCACGGGCGACACCGGGGTCGGTGGCCAGTGCGTCGAGCAGCGGGGCGAGGGTCATGGGCGAGGCTCCTGGCGGGCGGTGCGGGGACAGCACGAACACCCCACGGCTGGTGCCGATGGGGGGGCTCCCAGCCTAACGACCGGGTCGGACACCAGCGACGCCGGCGCAGGGGCCTCGGACGCAGCGGCGGTCATCCGGGTCGGAGCAGGACACTCCGCCCCACGTCGGGCACTTCACTACTGCATCTGGATGATCCAATCGGCGCGCACGGAACCGAGGATGGTCGAACGGTGCAACGCGGCACGTGGCAATGGGGGACGCGTGAGAGGGAAAGACATGAGTGATCGACGACAGCTGAGGCAGCCGCAGCAGACCGGACAGCTCCACACCAGTGGCGTGCGCGGTTACGTCCCAGGGGTTTTCGACCTCTTCCACATCGGGCACCTCAACATCCTCAGAGCGGCGCGCGAGCAGTGCGACTGGCTCATCGCCGGCGTGGTCACCGACGACAAGGCCTACCGGGCGAAGGCGAAGTACCCGGTCATCCCGCTGGCCGAGCGCGTCGCGATCCTCGAGCACATCACCCTGGTCGACGAGGTCGTCGTCGAGCACCAGCCGAGCAAGCTCGACGTCTGGCGCGAGCACCCGTTCGACGTGATCTTCAAGGGCGACGACTGGCGCGGCACGGTCAAGGGTCGTCAGCTCGAGTCCGACTTCTCCGCCGTCGGCGTCGAGGTCGCGTACTTCCCGTACACGATCCAGACCTCGAGCACCCTGCTCCGTGCAGCCCTCGAGGAGTTCGCGTCCTGATGGCCGACTACGTCGCTCAGGGCGGCCTGGACTCACGCCGGGCCCGGGCCAGGGAGCTGTCGGCGTCCGCGGGCAAGTCCAACCGCGGGGCCCCCGGGTACTCCCGGTGGGTCAACCGCCCGGTCGGCCGGCGGCTGGCCGTCGGAGCCTTCCTGCTCGGGCTGACGCCCAACCAGGTCACCATCATCTCCGGCCTGACCACCATGACCGGGATCGTGGTCCTCGTGGCGGCCACCCCCACCGTGCTGACCGGCGTCGTCGTGGCCCTCCTGCTGGCCCTCGGCTACGCGCTCGACTCCGCCGACGGGCAGCTGGCCCGCATGCGCGGCAGCGGCAGCGTCACCGGGGAGTGGCTCGACCACGTCATCGACTGCGCCAAGGTCGCCACGCTGCACGTGGCCGTGCTGCTGTGCTGGTACCGCTCCTACGACGTCCCGGACTGGGCGCTGCTCGTGCCGATCGCCTTCAGCATCCAGGCGTCGGTCTACTTCTTCACCAAGATCCTCAGCGACCAGCTGCGCCCGCCGAAGGCCCTCGCGCCCGAGGTGCAGCAGGGCGGTCAGGGCCGCCCGCCCGTGCTCGCCTCGTTGCTCGTGCTCCCGCTCGACTACGGCCTGCTCTGCGTGACGTTCGTGCTGCTCGGGTTCCACACCCTGTTCGCCGTCGCGTACTCGCTCCTGGCGGTCGCGGGGATCCTCCTGCTCGCGGCGGCCCTGCCCAAGTGGTACCGCGACCTCGCCCGCGCCGAGCGGGCTCGCACGTCGGCCTGACCCCGAGAACGTCTCACCTGTCGAGACGTCCCGGTGCGGCGGTCCGGCACCGGCCGCTCTGGTGCGCAGGCACCAGGAGCGAGCCCCGGCGCACTACCTCCACGGGGTCGATCTGCGCCTGAACGACACCCTTCTCGGCGACCCGAGGTCCGAACGGACTAGTCCTGCGTCTACGTAATCAGTACTAGTCCCTACGTCTGGTAGATGAGTAAAGAACTCGTCTAGCTGGATGACAAGAACCGACGACCGGTGCTTATCTGGGCGAAATCACCGGCGGGGGGCCGTCTCGAGAGGTTCTCCATGAACGACACGTCCAGCACGTCCCCCACCGCCAGCCCACGCACCACGGACCGCACCCCCCGGCGGTCCGGGCGCGTCGGACTGGTCGCCGCCGTCACCCTGGCGCTGGTCGCAGGGATCACCCCGTGGTCCCCGTCCGGCGACCAGCCGTCCGCCTCGGCGGCGACCAGCCCCCGCAAGGCAGACGCCAGCGGCTCGGTCGGGGTCGGGGTCGCCCACTACCCGGTGCCCAGCGGCTCGGTCTTCGTCTCGCCGTCGGGCAACGACGCCGCGGCGGGCACGCTCAGCCGTCCGGTGCGCACCATCGCCCGCGGCCTGGCGCTGGCCCCGTCCGGCGGCACCGTCGTCCTGCGCGGCGGCACCTACCACGAGAGCGTGACCATCACCCGGTCCGTGACCCTGCAGAACTACCCGCACGAGGCGGCCTGGCTCGACGGCAGCGTGCCGGTCAGCGGCTGGACCAAGGTCGGGTCGGTCTGGCGCCACAGCGGCTGGACGCCGCGGTTCGACGCGAGCCCGACGTACACCAAGGGCGCGCCCGACGGGACCGCCCCGGGCTGGCAGTTCGTCAACGCGGCCTACCCCATGGCCGCGCACCCCGACATGGTCTTCCGCAACGGCGTCTCGCAGCGCCAGGTGAAGTCGCTCTCCCTCGTCAAGGAGGGCACCTTCTACCTCGACACCAAGACCTCGCAGCTGTACGTCGGCAGCGACCCGTCCGGCGCCTCCATGCGCGGCACCGACATCGCCAAGGCGATGTCCGTCCGCGCGCCGAACGTGCTGATCCGTGGTTTCGGCATCCGCCGCTTCGGCAACAGCGTCTGGCACATGGGCGCCGTGACCCTCGAGTCGCCGCGCATCGCCCTGGCCAACGTGGTCATCGACCAGATGGCCACCACCGGGGTCGCCGCGATCACCTCCGACATCCTGCTCAACCGGGTGACGGTCACCAACAGCGGGCTGCTCGGCGTGCACGCCGCCACGGCCGACCGGTTCCGCGTCCTCTACAGCCGCATCACGGGCAACAACGCCGAGCGCTTCAACACCGCGCCGGTCTCGGGCGGCATCAAGGTCGGGCGGCTCCGGACGATCACGGTGGCCGACACGACGATCTCGGACAACTACGGCCACGGGTTCTGGGCCGACCAGTCCGTCTACGACATGCGGCTGGTCCGCAACAACGTCGTGGGCAACCAGGGCACGGGCGTCTTCCTCGAGATCTCCTCGCTCGCCGCCGTCGTCGACAACCTGATCAGCAACAACACCGGCAACGGCATCAAGGTCAACAACACGAGCAACGTCCGGATCTGGAACAACACGGTCGTGGGCAACAGCCGCCAGCTCAACATCGTGCAGGACTCGCGCCTCGCCTCGAACACCAGCTGGGGCCACGACCCGCGTCGCCCCAACCCGGACCCGACGATGACCTGGGTCCTCGGCCCGGTGCAGATCCGCAACAACGTCATCGGCCTGTCCAAGGGCGGCAACTGCCTGACCTGCGTCGAGGACTACACGTTCAAGCGCAGCGCCGCCCAGATCGGCGTCACCTCGGCCGGCAACATCTTCAACCGGACCTCCACCTCGACGCCGACGTGGACGCACGTGTGGAGCAGCGGCAAGGTCAACCCGTACGTCTACACGGCGCTGGCACCGTTCCAGAAGTCCACGGGCCAGGACCGTTCCAGCGTCGCCTACGACACGTCCGCGGTCGTCACCCTCGGCGGCCGGCTGTCGTCGGCCGCGGCGACCAAGGGGGCCGCGATCGCGGTGGCCCTCCCGGCCGACCTCGCCGCCCTGAGCGGTCACCCGACCGGCGCCCGCAAGGTCGGGGTCTGGGGCCGCTGACCGTCCGCAGCGTGACGTCCACGTCCTGTGGAACCGCCTGCACTCCCGGGGGCACCCCGCCTAGGGTGTCCCCGGGGGAGCGCAGACCAGCGGCCGTCCCCCGACACGGACACGGACACGGGGCCCACACGCCCCTCCAGGGCGGATGACGGGGTTCTCGCGGGCATGGACAGAACGGTTCGGATCCTGGGCACCCACGGGGTGCCCGCGGCATACGGGGGTTTCGAGACCGCCGCGGAGAACATCGCGCTGTTCCTCGTCGACCGGGGCTGGCGGGTCGTCGTGTACTGCCAGGGCACCGGCACCGGACCCATCGTCGAGGACACCTGGCGCGGGATCGAGCGCGTGACCATCCCCCAGCACCGCGAGGGCTGGCTGGGCACGTCCGCCTTCGACCTGGCCTCGATCCGGCACGCGATCCAGTTCGACGACGTCTGCCTGACCTTCGGCTACAACACCGGCGTCTTCAACGTCCTCCAGCGGCTCAAGGGGATCCCCAACGTCATCAACATGGACGGCATGGAGTGGACCCGGCGGCGGTGGGGCCTGGCCAAGCAGGCCATCCTGCTCGCCAACGAGCGGTGCGCCGGCCTGTTCGGCAACCAGCTGGTCGCCGACCACCCCGAGATCGAGAAGTACCTGCGCACGTTCAACCGGGCGCGGCGCATCTCGATGATCACGTATGGCGCGCACGCCGTGACCGGTGCGCCCACCGCGCCCGTCGAGGCCCTCGGCCTGGAGCCCGGCCGGTACCTCAGCTGCATCTGCCGGCCCATCCCGGAGAACTCGCTGCTGGAGATCGTCACGGGGTACTCCGCGAAGCCGCGGGGGGTGAAGCTCGTCGTCCTGGGGAACTTCACGCCCGACAGCGACGACTACCACCGGCAGATCATCGAGGCCGCCGGCAGCGAGGTCGTCTTCCCCGGCGCCATCTACGAGCCGGAGGTCGTGCAGGCGCTGCGGTTCCACAGCCTGGCGTACGTCCACGGCCACACCGTCGGCGGCACGAACCCCTCCCTCGTCGAGGCGATGGCCGCCGGGAACCCCGTCATCGCCCACGGCAACGCCTACAACCGCTGGGTCGCCGGACCGTCCCAGCGGTACTTCACCGATGCGCAGTCGCTCTCCGACCAGCTCGACGCCATCCTCGAAAAACCTGACGTCCTCCACCAGATGCATGACGCGGCGAGGGCCCGACATGATGAAGAGTTCACTTGGGAGTTCGTCGCCGGCGAGTACGAGGCCGTCATCGAGCGCTTCCGGGCGGGACGTGGGACCAGGGGCAGGGTGGCCCGTCGGGACCGCCGCCAGACGCGTGCCGCGAGGGGCGGCACCGCATCGACGTGAAACGGAGTTCGACGTGATCAGGCTGGGCGTTGTCGGGTTGGGGAAGATGGGCCTGTCCCACCTGGCGATCTTCAGGGCCCACCCGGACGTCGAGCTGGCCGCTGTGTGCGACTCGACCGGGTACGTGCTGGACGTGCTGTCCAAGTACACGGGGGTGACCACCTACAAGGACATGGCCGTGATGCTGCGCGAGGCCCACCTCGACGCCGTCGTCATCGCCACCCCGTCGCACCTGCACGCCCCGATGGTCCGCTCGGCCCTCGAGGCCGGGGTGAGCGTGTTCTGCGAGAAGCCGTTCACGCTCGACGACGCCGAGGGCCAGGCCCTCGCCGAGCTGGCAGCCGAGCGTGGCCTCGTCACCCAGATCGGCTACCACAACAGGTTCGTCGCGGCGTTCGGCGAGCTGAAGAAGCTCATCGACTCCGGCGCCATCGGCGAGGTCACGCACGTCGTCGCCGAGGCCTACGGCCCCGTCGTCCTCGCCCCCAAGGGCGGCACCTGGCGCAGCCGCAAGTCCTCCGGCGGCGGCTGCCTCTACGACTACGCTGCCCACCCCATCGACCTGGTCCAGTGGTACCTCGGCGAACCCACCTCGGTGGCCGGCAGCCGGCTGAACCGGATCTTCTCAGCCGAGACGGACGACGAGGTCGTGAGCACCCTGATGTACCCCGACGACGTCACCGCCCAGGTGTCGGTGAACTGGTCGGACGAGTCGCAGCGCAAGATGACGACGAAGATCAGCGTCTGGGGCACGGCCGGTCGGGCGTTCGCCGACCGCCAGGAGCTGCAGGTCTACCTGCGCGACACCGCTCCCGTGCCGGAGGGCTACCGCACCGGCTGGAACGTCCGGTACACGACCGAGCTCAGCGAGCAGCCGTGGTTCTACCTGCGCGGCGAGGAGTACAGCGCGCAGGCCGACGCGTTCGTCCAGCGGGTCAAGGACGGCCGGCGCGAGGGCACCAACACCTTCGAGTCCGGCGTCGCGACCGACCGCATCCTCTCGCTCATCTCCGAGGACGCGGCCGCGGCGGAGGCGGCTCCGAGCGCCGTCGCGTCGGGCCCCACCGCGGGCGTCCCAGCCCGGCGTCCCGCCGCCGGTCGCCGCCCTGCCGGTCGTCGACCGTCCTCGCCCCGCCGGGTCCCCGCCCTGCGGACGCTCCGAACACTGTGGCCCTGGCGCTCGAGGAGGGCAGCCTGATGCAGCGACTCCTCTTCGGCGACAACCAGTTCTTCGGCGTGAACCACATGTCCGAGGACAAGGCCCGCAGCCAGTCCATGAAGTTCCAGGACCTCAGCGCGATCATGGAGGTCCTCGACGCCGCCTACGACGAGGGCGTCACGACGTTCATGTGCACGACGCACGACCGGGTCGCAGAGATCGCGGACCTGGTCCGCGCCACCCCGGAGCGTTACGCCGACATGGAGTTCTTCCCCTGCATGCCGTACGCGCACAAGTACGCGAACGCGATGACCGAGGACGGACCCCTCGGGGCACTGCGCCGGTTCCTGCCCGACGAGAGCCTCCTCAGTGCGGCCGTCAAGGGTGGCAAGTCGTTCGCCAGCAAGGACATCGACCACGTGACGCGGATGCTCATCGATGCCGAGATGTCGATGTTCAAGGGCCTCAGGACGCCGGTCGTGTTCCTCCAGAACGTCGTCGTCGACCTGCTCCTCGGGCTCGGTTTCGACGAGGCCTTCACGATCTTCGCCGACCACGTGCGCCGCGAGTACGACGCCGAGCCCGGGTTCATCACCATGAACCTCCCGCTGCTGCTCGACACCCTCGAGCGCCTCGGCATCGAGAACCCCATCGTCTGCTCCAACATCAACAAGATCGGCTTCCGCATGCCCGGGGGGCTGGAGGCCTACGACGAGGCCCTGCGGGACCGGAAGTTCCGGGCCATCGCGATGTCGGTCTTCGCCTCCGGCGCGATCGCACCGTCCGAGGCGATCGAGTGGGTCTGCGCCCAGCCGAACATCGAGTCGATCGTCTTCGGGGCCTCGAGCCGTCGCAACATCGCCTCGACGAAGTCCCTGGTCGACGAGCACTGGCCGACGAAGGTCGGGGTCTGAACTCAACCATTCGGACGAGCGACCTCGGCCGGGCTGCACGCACAATGGATGACGCGACGGACGCCGGTGCTCGACGTCCCGCGTCGACCGACACGGAAAGGGGGCAGGTGGCATGACGTTGCGCGCCTACCTGCAGATCCTGCTCAAGCGCTGGCGGATCCTCACCGCGTGCGCGCTGCTCGTCCTCGTCGGCGCCGGCGCCTTCACCTACCTCACGCCCCCCACGTATGCCGCGACCTCCACCGCGTTCGTGTCCATCAACACGGCGGGTTCGTCGACGGACACCTCGATCTACCAGAGCTCGCAGTTCGCGATGCAGCGCGTGAAGTCCTACACCGAGGTGGTCAAGAGTCCCGACGTGCTCCAGCCGGTGATCGACGAGCTCGACCTCGGGATGACGGTCCCCGAGCTGCGCCGGGTCGTCACGGCCGAGAACGAGGTCGACACGGTGCTGCTCAGCGTCACCGCGACCGACCGCTCCCCCACCCGCGCCCAGGCCATCGCGAACGCCGTCAACACCCAGCTCGGCCAGGCCATCGAGCGCCTCGAGACCCCCCGGGCCGGGGGTGTCTCCCCGGTGAAGGTCACGCAGACCGTCCCCGCAGCGACCCCTCGCTACCCCATCTCGCCGCGCGTGAGCCTCAACCTCGCGCTCGGGCTGATCGCCGGCCTGGCCCTCGGCGTCGTCGTCGCCGTGATCCGCGAGCAGCAGGACACCACGGTCAAGGGCGAAGAGCTCGAGCAGCTCACCGGTCGGGCACCGCTGGCCCTCGTCGGCGTCATCCCCAACGCCAAGACCCAGCCGCTGATCACCATGGAGGGACACGGTCGCGGTGTCGAGGAGTTCCGGTCCCTGCGGGCCAACCTCCAGTTCGTCGATGTCGACCAACCGCCGCGCGTCATCGTCGTCACCTCGCCGCTGGCGGGCGAGGGCAAGACGACCACGGCGTGCAACCTGGCCATCGCCCTGGCGCAGTCCTCGCTCAAGGTCTGCCTCGTGGAGGCCGACATGCGTCGCCCGATGGCTGCCAACCTCCTCGGCATCGACGGCTCCATCGGCCTCTCGAACGTCGTCGCCGGCCAGCTCGACCTCGCGGACGCCCTGATGCCCTGGCACCGCGGCCTGCTGCAGTTCCTCGCGGCAGGGACCACTCCACCCGACCCCAGCAAGCTGCTCGGGTCCAAGAACATGCAGGCGCTGCTGGAGTCGCTGCGCGCCGAGTTCGACTACGTGATCATCGACGCGCCTCCCGTCCTGCCGGTCAGCGACGCGGCGGTCCTGGCCCACAGCACCGACGGCGCCGTCCTCGTCACGCGGTACGGCAAGACCCGCCGAGAGCACGTCACCCGTTCCGTCGCCGACCTCGCCGCGGTGCAGGCCCGGCTCATCGGGGCCGTGATCACCATGGTGCCCGCGCGCGGCCAGCGCTCCCTGCGTGGCCACGACGAGGACTACGCCGCGCTGGCCGCCGCCGACAACGACTGGGTCGGCGCGAGCACGCCGCTGGCCCAGCGCGCCCGGCGCACCCCCAGCCCGGCCCGGGGCCGCCACGAGCACCCGCAGGACGCCGGCGACGCGCTGCCGGACGTCGCGGACGAGGTCTGGGCCAACGGGTCGCCCACGGCGACCGGCACGACCTCACCCCGTGCCACGACGTCGGCCTCCTGGTTCGCTACGGCCACGCCCCGGGCAGCGACCGAGACCACCACGCAGCCGGCAGGTCCCGCACCGGCGGGTCCCGCACCGGTGGGCTCGGCGACCGCGAGCCCCGAGAGCTCCGCGACCGCGAGCCGCGAGAGCTCCGCGACCGCGAGCCGCGCAATTTCGGGGTCGTCGACCTCCGCGCCGGTCGACGACCCGGAGGTGGCGTCCGACGACGAGGTCGCTCCGCCCTCCACGAACGGCAGCGCCACCCAGCCGGGTCCGCGCAACGCCAAGCGACGCCGGGCCCAGCGACGCGCCGGGAGCCCGCAGGGGTCCGCACGGCCCCAGAACGGCGCCGGCCCTCAGCGGCCCCGGAGCGCCCAGGCCACCCCGGGCGAACAGGCCCGCCTCGACCTCGGCGACGAGCACGACGGAGGCCGTGAGGCCGCACGTGACGCGTCCGGTGACCGGGTCACCGACCGCGACAGCACCCAGGACCAGCCGATCAGCGACAAGGAGGAGTCCCTGACCTGAGCGGGCCGGGACCGTTCAGACCGGAACGGTCCGCGTGGTCACCGCAGCCACCGTGACGGCGAACGTGCGCATCGCGCGATCGAGCGCCGCGAGGGCCTGGCGGTGACTGCCACCGACGGTGTGGGGATCGAGGACGTCAATGCCAACGACCAGCGAGCGGGGAGTTCGGCCGAGCCAGCGGTGCCGCTGCGCCGGCATGGTCACGAGCCCGCGCAGCGAGTCCATCTCCTCGACGAGCCAGGCGAACTGTGACGCGGCGTCCTGGGCGACCCGGGCGTGCCGGGCCTGGGCCGCGAGGTCGGAGCCGCGTCGCTGGAGGACCGCGGCGCCCAGCACCGCGGCCTCGAGCACGGTGAACGTGCGGTGGGCGCTGTGCACGTCGAGCACCCGCGGGGCGCTGCGGTACCGACGCTCGGTCGCGAGGATCACCTCCGCCTCGGCGACGACCGCCGCCGTGATCTGGCGTGGGTGGTGCGCCCAGCGAGGCTCCGGGGAACCCGATCCCACCATGGCCCTCGCCGCCTCGGCGCACAAGGACCCGCCCGGCTCCGCGCGCACCCCCGCCGTCCCCACCTCGACCGCCTCGACGCCACCGGCGTCGAGCAGGCCGGAACGGAGGGCGAAGGCGGCTGCGGGAGCCAGGCACGCGTCACTCCCGCACACCACGAGCACCTTCGTCGACATGACCACCCCCGATGCGTCCGCAGTTGTCCTTTTCTACCGGGCGGGAGCTCGCACCGGACCCTGCAAATTGCAGGGTCCCCCTACGCACAACGCAGGAGCCACCACCCGTCCGAGCGGATCCGGGGGCCACCGATGAGCGCCCCACCGTTCGCCCGGACCCTCGACCCCAGGGCGGCCGGGACCACGGACCCGACCGGACGGCCCACGCCCGAGCCGGTCGCGGGCCAGGAGGCGGGGGCCGCGCGGTGGTCGCTGTACCTGTGCTGCATCCTGCTGGTCGCCTGCACCATCCCGTGGCGTCGCGGCACCTACTTCTCCGGCGGCCTGGACCCGGTCGTCCTCCTCAAGGGAGCCATCGGTGGTGCCGGACTCGTCCTGGCGTTCGCGCTGTCGCGGCGACGGACCGCCCAGGTGCGGCTCGGGGCCCGCACCGTCGTGCTCGCCACCACCTACCTCGTCATCTCCGTCGTGGGTGGCTGGGCGGCCGGCACGATGCTCCCCTCCGTGGTCATCGCGGTCCGGGTGGGCATGCTGCTGGCGAGCCTGGCCTTCCTCCTGCAGGCGTTCGGCATCGGACGGGTCGTGCCCGCCATGCTCAGGACGATGGGGGCCGTCGCGGCGTTGGCGATCGCCACCGGCATCGGGACCCTCGCGAGCGGCCGGCTCCAGGGCGGCATACCTCCGTTGGCCCCCAACGAGATCGCCTTCCTGTGCGGTGCCCTGCTGCTGCTGACGGTCCACCGCATCATCGAGCGGCAGGCTGCGGGCTGGGAGGTGGCCGCGGCAGGCCTCCTGGGGGCGCTGGTCTGGCTGACCGGGTCACGGACGACCGCCGCCACCCTCGCCGTTGCGCTGGCCGTCATGGTCGTCCAGGCGCGCCGCTTCTCGGTCCCCGCGTTCCTCGCCATGGTGCTCGCGGTCCCCGCCGTGGCGTATGCCGCCCTGGCCACCACCGCCGTCAGCGACATGCTGCTGCGTGGCGGGAGCCAGAACGTCACCACCCTCAGCTCCCGCACCATCGCGTGGCAGGCCGCCCTGACGATGGACACCTCGACCTACCAGCGGTGGTTCGGCGGTGGCCTGACGATGAAGCACATCCCGGTGTCCGGGCAGTACTGGGCGACCCAGCTCCTCGACAGCAGCTGGGTCTCGGCCCTGGTCCAGACCGGCATCCTCGGCCTCGTCCTCATCGCGGTGTGGGTCCTGAGCACCTCGGTCGCGGCCCTGCGCACCCCGAGGCCCTGGCGCCCACTCTGGACGGGGCTGCTCGTGTTCATCGTCTTCCGCAGCCTGCTCGAGAGCGGCCTGTTCGACGCGAGCACGTCCTTCATCGTCTTCGCCCTGGTGAGCCTCGCCTCCGAGCCCTCGGCGCGGGTCGCGGGCGTCGAGCCGGAGGACACCGACACCGACCCCCACACGGAGGCAGGCCGGGACGACCGTCAGCGGGTCGCGGCAGCAGCCACGAGCACGCCGCAGACGGCCTCGCGGTAGCGGGCCGGGGCGTACTCCCGCGCGGCGACGTCGGCGTCGCGGAGCGCGTCCTCGCGCGTCTGCTCCCACCGCGACAGCAGCCCCTCCACGGCGGCGGCGACCGCGTCCGGGTCGTCGACGGCGACGCGGACGGCTGCCCGCAGCGTCGAGGCCGCCTCGCGGAGCCCGGTGTGGTCGCTGACGACCACGGGTCGGGCACTGAGGGCCGCCTCGACGACGCTGTTCCCGAACGACTCCTCGGACCGCGACGGCACGAGGACGACATCGGCGGCTCGCAGGTGGGGCCAGACGTCGCTGGCGAAGCCGACCAGCGAGACGTGGTCGCCGAGGGCCTCCCGGCGGATCAGCTCGACGAGCTCCTCGTGGTACCACTCGTAGCCCGGGAAGACGTCTCCGACGACCTCCAGGCGGGCGTCGATCCCCCGCCGGAGCAGCGCGGCGGCAGCCAGCACGGCGACGTCGACCCCCTTGCGGGGCGAGAGCCGACCGACGAAGACGAGGCGGACACCATCGGGCTGCAGGCGGGGGGCCTCCACGTGGTCCGGGCCGGCGACACCGTTGCGCACGACGACCATCCGCGCCGTGGGACCGCCCGACGAGGCCGTCACGGCGCGGCTCGTCTCGCTGTTGCAGATCACCCTCGTTGCGAGCCGCGTGGGCAGGGCCAGTCCGACCCGGGCGACCCGCGGCACCGAGCTCTCCGCCTCGTGCACGTGGACCACCGACGGCACGCCCAGGACCTTGGCGACCAGCAACCACAGCGGGATCGTCACCGTGTTGACGTACAGGACGTCGGGACGGACCCGGCGCAGGGTCCGCACCATCGACGGCAGGCCGCGGACCACCTCGGCGGCGAGCTGGACGAGACCGCCAGGACGCAGGTTGCTCTTGCGCACCACCGGGGCCCGGCACAGCTGCCACTGGGCGCCGAGCGCGAGCATCTCCGCCTTGAGCGGGCCGTCCTGAGTGGCAGCGACGACGACGTCCCAGCCGTCCTGGCGCAGGCCGCGGACGGCCTCGAGGACCATCCGGTCGGAGCCATAGAGATCGGCAGACGGGTTGGCCACGAGGGCCACCCGCCTGCCGATCTCGGAGGGTGCTGGGGTCACGGGCGCGGAGGTCCGACCCACAGCTGGTCGAGGCCGTACACCACGGGCCCGTTGGTCGAGCTGCTGCTCAGGTAGGCGTACACGCCCACCGAACCGGCAGCCTGGAACCCTGCCGTGCTGTCCGTCGACGTGAGGCCCCACGCCGTCGGCTCCGTCGCGGTGGACTTCCAGACCTTGACGCGCAGGGTGGTCGGCGTGGTGCCGGTCACCTGGAGGCGCACCTTCAGCTGGTCACCCGCCGCGTAGCTCACGCCGGCCAGTGTGGCACTGGTGAGCACGGTCTCGGTGCCGCTCGCGTTGCGGGTCAGCCACACGGCCACCTGTCCGTTCGACGCCATCCGGACCTTGGCCCGGTAGTCCAGCGTCGCACTGACCCGGCGCCCGAGGACGGAGACGTACTGACCGCCACCCGTCGGCACCTTGTCGGTGGTCACCGCGGCCACCACCTCCGTCGTCGTGGAGCTCACGCTCGGGAGGTAGGCGGTGTAGCCGTCGCCCACGTTGAGGCTGACCCGGCCCTGGCCACCCGAGACGCTCCAGCGGGTTGCGGGCCCACCGAGGGTCCAGGCGCCGCCCACGTCAGCGGTGCCCCACCCGGTCGCCAGGGTGCGCGCGAAGTCGTCCTGGGCGAACACGGTGGGAGCGGCCACGGTCACTGCTGCCGACTTCGTGGCGGTGCCGCCACGGTTGTCCGTCACGGTGAGGGTCACCGTGAAGGTGCCGGCCGCGGCATACGTGTGGTTGGCCGTGACCCCGCTGCCGGCGGCGGTGCCGTCACCCCAGTTCCACGAGTAGGACGCGATGGTGCCGTCCGGGTCGCTGGAGGTCGAGCCGTTGACCGAGGTCGCGAGCCCGTTCTCCGTGTGGGTGAAGGCTGCCGTGGGCAGCTGGTTGGGCGGGCCGGTGACGGTGACCGTGTCGGTCTTCGTCCCGGTCTTGCCCTTGTCGTCGGTCACCGTGAGGACGACCGTGTAGGTGCCCGCCGCGGCGTACGCGTGGGTCGGGGTCGCGCCACTGCCCGCAGGCGTGCCGTCACCCCAGTTCCACGAGTAGCCCGCGATGGTGCCGTCGGCGTCGGAGGACCCGGAGCCGTCGAACGCCACCGACAGGTTGGTCGGCGTCGAGGTGAACACCGCCGTCGGCGCCTGGTTGGCCACGACCGTGACGACCTGCGACGAGGTGCCGGTGGCGCCCTTGTCGTCGGTCACGGTGAGCGTGACCGTGTAGGTGCCCGCCGCGGCGNGGCGTGGGTGGCGTTGGCACCACTGCCCGCAGGCGTGTTGTCACCCCAGTTCCACGAGTACGAGGCGATGGTGCCGTCGGCGTCGCCCGAGGTGGTGCCGTCGGCGGCCACGTCGAGGAAGTCCTTGGTCACCGTGAACGCCGAGGTCGGCGGCTGGTTGGCCGGCGGTGCCGTCATCGTGACCGAGTGGGTCACGGTGCTGGTGCCGCCACGGTTGTCCGTCACCGTGAGGGTGACGTCGTAGGTGCCCGCCGCGGCA
>NZ_LMGM01000001.1:3038959-3060488 GCF_001427915.1 Phycicoccus sp. Root563 | reverse complement strand
GGCGTGGGTGGCGTTGGCACCACTGCCCGCAGGCGTGTTGTCACCCCAGTTCCACGAGTACGACGCGATGCTGCCGTCGGGGTCGCTCGAGCCGGAGCCGTCGACCGACAGGCCGAGGAACGACTCGGAGTGGCTGAACGCCGCGGTCGGCGTCTGGTTGGGCAGCTGCCCGCCACCGGCCTGGTAGTGCGCCGCGACGGTGCTCGGGGAGAGCACCGAGGAGTAGACCGCGACCTCGTCGATGGTGGCGTCGAGGAACGGGCTGCAGCAGCCCCAGTGGTTGTCGCCACCGACCCGCCAGTAGCCGGCGTAGTCCTGGGCGTCGGTCTGGCCGTTGGTGCCGATGAGCCGGCCGTCGACGTAGAGCTTCATGCCGTCGGTGTTGCTCTGGCTGGCCACCACGTGGTGCCACTGGCCGTCGTTGACCGGACCCGGCGTCGTGATCGTGTTGGTGAAGCCGGTCCAGACCCCGAAGGTCAGGGTGCCGTCGTTGCTCAGGTAGACGTGCCGGTCGTAGCAGCCGGAGGTCCCCGTCTGCGAGCAGCCGAACCCGATGATCTTGCCCCCGTTGGTCGACGTCGTCTTGAACCACGCCTCGAGGGTGTAGTTGTGCGGGTTGCTGTACTGGGTGTTGGAGGCGATGAAGCCATCCGTGCCGTTGAAGGCCACCGCCTTGTTCGTCGCCGGGTCGAACGCGCCGGCCTGGCCCTGGGTGTAGCCACCCTGGTAGGTGCCGTTGGACTCGTTCGGGCTGGAGTCCTTGGCCGTGCCGTTCGTGTCACCCAGGCGCCAGTACAGGTCCGGGTTGGCGTCCCAGACCGCCTGGCCGTAGGCGTCCGTCGGGCGGGTCGGGACGTTGAGCGTGCGACCACTCGCGGTGTAGTGCGACTGCACCGTGGTCAGCGCGAGAGCCGTCGGGTAGATCGCCACGTCGTCGATGTCACCGGCGAAGTAGGGGTTGCCGCTCCACGGGCTGTCCCCGCCGACACGCCAGTACCCGGAGTAGGGCTGTCCTGCCGAGGTTCCGGCGTTGCGGCCGATCCGCTTCCCGTCGACGTAGAGGACCACGCCCGACGGGTCGAGGCTGCCCACGACCTGGTGCCACTGGCCGTCGTTGAGGGAGGTCGGCGAGGTGACGGTGAAGAAGCCGTTGTTGTAGACGCCGAAGGTGACCCGGCCGTCCGGCTCCATGTAGATGTGGCGGTCGTAGTTGTTCGACAGACCCGTGTTGGCGTTGCCGAAGCCGACGATCTTGCCGCCGCTGGTGGTGGTCGTCCGGAACCACGACTCGACGCTGAACACGTCCGGGCCGACGACCGGGGAGGTCGTGGCACCGAGGCCGTCAGCTCCCCCGAAGCTCGTGGACTTGTCGGTGTCGCCGATGACGGCGCCGTCGGCACCACGGGTGAGCCCGCCCGACATCGTCAGGTCGTCGAACCCGGCCCAGTCGATGGCGCTGCCCGACGGCTCACCGAGCCGCCAGAGGTGGTTGGCTCCGTCGTCGAGGACCTTCTGCGCGTAGGCGCTCGGCGAACCGCTGCCGACGGTCACCGTGTTGGAGACCGGGCTCCACAGGATGTTGCCGTCGGGGTCGGTGACCCGCACCTGGTAGCGCACCGTGGTGCCCGGGGTGAGGCCCTTGTCGACGAAGCCCATGGTGGGCAGCGTCCAGAAGTTGGAGTCGCCCGTGGTCGTGTAGACCCAGGTGTTGTTGTTGCGCAGCACCTCGTACTTGAGGTTCTTGTCGTCCTGGTCCCAGGCCGAGCCCCACGAGACGCGGACCGTGCCGGCCGTCAGCGAGACGGCGTTGGTGCTTGGGGTCGGCGTGGCCGGGGTGGTGTTGTAGGAGGGGCCGACCTTGTCCGGTGCGCCGGCCTTGGTGCGGAACCGCACGATGCCCTGCTGGGCGACGTTGTTGACGCGCGGGAACTCGCCGCCGTAGACCACCCACTGGCCGTCCGGGGAGGCGTCGACCGCCCAGCCCGCCTGGCGCGAGCTCGTGAACGAGCCGAACGCGAAGTTGGGGTACCAGTGCAGGAGCTTGGCGTTCGGGAGGCCGATCAGGCCGTAGGTGCTGCCCCAGCCGTACGCGTCGTCCTTGGTGGAGACACCGGTGGCGTGCGAGTACGACGCCGCCGCCTTCTGCCAGCGGACGCGCGGGTTGGTGTCGGGCCAGCCGTCGACCACGGTGCAGTCGTGCTGGTGCGACGCGTTGTAGAGCACGTCGCCGGCCGGGGCGATGTCGTAGGTGTCACCGAGGCAGTCGTTGGCCCAGTTGATCTGCCCCGTCATCGGGTCGACCGCGAAGGTGCCCTCGTAGGAGGCTCCGGCGCCGAACGCGTAGCTGGTGCCGTAGACCTGGGTCCCGTCGGTCTTGACCGACGTGATGGCGCCGTTGGCGCCCGCCGCGCGGATCTTCTCCTGCGCGGGCCACGGGTTGGTGCTGCCGTCCGAGGCGTTCACCGACCCCATGCCGTAGGCAGGCTGTCCGTTGAGCGTCGTGAACGACCCCGCCGGGATGACCCTGCTCTTGTCCGGCGACATGGTCATCGCCCAGACGTAACCACCGGCCGCCGCGGGCGCCCACGACGATATGGCGCCGGTGCTCACCGAGAAGGCCGCCAGGCGGGTGCGAGCCACGCCGTTCGCGGACGTGAAGTTGCCGCCGACGTAGACCGTCGACCCCGTGATGCCGAGGCCACGGACCTGGCCGCCCACGTTCGGGGGAACGAAGCCGCCCCCGGTCACGAGCGAGCCGTCGGCCGGGTTGAGCGCGGCGAGGTGGCCGCGTGCGGTCCCGTTGACGGTGGTGAAGTCGCCACCCACCCACAGGCGGCTGCCGTCGGCCGACGCCCGGATCACCAGGCCCTGGGCGTTGAGCCCGGGGTTCGTGGCGAAGGTCGTCACGCGGTCACCGGTGGAGAGGCGGTAGGCGAAGATGTTGTTGGCGACGACCTCGCCGGCACCACCCGCGGCGACGCCCGGAGGCCTCGCACGGGTGAAGGAACCGGTGACGTAGACGACGTCCCCGACGATCGCCTGGCTCCACACGACGCCGTTGATCTGCCACGAGGGCAGGGCGTCGGAGCTGACGGTCGCCGGGTCCGGCGCCACCACCGCCGGCGGCGGATCCGCCGCCTGGGCAGGCGACGCCATCACGGCAGCCCCCGACAAGGCCGTGGCCAGCACGACCACACCCACCCCGACCTTGCGAGACCATCGAGCTATCGGCCCACGCGTCATGACGTCCTCACGTTCCCCTGCTGGCAGCAGGACATCCATCCGATTGATCATTGGTTGCGGGGTCCGACCCAGAGGTCGTCCACGCCGTACACGACAGGACCGTTCGTGGTGCTGCCGCTGAGGAACGCGTACAGGCCGACCGAGCCGGGGACCTGCAACGTGCTGGTGCTGTCGGTGCCGGTGAGGAGCCAGGCGGTCGGCTCCGTGGTGCCGGCCTTCCAGATCTTCACCCGCAACGTGGTGGGCGAGGTGCCGTAGGTCTGGAGCTTCACGAGCATCTTGTCGCCGGCCGCGAAGGTCAGGCCGGGGACGGTGACGCTGGTGAGCACGGTCTCCGTGGCGCTCTCGTTGCGGGTCAGCCAGACGGCCACGGCCCCGGTGGAGGCAAACCGCACCTTGGCCCGGTAGTCGAGCGTGGAGCTGACCCGACGGCCGATGAGGCTGACGTACTGCCCACCACCGGTGGGCACCTTGTCGGTGGTGACGGTCGTGCGGAACTCGTTGTCGGTGCTGCTCACCGACGCGAGCGCCGCCGTGTAGCCGTCACCGGCGTTGAGGCTGACCCGACCGGTGCCGGCCGAGACGCTCCAGCGCGAGGCGGTGCCACCCAGGGTCCAGGCACCGCCGACGTCAGCGGTCCCCCACCCGGTCGCGAGCGTCCGCTCGAACGCGTCCGCCGCGAGGGCGAGCGCCGCGGTCACGGTGACGGCCCGCGAGGTGGTGGCGGTGGCGCCCTGGTCGTCGGTGACGGTGAGGGCCACGGTGTAGGTGCCGCTCGCCGCGTACGAGTGGGTCGCCGTGGCGCCGGTCCCGTTGGCGGTGCCGTCACCCCAGCTCCACGAGTACGACGCGATGCTGCCGTCGGGGTCGCTGGACGCGGAGCCGTTGACGGACAGGTCGACGAACGACTCGCTGTCGGTGAAGGACGCCGTCGGGGCCTGGTTGGCGACGACGGTCACCGAGCTGGAGGTGGTGCCCGAGTCGCCCTTGTCGTCGGTGACGGTGAGCTTCACGGTGTAGGTGCCGGCCGCGGCATACGTGTGCGTGGCCGTGGCGCCGGTCCCGTTGGCGGCACCGTCACCCCAGCTCCACGCGTATGCCGCGACGGTGCCGTCGGCGTCGGTGGAGGCCGACCCGTTGACCGAGGTCTTGAGGAACGACTCGCTGTGGGTGAACGACGCCGTCGGCGGCTGGTTCGGCGCCGTGGCGACGGTCACCGCACGGGCGGTGGTGCCGGTGGCCCCCTTGTCGTCGGTGACGGTGAGGCGGACCGTGTAGGTGCCCGCGGCGGCATACGAGTGGCTCGCGGTGGCGCCGGTGGCGCTGGCGCCGTCACCGAAGTCCCAGGCGTACGACGCCACGGTGCCGTCGGGGTCGCTCGAGGCGGACCCGTTGACCCCGAGGGTGAGGAACGACTCGGAGTCCGTGAACGAGGCGGTCGGGGCCTGGTTGGTCACGACGGTGACGGCACGCGTGGTGCTGTTGGTCGCACCGCGGTCGTCGGTGACGGTGAGCCGCACCGTGTAGGTGCCGGCCGCGGCGTACGCGTGGCTGGCGGTGACCCCGGTGGCGGTGGCGCCGTCGCCGAAGTCCCAGGCGTACGAAGCGATCGCGTCGTCGGGGTCGCTGGACGTCGAGCCGTCGACCGAGGCCGTGAGGAAGGACGAGCTGCTGGTGAAGGCGGCTGTCGGCGTGGCGTTGGGGGCGGTGAACCCTGCTGCCTCGTAGTGCGCCCGGACCTGGGTGCCGGTGAGGGCGGTCGGGTACACGGCAACCTCGTCGACCGTGGCGGCGATGTAGTTGCTCGTGGTGCCCCCGAAGGTGCGGTCCCCGCCGACCCGCCACCAGCCGGTGAAGTTACGGGCATCCGTGGCGGGGTTCGAGGCGACCTTGGCGCCGTCGACCCACAGGTTCATGCCGTTGGCGCCCTGCGTGGCGACCACGTGGTGCCACACGCCGTTGTTGTAGGACGCGGTGGTCTCGGCGAGGCTGCGCACGGCGCCGTTGGTGCCGAACTGGAGGTGGCCGTTGCTGAGCATGACGACCTGGCGGTCGTACGTCCCACTGAGACCGGTCTGTGCGTTCCCGAAGCCGATGAGCTTGCCGCCCTTCGTGCTCGTCGACTTGAACCAGAGCTCCGCCGAATAGGTAAGCGGGTTGTTCCACGATTCCTTGTCGACCAATAGGCCAGTAGTGCCGTCGAAGGTCACAGCCTTCCCACCGCCCGACGCTGGGGACGCCGACGCACCCATGGTCACGCCCGTGACGTAAGTGCCGTCCTGGCCGGAGGTGGAGGCATCGATCGCAGTCGTGCCCGACGACTCGCCCATGCGCCAGTAGGAGTCGGGCGCGTTGGCCGTGACGGCCGCCGCGTAGGCATCGACGGGCGGGGTCGACCATGTGGCCGTGCGCCCCGAAGCGAGGTAGTGCGTCTGCAGTTGCGCCTGGGTCAGCACGCTGGGGTAGACGGCTACCTCGTCGATCGTCCCAGCCAGCGCGGCGTCAGTCGGCTTGTTCGTGAGGTTGGTGGTCTGGTCGGCCAGCAACCTCCAGTAGCCGATGAACGAGGCCATCGCGACGGGCGACTGGTCCCGTCCAACGCGTCGGCCGTCCACGAACAACGACACCCCGGCAGCGCCAGCAGTCGCGGCGACGTGGTGCCACTGCCCGTCGTTCACGGAGCCGGTGCTCGCGACGGTTCGTGCAGTGCCGTTCATCAAGGTGAAAGCGAGCTTGTTGCTGCTGTTGACGAACAGCACCATGTCGTTGGTCGACGTGCTGGAGGTCCCGGACTGGCTCGAGCCGAATCCTGCGATTCGACCACCCGTTGTGCTCGTGGTCTTGATCCAGCTCTCGACCGTCACCTCTGCGGGGTGGTTCTCGATGAACGTCGTGTATGCCTTCGGGTTGGCCCCGCCCAGGGACTGGATTGCGGTGTCACCGGCGAGAGCACCGGGAGCACCGAAGGTCGCTGCCGCTGAGGTACCGACCCCGGGGCCGACCGCGTCCGTGATGGTGGGGCCCGCGTCGCCAAGTCGCCACAAGTGGGTAGCACCGTCAGCCCGGACCGCGTCGACGTAGGGCACGGGCGAGGCAGAGGAGACGGTCACCGGGGCCGAGGCAAGGCTCCACTGGATGTTGCCGTCCTTGTCCTTGGCGCGGACCTTGTAGGTGTGCGTCGTCCCGGGTGCGACCCCGCTGTCGGTGAACGTGAGGCCGGGGAGGCGGTACCAGATGCTCGCGCCCGAGACGTTGCCGATCGTGGCTCCACCGTCGCGGTAGACGTCGTAGGTCAGCGTGGCGTCGTCCCGGTCCCAGACCGAGCCCCAGGTGAGCTTGACCTTGCCGGCCTCGGTCGACGTGGCGACAGGGTTGATGGCCGTCGTGTAGATCGGCTTCGAGAGCCGTGGGGCGGCGGACGGCATCGCGAAGCGGGTCAGGCCCTGCTGGGCGACGCTGTTGACCATCGGGAACTCGCCACCGAGGGTGATGTACGTGCCGTTGCCGGTCACCGACCACGCTGCCTGCCGGTCGGGGGTGTAGCTGCCGAACTCGAGGTCCGGGTACCAGTGCGTCAGCCCGGTGAAGGGCAGCCCGCGGAAGTCCCAGCCGTAGGCGTCCTTCACGGTCGTCATGCCGGTCGGGTAGGTCGGGAAGGCGGTGGCCTTCTGCCAGCGTGAGCGCGGGCTGGTGTCGGGGAAGCCGCCGATCACGCTGCAGTTGTGGACGTGGCCGACGGTGTAGAGCGTCTGGTTCATCGGGAAGGAGCTGTACTCGTCACCGAGGCAGTCGTTGACCCAGTTGATCGCGCCCGTCGAGGGGTCCGCCGAGAAGTTGCCCTCGAACGCGGCCGGGGCACCGAAGGCGTACCCGGTGCCGAAGACCTGCGTCCCGTCGGTGCTGAGGCTGGTGATGCCACCGTTGAGCCCGGCGGTGCGGATGCGGGTGTTGGCGTCCCACTGGAGGATCACGCCGCTGGCGGCGTCGACCGCGCCCATGCCGAAAGCCGCGACACCGCTGAGCGTCTCGAACGAGCCACCGATGATGACCCGGCTCTGGTCGGGGGACATGAGCAGCGCCAGCACGCCGGCGTTCGAGCCACCGGCGACGGGGGCCCAGGGAAGCATGGTGCTGCTGGTGGACGAGAACGCCGCGAGGGCCCCGCGCGTCTGGCCGTTGGCCGACGGGAAGCTACCGCCCACGTAGATCGTCGACGGCGTCGTGGCGAGCGCGCGGACCTGGCCGCCGACGTTCGGCGCCCAGGAGGTCAGGGATCCGTCAGCGGTCGAGAACGACGCCACGTGGCCACGGGCGACACCGTCGACGGTGGTGAAGTCGCCACCGACGATGATGCGCGAGCCGTCCGACGAGGCGCGGACGACCATGCCCTGGGCGTTCAGCGCGTGGTCGAAGGACGCGACCCGGTTACCGGTGGTGATGTCGTAGGCGAAGATGTTGAGCGCGTCGACCTCGCCGACGCCACCGACGGCGACGCCCGGCGGGCGGGCCTTGGTGAAGCTGCCGGTGACGTAGACGGTGTTGCCGACGATGGCCTGGCTCCACACGACGCCGTTGATCTGCCACGTCGGCAGGGCGTCCGCAGTCACCGGCGCCGCGGTCGGGACGACCGGCGGCGGTTCCGCGGCACTGGCCGGCGTGGCCAGCGCCGAGGCGCCTGCGAGGACGACCGCGGCAGCAGCTGCTGCGGCGACAGCGCGACGGACGAGACCGCCGAGTTCCTCAACGTGCATGGTGTGCTGCCTCTCGGGGCTGCGCGGGGGCGTGGACCGCCGGCGCGCTGGTGGTGACTGACTGCTCCGTGCGGAGCATCGGGGTGAGGACGACGAAGCGGGTGACCAGGCCGGCTGCGACCGGTCCGAGGGCGAGGACGAACGGCGTTGCGGCCGTGGGCAGGTCGGCGAGCAACCAGGCGACGAGCGCGACGAGCGAGACCGCGGCGTCCAGGAGCCGGACGCCGAGCATCGCGCGCTGGCGTCCGCGAGCAGCGGCGAGGCTGACGAACGGCTGCATCGACGCGATGGCCGCGGCGTAGCAGGCCCAGCCGGCCACGGCGAGCAGGGGGACGGTGAACCCGTCACCGGTGACCCACGGTCCGACGAGGGGCGCAGCCAACCAGATCAGGAGGCCGACACCGAGGGCACCGAGGACGAGAGCGGCGCTGCCCCGACGCGCCCGGGTGACGAGCGCAGTCAGGGCGAGGGAACGGTCGCGCCCGTAGGACGCGAGCAGGTACGACCCGAGCCCCTGGACCATGAGCAGGGCGGGTGCCACGAGGATCCGGGCGGCTTCGAGGTGACCCAGCGCCGCGGCCCCGGCCACCGCCACGACGAGCAGGCGGAACGCCGTGAAGACGCCGGGGTTGACCGCGACCTGCGCCCCGCGCCATACGCCGAAGGACGCGACGTCACGCACGGCGCCGCCACGGACGGGAGCACCCCACCGCTCCGACGGCGCCAGCATGGCGGCCACGGTGAGCAACCCGGTCGCCTGCCCGAGGGCGACGGCGCCCAGGAAGCTCCCGAGGGTGATGGTGCCGGCCAGGCCGAACACCACCAGCGCCGCGACCGCCGTGGCCAGGGCGACGGAGTCGACGACCACGAGGCGCCAGAAGCGCAGCGACGCCATCAGCAGCCGGCGCCCCACCTCCTCGACCGCGAACAGGGCCGCGGCGAGCAGGAACAACCCGGCCTCGGCGGCGTCGAGGGAACCCGTGCCCCACAGCACCGCGGCGGCCAGGGCCGGACCAGCGGTGCCGAGCACGAGGGCCCACCACTGCAGGCCGCCACGGACGCGGGAGTCCGCCCGGTCGAGCACGGTGAGCGAGTCACCCACGAATCCGCTCGTGACCGCGGTGACCAGCACGATGGTGCCCAGGCAGAGCGAGACGAGGCCGAGACCCTTCGCACCGAGCACGTGCGCGGCCACGACCTGGAGCACGAAGCTGGTCGCCGCCTGCCAGACCTGTGCGACGAGGGCGCCCGAGGCGTGCGACGTGACGAGCGCGCGCAGACGTCCCGTCGGCAGGCCCCGGTGGTGGCTCACGAGACCACGACCGCGCCGGAGTAGGTGGCCGAGGTGTGGGTGCCGTCGAAGTCGACGACCATGGTCAGCTTCTTCAGCCCGGAGTCCGGCACGGCGAAGGCGTAGAACGCCGTCGCGGAGGCGCCGGGCTTGACGATGCCGGAGAAGTCGTAGGTCTTGGCGCTCTCGGTGTAGACCGGGGCGGCCAGCTGCTTGGACGCGGAGTAGTAGGTCGTGAGGACGACCTGGTTGAGGTTGATCGCCTTGGCCGAGCCGTTGGTGAGCTTGAGCTCGAAGCGGACGTACTTGCGGCCGGCCATGACCCCGGGGCCGTGACCGGTCTCGGTGGCCCGCACGGTCCGGACGATGTCGAGGCGGACCCCGTCGGGGTAGGTGACCGGCGCGGTGAACTTCGCGGCCGGTGCGGTGACCGACGGCGAGGACGGCTGGCCGGAACGCTTGACCTTCGGGACCGACGCCACCGGCTGCGGCAGGGGCGGCGGCACGGTGGCCGACGTGGTCGGGCTCTCGGCGTCGTCAGGCGTCGTGGTCGCCGACGGGCTCGGGCTCGAGGAGCTCGACGACGCGACCGGGCCGACGGCCGCGGTGCTGCTGGCGGCGGTGGGCGACGTGCGGTCGCCCGAGCAACCGGACAGGAGGGCGGCGATGACGGCACCGACGACGAGGACGGCGGGGAGGCGGCGCAGGGACATCAGTACGCCCCCGTCCCACGCAGGACGGCCTTGGCGGTGCGCACGATGATCTGCAGGTCCAGCAGCAGGGACCAGTTGTCGACGTACCAGAGGTCCAGCCGCAGGGACTCGTCCCAGGACAGGTCGCTGCGTCCGCTCACCTGCCACAGACCGGTGAGGCCCGGCTTGACCCGCAGGCGGCGGGTGGCGTCCGACTCGTAGCCGGCGACCTCGGAGGGCAGCGGTGGCCGCGGCCCGACCAGCGACATCTCGCCACGGATGACGTTGATGAGCTGGGGGACCTCGTCGATGGACAGGCGGCGCAGGATCCGGCCGACCGAGGTGACGCGCGGGTCGCGGCGCATCTTGAACAGGACCGTGTTGCCGGCGTCCACCGCGGTGACGAGCTCGGCCTTGCGCTGCTCGGCATCGACGACCATGGTGCGGAACTTGAGCATCTGGAACGTCTCGCCGCGGGCACCGACCCGGGTCTGGCGGAAGATGACGCCACCGGGTGAGTCCAGGCGGATCGCGACGGCGATGCCGAGCAGGACCGGGGCGGCCAGGACGGTGAGCACGACCCCCAGGACCATGTCTACGGTGCGCTTGAACACGCGGCGAGCGCCCGACATCGCGGGCCGCTCCACGTGCAGCAGCGGCATGCCGGCAGAGGGGCGGATGCTCAGTCGCGGGCCGGCCACCTCGAAGAGGCCGGGGGCGATGACGAGGTCGACGGCGCGCTCCTCGAGGCTCCATGCCAGGCGACGCAGGCTGGGGCCGCTGAGCTCGGGGTCGCTGGACACGGCCACGACCTCGGCGTCGAGCAGGTCGATGGCGTACATCGCCTCGTCGGGGTAGCCGAAGACCGGCACGCCCTCGATCTCGGTGGAGAAGTCGCCCTCGGTCGCGATGCCGGAGACGCACGCGCCGACGACCTGCATGCCCTCGCCGGGCGCGCGGCGGAGCTGGCGGATGAGGGGGGCGACGGTACGGACGTTGCCGATGACCACGGTGCGCTGGGAGTCGATGCCGACCTCGCGGCGGGCCAGCAGGCCACGACGCAGGAGGTGGCGGCCGAGCAGGCCGAGGACGAGCAGCGGCGGGGCGGCGGTGAGCACCAGCCCGCGGGCGATCTCGGCGTGGACGAGCCAGGACAGGACGGCGACCGACACGACCAGCCCGACGACGGCCCGGCCGATGGCGCGGTACTCGTCGGCGGTGATCCCGAGGTAGCGCCGCTCGTAGCCGTGGCAGAGCAGGATCGCGAGGTACCAGGCGCCGGGGAGGGCGAGCGCGACCAGGCCGCGGTCGACCAGCGGGGCGTCACCGATGGGGACGAAGGTGCACAGCAGCCCGGCGACGACGGCGCCGGCGATGTCCACGGCGACCGCCTTGGAGCGGTAGCGCAGGTACCAGGACTGCTTGGCCGGGTGCTCGGGTGCCACCCCCGCCCAGTCGTGCGTCCCGACGAGCCCGGCCGTCCCGATGGCCTCGGTCGGCGTCGTCGGTCGTCCGATGAGGTCGTCCGACGGCACCTGGACCGGCACCTGCACCGGCGCTGGTGTCGGTATCGACGACACGGAATCCGCCCCCGCGAGATCCGTCATGACTTGCACCCCTTGCGCATCGCTTTCGGCCGAAGGTAGACCCCCACGGTCGACCTGTTAATGGCTCCTGCAGAAGTCATCAACCGGCTCCGCCAGCCTTGCAGGACAAGGGTTTCGACCTGTACGCCGCGCAACGGACGGTGATCCACCCCAGGTGGAGTAGCGCTGTCTACGTACTCACCTCATACCGATGGTGGAGTTCGCGAACACGAGCCGTTCGCTCGGTCCCGCAGGGACGAAGGGGTCGACCCTCGGCACCGTTCGCCTGACGTAGGGATACGCAAAAGGAACTAGTCCCAAAAATAGTCACTCCCGCGCCCCGCCCCGAGGGATGGACGGGAGGAGCAGCAGGCCTCAGGCGGGGCTGTGGAACTTCTGCTGGGCCGTCTGCAGCCCCTCGGTGACGACCATCTCCGCCGCGTCGGCGGCGGCGTCGAGCAGGAACGGCAGCTCCTTGCGCTCGGTCGGTGAGAAGTCGCGCAGGACGAAGTCGGCGGCGTCCATCCGGCCGGGCGGGCGCCCGATCCCCACCCGCACGCGCAGGTAGTCCTTGGTGCCCAGGGAGGAGCTGATCGAGCGCAGGCCGTTGTGGCCGCCCTCGCCGCCGCCCTTCTTGAGCCGGACGTCACCGGCAGGGATGTCGAGCTCGTCGTGGATGACCACGAGGTGGTCGGGGTCCACGGAGAAGAAGGACATGAGGGCCTTCACCGGACCGCCGGACTCGTTCATGTACGACAGCGGGACGCCGATGACAGCGCGGGGGCCGGGAGCGCCGCCGGGCAGCATGCCGATCCTGATCGTCGCCGCCACGGCCCGCGCCTTGTGCTTCGTGAGGGACGCCGACCCCCGTCGGGCCAGCTCGTCGACGACCATCGCACCGACGTTGTGGCGGTTTCCCGCGTAGGTGGGCCCGGGGTTGCCGAGCCCGACCACCAGCCACGTCCCGTCTGCACTCACGGGCGGCAAGTATGCCGGAAGGCCGGGTCCGTCGCGGACCCGGCCTTCCGGTGTGGAGCTGTGGTGGAGCCTGTGGCGCGGCCGCTGGGCCGCGCCGATGGCACGGCTCGCGCCGTGCCGGTGGGACTCAGGCGTCCTCGGACTCGGCCTTCGCGCCGTCCGTGGACTCGCCCTCGGCAGCAGCGGAGTCGCCCTCGGCGGCGGCGTCCTCTTCGGACTCCTCGCGCTCGATGCCGGCCTCTTCCTCGGCCTCGGCGAGCTCGGCGTCCAGCTCCTCCTGCGAGATCTGCTGGGTGATGTTGACGACGAGGGTCTCCTCGTCGACGATCAGCGTCGCGCCGCGGGGCAGCTCGACGTCGGACGCCTTGATCTGCGTGCCGGCCTGGAGGCCCTCGACCGAGATGACGATGTTCTCGGGGATGTGGGTGGCCTCGACCTCGAGCTGCAGGGTCTGGGAGTCCAGCGTGACCACGGTCTCGGGGGCGGCGTCGCCCTCGAGGTGCACGGGCACGTCCACGGTGACCTTCTCGCCCTTGCGGACGACGACGAGGTCGATGTGCTCGATGACCGGCTTGATGGCGTCGCGCTGCACGTCCTTGGCCAGGGCGAGCTGCTCGTCACCGTCGATGACGATGGTGAGGAGGGCGTTGGCGGTCTTGAGCGCCATCATCGTCTCGTGGCCGGGGAGGGTGATGTGCACCGGCTCCGCGCCGTGGCCGTACATGACGGCGGGGATCTTGTGGTCGCGGCGGATCTTGCGCGCGGCGCCCTTGCCGAACTGCGTGCGCTTCTCGGCGTTGAGCGTGAGGTTGGTGTCAGACACGGGGACTCCTTGGACGGGGACTCGAGTAGGCGGTGGGCCTCGACGCGGGGCGCAGCACGGAGACCACACCGCGTCGAATTACGGACGTGACCGGCCCCCAGGTGGTGGCAGCCGTGCAGTGTCCCTCGCCGAGGCAACCCGGAGAGTCTAGGCGACGCCTGCGGGGAGAGGGAAATCCGCGTCGTCCGCCGCGGCCGTCGCCCGGGCCGAACGCTCGCGGCGCAGCTCGCCGAGGCGGACGGCGACCACGCCCCCGACGATGCAGACCCCGCCGAGCAGCTGGACCAGGCCCGGCAGTTCGCCGAGCAGCACCCACGCGAACAGCACCGCGAAGAGCACCTCGGTCAGCCCCACGAAGGACGCGACCGTGGAGCCGAGGATGCGGGCGGCCGTGACCCCGAGCAGGTATGCCGCGGCGGCGGCCACGAGGGCCAGCTCACCGACCGCGACCCACCAGGGCACGTCCGCGCCGCGCAGGACCACGTCGGTGGCGACGAAGTGCATCGGCAGCACGCCGACCGCACCGAGGACACCGAGGCCGACCGCACCGGCGCCCATGCCGAGACCGGCCAGGGCGACCGGCGGGAGGTGGCTCTCCTCGGCCGCGAGGACGAAGAAGGTCGCCAGGCCCGCGGCGGCGACCAGCCCCCAGCCGACACCGACGAGGTCGGGCGCGGCCTGGCCACCGAGGTCGAGCACGAGCGCGAGCCCGCCGATCGCGAGCACGACCCCGAGCCCGGTGAGGGCACTGGGGGCCCGCCGGGTGCGCGCCCAGACGAACAGCACCACGAGGACGACACCGAGGTACTCCAGCAGCAGGGCGACCCCGACGTCGAGGCGCTGGACCGCGTAGAAGTAGGCGACCTGGCAGCCGGCGACGGCCACGGCGCCATACGTGAGGACGGCAGCGAGGTTCTCCCGCACGAGGTGCCACCGACCACGCAGGGCGAGCACGGTCGGGACGGCGAGGACGAGCGTGGCGCCGGCGACGCGGAGCAGGACGATCGCCCCGGAGCTCCAGCCCTCGACGAGCAGGGACTTGGCGAACGGCCCGCTGCTGCCGAACGTCGCCGCCGACGCGAGGGCGAGCCAGAGGCCGACCGCGGTGGACCGTGGGTGCATGACACGCCTCGCTTCGTCGTCAGAGATCTTGTCAGGAGCAAAACTCCTTATACTCGTGACGGTACCGATGGTCCATGTCAGGAGTCAACATGTTGTTCGCCCATGACACCGAGGAAGCCTTGCGCGGCTGCGCGGCCCTGGTCAACACGGCCGCGACCCTGCCCACGGACACCGACGACCTGCAGACCCTCCCCGAGCTCGACACGTTCGTGCGCGAGTGGCAGTGGACCGGTTCGCGCGCCCACGACGCCGCCGAGCTCGAGGCGGTGCGCGCCCTCAGGCCGCGGTTGCGCGAGCTGTGGACCGCGGACACGGACCGCGCCGTCGAGCTCGTCAACACGCTGCTCGCCGAGGCCGACGCCCTCCCCCAGCTCGTGCGCCACGACGGGTGGACCTGGCACCTGCACGCGACGCCGCCCGAGGCCCCGCTGTCGACCCGGATGGCCGTCGAGGCGGCCATGGCGATGGTCGACGTGATCCGCGCCGACGAGCTGGCCCGGCTGCGCACGTGCGCGGCCGACGACTGCGAGGACGTCGTCGTCGACCTGTCGAAGAACAGGTCGAAGCGCTACTGCGACGGCGGTTGCGGGAACCGCGCCAACGTCGCCGCCTACCGGGCGCGCAGGGCCTCGACCGGCTGACCCGAGGCGACGGTGGCCCTGTCCTCGCAGCGTGGACGCACTGTGCTCAGGCGTGGCCGTCGAACAGGCTCGTCACCGAGCCGTCCTCGAAGACCTCCTGGATCGCACGGCTGATGAGCGGGGCGATCGACAGGGTCGTCAGCTTGTCGAAGTCGTGCGCCTCGTCGATCGGCAGCGTGTCGGTGACGATGACCTCCTGCGCGGTGCAGGCCTTGAGCCGGTCGACCGCAGGACCGGAGAGGATCGCGTGCGTCGCGGCGATGACCACGCCGGCCGCACCGTCCGCCATGAGGGCGTCGGCGGCCTTCGTGATGGTGCCGCCGGTGTCGATCATGTCGTCGACCAGGACGCAGATGCGGCCCTTGACCTCACCGACGACCCGGTTCGCGACGGTCTCGTTCGGCCGGTTGATGTCCCGCGTCTTGTGGATGAACGCCAGCGGCGCGTGACCGAGGCGCTCGGACCACTGCTCGGCGACCTTGATACGACCGGCGTCGGGCGAGACGACCGCGAGCTTCTCGTTCCCGTACTTCTCGCGCACGTAGTCCGACAGGATCGGCAGCGCCATGAGGTGGTCGACGGGACCGTCGAAGAACCCCTGGATCTGCGCGGTGTGCAGGTCGACAGCCATGAGGCGGTTGGCCCCGGCGGTCTTGAACAGGTCGGCCATGAGGCGGGCCGAGATGGGCTCGCGACCACGGTGCTTCTTGTCCTGACGGGCGTACCCGTAGAACGGCAGCACCACGGTGATGCGCTTGGCGGAGGCGCGCTTGAGCGCGTCGATCATGATGAGCTGCTCCATGATCGCCTCGTTGAGCGGCGCGGTGTGGCTCTGGATCACGAACGCGTCGGAGCCGCGCACCGACTCCTCGTACCGCACGTAGATCTCACCGTTCGCGAAGTCGTAGGCGCTGGTCGGCACGAGGCCGGTCCCCAGCATCCGGGCGACGTCCTCGGCGAGCCCGGGGTGGGCCCTGCCGGAGAAGACCATGAGGTTCTTCTCGGTGGTCTTGAGGATGCCGGTCACGCCTGGCCCTGCCCTTCCGTGGAGTCTTCGGTATGCGGCGCAGCCGCCTTCGCGGCCTGCGCCGCCCTGGCGGCTTCGTCGGTCTTCGTGCCGGCGCGGGCGCGGGCCACCCAGCCGTCGATGTTCTTCTGCCGTCCGCGGGCCACTGCGATCTGGCCCGGGTCGACGTCGCCGGTCACGGCGGAGCCGGCGCCGACGTACGCGCCGTCGGCGATGGTGACCGGCGCGACGAGCACCGAGTTGGAGCCCACGAAGCTGTGCCGCCCGATCGTCGTGTGGTGCTTCTTGACGCCGTCGTAGTTGGCGAAGATCGTCCCCGCGCCGATGTTGGCGCCCTCTCCGATGGTGACGTCACCGGCATACGTGAGGTGCGGGACCTTGGCACCGTCGGCGATCTTCGCGTTCTTGGTCTCGACGAAACCGCCGATCTTGCCCTTCGCGCCGAGCTCGGTGCCGGGGCGCAGGTAGCTGAACGGACCCACCGTCGCGCCCGCGCCGATGACGGCGAGCAGGGCCTCGGTGCGCTTGACCTCGGCCCCCTCCCCCACCTCGGTGTCGGTGAGGGTGGTGTCGGGGCCGATGACGGCGGTCGCGCCGATGGTCGTCGCCCCGAGCAGCTGGGTACCGGGCAATACGGTGGCGTCACGGCCGATGGTGACGTCCGTGTCGATCCACGTGGTGTCGGGGTCGATGATCGTGACGCCCTCACGCATCCAGCGCTCGGTGGTGCGGCGGTTGAGCTCCTTGCCGAGGCGGGCGAGCTGCACCCGGTCGTTCACGCCCTCGGTCTGCCACAGGTCCTCGATGAGGTGGGCGCTGACCCGGCCGCCGGCGCCGCGGGCGATGGCCAGCACGTCGGTGAGGTACTTCTCTCCCTGGGCGTTGTCGGTGCCGACCTTGGCCAGGGCCTCACGCAGGACCGTCGCGTCGAAGGCGTAGATCCCCGAGTTGATCTCGGTGATCGCGCGCTGCTGCTCGGTGGCGTCCTTCTGCTCGACGATCCCCTCGACGCCGCCGTCGGCGTCCCGCAGGATCCGGCCGTACCCCGTGGGGTCGGCGAGGTGGGCCGTGATCACGGTTGCGGCGCTGCCGGACTCCGCGTGCTCGGCGAGCAGCGACACCAGGGTGTCGCCGGCGAGCAGGGGGACGTCGCCGTACGTGACGAGGACGGTGCCCTCGAGGTCGGCGGGGAGCACGTCGAGGGCGCACTCCGTGGCGCGGCCGGTGCCCTTGACCTCGTCCTGGTCCGCGATGACCGCGGAGGAGTCGACCTCCGCGACGTGGGCGGCGACGAGGTCCCGCTCGTGGCGGACGACGACCGCGAGGTGCTCCGGCTGGGCCGCCCGAGCCGCTGCGATCGCGTGTCCGACGAGGGTCCGGCCCCCGATCCGGTGCAGGACCTTGGGGGTCGAGGACTTCATCCGGGTGCCCTCACCTGCGGCGAGGACGATGACTGCAGCGAGCCTGGGGGTGCCGTGGGGGACGTTCACGCGCGAGGACTCCAGAGATCTGGTCGGGTGCGACGGGTCGGGCGTCATGCTACCCGCCGGTCAGGTCCTGTTCGCCCCACGGTTGCCGACCCCGCGCAGGACGGGCGACCTGGTCCGTTCGGGCAGGTTGTCGGCCGACGCGAGCCGCCAGCCGTCCCGGTGGTGCGGTTCGTCCGGGTTGGGCGCACAGTGGTGGACATGACGGATCTGGGGGCGGCGTCGCAGCTCCACACCGAGGCAACACCGGCACCGGCTGCAGAGCTGGACGGGCTGCTGTCCCGCTCCGCCCTCGGCGACACCACCGCCTTCGGGGACCTCTACGACCGCACCGCGGCGCGGTTCTACCACCTCGCCCTCACCGTGCTCGGTGACCACGGCCGGGCCGAGGAGACCACCCGGGCTGCCTACGCCCAGATCTGGGCCACCGCCCGGGACTTCGACGCCCTGCAGCACCGGCCGTTGAGCTGGATGACGACGATCGTCTACGACCTCGCCCGCTCGGCACGCGGACCCCGGGCCGCCTGACGTTCTCGTCAGGACGGCTGCCCCGGGAGTCAGCACCGTCCTCAGCACGTCGCGCGCTCCGCGACCCGGTGGACTCGTCAATGCTCATGCGCAACCGGGGCGTGGACCATTGCCCGCTCAGGTCGTGGCGGGGTGGGGGCGCGGCCGAGTTCGGGCTCGTCCTCGGGTGCGTTGTCGCCATTCGTCGAGGGTGGTCTCGTAGGAGCCGACCGTCAGGTCCCACTCGACCTGGGGTCTGCCGTGCTCGAGGCGGACCCTGCCGCCGTAGCGGTGCGTGTGCACCACCGTGTGGTGCGCCCGGCACAACAGGGCAGCGTTGTCGAGGTCCGTCGGGCCGCCGTCGGCCCAGTGGACCAGGTGGTGCGCGTCGGTCCACGCCGCAGGCTTCGAACAGCCGGGGAAGGTGCAGTGCCGGTCCCGCAACCACAGGTGCCGGACCTGGGCCCCGTCGAACAACCGCCGCCCCATCCCCTGGTCCAACACCTCACCACGGGTGCCCAGGACGACAGGGATGACTTGCGCGTCGCACGCCAGCCGACGCACCGCGCCCTCCGTCAGGGCCTCCCCATCGAGGGTCATACCGGCGCCGCGGCACCGGCCCTGCAGGACCTCGAGCCCGATCGTGACCACCACCGAGGTCTTCGCCTGACGAGGCACCCCGCCGGGCGCGGACACGGCCCGGGACACCAGGTCCAGCAACGCATCCGCGCGACGGGCTGCCGGGGTCCGGGTGTCGAGCTCACCAGTGTCCTCGTCCCGCCGCGGCCTGGCCAGCGCATCGACGGCGGCGTCGACGACCGCAGCGCCTTCCTCGTCCAGCAGCAGCGTGTACCGGGACATCCCCACAGGACCACGCGACTTCACCAGCGACCGGTGGTCCCGCCGGACCTGCGCGTCCCGCTCCACCGCCCCGTCCGACCGCGCCACGTCCGTGGTGCGCCTGACAGCGACCGCCAACGTGCGCTCGTCCCAACCCCACCTGCCCCGTGCCGCATCCACCAGGTCAGCCGTCGCCCCGGCCAACCAGGCCGGCTCGGCCAACCCACGGATCCCGCGGTGGAACCGACACAGCTGCGCCGCCTTGGACACGGACAACGACCCGGCCCGCTCCTGCGCATCACCCGAGGCGGCTGCAGCGACCGCGTCGGCGACCTCGTCCAACCGGTGGTCGCCGAGCTCGGGACGAACCCCGTCGAGGACCGCGGTCGCCACGACATGAGCGTCGAGCAGGTCCTTGGTAGGCAGGGACGGCGCCATCGCCCGTGCCCAGTCGACCGCGCCCCACCCCTGGCCCGAACCCAGGCTGCGACCCTTGGCCTCTGCCAGCACCGCGACCAGCTGGGCCGCAACAGCCGCGTGCACCTCAGCCAGCACGCCGAGCGCGTCACCGACCTCGGCGTCGGACAACGCCCACAACCGATCTGCGGCACCGTCGGTCATCGCCTCCAGGGCGACCCGCGCGCCACCCAGCACCGGACGGGCCGCACCCTTGCGTGCACCACCACCGAAGGTGGGGTGCGACGTGCCCGGAGCGATCGCCATACCGAGGAGACTATCGGCGACCACTGACAGGGCACCGGCACCATCCACAGGCCCAGCGTCGTTGCGCAGCAACGGAATCGGGCCGGGACCGATCCGTCAGGAGGTGAGGTGGGCGAACGCCACGATGTTGTCGACGTAGTGACCCGTGGACTGGTCGAAGGCACCGCCGCAGGTGATGAGCCGGAGCTCGGCGCGGCCCTTCGTGTCGCCGTAGACGGTCATGGTCGGGAAGTCCGCCTTCGAGTAGCGCGCGACACGGTCGACGACGAAGCGCGCCGTCGAACCGTCCTTGCGGGCCACGGACACGGTGGCGCCCTTCTTCAACGACCCCAGGCGGTAGAACACGGCGGGACCGGACTTGCTGTCGACGTGGGCACCGATGACCGCGGGGCCGAACTCACCCGGGGTCGGGCCGTTGGCGTACCAGCCGGCCCTGCCGAAGTCGGTCGGGGCCTGCAGCTTGCCGCTCTTGTCGAGACCGAGGTCGACGATGCCCTTGGTGTCGACACCGATCGACGGGATCTTCAGCGAGACGGGCGCGCTCGGTCCCATGATCGGACCGAAGTCCGCGGTGCTGGGAGCAGGAGTCTTCCCGGTCGCGGAGGTGGGTGACGACGTCGGGCTCGGCGAGGAGGACGAGGGTGCCGGCGTGACCGACGGTGCGGACTGGGCTGCGTCGGGCTGCGGCGGGGCGTCAGTTCCCGAGAAGGACTTCGCGACGAGGAACCCACCGACCACGAGAAGCACGACGGTGACCGCCGCAGCAATGCTGCCGCGACGGCCACCGAACTTCGTGATGTCAGACATCAGACGCGGTTACGAGCCTTGCGAGCAGTGAAGGCACCGGTGCCGACAGCCGCCATGAGCAGGCCGCCACCGAGGAGGAGCATGCCCTCGTTGTTCGGGGTGGACGTGCCACCCGCGCCGGTGTCCATGCCGCCGGCGGGAGCGGCGTTCAGGACGCCACAGATGGCCGGGTCAGTGGCCTCGGTGGGCAGGCTCGGGTCGAGGTCGCTCTTGGTCGTGCCGTCGTACTTGCCGTCGTTGTTGTGGTCAACGCCGTGGACGACGACGACAGCCTTGCCCTCGGTGATGGCCTGGGCCACGCCGGAGGAGACGTTGATGCTGCCGCGCTCGTAGTTGATCTTGCCGCCGGGGGCGGTGTCGAAGCGGTCGACCGCGAGGCCGCTCTTCGGCGAGGTGTCACCGGTCTTGGTCAGGGAGACCACGATCGGACCGTATGCCGGGCCACCGTCGGTGGTGTTGATGGTGCCGTCGCCCTTGGCGTCGTCACCGGCGACCGGGCACTCGTGCCGAGCGTCCGCACCGAAGTGGATGTGGGCCGCGTGCGGCGCGTCGGGGAGCAGGCCGTTGGCGGCCATGGTCACGTCGATGCGGGTGCCGTTCACGGTCACCATCGCGGTGCCGCTGCCCTTGACACCGTTCAACGCGACGGGACGGAGGGTCGCCATCGTGCTGCCGTCGGCAGCCTGGGCGACACCTGCACCGAGGAACGGCAGAAGCACTGCAGAGCCGAGGGCGACAGAAGCAATCTTCGAGGTAGTGCGCATTCTGGTATCTCCTTGATTCGCGGCCGCATCGGGCCGCACTGGGAACCACGCTTGTGTAGGTACTTCGGTGCCCGGCGTGGAACGGACTGGTGCAGGGGCCAACTAGTTTCTGGTCGGGCCGCCGTGCCGTGGGGCCGAGCTGCGGCCGGTGGTGAGCGACAAGGCCAACAGGGCCCCCGCAGCCGCAACGCCCTCGGCGACGGCGCTGAGCGTCTTCTCGGCGAACCACACCGGCTCGTACATCGCC
>NZ_LMGM01000001.1:3012478-3038953 GCF_001427915.1 Phycicoccus sp. Root563 | reverse complement strand
CCCCCACGGCGAAGGCGGCGAGGAAGGCAGCGCGGCCACCGCGCCAGGCGAGCCAGACCGCGACGCCGAGCGCGAAGACGGCCTGGATGCGGAAGAGGTTGCCCGCACCGATGCCGCTCGGGGCGGACTGCTGGTACCCACCGGCGAGGTGGAGGTGCACGACGGCGTCCACGACCAGGCAGAGAGCCACAGCCACGCGGAGCAGGACGCCAGCGTTGTCTCGCGAGCTCCGTTGCTGCACAACGGTGCGTGCGGTGCTCACTTGACGACGAGCGTGCTGGACATGTCCGCGTGGAAGGTGCAGACGAAGTCGAAGCTGCCCGCCTTGTCGGGGGCCTTCATCGTCGCGGTGCCGTTCGGGTCGATCTTGACGTCGAAGCCGCCCGACTTGGACGTGACGGTGTGCGCCTGCGAGTCACCGTTCTTGATGGTGATGGTGGCGCCGGGCGCCACCGATGCCGGCACCTTGAACTTGAAGTCGGTGATCGTGATGACGGGGGACGCGGCGTCGGACGCGCTCGACGTCGGCGACTCGGCCGCCTTGGACGAAGGTGTCTCCGAGGGCATCGGCATGGACGACATGGACGTCGAGGAGGTGGAGGGCGACGAGGTGCTGTCCGAGTTCGACGAGCCACAGGCAGCCAGGCCGAGGGCCAGAACGGGGACGAGGGCGATGAGTGTGATCTTGCGGGTCATGTGATGCCTCCGGATCAGGTGGTCGATGTGACGGCCACGGGGAGGAGTTCGTCGCCGAGCGCCTTCCGGGTTGGCGAAAGGCTCCGAGGGCGCCTGCGGGCCGGGCCCGAGGAGGGGAGCCCGTGCGGGTGACCGTCTCTGGACCGACTGCGCCGACAGCGTTGAACGCGACGGGACGGCCGGCCGGAATTCCGTTGCGTCCCCATGAACCGACGCCTAGCGTCGATCCGTGGAAACCCCGGGTGAGGGCAGCACCCGCTGGGCCGATCGAACTCGGAGGCGCGATGACCAGCCGGCTGGTGGAGCTGTGCTTCGACGCGCGGCACCCACGTCGCCTCGCGGGGTTCTGGGCGAGCGTGCTCGGCCGGGACGTCGCCGACGACGGGGTGACCCTGCTCCCCGGTGACGACGGGCAGCTCCAGGTCCGCTTCCTGCCCACGGAGGTCCCGAAGACCCGGCCGAACCAGATCCACTTCGACCTGATGACCCTGTCGCTGCAGGACCAGCAGGACACGGTGGCGCGCGCCCTCGCGGCGGGCGGACGACACCTCGATGTCGGACAGCTGCCCGAGGAGGAGCACGTCGTCCTGGCGGACCCGGAGGGCAATGAGTTCTGCGTCGTGGAGCCGACGAACAACTTCCTGCGCGGCACCGGCCGGATCGGCGCCTTCTCCTCCGACGGCAGCCAGCAGGTGGGCTACTTCTGGAGCGAGGCCCTGGGTTGGCCGCTGGTCTGGGACCAGGACGAGGAGACGGCCATCCAGGCCGCGGAGGGCGGATCGAAGATCAGCTGGGGCGGACCGCCCTTCCACCCCAAGCTCGCGAAGAACCGGCTGCACCTCAACCTCGCCCCGCACGCAGCAGGCGACACCGATGAGGTCGAGCGCCTCCTCTCCCTCGGCGCCGCGAGGTCGAGCCTCGGGCAGTGCGGCGAGGGCTGGGTCGCCATGACCGATCCCGACGGGAACGAGTTCTGCCTCCGAACCGCGAACCCGGCCTGACGCGGCATACTCGGCGGCATGTCCCCGAGCGACTCGCTGCGACGAACCCTCTTGGCGAGGGCCGCCGAGGCGGACGAGACCGAGGTCCTGACGTTCCTCGCCTCGCGCGGACCATGATTCGGCTTCAACGGCACAACCACGTATGTCGTCACGGCCCGGTCCCTGTGGTGCGCGCGGAACGGCCTCCGGACGCTCTTCGGCGGGGAGCCCGCTGGTTGGTCGTAGTGGTCTCGTTCCTTTGGACACACTTTTTCTGGGCTCCGGGCAAGCCGACGCTGCGGTCATAGAGTCATTCCAATGAAGACCATGGCACCCAGGCCAAGTGGAGTCGTGGCGCTTGCCGTCTCCGCGGCTGTCGTGGTCCACGTGACTGCAGGCAACGCGGCGATCGCCGAAGCCAGCTATCTCGGCGTTCTGATCGCCGCGAGTGTGGGCGCCTGGGTCGGCGCGGCGCGGGTACCGCACGGACACCGCGAGGTGCCACGACTGATCGCTGCAGGCGTCTCACTGACGGCCCTCGGCGACGTGCTGTGGACCCTTCTCGACGTGACAGGCGCCAGCACGGACGTGTCGATCGCGGACCCGCCATGGTTCGCCAGCTACGTCGTTCTATGCGCAGCCCTGTGGCGCGTGCTCGCAACGGGCCGTGACGCAAGCGGACCGCGCCACCAGATGGACTTCGCCCTCGACGTAGGGACCATCGCGGTCGTCGGCTTGATGATCCTGTGGAACATCTCGCTCGGAACCATCGTCGCCGACGACAGCGTAGGTCCGTTGGTGCGCGTGGTGTGGGCGGCATATCCAGTGGCGGATGCCGTGCTGCTCGCGTTGGTCCTGCGCACCCTGATGAGCCGGGGTGCTCGTTCGGCGATCGGTAGGTCGTTCGCGCTGGGGGCGTGCCTGTGGCTGGCCGCCGACATCGCCTACATGCTGTCGCGCAACAGTGCGATCGAGCAGACGTTTCTGGATCCGGCGTGGATGGTTGCCCCTGTCCTGATGGCGCGCGCCGCGTGGCCCGCCGGTCCGGTGTCCACAGAGGTGCCTGAGACCTCGGCGAGCGGCGGGGTGGGTCAACTCCTGGTCGCAGTGTGTCCCTTGCTGGTGCCTCCCGGCCTCGAACTCGTCAACGACCTTCGCGGTGCGTCGGAATACCCGCTGAGGTTGTTCGTCGGCACAGCATTGGTGGTGACGCTGGCATTCGTGCGGACCCGGCGGTTGCTCCGCTCGGTGGAGCACGCACACCATGAGCTGGAACGGGCGCGAGACGAAGCCCTGCAGGCCTCCCATGCCAAGTCGATGTTCCTGGCCAACATGAGTCACGAGATCCGCACACCCCTCACCACGGTTCTTGCTGCGGCGGAGATGCTCGAGGACACCCCGCTGAACAACGTCCAACTCAAGTTGTTGGGAAAGATGCACCGCTCGGGGGAGCTGCTCAAGACCCTCGTCGAAGGGGTACTGGATTTCTCCCGAATCGAGGCCGGTCAACTCAGGCTTGCGCCCAAACCGTTCGATCTGCAGGCCATGATCGGGGATGTCGCTGAGGTCTACGAGCTGCGGGCGTCCCAGGCAGGAATCGGATTCGAATGGCGTCTTGATCCGCACCTGAACCACCTGGTCGTAGGAGACGCTGCGCGACTGTCCCAGGTGGTGACCAACCTGCTCGACAACGCTCTGAAGTTCACGCATCAAGGGAAGGTGACCCTGACCGTCGCTCCTGAGACATCCGGCTGCAACGAACCCGCTGACAGCTCGGTCGTCAGGTTCGAAGTGTCTGACACCGGCATCGGGATACGCGTGCCGGACCAGGACGCGATCTTCGCGTCGTTCAAGCAGGTTGACGGTTCCGAAACCCGCAAGTACGGCGGGACCGGTCTCGGACTAGCGATCTGCAGGGAGCTGACCGAGTTGATGGGCGGGACGGTCACCGTCCGAAGTGAGTACGGCCGCGGAAGCTCTTTCGTGGTCCGCCTGCCACTGCCGCCGACCGATGCCGAGAGGCCTTTCCTGGAGCGCGGTGGTGCTCCTGACAGGGAGGCCCGCCAACTCATCCGAGGACGCGCCTAGGGCCGTCCGGGGGCATTCCCACCCGGGCGGGGATCTCGAACCGCTCCTGGCTGCCGCGGACGCCGATGGGGCGACGCAGTCGGACGAGCTGGACGCCGGCACGTCGGGCTCGAGGACAGCCAGCCGATCAACGCGGCCTCCCGCACCGCCACCGAGGCTGCAGGGTCGCTGACCACCACCTGTGGCTCCCCGGGTAGGAATCGAACCTACGTCGCTTGTCCTGATTCAAAGTCAGGCGGGCCCTGCCAGCAGACCAACCGGGGAACGTCCCGCAGAGGGACCTGCAAAGGGTAGCCAATCCGCGGCGGTGCCCTCACCCCGCTGGACCTCGCGGTCCGGCCACGCGGCACACCGGTCGGGCGGGGCGGGGGCAACAGGCATGATGGAGCGTGTGAGCAGCAGCCATGACAAGCCCGTGACCGCGGTCGCGAAGTCGCGCATGACCGGGAAGCAGCGTCGCGAGCAGCTCATCGACGTGGGCAGGAAGTTGTTTGCCGACAAGGGTTTCGAGGGTACGACCGTCGAGGAGATCGCCGCGAAGGCCAACGTCTCCAAGCCGGTCGTCTACGAGCACTTCGGGGGCAAGGAGGGCTTGTACGCCGTCGTGGTCGACCGTGAGATCGCCGCCCTCCTCAGCCTCGTCACCGGAGCGCTGACCGCCGACCTCAACAGTCGCCAGACCCTGGAACGCGCAGCCATGGCCCTGCTCGACTACATCGAGAGCTCCACCGACGGGTTCCGGATCCTCGTCCGCGACAGCCCGCCCGGGCAGTCGACCGGTTCGTTCGCGAGCCTCATGTCCGACGTCGCGAGCCAGGTCGAGCACATCCTCGCGGCCGAGTTCAAGCGCCGGAAGATCGACCCCAAGACCGCCCCCCTCTACGCCCAGATGCTCGTCGGCATGGTGGCCCTCACCGGCCAGTGGTGGCTCGACTCGCGCAAGATGAAGAAGGCCGACGTCGCCGCCCACCTCGTCAACCTCGCGTGGAACGGCCTCGCCAACCTCGAGAACAAGCCGACCCTCGCCATCACCGCCAAGTAGGCCGCTGGCGCGCCCGGCGGTCAGGCACCGGTGCGGTGGGCCACGGCGAACACCCGCCGGAACGCCAGGATCACTCCCACCGGCGTGCGGGGGTATGCCACGCGGAGCCGCGCGTCGTAGTCCGCCAGGAACGCCGCTCGTTCCGTCTCGTCGTCGAGCGCCTCGAGGACCGGCCGCAGCCCGGTCCCTCGCACCCACTCGAGCACCGGGTTGTCCTGCGCACCACCGGGGTCGAGGACGTGCTGGTAGGTCGTCTCCCACCCGTCGACCTCGCAGCCGAGGGCGCCGAGCTCCACGACGTACCGGGCCGGGTCGTGGACGGCCAGCCGGTCGAGCGCAGGAGCGAGCCGGTCGGCCGCGGGGTGGTCCGCCGCCGTCTCACGCATGAGCGCGTGAGAGGGAGCGTCGTTGTTGCCGGGCACCTGCATCGCGAACCAGCCGCCGGGAGCGAGCGCCTGCACCCAGGCGCGGACGAGCGCGAGGTGACCGGGCACCCACTGCAGCGTCGCGTTGGTGACGATGACGTCCGGGGCCGCCCCGAGCGAGCCCACGTCCCACGACGCGACATCGGCCTCCACCCACTCGACGCGCCTCTCGGCGTCGAGCTCTCGAGCCGCGTCCAACATCTCCGGCGAGTGGTCCACGCCCACGACGCGCGCGTCGGGCCACCGGCGGGCGAGCCCCAACGTCAGCGGGCCGTTGCCGCAACCGAGGTCGACGACCAGACCGGGCGAGCTCGCACCGACCCGGGCCATGAGGTCCCCGAAGGGGCGCGACCGGTGGTCGGAGAACTTGGCGTACTGCGTCGGGTCCCAGTGGGTGCTCATGTCCTCATGATGCCCCTCACTTCTCTTGATATCAAGATACTTGATGAGGGGTACAGTTCTCGCCATGAGTCCCCGACGCCCAGGACCGGTCGTGCCACCGGCCGACGACGTGGACCACATCGTCGACGCCTGGCGGCGCGAGCGCCCCGACCTCGACGTCGCCCCGTTGCAGGTGTTCTCCCGCGTCTCCCGCCTCGCCCGCCGCCTGGACCTCGACCGCGCGCAGGCGTTCGCGCTGCACCAGCTCGAGGGTTGGGAGTTCGACGTCCTCTCGGCCCTGCGCCGCGCCGGCGACCCCTACGAGCTCTCCCCCGGGCAGCTGATCCGCCAGACCCTCGTCACCAGCGGCACCATGACCAACCGCGTGGACCGGCTTGAGCGTCGCGGCCTCGTCGGCCGCAGCCCCGACCCCACCGACCGCCGCGGCGTCATCGTCCGGCTCACCCCGGCGGGGCAGCAGGCGGTTGACGCCGCGATGGCCGACCTCCTCGACCGCGAGCGCACGCTGCTCGCCGAGCTGTCCCCCAAGGACCACGAGGAGCTTGCGGCGATGCTGCGCCGCCTCCTCTCGCCGTTCGAGGTCTGAGGCTCCTCAGCCGACGATCTCCGCCGCGGCCAGCCACTCCAGCTCGAGGTTCTCGCGCTCGTCGACGATCTCGCGCAGCTGGCCGTTGAGCTCAAGCACCTTCGCGTGGTCGGCGGCGGCCTCTGCCATAGCGAGGTGGATCTTGTCCTCGCGCTGCGTCAGCCGGGTCAGCTGCTTCTCGATCCGCGCCATGTCCTTGCGCGCCTCGCGCAGCTCGGCCGGGCTCGGCCCGGACGTGCCGGCGGCCGGAGCGTTGTCCACCCGCGCGGACGTCGAAATGGCTTCTCTCGCAGCAGATTCGATCGCCGCGTGCCGGAGCTCGAGGTACTGGTCGACACCGCCAGGGAGCTGTCGGAGCTTGCCGTCGCCGAGCAGGGCGACCTGCCGGTCGCAGGCCCGCTCGAGCAGGTAGCGGTCGTGCGAGACGACGAGCAGCGTGCCGGCCCAGCCGTCGAGGACGTCCTCGAGCGAGGTCAGGGTCTCGATGTCGAGGTCGTTGGTGGGCTCGTCGAGCAGCAGCACGTTGGGCTCGTCCATGAGCAGCCTGGTCAGCTGCAGCCGTCGTCGCTCACCACCGGACAGGTCGGAGACCCGGGTCTGCTGCCGCCCGCCGGTGAACCCCAGGCGCGTGGCGAGCTGGGACGCCGAGATCTCCTTGGGCCCGAGCCGCACGAACTTGCGGACGTCCTCGATCGCCTCGATGACTCGCCAGTCGGCATACCGCTCCAGCTCCCTGACCTCCTGCGAGAGGTAGGCCAGGCGCACGGTGATGCCCTGCTTGCGCTTGCCCGAGGCCAGCGGCAGCTGACCCGCGATGGCGCGCAGGAGGGTGGACTTGCCCGCACCGTTGACCCCCACGACCCCGATGCGTTCGCCGGGCGCGAGGTGCCAGGTGAGCCGGTCGAGCAGGACCCGGTCACCGAGGGCGACGGTCGCGTCGATGAGGTCGACGACGTCCTTGCCCAGGCGCGTGGTGGCGAACCTCAGCAGCTCGACGTCGTCGCGCGGGGGCGGCTCGTCGGCGATGAGGGTGTTGGCCGCGTCGATGCGGAACTTCGGCTTGGACGTCCTGGCCGGCGGCCCCCGGCGCAGCCAGGCGAGCTCCTTGCGGAGAAGGTTGTCGCGCCGCTCGGCGGTCACCTGCGCCATCCGCTCGCGCTCGGCCTTCGCGAGCACGTATGCCGCGTAGCCGCCCTCGAAGGCGTTGACCGTGCCGTCCACGACCTCCCACGTGTTCGTGGCGATGGCGTCGAGGAACCACCGGTCGTGGGTGATCGCGACGACGGCGTTGTCAGGACGGGCTCGGTGACGGACCAGGTGCTCGGCCAGCCACGCGACCCCCTCGACGTCGAGGTGGTTCGTGGGTTCGTCGAGGAACAGCACGGTCGGGTCCTGCACGAGCAGGCGGGCGAGCGCCAGCCGACGGCGTTCGCCACCGGACATCGGACCGATCGTCGCCTCGAAACCGCCCACGGACTGCGCCTCGATGCCCCCGAGCAGGCCCGTCAGCACGTCGCGTACGCGGGCGTCACCGGCCCAGACGTGCTCGGCGAGGTCGCCGAGCACCACCTCGCGCACGGTGTGGGTGGGGTCGAGGACGTCCTCCTGGGCGAGCACTCCCACGCTGGAGACCCCGGCGCGGGTCACCCGTCCGGAGTCGACCTCCCGCTGGCCGGCGAGGACGCTGAGCAGGGTCGTCTTGCCGCCGCCGTTGCGGCCGACGATGCCGATGCGGTCGCCACCGAGGACACCGAGGGACACCTCGTCGAGGACCTGGGCGGTGCCGAGGGCCAGGGAGGCGCGCTCGACACTGATGAGGTTCGCCATCAGCCGGGCCGCGGTCCGCTGATCTCGTGGGCACCGTGCGCGGGGCCGGTGGCGCGCCGGACGTCCTGCACCGCGCCCGAGGCCGTCAGCGACACGGCCAGGTCGAGGGCGGCCTCGTTGTTCTCCACCACGAACGCCACGGTCGGTCCCGAACCGGAGACGACGCCGCCGAGGGCCCCGAACTCCAGGCCTGCGTCGAGCACGTCACCCAGCGCCGGCATGAGCGAGATCGCCGCCGCCTGCAGGTCGTTCTGAAGCGCCTCGCCGAGGGCCCGCGGGTCGCCGGAGCGCAGTGCCTGCATCATCTGCGGGCTCGATGAGGGGTCCTTGACGGCCTTGTCGCCGCGCAGCCGGTCGCACTCGGCGTACACGGCCGGCGTGGACAGTCCGGTCTCGCTGAGCGCGAACACCCAGTGGAAGCTGCCCCGCGCCAGCACTGGTGCCAGCACCTCGCCGCGCCCGGATCCCATCGAGGTGCCGCCGGAGAGCAGGAAGGGGACGTCGCTCCCGAGCTCGGCCGCGATGTGCTCGAGCTCGGTCCGGGGCAGCGCCAGCCCCCACAGCCGGTCGCACGCGACCAGGGCGGCCGCGGCGTCGGCCGAACCACCCGCCATACCGCCCATCACGGGGATGTCCTTGCGGATGCTCACGTGCACGGGCTCGCGCACCTCGCCGACCTCGGCGAGCATGCGCGCGGCCCGGAGGGCGAGGTTGCTCTCGTCCACCGGCACCCCGAGGGACTGCGGGCCCGAGACCCCCACCCCCCAGTCGTCCGCGGCGGCGACGGTGACCTCGTCGTAGAGGCTCACGGCGTGGTAGACGGTCGCCAGCGGGTGGTAGCCGTCCTCACGGGGCGCACCGACGAGCAGCTCGAGGTTGACCTTGGCCGGGACCCGCACCGTCACGGACGACGGCATCACGGCGGCAGAGGTCATGGTCGCAACCCTAACGGGGACGGCCGCACCGCGCGGATCAGCACAGCCGCCGGCACCTGGGGGCCCTCGAGGACCGACGCCTCACACATCTGCACAGAACCTTCACATGATCTCCGCCGACCCTCCTCGCGCTCCTCCTACGCTCGAACCGTGAGCCATCCACCCCGTGTCCTGGTCGTCGAGGACGAGCCGACCATCGCCGACGCCATCACCGCCCGCCTCGTCGCCGAGGGCTTCGACGCGCAGCAGGTGCACGACGGGCTGGTGGCCCTCGACCACGCCGCGACGTGGGACCCCCAGGTCGTCGTCCTCGACGTCATGCTGCCGGGGCTCGACGGGCTCGAGGTGTGCCGCCGCCTCCAGGCGACCCGACCGGTGCCGGTCCTCATGCTTACCGCACGCGACGACGAGACCGACCTGCTGGTGGGCCTCGGCATCGGCGCGGACGACTACATGACCAAGCCGTTCTCGATGCGCGAGCTCGTGGCCCGGCTCCGCGTCCTGCTGCGCCGGGTCGAGCGGGCTGCCGAGGCGCACGCCCCCGCCCCCACCGTCGCCGTCAACGGCCTGCGGATCGACGGCGCGCAGCGCAGGGTCTGGGCGGGCGACGCCGAGGTGCACCTCACCCCCACCGAGTTCGACCTGCTCGCCTGCCTCGCCGCCCGTCCCGGCACCGTCCTGTCCAGGGAGGCACTGCTCGCCGAGGTGTGGGGCTGGGCCGACGCCTCCGGCACCCGCACCGTCGACAGCCACGTGAAGTCGTTGCGCCGCAAGCTCGGCGCCGACCGCGTCCGCACGGTCCACGGCGTCGGCTACGCCCTGGAGCCGGGCGCGTGAACTACGACCTGCGTCCCCTCGACCGGGCCCGTTCCATCAAGACCAAGCTCGGCCTGCTGGTCGCCGTGACGATCACCGTGGCGTCGGTCCTCGCCGTGGTGGGCACGCGCCTCGGCGTCTCGCCATGGGCGACGGTGCCGGTCGCGGTCGTGGCCGCCCTCGTGGTCACCCAGCTGCTGGCCCGCGGCATGACCTCGCCGCTGCGGGAGATGACGGTGGCGGCGCAGCGCATGGCGCAGGGGGACTACTCCCAGCGCGTGCGCGCCACCTCCGGCGACGAGGTGGGCGAGCTGGCGCGGGCGTTCAACCGGATGTCGGCGACCCTCGAGCTGGTGGACCGGCACCGTCGCGACCTCGTCGCCAACGTCTCGCACGAGCTGCGGACCCCGATCTCCGCGCTCCAGGCCGTCCTGGAGAACCTCGTCGACGGCGTCTCCGAACCCGGCCCCGAGGAGCTGCGTTCAGCCCTGGCCCAGACCGAGCGACTGGGCCGCCTGGTCGGCGACCTCCTCGACCTGTCCCGCGTGGAGGAGGGCGTGACACCCCTCCAGGTCGCGAAGGTGGACGTCGCCGAGCTCCTCGAGGAGGCCGTCGCGCAGGCCCGGACCGACGGTCTGCGCTACTCCGTGGTGGTCTCACCTCCCGGACTGCGGCTGTCGGCGGACGCGGACCGCCTGCACCAGCTGCTCGCCAACCTCCTCGACAATGCCGCCCGCCACAGCCCGCGCGACGGCGAGATCAGGGTGGCGGCCGTCGCCGAGGGCGACCGGGTCCGCCTCGACGTCGCCGACGACGGACCGGGCATCGCGCCGGCCGAACGCGGCCTCGTGTTCGAGCGGTTCACCACGAGCGCAGCCCACAACAGCGGCACCGGGCTGGGCCTGGCCATCTCGCGCTGGGTCGTCCAGCTGCACGGCGGCACCATCGCCGTCGCCGACAGCGAGCACGGCTGCCGCATCGAGGTGCTGCTACCCGTCGACCCCACCCGTCCGACCACGACCAAGGAGCCCGTCATGAGCACCCTGACCCCGCCGGCACCCTCGCAGCCACCCCTGCCCGCGCCCGCCCGTGACACCCTCACCGCGTTCTGGCCCGACGCGGACCGGCGCCGGCCGGGGCTCGTGGGGGCAGCTGCCGCGTCCGGCATCCTCGCCGCCCTGGTGCTGCCCGACCACCGCATCGGGCTCGGCGCAGCACTCGTGCTCGCGGCCATCTGCGCCACGGTGCTCGCGACGCGCACCCGCCGGGCCGGCAGGGGCACCTGGTCCTGGACGGACACCGCCGACGTCGCCGTCGTCGTCCTGCTGCTCGTCACCCTGGTGCTGCGCGACGCCGCGTGGATCACGGCGCTCTGCCTGCTGGCGGCGCTGGCCCTCGTCGCCGTGGGCTCGACCCGTGCGAGCTCCGTCCTCGGCACCGTCGGGTCCGCCGTGGCCGTCCCCCTGGCCGGCCTGCGCGGTCTCCCCTGGCTGGGGCGCACGCTGCGACCCCGCGGCGGCACGCAGAGCTGGATCCCGGCCGTGCGCGCAGGGCTCCTGTCCGCCGTCCTGCTCCTCGTGTTCGGGTCGCTGTTCGCCTCAGCGGATGCCCTCTTCGCGACCTGGGTCGATGCGATCACCCCGGACATCACCTGGAACGACCTGCCCGCCCGCACGGTCCTGGCCCTCTTCGTCGCGGGCGGCACCCTCGCGGCGGCCTACGTGGGCCTCGCCCCTCCCGCCGTCGACCGCCTCCAACCTCGGCTGCGTCCCAGCCGCCGCCCCTTCGAGTGGCTGGCCCCGATCGCGGCCGTCAACGCCGTCTTCGCCGCCTTCCTCGTCGCTCAGGCGACCGCGCTCTTCGGTGGCCACGACTACCTCCAGCGGACGACCGGGCTGACGTACGCCGACTACGTCCACGAGGGGTTCGGCCAGCTGACCGTGGCGACCGTGCTCACCCTCACCGTCGTCGCCTGGGCCAGCCACAAGGCCGAGCCGTCCCGGCGCCGTGACGTGGCGCTCGGCGCCCTGTGCCTGATGACCATCGTCGTGGTCGTCTCCGCCCTGCACCGGATGAGCCTCTACGTGGAGGCGTACGGCTTCACCCGGCTCCGGCTGCTCGTCTCGGTCTTCGAGGGCTGGCTCGGCCTCGTGCTGGTGATGGTGCTCGTCGCCGGGGTCGTGGGCGGGCGCCGGTGGCTCGTCCCGGTCGCCGTCCGGACCGGAGCGCTCGGGCTGCTGGGCCTGGCCCTGGTCAACCCGGACCTCTACATCGCCGAGCACAACCTCTCCCGCACGCAGGCCACCACTCCCGTCGACTACGCCTACCTGCGGTCGCTGTCCGCGGACGCCCTCCCCGCGATCGTCCGGCTGCCGGACGCCGAGTTCGCCTGCGCGGTGCGCGGCCTCCAGGTGCCGGTCCGCGGCGACTGGCTCGACTTCAACCTCGCCCGGGAGCGGGGCGCGGACCAGCTCGCCGAGCGCACCGCGTCGGGAGCCGGCTCGGCCGTCGTCTGCCCGACGACGCCCTGAAACCGGTGGCCGTGGTCCGTCAGTCGCCGAGGGCGGCGCGGGCCGCGGCGATCGCGGCGAACTCCGCGATGCCCAGCTGCTCGCCCCGCGTGCGGGGGTCGACCCCGGCGGCGCGCAGGTACTCCTCGGCGCGGGGGGCCGAACCCGCCCACCCGCTCAGCGCGGCGCGCAACGTCTTGCGCCGCTGGGCGAACGCCGCGTCGATGCAGGTGAAGGTGTCGCGGCGGCTGGCGGCGGTCGTCGGCGCCGGTCGCCGCTCCAGCAGCACCAGGCCCGACTCGACGTTCGGCACCGGCCAGAACACGCTGCGTGGCACCGTCCCTGCGAGCCGCACCGCGGCATACCAGGCGGCCTTGACGCTCGGCACGCCGTAGGCCTTGGACCCCGGCGACGCGGCGAGGCGTTCGGCGACCTCGAGCTGGACCATGACGAGCACCCGCTCGAGCGTCGGGAAGGTCTCGAGGAAGTTGAGCACCACGGGCACGGAGACGTTGTACGGCAGGTTCGCGACGAGGGCGGTGGGCTGCGGGTCGGGCAGCTCGCGGACCTGCATCGCGTCCGCGTGGACGAGCGTGAGCCGGTCGGCGTATGCCGGCGCGAGCCGGCTCACCGTGCCCGGCAGCGCCTCCGCGAGGGTCGGGTCCACCTCGACGGCCGTGACGTGACCCACCTCGGGCAGGAGGGCCAGGGTGAGCGAGCCCAGACCGGGTCCGACCTCGACCACGACGTCGTCCTGACCCACACCGGCCAGCCGCACGATGCGCTTGACCGTGTTGGCATCGACGACGAAGTTCTGGCCCCACTGCTTGGTGGGACGCATCCCGAGCCCGGCGGCGATCTCGCGGATCTGGGCGGCCCCGAGGAATCCGCTGGTCTGCTCCGCCATGCCAAGAACTCTAGGGGAGGTGGGCGCGCTCCCCTCACACCCAGGGACACCCGGCGGGACACACGAGGACGCCCCCGACCCGGTGGGGTCGAGGGCGCCGTCGGTGACGTGTCAGGACGTCGGCACGGCGATCAGGCCGCGTGGGCGCATCCCCACGGGCTCAGGCCCGCCTTGGCGTAGTAGCGGTTCGCCACCGTGATCTGCTCGGCCCGGGAGGCCAGGTCAGGGCGCGACGCGAAGTCCCCGCCACCGTTGGCCATCCACGACGAGATGTCGAACTGCAGGCCACCGTAGTAGCCGTTGCCGGTGTTGATCGACCAGTTGCCGGTCGACTCGCACTGGGCGATGCGGTCCCACATCGCGGCGTTCGAGAGGTTGATCCCGGCGCCGGAGGTGTTGCCCGCGCTGGGACGGCTGCTGGTGGTGGCCGCCGGGCGCGACTTGGTGCCGACGGCGACGATCCTGGTCACCGGCTTCTGGGTGACGACGGAAGAGAGCTTCTTGCGGCTCTCGACCTTGCCGTCGACCTTGGTGACGCGCCAGGTGGTGACGCGGGCACCCTCGGAGCCGGCCTTGAGGACCTTGCTCTGGCCCTTGAACAGGCCGCTGTCGTTCTTCTGCGAGACCGGGGCGGCGATCGACTCGGTGGTCCTGGCCTGGGTGGCGGAGACGCGCAGGACCGAGATCTTCATGCCCTTGGTCACCGCACGCGCGGGGCCGGGAGCCACGCGGTCGTCGGCGTCCATGGTCACGCCGAGCTCCTTGAGCGCGGCACCGACCGTGGTGCCCGTCGTGGTCTCGGAGCGGTTCTTGCCGTCCACGCGGACGAGGACGTCCTTAGGGGTGGTCACGGAGAGCGCCAGGCCCTCGCGGCCCAGGCTCATCGAACGTGACGCGGAGAGCTTGGCGGAGTCGGCGCGGATGCCGAGCTCCTGCAGGGCACCGTCGACCGTGGTCGCGGTGGTCCAGTAGTCACGCGTGGCGCCGTCGACGGTCACGGTGAGCTTGCGTCCGTAACGGACGACGATCTTCTGCCCGTCGGACACCTTGGTGTCGGGGGCCGGCACGACCACGTCGTGCTCCTTGAGGGTGATGTCCTGCTTCGCGAGGACGTCACCCACCGTGCCGCCGAAGGCGTGGACGGTGGAGGGCTTGCCGTCGACCGAGACGGTCACGGACTTGTCGAGGTGCGAGACGCCAACGGCTCCGGCGACGAGGGACGTCACCACCGCGGCTTGGGCGATACGCCGAACGGGACGGGTGATCACAATGCTCCAGTGGTCGATCTCCCCGGGCATCGGTGGGGTGCCGCGTCCCGCCGGCAAGGGTTCCACCGGCAAAGAAAGAGGGGCGCTCCGGGCCGCCGGTTCCCCGACGGATTGAGCACCCCCGCTCGCGTCACCCAGGGTCCGACCCCGGCCAACAGTCATCAACCATGACCGCCGATCTCCCGTAGGTCAACTTTTGATAACGGAACCGTCTTGCTTTCACCAAGGACATGCGGGACTCCCGTCACAGGAGCACCATGTGCGCCCACGCGCCCGACGCCACCTCACCAGGGGCCGTAGACGTCCTCCGACGTGGCACTCAGGGCCTGGCAGAGAGTCGGCACGGCGACGCCCAGGACCCCTGCCATGGCCCGGACCGTGAGGGGGACGAGGAAGGGCGAGTTCGTCGCCCCCCGCCACGGCACCGGCGTCAGGTACGGGGCGTCGGTCTCGACGAGCAGGCGGTCCAACGGGGTGACAGCCAGGGCGTCCCGCAGGCCCTTGGCGTTCTTGAACGTGACCGTCCCGGCGAAGGACAGGTAGTAGCCGCGCTCGACGCACTCACGCGCCATACCCATGTCTCCGGAGAAGCAGTGGAGCACCGTCTTCTCAGGTGCCCCCTCCTCGGCGAGGATCCGCAGGACGTCGTCGTGGGCATCACGGTCGTGGATCTGGAGCGCCTTGCCCGTGCGCTTGGCGAGGTCGATGTGCCACCGGAACGAATCCTGTTGCACCCCAACCCCTTCGGGACCGGTGCGGTAGTAGTCCAGCCCTGTCTCCCCGATGACCCGGACCCGGGGGTGGGCGGCCAGCGCCTCGATCTCCGCACAGGCGGAGGGCAGGTCGCCCTGCTCGGCGAGGCGGGGCACCTCGTTGGGGTGCAGGGCCACCCCGCCGAGCATCGCGCGGTGCCGGTCGACGACCTCGACGGTGAACCTGGCGCCGGGCAGGTCGCACCCGATCTGGACCATCCGGTCGACCCCGACCGAGGCCGCGAGCGCCACCGCGGCAGCGACGTCGGGGGCGTCCTCCCCCTCGCGCGCGATGTCGAGGTGGGTGTGGTTGTCGACCACCGGGATGGGCAACGGGTCGGGCGCGGTCGGCACCCGGCCGTGGCCGGTGCGCGCGGGCGCGTCGCTGCTCGTGGGGTCCGCCATCCGGGGCCGTCCGGTCAGCTCTGCTCGAGCCGGGCGAGCTCTTCCTCGACGACCGCCTCGTCCAGCTTGGTGAAGATGGGTGTGGGCTTGGTCACACTCGCCCCGACACGCACCGGACGGGACTCCCAGCGCGGCGTCGAGGTGTACTCGCCGGTGATGATCGGGTAGCTGCGGCCCTCGTCGCCGGCGTCCAGGCCGGGGACGTCCTGCACGGCCGGCATCGGCATGAACCCGCCCTCGCCACCGATGGCCAGGTGCACGGCGTTCGAGGAGTGCGGCAGGAACGGGCTGAGCACCGTGTTGAGGTCGCTGACGCACTGGACGAGGGTGTGCAGCACGGTCGCCAGACGGACCTGCTGGTCCTCGCCCTTGAGCTTGAACGGCTCGGTGTCGGTGACGTACTTGTTGACCTCGCCCACGGTGCGCATCGCCTCCGCGACGGCGGACTTGATCCGCTGGCGCGCGAGCAGGTCGCCGACCGTCCCGAACGCCGCGAGCACCTTGGCCCGGACGGCCTCGTCGACCGGCTCGAGCGGACCGGGCTGCGGGATCTCGCCGAAGTTCTTCGCGACCATGGCCGCCGTGCGGTTGACCAGGTTGCCCCAGCCGGCGACGAGCTCGGAGTTGTTGCGCTGGACGAACTCGGCCCAGGTGAAGTTGGAGTCCTGGTTCTCCGGTCCGGCCGCACAGATGAAGTAGCGGATCGCATCGGGGCCGTAGCGCTCGAGCACGTCGCGGATGTGGATGACGTACCCGCGGGACGTCGAGAACTGCTTGCCCTCCATCGTGAGGTACTCGCTCGAGACCACCTCGGTCGGCAGGTTGAGCGTCCCGAACGCCCCCGGCTCTCCCCCCTTGCTGCCCAGACCGGCATACCCGAGGAGCTCGGCCGGCCAGATCTGGGAGTGGAAGGTGATGTTGTCCTTGCCCATGAAGTAGTAGGACACGGCCTCCGGGTCGTTCCACCACTCGCGCCAGCGCTCGGGCTCACCGAGCCGGCGGGCCCACTCGACCGAGGCCGACAGGTACCCGATGACGGCGTCGAACCACACGTAGAGACGCTTGGTCGGCTGGTCGACCCAGCCCTCGAGCGGCACCGGGATGCCCCAGTCGATGTCGCGGGTCATGGCCCGCGGGCGGATGTCGTCGAGGATGTTGAGGCTGAACTTGATGACGTTGGGACGCCACGTACCCGACGCCTCGCGACCCTCGAGCCACTCGCGCAGGGCGTCCGCGAGCGCCGGCAGGTCGAGGAAGAAGTGCTGCGTCTCGATGAACTCCGGGGTCTCGCCGTTGACCTTGGACCGCGGGTTGATCAGCTCGGTCGGGTCGAGCTGGTTGCCGCAGTTGTCGCACTGGTCGCCGCGGGCCTCGGGGTACGAGCAGATCGGGCAGGTGCCCTCGATGTAGCGGTCGGGCAGCGTCCGGCCCGTCGACGGGGAGATGGCGCCACGGGTGGTCTGCTCGACCATGTAGCCGTTCTTCCAGACCTGCGTGAACAGCTCCTGCGCCACGGAGTAGTGGTTGGCCGTCGTGGTGCGCGTGTAGAGGTCGTAGGAGCACCCGAGGTCGGCGAGCTCGTGCGCGATGATCGCGTGGTTGCGGTCGACCAGCTCGCGGGCGGTCACACCCTCCTGGTCGGCCAGCACGAGGATCGGGGTGCCGTGCTCGTCGGAGCCGCTGACCATGAGGACGTCGTTGCCGGCCATCCGCATGTAGCGGCTGAACACGTCGGACGGCACGGCGAACCCGGCGACGTGGCCGAGGTGGCGCGGCCCGTTGGCGTAGGGCCAGGCGACGGCGGACAGGACCTTCATGCGGCGACGGCCTCGGTGCCCGGGCAGCGCACGTGCGGTGCCGGCAGGGCTCGGGAGCATGGGACGACGGTTGCGGTGCTCACGCACCGATCCTAGGGGGCACGGGCAAGCGACTTCCGGGCGCTCCAGGCACCCCCGCACCGGTATGGCGCCCGCGCGCCATCGCGCGCGTCATACCTCCTGCCGAACCGGCCGGACGTGTCGGTTCCGTGGGGAGGCACAAATTTTGCCGGTTATGCCTTACTTCGACGCGGGTGAGGACCTACTGTGAGCGCGTGCGGCGGGGAGATGCCGCCTTTCCAGAGAGAAGAGACATGGCCAACCGTCTGCCCAAGGCTGCAGCCCTCATCGCTGCAGTGATCGCCGTCCCGCTCGGAGCTGGCGCCGCCACCGCGTCACCGGTGACCAAGCCCGCCCCCCAGACCGTCCAGTCGGCCTCCCAGGCCAAGGCGCTGGCGAAGCTGCTGCACCAGCGCTCCGACCACCGCGCCACCGCCAAGAAGGTGGCCCCGAACGCCGCGGGAGAGCCCACCACGGGTCGTCTGGCCGGTGCCGACCGTTACGCCACGTCGGTCGCGGTCTCCAAGACCAGCTACGACGACAAGCAGCTCGCGGGTGGCACGCTGGTCGTCGCCTCCGGGATGCAGTTCCCCGACGCCCTCGCCGGCGGCCCTGCCGCGGCAGGCATCGGTGGCCCCCTCCTCCTCGTCCCGCCGAACGGCACCGTCCCGGCCGGCACCATCGCCGAGATCAAGCGCCTCGGCGTCGAGTCCATCGTCATCATGGGTGGCACCGGTGCGGTCAGCAGCGGCATCGAGGACCAGCTCGCCAAGGTCGTCCCCTTCGTCGACCGCCTGTACGGCGACAACCGCTACGAGACGGCGGCCTTCGCGTCGTACTTCACGTGGCAGTTCGACGAGGCCAACCCCGACGCCGAGCCCACCCCGCCGTCGGTCGTCTACCTCTCCAGCGGCAAGACCTTCGCCGACGCCCTCGCAGGTGGCGCCGCCGGGTCCATCGCCGGTGCGCCGCTCATGCTGACCGACCCCGCGAGCCTTCCGGACGTGACGCAGTTCGCCCTCGAGGACACCAACCCCACCGAGGTCCGCATCCTGGGCGGGACCGGCGCCGTCTCCGGCGCGGTCGCCTCCAAGATCCGCATGGTCCTGCCCAACGTGAAGATCACCCGCCTCGGTGGAGCCAACCGCTACGGCACCGCGGCGCTGACGGCGCACAACCTGGGCCTGCCCACCGGCGGCGCGGTCATGCTGGCCAACGGCAGCACGTTCCCGGACGCCCTGTCCGCCTCCACCTCCTCGGCCGTCATCGGCGCCCCGCTGCTGCTGGTCCAGCAGAAGTGCGTCCCGGCCGAGACGTTCAAGGCGGTCAACGAGCTGGAGCCGAGGCTCATCCGCGCCATCGGCGGCACGGCGATCGTGTCCAACGACGCGCTCAACGGGAAGCCCTGCTGACCCAGCTCCACAGCACCACCCGCACGACCGTGATCCACCCGAAGGGCCCGGCAGCCACCACGGCTGCCGGGCCCTTCGCCCTAGGAGGTGACCGATGATCGCCGCCCTCACCGGCATGGGCCTGTCCGCCGCGGCGGGCCTGAACGCCTACATCCCGTTCCTGCTCGTTGCGCTCGTCGCACGCTTCACCGACGTCCTCACGCTCCCCCAGTCCTACGCCTGGATCGAGTCCTGGTGGGCCATCGGGATCGGCGCCCTGCTGCTGCTCACCGAGGTCGTGCTCGACAAGATCCCCGCCGTCGACACCGTCAACGACGCCGTGCAGACCTTCATCCGTCCGAGCATGGGTGGCCTGGTCTTCGCGGCCACGTCTGCGGCGGACCAGATCGACCGCTCCACCTGGATGACCGACCACCCGTGGGTCGGGATCGCCCTGGGGGTGGTGGTGTCCGGCCTGGTCCACACCGGCAAGACCGTGGCGCGGCCGGCGATCAATGCCGGAACCCTCGGCTTCGGCGCCCCGGTCGCCTCGACCGTCGAGGACGGCGCCTCCATCGGGATGAGCCTGGTCGCGGTCTTCCTGCCCGTCCTAGTGATCGTCCTGCTCGTCGCCCTCGCTGCGCTGCTCGTGTGGCTGTGGCGCATCGCCCGGCGGCGACGGCGGCGACGCGACAGCCGCTCAGCGCTTGCATGACGCTCTCAGGGTTCGCGGACAGGATGGGCGCATGACCGTCGCCACCACCCCGCTGTCGCGTCGCTCGCTGGTCACCGAGACGGTCCTCGTCCTCGGCGTCAGCCTGGGGGCGTCGGCGATCTGGTCGCTCCTGTCGATCATCAACAAGCTCACGCAGCAGCGCGCGCTCAACCAGCAGACCACCGCGATGAACTCGTCGGTGACGCCCGACCGACCCTGGCTCGACCTGGCCTACCAGCTCGTCGGCATCGTCATCGCCCTCGTCCCGGTCGCCCTCGCCGTGCACCTGCTGCGGCGCGACCGCCCCGACGCCACCCACGCCATCGGGGCAGACCTGCGCCAGCCCGGCCGGGACCTCGTCCGGGGACTGCTGCTGGCAGCCGCCGTGGGACTGCCGGGACTCGCGCTGTACGCCGCGGCGAAGGCCGCCGGGTTCAACACCACCATCGCCGCGGCCAACCTCTCCGACCACTGGTGGACCGTGCCCGTCCTCGTCCTCGCGGCGGTGCAGAACGCCGTCCTCGAGGAGGTCATCATGGTCGGCTACCTCTTCACCCGGTGGCGCCAGGCCGGCTGGTCGCTGCCCGCAGTGGTCGTGACGTCGGCCCTGATCCGCGGCTCGTACCACCTCTACCAGGGCTTCGGCGGCTTCATCGGCAACATCGCCATGGGCCTGTTCTTCGGCTGGGTCTACACCCGCACCAAGCGGGTCGGCCCGCTCGTCGTGTGCCACACGATCCTCGACGTCGTCGCCTTCGTCGGCTACGCGCTGCTCAAGGACCACCTGTCGTTCCTCACCTGAGCCGGGCGCCGGCCCGGGACCGGCTCACCGCTGCGCCAGGTACCCGTCGTACAACGACTTCTTCGACAGCCCCGTGGTCACCGCGACGTCGGCGCACACGTCCTTGAGCCGCTCCCCGGCCGTGACCCGCTCCCGTATGGCGGGCAGCGCCTCCTCGACGGACGTCACCGTCGGCGTCGCCCCGGCCACGACGACCGTGATCTCGCCGCGCACGCCGTCGGCGGCCCAGTCGGCGAGCTCACCGAGGCCACCGCGGCGGACCTCCTCGTAGGTCTTGGTCAGCTCGCGGCACACGGCCGCACGACGGTCCGGCCCCCAGGCCTCGGCCATCGCCCGCAGGCTCACCTCGATGCGGTGCGGCGCCTCGAAGAACACCATGGTGCGACGCTCGTCGGACAGCGCGGCGAGGGTGCGTGCCCGCTCGCCACCCTTGCGCGGGAGGAAGCCCTCGAAGCAGAACCGGTCGACCGGCAGACCGGAGACCGCGAGCGCCATGAGCACGGCACTGGGCCCCGGCACGCAGGTGACCCGGACGCCGGCAGCCACGGCCGCGTCGACCAGGCGGTACCCGGGGTCCGACACGGACGGCATACCGGCGTCGGTCACGACGACCACGCGCTCGCCGGCGCGCAGCCGCTCGACGAGCTCGGGGGTCCGGGCCGCCTCGTTGTGCTCGTGGTAGCTGAGCACCGACCCCCCGGGCGTCACCCCGAGGTCGTTGCACAACCGGCGCAGCCGGCGGGTGTCCTCCGCCGCGACGACGTCGGCGCCGGTGATCTCCTGCGCGAGCCGCGGTGCGGCGTCACGGGGGTCGCCGATGGGGGTCGCCGCGAGGACGAGGACTCCTGCCTTCGGCTCTGGTGTCACGGGTGTCATCCTGTCAGGCCCGGTGTGCATACGATGTCGCGCATGACCCGGACCGACGAGCTGCGATCACGGCTGCTCGGGTTCCGGCCCAGCGACACCCTGTGGGGCTGGCTCGGTCCGCTGTTCTTCGCCGTCGTCGGCGGCATCATGCGCTTCTGGTCGCTGGACCGGCCGCACCAGCTGGTGTTCGACGAGACGTACTACGTCAAGCAGGGCGTCTCGATGCTCGAGTACGGCGTCGAGATGCGCGTGCCCGACAGCATCAAGAAGCCCGACGAGCTGTTCACCCGCGGCACGCCCGACGTGTTCGGGACCGAGGGCGACCTCGTCGTCCACCCGCCCGTCGGCAAGTGGATCATCGCGGTCGGGGAGCACCTCTTCGGCCAGACCTCGTCGTGGGGCTGGCGCTTCTCGGTGTGCGTGCTCGGGACGCTGTCGATCCTCATGATCGGCCGAGCGGCCCGGCGGTTGTTCGGCTCTTCCCTGCTCGGGACGATCGCCGCGTTCCTCGTGGCCTTCGAGGGGCACCACTTCGTCCAGTCCCGGACGGGGCTGCTCGACCTCATCGTCATGTTCTGGGCCCTGGCCGCGTTCTGCGCGCTGCTCATCGACCGTGACCGCTCGCGGGCGATCCTGGCCGCCAAGGTCGCCGACCTCACGCCGCGCCAGCTCGCGACCGGGCTCGGCCCGTGGCTCGGCTGGCGACCATGGCGCTGGGTGGCGGCGGTCTGCCTGGGCCTGTGTGCCGGCACCAAGTGGTCGGGACTGTTCTTCCTCGTGGCGTTCGGCCTCATGACGGTGCTGTGGGACCTCGGCGCGCGGCGAGCTGCCGGGGTGCGCCACTGGTTCTCAGCGATGCTCGTCAAGGACGGGCTGTGGGCCGCGCTGCTCATGGTGGGGACGGCCACGCTGACCTACCTCGCGTCCTGGGTGGGCTGGTTCCGCTCGAACCTCGGGTACGACCGCACGTGGGGAGCGATCCACCCGTCGAAGGACACGCCGTGGGTCCCTGACGCGGTGCGCTCGCTGTGGCACTACCACCAGGAGATCTACACCTTCCACGTCAACCTCCACGACAACCACCCCTACCGGACCAACCCGTGGTCGTGGGTCGTCCAGGGGCGGCCCACGTCGTTCTTCTACGAGGGGCCCAAGCGCGGCGAGGACGGCTGCACCGTCGCCCAGTGCTCCAAGGCGATCACCTCGATCGGCACGGTCTCGATCTGGTGGCTGGGCGCGGCTGCGGTGTTCGTGCTCGTCTTCTACTGGCTGTTCAAGCGGGACTGGCGGGCCGGCGGCATCCTCGCCGGGCTGGCCGGCGGCTACCTCCCGTGGTTCGGCCTCGAGGAGCGCACGATCTACTCCTTCTACACGGTGGCGTTCGAGCCGTGGATCATCTTCGCTGTCGTCTTCGTCCTCGGGATCGTCCTCGGCAAGCGGACCGACTCGCGCCGCCGACGCGAGGTCGGCCTCTACGTCGTGGGTGCCTACTGCCTGCTGACGCTGGTGCTGTTCGCGTTCTTCTGGCCGATCTACACCGCCCAGGTCATCCCCCAGGGTCAGTGGTCGCTGCGGATGTGGTTCCCCAGCTGGGTCTGACACGGCAGGCTTGGCCCGTGACGCGCTTCGAGTTCGCCCCGGGCACCGTGGGCATGATGATCGAGGACGAGGACGTCGCCCGCCTCGACGCCGCGAACGCCGTCCTGCGGGCCACCATCCGTGAGGTGCGCGACGCCATGGGTGGGGTGCCGGCCGACACGGTCCACGCCGAGCTCAGCCGCCTCCTCGCTGATCGCGTCGGCCCCGGGTTCGTCGTCCGTGACGCCGACCTGCGGGCCGATGCCGAGGCGATCAGCGACGGCACCCTCTTCGGCTGACCGCCGGCTGAGCGNGGTTCGAGGTGTTCGAGGACCGGGATCCGGTACCTGAACACCTCGAACCGAGGAGGTCAGCCGGCCAGCAGCACCTCGGTGAGCGCGCCCAGCAGAGCCGGCGACACCTCGAGCGCCTGCAGGGTCCCGATCGCGGAGGCCGGTGTGGGGGCCGTGCGGATCGCCTCGTAGGCCGCGCCCTTGAGCTCGAAGCCCATCTGCGCCCGGTCGAGGATCGCGAACGCCGCGGCCACCGGGTCGGCGTTGTCGATCCCGACGAGAACCGTGTCGTACGAACGGTCTGCGGGCACGGACGAGCCGTCGCCCTCCACGTCGTGCACGGTCACGGCACCCGTCGCGTCGTCATACGTGATCCGCGTGCGGGCCCACCGCTGGTCGTCCCTGTCCTCGACCAGGGTGAACTCCCCGTCCGCGCCGGGGACGACGCGCAGCTCGATCCGGCTCGACGGGTCGGTGCCTCCGCCGAGGGAGTCAGCGGGCACCAACGGGAGGATCGTGCCGGCCCGCGCGAGCACCGGTATGGAGCCGAGGTCGCGGTGCAGGTGCAGCACCCGACCGCCGCGGTAGCGGGTGCCCGTGAACAGGTCGACCCACTCCCCCTCCGGCAGCCACGCCTTGACCCGCCCGAGACCGGTCTCGCGGTCGGCCGGTGAGGTGATGGGCGCCACGAGCAGGTCGGTGCCGAACATGAACTGGTTGGGCACCTGGTACGCCTCGTGCTCATCCGGGTGCTCGTAGTACATCGGCTCGACGATCGGGCGCCCCTCGTGCGCGCGGACGTTCATCGTGGCGAGGTAGGGCATCAGCTGGTGCCGCAACCGCAGGTGCTCGGTCATCACCTGCTGGGCGCGCGTGCCGAAGCGCCACGGCTCCTTGGTGTTGAACGGGTTGAAGCCCGAGTGCANNNCCCCTTGAAGTGGCCGCCGATGTCGTGGCTCCACCAGCCGTAGCCGGCGTTGCTCGCCGTCGCCGTGAAGTACGGCTGGAAGTCCAGCGACTCCCACGTGATCATCGTGTCGCCCGAGAAGCCGATCGGGTAGCGGTGGCTGCCGATCCCCGCGTAGCGCGAGAAGGTCAGCGGCCGTCGGCCCGCCCGTCCCGAGTCGAGGTAGTGGAAGTGGTTGAGCAGCCACAACGGGTCCAGGCCGGGGACCCGGGTGACTCCGCCCTGCTGCCAGTCCAGCCACCAGAAGTCGACGCCCTCGTCCTCGAGCGGGTGGTGCAGCTCCTCGAAGTACGCCTCGAGGAAGTCGGGGTCGGTGGGGTCGAAGGGGACGGCGACCTCGGAGGCCGGGTCCACCCCGACCCTCTTCGCGAGGGCGGCGTAGGCGGCTTCGTGCGCGTGGACGCCCTCGGCCGGGTGCACGTTGAGCGACGTGGCCAGACCCCGCTCGTGCAGCGCGGTGAGGAACGCCTGCGGGTCGGGGAAGAGGTCTCGGTTCCAGGTGTAGCCGGTCCAGCCGCTGCCGTACTTCGGGTCGATGTCGACCAGGTGCCAGTCCATGTCGATGACACCGACGGAGAACGGGATGCCCTCGCCCGCGAACTTGTCCATGAGCGCGAGGTACTCGTCCGCGGAGTACGGGTGGTAGCGGCTCCACCAGTTGCCGAGGGCGTACCGCGGCAGCAGCGGGGTCGGGCCCGTCAGTGTGTAGAGCACCTCGAGCGCGCGACGGAAGTCGCGGCCGTAGGCGAAGACGTAGAGGTCGAGGTTGCCCTCGCGGCGCGGGGTGATCCAGCCGTCGTCGGTGAGCAGGACCGTCGAGGAGTCGTCGACCATCGCGATGCCGTCGTGGGCGAGGATCCCGTTCTCCAGCGGGATGGCGCCGTCGACGTCGTCGAGCGTGCGCGCGGTGCCACCGAGGTTCGGGGACGGCACGCCATACCTCCACACGCTGTCCTGGGAGTGGAACCCGCCCTTCGCCCACACGGACAGGCCCTGGGTGGTGAACTCGCCCCCGTCGTAGGTGAGGTGGAAGCGTTCGGTGCTGATCTCGACCAGGCCGTCGGCCCCCTGCGTCACCGTGAAGTCGCACGGCGGGAAGGCGCGGTTGAGCACCGTCTGCGACGCCCGGTCCTCGAACTCCCCCGTCGCGCTGTACTCCAGCCGCACCAGCCCGGCGTCGAGGACGGTGATCCGGTGGTGTTCGCCCTGCACGATGTTCGCGGGGTCGGCGATCGGGTGGGTCTCGAGCCGGAAGTGCTCTTTCACGGTGCTCCCTGTCGGGTGGGCCGGAACGGACGGCCACCACTCTTCCACGTCCGTGCGCCCGGACCTCGGCGTCAGAGGGTGGCGGCGTCCACGGCGGCAGGGTCGTCGAGGGGCAGGTTCAGCGTGAACGTCGAGCCGAGTCCCTCGACCGAGGCGGCCGACACGGCCCCACCGTGCTGGCTGGCGATGCCGCGGACGATCGACAAGCCGATCCCCGTGCCCTGGATCGCCTGCCGTTGGGCGCTGCTGGACCGGAAGAAGCGGCTGAAGAGCTGGTCCTGCTCGTCCTCGGGGATGCCCATGCCGGTGTCCGACACCGAGAGCAGGGCGTTCGTGCCGCTGTGGGACACGCGTACCGTGACGGCACCACCGTCGGGGGTGAACTTGATGGCGTTGCTCAGCAGGTTCATGACCAGTCGCTCGAGCTGACCGGCATCGGCGAGCACCGGCGTCGGTTGGCTGCCGACCTCGAGGTTCATCCGCAGCCGCCGGTCGCGCAGCAGCGGCGCGACCCCCTCGAGCGCGCCCTTGGCGGTGTCGCGCAGGTCGTGGTTGCGCAGGACCGGGGTGTTCGCGCCGGACTCGAGCCGGGAGGCGGTGAGGAGGTCCTCGATGAGGACCATGAGGCGTTGACCGTTGCGCCGGATCCGGCCGAGCATGTCGCGCTGGTCGGGGTTGACGTCGCCGCCCACCCCGTCGATGAGCATCTCCGTGTAGCCGACGACGCTGGTCACGGGGGTGCGCAGCTCATGACTCACGGACGAGACGAACGTGGACTTCGCGTCGTTGAGGCGCTGGAGCTCGACGACGGCCTCGCGCTCCTTGACCAGGGCCGCCTCGAGGAGCTGGCGCGCGCTGTGCTGCTCCGTGGTGTCGACGAGCTGGGCGGTGAACATGTAGTGGGAGCCGTCACGGTTGAGGGTGGAGAGCACCAGCTCGATCCACCGCGACGGGTCCTGCGCGAGCTGGACCTCGCCGCGCCACCCCTTGCTGGTCTCGGCCATGATCGCCAGCATTCCGGCGCGGACCTCGGAACGTCCCGGCTCCAGGAAGTTCTCCAGCCAGTCGCCGTCGGACAGC
>NZ_LMGM01000001.1:3001928-3012469 GCF_001427915.1 Phycicoccus sp. Root563 | reverse complement strand
AGGCGTCCTCGCAACGCAGGATGAACATGCCCAGCATCGCGTCGGCGAACCCGTGCCGGAACACCTCCTCGCTCTCGCTGACCCGGGCCAGCAGCTCACGGCGCTGCATGACCGTCAACGACAGGGGCAGCACGGTGAAGGCGCACACGGCCAGGAACGCCTGCACCAGCGAGGCGACGGTCTCGGGCCGGAGGTTCGACCCGGACGCGCTGAGGGCGAACGGCCCGTGGCCGCGAGCAGTGAACACGCTGACGAGCACCCCGACGCAGAGCAGCTGCAGCGAGGTCGTCCGCAGGGAGTTGCGCAACGCGCTCCAGACCAGGACGGGGATCGCCACGAACGCTACGGGAACCTGCTGGGTGAGGCCGAACACCACCGAGGTGCTCACGACGACGCCGGTCCACTGAACGACCCGCTCCCACGGCCGGCGGTGGATGGTCGGACCGGTGCGCAGGAACAGGGGGAGGATCACCAGCAGGGCTGCGAGGTGGGACGCGGCGACCGAGCGCGCGGTGGGCAGGAACGGTGCCGGCGTGAACGCCGTGGCACTGAGCCCGCCGAGCGCGCCCGCCACCACCGCACCGCAGAACGCCGCGAGCAGCAGTCGCCAGAAGTCCTGCATCGTCCGCAGCGAGCGCCCCTGGCCGCCGTAGCCGAACATCAGCAGCGCGACCACGACGCACTCGGCCAGGTTGGCGAAGGCGAAGCCCGCGGCGGAGGGCACGTGCCGGCCACCGATGACGTTGGCGGACAGGCACACCAGCCAGATGCCGGCGAGCATGACCACCCGCTGGCGGCCGCGGGTGAGGAGCACCCCGCCTGCGCTCACCCCCGCCGCCGGCCACCACGCAGCCACGGTGGAACCCACCGGCGCCAACCGGACGGACGTCAGCATGAGGACGAAGACGACCGCGAGGACCGCGACACCGACGGCCACCTCCCTCGGGCGACGAGGGAGGCCCTTCCCGTATGCGGTGAGGCCGGCGGTGGCCACGTCAGCAGTCCCCCTGCATCGGCAGGTCGGGGATCACGACCGGTGCGGGAAGTGCAAGTGCGGCACGCTCGGTGAGCAGCTGGGCGACCACCGCCATGATGTGCGCCGGGCTGAACGGCTTGGTCACGTAGTGGTTCGCACCGGCCAGCAGGCCCGCGTCGATCTCGAACGGCGACGTCCGCGAGCTGACCAGGATCACGGGCACGTACACCAGGTGCCGCTGCCGCCGGATCCACCAGCAGACCTCGATGCCGCTCAACCCGGGCATCTGGACGTCGAGGAGGATCACGTCCGGGGTGATGTCCTGCAGCCTCCGCACCGCCTCACGGCCGTCCTCCACGAGGACGGTCTGGGCGCCGGTCCTGCCCACGGCCAGCGACAGGAGATCGCGGATGTCCGCGTCGTCGTCGGCGATCAGGGCAAGGGGCATGAGTCCACGATCTCCCATCACGTGCAGGGACGGGCTCGAAATGGAGGGGGAACCATCACGAGCCCGTCCCGGGGCAGTGACGGCAGGTGCGATCAGGGGTCTCGCACCGCCGCCGTCTTCGGTGACGTCCGCGCGCCGACCGGGGGACGTCGGCACGGGTTCATCAGGGGGGTGGACGGACTCGAAGAGTGCAGGGAGGTCTCTACGAGTCCGTCCGGTCGCCGGGGTCCTGCAGGGGGGAAATCCAGGACCGTCATGACCGGCACCGCGTGGTGCCGAGACCCATTCTGCGACGGTCGGCGTGAAGGATGCGATGAGCAACCCCCCGCACCGCGTGAAGATGGCGTGAAGATCCACGAACGTCCTGGCCGACGAGGGCCAGCGGGAGCGACCGCGCGCCAGGTATGCCGTCGCGATGCCGACCCACGCGTCCACCTGTGAGCTACGTCGATTGTGCCCCTTGTGCACCTTTGTGTCTCTAGACTCACGGAATGGCTCGACTGATGGTGGTCGATGACGAGGCGCAGATCGTGACGGCGCTGACCCGCGGCCTCCAGCGGGAGGGATACGACGTCGACGCGTCCCGGAACGGACTCGATGCCGTCTCCCTCGCCGCGTCCAGCGCCCCGGACCTGATCGTGCTCGACCTCAACCTCCCGGACATCGACGGGATCGAGGTGCTGCGCCGGATCCGCTCGTGGAGCTCGGTCCCGGTCCTGATCCTCTCCGGCGACGGGGAGGAGGAGCGCAAGATCGCGGCTCTCGACGAGGGCGCTGACGACTACCTCGAGAAGCCGTTCAGCCTGGGCGAGCTCCGCGCCCGCGTGCGGGCGCTGCTCCGGCGGTCGGGCGCCACCCCGGACTCGGCCACCCTCAGCACGGACGGCCTCGACGTGGACCTGGCCATGAAGACCGTGGAGCTCGACGGCGTCGCCCTGCGGCTCACCCCGACCGAGTGGCGCCTGCTCGAGCTGTTCGTGGCGCAGCCGGGCAAGCTGCTGACGCACCAGTGGCTGATCGCCCGCATCTGGGGCGCCGGCCACGGTGAGGAGACGGTGCAGACCCTGCGGGCCCACCTGCGCTCGTTGCGGGCCAAGCTCGGCGACGACTCCAAGGAGCCGCGGTTCGTGCGCACGGAGACCCGGATCGGCTACCGCTGGGTGCCGACCGTCGTCGCCGGCGTCGCCCAGGCAGGGACCGGCCAGGGTGGGTGAGCCCGTGGACCACCGCGTGCGGAACACGCTGGCCGCCCTGCGCGGCTACCTCGAGCTGGCCAGGGAGGCAGCCCGCGGTGAGGCGGGTCGGCCGGAGGACGTCGTGCGCGACCTCAGCGACGGCCTTGCGTCGCTGACCAGGCTCGAGCACCTCCTCGGGGTGCACGCGGACGACGGCAGCGCCGACCACGGCGAGGGCGCCCACAAGGACGTCGAGGACGTCAGGGACGAGGGATAGCCCCCAGGCCTCAGAGCCGGGTCGCCTCCGCGAACCGCTCGGGGAACGGAAGGTCCGGTGACACCGAACGGATCGCCCGTGCCACGACGGTGAGCAGGGCACGGGTCTGGAACGGCTTGCGCACCACGGCGAAGGCCCCCACCTCGAGCGCCTCCACCTCGATCTCGGTCTCGACCGAGGCCGTGAGCATGACCGCCGGCACCGTGGCGCCCGTGTGACGCATGGTGGTCAGGACCTCCATGCCGTCGACGTCGGGCATGCGCAGGTCCAGGACCAGGCAGTGCGGGTCGACGTCCGACACGGCCGCCAGGGCCGCGGCCCCGTTGCCGACGGTGGTGACCCGGAGCCCGACGTAGGAGAAGACGCGCTCGATGAGGATGCGGATGTCCTCATCGTCCTCCGCGACGAGGAGACGGACGTCCTGGCTCTCCAACGCGCCCCCCTTTATCCCTCATCACGGCTTTTCGCCACCCCGGAGAATTGTCACACAGGACTTCGGAGACCACCGGGGTTCAGGTGGGCCGTCCGGGCCGTGGACGATCGGGGCGGGTGGTCAGTGGTGCAGGTCATCCAGGGGGCAGCCGGGGGCAGCCGGCGGGTCAGCCGGAACGGTCGCCCGGGTCGCGGTCGTCGCCGACGGTCACGGTCCACCCCGCGCCGCAGGCGAAGCACTTGTACCCGGGGTTGTCGCGCCGGATCGAGCTGCCCGGCCCGCGGTCGGCCGACTGCACGACGGTCGTCTTCTCGCTGCCGCACGACGGACAGTGGACGCTCCAGTCGGCAGCACGCGACCGCGCATCGGACCTCGACTCGACCTCGCTCTCGGACTGCCTGCTGCCCCACGACATCGAATAGTCCGAGTTCGGGCTGCTCGGTTGCCGCCTGTCCTCGGGAACTCTCGAACGGTTCGGGCTCATGACGCCTCCGCCACGAGGTCGACGACGAGGGCGCGCAGCGCGTCGCGCAGCTCGCCCAGGTCCTCACTGCACAGGCGGGTCTGGTCCACCACGTCGTACTGCGCCAGCGAGGCCCCCTGCTCGAGCTCGCGACCCTCGGGGGTCAGCGACACGATCGTGACCCGGGCATCGGCACCGTCGACCTGGCGCTCCACGAAGCCGGCGCTCTCGAGTCGGCGCAGCAGCGGGCTGAGGGCGTGGGTCGACAGCTGCAACCTGCCGGCGATGTCGCTGATCGGGCGGTGGTCGGACTCCCACAGCACCATCATCACGAGGTACTGCGGGTAGGTGAGACCGATGCGCTCGAGCAGCGGACGGTAGGCACGGGTGATCTGGTTGGTCGCCGCATACAGGGCGAAGCACAACTGGTCGTCGAGCCGAAGATTGGTGGGGGTGGTCACGAGCGCTCCTTCCGGCCGGGACAGAATATACATCACGCGCGATGTATTCGACTCCACGCCCAACGGGAGAGCCCGGGGCAACGGAACCGGACGATCGACCCCTCCGGTCCCCGGGTCACAAGTGGGTCAACTTGTGCCCCGACATCTGCCAAGACGCTTCCCCCGGGGACCGACGGCGGCCCACACTGGGCCTGCCGCCGACGCGGGGTCAGCATCCGGGGGGATGGCTGATCCCGCGGCGGCACCAACAGGTGCCGGGCCGCGCCGTCCGCTCAGCGGGCCAGACCGAGGTCCGGTATGACGACGGCGGTCGGGGCGCGCAGGGCCGGCGTCGGCGCCGGGCGGCTCGTCCGGAACTTGGCGATGACCCCGAGGATCTGGGCCTGGGTGAACGGCTTCGTGACGTAGTGGTTCGCGCCGGCGAGCAGCCCGGCGTCGATCTCGAAGGGCGACGTGCGGGCGCTGACGAGCACGACGGGCACGTGGGCGAGGTGGCGCTGGCGCCGGATCCACCAGCAGACCTCGATGCCGCTCAACCCGGGCATCTGGACGTCGAGCAGGATGAGGTCGGGGTGCAGGTCCTCGAGCAGCTGGACCGCCTGCCGGCCGTCCTCGGCCAGGACCGACTGGAGCCCGGCCGTGCCGACGGCCAGGGACAGCACTCCGCGGATGTCCTCGTCGTCATCGGCGATCAGGGCGATCGGCTGCCCGCTCGGGCCCCTCATCCGGCCGCCACCGTCGGCGCACGTCGAGCACCCAGGACCCTCGGGGGAACCAGTGTCGACACAGTGCTCGCGCCTCCTACGACGGTGCGGACAGGAGGTGATTGAATTTACCGCCGGCGCTCGAAGCGTGAGGCGTGATTGGGAAATCCCTTCCCGTCCGAGGCTCAGGGTCACTTCAGGACGTCGCTGCTAGCCTGCCTGCCCACATCCAGACCGACGGGGCTTCGCGTGAGACGTTGGAACGCTTGGTCACTGCAGCGCCGTGTCCTGGTGGTCTCCGCGGCCGCAGCGACGATCGTCATCGTCCTCGGCGTCGTGGCCTTCGCCACGGCCCTCGACCGCATCCTCTACAGCGCCGCCCAGGAGGCGGCCCGCAGCCGTGCCACCGAGATCAGCGCCACGATCGCCGGCGGCGAACGGTCGGCCGACCTCGCCCTCCTCGACGTGACCAGCCAGGGTTCGCTCCTGCAGGTCATCGACAGCCAGCAGCGGGTCGTCGCGTCGTCCGAGTCGGCCCTGGCGCGGTCCCCGCTCACGGCCCTGCGCCCCGCTCCGGGATCGGTCGACGTGGCCCAGGAGGCGACGATCCCCGGTGAGGTGGGCGAACCCCACGCCGTGGTCGCGCAGGGCGTCGCCGACCCGTCGGGGGCGGCATACGTGGTCGTGGTGGCCAACCCGCTCGACGTGGAGGCCAACACGGTCCGCACCGCCACGCTGCTGCTCGCGCTGGGCGCGCTCGCGGTGCTGGTCCTCCTGCTCATGCTGATCAGCCGGATCGTCAAGCAGGCCCTGATGCCGGTCGAGCGCATCCGCAGCGAGGTCGCCCGCATCACCAGGGTGCGCGGGCGGGGTCACATCACCGTGCCGCCGACCGGCGACGAGATCGCCCGGCTCGCCCAGACCATGAACCTCATGCTGGCGCGGTTGGAGCAGGCGGACGCGACCACGCGCAGGTTCATCTCCGACGCCTCCCACGAGCTGCGCAGCCCCCTGGCCACCATCCGCGCCGCGATCGAGGTGTCGCGCTCGGACCCCGACCGGGACGCCGTCATCCACGGCGAGGTCCTGCGGATGCAGCACCTCGTGGAGGACCTGCTGACCCTGGCCAAGGCCGACGACGGCCTCCCGCTGACCCTGCAGGAGGTGGACGTCGACGACCTGCTCGAGGGCGAGGTCCGCCGGCTGCGCGCCACCGGCGAGGTCCCGGTGACGGCCTCGATCACCGCGTCCCGCGTCGTGGGCGACCGCCTCAAGCTGGGCCAGGCGCTGCGCAACCTCGTCGACAACGCGGCCGCCCACACCCAGGGCGGCGTGTTCCTCGGCGTGCAGCCGCAGGGGGACGACGTGGTCATGACCATCGACAACGACGGTCCGCCGGTCCCGCTGGAGCAGCGNCGGTTCGCCCGCCTCGAGGAGTCGCGCGAGCGCGACAGCGGCGGGAGCGGGCTGGGGCTGGCCATCGTCCGGACGATCGTCGAGGCGCACGGCGGTGTGGTGCGGGCGACCGAGACCCCGGACGGTCAGTGCCGGTTCGAGGCTCGTATCCCCGTGGTGCCGGCGCCGGTCACCGCGGAGGCGACCGAACCGGTCACTGGGGCGTTCCGCCAGACACCGCCATGAGCCGGTAGCCCATCCCCCGCACCGTCTCCAGGGACGTGACACCGAAGGCGACGTCGATCTTGCGGCGCAGGTAACCGACGTAGACCTCGACGATGTTGTCGCTGCCGTCGAAGGCCTGGTCCCAGACGTTGTCGAGGATCTCCGCCTTGGACAGGACCACCTCGGGGTGGCGCATCATGAACTGCAGGACCGCGAACTCCTTGGCAGTCAAGGCGATCGAGTGCCCGTTGCGGCTGACGGTGCGCTTGTTCGGATCGAGCTGCAGATCCCCTACCGCAAGCTCGACCGGGCGGACGGGGGCACCGCGACGCACCAGGGCGCGCAGCCGCGCGACCAGCACGAGGAAGCTGAACGGCTTCGTGAGGTAGTCGTCGGCCCCGAGGTCGAACGCGTCGGTCTGGTCGTAGTCGCCGTCCTTGGCGGTGAGCATCATCGCGGGCGTCCAGATCTTCAGCTCGCGGATGTTCTTCAGCACGTCGTAGCCGTTGCGACCGGGCAGCATGATGTCCAGCACCATGACGTCGTAGGGGCTCTCCGTCGCGAGCCACTGACCGGTGATGCCGTCGTGGGCGACGTCGACGACGAACCCCTCGTTCGTCAGGCCGCGGCGCAGGGTCTCCGCCAGGGCCTTCTCGTCCTCAACGAGCAGGACCCGCATGGGCTGCACCCCTCACGTCGTGCTGCTGCCGCCGGGCCGACCCCACGGTGAGGGCGAGGCCGAGGACTCCGACAGCCAACACCCAACCCGCGATGACGTCGGTGGTCCAGTGGTAGCCGAGGTAGACCCGGCTCGCCCCGATCGCGGCGCTGGCGAGCGCCCACACGGCCACGGCCGCCACCCGGCCACGCCGGTGGGCCCGCGGCCAGAGGACCAGCATCACCACGAGCCCGATGAACACGGTCGAGAACAACGTGTGGCCGGAGGGGAACGAGTACCCTGTGTCGACCGGCCCCACGACGAACGCGGCCGGCGGGCGGTGCCGCCCCAACAGGTGCTTGACGCCGAGCGTCAGGACCCCCGCGGCCGCCATGGTCGCACCGAACAGGACCGCCCGGGCGCGTTCCCGCCAGACGAACCACAGCAGGGCCAGGGTCACCACGGTCAGCAGGCCGATGGCCACCTCGCTGCCCACGGTGCTGACGACCTCCGCGGCGAAGGTGAGGCCGGGGACTCTCAGGTCGGCCACGGAGGACGCGATGCCGGGGTCGTACGACGTGAGGTCGGCGTTCTCCGTCACCCCGTCGACGAGGCCGGCGAACCCGGCCAGGGCCGCGGCAGCGACACCGGCTCCGGCGAGGGCCGGGGTGCGCGACGAGGTCACCACCAGCGCGCCGGGCACGGCGAGCCGGGGTGCGGCAACGGGTCGACGGCTCACAGGTTCACGCGCTCACTCTCTGGTCGCCGGTAAGGTCACCGGCCAGCGGTCAGGATCACACCACTGTCCCGCTGGCCGCCTGAACGATTCCTGAGGAAACTCTCTCAGGAACCGTTCAGGACCGCCGGGCCACAGTGTGGTGACGTGGACCGAGGTCGGCATCGAGGGGCAGTCATGGACAGGAACGCCGCGCGCGTGGTCGCGGACCGCGCCTCCGTGCCCCTGCGTGCCATCGCCGCCATGTCGCTCGCCCTCACCGTCCTGTGGTGGGCCCTGCCGAAGGTCGCCGGGGTCGGCTGGGGGCAGATCGGCTCGACCATCGGCGACATCTCGGCCCGCGTCGCCGTCGGGCTCGCCCTGCTCTGGGCCTGCGGGCTCCTCGCCCACTCCTTCGTCCTCACCGCCGCCCTGCCGGGGCTGAGCCGACGGCGCGCCCTGACCCTGAGCCTCACCGGCAGCGCGGTGTCCAACGTCATCCCGTTCGGCGGCGCGCTCGGTGTGGCCCTCAACTTCACGATGGTGCGCGCCTGGCGGTTCCACCGCAGCGCCTACGCCACCTTCGTCATGGTCACCAACGTCTGGGACGTGCTGGCCAAGCTCGCCCTCCCCCTCGTCGCCGTCGTCATGATGACCGCGGCGGGCGCGCTGCCCGGCCGGGCGTTGCAGACGTGGGCGATCGTGGGTGCGGCCCTGATCGCCGCGCTCGTCGCGGTCGGTGCGGCCCTGCTCACCAGCGACCGGCTCGCCACCGGCGCGGCCCGCCTGGTGGCGGCGGCTGCTCGCCGTGTCCGCCGTGGTGACGGCGTCTCCGCGGCGCAGGTCCAGGTCGAGCTGCTGGAGTCGCGTGACCGCGTCCGCGGGATCGTCAGCGCCCGCTGGCCGCAGCTCACCACGGGGATGGCCGCATATGTCGCGCTCCAGGGCGCGCTGCTGTGGTGCTGCCTGCACGCGGTCGGCATCGACCTGCCCGTGTATGCCGTCATCGCCGCCCTGGCCACGGACCGCGTCCTCAGCCTCATCCCCCTGACGCCCGGCGGCGCGGGGTTCGCCGAGGTGGGGACCGCAGCCGCGCTCATCGGGTTCGGTGCCGACCCGCTCGGGGTCGCCGCGGGGGTCCTGCTCTACCGCGCCTTCACCTTCCTCCTGGAGATCCCCGTGGGCGGCGTGTGGCTGGGCTGCTGGTTGGCCCTGCGGCCCCGGTCCGGGACGGCGGCCGCGTGAGGATCCTGCACGCGACCGACACCTACGGGCCCACCGTCGGCGGCATCGAGGTGCTCGTCCGGGCCCTGGCCGAGAGCCAGGCCGCGGCCGGGCACGAGGTCACGGTGCTCACCCGGACCCCGGGCCCTGCCGATGTCGGTGGACCCGTCGAGGTGTGCCGCGACCCCCGCGCGTTCGCCACCCTCCTCGCCTGCACCGACGTCGTCCACGGTCACGTCTCTGCCTACTCCCCCTTGGCCCTCCGCTCGGTCGAGTCGGCGGCCAAGGCGGACGTCGCCGCCGTGGCGACCGTCCACTCCGTCTGGGGCAGCGCCTGGCCGTTGTTCAGGGCGTGCGCTGCCGTCCGGGGGTGGCCAGACCTGCCGATCCAGTGGGCGGCCGTGAGCGACGTGGCCGCAGGCCCGGTCCGCCGGGCCATGGTCGGCCGCGACGTGCTCGTCATCCCGAACGCCGTCGACACGGCCTACTGGACACCGGCGCTCCCGGCCCGGGTCTCCCGCCACGTCATCCTCGTCTCGGTGATGCGGATGAGCCACCGCAAGCGACCCCTGGAGCTCGTGGCGGCGCTGCACCGCATGCAAGGGCTCGTCCCCGCGGGCACCGCGGTCACCGCCCTCCTCGTCGGCGACGGACCGCTCCTGGGGCGGGTGCGACGACGGATCAGGCGCCTGGGCATGGCGGACTGGGTGCACGCCCCCGGCGACCTGTCGCACCGACAGCTGCGCGACGTCTACCGTCGCGCGGACGTGTACGTCGCTCCCGCGACCCTGGAGTCCTTCGGCCTCGCGGCGCTGGAGGCGCGTGCCGCAGGGTTGGCGGTCGTCGCCCGGCACGGCACCGGTGTCACCGAGTTCGTCACCCACGGCGTCGAGGGCCTGCTGGCCGGCGATGACCGGGAGCTCGCGGAGCACCTCGCCCGCCTGTGCACCGACGACCTGCTGCGGCAGCGCATGGTGCGACACAACCACCACGTCCCACCACCCCTGGACTGGTCGCAGGTCAGCGAACGCAACACCGCCGCATACGTGCTGGCGGGTGCGGTCGACTCGCGACCGGCCACCCCCACGACCTCGCCCAGCACGCCCCCGTCGACCCCCCTGCCGGCGGGTGGTTCGTGGGCGAGGACGGACCAGTCCGAAATCAGCGACCCCTGCGCTGTCGGCTGGTCGTCGGTGCCTGGCGGTCTCGACCGCCAGGCACCGACTCCCCTCCCCCTGAGCCGGACGGCAGCCCGACCGAGCTGAACGTCGGTCAGCCGAGGGTGGTCACCGGGACCCCGAACCTCGCGACGCGACGGACGACGTCGTGGTGACCCCAGGACCTGGTGCGCGTGGTCGGCAGGGCCAGCAGGATCTCGTCGACCGGC
>NZ_LMGM01000001.1:2971380-3001913 GCF_001427915.1 Phycicoccus sp. Root563 | reverse complement strand
CCCGCCGGCCCGCTGCGGCCTCGAGGTCCGGCAGCGTCTCGAGCAGGATGCACTCGGCCTCGAACGCCAGGTCGCGCCGCTCGGGGTGCAGGAGGTGCAGCTCGGCCCGCGCCGGGTTCAGCACCACGAGCCGGAACTGCACGTCCTCGTCCCGGACCCGGGCCGCCACCGCATGGAGCAGCGCAGGCGAGGGGGTGGCACTGTCGGTGACCACCAACACCCTCGTCCTGCGCTGCACCACGTCTGCCTCACTCTTCGTCGGGCCGCCGATCCTCGAGCCGGCCCGGTGCCGACGTCAGACCTGTCGGTCCTCCACCGGAGTCGCCTGCTCGGCACGGAGGTTCGCCCGCTCCGTGCGGTCCTTGTGGGTCACGCTGAGGTAGACCACCACGGCGAGGATGGTGCCGAGGAACAGGACGCTGGTCCCCAGCGTCCCCAGGCCCGCTCCACCCTCGTCGCGCGCCGAGGCGAGGAAGTCGCCGATGTTGGCGCCGAGGGGGCGGGTGAGGATGTAGGCCAGCCAGAAGCACAGCACCGGTCCGGCGCCGAGCTTCCAGGCGGTGAGCACCGCGGCGATCAGCCCGAGCGGCAGCAGGACCGAGGCGCCGGCCGACCAGCCGGTCAGCTCCAGCGTCCAGTCGCCTGCGGCCGTGCCGAGCGCGAAGGTCACGAGGACCGTGAGCCAGTAGAACGCCTCACGCGGCGTGGTGACGATCGAGTGGATGGAGAGGGTGCGCTCCCGGGCGTACCAGACCGCGAACACGGCGGCGAGGGCCACGGTGAACACCGCGGTGCTCACCCAGAGCGGCACGCCGACACCGTCGGTGAGGTTGTCGGTGAGGAGCGTGCCGACCACGCTGATGAGCACCACCGCCAGCCAGTAGACGGCCGGGACGTACTGCCGCAGCCGGAACTGGGCCACCAGGACCGCCACGAGCGCGACCGAGAACACCACGGTGGTGTTCGTCAGCCCGAAGCCGAGGGTCTCGTTCACGTAGTCGGCGAAGCTCTCCCCCACGGTGGTGCACAGGATCTTGATGATCCAGAAGTACACGGTCACCTCGGGGACCTTGTTGAGCATCGTGCGCTGTCGTGCTGGTGCGAGCGTCGTCATGACCCCACGGTCCCAGCGCCGCCCTGAGCGGACCCTGAGCCGTCGCCTGCGCCAAGTTGCCTGCGCCGCCGCCGGGGAGCAGGCTCGAAGGGTGTCGAGGGTCGTCAGGGTGCCGTTCCTCGCGGGACCCTCGAGGTCGCAGGCCGCCCGCAGGGCGGTGGTGGCGGCGGTGCTGACGGCGTTGGTCGTCGTGCTGTCCGCCTGCACGCCTGCCGCCTCGGCCCACACCCGCAGCCGGGTCGCCTCCGGCACGGCCGGTACGTCCTCGACGACGACGCCCGCGACGCCGCCGACGACCTCCGTCACCGGGCGCGGGCCACTGGTCGTGGTCGGCCTCGGAGACTCCGTCATGTCCGGCACCGCGTGCGACTGCCAGCCCTTCATCGTCCGGTATGCCGCGGCCCTCGCCTCCCGCGACCACGCCTCCAGCGAACGCGTCGTCAACCTCGGCCACTCCGGACTCACCGTGCCCGGGTTGACGAGCCAGCTGGGCACCGCGGCCGACCAGGACGCCCTGCGCGCCGCCTCGGTCGTCGTGGTCACGATCGGCGCCAACGACCTCGTGCCCCTGGTGGACCGGTGGCGGGACGACGCCTGCGACGACGCGTGCGTGCGCGACGGGGTGGCCGGCCTCGCCGACCCGCTGGCCGTCGCCCTCCGGCGCGTGCGGACGCTCGCACCGGACACGGCACGCATCCTCGTGACGACGTACTGGAACGTCTTCGAGGACGGCGACGTGGCCGATGGCGACTACGGCGCGGGGTTCGCGCAGTGGAGCGACGACGTGACTGCAGCGGCGAACACGCGGATCTGCGATGCAGCGCAAGGGATCGGGGCCACCTGCGTCGACCTCTACCGTCCGTTCAACGGTGACGGCGGCAAGGACCCCACTCCTCTGCTCGCCGACGACGGCGACCACCCCAACTCCGCCGGCCACGCGCTCATCGCCAGGACCCTCCTCGAGGCCACGCCCTCGGGAGCGCCCTGACTCAGGCGGCGTGGAGCCGCTTCGACAGCCAGTCGAACGCCGGGCCCATCACCGTCGACCACGAGTGGAAGTTGTGGCCACCACCGGGGATCACGACGGAGGTGACGCTCATCGGCGACCGGACCAGCGACAGGAAGTGGCGGGTGTCCGAGATCCCGGTGTGGCCCTTCTCCGCAGTGCCGATCGTGGCCAGCACGGAGACCGGCGGTGCCGGTTGGTGCGCCAGCAACCACTCCGGGCTGTTGAGGTCGCGCAGCACCGACGAACCACCCCACAGGTCGCCCGTGGTCGTGTCCCGCAGCGTGTGGTAGTACCCCGACAGGGAGACCGCCGTGGAGAAGACGTCGGAGTGGGCCATCGCGAGCTTCACCGCGCAGTACCCTCCGGTCGAGTCCCCCATCGCGCCCCACCCGGTCGGGCGCACCCGGTAGGCCGACTCGACCGCGGACGGGACGTCCTCGGCGAGGTACGTCAGGGCCTGCGGGCCGGCGGGGACGTCGGTGCACTCGGTGTCGCGCGGTGGCGCGACCGTCGGCCTGAGCATCACCAGCACCATCGGCCCGGCCCTGCGCTGCCCCATCTCCGTGAGGAGGGTGTCTGGATAGTGCTGTCGCTGAACCAGATTCGCGACAACCCCCGGATAGCCGGTCATCACCTCGACGGCGGGAAAGGTCCGGTGCGCCGAGGCCGGCTGGAAGTACGCGGGCGGCAGGTAGACGAGGGCCTGCTCCGACAGGTCGCTGCGCGCACCCCGAACCGTCACCGTGTCGACGCGGCCTCGCGTGGCCCACTCCGTCGGCGTGGACCAGGAGGTGGGTCCGCTCTTCACCGCGGGCAAGGCTCCTGCAGCACCGACGTGACCCTGCCTCGGGCCGGGGCCGCCGTGGGTCGGCGGCAGGGCGACCGCGGCCTGGGACGAGCCACCGAACAGGTCGGACCACGAGCCGTAGAAGTAGCCGTAGTTGTTGGCACCGGCCGCGAGGAGCAGCACGACCAGGGCCTGCGAAGACCCGACCAGCGCCGCCCGCTGGAGCACCCGCACCGCGCGGGGCCCGCGCACCCGCGACCATCCCAGCGCCGTGGCGGCGACGACGAGGACGAACGACGAACCCAGCGTGACCATCAACGGCCAGCCCAGCAACGGCACGACCACCACCTCGTTCCACATCACTCGCTCCACCAGAGCAGCCACACTCTGCGCCCCACACCTGCGAGGTTGCCGGACGCTGGCTGTGAGGTTGCTGAGGCACCGTTCGTGCTGGTGGGCACGCACCGTCGCGGCATAGCGTGGGGCACACCCGGCCCGTGGCCAGCACGGACCCAGCCAAGGAGGACACCGTGGCCAACCTCGTCGTCCACTTCGAGATCCACGCATCCGAGCCGCAGCGGCTCATCGACTTCTACGGCCAGCTGCTCGGGTGGTCGTTCACCCAGTTCGGTGACATGCCGTACTGGTCCATCGAGACCGGCGAGGGTGCGATCACCATGGATGCGCCCGGCCGGGGCATCAACGGTGGCCTCACCCAGCGACGGGGTCCGGCGCCCGAGCGGGGCGCTCCGGTCAACGGCGCGAACTTCGTCATCGGCATCGAGGGCAGCGTGGACGAGGTGTTCGCGAAGGGGCTGGAGCTCGGGGCGTCCGAGGCCGTCGCCCCCGAGGACATGCAGGGCGTCGGCCGGGTCGGGTACCTCCTCGACCCTGACGGCAACGTGTTCGGCCTCATCTCGTCGTTGCTGTCCGACGGCACCGACGCCATGGCGCGGTAGGCCCCGAGCCGCGCACCAGACGACCCCCTCCCGGCTGCCGGGAGGGGGTCGTCGCGCGCCGGCTGGGGGTTGCCGGGGCGGTCCGGGGCCTGCGGTCAGCCGACCCGGGGGGTCAGCCGGCTGCCCGCCGGCACCGGGAAGGGGTGACCGAGGTTGGCCAGACGTCCTCGTACCTGGTTCTGCGCCTGGCAGTTGCTCGTGCAGGTGGTGGGCGGGTTGGCGACCTCGGTCGAGTCCGCACCGGTGACGAAGCCCATCCGTCCCCCGCTGGCGACGTCCCAGACCGAGACCCCTCCGCAGTGGCGGACGCTCGGCGTCACCGCGGTGGCCGTGTTGCAGGTGGGCTGCGGCACGCGGGTCGCCACCTGCGCGCTGTCACGCACCACGAACTGCGGCGAGACGTCGTTGGAGACGTTGACGCGCGGGGTCACCTGCACGCAGAACTGTCCGGGCGGGCCCGTCTGCACGCTCGTGCAGCCCGATCCGAGGAACTGTCCGGCCTTGGCGCGGAAGTTCGGGTTGTCGTAGTAGAAGGGCGTGAGGCCGGCGGTCGTGGAGGTGGCCAGCGTGTGCGTGATGCGGGTGGTCGTGCCGTCCGATCGCTGGGGTTCCATCTGGAAGATCCCGCCCTGGGCGCAGTCCTTGGCGCTGAGCGTCATGGACAGGCCGGTGCCGGTGCGCTGCACGGAGAGGTTCTCGCCGTCGAGCTGGACGGTGATGGCGCTGCTGAGAACGAGCCCGCGGTGGTTCGGGACCTTGCTGGCGAAGACCGGCGTGAACCGGCCGCCGGTGATGTCGAGCTCGTTGGCGGCGCCCGTGAACGCCTGGTTGAAGACTGCGAAGTCCGAGGACCGGACGTCGAACTGCGCGTAGCGACCCCGGACGGCGAACGCCGTCCCCAGCTGGGCCGCGGGGATCGTCGCGCGCACCCGGTCCGTCCCCGCTGCAGCGACCGTGGCCCCGGTGGCCCGGTTCACGAGGCGGAAGCCGCCGTCGGTGCAGCCCTTGCTCGAGGCCGCCTGGGCGGGTTGGGTCGCGGCGAGGGCCGAGCCGACGAGCGCGGCCACGACGACCCCCACCCGCAGGGCGTTGGTGATGCGTGCCATGTGTGTCTCCAGGTGTCAGGGGGGTGCGTCCGTGTGGTGCGCCCACCCTGATGCCCTGCAGCGGACAGCAGCAATTGGACCTAGGTCGTAAGACCCCCGCCGGAGCGACGCGGAGCAGCCGTGGCGGGCTCGCCCAGGGTCCGGGCGAGGGCATCGAGCGCCTCGCGCTGGACCGTGAAGTAGGCCCAGCGTCCACGTTGTTCGCGTCGCACCAGCCCGGCATCGGCGAGGATCTTCATGTGGTGCGAGACGGTGGGCTGGGAGAGGCCGACGGGCTCGGTCAGGTCGCAGATGCACGCCTCCGCCCCCGGTGCCGCAGCGATGAGGGAGACGAGACGGACCCTCGTCGGGTCACCCAGGGCCTTGAACCGGTGGGCGAGCTCCTCCGCGTCCGCGACGTCGAGCACCCCGGCGGTCATCGGTGCGCAGCACGTGGCCGGGTCGTCGGCCACGGGCAGCCGGGCGCGGGTCGAGGAGGGCATGGGCCGATCCTCCACCACGCATTGACAAATGTAAATCAATGGGTCAACGTTCACCTCGCCGACGCCCATGGACCCGAGGAGTGCTGATGGACGAGCCCCCCGTCGCGGGGCCAGCGCCACTGGCTCGTCGACTCCTCGCCGAGTTCGTGGGCACCGCCCTGCTCGTGGCCGTCGTGGTCGGCTCGGGCATCGCCGCCCAACAGCTCTCACCGGACGACGTCGGCCTGCAGCTGCTGGAGAACAGCACCGCGACGGTGCTCGGCCTGACCGTCCTCATCCTGGTGTTCGGCCCGGTGTCCGGCGCACACTTCAACCCCGTCGTGTCCCTCGCGGACTGGTTCCTGGGGCGGCGGCAAGGGCACGGGCTGGGCGCCACCCACCTCGCGGCATACGTCGTCGCCCAGGTCGGCGGAGCGGTGGTGGGTGCGGTGCTCGCCAACGCGATGTTCGACGTGGGCACCTCCCTCTCGACCAAGGACCGCGCCACGCCCGGGCACCTGCTCGGCGAGGTCGTGGCCACGGCCGTCCTGGTCGCCCTCGTCTTCGCCCTGGCCCGCACCGGGCGGGGCGCCCTCGCGGCTCCCGCGGTCGGCGCCTACATTGGGGCCGCCTACTGGTTCACCAGCTCGACCTCGTTCGCGAACCCTGCCGTGACGGTGGGGCGGATGTTCTCCGACACGTTCGCGGGGATCGCGCCCTCCTCGGCGCCGGGGTTCGTGCTCGCGCAGCTCGTCGGCCTCGTCGTCGGGTCCGGGCTGGTCCTGGCCCTCTACCCCGAAGGCGAGCGGGCCGACGACGTCGTCCTGCCCCATCCCGCACCGACCGAGAGGCACCAGCGATGACCCTCGAGACCGGCCCCCGGCCGTCCGTCCTGTACGTCTGCGTCCACAACGCCGGGCGCTCCCAGATGGCCGCGGCCTACACGCACCGCCTGTCCGCCGGCGCTGTCGAGGTCCGCTCAGCAGGGTCTGCACCGGCCGAGTCCATCAACCCCGCCGTCCGCGAGGCGATGCTCGAGGAGGGCATCGACATCTCGGCCGAGAAGCCCAAGATCCTCACCACCGACGCGGTCCAGGCGTCCGACGTCGTCATCACCATGGGGTGCGGCGACACGTGTCCGATCTTCCCCGGCAAGCGGTACGAGGACTGGACCCTCGAGGACCCTGCGGGGCAGGGCGTCGACGCGGTCCGCCCGATCCGGGACGACATCCGCCGACGCGTCGTCCAGCTCCTGTCGGAGCTCGGCGTGGAGCCGGTCTCCTAGTCACGTCCGCGGGGCCCTGAGCCTGGGTTGCTCAGGCGACCTTGTGCCAGTTCTGGCAGTGGGCGGTCTCGAAGAACGCGTCCGAGGACCTGATGGTCACGACCGCCTTGCCCGTACCCGCACCACGCTGGATCACCGCCGTCGCCTTCCCGTCGAGGTCGCGCAGTCGCGACCAGCTGCACTCGCCCTGCGTGGCACCGGCCGACTCGTAGGTGCCCGGAGCGATGCCCTTGCCCACCAGGTAGGTGCCGACCTCGCCGAGGTGCCACACCCCCTTGGCAGCGGTTCCGGACGCAGGTTTCTTCGCCGTCGCGTCGTCGCTGGCCACCGACCTGGCCACCTGGGTCGGGTCCAGGGCGTGCAGCCGACGCGCCTCGCTCGAACCCGTGGGCTTCACGCCGGTCGTCGCTGCCCCCGTCGGGTGGCCGACGGCCCGGCTCTGCTGCTGACCCGACGACGTCGAGGGGTTCGAGCGGGCATCCCGCGAGCCCACACCCATCGCCAGCGAGGCGGCGACGCTCCCGGCGGCGACCACCGCGAGGCCCAGGGCCACCGCGGCCGTATGCCTGGGTCCACGCCCGCTGGTGGACCTCGTCACTCGTTCTTCCATCACGCTCGCCCTCGATCGCGCAACGCCCGACGACCTGACCCCGGGTCAGCTCGACGCCACCGTGGCAGAGCCACCTTCGACATTTCTTGGGCTCACCTCGGCGCGTGCCGGGGGGACCTCGGGCCCGGACGACGAAGAACCCCGCCTGCCCGGCGCCATCGGCGCGGTCCAGACGGGGTTCTCTCGGGGTGGAGCTGCGGGGATTCGAACCCCGGGCCTTCTCATTGCGAACGAGACGCGCTACCAACTGCGCCACAGCCCCTTGATGCGGACGAAACGATAACACCAGCAGTGCCCCTCACGGAAAACGGCACCCCGGTATGCCGCGGACGACCGTCCGTGCGCGTCGCCCGTGCGCCTGGCGAGCTGCCCGCCCGCGTTCAGCCCACCTGGGCGCGCATCACGGTGGCTCCGCCGTCCACCAGGCGGATCTCGATCGACTCGATCTGGCCGACCGACCACGGGGTGACACCCCGGGGGTGCATGACGCGTCCGGCCCGAGCCGTCCAGTCCTTCACCAGCATGTCCCGACCGTCGCGGCCCACCACCCAGATGGCGTACCGGATCCCCGGGTATCCCCCGTCGCCGGAGCCGGTCGTCGCCGAGCCGGTCGACCCCGTCGCAGCGGTCGAGCCGCCCGAGGAACCGCTCGACGGCATGGACCCGCCGGTACCCATCCGGCCACGCATGCCGGTCATGGCACCCGACCCGGTGGAACCCGAGCCCGTGGCCCCCGACGTTCCGGAGCCACCCACGCCGGAGCCAGTGCCGCTGCCGGTGCCGCTGCCGGTGCCGCTACCGGCGCCGGTTGCCGTGGACTGCGCGTACTGGCACTCCACCCGCAGCTCGGTCCCCTGCGAGGTCGGGACGACGTCGACGACGGCGGTCATCGGGGACGCGCTCACGGGCGCGAACGCCAGGCGACTGCGCCCCTGGGCCAGGGTCGACGAAGGGCCCGCGCCGGGGACGGCGTCACGGGAGGCGGACACGGCATACCCGCCGACGCCCCCGATGAGGAGGGCAGCCGCCGCGGCGGCCATGGGAGCCAGCCACCGCTGGCGCCACTCGGACGCGTGCGGCAGGCGGGGCATGAGGGACGCCGGCGGGTCGGGGACGGCGAAGGGGTCGGCGAACGGTCCGGCGCCGTCGCTGCCGCCCGAACCCGACTCGACGGCGATCGCCTCGGCCGGACTGAGCTGGCCGAGCAGCCCGGGCAGGCCGGCGAGCTCGGCCACGGCGGCGCGACAGCTCAGGCACCCGGACAGGTGCTCCTCGTACTCCGCCCGCTCGCTGCCGGAGAGGGCACCGAGGACGTAGGCGGCATCCCACTGGGCGTACTGGTCGGTGTCGTTCATGCCCGGGTCACCCCCTTCTCCTGCAGGGCGAGGCGCAGGCTCCGCAGTCCGTAGTGGAGTCGCGACTTCACCGTCCCCTCGGGGATCCGCAGCTCAGCGGCGATCTCGGCCACCGTCCTTCCTTCGTAGTAGGCCGCCGCGACGACGCGGCGGTGATCGGCCGACAGGGTGCCGAGGGCGTCAGCGATGAGCCAGCGGTCGAGCACCTCACCGGTGCGGTCCGCGACGAGCGGGTCGACCCAGTCGAGGCCGGCCACCTCGTGCCGGTTGGCGGCGCTGCGCCAGCGGTCGACGACGAGGTTCCGCACGACCGTGAACAGCCAGGCCCTCGCCTGCGCCTCGCTGCGCCCGCCGAGCTGCGGGTCGCGCCAGGCGCGCAGCAGCGACTCCTGGACGAGGTCCTCGGCGACCTGGGGGTCGCGGGTCAGGCGCAGCGCGAACCGCCACAGCTCCGGGGCATGCCGGTCATGCAGTCCCTGGAGGGCCGCGTGCCGCTGACCAGCCTCCACCACCACTCCTTCGCCGACCGACGCCGACATCTGCGATCCTCCCGCTCCGGCCCTTCCCGGTAAAGGACGAAATGCCCGGCCCCGGGGTTCATCTCGGGCGCAAGCTCGTCGGGACCGGCCCGTGAACAACTGCGCAGCCCATCTCGTCTATCCGGCATGGAGATCAACGGCCTGCCCGCCCATGCCCTGCTCGTCCACCTCGTCGTCGTCCTGCTCCCCCTCACGGCCGTGGCGGCCATGGCCGTGAGCGTCTGGCCTGCGGCGCAGCGCAAGCTGACCTTCCTCGTCCCGCTGGGGGCGGTGGTCGGCCTCGTCGCCGTCCCCGTGACCACACGGGCCGGGAACGACCTGGCCACCAAGCTGGGCAACCCGGCGTTCATCGACCACCACCGGTCGTTGGGCTCGATGGTGCTGCCGTGGGCGGCGGCCCTCGCCGTGACGACGGTGGCGCAGTGGCTGGTGCTGCGGCGCGAGCAGCCCGACCGCAGGATGCGGCTGGTCCTGGCGGTCCTGGTCCTCGCGAGCGCGGTGGGCACCGCGGTGATCGTGGCGCTCGCGGGCGATGCCGGCGCCCAGGCGGTGTGGGGCAAGCGCTAGCCGGCAGCCGGCGACCCTCGGGTCTCGGGTCGTGCCGAGCGGGTCAGGCGCCGGCGACGCGGCGGACCGGCTCCTGCTCATAGCGCGCGAACTCGGTGTCGGCGTCACCGACGAGGTCCGCGGAGGTGGGAGCCGGGCGGCTCGCACGGGACTTCATCGTGTAGGTCGGGCGCGGGACAGGCACCGGGTCCCAGGTCAGGGGGATGTCGTCCTCGTCGACGAGGGGCATCCGCGGCGCCGCGGCTGCCGGAGCGGCAGCGGCATGGGCGGCAGGACTGCGCGTCGCCACCGCGGCGGGTGCGGCGAGACCGCGCTCGACCTCCTGCACGTCGTAGAGCTCGTCACGCACGGGCGCGGCGACCGCCTCGGCCTCCTCGGAGGCGCGCTCTGCATCGGGGCCGGCGGTGCGGGCGGTGGGTGCCGCGTGCCCACGGGGAGCGGGGCGGCCCGAACGCTGCAGGCCCTGGTCCCGGCGGTGTGCCGAGGACTCGCTGCGCTGCGACCGGAGCTCGGCGGAGGGGCGACGCGCCTCGCGGCGAGCAGCCTGCTCGGTGGCGACGGCCTGGCGGAGCCAGACGACCGCGCCGGCGGCGGCGGCCAGCGGCACGAGGATGCCGAACCACGGGACGACCCCGAGGGCTGCGAGCGGCACAGAGAGGACGAAACCGGCGAGGGCGGCGAGCAGGGTCAGCCCGCGAACCGCACGCGCCGGTCGGACGACCGGCGCCGCCTCGACGTCCCAACCCTGACCCTCGTCGTCGGTGTCGACCGAGGCGTCCCAGCCACCGGAGCGGCGGGGCGAGTCGGGGACCGCGTCCGCGACGGGCGTGACCGCACCGGAGGGGGTCATCGTGAAGGTCGTGGTCTCGGCGCGCTTGACGAGCACCTGGGCGCGCACCGCGCGCGCCGGGCTCACGGCATACGAGGGACGAGCCGGGGTCGAGAGGTCCGTGGCGGGGAGCGGGGAGCGGCGCTCGAGGACCCGCATGGTCTCGGAGAACTGGTCGACCGACTGGGCGGTGGCGAGGTGCTCGCGGCGACGGACCCAGTACTGCACGAAGTAGGCAGCCCAGACGGCGATGATGACGAGGAAGATGAGACTGCTGGGCTGCACGAACACGACGTTAGGTGCCGTGCGCGGGACCCTCGGGGACGTGGGGCGGTGTGTCGCCAATGTGACTGGTGTGATTGGTGTGCAATCGCTCCACGAGCGTCGCCCCACCGAGGTCCTCGCGCGTCAGCGCGAACGTTCGGTGGTCGCGCCACTGACCGTCGATGTGCAGGTATGCCGCCCGCCGGCCCTCGTCGCGAAAGCCCAGCTTGCGCACGACGGCAAGGCTGTTGGTGTTCTCGGGGCGGATGTTGACCTCGATGCGGTGCAGGCCCATCGGGCCGAGCGCGTGGTCGCCGGCGAGGGCCAGGGCCATCGGCACGATGCCCCGACCTGCCACCCGCCGGTCGATCCAGTAGCCCGCCGAGGTCGACAGCAACGAGCCCCACGAGATGCCGAACAGCACCAGCTGGCCCACGACCTGCCCCTCGGTGCGGATCGTGAACGGCATCATCCGCCCGGCCCGACCCTCGCGGTTGTAGTGCCGCACCAGGCCGCTGAAGGACACCGGGCGGGGGTCGTCCTCGGGGGCGGTGGCCTCCCACGGGCCGAGCCACTCGCGGTTGACCGAGCGCACGCGCACCCAGTCCTTGCGGTCACGCCGGCGCAGCGGGTCGAGCAGCAGCTCCTGACCAGCCGTCGTGCGGCCAGCGAGCTGGACCGGCCACGGAGCCATCAGGCCCGCCACGTCGACATCAGTGGTCGCCGCCCCGGATCTGCGAGAGCGCGTGCCGCAGCACGGGATCGAGCACGGCGAGGCCGTCCTTGACCCCGCCCGAGGACCCGGGGAGGTTGACCACGAGGGTCGATCCGGCGATGCCGGCGAGTCCGCGCGAGAGCATGGCCGTCGGCACCCCGGCTCGGACCCCGGCCGCGCGGATCGCCTCGGCGATGCCGCTGACCTCGCGGTCGAGCAGGGGCCGGGTGGCCTCCGGGGTGCCGTCGGTCGGCGAGAGCCCGGTGCCTCCGGTGGTGATGACGAGGTCCGGCTCCGCGGCCAGGACCGCCTCGAGCGCCTCGCGCACCGCCGGCCCGTCCGGGACGACAGTCGGGTCGCCGACCTCGAAGCCCCACTCGCGCAGGGCCGCCACGATCAGGGGTCCGCCCCGGTCCGGGTAGACACCCCCGGCCGCCCGGGTGGAGCACGTGACGACGAACGCCCGTGGCGCCTCCGGCACCCCCTCGGTCGCCTGCGTCGGGTCGCTCACGTCGTCTCCTCCACCCAGTCGCCGGACCGACCGCCGGACTTGGCGGTGACCCGGACGTCGGTGATGCGGGCGTGCTTGTCGACCGCCTTGACCATGTCGATGAGTGCCAGGGCGGCAACGGCGACAGCGGTGAGCGCCTCCATCTCGATGCCGGTCCGGTCGGCCGTGCGGACCGTGGCCCGGACGTCGACCCCGTCGTCGGCGACGTCGAGGTCGACGGCCACGCCGTGCACGGCGATCGGATGCGCCAGGGGGATCAGCTCCGGAGTGCGCTTGACCGCCTGGATGCCGGCGATCCGGGCCACCGCGAGCGCGTCACCCTTGGGGACGTTGCCGTCACGGAGGGCGCCGATCGCCTTGGGGGACAACAGGACCCGACCGGCGGCACTGGCCTCCCGAGCGGTCACCGACTTGGCCGACACGTCGACCATGTGCGCGGAGCCGTCGGCGCGGACGTGGGTCAGCCGCGAACCGTCCGGCCCGTCCGGTTGGCCACCGGTGACTTGGCTCACTGGCCCTCCCGACCGAGCAGGGGAAGGCACTCGAGGGCGTCACCCTCGTCGACCTGGGTGACGTCGGGCGGGATGACCGCGAGCGCATCGGCGGCCGCGAGGGCGCCGAGCATGTGCGACCCCTGACCACCGGCGAGCCGGGCCCGGTCGTCGTCCAGGACGACCCGCATGAACTCCATCTTCCCGGGGATCGAGCTGAACGACTCTGCCGCCACCGCGGGCACGTACCCCGGGGGGAAGGACGGCTCGGGGCGACCGGCCATGGCGCGCAGCGCGGGGGCCACGAACACGTGGAACGACACGAGCGCGCTGACCGGGTTGCCCGGCAGGGTGAAGACCGGGACCTGCTCGTCCCCCAGCACCCCGAAGCCCTGCGGCATGCCCGGACGCATGGCGACCTTGTCGAACTGCACCGTGCCGACGCGCGAGAGCACCTCTTTGACCGTGTCGAAGGCCCCCATCGAGACCCCGCCGGTGGTGATGATGGCGTCGGCGCGGACGAGCTGGCCCTCGAGGGTGGCCATCAGGGTGCGGGCGTCGTCGGCAACCCCGCCGACGCGGTAGGGCGTGGCACCGACGGAGGTGACGGCAGCGGTGAGCATGACCGAGTTGGAGTCGACGATCTGGCCGAAGGCCGGCTTCTCCCCCACCTCGACGAGCTCGTCACCGGTGGAGATGACGACGACGCGGGGTCGCGGGACGACCCGCACGCGGGCGACCCCTGCGGCGGCGAGCAGGGCGATCTGCCCGGGGCCGAGCAGGGTGCCGCGCCGGAGCACCACGGTCCCCTCCTCGACGTCCTCGCCGACCTCCCGCACGTGCTGGCCGACCACGGACGCGGCCCGGATGCTGACGCGGACCACCCCGCCGTCGGTGTTCTCGACGGCCACGACGGCGTCGGCCCCCCGGGGCATCGGTGCGCCGGTCATGATCCGCATCGTCTGGCCCTGGGCCAGGGAGAGCGCGTTGGTGTTGCCGGCCGCGATGTCGTTGACCACGGGCAGCACGACCGGGTGCTCCTCGGAGGCGGACGCCACGTCCGCGGCGTGCACGGCATACCCGTCCATCGCGGAGTTGGTGAAGCCGGGCAGCGACCCGCGCGCCGTCACGTCCTCGGCGAGGACGCAGCCCTGCGCATCGAGCACGCCCTGCTCGAACGGCCTGATGACCTTGACGGTCTCGAGGATCCGGGTGAGGTGCTGCTCGACGGAGATCACTGGGAGGCGGCCTTCGCGTCCCGGCGCTCGGCGGCGAACTCGTCCAGCCAGCCGCCGAAGTCGGCACCCAGCTCGTTGTGGTCCAGGCCGAGCCGCACGACGGCCTTGAGGTAGTCGAGCCGGTCGCCGGTGTCGTAGCGGCGGCCGCGGAAGACGACGCCGTGCACCCCGCCGCCGGGCTCGGAGGAGCCGGCCAGGGTCTGCAGGGCGTCGGTCAGCTGGATCTCGCCGCCCCGTCCGGGCGGCGTCTGCTCGAGCACCCCGAACACGGACGGGTCGAGGATGTAGCGACCGATGACGGCGAAGTTGCTCGGCGCCTCGGACGGGTCGGGCTTCTCGACGAGTCCGGTGATGCGCACGACGTCACCGTCGACCTCGTCGACCGCGGCGCAGCCGTACAGGTGGACGGACTCCGGCGGCACCTCGAGCAGCGCGATGACGCTGCCGCCCTTCTCCTCGCGGACGCGCAGCATCTCCTCGAGCAGGTGGTCGCGGGCGTCGATGAGGTCGTCGCCGAGCAGCACGGCGAACGGGTTGTCGCCCACGTGCTCCTTCGCGACGTGCACCGCGTGGCCGAGCCCCTTGGGCTGGCCCTGGCGCACGAAGTGCACCTTCATCGCGGCCGACTCGCGCACCCGCTCGAGGCGGAACGTGTCGCCCTTGGCCTCGAGCGCCTGCTCGAGCTCCCACTGGTGGTCGAAGTGGTCCTCGAGGGCGTTCTTGTTGCGACCCGTGATGATGAGGACGTCGTCGAGCCCGGCGCGTACCGACTCCTCGACGACGTACTGGATCGCCGGCTTGTCGACGACCGGCAGCATCTCCTTGGGCGTCGCCTTGGTGGCGGGGAGGAAGCGGGTCCCGAGTCCAGCTGCGGGGATCACGGCCTTGGTCACAGGTCGGGCGGGCTGGCTGCTCATGCGTCCCACCCTATTCGGCCCCGGCCCTCGCGGCTCGACCACCGTGGCGGGCACCATGGAGCCTGTGCCCACCCCCAGTCCCGAGCGTCCCCCCGAGCCGGGCCCCCAGCCCACCAGCGGGTATGCCGCCGGGCCCGCTCCCGAGGACAAGGCGGCGGTCCGAGGGCGGCTGCGCCGGCTGAGGCGCGAGCAGGTGCCGGGCCGCGACCGGGCCGCCGACGGCGAGGCCATCGCCCTGGCCGCCCTCAGGGCGGCCCGTGAGGCCGGCGTGGGACGCGGTAACTGGGTCGCCGCCTACGAGTCGATGCCGACCGAACCCCCCACCGAGGCGCTGGTCGCGGCCTTGGTGGCCAGGGGGGTCCGCGTGCTGCTGCCCCTCACCCTCGCGGACTGGGACCTCGACTGGCGCGAGGCGGGCAGCGGGACGGCGCTCGGGCTCGATGCGGTCGGCCGGGCGAAGGTGGTCTTCGTCCCTGCGCACGGCGTCGACGTCCACGGCACCCGGATCGGCCAGGGCAAGGGCTGCTACGACCGGGCGCTCCCGCGCACCGCGGCCACCCTCGTCGCCGTGGTCCACCCGTGGGAGCTGCTCGAGGACGACCTGCCCCGCGAGCCGCACGACCGGGCCGTCGACGCAGTGGTCACCGCGGAGGGAGGGCTCCGACGACTCCCGGCGCCGTCAGGGGACGCGTCCCCCGGCCCGGCCGGCTCCCGCTAGCTCGTCGTCCCGGGCACGAGCACGAGCTCGTCGCCGCCCGCGGCGTCGACGGCCTTGCGGCTGAACGGCCAGTCGTAGAGCTCGTTCTTGGCCCACGCCTCGGACTGGTCGTTGTAGTGGTCGGAGAACGCGTGGCCGCTGTTGCCGGTCTGGTTGACCCAGCGTGACCGGTCGAGGTCCGAGAAGTCGAGCACCATGCGCATCGAGGGGGCCCAGTCGACCTTGAACGCCTTGGAGCGGCTGGCGTCGTCGAGGCCCTGGCTGGCGTCCCAGCCGTTGGCGTTGACGATCGCGGAGCCACCGGGCAGCTCGATCGGGCCGCGGTTGAACAGGGCCCGCACCACGCCGGGGACGTCGTCGCCGCCGAGCACCTGGTGCTGCAGCGTCAGGGTGTGCAGCTCCCCCCACTGCCAGTCGGACGGGTCCTTGCCGAGCTCACGCGTCAGGTCGAGGCGGGCGTCGACGAGGGCCTTGCGCAGGATCTCGGACTGGCCCTCGGCCACCCCGGCGGTCCGCTTGTCGTCCCACCAGGCCGAGCGCGGCTTGGTCAGCAGCTGGGTCATCGCCTGCATCCACTGGTCGCCGCCGTCGGCCCGCAGGTCCTTGGGCAGCTCGTCGTCGAACGTCAGGTCGAGCAGGCTCGACCAGACCGCGTTGTAGTAGGCCGCGGCCGCGCCGGCGTCGCTCGCGCCCACCGGCATCGTGTAGTCCCACTTGCGCAAGAGGTCCTGGGCCTGCTTGGTGAAGTCGTCACCGCTCAGGTCCACCTTGAGCAGCGCCTTGACCAGCGTCGGGGCGAACTGGCTGCGCACGTCACCCTGGATCTGCGACATCGTGGCCGGGGTGACCTTGGTGTTCTTCTCCAGCAGGCTGCGGATGCGCTGGCTGCGGAAGCCGTAGTCCCACTCGGTGGTGAGGAACGGCGAGCCGCTCTCGGTGACGGCCTGGTTGGCCGCCACGATGAACCCCTCAGGAGGGTTGTAGGACCAGGGCATCTCGTCGAACGGGACCTTGCCCTTCCAGTCCCACGAGGAGACCCAGCCCGGGCGGATCCAGAAGCCGGGGGCGCCCTCCATGTACCGGCTGCGGATCGGTATGGAGCCGGGAGCCTGGTAGCCGATGTTGCCGGCCGTGTCGGCGTACAGGAGGTTCTGCGCCGGGACGGCGAAGTCCTTGGCTGCCGCGCGGAACTCCTGGAAGTTCTGGGCGGTGTTGAGGCCGAAGATCGCATCGGCGGTCTGGTTGACCTCGATGCCGGTCCACTGCAGCGCGACCTCGTAGTCGCCGGGGCTCGTGCGGGAGTTGACCAGGGGGCTGTCCCCGGCCTCGGCGACCTTGTCGAGGGCGTCGGACAGCAGCGGGCCGTGCGCGGTGCTGCGGACCGTGATGGTCTGCTCCCCGCCGCCACCGATCTTGATCGTCTCGGTGCGCATGGTCAGCGGCTCCTGCTTGCCGTCGCGCAGGTAGGTGTTGCCGCGCACCTGCTCGAGGAAGAAGTCGCTGACGTCGGGCCCGAGGTTGGTGAAGCCCCAGCCGATCGACTGGTTGTGCCCGATGACGACGCCGGGCAGGCCGGCGAACGAGTAGCCGGCCACGTCGAACGGGCAGCTGCTGCTGACCGAGCGGCAGTGCAGGCCGACCTGGTACCAGATGCCGGGGATGCTGACGCCGAGGTGCGGGTCGTTGGCGAGCAGCGGCTTGCCGGTGCTGGTGCGCGACCCGCCGACCACCCACGAGTTGGAGCCGATCCCGTCGCCCCGCCCGACGGTGACCGGGACGGCCCGCAGTGCCCTGGACACCGCGGCATACGCCTGCTCGGCGGCCGGGCTGCGCTCGGCGGTGAGCTCGGGGTCGGTCGCCTTCGCGTCCTTGACCGCCTCGGCCACCTTGGCCGCCTTGCCCGTGGTGGCGGGGGCGGCGAAGGGCAGGGCGGAGTTGGCCGAACCGTTGGTGGCGTTCGACGTCGTCGGCGTCCAGTCCTGGGCGGAGAGGATCGGCTTGTTGGTGTCGTAGGGGTACGGCGGGTAGAGCTCGTTGATCTGGGCCAGGGACATCGTCCCCGCGAGGCGAGCCCGCATCAGCTCGTCGCTGTAGTCGCCGCGCAGGTCCCAGGCCATCGCCTTGAGCCAGGCGAGCGAGTCCGCCGGGGTCCAGTCCTCGACCCGGTAGTCAGGGACCTTCTGGCCCAGGACGACGTACTCGAGCGACATCTTCGAGGGGGTGCCCTGCTGGTGGATGTAGGCGTTGACCCCGTCGGAGTACGCCTGCAGGTAGCGGCGGGTCTCGGGCTTGAGCGTCGGCAGCTCGGCCTCGGCGACGCGCCGCCAGCCCAGCGTCCGGATCACCCGGTCGGTCTCGAGGCCGCCCTCACCGACCAGCTCGGAGAGCCGCCCGGAGGTGATGTGCCGGCGCAGGTCCATCTCGAAGAACCGGTCCTGGGCCTGCACGAACCCCTGCGCGCGGAACAGGTCGTCGGAGCTGTCGGCGTAGATCTGCGGGATGCCCTTGTCGTTGCGGACCACGTCGACCTTGCCCTGCAGACCGGGGACCTTCATCTCCCCCTCGGTGACGGGGAACGGACGCCTCACCCACGTGACCGCGAGAACCGCGACTATTCCGAGGACGACGACCAGGAGGGCCGCCACGGCGATGGCAATGCGGCGGGCAAGAATGGCGCGGGACACCCTGCGAGACTATCCGCACCACTGACAGGGAAAGGACGTGACGGGCCGTGCACGCAGGACTCCCCGCCCTTGCCCTCGAAGCGGGTTCGTCGGCCTTCACGCTGCACGACCTGACGCCCGCACTGCTCGTCGGATCGCTCGTCCTGCTGGTCTCCGTGGCCGCCGTCCGGCTGTCCGTGAGGTCCGGCCTGCCGTCGCTGCTCATCTACCTCGGCATCGGTCTCGCCATCGGCGAGGCTGGCTTCGGACGGATCCAGTTCGACTCCAACGAGCTCACCCAGGTGCTCGGCTACGCGGCCCTCATCCTCATCCTGTCCGAGGGCGGGTTGAGCACGCGGTGGGAGGGCATCCGCAGGTCCGTGGGCCCCGCGGCCGTGCTCTCGACCCTGGGCGTGGTGGTCTCGGTCGCCGTCGTGGCGGTCGCCGCGCGGTTCGTGCTGCACCTGGACTGGAACACCGCCCTGCTCGTCGGCGCCATCCTGTCCTCGACGGACGCCGCGGCCGTGTTCTCCGTGCTGCGCCGGGTGCCGCTCCCGCGCCGGATCACAGGGATGCTCGAGGCCGAGTCCGGCTTCAACGACGCCCCGGTCGTCATCCTCGTCACGGCGCTCGCCGCCCGCAGCGCCGACCCGGCCGACGCCGAGGGCTGGTTCACCCTGCTGTTCAAGGCGGTGGTCGAGCTCGGGGTCGGTGCCGCGATCGGGCTCGCCGTCGGGTGGGTCGGTGGACAGTTCATGCGCCGGGCCGCGTCGGGTTCGTCCGGCCTGTTCAGCATCGGGGTGGTCGCCCTCACCGTCCTCGCGTATGCCGCCGCGGCCACCGTGCACGCGAGCGGCTTCATCGCCTGCTACCTGGCCGCCCTCGTGCTGGGCAACCTGCGGCTCCCGCACGGCCCGGCTGTGCTCGGCCTCTCCACGGCGCTGGGTTGGCTCGCCCAGATCGGCCTGTTCGTGCTCCTCGGCCTGCTCGCCTCCCCCAGCAAGATGGGCTCGCAGGTCCTGCCGGCCATCGTCATCGGCCTCGTCCTGCTGCTGGTCGCCCGCCCCCTGTCCGTGATCGCCTCGGCCTCCTGGTTCCGGATCGGGTGGCGGGACCAGGTGTTCCTCTCCTGGGCCGGGCTGCGGGGCGCCGTCCCCGTCGTGCTCGCGACCGTCCCCCTCACGGTGGGGGCCAAGAACGTCGAGTGGATCTTCGAGCTGGTGTTCGTCCTCGTGGTCGTCTTCACCATCGTCCAGGCGCCGACCCTCCCGTGGGTCGCCCAACGCCTCGGCATCGTGGAGGACTACGCGACGCTCGACCTCGCTGTCGAGGCGACGCCCCTGGAGGAGCTGGGGGCGGAGATGCTGCAGGTCACCGTGGGCCCGGCGTCCAAGCTGCACGGCGTCGAGATCTTCGAGCTGCGCCTGCCCGAGGGCGCCAACGTCACGCTGGTCGTGCGCGGTGACAAGGGGTTCGTGCCCGAGGTCAACACCGTGGTCCGGCGGGGCGACCAGCTGCTCATCGTCGCGACCGCCGAGTCCCGCACCAGGGCCGAGAAGAGGGTCCGGGAGGTCAGCCAGAACGGCCGCCTCGCCGGGTGGGCCACCAGCGGTGGACGCCAGCTGCGCGGCCGGGGCGACGGGACCGCCGTGGTCCCGGCGGGGCAGGCCCTGTCGCCGGGAGACAGCGGTCGGGCCCTGGTCAGGCGCCTGGGCGAGCGCCTCGGCGGGAAGAAGTAGGGTCCGCTCGGCCTTATAGTTGGCAGTCGACCCACCACAGTGCCAGCCCTCACCGGACCGCTGGCCGCCACATCTTGGAGGAACCCGTGCCGACGTACTCCTACGCCTGCACCGAGTGCGACCACCGCTTCGACGCGGTGCAGTCGTTCAGTGACGACTCGCTCACCGTCTGCCCCGTGTGCGAGGGCCGCCTGCGCAAGGTCTTCAGCGCGGTGGGCGTCGTGTTCAAGGGCGGCGGGTTCTACCGCACCGACTCGCGCAGCGGCTCGTCCGCGTCGATGCCCGCGGGCAAGAGCGACTCGGGCTCGAACGGCTCCAGCGACTCGGGTTCGTCCAGCTCGTCCGGTTCCGACTCGGGGTCCTCGTCTGGGTCGTCCTCGTCTGGGTCGTCCTCGTCGGGGTCGTCCTCTGGCAGTGCAGCCAAGGCCGGGGCCTCCTCGCCCTCGTCCTCGTCGAAGGCGGCGGACGGCTCGGCTGCCTGAGCACTCCCTACGTCTCCTCGACGCCCGCTCCTGTCCACAGGGGCGGGCGTCGTCGTCTCACGTCCACAGCAGCTCACCCGGATGTCGGCCCCGACCCCGCTGCGTAGGCTGGACGACATGACCCCAGAGCACCTGCGCGCAGACCTCGGCCTCATCGGCGGCTCCGGGTTCTACGAGTTCTTCGACCAGGCCGAGCGGGTCAGCGTGAGCACACCGTTCGGCGACCCGAGCGACGACCTCGTCATCGGTGAGGTGGACGGTCGGCGGGTGGCCTTCATCGCGCGGCACGGTCAGGGACACCGCTTCCCGCCCCACCGCGTCAACTACCGGGCGAACCTCTGGGCCCTGCGATCGGTCGGCGTCCGCCAGGTCCTGGCACCGTGCGCGGTCGGTTCGCTGAAGCCCGAGCTCGGGCCGGGGACCGTCGTCGTCCCCGACCAGGTCGTCGACCGCACCTGGGGCCGCGCCCACACCGTCTACGACGCGGAGGGACCGGTCGTGCACGTCGGGTTCGCCGACCCCTACTGTCCGCGTGGGCGTGAGGTCGCGATCGCCGCCACCCGCGGGGCGGGCAAGGAGGTCGCCGACTCAGGCACCCTCGTGGTCATCAACGGTCCGCGCTTCTCCTCCAAGGCCGAGTCCGCCTGGCACCAGCAGGCCGGGTGGACCGTGGTCGGCATGACCGGGATGCCCGAGGCATCGGTCGCCCGCGAGCTGGCCATGTGCTTCACCACCATCGCGCTCGTCACGGACCACGACGCCGGGGTCGACGGCGGAGAGGCCGTCACCCACGAGGAGGTGCTGGCGGTGTTCGGCCGCAACGTCGACGGCCTCAAGGCCGTCCTGCGTTCGGCACTCGCGGCCATGCCTGCCGCTGAGGACGACGAGGCCGCCACCTGCTCGTGCCGCCGCGCGCTCGACGGGATCACCCTCCCCTTCGCGCTCCCCGGCTGAGGATCGTCACGTGGAGACGGCCCGGGCACGGCAGCTGGTCGACTGGCTGCGCGGTCCCGGACGTCGCCGTGAGTGGCGACGCCGGGTCGCGCGTCGTGGACTGGCGGCTGCATGCGCCGCGGCCGCGGTGCTCGGTGTCGTCGCCCTCGCGCAGTCACCGCGTGGCGGGGCACTCTTACCGGTCGTCGTCGCGGCCCGACCGCTGGCGGTCGGCGAGGTGGCGACCCCCGACGCCCTGCGCGTGCTGCTCTTTCCGGCCGACCTCGTCCCGGACGGTGCGGCGTCCGAGGTGTCGCAGGTCATCGGCCGGCCCCTGACGGCGACGCTCAACCGCGGCGAGCCGGTCACCACCGACCGGGCCAGGCCGTCGAGCGTCCTGGCCGGGCAGCCGATCGACCTGCTCGCCTTCCACGTGATGATCGCCGACGCCCGGTCGGTGTCGATGGTGCGCCCCGGCGACCGCATCGACCTCGTCGGTCCGGGCGGCGTGGTGGCCCACAGCGCGCCGGTCCTGGCCGTCGACGCGGTGTTCACCACCGACTTCGGGGCGGTGCTCAACGGGCCGGGTTCCTCCAGCGGCAACAACCTGGAGGGTTCGGGGCTCACCGTGGCGGTCGACCAGCCGACCATCCTCGACCTGTCCGCCGCCCAACAGGACGTGCTGGGTCGCCCGCAGCTCGCGGTGGTCCTCCGGTCGCGCTGAGCCCCACGACCCGGTGAGGGACGCAGCTCCGTCCGCGACACGGACATTTTCCGCAGATGGTCATGCGCAGACGCGCGCGGTTCGGATCGCTAGCGTGGAAGCCACTGCTCCACTCATCAAGGGAAAGGGTGCGGATCCCATGAAGGGTTTCAAAGACTTCGTCATGCGGGGCAACCTCGTCGAGCTTGCCGTCGCGTTCATCATCGGCGCGGCATTCGCGGCCGTGGTCACCTCGTTCACCAAGATCATCATCGAGCTCGTGGGCAAGGTGGGCGGCGCCAAGAACTTCGATGACTTCAAGCCCGGCGGCTTGGTCTCGGTCGGACCGTTCCTGACTGCTCTGTTCGCCTTCCTGCTCATGGCATTCGTCGTCTACTTCTTCGTCGTCAAGCCGTACGAGGCAGCGAAGGCCCGGTTCGCCCAGGCGCCGGAGGTCGACGACGCCCCGGACGAGAGCGTCATCCTGCTCCGCGAGATCCGCGACTCGCTCAACCGCGCCGTCTGAGCCCACCGGGCCAGGCGCGCGCCCGACGCGCCCCCTTCACACGCAAAACGCTGGTTGCACGGCATACTGCGGGTTGTTTCCCCGAGGGTTGCCCCGCAACCAGCGTTTTGTCGTGTCGCCCGCTCGTGGCGAGCGCGGGTCAGTCGCGACCCCAGTGCGGGGGGCGCTGCTCGAACAGCCAGCGGTCGTGCGCCGAGAGGTTCGGCTGCTCACCCCAGCCGGCGTCGGTGTCGTCCTTGGTCTGGTCCGGCGCCTTCGGCTGGCTCTCGGCCTGGGTGGACTCGGCGGCCTCGGCCGGCTCGGGCTCGGGGAGCTGCTCCCCCGACTGGGTATTCGTGGGCTTCGCCGTGGCGCGGCGGCCACGGACCCGGCGCTTGCGGGCGCCGGTGTCGGGCTTGGGCGCGAAGTCGTCCGACGACCCGAGGCCCTCGAACGTCAGCTGGGCATCGCCGGTCGAGGCCTCCGCCACCGCGTCGCCAACGACCTCGTCCAACTCCGCGGGTGCCTCCGCCTCGACCGGAGCCGGGTCGACGGGAGCAGAGTCGGCGAGGGCCGTGTCGACGGGGGTCGCTGCGCCCGTCGCCGCCTCGGGCTCGACCGGCTCGGCGGCCGGGATCACGACAGGGTTCGCGACAGCGACCACAGGTGCGGCGGCCTTGGCCGCACGCTCGGCTGCCGTCCGGCGGGAGGCTGCCCGCTGGACCGCCGCGTGGACGCGCGACACGTCTCGGGCCGGGTCACGGAAGAGGTCCGTCGTCCACACGCGGACGTGCTCCCAACCCAGGCGGCCGAGCTGCTCGCCGCGCAGGCGGTCACGGTCGCGACTGCTGTGCATGGCGGCGTAGGCCGGGCCGTCGGTCTCCACGGCGACCAGCACCAGGCCGGGGCGGTCGGGGTCCTCGACCGCGAGGTCGACCGGGTGACCGGCGCCGCCGAACGCCTCGTGCACCACCAGCCCCGACTCGCGCAGACGACGGGCGAACTCCGCCCGCACCAGCCCGCCCAGCGGAGCCGCGGCAGCCGCAGCCGTGAGGTCCGGGACCGGCTCGACGACCTCGTCCGTCGACGACGCGTCCGTCCCTGCGGCCTCCGTGACAGCCACCGGGGCGGCGACCGTGGACGCCGCGGACGAGGTGGCCGGACCCGGGAGGGTTCCGTCGGCGGCATACGAGAGGAAGTCGCGGAGCATGACCGCGCCACGCGCCTTGAGGCGGGTCGGGTCGAGGTCCGACGCGAGCAGCGACGAGACGACGGTCATGCGGCGGCGGGCACGGGTGATGGCGACGTTGAGGCGGCGTTCGCCGCCCTCGAGGTTCAGCGGTCCGAACCGGTGCAGCACCCGACCGTGCGGGGTCTTGCCGTACCCCACGGACAGGATGATGGCGTCACGCTCGTCACCCTGGACGCGCTCGAGGTTCTTGACGAAGAAGCGTTCGCGACGGTCCTCGTCGAAGAAGTCGCCGACACCGTCGGCCTCGAGCAGGGCCTTGCGCAGCGCGTCGTCGAGGCGGGTGGCGTGCTTGATGCCGAGCGCGATGACGCCGAGCGACTCCTGCGGTCGGGTGCGGGCGTGCTCGAGGACCAGGGCCACGACCCGGTCGACCTCGGCCTCCGTCGACTCGATGGCCTCCTCGCCGGGCGCGACGACGCCGGAACCCTCGACCGACTCGAGGCGCACCACGGCGTCGGTGCCCGTGCCGGGGAAGGTCACGAGCGAGCCGTCGTACATCTCACGGTTGGCGAACGCGACGAGGCGCTCGTCGAGCGAGCGGTAGTGCCACGACAGGCGACGCGTCGGCAGGGCGGCGGTCAGCACGTCGAGCACCGACTCGAACCCCTCGGTCAGCGTCTCCGAGTCCGGCGCGAGGTCCTCGTCGACCGCGGAGGTGAAGAAGTTCGTCGGCGGGAGCTGGCGCTCGTCGCCGGCGACGACGACCTGGTGGGCGCGGGAGATCGCGGAGACCGCCTGCGCAGGTGGGATCTGCGAGGCCTCGTCGAAGATGACCACGTCGAACCAGCGTCCCGGCGGCAGGATCGAGGCGACGACCAGCGGGCTCATCGCCCACGCGGGCTTGGCCGCGGTCAAGGTCTCCCCTGCCTTGGGCAGCAGCTCGCGCAGCGGCCGGTGGCGCCGCGACTTACCAGCCTCTGCCCGCACCAGCGCCTCCTGCTCGGGGTGGTCGGCGAGGACCTCGCGCAGCTTGCGGGCGGCTCCGGCGCGGACGCGGTCGGCGCTCGCGGCCAGGTGGGCGTGGTCGGCGTTGACGTACTCCGCCGCCACCCGCAGGAGCTGGGCCCCGTCATGGGCGCCGTACCGGGAGTCGCGCACAATGAGGTCCTCGGACAGCGAGGTCCACCACACGAAGTCCAGCTCGGCCGACACGTCGTCGGGCTCGACGCCGCGGCGGGCGAGGTCGTCGACCAGGGGCCCCATGCCCGCGGCGCGCAGGGCGTCGAGGGCGCCGAGGACGCGCGGGACGACGGTGAGCCGCTCGGGGCGGGAGGCCAGGTCGGCCATCCGCTGCTGCAGCTCGGTCAGCGGGGCACCCATGAGGTCACCGCCGGCGGCGGTGGGGGCGAGCCGCTCGCCGAGCCAGCGCAGGTCCTGCGCGAGGGAGTCGTATGCCGCCTGCGCCCGGTCGAGCTCGAGCGGGATCTCGGGGCGGCCACCGGCGCCGGCCATGGCCTGCCACGACGTGCGCTGCTGCTGCGCGTCCACCAGGGCCGCGTGCAGGTCGCTGGGCGGCGGGCCGGGGCGCAGCAACGAGCGGGCCTGACGCCTCAGGCGCCACCGGGACCACGCGCCGAGCTCGACGTCGTGCTCGGCGCGGTAGGACTTCGAGCCGGTCGCCGCCACGAGATCGCCCAGGGGGATGTCGAACACCTCGGGCCGGAACACCTCGAGGGTGTCGCGGACCTTCGACACCGAGTCGAGGACGACGCCCCAGTCGCCGACGCGTTCGGCGCGCGGCAGGCTGACCTCGGCGAACACCTCGGTCATGGTCTGCTCGACGTCCTGGAGCTGACCCTCGGCGAGGCGGCTGGTGATCTCGCGGGCGCGGACCGCCTCCTCGGAGGTCGGGATGCGGGCGCCGAACCACGGGTCGGACCCCTCCTCGGTCGACCAGGCGCCCAGCGATGCCGCCTCGGTGAGCTGGCGGCCGAGCTCCTGGACCCGGCGGCGGTCGAGGTCGGCGAGCTGCTGGCCGCGGACCCGGACGCGCGAGGTCGGCGAGTGCCGGGCAGCGCCGAGGGTGGCGATGGCCTCCTGCGCCTGGTGGGCCGAGACGCCCCAGGGCCGACGCACCTCGTGCAGGGCCCTGGAGTGCTCGACGAGGGTGGCGCGGCGGTCGACGAGGTCGCGTTCGATCTCGGCGGTGTCGGGCTCGGTGGTGCTGGTGCCGCGTTCGAGCGCCTTGCCGAACTCCTGCGCCAGCCGTCGCTTGTTGCTGGCGCCGTCGTAGGCGTCGAGCACGAGGTCGGACAGGCCCACGTTGTCCAGACGCCCCAGCACGGCGTCGATGGCGGCCCGCTTCTCGGCGACGAACAGCACCCGCTTGCCCTCCCCCGCCAGGCTGGCGATGAGGTTGGCGATGGTCTGTGACTTGCCCGTGCCGGGTGGGCCCTTGATGACGAGGTGCGCACCCGAACGGACCGCGTCGATGGCGGCCTGCTGCGTCGAGTCGGCGTCGAGGATGAGCAGCTCGTGCGACGGGTCCGCGTCCGCGGGGAACTCCGGCACCTGGGTGCGCACCGCGCGCAGCGCCCCCGGGTCACCCGCCAGGGCGGCGACGACATCGTGGTCGGCGAGGGAGCTCCCTTGCGCTGCAAGGTCGGCCACCATCGGGAGCTTGGCGTACGAGAAGGTGCCGACGACCAGCCGCGGGGTGATCGCGAAGTCGGGGACCGCGGCGCAGAGCTGCTTGAGCCGCTCGTACACGGGGTACGCGTCGAAGCTGCCGCTCGCGGTCGCAAGGTCCTCGAGGGCGTCGGTGTCGAGGTCGAGACCCTGCTCGGACCGCAGGTAGTGCTCGAGCACCGGGTTGAACTCCACGTCGCTGCCGAGGTCGAGGTCGAAGTCCTCGCGCGCGGCACCGGTCGGCTTGAGGACGCAGGAGCGCAGCAGGACCGGGGCCGCCGGGGGGCGCGAGGCCCCGCGGACGGTCCACGTCGCCATACCGATCGCGATGAAGCCCGCGGCGATGCCCCGCTCCTCGGAGAGCTCGAGGGTCTTGGACCGTATGGTGCGCGCGCGCCGCCGCGCCTCGTCCAGGGCCGCGGGCTCGCGGACCAGGTCGGACAGGCGGGTGGGCCGACCGGCGAGGAGCATGGCGAGGCCGCCCGGGTGGGCGGTGGTGAGGTCGAGGGTGCCAGTTGGGAGGTCGCGGTACCAGAGCAGGGTGTTGCGCCCGCCGAGGTCGACCAGGTGGCGCTGCCAGGTCTTCACGGCCGCGGCGACGCGTTCACCACGGGGGTCGGGGTCGGCAGCCGGGGCGGTGGGGGTCTCGTCGGTCGGCTGGTTCACCTGTGCAGGCTAACGAACCCTGCTGTCGGTCGGTTCGACGCCGGGCGGCGTGTGGGCGGCCGTCTCGACCGGGCACCCCCGCGGTCCTCGGAGGAAGGCAGCAGTGAGCCCGATGACGACGGCGACGACGGCCGCGCCGAGGCCGAGCGCGCCGTACCCGAGCTGGCCGACGACCACCCCGGCGAGCGCTCCTCCCCCACCAGCGGCGAGCCCCATCGCGAGGTCGGAGGCGCCCTGGGCCCCGGCCCGCTCGGCCACCGGCACCGCCCCCGCGATGAGGGTCGAGCCGCTGACGAGGGTGCACGACCAGCCCACGCCGAGCAGGAAGAGGCCGACCGCCAGGCCCGGCGACCAGCCGGTGGGTGCCTGGGCCGCGAGCAGGCAGGCCGCCAGCAGGACGACCGAGCCGACCCCCACGACGGGCCGGGCACCGAACCGGTCGACCGCCGTGCCGACGACCGGCGAGAGCGCGTACATGCCGAGGATGTGGATGCTGATGACCAGGCCGATGAGCCGCAGCGTCGAGCCGCCGTGGTGCATGTGCAGCGGGGTCATCACCATGACGCTGACCATCACCACGTGACCGAGCGCCACCGCCACCAGCCCCAGCAGGGCCGTCGGGCTGGCCAGCACGACGCGGGCACCGCGGACGACCGACCCGTGGGCACGCTCCACGGGATCGTGGGGTGCCGCGTCGTGCGCGCGACGCCGGGCGAGCAGGAGCGGGTCGGGGCGCAGCCGCACGGTGAGGCGCAGCGCCGCGAGCGCGAACCCGACGAGGGAGAAGACGAACGCACCGGTCAGTGCGGGCAGGTGCAGGACGTCGGCGACGCCGCCCGCGAGGCCGACGAGGTTCGGCCCGAGCACCGCGCCCACGGTCGTGGCCCAGACGACGATGCTGAGGTCACGCCCGCGGTGGGCATCGTCCGCGAGGTCGGCCGCGGCATACCGGGCCTGGCTGTTGGCGGTGGTCGCCCCACCGAACAGCACGCTCGCCACGAGCAGGAGCGGGAAGCTGCGCACCACGCCGGCCACGATGAGCAGGACGGCACCGACGATGCCGAAGACGTACCCCATGACCAGCCCGGGTCGACGCCCGCTCCGCGCCATGAGGCGGGCCATCGGCACGGCGATGAGGGCACCCCCGAGGACCTGGAAGGTGCCTCCCAGCCCGGCGAGCTCGGCCGAGCCGCTCACGTCCTCGGCCAGCAGCGAGCCCACGGCCACCCCGCTGGCGACCCCGACCCCGCCGAGCATCTGCGACCCGACGAGGGTGCGGACGGTGCGGTGCTGGACCGCGACGCCGGACGTCGGGGCAGGTCGCGGGGCTGGTGGCACCAGCGCAGGTTAGCCGGTGGGCCACCCCTTGACGTCGTCCATCCGCCCCCACATGCTTCGAGGTGACACGATTCACCAACCCACCGGAAGAGCGCCGACGATGTCCTCGACCCCCACCCCCAGACACCTCCCTCCCCCCTCGGGGACGACGGCCCACCACGGCACCGGAGCCCGCCGCTGGGTCGCCGTGGCTGCGACCGTGACGATGCTCGGAGCCCTGTCCGCGACCGCGGGGCCGTCCGCCGTCGCCGCGCCGGGCACGGCCAAGCCGCCGGCCGGCCCCGCCGACACCGCCCTGCCGCCGTCGGTGACCGTGTTCGACCCGACGATGCCCGTGGCCACGATCCAGGCGGCGCTCGACAAGGCCGCGGCGACCCAGGTCGACAACGAGATGGGCAGCGAGCGCTACGCCTTCCTGTTCAAGCCGGGCACCTACGGCACCGACGCCCAGCCGCTGCAGGTCAAGGTCGGCTACTACACCGAGATCGCCGGCCTGGGTGCCTCACCGACCGATGTGCGGATCAACGGCAAGATCGAGGTCTACAACCGCTGCCTCGGTGACGGTGGCACCAGCAACTGCATCGCCCTCAACAACTTCTGGCGCACCCTGTCCAACCTCTCGATCCGCGTCAACGCGGCCGGGCAGGACGGGTGCCGCGCCTCCGCCGACTTCTGGGCGGTGTCCCAGGCAGTGTCGATGCGCCGTCTCGACGTGAGCGGGGCGAACCTGTCGTTGATGGACTACTGCACCGCCGGACCGCAGTACGCCAGCGGAGGGTTCATCGCCGACTCGCGCCTCCCCCAGGTCATCAACGGTTCGCAGCAGCAGTGGCTGACCCGCAACAGCGAGATCGCCGGCTGGAGCAACGCCGTGTGGAACGCGACCTTCTCGGGGGTCGTGGGCGCACCGACCGAGGCGGGCTTCCCGGACCCGGCGTACACGACGCTGGACCGCACGCCGGTGAGCCGCGAGAAGCCCTTCCTGTTCGTGGACGACCAGGGCCGGTATGCCGTGCGCGTCCCGTCCGCCCAGCGCGACAGCCGCGGCATCTCGTGGGGCTCCGGCACCACCCCCGGCCGCACCATCGCCCTGCGCGACTTCTTCATCGCCCGCCCCGGGACCTCCGAGCGGGAGATCAACTCCCAGCTCGCCCGCGGCAAGCACCTGCTCCTCACCCCGGGCGTGTATGACGTGGACCGCACCATCGAGGTCAAGCGCGCCGACACCGTGGTGCTCGGCCTCGGTCACGCGACCCTCACGTCCGCCCGCGGCGCCGTGCCGGTCGAGGTGAAGGACGTCCCGGGCGTGGTCATCGCGGGGGTCACGGTCGACGCCGGTCCGGTCCAGTCCCCTGCGCTGATGCGGATCGGGTCGGAGCGCCACGACCACGGCGACCACGGCGACCGCCCGAAGGCCGGCCGCCCCGCCGCGTCGAACCCGACCACGCTGTCCGACGTGTACTTCCGCGTCGGCGGTCCCCACGTCGGTCGGACCAAGGTCGCGCTCGAGATCAACAGTGACGACGTGCTCGTCGACCACACCTGGGTGTGGCGCGCCGACCACGGCACGGAGGGCTTCACCCGGGGGGTCAACGGCGACACCGACCGCTGGCGCACCAACACCGCGGCCAACGGCGTCGTCGTCAACGGTGACGATGTGACGACGACCGGCTTCTTCGTGGAGCACTTCCAGGAGCACAACGTCGTCTGGAACGGCGAGCGCGGCACGACGGTGTTCTTCCAGAACGAGCTGCCGTACGACCCGCCGACCCAGGCGGACTGGATGAACGGCCGCACCCCCGGCTGGTCGGCGTACAAGGTCTCCGACCGGGTGAAGCAGCACCGCCTCTTCGCCGGTGGCGCCTACGTCTTCAACCAGAACAACCCGTCCATCCACACGGAGAACGGGTTCGAGGTCCCGAGGACGCCCGGCGTGACGCTGCACCACGTCCTCACGGTCAACCTCGGCGCCGGCACCCTCGACCACGTGGTCAACGGGGTCGGGGCCGCCGTCGACACCACGCGGGTCGGGACGCCCGAGTACGTCGTGGACTACCCGGCGAAGTAGCCACTGCAGCAACGGGTTCGGGTGGGTCGGGTCGCTGTGGCGGCCCGGCCCACTGCCGTCAGCGGTCGGTGGTAGGTCCGT
>NZ_LMGM01000001.1:2766603-2971359 GCF_001427915.1 Phycicoccus sp. Root563 | reverse complement strand
GACGACCTCGATGAGGTCGTCGCCCGTGGGCAGGCCTTCCTCGTCGCCACCCCGGAGCCCTTCGACCACGACGCCGGCGAGGTGGCGCGCCTGCACCTCCAGGGCCTGCGAGACGGTGGTGAGGGGCGGGACCGTGAAGGGGGCGGCGGGGCCGTCGTCGACACCGATCACCGCGAGGTCCCTCGGCGCCTGCAGGCCCTCGGCCCGCACGGCGGCCAGGACGGCGATGGCGACGTCGTCGTTGTAGGCCGCGACCGCTGTGGCGGCGGGGTCGGCGCTCCGCCAGCCACGCACCGCCGCGACCGCGGACTCGAGGGACGGGTCGACCGAGATCACCTGGGGCGCAGGCAGTCCCGCCTCGGCGCACTCGGCGCGGACACCCTCGAGGCGCAGCTCCACGAAGTGGGCGACGCGCGGGTCGGTCGCGGCGGCATACCCGATGACGCGGTGCCCGTGCTCGCGCAGGTGACGGGCCTGAAGGCGACCGATGCTGCGTTGGGAGGCGGTGAACAGGCCCGCCGCGCCGGGATCGTCGAGCAGGGTCCCGAGGACCTGCACACCGGCTCGGCGCAGCGCGTCGCGGTCGGCAGTCGAGAATGCCGTGAACCCCACGACGGCGCGCGGCGTCACGACCCGCAGCAGGTCGGTGAGGGGCCGCCCTCCCCGCTGGTGGTGGACGAGGAGGGACAGGCCACGTTCCGCGAGCTCACCCGCGAGGTGGTCGAGCAGCGAGTCGACGGCGGGCCCGAGGGGCCAGTCGGGCAGGACGTACAGCACCAGGTCGCTGCGGCCGGTCCGCAGCGTGCGGGCCGCGGCCGACGGCGTGTAGCCCAGGCGTTCGGCCGAGGCGCGGACGCGGGCCCGGGTCTGGTCGGAGATCGTCACACCCGGCGTGTCGTTGAGGACGTAGCTGACCGTCGTGCGTGAGACACCACTGTCCCGAGCGACGTCGGTGCTCGTCACAGATCGGGTCGGGGTGGAGGGGCGCACGACAGGAGGCTAACGCCGCGCCGTGCCCTAGCTGAGGTCGGTGAGCGGCATACCGGAGGTGTTGATGCAGCCTGCGGGCTTGCCGAGCCGGTAGAGACCTCCCCGGTCGCCGGTGGCCATGCCGTTGGGCGAGACGCTGGAGATGCTGGGGTACATCTGCTGGGTGTTCGTCGTGACGTGGGCCAGGCCGAAGGCGTGGCCGAGCTCGTGCAGGACGACGTTGGTGCGGCGCAGGCCGGCGCCGAAGCCGGGCTTGGTCTGGCTGAGGATCTGCGGGGTGTCGAGGACGACGAACCCGCGCAGCGCGGCCGTCGTGTACGTCGTCGTGCCGCCGGACGTCCGCGAGACCCAGGCGGCGTACAGGCCGCCCTGGCCGAGAACGGAACCAGCCAGGCTGTAGTTCGTCTTGCTGGGGGTGGTGTAGGCGATGACGAGCTCGGCCGACTGCTTGGGCATCGACCCCGACTGCGGGACCTCGGTCGTGGATCCCTTGTAGGAGAACGTCATCCCCGTGTACGTGGCGATCCGGCTGACCGCGGTCTTCGTCTCCGCCAGCACGGTCGCGCGCTGGGCGGTGGGCACCGCGGCGAGGTTCGCCTTCCACGTCACGGCGGCCTGGCAGCCGTTCCAGCGCAGCGGCACCTTCGTGCCGTTGGGGAGCGTGAGGTAGGTGAACTTGTACGTCGCCGTCGCGCCCTCCGCGGACTGCGGCGTGGCGGTGGTGACCGCGGTGGCGAAGGCGAGCATGGCGGTGGCCGCGGTGATCGCGGCGAGGGCCTTGCGAGGGAGGGGGATGCGCACAGGGTGTCCTTCGACGAGGTCGAGCGCTCCGGGGGATTGAGTCGCTCTGCGGGCAACGCTAGACCTCGGCCCTGTCCGGTTCGCGCACTCGGGAGGCGTTTGGTCCGTTCGGTTGAGCGCGCGTCGACCAACGGACCGAGCCGTGCCCCACGTTGCCTCCCTTGACCCGCCCTTGACCGAGATTCCGGTATGGCGCGTCGCCGCCCAGGTCGCGGCCGCGGCTGCGCCCCAACCCGCCGGGTCGCGGGGCTCAGCGGACGACCATCACCGGGCAGGATGCCTCGTGGATCACGGTGTGGCTCACCGAGCCGAGGAGGAGTCCGGCGAACCCGCCCCGCCCCCTGCTCCCCACGACGATCAGGCCTGCGTGCGCGCCCAGGTCCGCGAGCACGTGACCCGACTCCCCGAACAGGACCTCGGTCTCGATCTCGAGCCCTGGGTGCCGCTCGAGGGCACGCTCGCGAGCACCTTCCAGGATCGGTATGGCGTGCTCGCGGACGGCGTGCGAGTGCTCGGTCCCGGCCTTGGAGTCCTCGACGTAGGCCCATCCCTCGGGTGAGCGCAGCCGGCCGACGGTCACCAGTCGCAGGGTGGCGTCGGCTGTGGCAGCGAGCAGGGCTGCCGCGTTCACGGCGCGGTGCGAGGCCTCGCTGTCGTCGACGCCGACGACCACCGGGTGGTCCGGGTCGGGTTGGACCGTCGTCTCACCCCGGACCACGACGACCGGGCACAACGCGTGCGCGGCCACGGCATACGAGGCGGATCCGAGCAGACCGGAGGCGATCCGGCCGCGCCCTCGCGACCCCACCACGACCACGTCGGCGTCCTTGGAGGCGCTGACCAGCTCAGCCGCTGCGGTGCCGAGGACGAGGACCCCGGTCACGAGCGACGGGGTGGTGACCGCCTGCGCCCGCTGGACGCCGCGGTCGAGGGTGGCCTGCGCGTCGTCGCGCACCTCGCTGGGCAGAGCGGCGACGGACATGATCGGAACGATGGGTACGGCCCCCATCTCCACGCAGTGGAGGACGGTCAGCTGCGAACCCTGTCGGCGGGAGGTGGCGGCGGCCCAGTCGAGGGCGACCTCCGATCCGGGCGTCCCGTCGTAGCCGACGAGGATGCGTGCATCCATGGAGTCCTCCTTGTCGAGGACCCGGTGGGCTGGTGCGCGCAGGGTGCGCAGGCCCACCGGGTCCCCACCATCGTCTTGGTCGCGCTCCGGGCAGGTCAGGGTCCAAGGTCCCGGTGCGCGACATGCTCCTTCCGCGCACCGGCTTGGCAGCGCGGTGGTCCAACACCCTCACCAAGCGATGGGGCCGCCCGCTGACACCGGAACAAATCCACCGCGGGTACGCCGAATGGTGCATCCGCACCTGCCCTGTCAGCGAGACCATCTCCACAGCAGCAGCGGACGCTCGTCCGGCGCGCAGGGGAGGCAGCCATGGACACGAAGGTCCTGACGGACGCCAGAGTCCGCAGCCTCGTCGATCAGTACATCTCCGCACGCCGCGAGCTCGACGTGCTCCCGGATGCCCTCGAGAGGCAGATCGGCCTGGCCGCGTTGCGGGTGGAGTCGCAGCTGACCCTGGACCAGGCAGCGACGACCGCGAGAGTCGAGGGGCCGCAGACCTTGGCGCCGTTGCGCGACTTCGTCGACCACAACCGCGGCGGAGAGCAGCTGGAGAAGGCCTTGGCGAAGGCCAATGACAAGGCGGCCGCCGCTGCCGCCTCACTGTCGTCCTACGTGGCCACCGGCATCTTCACCGGTGTGTGGGTGTGGCCGGCAATGGCGGGCGTGCTGGGATTCGCCCTGTCGCTGACCGGGACCCTGGAGGCCATGGGACAGGCCGTGTCCGGCGTCGCCTTCGTCGGTGGCGGTCTGTGGATCCTGGGTCGTTTCGTCGCCGCGGCCAGCGAGAGCGCCGCCAATGCGGCGAACGGTTCGTGGACCTGGGCGCAGAGCCTGGGCACCACCGCCGAGCGCACCCTGTCCTCGGCGCGCGCGGAGCAACGACGGGTCTGGACCGAGATCGGCGGACGCGGCGCGAGCGACTCCCCCATTGCCAAGAGGGTGAGGGGGTGGGCGCAGCTCGGGGTGGCCGCCCTCGTGATCGTCTCGGCGGTCGGCGTCATCGCCATGGGCATCGGCTTCGCCAAGGGATTTGAAGAGCGCACGACGCCACCGCCACTCCCCCGGACCACGTTCAACTTCACTCCCTGAGCACCCGACGGCCGCCGGACGGCGATGCCCTTCCCGGGTGGGCTAATCTTCCTGTCGCACAGTTCGTCGCCTGCTCGCCACGCGCTGAACCTGCACTCGCGGCACGCAGTCGCACCCCGCCCTCGTAGCTCAGGGGATAGAGCACCGCTCTCCTAAAGCGGGTGTCGGCAGTTCGAATCTGCCCGAGGGCACCACCACGTTTTCGCAGTTCAGAGGCCATTTTCAGCCCTCGCCGCCACTTCCCGATTCTGACGAATCTGGGCGCTGGGTGCCCGCTGGGTTCCCAAGAGCCTTGTTGACCCGGTCCAGGGCAGCCCGGTCCGCGTCGGTCCCCATCAGGTGTCCGTAGGTGTCCAGCGTGAGCTTCGCCGTCGAATGGCCGAGCCACGACGAGACCGTCTTGATGTCCACCCCAGCCGCGATCCACAGTGATGCCGCTGTGTGGCGCAGGTCGTGAGGACGCCTCCCGAGGCCCGTCGTGTTCCAGTGAATCTGCCGCCGCCAGTTCTGGGCGTGGAGGTACCCGCCTTCGGGCGCAGGGAAGAGCAAGTCGTTCGGCTCCTTGCCCTCCGCCGCTTTCATCACCACCGGCAGGACCAGCTCTGACAGCGGCACCATCCGGGATCGGCCGCTCTTGGTCGTGGCCCGCTCGATGACCGCGCCTGTCAGCCCGGACTGCGGAATGGACCGTTTGACCACGATCCCTGGATAAGGAACCGACACCACGTCTCGGACCCGCAGCCCGCGCAACTCCCCGAACCGCAGACCGGTCAGGGCCAGGACCAATGTGATGTCGGCACCACCGGGCGATTGTTTCCGCTGGGTGTCGACCACATCGAGGAGTGCCGGGACGGTGAACGGGTCGACTTCGACGACCTTGCCTGTCCTCGAGTCCGGATGCGGGAGCGGCACGAGCTCCGCGGGCGAGACCTGCAACCGACGCGTCTTCACGGCATACCTGAACAGACCACGCAGGGTGGTTCGGACCCGAGCCGCTGTCCGCACCGACCGCGACACTGCCAGGTCGACCAGGAATCGCTCGACCAAAGGAGGCGTAACGGACGAGATGGGGAGCTTCCCGAAGGCCGGCACGATGTGGACCCGGAGAGCGCTCTCGTCCGACTCCCAAGCCCGCACCGAAACCTGACCCTTCCGTGCATCGCGGAACTCCTCGGCAAGCTCGCGCACGGTGATCCGACCCGCAGCGGGAGCCACGAACTCGCCCGAGTGCAGCAGCCGCTTCTGCTCGATCTCCCACCGCACCGCGTCGCCGCGTCGGTCGAAGGTCCGATCCGCGACGACGCGGCTGCGGTACTTGACCTGCACGCGCCACTTTCCGTTGGGGCGCTTGATGATCACGCCGGTTCCTTCTGCGACTCTAACCACGCCATCAGGTCGTGCGGCATCCAGAAACAGCGCTTGCCGATCCTGATCGCTGGAGCGAACCGCCCGTGGTACCGCAAATGATTCAGCGTTCCCACGCTGATGTGGCACCACTTCGCCGCCTCATCCGGAGACAGCAGGACCGGAGCCTGCACTTCGTCGACTTCCTTACTCATGACCTTCACCCCTCGATTGTTTCCTTTGTGGTCACTGCTGATTCACACGCTTCGCCTCCGCTCTGTGTTGTGCATACTCACGTGCCCGAGCGGCGGCAGCGCGGGCTAGTTCGACGTCGCCTTCGGTGTCCCACCCGATCCCAGCGAACGACCAGGACCCGATCACCAGCGTCGTTTCGTCCTCGTCGTCCGCGAGCAGCTGTGCTTCCATCGCCGCCAGATCGACGGGTATGCCTGTCCGCTGGGCGTCCGCCAACAGGGACTGGGCGCGTCGACGGGCACGGCGCAGCGCACCGAGGGTGATCGAGTACCGGCGTGACTTGGTGGCGAAGTGGCCCCGAAACCCCAGAGCGGTGTGCCACTTCCCGAGCAGCCCGTAGGTCAGTTCCTTGAGCTCGCAGGGCATGCCTGCGGCGACCCATTCGTCCTCGACGAGCGTGGCGAACTCGGCCGCCACCGCTTGGACGCGGGACAGGTGCGGGTTCGATGCCTCGCCGTCGACAGTGTCGGTGGCGGACTTGGTCGAGTACTTCGCCAGGTAGCCGGCGACCTGCTCCGGGGTCAAGGGTCCGTTTGGGTCGTCGGTGCGGTGCCCCACTTTCACCGGCTGTGAGTCGACCTGGGTCCCGAACGCCAGGACTCTCTCGCCATCGTCGCCGAACACGGGCGGTGCGGTGAACCGGACGGAGCGTGCGGCGTCCTCGACCATCTCGGCCAGGTGTTGCGCGGTCAACCACTCCGGTGCGGGAGCGAAGCCTTCGTCGGTCTTGGGGCCGTCGAGGCGGATCAGGGCGTGGAAGTGGATCAGCCCGCGGCGTTGGTACTCGGCCACCTTGGAGTACTGCACCGTGACGTGGTGGTTCAGCTTGGCCTCGCGAACGTCGAGGCGTTGGGCGAGCAGTCGTTTGAGGGCGATGGTGAGCCGGCGCCACAGCTCGGGGGCCCACCACTGCCACACGATGTGGGAGCCGTAGTCGTAGCACTCCCAGCACAGCGGCTGCCCCAACAACTGGTCCCCGTCCTCGTGCTTAGCCAGGCACGTCGCCGGCCGTCCGTGCTCGCACCGTGGCGACTTCGCGTGGGGGCGGCAGGCTCGTCCGTTGTCGCGTTTGCCGTGGACGTGGCCGAACGACGGTGCGGTCAAGGTGGCGAACACCAGCGGGTTCTCCCCCTCGCTCCGGGACGCCTTTGCCGCCTGCGACGCCGGCCCGGATGAGGTGGAACATGTCGGCCGCGTATACCCGGGAGCAGGAGGGGCACTTGTCCGACCTGCGGTTGCCACATCGAATGAGCGTCGTGCCCAACGGTTCGGAGTCCGAGGAGTACGACGACAGCAACTCCCCCGTTGCCGCGTCCACCCGGGTGGAGGAGCCGGTCAGGTGGATCGGGCTGGTGCACGACCCCACCCGAGCCACCGCGGCCGACCAATCCTCGAAGTCCGGTGACAGCAACCGCTTCACCACCTGAGCGGCGACGCGGGGTGAGGCCAGGTTGAGGTCCAGGCCTGCCTCGTCCCCGAACCCGGTGAAGGGTCGCGGTCGTGTCGTGGTCTGGTCGACGGGCATGGCTCAGGCGACCTGGGACCCGTTGCGGTTGCGCGGCTTGCGGGGCTTCCTGGGCTTGCGCCCCAGCCCGTCCCCCGTGGCTGTCGTCGTCGCCATAGGTCCTGGCGTGGACGTGGCCGTCGACCGGACGGCGTCTGCGGGAGCAGCTGGGCCCGGGCGCGGGGGCCAGGAGTCGAAGGGGTCGACCGGCTTCGGTGCACGCGGCGCCGCCAAGGCCGGGGATGCGGTCACCGACGAGGCGAGGTCGGCGATGTCGGCATCGGTCAGGTACGAGGCTCGAACGCGTCGGATGGCGCGGGTACCTTCGACCCGGATGAAGGCCACACCGGGGGTGCGTTCGGAGATGTGGTCGGCGGTGGCGCCCATGTCGCGGGCTCCGTCGCCGAGGACCATGTCGACCTGGATCGGGTTGTCCAGGCGCATCGCGACCCGGGTCGGGAACAGGTCACGCCAGCCGACGACGTCTTTGCCGGGGTCCTGCACCGCCGCCAAGACGGTGATGCCGACCGCTCGTCCCTTGGTGAGAAGCAGCCCGAGAGCCTGTTCGATGCGGCGCACGGTCGTGCGCTCGGCGAACGCGGTCAGGGTGGCCAGCTCGTCGATCACCGCCAGCAGGTGCGGGGAGTCGACCGAGGGTTGGTGCTTGCGGATGCCCTGTGAGGCGAGGGTCTTGGCGCGGGCGTCCATGACGGCGACGAGGTCTTCGAGCAGGTCGCACATCGTCTCGGGGGTGCCATCCTCGAACCTCGAGAACAGCCGCTGCCCGGGCCGGAGTTCCATGCCGCCCTTGGGGTCGATTGCCCACACCTGCACCGACCCCTCATCGATCGCCGCAGACAGCCCGCGCAGGAGCGACCACAGCACCGACCCCTTCCCCGCGCCCGTGGCCCCAGCGATCAGGACGTGGGTGCCCCACAGAGTGAACCGCCAGTCCGTGCCGTCCTCATGCCGCCCGACCGGGACCGCAGCAAGGTTCAGCTCGTCCGACGCCTTCACCGGCAGGGGTCGGACCGTGGCCGTCAGGACATCGGCGCGGTGCAGCTCGACCCAGACCGAGGAGGTCCCGGCCCGCGTCACCCGTGCTTCCCGGACCCCGAACGCGACCGCGATGGCTTCGGAGCGTCGGGCGTAGTCGTCCATAGCCAGCCCGACCGGAATGACGACCAGGGCCTTCACGATTCCGGACGGGGAGACGTGGACCTTCTTGAGCGCCCCGTAGGTGTAGCCGCTGCGCCGGCCTTCAGGTTCGGGGACGGGGAACGCGGCCCGGAACGTTCCCTTGACCATGATCGCGACCGGGTCGTCACTGCCGAACATCCCCCTGCTGGCCATCCCCCGTCACCCTCTTACGCGGTGCGGCGGGCGTCGGCGGCGATGGCCATCAGCTGGCCCTGGGCGGCACTCCACGCCGACATCGAGCGCCACAACGTGGCCCTGAAGTCCTGCTGCGGTGCGTCGGCCAGCTCTTGGTGCAGCTTGGCCATCTCGTGGCGCAGCCCGTCCATCCGTGACACCTCCAGACCGAGCACGGCCGGGACGTCCTTCACGTCCACGTCCAGGGCATCGGCCCACTGGACTGCCTCGACGGGGCGCATCACGCCGCACCCTTCTCAGACACGGCAGCCGGCCCCTTGCCCGAGGTGGTGACCTCGCCCGCCTTGGGGGCGCGCATCCCGTCCGCGCGGAACGACCAGGCGATGTTCGGACGGTTGCCCCGGTCATCGATCCACGCCGTGACCGTCAGGTTCTCGAACATCACCGGTCGGAACGGCAACCCCTCGATCTTCGGCGGCGGCACCGGCTGCTGGTCCGCGCCGATCTTCACCACGACCTCGGTCTGACCCTTCCGGGCCATCGAGTCACCATCGACCACCCGGACCTGCCAGACCCGCTTCTCGGTCACCTTGTCCCGGGTCTGCACATCCCCAGGCTCGCGACCCGCCTCCCTCGCCGCCCGGATCAGCTCGTAGTCCTCGACCGGCTCCACCTGTCCCACCACGAACGCCCCCTCCGGGAAGACGTCCTCGAACAGGACCCGCATCCTCTGCTGAATCGCCAGCTCAACACCTCTACTTGTCTAGAGCGGTTACCAACAGAAGCCAGTAAGGCACACTCCTCTAGACAAGCAACGGTTCTGGGTCAAACCGCAGGAAAGCGGTACTCCAAGACGTAGCTCGGCGCAGCCCTGACCGCGTCGGTCAACTCGACAGCAGCCCCTTCGCGGTCGAACGCGATGCGACGAACCGTGAGCACAGGCGTACCGGTCGGCAACCTGAGCCGACGACGCTCCTCAGGACTGGGCATCCTGGCCGCCACCTCCTCGGAAAACTCGGCCAGCTCGTGGCCCAACTCCTCCAGCCGGGCATAGATCCCACCAGGCCCGGTGTCCGCGTCGGCGATCTTGGTCCCGTTGGCAATTGCATGCGGGACGAATGACTGTGCGAGCTCGACCGGCTGACCGTCCATCAGGTAGCGGCGCCGGCGCGCGACGACCTTGGCACGAGACGTCAGGCCGAGGGCTTCACGCACATCCGTCGAGGCAACCTCGCTTCCCACCTCGATCTCGTCGACAGAAGGAGCGCCCACCCCCTCCGCTTCAGCCAGGAAGGCGGCCTGCCCCTGATCACGGTGACGCCGAGCGAAACGATCCGACGCCACCCGTCGAACGACAGGCCGATCACGAACGAAGACCCCACGTCCATGCTCGGCACGAAGCAGTCCCTCGGCTCGGAGATCGGCCAATGCCTGCCGCACGGTCATCCGAGCGACGCCGAACTGCTCCATCAGCTGCGCCTCGGATGGCACCTGGTCGCCAGGCTGCAGCCGGCCCAACGACACAGCCTCGCGGATCCCTTGAGCGATCTGTTTGAACGCAGGCGTGTCGGCAGTCTTGTCGACCTGGCCGAGATCCAACATGACTCCTCCAGTCGTCTGTACTGCCTACACTCTGACAGATGAGGAGGACGCCATGACAGACACCCCGCGCCATTCCGTGAGCGTCGCCGCCGCCATCTTCGACGAATCCGGCGAGAACGTCCTGCTCATCAAGCGCCGGGACAACGGCAACTGGGAGCCGCCCGGTGGCGTTCTCGAACTGAACGAGACCATCGAAGATGGCCTTCGCCGCGAGGTCCGGGAGGAAACTGGGGCCGAGATCGAGGTCGGCCCCCTCACCGGCGTCTACAAGAACATGACTCTGGGCATCATCGCCCTTGTCTTCAAATGCAAACTCGCGTCGACCTACTCGGAGAATTCCGATGAGGCGCAGCGCGTCGAGTGGCACAAGTGCGAACTTGGTTACACCCTTGTGGACCACGTCTACTCAAAGCGCCTTCTCGATGCCTCGACCGCAGGTGAGCCAGCGATCAGATCTCATAACGGCAGGAACTTCCTGCCGGCATTTATATCTCCACAGATTGATCCTTGAGGAAGACACTTCAACCCATTTCGGGAAAGGCAACAGAATGAGCGCACTCCTGACCTTCGCGGGAGCGATTCTGAAGCCATTCGCACCAACAATATTTCGCAAGATGTCCAGCTGGACAGGTATCGATCGATACCGAGTCACCATGACTGTTCGGTCCGCTACCGGCTTAAAATTCCCTGCGCGCGAGTTCCGCTCGTGGCTCAAGAAACTTGAGTTGCGCGACTTTGAAGAGCCCGTCGAGACAGCGGCACCGAGGCTAGCGCTATCACTTGACGACTCCCTCGCCCAGAGCGGAGATGTCTGGACGCGCCAACCCGGGCGAGCGTCAGCCTCGTTGAAGCTGGTTCGGGCAACCTATGGCGCCTTTCTGCAACTTGTAGACGATAAGAAGGCACGGGACCTTGCTGAACATTGGGCCGAGAACAGGAATGACGCCGTGCTTGCCCGCCTTGGTGACCTCACCCTTTCCAGGGGAGGATGGGGAAAGTTGGACGGTCCCGACCTCTCCTTCTACCTTCAGCGGCGCTCTTGGGAGCGACGTGCCATTCGACTCGAATCGGTAGGGGTGACGGGCGACTTGCGCCACTCGATAATTGAGATCTTGCAACCGGCCATCCCAAAAGTCCCTATGGGCGCGGTTCGCGTCCTGATAGGCCCCTACGGATCAGGCAAGACGGAGGTTGCGGAAGCTTGGCATTTGGCAGAGACGGAAGCGCTGGCCAACGGTTCTAGCGAGGCAATCCCGATCTGGCTATCTGCGCGCGACATCAGGCGCGAGACCGTCGAGGCGGCCGTCGAAGATGCGGTCGGTAGTCAGGAGTTGCTACACGCCAGAGGCGCCAGCATCGTTATCGACGGTCTGGACGAGGTCGACGGAGCAACCGCAGAGGCGATCGCTGCTGACGCGCGCGTTCTGGTAGCGGGAAGTCCCAGGTGTCGCGTTCTCGTTACCAGCCGGCCACACGTCCTAGTTCCATCACCCGAGGATTCCCACGTAAGTGAACTCGACGAAGATACGATCGGGCGCATCGTCGCGGCGATGGGAGGTAACGCTGTAGTCGTGCATACGTGGCCTGCGGCCTTGAGAACCAGCGCCAAACGACCATTCTTCGCCTTGGCTGCCGCAACCGCCGTTGGCACAGGCCACAGCTTTGGCGGGCAAGCCGGGCTAATCCGGCATCTAGTTGAACTTGCGCTCCAGCGAGGAACGGCGCAGACCGTGACCACCGCTAGCGTCCTCTTCGAAGCGCTAGTTCAGCTGGCGACCCAGATAACCAGCTACGAAGAACCAGAGCACCTTCCCTTCGCCCTGCGCCAACAACTCCTCAGCACCCGGCTTGTCAACGAATCCCCAGCGGGAATCCTACAATTCAGTCTCCCGATTTTTGAACAATGGTTCGCCGCACAACAGCTCGTCTCTGACTCACCCGACGTGCCTTCAGCCTTCACGGATCGAACCACATTTGATCGGTGGCGGTGGGCCGCCGCCATTGCACTAAGCGGAGCAGATGCACGTCTAGCAGATCAGATCGTCACCAGCGCTCTCCGACTAAATCCTGGAGCGGCCGGATGGCTACTCAGCCAAATTAGCTCCGGATTTTCGGTCAACCAAGAGAAGCCGGATGTTGACTTTGGCCGAGTTGGTTCACGGAAACTAGCTGCGACGCGTGCGTGGGTAGACTCCATCGGCCCATTGGCGGTCCGATGCTTCCCAATCGACGAACCTCAGACACCGATCCGGCTTGGTCTCAGGATTAGTCAGAATGGATCCCAGACGTGGGGATGGTCTACAGAGGGAACCGCGACGGGAGACGAAGTTGTCGCGCTGCCAGCAGACCTCACGCCGTTTGGTCCCCCCAAGCCAGGCTGGGCACGTGGGACCAGCGGGCAGCCACCGACAGGCTCCAGCTGGCCTTGGCTCGCCGTGCAACAAGATGTTCGCCATCTCACCCTTAAGATTCTTGAAAGCGATCAATTGCTGGGCGGCGACGTCGGCGTCTGGGCCACCGAGCTCATGTACTCCTGGTGCCGAGTGATTCTGGACGAAAGACGATTCACTCATCCACCCATGGACCGCAAACTTCTTCTCGCGAAAGTCGAGCAGCTGCTCGAACTCGTCGAGAATCCGGTGACGTCGAGTTTCGCCTTCGGCAGGCATACAATTCATGGGGAGAATCTTCTCGCCTTGCGCGACTGGCTGAAGATTCAGTCGGCAGAATTCATCAGACGCCCGGTTCCGGCGCCCGATACACCCCAGTCACAGGCTTCGAATTTCATCTGGGACGTTTACAGCGATCAACACCTCGTCAAGTTCGCTGCAGAAACATACGGCAACGCCTGCCAAGCGTATGGCGAAGTCGCAACGCATACCTTCGCCAAGTTCGGTTGGTCGCTAGGACGCTGCGCATACGCACCCATCGGCGTGCTGGGAACCGTGACGAGATCCCGAGGCACTAGCTTTAGCGATGGGCCTTCAGTCTCATATGTCCAATTGCCTCTAGAAGCCCTAGAGGACATCCCATCCTCTGATGGTTACGTCTTGAGTGCGAACGGGCGGGCCGCCATTCGATGGACGGATAAGGAGTACAACCAAGAGACCTACCAGCACCAATCTAGCCTCCTCCAGTCGTGGACCGACAGGCGACGGCGTACAACGGCGCCCTTCGGGAGTCTCCACTGGTCTAACGGCGTGCTCCATACGAACGGAGACCGTCTATCAAGCGATATCGCCGCCAACTGGCTCCACAGCGACTTGAAGTCCGTATCCCTCAGCGACGGGACATTCCCGCAGCTCAACCGTTGACGGGGTCAACCGTGCTTCATCCAAGAGCCGTGAGAATTTTCCTTACTGGCTCAAGCGCGGCTTCGCCGCGAGGCGCGGGCCCCCGCGATGGGGACCCCCGCGCTCCGGGCGCTTCGCGCCCTGCGCGCACCCCCACCGCACCCCCACGCCCGAACAACATGAAGCAGCGCCCCGGTTCAGTACCAGGACGCTGCTCTCAACTCGTGCATTCAGCGCCTTCAACTGCGCTGTGGACGGCAGGGGCCGGCGCGTGCCTGACTCCCGTACGCCCCAGCCGTCACGGACCAGCGATGTTCCGAACTCAGACCCGTGGGGCTAGCTTTCGCACCGGCATCGCAGCCGGTCACCATGCTGGGGCCTCCTCTCGAGGTCAATGCGCAGACCCGCCTGGTCGGGTGAACGTCACCCCATCGGGGTTGGCGGGCCGCTACCGTGCTGTCAAGGACCGGGCCCGGGGAGAAGCCATGCTCAAGCGCGATAAGCACGAGTACGAGATCAGCCTGCACAATCTCGGCTTTGGCTACGGGTGGGAGTACGTAATCACCCTCCATGGAAAGGTCGTCGGGCGTGGCCGGTCGCTGCTTCTCAAGTCGACGGCAAAGACCGAGGCTCGACTCCATGTGAAGCGGCTTGCCAAGGACGCCAAGCGCAAGACGTACAGGATGAAGGCCTAGGCCGGGTCCGTTTGGGCGGGCGATGAGGTTCTCAGAGCCCTCCACTGTCCCCCGCGCCACAGCGCACCACGGGCTGGTGCGCGCCTGGCCCTCATCATCCCCAGCCCTCACCGATGCCTGCGGTCGCCACGCCACACCCCATGTGCTGGCTCCCGTCTCCGCGTAGCAGCCGGCACGTGTCCAGGCGTCATCACGATGGCCGCCACATACGGCTACCGCAGGCAGGATGATCGAGACATGAGTCGCCAACTGCTCGATGTGCCGTTCGAACTCGCCGGGCGCCTTGATGCCGCTCGCGATGCCAACGGCAGCGTCCTGCTTGAGACGCCACATCTCCGCTACGCGAACACGCGAGGCCTGGGCCTGAACCGCTACGGCCTCGGGCCCTTCTCTCGGCTGAAGATCCCGTCTTTGCCAGCAGCTCCGGGCGTATACGCCCTGTTTATGGACGACGACCAACTCCAGTACGTCGGTCGGGCCCGTGACTCCCTCCGTGAGCGATGGGGCAGACGCGGATACTCCGTGATCGACCCCCGCAACCGCTTCGTGGGTGGCCAGAACACAAATTGCCACGTAAATGGGCTTCTCACGAGCGCCCTGCGGGAAGGCGCAACGTTCCACCTCTGGTTCCACGAGATCCCAATTCCAGATTCCCTGGAGCTTCTGCTCATCGCCGGTCTTCGACCTCCTTGGAACCTCCGCTGAAGTCGTTAGGATCAGGTACCCGAGAGGTGCCCACAGGGTCTGAAACAGCCAGAGCCACCCGGCATACAGCAACGCGGAAACCCTTGCAGCACAATGGAATCCGCGACGCCTCCCACCCCCGGGCTCGCTCCTAAAGCGGGTGTCGGCAGTTCGAATCTGCCCGAGGTCACCACCACGTTTCCGCAGTGCCAACGGTGCTGCCGTTTCGCCACCGCATCGGTGCCCGGTCCTCGCCCTTCCGCCGCCACCGGACCGCAACAGAGCGAGGGGCCTCTGGCGTGCGCCACTGACAAACCCCGCCCGAGACGTCCCCGGGCCTAGGCTGCCCAGGTGGCCAGGGTCGATGCGGACGACGACAGCATCCGGCGGTTCGTCGTCCGGCACTACCGGTACGACCCGGATCGACACGAGCGGCGCCATGTCGTCGTCGCAGCCTTCGACAACGAGCGCGAGTTCATGGCCTTGCTGGAGTCGATCCGGGACGACATCGAGAAGCGCCGAGCCGCAGGCGAACCGGTCGACCGCAACGAGCACGCCTCCGGCACGGTCCACGAGCCCGGGGATCGGCGACGAGCAGCCACCGGTCACCTCATCCGCAGGGCGATGGAGCACGGAGTGGATCCGAGGCCCTGGATCAACATGGACGACGTGCCGTCGAACATCGCGTTCTTGAGCCTGGGCGAGGAACCCAGGGCTCGCCCGGCGCGGCTGTCGGTCCGCGGCTTCCTCTTCGCCCGGTACCTCGCCATGGTGGCCTGGGTCGTCCTCGTGATGGCTGCGTACCTCGTCTACCGAACGATCTCGCCGAACATCGACAGCGACTTCCTGCGGTGGCTCCTCAACCTCGCGACCCTGGCCGCCTCGATCGCCCTGGGCCTCTTCATCCAGCGGCGCGCCCTGCGGTGGCTCGATCCGGACGGAGAGCTCCGTCGCCAGGTGGCGCACGACGAACGAGAGTCGCGGCGCGAGGCCTGACCGTCCTCGTTCGTGACCTCAGGTGGTCCGGTCTGTCCCTTGTCGCCAGGGTCGCAGTCGCAGGACACTGGAAGCTCGATCACCCCTACTCCGCAAGCGGTGATGACGATGTTCTGGACCGTCGCGTTCTGGATCCTGCTCCCCTTCCTGATCATGCTCGGGGTCCTGATCGTGATCTCGGCCATCGTCCGGCGCCGGCGCTACCAACCGACCGAGGACGACTGGCAGGACTGGTCGGCCAAGGCCGCGCGCCAACGACAGGGTGAGCACTTCGACCCCACCCACGGCGCCCTGTAGGCGGGTGAGCCCCGCCGAGCCCGCCCCGCCGAGCCCGCCCCGCCGAGCCCGCCCCGGCGAGCCCGCGCTACCGCCAAGCACGCCCGGCAGGCGAGCAGGAGTCAGATCCCGGTGGCGCCATACAGGTAGATCCGCGGGTCCCTGTTGACGCGCGTGCGGTAGCGAGCCGCGCTGGCATCCCCCACCCCGCGGGGGTCGAACCCGTCGTTCGGCCCGGGGTCCTCCACAGGTTCGGGTGACTCGCCGTCCCACGCGGCATACCCGTTGAACCGCCCGAACGATGCCTCGGTGTCGAGCACCCCCGCAGCCAGCCGCCGGGCGAACGTGCGGCCCAGGCTGTCCAACCACGCCAGCGGGGCTCGATGGGCGCCGACGGCGACGAGGTGGGCGACCTTGTCCGTCTCGGTGGCGTCCACGTGACGACCTGTCGCGAACGCGTCGAGCAACGCCCCCAGCACCCTCGCCCGGTCGGCCACGGACAGGCTCCCCATTACCTCGACGTGGATCCCCTGGAGTGCGTCGACCGACGCCGTCGTGAGGAGGTACCGGTACTGCCGCACGACGACGTCCTCGGCGACGTCCACTGCCGCGACTCGGTGCTGCGAGGCCCTCCCGGGTGCCATGGGGTCAGCCTAGGAACCTGTGGAGCCGGCGACCAGAGGCCGGCCTGTAGAATCTGGGCAAGCCTCAGCAAGGCTCCGGACGAGCGCGCCGTACCCGGTCGGACACGACGGTGCCCCGGAGGTAGGTCATGTCCTGGATCGCACTCGTCGTCTCAGGGGTCCTCGAGACCGTCTGGGCCTCTGCCCTGGCCGAGTCACGCACGCTGACGCGCCCGGTCCCCACCGCGATCTTCGCGGTCGCCCTGGTCGCCTCGATGGCAGGGCTCGGTTTCGCGCTGCGCACCCTGCCGGTCGGCACGGCGTATGCCGTGTGGGTGGGCATCGGCGCGGTGGGCACCGCCGTCTACGGCATCGTCGCGCTCGAAGAGCCGGCGACCGCGGCACGGCTGGTGTGCCTGGGCCTGATCGTCGCCGGCGTGGTCGGGCTCAAGCTCGCCCACTGACCTTGGTCACCGGGGTGACTCCACTGATCGTGGTCAACGGTCACCCCGGTGACGGAACCCGTCAGGGCAGCCCGGCGATGTGCGGCTGTGGCCTCGGCCGTGCGGTGGACCGCCGCGGTGCCCCGGGGATCCAGTGGCACATGCGCAGCGAGGTGACGGTCGCGGCATACCCGAGGCCGCGGTAGGCCTCGAACTCGAGGTCGCCGAACTTCTGCCGCGCCGTCGGCGCGCGCGGGAAGTCCTTGTTGTTGATCTGGAACGACTGCACGTTCGGCGGGAGCGCGGCGTTCCAGTCGACGCCGCTCGCCCCCGCGGCCGGTGGCTCGACGCGGACGGACTTCACCACCACCACCTCGAGGCCGCGGGGGTCGCGGTAGCAGCGCAACCACGGCGGCTCGTCCTCGATCATCTGCCGCTGGAGGTCGATGTCGAGGTCGGCCCGGACGACGGCGATGGCGTCGCCGACGGCGGACCACGACTGCGGCGGGTCGTTGCTCGCGTCGAAGATGAGGATCCGCCGGGCCGCATCACCACCCGAGGTGACGTGCTGGCGCACGCACTCGACCAGTCCTGTGTTGTCCAGGTGCCCACCGTCGCTGAGGTAGATCCACCGGTCGTCTGCCGACAGCCGCCCCGCGGCCTCCACCGCGATCTTCGTCAGACCGGGCTTGCTCGTGAGCCACAGCCAGCCCTTCGGCCGCTCCAGGACCGGGGTGTGGGTGTGGAGCGGGTTGCGCACCCACGTGCCGACGCGGAGGTTGAACAGGGTGAGCAGCAACCGGTACGGCGCCATCTGGATGCCGAAGCGCCCCATCAGTGGCGAGATGGCGGCGCCGCTGATCGCGACCGACGCCATCACGGACGTGCGACCGGCGCCGGCGAAGTCCTCGTACTCCCGCATCGGGACCGTCACCGTGGTGCCCTCCTCCCGGAAGACGCGGATCCCTTGTGGTCCGAACACGACCGGGAACCCGCCGCGCATCGTCGGCGCCTCGTTCGGGGCCTTGGAGTTGAGCGTCGCGACGATGTTGAGCCCGATGCCGTCGAGGTCGGAGTAGCGGTACACCTGCGCGGGTGGCAGCTCGACGGCACGGCCCGTGGTCGCGTCGATCCCCACGCAGAACGCGTCCGCCAGCCGCGCCCGGTAGAAGCCGTGCATCGAGGTCGCGTTGGCGTCGACGAGGTAGGCGAGCAAGCACGCCACGGCGACGAGCAGCGCGCTCCACGCCACGAACGTCGGCGTGAAGGGACCCTTGAGCTCGATCAGGTAGTGGAACATCCACAACAGCTGGAGGTACACGGCGACCAGTCCCACGATCGCGAGCGGAAGCCAGGTCAGCAGGTACCGCTTGACCCGCGCCATCAGATTCGCCTCGGCCGCCGCCTCGGGTGACGGGCCTCGCCGGAGCAGCCCGATGACCGCGAGGAACAGCCCCGAGATGCCACCGATCTGGACCGAGACGCGGGTGGCGCCGGCCAGGTCCCGCGCCGCCTGGTCGTCCCCTTTCAGCAGCACGTCGTTGGCGGGGTCCTTGTCGCCCTTGGTGACCAGCGTCCGGGTCACCTCGGTCTCGTACCCGCACGCCCCGGCATCGACACTGCGTGCCTCGTCGGGGCTGATCCGGGCCTCGAGGCTGACCTTGCTGACGGCCTTGGCGATGTTCTGCGATGCCGCTTCCTCGCAGATGCTGCGGGTCCCGAACCCCAGGCCGCTCAGTGCCGCCGCGCCGAGGGTGGTCGGCTTGTTGCTCGTGGTCAGGGTCGTCACCCCCACCAGGGCGGCCGGCAGCCCCGCGACGACAGCCAGCCAGACCGCGGCCACCCCGAGGACGAGGGGACGCCAGCGCGCCACCTTGTCTCGCGTCGCGATGGTCTCATCGCGTTGCGGCTGGTCGGGATCCGTGTCGTCGAAGACCGCCGTCCCCCTCCAGTCCCACACGGTCAGCCCGACCAAAACGACGAGGCAGGCGATGGGCACGCTGAGCAGGCCCAGCCACTGCCCGGTGCCCCACGAGGGAGCCAGCTGCAGCCCGTCCACCAGCACGACAGGGGTGTTGTCCACCACTCGTGAAACCCGATGGGCTGCAACGAAACCCACCGTCACGGCAAGAGTCGCACTGACCAACGTCGCGAACAGCAGCGTCAGGCCGACGACGATGACGTTGACCGATGCGCCGAGCACGAGGCTGACCAACCCGTCCCGCCATCGGGCCACTGGCTCGAACAGGTAGCGGGTGTGTCGACGCAGCCGCTCGATCTCCGACGAGTTCGGCCGGTAGCTCTGCGTCCACGGGATCGGGGGAACCGGCGAGCCGTCCCCGGCGAAGCGGCGCCGCAGGGCCAGCGCAGCGCCCATGTAGCTGCCACCGCTGACGGCGAAGATCGCCGGCTCGTCCTCGACCCGGTCGAGGCCGAGCTCCTTGGCGTGGTCCTGCAGCGCGTGCATCCCCCCGAGGGCGAACGCCGTCGCGCGGATGCCACCGCCGGAGGCACCGATCGCGAGCGGCCCGGCGTCTCGGGTGTCGACCACGGCGGTGGTCCCGGTGGGTGGGGCTCCGGCCGGTGGCGCACCTCCCCCGGTCCCGGGCAGCTCCCGGCGCCGGTCCGCGAGCCCACGGACGGTGAGCAGGTATGCCGCGGCGGCTGTGACCTCAGCGACCGCACCGATGACGACGGTGTGCCACCACGACAACCGGGCCCAGTCGATCCCCACCGCGGCGCCCACCAGGACGAAGAGGACCAGGCGCAGGACCTTGATCCGGGGCGGCGCCGGGGTCGCGCGGACCCAGCCGCGCAGGGTTCGCACCGACGAGCTGAACGACGGATGCTTCGCGGCTGGCTTCTCCACGACCCTGCGGGCCCCGACCCGTGTGCTCCCGGCGGTGTAGCGGTGCTCGACGACCAGCAGGACCAGGACGAACTGGGTCGCCACCTGCAGCAGGAGGAGGGCGAGCATGGCCCGGGGCCACGGGCTGTCGCCGTCCTCCACCGGCACGCGTGACTCGCCCTCGGCGAGGCGCACCTCCCCGAGCGGGAGGACTCCGGTCGCGCGGAGCAGGCTGAGCAGCAGCAGGACCAGGGTGAACGCCGCGACGACGGCCCAGACCTTGCGCGCTGTGCGGATCTCCACCTCGATGGCGCGGTCCTCGAGGGCCTTGCCGGGTCGACCGACGTGCAGCCAGTCGCGTTCGACCATCTGGGTCGGGTCCAGCGCGGGCATGCTCGAGGAGCTGCCCGAGGGTGACGGCGCCGGACCGGCCCTGCCCTGGCCACGGTCCCTTGGTCGAGGCGGACGGCGTGCCTCTCCCTCGCCCGAACCCTGCTCCTCGGCCATGGCATCCCCGCTTCGACGGTCCGACATGCGCCTGCCAGTGTCCCGCAGGCGGGGCAGCGGGCGTCTCCGTCAATAGAGTGAGGTTTGCGGCCGGTTGCGTGGATCGGCGCGCGACGTGCGTCAGCCCAGCCGGGCGGCGGCCACCGTCATGAACGGCCAGGCGGGGAGCAGCGGCGCCATGTAGGCGCCGGTCGCGTGGTAGACGTCCGGACGTCCCGGCCACACCACGAAACCCTCCTTCATGTCCTCGTCGAGCTCGTTGATCCAGCTGCCCGTGGTGTCGACGAAGTACGCCGCTGCGTGGTCCCACAGCCGGCGGTACCACTGCTCCCACTCGTCGTCACCGGTCAGCCCGCCGAGCAGCGCGGTCGCCTGGATGCCCTCGCAGATCGGCCAGTGCAGTCGGACGTCGGAGACCGGCTCGGACTCCCAGTCGACGGTGTAGACCAGGCCCTCACGGCCGTCGACTCCCCACGCGGACAACGCCTTTCGCGCCAACGCCTCGGCTGCCTCCAGCACCCAGGGACCGGTCTGCACGCGAGGTGAGGCGTGCAGGCCGCACAGCAGGCGAGCCCACTCGAGCAGGTGGCCGTACGTCGCGCCATACGGGCGGAAGGGGTCGTTGGGGTTGTCGATGTTGTAGTCGGGCAGCTCCTGCCACTGCGCGTCGTAGTGCTCGGGCAGCAGCCAGTCGCGACCACGCGCGTGCTGGTTCACGATGCGCTCGCAGATGCGCAGCGCCCTTGCGTGCCAGACGTCCTCGTCGAGCGCGTCACCGATCGCGAGGAACGCCTCGACCGCGTGCATGTTGGCGTTCGCCCCGCGGTACTCCTCGGGGTCGTCCCACGTCGCCGACCACGACTCGCACAGCGCACCCTCGTCCTCACGCCAGAACTTCTCCTCGACGACTCGGGTCACCTCGCGCGCCAGGGCCTGCGGGTCACCGACGGACGCGGCCCCCTGGGCCTGCGCGGCCAGCGCCGACGCCGCCGCCAGGACGACGTGGACGTGCTCGTATGCCGTCTTGCGCCCGGTCCGCTCCAGCGTCCCGAACCAGCCGCCGTGCGCCTCGTCACCGAAGGCGCCCTCCAGGGACGCCAGCCCGTGGGCCAGCAGACGCTCGGAGCCGGGGATGCCGAGCACCGAGGCCAGGCCGGCCACGTGGGTCATGCGGGCGGTGAGCAGCAGCGACGGCTCGCGCCCCGGCATCGGGGATCCGTCACCCCCGAGGTAGGCGAACCCACCGCCGGGCAGGACGCTCGGGCCGACGAACTCGATCATCCGCGCGAACCGCTCCTGCACCCAGAGCCGGTGCGCCGGGCGTTCGGCCCAGCGGGTGGTACCGGTGCCGCTTCCGACCTCAGCTGCAGAAGCGGCACCGGGGATGGTGGGGGTGGACGAGGTCGTGTCGCTCATGGCGCCTTTCCTGCAGCGGCGGGGTGCGACTGCTCGTCGACCAGTCTGGCGCAGGCTGCGAGGAACCCGCCGACGAAGGTGTCGCCGAGCCCCACGGTCGTCGGGTCCGGCACCTCGAGGGTGGGGACGGCCACGACCGTGACCTGCTCCCCCGCGATCTCCCGGATCCGCCGGGCGAAGGCCACCGCCGCCGGGTCGGGGCTCGCACCGGCGACGCTGGTGATGTGGTCGTGGGTGACGAGCTCGCCGTGTGCGTACCGCGCGGTGGCCAGAGCGGTGCCGGTGGCCAGGGCGTCCCGGTACCGGCCGGCCGTCGGGCCGAAGGCCAGCGCCCAGTGCCGGGAGTGGACCACCACCGTGGGGACTCCGAGTCGGGCGGCGAGCGTCGAGACGGCAGCGAGCACCGCATCGGCGTCCAGCAGGTCGAGCGCGCCAGAGGCCGCGACCGCGTCGACCAGCTCCTCGTCGCTGAGGCTGTACACGTCGACGACCCGCGCCATCCGGCTGCGGACGACCTCCGCGAACTCGGGCTGGTGGAACCCGGCGTCCTCGTACATGACGACACCCTCGGTGCCGGATGCACGGCGTTGCACGACAGCGGCCTCAACCACGTCCAGGCGTGCGCGCAGGGCCGGGAGGTTGCGCATGGCGTTGAAGCCAGAGACGAGGAAGACAGCAGCGCCGGCGACCGCGGACGGGAGTGCAGGACTCAGCGCGATCTCCTCGTTCGCCGGGTCGTTGACGTAGATCAGCCGGTTGGCCCGGGTCGCGACGAGTTCCAGCCGGTCGGTGACCACGCGGGCACCGGCGGGGTACTGCACGACGAGGTGCGGGTAGGACGGCAGGTCCACGTCGGGGACCAGTGCCTGCGTACCGGGCGGGAGGAGGCCGAGCACCTGGTCGCTCTCGAACGCGAGGTGCACCGTCGCCTGCTGGCCCAGCCGCAGCATCGCCGCCGCCGCCCGCACGCACGTCCCACCGATCGAGGCCACTCGGTCGAAGCGGGCGCAGAACTCCTCGATCACCTGCGGCTCGTCGACCCGGCGCTCCCCACCCGCGCTGCGGGTGAAGTAGCCCATGATCGAGACCACGAGGTCTCGTTCGGAACAGATGGGGCGCTGGCCGACCAGCTCGTCGGGGACCACGCCATACGACCTGGCGAGGTCGCTGAGGACGCTTGCATCCCAACGGATCTCGCAGTCGAGAGCCGCCCCGAAGCCCAGCACGACGCCGGATGCGGGGATGAGCGTCCGGCTCGTGCTGGAGGCCACCGTGGTGGGGTGGGTCATCGTCGGGGTCCTCCGTGGGCGACTCGGTCGAGGTGGGGAGACGTGCGGGTCGTGCGGCTGCGGCCGGGCCGGCTCAGTAGAGGGAGGCCTTGCCGTCGGCGTTGAACAGCTCGATCTTGTGGGCCGCCGCCGCTTTCATCGCCTTGATGCAGTCCGGCTGGATGGAGTTGGGCTCGCGCAGCTTCGGGTCGTTGGCCAGCATCTCGCGCATCTTCCCGTGGTAGGCCACCTTGATGTCGCTGGAGATGTTGATCTTCGCGATGCCGCGGGACACCGACTTGGCGATCTCCTCGTCGGGGTTGCCCGAACCGCCGTGCAGCACCAGGGGGATCGAGACCTTGGCCTCGATCTGCTCGAGCAGGTCGATCTTGATCTCGGGCTTCATCCAGTCGGGGTAGAGCCCGTGGCAGGTGCCGATCGCGACGGCCAGGCTGTCGACACCGGTCTCCTGCACGAACCGCACCGCGTCCTCGGGGTCCGTGTAGACGATGTACTCGGTGCCTGCCTCGGCTTCGTCATCGGCCTTGCCGATGGTGCCGAGCTCGGCCTCGACGCTGAGGCCCACCGCGTGGGCGGCCTCGACGACGCGCTTGGTGATCGCGACGTTCTCGTCGAAGGACACCAGCGACTTGTCGATCATCATCGAGGTGAAGCCCAGCTGGATCGCCTTGAGCGACTCCTCGTAGCTGGCGCCGTGGTCCCAGTGGATGGCCACCGGGACGGGGCTGCGCAGGGCCAGGTCGATCGCCGAGCGGAGGAAGCTGTCACCGACGTGCTTCTGCTCGTCGGGGTGGATCGCGATGATGAGCGGTGAGTTGGTCTCCTCGCTGATCTCGAAGATCCCCTTCATCATCGCGTAGTCGCTGATGTTGAAGGCCGGCACGGCGAACTGGTTCTCGCGGGCGACCTGCAGGAGGTTGACTCCGTTGACGAGCATGGGTGTGTCTCTCTCTGTGTGGGGAGGGGTTCTGGGCGTCGACGGTCGACGGTCAGCTCTTGACTGCACCAGCGGTCATGCCACCGATGAAGAACTTCTGGAAGAACACGAACAGCACCATCACGGGGATGCTCCCGAGCACACTCATGGCCATCATCTCGGTCCACTGGTACGAGTGCTGGCCCATGAGCAGCTGGATGCCGATGGGCACCGTGCGCATGTTGTCCGTGCGGGTCAGGGTGAGCGCGAAGAGGTACTCGTTCCACGCGATCATGAACGTGTAGACGGCCACCGAGACGATGCCCGGCAACGAGATCGGCACGAGGATCCGCCAGAGGGCGCCGAACGACGTCGTGCCGTCCACCCGTGCGGCCTCGTCCAGCTCGCGCGGCAGGGTGTTGAAGTAGCCGGTCATCATGACGATGGCGTACGGCAGGGTGAACACCATGTAGGTGAGCACCAGGCCCTGGTAGCTGTTGTAGAGGCGCAGCGCCACGATCAGGCCGAAGTACGGGATGAGCAGCGTGATCGGCGGGACGGCTTGGATGCCGACGATGATCACGTTGACCAGGCCCTTGCCGCGGAACTGGTAGCGGCTGAACGCGTACGCGGCCAGGATCGCGCAGACCAGCGTCAGCACCGTGACCGCGATGGCCACGACGTAGCTGTTGACGAAGAACCGCACCTTGGTCGGGTCGGTGAGGACGGTCGTGTATGCCGCGAACGAGAAGTTCTCGGTGATGAGCTTCGGCGGCCACGCGAAGATCTCGGAGTTCGACTTGAACGAGCTCGAGAGCATCCACAGGACCGGGAGGCCGGCGAACAACGCCCCGAGGATCAGGCCCGTCCAGGTGCCGGCCTTGAGGGCCGCCTTCTTGCGGGGGTTGGTGGTCGTCATGACGGTCATGGTCAGTCCCTCACTCGCTGGTGCCGCACGTAGAAGACGGCGAGGACCAGGGCGACGGCGAGCAGCATCACGGCGCTGGCCGAGGCCTGGGCGAACTGGTACTCGCTGAACGCGAGCTTGTAGGTGTAGGTGCTGAGCATCTCCGTGCGGTCCAGGGGGCCGCCGCCGGTCGTCATCCAGATCAACGGGAACTGCTGGGAGGTCCAGATCATGTCCAGCAGCGCCATGCTCAGGATGATCGGGCGCAGCGACGGCAGGGTGACGTGGAAGAACCGGCGCCACCACGACGCCCCGTCGACGGCCGCCGCCTCGTAGAGGTCGGCAGAGATGCCCTGCAGCCCGGCGAGCAGGCTGACCATGAAGAACGGGTAGCCGGCCCAGATGTTGATGAAGGTGACGGCCGGGAGGGCGAGGTTGAGGTCGGCGAGCCAGGCGATCGGGGTGTCGATGACGCCGCCCTGGATGAGCGCGTAGTTGACGACGCCGTTCGGGTCGAGCAGCAGGCGCCAGAGGATGGCGATGATGGCCACCGTCAGGAGCCACGGCATCACGAAGATGGTGCGGAAGATCGTCTTGGTCCAGCGGCCCAGCAGGGGCGAGTTGAGCAGCATCGCGAACCCGAGGCCGAGGACCAGGTGGGCCAGGACGCTGCTGCCGGTGAAGACCGCCGTGTTCTTGATGGCCGTGTGGTAGACCGGGTCGCTGAGGATCGTGATGTAGTTCTTCAGCCCGACGACCACTGAGGTCGGCGTCATGATCACGTTGTCCAGCAACGAATACCGGATCACGACGGCGATCGGCAGGATCATCAGGACGAGCATGAGGACGATGACCGGCGCGAGGTAGCCGTAGGGCTCCAGCTTGCGGATCACCTGCGAGCGCGGGCGCGGTGTCTTGCGTCCCTTGGCCTTCGCCGATCCCGGTAGCTGCTCCGGGGCGGTTGAGATCGAGGTGTCGATCACGGGGTACCTCCTGCGGGGCGGGTGGGCCGTGCGGCTGTCGTCGCGACGACCCACCCTCCTCCTGTCAGAACTTCGCGGACCACGCCTTCTGGGCGTTGTTCAGGGTCGTGTCGACGGGCTGGTTCTCCGCCAAGGTCTTCTGCAGCTCTCCGTCGAAGGACCGCATCAGGTCCTCGGCGGTCGGCAGGCCGGTGAACTCGTTGGCCGGGACACCCTTGTTCCAGATGTCGAAGGCCGTCTTGAACATCGCGTCCGACTGGACGAAGTCCGGCACGGACTCCTTGTTGCCGGGGAAGGCGTTGGCCACGGACGACAGCTTGGAGTTGGTGTCCTTGCTCATCAGGAACTCGACGAGCTTGAGGGCTTCCTTCTTGTGCTTGCTGTTCTCCGAGACGCCGATGCCCCAGGAGGCGTAGGGCATCCCGCGCTTGCCCGTGTAGCCGTCAGCAGCCGGGATCGCCGAGATGCTGAACTTGAGGTCCGGCGCGTTCTCCCGGATCAGGTTGATGTGGGCGAGGGAGTCGATCATCATCCCGACGCGGCCGTTGGTGAACTGCTCGACCTTGTCCTGCTCCTTCATCGTCAGCGCGCCGGGCGCGATCGCCTTCGCGTCGTTGAGCTGCTTGATGAACTCGACGACGCTCTTGACGGAGGAGTTGGTCAGGTCGGGCTGGCCGTCCTTGAGCATGGAGCCACCCGAGGCCCAGACCCACGACATCACGTCGTTCTGGATGCCGTTGGGGGCGTCCTGGGCGAGCGGGAGGATCCACCCCGAGTTGCCCTTGCCGGTGGCCGTGACCTTCTTGGCCGCGTCGACGAACTCGCTGCGCGTCGAGGGCGGGGCGTTGACGCCGGCCTTGGCCAGCAGGGTGTCGTTGGTGAACATCGGGTAGACGAAGTTCACGACGGGGATCATGTACGTGTTGCCGTCGACCTTGATCTGGCTGGCCAGCTGGGAGTCGTCGTAGCCGGACTCCTGCATCAGGGACGTCAGGTTGGTGATGGCCTTCTGCTTGGAGAAGTCGTTGACCCAGGCCCCGTCGAGGCCGACCACGTCGGCGAGGGTCTTGGAGGCCGCACCGGCGACCGTCTGCTGCTGGGTCGAGGCGTAGGGGGCGCTGATCAGCTTCACCTTGACGCCGGGGTTCGCCTTCTCGAACTCGTCCATCATCCCGCGCAGCGAACCCTTGGGGAGCTCGGGCTCCCACCACTGCGAGAACTCCAGGACGACCGAGCCGTCCGCCGCAGTGCTGTTGTCGTCGGCGTTGGCGCCGATCGGCGCACCCTCGCCACCCGCGCATGCCGCGAGGAGGCTGACCGCCGAGACGAACCCGACCACCGCCACCACCCGTGAAGCACGACTCTGTGCTCGCATTGCTGCTCCGTTCCTTGGCGCCATCGCCTGCGTGTAGTTGCTGTTTCCTGCCTGTTCCTGCGACATTAATCCGCAGGATGCGGCATGGTCAAGAGGTTCGACGCAGGGAAATCGTCCAGTGAGACGACCGCGCACCGAGCCGCCTGGCGGGCCGATCACCCACCGGAACACGTCGCTGAGCACGAATCCGCACACTCACGGCATACCCCACGGCGAACAGACAGTTCGCCCGAGAAGAGGGCACTTCGATGCGAGAAACCGCACCAACACGTAAGACAAAGCGCAAGAACGCACGTATGCTCCCCGCCATGGAGGACGACTCGACGCACCTGCCGGCCAGCCGCAAGGCCGCGATCGTCGCGCTGGTCGCGGACGCGGGGCAGGTCACGGTGCAGGCCCTGGCGGAGCGCCTGCAGGTGTCCGCCGACACGATCCGGCGCGACCTGGACCACCTCGACGGGGAGGGTCTGGTCATGCGCACCCGCGGGGGCGCGGTCGACCCCACCCGCATGCCGCGCATGGACCCCGGGCTCAACACCCGCATCCAGGTGCACCCCGACGCCAAGGAGCAGATCGGGGCCACGGCCGCGAGCCTGGTCACCGACGGCGACGTCCTCATCATCAACGCCGGCACCACGGCGCTGGCCGTCGCCCGTCACCTGCGCGAGCACCGCGGCCTGACCATCGCCACCAACAACCTCCGGCTCGCCACCGAGATCTCCCCCAAGTGCTTCCGCGACCTCTACCTCTTCGGCGGCGACGTGCGGCACGCGGCGCAGGCGACCATCGGACCTGTCGCCTTCCCGGTCTCGCTGGGGGGCCGTGACATGGACATCCGTTGCGACCTCGCCCTGGTGACCGTGGGGGGCGTGTCGACCGACGGCGGGTACTCCACGAGCAACCTCGCCGAGGCGGCGATGATGCGCGAGATGCTCGGGCGCGCAGGCAAGGTGGCGATCCTGGCCGACTCCTCGAAGTTCGGTCGACGGCTGTTCGCCCAGATCACCACGCTCGACGCGGTCGACTACTTCGTCACCGACCGGGAGCCCCCGGCCGACCTCGCGGACGCCCTGCGCAAGGGACACGTCGAGGTCCTCTGGACCCCGATCGCACCCTCCGGCCAGTAGCGCCGCCGGGGTCACCGGCTTCACTTCCACCGAGGAGTTCTGTTACCTCCTCCGACCGGCTGAGAACGCTCGAAACCCACCACGTGGGGAGCCGGCCTTGGGCACCATACGGGGCATGGAACTGGACCGTGAGGGTCGCACCGACCTCCACTACGCGGCTGCGGACGGCGACCTGGCCCTGGTGCGCCAGCTGCTGGCGCAGGGGTATGACGTGACGCTCGCCGACACCGGCGGGTACACCCCCCTGCACCTCGCCGCCCAGAACCAGCAGGCGGACGTGGTGCCCGAGCTCGTCGCGGCAGGGGCCGCCCTCGAGGCGCGCGACCAGTGGGGCAACACCCCGCTGTGGCGGGCCATGTCCTCCTCACGGGGTCGAGGAGAGACCATCCTCGCCCTGCTCGCGGCCGGCGCCGACCCGGACGCCGAGAACAACCACGGCACCTCTCCACGGATCGGGGCCCTGCGGATCTCGAACTACGACGTGGCCCAGTACTTCGTCGACCTCACGAGCAGCCGAGCCAGCTGACCGCGGTCGGGCGTTCCGAGCACATTCGGGGCACATTCGGGGCGCATTCGGGGCGCACCCGAGGCATCGCGCCGGTAACCTCGCCGCTCTCGCGCGACGCTCGCCGTGCGACGCCGACCCGGGGGGATCCATGAGCACCGACATCCAGCTCGCCCGACGCTCGTCAGCCGAGCTCATCGGTGGCGCCTTCGTCGCCATCCCGGCGGGCCTGTTCGTGCACCTCGTCACGCGCGGGGAGGACTCACGGTTCTACCCTGCGGCCGCGGCCCTCCTCGTGCTGCTGGGCTGGACGCTGCTCGGCGTCGGGCTGGTCCGGATCGGCGCCAAGGTGGACGACCTCTACCGCGCCAGGGTGACCGGGTCGACCCCCCGGGACTGACGCTCAGGCGTCGCGCCGAGCCGCGCGAGCAGCCTCGACCTTCGCCGCACGCGCGCGCTTGAGGCGCATGTGCGGGTCGGCGGCCTCCGTCAGCTGCGCGGGACCGAAGAGGTGCCACCCGACGTACTTCACGCCGTACGCGATCCGGTAGCCCACCGAGAGGCCTTCGTTCCTGCCCTTGCCAGCCATGCGTCCGCCTAATAGTTAGTACACGAATGATTTGATGCCTAACTGTAAGCCCGCATACGCATAGGATGAAATCGTGTCCCGCTCCCCTCGTACCGACCCGACCTCCGCAGCCCCCGAAATTGGCGGCGCACCAGACCTGCTCGCGCTCGACCGGCAGGTCTGCTTCGCCCTCGCGGTCGCGTCGCGCAACGTCATCGGGCTCTACCGGCCGCTGCTCGAACCCATGGGCCTCACCCACCCCCAGTACCTCGTGATGCTGGCCCTGTGGGAGCAGTCGCCCCTCAAGGTCTCCGACCTCGCGGCGCGGCTCAGCCTCGAGCCGGCCACCCTCTCGCCACTGCTCAAGCGGCTCGAGGCGAACGGCATGGTGGCGCGTGGCCGCGACCCGCGGGACGACCGCGCCCTGGCGATCACCCTGACGACGAAGGGCCGCCGGGCCCGGCGCCAGGCCGAGCGCATCCCGCCGGCGATCATGGCGCGCCTCGGCATGGGCCTGCCCGAGGTCGAGGACCTCCGCGACGGCCTCACCCGCCTGATCGACGCCGCCGACCGCGAGGGGTCTGCCTGACCGATGAGTTCTCGCGGGCGCGACGGTCTCCACTGCAGCCACCGCCGGGCGGTGCCCGCACGCGCCACCCCTGCCACCCAGGAACCGGAGCCCCGAGATGCCCACCACCCGCCACCTGAAGACCCCTGACGTCACCCTCGCCTACGACGTCCACGGCCCGCTCCCGACCGCGGACGGCCGCCCGCCGTTGTTCCTCGTCGGCGCCCCGATGGGAGCCGAGGGCTTCACGACGCTGGCGTCGCTGCTCGGCGACCGCACCGTCGTCACCTACGACGTCCGCGGCCTCGGCCGCAGCGAGCGCACCGACGGCTCACTGGTGCAGACCCCGGAGCAGAACGCCGCCGACCACCACGCCGTCATCACCGACCTCGGCGCCGGTCCCGTCGAGATGTTCGCCAGCAGCGGCGGGGCCGTGAGCGCCCTTGCCCTCGTCACCGCGCACCCCGAGGACGTCACGACCGTCGTCGCCCACGAGCCGCCGCTGCTGGCGGTCCTCCCTGACGCCGACGCCGCCTTCGCCGCGGAACGAGCGGTCCACGACGCCTACCACCAGCGCGGCCAGGGCGCCGGCATGGCCGCGTTCATCGGCCTCACCTCGTGGTCGGGCGAGTTCACCCCGGCGTATGCCGCCCAGCCCCTCCCCGACCCCGCCCAGTTCGGGATGTCCTCCGAGGACGACGGAAGGCGGGACGACCCGTTGCTGTCCGGGGTCTCCGATGCGATCACCGCCTACCGCCCCGACCTCGAGGTCCTGCGCGCCACTCCCGTGCGGCTGGTGCTGGCGGCAGGGGTCGAGTCGGCCGGCACGATCACGGCGCGGTCGACCGAGGCGCTGGCCACCGCGCTCGGTCAGGAGGTCGTCGTCTTCCCGAGCCACCACGGTGGGTTCATGGGCGGGGAGCACGGGTACGGCGGCCAGCCGGAGGCCTTCGCCGCGAAGCTCCGCGAGGTGCTCGACGCCTGACGCGACACGTCCACGGAGGAGGGGTCAGACGTTGGCCAGGAACGTCGCGTTGAACAGGCTGATGAGGAACCCGACGATGACGATCGCGTCGAGCACGCCGTAGGACATGAGGTGGAAGTTGGCGACCTTCCACCTCAGGGGCGCGTCGGCATACCCCCGTGGGCGCCAGCGACGGACGCGCTGGGCGTACCAGACCACCATGAAGACGCCGTAGCAGATGGCGCTGAACTGCCAGGCGGATCTCACCCCACCAGTGTGCGGCCCGCACGTGTGGCGCGCTCAGGGGGATCGTCCGTCCGGTCAGACCTCGCCGACATCGCCCCGGTCCCACCGTCCCCGCCGCTACCGTCCTCCCACGTCACAGGCGCCCCTTCCGCCCCCACGGAGACCGCGCCACGCCCCCGGAGGACGGTCATGACCCCATCCCTGACGAGCTCCACCCGCACGTCGCCGCCCCGCCGCACGCGGCTGACCCGGCTGCTTGCCTCCGGAGCGCTCGCGAGCGCCGTCGTCTCCGGCCTCGCGCTCTCCCCCGCCCACGCGGTGCCCATCTCGCCCGACCCGACCCGGCCGACGGTCGTCTTCCGTCCCGCCGAGCACCGTATGAAGGCAAAGCTGGACGTCCGGACGACGACCGCACGGTTCGGGTCGTCGTTCACGGGCGCCGTCGTCGACGCCGCGAGCGGTCGTGTCGTGTGGAGCAGGAACGGCACCACCGCCCTGATGCCGGCCTCCACCACCAAGCTCGTCACCGCGACCGACGCACTGCGCGTCTTCGGCTCCTCGCACCGGTTCGTCACCAGCGTCAAGCGTGGACCGTGGTCGGACCAGGTCATCCTCGTCGGCTCCGGGGACCCGGCGTTCAGCTCCGGCCAGCTCGCGGCCCTGGCCAGGACCACCGCCGCGACGCTCAGGTCCGCCGGCCGGACCACGGTCCGCCTGTATGCCGACGACCACCTCTTCCCCGCACCCACCCTCGCGACGGGATGGAAGTCCTCCTACATCCCCGACGACACGACCTGGTTGCGTGCCCTCGTGGTCGACGGACGGCAGAACTCCGACACGACCATCGACGCGGCGAAGCTGTTCGCCGCCCAGCTCAAGGCCAACGGCGTGACCGCCACGAAGATCGGCCGCGGGCGGGCTGCCGTCGACGCCCCCGTCATCGCGACCTCGGCCGGCCAGACCGTCGGGGAGATCGTCGGTCCGATGCTGCTCGACTCGGACAACGAGGACGCCGAGGCCCTGCACCGGCTCGTCGCCATCGCGACGGGGTACGGCAACACGTGGACGGCGGCCCGGAACGCCCAGGCGGCCCTGCTCGGCAAGGAGGGGCTGTCCGCGACCGCTCTCTACGACGGCTCCGGCCTGTCGCGCAGCGGGCGGCTGAGCGGGCTGCAGCTGGCCCGGATCGTGGCCAACGCCTTCGAGCCCGGCAACGCCACCCGGTTCGCGCTGCTGCGCTCCGACGCGGGACTGCCCGTCTCCGGTCGGAGCGGGACCCTCAGCTCGTCGATGGGGCGGTTCACGACGGCCGAGTCGAGGTGCGCGGTCGGACGGGTGCACGCCAAGACGGGCACGCTCAGCGACGCCGTGGCCCTGTCGGGCTGGACCCTCGGCGCCGACGGCCAGGTGAAGACGTTCGCGTTCGTGGTGAACGGCAAGGGCTCGACGCCGGCCCTCAAGCAGGGCCTGGACATGCTCGCCGCCACGGTGACCGGCTGCTACTGAGCCCCTGGGGTCAGTGCCCCATGCCACCGATCTGGTTGGCGCCGTAGCCGGGCGTGACCCTGGCCGAACCCGGCGCGAGATCGCCGTGCTCGTCCGCGCGACGCTCGTCCCTGGTGCGGTGGTCCCGCGAGCGCGCCACCACTGCCACCACGAGGCCGACGACGACAGCGACCGCCCCGATCGCGAAGATCCCGCCGAGCACGACTGTGAAGAACACGAGGAACACCCGTCCGATCCGAGCCCGCCGCCCCCCAGTGGGTACGAGTGGCTCGTCCCTGATGATCCGGCATGCGACACCTCCGGGCAATGGCTTTGCCGCACCACGCAACGGCGACCAGACTGCTGCCCATGACCGAAGCCCCGTGGTTCCGTGACGCCGTCGTCTACCAGATCTACCCCCGCAGCTTCCAGGACAGCAACGGCGACGGCATCGGCGACGTCCGCGGCATCATCGACCGCCTCGACTACCTGCACACCCTGGGCATCGACGTGCTCTGGCTGTCGCCGATCTACACCAGCCCGCAGGACGACAACGGCTACGACATCGCCGACTACCAGGACATCGACCCGACCTTCGGGACGCTCGCGGACGTGGACGAGCTGATCGCGCAGGCGCACGCGCGCGGCATACGCATCGTCATGGACCTCGTGGTGAACCACACCTCCGACGAGCACCCGTGGTTCGTGGAGTCGCGCTCGAGCACCGACAACCCGAAGCGGGACTGGTACTGGTGGCGCTCCCCCGGTGAGTCCGCGGACGGGTCCCCGACCGCCCCCAACAACTGGGAGTCGTTCTTCAGCGGTCCGGCCTGGGAGCTCGACGAGGTCAGCGGGGAGTACTACCTGCACCTGTTCAGCCGCAAGCAGCCCGACCTCAACTGGGAGAACCCCGAGGTCCGCGAAGCCGTCTACTCGATGATGCGCTGGTGGCTGGACCGCGGCGTCGACGGGTTCCGCATGGACGTCATCAACATGATCTCCAAGGTCACGTCCCTGCCCGACGGCGAGCCGATCCCCGGCAGCCCCGGGCTCGGCGACGGGACGCCGCACTTCCTGAACGGGCCGCGCATCCACGAGTTCCTCCAGGAGATGCACGCGTCGGTCTTCGAGGGGCGCGCGGAGAAGCTGCTCACCGTCGGCGAGATGCCCGGCGTGACGGTGGACGACGCCGTCCTCTACACCGACCCGGCGCGGCACGAGGTCGACATGGTGTTCCAGTTCGAGCACGTCGGTCTCGACCACGGCGACCACAAGTGGGACCGCCGCACCCTCGACCTGCGCGAGCTCAAGACGTCGCTCGGCCGCTGGCAGGAGGGGCTCGCCGAGACCGGCTGGAACTCCCTCTACTGGAACAACCACGACCAGCCGCGCGCGGTGTCTCGGTTCGGCTCCGACGCTCCCGAGCACCGCGTCGCATCCGCGAAGCTGCTCGGCACGGTCCTGCACCTGCACCGCGGGACGCCCTACGTCTACCAGGGTGAAGAGCTCGGTATGACGAACGTGCCGTTCGCGTCGTCGGAGGACTTCCTCGACATCGAGTCGGTGAACTACTACCGGATGGCCGTCGAGTCCGGTTCGGACGCGGCCAGCGTGCTGGACAACCTGAGGATCGGCAGCCGCGACAACGCGCGCTCCCCGATGCAGTGGGACAGCACCGGCCACGGCGGGTTCACCACCGGCACACCGTGGTTCAGGGCCAACCCCAACTACGTGGAGATCAATGCCGAGGCCGAGGTCGCCGACGACGACTCGGTGTTCCACCACTACCGCCGGGTGATCGAGCTGCGGCACACCGAGCCGGCCGTCGGCCACGGCGACTTCCAGATGCTCGCCGCCGACCACCCGACGCTCTACGCGTTCACCCGCTCGCACGAGGGCGTCGAGCTGCTCGTCGTCGCCAACTTCTCCGGCGACGAGCTCGCCCTCGACGTGCTCGACGACCTCGACGGCTGGGCCGGTTCGACGCTGCTGCTCGGCAACGTCGGTGAGCCGAGCTCGGTCACTGCGCCCCTGCGCGCCTGGGAGGCCCGCGTCCTGCGTCGCTGACCGCTCGCCAGCCCGGAGCGGGTAGGTGTTGCGTGATCCGGCAAGGGCGAGGTCCGGGGATTTCCGGGACGGATCCGGTGCGGGCGTGGCACCATCGCGGCGTGATTCGCGCAGAGCTCGGCTTGGGGGTCCTGGGCACAGCCCTGTGGATCTACTGCCTGCTCGACGTGATCATGACCGACGAGCACCGGATGCGGAACCTCGGCAAGGCGAGCTGGATCATGATCGTGCTGATCACGTCGGTCGTCGGTGCGGTCGCCTGGCTCGTGGCGGGCAAGCCCCAGTCAGCGCCCCGCGGGATGCCCTACAAGGGCAACACGGGGTACTCCGAGTACGACCGCCCCGGGCGGTTCGTGGCGACCGACCCCGAGGCCGACGAGGCGTTCCTCAAGCAGGTGCGCGAGCGCGCCGAGGCGCAGCGCCAGGAGGCGAGGCTGCAGCGACTGGCCCGCGAGCAGCGGGAGGAGCGCGAGCGCCAGGAGATCCGGGAGGCCCACGAGCGCCGCCGCCTCAAGCCGACGGAGCCGAACCCGTACGCGCAGCCCGGCCAGGTCGACCCCCTCGACCCCGGCCGCGCCGGCCAGAACGGCACGGCTCCCCAGGACGGTCAGCCCGGAGGGCCGGCCTGACCTTCCCGGCGCAGGTCGGCCGTCTCCGCACGGAGCGCCGCGAGCACCTTGGTGTCGATGCCGTCGGGGCTCATCCTCATCTCGTAGTTCGCCTCCGAGGCCCAGGACTCCAACGCCCGGCCGACGGCACCGTCCCCGCCGGTGTCCACGACCGGGTGCCCCAGCGCGGCCAGGCGGCTCCCGACCTCCTCGGCCAACGCGCCGGTGAGCGGCAGGACCTCTTCGGCCGTGCCGAAGAGCAGGTCGTTGACGACCAGCAGCCGCGCCAGCTCCTGCGGTGCCTGCGGGTGGTCGTCGACCCGGACGTCGGCGAGGACCCCGTAGCCGTCGTACCCCGCACCCGGTGCCACCGCATACAGCGCCGCTCCCTGACGACCACGCGAGTCGCCCCCGGCCGCATCCCCGGCGAGCAGGGCGGCGAGCAGTCGGTCGGTCAGCGAACCGCCCGACGAGGCGAGCCAGGCATGTTCCATCGCCTCGACGACGTCGCGACCGGTGAGGATGTTTCCCTGGATGGCGTACCCGCCGGTGGCCTCGCGCCCACTGACGCCACCCGCCCAGTCCATGCACTCACTGCCGGTGAACGTCGCCTGCGAGTCGACGCCGACGACGCCCAGCTGCCGGTGCTCCCGGCCGTCATCGGGCTGCGTGCACGCGGTAACCGCACCGTGCGCATCGGCTCCACCAGCCAGTGCTTCGAGGGCGGTGTCGCGGTAGGAGACACGCGCCATCGCCTGCGTCGCGACGGCTCCCACCCCGAGCCGGGCGGCAGGAACCACCGCCCCGACGAACGGGAACTTGCTCGCGACGGCGACCCCGAACGCGTCACCGACCTGACCAGCGATGGAGAACGTCATGGGTCGACGCTAGGCGCTACCGGAGAGGACGGCGCGGCGGACGGGCGTGGACGGTGCGGTGGGGGTTCGAAATCTCTGGGACAATGGAGCATGGCCGCGCGAACGACCAACCCCATGCTCACCTGGACCACCCTCTCTCCCGTCGTGGCACTCGTTGCCCTGGCCCTCACCTGGGGTCGCGATCTCGGCACCCTGCCCGTCATCGTCATCGCCGCCGCGCTCGCCGCCGCGGTGCTGGCCGCGGTGCACCACGCCGAGGTCGTCGCCCACCGCGTCGGTGAACCCTTCGGCTCCCTCGTCCTCGCCGTCGCCGTCACCATCATCGAGGTGGCGCTGATCGTCACGCTGATGATCTCCGGCGGCAAGGAGACCTCGACGCTGGCCCGGGACACGGTGTTCGCGGCGGTGATGATCACCTGCAACGGGATCGTCGGGCTGTCGCTGTTCGTCGGCGCGCGCCGGTACAAGCTCATCTCGTTCAACGCCGAGGGCACTGGCGCCGCGCTGGCCACCGTGACGACGCTGGCCATCCTCACCATGGTCGTCCCGACGTTCACCACGGGCGAGCCGGGACCGGAGTTCACGCCCGGCCAGCTCGCCTTCGCCGCGGTCATCTCGCTGGTCCTCTACGGCATGTTCGTCACCACCCAGACCGTGCGGCACCGCGACTTCTTCCTCCCCGTCGGCAAACAGGGCGAACCCCTCAACGACGAGCACGCCAACCCCCCGAGCACCAGGCAGACCTACCTCTCCCTCGGCCTCCTGCTTGCCTCCCTCGTCGCGGTCGTCGGCCTCGCCAAGGTCGAGTCGCCGGCCATCGAGTCGGCCGTGGCCGCGGCAGGCTTCCCGCAGTCGTTCGTCGGTGTCGTCATCGCCCTGCTCGTGCTGCTCCCCGAGACGCTGGCCGCCGTGCGGGCCGCCCAGCGCAACCGGATCCAGATCAGCCTCAACCTCGCGCTGGGTTCGGCGATGGCCAGCATCGGCTTGACCATCCCGGCGATCGCCATCGCCTCCATCTGGCTCGACGGCCCGCTGCTGCTCGGGCTCGGCCCGGTGCAGATGGTCCTGCTCGGCCTGACCGTCCTGGTCAGCGTGCTCACCGTCGTGCCCGGCCGCGCGACGCGCCTGCAGGGTGGGGTGCACATCGTCCTGCTCGCGGCGTTCGTCTTCCTCGCCGTCAACCCCTGAGGACGCGTGGAGGTATGACGCGCATCGAAGCGGTCCGGGGCGACATCACCCGCGAGCAGGTCGACGCGATCGTCAACGCGGCCAGCTCGGCCCTGCTCGGGGGTGGCGGTGTCGACGGTGCCATCCACGCCGTAGCCGGACCCCGGTTGCTCGAGGAGTGCCGCAGGCTCCGGAACACCACCCACCGCGACGGCCTCGAGGTCGGCGACGCGGTGGCCACGGGCGCCGGCGACCTGCCGGCGCGGTGGGTCATCCACACGGTCGGTCCGAACAGGCACCGTGGCCAGACCGACCCCGCCCTGCTGGCCTCGTGCTTCACGCGCAGCCTCGCCGTCGCCCGCAAGGTCGGCGCGCGATCGGTGGCCTTCCCTGCCGTCAGCGCGGGCGTCTACGGCTGGGACGCCGACGAGGTGGCGCGCGTCGCCGTGACAGCGGTGCGCGCGGATCTGGCCGCCCGGTCCGGCGTAGCGCCGGAGATCGACCTCGTCCGGTTCGTGCTGTTCAGCGACCGGCTGCTGGCCGCGTTCGAGGCCGAGCTGGGCTGACCGGCTCAGGCGTCGGCCGAGGCCGGCTCGTCGTCGTCGGCCGCGGCGGCCTCGATGAGCCGACCGAGGATCTCCACGGTGTGCACCCCCGACAGGCCCACCTTGTGGTTGCCCATGTAGAACGGCACCCCGGTGATCCCGAGCTCGCGGGCCGCCTCCTCGTCGCCACGGACCTCGTCGGTGTACTCGTCGCCGGCCAGCACCGCCGACACGCGTCGCCCGTCCAGCCCGGCCTCGGCACCGAGCCGCTGCAGGGTCTCGACGTCGTCGATGGCCTTGCCCTCGGTGAAGTGCGCGTTGAACATCCGCTCCAGGACCGCACCCTGCAGCGCCGGTCCACCCTGGGCCAGCCCGAGAGCGACGAGTCGGTGCGCGTCGAAGGAGTTGGACCGCAGCTGCTTGTCGACCTCGATGTCGATGCCGTCGGGGCGGCCCATCGTCGCCGGCCGCTCGGCCATCTCGCGGGCGCCGTCGAGGTCCGTGCCGTACCGCCCGGCCAACCACGCCAGGACGGTGTCACCCGTGCCCTTCGGCGTGCTGGGGTCGAGCTCGAAGGCGTGGTAGGTCACCGTGACCTCTGCCGGGTGGGCGCTCACGGCGATGGCCAGCTCGAGGCGCCGCTTGCCGAGGTAGCACCACGGGCAGACCACGTCGGCCCAGACGTCGATCTCCACTGCGTTCATCGCTCCATCCTCACACGACGCCCTGCGCGGCGTCACACGGGCGGGCGGCACCCCACATCAGGCACCCGGCATACCGGTGGGCGCACGACGAAGGCCCCCACCGCGGTGCGGTGGGGGCCTTCGTGGAGCCGGAGGTCAGCCTCGGTGAGCGCGCAGGCTCAGGGGCGACCGTAGGTCACGCTGGAGGACCAGATGTCGCGCAGGGCGACGGCCTTGCCGGTGCGGGGGCTGTCCCACATCTTGCCGTTCCCGGCGTAGATGCCCACGTGGTAGGCCGGCGAGCCGAAGAACACGAGGTCGCCCGGCTGCGGGTTGGACACGGGGGTGGTGGCCTGGCGCTGGGCCTCGGCCGTGCGCGGCAGGTTGATGCCGAGCTGGCGGAAGACGTAGGCGGTGTAGCCGGAGCAGTCGAAGCCGGCGGGGGTGGTGCCGCCGTAGACGTACATGATGCCGGCGTACTGCGCGGCGATGCCGAGGACGCCACCGACGGCAGGACCGGACGGTGCGGCCGGGACGGCGGAGCGCTCGGTCGAGCGGCTCGCCGCGGCGGGGGCACGCGTCTGGGCGGCCGGCACGACCACGGGGCGGGCCTTGGGCTTCGGCTTCGGCTTCGGCTTGGGCTTCGGCTTGGCGGTGGCGCTGAAGCCGATCACGCCGAACGCGTCCGCGGCCTGGGGCGCAGCGGCCTCGGGAGCCTTCACGGCCACGGGGGCGGCGGCGGTGGCGGCCGTCCGGGTCGAGGGCTCGGCAGCCGGGGCTGCGGAGGCGGGGAGGGCGAAGGACGCCACGAGGCCACCGGAGGCGGCGATCACGGCGGATGTCTTCACGGCGGGCTGAGCGGCCTTGGCGGCGATGTCAGCGAGCTCGGAGACGGGATTGAAACGACCGGGCGCGCGATGGCGACCAGAGCTGTGTGAAGCCACGATGGTTGAACCTCCAGCGCCTACGAGGTGAGCTGTCGGGTTCGGGTGGAGGTAGATCACCCGGCCCTCGCGGTTTGCCACCCGACCTTGCGGGCGCTCACACGAGGACTTCACCCCAAGGACCGTCCGGAGACGGCCCGAAATTGGGTCCCCCGCTCCTGCCAAGCGGTGTTGCTGGTGGACCCGGGCGTGGTGACAGGACTAGGCGTTTCCACATCGGGCCAGCCTCTCCGGGGGGCGAAGAGACCTCGGCCACCGTACACAAGGCCTCAGGGAATGTCACGTTCGGGTCACGGCGGGTCAAGAAAACCCCAAGAAAGCGGTCGAAACGTGCATCGGTCCGTGAGGGCGCGGCTGGAGTTCGTGCTCAGCACCCTCGCAGGGCTACCACGGATGGCTCAGATGAGCGCGCCGAAGACGTGCTGCGCGACGTCGTCCGGCAGGGACACCGCGGTGGAGTCCGGAGCATCCTCCCGGACGGCGACCACGCGGCCGTCGGCACGGTGGACGCGCACCCGCTCCCCGGGGAGCAACCGGGCCACGGTGAGCAGGGCCAGCGCCTCGTGGTCGACCTGCACGGGCTCGCCGATGCGGCGCACCAGGACGACCTCGGGGTGCTCTCCCGCGAGCTCGGTGAGCGTCTGCAGGCCGGTGCGGAAACCCTCCATGGGCTCCTCCTCCCCGAGCTCGTCGAGTCCGGGGATGGGGTTGCCGTAGGGCGAGTCGTGGTGGTCCTTGAGCATCGCGAGGATCTTGCGCTCCACCCGCTCCGACATCACGTGCTCCCAGCGGCACGCCTCGTCGTGGACGTACTCCCACTCCAGGCCGATCACGTCGACGAGGAGTCGCTCAGCCAGGCGGTGCTTGCGCATCACGCGGGTGGCGAGCAGGCGACCGTGGTCGGACAGCTCGAGGTGACGGTCACCCCCGAGGCTGAGCAGCCCGTCGCGCTCCATGCGGGCGACGGTCTGGGACACGGTCGGACCGGAGTGCCCGAGCCGCTCGGCGATGCGGGCACGCAGGGGGACGATGCCCTCTTCCTCGAGCTCGAAGATCGTCTTGAGGTACATCTCGGTGGTGTCGATCAGGTCCGTCACAGGGCAAGCCTCTCATCTGGAGGCGTCAGCCGGGGCCGCCCTGCTCAGCCGCGGCGGCGAACGGGGTCGAAGCGCGGCACCCAGTACCCCAGCCATCCCGTGCCGAGGAGCGCCAGCCCGCCCAGGGAGACGCATGCGGCGGCCAGCCCGGCCTCGGCGGTGACGAGGCTGATCAGGGCCGGGGCGCCGCTCCCACCGATCACCGACATGAACCGCCAGCCTCCGAGGAACTGCGACCGGCCCCACTCGGGGGCGCTGTCGGCGCCGAGGGTCATGACGATGCCCGACCCCATCCCGTTGCCGACGGCCGCGACGAGGGCGACCAGGGTCACCGCCACCGCGCTGTGGGTGAGCGGGAGGGCCAGCATCCCGATCCCCAGCAGCACGACGCACGGCACCGCCACCCAGATGCGGCCGAACCGGTCCATCACCGAGCCGGCGGGGTAGAACAGGAGCATCTCCACGCCGGCGACGATCCCGAAGATGATGGCCGTGGTGCTCGCCGAGAGCCCGACGTACTCGGCCCACAGGGGGAGCAGGACCACCCGGGAGGACCGGGCCGCACCGATGACCATGATCCCCAGCCCGAGGGTGAGGTAGGTGCGCCGGTGGTCCCACAGCACCGTGGCGGTGCTGACGCGCGTCCGGTCGCGCGACTCCTCCTTCGCCTGGGCCTCGTGGGCGGCCGTCAGGTCCGGGCCGAACTGCACCAGGGCCGCGGCGGCGAGTCCGGCAGCCACGGCGACGGCGAACCCGGCCCGTGGCCCCCAGGCGTGGATGATCGGTGCACCGACGAACGGGCCGATGAACATGCCGATCCGGTTGACCCCGCCCAGGGTCGACATGGCGCGCGCCCGCATCGAGGCCGGCACCGCGTCGATGAGGTAGGCCTGACGTGCGACGAGGAAGACCGACGAGGTGAAGCCCATCGCGAAGACGGTGGCCATCAGGACGGCCAGTGAGGGGGCCGTCAGCGCGACGAAGGCTGCCACGGCGTCGACGGCACTGGCCCAGAGCAGGGCCCGGCGCTCCCCCACGCGGTTCACGAGTGCCCCCGCCGGCACGGCGAAGAAGAGCTCCGCGACCAGCCCGAGCCCCGCGGTGAGCGCGGCGACCGACTGGGACGCCCCGAGGTCGAGGGCGCTGAGGGCCACGATCGGCACGATCGCCCCCGCACCGATCGCCGCGATGACCGTCGGCCCGTAGGCCGGCACCGCGATGCTGCGCAGGCTGACGGTCGGATCGGTGGTGGCCTCGGGTCGTGACATCCCGCCCATTCTCACCCGTGCCCGCGTCTGCGGCCCCACGGGTCGGTGCCCCCGGCGCACCCCACGGGGCGCACAGTAGGTTCGGGCCATGGCTTTCCTCGTGCCGGCGCGGTTCTGCGGCCCTCCCGAGTCGGGCAACGGCGGCTGGGTCAGCGGTCACTTCGCCGGACAGGTCCCCACCTCCCCGGAGCTCCCTGCGGTCTCCGTGCGCCTGCGGACCCCGCCGCCGCTGGACCGGGAGATGGCGACGCGCACGGTCCCCGGCGGTCCGGACGGCTCGACCACCGTCGTCGAGCTGTTCGACGGCGACCACCTCGTGGCGCAGGGGCAGGCCGTCCACGGACCCGAGCCGCGCGGCATACCGGGTCCGGTGTCGTTCGAGGACGCGCAAGCGGCCGGCGAGCGCTACGAGGGGCTGGCCGACCACCCGTTCCCCACCTGCTTCTCCTGCGGCACCGGCCGTTCCCGTGGGGACGGACTGCGGCTGCAGCCCGGACGGGTGGCGGACTCGGACACCTACGCCTGCGCGTGGGTGCCCGGCGACGACGTCGACCTCGAGACGGTGTGGGCCGCGCTGGGCTGTCCCGGCGGCTGGGCGTCCGGCATCGCGGGGCGGCCGATGGTGCTCGGCACCATGACCGCCCGCGTCGACACCCTTCCCGTTGCCGGTGAACCCCACGTCGTCATGGCGTGGCAGCGCGGCGAGGAGGGGCGCAAGCACCTCAGCGGCACGGCCCTGTATGCCGCCGACGGCACCCTCCTCGCGCAGGCCGAGGCCACCTGGATCGCCATCGACCCCGCCACCATCCGTCCCGCCAGCCCTGCAGGAGGCACCTCATGACCACCCGACCCCTCGCCGTCGTCACCGGAGCCAGCAGCGGCATCGGTGCGGCCACCGCGCGGCAGCTCGCCGCAGCGGGCTTCGAGGTCGTCTGCGCGGCCCGTCGCGCCGACCGCATCGAGGCCCTGGCGACCGAGATCGACGGCCGCGCCGTCACGTGCGACGTCTCGGACGCGACCGACGTCGCGGCGCTCGCGGCGGCCGTGGGCGACCGGCTCGACGTCCTCGTCAACAACGCCGGTGGTGCCCTGGGCCTGGCGCCGGCCGCGTCCACCGACGTCGCCGACTGGCGGGGGATGTTCGAGTCCAACGTCATCGGGACCCTGCAGGTCACCCAGGCCCTGCTGCCGGCTCTCGTCGCGTCGGGCGCCGGCACCATCGTCAACGTCGGCTCGATCGCCGGCCGGACCGTCTACGAGGGCGGGTCGGGGTACACCGCGGCCAAGCACGCCGTCGCCGTGCTGACCGAGACCCTGCGCCTCGAGCTCGTGGACCAGCCGGTCCGGATCACGGAGATCGCGCCGGGCATGGTGAAGACGGAGGAGTTCTCGTTGACGAGGTTCGGCGGGGACCAGGAGCGGGCCGACTCGGTGTACGCCGGGGTCGCCGAGCCGCTCGTGGCCGATGACGTGGCCGAGGCGGTCGTCTGGATGGTGCAGCGCCCGGCGCACGTCAACATCGACCTGCTGGTGATCAAGCCCCGCGCCCAGGCCGCGTCCTACAAGGTGCACCGCGAGCCCTGACCCCGCGTCTCGCCCTCACCCCTCCGCAAAGCGGGTGTCGTTCGGCGAACCGGGACTTATTTGTCCTGGTGTTCCCGAACGACACCCGCTTTGCGCGTCAGGGGCCGCGGGGTCAGGCGGGGGTGAGGGTCAGGACCAGGGGTGAGCCGGCGGGGGCCGTGAACGTCCGGACGTCCCCGTCCCGCGCGACGGCGACCTCGTCCGGGCCTGCCGTCGCGACGACCTCGGTGCCCGGGACCGTGTCGAGGACGACCGTGGTCCGACCGCCCAGCGGCGGCCCGAACACCAGCCGGTCGTCGCCGACCTCGATGAGCTCGGCGTTCGCCCACTCGACCCGGCCGACCGGGGTGTCGAGGCCGAGCGCCAGGAACGCGCCCGTCCGTGGCGGGACGACGAGGGCGCCGTCACCGAGCATCGTGCCGTCGAGGGTCAGCGTGACGGGGTTGTCGTGCCCGCTGATGTTCGTCAGGTGCAGCATCCGCTCACCATCGGCCGTCGCGGACGTCGTGGCGAAGATCCCCGGCACCGCGGCCGAGAACTCCAGCCCCGGAGCGGCACCGAGACGCCGGAGGGCACGCCCGAACAGGCCGACGTCCGAGGGCAGCTCGGCCGCCAGCAGGATCGCGCGGCCGGCGCCGACCTCGACGTCGATGCCGATCACGGCTCCGTCCACGTCGTGCAGGACCGCCTCACCGCGCTCGTGCTCGAGCGCCTGGAACCAGCCGACCCGGGTCTCGGGCCACGGTGCCGCCCAGCCACTGGCGACGGCGGACGGGTAGTAGTGGTCGGCCCCCCAGGTGAGGTCCCCCCCGGAGACACCCATCGCGTCGGCGAGGAGCGTGCAGGGTCGACCCTCCAGGTCTCGGTCGGGCACCCGACCGAGCAGGAGCAGGCCACCGCCGCGGGTCAGGTGGTCGACGAGGCCCTGCTGGACCTCCGGCGACAGGTGGCGCCCGGTCGACAGGGCGACCACCCCAGTGGGTTCGTCGCGCTGCAGGTGCACTGCCGGGAACCGGTACCCGCCGAGAAGCATCGACCGCACGAGCGCTCGCCGCGGGCCGGCGCCACGGTGTCGCTGCAGGTCGTCGACGACCTCGGTCATCACCGCGCTGTCGGGGTGGTGGTACTCCGTGGCGTAGGCGTCGAGGACCAGCCCCAGCTGCACGCCGTCGTGCTCCTCCTCCATGCGCGACAGCCAGCGCTCGTGGACCCGGACCGCGTGCACGACCCGCGCCGTCGCGGCATACGTCATGCCCTTCTGGCCCTCGGGGCCGACGGGCGCGGCGGTGCCGTGGCGCTCTCCGGTGAAGCTGATCCGGTCGTTCCCGTCGCCCACGGGCACCTCGAGCGGCGGGTTGATGCCGCCGGCGAAGAGGTAGTAGTTGATGGCGCGGTTGCCCTGCGCCAGCGAACGGCGGGTCTTGAGGTCGACCGTCGACGGGTCGTACTGGTTGTCGATGCCACCGCCGTAGTCGCCCGACCCGGCCTCGAACTCCAAGGACGTCGTCGGCTGGCCCGGTCCGTGCACCGCGTCCATGAAGGCGTTGATGACGTAGAGGTCGGTCGTCGTGTTGAGCGTCATGTCGCCCATGTAGTGGTCGGACCCGGACAGCATCCCCGGCACCCCGGCATACGTGTCGACGAGCTGGCTGACCCCGATGGGGAACGGCTCCCCGCTGCCGCCCTCGGTGCCGTGGATGTTGATGAGGAACGGCACGTCCGTCACCCCCTGCGCCTCGGCCATCGTGCGCAGCTCCTCGACGTAGCGCCGGAACCGGTCGCGCATGAAGACCGCGAGGTCCTGTCGCAGCACGCCCGCATCCTCCTCACCGGGTGTGCGGATCGCTGTGCCAGACAAGGGGTATGGCGCGTCGCCGCCGTGGCGCGCGACGGCCCACCGCGCGAAGTCGGCGACGAGGTCGTCGGTGAGGTCCGGGCTGTTGGTCACCCAGGCGAGCATCCCGATCTCGTTGTCGAGCTGGACCGCGATGACGTTGCCGCCGTTCGGCTGCAGCCGTCGGGCGATGAGCGGCAGGACGGCGCCGAACCACCGACGGCACTCGTCGAGGTAGGCGGGCGCGAGGTAGTCGACGGTGCGGCTGGGCGTCTGCTTCCCGTCCCAGCCGACCGGCACGATCTCGGGGTGGTCGGTGTAGAGGCGGAACGGCAGTCCCTCGTTCTTCAGCTCGGCCATGATGAACGGTCCCGGCCGGGCGACGAACCACAGGCCGTGCTCGGCGCACAGGTTGATGAACGCGCCGATGTCGCGCTCCGGCCGCGTGGCACCGGTCACGTCGATCGTGCCGTCGGGCAGCTCGTGCCACAGCCACGGGATGTACGAGGCGACGGTGTTGCAGCCCGCCTCCTTGAGCAGCAGGATGCGCTGCTCCCACTCCTCGCGCGCCACGCGGAAGTAGTGGATCTCGCCGGCCATCACCACGCGGGCCTCGCCGTCGATGAGGATCTGCTTGTCCTGGATCTGGATCATGACGCTTTCCGTTGGGGGGCAGGGGTTCTGGGGTTCAGGGGTTCTGGGGTTGAGGAGCTCGGTCGGCCCAAGGGATCCCGAGGGCCCCGAGGGGCCTGGGGACCACCGAGGCCGTCGTGGCGAGGTGCCACGACGGCCTGGCGTGCTCAGGGGTTGACGCGCAGGGACAGCCGGGAGCCGTGCAGGGCGTCGGGGCCGGCGACGAGGACGATCTCCCCCGCATCGACCCGAGTGGTGTTGTCGGTGCCGAAGTAGGCGAACTGGTCGGCCCGCACGGTGAACGAGGCGGTGCCCTTCTCCCCCGGCGCGAGGTCCAGGAACGCCCAGTCGACGAGCTCGACGAGAGGTCGGGTCACCTGGGCGACCGGGTCGCGGAAGGACAGCTGCACCACCTCCCTGCCGGCGCGGTCACCGGTGTTGGTGACATCGATCTCCACGACGACCTCACCGGCCCCGGACAGCTCCGTCCCGCCGACCGTGCGCAGCTCGCCGTACTCGAACGAGGTGTACGTGAGGCCGTACCCGAACGGCAGCCTCGGGAAGACCTGGTCGTCGAGGTAGCGGCCCTGCCGACCTTCCTCGTGCAGCTCGATGAGCCGACCGGTGGGCCGTTGGTGGGTGCTCGTCGGGATGTGCCCCGTGGTCCGGGGGAACGTCATCGGCAGGCGTCCGTGGGGTGCCACGTCACCGAACACGATGTCCGCCAACGCATTTCCTGCCTCGACACCGGGGTGCCAGACGACCAGCACCGCGTCGGCGAGGTCCAGGACGTCACCGAGCTCGAGCGGCCGACCGGTGTAGACGACCACGACGAGCGGCTTCCCGATCCGTGACAGCTGACGCAGGTGCTCGAGCTGCCCGGCCGGTAGGCCGATGTCGGTGACCGAGTTCGCCTCGCCGGATCGCCAGGGATGCTCCCCGACGACCGCGACGGTGACGTCGGCGTTGCGCACCTGCTGGACGGAGCGGTCGCTGAACCGGCCGTCGGAGACGAGCAGCTGCTCCCCACCCAGCCGGGCCCTGAAGGCGGTGGCCGGGGCGACGACGTCCTCACCACGGCCGTCGAGGGTCCAGGTCCCGAAGAGCTCCTCCGCGGCCTCGGCGTACGGACCGGTGAGGTGCACGGTCCCCGCACCGGGTGCGAGCGGCAGGATCCCGTTGTTGGAGACGAGGACGTGCGCCGCGTGGGCGGCGCGCAGGGCCGTCGCCCTCGAGGCGTCCGTCGGTGCGTTGCTGCGGATCGGCTCGCCGACGTAGGGACGGTCGAACAACCCGAGCCGGAACTTCAGGGTGAGCAACCGGCGCACCGCGCCGTCGACCAGCGCCTCGTCGACCTCGCCGGACTCCACGAGCTCGGCGAGGTGCGCGGCGTAGGAGCCCGAGCACATGTCGAGGTCGACGCCCGCCTCGATCGCCAGGAGCGCCGCCTCGCGCAGGTCTGCGGCAACACCTTGGTGGACCAGCTGCCCGATCCCGTTCCAGTCGGCGACGACGACGCCGTCGAAGCCCCACTCACCCTTGAGCACGTCCCTCAGCAGGTGCCGGTGGGCGTGCATGGGCGTGCCGTCGACGTCGTTGAAGGCAGCCATGATCGTGGCGACACCGGCGTCGACGGCGGCCTTGAAGGGGCGCAGGTGCAGGTTGCGCAGCGTGTTCTCGCCGACCGAGACGGTGTCGTAGTCGCGGCCGCCCGCGGAAAGGCCGTAGCCGGCGAAGTGCTTGGCGCAGGCCGCGATGTGGTCGGGGTCCGAGGGGTCGTCGCCCTGGAACCCCTTCACCATCGCGGCAGCCAGCCGCCCGCTGAGGACCGGCGTCTCGCCGAGCGACTCGGCCACCCGGCCCCATCTCGGCTCCTCCGACAGGTCCACCATGGGCGCGAACGTCCACGCGACACCGTCGACGACCGCCTCGGCGGCAGCCACGGCGGCGACCTCCTCGACGAGCCCCACGTCGAAGGACGCCGCGAGACCGAGCGGGATGGGGCACACCGTGCGGTGCCCGTGGATGACGTCCCGCCCGAACAGGACCGGTATGCCGAGCCGGCTCGCCTCGACCGCGTGGCGCTGGGCCGCGTCGATGTTCGCCGCCAGGACACCTTCGTCACGCTCGTTGCCACCCGTGGCACCGCTGGCGAACAGGCTGGAGCCGATCCGTCCTCCGGCGAGCTGCGCGGCGTCGTCGTCGGGGTGGATGTTGGCGACCTGATGGGTCTGCCCCACCTTCTCCGCCAGGGTCATCTGCGCCAGGAGGAGCTCGACGCGTTCGGTGGTGCTGCGGTCAGGGTCCAGCCAGGGCCGGGCGCTCTGGTCGGCAGTCATGTCAGGAGATCTCCACGGTGAGCTCGATGTCGTCGCCGGTCGCGCGCGCCAGCAGGTCCGTCCGGGCGACGCTGACACCCGCTCCACGGTACGGGTTCTGCAACGGGATCGACCGCAGCTCACGGCCGCCGGACGTCACCCGGGTCACCCCGGATCCCACTGCACCGACGCGGTAGGTGATCCGCAACCGCTTGTCCCCCAACGGGACTCGCGCGGTCAGTCCGTCCAGGCCGGGGTCGAGCACCGGGTCCAGCTCGACCCGGTCGGCACGGGCACGCACTCCGAGGAGGGTCTCGGCGAGCAGGCGCAGGTAGAGACCCGGTCCGGAGGAGTACACGCGCCACCCACCCTCGAGGTCGACGTCGCCCGCCATCAGCGCGGCATACCGCTCGCTCGCGTCGAGGCGGTCGTCGAAGGCGCCGTCCGAGGAGGAGTAGTAGGTGGTGCTCTGTCGCGGGCGGGCGTTCGGCACACGCTCGGTGATCCCGACCGGGTTGGCCTGGGCCAGAGCCGCGAACAGCCGCCGCGGCTCGCCGAACCGCGCCAGCGCCTCGGCGTAGCGCAGGTGGGCGTGCATGTACATGAGGCCGATCTCGCGACCCCAGAAGGTGCTCGCCTCGGCACGCTGGAAGACGCTCATCGGCCCGCCCCGGTACGCCACCGGGCGGTCGAAGAGCCGGGCGCCGTCGGGACCGAGCAGGTGCTCCTCGATCAGGTCGAGGTGGGCGCGGGCCTGGTCCGGGGTGAGCAGGTCGGCCGAGATCGCGTGGATCCACGGCAGCACGCCGTACGTGAGGCCGGTGCGGGTGTCGCGCGGGTGCACCAACGGCTCGGACGTGCCGTCGTCGTGGAGGAGGACGTACCCCGGCAGGACCCCGTCGACCATCAGGTCGGACTGGATGGCGTCGTCGGCGGCGTCCGCCGCCTCCCGCGCCCGGGTCACCAGGTCGTCAGCGGCACCGCAGGACTCGAGGCCTTCGGCGAGGGACCGCAGTGCCGTCACGAGCAGGACGGTGGTCCACGTGGAGACGAGGCGGGCCGCCAGGTGGGGGTCGGCCGGCTGGAGCGAGTCGTTCCAGTCCCCGTGCCCGTAGGCCGGCAGGGCCGTTCCGGGGACGCGCACCTCCGCCACGCGGTCCAGGGCCCCGCGGAGGTGGTCCTCCACGGAGGCCGGCACGGTCAGGCCGTCGTCACCGACGAAGGGGACCCCTTCGCTCAGCAGGGAGGCGTCTGCGGTCGCGCGCAGGTAGTCGCCCGTCGCCAGCAGCGGCCAGTAGACCACGTCACCATGGGCGTCCTGCTGGCCGCCCTCGGCCAGCGGCGGGAGGAAGTCGAAGGCCTGGGGCCAGTCCCCCCGGGCGTTCTGGGCGCGGAAGACGCGCAGCAGCACGTCGCGCTGCTCGTCGTCGCGCCCCAGTGCCGTGAGCAGCCCGACCGGTCCCTGGCAGACGTCACGCGTCCCCCACCCGCCGCCCGAGAACTGCTCGAGACCCCGCGGGGACAGGTAGTGCACCAGGGCGTTCTGGGTGAACCACGGCAGGACCGCGTCGATGCGGGCGACCTCGGCGGCGAGGGCGCCTGCGGGGTCGGACGCGGCAGCGACCGGCGTCCCGAGCCGCAGGCCGCGGGAGACCGTCGAGGTCCAGTCCGGCCCGAGGTGCTGGTCGGCCGTCGGACGCACCTCCAGGTCGGTCCGCGCGTCGGCGACCGAGAGGGTCAGGTCGAACCGGCTGCGCGCGGGGACCTCGAGGGTCACCCACGGGGTGCCACGCGTCGTGCCGTCGGCGAACAGGAGCTCGTCGCCGCCGACGGCGATCCCGCTGCCCTGCCAGTCCAGTCGCAGGGTCGTGTCGTCGTCACCGATGTCGAGGCCGCCGTCACGCTCGGTGAGGAGGTGGTCGGCGGGGTCGAGCCCGTCGTCGCCCGACAGGGCGACGTGCAGGGCCACGAGGACGCGGCGCGGGGCACCGGACAGCCACCGCACCGACAGGCCGAGCTCGTGGGAGGTTGTGGGGGCCGACGAGGTGACCTCGAGGGCGACGTCGTCGGCGCAGTACCACCAGGTGGCGGAGTCGGTGCGCAGCGACCAGGCGCTCGGGGTTTCGAGCAGCGCCCAGCCGGTGGCACTCGCGCCGTCCTCGACGAAGACCCGCAGGCCCTGGGCCCGCTGCACGCCGAGGTAGCCGCGACGGGTCGACAACAGCCGGTCGCGACCGACGTGGCCCCGCGTCACCTGCGAGTGGAAGCCACCCGTCATCCAGACCGTCGAGGTGAGTCCGCGGGTGTCCGGCACGAGGGAGTCGCCGGTCCGCAGGAGGTGGCCGTGCGGGCGGAGGACGGCGCGTTCCTTGGCCGCCGTGACGACGTGCGAACCGTCGCTGCCGAACCCGGCCAGCAGCTCGCCCTCGTCGTCGTGCTCGGCATGGGCGAGGTCGGTGTGACCCGTGATCTCGCGCAGGGTGTCGGGGTCGAGGTCCTCGCTCGCGAAAACGGGGGCAGCGCTGAAGAGCGCGCCGGAGCGGGCACCGGACCCGTGCGACGCCCCCTGCGACGCGAGGGCGTCCTCGAACCAGTCGACAGCGTCGGCCTCGGGCTGGGCCAGGGCGACGTCCGCCCAGTGGGCGTCCGAGTCCGAGGTGGCCTCCGGGTGGTCCTCGAGGCTGGTGCCGTGGAACCCCGTCAGGTGCCTCCCCCCGGGAGTCAGGCGAACCGGGGCGTCCTGGAGGACGACCAGGGCGTGCTCGTGCTGGAGCCGGTGCGAGGGCAGGACGGCCGTCGCGAGGGCGACAGGCTCTCCCGGCCGCTGCGCACCGCGCACCAGCTGGAGGGTGTCGGTCGCCCAGCCCGCGCCGCTGGCCAGCGAACCCACGAGCACCCAGGGCACCAGCTCGCCGGGCATGTTCTGCCGCACGGCGATCGCGGTGCCACGGCTCGTGGTCACCGGGGTGAGGTCGAGGTACTGGCTCACGTAGAACTCGTTGTTGCGGACCGCCCCGTAGGGCGCCAGGCCGGGGTCGTGCGTCAGGACGACGTCGACCTCGACCTCCGTGTCACCGGTGTTCTCGACCGCCACGTGCCAGAACCACACGGGGGCCGACGCAGCGAGGCGGAACGTCACGGCATACCGCAGCCCGTCCCACTCGCCGGTCACCGTGGGGACCTCCGCGGACCAGCTCACCGAGCTGGGGCTCGCAGGCCCGAGCAGTGGGACGTATGCCGCGTCGTCGCCGTCGAGGCGCCGCAACCAGAGGTTGAGCGGGCCGGCCTCGTGGGCGCTGGCGGGGTACATCAGGAGCGAGGTGTCACCGGCGTCGAGACGGGCCAGGCAGGCCTCGTCCGTGAACACCGCCCTCAGCCCTGCGTCGCTGGAGAGTTCATGGTGGCCACGCGTCATCGCGTTCGTCCGAAAAGACACCCCTGTTGTATAGCAGTGGCGCAAGCGCCGATGACAACCCGAATTCGCTTGTAAATAAATGAAACTCGATCACTGAGCACGAGCCGCGGCCATGAAAGTACTTTCATGGCCAGAACCGTTGACACGCCACTGCGGACCGACCCAAGGTGACAACACATTCATCACCCCGGAAGGTCAGTCAATGTCGACGAAAACCAAATCCGTTGTGGCTCTTGCACTTTGCGGAGCCCTGGGCCTCTCGGCCTGCGCGGGCAGCCGCTCAGCAGGAGGCGAGGGAGGTGGGGGCGCTGGTGGCGACGGCATGATCGCCCAGCTCAACTTCCCCTCCGACGCACCGGCGACCATCGGTGGGCTGGTGGACTACAACCCCTACGCCGTCAACGCGGTCACCAAGACGTGGCTCTACGAGCCCCTGATGATCCGCAACGGCATCACGTGCAACGTCACCCCCTGGCTGGCCACCGACTTCACGTGGGACGGCGGCGCGACCACGCTCGACTTCACCATCCGTGACGGCGTGAAGTGGAGCGACGGCCAGGCGTTCACGGCCAAGGACGTCGCCTTCACCCTGAACCTCGCCAAGCAGTACCCCGCCCTGGACCGCGCCGGCATCTGGACCGACGTGTTCGGGGCACCGGCGAAGAGCGTCACCGCCACGGGCAACAAGGTCCGGATCGAGTTCACGGGCAACGCCGCCCCGAAGTTCGACGAGCTCATCAAGATGCAGGTCCTCCCGGAGCACGTGTACGGCAAGGTCGGCGACCCCACGAAGTACATCGACAAGGCCCCGGTCGGCACCGGCCCGTTCAAGGTCGGCAGCTACAACGGCCGCCGCCTCGAGCTCGTCCGCCGCGCCGACTACTGGCAGGCCGACAAGGTCAAGGTCCAGAAGCTCGTCCTCGAGGGCAACTTCGAGGCCGCTCAGGCCGCCCTGAAGCTGAAGTCGGGCCAGCTCGACGCCTACCAGGGTGAGATCCCCAACCCGAAGCGTGCGTTCATCGACGCCGACCCCAAGACGAACCACCTGTACTTCCCGCCGAACGGCATGACCGTCTTCTCACCGAACGTCGAGAAGGCACCGTTCAACGACGTGAAGTTCCGCGAGGCCATCGCGCAGGGCTTCAACCGCCAGGAGATGTCCGACAAGGCGACCTACGGGATCATGAAGCCGGCCAGCCAGACCGGACTCAAGCTCCCGGCCGCGGCGAACCTGCTCCCGGAGCAGTACGCGGCGAACGGCGGCGCGAACACGGTGATCCCGTTCGACACCGCCAAGGCCAACCAGATGCTCGACGCCGCCGGCTACGCCAAGGGCGCCGACGGCAAGCGCACGACGCCGGACGGCAAGCCGATCAACATCACGTTCACGGTCCAGGCCGGGTACATCGACTACCAGTCGATGGCCGAGGTGATCGTCCGCGACCTCAACGCCATGGGCGTCAACTCCAAGGTGCTGGCCACCGCCCCCGAGTCGGTCGACGCGCAGAAGAAGAGCGGCGACTACCAGGCCCTGCTCGAGTACCTGCACGGTGGCTGCGAGAACGCCAAGAACATCGGCGGCAAGCTCGCGTCCAACCAGATCCCGACCAAGACCGCGATCCTCGGCAACGTCGAGCGCTTCCGCGACGCGTCGACCGACGCGACGGTCAAGGAGCTCAGCGCCACGGTCGACGAGGCGAAGCAGAAGCAGCTCGTCGGCACGCTGGTCGACACGATGATGACGAAGTACCCGGTCATCCCGCTCATCTACGCCCCGGCGCGCATCTTCTACCGCACGGACAAGGCCGTCGGCTGGCCGGACGAGGCGAACCCCTACGCCCAGCCCGCCGACGACCGGCTGCTGATCATCACGAACCTCAAGCCCGCCAAGTAACCCCGGCGACGCACAGGTCCAGNGGGAGCACCGACACCGGTGCTCCCGCTGGCCCCCCGGGGCCGTGAGGCCCGCCACGAGCTCGACGGTCTCCCGGCCCGAGGGCGCACACGGACAAGGAGGTCCGCCGTGAGGTACTTCGTCCGCAAGATCGCGTTCTTCCTCGCGACCCTCTGGGCCGCGATCACCCTCAACTTCATCATCCCCCGGCTCCAGCCCGGAGATCCTGCCGAGGTGATGGTCCAGAAGCTCGCCGGCAAGGACGCACAGCTCAACCCCGCCGCCGTCCAGGCCATGCGCGCCATGCTCGGCGCGCCCGACGGCAACCTGTTCACGCAGTACGTCAGCTACCTGGGGGCGTTGGCGCACGGCGACTTCGGCATCTCCTACACGTACTACCCCTACCCCGTCACCGAGGTGATCGGTCAGGCCCTGCCCTGGACCCTCGTGCTCGTGGGGGTCACGCAGATCCTCGCCTTCGTCATCGGCATCACCCTCGGTGCGTATGCCGCGTGGCGACGCAACACCCGCTTCGACAGCATCGTCACGCTCGGGTCCACGTTCATCGGGACGCTGCCGTCGTTCTGGATCGCGTTGCTGCTGCTGTTCGTCTTCGGCTACACGGTGGGCTGGTTCCCCACCAGCGGTGGGTACTCCGCCTCCACCCCGGGCTTCAACGGACCCTTCATCACCGAGGCCGTGTCCCACTCGTTCCTGCCCGCCCTGTCGCTGCTCATCACCGCGCCGATCGGCTGGATCCTGGGCATGCGCAACACCATGGTGATGAACCTGGGCGAGGACTACATCCGGCTCGCGAAGGCCAAGGGCCTCCCCGACCGCGTGGTTGCCCTCCGGTATGCAGCGCGAAACGCGTTGCTGCCCAGCGTCACCGGCTTCGCGATCGCGCTCGGCGGCGTCCTCGGCGGCTCGATCCTCGTGGAGCAGATCTACGACTACCCCGGCATGGGGCGCCTCATGGGTGAGGCCATCGGCAACCGCGACTTCCCGCTGCTGCAGACCTTGCTCCTGTTCATCATCGTCGGCGTCCTGCTGGCGAACCTCGTCGCGGACCTCCTCTACGGGGTGCTCGACCCGCGTGCACGGAGGGCGCAGTCATGACCGCAGGAATCGTCCAGACCGGCTCCGAGGAACGCCCCGGCGACGCCACCGACGAGCGGGGCGAAGGCGACGCCGGCTACAGCCAACAACGGTGGTGGCAGCTCCTGTGGAGCAACACGAAGGCCCGGGTCGGCATCATCCTGCTGCTGGCCTTCATCCTCATCGCGGCGTTCGCACCCCTGATCGCGCCCTACGAGGGCACGCGCTCGGACTTCGACGCGCTGCTGCCCGTCAGCGGCGACCACCTGCTCGGGACCACGAGCCAGGGCGCCGACATCTTCTCCCAGCTCGTCTACGGCAGCCGCGTCTCCCTGCTCGTGGGCCTCTTCGGCGGCCTCGTCTCCACCGCGATCGCCCTCGTCATCGGCATGTGGTCGGGCTACAAGGAGGGGACGGTGATCGACGACATCCTCTCGTTCATCACCAACGTCGCCATCGTCGTTCCCGTGCTGCCCCTCATGATCGTGCTGATCGCCTACAGCGAGGTGCGCGGCATACCGCTCATCGTGTTCGTCATCGGCATCACGTCGTGGGCCGGTCACGCCCGCGCCAAGCGGTCGCAGATCATCACCCTGCGCAACCGCGACTTCGTCACCGCGGCGAAGTTCGCCGGCGAGGGGTCGGGACGGATCATCTTCCGGGAGATCATGCCGAGCATGACCTCGCTGGTCGCCGCCGGGTTCGTCGGCGCCTCCACCGGCGCCATCGGGGCCGAGGCCGGCCTGTCCTTCCTCGGCCTGGGCGACCCGAACTCGATCTCGTGGGGCACGATGCTCTACCAGGCCGACTCCCAGGGTGCGGTCGGGCAGGGCCTGTGGGCGTGGGTCCTCGCGCCCGGGCTCATCCTCGCCCTCCTCATCACGTCGCTGACGTTCATCAACTTCGGCGTCGACCTGCTGTCCAACCCCCACCTCCGGGAGGACTCGTGACGACCACCGACGCCACCACCGCCGCCGCGACCACCGAGTCGGTGCCCACGTCGCAGACCCTTGCCGCCGACACCCGTCGCAACAGCCACCCGCTGCTGCGCGTCCGTGACCTGAGCGTCCGGTTCGAGCCGAAGATGTCACCGGCTCTCACGGCTGTGGACAAGGTCAGCTTCGACCTCCTCGAGGGCGAGTTCGTCGGCCTCATCGGCGAGTCGGGCAGCGGCAAGTCCACCCTGGCGATGGCCCTGCTGAGCCTGCTCGAACGGCCGGGACGGATCAGCAACGGCAGCATCGAGTTCGACGGCGAGGACATCGCCTCCATGTCGCAGGAGGACCTGCGGCACCGCCGCTGGCGCGACATCGCCACGGTGTTCCAGAGCAGCATGAACTCCCTCAACCCCGTCATGCGCGTCGAGGCGCAGTTCCGCGACGCCATCGAGGAGCACAGCGAGCTGCGCGGCGACGCCGTGACGGAGCGGGTCCGTGAGCTCTTCTCGATGGTCATGATCGACGAGAAGTTCATGAGCGCCTACCCGCACGAGCTGTCGGGAGGGATGAAGCAGCGCATCAACCTCGCGCTGGCCCTCTGCAACCGCCCACGCTTCGTCCTTCTCGACGAGCCGACGACCGGCCTGGACGTCGTCGTGCAGCGCTCGATCCTCGAGGCGGTGCGCCGGCTCCAGAAGGAGCAGGGGTTCGCCGTGCTGTTCATCAGCCACGACATCGGCACCGTCATGGAGCTGTCCGACCGGATCTTCGTCATGTACGCCGGCCAGCTCGTCGAGCAGCAGGCAGCCACGACGCTGGTCAAGGACCCGCTGCACCCCTACTCCAAGGGACTGCTGGGTTCGTACAGCAACCCGCGTGCCGACACGGTGCGGGTGACCTACATCCCGGGCCGCCCACCGGACCTCACGCGCCCGATCAGCGGCTGCCGGTTCGCCGCGCGCTGCCCCGAGGCCATCGAGCGCTGCTCCAGCGACGAACCGCAGCTGCTCCCCCTGGCCGGAGGTCGCGTGGCGTGCCACGTGGCGCACCTGCAGCGCGGGCCCTCGGAGGACAAGCCGGACGGCCTCCCGGAGCAGACCACGCGGTTCGCCGGGCCGGAGTTCGTCAAGACGGCCGAGGACAGCGATCGCGCCCGCCGTGGCGAGGTCTTCCTCGAGGTCGACTCGGTGACCAAGGTCTTCGAACGGCGACGTGGCCTGAGGAAGCAGCAGACCCTGGCGGTCGACGACGTCTCCTTCGCCCTGCGCAAGGGCGAGGTGACGGCCCTGGTGGGCCAGAGCGGCAGCGGGAAGACGACCCTCGCCCGCATGATCACCGGGGTCGACAAGCCCAGCAGCGGCACCATCCGCTTCACCGGCTCCGAGGGCACCATCGCGGTGGAGAAGCTGAGGACGCGCCAGCTGCGGGACTACCGCAAACACGTGCAGATGGTGTTCCAGGACCCCTACAGCTCGCTCAACCCGGCACTGACGCTGCGGTACACGCTGACCCGTCCGCTGCGCAACCACCGCGGGCTTTCGGCGCAGGAGGCCGATGCCGTCGCCGGCGAGCTCATGGAGACCGTGGCGCTCACCCCGAGCAACCGGTTCCTCGACCGCTACCCGCACGAGCTCTCGGGCGGCCAGCGCCAGCGCGTCGTCATCGCGCGCGCCCTGGCGGCCAACCCCGAGCTCATCGTCGCCGACGAGCCGATCTCCAGCCTGGACGTCTCCATCCGCGCCGAGGTGCTCGAGCTGCTGCAGGAGCTGGTCACCGGGCACGACATCGGTGTCCTCTACATCACCCACGACCTGCTCAGCGCACGGCTGCTGGCCGACGAGATCCTCGTGCTGTCGCAGGGCAGGGTGGTCGAGCAGGGCAACGCCCTCGAGGTGATCCGCAACCCGCAGGACGCCTACACGCGCACGCTGCTCGACGCCATACCGAACCCGTTCGAGCAGGTGACCACGACGTCCTGACCGCACCCACCCGGCCGCGGCCGCTCCCGAGGGGCGGACGCGGTCGGTGGCGTGCTTGCCGGTCCCCAGCCTGCCCGCAAGGATGCTCCCCATGGACAGGGCCCGACGGTGAGCGTGGAGGCTGACGACCGACCGGTGACGATCTACACGGTCGCCGAGCGGGCCGGGGTCAGCATCGCGACCGTCTCGCGGGTCCTCCAGGGCTCCGCGCGGTCCTCGCCGCTGACGCGCCAGAAGGTCCTGCGGGCCGTCGAGGAGCTCGACTACGTGCCGCTGCGGGCCGCGCGCACGCTGGACGTGAAGCGGCACGAGGCCCATGGGCTCGTCCTCCCCGGCCTGACCGGTCCGTACTTCGCCGAGCTGCTCGCGGGGTACGAGTCGACGGCCGCGCAGTACGGCCAGTCGGTCGTCGTCGTGCTCGCCGCCGGCATCGCCGACCTCGACACGACCCTGCGCACCCTCCTCGCGCGGGTCGACGGGCTCGTCCTCACCCACGGCACGGCGAGCGACTCCATCATCCGCACCCTGGCCACGAAGACCCCCACGGTCGTCCTCGCGCACGCCCCGATCGAGGGCTGTGACACGGTCCTCGTGGAGAACAGCGAGAGCGCCGAGGAGCTGACCACGCACCTGCTCGGGCACGGCCGCCGCAAGCTCGTCTTCGTCGGCGACCCGGAGACCTCCCACGACATCAGCCAGCGCTACGACGGGTTCGTCTCGGCCCTCGCTGCGGCGGGGGTCACGGAGGGGATGCCACCGCTGCGGGTCTGGTTCGAGGAGTCCTCGGCCCTCGAGATCGTCGAGACGCTGATGGCCGCCCCCGGCAGGGCCGACGCCCTGGTCTGCGCCAACGACGAGCTGGCCCTGGCCACGATGACGCTGCTCGCACGGCGCGGGGTGGTCGTGCCGCGGGACCTGGCGATCGTCGGGTTCGACGACATCATGGCGTCGCGGTACGTCGACCCCGGCCTGACCACGGTGAAGCAGCCGACGCACGGGCTCGGTCGCTGGGCGGCGATCCGCCTGCACGAGCGCATCCAGGGCCGCACCCGCGACGTCGCCCCCCAGATCCTGCCCACGCAGGTCGTCCTCCGCGGATCGTGCGGGTGCCCCTGGGAAGGCCCCGAGATCCGCCCGAGGCGCCAGCACCTCGGCGTCGACAGCCTCACCGCCCGCGCCTGACGGGGAGCTCCGGCGGCTCTGACCTGCGGCGGCGTGGTTGGGGAATGCAACCATGAAGTTGACTGTTCAACTTTCTATGACCCAGACGCATGATGACCTGACCGAGCTCGAGGCCCAGTTCGCCGATCACCTCGAGCTCGCGCCCGAGGCCGCCGACCTCCTGTTCCGCGCGGCCCGGACCGCCAACTCCTTCAGCGACGAGCCCGTCACCGACGAGCAGGTGCGCGCGATCTTCGAGCTGGTCAAGTGGGGCCCCACCGCCATGAACAACCAGCCCCTGCGCATCGTCCTGGTCCGCTCCCCCGAGGCACGCGGCCGGCTGGTCGAGCACATGGGCGGCAACAACAAGCCGAAGACGTCCACCGCCCCCCTCGTGGCGATCCTGGCGGCCGACGACGACTTCCACGACGAGCTCCCCACGGTGTTCCCGATCTTCCCGGGTGCCCGCGACATGCTGGCGGCCGACGACGAGAACCGTCGCACCACCGCGGACCTCAACGCCACGCTGCAGGCGGCCTACTTCATCCTCGGTGTCCGCGCGGCCGGCCTGGCCGCCGGCCCGATGACCGGCTTCGACGCCGCCGCCGTCTCCCGCGAGTTCTTCCCCGACGGGAAGCACCGCGCCCTCATGGTCGTCAACATCGGCCGCCCCGGCCCCGACGCCTGGTTCGACCGCCTCCCGCGGCTCGGCTACGACGAGGTCGTCACCTCCGTCTGAGGCCTGGACCGTGCACCCCTGCATCGTGGCCGTCGTCGCGACCCGGCGGCGGCCACGATCCGGACACCCTTCCTTAACCCGTTGCGGGACGCGCTGGGTGGACCTAGCGTCGAGGTACACGGAAGGGAGGTGGTCCAGGAATTGATTTCATATTGGACGCGTGAGGTGACTGCGCGCTAGGTGCGCAACGTCGACTGCTTCGACGGCGCATCCTGCGCAATCCCAAGCAGTTCACCGCAGCCCGCGGGCCGTGCAGGTCGTCCCCTGCACATGTCGAGCCGCTCGAATTCGGCGAGGCGAGGCCCGCGGGCTGTTCCATGCCCGGACGTGCGGACGCCCAGACCCCCGGATGGTCTCTGGCACAGCGGTGGACGGCGGCCTCAAGTCCCCCGACGAGGCCACCGCCCACCTGTTCGCGGGGCACCACACGATGCCGAATCGCCTGGTGACAGGCGCGATCCCCTAGGGACGCAGTGTGGCAGCCTCGGCCGCCAGCCGCTCGACCACGTCCCAGTCGCCGCGCGCGACGGCGTCCTTCGGGGTGAGCCACGAGCCACCCACGCAGCCGACGTTCGGGAGCGCGAGCCAGTCCGCCGCGGTCTCCCGCGTGATGCCGCCGGTCGGGCAGAAGCGCAGCTGCGGGCACGGCCCGGCCACGGCGGAGAGGTACGGGCGTCCACCGCTGGCCTCGGCGGGGAAGAACTTCATCGCCTCGAGCCCGGCCTCGGCCAGCGTCAGCATCTCGGTCAGCGTCCCCGCACCCGCGAGCAGGGGTAGTCCTGAAGCAAGAGCCGCCTCCAGCAGCCGTGGGGGCGAACCCGGCGTGACGATGAACTGTGCGCCGGCGTCCTGCACCTGCCGCACCTGCTCGGGCGTGACCACGGTGCCCGCGCCGACGACCATTCCCTCGACCTCCGAGGCCACGGCCTCGATGGCGCCGAGACCGGCCGCACTGCGCAGGGTCAGCTCGATGACCGGTATGCCGCCGCGGAGCAGCGCCCGCGCGAGGGGGACCGCCTGCTCGACGGAGTCGACGACGACCACGGGGATCACCGGCGCGAGGTCGAGGATGTCCGCCTCGCGGGAGATGACGGGCTTGGCGGGAACGGTCGTGGGGACGGTCATGAGATCTCCTCGGCGGGGATGACGGAGTGGTCGAAGGCGCGCCCCAGGCTGGCGAAGACGTGGGCGCCCTCGTCGGCGCGGCCCACTGCCGCACGCATCGGCGCGAACAGCTCACGACCCGTACCGACCCCCTCCTCGCTCACCCGCTGGGCGGGCAGCCGCGCGGCGAACTCGTCCTCGTCGACGAGGACGTCGAGTCGACCGGTGCGGGCGTCGACACGGATCACGTCACCGTCCTGGATCCTCGAGATGGGGCCGGCGTGGACAGATTCCGGCGTCACATGGATCGCGGCCGGGATCGCGCCGGACGCTCCGCTCATCCGACCGTCGGTGACGAGCGCGACGGCGTGGCCACGCTTCTGGAGGACACCGAGGGACGGGGTCAGCGCGTGCAGCTCGGGCATGCCGTTGGCGCTGGGACCCTGCTCGCGGATGACGACGATGACGTCACGGTCCAGCTCACGGCGCGAGAACGCCTGGAGGAACCCGACCTGGTCGGTGAACACCCGGGCCGGGGCCTCGACGACCTTGTGCTCGTCGGCGACGGCCGAGACCTTGATGACGGCGTGGCCCAGGCTGCCGCGCAGGACACGCAGCCCGCCATCGGCGGCGAACGGGTCGGTCGCCGGGCGCAGGACCGCGGGGTCGAGCGACTCCGCCGGGGCGTCGACGAACTCCAGGACGCCGTCGACGAGCTGCGGCTTGCGCGTGTAGTGGCGCAGGCCGGGCCCGGCGAGCGTGAGGACGTCCTCGTGCAGCAGCCCCGAGTCGAGCAGGGTGCGGACGAGGTAGGGCGTGCCTCCGGCGGCGTGGAAGTGGTTCACGTCCGCGGGGCCGTTGGGGTAGATCCGCGCGACGGAGGGGACGGCCGCAGACAGGTCGTCGAAGTCCTCCCACGTCAGGTCGACCCCGGCAGCGGCGGCCATCGAGATCAGGTGCATCGTGTGGTTCGTCGAGCCGCCCGTGGCGAGCAGGGCGACGACACCGTTGACGACGGACTTCTCGTCGACGACCTGGCCGATGCCGTACGGCTGCTCGGAGCCCGCGATCTCCGCGACGCGACGCGTGGTCGCCGCGGTGAGGGCGTCACGCACCGGGTCGTCGGGGTGGATGAAGGCTGCACCGGGCAGGTGCAGGCCCATGACGTCCATGAGCATCTGGTTGGAGTTGGCGGTGCCGTAGAAGGTGCACGTGCCGGGCGAGTGGTAGGACGCGACCTCGCTGGCGAGGAGCTCCTCGCGCCCCGCCTCGCCGGCGGCATACGCCTTGCGCGTCTCGGCCTTGTCGGCGTTGGAGCGCCCGCTCGCCATGGGCCCGGCGGGCACGAGCGCGGTCGGCAGGTGGCCGAACGACAGCGCACCGGCGACGAGGCCGGGGACGATCTTGTCGCAGACCCCGAGCATGAGGACGCCGTCGAAGACGTCGTGGGAGAGCGCGATCGCCGTCGACATCGCGATCACGTCGCGGCTGAACAGGCTGAGCTCCATGCCGGCCCGGCCCTGGGTGATGCCGTCACACATCGCGGGGACCCCACCGGCGACGCGCGCGACGGCACCGACCTCGCGGGCGGTCTGCTTCATGGCCTGCGGGTAGTGCTCGAAGGGCGCGTGCGCAGAGAGCATGTCGTTGTAGGACGTGACGATCCCGAGGCTGACCCCGGTGTCGGCAGCCATGGTGGTGCGGTCGCTCCCCCCGCACGCCGCGACGGCGTGGGCAAGGTTGGAGCACCCGAGGTCGGTGCGGGCCGGGCGCAGGCTCAGCTCGGAGGCAGCGCGGGACAGGCGCTGCAGGTAGGCCGTGCGGCTGGCGCGGCTTCGTTCGGTCACCCGGGCGGTGACCTCGGCGACGACGGGGTGGATGGCGGTGGCCATGGGGCTCCTGGAAATCGGCGGTCGAAGAAGGAGGACCGCGCGGACGACACCCTTGGCGTGCGCGTGTGTGATTCGTTTCACAAGTGTGCCGACGTCTCACGATTCATCAACGCCCATCCCGCCATGCGGACACGGCTGGCGGGGACCCGACGCGCGCTCAGGGTGCCGACCAGCGCGCCGTCGGCCACCATGTCCGTCATGGGCGAGTGGATCGAGCGGCTGATCGAGCAGGTCGAGAACGTCGTCTACCTGGCGGTGGCCGTCATCCTCTTCGGCCTCGCGGGAGTGGTGATCGGCAAGACCGCCCTGGCGTTCGGTGACCTCGGCAGCGGCGGTGTCATCGAGACGTCGGCCGAGATCCTCGACCTCCTGCTGCTCGTCTTCATCGTCGTCGAGCTGCTGTTCGCCGTCCGCACGACGCTGGCTCGCCGCGAGCTCGTGGCCGAGCCGTTCCTGCTCGTCGGCATCATCGCCTCGATCAAGGAGATCGTCGTGCTGTCGGTGAAGGCACCCGACCTGCTGGGCAAGCCCGAGTTCGCCGACACGCTGCGGCTCATGGGGCTGCTGACCGGGACCGTCATCGTGCTGGCGCTGGCGTCGTTCCTCCTGCGCCGCAAGGAGCGTGAGCCCAGCGAGGGAGCGAACTCCGGCAACGGCGAGGACGAGGTGGAGCGGGACGTCGACGGCCAGGACGAGAACGCGCGCGAGAAGCGGGCGTCGTTGCAGCCCTAGGGCTGACGGCGGGACAGGCTCCAGCTCGCCGGGTCGTCGAGGGTGCCCTCGCCGGTACGGGTGAACACCAGCCGGTCGTGCAGCCGGTTGCGTCGCCCGCCCCAGAACTCCACCTCGTCGCAGTGCACCCGCCACCCGCCCCAGAAGTCGGGGACGGGCACGTCGTCGGCCTTGCCCCGGTCGGGGAACTGCGCGGCATACCGGTCGTAGGCGGCCTCGAGGTCCGCCCGGCTGCCGACGGGCTGGGACTGCTGCGACGCCCACGCCGAGATGCGCGAGGCCCAGGGGCGGGAGAAGAAGTAGCCCTCGATCTCCTCGCGGTCGAGCTCGACGGCCCGGCCACGGAAGCGGATGGCGCGGAACATCGACGGCCACGTGAGCGCCGCCGCGATGCCGCCGGTGGCGGCGATCTCCCGACCCTTCGCCGACACGGTCGCGGTGACGAAACCTGGGCCGCGGTCGTCGAAGAAGCGCATGAGCACGGTCCGGACGTTCGGCCGTCCGTCGGCGTCGACCGTCGCGATGGAGATGGCCGTCGGTTCCGGCACGTCGTCCTGCGCCTCGGACCGGGCGATCGCCTCGTCGACCCAGAGCCGGGCCTGCTGCCAGGGCGTGTCAGCCACCTCGTCCTCGGAGAGCCCTTCGCCGGTGTAGTCCACGCGCCGCGCAACTGTCATGGTCCGAGATTAGGGTGGGGAGAACGAGCCAGCGACAGGGAGGCACGATGCCAGGCAAGGGCAAGGCCGTCGGCAGCATCATCCGGTGGGGCGTGAAGTACGGCCCGCACGCGATCGTGCTCGCCCAGCAGGCCAAGGAGCCGGCCATGGCTGCAGCGCAGAAGGCCCTCGACCGGCAAAAGGCCAGGCGCCGGGCCATCGAGCACGCCGGGACCGTCCGCGACGGGTCCGTCCTCAAGACGTTCGACCCGCGGGCCGACCACGGCGAGGCGGTCTGGGTCGTCTTCTCCGGCGAGGACCCCATCGCCGCGCACCCGACCACCACGACGCCCATCGGGGAGCTGATCGCCAACAGCGACCTGTCGACGCGGGTCCGTCCCGCCGACCTGCCCACCCCCGCCGAGCGCCTCAAGCAGCTCCCCCGCCGTCGCAGCGGTCACTGAGGTGGCCCTGCTCGACCCGATCTCGAACGGTGCCGGCGCGCTCAGTGCGGGCGCCCGTCGCCAGCTCGCGCACGCCCTGCGCTCCAAGGTCGCCGGCAACGACGCCCAGGTGAAGGCCGAGCGCATCTGGGGTGCGGAGGGTCCGCGGTGGTTCACCCCGCAGGACCCGATCTGGCGCGTGCACGCCGACGCGTCGATGTTCCCCGCCGGGATCCGGGCGCTGCTCCTGCAGTCCCTGCACCCCCTGGCGATGGCCGGCGTCGCCGGTCACTCGGGCTACAAGGGTGACCCGTGGGGACGCCTCCAGCGCACGAGCGAGTTCCTCGCGACGACGACGTTCGGCACCATCGAGGACGCGGAGGCGCTGATCGCGCGCATCCGCGGCATCCACGAGCGGGTCCGCGGCAAGGCGCCCGACGGCCGCCCCTACTCCGCCAGCGACCCGCACCTGCTGAAGTGGGTGCACGTCACCGAGGCCGACAGCTTCCTCACGGCCTACCAGCGGTACGCCGTGACGCCCCTCACCGACGCCGAGGCCGACCGCTACGTCGAGCAGAGCTGCGTGGTCGCCGAGGCCCTCGGCGTGATCGACCCGCCGCGCACCGTCGCCGCCCTGCGCCAGACCATCGAGGACTACCGCCCAGAGCTCGAGTCCACCGAGGCGGCGCGCGAGGCGGCCCGGTTCCTGCTCGTCCACCCCCCTCTACCGTTCGCTGCGCGGGCCGGCTACAGCGCGTTGGCCGCCGGTGCGGTCGCGATGCTCCCCCGCTGGGCCCGTATGCCGCTGCGGCTGCCCTGGCTGCCCGTCACCGAGCGCTACCTCGGCCGGCCGATCGGCGGCTTCGCGACGGCGACGGTCCGCTGGGCCATGCAGGACCCGGACGACGTCCGGCGACGGGCCCTCGCCCAGCGCGACGTCGTCGCCTGACGGCCCGGGAAGCGAAAGCCCGGGCACCGGAGGCCCGGGGACCGGCGGTCGGCGGCCCCGGCACCGGGTGCCTGAGGGCCGCGCACCGGGTGCCTGAGGGCAGTGAACCGGGGGTCGGGCGCCCGGCCGCCGGCTAGGGCGTGGGGTGGCGGGCGTCGTAGCGCAGGAAGCCCGACTGCACGCGGGCCAGGACGACGATGGCGAGCACGCACGCCATACCGCCGATCACGGCCGTCCACGCCTCACCCACGCCGGTCGACAGGAAGCCTCCCGCCATCTCCCCGAGGCGCGGTCCACCGGCCACCACCACGATGAACACGCCCTGCAGCCGCCCGCGCAGGTGGTCCGGCGTCGCGGCCTGGAGGATCGTCGTGCGGAACACCGAGCTCACCGAGTCCGCCGCCCCGGCGACCGCCATCGCGAGCAGGCCGAACCACAGCGCGTGGCCGCGGCTGAGCACTCCCCCGGCGGCCAGCATGGCCGCACCGAAGCCGGCGATCGCGAACCCCCAGCCGACGATCGACACCATGATCGCCAGCCCCTGCCGTCGCACGTGCCCGAGCCGTCCCGAGAAGAACATCGCGACGATCCCGCCGACCGCCGCCGCCGCGCTGAGGGCGCCGACGGTCCTGGCGCCGCCGCCGAAGATCACCGCGCCGGCGGCGGGGAACAGCACCCGGGGCTGGGCCAGCAGCATCGCGGCGATGTCGGCGACGAACGTCATGCGGACGTTCGGGCGGGTGGCGAGGAACGCGAATCCGTCGAGGACAGAACGCAGTCCGGGCTTGCTCGGTGTCGCGCCCTCCTCCGTCGGCTCGGGCGGGAGCGGCGGGAGCTTGGCAAGACCCCACAGGGCCGCGGTCGTGATGACGGCATCGGTCGTGTAGGCCGCCTTGAACCCGCCGGCATCGACGAGCACACCGGCGAGCAGCGGGCCGACGGTCATCGAGGCGTTCATCGCGAAGACGGACAACGCGTTGGCCGCGGGGAGCTGGTCGCGCCGCAGGATGCGTGGGTAGATCGAGCTGCGGGCGGGTGAGGAGACGGCGAACGCGCCGTTCCACACCGCGACCAGGAGGTAGAGGACCCACACCTGCGTGTTGCCGATCCAGGCCTGCAGGGCGCAGAGCAGGCTCGTCACGAAGGCCACCCCCTGCGCGACCAGCCCGACGACCCGGCGGTCGTAGTGGTCGACCAGCGTGCCGCCGTACAGGCCCATGAACACCAACGGCACCAACGCGCAGAGGCCCACGATGCCGACCGCCGCGGTGCTGTGCGTGAGCGAGTAGACCTGCAGGCCGATGGCGACCACCGCGAGCTGGGAGCCGACGTTCGAGAGGGTGAACCCGGCATACAGGCGGCGGTACGGCGCGTTCTCCCGGAGCGGGGCGAGGTCGAGGAGCAACGGCACCAGAGGACTGTATGCCGCGTGGCCCGCGCCCCGTGCCGCGGTTCGGGCGTAGCGTCGCGGCATGGACCCCCGCGCACGCATCGCCCTGCTCATCGATGCGGACAACTCCTCCGCCAAGAAGCTCGACCTCATCCTCAGCGAGCTGTCCAAGCTCGGGGAGACGAGCATCCGCCGGGCGTACGGCAACTGGACCAAGCCCGGTCTGCGGCCGTGGACCGAGGTGCTGCATGCCAACGCCATCCAGCCGATCCAGCAGTTCGACTACTCCCGCGGCAAGAACGCCAGCGACATGGCGATGGTCGTCGACGCGATGGCGCTGCTCTACAACGACCACCCCGACGCGTTCGGGATCGTGTCCTCGGACGCCGACTTCACCCCGCTCGTGATGCACCTGCGCGCCAAGGGGGCCCAGGTGTACGGGTTCGGCGAGGCGAAGACGCCCGAGCCGTTCCAGACCGCCTGCACGAAGTTCCTGCGGCTCGACCAGCTCTCCGAGCCCGAGGAGGAGGTGGTCGAGCCAGTTTCCGCGGCGGCCGAGCCCGTTGCCGAGCCCGTTGCCGAGCCGGCTGCCGCCGCGGCCCCGACCACCAAGCGGACGACGGCACGCAAGAAGGCGGCGACCGCCGCGGCTGCGGCCGCCAGCAAGACCACGGACGCTCCGTCCTCGTCGCGGCGCAGCCCCGCCGACCTCAAGGGCGACGCGCGCCTGGTCCGGATGCTGCGCAACGCCGCCGAGGGCGCTGCCGACGAGGACGGCTGGGCCAGGGTCAGCACGATCGGGCAGTACATCTCGAACCAGTCGTCGTTCGACTCGCGCAACTACGGCTACGGCTCGTTGATCAAGCTCCTCAAGGCGATCGAGCTGTTCGAGATCCGCGACGAGGGCAAGCAGAGCCTGTCGGTCCGGGACAAGCGCCGCGCGAAGGGCTGACCCTCAGTCGGTGACCTTGAGGTTCAGCTCCACGGCGAACGCCTCGGCAAGGTCGATGAGCTGCAGGCGCGAGATCGTCGCGCCCGCCATCCCGGTGATCCCGCGTGGCGCGCTGACCACCGACGAGCTCAGGTCGACGTCCTTGAGCCGGGCGCGGGAGAAGTCCGGGGCGATGACCCGGCCACCGTCCACCTGGACCCGGGTCAGCTCGGCCTCGGCGAGATCCGGCTCGACGAGCTGGCAGTCGACGAACTGCACGTCGACGAGCTTGGCCCCGCGCAGGTTGAGGAACTCGATCTTGCAACCCTCGAAGCGGACGCGGCGCAGCTGCGCGCCATACAGCTGGACGGCGCCGAGCCGGGCACCGCGGACGGTGCAGTCCTGCCACGTCGTCTCCGAGAGGTCCACCCCCGCCCCACGCACCCCGGTGAGCCCGCACTCGCTGAACCGCGCACGCGACGCCCGCAGCGACGACAGGTCCGCCTCGTCGAACGTGCACTCGAGGAACCGCGCGTTCTCCGCGGAGGCTCCCGAACCGCCCCCGAGGTCGCCCGTGAACGTCTCGCCGTCGTAGTCCTCGTCCGCGATGAGCATGGCTCCATGGTGGCGGACGGCGCCGACGGTGCAGAATGTCCCGAGCCTGACCATCGCCAGTGTTGACGAACAAGATCGGGGACCCGATGTCCGACAGTGACTTCAAGCCCGGGCTCGAGGGTGTCATCGCCTTCGAGTCCGAGATCGCCGAACCCGACAAGGAGGGCGGCTCGCTCCGCTACCGCGGGGTCGACCTCAAGGACCTGGTCGGGAAGGTCAGCTTCGGACAGGTCTGGGGCCTGCTCGTCGACAACTCGTTCGAGCGCGGGCTGCCGCCGGCCGAGCCGTTCCCGCTCCCGGTGCACACGGGCGACATCCGCGTCGACGCGCAGTCGGCGATCGCCCAGCTCGCACCGCTGTGGGGGTTCAAGCCCCTGCTGGACATCTCCCCCGAGCAGGCCCGGGACGACCTGGCCCGTGCCTCGGTGATGATCCTGTCGTTCATCGCGCAGTCCGCCCACGGGCAGAACACCCCGATGGTGCCGCAGGCGCGGGTCGACGAGGGCAGGACGATCGTGGAGCGGTTCATGATCCGCTGGCGCGGCGAGCCCGACCCGGCGCACGTCGAGGCGATCGACGCCTACTTCACGTCGGCGGCCGAGCACGGCATGAACGCCTCGACCTTCACCGCCCGGGTCATCGCCTCCACCGGCGCCGACGTCGCCGCCTGCCTCTCGGGCGCCATCGGAGCACTGTCCGGGCCGCTGCACGGTGGTGCGCCGTCCCGCGCCCAGCACATGATCGAGGGCGTCGAGCGGACCGGCGATGCCCGGGCCTACGTCAAGGACGTCCTCGACCGCGGCGAGCGCCTGATGGGCTTCGGGCACCGGGTCTACCGGGCCTACGACCCGCGCGCCGCCGTCCTGCGCGACACCTGCAAGCGGCTCGGGGCTCCGCGCTACCAGGTGGCCCTCGAGCTCGAGCAGGCCGCGCTCACCGAGCTGCGCGAGCGCCAGCCCGACCGCGTCCTGGAGACCAACGTCGACTACTGGGCGGCCGTGCTGCTCGACTTCGCCGACGTCCCCGGCCACATGATGACGCCGCTGTTCGTCTCGGCGCGCACCGCCGGCTGGTCCGCCCACGTCCTCGAGCAGAAGAAGACCGGGCGCCTGATCCGCCCGTCGTCCCGGTACGTCGGCGAGGGCCCCCGCGGCCTCGACGCCGTCACCGGCCACCGCGCCTGACCCCCGCGCCATACCCGCCAGGGGCACTCTGCCCTTGACTGCCGCTGACTGCAGCTGACTGCAGCAACCTCTGCTAGCAGAGGTTGCTGCAGTCAGCACAGGGTGCTCCCTGCCCCTTGGGCAGCAACCTGTGCTGGGTGGGGCCCGGACTGGCCGAGGTACCGCGTTGTCCACAGGCCCTCCGCGAGGAACGGGTCATCTGCGACACCCTTTCGCGATGGAACTCCACGACCTGGCCAAGGACGGCATCGTCTCGGCTGCCGAGGCCGCACAGATCGGCATCGGTCCATCGGACCTCCGCCGACTGAGACGACTCGGCTCCGTCACGCGCCTCATCCGCGGCTGGTATGCCGTGCATCCGCCGAACGCTGACCGTCCCCCGTGGGAGGGGGTCGACCACTTCGACACCGAGCGCCGGCGACACAGCCTCCTCACGCTCGCCCTGATCCGCTCGTTCGACGGACGGGCGGTTGCGAGCCACCAGTCCGCGCTGGTGCTGCACGACGTACCCCTCTGGAAGTCCGACCTCAGCACGGCTCACCTGTGCCGCGTGCGCGATGACCACTCCAGGCATCGGCCATCGGCCCTTCTCCATCCCGCCTTCGGTGGCGACCCCGTCCTGTGTCCGCGTGGCTACCTCACCGTTCCCGTGGCTCAAGCCGTGGTGCAGGTCGGCCTCGTTCCGTCGCGGCCAGGTCATTGTCCGTTCCCGTTGGAGACGCTCGTCGCTGCCGACGCCGCCCTCCGTCGCGGTCTCGCGACGCCCGAAGAGCTCGACGCAGCCGTCCGCGCCCATGGCCGACACCCCGGCATCACAGCCGTCCGCCAGCTCCTGAAGCACGCCGACGGTCGCCATGAGTCCGTGGGAGAGACCCGCCTGGCGCACACCCTGCGCGTCCTGGGCTACCGCTTCACCCCGCAGGTCTGGGTGCAGGCGGAAGGGCGACGGTGGCGGGCCGACTTCGAGCTCGATGACGAGCCGGTGGTGATCGAGTTCGACGGGATGGCCAAGTACTCGGGCGACCTGGTGAACCCCACGGCCGATCAGCTGAGAGCTGCCCTGGCGACGGAGAAGTGGCGCGAGGACCGCCTGCGCGATGCCGGTCGCGAGGTCACCCGATTCGTGTGGGCGGAGGCTGATGACCTCCGCCTGGTTCGCTCACGCGTCGACGCGGCCATCCTGCGCGCTCGGCGGCGCGTCCGTTTCTGACGTCGATCAGAGCGCACTCAGCACAGGTTGCAGCACCCGACACAGGTTGCTCCCTGTCCGTGGTGCAGCAACCGCTGCTAGCAGAGGTTGCTGCACCACAACGCCGCGGAGTGGGCGGAGAGGACGGTATGGCGCGGGGCGGAGTCCGGACGGTGGACCTGACGTCCCACGCCTCGGGACGGGGTGCGACACTGGGCGCGTGACTGACAACGCCGCCCAGACGATCCCCGCCGACCTCCTGCCGAAGGACGGCCGGTTCGGTTCCGGTCCCTCGAAGGTGCGCTCCGAGCAGGTCGACTACCTCGCGAGCCTGGGGTCCACCCTGCTCGGCACGTCGCACCGCCAGGCACCGGTCCGGAACCTCGTCGGGGCGGTCCGCGAGGGCCTGTCCGACCTGTTCAGCCTGCCGGAGGGGTACGAGATCATCCTGGGCAACGGCGGCTCGACCGCGTTCTGGGACATCGCGGCCTTCGGGCTGGTCCGCGAGCGCGCGCAGCACCTGGCGTTCGGCGAGTTCTCGTCCAAGTTCGCCTCGGTCACCCAGAACGCACCGTTCCTCGGCGACTCCACGATCATCAAGGCCGACCCGGGCAGCCTGGCCACCGCACGTGCGGAGGCGGGCGTCGACGTCTACGCCTGGCCCCACAACGAGACGTCCACCGGTGTCATGGCCCCCGTGAAGCGCGTCGAGGGTGCCGACGAGGGCGCCCTGGTGCTCGTCGACGCGACGTCGGGTGCCGGTGGACTGCCGGTCGACGTCTCCGAGACCGACGTCTACTACTTCGGCCCGCAGAAGTGCTTCGCCGCCGACGGTGGCCTGTGGCTGGCGGCGTTCTCCCCCGCGGCCCTGGCCCGGGTGGACGAGATCGCCGCGAGCGGCCGGTGGGTCCCCGACTTCTTCAGCCTGCCGACAGCCGTGTCCAACAGCCGGCTCAACCAGACCTACAACACCCCTGCGCTGTCCACGCTCGCCCTGCTGCGGTCGCAGATCGACTGGATCAACGGCCACGGTGGCCTCGACTGGGCCGTCGAGCGCACCGCGGACTCCAGCGGCCGCCTCTACGACTGGGCCGAGCGCACGAGCTACACCACCCCGTACGTCTCCGACCCGGCCGCCCGCTCGCAGGTCGTCTCCACGATCGACTTCGACGACGCGGTGGACGCCGCGGCGATCGCCAAGACCCTGCGCGCGCACGGCGTCGTCGACGTGGAGCCGTACCGCAAGCTCGGCCGAAACCAGCTGCGTGTGGCGACCTTCCCGGCCACCGAGCCCGAGGACGTCTCTGCCCTGATTGCCTGTATTGAGCACATTGTCGGCTGATCGGCGCGCGTCCGCGGCAACCCGCGCGTAACCTCGGCTCCGAATCCTCGTTGTTCCCGGTGTAAGCCCCGGGGGTGGGGAGAACTGGACCGAGGAGTCGACGATGACCCGCGTGACCCGCGTGAACTGGCGCACCATCGCTGCCGCCCTGCCCGCGGTGGCCCTGATCGGCAGCGGGCTGGTCCTCGTGGCCACCGACGGCAACCCCAGCACGGACGTGGTCGCCGACTCGAGCCCCCTGGTCACCGTGCCGAAGGACGCCGTCCAGCGGCCCGAGTCCCCCTCCCTGCCCGAGCTCCCGGCCCCGCCGGAGGCCACCGCGACCCAGGTCGCCGACGCCGCGGGCCTGCAGCTGTCGGGGAGCGCCAACGGCATCCCCGCCGCCGCGCTCGCGGCATACCGTCGCGGGGCGCAGCTCGTCGACGCGGCCGACGCCGAGTGCAACATCGACTGGGCCCTGCTGGCCGGGATCGGCAAGGTGGAGTCCAACCACGGCCGGTACGGCGGCAACGGCGTCGACGCCAGCGGCACGGTCCGCCCCGGCATCTACGGCATCCCCCTCAACGGCACGAACAACACCGCGGTCATCCGCGACACCGACGGGGGCGCCTTCGACCGCGACACGAGCTTCGACCGCGCGGTCGGGCCGATGCAGTTCATCCCGGGCACCTGGCGCTCGGTGGGCGTCGACGCGAACGGCGACGGCCGCAAGGACCCGCAGAACCTCATGGACGCCGTGACCGGCGCCGCGGTCTACCTCTGCTCCGGTCCGGGCAACCTCGGCACCGAGAGCGGGGCCCGCACCGCCGTCCTGCGCTACAACCAGAGCGACGCGTATGCCGACGAGGTCCTCGCGATCGCCCGCGCCTACCGCGGTGGTTTCGCCGTCGTCCCCGACGGCACGCTCTCCGACGCCCAGCGCACCGGCCAGCCCTTCCTGCCCACGGGCAACGAGGTCGTCCAGCCCGGACCCGCGGCCGGCGTCGCCGCAGGCAGCAAGCCGTCCGCGTCGTCCACGTCGAAGCCGGGCGCCAACGGGTCCGTCCCCTCGCCCAGCAGCACGTCCGCCGCGGGCGCAGGATCGGGCGGCTCCGGCGCGGGTGGCTCGGGGACCGGCGGTTCGGGTGCGGGTGGCTCGACCCCGGCTCCCTCGACCACGGCCGGCGGTGGCCTCGCCGGCACCGTCGGTGGTGTCGTCGGAGGGGTCGTGGGTGGGGTGACCGGCCAGACGCCGAGCTCGACCTCGTCGACCCCGAAGCCCTCCTCGTCCAGCAGCACCTCGAAGCCGGCCCCGACGCCCAGCACGACCAAGCCGCCGCTGACCCTCCTCCCCAAGGACGGCAAGTGCCCCGCCGGCTACGACCCCGAGGTGAACCTCCTCGGCGTCGTCATCCTCTGCCGACTCAAGTAGGGCGGAGGAGCCCTCGCCGCACCCAGCGGCCCGCCCTCACCCGTCGCGGCGGCTGAGGGCGGCGAGGCTCCCGGAACCCACGGGGCTCTCCTCGACGACCATCCCCTGCTCGTCCAGCAGGGTGACCCGGCCGCCCCCGCAGTCCGACAGGTGCAACGACGCCCAGCGGCGCGCGCCCTCGAGGGTCGCGCAACGGCGGGTGACGCCGCAGCCCGACACCTCCCAGGTCCCCGGGCCGAGCGGGCGGATGGTCAACGCGCCCGGCGGGGGCAGGTCGCCTGCCATGGCTCCAGCGTCCCGCGGGCCACGGAAGCGCGCCTCGGTCAGATGGACGACCGGGCGCTGCGGTAACCCGTCAGCGCACGAGGCTGGCGAGGACCGCCACGGCGACGACGATGGCCAGGACGGCGATGGTCACGCGCCGGCGGAAGACCGGTGTCATCGCACAGCCTCGGGAACCGGCTCCGAGACCGGCGTCGGCGCCGGAACGGTCCGGATCCGCAGCCGCGGGCGGCGCTTGGTCTCGTAGGTCACCTGGACATTCTCGTGCTTCGCGAGCCAGACCGACACCACCACGGTGACGAGCCCGACGGCGATGGTGCCGATCCCGATGGTCCAGCGCGGGCCCCACACGTCACCGATCCAGCCGATGACCGGAGCGCCGAGCGGCGTCCCACCCATGAAGATGGCCATGTAGAGCGCCATCACGCGGCCACGCATCGCGGAGTCGACGGTGAGCTGCACCATGGCGTTGGCGGTGGTCAGCGCCGTCAGGGCGGACAGCCCGACGGGGACCAGCGCCAAGGCAAACAAGGTGTAGGTCGGCGCGACCGCGGCGAGCCCGCTGGAGATGGTGAAGCCGACGAACGCGAGGAGCAGGATCCGCAGCCGCGGGCGGGCGCGTCGGGCCGACAGCAAGGCTGCCGACAGCGACCCGATCGCCATGATGGAGCCGAGCAGGCCGTACTCCTGCGGGCCCTTGCCGAACTCCCGGGTCGCCATGAGCGCGGTCGTGATCTGGAAGTTCATCCCGAACGTCCCCAGCACGAAGACCAGAGCCATCACGAGCATGATGTCGGGCCGACCGCGGACGTACCGGACGCCCTCGCGGATGGCGCCCTTCCCGCGTGACAGCGTCGGGGCGGGCTTCAGCTCGGAGCGGGTCATCGACCCCAGGGCGATGAGCACGGCGACGAACGTCAGCGTGTTGAGCAGCAGCGTCCACCCGGTGCCGAACGCGGCGATGGTCAGGCCGGCGACGCCGGGGCCCACGAGTCGGCCGGCGTTGAAGCTGGCGCTGTTGAGCGACACGGCGTTGGCGAGCCGCTCCCGCGGCACCATCTCGGAGACGAACGTCTGGCGGGCCGGGTTGTCCACGGCCGTCGCGACACCGGTGAACAGCGCGATGGCGTAGACCATCCACAGCTGCGCGGTGCCCGTGACGACGAGCAGGCCCAGGGCCAGGGACGACAGTGCGAGTGCCGTCTGGGTGATCGCGAGGATGACGCGCTTGGGGTAGCGGTCGGCGATCATCCCGGCCCACGGCGCGAGCAGGAGGAACGGCAGGAACTGCAGCCCCGTGACGATGCCGAGCGCGGTGGACGAGTGGTTCGTCAGCTCGGTCAGGACCAGCCAGTCCTGCGCGACGCGGCCCATCCACGTGCCGATGTTGGAGATGAACGCGCCGGTGGCGTAGATGCGGTAGTTCCGCACGGACAGGGAGGAGAAGGTCGGGCTCATTCGTTGGCCACCCTGGTGAGGATGACCGCGGCCTGCTCGAGGATGTCCTGCTCGGCCGGCGTGAGGTGGCCCACGCGCACCGACATCCAGGCGTCGCGCTTGCGACGGATGTCGCGCAGCAGCGTCAGGGCGTCGGGCGTGAGGGACAGGATGACCTGTCGGCGGTCGGAGGGGTCGGCGGTGCGCTCGACGAGACCGAGCTCGACGAGTCGTCCGACGGTGCGGGTCATGCTGGGGGCGCTCACCCGTTCGATCTCGGCCAGCTCACCCGGCGTGCAGGGAGCTTTCTCCAGGCGGTTCAGGACCGAGAACTGGTGCGGCGCGATGGCGTCGGTGCTCTCGAACCTCACGCGGCGCGAGATGCGCATGCACGCGAGTCGGAGCTCTCCGGCGAGCCGCGAGACCGCTGCGGGGGTGAGACCGGCCTCAGCGGTGCGGCGCGGTGAGCGCGCAGGCGGTGGGGTCATGATGGTCTCCTTGGTTCAGGTACTTAGCATAACTCATTACCTGTGCTAAGTATTTCCAGCGTGCCCCTCCGCCCGCGAGGCCGAGTGCCCGAGCAGGGACCCAGCGCGTGCCCCGGCGCGGATGGCATGTGGTCGAGCAGGGAGGCCGCGCGTGCCCGACCCGGTATGCCGCGTGCCCGCCCGCCGCAGCCCGCCAGCGTCCTAGGGTTGGCGGGGTGACCGCCCGGCTGCGCCTCCTGGACCGTGTCACCTGGGACGACCGAGTCATCCCCGGTGACCGGCCGGCAGCGCTCCTCGCCCTCCTCGCCGCGCACCCCGCCGGCCTGGGCGACGACCGCATCGTCGAGGAGGTGTGGCGCGGCGACCCTCCCGAGAAGCCGACCAAGGCGCTGCAGGTCCTGGTGTCGCGGCTGCGCTCCGTCGACCGTTCCCTGGTCGAACGTCACGACGGCGGCTACCGGCTGGGCCTGCCCCGTGCCGCGGTGGACGCCTGGCTGCTCGACGAGCTCGTGGACGGTGCCGAGCAGGCGTGGCGGTCCGGAACCGCCGAGCAGGCCGAACCCGCCGCCCGCGCCGCCACCGAGGTGGCCGTCGGCGACCGTGGCAGCGGTCCGCTCGCCGACCTCCGCGCGGACGCCAGCCACCGGGTGCGCGCCGCCGAGCGCGTCCTGGCCCTCTCCCTGGCCGGCACCGCGCGGCATACCGAGGCCCTGCCGCGGTTGCAGGCACTGGCGGCCACCACGCCCGACGACCCCGAGGTCCTCGTGGCGCTCCTGCGGGCCGAGGCCACGGTCCACGGCGTCCCCGCCGCGCTGGAACGCTACGAGGTCTACCGGCGCGACCTTGCGGACCGGCTCGGGGTGGACCCGGACCCGGCGGTGCGGCGCACCCACCGTGAGCTGCTCGCCGCGGACGACCCTCGGCGCACCGGTGTGCGGTTCGACGCCGAGGAGCTCCTGGGGCGCGAGGAGGACCTGCGGCGGCTGCGGGCGGCGCTGGCGACGGGTCGGCTCACGACGGTGCTGGGGCCCGGGGGGATCGGCAAGACCCGGATCGCGCACGTGCTGGCCCGCGAGGCGACCCAGCCGAGGGTGCACGTCGTCGAGCTCGTCGGCCTCGGGTCGGGGGACGACGTCGTCGCCGAGGTCGGGGCGGCCCTCGGGATCCGGGGGTCGGTGACCGCGCGGCACTCCCTGACACCGGCCCAGCAGGCCGACGTGCGCGGGCGCATCGCCCAGGAGCTCGACAGCGGTCCGGCCCTGCTCGTGCTCGACAACTGCGAGCACCTGCTGGAGGCGATCGCGGGGCTGGTCGCGTTCCTCCTGGCCACCACCCGCGACCTCAGCATCCTCACGACGAGTCGGGCCCCCCTGCGGATCGCCGCCGAACGCGTCGTGCCGCTGACCCAGCTGGCGCCCGACCACTGTGCCGACCTGTTCGTCCGTCGCGCGCAGGCGGTCCGTCCCGGAGTCGCCCTCGACCCCAGCACGATCGAGGCGGTCGTGGCCCGCCTCGACGGCCTGCCGCTCGCGGTCGAGCTCGCCGCGGCGCGGGCGCGGACCATGTCGGTCGAGCAGATCAGGGCCGCCCTGGACGACCGGTTCGGCCTGCTGCGCAGCCGCGACCGGGGAGCCCCCGAACGGCACCGCACCCTCACCGCCGTCATCGAGTGGTCGTGGGACCTGCTGACCGAGGACGAACGGGTCGCGGCCGCCCGGATGTCGGTGTTCCACGACGGGTTCGACGCCGGTTCCGCGACCGCCGTGGTCGGTCCGGGCGGCATGGACCTGGTCGAGGCCCTGGCCGACCAGTCGATCGTCACGGTCGAGGAGATCGGCGGGGCGACGCGGTTCCGGATGCTGGAGACGGTGCGCGAGTTCGCCGGGCTGCGCCTGCTCGAGCACGGGGACCACGAGGTGGCCCTCGAGGCGCAGACCACCTGGGCGCTGGACCTCGTGGCGGCGGTCGGTTCGGTCTTCTTCTCCCCCGACCAGTACGCCACCGTCGACGCCCTGCTGGTCGAGGAGAACAACCTCACCGACGTGCTCCGCCGGGCGCTGCTGGGCGGCGACACGGGCACCGTGGCCCGGCTCATGGCGACGTTGAGCAGCCTGTGGACCATGACCGGCAACCACGCGCGCATCTTCGCCCTCGCCGACGCGACGCAGAACGTCCTCGCGGACTGGGACCCGCGCGACGACACGGAGCGGTCGGCGGCGTTCGAGACCGCGGGCCTCCTGCTCATCCACCTCAGCTGGATCCGCGGGCGGGACACCTCGGACCTGCGCCGGGCCATGCTGCGGTGGGGGCCGTCACGGGACCCCATGGCGCTGGCCGCCCACGCGATGTTCGTCGAGGGCGAGGGTGGCGACGTCGCCTCCCGGGTCGTCGAGCTCACCGCCGACGAGCCCGACCCCGGCCGCGTCGCGATGCTCCTCCTCTGGGCAGCCATCTCGGCCGAGAACGTCGGGGACGTGGCGGCAGCCGTGGCCCACAGCCGGCAGGCGCTCGCCCAGGACGGCCTCACGCCATACCTCGAGGCGTCGCTGCACACCGAGCTGTCCCAGCTCGCGATGTACGTCGGGGACCACCACGTCGCGGCCCACCACGCCGAGCTCGCGTGGCCGGTGCTGCTGCGCCTGCACGCGAACGACGACGCGAGCTCGATGCGCTTCACCTCGGTGGTCTCGCGCCTGCTCGACGGTGACGTCGACGGGGCCGCGGCGCTGATGGACGAGATCGGCGAGCTGCCGGACGGCGGCCAGCTGGGCTCACGGATGGTCCTGCACGCCGCGCGGGCCGAGCTGGCCCTGGCCCGCGGTGAGACGCAGGACGGCTTCGCGCACTACGAGCGCGCCCTGGTCGAGGTGATGGTCGACATCCCCGGGTGGACCGGCGGGCCGACGCCCTGGGTCTCCATCGCCGCCGGCGCCGGCCTCACCGCCCGGGTCCACCACGGCCCTCCCGGACCCGACCCGCGCGCCGACGAGCTGCGCGACCTGCTGCTCGGCGCCTCGGCCAGGTCGTCGGGCGGATCCACCACCAGCGCGCCCATGGACGACCTCCCCCTCAGCGGGGTGATGCTCGTCGCGATCGGGGCCTGGGGACTTCGGTTCGGCGACCCCACGCTGACCGACGACGCCGTGCGGCTGCTCGCGATCGCCCGCCGCTGGAACTACAACCGGACGCTGCCCTCACTGGCCTGGGAACCCCTGGTCGCCCTCGCCGACGAGGTCCGGCCCGGACTCCTCGGCCAGCTCCTGCAGGAGTATGGCGCGCGGCCGGGTCCGGACCTCGTGCCGGACGCGTCGGAGCTGCTGCGCCGGTTCACATCTTCCGGTTGAAGCTCCGCACCGACAGCGGGGCGAAGACCGCGATGACGACCGCGCAGCCGAGGAGGGCCCAGCCGACGTGGCCCGTGACGGCACCGTCGTTGGCGAGGTCGCGGATCGCGGTGATCACGAGGCTGACCGGGTTCACGTCGGCGAACGCGCGCAGCCACGACGGCATGGTGGCCGTCGGGACGAACGCGTTGGACAGGAACGTCAACGGGAACATCACCATCAGCGAGACGCCCTGCACACCCTGCGCGGTCTTCCCGATCGTGCCGAACCACGTGAAGATCCACGCCAGCGACCAGCCGGCGACGATGGCCAGGAGGATCGCGCCGAGCACCCCGAGCACCCCACCCCCGGGTCGGTAGCCCAGGGCGATGCCGGTGGCGAAGGTCAGCGTCGAGGCGATGGCGTACCGGATGAGGTCGGCGACCATCGGTCCTGCCAGGGGGGCGATCCGGGCGATCGGCAGCACCTTGAACCGGTCGAACACGCCCTTGTCCATGTCCTCGCGGAGCTGGACGCCGGTGGCGACGCAGGCCGTCAGGACGGTCTGCCCGATGAGCCCGGTGATGATGAGCGGCAGGTAGCCCTTGACGCTGCCGCTGATGGCGCCACCGAAGATGTAGGCGAACATCGCCGTGAACAGCAGCGGCTGGATCGTGACGTCGAAGAGCTGCTCGAAGTTGCGCCGCATCTTCATGGTCGAGCGCCAGGCCAGCGTCATCGTCTGGGCGACGGTGTCGCGCAGGGAGACGTGGGTCGACAGCTGGCGGTCCAGGACCGCGGGCCGGTCGGCGCCGGTGGGTGTCGTGGTCGGGTTCGCACCGGGGTTGGTGGTGGTGGTCATGATGCGGCCTCCAGCTCTGACGTGGTGGTGGACGTGGTGGAGGACGCCGTGCCGGACGTGCCGGACGTGCCGGACGTGCCGGACGGGTCGGACGGGTCGGTGCCGTGGCCGGTGAGGGCCATGAACACCTCGTCGAGCGAGGGCTTCTGGACGGTGAGCGACTCGATCCCGACCCCCTGCTCGCGGAGGGCGACGAGCACGTCGACGGCCTGGTCGCTGCGCTCGAGCGGGACGGCGAGGCGCCGCGACTCGGGTGAGGGCACCGGCTCCTCGCCGACGAGGCGGCGCGCGGTCTCGGTGGCCGCCTGGAGGTCGGCCGGGTCGGCGAGGTGCAGCACGAGCGAGCTGCGGCCCACCGAGGACTTGAGCTCGTCGGACGTGCCCTGCGCGACCTTGACGCCCCGGTCGATGACGGCGATGCGGTCGGCGAGCTGGTCGGCCTCGTCGAGGTACTGGGTCGTGAGCAGCACGGTGCACCCCTCGGTCACGAGCTCGCGGATGGTGTCCCACATCTGGCCGCGGGTGCGCGGGTCGAGCCCGGTGGTGGGTTCGTCGAGGAAGATCAACGGCGGCCGCGTGATGAGGCTCGCGGCGAGGTCGAGCCGGCGCCTCATCCCGCCGGAGAAGGCGCTGATCGGCTTGGCCGCGGCCTCGGTGAGGTCGAACTGCTCGAGCAGGGTCCCCGCCCGCCGCCGGGACTCACCACGGCTCAGTCCCTGGAGGCGACCGAACAGCAGGAGGTTCTCGGTGGCTGTGAGGTTCTCGTCGACCGAGGCGTACTGCCCCGTCACGCCCAGCAGCTGCCGCACGACGTGGCCCTCCCGGCTCACGTCGTGACCGAAGACCTCAGCGGTGCCGCCGTCGATCGGCAGCAGCGTGGCGAGCATCTTGAGCATCGTGGTCTTGCCGGCACCGTTGGGCCCGAGGACGCCGAAGACCTCGCCACGGTGGACCTCGAGGTCGATGCCGTCGACGGCGCGCTGGTCGCCGAACGTCTTGACCAGGCCCTGCGCGCGGACGGCGAGTGTGTTGGTGGAGTTCATGGCACCAGCATGCGCGACGACGCTTTCACCGCGGTTTCACGACGCCTTCGCCTCCCGGTGGGCGGTCGCACCGCCCCACACGCACGTATGCCGCGCGGCCCCCTCGCGGGGCCACGCGGCATACGTGGTGGTGCGGGTGCCCGGACCCGCGCCCGGTCAGACTCCGAGCAGCTCCTTGATCGGGGTGATCGCGAAGTAGATGACGAAGAGGACGGACACGGTCCACAGCAGCGGGTGGATCTGGGCGGCCTTGCCGCGGGCCGCCTTGATGAGGGTGTAGACGACGAAGCCGGCACCGATGCCCGCGGTGATCGAGTAGGTGAACGGCATCAGGACGATCGTGAGGAACGCGGGGATCGCGATCTCGAGGTCGTCCCAGTCGATGCCCTTGACCTGCTGCATCATGAGGAAGCCGACGACGACGAGCGCGGGTGTTGCGGCCTCGTACGGGACGACCTTGACCAGCGGGGCGAGGAACGTCGCGAAGAGGAACATCACGCCCGTGACGACCGAGGCCAGACCCGTGCGGGCGCCCTCGCCGACACCAGCGGCCGACTCGATGTACGACGTGTTGGACGAGACCGAGCCGACACCACCCGCGATCGCGGCGACCGAGTCGACCATGAGGATCTTGTCGGAGTTCGGCGGGTTGCCGTTCTTGTCGAGCAGCCCGCCCTCGGCGCCGACCGCGACCATCGTGCCCATGGTGTCGAAGAAGTCGGCGAGCAGCAGGGTGAAGACGAGCAGCACCGCGGCGACCACGCCGATCTTGCTGAACGAGCCGAGGATGCTGAAGTTGCCCAGCAGCGAGAAGTCGGGCACCTCGACGATGGTCTTGGGCAGGGTCGGGACGTTCAGGCCCCAGCCGGCCGGGTTGACGAACTTGCCGGTCGCGTCGAACTGTCCACCGATGTTGCCGATCGCCTCGACGATGATCGCCAGCACCGTGCCGCCGACGATGCCGTAGAGGATCGCGCCCTTCACCTTGCGGACCATCATGAGGATGATCGCGAGGACGCCGATGACGAAGACGAGCGACGGCCAGCCGTTGAGGGTGCCGCCGATGCCGAGCTCGACCGGGACCGGGCCCGTGCCGGTGCGGCGGATGAAGCCCGCGTCGACCAGGCCGATGATCGTGATGAACAGGCCGATGCCCACGGAGATCGCGGTCTTCAGCTCGGCCGGGATGGCGCGGAACACCGCCTGCCGGAACCCGGTCAGCACGAGGACGAGGATGATCACGCCCTCGATGACGATCAGGCCCATCGCGTCCGCCCACGTCATGTCGGGGAGCTTGGCGATGCCGAACGTCACGAACGCGTTCAGCCCCAGGCCGGTCGCGAGCGCGAGGGGGTAGTTCGCGACGACCCCCATGAGCAGGGTCATCACGCCGGCGACGAGCGCCGTCCCGGCAGCCACGAGGGTCTGCGCCTTGACGATGTCACCGCCGCCGAGGAACTGGCCGGTGCCGTCCTGCTGGGTGCCGATGATGAGGGGGTTCAGCACGACGATGTACGCCATCGTGAAGAACGTGACCAGGCCACCGCGGATCTCCCGCGGGATGGTCGAGCCGCGTTCGGTGATCCGGAAGAACCCGTCGAGTCCGCTGGTGGGGGCACTGGCGGCCGAGGCCGTCGCAGGCTTGGAGGTGGGTGAGGACTTCGCCATGGGCAGCAGAGTAGGGCCTGCGTGTTGCGGCGGTGTGAAAGATAGGCTGCACGCATGAGCGAGTCGCACCGGCACCCCGACTCCCCCGCGTCGGACGAGCTCCAGCCGCTCTCGCTGAGCAGCGCGACCGTCACCCTGTGGGGCACCGTCGCGTGGCTCGTGGCACTGGTCGTCACCCTCGTCGTCCCGGCCCTGCACCAGGGCGACCGCCACTGGTGGCCCTGGACCTGCGTGGCCGCGATCGTGCTCGGCCTGCTCGGCTTCTCCTACGTGAGACGCGGCCGCGGCAACGCCGCCGGCGCCGAATAACCCCTCCTCTCCGCGAAGCGGGTGTCCTTCTGCAACACGGGACTTATTTGTCCCGGTTTTGCCACACGACACTCGGTTTGTCGGGTCAGTGAGGCCCGGGGCACGGCTACCGGGACGACGGTATGGCGCGCACGTCACCCGTGCGCGGCGTGCTGGCGAGCAGGTCAGGCGGCGCGACGCAGGAGGGCAGCCCTGATCTGGGCCAGCATCCGCGCAGGATGGGCGAGGTCGGCCCAGGTCAGACGGACCACCTCGTAACCGAGGGACCTCAGCCGGTCCTCGCGCCTCTTCTCTGCGACGAGGCCGTCCCGACCGTCGGCGCCGCCGTACTTCACCGCACCATCGAACTCGACGACCACGCGCCCGGCGACGAGGAAGTCGACCCGGCCGACGAACCCACCCTGCTCGTCCCGGACGACCACCTGCGACTCGACGGGGAGCCCCAGGGCCGACAGCACCAGTCGGGTCCGGCTCTCGCCCGGCGACTCTGCCAGCGGGTCCATCGCCGCCAGCACCCGTCGAACCCGGGCCCGTCCACGCAGCCCGGGCAGGAGCCGGTCGGCGGCGGCGTGCAGGTCGTCGGTGGTGGCTGCCTGTCCGTGCAGGGCTGCATCGGCGGCCACCACGCCCGCCTCGACCGACCCGGAGCCCGTCGTCACGACCGCGTCTGCGAGCGCGAGGGTGGGCAGCCCGTCGACCTCGACCACCGAAGCCATCGACCGGAGCGGCATGACCCGAAGCCCTGCCACGGTCGTGGACTGCTGCACGTCGCCGCTGAGCACGACGAGGCGGCGGTCGACGTGCCACAGGGGCAGTCGGTGGAGAGCGAGTGCGGCCTGGTGACTGGCTGCCTCGACCGCGCCGGCCGTTCCGTCCAGCCGTGAACGCATCACCGCCATCACCGTCATGCGGTACTGCTCGTCGCCGTCCGCGTCGTCCCATCGGCGGCCGGCGACGAAGGCTCCTCGGCGTACCCGGCGCAGGTAGCCGCGCGCGACCCAGCTCTGCACGTCATACGCGGGGATGCCCAACCGGGCGAGCTGGCCGGCACCGACGACTCCACCCTGCGCCTCCACCAACGCGGTTGCCTGCGAGTCCATGCCGAGAGGGTGGTGCCGTCACCGGCCGTGGCCAACGGACGCCAGCGGCAGCCGTGGACGGCGGTCCCACGAGTGCGCGCCTGTGGAAACCGCCGACACGACGAAGCGGGTGTCGTTCGGCAATGCCAGGACAAATAAGTCCCGTGTTGCCGAACGACACCCGCTTTGCGGAAGAGGGCGGAGGGGGGACGTCCCTCAGACGAGGTCGTAGCTCAGCTCGTCGACGATCGGTTCCCCGGTGTGGACGTGCTCGGCGGGTTCGGCGTCGACCTCGGAGTGGGCGCCGCAGCCGTGGTCAAGACTCACGACGCGACCGTCGGAAGGCGACCAGGCGTTGGCGCACACGCCGAAAAAAGACCGGAGGGCACCTGCCATCGGGAGGAAGTACCCGCAGGACGAGCAGGGCGAGGAGGCCTTCTCGGCGACCTCGGCGTGCGGGCCGTTCTCACCCTCGTACCAGCGCTGGGCCGCTGCCTCGCGGCCCTCGGCGGACAGCACGCGCTTGCGGCCGAGCCCGAGCTCGTACGTCGCGAGCTCGTCGACCTCCTCGTCACCCGTGGCCTCGAACCCGGGCTCGAGCAGCGGGTCGTCCTCCTTGTAGGGCAGGACGTCGCCGGCACCGAGGTCTCCTGGGGCGATGCGGTCGGCGTACGGCAGCCACTCCGGCGACAGCAGCGCGCCGTCACCGGGGACGAGGTTGGTCTCGCACACCGTGGCCGACTTGCCGCGCGGCACCCGGGCGACGGTGATCGCCCAGCGCCAGCCGGGGTACGCCCGGGCCGTGCACGCGAAGTAGTGGGTCCCGAGGCGCTCCTCGTCGAGCTCCATGCCGAGGTGCTCGCCGACGGTGCCGGCCTCCGCGATGGACTCGGCGGCCTCACGGGCCAGGTCGACGGCGCCCTCGAGCACCGGGTCCTTCTTGGGGGTGGCCATGCTCACGGCTCCAGCTGGTCGGCGAGAAAGCGCAGGACCGCGGCGACCTTGGTGCCGTGCTCCTTGTCGAGGCGGCGGCCCCGACGCAGGGAGTTGCTGGTGCTGTCGAGCAGCTTGATGGCGTCCTCGACGAGCGGGGCGAGGTCCTCGGGCGACTTGCGGTTCTGCTCGCGCTTGCCGGCCGTCACGCTCGGCGCCGGCTCGAGCAGGGTCACCTGGAGCGCCTGCGTCCCACGACGGCCCTCGGCCACGCTGAACTCGACGCGGGCACCGCCCTTGAGCGTGCTCGCGCCCTCGGGCAGCGCGTTCGCGTGGAGGAACACGTCGCTGCCGTCGTCACCGGAGATGAAGCCGAAGCCCTTCTCCGCGTCGTACCACTTGACCTTGCCAGTGGGCACTGGTCCACCTCTACGTCGAAAGTTTGGGTGCGCTCTGTGCGCATCGCAAGGCTATCGGGTGGTGCCAAATCCTTTCCGGGTATGCCGCGTGCCGGGTGGCCCTGCGCGCGTCACCCGGGCCCCTCGTGGCCGGAAAACCGGTTCGGGACTGTCGGTGCCGTGCGCGAGGATGGAGCCGTGAGTGAGTCCTCGAGCCAGCGGCAGAGCGTGCGCCAGTTCTGGGGAGACCTGTCGGTCGAAGGTCGCTGGCTGCTGTCGACCGTGGCCGTCCAGACGCTGGGGCGCGGCCTGACGCTGCCGTTCACCGTCATCTACCTCAACGAGGTCCGGGGCATCTCGCTCGACCTCGCCGGCGCCCTGATGGCGTTCATCGCCGTCGTGGCGCTCGCGGTCACCGGCCCCGGTGGCGCCCTGACCGACCGGGTCGGGGCCCGCCGGATGCTCCTGCTCGCCACGAGCGCCCAGCTGGTCGGCTGCGTCGTGCTGGCGTTCGCGACGACGCCGTGGACGGTGGCGCTGGCGTTCGCGTTCCTCGGCTTCAACTTCGGGGTGTCCTGGCCCGCGTTCAACGCCCTCGTCGCGGCCGTCACCACCGGTCCTGCGCGCCAGCAGTACTTCGGCGTCAACTTCGCCCTGGTCAACCTCGGCATCGGCCTCGGCGGGGTCATCGGTGGCCTCTACGCCGACGTCCACAACCCCACGTCGTTCACCGTCATCTTCCTCGCCGACGCCGCGAGCATGCTCGTGCCGATCGGCCTCCTGCTCGGCCCCCTGCGCCACGTCCACGGCCGCGCCGAGAAGCCGGAGGGCACCGAGGGGTCCGGCGGCTCCTACCTCGACATCGTCCGCCAGCCGGCCGTCGTGTGGATGACCGTGCTGACGTTCCTCGGCACGTTCGTCGGGTACGGCCAGATGGAGGCCGGGTTCCCCGCCTTCGCCCGTCAGGTCAGCGAGGTGCCGACCGAGGTGATCGGTTTCGCCTTCGCCCTCAACACCGCGGTGATCGTGGGTCTGCAGTTCGCCGTCCTGCACCGCATCACCGGTCGCCGCCGCACGCGGGTGCTGCTCGTCATGGCCGCCCTGTGGGCTGCCGCCTGGGTGGCGCTCGGGCTCACCGGGTTCGCCCCTGGCACCCTCGTCGCAGCCGGTGGGGTGCTGGCCTTCCACGCGTTGTTCGCGCTCGGGGAGACCTTGCTGCAGCCGACCATCCCCGCCATCACCAACGACATGGCCCCGGACCACCTGCGCGGTCGCTACAACGCGGTCAGTGCCGGAGCGTTCCAGGCCGGCACGATCCTGGGACCTGTCGTCGCCGGGTTCATGCTCAACCACCGGTGGTCAGCGGAGTTCATCGCCATGCTCGTCGTCAGCTGTGGCGCCATGGCCCTGCTCGCCCTTGCCGTCGAGCGCCGGATCCCGCCCGAGGTCAACGGCCTCACGGGTGACCAGGTCGTGCCGGTCGTCGACCCGGCAGGGGCCCGACCCGTCTGAGGCTCAGGCGAGGTGGCTGGGGTTCATGCCCCAGGTCGCCGACCAGTCCTGACCGGGTTCGAGGACCACCAGCCCGTCCCCGGAGTTGAACGCGTTGCTCGGGCACGACATCGGCTCGACGGCGATGCCGCGGGTTCCCTTGACCCCGGTGTCGGCGCCCTTGGCCGTGAACACCTGCACCCAGTCCAGCGCCCGGTCGCCCCAGACCCGCACCTCGCCGGTGGCGAGCCCGCCGACGACGACCTCCCACCCACCGTCCGCGCGGGTCCGCGCGAGGTCCGTGTATGCCGTGTCCAGACTCGTGCTGCCCAGAGCCCGCCCCTCGCGGAAGTCCGTCTCGGGCCGGACCGGTTCGGTGGCGACCGGGATCATCTGCTCGTCGACGAGCACCTCACGCGTGGCGGGGATGGTCAGCTCGACATCGGCGAGCCGGGTCTCCCCGAGGGCGACGTAGGGGTGCGCGCCATACCCGAACGGTGCGGGCGAGCTCCCCACGTTGACCGCGTGCGCGCTCACGGTGAGGCCGTCGTCGTCCAGGACGTAGTTGACGCTGAGGTCCAGGCTGCCGTCCCACCCCGGCGAGGGGTGCAAGCGCGTGCGCACGGTGAGGGCGGACCAGTCGTCGTCGTGCCAGTGCAGCTGCCACGGCAACCACCGGACCAGGCCGTGGTTGGAGTTGGAGAGCGGGATCTCGGTGAGGGCCAGCTGGTGGTCGACGCCGGCGAACGTGTACCGCCCACCCCGGATGCGGTTGGGCCAGGGCATGAGCACCTGCCCACGACCGGCGAGGCAGAACTCGTCCTCGGCGTAACCGGCGACCACGTCGACCCCGTCGACCGTGTAGGTCCGCAGCCCGCCGCCCACCTCGACGACGGTGGCCTCCTGACGTCCGTTCCGGAGGGTCCACTGCTCGCCGCTGGGAGAGGTGCTCACGGGCTCACGCTACTGGCCCGGCAGCGGGTCCGCCGTTGCGGTGGTCAGGCGCCGCGGACGACCCGGACGGACACGGCCTTGCTGCCGTCCTTCCGCGCGAGGACGAGGACCACGTCGTCCTTGGCCAGCGCACCGGCACGGCCTCGGGTGGTGTCGTCGATGACGTAGGTGGCGCTGAAGCCGTCGGCGCTCTTGACGGTGACCGACGTGCTGGACGCGGCGGTGACCGTGCCCCGCTGGAGGGTCATGACGACCGCCTTGCCGGTGGCGTCCTGCACGGTGAACTCGCCGTGCTGCACGTCGCCGAGGGCGGCTGCCCCACCCATCATCGAGCCCATGCCGAGGCCGCCACCAAGGCCACCACCGAGACCGTTGCCGTTGCCGTTGCCGTTGCCGTTCGGCTTGCCCTTGCCGTTGCCGTTGCCGTGGCCCTTGCCGGGACCGTCCTCGGTGCCGGGCAGCTGGCCGCGGCCCATCGGGCCGTTCTCGAGGCGGCGCTGCTGGCCCGGGGCGCTGTCGCTGCGGCCATGCATCTGGCCCATCCGGTCACCGTCGTGCCCGGCCACCGTCCGGACGACGGCCACCGCACCGACGCCGAGCACGCCGACCACGAGAAGCAGGGTGAGCACGGAGGCGACGATGAGCGCGATCGTGCCGCCGGTGGTGGAGGTGGCCTGGCGCCAGAGGTTGGGTCCCTTGGGCGGCGTGGGACCGGTCGCCCCGGCGGTGCTGGTCGGCCCGGCCGTGCCGGTTGGTCCCGCGGGCCGTGCCGGTGCCGCGTGGGCCGCCTCGGACGTGGCCGACGGGAACGACTCCTGCCGGGACGCCTGTGCTGGCGGCTGGCCCTGTGCCGGCGGCTGCCCCTGTGCGGGCTGCTGCCCCGGGTGCGGCGTGGGCATCGGCCGGGTGGGATCGACCGGGTCAATGGGCCCCGTGGGTCCGGTGGGCTCCGACATGGCGGCTCCTCTCGCTCTGTGCATCATCCCTCGGGAACCTGTGGTTCAACTGGGAATCGCGCCAAACTCGACCCCGCCCCGGAGCCCGCCTCGGAGCCCGCCCCGGACCCGGCACAGGACCGGGCCAGGACCAGGCGGAGCCCCGGCACAGCACCCGGCCGGGACGAGACCCACACCCGGCCCTCGGTCACGCGGTACGCGACCTCACGGCGGCCGACTACCGTGGTCCGGTGCCCCCGAAGTCCCGCCCCCAGCCCACGGCCGTCCGGTCGATGGCCGACGACGTCCGGGGGCGCACCGATGACGAGCTCCGCGCTCTCCTGCACCGCCGGCAGGACCTGGCCCGCCCGGCGCCTGCGGACCTGTCGGCCCTCGCGGCCCGGGCGAGCACCCGCGCCAGCGTCCAGCGCGCCGTCGACTCCCTCGACCTGGCCCACCTCCAGGTCCTCGAGGCGGCCCTGACCGCTCCCGCGACCAGCTCGTCGCCGGTGCAGCCGTCGACCGTCGCGGCCCTGCTCGGGTCGACCGCGGCCGAGGTGCAGCCCCTGCTCGACGACCTCTGGACGGTGGCCCTGCTCTGGCGCAGCCCCGAGGGCCTGCGAGTCGTGCGCACGGTCGGCGAGGTGCTCGTCCACCCCGCCGGACTCGGCCCCCGCGCGACCGACCTGCCCGGCGCGGCCCCCGCGCCGCCTGCCGACGCCGTGGTCGCCGCCGTCTCCGACGCGCCACCGGCCGCCCGTGCCATCCTCGACCGCCTCACCTGGGGACCGCCGATGGCGGTGCTCCCGACCGGGACCCCGGACCGCGTGGCCGAGGGTGCGCGCTGGCTGCTCGAGCACCACCTCGTGCGTTCGGTCGGCGGTGAGCAGATCGCCCTGCCGCGCGAGGTCGCCCTGGCGCTGCGCGGCGGCCGCAGCCACGCCGAACCCGCCCTCACCTCACCCGACCTCCACGGCGAGGACCGCACCCCGGACGCGGTCGACGCCGCCGCCGGTCAGCAGGTCACCGACCTCCTCGCCCTGGTCGACGAGCTCGCTGCCGAGTGGGGGCTGCGACCGCCACGCGTGCTGCGGTCGGGTGGCCTCGCCGTGCGCGACCTCAAGCGGATCGGCTCGGTCCTCGACGTCGACGAGACGCGGGCGGCCTTCGTCGTCGAGCTCGCGTATGCCGCCGGCCTCCTCGCCGACGACGGCTCGCTCGACCCGTCGTGGGCTCCGACGCCGGCGTACGACGAGTGGCAGCAGCAGCCCGGCGACCAGCGCTGGGCAGTGGTCGCGCGGGCCTGGCTCCTCACGACCCGCGCACCCCACCTCGTCGGCACCACCCCTGCGGGCGCGTCGGGCACCGTGAACGCCCTCGGCCCGGACGCCCACTGGCCACCGGCCAGGGGTCTTCGCCGGGACGTCCTCGACCAGCTCGGCGACGCCCCCACCGGGCTGGCCCCGGCACCGGCGTCCGTCGCGAACGCCCTGCGCTGGCGGCGGCCCCGTCGCGTCCCCGGCACCCTCGAGGCCGTCATCGCCGCCACCCTCCGCGAGGCCGAGTGGCTGGGCGTCACCGGACGCGGCGCGCTCTCCACCGCGGGGCGGGCCCTGCTCGAGGGGCGCGACCAGTCCTCCCTCGCCGCGGCGATGCAGCCCCACCTGCCCGACCCCGTCGAGCACGTGCTCCTCCAGGCCGACCTCACCGCCATCGCACCCGGTCCCCTGGCCGGAGGCCTCGCGACCTTCATGCGTCTGGTCGCCGACGTCGAGTCGCGCGGTGGCGCGACGGTCTACCGCTTCACCCCCGACTCGGTGCGGCGCGCGCTCGACGCCGGGTGGTCGGTCGACCAGGTGGTGGGCACCCTCAGCGACGCCAGCCACACCCCCGTCCCGCAACCCCTCGACTACCTCGTCCGCGACGTCGCACGACGCCACGGCCAGGCGCGGGTCGGGGCGATGCGCGCCTACATCCGGTGCGACGACGAGACCACGCTGGGAGCCATGCTCGCCGAGCGGGCGCTGTCGCCCCTCCAGCTGCGCAGCATCGCCCCGACCGTCCTCGTCTCCCCCGTGGCGGCCGAGACCGTCGTGGACTTCTTGCGGGAGAACGGTTTCGCCCCCGCGGCCGAGACCCCGGACGGCGGAATCGTCGTCCCGCAGGCGGGACGGCACCGGACGCCACTGCAGCGACGCACCTCCCCCGTCACGGCCACGGGTGTCGACGACGAGCTCGTCACCACCCTGGTCGGCGCGCTACGGGCCGGGGAGGCGGCGGCGGACTACCACCGCGAACAGGTGGCCACGCGCCCCGGACCCAGCCTGCCGAGCACCGACCCGACGACCACCCTCGCCGTGCTGCGTGACGCCGCCGCCGACCGTCAGGCCGTCTGGCTCGGGTACTCCGACGCGGACGGTCGGGTCCAGCGGCTGCTGTTCTACCCCGAGCGGGTCGAGGGCGGCCGCGTCCACGGGACCACCGAGGGCCTGAACCGCACCCTGTCGATCCACCGCGTCACCGGCGCTGCCGTCGGCTGACGCCCGACCGGCGCCGGTCAGTCGCCCCCGGCGAGTGCCTTCACCACCCGCGACGGAGACGGGCGCCCGAGCTGCTCGGCCATCCACGTGCTCGTCTCGACGAGCGACGCGAGGTCGACCCCGGTCTGCACCCCCGCACCGTCGAGGGCCCAGACGAGGTCCTCGGTGGCGAGGTTGCCGGTGGCGCTCTTGGCGTAGGGGCACCCGCCCAGGCCGCCGGTGGAGGCGTCGACGACGGTCACGCCGTGCCGCAGCGCCGTCATCGTGTTCGCGAGCGCCTGGCCGTACGTGTCGTGGAAGTGCACGCCGACCCGGTCGGCCGGTATGCCGCGGGCCTGCAGGGCGTCGAGCAACCGGCTCACGTGCCCGGTCGTGCCGACCCCGATGGTGTCGCCGAGGGAGAGCTGGTCCGCGCCGAGGTCCATCAGCCGCACCGCGACGTCGGCGACCTGGTCGACCGACACCGGTCCCTCCCACGGGTCGCCGAAGCACATCGACAGGTAGGCGCGGACCCACAGGCCCGACTGGCGCGCCCGGTCGACGACCGGCGCGAACATCGCGATCGACTCCTCGACCGTGCGGTTGAGGTTCTTGCGGGCGAACGTCTCCGTGGCGCTGCCGAAGATCGCCACCGCCCCGACCCCGGCCTCCAGGGCCCGGTCGAGCCCTCGCTCGTTCGGGACCAGGACGGGGCGCTGCGGACCCTTGCCGGCGTCGCCGAGGAGCGCGAGCACCTCGGTGGCATCCGCCAGCTGCGGGACCCAGGCTGCGGGGACGAACGACGTCGTCTCGATCGTCCGCAGTCCGGCAGCTGCGAGGCGCCGCACGAACTCCGCCTTCACCTCGGCGGCGACGACGGTCTTCTCGTTCTGCAGCCCGTCGCGCGGACCCACCTCGTAGATGGTCACGGCCCCGGGCAGGTCGGTGGCGGGCTCGAGCTGCGGCAGTCCGGTGGTCACGTCCCTGATCCTGCCACTGCCCGGATTCGTGGTTGCCGGACACCGGGTCCGGCGGCGCAGGTTAGATTTGGGCGCAGTACCGGACCCGGCTGAAGGACATCGCATGAGCGACACCCCCAGGAACGACAGCACCGAGGACCGCGGAGACGACATCTTCCGCGACCCGACGGCTCCCAGCGACGCGCCGTCCTACGGCTCGCCGTCGTCGGCCGGAGCCACGGAGCACACCGAGCAGCTGCCGACCGGTGGTGACACCCAGCAGGTCCCGACCGAGTCGTCGGTGCCCCCGCCTCCCGCGGCGCCCCAGAGCCCGTACAGCGCCCCGCCGGCGGCGGATGCTCCGCAGAACCCGTACGCCTCCCCGGACCCTGCTGCGCAGAACCCGTATGCCGCGCCGCCGGCCGCCCCGAGCTACCCCACCCAGGGTGAGGTGGCCTCCCAGCACGGCGCCCCCGGCACGCCCCCGCCGCCTCCCGGCTACGGCCAGGCCGGCTACGGCGCGCCCGCCCCGGCCTACGGACAGGCTCCGTACGGAGGCGGACCCGCGTCCGGCTCCCTGAGCGGCAGCACGATCGCGCTCCTCGTCGTGTCCGGGTTGCTGACCATCGGTGGCTGCGGCATCGGCATCCCCGCCCTGGTCTTCGCGATCATCGCGGTGACCAAGAAGGACCAGCCCTCCGAGATGGGCAAGTGGACCAGGTGGGGCTGGATCGCCCTGGCCGTCACGGTCGTCCTCGTCGTGCTCGCCATCGCCGGCCTCGTCGGTATCGCTGCCGTGGGTGGGTCGACCAGTCCGTGACCGACGGACCGCTGATCGTCCAGAGCGACAAGACGCTCCTGCTCGAGGTCGACCACCCGCGCGCCGAGGAGGCGCGTCGGGCGATCGCCCCGTTCGCCGAGCTCGAGCGCGCCCCTGAGCACATCCACACCTACCGGGTCACGCCGCTGGGCCTGTGGAACGCCCGGGCCGCGGGGCACGACGCCGAGCAGGTCGTCAACGCGCTCATCACGTTCAGCCGGTATGCCGTGCCGCACGCCCTGCTCGTGGACGTCGCCGACACGATGGACCGGTACGGCCGCCTCACCCTCGAGAAGGACCCCGAGCACGGCCTGCTGCTGCGGACCACGGACCGCCCGGTGCTCGAGGAGGTGTTGCGGCACAAGAAGATCAAGCCGCTCATGGGTGAGCGCATCGACGCCGACCGCGTCCTGGTCCACCCGTCCGAGCGGGGCCACCTCAAGCAGGAGCTGCTCAAGGTCGGCTGGCCCGCCGAGGACGAGGCGGGGTACGTCGACGGCGAGGCCCACCGGATCGACCTGGACAACGCCGACTGGTCGATGCGGCCGTACCAGCAGCAGGCGGTCGACGGGTTCTGGCACGGCGGCTCCGGCGTGGTCGTCCTCCCGTGTGGCGCCGGCAAGACCCTCGTCGGCGCCGGGGCGATGGCCCAGGCCAAGGCCACCACGCTGATCCTCGTGACCAACACCGTCTCGGCCCGGCAGTGGCGCGACGAGCTGATCAAGCGCACCAGCCTCACCGAGGAGGAGATCGGCGAGTACTCCGGTGCCCGCAAGGAGATCCGCCCGGTCACCATCGCGACCTACCAGGTGCTCACGACCCGGCGGAAGGGCGTCTACACGCACCTCGACCTGCTCGACGCCCGCGACTGGGGCCTCATCGTCTACGACGAGGTGCACCTGCTCCCGGCCCCGATCTTCCGGATGACGGCCGACCTCCAGGCCCGCCGTCGCCTCGGCCTCACCGCCACGCTCGTGCGCGAGGACGGCCGCGAGGCCGACGTCTTCTCGCTCATCGGCCCGAAGCGCTACGACGCCCCGTGGAAGGACATCGAGGCGCAGGGCTACATCGCGCCGGCCGACTGCGTGGAGGTGCGGGTCACGCTCCCCGACAGCGAGCGCCTCGCGTATGCCGTTGCGGAGCCCGAGGACCGCTACCGCCTCGCCTCGTGCAGCCCGGTCAAGATCCCCGTGGTGGAGAAGATCGTCGCCCAGCACCGGGGCGAGCCCACGCTCGTCATCGGCCAGTACCTCGACCAGCTGGACGAGCTCTCCCAGCGCCTCGGGGCCGAGGTCATCACCGGCGCCACCTCGGTGGCCGAGCGCCAGAAGCTGTTCCAGGCCTTCCGCGTCGGTGAGATCGACCTGCTGGTCGTCTCCAAGGTCGCGAACTTCTCGATCGACCTGCCCGAGGCCAGCGTCGCCATCCAGGTGAGCGGCACCTTCGGGTCCCGGCAGGAGGAGGCCCAGCGCCTCGGCCGGGTGCTGCGTCCCAAGGGCGACGGCCGCACGGCGCACTTCTACTCGGTGGTCGCCCGCGACACCGTGGACGCCGAGTTCGCCGCGCACCGGCAGCGGTTCCTCGCCGAGCAGGGCTATGCCTACCGCATCGTCGACGCCGACGACCTGGGCGACGTCCCCGCCTGACCACGCCGTCCCGCCGAGGGGCGGGAATCGGCCGACTCACCAGCTGGTGAAGCGGCAGATCCCCACCCCTCAGCGCGGAAGGGGAGCTCTCCCCTCGAGGTGACCACACGTTCAGCGTCCGCTGGGTTCCGTTGTGCTGCAACAGAACTCGGCTCGACGCCATACCCACGTGGACGTGAGGCGGGGACCTCTCCCCATCGCCGGGGGCCATCCCCCGCTCCTACCTTCGGTTCTGCAGCCGGGCCGAGGTGGCCGGGCACCACTACCGAGGGGATCACCGCAATGCTCAGCACCGTCATGACCCGCAAGCCCGTCCGCTTCGCCGTCGCCTCCGTCGCCGGCCTGGGCCTCGCCGGGGGCATCGCCCTCGCCGCCGACGCCGCGACCGGCACCGTGAAGACGTCCGGCGCCAGCCTGTCCGTCCGCAAGGGCCCCGGCACCGGCTACGCCAAGGTCGGGACCGTGAAGAAGGGCGCCAAGGTCAACATCATCTGCCAGACCACGGGCAGCACGGTCAAGGGCACCTACGGCACCTCGAACATCTGGGACAAGATCGGCACCGGCCGGTTCGTCTCCGACGCCTACATCTACACCGGCTCCGACGGCCGCGTCGCCCCGAAGTGCGGCGGCTCCGCCCCGGCCCCGAGCACCCCGAGCGGGGTCATCGGCAACAACTACCCGTACAGCGGCCAGACGTCGGGCGTCGACCCCTGGAACTTCTACAAGGGCCAGTGCACGTCGTTCGCCGCGTTCCGCGCCCGCTCGGTCAAGCACGTCGGCTTCACCAACTCCTACAAGGGCCAGCACTGGGGCAACGCCAACCACTGGGACGACGCGGCCCGCGCCGCCGGTGTGACCGTGAGCAGCCGCCCGCACGTGGGTGACATCGCCCAGAGCGACGCCGGCAGCTTCGGCCACGTCGCCTACGTCGCGAAGGTCAACGCCAACGGCACGTTCGTCGTGGAGGAGTACAACTGGTCGCACCCGGAGCACTACGGCACCCGCACGGTCAGCCGCGGTTCGGCGCACGGCCAGTTCGACTCCTTCATCCGCTTCTGAGCCGACCCCTCCGGGGTGGTCACACCCCTGACCCGCACGAGCGCGGCGCCCTCCCTGCGACGGGAGGGCGCCGCCGCGTCGGCCACCCGCCGGGCTCAGAGCGCGTCGAGGACCTCGTGCGCGATCCGCGCCAGGGTGACGGCCCCCACCGGGCGGAAGGGGTGCAGCGGGTCGGGAGCCACCGACCCCGTCGGGCCGCCGAGCTCGGTGTGGGCCAGCGCGCTCATCACGACGTAGGCGTCCTCACGACTCACCCCGCGCTCGTCCACGAGCACCGAGAAGAGCGACTCGTAGGCCATGTCGATCGAGTCCTGGACGGGGTCGCCGAGACCGACGCAGACCAGCTCACGACCGGTGTCGACCCGCGGTGCGCGCAGCCGGGCGCCCAGCCCCTTGACGACGTCCACGGTCACCGTGACGCGGCCGGCCGCCTCGATGGCCACGAACGACGACTCCCCCCTGCTCATCACGGCGTGCAGGTCGCCGAGCGACAGCAGCGCCCCCGGCACCTGGACGGGCAGGTAGACCGTCGACCCCGGGGCGGCGTCGGTGAGATCCATGTTGCCGCCGGTGGGGTAGCTGGGCATGACCGTCGAGAGGTCGCCGTCGGCGGGGGCAACCATGACGCAGCCGACCATGGGAGCAGCGGGGCAGTCGAGGCCGTCGGTGAGCTGGACCCGCCCGTCGCGCAACGGGATCCGACGCACGAACCACTCCTCGCCCATCGGTCCCGCGAGCGCGCCCGCGCCCGGGATGTACACCGACCAGCCGAAGTCGCCGAAGGTGATGTCCTCGATGGTGACGGCGAGCGCGTCGCCGGGCTCCGCACCCTCGACGAACACCGGTCCGGTGACCGGGTTCAGGGGCGCCGTCACCTTGGCGAGGTCGCGCCACTGCTCCATCTGGGCGTATGCCGTGTCGTCGGTCTCGAAGGTGATGCGGTCACCGCCCCCGGCCGCGACCCGAAGCACCGACTCATCGGCGGCCGACAGCCCCGGCCGCCCCTGGTCTCTGGTCAGCAGGTGCTCGCTCATGCCCGTCCTCCCCTCGGGGCCTCGACGGACTGGTCCCGCGCCGCAGGCCCGTCCGCGGCGTGCTCGGGCAGGATGCCCCGGTCGTGCGTGGTGTACCACGCGAGGACGAGGCAGCCGATCGCCAGCCAGACGAGCCCGCCGATCTTGGCGGCCGCCTCGGCGTTCCACAGGACGTAGCCGATCACCGCGAAGCCCAGCACCGGGGAGACCCAGTGCAGGAACACGTTGCGCGAATGCTTCCGCACGCCGTACCAGGACACGACGGACACGTGCAGGAGCAGGAAGCTCGTGAGCGCGCCGAAGTTGACCAGCGACGAGATCAGGCCGACCTGTCCGACGAAGAACAGCCCGGTGACGAGGGTGAGGCCACCGACGAGCAGGATCGCGCGCTCGGGCACCCTGGTGCGGCTGTTGACGTGGGCAAGGAAGCCGGGCAGCCGCCCGTCACGGCTCATCGAGAACAGGAGCCGTGAGGTGGCGCTCTGGGCGGCGACGGCGTTGGCGATGCCGACGGCCAGGGCGTTCATGGCGAGGAAGGCGACCTGCCACCCGTGGCTGCTCACCTGTTCGACGATGCCGAAGAAGGCGTTGTTGACCTCGTCGTCGCCGAACTGCTGCGTGTCCGGCACGAGCATCGCCGCGAGCCAGGTCTGGGAGACGAAGAAGAACGCGACGAGGACGAGCCCGACCACCATGGCCAGGCCCGCCGCCTTGCGTCCGCCCTTGGCCTCCTCCGAGAGGGTCGCGATGCCGTCGAACCCGAGGAAGCTCAGCACCGCGATGGACAGCGCGGTCGCGACCAGGCCCGGGGTGAAGTCGCCGGAGTCGAAGAGCGGCGCCGTGGTGAACCGGGCACCGCTCGTCCCGCGGGCGATGGCGACCACGGCCATGACGACGAAGATCACGACGAAGAGCAGCTCGGCCGCGAGGAAGAGCCGGTTGACGATGGCCGTGAACGAGATGCCGATGTAGTTCACGCCGGTGTTGACGACGAGGAAGAGCACGATCCACAGCGCCTTCGGGATGTCGGGGAAGATCCCGGCCATCGACTCGGCGGCGAACACGTAGAGCAGGGTCGGGACGAGAAGGTAGTCGAGCAGGATCGTCCAGCCCGCGAGGAAGCCCAGCTTGGGGTTGAGCCCCCGACCGACGTACGAGTACACGGACCCGGCGATCGGGAAGGCGCGCGACATCTGCGCGTACGACATGGCGGTGAAGATCATCGCCACCAGGCCGATGAGGTAGACGAGGGGCACCATGCCCTTCGACTCGTTGTAGACCACGCCGAAGATCGCCCACGGCGCGATGGGCACCATGAAGACGAGCCCGTAGATGATCAGGTCCGTGGTGGACAGGGTGCGGTTCAGCTCTTGGCGGTAACCGAACTCGGCGAGCTCGGTGTCATGGGTGCTGCTCACGACGCTCCTCGGGGGAAGGGGTGGGACGTGGACGGGGGACGTGGACGGGGGACGGTGGGACGGGGGCCGGTGGTCGTGCTGTCTCAGTCGTGCTCGCGCAGGAAGGCGCCGACCACGGCGGTGAACCACTCGGGCTCCTCGACGTGCGGCATGTGGCTGGACTGCGCGAACACGTGCGAGCGGGCACCCGGGATGCGGTCGACGAAGGGCTGCCACACGATCGGCATCGCCTCGTCGTGCGCACCGCTGACCACGAGCGTCGGCGCGGTGATGCCCGGGAGGCGGTCGACCACGGTCCAGTCCTTGAGCGTGCCCACGACGTGGAACTCCGACGGCCCGTTCATGGTGTGGTAGACCGTCGGGTCGGCCTCGAGCTGGGCGAAGGACGCGAGCACCTCCGGCGGGTTGGGCACCACGCGGCAGACGTGGCGGTCGTAGAAGACCTTCATCGCGGCGGCATACTCCGGGCTGTCCGTGGTGCCGGCCTCCTCGTGCCGCAGCAGCGCCGCCTGGACCTCCTCGGGGAGCTCGGCGCGCAAGGTGGCCGCCGCCTCGAGCCAGAGGGCCATCGACGCGGGGCTGTCGCAGATGCTCAGGCTCGCGACACCGTGCGGGTCGGCGAGCAGCACCTCGCTGGCGAGCATGCCTCCCCACGACTGGCCGAGCAGGTGGAACCGGTCGCCGATGCCGAGGTGGTCCACGACGGCGCGCAGCTCCTCGATGAAGAGCTCCACGGTCCAGGAGGCGGGGTCTGCGTCGGGCAGGTGGGTGCTCAGGCCGCAGCCGAGCTGGTCGTAGTGGACGACCGCACGCCCGTCGCCGGCGAGCGCCGTCATCGCGAGGGTGTAGTCGTGCGCGACCCCGGGCCCCCCGTGCAGCACCACGAGGGGCGCCCGCGGCGCGTCGGGGCGCAGCGCGTCGAGGTCGCCCGTGACGCGGAACCACGTCTCGTGACCCCGGAAGGGCACCGTCCCGGTCCGGCTCGGCTCGGGTATGGCGCGGACGGCTGTCTGGTTCACAGGTCTCCTCGGCTGGTCCTGGGACGCCCCTGCGGGCGACCGCGACACTCAACCGCAGAAATGGTCTGGTGACAATACCTTTGATCGGGTGACGAGACGGGCGGCCGGACCCCGACCCGTAGACTCCCCGCGTGGACGAGGGCGCAGAGCTTCTGGGGGCCGCGGGCGGAGGGGGCGCGGCAGGGGGTCTCGACCCGCTCCGCGTGAGCATGACCGCCTCGCTCGCCGACCGGCTCGTCACCGCCATCGCCGTCGGCGCCTACTCCCCCGGGGAGCGCCTGCCCCCGGAGCGAGAGCTCGCCTCCTCGCTCGGAGTCTCCCGCGTGACCCTGCGCGAGGCGCTGCGCCAGGTCTCCGAGCTCGGCCTGGTCGAGGCCCGCCGGGGACGCGGCGGTGGCACGTTCGTGTCCACCGTCGACTGGAGCGAGGTGGCGCCGCAGGTGGCCCGTCGCACCCTCGAGGTCGAGCTGCCGCGGCTGCGCGACCTGTTCGACTTCCGTTGCCTCGTCGAGGGGATGATCGCGCGGACCGCCGCTGAGCGACGCACCGCCGAGGACGTCGCCGAGCTGAACGCGGCGCTGGCGGAGTTCGACCGGGTCGAGGGGATGATCGAGGCCAGGGCCGTCGACCACCGGATCCACGGGCTCATCACCGCGGCGGCCCGCAACCCGCACCTGAGCCTGCTGAGCGCTCGGCTGACCGCCGCGGCCACCCTCGGGTTCGGCGCCGAGCCCTACGCCCCGGAGTTCCTCGCCCAGGCCCGCTCCGAGCACGCCGAGCTGGTCCGCCACGTCGTCCTCGGCGACGCCGACGGGGCGGGGCGCTGCGCCCAGGCCCACTTCTCCCTGACCCTCGAGTCCATGCAAGCGGGGCTGCGCAAGGCCGTGGCCCGGTCCAGCTGAACCGGCCACGGCGGCAGGGCGACCGGGCGGACGACGCGCCCAGTCGGCATACAGGCAACTCCCAGACTCCACCCGGACACTGGGACCGTGACCAGCGTCGAACCCGAAGCCCGCCTGCTCGTCGTCGAGGACGAACCCAACATCCGCGAGCTGCTTGCGACCTCCCTGAGGTTCGCGGGCTTCGAGGTGCACGTGGCCGCCGACGGGGCGACCGCCCTCAACCTCGCCACCGCCCACGAGCCGGACCTGGTCGTCCTGGACGTGATGCTCCCGGACATGGACGGGTTCACCGTGACGCGCAAGCTGCGTGACACGGGCCGCCAGCTGCCGATCGTCTTCGTCACGGCGCGCGACTCCCTCGACGACAAGGTCAAGGGCCTCACGGTCGGGGGCGACGACTACGTCACCAAGCCGTTCAGCCTCGAGGAGGTCGTGGCCCGGATCCGCGCCGTGCTGCGGCGGACCCGTGGCGAGGTGGACGAGTCGTCGGCGCTGCGGTTCGAGGACCTCGAGCTCGACGAGGACTCGCACGAGGTCCGCCGCGGCACCCGCTCGATCGACGTGTCGCCCACCGAGTTCAAGCTCCTGCGCTACCTCATGCTCAACCCCAACCGCGTGCTGTCGAAGGCCCAGATCCTCGACCACGTGTGGGACTACGACTTCCGCGGTGAGAGCGGCATCGTGGAGTCCTACATCTCCTACCTGCGTCGCAAGATCGACACCGAGGGCCTGCCGCCGCTGATCCACACCAAGCGCGGGGTCGGGTACGTCCTGCGCAAGCCACCGGAGGCGTAGGTGGACCCGGCAGTCCAGCCCAGGCACCAGCGCGCGCTGGCCCGGGCGTCCCGCCGGCTGGAGGCGCTGCCGCTGCGGCTGCGCCTCATCGCCGTCATGCTCGTGCTGCTGCTCCTCGCCCTGACGCTCACGGCCTCCGCGACCGCTGTCCTCATGCGGCGCGACCTCGTGAGCCGGGTCGACCAGCAGCTGCGGCTCGCCGCCGACCCCGTCGCGAAACAGGCCTTCAACGACCTCGGCAGCGCGATCAGCGAGGGCATACCGAACGGCTACGCCTTCGTCGTGCTGCCCAACGACGGCCGCGCCCCCATCGCCGCCAACCCCATCGGCGAACCGATGCACCCCGCCGTCCCGTCGCTCACCGTCGACAGCCCCCAGGTCCGCACCGGCGACCCCTTCACCATCGCCTCGAAGGAGGGCGAGCTGAAGTGGCGGGCCATCGCGGGCACGCTGCGCGGCAGCGAGGCCGTGGTCGTCGTCGCCGTACCGCTGCGCACCGTCGACCGGACCGTGCACAAGCTCGTGCTGGTCGAGCTGCTCATCGGCATGGGCGTGCTCCTCGCCTGCGCCGCCGGCGGTTGGTATGCCGTGCACCGCGCCTTCCGCCCGCTGCGCCAGATCGAGGACACGGCGTCCGCCATCGCCGCGGGCGACCTGACGAGGCGCATCCCGACGCGGACGGCCAAGGACGAGGTGACCTCGCTCTCCCGCTCGCTCAACGTCATGCTCGCCCAGATCGAGCAGTCCTTCTCCCAGCGGGAGCAGTCCGAGGAGCGGATGCGGCAGTTCGTCGCGGACGCCTCGCACGAGCTGCGCACCCCTCTCGCCGCGGTCCGCGGCTACGCCGAGCTGTACCGGCAGGGTGCGGTCCGTGAACCGACCGACGTCGCGAGCGCCATGTCGCGCATCGAGGGCGAGGCCAGCCGGATGGGTGGGCTGGTCGAGGACCTGCTGATGCTGGCGCGCCTCGACGACCAGCGCCCCCTGAAGATGGACGACGTCGACCTCACGGTGCTGGCTGCCGACGCGGCCCAGGACGCGCGGGCCATCGACACGCACCGTCCCGTGACGGTCACCGGCCTCGACGGACCGATGGGCCCGACGGTGGTGCGCGGCGACGACTCGAAGCTGCGCCAGCTCCTGGCCAACCTGCTGTCCAACGCCCTGGGCCACACCCCGGCCGGCACCCCGATCGAGGTGGCGGTGGGTGTACGGCGCTCCGACGGCCTCGCCGTCGTCGAGGTCCGCGACCACGGCCCCGGTGTCGATCCCGACCAGGCCAAGAAGGTGTTCGAGCGGTTCTTCCGCGCGGACCCCTCGCGCGGGCGAGGCAGCGGTGGCGGCAACGGCCTCGGCCTGGCCATCGCCGCCGCGATCGTCGCCGGTCACGACGGCCGCATCGGTGTCGCCCAGACGCCCGGTGGCGGTGCCACGTTCGTGGTGCAGATGCCCACAGCAAACTCCCAGCCGGCGCCCAGTACTCCTTGACTTCGGGTGTGTTGACTGAGGTCACCAAGCCACACCAAGGAGTGCGAGAGCCATGACCCAGATCCACCAGGACACCCAGCCGGGCACGACCGGTGAGGGCGGCCAGCCTCCCCAGCAGCACGCTGGCTCGACCGGCCCCGTCTTCCAGGACTCCGGCACCCAGCCCGGCGAGCAGCTGCCGCTCGCCCCGATGCAGCAGCCGCCGATCGCCCCGGCCCAGGAGTCCCCCGCGCAGGCATCGACCCCGCAGCCGCCCACCGAGCCGTTCGCCCGGCCCGACGACACCGCCCCCGTCTGGTTCGGCCAGACGCAGTCGTTCTCCCGCGACAGCGCGACGCCCGGCGCCCCCGGTGGTTCCGGCGCCTTCGGGCCGTACGGCACCGGCGACCACACCGCATACCCCCCGACCGCACAGCCACCGGCTGGGCCGCCCCCTCCCGCGCACACACGGGATGGAGCAGAGCCTGCCCAGCCGGGCAATCGGCGCCGATGGACGGAACTCACCGCCGTCGCGGCGCTCGCCGCCCTCCTCGCGAGCGGCGGCACCTACGCCGCGGCCCAGCTCACCGACGGGACGCAGTCCTCCTCCACTGCGTCCTCGTCGACCCTGGGCCGCGGCGCAGACGCTGCGCCGGTGGTGCAGGCGGATGCGACGAACCCCAACTGGACGGCCACCGCGGCCGCGGTCTCCCCGAGCGTCGTCTCGATCACCGTGGCGTCGGGCTCGAGCGAGGGCCAGGGCTCGGGCGTGGTCATCGACGGCAAGGGCCACATCCTCACGAACAACCACGTCGTCGCCGGCGCCGGGCAGAACGCCAAGCTCACGGTGACCCTCAACGACGGCCGGACGTACTCCGCCACGGTCGCCGGGACCGACCCGACCACGGACCTGGCCGTCATCACCCTGACGAACCCGCCGAGCAACCTCACCCCCATCGCCATCGGCAACTCGGACGCCATCAAGGTCGGCGATCCGGTCATGGCGATCGGCAACCCGCTCGGGCTCGCCGGCACCGTGACCACCGGCATCGTCAGCGCCCTCAACCGCCCCGTGACCACCGCGGCAGAGGACGACAACAGCCAGCAGCAGAACCCGTTCGGCCAGGGCCAGGCGCCGCAGACGCAGACCGGCGGGAACGACGTCGTGACCAACGCCATCCAGACGTCCGCCGCCATCAACCCCGGCAACTCCGGCGGCGCCCTCGTCAACGCCTCCGGGCAGCTGGTGGGCATCAACTCGGCCATCGCCAGCCTCGGGTCGTCGAGCGGTTCCTCCCAGAGCGGCAGCATCGGCATCGGCTTCGCCATCCCGGCCAACGAGGCCAAGTCGATCGCCACCCAGCTCATCGACAAGGGCACCGCGGAGCACGCGTTCCTCGGCGTGAGCCTGGCCGACGGGACGGCCTCCGACGGCACCAGCCAGCGAGCCGGCGCCGAGGTGTCGGCGCTGACGGCGAACACGCCCGCCGCCCAGGCCGGCCTGCAGAAGGGTGACGTCGTCGTCGCGGTCGACGGTGAGCGGGTCGACTCGGCCCTCGCCCTGGTCGCCACCATCCGCGAGCGGGCCGTCGGCGACAAGGTCGCCCTCACGGTCCTGCGCGGTGGCAAGCAGCTCGACCTGACCGCCACCCTCGTGGCCAAGTCCGGCACGACGCAGTAACCGGGATCGCGTCCCGGCTTCGGGGGCGGGAGGGTGAGCGAGAGCTCCCCTACCGCCCCCGACCGCGTCAGGGGACGCAATTCGTTCGCCCGACGGACGCTGCGGTGGCATTGTGGACCCTTGTGTCTGCCTCCCCCGAGCTGAAGCGAGAGCAGGACCACCTCAGCACCGCTCGAGCGGCCCTGGCCCGGATGCGGGAGCAGACCCTCTCGCTCAAGGTGCAGGCCCACGACCCGATCTCGGCCGAGCACCTGGCGCGGACCCTGCACCTGCGCGCGGCGTCCCTGCAGGACGACCCGTCGACCACGTTGTTCTTCGGGCGGATCGACACGGACAGCGACGAACGCTGGTACGTCGGCCGTCGCCACGTCGCCGACGACCACGGCGACCCGCTCGTCATCGACTGGCGCGCCGGGATGTCGACCGCCTTCTACCGTGCCTCGCGCACCGAGCCGATGGGTGTGGTGCTGCGGCGACGGTTCGGCTTGGACCGTGGCGCGATCACCGCCTACGAGGACGAGCACCTGCAGGACCGCGCCGAGCACGAGGTGCGCAGCCAGATCCTCGCCGAGGAGATCGAGCGCCCCCGCGTCGGCCCGATGCGCGACATCGTCGCGACCATCCAGCCCGAGCAGGACGAGATCGTCCGCGCGGGAGCGGAGCAGACCATCTGCGTCCAGGGCGCCCCCGGCACGGGCAAGACCGCAGTCGGCCTGCACCGGGCGGCCTGGCTCCTCTACGCGTTCCGCGACAAGCTGGCCCGTTCCGGCGTCCTGGTCATCGGCCCCAACCGCGCGTTCCTCGAGCACATCGGCGCGGTGCTGCCCGCCCTCGGCGAGGTGGCGGTCGGCCACACGACGATCGAGGAGCTCGTCGCCTCCGTCCCGGTGCGCGGCACCGACTCCACGGCGACCGCGGTCCTCAAGGGCGACGCCCGGCTGGCGGAGGTGCTGCGGGCAGCGGTCTGGTCGCAGGTACAGCCTGCGACCGAGGCCCTCGTCGTCCCGCGCGGCGTCCGCAAGTGGCGCGTCCCGGCATACGAGGTCAACGAGATCCTCGCGGAGCTCCGCACCCGCGGGGTCCGTTACGACACAGCCCGCCAGATGCTGCCGCAGCGCCTGGCCCACGCCGTCCTGCTGCAGATGGAGCAGGCCGGCGACTCCCCCGACGACCGGGTGCAGGACACGGTGGCCCGCAGCCCGATCGTCAAGAAGTACGTCGCCTCCGTCTGGCCCGCGCTCGATGCCAAGGCGGTGCTGTTCTCGCTGCTCTCCGACCCGGGCGAGCTCGCGCGGCACGCGGCGGACCACCTCACCGAGGAGGAGCAGGCGTTGCTGGTGTGGGAGAAACCCCCACGCAGCAAGGGATCTGCCCGGTGGTCGCGACCCGACACCGTCCTGCTCGACGAGCTCACCGACCACATCTCCAGGACCCCGTCCCTCGGGCACGTCGTCCTCGACGAGGCGCAGGACCTGTCGCCGATGCAGCTGCGAGCGGTGGGGCGTCGCTGCTCGACGGGCGCCGCGACCGTGCTCGGCGACATCGCCCAGGGCACCACCCCGTGGGCCACGGACTCGTGGGAGTCCTCGCTCGCCCACCTCGGCAAGCCGGGGAGCCACATCGAGGTGCTCGACCGGGGTTTCCGTGTGCCCGCCAGCGTGATCGAGTATGCCGCGCAGCTCCTCCCGCACATGGCCGCCGGTCTCGGGGCGCCGGTGTCGGTGCGTGCAACCCGGGGCGTCTCGACGTCCTCGCGGTCGAGGCCGACGACCTCCTCGCCTCGGTCGCCCGGGTCGTCGGGAGCGAGGTCGAGGAGCCCGGCTCCATCGGCGTCATCGTGCCGGATGCCTGGGCCGACCGCGTGTCGAAGTCACTGCAGGACAAGGGAATCGAGCACGGAGTCCTCGGTCAGGACCACGGCGACATCGAGCACCAGGTCGACGTGGTGCCGGCCACGGTCGCCAAGGGGCTCGAGTTCGACCGGGTCGTCGTCCTCGAGCCGGCGGCGATCGCTGCGGCCGAGCCGGACGAGCGCACCGGCCTGCGGCGTCTCTACGTCGTCCTCACCAGAGCCGTGTCGGCCCTGACCGTCGTGCACGCCGAACCCCTCCCCTCTGCGCTGGACGGGACCTGACCCACCGCCGCGTCCGCCGCTCGTGCGGACCCGGCTCTGGGACACTCGACATCGTGCCTGCCCTCATCACCTGGTGGAAGCTCGACCTCGCCGAGATCGCCCCCGGCGCGCACGACGACGCGGTGATGGCCATCGGCACCGACCTCATGCGGCGCTGGACCGAACCGCACCGCGGCTACCACGACACCCGCCACCTGGTCGAGGTCATCTGGGCGCTGGAGGACCTCGAGGAGGGCGGGGAGACCACCTCGCGCGAGGGGGTGCTGGGCCGCCTCGCAGGCTGGTTCCACGACGCCGTCTACGACCCGTCGGCACCGGCCGGCGCGAACGAGGCCGACAGCGCCGACCTCGCCGTGCGCGACCTGCGTGCCCTCGGGCTGCCGTCCGACGACGTGGACACGGTCCGCGACCTCGTCCTCGCGACCGTCGGCCACGACCTGAGGGACGGTGGCCTCCCGGCGGCCTTCCACGACGCGGACCTGTGGATCCTCGGGTCCGGCGACGAACGCTACGACGACTACACGGCCCAGGTGCGGGCCGAGTATGCGGCCGTGCCCGACGACGCCTTCCGTGCGGGCCGCGCGGCGATCCTGCGCCCGTTCCTCGAGCGGGAGTCGATCTACGCGACGCAGACCGCCCGGCACCTGTGGGAGGAACGGGCGAGGAGCAACCTGGTGCGCGAGCTGGCCGTCCTCACCGGCAGCTGAGGCGCCCGTCAGTCGCGCAGGACGCCCTGAACGACCGGCCACCAGAACTGCGCCCCCGCACGGGCCCGGAACTCGGCCGCCTCCACCCACTCCGGATCGAGCGAGTCCGCCTCCCGCGCCACGAGGGCGGGCCCCGCGGCAGGCCAGTCGGCGGCATACAGCTGCAGGTAGCCGCCCTCCCTCGGCCAGCGTCCGGGGGTGACCGGTTCGAAGGCCTCGTGCCCCACCGGGACCAGCGTCGACGGGTCGAGATCGAGGCCGATCTCCTCGGCCACCTCACGGACCACGCACTCGACGACTGACTCGCCGTCCTCACGCGCCCCGCCGGGCGGTCCCCACTCACGTCGGCGGGGGCTCCACGTCACGGCGTAGCGGCCGTGGGCGTCGCGGAGCACGACCATGGCGGCGAAGACGGCCTCCTCGGGCGCCGGGTCCGGAGTGGTCGTCAGCACCACGTGCGACACCGACCCGTCCGTGAACACGACGTCGTCGAGGCGCACCGAACGGCTGGTCGCCCCACGGCTCATCGCGGCACCTCGTCCAGGTGCGCCACGAGCGGCCACCAGTGCCGGTCCGTCAGCGACTCCGCCGCCCGGTCGCGCCGGATCCACTGCCCCACGCCGGTGTCCAGCTCGACCCGGCCCAGCTCCGCGTGCCAGACGGCGAAGCAGGCCTTCGGCACCGGCCACGGGTAGTCGGCGTCTGGGTCGGGGACGGTGTTGCGCACGTAGCCGAGCAGCTGCGGTGCCACAGCGGTCTGCTCACCGACGACCACGTTGAGCAGCCGCCCCAGCGCATCGCGCGGGTCCAGGCTCCCGACGGGGGCCGACGGCAGGTCGAGCCCACCGGTGAGGCGTTCGAGGACGAGCAGGTCCGGACCGCGCAGGAGTGCGAGACGCACCACGACCGTGTTCGCCGGTGGCTCGGGCTGGCGTGACGTGATGATGTCGGCACGCGACCCGGGTGGCAGGCACAACGCCTCCGGAATCGAGCGAATCACCTTCTCGTACTTGCGTTTCTGGATCCGCAGACCGCTGCGCTGGAGGATGCGGACGATCTCCTTGCCGGGCACCTCCTGCGCACCCGCCGCCACGAGCGCGGCATACCGCTCCTCGGGCACGTCGTAGTGGTCACCCTCGAAGCCACGGCGCGGGATCCCTTGCGCGACAGCGAAGTCGTGCAGCTCGTCGTATGACGCGTCGCTGACCAGGTGGGACCAGAGCCGTCCGTGGGCCGGCCACGCGGGCGGGTCGATCCAGATGGTCACGACCCGACGCTACCCCGCGACGGGCAGGCCTGTGGAAAAGCCCGCGGGCGGTACGCGCGTTGCGCCTAGCCTCGCCGGACAGTGGTGCCACGGAGGCACCGACGACCCGTGAGGAGGACGGTCATGAGCGCACAGTTCCAGGTGGACACCGGCCAGATCCAGGCAGCGTCGGGCGACATCGCCCGCATCTCGAGCGAGATCGACGGCCAGGTGACCGCGATGATGGCCCGGCTCAACGGCCTGCAGGGCGCGTGGACCGGCACCGCGTCGGCACGGTTCCAGGCCCTCGTCACCGAGTGGCAGGGCACCCAGCGCCAGGTGCGTGCCTCGCTCGACTCGATCGGCGGCGTGCTGGCCGCCGCGGGCGTGCAGTACGCGGAGACGGAGGCGCAGACCCTGCGGATGTTCAGCTGACGCCGGCCGAGGTGTCCGGAGGGGGTGGATTGCGGTAATGGTCCACGCAGATCGGCCGATGCCTCCCTCCGGAGCCGGTCCTAGGGTGCGACCATGACGACGACTTCCGGCGGCGTGGTCTTCCGCAAGAGCCTGATCGCGTACCTCTACACGATCGTGGGGACGGTGCTGCTGGCCGGTTTCCTCGGCCTGGTCGCTGCGGGCCTGTCCGGAGGCGCCAAGACGTTCGTCACGCTGCTGGTCGTCGCCGTCCTGGTTCGTGGCGCGTACCGCGTCGCCTACCTGCACAGCGTCACCTGGACGGTGCTCCCCGAGGGGTTGCGGATCAGGGGCGGCATCCTCCCGTGGAAGGCCCTCGACTGGCACAACCCCTGGCCGGCGCTCTTCGAGTCCTCCTACCGACACGGGTTCTTCGGCTTCGTGCTCAACTACGGCACCTGCGTCGTCAGGCGCAGCGAGGGCGTGACGACGAACCAGACCGAGAACCGGATGCACGACGCCAAGCGGTTGAGCGGGATGATCAACACGGGCATCGCCAACCACAGAGCCCGGATGGTCCCCGTGGCGGCGCCGCCTCCACCGACGCCCACCGCGGCCGTGCGGCCGGACCCCGTGGCCGGACTCACCGACCTGGCACGGCTGCTCGCCAACGGGGACATCAGTCGGGCGGAGTACGACACCCTCAAGGCGCGCCTGATCAATCCCTGACCTGACCAGGCCGAGCTGCCCTGACCTGACGCGCGCGAGCGCTACTCCGTGGTGATGGCACGCAGCACGTCCAGGCGAGCGGCGCGACGTCCCGGCCACAGCGCCGCGAGCACGCCGACGACACCGGCCAGCACCACGAAGACCGCGAGCTGCAGCCCCGGGATGGCGAGCACGTCGATCCCGTCGTCGGCGAGGCTGCGCTGGAGGGCCCAGCCGGCGACGAGCCCGAGCACGACGCCGAGGACGGCCCCGAGCAGGGCGATCGCCACGGACTCCAGCCGCAGCATCGTCCGCAGCTGCCGCCGGCTCAGGCCGACGGCGCGCAGCAGCCCGATCTCCCTGGTGCGCTCGATCACCGACAGCGCCAGGGTGTTGATGATCCCGAGGATGGCGATGATCACGGCCAGGCCGAGCAACGCGTAGATGATGTAGAGGAGCTGGTCGATCGGCTTGCGCTGCTCGGCGGCGAACGCGTCCTGGTCCTTGAGCGTCACCGTCGGCACATCGGCGATGACCTTCTCGATCGCCGCCTCCACGGCCGCCGGGTTCGCGTGCTTGTCCCGCACCACGAACGCCACGCTGTCCTGGTTCGGGACGCCTGCCGCGTTGGCTGTGTCCAGGGTGATGAGGATGGAGTTGGGCACCGACGCTGACGTGACGAAGATGCCGCCGACCGTGTAGTCCGCCTGCTGGCCGGCGACCTCGCCCTTGACCGTGCTGCCGACCGAGAGCTTCTGCTGCTTGGCGCGGTTCTCGGAGACCAGGACCGACCGGTTCGTGAGCTTGTCGAGCGAGCCGGCGGCGAACTCGAGGGGAACCGCCTTGCCGAACGACCCCGGGTCGATCGCGGCCGCGAAGCCGCGGTCCCCGTCGAGCGACACCGGCAGGTAGCGCAGCGGGCTCACGGTGGCGACACCCGGGACCGCTGCGACGTCCTTGGTCACGGCCGGCGAGAACGGCTGGCCGACCGCGTTCGACACCACGTAGTCGGCGGCGAACGTCGAGCTGATCGACTTGTCGACACTGGCCTTGGCCGACGCACCGAACACGGACATCATCGCCACGAGGGTCAGGCCGATCATCAGCGCCGAGGCCGTGGCTGCGGTGCGGCGGGGGTTCCGGGTGGCGTTCTGCTCGGCCATCAGGCCGACCGACCCGAACAGCCGCCGGTAGACCCAGCCGAGCCCGGCGATGACCGGTCGCCCGATCACCGGCGAGGTGAGGATGGCGGCGAGGACGAGACCGAGCACACCGCCGCCCACCCAGTAGGCGCCGTTGTCGATCGTGGTGAACGACCCGAGCCAGGTGCAGACGAGACCGGCCACGAAGAACGCTGCGCCGACCCAGACGCGGCGGTGCAGGGTCGACTCGGGCATGGCCACGTCGTCGCGCATCGCGGCCACCGGCGGCATCGCACCGGCGCGGCGAGCGGGCAGGTAGGCGGCCAGCATCGTCACGACCATCCCGACGCCATACGCGATGAGGGCGGTGCTCGGCTGGAAGACGAGGGGGGACCCGCTGAGGTCGAGGCCGAACTGGGCGAACAGGGTCTGGATGCCGATCGCGAGCAGGAAGCCGCAGCCGAGCCCGACGGTCGACCCGAACAGGCCCACGACGAACGCCTCGAACAGCACCGACCGCGTCACCTGCCGACGACCCGCGCCGAGGGCCCGCAGCATGGCGAGCTCGCGACTGCGCTGCGCGACGAGGATCGAGAAGGTGTTGATGATGAGGAACGAGCCGACGAACAGGGCGATCCCGGCGAAGACCAGCAGGAAGATGTTGATGAAGCTCAGCGCCTTGTTGATGCCGGTCGCGGACTCCTTCGCGACCGCCTTGCCGGTGACCGCCTCGAACCCCGCAGGGAGCTTGGCCTGCACGGTCTTGGCGAGGTCCTCCGCGCTGGTGCCGTCGGTGGCCGTGACCCACGCATCGGTGAACTGGGCCTTGCCGCCGTAGTAGAGCTGCTGCGCCGTCGCGGTGTCGAAGAACGCCAGCGTCGCCCCGACGGTGCCGCCCTTGAACTCGGCGATGCCGACGAGCTTCGCGGTGACGATGGGCTGGGCGCCGCTGGTGACGAGCCGCACCGTGTCGCCCATGACGTACCCGGCGCGCTTGGCGGTGCCGGAGTCGAGCACGACCTCGCCGCTCCCCTTCGGCCAACGGCCCTGGGACAACGTGGCCGGCGGGTCACCGGCGGACGTCGGGGCGTCGTTGTAGCTCAGGCCGAGTCCGGGCGGGCCCCCGCCGCCGATGATCTTGCCCTTGCTGGAGATGACGAAGGTCGTCGGGTCGCTGACGTTCCCGTCGGCACGGGCCACCCCCGGCAGCCCCTTCAGCGAGTCGACGAGGGACGCCGGGACGGTCTTCGCCGTGGGACCGGAGTCGAAGTCGGAGCTCGCGCTCTCGGGCCTGACGACCACGTCGCCCACGGTGTTGACGATGCCGTCGAACGCCTTGCCCAGGGTGTCCGTGAAGATGAACGAGCCCGAGACGAACGAGACGCCGAGGATGATCGCGAAGGCACTCATGAACAGCCGCAGCTTGCGGCCGAGCAGGCTCTTCCAGCTGGCGCGCAGCACGGTCAGGCTCCCGAGGACACGGCCGGGGACTGCAGCCGGGTGTCGAGCTTCTTCATCCGCTCGAGGATCTTCTCGGCGGTGGGCTCGCGCATCTCGTCGACCACGACGCCGTCGGCGAGGAAGACGACGCGGTCGGTGTGGGCCGCGGCCACCGGGTCGTGGGTCACCATGACGATCGTCTGGCCGAACTCGTCGACACTGCGCCGCAGGAACCCCAGTACCTCGGCGCCCGACGTCGAGTCGAGGTTGCCGGTCGGTTCGTCGGCGAACACGATCTCGGGCTTGCTCACCAGCGCGCGGGCACAGGCGACGCGCTGCTGCTGACCGCCGGACAGCTCGTTGGGCCGGTGGGTGAGGCGGTCGCGCAGCCCCACCGTCTCGATGACCAGGTCGAACCACTGCGGGTCGGCCTTGCGCCCCGCGATCGCCAGCGGCAGGAGGATGTTCTCCTCGGCGTTGAGGGTCGGGATGAGGTTGAAGGACTGGAAGACGAACCCGACCCGGTCGCGCCGCAGGGTCGTCAGGGCCTTGTCCTTGAGCTGGGTGATGTCGACGTCCCCGATGTAGACCTCACCGGCCGTGGCCGCGTCGAGCCCCGCCGCGCAGTGCATCAGCGTCGACTTGCCCGACCCCGACGGCCCCATGATCGCCGTGAACTCCCCTGCGGCGATGTCGAGGCTCACGCCGTCGAGGGCGCGGACCTGGGCCTCGCCCTTGCCGTAGACCTTGCTCAGGTCGCGGACCCGGGCCGCCGGTGCGCGGGTCGACCCGTCGCTGGCCACACGGGTGGTGTCGGACGAGGGCGTGGCGGTCATCGGGGCTCCCGGGCTCATGGTGGTGGTTCTCACGGATGACAACGCTAGGGACACCCACAATGCTCCACCCTCGGGTGAGACCCCGAGCCGCCCCTGACCCGACCCTGAGCCGGACCGTCAGCAGCCCGGAGACAAACCACCCGCATCCCGTCCGCACCGGGACGAACCGTCAGCTGATGACGACGCGAGCCACCTGCTCGAGGTCCGGCGCGTCATACCGCTCGCCCCGCACGACCCCCATGTCCCAGCGCATGACGAGGCCGCGCCCCCGGACCTCGAGGGTCGCGAGGTTGTTGTCGAACCACGGTCCTTCGGTCATCGGCCAGTCGTAGGGCGCGTTGGGCACCTTCGGCGTGCGGCGCACCAGCAGCTTGAGCGGGCGGGCCAGGCCCTTACCCAGCATGGCCTGGGCGATGCGGGCCTGGCGCGGCAGGGGGTTGCGGATCGGGGAGCAGACCGCCTGGATGATCCGGCTCGAGCCGGCGGGGAGCTGACCCGGCTCGATCTCGGTGACGTAGGAGTTGTGCACGTCGCCCGAGAGGAAGGTGATCGTTCCCGGGGCCCGACCCCGCTTGCCCTCCGCGACCTCCACCACCATGGCGAGCACCTTGGCGAAGCCGTCCTGGAACGCCGCCCAGTGCTCGAGGTCGAGCGCGCGGCGCATCTTCTCGCCCCACGTCGCGACCCGCGGACCCCAGGCACCGGTGGCCATCGCCTCGTTGATCGCCTCGAGGTCGTGGATCCCCTGGGCCATGAGGAACGGCAGCGAGGTGCCGATGAACAGGTGGTCGACGTCGCCGCGCAGCTCACCGTCGAGCCAGGCCATCTCGTCGTCGTCGAGGATCGAGCGGCGGTCCGGCTCGAGCAGCCGGGCGGCGCGGCTGTCCACCACGACGAGCCTGGAGTCGCCGAGGTCGCGGGAGTAGCTCCAGCGGTAGGTCTCGGGATGCTTGTCGACGCGTTCGGCGAAGGTGTCGAGCACCTCGGTGAGGTCGAGCTCGCCCTCGGCTCCCGACTCCGCGTGCCGGGCGATGAGCTGCCACACCTCGTCGTCCGCGAGGCCCTCGGGACTGAGGTTGCCGACGTGCTGGTAGACCCAGTACGACGCGAGGCCGCCGACGATGCGGTCGTGCCACCACGGCTTGCGGTTCATCTCCCGGTGCCAGTCCTGCGAGGTGTTCCAGTCGTCGCGGATGTCGTGGTCGTCGAAGATCATCGCGCTCGGCAGCGTCGACAGCAGCCAGCGGTTGAGGGGGTCGGACCACGCGAGCCGGTAGAGGTGCGCGTACTCCACGTAGTCCTTGAGCTCCTCGCCCGGCGGCTCGTCGAGGCTGCGCCGGGCGGCGATGAACTCGCGCATCTCCTCCGAGGTCTCGTCGGCGTAGACCTGGTCGCCCAGGAAGACCACGAGGTGCGGCCAGTGAGCCGGGTCCGCGCCCCGGAGGTGGTGGGCGTAGGCACGCAGCGCGTCGACCCCGTTGCTCTTGTTGCCCTCGGCGTCGTGGGGCACGCTCGTGCGGCACGAGCCGAACGCCATCCGCGTCGGCTCGCTGCGGAGCAGCGTCGTGATCCGGCTGGCTGGGAGCGTGGCGGCGAGCGACCCCTCCGGCTCGGCCGTGGACGGCCAGACCTGGGACCCGTCGACGTCGACGGTGTACTCGCTCGTGGCCCCCGGCTCGAGGCCGTCGAGGACGACCAGGGCGTAGTGGTGGCCGTGCGCGGCGAACGTCGGCGCATCCCACGACCGGTCGAACGCCCGCACCGTCACTGTCGCCGCGTCCCGCGTCTGCACCCACACGGTCGCGCTCGTCTCCGCCACGTGGCGCAGCAGGGGGCCAAGCGTGAGCGGGGTCGCGTCGAGTTCGGGCACGCACCGTTTCTACACGCACCGACTGTGCCGTGGGTGGCAAACCCCTGGGCGGACGACCAGCCCCGCACGGTATGGCGCGGTATGGCGCCATACCGTGCCGTCGGGGCACCCGCGGCGCCCACGCCGCTGCGACATGTCGGCTCACGCCGAAGCGACATGTCGGCTCACGCCGAAGGGCGGCTCCCTCTCGGGGAACCGCCCTCCGTGTCGTGCTGGTGACTCGGTGAGGAGCTGGGCTCAGAAGCCCATGCCGCCCATCTCGTCGCCACCGGGAGCCGCAGCGGCAGCCTTCTCGGGCTTGTCCGCGATGACGGCCTCGGTGGTGAGGAACAGCGCAGCGATCGACGCGGCGTTCTGCAGCGCGGAACGCGTCACCTTCGCCGGGTCGATGATGCCCGCGGCGATGAGGTCGACGTACTCGCCGCTCGCAGCGTTGAGGCCCCAGCCCGCAGGCAGGTTGGAGACCTTCTCGGAGACGACGCCGCCCTCGAGGCCGGCGTTGATCGCGATCTGCTTGAGCGGAGCGGACGCGGCGACGCGGACGATGTTCGCGCCGGTGGCCTCGTCACCCTCGAGCTCGAGCTTCTCGAACGCGGCCTTGGTCGCCTGGAGCAGGGCCACGCCACCACCGGCGACGATCCCCTCCTCGACAGCAGCCTTGGCGTTGCGCACGGCGTCCTCGATGCGGTGCTTGCGCTCCTTGAGCTCGACCTCGGTCGCGGCACCGGCCTTGATGACTGCAACGCCGCCGGCCAGCTTGGCCAGGCGCTCCTGCAGCTTCTCGCGGTCGTAGTCGCTGTCCGACTTGTCGATCTCGGCGCGGATCTGGTTGACGCGACCCTGGATCTGGTCGGCGTCGCCCGAACCCTCGACGATCGTGGTCTCGTCCTTGGTGACGACGACCTTGCGCGCGCGGCCGAGCAGGTCGAGCTCCGCGGTGTCGAGCTTGAGGCCGACCTCCTCGGAGATGACCTGGCCACCGGTGAGGATCGCGATGTCGGCCAGCATGGCCTTGCGACGGTCGCCGAAGCCTGGGGCCTTGACGGCGACGGACTTGAAGGTGCCACGGATCTTGTTGACCACCAGGGTCGACAGCGCTTCGCCGTCGACGTCCTCGGCGATGATGAGCAGCGGCTTGCCGGACTGCATGACCTTCTCGAGGAGGGGCAGCAGGTCCTTGATGCCGGAGATCTTGGAGTTCACGACGAGGACGTAGGGGTCCTCGAGCACGGCCTCCATGCGCTCGGTGTCAGTCACGAAGTAGTGGCTGATGTAGCCCTTGTCGAAGCGCATGCCCTCGGTGAGCTCGAGCTCGAGGCCGAAGGTGTTGCTCTCCTCGACGGTGATGACGCCTTCCTTGCCGACCTTGTCCATGGCCTCGGCGATCATCTCGCCGATCAGGGGGTCAGCAGCGGAGATCGAGGCCGTCGAAGCGATCTGCTCCTTGGTCTCGACGTCCTTGGCCATCTCGAGCAGCTGGGCGGAGACGGCCTCGACGGCCTTCTCGATCCCGCGCTTGAGGGCCATCGGGTTGGCGCCTGCCGCGACGTTGCGCAGACCCTCCTTGACGAGGGCCTGGGCGAGGACGGTGGCGGTGGTGGTGCCGTCGCCAGCGACGTCGTCGGTCTTCTTGGCGACCTCCTTGACGAGCTCGGCACCGATCTTCTCGTACGGGTCGTCGAGCTCGATCTCCTTGGCGATGGACACGCCATCGTTGGTGATCGTGGGGGCGCCCCACTTCTTCTCGAGGACGACGTTGCGGCCCTTCGGGCCGAGGGTGACGCGGACGGCGTCGGCGAGGATGTTCATGCCCCGCTCGAGACCGCGACGTGCCTCTTCATCGAATGCGATGATCTTGGCCATTCGGGTGGTTCCTCCCACGCGAATCGTGTGTGGCGGCCTCGCCGTGCCCGCGACGGACGGCCCGGTTCCGGCGGCTCACGTCGCACACGTTCCCCGGACCTCACTTTGAGGCCATGATTGTCACTCTCATGGTGAGAGTGCTAACGCCATTATTGGCACTCTCCCCCCGAGAGTGCAAACGCCTCGACCCAGTCCCGGGACACCTCGACCACACCGGCCCCGCGAACCGCTCACAGTGACGGCGTGCGGTGGTCCGGACCCCGGGTCGGGAGCCGGATGGCGTCACTGCGATCACCGGCCGTCGCGCCCTCGATTCGCGTGGACGACGCAGCCGTCACCGTGAGCACGCACCGTCGGCGGACGGTGGCGGGAGGGGTATGGCGCGGGGCCGGGTCCTGGTGGGAGCCTGAGCCATGGCAGCGCCACCCGAGCCGTTCGAGGGCTCGAACTTCCAGGTCGAGATCGACGGACTCGTGAGCTCCTCGTTCTCCCGCGTCGAGCTGCCCCAGGCGGTGGTCGACGAGGTCGCCCATCGCTCCGGCACCGACAGGACGTCAGCCTCCCGCAAGGCCCCGGGGCTCTCGCACTACTCCCACCTCGTGCTCACGCGGGGCCTGACGAACGACCTGGAGCTCTGGCACTGGTGGACGTCCGCCCGTGACGGCGACCCGTCGGTCGACCGCGACGTCGCCGTGCGGCTGGTCGACGCGACGGGTTCGCTGGCGCTGACCTGGCGGTTCCGCAACGCGTTCCCCGTCGTCCACCGGCTCACCCCGCTCGACGCGTCGTCCAGCGACGTGGTGCTGGAGACGGTCGAGCTGGCCTTCGACGCGATGGACGCCGACGCCTGACCTCGAGGCACCTGCTCGACCCAGCAGAGGCTGCTGCCGTGGGCACAGGTTGCTCCCTGCCCGTACTGCAGCAACCTCTGCTAGCAGAGGTTGCTGCAGTCGAGGCGTGGGGCGTTGGGCGTGGGGACAGCGAGCGGACCGGAGTCAGCGGGTGAAGCGCAGGGTGACCACCTGGAACGGGCGCAGGGCGAGCCCCACGCCACCGTCGACGGCCTCGACGCCCGGAGTCGGCAGCGGGCGCTCGAGCAGGTCGACCGCCTCCACCCCACCGAACTCGAACCCTGCCAGCACGGTGGCCGAGCTCCGGGACCCCAGCGACTCGTAGAGCCGGACCACGACGTCACCCGACCCGTCGTCGGCCAGCTTGACCGCCTCGACGACGGCGGAGCCCTCCGACACGGTGACCAGCGGCTCGACCACGGCTCCCGAGCCGGGGACCGTCCGCAGGGGGAGGTTGATCCGGTACCCCTCGCGGATGGCGTCGGCGATCCCGGCGCCGGGGACGACGGCATACCGGAGGCGGTGGACCCCGAGGTCGGCGACCGGGTCGGGGCTCTGCGGGGCGCGGAGCAGGGAGAGCCGGACCTGCGTCGTGGTGCCGCCGCCGTCACGGTCGCGGCGGGTGACGTCGTGGCCGTAGGTCGAGTCGTTGACGACGGCCGCGCCGTACCCGGGCTCGCCCACGTGGACCCAGCGGTGCGCGCAGATCTCGAACTTGGCCGCGTCCCACGACGTGTTGGTGTGGGTCGGGCGCTGGACGTGGCCGAACTGCACCTCGGCGGTCGAGCGCTCCGTCGTCACGTCGAGGTCGAACCCGGCCTTGAGGATCTTCTCGCGCTCGCGCCAGTCCACCTCGGTGTCGACGTCGACCCGGGCCTCGCCCGGCGTCAGGGTCACGAGCTGGGTGACGGTGGACTCCCCGAAGTGCCGCACGACACGGACCCCACCGTCCACGGCCGAGAGCGACGAGGCGTCCGTGAGGTCGGTCCAGGTCCGCCGGTAGTAGGCGTCGACGTCCCAGGCGTCGAAGTCGACAGGGGTGTCGGGGTGCAGCTGGAGCAGGTTGCCGGCGGCACCGGGGGCCAGCGCCTCCCGGCCGGTGGTCGTGTCGACCACGGAGGTGAGCAGCCCCCGCGCGTCGACGACCGCGCGGACGAGCCCGTTGGACAGCACCCACCCGTCACCCTCGGCGGCGACCTCCACCTCAGCCAGGTCAGCGGCGCGTGGGCCGCCACCGAGCGCGGCGACTCCCCCGCGCGGGTGCGGGCTCGCGTTGAACGCCACGTCGACATCGCCGTCCCCGGCCAGGGCCGCCTGGGCCCCTTCGATGATCGCGGTGAGCTCCCCAGCCACGGCCTCGTAGTTGGCGACCGCCTCGCGGTGCACCCACCCGATCGAGGAGCCGGGGAGGATGTCGTGGAACTGCTGCAGCAGCACCACCTTCCAGATCCGGTCCAGCTCCTCCAACGGGTATGCCGCGCCGGTGCGGACGGTGGCGGTGCTCGCCCAGAGCTCGGCCTCGCGCAGCAGGTGCTCGCTGCGACGGTTGCCCTGCTTGGTCTTCGCCTGCGACGTGTACGTGCCGCGGTGCATCTCGAGGTAGAGCTCACCGACCCAGACCGGCGCGTGGGGGTACTCCGCTTGGGCCTGCTCGAAGAACGCATCCGGCCGCTCGATCTCGACCCGCGCCGAGCCGTCCAGGTCCTTCAGCCGTGCAGCCCGCGCGAGCATCTCGCGGGTGGGGCCGCCACCACCGTCGCCCCAGCCGAACGGCAGCAGCGAGCGGGTCACGTCGCCCTTGTCGGAGAAGTTGCGGGCGGCGTGCGCCACCTCGGCGCCGGAGACCTCCGAGCCGTAGGTGTCGGCCGGCGGGAAGTGCGTGAAGATCCGCGTGCCGTCCAGCCCCTCCCAGCGGAACGAGTGGTGCGGGAAGCGGTTCGTCGTGTTCCAGGAGATCTTCTGGGTGAGGAACCACTGCGACGCCGAGAGCGCGATGAGCTGCGGCAGCGCGGCGGTGTACCCGAACGAGTCCGGCAGCCACACCTCGCGCGTCTCGATGCCGAACTCGTCGAGGAAGAAGCGCTTCCCGTGGTTGAGCTGGCGCGCCAGCGCCTCGCCGCCGGGCATGTTCGTGTCGGACTCGACCCACATCCCGCCGACGGGGACGAACCGGCCCTCACGGACGCGCTCGACCACCCCGGCCCACACCTCCGGCCGGTGGTCGCGCAGCCACGCGAACTGCTGGGCCGACGACATCGCGTAGACCAGCTCGGGGTGCTCGTCCATGAGTGCGAGGACGTTCGAGCTGGTGCGGGCGACCTTGCGGACGGTCTCGCGCACCGGCCACAACCAGGCCGAGTCGATGTGGGCGTGGCCCACGGCCGAGATGCGGTGGGCACTGGCGCGGGCCGGGTCGGCCAGGACCCCGGCGAGCTGCGCCCTCGCGGCCGAGGCGGACCCGCTGATGTCGGAGGTGTCGAGGACGTCGAACGCCCGGTCGATCGCGCGCAGCAGCTGCCACTGGCGCGGGTCGCTCCCGGGCAGCTCGGAGGCGAGCTGACCCAGCACCTCGAGGTCCTGCTGGAGCTCCCAGACCTCCTGCTCGAAGACGGCGAGCTCGGCGCGCACGACGGAGTACAGCGGTTCGCTCCCGGCCGTCTCCTTCTCGCCGAGCGGGGACGGAGTGAAGTCGAACCCGCCCCCACCCAGCAGCAGCGGGTTGGAGGCCGACTCGACGAACAGCTCGACCTCCTCACCACCCTTCGCCTCGTCGGTGACGCGCACCCACTGGTTGCGCGGGTTGAGCCCCTTCACCGGGGTGCCGTCGGCCCGGTAGACGAGGCCCTCGACGTGGAACCCGGTGCGCAGCGGGTCGAACCCCAGGTCGAGCCTCAGGTCGACCGGTCGCCCCGCGTGCGTGTCGGGCACGGTCGCCCGCACCCGCCACCAGGTGGTGCCCCAGGGCGGCCCCCAGCGGTCGTTCACCTGCGCGGCGGCATACGGGGCGGCGAGGCCCTCCTCGACCGGGACGGGCTCGCCGGGCGCGTCCCAGCGGCCCAGGTCGACCGGTACCGGGGCCGACCACACGGCGCCCTCGATCCGCTGCAGGGTCCGGCGGAGACGTCCTTCGATGAGGCGACGGTCGTCGTGCATGGTGCTCCTTCTCGTGGGGGCGAGTGGTTCCGACAGGTATGGCGCGGGGTCCAGCGGGCGGGACGGGGCGGGCGGGGGCGGTCGTCAGGCGGCGATGGCGACGACGGTGCGGTCGGTGAGCTCGAGGAGGTGGTGGCCCTCGTGGCCTCCGACGATGGCACGGCGACCACGGACCGGCGACCGGCGACCATCCGGGCAGACGAGCATCGTGCCGTCGGCATCGATCGCCACGAGTTCGTCACCGACCCGCAGGAGCAGCGGCGCGTCCGGGCCGGCCGAGACCGCTGTGCGGCCCGCGAGCATCCCGCCGAGCACGTCGCCGTCCTCGCATGCCACCCACGTCGTGGGCGATCCGGGGGCCGCGTCGTGACCGGGACGGTGGAAGTCGCTGCCCCCCCAACGGCAGCGGGCTCCCGGCAGCGATCCACCAGGCCAACGGGCCGCCGTCGGTGCGGTCGGTCCACGACGAGTGCCAGACCTCCGCCGCCGGGGCGGGCGAGGTCGGCGCGCCACCGGCTGAGGCGGGCGGAGGGTGCCGCCAGGCGCAGTCCCCGGACACCGGGTGGTTGACCGACAGCAGCCCGCCGCGGCTCGTCACGTCGGCCGCCCACTCCCCGCCCGGGCGCCGGAAGTCGACCCAGCCGATGTCGCCGAACGCGTTCGCGTGGCCGTCGGCCGTGGTCACCTCCTGGCCGGGCAGCAGCTCGATCCCGTGGCGCGCACCCGCCTCGGCCAGGAACGGGTGGTGGCTCGTGGTGTTGTGGTCGGTGACCCAGAGGAAGTCCAGGCCCCGACCGGCAGTCAGCGCCGCGAGCTCGTCGATCGTGAGCGCACCGTCGGAGTGGACCGTGTGGGCGTGGCAGTCCCCGGCCCGCCAGGTGAGGCCGTCCACCGCCGGGAGGTCACGCCGCGGCCGACGAGGTGGGACGGGAGACCGGGGGCCGGACCACGCGCCCGGGGAGTCGACCACCGCAGAGCCCACCACCGCAGAGTCGACCACCGAGGAGTCGACCACCGTGGCGTCGGTGTCGACGACGACCTGCCACGGGAGGCCCTGGGCCGGCAGGCGGTGGAGGCCGAGGACGACCTGCCACTCCCCTGTCGGCAGACCCCGGTCGAGGTAGCCCGGTGTGCTGGAGCCGGGACCGATCTCCACGACGCTGCGCGCGCCGCCGGACCAGCCGCGCCAGCCCTGCGGGTCGACGAGACCGAGGTCGAGCACGCCGCCCGCGCCGTGGGACCGGTCGAAGTCGAGGGTCACGCGCACCCCCGCGGTCGACGCGGACACCTCGAACGGCAGGTACTGCCAGACGGACCCGGCGCGGTCGTCCGGGGTCCAGGTCCCGGCGTGACGGATCACGACCCGATCAGCTCGCCGTCCCCGTCGGCGCGGTAGAGCAGGGCCCGGCCGGGCGCCGGGGCGAGGTCGATGGTGTCGCCGAGTCCGGGCTCCTCGGACTCCGGGACGACCGCGCGGACCGCCTGCTCCCCGGCGTCCACCGTCACGAGCACGTTGACCCCGAGGTTCTCGACGGCACTGACCGTGCCACGCATTCCGGAAACCTTCGGGTGGCTGGCCTCACCCCGCCCGGGAACCCCCTCACGATCCCCGGGTGAGGCAAGGACGTACTCGGGGCGCACGCCGTACACGACCTTGTCGCCCTCACCGACCGCGAAGCCGTCGGGGACGGGAAGGGTGAACCCACCGAGGTCGAGGCGTCCGTCGACCACCTGGGCGTCGAGCAGGTTCATCGGGGTGGCGCCGATGAAGTTGGCCACGAACGTGTTGGCTGGACGCTGGAACACCTCGCGCGGCGTCCCGATCTGGCGGATCCGCCCCGACTCCATGACCGCCATCCGGTCGGCCATCGCCAGGGCCTCCGCCTGGTCGTGGGTGACGAAGACGGTGGTGACGCCGAGCGACTTCTGCAGCTGCTTGAGGAAGGTGCGCGCCTCGAGCCGCAGGCGCGCATCGAGGTTGGACAGGGGCTCGTCGAAGAGGAACACCTGCGGGTGGCAGGCGATGGCGCGGGCCAGGGCCACCCGCTGCTGCTGGCCGCCCGACAGCTGTGCCGGACGGCGCTGCATCAACGCACCCAGGCTCAGCCCCTCGGCGGTCTCGCGCGCCCGTGACTCGCGTTCGGCCTTGGCGACCTTCTGGATCCGCAGCGGGTAGGCGACGTTGTCGGTCACCGTCATGTGGGGGAAGAGGGCGTAGTCCTGGAAGACCATCGCGACGTCCCGGTCCCCCGGATCGAGCCGCGTGACGTCGCGGTCGCCGATCCGGACCGATCCCTCGGTCGCTGCCTCGAGCCCCGCGAGCGTGCGCAGCAAGGTGGTCTTGCCGCAGCCCGACGGCCCGAGCAGCGCGAAGAACTCGCCGTCGCCGATCTCGACGTCCACGCCGTCGACGCCACGCACGCCGCCGGGGTACTCCTTGACCAGTCCGGTCAGTGTCACTGAGGCCATCAGCCCTTGATTCCTCCTTGGAAGGCGAACCCGTAGCGGCGGTTCACGACGAGGTACAGCACGACGACGGGCACGGAGTACACGAGCGCGAACGTCGAGATGAGGGAGAAGTTCGGCTGGCCGCCTGCGTCGTAGAACGTGTACATCACCACTGCCGCAGGCTGTTTCGCCGGAGCGGACAGCAGGACGTACGGGACGAGGAAGTTGCCCCAGACCTGGACCAGCGCCCAGACCCCCACCGTCGCCATACCGGGGCGGATCACGGGCAGGACGATGTGGCGCAGGATCTGACCGGGTGAGGCGCCGAAGACGCGGGCCGACTCCTCGTAGGACTTCGGGATGGAGTCGACGAAGTCCTTGAGCATGAAGACCGCCGCCGGCAGCAGGCCGCCCGACAGCACGAGCACCACCCCGAACTGCCGGTCGATGATCCCCAGCTGGAACAGCATGAGGAAGATCGGCACCATCGCTGCCGTCCCCGTGACGATGGAGCTGAGGAGCAGGAGGGCGTACAGGAGCTGGTCGCGTCCCGGGATGCGCACCCGCGAGAGGGCGTATGCCGCCAGCGCCGCGAGGACGATCACCAGCACCGAGGAGCCGATCGCCAGGACGAGCGAGTTGCGGATGGACGGCCACGTCTGGGGGTTCGCGAAGAGCTTGTCGAAGTTGCCGAACGTGAACCCGGACAGGGTCGCCCGGTACGACGGGGTCGGCGAGAACGGCGTCAGCACCAGCCACAGCAGGGGCAGCGCGAAGAACACCACGAGGACGCACAGACCTGCGTAGCCGAGGGACCGGGCCGCGATGGTCCGCGCCGGGTTGGCGGCGGGACGGGCCGAGGGGGCGTGGGTCGCCGTCGCGGCGCTCATGCGGTCGCCTCCTTGTCGCTGCCGTTGCGCAGCAACCGGATGTAGACCACGGCGATGACGAGGTTGGCCAGCAGGAGCAGCAACGAGATCGCCGAGCCGTAGCCGAGGTGGCCGCCGATGATGGCCTCCTTGTAGATGTAGACCGGGAGGATCTCGGACTCGTTGTCGGGACCGCCCCCGGTGAGCAGGTAGGGCGAGAAGTCGTTGAAGGTCCACAGCGTGATGAGCAGCGTGTTGGTCAGGACGTGCCGCTTCACGGTCGGGAGCACCACGTCCCGCAGCTGCTGCCAGGGCCTGGCTCCCGCCATCCGCGCCACCTCGAGGTGCGAGCGCGGGACGGTGTTGAGCGCGGCCGAGTAGAGCAGCATCGAGAAGGCCGTGCCACGCCAGATGTTGAAGATGATGATGACGGCCATCGGGTGGTCCAGCGCCCACGCCATGTCGGTCGTGCCGAGCAGGGCGTTGAGGGTGCCGTCGCGCCGGTCGAGCAACGCCTGCCAGAGGAAGGCGACCACCGAGCCCGGCAGGATCCAGGCGAGCAGGACCAGGACGTTGAGCGTGTTGCGGATGGCCGGCCGGGTGGTCCGGAAGAACCACGCGAGCAGGAAGCCGAGGACGTTCTGCCCCACGACCGCGGAGAACCCGACGTAGAGCAGGGTGAGGTACAGCGACTTGGTGAACGCCGGGTCCCCGAGCGCCGTGACGTAGTTGCCGAGCCCGACGAAGGTGGGTGCCTTGGCGCCGGAACCGCTGAGGCTGTAGTCGAGCAGGCCGAGGTAGATGGTCCACGCCGCCGGGAAGACGAGGAACACCCCGACGAGGACGAGCGCGGGCGCGACGAACGCCATCGCCCGGCCACGGCCGAGCCCGACGACGTCGCTGTCAGCTCCCGGAGACGTGGTCGGCACCGACGGCCTTCTGGAGGGCGGACTGGTAGGTGGCTGCGGCCTCGTCGGGCGACTTCCCGCTCACCACCGCTGCGGTCGCCTCCTGGATGGCCAGCGAGACCTCGTTGTACTTCTCGTCGGAGGGCCGGTAGGTCGTGATCGGCAGGACCTCCTTGGAGATGAAGCTCAGCAGCGGGTCGTCGGTCAGCGTCTGGGCGTTGACGTCGGCGCGCGCAGAGATGCGGATCTGGGCCTTGGACAGTGCCGTCTGCATCTGCGCCGAGGACATCCACGCCATCAGCTCCCAGGCCTGCTGGGGGTACTTGGTCTTCGGGTTGAGCATCCAGCCGGCGCCACCGGAGACGCTGACGAAGTCCTGGCCGTTCACGCCCTTGCCCGGCGCCATCGCCGGGATCTTGGCCCACCCGACGACGTCGTTGCGCTTCGGCATGGCCGTGGTCGCGCAGTCGGTGGTGCTGGGGCAGATGACCGAGCGCCAGAAGTAGTCGCCCTCGGCGAGGATGCCGATCTTGTCCTTGCTGAAGTCGGCGAACGACTGGTCGCGTCCGGCCTTGTCCTGCTGCACCTTCGGGTCCCCCAGGCCACCTCCGTAGATCGACGTGTAGAAGCCGAGGACGTCCTTCACGCCGGCGGTCGCGCCCTGCCACTTCGCACCGGAGTCGTCGTAGAGCGGCTGACCCGTGCCGGCCAGCAGCGGGAGGAACCCCTGGGCGGTCGTGGCCTCACCCATCGGGACACCGGCGTTGATCTGGATCGGGGTGACCCCGGAGAGCTTCTTCAGCGCCTGGCCGGCGCTGAGGATGTCGGCCCACGACTTCGGCTGCCAGTCGGTGGGCAGGCCGGCCTTGGCGAAGAGGGTCTTGTTGAAGTACAGCACCCGGCCGTCGGTGCCGTTGGGGATGCCGTAGAGCTGGTCCTTGAAGGTGAGGTTCTGCTGGACCGCCTTGGAGATCTGGGTCCACCCGTCCCACTTCTTGGCCGTGTCGCCGACGACGGTGTCGAGCGGCTGGACGTACCCGGCGCTGGCCAGCTCGCCCAGCCAGATGCCGTCGGCGGCGAACACGTCGGCGCCGCTGCCGGTCTTGAGGTTGAGCTCGAGCTTGGTCTTGTACTGCTCGTCCTCGACGCCGGACCCGTTGAACGTCACCTTCGCCGTGACGCCCTTGGCCTTCTGCGCCGCGACGAACCCGGGGATCACGCTGTCGGTGATCCACGCGGCCTCGGCGGCGTTCTTGCCGCCGACGACGTCGTTCGCGCTGATGGTCAGCGTGACGACCTTGGCGTCGGCGTTCGCCTTGGGGTCTGCGGTGGTGCTGTTGTCCTTGGCGCCCACGCACCCGGACAGGACGAGGGACAGGGCGGTACCGCTGGTCAGCAGCACGGCACGGCGGGAGAGACGCATCGGGGGACCTCCGGGCTCGGACGTCGGCACGGGCCAGGGGGCTGTCTGCACCGACTGCAGGTCCTCGTTGACCTGCGTCAGCAACCCTTCCACAGTGGGACGAAACGGTCCACGCTGACAATCTCGTGCTTTGTCAGGTCAAATGGTGACGAACGACCGCGACAGCCAGCCACGGCCCCCGACCACGACCACCCTCGGTCGGACGACTACGACTGCACCAGGGTGCGCAGGGTGGCGTCGGCCTCCGACGACACCGGGTCGTCCAGGTCGCCGACGAACACGACCTGCGCCTCGCGCGCCGGGTTGGACTCGAGCTCGGCGAGGACGGTCCGCAGGGCGGCGAGGTTGGGGTGGTCCATCGACGTGCAGGCCTCCGCCGGGGCCAGCGTCTCGACGGCCGCCTCGACCTGCGCCCTGGACAGGTCATAGGTCTGGGTGCCGTGGGCGTGGCCGACGATCTTCGCGAGCACGACGGCGGGCAGGCCGTGCGTCCCTCCGGGTCCGTTCACGTGCGGGAACTCCCGCTCCGGCGAGCTCGACGCCGGACTGATCCCCACGCCGTACGCGACCGGGGCCACCCACCCCTCGATGGTCGCGGCGAGCGCGTCCTTGATGGCGGCGATTCCCTCGGGGGTGCTCCAGTCGTTGCTCATCGCCCCATCCTGACAGCCGACGGGAAGGCATCGGGGTAGGACCGCAGGTCGACCGTGCCGTTGTCCACCGAGGTCGCGGCGAGGACGGCGTGCGCGACGGCCCGCGTCACGCAGTCACCGGCCGCCACCATGAGCGCGTGCAGGGACGGGAGGTCGGGCGCTGGGCGCTCCCCCGTCGAGAGGGTGAAGAGCGTGTCACCGTCGAGCAGGGTGTGGACCGGGTGGATCGCCCGCGCGAGCCCGTCGTGGCCCAACCCGCTGACCTTCTGGCACTGGGCCTTCGTGAGGACGGCGTCCGTCGCGATGACGCCGATCGTCGTGGCCGTGCCGGGCCGGACGGGCTGCCCCTGGTGTGCCGCGGCAGCACGTTCCCGGGCCGCGTCCAGCTCCGACGCTGCCGGCGCCCCGACGTCGGCGAACTCCCCGTCGAGCCCGAAGCGGGTCGCGAAGAGCTCCCCGGTCCGGTCGTCGACGGCCGTACCGATCGCGTTCACCACCACCAGGGCGGCCACGGTGGTGCCGTCCGCGAGCACGGCGCTGGCCGAGCCGACGCCGCCCTTGAGGCCCCCGACCCTGGCACCGGTACCGGCCCCGACACAGCCCTGGACGACCGCCCCAGCGGTTGCCGCGTCGAAGGCCGCAGCCCCGTCGACGGCACCGGGGGCGTTCCCGAACTCGCCACCCCGCCCGAGGTCGAACAGCACCGCACCCGGCACGATCGGCACCACCTGCCCCGGCGCCCCCATCGGCCACCCGACACCGGCGTCATACAGGCGTCGGACGACTCCGTCCGCGGCGGCGAGGCCGAAGGCGCTCCCACCGGTGAGCACGACGGCGTTGACGCGGTCGACGAGGTTGCGCGGGTCGAGCAGGTCGGTCTCGCGCGTGCCCGGGGCCCCGCCGCGGACGTCGACGCCACCGACCGCCCCGGCACCGGGAGCCAGGACGACGGTCGTGCCGGTGAGCCAGCCGGGCTCGGTGCGCGTGGCGTGGCCGACCCGCATTCCCGGGACGTCGGTGAGGGAGTTGGTCGGGCCGGGTCGCACGGGCTCAGTCCTCGGAGGCGTCGACGACGCAGAACCGGTTGCCGTCCGGGTCCTGCAGGACGACGAAGTCGTGCGGCTCGTCGGGGTAGGGCCAGTCCTCGACCCGGCGGGCACCGAGGGCGACCAGGCGTTCCACCTCGGCGCCCTGGTCGCGGGCGTAGAGGTCGAGGTGGATCTCGGGGAACTGGGGCGGGTCGGCACCCACGCCGTCGAGGGAGAGGTTGGGGCCGGACCGACCCTCACGAGGTCGCAGGATGACCCAGTCGGGCTCGGGCTCGTCCCGCGGTTCGTAGTCCAGTGCGGGCGCCCAGAAGCCATCGCCCGGGCGACGTCGGCGACGTGCACGACGATCGACCCGATCCTCAGCCCCTCTCTCACGACAGCTCCAGGTGGTGGGCGGCGTCGTGGGCGACGAACCCCACCCGCTCGACCATCGGCCGGGTGAACTTCCCCGCCGTCATCCGGACCTCGGTCAGGCCCTGTGCCCGGGACCAGTCGACGGCAGCGCGCAGGAGGAACTCCCCCACGCTCAGGCCCCGGTGCGTCGGACGGACGAAGAAGGTGTCGACGAGCAGGACGCCTGCCGCGTCGCTGCGCCCCGGCCACGGCAGGGCCGGCACGACAGCCGCCTGCAGGTAGCCCGCGTGCTGGTCGCCGACCTCGGCGATCCACGCCGGGCGGATGCGGACCTGGGCCGACCAGGCCCGGGCGAACCGGTCGAGGAAGCCCGGCTCGGGGGTGCCGCCCCGGTGCAGCGCGCACTGCAGCGTCAGGCCGGCCACGACCAGGGCGTCGTCAGGTCCCGCGGGGCGCGTGCGCACGTCGGTCACGGCGGCAGTCAAGCACGCGGAGACGGTATGGCGCGCGCAGAGCCGCGCAGGCGCCATACCGTCCTCCCCTGCCGCCCTGCCCCGCAAAGCGGGTGTCGTTCGGCAAACCCGGCACAAATAACACCCGGTTCGCCGAGCGACACCCGCTTTGCGCGGGCGGCGAGGGTCCGCGGACACAGCGACGCCCGTCCAGTCGATTCTGGACGGGCGTGACTGTGTCTGGGGGACCGGCTACAGCTGGATGCCGAGCCGTCGGGCGCTGCGGGCGCGCTGGCGCGAGGCGCGCAGTCGGCGCAGGCGCTTGATGAGCATGGGGTCCGCCTCGAGGGCGGCCTGAGAGTCGATGAGGGCGTTGAGCACCTGGTAGTAGCGGGTGGCGCTCATGTCGAAGAGCTCCTTGATGGCCTGCTCCTTGGCCCCGGCGTACTTCCACCACTGCCGCTCGAAGGCGATGATCTCGCGATCGCGCTCGCTCAGCCCTGCGGCGGCGCTGACGTGATCCTGCTCGTGTGCGGCGTTCACTCTCGACCCTTCGTGACGGTGCCTTGCAGGGGCAACTATACGGAGGGAATCACACGCTTGTCATTCTGTTCGGCGAGCCGTGCCCGACGACTTTCCGTGCTCGGTCACACCTGTCACACGCACCCCACAGATGCTCCACCGAGCCTCCCGCCGGGCCCGGGACGAGCTCAGGCCATGGTGTCGAGGATGGCGCTGATGTCGTCCTCGGAGGTCTTGGGGTTGACGATCGCGAACCGCGTCAGCGTCTCCCCGTCGTGCGACGTGGGCACCACGAACGCGAACTGCTCCTCGAGCAGGCGGTCCGACCATCGCTGGTAGTCCGACGGCGTCCAGCCGATCCGGCGGAACACCACGACCGACAGGTCGGGCTCGCGCAGGACCTCGACGTAGTCACGGCGACCGATCTCCTCCGCGGCGAACCGGGTCACCGCCAGGGTCCGCTCGACGGCCTCGGTGTAGGCCTTGGTGCCGTGCGTGGCGAGGCTGAACCAGAACGGCAGCCCACGGGCGCGACGGGTGAGGCCGACCGAGTAGTCGGTCGGGTTCCAGTCGGCGGCCTCGGTGAGGACGTCGAGGTAGGACGCGTGCTGGGTGTGCGCGGCCCGGGCCAGGGCGGGCTCGCGGTAGAGCAGGGCGCAGCAGTCGAAAGGGGCGAAGAGCCACTTGTGGGGGTCGACGATGAACGAGTCCGCGTGCTCGATCCCCTCGTAGAGGTGGCGCACCGAGGGCGCGGCGAGGCCGGCGCCGCCGTACGCACCGTCGACGTGGAACCAGATCCCGAACTCCCGACAGACCGCGGCGACGGACTCGAGGTCGTCGACGATCCCGAAGTTGGTCGTGCCCGACGTGGCGACCACGGCGAAGAACGTCTCGGGCCCGTGCTCGAGGAGCACCTCGCGCAGCGCCGGCCCGGTGAGCCGGCCCATGTCGTCGACCTCCACCCCGACGAACTCGGCATCCATCACGTCGCACGCCGACTGGATCGAGGAGTGCGCGCCGTGCGTCGCCGCGACGCGCCACGGCCTGGAGCCATCGCCACGGCGTCCCTGCTGGGTGGCCTCCATCCGGGCGGTGTGACGGGCCGCCACCAGCGCGGAGAGGTTGCCGATCGTGCCGCCGGGCACGAACACGCCGCCGGCGCTGTCGGGGAGGCCGACGAGGTCGGCGATCCAGCGCAGCGCCTGGTTCTCGGCGTACACGGCGCCGGCTCCCTCGAGCCAGGAGCCGCCGTAGATCGACGAGGCCCCGACGACGAGGTCGAACATGGCCGAGGCCTCGGTGGGCGCGCACGGGATGAAGGACAGGTAGCGCGGGTGGTCGGTGGAGATGCACGCCGGGGCGAGGTCCTCCTCGAACAGCTTGAGCGCGGCGAGGCCGCCGATGCCGTCCGGGGTGATCGTCATCCCGGCGGCCGCGTCGAGCTCGGCGAGCGTCCGTGGCCCGTCGAGGGGGACCGGGTCGAGCTTCAACCGGTCGGCGGAGTAGGCGAGGATCGCATCGCCGAGGATCTCTAGCTGCTGGTCGCTGTAGCCGTGCACGCGGCGAGTCTAGGGCCGGGCGGACCCCAGCAGCTCGGCCCTCAGGCCGACCGCGTCGTCGACGACCGCGTGCGGGCCGGTGGCCTCCAGCTCCGAGCGCATCCCAGCACCCCAGGTGACCGCGAGCGCCCCCATGCCGGCCGCCCTCGCCGCCTCGACGTCCACGGTGGCGTCACCGATGTACACGCAGTCGGAGGGGGCCGCGCCGAGGCGCTGCGCGGCATACAGCAGGGGCGCCGGGTCGGGCTTGTGCAGCGGGGTGGCCTCCTGGCCGGCGAGCACATCGATCTTCTCGGCGAGACCCACGGCACGCAGGCCGAGCTCGACGGTCTCGGCCTTCTTCGAGGACACCACCCCGGTGCGGGCCCCGGCGGCGTGGAGGTCGTCGAGCAGCTCGGGGATGCCGTCGACGGTCTGGATCAGCTCGTCGTGGTTGGCGAGGTTCCAGGTGCGGTAGACGTCGGTGAGCTCGGCCCCGCGACCCGGGTAGCGCTCCTCGAGCACCGGCTGGAGCGGGCGCCCGATCCACGAGCGCACCTCGTCGTCGTGCGCGGACTCACCGAGCACGGACGTCAGGGCGTGGCGGTAGGAGGCGACGATGAGCGGGATGGTGTCGGCCAGGGTGCCGTCGAAGTCGAACAGCACGACGGGCCAGCGCAGCGAGGTCACCCGGACAGCCTAGGCAGGCCGCGACGGCGCGGTTCGCGCGGTGCGACTCCCGCGGTGCAGCTCGAGCCGTGGGGTCGAGCAGTCGGCTCAGCAGTCGGTGTCGAGCATGTCCTCCACCGCGGCCTTCTCGGCGCTGTCCACGTCGAGGTCCCAGTAGTACTTCACGTTGATCCACTCGCGGACGTACTCGCACTTCCACGTCGCGCTCGTCGGCTGCCACTCGGCCGGGTCGCGGTCACCCTTGCTGCGGTTGCTCGAGGCGGACACCGCGATGAGCTGGGGTCGGACGAGGTCGTTGGCGAAGTTCTTGCGATCCGTCGACGTCCACCCGCTCGCGCCCGAACCCCACGCCTCGGCCAACGGCACGACGTGGTCGATGTCGAACGTCGAGGCATCGGTCGTCTTCACGCCGTCGTAGACGCTGGTCCAGGAACCACTGGTCGCCTTGCACGCCGAGTCGGTCACCACCCCGGAGCCGTCGCGCTTGAGGACGGTCTCGCGGGTGTCGCAGGTCCCGCTGATGGTGATCCAGTGCGTGAAGAGCGTGCGGTCGCACCCCGCGTTGTCCTCGGGCGCCACGGTCAGGGTGGCGAGCTGGTCACGGGAGTCAGCGACGGTCGGGGCCGGCGGCGGGAGGGCGGAGGCGGCGGAGGCCGCGACGGGGAGCGCGGCGAGGGCGAGGGTGGCCGCGGCGGCAGCGCGCAGGAGGGAGGAGGGGGAGGTCATGACCAGCGAGACTGACCCGAACCCGTTGCGCCGTGGGCAACTCCGCGGCCAACACGCGGTCCGGATTCGGTGCGGGTTCGGCAAGGCCCGGGTCAACTGTGCCGGTGTGCGACGGCAGGGATACGTTTCTGGGTATGCCGCCCGCAGCCCTTCCCGAGCTCGTCCACCCCTCGTGGGCGAAGGCTCTCGAGCCGGTGGCCGGCACCGTGGCCTCGATGGGCGAGTTCCTCCGGGCCGAGGTGGCTGCGGGACGCGGGTACCTGCCGCCCGGGGACCGCGTGCTCAGGGCGTTCGAGCAGCCGCTGGACGCCGTCCGCGTGCTCATCGTGGGGCAGGACCCCTACCCGACCCCCGGTCACGCCGTGGGGCTGTCGTTCTCGGTGGCCGCGGACGTCCAGCCGGTGCCCCGGAGCCTGGCCAACATCTACCAGGAGCTCGGCACCGACCTCGGCCTGCCGCGACCCAGCACCGGTGACCTGTCGCCGTGGGCCGACCGCGGCGTGCTGCTGCTCAACCGCGTGCTGACCGTCCACCCCGGCAAGCCGGCGAGCCACCGCGGCAAGGGCTGGGAGACCGTGACGGCGCAGGCCATCTCGGCCCTCGTCGACCGCGGTGGCCCCCTCGTCGCGATCCTCTGGGGTCGCGACGCCCGCAACCTCGTGCCGCACCTCGGGGACGTCCCGTCCGTCGAGAGCGCGCACCCCTCACCCCTGTCGGCCCACTCGGGGTTCTTCGGCTCGCGCCCGTTCAGCCGCGCCAACGAGCTCCTGGCCCAGCAGGGCGCCGACCCGATCGACTGGAGCCTGCCGTGACCGACCCGACCGCCGAGCACACCACCGACGCGGCCACCGAGCTGCCCGGCAACGAGACCCACCTGCCCGAGAGCGGCGGCAAGGTCTGGCACCGCTACGTGGCAATCGGCGACTCGTTCACCGAGGGCATGTCCGACGCCGACCCCTCCCGCGACAACAGCTACGTGGGCTGGGCCGACCGGCTCGCCGAGCACCTCGCCGGGATCGCGCACCGGTCGGGTGGGGAGTTCGCCTACGCCAACCTCGCCGTGCGCGGCCGGCTCCTCGCCGACGTCATCGGACCCCAGCTGGAGGCCGCGCTCGGGCTGCAGCCCGACCTGGTCTCCATGGTGGGTGGCGGCAACGACATCCTGCGCCCGAAGGCCGACCTCGACGCGATCGCCGACCGGCTGGAGACCGCGGTGGTGCGCCTGCGCGCCGCCGGGAGCGACGTCCTGCTCGCGACCCCGACCGACCCGTCCGGCGCTCCCCTGCTCCGCCACCTGCGCGGCCGGCACGCGATCCACTCGGCCAACATCTTCAGCATCGCCCAGCAGCACGGCTGCTACGTCATCAACCAGTGGGGGATGGACGCGCTCAAGGACTTCCGGTTGTGGGCCGACGACCGGATCCACATGACCACCGAGGGCCACCGCCGCGTCGCGCTCAACGCCCTGTCCGCGCTCGGCCACGACACCGACCGCGCCGACTGGAGCACTCCGCTGCCCCCGCTCCCGCCGGTGGGCCGCCGGGAGGCGACGGCCGCCAACGCCGCCTGGGCCAGGACGCACCTCGCCCCCTGGGTCCAGCGCCGGCTGCGCGGCGAGTCCTCCGGCGACACCGTGACCGCGAAGCGATCCGAGCTCACCCCGGTCGAGCCGACCCAGCGCCATACCTGACCTCCCGCCCGCGCCCCCCGTCTGCCCCCGCTCCGCCACCCCCCACCCCCCGTCTGCAGCAACCTCTGCTAGCAGACGTTGCTGCCGAGGGGGTAGGTGGCAACCTGCCCGCAGGGCAGGAACGTCTGCTGGGTCAGGGGCGCTCACTGCTGGGTCAGGGGCGCTCACTGCTGGGTCAGGGGCGCTCACCTCGGCGATGCAGGTAGTAGGACGTCCTACTACTACCCTTGCCCCATGCCTGCGACCCGTCTGATGCCCTCCGAGGAGGGCCAGGACCTCATCGACCTGACCCGCGAGATCTGCGCCAAGGAGCTCGCGCCCGTCGTCGACGAGGCCGAGCGGGCGGCCGCCACGACCCCGCAGCTCCCCCTCGAGGCGTTCCGGGTGCTGGGGCGGGCGGGCCTGCTCTCGCTGCCCTACCCCGAGGAGTTCGGCGGCGCCTCGCAGCCGTATGAGGTGTACCTGCAGGTCGTGGAGGAGATCGCCTCGGTCTGGATGAGCGTCGCCGTCGGCGTCTCGGTGCACGGCCTCACCTGCTACCCCGTGGCGACCTTCGGCAGCGACGAGCAGAAGGAGCGCCTGCTGCCCGACATGCTGTCCGGCGACCAGCTCGGGGCGTACTGCCTCTCCGAGCGCAGCGCCGGCTCCGACGTCGCCGCCATGACGACCAGGGCCGTCGCGGACGACGAGACCGACCCGACGTCCTACCGGCTCAAGGGCACCAAGGCGTGGATCTCGCACGCCGGCCACGCCGACTTCTACACGTCGTTCGTCCGCACCTCCGACGACGGCGGTCGCGGGCTGTCCTGCTTCGTCGTCCCCGGCGATGCCGCGGGGATCGCGTTCGGCACCCCCGAGAAGAAGATGGGCCTCCACTGCGACACCGTCAGCGAGGTGCACTTCGAGGGGGTCGACGTCGCGGCCGACCGCCTGGTCGGCGAACGCGGTCAGGGCATGGCCATCGCGCTCTCCGCCCTTGACTCCGGTCGGCTCGGGATCGCAGCTGCCGCAACAGGACTCGCGCAGGCCGCCCTCGACAGAGCCGTCGACTACGCCAAGGACCGCCAGCAGTTCGGGCGCCCCATCGGCGACAACCAGGGCCTCGCGTTCCTGCTCGCCGACATGGAGGCGGCGGTCACCTCGGCGCGCGCCTCCTACCTCCACGCGGCCCGCCTCCGCGACGCCGGACGGCCGTTCAGCAAGGAGGCGGCGGTCGCCAAGCTCATCTGCACCGACAACGCCATGCGTGTCACGACCGACGCCGTGCAGGTGCTCGGTGGTGCCGGGTACACCCAGGACTTCCCGCTCGAGCGCTACATGCGCGAGGCCAAGGTGACCCAGATCTTCGAGGGCACCAACCAGATCCAGCGGCTCGTCATCAGCCGCCAGCTGCTCCGCGGCTGATCCCGCCCCATACCGACCTCCCCACCGAAAGGCCGAAAACCCTTGCAGATCAACGACTCCACCGTCGCCCTCGTCACCGGCGGCGCCTCCGGTCTGGGCGGCGCGACCGTCCGCCGCCTGCACGCCGAGGGTGCAGCCGTCGTCATCGTCGACCTCCCCTCCTCACCCGGCCAGGCCCTCGCCGAAGAGCTGGGTGACATGGCCGTGTTCGTCCCGGCGGACGTGCGCGACGAAGCCCAGGTCCAGGCCGCCATCGACGCCGCCGCCGAGCTCGGGACCCTTCGGATCGTCGTCAACTGCGCCGGTGTCGCCACCCCCGGTCGCGTTGTCGGCAAGCGCGGCCCGCTCGGCCTCGAGGACTTCGCGAACGTCGTCAACATCAACCTCATCGGCACCTTCAACGTCCTGCGCCTGTCCGCCGCCGCGATGCTCGCGAACGAGCCGCAGGACGGCGACCGCGGCGTGGTCGTCATGACGGCGTCCATCGCCGCCTACGACGGCCAGATCGGCCAGGCCGCGTATGCCGCGAGCAAGGGTGGGGTCGTCGGCCTCACCCTGAGCGCCGCCCGCGACCTCGCGGACAAGGCCATCCGCGTCGTCACCGTCGCTCCGGGGACCTTCGAGACGCCGATGCTCGCCGGCCTGCCCGGCGAGGTGAAGGAGCTCCTGGAGAAGCAGGTGCCGCACCCGTCCCGTCTCGGCAAGCCCGAGGAGTACGCCAACCTCGTCGCCCACATCGTCGACAACTCGATGCTCAACGGCGAGGTCATCCGGCTCGACGGCGCCCTGCGGATGCCCCCGCGCTGACCGGTTCACACCCGGCGCGCGAGCGCCAGACGCTGACGCTCCCCCGCCGAGTGCCTGCACTCAGCGGGGCAGCGCGCGTTCCTCGGTGATGCTGTTGCCGCCGTCGACGACGAGCACCTGGCCGGTCGTGTACCCGGCGCCGGGGCTCACGAGGTAGGCGATCGCCGCGGCGACCTCGTCCGCGGTCCCCGAGCGCCCGCCCGGCGTGACCAGCCCCTCGGCGGCCTCGTCGTCGGTCTGGGAGCCCGTGGCGATCCAACCCGGGGCGACCGCGTTGACGGTGACGCCGTGCACGGCCTCGTCCACGGCGAGCGCCCTGGTGAGGCCGACCAGCCCGGCCTTGGCCGCGGCATACGCGACCTCACCGCGCATGCCCATGACGGCACCGGTGACGCTCGCGACCATCACCACCCGCCCCGAGCCGCTGACCCGCAGGTGCGGCAGGGCCGCCCGGGTCACGAGGAACGCGGTGTCGAGGTTGCGGCGCAGCGACTCCGACCAGCGGTCGGGCGTCGTCGCGGTGAGGTCTCCCTCGAGGTAGTCGGGCTGGCTGGTGGACACCATGCCTGCGTTGTTGACGAGGACGTCGAGCCGGCCACCCCACTCCGCCGCCGCGTCGACGAGGTCGGCGACGACCTCGGGATCGGTGAGGTCGCCCACGAGGCCGAGCGCCTCGAGCCCCGAGTCCTCCAGCTCCCGGGCCCGGTCCTCGACCCGGTTCGTCGTCGCCGCGAGGACGACGCCCGCGCCCAGCGCACCGAGGTGGCGGGCCGTCGCGAACCCGATCCCGTTGGGGCTCCCCGCCCCGGTGACGAGGGCCGTGCGTCCGGACAGGTCGAGGGACGGAGGAAGCACCATGCCGGCAGTCTGCCGCACGGGGCCCCGTCGACGCCGGGCCCACCGGCCCGTCAGGGCATGAATCGACCCGGCCAACTCATACTTGGCCGGGTCAGCACCTGTCTAACAGCGCCGGCCGCACCGGCAGGTCACCGACACGCGACGGTCATGTGAACAGTGGCGGACCTCACGGGTGCGGCCGGACGCAGCCGTCCGACCGCACCCCTCGGACGAGGGTGTCAGACGGAAGGCGTCAGACGGAGGTGGCGAACGCGTTCTCGAGGATGTCGAGTCCCTCGGAGAGCAGGTCGTCGCCAGAGGACAGCGGCGGCAGGAACCGGAAGACGTTGCCGAAGGTGCCACAGGTCAGGGTCACGAGGCCCTCGGCGTGGCAGGCCTTGTTGATCCGCCCGGTGAGGTCTGCGTCGGGGGTCTTCTTGTCCAGGTCGCTGACGAGCTCGACGGCGAGCATGGCGCCGCGGCCGCGGATGTCGCCGATGACGCCGTACTTGTCGGCGAGCGCCTCGAGACGGGGACGGAACATCGCCTCGACGGCCTTGGCCCGACCGCGCAGGTCCTCCTCCTTCATCGTCTCGATGGAGGCGAGGGCAGCCGCACAGGCGACGGGGTTGCCGCCGTACGTGCCACCGAGGCCACCGACGTGGATGGCGTCCATGACGTCCGCGCGCCCCGTCAGCGCCGCGAGCGGCATACCGCCGGCTATGCCCTTGGCGGTGGTGATGAGGTCGGGGACCACGTCCTCGTGCTCGGACGCGAACCAGTCACCGGTGCGGCAGAACCCGGTCTGCACCTCATCGGCGATGAAGAGGATGCCGTTCTCGGTGCACCAGTCGGAGACCTTCTTGACGAACCCGGGGGCGGGCACGATGAACCCGCCCTCGCCCTGGATCGGCTCGAGGATGACGGCGGCGGTGTTGTCCTCGCCGACCTGCGCGTGGACGTCGGCGACGAACGCCTCGAACGCCTCGTCGGCGCAGGCATCGGGGCCGGTAGGCCAGCGGTAGGGGTAGGCCATCTGCACCCGGTAGATCTCGCTCGCGAACGGCCCGAAGCGGTGCTTGTAGGGCATGTTCTTCGCGGTCAGGCCCATCGTGAGGTTGGTCCGGCCGTGGTACGCGTGGTCGAACGCGACGACCCCCTGCCGCCCGGTGAAGTGGCGGGCCACCTTGACGGCGTTCTCGACGGCCTCGGAGCCGGAGTTGAACAGCGCCGAACGCTTCTCGTGGGTGCCCGGGGTGAGCTCGGACAGCGCCTCCGCGACGAGGATGTACTCCTCGTAGGGGGTGACCATGAAGCAGGTGTGCGTGAAGTCGTTGATCTGTGCCGTCACCGCGTCGATGACGCGCTGGTTGCCGTTGCCCACCGTCGTCACGGCGATGCCCGAGCCGAAGTCGATGAGCTGGTTGCCGTCGACGTCGCGCAGGATGCCGCCGGCCGCCTGCTCGATGTAGACGGGGAGGCCGGTGCCGACCCCGGCGGAGACTGCAGCGGTCTTGCGCTGCTGGAGGGCCTGGGACTTCGGGCCGGGGATGCTGGTGGCGAGGACGCGCTTCTGCTCGAGCATGGGCCGAGCATACGACCGGCTCGCGGTCGCCGACAGCGCGGCCACCCGCCCCGTCGGGAAGGGGCCCAGCCGCCCCTATGCCGCGTGCCGGCCGGCGCTCGTGACCCCGGCGGCGCGCTGGGTCAGGACCGCCTCGAGAAGGTCGGGCCGGTTGGTGATCACCCCGTCGACGCCGCGGTCGAGCGCGGCGTCCATCGCTGCCGTTCCGTCGACCGTCCAGGTGAGGACCTGCAGCCCCCACCGGTGTGCCTGCGCGACGTAGTCCGCGTCGAAGGTGGCGTAGGCGGGGTTCACCTGGTCGACCCAGCGCGACAGGGCAGGGAGGTCCGCGACCGCAGGGGTGCCCAGCAACCCGACCGGGACCTCCGGCTGGAGCACGTGGTACCGGCGCAGGGAGGTCGCGTCGAAGGACTGCACGACCAGGCGCCTGGTCCGCAGGGCTGTCGTGAGGTACCCGGGGAACTGCTTCCACGTGCGCGTCACCTGCGCCTCGATCCCGGGGTAGAGCGAGGGTGACTTGAGCTCGATGAGGATGCCCGAGCGCGAGTAGCGGACCAGCTTGACCAGCTCGGCGAGGGTGGGGACCCGCTGCCCCGCATAGCGGGAGGACTTCCACGACCCGGCGTCCAGCGTCCTGATCTCGGCCAGGGTGAAGTCGGCGACCCGCCACGGCGACCTGGTCGGGTAGCGCTGCTCGACGTTGGTCGTCCTGGCCAGCGTGGTGTCGTGCATGAGGACCAGTCCGCCGTCCTTGGAGCGCTGGACGTCGCTCTCGACGAGGTCGGCACCCTGTCGCACCGCGAGGGCGAACGAGGCGAGGGTGTTCTCGGGCGCGACGGCGCTCGAACCCCGGTGGCCGACCGTCAGCGGCCGGGCGGCGCTGGCGGGGACCGCCCCAGCCGCCGTGGCTGTCGCCGCTCCTGCGGTCCCGGCACCCGCGCTCAGCGCGGCGGCCGCCACGAGGGTCGCGGCGCCTGCAGAGACCACGAGACGGAGGGAGCGCACGGCGACGACGGTAGCCCGCGGAAGTGCTGCGTATGCGGCGAATCGGGCAGTTCGGTCGAACGGCCCACGCGGGCGGGGACGGGCAGCACACCCGCTCCGGGTGACGCCGCGCCACACCGGCCCTAGGTTGGGCTGCATGGCAGCCAAGGCGACGTCCCCCGCGATCGAGCTGGAGGTCGGCGACCGGGACGTGCGCATCTCCAACCCCGACCGGGTGTACTTCCCGGAGCGCGGCGAGACCAAGCTCGACCTCGTCAAGTACTACCTGGCGGTGGGCGACGGCATCGTCAACGCCCTGCGGGAGCGGCCGTGCATGATGCACCGGTTCCCCGAGGGGGTGGCCGGCGAGAAGGTGCACCAGAAGCGGGTGCCGCACGGGGCCCCGCCGTGGCTGGAGACGGTGCGGGTGAAGTTCCCGCGGTACAACCGCACGGCCGACGAGCTGTGCGTCACCGAGCTGGCCCACGTGATCTGGGCGGTGCAGATGTCGACGGTCGAGTTCCACCCGTGGAACAGCCGCCGCGGGCACGTGGAGCGGCCCGACGAGTGGCGGATCGACCTCGACCCGGGACCGGAGTGCCCGTGGGACCGGGTTCAGCGGGTGACCCACGTCGTCCAGGAGGTGCTCGACGAGCTCGGGGCGGTGGGCTGGCCCAAGACGAGCGGGGGCTCGGGACTGCACGTGTACGTGCGGATCGACCCCCAGTGGGGGTTCAAGGACGTCCGCAGGGCCGCACTCGCCTTCGCCCGGGAGGTGGAGCGCCGCGCCCCTGAGGACGTGACGACGACCTGGTGGCGCAAGGACCGCGACCCGGCGGCGCTGTTCGTGGACTACAACCAGAACGCCCGCGACCACACCATCGCCAGCGCCTACTCCGTGCGCGGCAACCCCCGCGGCACGGTGTCCACCCCGATCCGCTGGGACGAGGTCGACGACGTCACGCCGGACGACTTCACCATCGCGACCGTTCCTGCCCGCTACGCCGAGCTCGGCGACCTGCACGCCGGGATCGACGACGCGGTCTTCGGGATCGACCAGCTCGTGGAGTGGGCCGAGCGGGACGAACGAGATGGCGCCCAGGACCCGCCCGAGACCGCAGACGCGGACTGAAACACTCGCCATACCCGCACTTGCGGTCCTAGAGTGGCCCGTATGCCGCAGCTACGGATCAAGGACGCCGCCACCTTCCTCGGGGTGAGCGACGACACCGTCCGGCGCTGGGTCGACAGCGGCGCGCTCGCCTCCGAGGCCGACGACGCCGGGCGCAAGGTGGTGGACGGCTACCAGGTCGCCCTCCTCGCCCGCGACCAGGCCCACACCGCCACCGATCCCTCGACCGTCGGGCGGTCCGCCCGCAACCGCTTCGTCGGACTGGTCACCGACATCAAGACCGACCCGGTGATGGCGCAGGTGGAGCTGCAGTGCGGCCCGTTCCGCGTCGTCTCCCTCATGAGCAGCGAGGCCGTCCGCGACCTCGGCCTCGAGCTCGGGTCGGTCGCCATCGCCGTCGTGAAGTCCACCACCGTCATCGTCGAGACCCCGCAGGGAGCATCATGATCGGCCCCGCCCGCCTCGCCCTCCTCGCCACCGCCCTGACGCTCGCCCTCGGCACGGCCGCCTGCGGGAGCAGCTCGGGCGACGCCGCCGGCGGGTCCGGCTCCGCGGGAACGAGCTCGAGCTCGTCGTCCAGCGGGCTGTCGGGCGAGATCACCGTGTTCGCGGCAGCGTCCCTGAAGAAGACCTTCACCCAGATCGGCACCGACCTCGAGAAGGCGAACCCGGGCGCCACGGTGAAGTTCAGCTTCGCCGGCTCCTCCGACCTCGTCGCGCAGATCCAGCAGGGCGCCCCGGCGGACGCCTTCGCCTCGGCCGACACCAAGAACATGGACAAGGTGACCGCCGAGTCGCTCACCGCCGCAGCCCCCGTCGTCTTCGCCTCCAACACCCTCGAGATCGCCGTCCCGCCGGGCAACCCGGCGAAGATCGCCTCGTTCGCCGACCTCGCGAAGTCCGGGGTCAAGGTCGTCGTGTGCGCACCGGCCGTCCCGTGCGGCTCGGCCGCCGCCAAGGTCGAGGCGTCGGCCGGTGTCGACCTCACGCCCGTGAGCGAGGAGCAGTCCGTCACCGACGTGCTCGGCAAGGTCACCGCCGGTGAGGCCGACGCGGGCCTCGTCTACGTCACCGACGTCAAGGGGGCGGGCGACACGGTCCAGGGGATCACCTTCCCCGAGTCGTCGGCCGCCGTGAACTCCTACCCGATCGCGGCCCTCAAGGCCTCGAAGAACACCGCGCTGGCCGATGCCTTCGTCAAGGCCGTCACCGGAGCCGGTGGTCAGCAGGTCCTCGCCGACGCCGGGTTCGCCAAGGCACCGTGACCCGCTTCCGACGTCCAGGCCGCCCAGCACCCCGACTGGGACTGCCCGGCTGGGTGTTCGTCCCGGCCGCCGTGGGCGCCCTCTTCGTCGTGCTGCCCCTGCTGGCGATGCTCACCCGCGTGGACTGGACCCAGTTCCCCGAGCTCGTGACGTCGGAGTCGTCCCGGGCGGCGCTGCTCCTCAGTCTGCGGACCTCTGCTGCCAGCACGTTGCTGTGCGTCGTGTTCGGCGTACCGATGGCGGTCGTGCTGGCGCGCACCGAGTTCCGTGGGCAGTCGGTGCTGCGGTCGCTCGTGCTGCTGCCGTTGGTGCTGCCGCCGGTGGTGGGAGGCATCGCCCTGCTCTACACGTTCGGCCGCCGGGGTCTGCTCGGCAACACCATCGAGGTCCTCGGCCTGCAGATCGCCTTCTCCACGACGGCCGTCGTCCTCGCCCAGACCTTCGTGGCGCTGCCCTTCCTCGTCGTGAGCCTGGAGGGGGCCTTGCGAACAGGAGGGCAGCGCTACGAGGAGGTCGCCGCCACGCTGGGTGCCCGGCCGACGACGGTGTTCCTCCGCGTCACGCTGCCGCTGGTCCTCCCCGGCCTCGCCTCCGGGGCGGTCCTCGCGTTCGCCCGCGCCCTCGGGGAGTTCGGCGCGACCATCACGTTCGCGGGCAGCCTGCAGGGCGTGACGCGCACGCTCCCGCTCGAGATCTACCTCCAGCGGGAGACCGACCCCCAGGCGGCGGTGGCGCTCTCGCTGGTGCTCGTCGTCGTGGCCACCGTCGTCATCACCGTGACGCGTCGATCCCGGACCGCCCTGTGACGCTCGAAGCGACCCTGCGCATCCCCGGACGCGATGTCGACCTCCACCTCCACGTCGAGCAGGGACGCACTCTCGCGCTGCTGGGGGCCAACGGAGCCGGCAAGTCCACCGCGCTCTCCTCCATCGCCGGCCTCCTCCACCCCGACAGCGGGGAGATCCGACTGGGCGACCGGATCCTGTTCTCCTCCAACGGATCCGGCACCTGGGTGCCCCCGCACGCCCGCGGCGTGGCCCTGCTGGCCCAAGAGGCACGGCTCTTCCCCCACCTGGACGTGACCGACAACGTCGCCTTCGGTCCGCGCAGTGCCGGTATGCCGCGTGGCGAGGCGCGAGAGCGGGCCGCCCACTGGCTGTGGGAGGTCGACGCGTCGGAGCTCGCCCGGCGGCGCCCGGCGGAGCTGTCCGGCGGCCAGGCGCAACGGGTGGCGATCGCCCGGGCCCTGGCCACGGAGCCCGAGCTCCTCCTGCTCGACGAACCCCTCTCGGCCCTGGACGTCGAGGCCGCCCCCGCGATCCGCCAGCTGCTGCGGCGGGTGCTGCGCGACCGCACGACCGTGGTGGTGACGCACGACATCCTCGACGCGGTGCTGCTGGCCGACGACGTGGCCGTGCTCGAGTCAGGTCGGGTCGTCGAGCAGGGACCGACGACGCGGGTGCTCTCGCGCCCCACCAGCGCGTTCGCCGCCCGGATCGCCGGACTCAACCTCGTGCGCGGGACCAGCGCCGGCACCGAGACCACGCCCGCCGTCAGCACCCCCGAGGGCCTGCGGGTCGAGGGTCTGGCCGAGGAGTCGCTCGTGGCCGGGGAGCCGGCCGTCGCCGTCTTCAGCCCGAGCTCGGTCGGGGTGTACCGCGAGGCTCCGCACGGCAGCCCGCGCAACACGGTGCGCGCCACGGTGACCGACCTCGAACCCCACGGCCACCAGGTGCGGGTCCACACGGCCCACGTCTCCGCGGACGTCACGCCGGCCGCGGTCGCCGAGCTCGACCTGGCCGTCGGTGCCGAGGTCGTCCTCACCGTGAAGGCGAGCGAGGTCGCCGTCTACGCCGCCTGAGCGAGCCGCGCGCCGACCGCCCCTGACGTCCCCCATGATCGTGGGATGGACGTGACGCGTGGGCGCCGATGCCCCCGGTGGGTGCCGGCGCTGGTGCTCCTGGCCACGGTGGGCCAGCTCGCGCTGGCGACCTTCGCGACCGGGCTGGCGCAGTTCGAGGGCAAGGCGTTCGGCGCGCGCCTGGTCGCCTACCCCGTGCTCATGCTGCTCGTGCCCCTGGCGTGGTGGGCGACCCACCGCCGAGGAGACACGCCGACGCCGTGGGGCGCTTTCGCCCTCGTCATGGCACCGTTCCTCATCGACGTCAGCGGCAACACGCTCGATCTCTACGACTCGGTCGACTGGTGGGACGACGCGAACCACTTCGTCAACTGGTCCCTGCTCTGCGGCGGCTTGGGACTCCTTGTCCTGCAACGGATCGCCGAAACCTGGGTGCGCACGCTGCTGGTGACCGGACTGGGCGCGGTGCTCGCCATCGCGTGGGAGGTGGCCGAGTGGTGGACCTTCATCCGGCACGGCACCGAGCTGGGCACCGCCTACACGGACACGCTCGGCGACGAGGTCCTGGGGACTGCGGGGGCCCTGGTGGCAGGCCTCCTGCTGTCGCGCCGTGCCGGGTCGGTCACCCCCGGCCCGGTCACCCCCGGACCGGGAGCTCCTGAAGGACCCAGCGGTTCCCGTCGGGGTCGCTGAAGTTCACGAAGCGCCCCCACGCGAGCTCCTCGACCGGGGTGCACTCGATCTCGCGCTCCACGAGGTACGCGTGAGCGTCGTCCGCGTTCGCGACGACGACCTGGATGTACTGCGCCTGACCCTCGGGGAGCATCCCGAGCCCCTTGCCGAAGCAGAAGGAGCATGCCGATCCCGGCGGCGTGACCTGGACGAAGCGCAGGTCCTCGTGGGGAGAGCCGTCCTGCTCGGCGACCCAGCCGACCCGGGCGTAGAAGTCCTTCGCGCGGTCGACGTCCGACACGGAGATGGGGATGAGCTCGATCTTGAAGTCCATGGTGCTGCCTCTCGTCCGGGAACCTGCGACAGCCCCAGCCTAGGAAGACAACAGGTCAGTTCCTGACCGCTTTCCCGAGGCGGAGGATGACGGTCACGCAGGCGCCGGGGCCCCACCGGGGCGGCTGGGGTTGCGCCGGTGCAGCTCGTCGATGATCGCCTGCTCGCGCGCCATCACCGCCAGGACCTCGTCGTCACCGACAGCCACCGGACCGGCGGCACGCAGGAGGTCCTCGAGGTGGGCCAGCTCCGAGAGGAGCTCGCGGACGCTCGGCTCGGTGGCCGCGTCGTCAGGCTCGCCCACGACCTCGTCCACACCCCCGCGCTGGGCGACGGGAACCGCCAGGGACAGGGGTTCGACCGGTCTCACCGACTCCAGGAAATCGGTCATCGGCGGCCTCCTTGCTCGCGACGAATGGAAGGCTCCGACTGCTTGAAGCCCCATGATCATGAGTCGGTTTGTCCGTACTTGTCAACGCGAACCGGTCAGGTCCGGCGTCAGCGGCGCCCGTAGCCGCGACGGACGGAACGAGCCACACGCACCGCCCTGCGGGCGACGCGGCGCCCCCAGGAGGCGCGCGACCTCGGCTCGGCCTTTTCCTTGGCCGGGGCGTCACGGCGCAGGCTGAGGTTCCCCTTGGTGGTGCGGTAGGCCGTGAGCCCCGCCGCGGCGACAGGTGGCGACATGGCCGACACCTCCGCGTCCCCGGCCTCGACCCTCCGCAGGGAGCGCCACCCCAGCACCTCGGTCTCCGTCCGGACATCGAGGACAGCCCGACCCCGGGTGCCGGCCAGTCGCAGCATCCGGTCGAGCGGCACGTGCGCGACCCCGGTGAAGACCAGCTCTCGCCGGCCACCGGCGCCTGCCTCCCCCGTCACGACCCCTCCCGGGACCGTGACCGCGAAGTCGTCGTCACCGTCGCGGCGCCCCACGACCAGCAGGACCGACGCACGCTGGACCTCGTCGGTGACGTCGAGGTCGAGGCTGGGATCGTCCAGGCTCTCCCTCGGCACCCAGCGCAGGCGCCCGCCCTCCTCCGCGAACTCCACCGGCTGGCCGTCTCGGTGGAGCAGCTCGACCCGCAGCCCGATCTCGACCTCCTCCTGACCCCAGCTCACCTGCTCTGCCACGGCACGGGTGGTGATCGCCTGCTCGGTCCGCGCCAGGGCCATGAGCGCCTCGGTGGCACCAGCCCGCAGCAGGTGGACCCGGACTCGGGCCGAGAAGTGCAGCTCCCGGTCGGCGTCGGGCGGGTACCGCTGGTCGACCAGGGCCCGGGCCGCCCACACCACCTCCGCTCTGTACTCCGGCGGGTACTCGAGCATCGGCGCCCGGGCGACGATGGGCAGCAGCTTCCGCTCGAGCCAGTGCGCCTTGATCCTGTCCCGGCGCGGGCCAGGCGGCACGTGCTCCTCCACGAGGTCGAGCACCCTGTTGAGCGCCACCTCGACGTACTCGTGCGGGTCCTTGAGGTCCAAGGACGCGTGCGCGGTCCCCTCGCGACGGGTCCAGTAGTAGAACGGGTGGTCGGCGTAGATCGAGATCCGTTCGGCCGCGAAGTAGGCAGCCATCGTGAACAGGTGGTCCTCCAGCCGGACCTTGCCCTCCGGGAAGCGAATACCGTTCTTGCGCAACATCTCTCGCCGGTAGAGCTTGTGCGGCGTGAGGAGCCGGACGATCGGCGAGTTCTCGAACGTCGCGTCCGGCTCGTTGCGCGTGAACATGAAGCGCCCGATGCTGCGCCCCACGCCCACCTCGCGGGCGACCACGACGTCACTGTGGTGCTGCCGAGCGAAGGCACAGGCCGTCGCCAGGCCGTCCCGACCGAGGAAGTCGTCGTGGTCGACGAACGTGACGTACTCGCCCGTGGCTAGCTCCAGACCTACGTTCCGGGGCGTGCCCGGCCAGCCCGAGTTGGGTATGTGGCGCACGACCCAGTTGGGCCGCTGCGCGGCCAGCACGTCCAGGACCTCCCCCGTGCCGTCGGTCGAACCGTCGTCCACGACCACGACCTCGAAGTGCTCCTGCGGCATGGACTGGCCGTCGAGCGAGCGCACGAGCTCATGGAGGGTTTCGCCGGTGTTGTACGCCGCCACGACCACGGTCACCGCGCACAGGTCCCCCGACGCGGGAGCTTGCGCAGGTGCGGAGCGAGGTGACAGGTCCGGACACATCATGACGAACGTACCGCCGTGGCGCTGAGAAATTCCTGACCGCATTTCCCACCCATCCGTTCGTGGATACGCTCCGAATGTGAGGTGGGTCACTCCAGTGACGGACGCCTTCGCCCGGGCTGAGGACCCGCCCAGCGCGGCAGCAACCAGCGAGTCGCGCCCAGCAAAGGAGACCCTCATGTCCGATGCCACACGGCGTACGTTCCTGGCTGCAGCCGGGACGGGCGCCGCTGCTGCCGCTGCGGCGGTCGCAGCAGCCCCGGGAGCCAGCGCGGCCCCCGCAACCGTCACTGCCGCGGGCTCCGCCGCGGCGCCCACCGGGCCCCGGCTCGTCGCGTACGTCGACGACCCCAGGTCCGGCCGGCTCACCGTCATGTACGGCGAGCACGAGGTCACCATCCAGGACGCCGACCTGGTCCGCCGCCTGACCCGAGCAGCAGGGAAGTGACCCATGTCCTCTCACCGTGAAGCCCCAGAGGTCTCGAAGGACCCGGTCGCCGACAACACCGACGTCTACGCCTTCGTCAGCCCGGACCGACCCGATTCGGTCACGCTGATCGCCAACTTCATCCCGTTCCAGAGCCCGCAGGGGGGTCCGAACTTCTACGAGTTCGGCGACGAGGTCCTCTACGAGATCCACGTGAGCAACCGGGGCGACGCCCGACCCGACGTGACCTACCAGTTCCGGTTCACCACCAAGGTGCGCAACAAGAACACCTTCCTCTACAACGTCGGCCCGATCGGCTCGATCACCGACCCCAACTGGAACCGCCCGCAGTACTACTCCGTCACCCGCGTCGCGCGTGGCGACCGACCGCGCCTGCTGGCCAGCAACCTCACCTGCCCACCGGTCAACATCGGCCCGCGCTCGACGCCGAACTACGCACGGTTCACCGACCAGGCCGTGCACCCGATCCAGGGTGGACGCAAGGTGTTCGCCGGGCAGCGCTCGGACGGCTTCCACGTCGACCTGGGCAGCATCTTCGACCTGGGCACCCTGCGCCCCTTCCAGATGGCGCACCTCATCCCGTCCGCGGCTGCGGCGGGAGTGAACGGCACCCAGGGACTCAACGTGCACAGCATCGCCATCCAGGTCCCCATCCGCGACCTGACCCGGTACCGCGACAAGCCCACGGACCCGATGGCGTCGCGGTCGGTCATCGGGGTGTGGGCCACTGCGAGCCGCCAGCGTTCGCGGGTGTGGGACGACGACGAGGGCAAGTACACCTGGCACGGTTCGTGGAACCAGGTGTCGCGTCTCGGCAACCCCCTGTTCAACGAGGTCATCACGCCGATGGCCAAGAAGGACACGTGGAACGCCAAGGCACCCAAGGACGACAAGGACTTCGCCCAGTACGTCGCGAAGCCCGAGCTCGCCGGGCTGCTGCCGGTGCTCTACCCGGGCGTCTTCCCGAACCTCGCGAAGTACACCAAGGACCGCGCGGACCTGCTCGCGATCCTGCTGACCGGCATCCCGAAGGGGGTGGTCCCCGGCTTCCAGAACTTCACCGGGACCACCCAGGCGGACATGCTGCGACTCAACGTCGCGATCCCGCCGACCAAGAACCCCAACCCGATCGGCCTGGTCGCGGGTGACGCTGCCGGCTTCCCGAACGGGCGACGGCTGGTCGACGACGTCGTGGCGATCGAGCTGCGGGCGGTGGCGGGTGCGACCATCCCGCTGGTCGACCCGAGTTACACCCCCGACGGTGCCGCGAGCGCCCTCACGGACGGGACGAGCAACACGAACCTGCCGTTCCTCGACTCGTTCCCGTACCTCGGCAACCCTGCCGGTGGCTACCAGACCAAGCCCGGCCAGCCGGCGGCCTGACCCACCTCCCCAGCCCTGCCCGGGCGACAGGCTCCTGTCGCCCGGGCAGGCTCCACCCCTGGAGTCCCCATGCAGAACCTCGAGAACCCGTATGCCGGCCAAGGCCCGGTCCTGCTCGACATCGGCGGTGACGTCGGCGCACTCGTCGTCGCCATGCCCGCCGAGGCCGAGGGACTCGAGGTCGAGATCCGGCCCGCCGGAACCACCGCCAGTGCGCACGGGGACCACAGCCACCCCCACGCTCACGACCACGCTCACGACCACGACCACGACCACGACCACGGTGCGGCCCACCACCCGCACGTCGGGGTGGTGGCTCGGCCCGGTGCGGACGGGCCGGCCCACACCCTCGTCTACCCCGAGGTGACACAGGGCACCTACGAGCTCGTCCCCATACCCGGCGACACGGTGGTGATGACCGCGGAGGTGACCGGCGGGGTCGTCACCTACACGTCGTGGCCCGAGCCCGCAGGGGACGCGTAGGGGGGACGGCGCGCGCAGGGTCCTGTTGAACCGCATCGTCGCAGGTCAGCGGGTCTGCGGGGCCTTGCGGGCACCGGTGACGAGGACTACCTTCGCAGGGAGTCAAGAAGCGGCCCGCCCACACCCAGGCAGGTCCGCTGACGGAGGCCGGATGTCGCTCGTACACAACCATGTCGCACTCCCCGCCCTCGCCTTCGACTACGACGTCGTGACGGCCCGCTGGACGTGGGACCCAGCCCTGCGGGAGCTGCACGGCCTGCGCTCCTCGGAGGAGCCCAGCACCGACCGCCTCCTCGCCCACATGCACAAGGACGACCGGGTCGTCATGATCAGCCGCTTCCAGCACCACCTCGAGCACGAGGGGCCGTACAGCTGCTCGTACCGGATGAAGGACGCGTCGGGGCACCAGCGGAGGCTGGTCTTCGTCGGTGAGAGCGAAGCGGTCGGCGGGGCGGTGACCCGGCTCAGCGGGTTCGTCGTCGACATCACGGAGCCGGCACGCCAGATCGGCCGCGATGCCGTCGCAGCCTCGACGACCCACCACTCCACGGTCGAGCAGGCCAAGGGGGCCCTGATGCTGGCCTACAACGTGGACGACGCGGGGGCCGCCGACCTGTTGCGCGCCCACGCGAGCCGCCACGAGGTGACGCCGCACGCCATCGCCACCGCGATCGTGGACCGGCTCAAGGACACCCGACGCGACACCGGCACGGGGAGCGCGCGGATGGCGGGCATCGTCGCGCACCTGGACGAGGTCCTGCACCCCTGAGGCTCAGGCGGTGTGGGCCCGGGCCTCGATCGGTCAGGTGTCGCGGGTGACGCTGTCGATGAAGGCCCGGAGGCGGCCCATCATGCGTTCCACGAGGTCCTCGACGGACAACGACTCCTGGAGGCGCGCGCCCGGGCCGGCACTGCGCAGGCCACGGACGTAGGCGGAGCAGGCGAGGTCGCTGCACAGGTAGGTGCCCACCGAGTTCCCCTGCTGCCCAGACCTGCCCGCCTTGCGCGCCGTCATCAGGGAGACCCCGTCGCCTGAGTGCGTGGTGAGGCAGACCGCGCACATGTTGCGTCGTCGCTGGCCCGCGGACGAGTCGGCGAGCCGCAGGGCGACACCGGTGGCCGACCCACCGACGGACGTCACGACATACGCTCGCTGCGGCGCGGCGGGGTCGCGCCAGCCCAGGAAGTCGAGGTCGTGCCACGGCTGGTCGGCCAGGTCCTTCGGCAGGACGAGGCGCTTGGCCTCGCCCTTCGTGGAGTTGACGAACGACGCCCTGATGTCGGTCTCGGTCAACGGCTGCATACTATGAAGTATAGGTCATACACTAGGACCCCTAGGTTTGGAGGGAACATGGCGCGAGCAGGGGTCACGGTCGAGCGGCTCACGGTTGCCGCTGCCGACCTCGCCGACGAGGTCGGGTTCGAGGGGATCACGCTGGCGGCCCTGGCCCGAGGCCTGGGCGTCAAGGACGCGAGCCTGTACGCCCACGTGCGCGGCCTGGCGCAGCTGCGGGCGCGCGTGACGGTCCTGGCGCTGGCGGAGCTGGCCGACCTCCTCGCCGACGCGGTGGCCGGGCGCTCCGGCAAGGACGCGCTGCTGGCGTTCGCCACGACCTACCGCCGGTACGCCCTCGACCACCCCGGTCGCTACACCGCCATGCAGCACGAGCTCGACCCCGCCATGGCATCGACCAGCGCCGGTCCGCGGCACGGCCAGCTCGTGCGGGCCGTGCTGCGCGGATACGGCCTGACCGACCCCGACGAGACCGACGCCGGACGGCTCGTGCTGTCCACGATCTACGGGTTCCTCGGCCTCGAGGCGATGGGCGGGTTCAGCCACCACCCACGGGACGTGGACACGTCGTTCGCCCGGGCGGTCGACGCGCTGGACCACGCGTTGCGGACGTGGCCCACGACCGGCACCACCCCTGCGCGATCCTGACCGGGGCCGTTCCGGCAGCGCACCCTCAGCGGTCGATCATCCGCTGCATGGCCTCGGGGTGGCGATCTCCCCGGACCCGCACGCTGGCGGACGCGTCGTCCAGCTCGGACAGGTCGTCGGCGCTCAGCTCGGTGCCCGTCGCTGCCAGGTTCTCGTCCAGTCGTCCCAGCCGGCAGACGCCGGGGATGGGGACGACCCACGGCTTCTGGGCGAGGAGCCAGGCCAGGGCGACCTGACCGACGCTGGCGCCCTTGGTGTTCACCTGCACACCAGGGGCATGAGGGCCTCCCTGCGAGGTCGGTTGATGGCTTGGTTCACACGTTCGAGTTGTCCTGTTGAAAGCCTGTTGTCCGGGAACTGTGATGTGGGGCGGTGCGTGGGAGGTAGCCGCATAGGCTCGTCTGATGCACAGCGACCGATCCACAGCCGTACGGGCCGACGCCAAGCCGGCCCGGGCGGATCGGGCCCTGATGTACAACCCAGGAGCGCGCAAGGTGACACGACCCGAAATCGAAGCGGTGGTGGCTCGCATCCGCGCCACCGCAGACCTGCTCGATCAAGCGGACGAACGCGCCGTGGTGTTCGATGTGGCCGATGAGATCTGCGTCATCGAGATGCACCTGCGGATGCTCTACAACGTCGACCACGACGGCTTCCCGATCCGTCAGTCCGACAACTAGGTCAGCGTCCCGGCAGGTCGTCTGCCACGGGTTATCCGTGGGCCAGGTTGTGCAGATGTACGTCGCTGTGCCGGTCGTGCCACCCAGGACGAGCACCTGACCCGCCGACGAGCTCGAGGCCCGCATCCTGTGGATCCTGCGCCGTTACCCAGCACCAGGCTGGGAGGAAGTTGACGTCGCTGCCACTACCCCTTCGCCGCGATGCCGCACTCATGAAGGCCGCGCTCGCTGAGGAGCCGGCCGCTCGCTGAGTGACACTAGGACGCCTAGCCGTGCGGGAACGATCGTCGGATCCGCGACATGGAGCATGGCCGCGGGCGTACTCTCGCGATCGTCGAGCAGGGTGCACCCCCAGTCGGACCCTTCTCGACAGGCGCCGGCCCCGTGTCCCCTGCCCGGGGTCGGCGCCGCCCTGTCGCTGGCAGCTGCAGCGGCGTACCGTCAGGGCTGGACCCCCTCAGGGGAACAGCAGACCTGGTGACGTTCCCGGGCTGCCGGACGAGGTCCGGGGCGACCGCCGGAGCAGTGGCGGTCGCCCGTATGTGACCGCGAGGTCGCCTCCCGGGGCATGCCCTACCCCGGCCGCCCGGTCCTCGAGCCGCTCCCCCAGTTCCGCGGCACCGCAACAGTGCGCCAGACACCGGAGCAGCGCGCCGCTCTGCTCGAGTTCGTCGCCCGCGGGCACCAGACAGGCCGCTCTCTGCGCGAGCTGGCCGAGCTCACCGATCGCACCCAGACCGCGATCCGCCGGGCCCTCGACGAAGCCGGCGTGCAGCGCCGCGGTCGCGGCGCTCCGGCGGCTTCCGCGGCCAGAAGCGTGAGGTGATTGGTGCAGGATCGGCCCCAAGCATGCGCCACGCCGTCGGGGTCAACCTGCTCCGATGCAGGTCAGAGACCGAAGGCCTGAGAGCCGGCGAAGGGACTCGAACCCTCAACCCCCTGTTTACAAGACAGGTGCGCTACCAATTGCGCCACGCCGGCATGCCCGCGCACCCGGGTGCGGTGGACCGCGACGATGCTACCGACGCCCGTCCGCGTGTCCCAAAGGCCTGTACCCAGACCACCCGCCCTCCCCGCCGAGCAGAGCCGACCGCCGCCGACCAGCGCCGTAGCGAGACGGCGCTTAGGGTCGACGGAGGGGTTGGTCCGGTCCGGGTCACCACCTCACTCGACGAAAGGTCTGTTCACATGTGGGTCCTGTTCACCCGTCGCCTCCGGATGTGGCTGCTCGCGAGCGTGGCACTGCCCGTCATCGGCTGGCTGCTGGGCCGGATCGGTACTGCCATCGAACAGCGTCGAGGCTCCTCGCGCGTGTCGCGCACCCTCGTGAGCGCCGGTGACAAGGTGCGCCGCCGCCGGTAGGCGGGCGTGGCCGCCAAGACCCCAGCACCTCACCGACGGTCGACACCGCGGACGCCGTACGCGACCGTCGGCACCGTGGTGATGCGCTTCACATGAGCAATGTGGCGTCGGGGCGTGCCGATTTCCTCCCGGAGCACGACGAAGTGGTGACAGCACTTCTGCAGGAAGGAAACCACCATGTCGACACCGTCGAAGGCCAGCCACTCCCCCGAGGAGTACGGACTGGGCCGCCGCGCAGCCGCCGAGTTCACCGGAACGCTCTGGCTCGTCCTCGCGGGCTGCGGCAGCGCCGTCCTGGCCGCGACCTCCACGGCTCAGGCCGACGGGTCACAGCTCTTCGTCGGCGTCGGCTACCTCGGTGTCGCCCTGGCGTTCGGCGTGGCCGTCACGACCATGGCCTACGGCCTGGGCCACATCTCCGGGGGCCACTTCAACCCCGCGGTCAGCCTCGGTCTGGCCCTCGCCGGCCGGCTCGGCTGGCGCGACCTGCCCACCTACGTGGCCTCCCAGCTGGCCGGTGCCGTGGCCGGTGCCGGGATCCTCTACGCCATCGCCTCGGGTCGACCCGGCTTCGACGTGACGACCGGCTTCGCCACCAACGGGTATGGCGCCCACTCACCCCAGGGCTACAGCCTGACCGCCGCCCTGGTCACCGAGCTGGTCCTCACCGCGGTGTTCGTCGTCGTCATCCTCGGTGTCACCGACTCCGCCGCCCCCAAGGGCTTCGCACCGCTGGCGATCGGCCTGACGCTGACGGTCATCCACCTCGTGTCGATCCCGGTGACCAACACCTCCGTCAACCCGGCCCGGTCGATCGCCCCGGCCCTGTTCTCCGGTGCCGATGCGCTCGGTCAGGTCTGGCTGTTCATCGCGGCACCACTGGCCGGTGCCGCCGTGGCAGCGCTGGTGTACCGCCGGCTGTTCGCAGCGCGGACCGCGCCCGCCGCGATGGCCGACGCCGCGCGGAGCTGACCGCAGCGCCGTCCACCACGTCGAGATGGGCCCGTCCGGACTTCCGGACGGGCCCATCTCGACGTGCGCGTGCTGGGTGCGTCAGTGGCGGTTGAGGTACGCCTGCAGGCTCCTGACCGTCGCGTGGTCGAGGTTGCGGGAGCCGTTCTTCTTGGCGCCGATCTTGGACTGCAGGGCGCGGATGGTCTTCGGGCCGATGGCACCGTCCGGCGTGGAGCCGACCTTGCGCTGCAGCTTCTTGACGTCCGAGTGCGAGATCGAGGCGTTGACCGAACCGCCGACCCAGCGCTCGATGGCGCGGTCGGTCTTCGGGCCGCGCACGCCGTCGACGACGAGCTTGGCGTGGGAGGACTGCTTGGCGGGGGCCTTGCGGACCGTCGAGCGCGAGGCGCGGCTGGTGCTGGTCGAGCCGGTGCTGGCTGCGCCACCGTTGGCCCGGGTCAGGCCGGCACGGGCACCACAGGTCGGCCAGGCGCCGGGGCCCTGGGCGGCCAGCACCTTCTTGGCAACCGAGATCTGCTCGGCCTTGGAGGCCTGGTGCGCGTTGTTGGCGTACCGCTCGCCGCCGTAGGCGTCCCACGTGCTCGGGGAGAACTGCAGCCCACCGTAGTAACCGTTGCCGGTGTTGATGGCCCAGTTGCCGCCGCTCTCACAGGCGGCGACACGGTCCCAGACGGTGGCGGCAGAGGCCGAGGTGGCGGTGGCCATGCCACCGGCGATGGTGGCGGCACCGGCGACGGCGACGCCGGCGAGGCGACGACGGACCGGCTGGGGCTTCCGGGCAGAGTGCTTCGGGGCATAGAACATTGCAGGGGGGTCCTTCCTGACCGGCGCCTGCGAGGTGAGCTGTCGGGTTCGGGCTGTCAGGTGCCCGGCCGGCGTGAGCCGGCTTCACCCCAAGACCGCCGGAGCGGTCGCGTTGGGTCCCCCGTCCTCGTCGTGCCCGGAGCTGTTCCGGTGAACCACCCGCCTGACGAGGCTCGGCGCTGCGGGTGGGCATTGGATTGGGAATGCGGTGGTGTGCAGTTGTCGGCGCGAATGCGCTGGTCAAAGGTAAGGCGCTGGCCCCCGGGCCACAAGCCGGTCCACGAAAAACGAACCGAAGAACGTATGGCGCATTCGTCCCTTTTGTGCCGGGCCGGAACTCGTCAGCGCCGTCGTACGCGCCGCTTCTGCACCATCCGGCGGTCGAAGGGTGCGGCCACGAACTCCCCGAGGACGCTGCCGGCTGCGATCGCCAGCAGGACGGCCATGGCGCCGAGCAGCGTCGTGATGCCGCCCTGCATCGACAGCGAGCCCGCGTTCGCCGAGGACCCGTTCACCATCTCGTAGAGGCCCCGGAAGATGGCCAGACCGGGCAGCAGGCCGTAGGACGCCGGGACGGCCAGCACCATGGCCGGCGCCCCCATCCGCAGCGCGATGAGCCTGCCGGCGAACCCGAGCACGGTGGCCGCGACACCGGCGGCGGCGAGCTGGCCGAGGGCGTCGAGCCGGTCCACGCCGAGGGACACGGCGACCCCGAGGGCCGACAGCGCACCGGCAGGCACGACGAGGTTGCGGCGACTGCGCAGCGACACCGCCCCCGACATGCCGACGACGAACGCTCCCACGACGGCCAGGGCCACCGGTGCGCTCAGGGCGCGCGTCGCCATGACGGAGGGCGAGACGAGCTGGAGGTCGAAGGTCGAGGTCAGCGCCAGCGTCACGGACAGCCCCGTCGCGACCCCGAGAATGATCCCGGCCGTCGTGAGGAACACCCCGAACATCCGGCCCGCGCCGGTCACCGAGTAGCCGGAGATGGCGTCCTCGAACGCCGACGCGACGGTCCGTCCCGGCAGCAGCACGGTGATCCCGCCGGCCACGATGAACGCGAACTCCTCCGAGGACACCGGGATCCAGCCGTTGGCCCCCATGCTGAACGCACCCCAGGCGATCGCGGTCGCGAGGAACCCGCCGATGGCGCACTGGTAGAAGTCGGGGAGCCCGCGGCGCCCGGTGGCCCGGGCGGCATACCCGACGAGCAGGGCCGAGCCCCCGGCGACGAGGGACGCGACGATGCCCGCCCCGAGCATGAGGGCGATGGCGGCCGAGAGGACGCCGAGCGAGCCCCGCACCGCCCAGCGCGGCCAGAACCGCGGCGCCCGGCGGATCTCGCGCAACCGGGCTGCCGCGGCCTCGAGGTCGTAGCTGCCGGCGACGAGGTTCTCGACGAACTCGTGCACCGCGGTGAGGCGGTCGAAGTCGCGGGTCGCGGAGCGGACGACGCGCAGCATGGTGATGGGCGCCCCCGAGGAGGACGTGCACTGCACGAGCAGGGACTGCAGCGTGATGTCGACCTCGAGGTTGTCGAGTCCGGCGGCCGCGGCGACGGCGATGACCGACGACTCCACCTGGGGCGCCCCCGCGCCGCACCGCAGCATGAGCTCACCCACCCGCAGCGCGAGGTCCAGCGACGCCCGCGCCTCGCGTTCCTCGGCCGCGGCCTGCCTGACGCGGGCGTTGCGGTAGGGCGTGTGCCGCAGCGAGTCGACCATCGGCAGCGTGTCGGTGATCTCCTCACCGCGCCAGATCCGGCTCTGCCGCAGGGCCGGTCGCTTGAGCGGCCGACGAGGCGGCAGGGCGGGCGGAGGGTTGACGCCGGTCGCCATCAGCGGTTCACGCCCGGCACGACCACGGAGGGCTGCTGGGTCGGCCACCACTGCACGGTGCCGCCCTGCTGCAGGCTCCAGACGACGAGGCCGGCCGCCCCGAGCAGGAGCAGGGCCACGACGACCCGGGTCGCCCGCGGTCCGGGACTGGTGCCACGGACGATGCTGCGCGAACCGCGCCGCAGGCCCGCGCCACCGGGACCCCACCACGCCATCAGCCCGGCGACGACCGCACCGACGGCGACGGGCGCGGACCGGTCCGGTTCGGGCTGGCCGCCGGTCACGGCGACGATCGCGAGCGCGGCGCTGAACACCGCGCACACACCCACGACCAGCGGCAGCAAGGCGCTCACGACGGTCGCCACAAGGCCGATCACGAGGTGCCACGGGCTCGCCGCGACCGCGAACGGGACGTCGGAGCGACGTCGCCCGCGGTTGTGGCGACGCAGCACCAGCGAGGTCACGGAGCGGTCGGCCGTCCGCGCCGCCCAGGACCACAGGACGGCGACGACGGCGGCCACGACCGGGAACGCCGCGGCACCGGCGACGAACAGGGCCAGCAGGGCGACCAGGGTGCCGGTCCGCCCGGCCCGGCCGATGCGGGGGTCGGGCTCGCCCGCGTCCCCCTCCCACGCCGCCTGCCAGTCCGACGGCTCGTCCTCGGGCGACGGCTCGTCGAAGCCGCCGACGTCGGCGCCACCGTCCCACTCGTCGTCGCGGTCCACGGGGAGGGCGACCGGACCCACGGGTCGCCGGTCGGCGACCGCGGGTCGGTCCCACCGTGCCGTGGGTCGCTGCTCCAGCACCTGCGTATGGCGCGGGGGCGCGCTGAGGGCGGTCGTCACCGGCTTCCCCTCGGCGTAGCGCTCGAGCGCCTCGACCACCTCGTCGGCGTCCGGGCGCTGGCGTGGCTCGGGCGAGAGGGCGGCGCGCAGCAGCGGGGCGAGTCGGGGGTCGACGCCGGTGAGGTCGGCCTCCCCGCGGCTGACCCGGCTGAGCACGACGTCCATCGGTCCGCGGCCGAAGGGCGGGGCACCGCTGGCGGCGAAGGCGAGGGTCGCCGCCCAGCCCCACCAGTCCGTCGCCTCGGTGACCGGCGCGCCCTCGACCACCTCGGGCGACAGGTAGCCGGGAGTGCCCATGACCAGGCCGGTCATGGTGATCCGCACGTCGTCGGCGACGTGGGCGATCCCGAAGTCGATGAGCACCGGGTCGCCGTCGAGCAGAAGGACGTTCCCGGGCTTGAGGTCACGGTGGATGACGTCGGCGGAGTGGATCGCGTCGAGCGCCTCGGCGAGGCCGCGGCCCAGCGAGAGGAGCGGGCCACCGGTGATCGGGCCGTGCTCCTTGACGACGTCGTCGAGCGCGGGCCCGGGCACATACCGGGTCACGAGGTAGGGACGGTCGCCATCGAGGTCGGCGTCGATGACCGCCGCGACCCGCGGGTCGCGGATCCGCCCGAGCACGTCCACCTCCCGGGCCAGCCGGGTGCGCGCGTCCTTGTCGTGGGCGATGTGCGGGCGCAGCAGCTTGAGCGCGACGGCGCGGCCATGGGGGTCCAGCGCGAGGTGGACGACACCCATGCCGCCCTCGCCGATCTGCTGGATCAGGCGGTACGGCCCGATCCGCGGCCCGTCGGGCGCACTGGTCCCGTCGCCGCCGTCGCTCCCCTCGATGGCCTCGGTCCGCATCCTCCTACGGTAAGGGAGGCCACCGGAGGAATCGGGTAGGGCTACTGCTGGATGTACCCGACGAGCTGGTCACGCTCGGTCTGGAGCTCGTCGATCCGGTGCTTGACGATGTCGCCGATGCTGACGATCGCCTGCAGCCGTCCGTCCACGACGACCGGCACGTGCCGGATGCGCAGGTCGGTCATCGTGCGGGCGAGCTCCTCGATGGCCGCTTCGGGCAGGCACGTCGTCACCTCGGCCGTCATGATCTCCGAGATGGGCAGGGCGAGCACGGCGGCGCCCCTGCGGTGCAGGTGGCGGACGATGTCGCGCTCGCTGACGATCCCGTCGACGGTGGACTGGTCCGTGGAGACGACCACGGCACCGATCCGGTGCTCCTCGAGCAGCTCGAGGAGTCTCTCGACCGTCTCGTCCGGTCGGACGGTCACGACCTGGTCACCCTTGCGACGCACCACATCCGAGATCTTCATGGTCAGACGTTAGACCGCAGGGCAGGTCCTCGCTAGGGGAGATTCAGGGCACCGCCCGCGGCGCCGACACCGAGGCCCTCGATCCGGCAAGGGGCGCCCGCCTGCGGCCGGACATAGGGTTGGGGTCGAATCAGAACCCCGGAGTTGATGAACCAGTGCCCCGCACAGCCACAAAGTTCGACCTCGTGATCGCCGCCAACCGCCTGCCCGTCGACCGTGTCGTCGACGCCGATGGCACCGAGTCGTGGAGGACCAGCCCCGGCGGGCTCGTCACCGCCATGGAGTCGGTGATGCGCGGCCGTGAAGGCGCCTGGGTGGGGTGGGCCGGCGAGGCCGGTGACGCACCCGAGCCGTTCGTCGAGGACGACATGTACCTGCGCCCCGTGGCGCTCTCCGAGGACGAGGTCGCTCACTACTACGAGGGTTTCAGCAACGACACCCTGTGGCCGATCTACCACGACGTCATCGTGTCGGCGACGTTCCACCGCTTCTGGTTCGGCGCCTACGAGGCCGTGAACCGCCGTTTCGCCGAGGCCGTCTGCGACGTCGCCGCCAAGGGCGCCACCGTCTGGGTGCACGACTACCAGCTGCAGCTCGTGCCGGCCATGGTCCGCGAGATGCGGCCCGACGTCCGGATCGGCTGGTTCAACCACATCCCCTTCCCGCCCGTCGAGCTGTTCGCCCAGCTCCCGTGGCGCCGCGCCATCCTCGAGGGGCTGCTGGGCGCCGACTACCTGGGGTTCCAGCGCGTCGCCGACGCCCAGAACTTCATCCGCGCCTGCCGCCAGCTCCTGAGCCTGCCCACCAAGGGCGACACGGTCTCGGAGTCGCGGTCCGAAGGAGCACGACGGGTCCGCGCCAGCGCGGTGCCGATCTCGATCGACTTCGCGGGGCTGGAGGCGCTCGCCAAGCAGCCCGAGACCAAGGCCCGTGCTGCCGAGATCCGCAAGTCCCTCGGCGACCCCGAGACCCTGATCCTCGGGGTGGACCGGCTCGACTACACCAAGGGCATCGGCCACCGCATCAAGGCGTACGGCGAGCTGCTCGAGGAGGGCAGGGTCGCCCCGCCGAAGCAGATGTTCGTCCAGGTGGCGACCCCCAGCCGCGAGCGCGTCGACGCCTACCGCGACCTGCGCAACGAGATCGAGGGCGAGGTCGGCCGGCTCAACGGCGAGTTCAGCGACATCGGTGCCCCCGCGGTGCAGTACCTGCACCACTCCTACCCGCGCCAGGAGATGGCCGCCCTCTATCTCGCTGCCGACGTCCTGCTCGTGACGCCGCTGCGTGACGGCATGAACCTCGTGGCCAAGGAGTACGTCACCTGCCGCTACGACGACGGCGGCGCGCTCGTCCTGTCGGAGTTCACCGGCGCGTTCCACGAGCTGCACCAGGCGTTCGTCGTCAACCCCCACGACATCGAGGGCCTCAAGCAGACGATCATGCGGGCCATCGAGACCCCTGACAAGGACAAGCGGCGCCTCATGCGCGCCATGCGACGGCGGGTCGCCGACCACGACGTGCAGCGGTGGGCCGCCCGCTTCCTCGACAACCTCGCCCACGCTCCCGAGAAGGGTGGCTCGTGACGCTCCCTCCCGACTACCGCGAGGCCGCGGCGCGGTTCGCCGCGGCCGGCCGGGTGCTCGTGGCCACGGACTTCGACGGGGTGCTCGCCCCCCTCGTGCTCGACCCCTCCACCTCCGCCCCGCTCCCGGGCACGATCGAGGACCTGCAGGCGCTCGCCGCCCTCCCCGACACGTATGCCGCGGTGGTGTCCGGTCGCGACCTGGCCACCCTCACCGGGCTCACCGGGCTCGGCGGCAGCGCCGTGACCCGGATCGGCAGCCACGGTGGCGAGTCCAGCGCAGCCGAGGGCGACGACCACGGTGAGGCGGCCCTGGACGACGAGCAGCGCGCGCACCTGGCCGACCTGACGCAGGAGCTCGAGGAGCTCTGCAGCGGGCTGCCCGAGGGCGTCTACCTCGAGCACAAGCCGACCGCCGTCGTCCTGCACACCCGTCGCATGGAGGAGGGGCCGGCCGCCGAGGCCGAGCAGGCCGCGCTCGACGTGGCCGCGCGGCATACGGGGCTGCACGTCCTGCACGGCAAGCAGGTGGTGGAGATGAGCGTCCTGCAGGCCGACAAGGGCACCGCGCTGGTCGCACTGCGCGACTCGGTGGGTGCGAGCCGCGTCGCCTACTTCGGTGACGACGTGACCGACGAGCACGCGTTCACGGCCCTGGGCGCCGACGACCTCACGGTCAAGGTCGGCGACGGCGAGACGGCGGCGCGGTTCCGGGTGACGGGGCCGCAGGACGCCGCCGAGGCCCTGTCGCTGCTCCGGTCGCTCCGCGAGGACTAGCGCCGGGGCGCGGCACCCGTCGACGCTCGCACGACGAGCTCGGGACGGAAGACGTACTCGGCCCGCGGCGTGGGCTCGCCGCGGATCTCGTCGAGCAGGGCCCGCACGGCAGCCTCGGCCATCGGCTGCACGCTCTGGCGCACGGTCGTCAGCGGCGGGTCGGTGAAGGCGATGAGCGGCGAGTCGTCGTAGCCGACGACGGAGAAGTCCTCGGGCACCCGCAGCCCCGCCCGACGCGCCGCGCGGATCGCCCCGAGCGCCATGAGGTCCGAGCCGCAGACCACGGCGGTGCAGCCCTTGTCGAGCAGCCGGGCCCCGGCCGTGTCGCCGCCCTCGACCGAGAACATGGTGCGCTCGATGAGGTCCTCGACGTCGTCGCGGCCGAGCAGCGTGTGCATCGAGGAGCGGAACCCGGCGATCTTGCGGATGACGGGGACGAACCGGTCGGGGCCGATCGCGAGCCCGATGCGGGTGTGGCCCAGCTGGACCAGGTGGGTGAGCGCGAGCTCCATGGACGCGATGTCGTCGTTGGAGATGAAGGGTGCGTCGATGCCCTGCTGGTACCCGTTGACCAGGACGATCGGCAGGCCGCGCTCACGCAGCGTGGCGTAGCGGTCGGTGTCCTCGGTGACGTCGGCGTGCTGCCCGGAGACGTAGATGATGCCCGCGACGCCGCGGTCGAGGAGCATCTGCACGTACTCGTCCTCGTGCACCCCACCGGGGGTCTGCGTGCACAGCACGGGGGTGAACTGGTGGCGGGCGAGCGCCGTCTCGATGATCTGCGCGAACGCCGGGAAGATCGGGTTGGTCAGCTCCGGGACGATGAGGCCGACGAGGTCCGCGGACTTGCGCCGCAGCCGGGACGGCCGGTCGTACCCGAGCACGTCGAGAGAGTGCAGCACCGCCTCGCGGGTGGAGTCGGCGACGCCGGGCTTGCCGTTGAGCACGCGGCTGACGGTCGCCTCGCTCACGTCGGCGTGGACCGCGATGTCGGCCAGTCTCGCCTTCACCGATCCCCTCCCCTTGGTGTGTGCTCCGCGCGCGCGCCCCAGGTGTGCCGCGGGGCGTCGCCGCAGGTGCCGGACAGGGCGCAATCTAGCAAGAACTTGCAGCGTGACCGATCAGGTACGTGCAAGAACTTTCACGACGCACGGGCGGTTGGCCCAGGTTTGTCCCGACCTCGTGCGTGAGCGGGGGTGCGCAAACGTTTCCATCCTGCGGATGGGAGGTGGTCAAACCGCGCCGGCTGGGACAGACTGACCCCACCGACGACACCGATGTCGCCGGTGTTCCACCTTTACAACGGATCGTCCGGCACGTTCCTGCCGGTGAAGGAAAGGCAAAGACGCCCATGGCAACTGTGAAGTTCGACGAGGCCACCCGCCTCTACCCCGGCAACGACAAGCCCTCTGTCGACAAGCTCAACATCGACATCGAGGATGGCGAGTTCCTCGTCCTCGTCGGCCCGTCCGGCTGTGGCAAGTCCACCTCCCTGCGCATGCTCGCCGGCCTCGAAGAGGTCAACGCCGGCAAGATCTGGATCGGTGACCGCGACGTCACCAACCTGTCCCCCAAGGACCGCGACGTCGCCATGGTCTTCCAGAACTACGCGCTCTACCCGCACATGACGGTCGCCGACAACATGGGCTTCGCGCTCAAGATCGCCGGCGTCGACAAGGGCGAGATCCGCAAGCGCGTCGAGGAGGCTGCCAAGATCCTCGACCTCACGCCGTACCTCGAGCGCAAGCCGAAGGCCCTCTCCGGTGGCCAGCGCCAGCGTGTCGCCATGGGTCGCGCGATCGTGCGCTCCCCCCAGGTGTTCCTCATGGACGAGCCGCTGTCGAACCTCGACGCCAAGCTCCGCGTCCAGACGCGCACCCAGATCGCCTCGCTGCAGCGACGCCTCGGCGTCACCACCGTCTACGTCACCCACGACCAGGTCGAGGCCATGACGATGGGTGACCGCGTCGCGGTCCTCAAGGACGGCATCCTGCAGCAGTGCGACAGCCCGCGCCGCATGTACGACCACCCGAACAACGTCTTCGTCGCCGGCTTCATCGGCTCCCCCGCCATGAACCTGCTCGAGGTCGAGTCCACCGACGGCGGTGTCCTCGTGGGTGACTCGACCGTCGCCGTCGAGCGCGACCGCCTCGCGGGCGCCTCGGGCAAGGGCCTGACGCTCGGTGTCCGTCCCGAGGACCTCGAGCTGCGCACCGACGGCCACGGCATCGCCGTGACGGTCGACGTCGTCGAGGAGCTCGGCGCCGACGCGTACATCTATGGCTCGACCAAGGCCACCCAGCACGTGGACGAGGAGGACAGCGACGCACCCGAGAAGCCGTTCATCGCGCGCGTCGACGGTCGTCGTCCCCCGGCCAAGGGCGAGACGGTCTACCTGGCCCCGAAGACGGGTCACGTGCACCTCTTCGACGCCCAGTCCGGTCTGCGCCTCGGCGACTGACCGCAGCGCCATCTGCAAGGCCTGTGGCCGGCTCCCGCGAGGGGGCCGGCCACACGGCTGTCCGGGCCCGGGCGCGCTGGTTGCCCGGCGCGGGCGCCCCGCTGGCCGGCCTGCTCGGTGAGCAGCCCACCCGCACCGACGACCAGAGTGGGAGCATGGACCCGTGGCCCTGAACATCACCGCATCCCGGCCCGACCCGGCCCTGCTCGACCTCCCGTGGGAGCTCCCGCTCGAGACCTGGCCGGAGGAGTACCTCGCAGCCCTGCCCCGTGGCATCTCGCGGCACGTCGTGCGCTTCGTCAAGCTCTCCGGCCGGGTCCTGGCGGTCAAGGAGATCAAGGCCGACATCGCCGTCCGCGAGTACCAGATGCTGCGCGTCCTCAACAAGATCGAGGTCCCCTGCGTCGAGCCCTTCGGGGTCGTCAGCGGGCGCACCGACCGCGACGGCAACCCCCTCGACGCCTGCCTGATCACCCAGCACCTGCAGTTCTCGCTGCCCTACCGCGCGCTGTTCAGCCAGTCCCTGCGCGAGGGCACCTCCACCCGTCTCATCGACGCGCTCGCGGTGCTGCTCGTGCGCCTGCACCTCAGCGGGTTCTGGTGGGGCGACGTGTCCCTCTCCAACACGCTGTTCCGGCGCGACGCCGGCGCCTTTGCGGCCTACCTCGTGGACGCCGAGACCGGCGAGCTGCACCAGTCGCTCACGGACGGCCAGCGCGAGCACGACCTCGACATCGCCCGGGTCAACATCGCCGGTGAGCTGATGGACCTCGAGGCGGGCGGCTTCCTCGAGGCCGGCACCGACGCCGTCGACACCTCCAACCGGATCGTCACCCGCTACACCGAGCTGTGGGACGAGCTCACCGGCCTGGAGCGCTTCGAGCGCGGCGACCGCTGGCGCGTCGACGAGCGCATCCGGCGGCTGAACGAGCTCGGCTTCGACGTCGACGAGCTCGCCATCTCCACCGACTTCGACGGCACGACGATCCAGATCCAGCCCAAGGTCGTCGACGCCGGGCACCACTCCCGCCGGCTGCTGCGCCTCACCGGCCTCGACGTCGAGGAGAACCAGGCCCGTCGCCTGCTCAACGACCTCGACTCCTACCGCGCCGGCACCGACCGACAGAACGACGACGAGGAGATCGTGGCGCACGACTGGCTGGCCAAGATCTACGAGCCGATCACCCGGACCGTGCCCCGCGACATGGCGGCCAAGCTGGAGCCGGCCGAGCTCTTCCACGAGGTGCTCGAACACCGTTGGTACATGTCGGAACGCGCCGGGCACGACATGCCCATCGAGGACGCGATCCGCGACTACGTCGCCCACGTCCTGCCCAGCAAGCCCGACGAAGCCACCGTGGTCGGCGTCGACACGGTCGAGATGCCGGTCGTCGCCATGTTCGACGACCGGTAGTCGTCGCCGCCCCACCGGCCCTCCCCCGTCCGGACAGGGTGTTCGCGAATCCGCCCCCTGGCCTGCTCGCGCGGCGGTACCTTTCCGGCGGCCCGCGGGGAGCGCGGCCGGAACGGTACGCGCACAGGGGGACGGACATGACCGAGCACCAGGCCTTCTCGACGTCGGGCGGCACGATGTCGGGACAGTGGGTGCCGATGGCCGGCTGGTGGCGCCGCGTCGCCGCCAGCCTGATCGACGCCTTCGTGGTCGCCGCGGCCCAGATCCCGTACTACGTCGGGTTGGTCGTGCTCCTCGACGCGGCACCTGGCGCGCGGATCCTCGGCGGCGACCCCGCCGACTACGCCGGCGTGGACCTGCCCACCCTGCTGCTGGCGAGCGGCCTGATGCTCCTGGGCTCCGTGCTCGGACTGGTGGCCGTGATCTGGAACCGCTTCATCCTGCAGGGACGTACCGGCCAGAGCCTGGGCAAGTCCGCGCTCAAGCTCTACCTCGTCAGCGCCCAGACCGGCACGCCCGTCGGCGCAGGCACCGCCTTCGTCCGCGACATCGTCCACATCGTCGACGGCCTCTTCTACCTCGGCTACCTCTGGCCCCTCTGGGACAGCCGGAAGCAGACCTTCGCCGACAAGATCGTCGGGACCGTCGTCGCGCACGCCGCGCCGGTCGGGGCTCCCGGAACGGCGCTCGTCCCGCCGGTGGGCGCGCCCCTTCCCCAGTAGCGTGAGCCCGTCGGCGACGGTTCGACGGCGGCCGCGCACCATCCCGAGGGGACCTCGATGACCGACCAGGCACAGCCACCGCACCCCGAGCGCCGTGGCGGGCTGGTGGGCCGGGGCTGGCCCGCGCCATACGGAATGGCCAGGTATGCCGCACTGACGGCACCCGGGGTCGACGGGCCCTGGGGGCCGCTCGCCGACTGGGGCAGCCGGGTGGCCGCCTCCCTCATCGACAGCCTGGTGGCACTCTCGGGGCTGCTGCTGTGCGTCGCCGGCGTGGTCACCTTCTCGGCGGGTGTCGCGAGGACCGAGTCGGTCTTCGACCCCGCCACACAGACGACCAGCCAGGTCGACACGGGCCTGATGGTCCTCGGCGGCGTGCTGGCCCTGCTCGGCCTCGTGGCGGTGCTGGCGATCCAGCTCTGGAACCGGACGTTCCGGCAGGGCCGCACGGGTCAGAGCCTGGGCAAGACGGCCCTGGGTCTGCGCCTCGTGGAGGAACGCACGGGCCAGCCCGTCGGGGCGGGGATGGCGTTCGTGCGCGAGCTGTGCCACACCCTCGACGGCCTCGGCGCCAACATCGGCTACCTGTGGCCGCTGTGGGACGACAAGCGCCAGACGTTCGCCGACAAGGTGATCGGCACCGTCGTGGTCCGGGTGCCGAGGCCCGGAGAGGCCGCCGGAGCAGAGGGGCCCGACGACGGAGGGCGGTGACCACCCGGGGTGGTCACCGCCCTCTGCGCGTGTGCCGCGGAGAGCCGGGTCAGGCCCGCGGCGCCGAGGAGGCCTGGTAGAACTCCGAGGACTCCTTCTTGTACAGCAGCACGATGATGTAGGCGCCGAGCAGCACGGACACCACGTTGATCAGCTTGCTCAGCAGCGGTCCGGCCTGGACGAGGGTGCTGAGCAGGCCGAGGACGCTGATCGCGAAGAAGACCGTCGCGACGATGCGCGCCCACGACTTCCCCTTGCCGTTGGCCGAGGCCATCCACAGCCACAGACCGACGCCCACGAGGCCGAAGACGATCCCGGTCGCGGTGCCGACCGTGACGGCGGTGTCGACCTGGGACGCCGTCAGGCTGCCGTTGTTCGACTTCTCGACGGCCTGACGGATGGCGTCGCGCATGAAGAGCGACAGGAGTAGGCCCAGCAGGCTCAGCCCGGCGCCGACCTTCATGAGCAGGACGGCCTGGTCCATCGCCGGGGGGCGCGTGACCGGCGCCGCGGCTGGGGCGTGGCTCGGGTCCATCTGGGGCATCTGCCCGTAGCTGCCGCCCTCGGGTCCCGGAGGCGGCGGAGGTGTGCCGTACTCAGACATGGTGCGATCCCTTCGCGTTCTGGCCGCCGCTCCCCCTTGGACACGACGATGCCGCGAACGCTAGCGGACGCCCTCCCGACTTGGGCGGATTTGCGCCGTCAGGCGTTCTTGGCCTCCGCGCGCCGTCGGGCCACCTCATAGAGCGTCACCCCGGCGGCGATGCCGGCGTTGAGCGACTCGGTCGTCGACGACATGGGGATCGACACGATCTGGTCGCAGGTCTCGCTGACGAGCCGGGACAGCCCCTTGCCCTCGGAGCCCACGACGATGACGATCGGCTCGGTCGCGAGCGCCAGGCCGGGCAGCTCGACGTCACCGTCCATGTCGAGCCCGAGGATGAAGAAGCCCGCCTTGCGGTACTCCTCGAGCGCACGGGTCAGGTTGGAGGCCAACGCGACCGGGACGCGCGCAGCGGCGCCGGCCGAGGTCTTCCACGCGCTCGCGGTCATGCCCACCGAGCGACGCTCAGGGACCACGACACCGTGGCCGCCGAAGGCGGCGACCGACCGGATGATCGCGCCGAGGTTGCGCGGGTCGGTGATGCCGTCGAGCGCGACGACGAGCGGGATGCCGGGCACCTGCGGGTCGATGAAGTCCTGCGGGTGCGCGTACTCGTAGGGCGGCACCTGGAGGGCGAGGCCCTGGTGGACGGCGCCGTCGGTGATCCGGTCGAGCTCGCCGCGGGGCGTCTCGAGGATCGCGATCCCCTTGGTGGTGGCCATCTTCAGCGCCTCACGGACACGGTCGTCCGCGTCGATCCGTCCGGCGACGTACATCGTGGTGACCGGGATGTCGGCACGCAGCGCCTCGACCACGGAGTTGCGACCGGCGACGATCTCGCTGGATGCCTTGCCACCGCGACGGGAGCCGCCAGTGCGCTGGCCGGAGCCGCCGGAGCCTCGCGGACCCGAGGGTCCGCCGCTCTTCGCCGCGGCCTTGGCCATCTTGTGCGCCTTGTGGTTGGGGCGGTCCTCCGCCCGGGGCGTCGGGCCCTTGCCCTCGAGGCCACGACGACGCTGACCGCCGGAACCGATCGACGACCCCTTCTTCGACGCGCCCTTGCGGATCGCGCCACGGCGCTGGGAGTTGCCTGCCATCAGATGCTGCCTGTCTCTTCGTTGTCCCGACGGGCCAGCGACCAGTTCGCTCCCGACGCGGTGTCCTCGATGACGATGCCGGCCAGACCGAGCTGGTCGCGGATCGCGTCCGCCGTGGCGAAGTCGCGGGCGGCCCGGGCCGCGGCGCGGGCCTCGAGCTGCACCTGCACGAGGGCGTCGAGGGCGCCCTGTGCGTCGCCGGAGCCCGACGTGGTGTCGGTCCCCCACTGCGGGTCGAGCGGGTTGACGCCCAACAGGTCGGTCATGACGACGACCGAGGCGAACGCTGCTGCGACCGCCTCCTCGTCACCGTCGTCGAGCGCGGTGTTGCCGGCCCGCACGGTGTCGTGCACCACGGCCAGGGCCCCACTGACGTTGAGGTCGTCGTCCATCGCGGCGGCATACGCCTCGGGGACGGCGCCCAGGTCGGGCGTGGTGGAGGTCCCGTCGGGCAGCGACCGCAGGGCGCGGGTGAGGAAGCCCTCGATGCGCTCGACCGTGGCCTCGGCCTCGCGCAGCGAGCCCTCGTAGAAGTCGATGGTGGAGCGGTAGTGGGCGGCGGTGAGGTAGTACCGCAGGGCCAGCGGGCGGGCGACCTTGGTGACCTCGGAGACGACCAGGCTGTTGCCGAGCGACTTGCTCATCTTCTCGCCACCGAGGGTGACCCAGGCGTTGTGCAGCCAGAAGTTGGCGAAGCCCAGCCCCGCGGCGTGCGACTGCGCCTGCTCGTTCTCGTGGTGCGGGAAGCGCAGGTCGACGCCGCCGCCGTGGATGTCGAACGCGTCGCCGAGGTACTTGCGCGCCATCGCCGAGCACTCGAGGTGCCAGCCGGGACGGCCGACGCCGAAGGGGGTGGGCCACGAGGCGGTCGCGGGTTCGGACTCCTTGCGTCCCTTCCAGAGCGCGAAGTCACGGGGGTCGCGCTTGCCGCGCGGGTCGGCGTCCTGCGCCGCTTCCATGTCCTCGATCTTCTGGTGGGTCAGCGAGCCGTACTCCGGGAAGCTCTTGACGTCGAAGTAGACGTCGCCGCTGCCGTCCGTGGCCGCGTAGGCGTGCCCCTTCTCGACCAGGGTCTCCATCAGCTCGACCATCTCGGTGATGTGACCGGTCGCGCGCGGCTCGTAGGTCGGGGGCAGCACACCGAGCGACGCGAGCGCGGCAGCCGTGGCGACCTCGTTGCGGTAGGAGAGGGCGAACCACTCCTCACCCGCGTCGGCCGACTTGGCGAGGATCTTGTCGTCGATGTCGGTGACGTTCCGCACGAGCGAGACGTCGTAGCCATGACGGCCCTCGAGCCACCGGCGCAGGACGTCGAAGGCGACGGCGAAGCGGACGTGCCCGATGTGCGGCTGGCTCTGGGTCGTGAGCCCACAGATGTAGATCCCCACCTTGCCGGGCACAAGGGGGGTGAAGTCGCGCAGCTGGCGCGCGGCGGTGTCGTACAGGCGAAGACTCACGGGCGCAAGGCTACCGGCGCGGGCTCCACGAGCCGAACCACGAGCAGCCCCCCGAACTGGGCTGACCCGCCCCTGACCCGGTTCCGGGAGCGTAGGGTGCCACGCACAGGCGTTCGCGCCCTGCCCGGCGAGGGGGTCGAGCATGAGCACCACGAGCGAGACCGGCACCAGGCCGACCGCGGCCGCGTACCGCGCGCTGCTGCTGCTCGCCGTGCTGCTGGTCGTGGCCTACGCCGTCTGGACCCTCCCCGGCGTCCGGCCACGCCCGGGTTTCGACGAGCGCTTCGACGGACTCCTGCAGGGCGGTGCCTACACCGTCGTCGCCCTGCTCGGGCTCGTCGGCGCGCGGCACCGGCGCACGACCGGTGCGGCGGTCTGGCTCGTCGTGGCGTTCCTCGTGCTGCGGGCGGTCGGCTTCGACGTCTCGCTGACGGCCCTCAGCCTGGGCCGCACCCCCTCCTACCCGTCCTGGGCGGATGCCGCCTGGGTCGCCTCCTCGCTCACCCTGTTCGCGGCCCTGGCGCTCAGGCTGAGCGACCTGTCGCGACGGCGCGGGTCGCTGATCGTGCTGGACGGCGTCAGCGCGGCGCTGGTCGCCCTCGGTCTCGCCGCGCACGCACTCGACGGCCCCCTGCGGACCCTCACCGCCGACGGGGTGCCCACCTCGGCGGTCGTCATGAACATCGTCTACCCGGCCCTCGACGTCGCGCTCCTCATGGCCGGTGCCGCCTTCCTCACGACGACCCGCTCCCGGGTGGCCCGTTCCGACCTGGTGCTGCTGGGGGGAGTCCTGGCCGTGGTCGCGGTCGACGTGAGCTACTTCGTCCTGCTGGCCCAGGGGGCGTGGCGGCCGGGGACCTGGGTGGCCTCGCTCTCGCTGGTGGGCACGATCCTGGTGGCAACCGCGGTCGGGCCTTCCGTGGGGACGTCCCGGGCGACACCCCAGCCGGTCCGGCGCAGAGGTGACCTCCCTGCCGCCGACCTCACGTCGGCGGTGGTCGTGCCCGCCGTCCTCGTCGCGATCGTCATCGCCATGCTCAGTCTCTCTGGTCTGCTCATCCCGGCTGTCGGACCCGCACTGGCCTGCTACGCGGTCGGCGGCGTCCTCGCCGTCACACGGGGTGTGCTCACGGTGCGCTCGGTGCAGGTCGAGGCCCACCGCGTCGTCGGTGTCGCCACCGTGGACCTCAACCTCTTCAAGTCCCTCGTCGACGCCTCGGGCGAGCTGATCGGCATGGCCGGGGCGGGGGGTCAGCTGATGTACCTCAACCCTGCCGGGCGACGGATGCTCGGGCTCCCGGGCGACTTCGACGTGACGAGCCTGCACGTCTCCGAGGTCGTGCCGGGAGTCGGGGCGACCACCTTCGACCGGCGCTGGCCCGAGCTCCTGCGCCGTCGACAGTTCACCGGTGAGGCCGAGGTCGTGCCCGTCGACGGCCGCCCGAACGTGCCCGTGGAGGTCTCGACCTTCGTCGTCCACGACGACACCGATGCCGACGGCGTGGTCGTGGCGACCATCCAGCGGGACGTCAGCGAGCGCCGCCGCAACGAGCGGGCGCTGCACGACCTGGCCGATCAGCGGGCCCGCCTGCTCCAGCGGCTCGTCCAGGCCCAGGAGGACGAGCGCGCCCGCATCGCCGACGACGTCCACGACGACCCGGTCCAGGCGCTTGCCGCGGTGGCCCTGCGCCTGGGCCTGCTGCGGCGGCACCTCGCTGCCGAGGCGCCGTCCCTGACGAACGACGTCGAGACCCTCCAGGAGATCGTCTCGACCGCCACCGAACGCCTGCGCAACCTGCTGTTCGACCTCGAGTCGCTGCCCGACGGGCTGAGCCTGGCCGACGCCGTGCAGGACGCCGCCGCCTTCATCTTCGCCGGCACCGACGTCGAGGTCCGGGTGGCCGGTGAGTCCGACCTGCCCGTCCCCGAGGCGGAGCGGGTCACCATCCACCGGGTGGTCAAGGAGGCGCTGGTGAACGCGCGCAAGCACGCCGGGGCCACCACCGTCGTGGTCGAGCTCGCCATCTCGGACGTCGATGCCGTCGTCACCGTCGACGACGACGGACGCGGCATCGGGGAGGACGAGGACCGCGACCGCCCGGGGCACCTCGGCCTCTCGGGCATGCGCGACCGTGCCCAGGTGGCCGGGGCCTCGTTCGAGGTCGGACCCCGCGCCGAGGGCGGCACCCGGGTGCGCCTGCGGTTGCCCCTGTCACGGGTGGGCGTGTCGCTCGGCTGACCGCAGCTCCCGTGGATCGACGGGCTGGAAGACGGTCCTGCGCAGCGGCGGATCGCCGCACCCCCTTCGCCCAGAGTTCACCACCACCCGTGACATCCGTCATGGGTGGCTCGGGGTGGTTCGAGCAGGTTGGTCCTGGTGCGCCGACCGCGCACCCGCACCCAGGAGGATCCACGTGACCAGACGCACCACCGCCGTCCTCGGCGCAGCGCTGCTCGGCGCCGCTGCGCTCGCGGTACCCGGCACCGCCCTCGCCTCGAGCCCGACCGGGGCAGGCCCCGACCACTCGGGGCACCACGCCCGGCCCGGAGCCCTGCCCGGCGGCTACACCAACCTCGTCGTCATCTACGAGGAGAACCACTCGTTCGACAACCTCTACGGCTCGTGGGGCCGCGTCGGCGGCGACCGCGTGGACGGTGCCACCGCGCCCGCGGTGAAGCAGGTCGCCCAGGACGGCACGGCATACGGATGCCTGTTGCAGGACGACGTCAACCTGACCACGCCCCCGCAGCCGAACACCTGCCAGGACGCCGGTCACGGCGTCGCGGCGAGCAACTTCGCCAACAAGGCCTTCACCATCGACGACTACATCAAGCCGTCCGACACCACCTGCGCGCCCGAGGGCGTCTTCGCCCCCAACGGTGTCGCGAAGGGCAGCGGGCTGCCCGGTGGCTGCACCCGCGACCAGGTGCACCGCTTCTACCAGGAGCAGTACCAGCTCGACGGTGGCAAGCAGGACCGCTACGTCACCGGGTCGGACGCGGTCGGCCTGACGATGGGGCGGTACGACACCAAGGCCCTGCCGATCTACCAGTACCTCCACTCGCACGACGCCCCCAACTACGTCCTCGCCGACCACTTCTTCCAGGGCGCCTTCGGTGGCTCGTTCCTCAACCACCAGTTCCTCATCTCCGCCCGCGCCCCGCTGGACACCTCCGGCGGGGCTCTCGGTGCGAAGAGCTCGGTGCTGGACCGCAACGGGATGGTGAACACGTACCCGCTGTACACGCCGACGAGCGCAGTGGTCGACGGTCAGCTCACCCAGAAGTGCGCCGCCGGGGGCAATGACCCCGTCGCCGCCTGTGGGGACTACGCCGTCAACACGGTGCAGCCGTCCTCGACGCCCTCGGGCAGCGGCGCCAAGATCCCGCTCATCGACGACGCGAAGTACCCCAACATCGGCGACCGCCTCAGCGCCAAGGGCGTGAGCTGGAACTGGTATGCAGGGGGCTGGGACGACGCCGTCGCCGGGCACCCGGGTGCCAACTTCCAGTACCACCACCAGCCGTTCAACTACTTCGCGAACTATGCGGCCGGCGCCCCGGGACGTTCCCACCTGCAGGACGAGGACAAGTTCCTGGCCGCCGCGAAGAACGGCACGCTCCCCCAGGTCAGCTTCGTCAAGCCCTACGGCTCCGAGAACGAGCACCCCGGGTACGCCAGCGAGCACACGGGGAGCGACCACCTCGTCGACCTGCTGAAGACCATCACCAGCGGACCGCAGGCCGACAAGACCCTCGTGGTCGTGACCTACGACGAGTTCGGCGGGTCCTACGACCACGTCGCGCCGCCGAAGGCCGACGCGTGGGGCCCCGGCACCCGTGTCCCCGCCCTGGTGCTGTCGGCCGGCATGAAGCACTCGGGCGTCAGCCACGCGAGCTACGACACCACGTCGATCCTCGCCACGATCGAGCACGCGTGGGGCCTGGCACCGCTGTCGCCGCGTGACGCCAAGGTCTCCGACCTCGCGCAGGCCGTGGCCGTCGGTGGACGGCACGACGGGCGCGACGGGCGCGACGACGACCNGGACCGCGAACGCGGTCCGGGCCCGAGCCCGTCGGGGTACCGTGACCGCCACGACATGAGGGGGGAAACCGCATGAACGGATTCACGCACACGGCAGTAGCGTTCGCGCTGCTACCGGGCGTGCTCAACGCCATGGTGCTGATGGTCGGAGTGGTCGTCGTCGGCCGCAGGATGCAGCCCGACGCCGGATGGGCACACCTGGGCGCGGCCGGATTCGGACTCCTCCTGCTGGGTGTCCTGACCAACCTCACGATCAGTGGTTCGATCATGACAACGGGCCGGATGCTGGTGGGTGGGAGCCTGCTCATCAACGCACTGGGGATGCTGGCCGCAACGATGCAGCTGGTCGGCCTGGGGCTGCTCGTCGCGGCCGTGGTCAGCGGCCGCTCGGAGCGGACAGCCGCCCCTGCGACCGACTGGCCTCAGGACGAGGAGTAGACCAGCGCGGTCGCGATGGCGGCGAGGCCTTCGCCGCGGCCGGTGAGGCCCAACCCGTCGGTCGTGGTGCCGCTGACCGACACGGGGGCATCGACCGCCGCCGACATCACCTGCTCGGCGAGGTGGCGCTGCGTGCCGATCTTCGGGGTGGTGCCGATGACCTGGACGCCGATGTTGCCGATCTCGAACCCCGCCTCCCGCACCAGCCGAGCGGCCTCGGCGAGCAGGGTGCGGCCGGCCGCGCCGTCCCACTCGGGGCGGTCGGTGCCGAAGTGCAGGCCGAGGTCACCGATCCCCGCGGCCGAGAACAGGGCGTCGCAGGCGGCGTGGCAGGCCACGTCGGCGTCGGAGTGCCCGGCCAGGCCCACCCCCGGCCAGTGCAGGCCGGCCACCCACAGCTCGCGGGTCGGGTCGGTCGAGAAGGCGTGGACGTCCACGCCGATCCCCGTGCGCGGCATACCGGTGGGCACCATGGCGCCATCCAACCACCGCCGCGCGGGCAAAATCGGGTGAGCCCCTCCCTGCCTCCCCGTTAGCGTTGCCGCGCATGAGCGAACCGCTGCCGATCCCCGTCCTCACCGGCGACCTGGTCACCCTGCGCCCCCACCGCGAGTCCGACGCCGAGGGCGTCCTGGAGCGCGCCGTCGACCCGCTCTCGCGCCGGTTCACCACCGTGCCGCTCGAGTACACCCGCGAGATGGCCGTCGACTACGTCACGGAGTTCACCGCCCCGTCGCCGGACCAGATCTGCTGGGCCGTGGAGGTGGACGGCCGGTATGCCGCGTCGATCGACCTGCGGATCCTGGCGGTCGACGCCGGGGCCGGGTCACTGGGCTTCGCCACCCACCAGGACTTCCGCGGGCGGGGTGTGATGTCGGAGAGCGTCCGCATGGTGGTGGCGCACGCCTTCGGGGAGCTCGCCTTCCGCACGGTGCGCTGGGAGGCGCACGCCGGCAACTGGGGCAGCGCCAAGGCGGTGTGGCGGGCGGGGTTCCCGGTGCCGACGTTCGTGCCCGACCTGCTCGTCGAGCGGGGTCGCCTGCTCGACGGTTGGATGAGCACCCTGCACGCTCCCGCACCGACCGCACCCGTGGCGACGTGGGACGAGGTGGTCGCGGCGCTCACCCGCTGATCCCTCGCCAGAGGTCTGGGGTCAGGCGTCAGGCGTCATCGAGGTGGCGCCGCGCGGTGGCGAGGTCGTCCGGTGTCGTCACCTTGAACGCGAGCCGGTGCCCCTCGACGACCCGCACGTGACCGCCCACGGCTTCGACCAGCGCGGCGTCGTCGGTCGCGTGGGCGCCCGAGGCGTGCGCGTGCTCGAGGACCTCGCGCAGGAACGCCTGCGGCGTCTGGACGGCGCGCAGCCGCGACCGATCGGGCGTCGCCACGACGACACCGTCGTCGTCGACCTGCTTGATGGTGTCCGTCACCGGCAGACCCGGCACGACCGCCGGGTGGCCGGAGCGCACCTCGTGGACCAGTCTGCTGAACAACGACGACGGCGCGAGGCAGCGCGCGGCGTCGTGGACGAGCACGATCCCGTCGTCCGGGCGCAGGGCGCGCATCCCCGCCGCAACCGAGTCCGTGCGCTCGGCCCCACCCCTGACGACCTCGACATCCTGCGGGCGACTGCTCCGGGACGCGATCGCGCCCGCCTCCCTGAGGTGGGAGACGGGCGCGACGATGACGACGTGGGACACCTCAGGTACCCCGAGCGCTCGAGTCACGGCGTGCTCGAGCAGTGACGTTCCGTCGAGGTCGACGAACGCCTTGGGCTGGGCAGCCCCGAGCCGGGTCCCCTGGCCACCGGCCACGAGGACGACGGCGGCGCTCAGGACGCGAGAACCTCGTCGAGGATGGCCTCAGCCTTGTCCTCGTTCGTCTTCTCGGCCAGAGCCAGCTCGGAGACGAGGATCTGACGTGCCTTGGCGAGCATGCGCTTCTCGCCGGCCGACAGGCCACGGTCCTTGTCCCGACGCCACAGGTCGCGGACGACCTCGGCCACCTTGATGACATCGCCGGAGGCGAGCTTCTCGAGGTTGGCCTTGTAGCGGCGCGACCAGTTGGTCGGCTCCTCGGTGTGGGGAGCGCGCAGGACCGCGAAGACCTTGTCCAGGCCCTCCTGTCCGACGACGTCACGCACACCGATGTCCTCGCAGTTCTCTGCAGGAACCTCGATCGTCAGGTCGCCTTGGGCCACCTTGAGCTTGAGGTAGATCTTCTCCTCGCCCTTGATCGTGCGGGTGTTGATTTCTTCGATCAGTGCAGCCCCGTGGTGGGGGTACACGACCGTCTCGCCGACCTTGAAAACCATGTGCTGTTTTCCCCTTTCGCGACCCTCAGAATATCACGCCACGCCGGGGACGGGAAAGCAGTCCGGTTCACGTTTGCGCTGGTCAGGGGCATGGAAATGCCTTATGGGGCAATGATTTCGGTCTTGACAGGATGTACTCTTCCGTGCAACGCGCACGGGTGCGCACCCTTGGCACGAGGCCCGGTAGGCTGTCCCCGTGATGCGCCGAACCCCGCTGGCCGCCCGCTCCGCAGGCCGCCCCTCGCCCCTGCGTCGACTCGTTCCGGTGGCCGTGCTCGGTGCCGCGCTGGCCCTGTCCGCGTGCCAGACCCAGTCGCCGATCCAGACCGACCAGGCCTACGCACCGGCCGACGGCGTGGCCGTCGACCTCGGCAGCGTCCAGCTGCGCGACCTCGTGGTGATCAGCTCAGGCAAGGACCAGCCCGGCGTGCTGTCGGCCTCGGTGTCCAACACCAGCGGCGACTCCCAGCGCCTCGCGTTCGCCCTCCCGCAGGCCAAGCCGGTGTTCGCCCAGTCCGCCGCACACTCCGAGGCCAGGCTGTCCGACACCACCCAGGTGCAGCTGCCCTCGGTGCCCGTGAGCCCCGGCGACGTCGTCCAGCTCACGGTCCAGTCGCCGACGGCCCCGGCTGCGGTCGTGACGGTTCCGGTGCTGCCCGCCTCCGGTTACTACGCGACGCTCGCGCCCACCCCGGCACCGTCCGCGACCACGACGACCGCCACCCCCTGACCTCCCCCGGCCACGGGGGTATGGCGCGGAGCCGACTCCGCGCCATACGTCTCAGTCGGACTCGAACTTGTAGCCGAGCCCGCGCACGGTGACGATGAAGCGCGGGTCGGCCGGGTCGGGCTCGATCTTGGCGCGCAGCCGCTTCACGTGGACGTCCAGCGTCTTGGTGTCGCCGACGTAGTCGCTGCCCCACACCCGGTCGATGAGCTGCATCCGCGTGAGCACACGACCGGTGTTGCGCAGCAACATCTCCAGCAGCTCGAACTCCTTGAGCGGCAGCTGCGTCGTCTCGCCGGAGACGGTGACGATGTGGCGCTCGACGTCCATGCGGACCGGGCCCGCCTCGATGGTCGCCGGGACCAGGTCCTCGGGCTCGGACAGCCGTCGCAGCACGGCCTTGATCCGGGCCAGCAGCTCGCGGGACGAGTACGGCTTGGTGACGTAGTCGTCTGCGCCGATCTCGAGGCCCACGACCTTGTCGATCTCGCTGTCCTTGGCGGTCAGCATGATCACGGGCACGTTGGACCGTTGGCGCAGCGCACGGCACACCTCGGTCCCGGACAGGCCGGGCAGCATGAGGTCGAGCAGGACGAGGTCGGCACCCGACCGGTCGAAGTCCTCGAGGGCTTCCGGTCCGGTCTCGGCGACGGCCACCTCGTAGCCCTCCTTGCGCAGCAGGTAGGACAAGGGGTCGGAGAACGACACCTCGTCCTCGACGACCAGGATTCGGGTCATGCGCGGGGGTCTCCTTGGGACGGTGCGGCTGTGGGGGAAGCAGGGTCGATCCGGCCGCCGGAGCGGTCGGCGGCGGCGGGGAGGCGGATCGTGAACGTGGATCCACGGCCCTCCTCGCTCCACACGGTGACGTCGCCACCGTGGTTGGCGCAGATGTGCTTGACGATGGCCAGGCCGAGGCCAGTGCCACCCGTGGCGCGCGAGCGCGCGCCGTCGACGCGGTAGAACCGCTCGAAGATGCGCGCCTGCTCGGCCTGCGGGATGCCCTGGCCCTGGTCGGTCACGGTGATCTCGACCATGTCGCCGTTGAGGCGACCGCCGACCGCGACGCGAGTCCCGTTGCCCGAGTAGGCGACGGCGTTGCCGATGAGGTTGCGGACAGCGGTGACGAGCAGGTCCTCGTCGCCGAACACCTTGAGGTCGGGCGCGCACGCCTCGGCGATCTCGATCTGCTTGGCGTCGGAGCCGACCCGCGAGTAGTCGATGGCCTCGTGCACCGCAGCGGTCACGTCGACGAGGCGCGGCTCGTGCAGCGTGTCGGCGACCTGCAGGCGCGACAGGTCCACGATCTCCTTGACCAGCTGGGCGAGGCGGTGGCTCTCGACCTGCATGCGGCCGGCGAACCGCTCGACCGCGACCGGGTCGTCCTTCGCGTCGAGGATCGCCTCGGCGAGCAGGCCGATGCCGCCGACGGGGGTCTTGAGCTCGTGGCTGACGTTGGCGACGAAGTCCCGGCGGACCTCCTCGACGCGCCTGGCCTGGGTGTGGTCCTCGACGAGGAGCAGCACGTGGCTGCTGCCGAGCGGGGCGACCCGCGCCTGCATGATGGACCGGCCCTGGCCGAGCGGACCACGTGACAGCTCGAGCTGCGACTCGCGGATCACCCCGTCGCGGCGGACCTGCCGGGCGAGGTGGCGCAGCTCGGCGTGGACGAGCTCACCGTCCCGCACCAGGCCGTAGGCGACGGCTGCCGGCGACATCTTGGTGACGGCGTCCGCCGAGTCGACGACGATGGCGCTCGACCGCAGCACCGCGAGGACGTCGCCCACACCCGGCGGCAGCGAGGTGGCCAAGGGGGTGGTGTCCGGCAGCTGCGTCTGCTGGCGCTCGGAGTAGCGCACGGCGATGACGGCCAGGGCACCGGTGAGCAGCCCGGCGAACCCGGCCAGCACGGCGGCAGTGGTCGCATCCACGATCCCAATGTACGGTGCGCGCCATACCGGTCCGGTCCGGAATCAGGACCGGCCCGCACGGGACCCCCAGATGTTCACCTGAGGTCATCCGACCGTTCACTGCCCCGTGGGAGCCTCGGCTCGCACGCTCCACCGCACTCACGCTAGGGAAGTAATGCGCGACGCTTTTCACGAGGACCTCGACACCATCTCCGACCAGCTCGTCGAGATGACCCGCCTGGCGGGGTCGGCCATGTCCCGGGCCACGACCGCCCTCCTCGACGCCGACATCCAGCTCGCCGAGTCGGTCATCCAGGCCGACAAGGAGCTCGACCGCATGCGTGAGGGGCTCGACGCCCTCTCCATCGACCTCCTGGCCCGGCAGCAGCCGGTCGCCACGGACCTTCGCATGGTGGTCACCTCCATGCGCATGAGTGCTGACCTCGAGCGGATGGGCGACCTCGCCCGCCACGTCGCCAAGGTCGCACGGCTGCGGTACCCCGAGTCGGCCGTGCCCGCGGACATCCGGGCGACCATCCTGCAGATGGGCCAGGTCGCCGAGCGCATCGTCGCCAAGTGCGGCCAGGTCATCGCGGCCAAGGACGTCGAGGACGCCAAGACGCTCGAGCGCGACGACGACGCGATGGACGAGCTGCACCGCACGCTGTTCAGCCACCTCATCGACGGGACGTGGAAGCACGGCACCGAGGCGGCCGTCGACATGACGCTGGTCGGTCGCTACTACGAGCGGTTCGCCGACCACGCCGTCTCGGTGGCCCACCGGGTCGTCTACCTCGTCACCGGCGAGTGGGACGTCGCCGAGGACCACGAGGAGCAGGAGGACCACAGCCCCACGCTGTAGGTCCGCCGCACCACCCGCGACACGGCGCAACCGCCTCACCGCGACACTGCGACACGGCAAAGCGGGGGTTGTTCGGGGACACGGGACCTGCACGACCCGGTCTTGCCGAACAACCCCCGCTTTGCCTGCGTGTCGGGGTGAGTCGTCCGAAATATCTCCCAACGCTCTCAACCTGCGGCATGCTGACCCGCGTCTAGGGGGTGGGTGCCGACGCCAGGTCGGCCGGGGCAGGCAGGGGTGGGACGTGGACGCAGGAGGCGAGGAGGAGTTCCGCCGCTTCGTGCAGGCGCGCTGGAACGCCCTGGTCCGGACGGCCTACCTGCTCACTGGCGACCAGGGGCGGGCAGAGGACCTCGTGCAGCAGGTGCTGGTCAAGGTGCACCGCCGGTGGGACCACATCTCCCGCGACGAGACCTCGGGTGGCCCCTACGCCTACACCCGCGCCGCGCTGGCGAACGAGTCCGCGTCCTGGTGGCGTCGCCGCCGGGTCGCCGAGACCCTCGGCGAGGTCCCCACCCACGCGGACCGGGCCACCGGCGACGCGTATGCCGCGTACGACACCCGCGACGAGGTCGCCCGGGCGGTGCTCGCCCTTCCTCCACGGATGCGTGCCGTGGTGGTGCTGCGCTACTTCGACGACCTCTCCGAGGCGGCCACGGCCGACGCGCTCGGCATGTCGCTCGGCTCGGTGAAGAGCCAGGCGTCCCGCGGCCTCGACCGCCTCCGCACCGTGCTCCAACAGACCAACGGCGCCCCCGAGAGGAGCCTGTCATGAGCCTCGAGACCCAGCTCCGGGACGCCCTGGCGGCCCGTGCCGACGAGCTCGACGGACCCGCGTTCGACCCCTACGAGCGGGTCACGGGCGCCGTCGTCACGAGCCGCCGACGCCGCCGCGGCGCAGCGATCGGTGCCGTGGCAGCCGTTGCCGCCGTCGCGGTCCTCGTGCCCGGCCTGAGCCAAGGGGACCACCGGTCGACGCTGCCGGCCAAGCGCACCCAGGTCATCGTGCCGGGCCCCTCCGACCCACGGTGGGCCGCCATGTCGTCGTGGCCGGTGCGCGGCTCCCTCGCCGAGGACAAGGCGTTCATCAGCGCGGTCACGGAGAAGTCCCTCACCGCGCACGTCGTCTACGCCGCCGACCTCGACCGAACGCGCGTCGTCGTGGGCTGGGATCCTGAGGACGGCGGCTCCACCAGGGTCAGCATGTTCGCCGGACCCCTGGGGGCCGGCGCCGACGAGCTCGCCGGCGTCTCTGTGTGGAGCGGGGACGCCACCGACGTCGTCGTCCTGCGCGAGAGCGACGACCCCGACAGCAGGGTCGTCGCACTGACCACTCCCGGTAACCGCACGCTCGAGCTCTCGACCGGCGTCCAGATCGGCATCGACGGCACGGTGACCCGCGATGCCTACCGCCCGATCACCCTGACCGATGGAGCGTGGTCGGACGTCGTCCACGACTCCCCACCGTCGCTGATGCGCATCCACCCCTCGGGAGGCGCCGTCGCCGACACGCCCGCCACCCTGACGGGCCCTCCCGTGACCCAGCGCGAGGACCTGGGGTCGGTGTGCCTGAACTGCACCGGCGAGGACTTCCGGGCCAAGGCCGAGGATGCCATGGGGGCGGGAGTCGCGGTCAGGCTCGGGTTGGAGCCCAAGGACGTCCGCAGCACGACCCGGTTCTTCGGCGCTGCGGACCCGCAGGTCGTCGAGCACGCCGACTTCGGCGCCAAGGGCCCGGTCACGAACGAGGTGATCGTCGTGGACTCGACCCTGCCCGGAGGTCAGGTGCTGCGCAGCGCCATGGTCGTCGTGCGGGCCAAGGACAGCAGCGAGTCGATGGCCTCCGACTCGGCCTCCGGCGTCCCGATCGACGCAGCCACGGCTGCTGACCGTCCGTTCGTGCTCCACGGTGCGATCGACGGCAACCGGGTGACCCACGAGGTGTTCGCCCCGACCGCGGCCTCGGTCCGGCTCGTGTCGTCGGGATCCTTGGCCTATCCGAGCTCGGCGGTCGTCCCCGTGCGCAACGGGACCGCCCTCGTCACCACCCCGACCACGGACCCGTCGATCGCGTCCTACGAGGTCGTCACCTACGACGCCGACGGCGCGCAGATCGGGCGGTGGCCCCTGGACCTGCCGTCCGACGACGTCTGGACGGCAGGCACCACGCGCTGACCGCTAGCGCCCCTGGTTGGCCACGGCGGCGGCTGCCTCGGCAGCCGCCTCCGGGTCGAGGTACTCGGCCGGCTTGGTCGGCATGAAGTCCTCGCCGAGGGTGTAGACCAACGGCTGGCCGGTCGGGATGTTCAGGCCGGCGATGTCCTCGTCGCTGATCTGGTCCAGGTGCTTGACCAGGGCACGCAGGCTGTTGCCGTGGGCGGTGACGAGCACCGTCTCACCGGCCCGCAGGTCGTCCTGGATGGCGCCCTCCCAGTACGGCATCATCCGCGCGATGACGTCCTTGAGGCACTCCGTGCGGGGGACCTCGACACCGGCGTAGCGGGGGTCGCCCGACTGGTCGAACTCCGAACCCACCTCGATCGGCGGCGGCGGGGTGTCGAACGAGCGGCGCCACAGCATGAACTGCTCGTCGCCGTACTTCTCGCGGGTGGCCGCCTTGTCCAGGCCCTGGAGCGCGCCGTAGTGGCGCTCGTTGAGCCGCCAGTCACGGCGCACCGGGATCCAGTGGCGGTCGGCGGCGTCGAGCGCCAGGTTGGCCGTGGTGATCGCCCGGCGCAGCACCGACGTGTGCACGACGGTCGGCAGAACTCCCTTGTCCTTCAACAACTTTCCGCCTGCGACCGCTTCGTCGCGACCCTGGTCGTTGAGGTCGACGTCGACCCAGCCGGTGAAGAGGTTCTTGGCGTTCCAGTCGGAGTGCCCGTGGCGCAGCAGGATGAGGGTGTATGCCATGGGTCCAGCGTAGTGACCGTGCGCGGCACCGCGCAGGGGCCGTCTCAGGGCCGCCTCAGGGGCGTCTCAGGGCCGTCTCAGGACGTTCAGGCGTCCGCCGCCGACCGACCGTCGAGGAGGTGCCGGAACGCTTCGAGGTTGCGCAGCGACTCCCCGCGCGACACCCGCCAGTCCCACTCCTTCTGCATGCTCGTGCGGAACCCGATCGCGAGCAGCTCGTTGAAGTGCGTGTCGGCGGCGTCCAGCAGCGCGCCGAGGAGCTGGTCGAGGTATGCCGCGTCGACCCCGTCCGCGGGCAGGCGGCCGGTGACGTAGACGTCACCGGCGGTGTCGATGGCGTAGGCCAGGCCGGGCAGGCGCAGGTTCTTGCGGAGCAGGTAGCGGTAGAAGGTCTCGTGGTTCTCGTCGGGGTTGCGGATGACGAACGCCGACACCGACAGCGACGACTCGCCGGCCACGAGCGACGCCACCGTCTTGAGCTTCTTCTCGCCCGGCAGGGTGAGCACGTACTCGCCGGAGCGCGCGCCCGGCTCCCACTCGATGCCGGCGTCGGCGAGGTAGCCCTCGAGCACCCCGGCGAGCCCAGCCGGCGCGGACTGGTCCCTGCTCCCGGCGCCGGACTGACCGCTCACGGCGTCACCGCCGAGGGCACGCCGACGAGCGCACCGTTGGGTGACGGCGGGTCGGAGACCCGTTCGCGGGCGCGCATCGCCTCGATGTAGACCTCGTACAGCCGGTCGGCTGTGCGGTCCCAGCCGAACAGTGCGGCGTGCTCGACGGCCTTGTGGGACAAGGCCTCTCGGAGCGTGGGGTCCATGAGCAGTCCTTCCAGGGCGTCGGCCCAGGTGGGGATGTCGTGCCCGGCGACGAGCACGCCGGCGTCACCCACGGCCGTCGGCAGGCCACCGACGTCAGCGGCGACGACCGGGGTGCCGCAGGCCTGCGCCTCGACGGCGACGAGACCGAACGACTCGGAGTGCGACGGCACCGCGACCAGGTCGGCCGCCCGGTACCAGTGGGCGAGCTCGGGGCGGGACACCGGCGGGACGAACCGCACCTGCGCCGTCAGCCCCAGCGCCACCGTCAGCTCCTGCAGCGACTCCGGGTGCTCGAGCCCGGACCCGCTCGGCCCGCCGAGAACCGCCACGACGAGCTGTCCGCGCCACTCGGGGTGGCGGCCGATCAGCTCTGCGGCTGCCTTGACGAGCACCTCGGGGGCCTTGAGCGGCTGGATCCGCCCGACGAAGAGCAGCACCTTCGCGTCCGGCGCCACGCCGACCAGGGCCCGCGACGCTCGCTGGTCGCCCGGCGAGAAGACGGACAGGTCCACCCCGGGGGGCACGACGACCACCTTGTCGGGGTCCGCTGCATACAGGTCGATCAGCTCGGCCCGCTCCCCCGCGGTGTTGGCGATGAGGCGGTCGGCGGCCTCGACGACCTGGAGCTCGCCGATCTCGCGGCCGGACGGCTCCGGGGCGTCGCCGTCCGCGAGGTGGCGGTTCTTGACCCGGGCCATGGTGTGCATCGTGTGCACGAGCGGCACCTGCCAGCGGTCGGCCGCCAGCCAGCCGACCTGGCCCGAGAGCCAGTAGTGCGAGTGGACGAGGCTGTAGTGGTCCTCGGGGGCGTGCGCGCCCGTGCGCATGACTCCGGCGGCGAAGGCGCACAGCTGGCCGGGGAGGTCGTTCTTGCCGAGCCCTTCGTAGGGTCCGGCCGTCACGTGGCGGACCAGCACCCCCGGCTCGAGCTCGACGGTGGGGGCGAGCTCGGCCGTGGTCGTGCGCGTGAAGATCTCGACCTCGACGTCCCGCTTGGCCAGCTCACGGGCCACCTCGACGACGTACACGTTGAGGCCACCGGCGTCACCGGTGCCCGGCTGCTCGAGCGGCGAGGTGTGGACGCTGAGCATGGCGACACGGTCGATGCGGTCGCGGGAGCCCATGCTCCCGAGTCTGCCACTGCGGACCCCTCGTCACCCCGACGGGGCGGGCTGCGGACGCGCGTACGACGAGATGGTGAGGAACCCCGCGTCGGACCAGATGTGCACGTCGATGCGGCCGTCGGCCCGCACGTCCACCCCGCGTGCCACCCGTCCGGGTCCCACCCCGACGTCGGTCCCCAGGTTCGTGGAGAAGGCGCCCTGCCCTTCGACGCTCCCCGGGGAGATCCACGCCGCCGTGCCGCGCAGGTTGCGGGCCGGGAGGGCCGGCCGCAGTCCGGTCGTCAGCGGGCGGTGGTCGAGGTGCCACACGATGCCGTCCGCTCCGTTGACGGAGGCGCCGACGCGGATCACCGACCCGGCCAGCTCGATACGGATCACCACCGGCATCGAGAGCGCCCCGTCCGAGACCGTCCCGAAGTACGTCGCCCGCCCGGGCAGGAACACCAGCTCGTCGATCGACAGGTTGCTCAGGCGGCGGGTGACGTGCTCGTCGGTGTCCGCGCCGGTCCCGGTCGCCCGGCCCTCGACCGCACTGATCATGGAGCCGCCGATGACGGTCTGGGTGAGCAGGCTCTGGCCGCGCACGATCCGCATCCCGTCGGGATACAGGGAGACCGTCACCCCGCCGCCGAGGGTGGCCACCCCCTTGGCACCGGGTGCCACCCGCAGCAGGCCGGGCGAGACGTCGCTGACGCCGGCGTCCCGACCCAGCCACCCGGGCAGCTGGGTCCAGAGCCCGAGCAGGGCGAGGGCGCTCAGCGAGGCCACCAGCGCGACCATGCTGCGGCTGATGTTCCTCTCGCGCCAGTGCACGGAGCCAACCCTAGGCCGCGGTGCGCCGTACGCTGCTGCCGTGGTGGTGCAACGGCCGGTCGGGACGATCACCCGGGGAACCACCAACCCCAACCGCCTCCGCCGGGTCGACCGTTGGCTGGCCGGCCCCCAGGCGTGGCGCCTGCGCCGCGCCGTGGACCCGCCGGTCGTCGTGGACCTCGGCTACGGCGCCTCACCGGTCACCGCCGTCGAGCTGCACGACCGCCTCCGCGTGGTGCGTGCGGACGTCGAGGTCGTCGGTGTCGAGATCGACCCGGCCCGCGTCGCCCTGGGCCGGTCCCTGGCGCGCGAGGGGCTGGCCTTCCGGCTGGGCGGGTTCGAGGTGCCGCTCGACGACGGGCGCCGGGCGACCGTGGTGAGGGCGTTCAACGTCCTGCGGCAGTATGACGAGTCGCAGGTCGGGCCCGCGTGGGACACCGTGCGCGAGCGCCTCACCGACGACGGCCTCCTGGTCGACGGGACGTGCGACGAGCTGGGTCGGCGCAGCACGTGGGTCGCCGTCGACCGCACCGGCCCCGTCTCGCTCACGCTCTCCTGGCGGTTGCGCGGACTCGACGCACCCTCCGACATCGCGGAGCGGCTGCCCAAGGCGCTGATCCACCGCAACGTCCCCGGCGAACCCGTGCACGCGTGGCTCGGCGCCCTCGACCGCGCCTGGGCACATTCGGCGCACCACGCGAGCTTCGGTGTGCGGCAACGTTTCCTCGCCACCGCAACGACCTTGCGGGACGACGGCTGGCCGCTGCTCGACGGGCCGAGCCGTTGGCGCCTGGGTGAGCTCACCGTCGCCTGGGACGCCGTCGCCCCCGGTGGTCAGCGGGCGTAGTCGTCCTGGAGCCGCACGATGTCGGCCTCGTCGAAGTCACCGAAGGCGACCTCGAGCATGCGGCCCGGGGCGTCGCCGTGGTTGGCCATGCGGTGGACCGATCCCTGCGGTGCCCAGACCTTCTCGCCCGAGGCCGCGACCCACGTGCGGTCACCGACGGTGACCTCCATGGGACCGTCCAGGACCTGCCAGAACTCACCACGGTTCTCGTGGGTCTGCAGCGAGAGTCGGTGGCCCGGCTGGACGGTGATGATCTTGACCGTCACGCGCTCGTTGGACACGAACTGCTCGAACTGCCCCCAGGGACGTTCCTGGACGAACGTCTCGTCGCGCGGGTCCCGCATCTGCACTCCCCCGTCGTCCTTCACCACGTCGTCCTTCACCCTGTCGTCCACCAGCTCGTCGGCCACGTCGTTCACCACGGTCCGTAGGGGCCCATGTGCTGGTTCCCGCTGCCGCCACGACCGACCATCGACCGGAGGGCGGGCCGGACGTCGGCGAGGTAGATGGCGGCCGCCACGAAGGCGATGAGGCCGATGGAGAAGATCCGGCCGCCGCCGCCGATGGAGACGAAGCCCAGGACCACCGCGACCCCGAGGACGATCGTCCAGAACTTCTTCGTGCGCTTGCCCGCCGCCAGGTAGACCTCGGGCCGGTAGCGCAGGCCGTCGACGAGCGCGAAGACCTCGGCTGCGAAGGCCAGGAGGCTGAGCAGCAGGGTCACCACGGCCTGGAGGCTCCCGAGTGCGAACATGGGCCCCAGCCTAGACGTCAGACTTCGAGGACCAGTGTCACCGGGCCGTCATTGACCAGGGAGACCTGCATGTCCGCGCCGAACCGTCCCGTCGCCACGTCGATGCCCCGGCCCCTCAGGGCCTCGACCACGGCCTCGACCAGCGGCTCGGCCACCGGTCCCGGTGCGGCTGCACCCCACGACGGCCGACGGCCCTTGCGGGTGTCGGCGTAGAGGGTGAACTGGCTGACGACCAGCACCGGCGCACCGACGTCCGAGACCGACCGCTCGTCGCGCAGGATCCGCAGGTCGGCGATCTTGCGGGCCAACGTCGCGACCTGCTCGGGGCCGTCGTCGTGGGTGACACCGACCAGCACCAGCAGCCCCGGGCGCCCGATCGCGCCGACGACCTCGCCGTCGACGGTGACCGAGGCCGAGGCGACCCGCTGCACGACCGCGCGCACGACTGGCTCAGGCTGCCCGGGTCAGAGGTTGACGGCCACGATCGCGCCGACCGGCTCCCCGTGCCCGAGGACCGGGGAGTGCTCGAGCTGGGCGATGGCCGCCGACTCCACGCCGAGGTGGCGCAGCACGGCAGCCAGGATCACTGGCTTGGCCCGCGGGTAGCCGTCGGCGACCTTGAGGGCGATCCCGCGCCCGTCGGCCAGCCCCACGGCATACACGGACTCGGCCCCGTCCTTGGCGATGAGGCCGGGGGTGTGCTCGATGAGGGCGGTGACGTCGCGGCCGGTGCCGCCGAGGTACGCGGGGTTCGCGCGGATGGCGTCGGCCACCTCGGCCTCGTGGGTCCCGGCGGGCGCGGACGCCATCGTCCCGAACGCGCGGGCGAGACCGGCGAGCGTGACGGCCATGACGGGCGCACCGCAGCCGTCGACGGCGGTCGAGGTGATCTCGTCACCGGTCAGCTCGGCCAGCGTCTGCGCGATCGCGACCTGCAGCGGGTGCGAGGGGTCGCGGTAGGTGGCGGTGTCCCAGCCGTTCACGACGCAGGTGGCCAGCATCGCGGCATGCTTGCCGGAGCAGTTCTGGGTGATGGGGAGCTTGCCGCCGCCACTGCGAATGACCGCCTCGCGGGCCTCCTCGTTGACGGGGTAGTCCGGGGTGTTCTGCAGCGCGCCCTCGGTCAGCCCGACGGAGGCGAGCATCTCGCGCACCGCGGCGAGGTGGAAGTCCTCGCCCGAGTGGCTCGCGGAGGCGAGCGCGAGGTGCGCCGGCGGCATACGCAGGCCCGCACGGACCATGGCCAGCGTCTGGACCGGCTTGTTGGACGACCGCGGGAACACCGGGTCGTCGACGGCGCCGAGCGCCAGCAGGTGCTCGCCGCCGTCCGCGGCGGTCACGACCACCGAGGCCCGGTGGGCGGACTCCACGAACCCGCCGCGCACGTAGTGCGCGAGGACGGGGGCGTCGTCGAGGGCGGGCGGGGTGACGGTATGCGGCGTGCTCACCCTCCCGAGCCTAGCCACGGCCCGCGGGACGACGCAGGCCCCCACCCGTTGCCGGGTGGGGGCCCGCGCAGAGTCTGCTCAGGGCAGGACCGTGATCAGTCGCCGACCTTGGCCGCGGTCGTGGCGGTGGCCTTCTTCGCGGTGGAGGCGGTCTTGCGGGCACCGGTGGTCGCGCGCTTGGTGGCGGTCTTGGTCGCGGTGGCCGACTTCTTGGCGGTGGTGGAGGTGCGCTTGGCAGCCGTGCGGGTGCGCTTCGCGGACTCCTTGGCCGCGGTGGCGACCTCGGTGGTCTCGACGGCGACCGAGCTGGCGACGGCGTCGGCGACCGTGGCGGCCTCCTTGCGACCGGTGGTCAGCGTGGCCTTGGCGGAGCGCTGGATCTCGTTGGCAGACTTGCGCACGGTGGTGACCGCACCCTTGCCGAGGGCGACCGTGGTCTCGGCCTGGGCGATGAGGTCCTTGGTGGCCTTCTGGGTGCGCACGCGCTTGACGAGCTTCTCGCCGCGGGCGGCGACGGTCTCGTAGGACTCCTGCGCCTTGCCGGCCAGCTCGAGGCTGCGGTTCAGGGCCAGGGCCGGGAGCTCCTGGGCCTGCTCGGCCACACCGGACACGCGCGCCTGGGCCTTGGTCTGGATGGCAGCCGGGTTCAGGTCTGCCTTGAGGTCGTTGGTGAGCTCGAGGCCGACCGTGGTGGCGCGGACGCGGGCGTCGCGGACCTTCTCGACGGCGAGGTCGGTCAGGCCGACCACGGCGAACACGGGGGTGGTGTCGATGACGTTCTTGCGGATGTCGGCAACGAGTGCCATGTCAGTCTCCTTGGGTGGTGGTGGAGGGCGTGCTGCGCTTGCTCGTGCGCGTGGCGGTCGAGGGCTTGCGGCTCCGGGGAGTCGCGGCCTTCGTGCCGCCCGTGCGGGGCGCCGCGGCCTTGCGGGTGCGGCTCGTCGGGGCGGGGTCGCCGCCGACGAAGGAGTCGTAGATGTCCAGCAGGGCGGACTTCTGGCGGTCGCTGAGTCGCGGGTCGGCGCCGATGACGGCCCGGGTGTCGGGCGCCTCGGCCGGGTGGCCGTGGCGCTCGTCGAGGATCCCGGCCCGTACGTAGAGCGACTCGGCGGAGACCTCGAGGCCCTTGGCGAGCTGCTGGAGGATCTCGGCGCTGGGCTTCTTCAGGCCCCGCTCGATCTGCGACAGGTAGGGGTTCGAGACGCCTGCCAGCTCGGACAGCTGGCGCAGCGAGAGCTTCGCGGACTGACGCTGCTCACGCAGGTAGTCACCGAGGCTGTCACCGCCCAGGGGTCCCAGTGGAAGTCGGCTCATACCCCCATCATGCTTGCTCCAGTTAGCAGAACGCAAACTGGAGGCAGCGTGATGGTGACCACACCGCGACAGGTCAGGCGGTGCGACGGTCCTTGACCCCGAGCATCGAACGCGCTCCCTGGGTCGACATCGCCGGGCGCTGCATGACTTCGGCGAGGTGGGCGGCGCGTTCGACCAGCTCGCGGTTGTGCTGGACCTGGACCCCGCGGGAGAACACCACGTTGTCCTCCATCCCGACCCGCAGGTGGCCGCCCGCGGCGAGTGCGGCGGCGGCGATCGGCAGGTGCGTGCGGCCGATCCCCGTCGCGGCCCAGGACGTGACCTCGGCCGGGAGCATCGCGACGCCGGCGAGCAGGGCGGCCGGGGTTCCCGGCATACCGCCGGGCACACCGGTCACGAAGTCGACGTGGACCTTCCCCCCGAAGGGCAGGCCGTGCGCGTCGATGAGGCGGGCCAGGGCGGCGACGTGGCCGAGGTCGAACAGCTCGAACTCCGGGACGACCTCGCGCTCCTGCGCCTGGACGTACAGGTCGGACACGAAGCCGTAGGGGTTGAGGAAGACGTCGTCGCCGAAGTTCGTGGTGCCACAGGTCAGCGAGCAGGAGTCCGGCTCCGCGTCGAGCACGGTCAGGCGCTGCTCGAGGGGGTCGTGCACGCTGCCGCCGGTGGACAGCTGGACGACGAGCGACGTCTGCTCACGAAGGGCGTCCACGGCGGCCTTGAGGTGGCCGTGGTCGAGCGTCGGGCGGTGCTCACCGTCGCGGATGTGCAGGTGGATCATCGAGGCACCGGCAGCCTCGCAGGCGACCGCGGTCTCGACGAGCTCCTCGAGCGTCGTCGGCAGCTGCGGGAAGTCGGACTTGGACAGCTCGGCGCCCGTGGGCGCGACGGTGATCAGGGTGCCGGGGGTCGTGGCCATGGCGGACATCATGGCAGGACGCCTCCGGCGGTCGTCGGCAGCCGGGCCGAGGTCAGGGAGCCACGACCTCCGTCTGGCTGCCGCTCACGCCACCGACGACGAGGGTCGCGTCGAGGGGGGTGTTGCGCTTGACCAGCGCGAGCCCGATCGGGCCGTCCTCGTGGTGGCGGGCCACGGAGGTGAGCAGCCCGACGGTCTTGTCGCCGAGCAGCACCGGCTCCCCGCGCTCCGGAAGGGTGTGGCCCGACCCGTCGAGGTGCAGGAAGACCAGGCGGCGCGGCGGACGCCCCAGGTTGTGGACCCGGGCGACCGTCTCCTGACCGCGGTAGCACCCCTTGTGCAGGTGGATCGCCGTGCGCAGCCAGTCGGTCTCGTGGGCGATGGTGCGGTGGTCGGTCTCGAACCCCAGGCGCGGGCGCCAGGCGGCGACGCGCAGCGCCTCGGCCGCCCACGAACCAGCCAGGTCGCGGTCGCCGACCGTCGCCTCGAGCTCGGCGACGGGCACCAGGACCTCGCGCCAGGCGCGCCCTTCCGCGGGGTGCCCCTCCACCGGGCCGTATGCCGCGGTGTCACCGACCAGCCCCGGCCACGGGTCACGCCACGCGAGGAGCTCACCGGGCTGGGCCTCGGCACCGGAGGGTTCGCCGAGGACCGCCCAGTCGGCGCTGACGTCCGCGACCTCGACCCGCAGCATGAACCGCATCGAGTCGAGCCAGCGCACGAGCGCCGGAGCGGTGCCGGGCTCGGTGATGATCCAGGACGTCTCACCGTCGTCGACGAGGTGCAGGTCGTGCTCGATGTGGCCCTTGGGGCTGAGCACCAACGACTCGCGCGACTCCCGCGGGCCGAGCCCGTTCAGCTGCTGGGTGGTGATGGAGTGCAGCCACGAGAGGCGGTCTGGACCGGTGACGGTGACCACCCCGTGGTGGGAGAGGTCCACGACGGCCAGGCCCTCGACGAGGAGGCGCTGCTCGCGCAGCGGGTCGCCGTAGTGGGCCGCCACCCCCGCGTCCGGCCCGTCACCCTCCACCGCGCCGGGCCGAGACAGCAGGACCGACCGGGTCACGGGGGCAGGAACGTCCTGGGCGGGAACCGTGGGGTTGCGGAGCTCGGTGGGGGTGGTCGGGGTCTGCGTCATGCGGGGTGCACCTCTGTCATCGGGTGGCCGTTCAGGCGGTCAGGATCGGCTCGCGCAGTCGGCGCACAGGCCGTGCACCGCCATGTGGGTCACGTCAGCAACAAAGCCGCTCGCGGCCAGAACATTCCCGGTGAAGGACTCGGCCAGGTCGCGGTCGCACTGCTCGACGCGTCCGCAGGTGCGGCAGACGAGGTGGATGTGGTCGGCGTGGTCGGCCAGGTGGTAGCTCGGCGCGCGGTGGTCGAGGTGCGTGTGCCCCACGACCCCGAGCGACTCCAGGGCCTCCAGGGCCCGGTAGACGGTGGACGGTGCGAGGGTGGCCCCGCCGTCGGCGGACACCCGGGCGACCACGTCCTCGGGGGTCGCGTGGCCCAGGGTGGCCACGGCGTCGAGCACGCGCTGGCGCTGGGGCGTCATCCTGCGCCCCTGGGCCCGCAACCGCTCGCCGACGTCCTGCACGCCCCCACTGTACGGTCGAGCGTGACGGCGACCTGCACGATCTGCCCGGGTGCGCCACCTACACTGGCCGGGTGCTGGACCAATTCGAAGAGACCCAGACCCCGCCCGCGCGCCCGAAGCGGCGCCGCCTGCGCAGGACGTTGGCCATCGTCATCGCCCTGGTCGTGCTGCTCGTGGTCGGCTCCGTCGCGGGCTACCTGTTGTTCCTCAACAACACGGTCAACTCGAACGTCAAGCGCAGCTCCCTGCTCCCCACGCCCGGCGTGAGCGGGGCCACCGACGCACCGACGAAGAAGGCCGGGGCCAAGGACGCCCAGAACTTCCTCATCATCGGCTCCGACGCGCGGGCCGGCCTCGCCGGCGCCCGTTCCGACGTCATCGTGCTCATGCACGTCGCGGCCGACCGCAAGACGGTCAACCTCGTCCACTTCCCGCGTGACCTCTACGTCGACATCCCGGGCCGGGGCAAGGACAAGATCAACGCGGCCTTCGCCTACGGCGGCGCCCCGCTGCTCGTGCAGACCATCCAGGGTCTCGTGGGCGTGCCGGTCGACCACGTGGCGATCATCGACTTCGAGGGCTTCAAGCGGATGACCGACGCCGTCGGTGGCGTCAACGTCTACGTCGAGGAGTCGAGCTCCAGCCGGGGCTACACGTTCACCAAGGGCTACCAGCGGATGGGTGGCGAGGAGGCCCTCGCCTTCGTGCGCGAGCGCAAGGAGCTGAGCGAGGGAGACATCTCCCGCGGCCGGCGGCAGCAGGCGTTCATCAAGGCGCTGATGCTCAAGTCGCTGAGCAAGGACGTGCTCGGCAACCCGGTGAAGCTGGCGCAGTTCGTCGAGGCCGGCACGTCCAACCTCACGGTGGACAAGGACTTCTCCACCGGCGACATGCGCAGCGAGGCCGTTGCCATGCGCAACCTGCGCGGCGAGGACATCGCCTTCATCACGGCCCCCTTCACCGGGTACGGCACCTCCCCCGCCGGCGCGTCCATCGACATCCTCGACGTCCAGGGGATGCAGGACCTCGGGGACGCGCTGCAGAACGACGCGATGTCCTCCTACAAGGACGTCACCCGCACGCCGTAGCCGTCAGGGGCGCGAGAGCGCCCGGACGACCGTCGGCAGCGCGTCCATGACCTGGGCCGCCATGGCGTCGAAGACCTCAGGCGCGCGGCGGTAGGGGTCGACCACGTCGGCCTCGTCGTCGGACAGTGGCGAACCCATCCCGCGCTCGGCCGAGGCGAGCCGAGTGGCCCGTGCCACGTGCTCGCGGGCACTGCCGACCGGGCCGTAGAGGGCGTCGGCCGGGACCGCCGACAACAGGTGGGCGAACTCCCGGAAGGCGAACACCCGCCGCAGGACGCGCGGGTGCAACGTCGTCACCCGGCCGATGTGGGCCCGGTTGGCGGTGAGGACCAGGTCGGCACCGGCCACGAGGTCCTCCTCGAGGTGCCGGGCCACGAACCCGTCGGCGGAGTAGCCGGCAGCCTCGAGCCGGTCCCGCGCCTGCGGCTCCATCGGGTGACCGGCGAGTGCTCCGGTGCCGGCACTCGCGACCTCGACCGCACCCACGCCCCAGGACCGGTCGAGCTCGGCCTGCAGGGCGCGCTCGAGGAACGGTGAGCGGCAGATGTTGCCGGTGCAGACGGTGAGGATCCGCGCCGGGCGGTGGGTCAACGCCTCAGCCCACGCGCTTGAGCTCGGCAGACACGTGGCTCTGCAGCTTCTGGCCGACGGCGGCCATGTCCATGGCCCACAGGAGGTTGGAGTCGACCAACCCGTACAGGCGCGTCGCGGCGTTGTACTCCTTGGCGTGCGGGCTGCGCAGCACCCCATCGGTGCGGAGCTGGACCTTGGCCGGCTCTGCGGTGCCGAAGTACAGCTCGACGATGCCTGTCGGGTGGGCGAGCACCAGCTCGACCTCACCACCCTCGACCGGGCGCCAGAACCCCAGCTCGGTCGCCAGCGGGCGCACCTGCTCACCGGCCTCGTTCAGCAGCCAGGTACGGCTCTGCCAGGTGAGGNAGCCGACGACGCCGGCACCCTCCCAGCGACCGATCATCCAGGCCAGCGGTGCCAGCTCTCGGGGCAGGTCGGTGTCGAGGTGGAACACCATCAGCGAGGCGTCTTCACCAGGCGGTACACGACGAACCCGGCGAACCAGGTGATGACGAGGGCGGAGGCGACCAGCAGGCCGATGTAGAAGTAGTGCACGCGCCAGATCGTAGCCTGTGGGCCATGACCGCTTCCCGTACACGTCTGGTCGTCAAGGCCACCAGCGGCGCCCCGTCGGACCCCGACGCCGCCGGCACCGAGTCGACCGAACGCCTCAACCAGGCCCTCACGGTCGCGGCGACCGCCGCCGCGAGCGGGGTCGAGGTCAGCCTGTGGTTGACCGGTGACGCCGCCTGGATGGCGGTCCCCGGTCGGGCCGAACAGGTCCGGCTCGCCCACGCGGCACCCTTGCGCGACCTGCTCGACGCCGTCCTCGCCACCGGCACCGTCACGGTCTGTGGCCAGTGCGCCGCCCGTCGCGACCTCACCGAGGCCGACCTGGTCGAGGGCGTGGTGGTCCGGGGGGCGGCCGCGTTCGTCGAGGAGGTCATGGCCGACGGCGCCCAGGCGCTCGTCTACTGACCCACCCGCAGAACGCTGGTTGCGCGGCACACCTCGGGTTGCCATCTGGCGGTATGCCGCGCAACCGGCGTCTCGCGCGAGACGGTGCGGGCGGGAAGGTCCGGGCGGGGAGGTGCGGACGGAAGGGTCGTGCGGGAGGTTCGTGCGGACGGTCAGGCGAAGAAGGGCGAGCGGACCACGACGTAGGCGACCACGCCGACCAGCAGCGACGAGGACGCGCCGACCGCCAGCTGGGCGCGCGGCATGGCCGTCGCCGGCAGCACCGCCATCACCCTGCGAGCGGCGTGCGCGACCGCGGCTGCGAGCAGGCCGAGCAGCGCCGCGGGCCACGGCTTGGGGTGTCCGGCCAGGACCGACACCACCATCCCCGCGGCCCCGCCGACCACCATCGAGATGAACAGGGCCCACTGCCGCAGTCGCTGCACCTTGATCAACGGGTCGGCGAGGACGCCGAAGCCCAGGCCGGCCATGGCCGCCGCGAGGGCGTGCTCGCCGTGCAGGATCTGCGGGACAGGGGCCAGGGCGATGCCGGCCGAGACCACGGCGAGGCCGGTGACGCTCGAGGTCACCGACTCGGTGAGGCGGGGTCGACCGTCGCGGCGCATGAGCTGGTGAAGGAAGGCCGCGATGACCGAGACGGCCAGGGCTGCCGGGAGCCACTGGAGGTACGGGGCCTCGCGGGTGAGGAGCACGCTGGCGGTCATGAGGACCGTGCCCACCGCCAGCACGGCGGACGTCCCCCGCGGGCTGGGCAGGCTCAGGAGCTGGGGCCAGCCCCAGGCGAGCACCAGGCCGGCGAGGGCCACCGCGACCGCGACGAAGTCGGGGCTGGCGTAGCCGGTCAGTCCGACGAGCGCGGCGAACGCGATGGTCGTCGCCATGGTCAGTGGACGCGCGAGCAGGGCCCTCTTCGGCAGGACCGCGGGGGTGTTGCGGCTGCGGGCCCGGCGTTCGCGCCGGGTCATCGGGGCGACCGGGGCCGGCGCCTGCTGCTCGGGAACGTCGGACACAGCCCGCATCCTCGCATCACCCACCGGCGAAGGGGGGCAGGACCTCCAGCACCGACCCCGAGGTGACCACGGCGTCACGGGTGACGGCCCTCCCGTCGAGGAGCAGGGTGCTCACTGCGGCGATCGGGGCCAGCGCCGGGTGCAGCGCGGTGACAGCGGCGACGGTCGCAGCGACCGTCCCACCGTCCACGACGTCCTGGTCGGTCCCGGCCGCTGCCCGGGCCGCCGCCCAGTAGCGCACCGTGACCGGGCCCGCGCTCGTCGCGGGATCCTGCTCGGACGGCATACCGCTCTCCTCCCGGCCCGGCTCCCTCGGTGGTGCGGGCCCTTCGTGACCGGCCCCCACCGGAGCCGGTCTCATCGTGAGACAAGGGTCTCAGCATGTGTTCACCCGCTCGAGGGCGCCCCTCGAACCGTATCCTTCGTAGGCATGGCCCGTCTGCTGCTGCTGACCAACGCCCTGGCGCCGAGCGCCGAGGTGCTGCCGGCACTCGGGCTCCTGACGCACCAGGTGCGGATCATCCCGGCCGAGCCCACGGCCTTGGTCGATGCTCCCCCTGCGGACGCCGTGCTGCTCGACGCCCGCCGCGACCTGGCGGTGGCCCGATCCCTCTGCCGCGTGCTGCGCGCCACCGGCATGTCGGTCCCCCTCATCGCGATCCTCACCGAGGGCGGCCTCGCGGGGATCACCGCCGAGTGGGGCGTCGACGAGGTCCTGCTCGAGTCGGCCGGTCCCGCCGAGGTGGAGGCGCGCCTGCGCCTGGCCGCCGGACGGCTGCAGGAGATGCAGGAGCCGGACGAGGTCCAGATCACCAGCGGTGACGTGACCATCGACGAGGCGACCTACTCCGCGCGAGTGCGCGGTCGCCTGCTCGACCTGACCTACAAGGAGTTCGAGCTCCTCAAGTACCTCGCCCAGCACCCGGGCCGCGTGTTCAGCCGGGCCCAGCTCCTCCAGGAGGTCTGGGGCTACGACTACTACGGGGGCACCCGCACCGTCGACGTCCACGTCCGGCGCCTGCGGGCCAAGCTGGGCTCGGAGCACGAGGTGCTCATCGGCACCGTCCGCAACGTCGGGTACCGGTTCGTCCCGTCCGAGGACGTGCACGCCGACGCCTGACCCGCCGTGCCGCACCCGGTCCCGGCACCCCACCCGTCACATGCGAAAGGCGCCCCTCCCGACCGGGAGGGGCGCCTTCGTCGTGCGTGAGGTCAGTTCTTCGTGATCCGCGTGAGCGCACCCGGGGTGTACGGCGAGTTCGCCTCCAGGTAGTTGGCGAACGCGTCGATGTCCAGGCCACCGAAGTACTTGTCGGTGCCACCGACGAACGCCGGGAAGCCGTCGCCGCCGTCGGACAGGAAGTTGTTCGTCACGATCCGGTAGGTCTGGCCGTCGACGAGCGGCGCCCCGTTGAGCGTCACCGAGCCGAGCGTGGTGCCCGAGTACGTGTACGCGAAGCCCTTGGACACCTGGAGCACCTTCGGCGCACCGGCGTTCGCACCGGTCCACTGCTGGGTGAGCAGGGCCTTGATCTGCGCGCCCGTGAGGTCCATCGACACGAGGTAGTTGTTGAACGGCTGGACCGTGAACGCCTCCTCGTAGGTGACCTCTCCCGCACCCAGGTCGGCACGGATGCCACCGGGGTTCATGAACGCGATCGTCGGCGTCTTGCCACCGGTCACGACCGACGGGTCGGCGAGCTGGGCGTCGGCGATGAGGTCACCCAGGGGGGACTCGCCACCGGCGTTGGTCGTGCGGACGACGTCGGTGCTCGCGCTGCCCAGGACGCGGGAGGCGATCGGCGCCACGAGCGTCTTGTACTGCGCGATCAGGCGCGTCTGCGCAGCGTCCTTGGGGACGTCGCGGGTGACGACCATGTTGCTGCCCTTGACCGACGCGCGGACGATGTCGCGGGTCCTGGTGTCGTACTTGAGGTCGGTCTCGGTGAACAGCCGGCCGAACGAGGAGGCCGACGTCACGAGGCGCGGCTGGCCCTTCGGGTCAGGGATGTTGCAGACGTACGGCTGGTGCGTGTGGCCCGAGACGACCATGTCGATGGCCGGGTCGAGGTTGGCGGCGATGCCGAGGATCGGTGAGGACGGGATGTCCAGCTGGCCGCCCTTGTCGCAGGTGTAGTCGTACGTCGGGTTCACCGAGTAGGTCTTGCCGTCGGGGCCGACCCAGGACTCCTTGGCGGGGTTGCCGCCCTGGTGGATGAGCACGACGATCGCGTTGACGCCCTTGCGGCGCAGCTCGGGGACCAGGCTGTTCGCGGTCTGGACCTCGTCCTTGAACTCCAGGCCCTCGACCCCCGACTTGGTGACGATGTTGGGGGTGTCCTTGAGGGTCATGCCGATGAAGCCGATCTTGGCCCCGTGCACGTTCTGGATGGAGTACGCCGGGAGGATGGTGTCGCCGGCCTTCGGACCCTTCTGGTGGTGGCCCTTGTCGTCGTCGTGCTTCGCGCTGGCCGCGGCGGCCTGCTTCGCGTAGACGACGTTCGCCGCGAGGATGTCGAAGTCGGCGCCCTTGAACTTCTTGCCGCCGGGGCAGGAGTCCTGGTTGTTCTTCCCGGCGCCGTCGTCGAGGCAGCCACCCTTGGCGAGGCGCTGGAGCTCCTTGTAGCCCTCGTCGAACTCGTGGTTGCCCACCGAGGTGACGTCGAGCCCGAGGCTGTTCATGGACTCGATCGTGGGCTCGTCGTGGAAGGCCGCCGACAGCAGCGGGCTGGCGCCGACGATGTCGCCCGCGGCGACGGTCAGCGAGTTCTTGTGGCCCTGCCGGGCCTGCTTGAGGTGGGTGGCGAGGTACTCGACCCCACCCGCGTCCGTGTTGACGTCGACGGCGGACTTGCCGTCGGCCGAGAGGGCGTGACCGGTGACGACCCGGCCGCTGGAGCCCGACGGGGCCTCGAGGTTGCCGTGGAAGTCGTTGAACGACAGCAGCTGGATGTCCATCGTCGAGCCGGGCCGGTGGGCCGATGACGTGCCACTGGTCAGTGCGAGGCCGGTCGTCGCCATGGCGGCGACGGCGACCACGCTGCCCAAACGGCGCATGTGGGGTGAGGTCATGGTGCGTCCTTGTGCGAAAAGGGGAGGAAACCGGCGGTAGCCGGACCCGTGCACGCTAACGGGGCCGTCGCCCGAAAAGGAAGATGCGTGGTGCAATGCTTTCCGTGCTTTCTCCTGCGCTTCGCGTCACCGACACCCTGGACGACACCGAACGCGGGCTCGTCCGCGCACTCCAGGCGCGCGCTGCCGCCGAGGACGGTGTCGGGGCCCTGTCCGAGCAGACCGTCCTGAACCTCGCCTCGGGCCCCGGTCGGGTCCGCCACCTCCTCGCGTATGCCGCGGAGCAGCTCACGGGTTACGCCCAGCTCGAGGGCAGGGACGACCCCGCGGCGTCGGGCGAGCTCGTCGTCGACCCGCCGTCACGCCGTGCCGGCGTCGGCAGGGCGCTCGCAGAGGCGGTCCTGGAGCAGGCCCCGGAGGCCCGGTTGTGGTCCCACGGGCGGCTGCCGGCAGCCGTGGCCCTGGCCGACCGCCTGGGGCTGACCGCGGTGCGCGAGCTGCACAAGATGGCCCGGCCCCTGGGCGAGGACGACCTCGACCCGGCGGCGAGCGCCCTGCCTGCGGGCTTCTCCGCGCGGGCGTTCGAGCCGGGTCGCGACGAGAAGGCGTGGCTGGCCACGAACGCCGCCGCCTTCGCCCACCACCCCGAGCAGGGCCGGACCACCCTGGTCGACCTGCAGGAGCGGATGGCGCTGCCGTGGTTCGACCCGGCCGGCTTCATCCTCGTCGTCGCGGACGAGCAGCCCGACGAGGTCGCCGCCTTCCACTGGACCAAGGTCGAGGACGGCATGGGGGAGGTCTACGTGGTCGGGGTGCACCCGACATACCAGGGGCGCGGGCTGGGCCGCCCACTCACCGCATTGGGCCTGGCCCACCTGGCCTCCCTCGGGCTGGCCGAGGTCGAGCTCTACGTCGACGGGGACAACCAGGCCGCGATACGGACCTACACGGGACTGGGGTTCGCCAGCATCATGGTGGACGTGATGTATTCGCGCACCGTTCACGGAGCACTGTCAGGATGAGCGCATGAGTGTGACCAGCCGGGCGGCCGACGAGGCCGGCTCCCTCGCCGCGGAGTCCCACGACGGCAGCGACGACACCGACTTCCCGGGGCAGGAGGTGTCGATCGCGAGCGCCCAGCCGCGGGCGTCCAACGGCCGCTTCATGCGCGTGGTCCACGCCACGAGCCAGCCCGACGACAGCGGACTGCCGGGCGACCGGTTCCTCGACCGCGAGATCTCCTGGCTCCAGTTCAACGAGCGCGTCCTGCAGCTGGCCGCCGACGAGTCGGTGCCGCTGCTGGAGCGTGCCCGGTTCCTCGCCATCTTCACGTCCAACCTGGACGAGTTCTTCATGGTCCGTGTGGCCGGCCTCAAGCGCCGCATCGCCACGGGCCTCGCCATCCGGTCCGCTTCGGGGCTGGAGCCGCGCGAGGTGCTCGAGCAGATCTCGCTCGTGGCGCACGAGCTGCAGGCGATGCAGAGCATCGTCTACAAGGACAAGGTGCAGCCGGCGCTGGAGGACGAGGGCATCTCCATCGTCCGCTGGGACGAGCTCAGCGACCCCGAGCAGGACCTGCTGACCGAGCTCTTCGCCGACCGGGTGTTCCCGGTCCTCACCCCCCTGGCCGTCGACCCGGCCCACCCGTTCCCCTACATCTCCGGCCTCTCGCTCAACCTGGCCGTGGTGCTGGTCAACCCCAAGACGGGCAAGGAGCACTTCGCCCGCGTCAAGGTGCCGCCGCTGCTTCCCCGCCTGCTGCACATCGAGCCCTCGAGCGGAGAGCCGGCCACTTCCGACCTGTTCTCGACGCGGTTCGTGCCGCTCGAGGACGTCATCGCCTCCCACCTCGACATGCTCTTCCCGGGCATGGAGGTCCGTGAGCACTTCACCTTCCGGGTCACCCGCAACGAGGACCTCGAGGTCGAGGAGGACGACGCCGAGAACATCCTCACCGCGCTGGAGAAGGAGCTGACGCGACGCCGGTTCGGGCCGCCCGTCCGGCTCGAGGTCGACGAGACCATCGACGACCACGTGCTCGACATGCTGGTCCGTGAGCTCGGGGTCAGCGACAGCGAGGTCTACCGCCTGCCTGCCCCCCTCGACCTGCGCGGCCTCAACCTCGTGGCCGACCTCGAGCGGTCCGACCTGCGGTTCGAGCCGTTTCGCGGCCAGTCGCACCCCGACCTCGCCCCGGCGGAGACCGCGAAGGCGGCTGACATCCTCGCCGTCGTGCGCGACAAGGACGTGCTGCTCCAGCACCCCTACGACTCGTTCTCGACGTCCGTGCAGTCGTTCATCGAGCAGGCAGCGGCCGACCCGAGCGTGCTGGCCATCAAGCAGACGCTCTACCGCACCAGCGGCGACTCCCCCATCATCGACGCCCTCATCGATGCGGCCGAGGCCGGCAAGCAGGTGCTGGCGATCGTGGAGATCAAGGCGCGGTTCGACGAGCAGAACAACATCTCCTGGGCCCGCAAGCTCGAGCACGCGGGTGTCCACGTCGTCTACGGCATCGTCGGCCTCAAGACCCACGCCAAGCTCTGCATGGTCGTGCGGCAGGAGAACGACGGCACCCTGCGTCGGTACTGCCACATCGGCACGGGCAACTACAACGGCAAGACCGCGCGCATCTACGAGGACTTCGGTGTCCTCACGTCGGACCCGCAGGTCGGCGAGGACCTCGCGCGCCTGTTCAACCAGCTGTCCGGGTTCGCGCCCCGCAGCAAGTTCAAGCGCCTGCTCGTCGCGCCGCGCTCGGTGCGCTCCGGCCTCGTCGACCGCATCGAGATGGAGATCGAGCACGCCCAGGAGGGGCGTGGCGGACTCGTCCAGATCAAGGTCAACTCGATCGTGGACGAGGAGCTCATCGACGCGCTCTACCGCGCGTCACAGGCGGGGGTCCGGGTCGATGTATGGGTTCGGGGCATCTGCGCGCTGCGCCCCGGCGTCCCCGGCCTGTCGGAGACGATCCAGGTCAGGTCGATCCTCGGGCGGTTCCTCGAGCACTCCCGCGTCTTCCACTTCGGTGGAGGGGGCGAGCCCGAGGTGTTCATCGGCAGCGCCGACATGATGCACCGCAACCTCGACCGCCGGGTCGAGGCCCTGCTGCGCATCGCCGACCCGCGGCACGTCGAGGACCTGCAGTCGCTGCTGGCCCGCGGCATGAGCGACGAGTACGCCCACTGGCGGCTCAGCGGCGACGGCCGGTGGACGCGGGTCAGCCTCGACACCGAGGGCCAGCCCCTTGCCGACCTCCAGGCCGCGATGATCGAGGTGCACGCCAAGCGCCGGCGCAAGGCACGCCGACGTTGACCGCCCCCATCCCTGCCGCGGGGACCATCCCGTGGCGCCGGCGCCGGGGACAGCTCGAGGTCGCTCTCGTCCACCGGCCGAAGTACGACGACTGGTCGTGGGCCAAGGGCAAGCTCGACCCGGGTGAGGCGTGGCCGGTGGCGGCCGTCCGGGAGACCGAGGAGGAGACCTCCCTGGAGGTCGGCCTCGGTCGTCCCCTCCCCACGGCCGAGTACACCGTGCTCGACGCCGCCGGCACCCCGGCGACCAAGACCGTGCACTACTGGGCGGCCGAGGCGACCAGGCCCGCCGGCGCCCTGCGCAACGAGATCGACGAGGTCCGCTGGCTCGACGTCATCAGCGCCTCCGACCGGCTCGACTACGCCCGCGACCGTGACCAGCTCCGCGCGCTGGTGCGCGCCGACAAGGCGGGGACGCTGACGACCTGGCCCCTGGCGCTCGTCCGGCACGCCCACGCCGTGGGGCGTGGCTCGTGGTCCGGCGACGACCGGCTCCGCCCCCTCGACCGGGCCGGGCAGGGCCGGGCCGCCGAGGTCGCGAGCCTCCTCGCGGCGTACGCCGTCACGCGGCTGGTCAGCTCCCCGTCGGTGCGGTGCGCCGACACCCTGCGCCCCTATGCGGCAGCGACCGGGGCCTCGTTGCGGACCAAGGACGGACTGAGCGAGGAGGGGTATGCCGCGGACGCCACCCGCGCGCCCCGTCACCTGCTGCGACTGCTGGAACGTGGGGCCCCCGCCGTCCTGTGCAGCCACGGGCCCGTGCTGCCGGACCTGCTCGGCGCGCTGCTGCCGCTCGTGCACCCGGACGAGCCCGACGCGGCCTCCGTGGCGCACACGCTGACCACCGCCGCCACCGACTCCATGGCCAAGGGGGAGGTCCTCGTGGCCCACCTGGTCGGCCAGGGTGAGGCCGCGCGAGTCGTCGCGGTGGAGCGCCACCTGCCCTGAGCGACGGGGCTCCTCGGCCACCCCCCGTCCAACCCCTCGTCCAGCCGACAGGCCGCTGCTGACCGGGTGCTGACCGGCCGTTCACGTGGAACCCGCCGGGGGGACGGTACGACGCCCACCAATGTCTGGCTGGTGTTCACCCTGCGTTCACCCACGACGGGCCACGGCGTCACCCGCCCTGCCTACCTTCACAGTCGTCGGGCATCCCGCCCGCCCCGAATTTTCCCCTGTGAGAGGTTTGAACACCGTGAAGATCCAGCGTTTCGGCCTGCTGGCCAGCGTCGCCGTGGTCGGCTCCCTCGCGCTGACGGCGTGCGGTTCCGACAACAACACCGGCGCCACCGCCGGCGGCTCCTCGTCCGGCGGCTCCAGCTCGTCCGACTGCCCGACCGGCACCCTGAACGCCGAGGGTTCGTCGGCCCAGAAGAACGCCATCGACGAAGCGATCTCCGCCTTCCAGGACACCTGCTCGGGCGCCACGATCAACTACAACCCGACCGGCTCGGGCGCGGGCATCAAGCAGTTCCTCGCCGGCCAGGTCGACTTCGCCGGCTCCGACTCCGCGCTCAAGACGACGGAGAAGGACGGCAAGATCGAGGCCGACGAGGCCGCGAAGTTCTGCGGCTCCCCCGCGTGGAACCTGCCCATGGTCACCGGCCCGATCGCCGTGTCCTACAACGTCAAGGGTGTCGACAAGCTGGTCCTGACCCCCGAGGTCATCGCCAACATCTTCAACGGCAAGGTGACCACCTGGAACGACGCCTCGATCGCCAAGATCAACTCCGGCGTCACGCTCCCCTCCGAGCCGATCAAGGTCTTCTTCCGCTCGGACGAGTCCGGCACCACGGAGAACTTCACCAAGTACCTCAACGCTGCCGCTCCCTCCGCCTGGACCGCCGAGCCGGCCAAGGCCTGGACGGGCAAGGGTGAGGGCAAGGAGAAGTCCGCCGGTGTCGCGGGCGCCGTGAAGTCCACCGAGGGTGGCATCACCTACGCCGAGTGGTCCTACGCCAAGGACAACCAGCTCGGCATCGCCCAGATCGACAACGGCGCCGGCGCCGTGGAGCTGAACGGCGAGACGGTCGGCAAGGCCATCGCCACCGCGAAGGCCGACGGCGAGGGCAACGACCTGCGCCTCAAGCTCGACTACGCCACCAAGGAGACCGGGGCCTACCCGATCAACCTGGTGACCTATGAGATCGTCTGCTCCAAGGGCAAGGACGCCGCCAAGTCCAAGCTGACCAAGGCCTTCCTCAAGAGCTTCGCCTCCAAGGAGACCCAGGCCTCCCTCGAGGAGATCGGCTACGCGCCGC
>NZ_LMGM01000001.1:2766471-2766586 GCF_001427915.1 Phycicoccus sp. Root563 | reverse complement strand
TCCCCGACGAGGTCCGCACCAAGGTCGCCGCGGCGATCGACGCACTGTCCTGACCCCACCGCGGTGAGCCGGGGCTGGCCACCACCAGCCCCGGCTCACCGCTGTCCGTCCTTCC
>NZ_LMGM01000001.1:2680308-2766456 GCF_001427915.1 Phycicoccus sp. Root563 | reverse complement strand
CCCCACCGCGATAGGCATCACGTGTCATCAGTGACCGGCGTATCCCTGGCCGACGAGACCCCCGGACCCCACGGCAGCGCCCCGCTCAGCGGCGACGGCGCCGGCACCGGCCGCCTCGGCGACCGCCTCTTCGGTGGTGCGGCCAAGGGCGCCGGCATCTTCGTCATCGCCCTCGTGACGCTCGTCGGGGTGTTCCTGCTCTGGCAGGCCATCCCGGCGATCGCGAACGACAAGGCCAGCTTCCTGACCTCGCGCGAGTGGTCGGTCAACGACAGCAACAACCTGCGGTTCGGCATCGTCGAGCTGCTCTGGACCACCGTCACCGCCAGCGCCATCGCGATGCTCATCGCGGTCCCGGTCGGCGTCGCGGTCGCCCTGTTCATCACGCAGTACGCCCCCACCTGGCTGTCGCGGCCCGCGGCCAGCCTGATCGACCTGCTGGCCGCCGTGCCGTCGATCGTGTTCGGCATCTGGGGCCTGCGGACGTTCGGGCCGGTGTTCGAGCCCGTGCAGAACTTCCTGCGCGACCACCTCGGCTGGATCCCGCTGTTCTCCGACGCCAACATCAGCGGCGGCAGCACGATCCTGTTCGTCGGCATCGTGCTGGCGATCATGGTGCTCCCGATCGTCACCGCCCTGTCCCGCGAGGTGTTCGCGCAGACGCCGATCACCCACCGTGAGGGCGCCCTCGCGCTCGGCGCGACCAAGTGGGAGATGATCCGGATCTCCGTCCTCCCGTTCGGGAAGCCCGGCGTGATCAGCGCCGCGATGCTCGGCCTGGGTCGTGCGCTCGGTGAGACGATCGCCGTGACGATCATCCTCTCCACGCTCCCCGACGGGGCGAAGTGGACGTTCTCGCTGCTCAACGGTGGTGAGACGTTCGCGTCACGGATCGCCAACAACGCCGCCGAGTTCGACACCCCGCAGAAGGCAGGGGCGTTCATCGCCGCCGGCCTCGTGCTCTTCATCCTGACCTTTGTCGTCAACGCCATCGCCCGCATCGTGATCGACCGCAGGAAGGCCTTCAGCGAATGACGACCTCCACCACCGCCACGACGTCGGCGACGTCCTCGTCGACCACCCCACCCGCCTCGAGGGGCGGCGCATCGACGGACCTCGGCCACAAGGCCCGCGGCCGGGCCTTCAAGGACCAGCTGGCCCGCGTCGTCATGTGGGGGGCCTTCCTGCTCGCCCTCGTCCCGCTGGTCTGGATCCTCTGGACGGTCGGCTCCAAGGGCTACCACCTGCTCCTCGACGCACAGTGGTGGGGCAACTCCCAGCGCGGCATCACGGCCCGGCGCGAGGGCGGCGGGGCCGTGCACGCGATCCAGGGCACCCTGATCCAGGGCCTCACGACCGCCCTGATCTCGGTCCCGATCGGGATCCTCACCGCGATCTACCTCGTCGAGTACGGGCGGGGGCGGCTCGCCAAGGTCGTGTCGTTCATGGTCGACATCCTCACCGGCGTCCCGTCGATCGTCGCCGGCCTGTTCATCTACGCCCTCTGGGTGACGACGTTCAAGTTCCAGCGGGTCGGCTTCGCGGTCTGCCTCGCGCTCGTGCTGCTGATGATCCCGGTCGTCGTCCGCTCGACCGAGGAGATGCTCAAGCTCGTGCCGAACGAGCTCCGCGAGGCGTCGTACGCGCTCGGGGTGCCGAAGTGGAAGACGATCATGAGGGTCGTCCTGCCGACGGCCTTCTCCGGCATCGTCACGGGCGTCCTGCTCGGCCTGGCCCGCGTGATGGGTGAGACCGCACCCCTGCTCATCCTGGGCCCGTACACGAAGTCGATCGCCAACGACCTCTTCGGTGGGCTGATGCCGACGCTCCCGACGATGATCAACCAGGACCGCACCGAGTCCCTGCCGCCTGCGGTCGACCGCATGTGGGCGGCGGCACTCACCCTGATCCTGCTCGTGCTCCTGCTCAACATCGCCGGCCGGGTGGTCTCGCGCTTCGGCTCGGTCAAGAAGTAGCCGGCCCCGCGCCATACCCCACCGCACGCATCCCCGAACCCGAACTGAACTCCGCAAGCGAAGGACGAATCCCCCTCATGGCCAAGCGAATCGACGTCAGTGACCTGAACGTCTACTACAGCGCGTTCAAGGCTGTCGAAGGCGTGACGATGACCGTGGAACCGCGCTCGGTGACAGCGTTCATCGGACCGTCCGGCTGCGGCAAGTCGACCTTCCTGCGCACGCTCAACCGCATGCACGAGGTGATCCCCGGCGGCCGCGTCGAGGGCAAGGTCATGCTCGACGACCAGGACCTCTACGACTCGGGCGTCGACCCGGTGGCCGTGCGCCGCACGGTCGGCATGGTGTTCCAGCGGCCGAACCCGTTCCCCACGATGTCCATCTACGACAACGTCGCAGCCGGCCTGAAGCTCAACGGCGTCAAGGGCAAGAAGAAGCTCGACGAGGTCGTCGAGAAGTCGCTGCAGGGCGCCAACCTCTGGAACGAGGTCAAGGACCGCCTGAGCAAGCCGGGTGCCGGTCTCTCCGGTGGGCAGCAGCAGCGCCTGTGCATCGCCCGCGCGATCGCCGTCGAGCCGCAGGTGCTGCTCATGGACGAGCCCTGCTCGGCCCTCGACCCGATCTCGACGCTGGCCATCGAGGACCTGATCGGCGAGCTGAAGAGCAAGTACACGATCGTCATCGTCACCCACAACATGCAGCAGGCAGCCCGCGTCTCGGACCGCACCGCGTTCTTCAACCTCGCGGCGACCGGCAAGCCGGGCAAGCTGATCGAGATCGACGACACCCAGCGGATCTTCAACAACCCCGGCGTGAAGGCCACGGAGGACTACATCTCCGGTCGCTTCGGCTGAGCCTCTACTCGTCGGGGGTGGCGGTGCCGGGCGCGCGCTCGGACCCGCCGTCGGACGAGTCGGTCTCGAAGACCGGCGCCCCGCCGGAGCACCGGGCATGCACCTCGGACTCCTGCTCGCCCCCGGTGCGCCGGAACTGGACCTCGATCTCGGCCGCCGAGCGGCTCAGCTCGTAGGACCAGCCGTTCCTCGGGGTGGCGAAGCGCAGCGTCAGGGTGGTCCCCCGGCAGCTGACCCCGACCGATCCACCGGTGACGCTGACGGAGTCGTCCACCGCCTGCGGGCGGACCGGCGAGGAGGCGGAGGGCTTGGGGGTCGGTCGCGGGGTGGGCGACGGATGCGGGGTGGCGCGAGGTCGGGTGGCAGCCGGGCTCGACACCGTGGACCGCGGCGCGGGGGCAGAGTGGCTCGGTGTGGTCCGGGCCGGTCGCGAGGTCGACGGGTGTCCTCCAGCCGACGACGTGGGCGGCGACGTGCTCAACGGGACCGACGACGTCGCCGACACGGTGCCCTCGGTCACGTCCGTCGTGGTCGTGCCGGGGCCGGCCTGGGTGAGCTCGGGCCGGGCACCGTCGGTGAGGTAGGCCCCACGACCCGCGCGGTCGATGACGATCCATGCCACCGTCGAGGTGCTCGCCACGATGGCCAGCCACAGGGCGACGGCGGCCACCACGGTGCCGGTACGACGGCTCATCGGGACCTCCGTTCCACCCGGTCGCAGGGCCCACCCGGATCACGCTCATCGGCCTCGGGCGCGACGGCCCGTGCCGTAACGTTATCGCCGTGGCCCGCCTCCTGGTCGTCGAGGACGATGGTGGCATCCGCACGGCCCTCGTGCGTGCGCTCCACGACCGCGGGCACTCGGTCAGCTCCTGCTCCACCGGCATGGCCGGCCTCCAGGAAGCCCTCGACCACCAGCCCGACCTGGTCGTCCTCGACCTGGGCCTGCCCGACGTGGACGGGCTGACCCTGCTGTCGATGCTGCGCGGGGTGAGCCAGGTGCCGGTCATCGTCGTGACGGCTCGTGAGGAGGACGCGGCCCTCGTGCGCGCCCTCGACGCCGGGGCCGACGACTACGTGACCAAGCCCTTCGGCTCGGACCAGCTGGAGGCCCGCATCCGCGCGGTCCTGCGACGGACGAGCAGCGGCGCCCCGGCTGCGGGACCCCTCGAGGTGGGCGAGCTGGTCGTCGACCCCACCACGCGCCAGGCCACCCTGCGAGGCGACGCGCTGGACCTGTCGCGCAAGGAGTTCGACCTCCTCCTGCTGCTGGCCCAGCGGGCCGGCGAGGTCGTGAGCCGCCGGGAGATCCTCAGCGAGGTGTGGCAGCAGGCGTATGGCGGGGGCGACCGGACGCTCGACGTCCACCTGTCGTGGTTGCGCCGCAAGCTCGGCGAGACGGCTGCTCATCCGCGGTACCTGCGCAGCGTCCGTGGCGTGGGGCTGCGCCTCGCCGCGCCGGACCGGGACTGACGGTGCGTCGACGGATCAGCCTCCTCGTGGCCGCGACGTCCTCGGCCATCATCGTGGCCTTCATCATCCCCATGTGCCTGCTCGTCCGGACGCTCGCCGAGGACCGGGCGACCGCGACCGCCCAGCAGCAGGCCCAGGGCGTGGCGGTCATCGTGTCGAGCGTCGCCTCGACCAGCGACATCGGCGTGGCCGTCAGCCAGGTCGCCCAAGGCCGCGGGTACCACACGACCGTGGTCCTCCCGACGGGCCAGACCGTCGGGTCCACCCCGTCGCCGGCGCAGTCGGCCCTGGTCGAGAAGGCCCGGCAAGGGGGTTCGGCGTTCACCGACCGCTCCGCCACCGGCGCAGCTGTCCTGGTCCCCATCGCCCTGGACCAGGGCACCGCCGTCGTGCTCACCACGGTGACGGCCGAGGCGATGCACCGCGGGGTGACGATGGCCTGGCTCAGCATCGGCACGCTCGGGCTGGTGCTGCTCGCCCTGGCCCTGCTCATCGCCCGACGGCTTGCCGAACGCATCGCGACACCCGTCACCGACCTCGCGCGGGTGGCGCACCTGCTCCGGACCGGCGACATGGACGCCCGCGTCGAACCGGCCGGGCCGCAGGAGGTGCAGGAGGTCGGCACCGCCTTCAACCAGCTCGCCGAGCGGATCGACGACCTGCTCGCCGCCGAGCGGGAGGTCGTGGCGGACCTGTCCCACCGCCTGCGCACGCCGGTCACCGCGCTGCGGCTGGACAGCGAGTCGGTCCAGGATCCGGAGACGGCCGAACGCCTCCGCGGCCACGTGGACCAGCTCCAGCGCACCGTGGACGCCGTGGTGCTCGAGGCCCGCAGACCCGTGCGCTCCGCGATGCGTGGCGAGTGCGACGCGGTGGCCGTGGCCGCGGACCGGGTGCGCTTCTGGGAACCGCTGGCGAGCGACGAGGGACGCAGCATCAGGTTCGAGGCACCCCCCGGGCCGCTGCAGGTCGACCTTGCCGCGGTCGACCTGCGCGACCTGCTGGACAACCTCCTCGACAACGTCTTCGCCCACACGCCGGACGGCGCAGACGTCGTCGTGACCGTGCGCCCGGTCCCGGCGGACGGTGGCACCGGACGGGTCGAGGTGAGCGTCGCCGACTCCGGTCCCGGGTTCGGCGACCAGGAGGACCCGACCCGACGGGGTCACAGCGGCAGCGGTTCGACGGGGCTGGGCCTGGACATCGTGCGACGCATCGCGCGGACGTCGGGTGGGAACGCGACGCTGGGACGCACCGAGGACGGCGGCGCGCTGGTCACCGTCGACCTCGGTCGGGCCCACTGAGGTCAGTCGTCGCCGGGCTCGCCGGCGTCGTCGCCGTGGTCGTCGCCGGGCTCGCTCGCGCCGCCGTCGTCCTCGTGGTCGGCGTCCTCGTGCTCGACCTCCACCGCGTCCTCGGGTTCGGCGTCCTCGTGGTGCGCGGCCGTCGCGGCAGGGCGCGGCGTCGCCGCCACCGTGGAGTGGTGGCTGGCGCCGGAAGCGGCGTGCGCGGCGGCCGGGGCCGGAGCGGCGGCTCGGACCGCCTGCCGCACCGCGGCCGGGGCGGGGGCCTTGGCCACCAGGACCTTGGTGACCACCTTGTGCGTCACGCAGGCACCGTGCTCGAGCTTCGCCGGCTTGGCGCAGGGGGCGAGGCTGACCACCGGGGCCGGCGTCACGACCGCCACGGCGGGGACGGGCTGCGGCTTCGCCGTGACCTGCTTCGGGGCGTCGACCCCGGCGGCAGCGGTGTAGAAACCGACGGCGGCCACGAGCCCGGCGGCGAGGCCGACCGACACGGCGAGGGGGCGGCTGACAGACATGGGGGAGGTCCTCCGGGGGCAGGCAACGGGTGGTGCTGACGGGAGCAGAGTGCCCGGCGCCGGCTCAAGACCAACTCGTCTGGAGGTTAAGACCTCCTCAAGTCCGGGCAAGGATGACGAATGCGGGACCTAAGCCATGAGGTTCTCTTAGGGCACTCCTGAGGACGACTTGGGGCACGTGCGGTCAGGCTGGGTCGACGCCCGACCGTCCTCCCACCCCCTGCCGGAGAACTCCCCATGCCCCGTCCGCCCCTGACCACCCGCCACCGCGACCGGTACCGCGCGCTCGTCGTGCTCATCACCGGCGCGGCCGCGGCCTGCTCCGTCGCCGCCGTCGGCGCCGCCTCGGGCGCCGCCGCGCACGCCAGCGAGCAGAAGCAGGCAGCCAAGGCGGCCAGGGCCGCCGCCGCCCGCGCGGCATACGACCGCGCCGTCCGGGCCCAGCAGCTCGCCGCGCAGGCCCAGGCCGCCCTGACCCCCCGGGTCATCGTCAAGCAGCGCCCCGCCCGGACCGTCGTGACCACGAAGGTCGTCCACGTGGCGGCCGCGCCCGGCACCGCCCGCGTGGGAGGAGGCACCGCCGTGGTCCAGCAGCGCGGCACGCGCACCACCGTGCAGTCGGCGCCGCAGGCGGCCGCCGCGCCCCGCGCAGCCGCTGCACCCCGAGCCGCCCCCCCGGCTCCCGCTCCCGCACCAGCACCTCCGCCCCCGCCCCCGCCGGTCGTCACCGCGGGGTCCTGAGGTGCCGCCGGTGACCGCTCCCGACGTCGGCGTGAGCACGTGGTCAGCCCTGGGCACCACCGTCGAGCTCCACGTGGCGGACCCCGCCGAGCTGGCCCGCGCCACCACGCGCGCCCGGGACGTCCTCGACGAGGTGGACGCGTCGTGCAGCCGTTTCCGGGCCGACTCCGACCTGGTCCGCGCCAACCGGCGACCGGGGCGGTGGACGCCCGTGTCCCCGGTGCTCGTGGGGGCGGTGCGCATCGCCCTCGAGGCCGCGCACGAGACGGCGGGCCGGGTGGACCCCTCCCTGGGCGAGGCCATGGAGGCCGCCGGCTACGACCGCACCTTCGACCTGCTGTCCCGTGCCACCGACCTCCCGACCGCCCTTCCCGGAGTCGTGCGCCCCGGTGCGTGGCGGGAGATCGGGGTTCGTCCCGATGCCGTCCTCGTGCCGCACGGCGCGCGGCTCGACCTCGGCGCAACGGGCAAGGCGTATGCCGCGGACCTCGTGGCCGCGGACCTCGCCACCACCCTGGGTGCGCCGGCCGCCATCAGCGTCGGCGGTGACGTGAGGGTGACCGACGCCCCGCACCACACCTCGCTCCACGGCCGGTACCGCTGGCCGGTCGTGGTCGGGGAGACCCGGACCGACCTCGCCGACCACCCCGACGACACGGTGAGCCTGCTCCTCGAGTCCGGCGGCGTCGCGACGTCCACCGTCCGCGCGCGGCGCTGGATGCGCGGTGGCCGCGAGTGGCACCACGTCCTCGACCCGGCGAACGGCCTCCCCGTCGCCGGTCCCTGGCGGTCCGTGACCGCGCTGGGCCACACGTGCACCGCGGCCAACACCGCGACGACGGCGGCGCTCGTGCTGGGCGACGCGGCCCCCGCGTGGCTCGAGCAGCGCGGTGTCGCCGCGCTGCTCGTCGACGAGCAGGGCGAACGCCATCCCACGAGTGCCTGGCGTGCCAGCGCGGAAGACGACTCGGCCGACCTGGCTGCCCCCCGACGAGGGGGTGGCCGGTGACGAGCCCGCTGCTCTGGTACCTCAACCGCGGCACGGGCCTGGTCCTGCTGGCGGTGTTCACCCTGACGGTCGTCCTCGGCGTGTTGTCCACGGGGCAGGGCGGCAGGGTCTGGCCGCGGTTCGCCACCCAGTCCACCCACCGCGGGCTGAGCCTGCTGACGACCCTCCTGCTGCTCGCGCACGCCGTCACCGCCGTCGTCGACGAGTTCGTCGACATCCGCTGGTGGCAGGCCCTGCTGCCGTTCGGGGGCACCTACCGCCCGCTCTACCTGGGCCTGGGCACGCTCGCCCTCGACCTCACCCTGGCCGTCGGCGCCACGAGCCTGCTGAAGCAGCGCCTCGGTGAACGCGCCTGGCGGGCGGTCCACCTGATGTCCTACCTCGCCTGGACCGCGGCGGTCGTCCACACCCTCGGGATCGGCACCGACGCCTCGACGTCGCTCGGCCGACCCGTGGTGCTCGTGTGCGTCGGCGCCCTCCTCGCCGCCGTCGTGCTGCGGCTCGCGATCCTCCAGCGCGCGGCGAGGACGACGTGACCGCCGTCGGCGTGCCCCGCCGCGCCGTCCCCGGCACCGTCGGTCCGCTCCCGGGTGAGACCGGCCGCGACGTCCCGGTGACCGACGTGAAGGTCCTGCGGGGCCCGCGCCTGCTCGCCACCGTGGCCGACGACCCATCCCTGGCGACGCACCGTGAACGCTTCGGTCCCCTGCCCACGTTGACCCTCCAGGCCGTTCTCGAGCTCGCCCGCGACGTCGACGTGCGAGGCCGTGGCGGAGCGGGTTTCCCCCTCGCCACGAAGCTCGCCGCCGCCGGCCGTGGTCGGCGCCCACTGGTCGTGGTCAACGCGGCCGAGGGTGAGCCGCGCAGCGCCAAGGACTCGGCGCTCGCCGTGGTCGCGCCCCACCGCGTGCTCGACGGTGCGGTCCTCGCCGCGCGAGCGCTGTGCACCAAGGAGATCCACGTGGTGACCCCTCGCGAGCGCCCCACCACGGGCGACGCCCTGGGCGCGGCGATCGCCGAGCGCGTCGCCGACGGCGAACGCCTCCGGTGGCGCAGCCACCTCGCCGCACCGGGATTCGTCAGCGGTCAGGCCCGTGCGGTCATCGAGCTCCTGTCGGGTCGTCCCGGCCTGCCGGTCACCGCCTGGCAGCCGGAGGCGGTGAGCGGCTACCGCGGGCGTCCGACGCTGCTCTCCAACGCCGAGACCTACGCGCAGCTCGCCTCCCTCGTCCACCTCGGCGCGACCGGGTATGCCGCGCTGGGCCTCCCCGAGGAGCCCGGCACCGTCCTGCTCACCGTCACGGACGGGGTGGGCACCAGGGTGGTCGAGGTCGCCACGGGCACCCCGTGGGACGCCGTGCTCTCCGTCGAGCAGCTCGACCGCCCCGTGCTGCTCGGCGGCTACCACGGCACCTGGTCGGCGCCGGGACAGCTGCAGGGCCAGCGGGTCAGCAGGGCGGCCATGAAGGACGCCGGACTCGCGCTCGGTGCCGGGGTCGTCATCGTGCCGGACCCCGGCGAGTGCCCGGTGCAGACCACCGCGGAGATCACGACCTACCTCGCCGCGTCGACCGCAGGCCGGTGCGGTCCCTGCTTCAACGGCCTGCCGGCCATGAGCCTGACCCTGGGCCACCTGGCCTCGCGCTCCGGCCACGTCCACGACACCGGTCGCCTCATCGACCTGGCCGAGGCCGTAGAGCGCCGTGGTGCGTGCGCTCACCCGGACGGCACCGCCCGACTGGTGCGGTCGCTGCTCACCGCCTGCCCGGACGAGGTCGCGCGCCACGCCGACGGCCGCTGCGGGTACGACCGATGAGCGGCTCGGGGCTGCGCCGCCTCAAGGTGGACTGGCCGGCCTGCCGCGCCAGGGGGTTGTGCGCCGAGCTGCTGCCCGAGGCCGTCTCACTGGACGAGTGGGGCTACCCCGTCGTCACGGCGGACGTCACCCCGGAGCAGGTGGCACTCGCCCAGGAGGCGGTCCTCTCGTGCCCCCACGTCGCCCTGCGGCTGGTGGCCGTACCCGAGCCGCCGCTCTGACCCACGAGCCCTCCACGGGCCCACGCGCCTGCCCGTCAGGACCGGTCGGCAGTGACCCGGCGACCTCGGGTCACATGAACAGGTTGATGGCCCAGAAGCTCAGGGCCGCCACGATGCCGGCGCCGGGGAAGGTCAGCACCCACGCACCGATGATGTTGCCGGCGACGCCCCACCGCACCGCGGAGAGGCGCTTCGTCGCGCCCACACCCATGATCGCCGAGGTGATCGTGTGGGTCGTGGAGATCGGGGCACCGAAGGTGATGCCGGCGACGTAGAGGATCGAGGCAGCCGTGGTCTCGGCGGCGAAACCCTGCGGCGGGTCGAGGTGGATGATGCGGCGGCCGAGCGTGCGCATGATGCGCCACCCACCGGCATACGTGCCGGCACTGATGACGAGGGCGCTGAGGATGAGCACCCACAGCGGCACCTTCTCGCCGTCGTAGTGGCCACCGACCGTGAGGGCGAGGACGACGACACCGGCGGTCTTGGCCGCGTCCTGGAAGCCGTGGCCCAGGGCCATGGCCGCAGCCGAGGCGGTCTGCGCGTAGCGGAAGCCGCGCGAGACCTTGCCGGGCTGGGCACGACGGAAGAGCCAGAGGATCGCGGTCATCACCAGGTATCCGGCGATCACGCCGACGATCGGCGACAGGACCATCGGGACGACGACCTTCTCGAGGATGCCCGTCCACTTGACCGTGGCACTCGCCGCGAGGGCCGCACCACCGAGGCCGCCGATGAGGGCGTGCGACGAGGAGGACGGCAGGCCGTACCACCAGGTCAGCAGGTTCCAGCCGATGGCGCCGATGAGCGCGGCGGCACAGATCGCGAGGCCCTCGTTGCCCTGGGGCGCCTCGATGATGCCCTTGCCGATCGTCGCGGCGACACCACCGAAGAAGTAGACCGTGACCCCGCCGACCATGTTGGCGACCGCGGCCATGGCCAGGGCCACCCGCGGCGTGAGGGCGCGCGTCGAGACCGAGGTCGCGATCGCGTTCGCCGCGTCGTGGAAACCGTTGGTGTAGTTGAACCCCATCGCCAGGACGATGACGATTCCTACAGGAAGCCAATCCATGGGAGGACTCAGGACTCCTTGACCGCGATGCTCTCGACCTTGTGCGCGACGGTCTCGAAGGCGTCGGCGGCGGCCTCGAGCTCCTCGATGACCTCCTTGAGCTTCATGATCGTGATCGCGTCGGTGCCGTACTCGCCGTTGAACAGCGCCGCGAGCAGGCCGCGGTAGATCTGGTCGGCCTGGTTCTCGAGGCGGTTGATCTCGATCCAGTACTCCGAGAGGTCCTTCATCGAGCGCAGCCGCGGCATCGCCTCGGCGGTCAGCTCGGACATCCGCGAGAGGACCTCGACCTGGTCGGAGACGCCGGCGGGGAGGTCACCGATGCGGTACAGCACGATCAGGTCGACCGCCGCGTCCATGAGGTCCATGCAGTCGTCCAGCGTGGACGCCAGGCCGTGGATGTCCTCACGGTCGAACGGCGTGATGAACGAGCTGTTCACCTTGCGGATGATCTCGTGCGTCGCCTCGTCGGCGGCGTGCTCGATCTCGCGCATCCGCGCGGCCACGGTCTCGCGCTCGTCGTGGGCCACACCGAGGATGGTGGTGAGCTCACGGGAGCCGTCGATCAGGTAGGCGGCGGACCTGGCGAACAGGTCGTAGAAGCTGTTCTCCTGCGGGGTGAGGCGGAAGCCCACGGTTCTCTCCGGTCAGGCGGGGGGATGGCCGGGGACGATGCTACGGGCTACCCGCCTGCAAAGTGCAACCCGACGGGTACCTGGCGTTCACCGGGCGTTCAGCGACTCAGGCGTTCTGCCGCTTCCAGCTGCGGTGGGACCGGTCGGCGGCGGAGTCGGTGTCGACGCACTGACCTCGCTCGATCCCGAGCGCCCGGTCGATCTCGTCGTCCGTGAGGGGCCGCTCGCTCGCGGACGCAGCCACGACCAGATCACCGACCAGCTCGATCTCGTCCTGGAGCGCGTCGTCGGTGAGCTCTGCACCGGCGTGCGGGTCCGTGGTCATGGCAAAACGCTAACGGAGTCCGGAGACGACCCGGACATTAGTTTGCGATGTCTTGACCCGCGCACGGTGCGAACCACCCATCTGGGTCATGTCCCGACCATACGGACTAGTCACTTTCTTCTATGTCGGATGATGGACCCATGCCGCACGAGGTCGACGGCGCCCGGACGGGCGAGCCGCCACAGGTCGAGGACCGGGGATCGTTCAGCCACGCCGTGTGCCGGGTGTGCGGGTGGAGCGGTCCCGGGCGGCGGTCCCGCCAGGTGTCGCGTCGCGACGCGGAGCAGCACGTGGGCGACTGCGCAGGAGCCTTGCCGCAGGGCTGAGGTCATGTGCGCCGGGCCGGGAGCGCCTCACGGCACGAGGCCGCTCGTAGCGGCTTAATTTGGGACCCGGGGCTACCGCGGCCCGGCGCACACCACACCATAACCCCGCACCCCGGCGGTCTGTTCCCCCGTTCGGCTCCTTGTGGAGAACCAGAGTTCGGGTGGCGTCACCGCTCCAGACAGGGGTATGGCGCAGGGCCGGGTCGGCCAGCGCGCGCGCCGGTCAGCGCAGCTCGCCGGCCCGCCAGAGGGCTGCACACGCCTCGAGGTCACCGGCGGTCGAGAGCATCGAGGCGGCCCGCTGGGTCTGCACCCCGGCGGCCTCGCGGTCCTGCACGTCGGTGGTGTGCGCGCGATCCGCACGACCCGCGGCGACGACGCGGCAGAAGGCCGCAGCCCGTTGCAGTGCAACGGCGAAGTCCCCCTCGAAGACCCCCCGGAGGATGGCGTCGGTGAGCTCTCGCAGCTCGGTCGGGCCGGGTGGTTCGGCGACCCCCGCGACGACGTGGTTGACGTCGGTGAACCGCACGCCTGCCGAGTAGTCGGAGGCCGCGTCCTCCGGCGTCCGGCGCACCCACTCACGCAGGGCGTAGAGCCGCCACAGCGCGCCAGGGAGGCTCCGCGCAGGGCGGTCGGCCCAGAGCTCGGCCACGGTCGACAGGCCGAGGTCGTCGACGAGGGAGACGAGCCGCGCGGTCACGGCGGGGTCGGTCGAGGCACGGCCCGTCCCGACGAGGACGGCGGCCGTCTCGTGGGCGATCTCGGTCACCTGGGCGGGGTCGGGGACGGTGCCGCCCTGCGACTCCATGGCCGCAGGGCTGAAGAAGGCGGGACGGCGGGGGCCGGGACGGCCGCTGGGCTCGTTTCTCATCGGGACCAGTGTCCCAGCAGGAGCCGACGTCCGCTCGGGGCGCGGCCCCTCAGCCGAACAGGTCGTCGAGGAAGGACTTCTTGCGTCGGCCGTGGCCGTACCCCTGCTGGCCGCCGTACCCGTGGCCCGGGACCTTCGAGGTCTGGCGGTACGGCGCCCGCTGACCCTGCACCGGAGGCTGCTGCCACGCCCCCTGCTGCTGGGGTGGCTGCTGGGCGTACTGCTGCCCCTGCGGCGGCGCGGGCTGGTGCCAGGCGTTCTCGGCCGCGACGAGGGTCTCGAGCTCGCCGCGGTCGAGGAACAGCCCTCCGCACCCCGTGCACTGGTCGACGTGGACACGGTTGCGCTCGTACGAACGCATCTCGGAGGTGCACTTGGGACAGGTCAGGGTGCTCATGGTCAGCCAACGGACCGACCGGGGCCGGGGTTCCGCCGCGACCCGTCGGGTGCGGATGATGACCCGCGCACCCCTCCAACCCCGCGGCATACGCCATGGTGGGGTCATGACCGACTCGACGACGAGCCCGTCCAACTCCCTGCGCGGCCGGCCACGGGCCGGTCGCGTCGCCACGACGGTCGTGTCGACGGCCCTGCTGGTGGTGGGCGTGGCGGGGTTCGCGTTCTTCGGCTTCCTCGCGTGGTTCGGGTTGTGCGGGGTCTCGGGGTGCTCGGGCGGCGGGTTCGGCCGGTCGACGGACCCCGGGGTCACCCAGCTGATGCTGCTCCTTGCCGGCGCCTGCCTGTTCGTCACCTTGCTCGTGCGAGCAGCGTTGCGGCGCAACGCGCGCAGCGCAGTCCTCGCCCTCGTCACGGCGCTCGTGGGGACGGTCGTGCTCGGTGCGGCGATCGGGTCCGACTGGCACGGCTGCCCGCGATCGATCTCGCACGCGACCTGCCTGGAGGAGAGCCGCTGAGCTCAGTCCGGGCCGGCGGCGACCCGAGGTGAGAGGCCGACCCACGCCAGGTCGGTGAGCGTCGCCACGAACGCCTCCTCGCTCATCGTGGGCCGGTCGAGCCAGCGGTTCGTCGCGAGCTGGACCATGCCGACGATGGCGTAGGCGACGGTCTCCGCGTCGTCGGTCGGCTCGTCCTGACGTGTGGCGACGAGGATGCCGACGGCGCCGGCGATGGCTGCCTCGACACTGCCGACGAAGTCGCCGCCCTCGCCGAGGTCGTTGTGCGCCATGGCGTAGCGGTAGAGGTCGCGCTCCTCGCGCACGAGGGCGACGTACGCCCCGATGGCCGCGCGCAGCAGGTCACGGTCGTCGCCGTGGACCCGGGCGAGCTCGCCGGTGATGCGTGGGATGAGGATCTCCGTCGCCACCTGCTCCAGGACCGCCCGGTGCAGGTCGTCCTTGTCGCGGAAGTGGCGGTAGAGCACCGGCTTGGTGACCTTCGCCTGGCGGCACACGTCGTCGAGGCTGATGTGCGGCCCGACCGCCCGGATCGCGGCGATGGCCGCGTCGACGAACTCGCGGCGGCGCTCCTCGCGGTGGGTCCGCCAGCGCTCGCGGCGACCGTCGGGGCGGTCCGCGGGCGGTGCGGGCGGACTCTTGACATCTCCGGACTTCACGCTAACCATGGTAACTGTTACTGACGGTTACACCTATGGAGTCACCATGACCACCGTGAACACCGCACCCCCCAGCTCTCGCCAGGACGCCGCCGACCGACTCGCACGCATCCAGCCCCGCCACGACCGCGACACCACCGCCCGGCGCCTGCTCGCCTCGGCCGCCAAGCACTCGTACGACCCGCAGGTCGACATCGACTGGACCGAACCCCTGGGGCAGGGCCTGTACGGCCTCAGCCCCGAGTGGTCCTCGCTCTACGGCACCCCCCTGTGGGACGGCCTCGACGAGGACCGGAGGATCACGCTCACCGAGCACGAGTTCTGCTCCGTCTCGGGCGTGGGGATCTGGTTCGAGATGATCCTCATGCAGATGATCCTGCGCGACGTCTACGACCAGGACCCGGCGACTCCGCACGTGCAGTTCGCCCTCACCGAGATCGCGGACGAGTGCCGCCACTCGATCATGTTCGCCCGGACCGCGGAGAAGTACGGTGCCCCGTCGTACCGCCCCGAGCACCGGTCGCACCAGCTGGGCCGGCTGTTCAAGACGCTCGCGCACGGCCCCGACCTGTTCGCCTCGATCCTCGTCGCCGAGGAGGTGCTCGACATCTTCCAGCGCGAGCTCATCGCCGACGAGCGCGTCCAACCCCTGACCCGTGCGGTCAGCCGGATCCACGTCATCGAGGAGGCCCGGCACATGCGGTTCGCCCGCGAGGAGATCGCGCGGCGTGCTGCCGACATGTCCCGGGCCCAGCGCGGCCAGCAGCGCCTGGTCCTCGGGATCGTCGCGAACGTCATCATTGACAACCTCGTCCACCGGGACGTGTATGCCGCGGCCGGCCTCGACCCCGACGAGGCGGTCGCCGTCGCTCGAGCCAACGACCACTACGGCGACAAGCTCCGGGCGAGCGCGGAGAACCTCACGACGTTCCTCGCCGACGCCGGTCTGATCGGAGGTCCGTCCGCCCGGCTGTGGCGGCGCGCCCGGCTGCTGTGAACGGCCACCATCCGCACGGGTAGGTCCCTGCGGGCGAGCGGCTGGTCACGGCATACCTTTTGGGGTTTTTGTCCTCGTCCGTTCAGATCATTCTGGTGCCGGACCCCTGCAGGTGTGCGGCGTCCGGACCGATGGGCAGACAACGTTGTCACAGTGGCATGAGTCGCACGGGCACCGAACGAGGTTGGAAGGCAGGTCATGGCAGTAGCTCTGGTCGTCGAGAACGACGAGGACATCCGGCACCTGGTGTCCATCTCTGCCTCCAAGGCGGGTCTCGACCCGGTCGCCACGGACAGCGGCGAGCAGGCGATGTCGCTGATCGGCGAGGGCCTGACGCCGGACGTCGTCGTCGTGGACGTGCGGATGCCCGGCCTCAGCGGCCTGGACGTCGTGCGAGCCATGCGCGCCCACCGCCACCTCGAGGGCACCCCCGTCGTCATGCTCACGGCCATGGCCCGTCCCGAGGACCGCCAGGACGGCCTCGACGCCGGCGCGGACGAGTACATCCTGAAGCCGTTCAGCCCCCGGGCCCTCACGACGGTGCTTCGCGACCTCGTCGCCCGCGCCACCCCGACGACCACCTGACGACGCGCGGGGGACGGCGGCCCGCCTCCGCTCCCCTCGGACGAACGGCTGGGATTCGGGCAATTCGTCACATCTCGGCGGATGGTGTGGCTAGCGTCCGGACCGTGCGCTCACCTCGAAGGTCCCCGGTCCCGCTCCTGGCAGGGGTCGCCCTGCTCGCCGCCGTCGCGGCGATCAGCCCCGGGACGGCCTCCGCTGCCGTCCCCGCCGCCGTCGACACGGCCGCGCCCGTGCTGGTCTACCAGACCCACAACGGGAACGTCGTCAACCTCGCCAACGGCAGCAAGGAGGTCGTGGTGACGGCCCTCGTCACCGACGCCACCGGCGCCAGAACCCCCACGGCCGGCTTCCGAGCGGTGAACGGTGCCGACACCGCCGGTTTCGGACCGATGGTCCTGGTCTCGGGCACGCCCAAGAACGGGAAGTACGAGCGCCGCATCACCGTTCCCAGCACCACCCCCAAGACTTGGTTCGTCGTGGTGGACCCGCTCGAGGACACCTTGGGCAACACGGAGACCGCCTCGCACCAGGACTCGACGACCATGACCGTCTACAACAGCTCGGTCCCGTCGGTCCCGACCGCACCGCCGGGAGTGTGGATCGCCGCCGTCGGCGACGGCATGGTTGCGATCCGGTGCAACGGCGCCCCCTTCAACGGCGGCTCGCCAGTCACCTCGTTCCGCATCACCGCCTCCCCGGGCGGACAGACCATGACCGCCTCGACGTGCTCGTGGCTGTTCAAGGGACTCACCAACGGGGTGACCTACACGTTCACGATCGCGGCCACCAACAGTCGTGGCACCAGCGAGGAGTCCCAGCCCAGCGCACCGGCCACTCCGAAGTTCGCGCTGTCGCGGACGCCCGCCCCCGTCATCAGCGGGGCGGTCGAGGTGGGCTCCACGCTGACCGCCACCCCGGGGAGCTGGCAGCCGGCACCCGTGACGCTGACCTACCGCTGGTACAGGGTCTCGTCCTCCGGGATGGCCAGTCCCCTCAACGGGGCAGTGCGCCCGAAGTACGTCATCACGTCAGCAGACCGGGGCTTCAAGCTCTCCGTCACCGTCACCGGCTCCAAGGACGGATATCCCTCTGTCGCCCGGGGATCCGAGGCGACCACTCCGGTCCCGGGCATCCTCTTCGCCACCCCCACCCCGGTCGTGACCGGTGCGCGCAAGGTCGGGTCGACCCTGACGGCGAACCCCGGCACCTGGGAACCCGCTCCCGTGACGCTGGCCTACCGCTGGTACCGCGTGGCCTCGACGGGTAGATCCTCGGCCATCCCCTGGGCGACCCGCGCGACCTACGCCACCGTGGCCAAGGACGCCGGCTACCGGTTGAAGGTCGTGGTCACCGGCTCGAAGCCCGACTACCCGTCGGTCAGCCGCACCTCGGTCACCACCGGCGCCATCGCCCGATAGCCTGTGGCCGCCGGGTGCCCGGGCGAGATCTCCCGCGAGGAGCCGCGTCCTGCCCCCGGGGCCTCTAGCTCAATTGGCAGAGCTGCGGACTTTTAATCCGTAGGTTGTGGGTTCGAGCCCCACGGGGCCCACCTGACGTGCTGTTCGGCTTCACCTGCCGGTCGACGGTGTTTTCGGTTGGTCCCTGACACCACCATCCCGCTACCGGCAGCCGGGAGCTCCCGGTCGTCAGCGTTCCGCTGGAACACGACCTCCTCCCCGTGGGCGCGGAAGACCGCCCGGCTTGCGGACTCGAGGGTCAGGCGTCCTTGCTGGTACGGGTCGTCCCAGCCGGGTGGCGCTGACCCACCTTCCCCGGTGGACAGGGGTTCCTGGGCCGTCCACCAGTGGCCGCCGATGCGCGCGTGCTCGACCCCGCAGTGGGTGAGCGCGTAGAAGGTCACCGTCTCGCCGGCGGGAGGCATGGTCTCCGAGTAGGCCGCCAGCACCTCCCGGTCCGGCAGTCCCCCGGAACCACCGCACGAGGACACCAGAGCCACGAGCACTCCTGCCAGCACCACGTTCGACATCCCCGACACAGCCACTCGCCTCACCCCGCCCGTCAGTATCGGGGCGCACCCACGGGGTGCGCGAGGGTTCGTCGCGGACAGGACTCGAATCGTGATCCCCGAAGGAACCGGACCCGACGAGAAATCTCGGCCGAACCGTCAGAGGATGTCGAGGACGCCGCCGCAGCCTCGTCCTCGGGGTGACCGTGCACCGCGCGACCGCGCAACCGCACACGAGAACGGAGGAGCCCCCATGACCCGCTACCTGCTCGCGGTCGACTTCCAGTCCGGCCCAGAGGACACCCCGATGGAGCAGTGGCAGCCCGAGGAGGTCACCGCCCACCTCGACTACTACCGCGCCCTGAACGCCGAGCTCGAGGCTTCCGGTGAGCTGGTCGACCACACGATCCTCACCGGACCCGACCTCGCCAAGGTCGTCACGTCCGACGGCACCCGGTCGGTGGTCACGGACGGCCCGTTCCAGGAGATCAAGGAGTGGGTCGCCGGCTTCCAGATCGTCGACGTGGAGACCGAGGAGCGCGCCCTCGAGATCGCCGCCCGCGTGTCCGCGGTGCCCGGTCGCGGCGGGGTCCCCACCCAGCAGCCCATCCAGGTGCGCCGCGTCATGGACGAGGGCCCGGCCGATGCCGCGGCGATGGACGACTTCCTCGCGACCGTGACCCACGACCACCACTGAGCCGGCGTGACCGACGCCGATCACGAGGTCGAGGACCTGCTGCGCACCCTGGCGCCGCAGGTCCTTGGTGCCCTCGCGCGCCGCACGGGTGACTTCGACGCGTCCGAGGACGCCGTCCAGGAGGCGTTGATCGTCGCGGCGGACCGGTGGCCACGCGACGGCATACCCGAACGTCCGCGCGGGTGGCTCCTGCAGACCGCGCAACGAAAGCTCGTGGACCACTGGCGCAGCGACGACGCGCGGCGGCGGCGCGAGCGCCTCACCACCGCCCGCGAGGAGGTCGGTGGCCCCGAGGTCGTCAACCACGACGACACCCTGACCGTGCTCCTCCTGTGCTGCCACCCCGCCCTCACCCCCGCGTCCGCCATCGCGCTCACGTTGCGTGCCGTCGGTGGCCTGACCACGGCGCAGGTCGCGAGCGCCTTCCTGGTGCCCGAGGCCACGATGGCGCAACGGATCAGCCGGGCGAAGGCAACCATCCGCGCGGCCGGTGCCACCTTCGAGGAACCCGGCGCGGAGGAGCTGCCGCCGCGGGTGCGTTCGGTGCTGCGCGTCCTCTACCTGGTGTTCAACGAGGGGTATGCCGCGAGCAGCGGGGAGGGCGTGCACCGCACCGACCTCACGGACGAGGCGATCCGCCTCACCCGCGCCGCCCACCGGCTCCTTCCCGACGAGCCGGAGGTGACGAGCCTGCTGGCGCTCATGCTGCTCACGGATGCCCGCAGGCCGGCACGCACCACCGCGTCCGGCGACCTGGTGCCCCTCGCAGAGCAGGACCGCCGACTGTGGGACCGGGACAAGATCCGCGAGGGGACGGCACTCCTCGACGGGACCCTGGGTGCGGGAAGGGGGTTCATCGGCGAGTACCAGGTGCAGGCCGCCATCGCGGCCGTCCACGACCGCGCGGAGACAGCAGCCGCCACCGACTGGCCGCAGGTCCTCGCCCTCCAAGAGATGCTCGAGGACCTCACGGCCAACCCGCTGGTGACGCTGAGCCGGGCCGTGGCGACCGCGAACGTCCACGGACCCGAGGCAGGTCTCGCTGTTCTCGACGGCCTCGGGGAACGGCTCGACGGGTCCCACCGGTTCGACGCCGTGCGGGCCCACCTGCTGGAGCTGGCCGGACGTGACGAAGAGGCGGCCGCGGCATACCGAAAGGCGGCCGCGCGCGCCACGAACCTCCAGGAGCAGCGCCACCTCTCGGCCCGGGCGGCGCTCGGCGCGCGCCGAGCGCCGGCACCGCGGCTCGACGGCGTGGCGCACCGCACCGACTGAACGGCGGACCTGCGGAGGGCCCGACCGACCTCGTCAGACGGCGGCTGAACGCACGAGTGCCGCGACCTCGTCGGGATGGGGGAAGACGTTGTTGTGCGAGCCCACGAGGACGTGCGCCCGGCCGCCGGCACCGGCCCTCGCCGCCAGCTCGCCGAGCCATTCGGGAGGAGCGAACGAGTCCGCCTCGCCCGCCGTCGTCGTCAATGGGACGCGCAGGTTCTCCACCCGCTGCTCGGGTCGGTGCCGGAGACCGGACAGGACCATGCGGACCACGTCGGTGCGGACCCGGGCGAGGTTCTTCAGGACGACCAGCTCGGTCGGCGGGTCCTTGCGCCAGGCGGTCAACCCCGCCGGGACGAGGTGGCGCAGGTGCCGCTGGGCAGGGGTGAACGTCGGCCCCGCCATGACCAGGGCGCCCACCCGACCCGTGTGCTGAACCCCCAGCACGACTTCGAGCGCGACCTGCGCGCCGGTCGAGTGACCGAGCACGACCACCGGCCCACCGTCGGTGAGGGAGCCGCCGGTGAGTGAGGCGCCGGTGGCCGAGACGCCGACCAGCTCGGTGAGCCACTGCTGCCCGGCGGTAGACAGACCCGGGATGGTCGGGCGCACGCGTCGGCGGCGTCCGCGGAACGCGAGCGCGTCGAACACCACGACCTGCGCGCCACCTCCCGCCAGGGTGCGGGCCAGGGGCGTGAGGTAGCGCGGCAGGCCCAGGCCGGGGAAGACCACCACGGTCGCCGTCGCCGCCCGCTCCGCCGGGGAGAACCACAGCGACCGCACCGGTCCGGCCTCGAGCTCGTGCCAGCGCACGCCCTCGACGACACCGGGCACCGCCCCAGCTGCAGCCATCTGCCCACCCCCTCTCGCCTCACCCTCGCACAGGGTCGGCGGTGCAGACTGTGCGGGTGAGCAATCTCGAGACGGCCCCCGAGGAAACCGCGTGCACGGACGGCCCACCGGTCGGCGAGGTCGAGGTCCTCGAACCTCGCGACGTTCCTCTCGGCGGCCCGCGGGCGATGACGGTCAGGCGCACCCTGCCCCAGCGGCAGCGGTCGCTCATCGGCGCGTGGTGCTTCGCCGACCACTACGGGCCCGACGACGTCGCGGCGTCCGGCGGCATGGACGTGCCCCCGCACCCGCACACCGGGCTGCAGACGGTCAGCTGGCTCTTCGCCGGCGAGGTCGAACACCGCGACAGCCTCGGCACCCACGCGGTGATCCGCCCGGGCGAGCTCAACCTCATGACCGGTGGGCACGGCATCGCCCACTCGGAGGTCTCCACGCCGGGGACGACGGTCCTGCACGGGGCCCAGCTGTGGGTGGCGCTGCCAGACGCAGATCGCCACGCCCCCAAGGACTTCCAGCACTTCGCCCCGACTCCCGTCCGGCTCGACGGCGCGACGATCTCGGTCTTCCTCGGCAGCCTCGCCGGCCAGACCTCGCCGGTCGTGACCTTCACGCCGCTGCTCGGCGCCGAGGTGGTGCTGGACGCGGGGGCGACGGTCGAGCTCGGTCTCGACGCGGCATACGAGCACGGGGTGCTCGCCGACACGGAGGGGTTCACGGTCGACGGCACCGACCTGGCGCGCAGCGCCCTGGCCTACCTGCCCACGGGAGGCGCCCGCCTGACCCTCACCAACCGCAGTGACGAACCGGCCCGGGCCCTGGTGCTCGGCGGCCCACCGTTCGACGAGGACATCCTCATGTGGTGGAACTTCGTGGGGCGCACCCACGAGGAGATCGTCGAGGCGAGGGAGGAGTGGATGGCGCACTCCGATCGGTTCGGTGAGGTGGAGGGGTATGCCGGCGATGTCCAGCACCTGCCCGCCCCCGCATTGCCCGCGGTGCGGATCCGCCCGCGCCACAACGCTTCCCGCGCCCACCGGGACTCGTGAAGCGAACGACGGCGATCCGGCTCGACGAGACCGCCGGGATCCTGCTGACGGTCGGCCTGTTGGCCCTGCTCGTCTTCGCGGGCTATGCGTTCGTCCCCCGCACCAAAGCCCTGTCGGCCGACTGGTCCGCACCGGCCACGGACGGCGACGTCGTGGCAGGGCGGACCCTCGTCAGTGGCGGCAACGCGGCCCTCGACCTGCGCACCGGGAAGTCGGTCCGGCTGGGCTCGGTGGTGGGCGGCGACGCCGCCTACGCCGACGGTCGCCTCGTCGTGGTCAAGGGTGAGCGCGTGGACTCGGTGCGGCTGGACGGCTCGGCCCGCTGGACCTGGCGGGCCACGACCGGCCACGTCGTCACCCCCCTCGCCGCCTCCGGGGGCAGCACCCTGGTCGCCGACTGCCCGGACGCGCAGCGCCGGACCTGCCGCCTCGTCGGGATCGACGGTGCGGGGAAGCAGGACTGGGAGCAGACCGGCGCCGAGCGCCCCCCGCCCCGGCCGGGGGATCCCTACCACGGGTGCACGCGCAGCGGGTCGACGGGGGCGGGGTGCTGCTGACCGACCCGACAAGCGGACGGACCTCGTTGCAGCCGGGCTCCTCCTTCGTGGCGGTCCCCGACGGGCCCGTCGTCGTCCCCGTGGTGCAGGACGCGCAGTGCGTCGTCTCCCTGTATGCCGAGCTGGACCCCCTGTGGACCCGCGTCCTCGGACCCTGTCCCGGAGGACGGCTCCCGGAGGTCGACGTCCGTGGCGACGGCGTCCACCTCACCTGGCCGGGACGGACCGAACGCCTCGCGACGGCCACCGGTTCGAGCCTGCCGCCGCCGGCCCCGTCCACCGTCCCCGGAGCCCTCGCCGCCGCGGGGACGGTGGTGGCGACCCGCCGGGTCCACTCCCTCCGCGACCGGGTCATCCTGCCCTGGCAGGATCGCAACGGGCTCGAGCTGCGCGATGCGGCGTCGGGGGACGTGCGCGCCCGGCTGGTGACCGACGAACCGGTCGCCCTCCTGCTGCTCGAACCCCGGGCTGTCGTCGTCCGCGAGGGCGACCGCATCGTCCGCTACGACGTCGACGACTGACCGGTCCGAAGCCACCCATCGGTCACACTGGTGCCATGAACACCGCACCCGGCGACCGCACCGCCACCCGTCGACCGTTCGTCGTCCCCTTCCTGCTCGGCCTGTGCAGCCTGCTGCTGGTCCGCGGCGGGCTGGAGAAGTTCGTCCCCGGGGTGAACGAGTGGGTCGTCTTCGTCGCGGGCCTCGCCGTCGGGTGGGGCGTCTTCACCCTGGCCGAACGCGTCATCGTCCGGCGCGCCGCAGCGAAGCAGGAGGGCCTCAAGTGACGGCCTCCCCCACCGGTGCGGTCCTCGTCACCGGCTGCTCGTCGGGGATCGGCGCGGCAACGGCGGACCTCCTCGTCAAGGCCGGGCACACCGTCTACGCGACGGCCCGCCGCACCGACACCCTCGCCGGGCTCGAGGCCGCGGGCGCGCGCGTCCTGCCCCTCGACGTCACGTCCGAGGACTCCATGTCGGAGGCCGTCCGCACCGTCGAGGCCGAGCACGGCCGGGTCGGCGTGCTCGTCAACAACGCGGGTTACGGCGAGTACGGCACCATCGAGGAGACCGACCTCGACCGGGTGCGGATGATGTTCGAGACCAACGTCTTCGGCCTCTCCCGCCTGACCCAGCTGGTCCTCCCGGCGATGCGCGAGGTGCGCGCCGGACGCATCGTCAACATCGGCTCGATGGGTGGCAGGTTCACCTGGCCGGTGGGCGGCTACTACCACGCGACCAAGTACGCGGTGGAGGCGATCACGGACGCCCTGCGCAACGAGGTCCGTCCCTTCGGCATCCACGTCAGCCTCGTCGAACCGGGCCTGATCCGGACCAGGTTCGAGGAGACGGCCCTCACCTCCGACGCCGCCACGGTGGACGACGACTCCCCGTATGCCGCGCTGCTCACCGCGAGCGCGAAGGCCACCGCGAGCGGGTACGCCAACCCGAGGCTGGCCACGGGGCCTGAGACGGTGGCCCGGGCCGTGCTCAAGGCGGTCGAGTCGAGCAGCCCCCGGTCGCGGTACGTCATCACGCCCGCCGCACGCGCCATGATCGCCGCCCGCACGCTCGGTGGGGACCGCGTCTGGGACGGCATCGTCCGGCAGCAGTTCAAGGGATAGCGAGCACGAACCGGGGTCGGACGGCCTTCACGCCTAGACTTCCGGCGTGCAGTTCCTCAACGGTCTCCAGCCCCAGTTCGACCTGACGTACGACGACGTCTTCATGGTCCCGAGCCGCTCGGACGTCACGAGCCGGCTCGACGTGGACCTGTCGACCGCCGACGGCAGTGGCACGACGATCCCCCTCGTCGTCGCCAACATGACCGCGATCGCCGGTCGCCGCATGGCCGAGACCGTCGCGCGCCGTGGCGGGATCACGGTCATCCCGCAGGACATCCCCGTCGACGTCGTGACCGAGGTGACCTCGTGGATCAAGTCCCGGCACCTCGTCCACGACACCCCGATCACCCTGTCCGCCCACGAGACCGCGGGGGCCGCGCTGGGGCTGCTGCCCAAGCGGGCGCACGGCGCCGCGGTCGTCGTCGACGAGTCCGGCAAGCGCCCGATCGGTGTCGTCACCGAGGCCGACCTCACCGGGGTCGACCGGTTCACCCAGGTGGGCGAGGTCATGACGGCCCACCCCGTCCTCGTCACCGACGGCACCGACCCGGAGGAGGCGTTCAACACCCTCGCGACCACGCACCACCACGTGGCCCCTGTCGTCGACGACGCCGGCAACCTCGTCGGCATCATCACCCGCGCCGGCGCGCTCCGCGCCCGCCTCTACTCCCCCAACACCGACGCCCGTGGTCGCCTGCGCATCGCCGCCGCGGTCGGCATCAACGGTGACGTCGCGGCCAAGGCCACCGCCCTGCTCGACGCCGGGGTCGACCTGCTCGTCATGGACACCGCGCACGGCCACCAGGAGAAGATGCTCGACGCCCTCAAGGCCGTCCGCGCGCTCGACCCGCAGGTGCCCGTCGCGGCCGGCAACGTCGTGTCGGCGGCCGGGGCACGCGACCTCATCGAGGCCGGTGCCGACATCGTCAAGGTCGGCGTCGGACCCGGCGCCATGTGCACCACCCGCATGATGACCGCGGTCGGCCGGCCGCAGTTCTCCGCCGTCCTCGAGTGCGCCGCCGAGGCCCGCAACCACGGCAAGCACGTCTGGGCCGACGGCGGGGTGCGCCACCCGCGCGACGTCGCCCTCGCCCTGGCTGCCGGCGCCTCCAACGTCATGATCGGCTCGTGGTTCGCCGGGACGCTGGAGAGCCCCGGCGACCTCTACACCGACGAGCGCGGCCGCCGCTACAAGGAGTCCTTCGGCATGGCCTCGAGCCGCGCGGTCCGCAACCGGACCGCGACGGACACGGCATACGAGCGGGCTCGCAAGGCCCTCTTCGAGGAGGGCATCTCCTCCGCACGGATGTTCATCGACCCGGCCCGCCCCAGCGTGGAGGACGTCATCGACCAGATCGTGGCCGGGGTGCGTTCGAGCTTCACGTATGCCGGTGCCCGCACCGTCGAGGAGTACGCCGAGCGTGCGGTCGTGGGGCTGCAGAGCACCGCGGGGTTCGCCGAGGGCCGACCGCTGCACACGTCCTGGTGAGCAAGGGATCCACCCGTGGTTGCCACAGTCACCCCGCTCTCGGCCCCTGTCGCGCCCGACGAGGCGCTTCGACGCATCGCGTTCCTGCTGGAGCGGGAGCGGGCGGGGTCGTACCGTGTCGAAGCGTTCCGCAAGGCCGTCGTCACGGTCCGTGAGACCCCCTCGGACGAGCTCGTGGAGCGGGTGGGGGCCGGCACCCTGCAGGACCTGTCCGGCATCGGGAAGTCCACTGCCGGGGTGATCGCCGAAGCGGTCGCCGGCGAGCTGCCGGCCTACCTGGACACGTTGCAGGACAAGGCGAAGCCCCTCGTGAGCGGCGGCGAGGACCTGTTCGCGGCCCTGCGCGGCGACTGCCACTCGCACTCCAGCTGGTCCGACGGTGGCAGCCCCATCGAGGAGATGGTGCTCACGGCCGTCGAGCTCGGCCACGAGTGGCTCGTCCTCACCGACCACTCGCCGCAGCTTCGCGTCGCGAACGGCCTCACCGTCGAGCGCCTGACCAAGCAGCTCAAGGTCGTCGACGCCGTGAACGCCTCACTGGGCGACGGGTTCAGGCTGCTCAAGGGCATCGAGGTGGACATCCTCGACGACGGCGGGCTGGACCAGACCGAGTCCATGCTGGCGCAGCTCGACCTCGTCACCGCGAGCGTCCACTCCAAGCTGAAGATGAACGCCGCACCCATGACGAAGCGGATGGTCGCCGCCGTCTCCAACCCCCGCGTCAACGTCCTCGGCCACTGCACCGGCCGCCTGGTCGAGGGCAGCCGCGGAACCCGTCCGCAGTCGGACTTCGACGCCCGCGCCGTCTTCGAGGCCTGTGCCGAGCACGGGACCGCGGTCGAGATCAACAGCCGCCCGGAACGCCAGGACCCGCCTGACGACCTGCTCCTGATGGCCCTGGAGATCGGGTGCCTGTTCGCCGTCGACTCCGACGCGCACGCCCCCGGCCAGCTCGAGATGAAGGCCTACGGCTGCGAGCGGGCCGACCGTCTGGGTGTGCCCGCCGACCGCATCGTCACGACGTGGGACGTGGACCGGCTGCTGGCCTGGACCCGGGGCGACGCGTGAGCGCCCCGCGCATCACCGTGGACGACGCGGCCGGCATCGCCCCGTTCGAGCAGGTCCGCGAGCAGTTCGCCGACCTCATCGCCTCCGGCGCCCTCGCCGAGGGCGACAAGCTCCCGACGGTGCGCGGCCTGGCCGCGGACCTGCAGCTGGCACCGGGCACGGTGGCCCGCGCCTACAAGGAGCTGGAGGCGCAGGGCCTGGTGGTCTCGCGCAGCCGCGCCGGCACCGTCGTCGCCCCCAGCGCGCAGGCCGCCGAGGTCGCGCTGCGCCACCTCGCCGACGCCCTCGCCGAGCGCGCCGTCCAGGCCGGGGCGGACGACGCGGCCGTGCTCGCGATCGTGCGATCGGCCCTCTCCGAGGCTCGCCGCTGACCCCGTTTTGGAGTTCACGGCATTCAACCCCTATGCTTTCCGAGTCCTCGACGGATCCGAGCTGCTGCTCGCTAGCGGCGAGGGACCGTTCGTTCGGTCCCCATCGTCTAGCGGCCCAGGACCCCGCCCTTTCACGGCGGTAGCACGGGTTCGAATCCCGTTGGGGATACGCACCACAGCACCACCAAGGCCCCGTAGCGCAGTTGGTTAGCGCGCCGCCCTGTCACGGCGGAGGTCGCCGGTTCGAGCCCGGTCGGGGTCGCTCGAGAAACAAGAAGGCCCACACGAGAGTGTGGGCCTTCTTGCGTCTCAGGCTTGGTCAGCTGCTGACCTCGATGATGACCTTGCCGCGGACGTGGCCGCCCGCGCTGGTCGTGAACGCGTCCGCCGTCTGGGCCAGCGGGAACACGTCGGCCACCGGGACGGTGAGCTTCCCCGCATCGGCGAGGTCGGCCAGGGCCGCGAGGTCGTCGGAGTTCGGGCGCACCCAGAGGTAGAGACCGCCCTCCTCGAGCACCTCGGCCTCGACGACGGACCCGTGACGACCACCGTCGGCGAGGACCGCCTTGGTCGTGTCGAGCACGCCACCCACGAAGTCGGCCACCACGTCGACGCCGTCGGGCGCCAGCCCACGCACGCGCTCGGCCAGCCCGTCGCCATACGTCACGGGCTCGGCACCCAGGCCGCGCAGGAACTCGTGGTTCTTCTCGGAGGCCGTGCCGATCACGCGCGCCCCGAGGGACGTCGCGATCTGCACGGCGAGGATGCCCACGCCCCCGGCCGCGGCGTGCACGAGGACCGTGTCGCCCGCCTTCGTGCCGAGCCGCGTGAGCAGCTGGTATGCCGTGAGGCCGGCGAGCGGGAGGCCTGCGGCCTGGTGCCAGTCGAGGGCCTTGGGCTTCTTCGCGACCGTGCGCGCGGGAGCCGTGACGAGCTCGGCGTAGGTGCCGCCGTGGACCCAGTCCTTGCGGGCGTAGGCGATGACCTCGTCGCCGACCTCGAACTCAGGGGTGTCGAAGCCGACCTTCTCGACGACACCGGAGACGTCCCAGCCAGGGATGGCGGGGAGCTCGGCGTTCATCATCGGGTCGAGGTAGCCGGCCACGATCTTCCAGTCGACGGGGTTGACCGACGCGCTGCGCACGCGGATCAGGACCTCCCCCGGGCCGACCTTCGGGTCAGGGACGTCGGACAGGGTGAGGACGCTGGGGTCGCCGTACTCGGCGTAGGTGATGGCCTTCATGCCTGCGACAACGGCGCCGGCCCCGGGGGCTATTCCGTCCGGCGCTCGTCCGCGCTCGCCCGGTCGAGCCCCTCGGGAAGGCCCTCCTCCCGCCGCCGGGCCACGTGGGTCACCCCCGTCGGGGTGGCGACCTCGTCCGCCCTGACCGGAGTCGGCGACGCCGTTGTGGCCGCCGCCGGGCCACTGCGCCCGCCGAAGCCCTTCATGAGCATCCCGATGAAGCTCGGCTTCCCCTGCGACTTGCTGTAGACGTCGAAGGCCACCGCGCCCAGCAGGACCAGGCCCTTGATGATCTGGACGAAGTTCGAGTCGACGCTCATGTTGGCGAGACCGAGGTTGAGCACGCCCATGACCAGTCCGCCGATCATCGACCCCGTGACGGTGCCGACACCACCGGCGACCGCCGCGCCACCGACGAACACGGCGGCGATGGCGTCCAGCTCGAAGTTGACCCCGTCCTTGGGGTTGGCGGCGTTGAGGTAGGCGGTGAAGACCATGCCGGCGATCGCCGCGAGGACACCCATGTTCACCATGACGAAGAGGTCGACCCGTCGGGTGTCGACGCCCGAGAGGCGGGCGGCGTTCGCGTTGCCGCCCACGGAGTAGATGTGGCGGCCGAGGACGGTCCGCTGCGTGACGAAGGTGTAGAAGATGATGAGCGCCCCGAGGATCAGGCCCACCACGGGGACGCCCTTGTACGACGCCAGGAGCAGGCCGAAGGTCATGAGCAGGCCGCACACCACGACGAGCTTGACGATGGTGAGCGCCATGCGGGGGACGACCATCCCGTACGTGCGCAGGTCGGCCCGCTTCTTGAGCTCCAGCCAGACGATCACGGCGACCGCGAGCAGCGTGAGGACCAGCGTGGGGTTGTGGTACCCCGTCACCGGCCCCATCTCGGGCAGGTAGCCGTTGGCGATCTTCTGGAACGACTCGGGGACGGGGATGCTCTCGGCGTTGAGGATCATCAGGTCCAGGCCGCGGAAGAGCAGCATGCCGGCCAGCGTGACGATGAAGGCGGGGATCCCGACGTAGGCGACCCAGAAGCCCTGCCACACCCCGACGAGGATGCCCAGCGCCAGGCCGAGCAGGATCGCGGCCGGCCACGGCAGGTCGAACCGCTGCATCGACAGGGCGACGGTCGCGCCCACGAACGCCGAGACGGACCCGACCGACAGGTCGATGTGCCCGGCGATGATCACCATGACCATCCCGATGGCCAGGATGAGGATGTAGCCGTTCTGGACGAGCAGGGAGGTGACGTTGCGCGGCTGCAGGAACAGTCCGTCGGTGAAGATCTGGAACATCACCACGAGCAGCAGGAGCGCGATCATCATCCCGTACTGGCGGATGTTGCCGCTCATCGTGCGACGGATCTCGACCGCCAGCGAGGTGGTGGGAGCCGCTCGCTCCTCCGTCCGCGGGGGTGCGGTGTGGGTGGCCATGGCTCAATCTGCCTTTCGCTGGGTCATGAAACGCATGAGGACTTCCTGGTCTGCCTCGGCCCGGGGGACGTCGGCGGTGATGACGCCCGCGGAGAGGGTGTAGATGCGGTCGCAGAGGCCGAGCAGCTCGGGCAGCTCGGAGGAGATCACGAGCACGCCGCGCCCGCTGTCGGCGAGCTGGTTGATGATCTCGTAGATCTCGTACTTGGCCCCGACGTCGATGCCGCGGGTGGGCTCGTCGAGGATGAGGACGTCGGGTTCGGTGAACATCCACTTGCCGAGGACGACCTTCTGCTGGTTGCCACCCGACAGCTTGCCGACGCCCGCCTCCACCGACGGCGTCTTGATGTTCATGCTGGTGCGGTAGCGGTTGGCCGCCACCACCTCTGCGTGCTCGTCGACCCGTCCCCTGCGCCGGATCTTCTTGAGCCCGGCAGAGGTGATCGACACCTTGACGCTGTCCAGCAGGTTGAGGCCCAGGCTCTTGCGGTCCTCGGTGACGTAGGCGAGGCCTGCGTCGATCGCCTGCTGCACCGTGTTGGCCTTGACCGGCTTGCCTTCCTTGAGCAGCTCGCCGGTGACCTTGCGACCGTACGACTGCCCGAACACGCTGCGCGCCAGCTCGGTGCGGCCCGCGCCCATCAGGCCGGCAAGCCCCACGATCTCGCCGCGGCGCACGGTCATCGAGGCGCCCTTGACGACGAGACGGGACGAGTCGTCCGGGTGGGCGACCGTCCAGTCGCGGATCTCCAGCAGGGTCTCCCCCACGGTGGACTCGTGCGGCGGGAAGCGGTGGTCGAGGTCGCGGCCGACCATCCCGCGGATGATGCGGTCCTCGTTGACCTCGCCACGTCGCACGTCGAGGGTCTCGATGGTGCGCCCGTCGCGGATGATCGTGATCGAGTCGGCGATCTCCTCGATCTCGTTCAGCTTGTGGGAGATCATGATCGAGGTGATGCCCTTGGCCTTCAGCCCGAGGAGCAGGTCCAGCAGGTGCCGGGAGTCGGTGTCGTTCAGCGCGGCGGTCGGCTCGTCGAGGATGAGCAGCTTCACGTCCTTGGCCAGGGCCTTCGCGATCTCGACGAGCTGCTGCTTGCCGATGCCGATGCTCCGGATCGGGGTGGCGGGGTCCTCCTGCAGGCCCACCCGCGCGAGGAGCTCCAGGGCTCGTTGTCGCGCGGCGTTCCAGCTGATGACCCCGGCCCGGCTCTGCTCGTTGCCGAGGAACAGGTTCTCCACGATCGAGAGCTCGGGCACGAGCGCGAGCTCCTGGTGGATGATGACGATCCCCGCGGCCTCGCTCTCGCGGATACCCTTGAACTCGCAGGGGCTCCCCTCGAACTCGATGTCGCCCAGGTAGGTGCCGTGCGGGTAGACCCCGGACAGGACCTTCATCAGGGTCGACTTCCCGGCGCCGTTCTCGCCGCAGATCGCGTGGATCTCGCCGCGCTGGACGTCCAGGCTGACGTCCGAGAGTGCCTTGACTCCCGGGAACTCCTTGGTGATGGACCGCATCGACAGGATGGGGTTGGTCATCGGCATGCCTCGTCGCATCGTCGGGTGGGACCGCGCGGTCCCGGGAGAGGTGCTGGGCGGAACCCGGTGGCAGTGGCTGCATGGTGCCGCTGCCACCGGGTGGCCCGGGGAGTGCCGGTGGCAGCGGCGGAGACGTGCCGCTGCCACCGGACCTCAGTGGTGACCGGCTACTTGAGCTGGTCCTCGGTGTAGTACTTCGCGTCCAGCAGGACCTTCGAGACGTTGTCCTTGTTGACCGAGACCGGCTCGAGCAGCTGGGTCGGCACGGTCTTGACACCGTTGTTGTACGAGGACGTGTCGTTGACGGTCACGGTCTTCTTGTCGGCGATCTCCTGGATCATCTTCACCGTGGCCTGCGCCAGGTCACGGGTGTTCTTGAAGACGGTGGAGTACTGCTCGCCCGCGAGGATCGACTTGACCGACTCGAGCTCGGCGTCCTGCCCGGTGACGACCGGCAGGGTCTTGCCACCGCTGCCGTAGCCGCTGCCCTTGAGCGCCGCGATGATGCCGCGGGAGAGGCCGTCGTACGGGGACAGCACCCCGTTGACGTCCTTGTTGGAGTAGGACTTGGTCAGCAGGTTCTCCATGCGCTTCTTGGCGACCGCGGCGTCCCAGCGGAGGGTGGCCACCGTCTTGAACGCGGTCTCGCCCGAGGCGATCTTGATCTCGCCGGCGTCGATCTTCGGCTGCAGGACCTGCATCGCGCCGTTGAAGAAGAAGGTCGCGTTGTTGTCGTCCGGCGAACCGGCGAAGACCTCGACGTTCCACGGCTTCGGCGCGCCGCTGGCCGCGAGCCCCTCGAGGAGGGACTCGGCCTGCAGCTTGCCGACCTTGAGGTTGTCGAACGTCGTGTAGTAGTCCACGGCGTCGGTGTCACGAAGCAGCCGGTCGTAGGCGATCACGGGGATGCCGGCGTCCTTGGCCTCCTTGAGGGCGCCCTTGAGAGCCGTGCCGTCGATCGAGGCGACGACCAGGACCTGGTTCTGCTTGGTCACCATGTCGTTGACCTGGGTGACCTGGGTCGGGATGTCGTCGTTGGCGTACTGGAGGTTGACCTTGTAGCCGGCCGCCTCGAGCTGGGACTTGATGTAGTCGCCGTCCTTGATCCAGCGCTCGGACGTCTTGGTCGGCATGGCGACCCCGATCGTCCCCTTCTCGGTCGAGCCGCTCTTGGCGGCACCCCCGGTGTCGGTCTGGCGACCGCACGCACTCAGGCCGAAGGCCAGGGCCCCGGCCGCTACGACCGCAACGATTCTGCGCACCACTGTGTGCTCCATTCTTGTGCAGGCCAACCTGCCCTTGTGCCGGTTGATCCAGATGTTGTGCGTATTCAGTTGTCCTGCAACGGCTTCCGATCAGGCGAGCCCTTGGGCGAGCCGGTGGTAGGCGTTGTTCCACCGCAGCTCGCGACCGAAGCCGCGCACGGTGGTGTCAGCGTCGATGTGGGCGAGCTCCACGCCCGCCATCTCGCTGAAGTCCTCGAGGTGCTCCCGGTCCAGCGCGGTCGACAGGACCGTGTGGTGGGGGCCGCCGGCCATGAGCCACGACGTGGTGGAGGTGCGCAGGTCCGGCTGCGGGCGCCACACGGCTCGCGCCACCGGCAGCCGGGGAAGGTCCTCGGGGGGCGTCACGACCTCGATGTCGTTGGCCACCAACCGGAACCGGTCTCCCATGTCGGCCATGCCCACGGTGAAGCCGGAGCCCGGGGCAGCGGTGAAGACCAGGCGTACCGGGTCCTCACGCCCACCGATGCCGAGCGGGTGGATCTCCACCGTCGGGCGGGCTGCTGCGATCGAGGGGCAGACCTCGAGCATGTGCGCGCCCAGGATGAGCTCCGCGCCCGGGGCGAGGTGGTAGGTGTAGTCCTCCATGAAGGACGTGCCGCCAGGCAGGCCGCGGCCCATGACCTTGAGCCCGTGCAGCAGGACCGAGGTCTTCCAGTCGCCCTCGCCGCCGAAGCCGTAGCCGTCGGCCATGAGGCGTTGGACCGCGATGCCGGGGAGCTGGCGCAGGCCCCCGAGGTCCTCGAAGTTCGTCGTGAACGCCCCGTAGCCACCCTCGACGAGGAACTGTCGCATGCCCAGCTCGATCCGCGCGGCATACCGCAGCGAGTCGTGCCGCTCGCCGCCCGCGCGCAGGGGCGCGGCCACGTCGTACTCGTCGGCGTAGGTGGCGACGAGCGCGTCGATGTCGGCATCGCCGATGGCGTCGATCACGGTGACGAGGTCGTTGACGCCATAGGTGTTCACCGAGACGCCGAACCGACGCTCCGCCTCGACCTTGTCACCGTCCGTCACCGCGACGTTGCGCATGTTGTCGCCGAAGCGCACCAGCCGCAGCGACCGCACGGCCGCGAGACCGCAGGCCGCCCGGCTCCACGCGGCCACCCCTGCCAGGACGGCCGGGTCGCTGACGTGGCCGGCGACGGTCTTGCGGGTGACCCCGAGCCGGGACTGGACGTACCCGAACTCCCGGTCGCCGTGCGCGGCCTGGTTGAGGTTCATGAAGTCCATGTCGATGCTGGCCCAGGGCAGGTCGCGGTTGACCTGGGTGTGCAGGTGCAGCAACGGCTTCTGGAGCCGCTCGAGTCCGGAGATCCACATCTTGGCGGGCGAGAAGGTGTGCATCCAGGCGATGACCCCGACGCAGCTGTCGTCGCTGTTGGCCTCGAGCATCACCCGCCGGATGGCGTCGGCGTCGGTGAGGACCGGCTTGGCCACGACCTCGGCGATGATGCCGTCGTGACCCGCGAGCGCGTCCGAGATCGTCGCCGACTGGGCCGCCACCTGGGCCAGGACGTCGTCCCCGTAGAGGCCCTGGCTCCCGGTGAGGAACCAGACGTGTGCAGGGGTCGCGGTCATGGTGTGGTGTCCTTCTGTCCGTAGACGTTCTGGTAGCGGTCGTAGAGCTGCGTGACGTCGGCCTGGTCCAGGGGCCAGGTCCGCCCCAGCTGCTGGGCGACGTGCACGGTGCGGGCCACGTCCTCGAGCATCACGGCCGCCTTCACCGCCGCGCGGGCGGTGGCGCCGATGGTGAAGGGGCCGTGGCCACCCATGAGGACGGCCGGCGACCGGTGCCCTCGCAGGGTCGAGACGATGCCGCGCCCGATGGAGTCGTCGCCGATGAGGGCGAACGGACCGACGGGGACGTCACCGCCGAACTCGTCGGCCATCATCGTCAGGACGCAGGGAATGGGCTCGCGTCGGGCGCACCACGCCGTCGCGTAGGTCGAGTGCGTGTGGACCACGCCGCCCACCTCCGGCATCTCCCGGTACACGTAGGCGTGGGCCGCGGTGTCGGAGGACGGCGAGCCGTCACCCTGGACCACCCGGCCCTCGAGGTCGCAGACGACCATGGCCTCGGGGGTCAGCTCGTCGTAGGAGATGCCGGACGGCTTGATCACGAGAAGGTCGGCGCCCGGGACGCGCGCCGAGACGTTGCCCGCGGTCCACACCACGAGCTGATTGCGCGTGAGCTCGGCGTGCAGCTCGGCCACCTCGGCCCGCAACCGGTCGACCGTCGCGCGGACGGTGCCGGGGATGGTCGTCATGCCCCCACCGCCCGCCGCTGGAGGGCCCGCAACCGGCGCATCACGTCGGTCCCGCCCCGCCCGAAGTGGTCGTGCAGGGCGCGGTACTCCGCGTACAGCTCGTCGTACGCGGCGGCGTTGGCCGCGATCGGCTCGTATGCCGCGACACGGCGCCCGCCCATGGCCTGGGCGGCCTTGTGGATGTCGGGGTAGGCCCCGGCAGCCACCGCAGCGTGGATCGCGGCACCCAGGGCGGGGCCCTGCGTGGAGGAGATGACCGACAACGGCATACCGAGGACGTCGGCGTAGATCTGCATGAGAAGCTCGTTGCGCATCAACCCGCCCGCGACGATGAACTCGGTCACGGGGACGCCCGAGTGGGCGAACGTCTCGACGATGGTGCGCGCGCCGAACGCGGTGGACTCGAGGAGCGCCCGATAGTTGTCCTCCGGCCGGGTCGCCAGCGTCTGGCCGACGACCAGTCCCGAGAGCTCGTGGTCGACCAGCACCGAACGGTTGCCGCTGTGCCAGTCGAGGGCCACGAGACCGTGCCCACCGATCGGCTGGCGGGCCGCGAGCTCGGTCAGGTGCTCGTGGACCGAGAGGCCGCGCTCGGCGGCTGCGGCGTGGTACTCCGGCGGCACACCGTTGCCGACGAACCAGCCGAAGATGTCACCGACCCCGGACTGCCCCGCCTCGTAGCCCCAGAGGCCGGGGACGATCCCGCCCTCGACCACGCCACACATCCCGGGGACCTCGCGCAGGACCGCTGCGCTCATGACGTGGCAGGTCGAGGTGCCCATGATGGCCACCATCTGTCCGGTGTCGACCGCCTGCGCGGCCGGGGCGGTCACATGGGCGTCGATGTTGCCGACCGCGACGGCGATCCCCTCCGGCAGCCCGGTCCAGCGCGCCGCCTCCGCGGTCAGCGAGCCCGCGGCCTCGCCGAGCTGCCCGATCCGGTGGGCCAGCTTGTCCTCGACGAAGGAGGCGAACTCCGGGTTGAGGGCGGTCAGGAACTCGCGCGACGGGTACTCCCCGTCCTGGTAGATGCCCTTGTACCCGGCGGTGCAGGCGTTGCGGACGTAGGTACCGCACAGCTGCCACACGATCCAGTCCGCGGCCTCGACGAAGTGGGCCATCGCGGCATACACCTCGGGGGCCTCCTCGAGGATCTGCAGACCCTTGGCGAACTCCCACTCCGAGGAGATCAGGCCGCCGTAGCGCGGCAGCCAGCGCTCGCCGCGCTCCTTGGCGAGGACGTTGATGCGGTCGGCCTGCGCCTGGGCCGCGTGGTGGCGCCAGAGCTTGACGTAGGCGTGCTTCTCGGACGCCCCGGAGGCGGTCTCGCACAGCGGCGTCCCGTCCGAGGTGACGGGGAGCATCGTGCAGGCGGTGAAGTCGGTGGCGATGCCCACGACGCTGCCCGGGTCGATCCCGGCCGCTGCGAGGGCCTCGGGGACCGCGGTGCGCAGGACGTGCACGTAGTCGGTGGGCACCTGCAGCGCCCACTCCGGGGGGAGCTGCTCGCCGCTGCCGGGCAGGACCTCCGAGACGACCCCGTGGGGGTAGGTCGCGACGGCGGTCCCGAGCTCGGCGCCGTCGCTGACCCGGACAACCAGGGCCCGACCGGACAGGGTGCCGAAGTCGACACCGACCACATGGGTCTCCCGGGCTTCCGGCTGGGCCATCGTGAACTCCTCGTCGAGTCGGTGTTAGCGCTAACGCTGTGCAGAAGTTAGCGCTAACACCGCCCTGCGTGTCAAGGGTTTCACCCGAACTTCCGTCGAGCGCGGTGGACCCACGCCTCGGGGCGACGGCTCGGACGCCGCTCGGACCCTTCCGCAGAGGGCTCAGGCGCGGGCTCGTCGGGCGGTCGAACCCCGCACCACGAGCTTCGGCGGGACGAGGACCGCGCCGTCGCCCGGCTCGCCGTTGATGGCGCCGAGCAGCTCCCGCAGCGCCGCCCTCCCGAGGGCGACGAAGTTCTGGTGGACCGTGGTGAGCGGCGGGAAGAGGTACTCCGCCTCGGGCAGGTCGTCGAAGCCCACGACACTCACGTCCTCGGGCACCCTGCGCCCGGCCTCGGCCATGGCCCGCAGGACCCCGATGGCCATCTGGTCGTTGGCCACGAAGACCGCGCTGACGTCCCGGTCGGCGGCCAGCCCGACACCGTGCCGGTAGCCGCTCGAGGCGGTCCAGTCCCCCGTGAGCACCGGCCCCGGCGTCAGCCCAGCGGAGGCGAGCGCCGAACGCCAGCCCTCGAGGCGGCACTCCGCCTGGTACCAGTTGGCCGGCCCGCCGATGTGGGCGATGTGGCGGTGCCCGAGGTCGATGAGGTGCTGGGTCGCCAGCCGCGCACCCTGCGCGTGGTCGACCCCCACGCTGAGCCCGGCCCGAGCCGGGTCGGAGTCCAGCACCACCAGGGGCAGCGGCACCTGTGCCCCGGGGCCGAGGTCCAGCCCGGCGTCGTCCGGGGCGATCATCACCAGCGCCTCCACGGACTCGCCGATGAGGTGCTCGATCGCGTCCTGGGTCGCCCGGTTGCTCGCCTCGGGACTCGTCTCGGACACCGACACGAGGACCAGGCTGTAGCCCTCGGCGCGGGCCGCCGCCTCGAGGCCCACCACGGTGCTGGAGGGCCCGAAGTAGCCGAGCCCGGCGACGACGACCCCGATCGTCCCGGACCGCCTGGTGGCCAGGGCCCGTGCGGCACTGTTGCGCCGGTACCCCAGCTCGTGGATCGCCTCGAGGACGCGGTCACGGGTGGCGGGAGCGACGCTCGGCGACCCGTTGACCACCCGCGAGACCGTCTGGTGGGAGACGCCGGCGACCTCGGCCACGTCCTGGAGGCTCGGGCGACGACGCGGTGCCGGCTTCGTCATGGCGCTCCTCGGGGACCGGTCGGGGACTGGGGGTGGACACGGGCGGGGTCGGTGCCGTTGCCTCGCGGCAGACTCTAGGACCTGCGGAGCCCGCCTCGGCATAACGCCTGCACCGAGGGGCGGTATGGCGCCCCGCGAGCCCCAGCCGGCGCCCGAGAGGGCGTCACCACCACCGTTGGCGATGGGATATGATCGACGCGCCGCGACAGGCCTACCCCGGACATCAACCGGAGCAGACCGGTCGCGAACGCATGTTGTGCGTGCTTCACGGCCAGGTAGCTCAGTTGGTACGAGCGTCCGACTGAAAATCGGAAGGTCGGCGGTTCGACCCCGCCCCTGGCCACCACGAGGAACCGCCGTCACCCGTGAGGTGGCGGCGGTTTCGTCCTGTCCGAGCCAGTTCGCACGCCCTGCGGGGCTGTGCGTCCTGCTCGCGACGCGCCCGCAACACGGCGGTTGCTGGGCAAAACCAGCACAAATAACTGCCGTTTCGCCCAGCAACTGCCGTCTTGCCGTGTCGTCCGGGACCGGCAGGTCGGCTGGGAAGTCGGCCCAGCGGTCCGGCGGCGGTCAGGCGTCGGTGGGTTGGAGCTCGGCGCGCAGCGCGACCAGGTCGTCGCGCAGGCTGGCCGGTGCCGGAGCCTCGGAGCGCAGGGCGTCCTCGAGGGCGTGCTCGATCTGGCGGGCCAGGCGGGAGGCCTCGTCGTACCCGAACGTTCCGGCGGCCCCGGCCACCGAGTGGGCCACCGCACGGCCGGCGTCGACGACCTCGCGCGGGGCGCCGTCCGCGAGCGCAGGCTCGATCTGGTCGGTGCGGGCGAGGTTCGTGGCTCGGGCGCGCTCACGCATCTTGGCCCACATCAGGGCCTCGTCGCTCACGCGGTCCACCCGAGCATGGTGCTGAGCTGGGCCGGCAGCGTCATCGGGTCGAACGGCTTGGCCAGCACCCCGACGACCGGGAGCCCCGACTTCTGGGCGTCCTCGGCGGCCTGGGCCTTGGCGGTGAGCAGCACGACCGGGATGTGGCTGATGGCGGGGTCCTGCGACATCAGGACCGCAGCGGTCGACCCGTCCATGCCCGGCATCATGACGTCCATGACCACGGCGTCGGGCAGCTCGCGGGCGCAGCGGTCCAGCGCCTCCTGGCCACCCGTGGCGGTGGTGACCTCCCAGCCTCCGACCATTGACAGGCTCATCTCGGCCACCTCGAGGATCAGCTCGTCGTCGTCGACCACCAGGACCCGCCGCGGGCCACCTGACGGCAGCGCGGGGGTCATGCGGGGAGAGGGACTGATCCCCCGGGTCGGCACATCATGCGGACATAGTGCATCAACCCGAGGTCCCTCGGGGCAACTGCACGCAACATCCTGTCCACACAGCCGATCGACGTCTCCGTCCTACGGGCTGACAAGGAGACCCGACTCCGACCAAAGGGCGCACATCGGACAGTTCGGCTCCTACCATCGAACTCGTTGGTCGCCCGTCACGGATGACATGGCCACGCATCGAGGGAGCGACATGGTGGTAGGGGAGGGACCCTTCACGCAGTGGTCCGAGCGCCCCGTCCTCCAACCCGAGGACCGGGCCCTGGCCCACCGCCTCGGCGTGGCCGTCTACGTCGCCGAACCGGGTGCCGCAGGGCGCTGGTTGCACGCCAGCCCGGCAGTGACCGCCATGATCGGGCTCACCCCCGAGGCCCTCGTCGCCGACCCCGACCTCTGGCTGCGCCACCTGCACCCCGACGACCGCGAGCGGGTGCTCGACCGCGAGTCCCGACTCCAGGTCGACGGCCGCGTCCGCTCCGAGTACCGCATGATCCGTCCCGACGGCCAGATCGTCTGGCTCGTCGACGACGCCGCCATGGCGCGGACGGCGGAGGGCCGGATCGTCCAGGACGGCTTCCTCGTCGACATCACCGACCAGAAGCGGTCAGGGTTCATGCTCGCCGCCCAGGCCGAGCTGGTCGAGGCGCTGGCCGGCCCGACCTCGTTGCCGGAGGTGCTCGCGGGGCTGGCCCGCAAGGTCATGGGTATGGCGTCCGCCCACCGCTGCGTGATCACGGTCAAGGACCTGCCGCAGGTGGTCCACCCCCCGGTCACCGCGACGTTCGTGGGCGCCACCCACTCCTCCCCCATCAAGGGGCAGGACGGCAGCGAGATGGGCTGCGTCACGCTCCACTACATGCCGGGCACGCCGCCTCCCGAGGGCGACCTCGACCTCCCCGAGTGGGCGGCGCAGCTCGCGGCGCTCGCCGTGACCCGGGCCGGGGAACGCGAACGCGCAGCCACCTCGCGCGCCCTGCTGGCCGCGACCCTCGAGTCCACCGTCGACGGGATCCTCGTCGTCGACCGTGACGGCCACATCGTCGGTCACAACGAGCGGTTCGCGTCCATGTGGCGCATCGACCGGGAGGTGATGAACTCCGGCGACGACGGCAAGGTGATGGGCTCGGTGCTCGAGCAGCTCGTCGACCCCGACGGGTTCGTGGCGCAGGTGCGCGACCTGTACGACCACCCGGAGCAGACCAGCTTCGACGAGCTGAGGTTCCTCGACGGCCGGATCTACGAGCGCTACTCCCAGCCGCAGCGGGTCGACGGCACGACCATGGGGCGGGTGTGGAGCTTCCGCGACGTCTCGGACGAGCGACGCCTGCAGGACGACCTGCGGCACAGCGAGGCCAACCTCGACATGCTCGTCACCCAGGTCCGTGACTACGCCATCCTCAACCTCGACCCGCACGGGCACGTCATCACCTGGACCGAGGGCGCCCTGCGCATCCACGGCTTCACCGAGGACCAGATCCTCGGGCGCTCCCACGCCGCCTTCTACCCCCAGGAGGACCTGCAGGCCGGCCGTCCCTGGCAGCTGCTCGAGCAGGCCCGCTCGGAGGGCCGCGCGACGGACGAGGGATGGCGCGTGCGCCAGGACGGCTCCCGGTTCTGGGCCAGCGTCGTGCTCACCGCCCTGCGCGACGAGTCGGGCGAGCTGCGCGGCTTCGGCAAGGTCACCCAGGACATCACCGAGCGGCGCAACGCCGAGCTGGCTCTCGCCCGCCAGGCCCGGACGCTCGAGCTGCTCGGGTCGGTGGCCACCGCGTCCAACACCGCGTCCGGCGTCGAGGAGGCCCTGCACGCGACGCTCGAGGCGTTCTGCGACTACGGCGGCTGGCAGCTCGCACACGCCTACCTCGCCGACCACGACACCGGCATCCTCCAGCACTCCGAGTGGTACTCCCAGGACTCGGGGTGCTGCTCCGAGTTCCGCGCCCGCACCGAGATGCTGCCGGTCAGCGAGCTGGGGCTCCCCCGCACCGTCTTCGAGCAGGCCAAGCCCCAGTGGATCGACCGGCTCGACGAGCGCGCCCAGCGGGGCCGTGCCGTCCAGGGCGCGGCTGCGGGCCTGGTCTCGGGGTGCGCCTTCCCGCTGATGATCCGCGAGGAGCCGGTCGGCGTCCTGGAGTTCTTCAGCACCGAGATCCGCGAGCTCGACAGCGCGACGATCCAGATCATGCGTCACCTCGGCACGCAGCTGGGACGCGTCGTGGAGCGCGCTCGGGCCGAGCACCACCTCGGTCGCCACGCCCTCGAGCTGCGCCGGCTCTCCAAGCGGCTGGAGACCGTCCTCAACTCCGCCGGCGAAGGCATCTACGGCGTCGACGACACCGACCACGTCACCTTCATCAACGAGGCCGGGGCCGCCCTGGTGGGCCGACGCCGCGAGGAGATCATCGGCCGACCGGTGCAGGTCGTGCTGCGGGCCGAGGTGGACACCACCCCCCGGCGGCTCCCGGCCGGGAGCCAGCCCGACGCCATACCGGGCTCGCAGGGGTCGGTCACACCGGGGTCGGCCACTCAGGGGTCGGCCACTCAGGGGTCGGCCACTCAGGGGCAGGACGGCTCCGCCGCGCCGGTGGCGACACGCGTCCTCGGGCGGCACACCCGGGCCGACGGGTCCGCGTTCGACTCCGAGTGGATCTCCGCCCCCATCGTCGCCGAGGGGGTCGAGAGCGGTGCGGTCGTCGTGTTCCGCGACGTGAGCGAGCAGCGCGCGGTCGAGCGGATGAAGGACCAGTTCCTCGCGGTGGTGAGCCACGAGCTGCGGACGCCGCTCACGTCGATCCGGGGTGCGCTCGGCCTGCTCGGTGGCGGCGCGGCCGGCGAGCTCCCGGCAGCCGCAGGGCGGATGGTGGACCTCGCGACCGTGAGCACCAACCGGTTGATCCGGCTGGTCACCGACATCCTCGACATCGAGCGCCTCGCGGCCGGCCAGATGGCGCTGTACCCGCAGGCCTGCGACACCAGCGCGCTCGTCGCGGCCAGCCTGCAGGACACTGCGGCGTTCGTGGCCGAGCGGCGGGTGCGGATCGACGCGGAGGGGTCGCCTGCCCGGGTCATGGCCGACCCGGACCGCGCCATCCAGGTGCTCACCAACCTCATCACCAACGCGGTGAAGTTCTCCGACCCCGGCTCGGTCGTCCAGGTGACCACGCGCGAGATCGGGCGGCAGGTCTGCTTCGAGGTCCGCGACCACGGTCCCGGGCTGCCCCCCGACCAGTTCGAGGTGATCTTCGAGCCGTTCCGGCAGGCCGACGCGTCCGACACGCGGCGCCACGGAGGCACCGGCCTCGGTCTGGCGATCTGCCGGGGGCTCGTCGAGCAGCACGGCGGACGCATCTGGGGCACCAACCACCCCCAGGGCGGGGCACAGTTCTCGTTCACACTCCCCCTGGCACCAACCGAAGAGATGATTTCCAGCGTTTAGCGACGCTTGGCCCCTGTTGATGCATGAAGATCGGAGGGTGCAGCACCCCGCCCTCGCCAACGTCGACCCCGGTGACCTGAGTCGCTGGCTGGTCCAGGCATCTCCCGACGGGCTGTGGGTGTTCGACGAGCACGGCATGACGGTGTTCGCCAACGCCCGACTCGGTGAGCTCCTCCGACGGACCCCGGAGCAGATGCGCACCCTGTCGGTCTACGACTGCATGGACGAGCAGGGCAAGGTCGACCTCTCCCGCCACCTGGCCAACCTCGCCACCACCCGGACCCCGGGGAACAACCTCGAGTGTCGCTTCCTGTGCGGCGACGGGTCGGACATCTGGGCGCTCGTCAGTCACACCCCCGTCCTCGACGACGACGGCGACCACGTCGGGTGGCTGCACCGGGTCACCGAGTACAGCGAGCAGCGCCGCCTCCTCGACACCCTGCAGCACCGCGAGCAACAGCTCGCCGAGGCCCAGCGGATCGCCAAGATCGGCAGCTGGGAGTGGGACGTCCGCGCCGACGTCGTCACCTGGTCCGACGAGCTCTACCGGATCTACGAGATCGAGCGGGGCAGTGAGCCCGTCCCCAACTACCGAGCGTTCATCGAGCGGCTCCACCCGGACGACCGGGACCGGGTCAACGCGGCGATCGGCGAAGCGCTGGCCGGTCGCGACGCCTTCGAGTTCGACGCCCGCACGGTGCAGGTGGACGGCGAGATCATGTGGATCCGCGGCCGCGGCCAGGTGACCCGGGACGCCAACGGCCAGGTCCTCCGGCTGGGTGGCACGTCCCAGGACATCACCGCCACCAAGGACGCCGAACAGGCGTTGGCCCTGCTCTCGGCGATGGCCACGACGGCCAACCAGGCCAACAGCCTCGTCGAGGTCGTCCCCACGGTCATCGCAGACGTCGCCACGCACACCGGGTGGCGTCCGGTCGCCGCGTGGATGGTCGCCGAGGACGGTCGCCTCGACCCGGTCGACGGCGACCTGCGGCAGACGCCCCAGGACGACCGCGAGGAGGCCCTGCGCCTGGCCCGTCAGGCCGTCCAGCAGCGCACCCCAGCCGTCGGCTCCACCTCGGAGGGCACGACCCTGGTGGCAGCCCCGATCGTGGCCGAGGGCCGCGCCGCCTGCGTCATCGTCATGGACAGCCGCGCCACGACGCCGCCGACCGAGAGCGACGCGGTCACCATCAGCCAGGCCGCAGCCCTCTTCAGCCGCGTCGCCGAGCGTGAGTGGACGCGCGAACGCCTTGCCACCGCTCGCGACGACGCCATGGCCGCCTCGGTGGCCAAGTCGCAGTTCCTCGCCACCATGAGCCACGAGATCCGTACCCCCCTGAACGGTGTCATCGGGCTCTCCGAGCTGCTCAACCGCACCGAGCTCACCGAGCGCCAGCGCCGGCTCGCCGACGGCATCGACAACGCCGGGCGCCAGCTGTTGGCCCTGGTCAACGACATCCTCGACCTGTCCAAGATCGAGGCCGGCCGGCTCGAGCTGGAGCAGGTCGACTTCGACCCGCGCACGGTCATCGAGCAGAGCAGCACCGTCGTGGCCGAGCTGGCCCGGCGCAAGTCGCTCGAGCTCGTGGTGTCCTGCCAGCCCGACCTGCCGACCGCCGTGTGCGGCGACCCCGTCCGGTTCGGACAGGTCGTCGCCAACCTCACCTCCAACGCCGTGAAGTTCACCGCGAGCGGCGAGGTCGTCGTGCGGGCCTCCCTCGAGCGCGGGACGCCGGACGACTCGGTGGTCCTGCGGGTCGAGGTGACCGACACCGGCTACGGCATGACGCCCGAGGTGCAGAGCCGCCTGTTCACCGCCTTCTCCCAGGGCGACACCTCGACGACGCGCGAGTTCGGGGGCACCGGCCTCGGACTGGCCATCTGCCGCCAGATCGTCACGGCCATGGGTGGCGAGATCGGGGTCACCAGCGCCCGCGGTCGCGGGAGCACGTTCTGGTTCACGGCGCCGTTCGCCCCCGCCACCGAGGTGTCCGTGCCTGCGACGATGGGAACGGCGATCGTCTCCGGCCTGCGCGTCCTGGTCATCGACGACAACGAGACCAACCGCTTCATCCTCGAGGAGCAGCTGGGCTCGTGGAAGGTCGACACGTCCCTGGCCGCCTCCGGCGTCGAAGGGCTCAGCCTGCTCGACGAGGCGAACCGGCACGGCACGCCGTTCGACATCGTGCTGCTCGACTACCTCATGCCGGGCGTCAACGGTGAGCAGTTCGCCCGGATGGTGCGCGGCGACGGCCGGTTCGCCGCCACCCGCATCATCTTGTTGAGCTCGTCGATGGACCTCAAGTCCTCGACCCTGACCGAGGCCGGCATCGACCTCGCCCTGACCAAGCCGGTGTTCGCTTCGAGCCTGTTCGACAGCCTCGCGACCGTGGCCGCGTCGGCCCCGACGCCGCTCGGCTCTGCCGCCCACGCGCGCGGGGTCGCGCCGAGCCCGCCCGCGGCAGCCGGCCCCGCAGGCCACCTCGGCCGGGTCCTCGTGGTGGAGGACAACGCCGTCAACCAGATGGTCGCCGTGGGCATCCTGGAGAGCCTCGGGTATGCCGCGTCCGTCGCCGAGAACGGCGTCATCGGCGTGGCCACCTTCGTGGAGGACCCCGGCGCCTACGACGCGATCCTCATGGACTGCCAGATGCCGCAGATGGACGGCTACGAGGCGACGCGGGCGATCCGTGCCCACGAGGCCAACGCGTCCCGGGTGCCGATCATCGCCATGACCGCCGCCGCGATCGCCGGGGAGCGCGAGCGCTGCCTGCTCGCCGGGATGGACGACTTCCTCACGAAACCCGTCGACGTGGGCCTGCTCCGCTCGACCCTGGCCCGCTGGGTCCAGCCGGACGCCGAGCGAACGAGCGGGGCCGCTGGTGCGCCGGCATCCCTGTCGGCGCCGGCTTCGGCCCAGGGGTCGGCTCCCCTGTCGGCACCGACCGCTGCGACGCCTTCCGGCGAGACCGGCGAGACCGGCGAGACCGGCGGCACCGGCGGCACCGGCGCGGACCTCGTTCCCGACGCCGACACGGACGTCCTCGACCGAGACCGGCTCGGGGAGCTGCTCGACCTCGAACCCGGTGACCCGTCGATGCTGCTGCGGTTCATCGACCGCTTCGACGTGAACTCAGGTCAGACGATGCGCGAGCTCGTGCGGGCCCGCGACACCGGCGCCGCCCAGGAGATGGGCCGTGCCGCGCACAGCCTCAAGGGCAGCTCGGCCAACCTGGGCGCGACCGCCCTGGCCGCGCTGTGCAAGGAGGTCGAGGACCTCGGCGACCAGGGTGAGCTCGTCGACGACCGCGTGCTCGACAACCTGGCCCGGGAGCGCCAGCGGGCCGTGGCCGCCCTGGAGGGGCTGGCTTCGGCCCTGCGCCGCGACGCCTGAGGGACCCTCGCCCGAGTCCTGAAGGTCACGGGTCTGGACGTCAGCGGCCCGCGGCTGGCCCCCGGCCCACGCGCCCTCCGGCGGGGAATGCCAGAGCCCCTCGTGGTGGAGCCTGAGGACACGCAGGCCCCACCACGAGGGGCGGGCAGTTCTTGGGGTCGGGGGTGGGTCCTCAGGCGTCCGTGGCCAGGGAGGGGCCAGGGAGGGGCCGAGGACCGGCCGAGGAGGCTCGGACGGGTACTGCGGGGTCAGACGGCTTCGACGTCCCAGTGCTGGGCCGGGGCGGCGAGGTAGCCACCGGTGCGGGCGCCCAGCGCGAGCCGGCGACGCACCTCCCGCATGAGCTCGTCGTTCGAGGCGAGGAGCAGGGTCTCGGTGGGGCTCAGCGGCGCCATCACGTGCAGGCCGCACCCCTCGGCGGAACGGAGGACGATCTCACGCACCGGCATCGAGAAAGCCCGGGCGAGGGCCACGATGTCGTCGGTGTCGGGCGACCCGGGGAGGACGTGGGAGTCCAGGATCGTGGCCAGCGTCCACTCATCGATCCCGGTGCGCTCGGAGAGGACTTCGCGGGTCCATCCGAGCAGGCTCATCTGCTCCTGGACGAAAAGGCCGAGGCTGTTGATCACTACGAGCTCCCTAGAAGACACCTGCGTAAGTTATGTGATGATCGAACACTTCTTGGGAGGTCGGGGATAGGAACTTTGCCAATACTTGAACGTGATGTCGTCCGTTCGGCCAGCACCTCCTAGTCCCAACTCGCCGAGCCTGTCAGCCGAAGCGCTTCGTCCGCGTTCGTCCGGGGCTCGCCGCACTCATCCCTTCACCGGGGTGCACTGGCCGTGCCCGCGGACCCCGGAGTGGCCGAGAACCGCGGCACGACGCCGGGGTGGACCACGGACCCCGCCCGGGCGGCATACGTGTGGCGCGCAGCCAGGTGGGGGTCCTCCCTCGCCTCCTGCAGGCTGAGCACGGGCGCCACGCAGGCGTCGAGGTCCGCGAACACGCAGACCCACTCGGCCCGGGTGCGACGGGCGAACTCCTTCGCCAGCCGCTCGCTCGTCGCCGGCCACGTCGCAGCATCCATCTGGGCGGCGGCCAGCTCGGCGGAGTGGAGGCCCAGACCCTGCAGGAGGCGGCCGTAGAAGACCGGTTCGATCGCGCCGACCGCCATCCACCGGTCGTCAGCGGTGCGGTAGCAGCGGTAGAACGGAGCTCCACCGTCGAACAGGTTGTGGCCCCGTGGCCCCGACCACGCCCCGGAGGCGAGGAGCGACTGCTGCATCGCCGTCATCGCCGCGACGCCGTCGACGATCGCGGCGTCGACCACCTGGCCCTCGCCGGTGGCGCGAGCGTGCAGCACGCCGGCCAGCACCCCGAAGGCCAGCAGCGCCCCACCCCCACCGAAGTCGCCGAGGAGGTTGAGGGGTGGCACGGGTCGGCCGCCGTCCCCGACGAACGCGTCGAGGACCCCGCTGATCGCGAGGTAGGTGATGTCGTGGCCGGCCAGCGCGGCATACGGCCCGTCCTGTCCCCACCCGGTCATCCGGCCGTAGACGAGGCGCGGGTTGCGCGCGAGGGCGACCTCGGGTCCGAACCCCAGCCGCTCGGCCACGCCGGGGCGGAAGCCCTCGAGCAGCACGTCGCTGGCCTCGACCAGGCGCAGCACCTCCGTCCGACCCACGTCGGACTTGAGGTCGAGCACCACCGACCTCCGCCCACGCAACAGCACGGCGTGGGTGCCGCTCAGGTCGTCCAGGGGACGGTCGACACGCACGACGTCGGCCCCCAGGTCCGCCAGCAGCATGGCCGCGAACGGCACGGGACCGATCCCACCGACCTCGACCACACCCACATCGGTGAGCGGGCCACGACGGGCAGCAGGCAGCGCGTGGTCGACCATGGTCCGCAACGTACCGTCGCGGGGCCGCGGACGAGGCCAGGCAGGTCCGGACCGTCAAGGCCCTGACCCCACCGACCTTCCCGAGCCGGTGGTGACCTCACCCGTGGGTGAGCGGTGATGGAGAGCCGCTGGTGGTCCAGCGCCCGGGCCCTGCCCCCGGACGCCGGTCAGCGGCTCAGATCACGTCAGTGAGAAGGGCGCGAACCTCGGCCTCTCGGTAGCGGCGGTGGCCGCCGAGCGTGCGGATCGAGTTGAGCTTGCCGGCCTTGGCCCAGCGGGTGACCGTCTTGGGGTCGACGCGGAACAGTGACGCGACTTCCGCGGGGGTGAGCAACTTCTCGACCTCGGTGGTGCGAGTAACCATGACTTTCTCCTCGTGCAGGGGACGTCTCTCCATAATCGGACAAGGGGGATGCTTTGGGAACATTCCATACGGGTCATCCCCCATGGCCCGTTGGGACTAGTCACACGACCACCAGGTGGTCAGGAATACGCTGGGGTGGGCGCGTGACCCGCGCCATCCCGTTCCCGTCCAGCGCCCCACCGAGCTCCAGGAGTCACCACCGTGACCACGTCCTCGTCGCCGTCCAGCCCCGTGCTGCCCACGCCCCCCGGCCCCCTGGCCGCGATGGCCCAGCACGAGCAGGTCGTGTTCTGCCACGACCGCGCCACCGGCCTGCGGGCCATCATCGGCATCTACAGCACCGCCCTCGGGCCGGCCCTCGGCGGGACGCGGTTCTACCCGTACGCCTCCGAGGAGGCCGCCCTGGCCGACGTCCTGCGCCTCTCGCGCGGCATGGCCTACAAGAACGCGGTTGCCGGGCTCGACCTCGGTGGGGGCAAGGCCGTCATCATCGGCGACCCCGCGACCGACAAGACCCCGGAGCTGCTGCGCGCCTACGGCCGGTTCGTCGAGAGCCTCGGCGGCCGGTACGTCACCGCCTGCGACGTGGGCACCTACGTCGCCGACATGGACGTCGTCAGCGAGACGACCCGCTTCGCCACCGGGCGCTCGGAGAGCAACGGCGGCGCGGGCGACTCCTCCGTCCTGACCGCGTACGGCGTGTTCCAGGGCCAGCGCGCGTGCGCCCAGCACCTGTGGGGCGAGGCCACCCTCAAGGGCCGGACCGTGGGCATCGCCGGCGTCGGCAAGGTGGGTCGCATCCTCACCGGCCACCTCCTCGAGGACGGCGCGCACGTCGTGGTGACCGACGTCAACGAGCAGGCCGTCGCGGCGCTCAAGGCCACCCACCCCCAGATCGACGTCGTCGCCGACACCGACGCCCTGGTCCGGTCCGACCTGGACGTCTACGCCCCCTGCGCACTCGGAGGGGCGCTCGACGAGCAGACCGTCGCCGCCCTGAGGGCCACCGTGGTGTGCGGTGGTGCCAACAACCAGCTCGTGACCGAGGGCCCGGGCGGGACCGCCGACCAGCTCAAGGCCCGCGGCATCACCTACGCCCCCGACTTCCTCGTCAACGCCGGTGGCGTCATCCAGGTCAGCGACGAGCTGCACGGGTTCGACTTCGAGCGGGCGAAGAAGGGCGCCGCGGCGATCTTCGACCACACCCTCGAGGTCCTCGAGACCGCGACATCACGCGACATCACGCCTGCAGCGGCCGCCGACCACATCGCCGAGGAGCGGATGGCGGCCGGGGCAGCCGGCGGGATCTGGCTGCCGGCACGCTGATCTCGTCCCGTCAGCCGGGAGTCCTGCCGCCAAACTTGCCACGCTCATGTAGCGTTGGCCCCACGACAAATACACGATTCCCGGGACCGCTCCGCGGAGTCGAGCCGTCATCACGACGACTCGGACCCAGCGATGCCGTCCCGCCAGACGCATGAGGGGGTCACGCCATGGGGCGCGGCCGGGCCAAAGCCAAGCAGACCAAGGTTGCCCGGGAGCTGAAGTACTTCTCTCCCAACACCGACCTGAGTGCGCTTGAGCAAGAACTGCACGGGTCCTCCTACGCGGAGCCGGACCGAAAGTCCGACACCTCCGTCAGCGAGGACGAGTACGACGAGTACGGGAAGTGGGCCTCGGGTCAAGCTTGACCCGGACGCTCGACCGACCACACCACCTCATGCGCGGGCCCTGCCCGTGTGTCCTCACCGCCGCGCCACGGCACGTCGTCATGGCGTCGTGCCGTGGCGCATGAGTGGTGGGGGCCGTCAGGGCCTACGCTCGCGCCATGAGCACTGACACGCGCGAGCAGACGCGCCGTCTCGGGGTCGAGACCACCGGCATCGAGATCATCGACGAGGCCGAGCGCACCGCCCGGCCCTCCGACCTCTTCTGGCCGTGGTTCGCGGCCAACGTCTCGGTGTTCGGGCTGTCGTACGCCGGATTCGTCCTCGGGTTCGGCATCTCGTTCTGGCAGGCGTTCGTCGTGACGGTCGTCGGGGTCGTCGTGTCGTTCGCCCTGTGCGGCGTGATCGCCATCGCCGGCAAGCGGGGCTCCGCACCGACGATGGTGCTTTCGCGAGCCGCGTTCGGCGTGACCGGCCAGAAGGTCCCCGGCGTCATGTCGTGGCTGACCTCGATCGGCTGGGAGACCTTCCTGGTCATCACCGCGACCCTCGCGACCGCCACGATCTTCACCCAGCTCGGGTGGAGCGGCGGCACCGCCACCAAGATCGTGGCGAGCCTCGTGACGGCGGCGCTGGTCGTGGCGGCCTCCGTCGCCGGGTACCACGTCATCATGCGGCTGCAGTCCTGGCTGACCTGGATCACCGGTGCGGTCAGCGTCGTCTACATCGCGCTCACGGTGGGACACATCAACTGGTCCACGGTCTCCGACCTCCCCTCGGGCTCCACCCAGCAGGTCGTCGGCGCCCTCGTCCTGGTGATGACCGGCTTCGGCCTGGGCTGGATCAACATCGCCGCCGACTGGTCCCGCTACCAGCGGCGCGACGCCTCCGGCGCCTCCATCGTCGGGTGGAACACCTTCGGCGGCGCGCTCGCGCCCGTGCTGCTCGTCGTCTTCGGGCTGGCCCTCGCCGGCTCCGACAAGAAGCTGCTGGAGGGCATCGGGTCCGACCCGGTGGGCACCCTGGCCACGATCCTGCCGACCTGGTTCCTCGTGCCGTTCCTGCTCGCAGCGATCCTGGCCCTGGTCAGCGGTGCCGTCCTCGGCATCTACTCCTCGGGCCTGACGCTGCTGTCCCTCGGCGTGCGCATCTCGCGACCGCGGGCCGCGTTCGTCGACGGGGTCATCCTCACCGTCGGCACGATCTACGTCGTCTTCTTCGCCGACAGCTTCATCAACCCGTTCCAGTCGTTCCTCATCACCCTGGGCGTCCCGCTCGCCTCGTGGGCCGGGATCATGATCGCCGACATCGTCCTGCGCAAGCGCGACTACGACGAGGCGGCGCTGTTCGACCCGGCCGGCCGGTACGGCGCATGGGACTGGGCCTCGATCGGCACGATGGTCGTGACGTCCGTGATCGGCTGGGGCCTGGTCGTCAACAGCTTCGCCAAGGACGCCTCCTGGAACAACTGGCAGGGCTACCTGCTGGAGCCGCTCGGCCTCGGCAAGTTCGTCGACGACCCCGCCGGCGCGTTCTGGGAGGGCAACTGGCCGTACGCCAACCTCGGCGTGCTCCTCGCGCTGGTCCTGTCGTTCGTCGCGACCCTGGTGCTGCGCCGCGGGACCGTCCGCCGCCAGGAGGAGGGCACGGGGTCCCGCGCGTGAGCGGGACGACCTGGTTCGTGGGGATCGACCTCCAGCGCGTCTTCGGCGACCCCTCGAGCGCCTGGTGCGCCCCCCGGTATGCCGCCGCGGCGAGCTCCGCGCGCCGGCTCGCCGCGGCATACCCGGACCGCACGGTCCTCACCCGGTTCGTGGCACCGGCGGCCCCGGACGGTGCGTGGAAGCCGTACTACGAGGACTTCCCGTGGGCGCTCGTCGGTGATGACGACCCGCTGTACGCGCTGACCGACGAGGTGGCCGACCTGCCGGCGCGCGTCGTGACGGCACCGACGTTCGGCAAGTGGGAGGTGCTGCGTCCCGCCGTGGGCGAGCACCCCCGCCTCGTGGTCGCCGGGGTCGCGACAGACTGCTGCGTGATCTCGACCGTCCTGGCCGCGGCTGACGCCGGCGCGTCGGTCACCGTGGTGACCGACGCCTGCGCGGGCTCGACCGACGAGAACCACACCAAGGCGCTGGACGTCATGGCCCTCTACGGTCCGCTCGTCCACCTCGCGACCACGGACGAGGTCCTCGCGACCTGCGGCTAGCCGCCGCTGGTGCCCCACGTGCTGACGGCAGCGGCGTGTCCGTAGGCGAACGCCTTGGCCTCGGCGGCAGGGTCGCCCCGGTCCACCGGGTGCGCTCCTCCGTGGTCCACCCCGAGGTCGGCGGGCTCCGGATCGGCGCCGTCCCACGCGGCATACCCGGTGAACAGGCCGAACACTGCCTCGGACGCCACGACGGCGTCTGCCAGCCGGCGCCGCGGACCGGCCGGGCAGGCGGCGAGGAACACCCCGGGCGCCCGTCGCTCACCGGCCGTCACCAGCCGCGCGATCGCGCGACGGTCACCCGTCGTGAGCCGCTGCCCGGCGACCAGGGCGTCCTGGACCGTGCGGAGCACAGCGTCCCGCACCTGCTCGGTGACCGCCTCGAGGGCCTCGACGTGCGCCTCCTCCAGGGCATCGGTGGGGGCGGTGCGCAACAGGTACCGGTACTGCCGCTCGACCGGGTCCTCCGCGTGGGCGGCCGGCTGCACGGACACCTTGGCCCGACCGAAGATCGTCATGATCCAGGGTAGGACCGTGGTCGTCCCGGGCGCCAGGCATTCGCGAGGTCGGGGTCAGGCACCCCGACGGAGCTGCTCCGGCGGCGGCGACAGGCGCCGTGCGCTGGTGGCGAGGTCGGGGTCCATACCGTCCCAGGTGTCGTACCCGTCGAGGAGGTCGGTCTGCGCTGCCTGCCGGAGCACGGCACGGGCGAGGCGTTCGTGCGCGATGTCGACCAGGCCCGACACCAGCACCCCGGGGGTGCGGATCTCCGCGACGGTCATGAGGCGGGCGAGGCGGTGGATGTCGTCCACGGTGAGGTCGCGCCCGGTCTGGAGGCGTTCCTGCGCCGTCCGCAGGATGATCGCGCGGACCGCCGGGTCGAGGACCAGCAGGGCGTCGAGGTGCAGGGCGTCGAGGGCTTCGGGTGGGGCCGTCCGCAGCAGGTAGCGGTACTGGCGCAGCTCGTGGCGCTCGACCGGCGCCGGCTCCTCGGGCTGCTTGCGCAGGAAGTGCATGAGGCTCACGCTTCGAGGCTAGGCAGGCCGTCGGCGGTCGCCCTCCACCAGAACGCGGCCCAGCCCTGCGTCAGGTGGTGGAGTCCGGAGCACGGTATAGGGGTTTCGCCCCGGGATCGCCCGAGGTCACCCCGTCGCGTCGGCCAGGCCGATCACGCCGATCAGGCCGATCAGGCCGATCAGGCCGGTCAGGCCGGTCAGGCCGGTCAGGCCGGTCAGGCCGAGGGGTGGTCCCCGACGACCTGCACCGAACCACCGTCGACGCCCTTGGCCCCGTGGACGACCTCGACGCCGTCGGCGATCGCAGCTCCCTCGAGGTCGCTCACCTCACCGATGGCCCACGCCGGTATGCCGCGCGCGGCGAGCTCCCGGGTCGCCGCGTCGACCTGGTCGGCCGGGAGCATGGCGACGAAACCGACCCCCATGTTGAGGGTGCGTTCGAGGTCGGCGCGGGGGACGCCACCGAGACTGCCGACGGTCGAGAAGACGGCGGGCGGGGTCCAGGTGGAGCGGTCCAGCCTGGCGAAGACGTCGCGGGGCAGGACGCGCGCGAGGTTCGCGGCGAGCCCACCACCGGTCACGTGCGAGAGGGCGTGCACGTCCACGCCGTCCGTGCGGATGAGGTCGAGCAGGTCGGCGGAGTAGACGCGGGTCGGGGTGAGCAGCTCCTCCCCCAGCGACTGCCCGAACTCCTCGACGTGACGGTCGAGCTGCCAACCGGCCGCCCCGATCACCTTGCGCACCAACGAGTACCCGTTGGAGTGCAGCCCGCTCGAGCCGAGGGCCAGCACGACGTCGCCGGGACGCACCCGGTCGGGACCCAGCACGTCGGCATGCTCGACGACCCCGGTCGCGGCACCTGCCACGTCGTACTCGTCGGGCTCGAGCAGTCCGGGGTGCTCCGCGGTCTCGCCGCCCACGAGGGCGACCCGGGCCTGCTCGCACGCTGCGGCGATGCCGGAGACGATGGCTGCGATGCGCTCGGGGACCACGCGTCCCGTGGCGATGTAGTCGGTCATGAACAGCGGCTCCGCGCCACAGACCACGATGTCGTCGACGACCATGCCGACCAGGTCGAACCCGATGGTGTCGTGGCGGTCCAGCGCCTGGGCGATGGCGACCTTGGTGCCCACGCCGTCGGTGCTCGTGGCGAGGACTGGGCGGGTCATCCGCGCGATCGCGCTGGCGTCGAACATGCCCGCGAACCCGCCCAGGCCGCCCAGCACCTCGGGGCGGGTGGCCCGACGGACCGAGGCCTTCATCAGCTCGACGGCCTTGTCACCGGCCTCGACGTCGACGCCGGCGGAGGCATAGGTGATCGGTTCGCTCACGCGGCCAGCCTAGCCCCCGCGCCACTCCCCCCCGTTCGAGGTATTCGCCTACCGGGATGCGGTAGCCGAATACCTCGAACGGATGGAGGGCGCCCGTCCACAGGCGGGTCAGGCGGTGCCGTGGCCTCCACAGCTCGTCGGTGCAGGCCACTCCGCACGGGCTTCACGGGACAGCGTCGTCGCATGACCACGGCAGACGTCCTGACCCCACGGACGACCGGCTGGCGGAGGAGTGCTGCCGCCCAGCTGCCCGACGCCGTCGATGGCGTCCTGTCCCGAGACCTGCTGGCAGGGATCGGCATCGACGACCGCATGATCCGTCGGGAGGTGTCTGCCGGACGCTGGCGCCTACACGGCAGGCAGACCGTCGCCCTGCACACCGGCCCGCTGGGTCCCGGCGGCTGGCGACGACGGGCGGTGTGGGAGGTGGGCGTCGGGATCGCTGCCCTCGACGGGGTGAGCGCCCTGCAGGCGGCCGGCCTCACCGGGTTCGAGGACGCGATGGTCCATGTGTCGGTCAAGCACACCGCGGCAGTCCAACCCGTCGTAGGCGTGCGCGTGCACAAGCTGGCCCGGAGAGTCGAGGACGAGGTGATGACGCCGGGGGTGCCGAGAACCCGCCCGGCGCTGGCCGCGGTGCGAGCTGCCCGATGGGCCACCAGCGACCGCCAGGCGGCGCTCCTCCTGGTGATGCCCGTGCAACAGCGCCTCTGCACCGGTGCCCAGCTGCTCGAGGCAGCCCACACGACCCGCGGGCGCACGCGCAGGCGGCTCATCCCGATGCTGGCACGCGACATCGCCCTCGGCGCAGAGTCGCTCGGGGAGCTCGACTTCGCCCGACTCTGCCGGAACCGTGGCCTGCCGGAGCCGAGCCGCCAGGTCCTGCGCCACGGCGTGCGCGGACGGGTGTACCTCGACGTGGCGTGGGAGGACATCGGTCTCGCCGTGGAGATCGATGGCGCCGGCCACCAGATGGGCTTGTCCGTGACTGACGACCACCTCCGCCAGAACGAGCTCGCCCTGACCGATCACACCGTCCTGCGCATGAACCTCGTCGGGCTGCGACTCGAGGAACGGCGCTTCATGGACCAAGTGGTCACCGCCCACGCTCGGCTGAGCGTCGGCCACCTGCCTCGTTCGAGGTATTCAGCCACCAGATCCCGGTAGGCGAATACCTCGAACCGGGGGAGTCCTAGGGGCGGGTGAGGGCGTCCGCGGCGCCGCCGCCGACACCCAGGGTCACCCCGTCGACGTCGAGGGGCAGGGTCTCGAACAGGTTCTTGCCCAGCCGGCTGGAGTCGGGGAGCTCGAGCGGGTACTTGCCGGAGAAGCACGCGGTGCACAGCTGGTCGGCCGGCTGCTCGGTCGCCGCGATCATGCCTTCCTCGCTGATGTAGCCGAGGGAGTCGGCGCCGATCGAGGTGCAGACCTCCTCGACGCCGATGCCGGTCGCGATGAGCTCCGCCCGAGTGGCGAAGTCGATGCCGTAGAAGCAGGGCCAGCGCACCGGCGGGCTCGAGATCCGCACGTGCACCTCGGCCGCCCCGGCCTCACGCAGCATCCGCACGAGGGCCCGCTGGGTGTTGCCGCGGACGATCGAGTCGTCGACGACGACGAGGCGCTTGCCCTTGATGACCTCGCGCAGCGGGTTGAGCTTGAGCCGGATGCCGAGCTGGCGGATCGTCTGCGACGGGGCGATGAAGGTGCGCCCCACGTAGGAGTTCTTCACCAGGCCCTGGCCGTAGGGGATGCCCGACTCCTGGGCGTAGCCGATGGCCGCAGGTGTTCCCGACTCCGGCGTCGGCATGACCAGGTCGGCCTCGACGGGGTGCTCACGGGCCAGGGTGCGACCCATCTCGACGCGGGACTCGTGGACGCCGCGCCCGTTGATCGTCGTGTCGGGGCGGGCGAGGTAGACGTACTCGAAGACGCAGCCCTTGCGCGCGGTCTCGGCGAACCGCTGTGAGCGCAGGCCGTCCTCGTCGATGGCGATGAGCTCACCGGGCTCGACCTCGCGGATGAGCGAGGCGCCGACGATGTCGAGGGCGGCGGTCTCGGAGGCGACGACCCAGCCACGGTCCAGGCGGCCCAGGACCAGGGGACGGATCCCCTGCGGGTCGCGCGCGGCATACAGGGTGTGCTCGTCCATGAACACGAAGCAGAAGGCGCCCTGCAGCTTGGGCAGGATGTCCATCGCCGCCGCCTCGAGCGAACGGTCGGGGTCGTCAGCGAGCAGTGCGGTGACCAGGGCGGTGTCGGTCGTGTTGCCCCGGACGAGCTCGCCGCCGCCGTGGGCGAACCCCTCCTCGGCGCGGGAAGCGACCAGCTCGCGCAGCTCGGCGGAGTTGATGAGGTTGCCGTTGTGGGCCAGGGCCACCGTCGACTCGGCGTGGCCGCCGAGGGTGGGCTGGGCGTTCTCCCACGTGGAGCCGCCGGTCGTGGAGTAGCGGCAGTGGCCGACGGCGAGGTGTCCGCGCAGGGAGGCGAGCGACCGCTCGTCGAACACCTGGGACACCAGGCCCATGTCCTTGTAGACGAGGATGCTGCGCCCGTCGGAGGTCGCGATGCCGGCCGACTCCTGCCCGCGGTGCTGCAGGGCGTAGAGGCCGTAGTAGGTGAGCTTGGCGACCTCCTCCCCGGGAGCCCAGACGCCAAAGACCCCGCAGGCGTCCTGCGGGCCCTTCTCGTTCGGAAGGAGGTCGTGCGTCAGCTGTCCGTCGCCACGTGCCACGTGGCTCAGTCTCCCACAGGGGGAACGGCGTCAGTCGCGGCGTTCCAGAAGCACGGCCACCACCGCGGCCAGGAGCCCGAACACGCAGGCGCCGAGGACCCCGAGGAACAGCACCGACGACGACTCGCTGTAGGAACGGCCGAACTCCGTGGTGTTGCTGCCGCCGTAGTAGGCGAACACCGAACCGACGATGAAACCGAGGATCGCCCCGGTCGAGATGAAGGCGACGAAGTTCGGGTAGCGACGGGTGGGAGGCACGGGTCCACGCTACCTCCCCCTCCCCGAGGCCTTGCCGGGCCCTGATCGACGCCACCCCCTACCCATCCGTTGCCCCCGGCGGGTACGAATGGAGGTCATGGAACCCACTTCGAAGAGCCAACGCCTCAGGTATGCCGTCAGCGGCCTGCTCGCGGCCCTCACCGGTATGGCCGTGGGTCACCTCGTCGCAGCCCTGGTCAACCCGGCGGCCTCGCCGGTGCTGTCCGTGGGTTCGACGGTCATCGACGCCACCCCGACCCCGGTCAAGGAATGGGCGATCCAGCACTTCGGCACCAACGACAAGCCCGTCCTGCTCTCCAGCGTCGCCCTCGTCACGGCCCTCGCGGCCCTCGGCATCGGCCTGCTGGCCCGCAAGCGGCCGAGTGCAGCCGGCGTCCTCGTCGTGCTGCTCGCCGGCCTGGCCGGACTGGCCGCGATGCTGCGACCCACCGCCTCGCCGGTCGACATCCTGCCCGCGTTCGCCGCGGCGGTCGTCGGCGTCGGGGTCCTGTTCGGGCTCCTGCGCCTGCTGAACACCGGCGCCACCGAGGCGGCCGTTCACGAGTCCCCGCTCGACCACTCCGCGCAGGCCCCGGGGGTCGCCTCGACGACCGGGCGACGCAACTTCCTCATCGGTGCGGCCGGCGCCACGGTCGGTGCAGCCGCCGTCGGCACGCTCGGCCAGAAGCTGGCCGTTCCGCCCACGCTGCCGTCCTCGGTGTCCCTGCCCACCCCGCAGAACACCGCGCCGGCCCTGCCGGCCGGGCTGGAGACCAAGGTCAAGGGCATCAGCGCCTTCAGCACCCCGATCAAGGACTTCTACCGCGTCGACACGGCCCTGGTCATCCCGCGCATCGACGTGAAGAGCTGGAAGCTCGAGATCGGCGGGGACGTGGACAAGCCCTACTCGATCACCTTCGACGAGCTGCTCAAGATGCCGATGATCGAGAAGTACATCACCCTCAACTGCGTCAGCAACGAGGTCGGCGGCCCCTACATCTCCTCGACCCTGTGGCAGGGCGTCCGCATCAAGGACCTCCTCGAGCGCGCCGGGGTGAAGGCGAACGTCGACCAGATCCTGAGCGAGTCGACCGACGGCATGACGATCTCGACCCCGATCGAGGCCCTCACCGACGACCGCGACGCCATCATCGCCGTGGCGATGAACGGCGAGCCGCTCCCGCCCAAGCACGGGTTCCCCGCGCGGATGGTCACGCCGGGCCTCTACGGGTTCGTCGGCGCCACCAAGTGGGTCACCAAGCTCACCGCGACGACGTACGCCAAGGACAAGGCCTACTGGACCGAGCGCGACTGGCTCATCGACGGGAAGGTCAAGACGCAGGCTCGCATCGACACGCCCCGAGGCCTCGCGACCTACAAGCCCGGGAAGATGGCTGTCGGCGGGGTCGCGTGGGCCCAGGGCCGCGGCATCGAGAAGGTCGAGGTCCGCGTGGACGACGGCCCGTGGCAGAAGGCCACCCTCGGACCGGACGGCGGCACGGACTACTGGCGCCAGTGGTTCTGGGAGTGGGATGCCAAGAGCGGTCGCCACGACCTGACGGTGCGCGCCACCGACGGCACCGGCACGGTCCAGACCCAGGAGAAGGCCGACCCGTTCCCCGGTGGAGCGTCCGGCTACCACTCGATCGTCGTGCTCGTCTCCTGACGAATCATCAACAGCCGCAACACTTCGAAGTGATGCGGCACCGAGGCCCCTGCTGAGCCGCCCTGGCTCGGCAGGGGCTTTGGCGTTGTCCCGCAACGGTTTCGAGGGACCGCCGGGGCAAGGACTCGAAAAAAAACTTTCACCAGAGTCCAATCCGCCTCCTGAGCAGGGCCGAATGCCAGATGTCAGAACGTCACTGAAACAAGGAGCCACATCATGCGACTCGCACGCCGCAGCACCATCGCCGTCCTCGGCCTCGCCCTTCCCCTGAGCCTCGCCGCCTGTGGGAACTCCGGTTCCGACGCGGCCTCCACGTCCTCCTCCTCGTCCCCGATGTCGAGCAGCTCGAGCTCCTCGTCCTCCAGCACCACCGACGACATGGCCGCCAAGCCGTTCGGCTCCGGTTGCGCCGCCGTTCCCACGAGCGGCAAGGGCTCGTTCTCCGGCATGGCCACCGACCCGGTCGCCACCGCCGCGAGCAACAACCCCGCGCTGTCCACCCTGGTCACCGCCGTCGGCGAGGCCGGCCTGGGCGAGACCCTGAACTCGGCCAAGGACATCACCGTCTTCGCCCCGAGCAACGACGCGTTCAAGGCCGTCCCGAAGGCCACGATGGACGCCGCGATGAAGGACCCGAAGGGTCTGCTCACCAAGGTCCTCACCAACCACGTCGTCGAGGGTCGCCTGACCCCGGAGACCCTGGCCGGCGAGCACAAGACCCTGGGTGGCGGCACCATCACCGTCGAGGGTTCCGGCGAGTCCTTCAAGGTCGGTACGGCCAACGTGGTCTGCGGCAACGTGCAGACCGCCAACGCCACCGTCTACATCATCGACGGCGTCCTGCTCCCCAAGTAAGCCCGGATCAGCGATGATGGTGTCCATGGCAGCGACTTCCTCAGGTCCCAACCCGACTTGGGGAGGTCCTGCCGTGGCACCGGACCTCAGCGAGCTGCTGCGGATGTGTTCCCTCGGGGACGAGTCCGCGTTCGCCAAGCTGTATGACGCGGTGTCCTCCCGGATCTACGGGTTGGTGCTGCGCGTCGTACGGGATCCGGCGCAGTCCGAAGAGGTCGCCCAGGAAGCCTTGCTCGACATCTGGCGCACCAGCGCCCGGTTCGACCCCGAGCGTGGGACCCCGGTGAGCTGGATGCTCACCATCGCCCACCGCAAGGCGGTCGACCGGGTGCGGTCCGCGCAGGCGTCCACCAACCGCGAGGACAGCTACGGTTCCCGGAACCAGGAGCGGTCCTTCGACCAGACGGTCGAGACGGTGGAACGTCGGCTGGACGCCCAGCGCGTGCGCAACGCGATGGACTCCTTGACGGAGACCCAGCGCAAGGCGGTCGAGCTCGCCTACTTCGGTGGCTACACCCATACCGAGGTCGCTTCCCTCCTCGGCGTTCCCCTGGGAACGGCGAAGACCCGAATACGTGACGGACTCATCCGTCTGAGAGACACCCTGGGGGTGCAGCAATGAGTGCCGACGTCCACAGCCTGGTCGGTGCCTACGCCGTCGATGCCATCGACGAGCATGAGCGCGCAGCGTTCGAGCTCCACCTCTCCGAGTGCCCCGAGTGCATGGACGAGGTGACGAGCCTTCGCGCCGCTGCTGCCAGCCTGTCGCTCGTCAGCGAGGTCGCTCCCCCGGCCGCCCTGCGTGATGCGGTCCTGGCCGGCATCCGCACGGTGCGCCCGCTGCCTCCGCTCGAGCAGCCCGGGGACGCCCAGCACTCCCTGACCACCAGCACCGCCGGCCCGACCGGCACCCCTGTCGCCCGCATCCCGGTCGTCACCGACGACGGCGAGACCGAGCCGGCACCCGGCGTCGGTCCGGCTGCCCTGCCGTCGAACGTCGTGCCGATGCGTCGTCGCCGCCCCGTCGCCGAGTGGCTCGTCGGCGCAGCCGCCGCAGTGGCGCTGGTCGCCGGTGGCATCGCGTGGAGCCCGTGGGACAACGGCACGGGGAACCAGCAGATCTCCGCCTCCGAGCAGGTCCTCGAGGCCAAGGACGCGCAGCGCGTGGTCCAGACCGTTGACGGCGCCAAGGTGACCATCGTCCGCAGCCCGTCGCTGGGCAAGGCCGTGATCATCGCCGACAACATGCCGGCGGCGCCCGACGGCAAGGACTTCCAGGTCTGGTTCAACCAGCCCAACCAGGGCATGGTCAGCGCCGGAGTCATGCCGCACGGCAGCGCACCGACCGTGGCCGTCATGCTCGACGGCGACGCCAGGAGCGCCTTGGCTGCCGGGATCACCCTCGAGCCGGCGGGTGGCTCGAAGTCGCCGACGACCGCGCCCCTGGCGCTCTTCGCCTTCAGCTGAGTCGGCGCAGGGCGTCGAGACGCCCGGCCACCTGCTCCAGCACGGCCTCGGACCCCGCGTACGGCGCGCTCGTCCGGGGCCAGTGCGTCACCACGTCCGTGAAGCCGAGCTCCGCGGCCCGACCCACCAGCTCCTCGAAGAGCTCGGGGCTCTCGAGCGAGAACCTCGGCGAGCCGTCGAGCGACAGGTAGCGGTCGATCGGTCGCTCACGCCCAGCGGTCGACTCGGCCTCGTCGAGCAGCTCGCTCAGCTCGGCCACCCCCGACCACCACTCCTCCAGGGTGTCGCCACCCCGGCCGTAGGTGACCCAGCCCTGCCCGAGCCGGGCCGCGAGCCGCAGCGACCGCGGTCCGTTCGCCGCGACGAGGAACGGCACCCGTGGTCGTTGCACGAAACCCGGCAGGGTGCGCGCGTCGACCGTCGTGAAGTGAGCCCCGTCGTGCGACACGTGGTCCTCGCGGGACAGCCGGTCGAGCACCTCCACGAACTCGTGGAACCTCTGCACCCGCTCCTTGAGGGGCCGTTCCTCGCCGAGGATCCGCGAGTCGAGGTCGCCACCGGTGCCGAGGCCGCAGATCAGGCGACCCCCTGAGATGTCGTCGACGGCCAGCAGGTCGCGCAGGAACGTGTACGGGTGCCGGTAGTTCGGTGAGCTGACGAAGGTGCCGAGCCGCATCGTCGAGGTCACCGTGGCGGCTGCGGTCAGGGTCGGCAGCGCCCCGAACCACGCGGAGTTCGGCAGGCCGGCCCAGACGAGGTGGTCGTAGGTCCAGGCATGGTCGAAGCCGTACTCCTCGGCCCGGCGCCACAACGGCTCGGCGACGGACCAGCGGTGCTCGGGAAGGATCGTGATGCCAAGGCGCATGCAGGGAGGGTATGCCGCGCGACAGGACGCGGCCCGTCCCACCCGTGCCCACGGTCACCCCAGCGGCAGCCGGTAGACGACGTCGAGGTCGTGGGCCGAGATCCACACGGCCGAGTCGTCGGCGGCGACGCTCCCGCTGCCGCCGGCAGGTCCGTACCGCGCGACCACCTCGTTCGTCGCCGGGTCGATCTTGGCGACCAGGGCGTCCGACACCCGGGCCCAGACGAACCCGCCCCCCACGGCCAGGTCGCCACCGTCGACCGCCCCGCCGTCCACCTTCACCGTCGCCACGACGGCGTTGGTGGACGGGTCGATCCGCGAGACCGTCCCGTCGATGTTGTTCTGCACCCACACCGCCCCCGCTCCGACCGCGAAGAACCGGGCCCCCTGCCCTGTCGCCACCGTCGCCACGACCTTCTGGGTGCGCGGATCGAGGCGGAGCAGCTCGCCCCTGATCGGGTCGGTGAGCCACAGCCCACCCAGCCCTGCCCGTGCCGCCACCACGCCGTCGGGAATGGCTGTCCGCGAGACGACCTTGTTGCTCTTCGGGTCGATCCTGACGAGCTGGTGCTGCGGCGGGGCGGTGACCACCCACACCGCCCCCTCCCCGCTGGCGACAGAACCCTCCTCGAGGACCTGCAGCCCTGTCAAGGTGACGCGTGCCTGCACCCCGCCGGTCGACGGATCGATGCGCAGGACCGACGCCGACGTCGGGTCGCAGGCCGCTGCCCAGAGGGAACGGAAGCCGGAGTCCATCGCCGTGCACGTCTCGGCACCTGCGTTGGCGATGGACGTCCGCGGACGTCCGCGGTCGTCGAGCTGCTGGACCACCCCGCCCTCGGGTCTGCTCACGGCCGTCCACAGGTGTCCCTCGACGACCTGCAGCCAGTCGGCGTCCTGGACGCTGAGTGCCGTCCCTCCGGCCCCGACGAGGTCGCTGACCGGGGGCCAGCCCTTCGTCGAGGGGGCCGAGGCCGTGACGGAGGACGAAGACGACGACGCCTTGCCCGGGGCATCGGTCGCACGGCTGCAACCGGTCGAGCCCAGGCAGACGAGGACGGCACCGGCGACGAGCCAGCCGCGGCGGCCACCTCGACTGCTCAACACGGCCATGGCTCTCCTCCGGGTCGGAACGCACGCAGACCTGACCACCATGCCCGAGGGAGTGCCCGCACGGCATCCGTGGAACCACGTAGCGTCCCTCCGCACGCCCCGTGGGAGGCTGGGTCCATGAAGGCCACGATCCTCCACGCGCCCGGCGACATCCGTCTCGACGAGGTCCCCGACCCCGTCCTCGTCGCCCCCACCGACGCCCTCGTTCGGGTCACCGCCTCGTGCGTCTGCGGCAGCGACCTGTGGCCCTACCGCGGCATCAACGACGTGACCGAGCCGACCCGCATCGGGCACGAGTTCGTCGGCATCGTCGAGGAGGTCGGCGCCGAGGTGCGCAGCCTGCGCCCGGGCGACTTCGTCATCGCACCGTTCATGTACTCCGACAACACCTGTCCGCACTGCCGGGTCGGCATCCAGTCGCGGTGCTCGCACGGCGGGTTCTGGGGCGGCAACGACCGGGACGGTGTGCTGGCCGACGGCGGTCAGGGCGAGTACGTCCGCGTCCCGCTGGCCGACGGCACGCTCGTGTCCACCCGTGAGGTCCCGGACGACTCGCTCGTCCCGTCGCTGCTCACCCTGTCCGACGTCATGGGCACGGGCTGGCACGCGGGTGTCGCCGCCAAGGTCTCCGAGGGCGACACCGTCGTCGTCGTGGGCGACGGGGCGGTCGGTCTCAGCGGGGTCCTCGCTGCCGCCCGCATGGGGGCCGAGCGCATCATCGCGCTCTCACGGCGCGCCTCGCGCCAGGCGGTCGCCCGCGACTTCGGGGCCACCGACGTCGTCGAGGTGCGCGGCGACGAGGCCGTCGCCGCGGTCAAGGAGCTCACCGACGGCGTCGGTGCGGACGCCGTGCTCGAGTGCGTCGGCACCAACGAGTCCATGCACACGGCCATCGCCGTCGCGCGGCCCGGCGCCACCGTCGGGTACGTCGGTGTGCCGCACGGCATCGAGTACCCGGTGCGCGACATGTTCGTGCGCAACGTCGGGATCGCGGGAGGCATCGCCCCCGCGCGCCAGTACCTGCCGCAGCTGCGCGACGACGTCCTCGCCGGCACGATCAACCCGGGCGCCGTGTTCGACCTCGAGCTGCCGCTCAGCGAGGTCGCCGAGGCGTATGCCGCGATGGACGAGCGCCGCGCGATCAAGTCGCTGCTGCGCCCCTGACGATGGGCCGCGACCGTGGGTCGAGGCGCACGCCCGACAGCCGCGCCGACACCCGCGCCGACCCCGCCGACGAGGCCGGCACCTCGCCGGTCGAGTTCGTCGACGACGGCACCGGCGGCACGGTCGTCATGATCGACGGGCACCCGCAGTCCTACGTCCAGCTCGGCGACCCCCGCCTCCTCGTCTTCGAGTACGTCCAGTTCCTCGCGGCCGTGGTCGACGTGCTGCCGGAGGGACCCGTGGCCGCCACCCATGTGGGTGGGGCCGGCCTGACCCTCCCCCGCTACGTCGCCCACACCCGACCCGGGTCGCCGCAGATCGTCCTCGAGCCTGCGCAGGACGTGACCAGCGCCGTGCGCCAGACGCTGCCGCTGCCGCGTGGTCACCGGATCCGGGTGCGCCCGGTGGACGGTCGCAGCGGGCTGCGCCAGCTCGCCGACCGCAGTGCGGAGCTGGTGGCCGTCGACGCGTATGCCGCCGGCCGCGTCCCTGCCGAGCTCACCTCGACCGAGTGGTTCACCGACGTCGCCCGGGTGCTCGGGGCGGGCGGTCTCCTCGCGATGAACACCGCCGACGAGCCCAGTCGTCGCCACCTCGCCCGCCTGCACGCCACGATCGCCACCGTCCTGCCGCACACGGCGGCGATCGCGACCTCCGAGGTCCGCAAGGGTCGACGCTTCGGCAACACCGTCCTCGTCGCGAGCGCCCAGCCCCTGCCCCTGACGGCCCTGGCCCGCAGGGTCGCCATGACGGCCTTCTCGGCCACCTTGCTGCACGGTCCGTCGCTGGCCAGGACCCTCGGGTCGGCGCAGCCGTTCACCGACGAGGACGCCGAGGCCTCCCCCGAGCCACCCCGCGTCGAGGGCTGGCGCGTGCGCTGAGGCGCACGGGCCGACGGGCGGCTGCCCCGCGCCATACCGGGGTCGACGCGGCAGGATGGAGTCCATGACCTCCGCCCTCAGGCTGCCCGCCCCGCGCGTCCCCGACCCCCGCTCCGCACCGGTGCTGCGCTGGGGCGTGATCGCCCCGGGCGGCATCGCCCGCACGTTCGGGCGGGCACTGCGCGCACGGACGGGCCAGGAGCTCCGGGCGGTGGCCTCGCGCAGCCTCGACCGGGCGCAGGAGTACCAGCGGGAGTTCGACGTCGAGGTCGCCTACGGCTCCTACGAGGAGCTGGTCGCGGACCCGCACGTCGACGCCGTGTACGTCGCGTCGCCGCACTCCGAACACCTGGCCCACGCCCAGCTCGCCCTGGAGGCGGGCAAGCCCGTCCTGGTCGAGAAGGCGTTCACGCGCACCGGTGCCGAGGCGCGCGCCGTGTTCGACACGGCGGAGCGCGCCGGGCTGTTCGCCATGGAGGCGATGTGGACGCGGTTCCTCCCCCACATGGACGTCGTCCGCCAGGTCCTCGAGCAGGGGCTGCTCGGTGAGGTGCAGGTGGTCGCCGCCGACCACGGTCAGAAGCTCTATCCCGACGGACCCCAACGGCTCAGCGACCCGGCCCTCGCCGGGGGTGCCCTCCTCGACCTCTGCGTCTACCCGATCTCGTTCGCCTCCATGGTGCTCGGCGAGTTCGACTCGCTGTCCGCGACCGGGCTCCTCACCACCGAGGGCGTGGACGCCCAGGAGGTGGTCACGGTGCAGAACGCCGCCGGGGCCCTCGGGCTGCTCAGCGCCAGCATGGTCTCGAGCACCCCCACGACCGCGTCCATCTCCGGGACCCGGGCGCGTCTGGAGTTCACCGGCGCCTTCTACGGCCAGTCGACCATGACCCTGCTGTCGCCCCACGACGAGGTGCTCGACGTCCTCGAACCCAGCGACCGCGAGCACGGCCTGCACCACGAGATCGTCGAGGTGGCTGCCTGCGTCGACGCCCGGCTGCTCGAGTCGCCGCTCCTGCCGTGGGCCGAGACGCTGCGGGTCATGGACGCCATGGACGCCGTGCGCGAGCAGATCGGGTTCCGCCTGCTCGGCGAGTGATCCGCGCCCGCACGCTGCCCGCCCGTGCTGCGCCGAGGTCCGGGACGTGGGCAGGTCGCGCAGGTGGTGGGGTCAGACCAGGGGGAGGTATGCCGTGAGGTCGGCCCGGTGGCCGCTGACCCGGAGGCTGCCCGCCTCCCACGCACCGTCCCAGCTCAGGGAGCCCGTGGCGACCTGCAACCACGTCTGCGCGTCGGTCTCGACCACGTTGGGCGGGGTGCCGCGCGTGTGGGTCGTGCCGGACACGCACTGGACCGCGCCGAACGGTGGCACGCGCACCTCGACGCTGCGACCGGGCGCGACCGTCGCGAGTTCCTCGAGCGCGTAGCGCACCGCGGTGGCGAGGTCCGCGCGGGCGAGGTCCGCACCCTCTGCCTGCCAGCGTTGCACCGCCGAGCGTCCGGCGGCGACAGGGACTCGGCGGCGCGGCGGCATACCTCCATCGTAGGCAGCGAGCAGGGGGCGGCCGGACGCGGCGGTCCGACGCGACCGGCCGGCGCGGGTCGCTCGCGACCTGCCGGCGGCGGCTCCAGGGAATGGGTACTTCTACCCATGTACGCCTGTCGGTGGGCAGGCCTATGGTTCACGACAGGGGACACCACAGGGGACGAACGGCCCGGCCACGCAGGGGGAAGCGTGACCGGGCCGCTCGCTGTGTCGGGTCAGCGTCGGTCCGGTCTGCGGCCGTCCGCCGGCCCGGCGTCGGCACCAGAGGACCGGGCCACGTCCAGCAGCTCGGCGATCATGGCGCCCATCCCTGCCGCCGAGGACTCGGCCCGGGCCAGCAGCTGGGCAGCGTTCGGGGAGTCGATCAGCTCGGGACTGCCCGCCGCGAGCTCGATGAACCACGTGAGGGCGGCGAGAGGGTTGCGAAGGTCGTGGCAGACCTGTCCGGCGAACTTGAGCAGGTGGTCGTTGGAGCGCGCCAGCTCACGGGACACGAGCCGCAGCTCGAGGAGGTCGACGGCCTGGTCGGCCAGGGCTCCGAGCGCCCGCCCACCTGCGACTGACAGGTTGCGCGGGACGTCGTCGAAGACGCACAGGGTCCCGATCGGCACCCCGGCCGGCGTGACGAGCGGGCTCGAGGCGTAGAAGCGGACGTTGGCGATCTCACCGGTGACGAACGGGTTGGCCTTGAAGCGTTCGTCGACCCGGGCGTCCGGGACGGCCACCTGCACCGGGTCGCTGAGGACCTGGGCGCACATCGACTCCTCACGCGAGCACACCGCAGCGAGCAGGCCCACCGCTGCGATCTGGTGCTGGTGGCGGTCGTCGATGATGTTGATGACCGCGGTAGGGACGTCGCACATCGCTGCCGCCAGCTCGACGAGCCGTTCGAGATCCGGTTCGGCCGGAGCGCCGACGACGTCGTACTCCTCGATCGCCTCGCGGCGTGCGAGGTCCTGGACCTTGCTCATCTCGCTTCCCCCAGGGATTCCCACACCCACGTCCCCCTCTCGTCAGCTGCCGGCCGGTCGCCCCCTCGGTCCCCGGTCCCCGTGGCCGTTCTCGTCCTACCCGCTGCCCTGTGACTGCGGCCGATCCGGGAAGGACACCCAGACGCTGGCGCCGCCGAGCTCGGAGTCGACGATGCCGATGCGGCCGCCGTGCGACTGCACGATGCGGCGGCACGTGCTCAGGCCGATGCCCAGTCCTTCGACGTCCTGCTTGTCGTCCCCCCGGGCGAGCAGCTCGAAGACGCGGTCGCGGTCCTGCTCGGGCACCCCGGGACCGTTGTCGTCCACGGTCACCCGCCAGCCGCCGGTGATGCGTTCGGCGCCGACGCGGACCACGGGCTGCCCGGTACCGGCTGCGGCACTGAACTTCACGGCGTTGGCGACGAGGTTCTGGAGCAGGGCGCGAAGCAGCGTGGCATCGCCGGACACCTTGGGCAGGCCCTCCACGCGGACATCGGCCCCGGCGTCGGCGATCTGGGCGGACAGGTCCTCGAGCACGGCGTCGGCCTCGCCCTGGAGGTCGACGATGCCCTTGCGCCCACCGCCACCGATGCGGGCGAAGTCGAGCAGGTCGCCGATCATCGCGGTCATCCGCGCTGCGGACGACTCGGCCCGCGCCAGCAGCTCGGCCGCGTCAGGGGCGTCAGCGAGCTCCGGGCTGTCGGCGGCCAGCTCGAGGAAACCGGTCAGCGCCGCGAGCGGGTTCCGCAGGTCGTGGCTGACCTGCCCGGCGAACTGCGTCAGCTGCTCGTTGGAGCGCGCCAGCTCACGGGTGAGGCGGCGCAGCTCCAGGACGTCGACCACCTGCTCGGCCAGCACCCCCAGGGCCTTGCCCGCTGCCACGGACAAGCGGCGAGGCACGTCGTCGAAGACGCACAGGGTGCCGATCGGCACGCCCGCCGGCGTGACGAGCGGGCTGGAGGCGTAGAAGCGGACGTTCGCGATGACGCCCGTGACGAACGGGTTGTCCGCGAAGCGCTCGTCGAGGCTCGCGTCGGGCACCGCCACGAGCTGGGGGTCGTGCAGGACCCGGGCGCACATCGAGTCCTCGCGGGAGCAGACCGCAGCAGACAGCCCGATCGCTGCGATCTGGTGCTGCTGACGGTCGTCGATGATGTTGATGACGGCCGTCGGGACGTCACACACGGCAGCGGCCAGCTCGACGAGGCGCTGGAGGTCGGGTTCCGCCGGGCGTCCGACGACCTCGTACTCCTCGATCGCCTCGCGCCTGGCGAGGTCCTGCCCTGAACTCACGACACTCCTCAGTGGGACCCGTCGACATCGTCGTCGACCCGGAAACCGGACGAATCAGCCGGCGAAGACCTCTCGCAGCGTACGCGTGTGGGCCTGCGTCATGGCGGACAGACCCACCGTGAAGTGACCTTGCACGTCCAGCCCGTCGGTCTCGTCGTCGACCACACCGATGCGCGCGTGGACCTGGCCGCGGGCGGTGCACATGTCGGTGAAGCGGACCTCCTCCGAGCGCGGCACGCTCACGACCACCCGGGCGGTCGACTCGCTGAAGAGAGCCGTGAACACGTCGATGCCGTCGCGCTCGCAGACCTCGTCGAGCCAGATCCGCGCGCCGACGCCGTACCGCATGGTCGCCTCGGCCAGGGCGATGGCGAGGCCACCGTCGGAGAGGTCGTGCGCGGCGTCGACGAGACCGTCCCGGCTCGCGTTGACGAGGATGTCGCCGAGCAGCTGCTCGGCCCCGAGGTCGACCTTCGGCGGCAGCCCGCCGAGGTGGCCGTGGACCACGTGCGCCCACTCGCCGCCCGCGAGCTCGTCACGGGTCGAGCCGAGCAGGTAGATCACCTGGCCGGGGGCCTTCCAGCCCGACGGGGTGCGGCGGGAGACGTCGTCCATGACCCCGAGGACACCGATGACGGGCGTGGGGTGGATGGCCGTGTCACCGGTCTGGTTGTAGAAGCTGACGTTGCCGCCGGTCACCGGGATGCCGAGGGTCTTGCAGCCCTCGGCGATGCCCTTGACCGACTCACGGAACTGCCACATGACGCCCGGGTCCTCCGGGGAACCGAAGTTGAGGCAGTCGGTGACGGCGAGCGGGACGGCGCCGGCGGTCGCGACGTTGCGGTAGGACTCGGCGAGTGCGAGCTGGGCCCCGGTGTAGGGGTCGAGCTTGGCGAACCGGCTGTTGCAGTCGGTCGAGATGGCCACACCGCGGCCGGTCTCCTCGTCGACGCGCACCACCCCTGCGTCGTCGGGCATCGCGAGCGCGGTGTTGCCGAGGACGTAGCGGTCGTACTGGTCGGTGATCCACGACTTGTCGCACAGGTTCGGCGACCCGAGCAGGGTGAGCAGGTCGGACTTCAGGCCCTCGCCGTCGACGGGACGGGCCAGCGTGCCGGTGCCGTTCGCCTGGAGCTGGTCGAGGTAGTCCGGACGGGCCAGGGGCCGGTGGTAGGTCGGGCCCTCGTGGGCGACCGACCGCGGCGGCACGTCCACGATGACCTCGCCGTGCCAGGTGATGACGAGGTGGTCGCCGTCGGTGACCTCCCCGAGCACGGTCGCCTCGACGTCCCACCGGTCGGTGATCGCCATGAACTCGTCGAGCTTGCCCGGCTCGACGACGGCCATCATGCGCTCCTGGCTCTCCGACATGAGGATCTCCTCAGGTCGCAGGGAGGCGTCGCGCAGCGGCACGCGGTCGAGCTCGATCTGCATGCCCCCGTCACCGTTGGAGGCGAGCTCGCTGGTGGCGCAGGACAGCCCCGCACCGCCGAGGTCCTGGATGCCGTCCACGACGTGCGCGGCATACAGGTCCAGACAGCACTCGATGAGCACCTTCTCGGCGAACGGGTCGCCGACCTGGACCGCAGGACGCTTGGTGGGACCACCCTCGTCGAAGGTCTCCGAGGCGAGGACCGACACGCCGCCGATGCCGTCGCCACCGGTCCTGGCGCCGAACAGGATCACCTTGTTGCCGACGCCCGAGGCCTTGGCGAGGTGGATGTCCTCGATGCGCATGGCACCGACGCACAGGGCGTTGACGAGCGGGTTGCCCTGGTAGCAGTCGTCGAAGACGACCTCGCCGCCGATGTTGGGCAGGCCGATGCAGTTGCCGTAGCCACCGACACCGGCGACGACGCCCGGGAGCACGCGCTGGGTGTCGGGGTGGTGCAGGTTGCCGAAGCGCAGCGGGTCCATGACCGCGATCGGCCGGGCGCCCATCGACATGATGTCGCGGATGATGCCGCCGACGCCGGTGGCGGCGCCCTGGTACGGCTCGACGTAGGACGGGTGGTTGTGCGACTCGACCTTGAAGGTGACCGCCCAGCCGTCGCCGATGTCGACGACCCCGGCGTTCTCACCGATGCCGACGAGGAGCTTCTCGCGCATCTCGTCGGTGGTGTTCTCGCCCCAGAGGGAGAAGTGCACCTTGGACGACTTGTACGAGCAGTGCTCGCTCCACATGACGGAGTACATCGCGAGCTCGGCGCTGGTGGGGCGGCGGCCGACGATCTCGCGGATCTCGGCGTACTCGTCGGGCTTGAGCCCGAGCTCGCTCCACGGCTGCTCGGTGTCGGGGGTCGTCGCCGCGTGGGAGACCGTGTCGAGCGTCGGACGGTCGACCTGGGCCGTCATGCTGAAACCACCTGTCGCAGAACAGAAGTGAAGAAGGGGAGCCCATCGGTCGAGGGGCCGTAGCCCTCCTCCACGCAGTGCTCGGGGTGGGGCATGAGGCCCACGATGTTGCCGCGCTCGTTGCTGATGCCCGCGATGCCGCGGTACGAGCCGTTCGGGTTGTCACCGGCATACCGGAAGACCACGCGGCCCTCGCCCTCGAGCTCGTCGAGGGTTCGCTCGTCGGCGACGAACCCGCCCTCGCCGTTCTTGAGGACGATCGTGATCTCCTGCCCGGCCTCGAAGTCGGAGGTCCAGGTGGTCGAGGCGTTCTCGACGACGAGCCGCTGGTCGACGCAGTTGAACTTGCGGTGGTCGTTGCGGATCAGCGCACCGGGGAGCAGGTGGCTCTCGCAGAGCACCTGGAAGCCGTTGCAGATGCCGAGCACCGGCAGCCCTCCCTGGGCTGCCGGGATGAGGGCGTCCATGACCGGCGCGAAACGGGCGATGGCACCGCAGCGCAGGTAGTCGCCGTACGAGAAACCGCCGGGGAGGACCACGGCGTCGACGCCCTTGAGGTCGGCGTCGCCGTGCCAGAGGCTGACGGCCTCGGCGCCGACGGCGCGCACCGCGCGGGCGGCGTCACGGTCGTCGAGGGAGCCCGGAAACGTGACGACCCCGACCTTCACTGGCCGGGGTCCGTGGTCTCGCCGTCGCTCGCGCGGACGGACACGACGTCCTCGATGACGGGGTTGGAGAGCAGCTTGTCCGCTGCCTCCCGCGCCGCCGCGAGCACCTCGTCGGTGACCTCGCCGTCCACGGTGAGGACGAAGCGCTTGCCCTGCCTCACATCCGTGAACTGCTCGAAGCCGAGCCGGGGGAGCGCCCCGTTCACGGCCTGACCCTGGGGGTCGAGGATCTCTGGCTTCAGCATGACGTCAATGACGACGTGGCCCATTCGGGTGTCTCCTGGGTTCAGCACGGGACTAGCGCGGGGGATGGAAGCGACCGCAGTCTATCCGGGCCACGGAGCAGGTATGCCGCGTGGTCACCTCCCGGACGTCCCCGCACGGCCGGGCGAGTGGTTGACACGTCGTGGCGCCCGGAGGAGCGTCCGTGTGGAGAGCCCGGGAGGCGCCATGAACACCGTGATGAAGACCGTGATGCGGACCGCCAACAAGGTGGGCGTCGGTGTCTACCGGGTGTCGGGCGGCAAGGTGGGGGGCAAGGGCTCCGGCGGCGTCCCGGTCCTGCTGCTCACCGTCCCCGGCCGCAAGACGGGGAAGCCGCACACCACCCCCGTCGGGTACTTCGAGCACGAGGGCGGCTACCTCGTCGTGGGGTCGGCGGGCGGGATGCCGCAGGACCCGCAGTGGTTCCGCAACCTGCGGGCCGCCGGTCGCGCGGAGGTGCAGCGGGGCCGGGCCACCGAGGCCGTCACGGTCCGGGAGCTGACCGGGGACGAGCGGGATGCTGCCTGGCGGGACGTGGTCCTCGTCCGCTGTCCACCGTTCGGCAAGTACGAGCTGAAGACGTCGCGGACCATGCCCCTCGCCCTCTTGACCCCCACGCGCGGCTAGTCCAACGGGGCGGGGTCGGCTGCGCGGGCGGCGTCGGCTGCGCCGGGGCCAGCCGGCGTCAGGTGCGCGCTGCGGCGAGGGCAGCCAGGACCGCCTCGACGGAGCGGTCGACGTCCCGCGAGGTCGTCATCCAGCCGGACACCGAGATCCGCATGACCGCGTCGCCGTTCCAGGTGCTGCCACCGATCCACGCCTCGCCGCCGGCCTGGACCCCAGCGAGGACCGCGCGGGTGACGTCGTCGGAGTCGTCGAACCGCACCAGCACCTGGTTGAGCACCACGTCGTTGAGGACCGCGACCCGTGGGTCGGCGGCCACCAGGGCCGAGGCGAAGCGGCGCGCGTGGGCGCAGGAGCGGTCCACGAGGTCGGCGACGCCGTCCCGGCCGAGCTGGGAGAGGGCGGCCCAGATCGCGAATCCCCTTGCGCGACGGGAGGACTCGACGACATACCTGTAGGGGTCGCGGCCCGCCCCGGGGACGACGTACGGCGCCTCCCACGACATGGCGGCGACGTGGGCGACGGGATCGCGGGTGGCGACGAAGGCGGAGTCGTAGGGGACGTTGAGCCACTTGTGGCAGTCCGTGGCCCAGGAGTCGGCGCGCTCCACGCCGTCGACCAGCGGTCGCAGCCGTTCGCTCGCCCCTGCCCACAGCCCGAACGCGCCGTCCACGTGCAGCCACGCACCTGCCTGCGCGCAGAGGTCTGCCAGCTCCCCGAACGGGTCGAAGGCACCGGTGTTGACGTTGCCGGCCTGTGCGCACACGATGACCGGCCCCCCGTCCCGCCGGAGGACCTGCGCGAGGGCCGCGGGTCGCATCCGACCCTGCTCGTCGCTGGCGGCGACGTCGGGACGGCTGCCCAGGCCGGCGAAGCGCAGGGCCTGAGGCACGGTCGCGTGCACCTGGCCGCCGACGACGACCTGGATGCGGGGTGCGCCCTGGAGACCGTCGGCCTCGACGTCCCATCCCGCCCGCTCGAGCACCGCGTGCCTGGCTGTCGCGAGCGCCGTGAAGTTCGCCATCTGGGCGCCGGTCGGGAACCCGAAGGACGCCTGCGCCGGAAGGCCGAGCAGGTCGAGCAGCCAGCCGCCGGTGACCTCCTCGACGGCGGCCGCAGCCGGCGACATCACCTCGAGGCCGGCCACCTGGTCCCAGGCGACCGCGAGCCAGTCGGCGGCCATCGCGGCCTCGAGGGTGCCGCCCACGACGTACCCGAAGTAGCGGGGCCCGCTGGAGGCGACCAGTCCCGGGCCGACGGCTGCGGCGAGGCGCTCGACGACCTCCGCCGGTTCGGAGCCGCGGACCGGCACAGGTCCGCCGAGCGCCGCCCTCAGGCTCTGCGCCGTGACGTCCGGAGGCGCCCCGACCCGGCGTTCCCGCAGCCCGTCGAGGTGGGCGCGCGCAGCGGCCGACGCCGCGGCGAGGGCCGGGTGGCCCTCTAGGTCCTCCACGTCGGTGAGGCTACGCCCGCGCGGCGGTCAGGAGAAGGTGCGGCCGGTCAGGCGCTCGTAGGCCTCGACGTACTTCGCCCGCGTCTGCGCCACGACGTCCTCGGGCAGGTCGGGCGGAGCCTCGCCCGACGCCTTGTCCCAGCCGCTGGCGGACGAGGTCAACCAGTCGCGGACGTACTGCTTGTCGTACGACGGCTGCGGGTGGCCCGGCTCCCAGAGCTCGGCCGGCCAGAACCGGGACGAGTCCGGCGTCAGCACCTCGTCCGCGAGGACGACCTCGTCACCGTCGAGCCCGAACTCGACCTTGGTGTCGGCGATGAGGATGCCGCGCTCGGCGGCGATCTCGTTGCCGCGGGCGAGGATCGCGGTCGTGAGGTCCCGCACCCGCGACGCGAGGGGGGCGCCGATCTCGGCCTCCACGGCGGCATACGGCATCGGCTGGTCGTGCTCCCCCATCGGCGCCTTGGTGGACGGGGTGAAGACGGGTTCGGGCAGGCGCGAGCCGTCGACCAGGCCCTCGGGCAGCGCCACCCCGGAGACGTGGCCGTCGGCGCGGTACTCGGTGAGTCCGCCACCGGTCAGGTAGGCGCGGGCGACGCACTCGACGGGGAGCATCGCGAGCCGCTTGACCAGCACCGCCCGCCCGGCAACGGCATCGGGCACGTCGGCCGACACCACGTGGTTGGGCACGAGGTCCTGCAGCCGCTCGAACCACCAGAGCGACAGCTGCGTCAGGACGGCACCCTTGTCGGGGATCGGGGTGTCGAGGACGAAGTCGTAGGCGGACATGCGGTCGCTGGCGACGAGGAGCAGCTGGTCGTTCCGCGGCGTCCCCGACTCGTCGAGCGGGGCGTAGAGGTCGCGGACCTTGCCCGAGTAGACGTGGGCGTAGCCGGGCACCGTGAGCGGCTGGGAGGACGTCATGGCCGACATCCTCCCAGCCGACCGGTGGTCCGCGCGTGCCGGTCCGGCGCCCTCGCCCGTGTTCAGTGAGCAGCAACCGTCGGAGTCCGCGTGCCATACCGACAGCTGCTGCTCACTCAACCGATCCTCGTGCGGCTTGACTTGAAGTCCACTTCATCTTTGAGGATGGCGGGCATGTCCACCGACACGGCGCAGAGCCGACCCACCGACCGGCCCCCGAGCCTGTTCACCCGAGCGCACCTCCCCTTCGCCATCGGGGCGGTGGCGCTCGTGACGCTCGGGGCGTTCGAGAACCGCGCGACGACGACGGTGCTGCCCACCGTCGCCCGCGACCTCGACGGGCTGTGGCTGTTCGGTGCGGCCAGCGCCGCGCCGCTCGTGTCGTTCGTCCTCGCCACCGTTGTCGCCGGCGCCTGGGCCGACCACCGCGGGCCCGTCCGCCCCCTGCTGGCCGGGATGGCGGTCTTCGTCGCCTCCCAGGTCCTCATGGCCGTCGCCCCCGGTATGGCGCTGTTCACCGTGGGGCGGTTCGGCTCCGGCATCAGTGAGGCGTTCATGGACGTGTCGCTCACGGTCCTGCTCGCGCGGGCACTGCCAGAGGCCTTGCGGGCCAAGGTCTTCGCCGCGTTCGCAGCGGCCTGGGTGCTTCCCTCCCTGCTCGGGCCGCCGGTGGCCGGGCTCCTGGCGCAGACCTGGTCGTGGCGATCCGTCTTCGCCGTCGGCATCGCCCTCATGGTGCCGGCCGCCCTCCTGCTCCGACCGTCGATGCGCGCCTCCTCGGCGGCCACCGGTCCTGCCACGCCGTGGACGGGACAGGAGCACCGAGCCGTGCGGGCAGCGGCCCTCGCCGCAGTCGGGCTCGGCGCCCTGACCGCTGGGGGGTCGCTCTTCGGTGGCAGCAGCACCGCCCGAGTCCTCGGCCTCATCCTGGTGGCCACCGGACTCGCCTGCACCGTCCCGGCGGTGCGCGCCGTGCTGCCGGCCGGCACGCTGCGGCTCGTCCACGGCATACCGGCCCTCGTGGCGTTGCGTGGGCTCGTCGCCGCGGCGTTCGGGACCGCGGGGAGCCTGCTGCCCCTCATGCTCACGACCATCCACCACCTCGGGCCGGCCGCCGCGGGCGTGAGCCTCACGGTGACGGGGCTGTGCTGGGCGGCGGGTTCGCAGGTGCACGGGCTCGACGCGGTGCAGCGACGGGTGGGGGCCGTACGGCGGCTGCAGGTCGGGTTCGCCCTCATCTCCGTCGGGATCGCCGGACCCGCCCTGACCAGCCTCGGGCTGCTGCCGGTCGCACCCGGACTCGTGCTGTGGGGGGTCGCCGGACTCGGCATGGGGATCGTGTCGCCGACGCTGTCGACCCAGCTGCTCCTTCTCGCACCCGTGTCCGACCAGGGCCGGATCACCGCTGCGTCGAGCCTGACCGCGTCGGTGGCCCAGGCCGTGGCGCTGGCCGGGGCCGGCGCGCTGATCGCCTGGCAGGCCCCGGCACTGCCCGGGTGGCTCTTCGCCGCCGTGATGGTGGGCAGTGCAGCGATCGGGGCCCTGGGGTGGGCCGCCGCCCGCCGAGCCGGGTAGACCGTGCCGGTCAGTCGGCGGGGTCGTCAGCCGACGTGGAGCTCGTCGCGCTCGGCCGCCAGGGCGATGTCGGTGCGGTGGTGGGACCCGTCGAGCTCGATCGAGGCCACCCCCTCGTAGACCCGTTCCCGGGCCTGGCTGAGGCTCTCCCCGAGGGCCACGACCGACAGCACGCGGCCGCCCGCCGAGACCAGCGTGCCGTCGTCGGCGCGGCCGGTACCGGCGTGCAGGACGTAGACGGTCGGCACCTCGGTGGCGGCCTCGATCCCGGTCACGGGGTCTCCCGTGCGCGGGGTGCCGGGGTAGTTGTGCGAGGCGACGACGACCGTCACCGCGTGCTGCGGGGACCAGTGCAGCGCGCCGACCTCGGCCAGCCGTCCGGTGGCCGCTGACAGGAGCAGCCCACCCAGGGGGGTCTGCAGCCGCGCCAGCACCACCTGGGTCTCCGGGTCGCCGAACCGCGCGTTGAACTCGATCACCCGAGGACCACGGCTCGTCAGCGCCAGCCCGATGAACAGCACCCCGGAGAACGGCGTCCCGCGGCGGCGCATCTCGTCGACGGTCGGCTGGGCGACGCGGGTGACGAGCTCGTCGACCATCGAGGCCGGCGCCCAGTCCAGCGGGGAGTAGGCACCCATGCCGCCGGTGTTGGGGCCGCGGTCCTCGTCGAAGACCCGCTTGAAGTCCTGCGCCGGAGCCAACGGCACGACCGTCTCCCCGTCGCAGAGGACGAACAACGACACCTCCGGCCCGTCGAGGAACTCCTCGACGACCACGCGCCCGTCCTCCTTGGCGAGGCAGCCCCGGGCGTGCTCGAGGGCGGCGTCACGGTCGTCCGTGACGACGACGCCCTTGCCCGCTGCGAGGCCGTCGTCCTTGACCACGTATGGCGCGCCCATGGCGTCGAGCGCGTCGGCCACCTCGTCCTCGGTCGCGCACACGCGGGCGAGGGCCGTCGGCACCTCGGCGGCAGCCATGACCTCCTTCGCAAAGGCCTTGCTGCCCTCGAGGCGGGCTGCCTCCGCGGACGGGCCGAAGACGGGGAAGCCGGCCGCGCGCACCACGTCGGCCACTCCGGCGACGAGCGGGGCCTCCGGGCCGATGACCACGAGGCCGACCGAGTGCCGGCGCGCCAGCTCGACCACACCGTCGCCGTCGAGCAGGCCTGCGGGGAGCGGCTCGCACAGGGCGACGGCGTCCATGCCGGGGTTGCCGGGAGCCACCACCACGGCGTCGACGTCCGGGTCCGCGCCGAGCGCCTTGACGATGGCGTGCTCACGAGCACCGGACCCGACGACGAGAACCTTCACGCGCCCAGCGTAGAGAACCGTGCGGGAGATGAGTGCGCGGCGTCCCGGGGAGGCAGGGGGGACATTCTCCCGGGGACGCCGCGCAGCCGACGTGCGGTCGCCTGGCGGGGGAACCTGCGACCGGGCACGTGGGTCGACGAATCGACTCAGACCAGATTGGACCATGACGGGTCCGCACGTAAAGCCTCGACGTGGCGGACTTGCGCCATTGACGGGATCTCGCCAACACAGCACCATGGGTCGCGGCCACTCACCTCGGACCGAGGAGCAGCGCATGGGCAGGACCTCGTGAGCGACGCCGTCGACGCCCTGGGACTCGGCAACCACGACAGCGACGGTGGCGGCGTGGTGACGCGGGTCTACCTCGCTGCGCTGCAGCACCCGGAGCCGACCCGGTCCCTGCTCGTGGCGCAGGGGATGAAGGCGCCCCTCGTCGACCACTCGTTGGAGGTGCTGCAGGAGCGCGGCCTCGTGCGGCTCCAGGCCGGTGGTGTCATCGAGGTCATCCCGCCCGACATCTCCCTGCCGACCCTGGCCCTCAGCTACGAGCGTCGCGCGCGGGAGACACGGTCGGCAGCGCACGAGCTCGCGCAGGTCTTCTTCCAGGCCCGGGCCGCGACGACGACCCCCGACGCGGGCACCATACGCATCCTCGCCTCGCTGGACGAGATGGCGGCGGTGACGGCCGAGGCCGTGGCGGCTGGGACGGAGATCGTCCGTGTCTTCCGCGCACCGTCGCCACGGACGGACGCCATCTTCGACAGCCCGATGCACAGCCACGAGGAGCCGAGCAGGGGCGCCGGCGGGATCGTCCTCGACATGGCCTCGGTGTACGACTCCCGCATCCTGGAGATCCCCGACGCTCTCACCATCCTCGAGGCTCGGGAGCGCGGCGGCGAACGCTTCCGCCTCACGACCAGCGTCCCGTTCTCCTGCGTGATCGTCGACGAGTCGGCCGCCATCGTGGACGTCAGCTCGTTCGACCCGACGGGGTTCGGGTCGGCGCTCGTGCGCGCGCGGGCGATGGTCCTGGCGCTGATCTCGCTGTTCGACCACCTGTGGACGCTCGGTTCGCCGTTGCAGCGCGCGGGGACGGGCAGCGCCGCCGAGCAACGCGACCAGCTCATCCTGTCCCTGCTCGCTGCCGGCGCGCCCGATGCGACGATCGCCCGGCAGACCGGCGTCTCCCAACGCACCGTGGAGCGGCGGGTGCGCGCGCTCATGGACCAGCTCGGCGCCGGGACCCGGTTCCAGGCCGGCGTCCAGGCAGGGAGGCGGGGCCTGATCTGAGGCCCGGCGTGGGATGGCGCGAAGACACCCGGGGACGCGGGGCTAGACTCGTGCGTTCTCTGCGGGACGAGCAGGCCGTTCGACAAGAAAGTCACCACCGTGACCGCTCCGGATCACCAGTCCTCCACCTCCAACAAGGCGACCACCGCCGAGGTGGCGCGCGAGATCGCCGTCGAGCAGGCGCACGTCGACGTCGTCTACGCCGAGCTCGCGAAGGCCAAGCTCCGGGCGGGCCTGGTCGAGACCGACGGGCTCGCGCGGGGGCGCACCGACCGCACGGGCGACGTCCGGGACGAGGAGCTGACCGGGCTGTTCGAGCGCGACGCCCTGGTGTTCAACGCCGCCCGACGCCGCTCGACCCTCGACACGCAGTTCGAAGGCCTGGTGTTCGGCCGGCTCGACCTCGACCACGCCCTGTCCAAGGAAGGCGCCGACAGCGACCGCGAGACCCGCTACATCGGCCGGCTCGGCGTCCGCGACGACGACTACGAGCCGCTGGTCGTCGACTGGCGCGCGCCGGCAGCGGCGGCCTTCTACCGCGCCACCCCCGTGGAGCCGATGGACGTCCTGCGCCGCCGGGTGCTGCGCTGCAAGGGCCCTGACGTCGTCGGCGTCGAGGACGACCTCATGGTGGCCGAGGCACCGGACGACCTCGTCGTGGTCGGCGACGGCGCCCTGCTCGCGGCGCTGACCCGCAGCCGCGGCGCCCAGATGCGCGACATCGTCGCCACGATCCAGCGCCACCAGGACGAGGCCATCCGCGCCTCCGCCCGCGGCATCACCGAGATCACCGGCGGACCCGGTACCGGGAAGACGGTCGTCGCCCTGCACCGGGCCGCCTACCTGCTCTACTCCGACCGGCGCCGCTTCGAGAACGGCGGGATCCTCGTCGTCGGGCCGTCGTCGGCCTACACCGCCTACATCGAGCGCGTGCTCCCCTCGCTCGGCGAGGAGTCGGTGACGCTGCGCTCCCTCGGCGACGTCGTGGACGGGGTCACCGCGGTGCGCCTCGACAGCCCCCAGGTCGCGGCGGTCAAGGGGTCCCTGCGCGTGCGGCGCCTCCTGTCGAGGGCCGCCGCCGACAGCCCTCCCGGTGCGCCGACACAGTTCCGGGCGTTCGTGGGAGGCAACGCCGTCCGCATCGACACCCCTGCCCTCGACCGCATCCGCGCGCAGGTCCTACGCAGCCACCAGCGCAACCTTTCCGCCAAGGCCGTCCGCGCGCAGCTGGCGGAGGCCGCCTGGAACAGCGTGCGCGAGGGCGACCGGGGCGAGTTCATGGACCACTTCGAGGACCACCTCGAGGTGGACGCGTTCCTCGAGCGCTGGTGGCCCCAGGTCGACCCGCGCGAGGTCCTGCTCTGGCTCGCCGACCCCGAGCTGGCCACCCGCCACGGGCGCGGTGTGCTGACCGCTCCCGAGTGCGAGGCGTTCGCAGCCTCCATGCGGGAGGCCCTGCGGACCGGGACCTGGTCCGTGGCCGACGCAGCCCTCGTCGACGACCTGGCCGCCCGCATGGGGTCGGTCCAGGAGGCCGCGGTCGAGGAGCGCGGCTTCTACGAGATCGAGGAGCTCGACGACGTCTCGCAGTTCGGCGTCGCGGAGGTGCGGGCCACCCGGCAGTCGGGAGCGGGCTCGGCCAACGCCTGGTCCCGGATCGCCGTCACCGACCCGCGCGAACGGCTGCTGCAGGGACGGGTCGAGGGCCCCGGCGAGTACGCCCACGTCCTCGTCGACGAGGCGCAGGACCTCTCCCCCATGCAGTGGCGCATGCTCGGCCGCCGCGGCCGCTACTCGTCGTGGACCGTGGTCGGCGACGCCGCGCAGGCCTCGTGGCCCGACGCCGCCGAGTCGGGGCGCGCCCGGGAGGAGGCGTTCGGCACGCAGGAGCGACGGCTGTTCCACATGGACACCAACTACCGCAACGCCCGCGAGATCTTCGACTACGCGGCTGCGGTCGTGAAGGCGCAGGTCCCCGACGCCGACATCCCGCAGGCCGTCCGTGAGACCGGCGCGCACCCCCTCGACCTCACGGTCGGCGACGGCGACTGGGCGGCGGTGGCCACCGAGGCCGTCGAGGTGCTGCTCGGCGAGGTCGAGGGCTCGATCGCCGTGATCACCCCCGAACGCCACCACTCGGCGCTGGCCGCCGTCGGCGAGCTCGGCGACCGCGTGGTCGTCATCGACCCGATGTCCACCAAGGGCCTCGAGTACGACGCCACGGTCGTCGTCGACCCGGACGAGATCACGGCCGAGTCACCCGGTGGCGTGCGCGTCCTCTACGTCGCGCTGACCCGAGCCGCGCACCGCATGACCGTCCTGCGACCCGCCTGACAGGTGGAGCCCGCCTGTCCTGCAGCAACCTCTGCTAGCAGAGGTTGCTGCGGTGGGGTCACGCTGCTGCCTACGGCTCGGGCAGCAACCTGTGCTGAGTGAGGCGCAGGGCCGAGGGTCAGTCGCCGAGCAGGGAGTGGCGGCTGATGATCTCGTCGCGGCCGGGGCCGACACCGATCGCGGAGACGCGGGCGCCGATGAGCTCCTCGAGGCGCAGCACGTAGGCCTGAGCGTTCGCCGGCAGGTCCTCGAACCTGCGGCACTCGGTGATGTCCTCCCACCAGCCGGGCAGCTCCTCGTAGATCGGCTTCGCGTGGTGGAAGTCGGTCTGGTTGACCGGCATCTCGTCGTGCCGCACCCCGTCGACGTCGTAGGCGACGCAGACCGGCACGGTGTCGAGACCCGTGAGCACGTCGAGCTTGGTGATGACGAAGTCGGTGGTGCCGTTGATCCGGGTGGAGTAGCGGCCGACCACGGTGTCGACCCAGCCGCAGCGACGCGGGCGGCCGGTGGTCGTCCCGAACTCGGCCCCCGTCTTGCGCAGGAACTCGCCGTTGGCGTCGAACAGCTCTGTGGGAAAGGGCCCCTCGCCGACACGGGTCGAGTACGCCTTGAGGATCGCGATGACCCGGTCGACGCGGGTCGGCGGGATGCCGGAACCGGTGCAGGCGCCACCGGCAGTCGCGTTGGACGACGTGACGAACGGGTAGGTGCCGTGGTCGACGTCGAGCAACGTCGCCTGGCCGGCCTCGAGCAGCACCGTCTTGCCCTCGTTGAGCGCCTTCTCGAGGACCAAGGAGGTGTCGGCGACCATGGGACGCAACCGCTCGGCATACCCGAGGAGCTCGTCCATCACCTCGTCGACCTCGACGGCGCGACGGTTGTAGATCTTGGCGAGGATCTGGTTCTTGAAGGCCAGGGCGGCCTCGACCTTCTGGCGCAGGATCTTCTCGTCGAAGAGGTCCTGGACGCGGATCCCGTTGCGGGACATCTTGTCGGCGTAGGTGGGGCCGATGCCGCGACCGGTCGTGCCGATCTTGCGCGAGCCGAGGAAGCGCTCGGTGACCTTGTCGAGGACCCGGTTGTACGGCGCGATGATGTGCGCGCTCGCGCTGACGAGCAGGCGCGAGGTGTCGACGCCGCGGGCCTCGAGCCCGTCGAGCTCCTCGAACAGGACGGCGAGGTCGACCACCACGCCGTTGCCGATGACGGGGGTGCAGGTCGGCGTGAGGATGCCGGAGGGCAGCAGGTGCAACGCGTACTTCTCGCGCTTGCCGTCCTTCTCGATGACGATCGTGTGACCGGCGTTGTTGCCACCGTTGAACTTCACGACGTAGTCGACGTCGCTGCCCAGGAGGTCGGTCGCCTTGCCCTTGCCCTCGTCGCCCCACTGCGCGCCCACGAGCACGATTGCCGGCATACCAGCACCTCTTCCATCACTACGGTCGTCCTGCGGTCATGCAGCGAGCCCCTCGCGTACAGCGCGGGGCCCGTACCGGTGAAGGCTACCGGTCCGTGGGGAGGCAGGGCACCGGCGACCACGCAGCCGTGGCGTCGGCCCCGCCGCGCCGGCTGCGGCGGGGCCGATGGGCACCGTCAGGACCCGCGGGGCGAGATCTCCCCCATCGGACCGAAGCCGGTCACCTCGTCCGCGTCGACGTAGATGATCTGCGGCTGGGCCGAGACGATGTCCGGCATCTCGGTCATGAACCGCGCGACGTGTTCCTGGCCCATGTGCTCCCGGCCGGCGTCCGAGTCACGGAAACCCTCGATGCAGACGTACGTCTGCGGCTCCGTGAGGCTCCTGGAGAACTCGAAGAACACGCACCCGGGCTCCTCGTTGACGGCCTTCGCGTAGAAGGACGACAGCTCGCCCCACTCGTCGAGCTTGTCCTCGCGGATCGGGAACTTCACGGTGATGAGAATCATCGGGTTCGCTCCTTGGGTAGGGGTTGGACTGACCTAGGCCGCGGCCTGGGCCGGGGCGACCGGGGGCTCGGTCGTCCGCGTGCGTCCGTCCACGGCCACCTGCAGCCGGGTACCGAGCACCCCGGACGCCCAGCCGAGCAGGGCACCCACCACGAGGGCGATCGCCGTGGGCCAGAAGGAGAAGGCCGTGCCGAAGTAGGCGGCGGCGCCGACGAACGCCCCGGGGATGAACGAGAGCGTCGACCATCCGGCCTGCAGGCACATGAGGGCGGCCACGACGCCCACGGCGATGGCGAGGGCGCCGGGGAACGACGCCACACCGATGAACGCGGCGACCAGCCAGCCGTACGCGAGCCCGGACAGGTTCGCCGCGAGGCCGCGGGTGAAGCCCACGCGCCCCGTGCCGGCGGCGAAGTAGCAGGCCCAGGCGAGGAACCCGACCCAGGTCACGAGGTCGAGACTGACGCTGACCTGGGTCCAGACTGCTGCGAGGACGCCGATCGACACGGCGACGCCGAGGTAGTTCTTCATGACGGACTCCTTTGTCCGAGTGGTGGGTGGGGCTCCGGCCGGGTCACGGCACGAGGATGGCGCGCCCGCGGACGTCGCCGTTGTCGAGGTCGGTGACCGCCTGCTGGAAGTCGTCGAGCGCGTACTTCTGGGTGTGCAGCGTGACCGCCCCGGTCGCCGCCAGGGCCATCAGGTCCTGGAGGTCGTTGTAGGACCCGACGAGGTTGCCGACGACGTTCTTCTCGTTGGAGACGAGATCGATGGTGGGGACGTCGACGTTCTCGCCGTAGCCGACGACGTGGTAGTCGCCGGCCTGTCGGGTCATGGCGATGCCCTCGGAGGTCGACCCGTTCTCCCCCACGAAGTCGATGACCACCTCGGCACCGAAGCCACCGGTCAGCCCGAGCACCGCGTCCACCTGGCCGCCGTCGGCGAGCACTCCCTCGTGAGCCCCGATCGTGGTCGCCAGGTCCAACGCCGCCTGGTTGCGGTCGACGACGACGAGACGGGCGGGCGAGAGGGCCCGGAGGACCTGGATGCCGATGTGCCCCAGGCCTCCTGCGCCGATGACCACGCACGTGTCGCGCGGGGTCAGGCGGCGGGCCGCCTTGGCAGCGGCGTGGTATGCCGTGAGCCCGGCGTCCGCGAGCGCGGCCACGTCGGCGGGCTCGAGGGAGTCGTCGATGCGGACGACGGAACGGGCGGACGTGAGCAGGTACTCGGCATACCCCCCGTTGGTGCTGATGCCGGGGAAGGCGTTGTTCTCGCAGTGGACGTCGTCGCCGGAGCGGCAGGCGCGGCAGAGGCCGCAGGTGATGAGGGGATGGAGGATGACCTTGTCGCCCTCCTTGACGTTCGTCACGGCTGAGCCCACGGCGTGCACCCACCCCGCGTTCTCGTGGCCGATCGTGTAGGGCAGGGTCACCTGGGACTTCTCGGCCCACTGACCCTCGAGGATGTGCAGGTCGGTACGACACACTCCGGCTCCGCCGATCCGGACGACGACGTCCCACGGACCCTGCGCCTCGGGCACGGGGACCTCGGTCATCTCGAGCTTCTCGTGGTAAGCGACGACCTGGACGGCTCGCATGGTGCTCATCGGGGAATCTCCTTCACGGTCACGGGGATCAGGTGGTGGTGGTCTGCCGGCTCCGCACCGTCGGGGCGAGGCGCCTGGTCCGCACCCGACCCCTCGTAGCGGGTCCGCAGCAGACCCCGGCAGAAGTGCGCATTGCCGTCGATCGAGATCCGGGTCGACCGTGCCCGGCGCAGTGCCATCGGCACCTCGTCGGGCGAGTACCCGCGACCCTCGTGGTCGACGAGCACCAGCGCGTCGGGGTCGTCGGGCAGGCCGAGGGCCTCCCGCCGGCGCAGCAGCGCCTCGGTCGTGCGACCCGGACCGAGGTGTCGCAGCCGGACCGAACCCACCATGCTCTCGGGCAGGGTGGGCTTCGAGCGCAGGAGCTCGGTCAGCACCCGCTCCGCGGCGGCCGTGTGGGCCTTGCGACGGAAGGTCATCCGCAGCTCGTCGAGGCTGCTCTCCGCCTCGTGGCCGAAGGTGCCGACGTACCCGGCA
>NZ_LMGM01000001.1:2667313-2680295 GCF_001427915.1 Phycicoccus sp. Root563 | reverse complement strand
GTGGTGGTCGTCGAGCTCGACGACCACCACGCCGACACCGTCGAGTGCGCTGAGGGCGTCCTTGGCGTCGGAGGCCATGAGGTAGGCGAAGTTCGGCGAGCAGAACGACGTGGGCAGCCGCAGGTGGACCGTGACGTCGTCGCCGTCGATGTCGACCGAGCGGACGAAACCGAGGTCGGTGACCGGTTCGTCGAGCTCGGGGTCGATGACGGTGTCGAGGGCGCGGCGGACGACAGCCCTCGACACCGTCGGCCGGTCGGTGAGGACGGTCATCGCTCAGACCGTCGCCAGGTCGGCCGCGGCCGGGTCGCGCGGACCGGTCTCGGTGGTGTCGGCCTCCGGGAGGCGCAGCTCCGCGGGCACCTCGATGCCGTACATCTTCGCCGCGTTGAGACCGAGGATCTTCTTCTTCTGCGCGGTCGTGAGCGGGGCGTACTCCGTCAGGTCCGCAGGGATCTGGAAGTCGACGAACTGCTCCACGAGCCACTTCGGGGTCCAGATCGCGTAGTCGCTTGAGAAGAAGATCCGGTCCTCGCCGATCCAGTAGAGGAGCTCGCCGAGGATCTGCGCGAAGTAGCGCGGGCGGGTGTGCATGAAGGGCATCGCGACGGCCAGGCCGCCGTAGACGTTCGGCTCCTGCGTCGCGATCCAGCAGAAGTCCTCCAGGCGGGGGAGGCCGACGTGCTCGACGATGAAGTTGAGGTCGGTGAAGTCCGTTGCCACGGCGTCGATGTCGGCCACGTCGAAGGCGTCCCGGTCGAGCGGGCGGATCGTGGGGCCCTTGTGCACGTGGATGTTGGTGACACCGAGCTTGCGGCACTCCTCGAGGTACCGGTAGGCCCAGGGGTCGGTGAGCTTCCAACCCCGGGACTCACCGTGCCACTCGGCCGTGTACAGCTTCACTCCGGTGAACTTCATCGCCTCGTGGTCGGCGCGCAGCTGGTCCAGCCCCTGCTCGCCGTTGCGCGGGTCGAAGTTGTGGTTGTACGTGAGCCTGGTCGGGTTGGCGGCGGCGAGCTCGTACGCCTCCTTCGTCTGACCGAAGCCGGTGTTGTAGAACTCGGTCAGCGCTGCCGGCTGGAAGATCGCGTGGTCGACGTACCCGTCCTCGAAGAGGTCCTTCATGAGGCGCTGGCCGCCCTGGTAGAGGTAGTCCTCGTAGCTCCACACCTCGGCCTCGGGGGACAGGTTTCGGTGGTAGTCGTAGAAGCAGTCGATGAACTGCTTGCCGTGCTCGTTGCGCAGGTTCTCCGGACGCGCGTCCCACAGGGCGATGTGCGCGTCGACGATGAAGTAGCTCTCGCCGTCCTTGGTGTACATGGACTTCTCCTTCCCGCGACCTCGTCGTCGCGGACCGTTCCCCTGACGTCGTCGTCCCGGGTGCTCCCGAAGTTAGGCAGGCATCGACCCGGCCGGGAGGGGGTCGGCGTCTCAATGTGAGACGACCCGCTCGTCTCACATTGAGACGGCGACCCCTCGTCATCCGGGCGTGGCGGAGCTACCGTCGGACCAGCGAGAGGAGGTCGAGGGTGACCGCCGAGGACGACGCGGCCCTGCCGCAGCGCGCGACCGCGCCCCCGGGCGTGGGCGCGGTCGCCGCGCCGTCCAAGCGCCTGCTCGCGTCGTGGCGCCGCAGCGCGGAGTACGGCGTGTCCCTCGAGGAGGTCGAGCCTGTGTGGGCCGGGTCACCCGTGACCGACTCGCTGTTCAGCGAGTGCGGTCACGAGGTCCTCACCAACCTGTACCAGACCCTCGCCGACGAGCCGCTCAGCCTGATGCTGACCGACGCCGACGGCCTGGTGCTCAACCGCTTCTCGGGTGACACCAGCCTGCTGCGGGCGCTCGACAGGGTGCACCTCGCACCGGGGTTCGCCTTCTCGGAGCGGGAGGCCGGCACCAATGGCCTCGGCCTCGCGCTCGCCGACCGTTCGCCCACCCTGGTCCGCGCCGAGGAGCACTACAGCGCGAGCCTGTGCACCTACACCTGTGCTGCCGTGCCCGTGATCGACCCCGTCGGCGGCCAGCTCGAGGGCTGCGTCAACATCACGACGTGGTCGCGCTCCTCCGCGGGCCTGCTGCTCGCCCTGGCGGAGTCGGCCGCCAGCACCACCAGTGCGCTCATGCTCGCCCGGTCGAGCGGGCGCACGCCACGACCCGCGACCCGAGGCGGCGTCTTCCGGGTCCAGCGGGCACGGCTCGAGCCCGCGGCCGGGACCGTGCGGGCGATGTCGGCGCCGTGGGTGGATGCGCTCGACGCCGCCTGCGCGGCACTGCGCTCCGGCCGGGTCGTGGCCGCGGTGGGCGAGCCCGGGTCCGGGCGGGCGACGCTGCTGGGTCAGGCCCTGCGCCGGGCCCACCCACGGATCCGCATCCTCAGCGCCGACGTCCCGGCCCCCGAGGACGTCGAGGCCTGGTTGAGCCTCTGGACCCCAGAGCTCGCCAAGCCCGACACCGCGGTCGTCGTCGAGAACGTCGACCGCCTCCCCGCGTGGGCGGCCCACGAGCTGCGGCAGCGGGCGGTGGCCGCCCTGCAGCAGAGGTCTCCGGAGGGTGTGCACCCGTTGACGTGGGCGGTGACCGCCGTCGACCTCGACGCCGTTCCGGCGCCACTCGGCCCCTTGGTCGACACCGTCGTCCCGGTCCTGCCCCTGCGTGAACGGGGCGAGGACCTCCTGCTCCTCGCCAGGTGGGCCGCGCACCAGGCCCGGATGCGCGAGGTCGACTTCACCGCCGCCGCCGAGCAGGCGCTGCTCGCCCACGACTGGCCCGGCAACGTCGACGAGCTCGTCGCGGTCGTCCACGACGCCGCGACGAGGGCGGAGACCATCGACGTCCGCCACCTTCCGCCCGCCTTCTCCGCTCCCGGCGGGCACCGGCTGACGCGGATGGAGACGGTGGAGCGCGACGAGATCGTGCGTGTCATGGCCGGTCACCCCGCGTCGGTCGGGGACGCCGCCACCCGGCTCGGCATGAGCCGCGCAACGCTGTACCGCAAGTTGCGCTACTACGGGGTGACGCGGCCCGGCTGAGGTCCCGACGCCGAGGTCCCGACGCCGACGTCCCGACGCCTGAGGTCCCGACCGGCCCGGGTCGACGCCGCTCGCGAGAGGATGAAGGAGGTGAGGGCTACCGGTCCGTGGAGCGGTCGAGGGCGACGAGTCCGGCCCGCGCAGCTGCGACGCCGAGCTGGAACCGCGTCTGCACGCCGTACTGGTCCATCAGCTGCGCCATCCGCCGCCGGACGGTGCGCAGGCTGCACCCGAGGTAGCGCGCGATGGACTCGTCCTTCAGACCCAGCTCGAGCAGGCGGACCAGCTCGGCGTCGTCGTCGTTGCCCGGCCCCTCGGGCGCGATCGGCAGGGCCCGCGCGAACGAGCGGTCGAACAGGGCGGTGAACGCCGCGATGACCATGGGGTCCCGGATGAGGACGTAGTCGGCCGCGGGGTTGGCCCACTCCGCGACCGCGACCAGCGCCTGGTCGTCGAAGATGGCGAACTCGCTGGGCGGCACGAGGCTGACCCGTTGCTCCTCCCCGGCATCGGCCCACGACCGCACCCACGCCCGACCGGCCTCGCTGTCGAGGATGTCCATCGGGTAGATGGTCTGCTGGCGGAAGGCACCGCTGCTGATGAGGGACTGGGTGTTGCGGATGTTGTCGGCGTCGGTGCCCGAACCGATGTCGATGCTCAGGGCGCAGTTGCGGGCGATGGTCGTGGTGGCGTCGATGAGGTGGCGCAGCAGTGGTGGCGCGAGGTGCGCGGGGAGCGCCTCGAGGACCACCTGCCCCCGGGCCGCCGAGGTCGCGGGGTGGGCGGCGAGCTCGAACAACGCGTAGCGCACCTCGGCCAGCTCGGCCCGACGCACCTCGAGGTTGCGCTCCCCGCGTTCGAGGATGCGGTGCATGCGCTCGAGCGGGTCAGCGAACAGGGCTTCGAGCTCGTGCGCGGGTACGTCCTTGCTGGTCACAGGCCCCTCCCCCGACATTTCGTCATCATCTGGCCATTGACACCATAGTGCCACCTGAGCGCCGGTACGGCAGGGCACAATGAGTCCGCCAGCTCGTCGAATCGGCAGGGGACGACCAGACGGGCGGTACGCAGGGCCGGTCTCCGGACCAGTCCGCAGGGGGGCGACGCCGGGGGGTGGGATCCGATGGATCCCACCCCCCGGCTTCACTGCGCGGGGCTTCGCTGGGGCCCCTCCGCCGGTCCACCGATGCGTCACGACCGGGCAGCACGCACCCGTCACGACCACGCAGCACCCAACCCCACGGCCCCGTATGGCGTCGACGAGGGTGAGGGGGCACGCGCCCGGACCGCACGACAGGGGAGACCGATGACCAGCCAGCGCACGACCACCGCCCTGACCGCCACCGCGGGGCTGCTCGTCGTGGGGGTGCTCGCTGCCTGCGGCAGCCCGGGTGGGGCGCCCGGCTCGTCCACCACCTCGAACCCCTCGTCCACCACCTCGAGCCCCTCGTCCACCAGCTCGACCGCTGGACCGAGCCCCACGACGGTCACCGTCACCGTCACCGCCGGCTCCCCCACCCGCACCCCGCACATCGACCCGTCGCCCACCACGCCGCCGGCAGCCAAGGACGCCCCCGCCATCCCTCGATCGGCGCAGGACTACGGCACGGCGTTCGTCAAGGCCTGGGTCGACGACGACCGCACCCGGGCCGACCAGCTCGGGACCCCGGCGTCGGTCAAGGCGGCCTTCGCCAGCCGGGTCGACACCATGCCGAGGTTCGTCCGCTGCGAGGGGGCGGCCGGCTCGAGCTACTGCACCTGGCAGGGCGACGAGTACACGATGCAGGTTCGACTCCGCAACGACCTTGCCTCCCTGGGGCAGCCGCACGCAGTCACCGAGGTGGTCTTCCAGCACTGAGGGCGTGGGCACCGTGCGCCCACGCCCTCGACGACCCGCCCACTGCGGGCAGGTCGGTGACCTAGAGGCCGAGCTCGCGCGCCCCGGTGGTCGAGGAGTCGCGCAGGAACTCGGTGCACCGGTGCTGCTCGTCGGTCTCGCCGATCGCTCCGGCGGCCTTGGCCAGCGCGGCGAGCGCACGCAGGAACCCGCGGTTGGGCTCGTGCTCCCACGGCACCGGGCCCTGGCCGCGCCAACCGTTCTTGCGCAACGAGTCCAGGGCCCGGTGGTAGCCGGTGCGGGCGTAGGCGTAACCCTCGACGGTGCGGCCATCGGCGAGGGCGTCCTCGGCGAGCGTCGCCCAGGCGAGCGACGACGTGGGGTGCGCCGCGGCCACCTGGTCGGCAGCGACGCCGTCCTCCAGCAGGCGTGCTGCGGGGTCGACGGGCAGCCGGGTCTCGGGGATGCCGAGCAGGTTGTCGCTCATGCGTGGGTGCCGGCCGATCGCAGGTGCTGGCAGGCCTCGACGACCCGGGCAGCCATCCCGGCCTCGGCCTCCTTGCCCCAGGCACGCGGGTCGTACTGCTTCTTGTTGCCGACCTCGCCGTCGATCTTGAGGACACCCTCGTAGTTGGTCAGCATGTAGCCGGCCACGGGACGGGTGAAGGCGTACTGCGTGTCGGTGTCGATGTTCATCTTCACGACGCCGTAGTCGACCGCGGCCGCGATCTCCTCGGCGGTCGAGCCGGACCCACCGTGGAAGACGAGGTGGAACGGCTTCTCGTCGGCGGTGCCGAACTCCCGGTGCACGGCGTCCTGCGCAGCCTTGAGCACCTCGGGCTTGAGCTTGACGTTGCCCGGCTTGTAGACGCCGTGGACGTTGCCGAAGGTCAGGGCCGTCATGAAGTAGCCGTTCTCACCGGTGCCGAGGGCCTTGGCCGTGGCGATGGCGTCTTCCGGCGTGGAGTACAGCTTGTCGTTGATCTCGTTCGCGACCCCGTCCTCCTCGCCACCGACGACGCCGACCTCGATCTCGAGGATGACGTGGGCGGACTTGCAGGCGTCGAGCAGCTCACGTGCGATCGAGAGGTTCTCGTCGAGCGGCACGGCCGAGCCGTCCCACATGTGCGACTGGAACCACGGGGTGCCGCCGGCCTTGACCCGCTCGGCCGAGGCGGCCAGCAGCGGGCGCACGAACCCGTCGAGCTTGTCCTTGGGGCAGTGGTCGGTGTGGAGCGCGATGTTGACGTCGTAGTTCTTCGCGACCTCGTGCGCGTACGCGGCCAGCGCCAGCGAGCCGGCGACCATGTCCTTGACCGTCGGGCCGGAGAGGTATTCCGCGCCACCGGTCGAGACCTGGACGATGCCGTCGCTGCCGGCCTCGGCGAACCCGCGGATCGCGGCGTTGAGCGTCTGCGAGGACGACACGTTGATGGCGGGGTACGCGAAGGAGCCTGCCTTCGCGCGGTCCAGCATGTCGGCATACACCTCGGGGGTGGCGATGGGCATGGTCTCTCCTTCGTTGGCACGGCGACGGGCACGGCGAGGGCAGCAAGGCCTTGCGTCGCCACCGATCCTTCCACGTCGGTCGCCGCCGGCGACACCCGTGTCTCAGCCGGGCGCGGCGTCCAGGGCCTCGAGGCGGGCCGTGAGCAGCGCCCGCTCCGCGTCGTTCGCGCAGCGCGAGATCGCGAGCGCGTATGCCGCGTGGGCGCCTTCGTCGTCACCGGCGCGGCTGAGCAGCTCGGCGCGCACGGCGGGGAGCCGGTGGCTGTGCGGGAGCTGGTCGTCGAGACCGTCCAGCTGGGCGAGCCCGGCCCGGGGACCGTCGGACTCGGCCACGGCGACCGCCCGCGCGAGCTGGGCGCTGGGGGTCGGCGCGAGGGCGAGCAGCGTGTCGTAGTGGGCGACGACCCGGTCCCAGCGAGTGGAGCGGGCATCTGGGGCCGTCGCGTGCTCGGCCGCGATCCGGGCCTGCACGGCATACCCGGCGGTCTGGACGGTGACCGGTCCGGTGAGGACGGCCGAGTCGAGGAGCGCCAGCGCCTCGCGGACCTCGTCGCGGTGCCACCGGCTGCGGTCCTGGTCGGGCAGCAGCACGATCGCCCCGGTGGCGTCGACGCGCGCGTCCCGTCGCGAGTGCTGGAGCAGCATGAGGGCGAGCAGCGCGGTGAGCACCGGTTCACCTGGGCGCAGGCCGAGCACCACGCGCACGAGGCGGATGGCCTCGCCGGCGAGCTCGGTGCGGACCGCGTCCGGGCCGCTTCCCGGGGCGTACCCGGCGGTGAACGCGAGGTACGCGGTCTGGGCCAGGACGTCGAGGCGCTCGGGCAGCTCGGCGGCCGAGGGCACGGAGAAGGGGATGCCGGCGGCGACGATCTTCTTCTTGGCCCGCGTGATCCGGGCCGCCATCGTCGGTTCCGGCACGAGGAAGAGCCGCGCCACGTCGGGCGTCCCGACACCGAGCACGAGCCGCAGGGTCAGGGCGCTGGCGGCCGCGGGGTCGAGGGCGGGGTGGCTGCACATGAGGACCAGCCGCAGCAGGTCGTCCTCGACGAGGTCACCCGGGTCCGCCCTCACCACCCCTCCCTCCTCGGACGCCACCACGAGCAGCGGCACCTTGCGCTGGGCCATCGCCTCGCCGCGGAGGCGGTCCAGGATCCGGCGCCGTGCCGTCGTGTGCAGCCAGCCGACCGGGTTGTCGGGCACCCCGTCCTGCGGCCAGCGCCGTGCGGCGGCCTCCACGGCGTCGCCGAGCGCGTCCTCGACGAGGTCGAGGCGACGGAACCGCGCGAGGAGCAGGGACACCAGGCGCCCCCACTCCTCGCGCACGACCCGGGCGAGCAGGTCGGCCGGGTCGTGCGGAGGGAGGGACGTCACAGGCTCTGGTACCCCTCGACCTGCACGGTCGGGCGCACCTCGACGGTGTACGACCTCGGCAGCAGCTTCGCGGCCGCGATGGCGGTGTCGAGGTCTGGGAGCTCGACGTCGTAGTAGCCGCCGACCTGCTCCGTGAGCTCGACGAACGGGCCGTCGGTGACGACAGGCGTGCCGTCCTCACCGTGCCGGATCGTCGTCGCCAGGTCGGCGTCGCACAGGGCTGCGCTCTCGAGCCGTCGGCCCCGCTCGTCGACGAACCGCTCGAACGCGTGGTGGGCGTCGAAGAACTCCTGCCGCTCCTCGGCCCCGGCCGCCTCCCACCGCCCCGGCGCGTAGGCGATGAGGACGACGTACCTCACGACGGACGGTCCTCGGGCTTGACCACCCGTCGGACCTCGATGCCGTCGCCGAGCGCAGCGATGATCTGGCAGCAGTCCACGAGGTCGTCGAGGTCCTCGGTCTCCACCTGGTAGAAACCGCCGACCTGCTCGGTCACCTCGGCGAACGGCCCGTCGGTGGGGCTGCCGCCGCCGGCCGGGATGCTGCGCGCCTCCTTCGAGGAGTGCAGCTCGGCCCCGCCGGTGATCTTGTGCCCCCGCTTGGCGAGCTCCTCCCCGAAGCGGTTGTACTCGGCATACCCGGCGGTGCGCTGCTCGACGCTCATGGTGGTCCACCAGCGGTCGGCGTCCCCCACGATCAACACGACGTACTCGGTCATGGCGCTCCCCTCACATGCCCACGGTCGGGCGGATCTCGACGGCCGGGTGGAACGGCGTCGCGAGGAGCCGGCCGCAGACACGGGCCAGGTCCTCCACGTCGTCGGACTCGACCAGGTAGTAGCCGGCGACCTGCTCGGCGCTCTCGGCGAAGGGACCGTCGGTCAGGGTCACGTCGTCGAGCGAGGTGCCGCGCACGACCCTGGCCATCGGGGACGGCGTGAGCTGGGCGCCGCCGGTCATCTTGTGCCCCCGCTCGGCGAGGAGCTGGACGAACTCCGTGTGGGCGGTGTGCAGGTCCTGCTTCTCCTGGTCGGTCGCTGTCGCGTACCTGGCCTCGGGGCTCGGCAGGAGCACGAGGTACTCGGTCATGGCTGGTCCTCTCATCGGTGGGGTGCTTCCACCCTGATGACGCACGAGCTCCGCGCTAATCGACAGCCTGCCCGAAAACATGTCTCCGGACCCAGGCATGCATCGCCACGGCTGCCGCTGCCCCGGCGTTGATCGAGCGGGTGGAGCCGAACTGCTCGATGTGCAGCACGACCTCGCACGCCTCCCGAACCTCCGCCGAGAGGCCCGGCCCCTCCTGCCCGAACACCAGGACGCACTCGCGCGGCAGGTCGTGGGTCTCCAGCGGCACCGAGCCCGGCAGGTTGTCGATCCCGATCAGCGGTATGGCGCGCGGACGGCCCTGCTCGTCCCGCCCCGCGGTGGCGGCCCAGGCGATGAGGTCGTCGACGGTCGGGTGGTGGTGCTCGTGCTGGTAGCGGTCGGTCACCATCGCGCCGCGACGGTTCCAGCGGCGCTTGCCGACGATGTGGAAGGCCTTGGCGTTGAAGGCGTTCGCGGTCCTGATGACCGAGCCGATGTTGAAGTCGTGGCCCCAGTTCTCGACGGCCACGTGGAAGTCGTGGCGGTGGGTGTCGAGGTCGGCGACGATCGCCTCGTGCCGCCAGTAGCGGTAGGCGTCGACGACGTTGCGCCGGTCCCCCTCGCGCAGCAGGTCGGGGTCCCAGTGGTCACCGACGGGCCACTCGCCGGCCCAGGGACCGACCCCCACCTCGACGTCCGACACCTCGACGTCGGGGGTCTGCTCGCTCACGGGTCCCACCCTAGGCGCGCCCGGCGCCGCCCCGGGGTCACTCCCGGGTCGCTCCGGGTCAGCCCGAAAACCCTTTGTCGCCTGCGGGGTGGGTCTGCTGCCATGAGTGGGTACGCACCACCGACACCAGACCGGAGAAACCCATGCGAGCTGCTTCCACGTCCCGCCAGGTACCCACCTACCGAATGGATGTGAAGGCAGTTGCGTACGTTGACCGTCGGGGTCGTGGCGCATGTTGACGCCGGCAAGACCAGCCTGACCGAACGGATCCTGCACGAGGCAGGGGTGCTCGACCGACCCGGCAGCGTCGATGCCGGCGACACCCGCACCGACTCCCTCGAGCTCGAGCGCCGCCGTGGGATCACGATCCGCTCCGCCGTCGCGTCCTTCGAGTGGCACGACACCCTCGTCAACCTCGTCGACACCCCGGGGCACTCGGACTTCGTCGCCGAGGTCGAGCGGTCGCTGGCGGTGCTCGACGCCGCCGTGCTCGTCGTCTCCGCCGTCGAGGGGGTCCAGGCGCAGACCCTCGTGCTGATGCGCGCGCTGCAGCGGCTGGGGCTGCCGACCCTGCTGTTCGTCAACAAGCTCGACCGCGCCGGCGCCGACCCGGACCGCGTCCTGGCCCAGGTGGGCGAACGGCTCACGGCGGAGGCGGTCCCGCTCGGCGCCGCGGACGCCCCCGGCAGCCCGCACGCGGCATACCTGGCGTTCGCCGCGTCCGACGGCGAACAGGCCGACCTGCGGGAGGGGACGCGGGCGGCCCGCGTCCAGCCGGTCGTCTTCGGGTCGGCCATCACGGGGGCGGGTGTCCCGGCCCTGCTCGACGCGCTCACGGACCTCGTCGCCGAGGAGAACGGCCCAGCGCTTGCGACCGAGGACGACGCCCTCGAGGCGCCGGCCGGCACCGTGTTCAAGCTCGACCGGTCCCCCTCGGGGACTCGCCTGACCTACGTGCGCCTGAGGCGCGGCACGCTCCGGGTGCGCGACCGGCTGGCACTGGCGGGCCGCGAGCCCGAGAGGGTGACCGGCGTCGAGGTGTTCGGACCTGACGGGCTGCAGCGCGCCTCGCAGGTGGAGGCCGGGCGGATCGCCGTGCTCCGCGGCCCCACCACGGCCCGCGTCGGCGACCGGTTCGGTCCGCACGGGCAGGGGACCCGGGACGTCGAGCTGGGGCGGCCCAGCCTGGAGACCGTGGTCGACCCGGTCGACCCGCGACAGCGGGGGCGGTTGTTCACCGCCCTCACCGAGCTGGCGGAGCAGGACCCGCTCATCGACCTGCGGCTCGACGACGGTCGCGGCGAGGTGGCGGTCTCGCTCTACGGCGAGGTGCAGAAGGAGGTCATCGCGACGTTCCTCGAGGAGGACCACGGCGTCGCGGCGACGTTCCGGCCCACGACCCCGATCTGCGTCGAGCGGGTCCGGGCGGTGGCCGCCGCGCACCAGCTCATCGACGTCAGCCCCAACCCGTTCCTCGCCACCGTGGGGCTGCGGGTCGAACCGGCCGAGGTCGGCCACGGCATCGAGCTCGGCCTCGAGGTGGAGCTGGGGTCGATGCCGCCGGCCTTCTTCGCGGCGGTGCGGGAGGGGGCCGGGCTCACCCTCGGGGAAGCGGTGCACGGCTGGGCGGTGCCGGACTGCCGGGTCGTCGTGACGCACTCGGGCTACTACCCGCGGCAGAGCGCGATGCACGCGGGCTTCGACAAGAAGATGTCGAGCACGGCTGCCGACTTCCGGAGCCTGGCCCGGCTCGTGCTCGCCGAGGCGCTGGCACGGGCCGGCACGGTCGTCTGCGTCCCCGTCCACCGGTTCGAGCTCGAGGTGCCCCAGGACCTGGTGGGCGTGGTGCTGGCCGAGCTGCCCCACCACCGGGCGGTGCCCCACACCACCCGCGTGCCGGACCGCTCGCTGGGCGCCGCAGCGGTGCTCAGCGGTGACGTCCCGGCCGGGGAGGTGCACGGCCTGGCGCAGCGCCTGCCGCACCTCACCCGGGGGGAGGGCGTCCTCACCACGGTCCTCGACCACCACGCGCCCATCACCGGCCCGCCCCCGGAGCGCTCGCGGGCCCGACCCGACCCGTTCGCCCAGGTGCGTGACTGGACCCGGGTGAAGCGGGCCTGGCCAGCCGACTGACCGGGCCTCAGCCGGCGCTCAGGAAGCAGGCCCCCTCGACCCGTACCCTTGGGGCCATGCACTCACTCAGCACCAACTGGATGGACCCCCAGTGGCTCCTCGACCACTTCGGATCGCAGTTCTTCTGGGTGAGCGTCGCCATCGTCTTCGTGGAGTGCGGGCTGCTCTTCCCGATCCTCCCCGGGGACTCGCTGCTCTTCGCGATCGGCCTGTTCATCAGCACCGGTGACTTCAGCATGAACCTCGTCGTCGCCCTGGTGCTCCTGAGCGTCGCCGCATTCGCCGGCAACGTCGTGGGGTACGAGATCGGGCGCGCGGTGGGCCGACCGCTGTACGAGCGTGACGGCCGCATCCTCAAGAAGAAGTACTTCGACGACAGCCACGCCTTCTTCGAGAAGCACGGCGCCAAGGCCCTCGTCATCGGACGCTTCGTGCCGATCGTCCGCACCTTCATCACGGTGGTGGCCGGCGTGAGCCGGATGGAGCGTCGTCACTTCTTCGTGTGGAGCGGCGTCGGCGCGGTGCTGTGGGTCTGGGTCATCACCCTGCTCGGCTACTTCCTGGGCAACGCGTTCCCCGCCCTCAAGGACCACCTCGAGCTCGCGATCCTCGCCATCGTGGCGGTGTCCGTCATCCCCATGGTCATCGAGGTCGTGCGCGCCCGTCGTGGCGACACCGCCGCCGAGGCCGTGGTCGAGGAGACCGGCGAGGCGCTGGGCGACCTCAGGGACGAGCGCCGCTGAGGGCTCCGACCCTCTGCAGCGACCACCACGCCCAGCCCGCGACCGCGATCCCCAGGGTCCCCGCGACGACGAACGACGGACGCGGCCCCAGCACCGTCGCCGCGACGCCTCCGAGGGCGAGCGCCAGCATCGTGCAGGAGCGGGCCAGGCCGTTGACGACGGCCATCGCCTTGCCCCGGTCGCAGGCCGGCACCCGTCGCACCAGCACCGCGATGATGGCCGCGTTGCTCGTCGCGTTCGTGAGCCCCAGCACCACCGCGAACCCGAGGAAGACCCCGAGCCCCGGGGCGAGGCCCTGACCGACCTGCGCCGACGACATGGCTGCCACGCACGCCACCACCGCCCGGAGCCGGGCCGTGTCGCTCGCCATGAGGCCCGCGAGGCCGGCCCCGACCACCGCGCCGGCCCCGGTGACCGCCTGCGCGAGCCCGAACTGCGCCTCACTGGCGCCGAGGACGTCGCGGAGCAGGAACACCTCCACGGTGTTCATCCCCTCGAGGGTCACGACGAACGGCAGCAGCGCCCGGACCAGGACCCAGACC
>NZ_LMGM01000001.1:2496588-2667298 GCF_001427915.1 Phycicoccus sp. Root563 | reverse complement strand
CCCGCCCGGCGCGCGCCCCGCCGCCGATCCCGAGCGAGGGTTCGGACCGCATCCGCAACGACACCCCCACCGCGACGAGCACCAGGTAGGTGAGGGCGTCGAGGACGAACACGACCGGGTCGCCGTGCAGCTGGACGAGGACCCCACCGAGCGCGGCGCCGACGGGTGCGGCGATCGCGGCCAGCGCGTGCTGGGTGGAGACGAGGCCGCCGACGCGCTCGTCCCCCACCGCCCGGGTGAGCACCGACGACCACACCGGGTTGGTGAAGGCGAACCCCGTCTGGAGCAGCAGGACGAGCGCGAGCGTCGCCGGCACCGAGTGCCACGTCGCCAGGCCGGCCGCGGCGAGGACCTGGACCGCCCCTCCCACGCCCAGCACGAGCCGCGGGTCGGCCCGGTCCGACAGTGACCCCGCCACCCCCATGGTGAGCACGACGGGCAGGGAGAAGCACGCGAGCAGCACGGCCACGGCATACGGGCCGTCGCCGGTGGAGTGGATGCGCAGGGTGAGCGCCACCATCGCCATCGCGTCGCCGGCCACCGAGACCGCGCCGGCCGGGACGGCGAGGCGCACGTCCCGGGGCCACGATGTGTGAAGCGTCTCTTTCATATTTGTGAAGGTAGTCCTTCACATCTGCGTCGGTCAACTACCCTTCCCGTATGCCGCGGCCACGCCAGCGCACGACGCTCACCATCGACGACCCCCACGCCCTGCGCGCGCTGGCCCACCCCGCGCGCCAGCGCGTCATCGAGGAGCTGTTCAACGGGGAGGTCCTCACCGCCACGGAGGCCGCGCGGCTGTGCGGGATCACGCCGTCCGCGATGAGCTACCACCTCCGGGCCCTCGAGCAGTGGGGCATCGTCGAGCGTGACACCTCGGCCGACGGCCGGGAGCGGCCCTGGCGTGCCACGGCGGACCACTTCTCCATCGCGCCCCGCACCCACCGGGCAGCCGGCACCGCAGCCAGCCAGGCGTTCCTCCTGCCCTGGGTGGGTGAGCTCCAGGCGGGTCTCGAGCGGGCTGCGGACAGCCTGGCCGACGACGACGCGGACGACTGGACCACCCTCAGCCGGGGCCGGCTCTGGCTCACCGCGGAGGAGTCCGTCGCCCTGCGCGAGGAGATGACCGGGGTGCTCGACCGGTATCGCGGCCGGACCTCACGCAACCACCCGGAAGGCGCTCGCGCCAGGAACGCGTACTGGCTCCTGCTCCCGACCGAGGGCTCGGACTAGAGCTCGATGATGCCCGCCCGCAGCGCCGCGGTCACCGCCGCGGTGCGGTCGGCCACACCGAGCTTCTCGAAGGCCCGGAGCAGGTGGGTCTTCACCGTCGCCTCGCCGATGTGCAGCTCCCGGCCGACCGCGGCGTTGGACAGACCCTTGGCGACGCACCGCAGCACGTCGGTCTCGCGGTCGGTCAGGGACGGACCCGCCGGTGCCCGCATCCGGCTGGCGAGCCTCGCCACGACCGGCGGCGCCAGCACCGTCTCGCCGCGGGCCGCCCGCCGGATCGCGTCGGCGAGGACCTCGCGGGGCGAGTCCTTGAGCAGGTAGCCGTTCGCCCCCGCCTCGACCGCACGGACGATGTCGGCGTCGGTGTCGTAGGTCGTGAGCACCAGCACCGCCGGTCCATCGGCACGCGACCGCAGCCGGGCAGTGGCGGCAGCCCCGTCGAGGACGGGCATCCGCAGGTCCATGAGGACGACGTCGGGCGTCAGTCGCTCGGCGAGCAGGACCGCCTCGGCACCGTCGGCCGCCTCCCCCACGACCTCGAAGTCCTCGTGCTCCGACAGCATCGCCACGAGTCCCATCCGCACGACCGGGTGGTCGTCGACGACCAGCAGCCGCAGCGTCGCAGCGGGCACCGGGCTCGGGGTCACCGAAGTCACCGCGGCACCTCCATCCGCAGCCGGGTACCCGCACCCGGGGTGCTCTGCACCTCGAACCGGCCACCGACCTCGTCGGCCCGGGCCGTCGCACCGTCCAGCCCGTAGCCGCGGTCCGGCGTGTCGGGGGCGAACCCGACCCCGTCGTCGGCGACCTCGAGGGACACGGGGGCGTCGGCGGCATACGTGAGGCGCACCTCGAAGGTGCGGGCCCGCGCGTGGCGGCGGACGTTGGCGAGCCCCTCCTGGGCCGTGCGCAGCAGGACCACCTCGGAGTTGGCCGGCAGGACGGTCGGCTCGCCCTGGACCACGAGGTTCCCCGTCATGCCGGACTCGGCCGCGACGGCGTCGACGAGGCGCCCGAGCGCCTCGGACAGCGTGCGTGACTGGAGGTGGCCCGGGGTCATCTCGGCGACGATGAGACGCGCCTCGGAGAGGTTGTCGGCCGCCGTCTGCTCGATCAGTCGTACCCGCTCGCGCACCACGTCGAGGTCGCCGCGGTCGAGCGCAGCCTCCGTGGCGCGGGCCAGGGTGACGACCGACGTGAACCCCTGGGCGAGGGTGTCGTGGATCTCGCGGGAGATGCGTTCCCGTTCTCCTGCAACGCCTTGCGCACGTTCGGCGGCTGCGAGCTGGGCCTGGGTGCGACGCAGCTCGTCGATGGTGAACGCGCGCGAGTCGGCCTCCCCGATGATCTTGTGGATGAACAGGCCCATGACGAGGGACAACGAGAGCGTGATGGCGGTGCTGATCGCGATGCCGACCAGGTCGTCCCCGGTCCGAGGCCCCTGCCAGAGCCGGACCCCGCCGATCGCCAGGACGGCCACGACCACGACGGCGGCAGCCTGGTTGCGACGCAGCATCGCCCAGGTCTGTGGGAACAGCCCGAAGGTGAGGATCCACGCCGTACCCGACCCGTCCACGGCCATGAGCGCGATGAGGGCGACCCAGGAGACCGTCACGTAGAGGATCCCCGCAGGCGGCTGCTGCTCGCCGATGCCGCGCCGACCCCACACGAGGTAGGCCGCAGCGATCACACCGACGCCCAGGAGCGACCACCCGAGGTGGTCGGCCTCGGCGGCCACGAGGACGCCCGCGGTCGTCGCCAGCAGGACGGCGAAGAACACGTGCCACCAGACCAGCTGGCGCCGCCACATCTCGTCGAGCTCGCCGGACGACGTCCCCGGCAGGGGACGGCAGTCGACAGGCTGGTCGGTGCTCATCTGCCCATCATGTCGTGCCGCGCTTGGTCCAGCGGAAGGTCCGCGCGCACACCAGCAGGCCGGCCACGAGCCAGACGGCGAGGACGAGGGCGGTGCGGCCGTGCTCCCACACGCCCGCCATCTCCTGGGTCTGCCAGTCGTCGGGGAAGAACACCGAGCGCATGCCCTGCGCGATCCACTTGAGCGGGAAGACCGAGGCGACCTGCTTGAGCCAGTCGGGCAGGTCGGTGAAGGCGAAGTAGACGCCCGAGATGAACTGCAGGATCAGCGTCGGCGCGATGACGACCGCACCGACGGAGCGGGACGAGGAGGCGATGGAGGAGTAGGCGATCCCGAGCACCGTGCCTGTCGCGACGCCCAGCAGGAACACCCAGATGAACGTCACCCAGTTGCTCGCGCTGCTCGGCAGCTGCACCCCGAAACCGATCTTCGCGATGGCGATGAGCAGGGCGAACTGAGCCAGCGAGGTGAAGGCGACCAGGCCGACCTTGCCCAGGAAGTAGGCGACGGGAGGCATCGGCGTCGAGCGCAGCCGCTTGAGCGTGCCGTCGTCGCGCTCCACGGCGACACTGAGCGCCATCGACTGGAAGCTCGTCAGCATCACGCCGGCGGCCACCATCCCGGGGAGGAAGAACCGTGCGGCGTTGACGCCGGACTGGTCCTCCTTGCCGAACTGGTCGCCGAAGATCGTCGCGAACATCGACAGCATGAGGATCGGGAAGACGAAGGAGAAGAAGACCGCCTCCTTCTCGCGGAAGTACATCTTCAGCTCGAGGACCGTCCGGTCCCAGCCGATGGCTGCGGCGTTCATGCCGACACCCCCACGGGCTCGACCGCGGCGTCGGCACCGAGGTGCGGGGCGATGAGCGACAGGTACGTGTCCTCCAGGGACGGCCGGGTGACGGTCAGCTTGGGCACCTCCCCGCCGAGCCGTGCGGAGAGTGCGGTGACGAACTGCGTGGGCATGCTGGTCCTCTCGCTGTGCCGGGTGCCGCCCTCCTCCCAGGAGACCGTGGCCTCCGAGGAGGCGCGGCCGCCGAGGTTGGCCGGGGTGTCGAGGGCGAGCATCCGGCCGGCGGCGATCACGCCGACCCGGTCGGCGAGCTGCTCGGCCTCGTCGAGGTAGTGGGTCGTGAGGAGGATGGTCGTGCCGCCGTCGGCAAGCGACCGGATGAGGTCCCAGAAGTCGCGGCGGGCCTGCGGGTCGAACCCCGTCGTGGGTTCGTCGAGGAACAGCAGCTCAGGGCGACCGACGATGCCGAGCCCCACGTCGAGCCGACGCCGCTGGCCGCCGCTGAGCTTGCCGATCCGGTCGTCGGCCTTGTCCTCGAGGCCCACCGCGGCGATGACCTCGTCGACGTCCCGCGGGCTGCGGTACACCTTCGCCGTGCTGGTGATGGCTTCTCGTGGGGTGATCAGGTCCAGCCCGGTGGAGGACTGCAGGACGATGCCGATGCGGTTGCGCCAGGCGAGGTCGGCCGCCTCCGGGTCCACGCCGAGGACCTTCACCTCACCGCCGTCCCGGCGCCGGAACCCCTCGAGCACCTCGACCGTGGTGGTCTTGCCGGCGCCGTTCGGCCCGAGGAGCGCGAACACCTCGCCCGCCTCGATCGTCAGGTCGAGGCCGTCGACGGCCTCACGGGTTCCATAGGTCTTGCGCAGTCCGGTGACGGTGATCGGTGCGTCCATGGGACCACCCTCCCGCGGCCGGACCGCATCGCGGCAGCATCAGCCGGTGGAATCGCCGTCCACCGACCGGTGGACCCCCGCCCTGCACTCCGCCCGCCCTCCGTGCGCTCACGCAGAACGCCGGTTGCGGGGCAGACCTCGGGACGACAACCCGCGGTATGCAGCGCAACCGGCTTTGTGCCGGAACGTCAGGACTGGGTGGGGGGCTGCGCGGGCGGAGGGGTCGTCGGCGGGGCGCTCTCCGGGGCGGCCACCGGCGGGGCCGCAGGGACGCCGGCCTCGGTCCCGGCGGCATACCCGCTCGGCGGGGGGATCGTCGCGTCGCGCTGGCCGAAGTCGACCTTCACCGGGTCGCGCTGCTCGCCCTCGGCCTCGAAGTACTCCGCGCGCTTCACCTGGGCGAGGCCGGCGATGATGTTGGAGGGGATGGTCTCGACCTTGGTGTTGAGCTCGCGGACGTTGGCGTTGTAGTAGCGCCGGGCGGAGGCGATGCGGTCCTCGGTCGAGGTCAGCTCCTGCTGGAGGGCGAGGAAGTTCTGGTTGGCCTTGAGGTCGGGGTAGGCCTCGGCCACGGCGATGAGGCGGCCGAGCGCCTGGCTCAGCAGCCCCTCGCTCTGCGCCTGCTGCGCCGGTGACTGGCCGCCCGCCATCGCGGCGGACCGGGCCTTCATGACGTCCTCGAGGGTGCCGCGCTCGTGGGCCGCGTAACCCTTGACCGTCTCGACGAGGTTGCCGATGAGGTCGTGGCGGCGCGTCAGCTCGACGTCGATCTGGCGCCAGGCCTCCTGCACGAGGTTGCGCAGCTTGATCAGGCCGTTGTAGATGCTGACGCCCCACAGGACCAGCAGGACGACGACGACGGCGAAGACGATCGCTTTGATCATGGAACTCCCCTTGTTCAGGCGCGGCGACTGGCGCTGCGCCCGATCCTAGGCGAGGCCGAGCTCCTCGAGGCCGTAGACGTGGCGGTACTCGAAGCCGGCATCGGCGAAGACCTGGGCCGCGCCGGTGGCACGGTCGGCGATGGTGGCGACCGCGACGACCGTGGCGCCGGCCTCACGCGCGGCGTTCGCTGCATCGAGGGGTGAGGCCCCGGTGGTCGAGGTGTCCTCGACGATGACGACGCGGCGGCCCTCGATGGACGGACCCTCGATGCGCTGCTGGAGGCCGTGGGCCTTGCCTGCCTTGCGGACCACGAACGCGTCCTTGCGGTCGCCCGCGGCCGCGCTGGCGTGCAGGATCGCGGTGGCCACGGGGTCGGCGCCCAGCGTCAGCCCGCCGACGGCGTCGTAGTCGAGGTCGCTGATGAGGTCACGCATGACGATCCCGACCAGCGGGGACCCCTCGCCGTCGAGGGTGATGCGGCGCAGGTCGACGTAGTAGTCGGCCTCCTTGCCGGAGGACAGCGTCACGCGGCCGTGGACGATGGCCTTGTCCTTGACGAGCTCGAGGAGGCGGGCACGGGCGGCGGTGGAGTCGGTCACGGCTCAGCAGCCTAGCGAGAACTCAGCGACTGCCCTTGGACCCGTCCTTCGGGCGGTGCACCGTCCTGGCCCGCGAGCGCACCAGGGCGCGGGGCACCAGGCGCAGGCCGGCGACGATCGCCTTGTACTGCGGTCCGGGGACCGACACGACCTTGCCCTTGGCCACGTCGTCGAGGCAGTCACGGACCAGGCGGTCGGCGTCGAGCCACATGAACTTCGGGACGCCCGACATGTTGACGCCGGCCCGGTCGTGGAACTCGGTGTGCGTGAAACCGGGGCACAGCGCGGTCGCCGTCACCCCGGAGCCGGCGAGCTCGCCGGACAGGCCCTCGGTGAAGACCGTGACGAAGGACTTCTCGGCCGAGTAGGTGCCGGAGGTGATGAAGCTGGCCACGGAGGAGACGTTGACGATGGCACCGTTGCCGCGCTCGCGCATGGCCCGGGCCGCGGCGTGGGAGAGGACGAGCACGGCTCGGCAGAGCACGTCGAACAGGGCCTCCTCCTGGCTGATGTCGTTGTCCAGGAACCGCTTCTTGAGCGAGTAGCCCGCGTTGTTGACGAGCAGGTCCACAGGCCGAGCGGCGTCGGCCAGACGTTCGGCGACCTTGCCGGTGTCGGCCCGGTCGGACAGGTCTGCGACGAGGATCTCGGTGCCGACCTTGTACTTCGCGCGCAGGTCGTCGGACAGGTTCTCCAGCCGGACCCGGTCACGGGCGACGAGCACGACGTCGTGCCCGCGCTCGGCGAGCTGGTGGGCGAAGGACAGTCCGATGCCGGCGGTGGCGCCGGTGACGAGGGCGGTGCTCATGGGGCCCACTCTAGGTGCGCCCCATAAGGTTGGCATCGTGCGAATTGCGACGTGGAACGTGAACTCCATCCGGTCCCGGATCGACCGGGTCGAGGCGTGGCTGGAGCGCAGCGACGTCGACGTCCTGGCGATCCAGGAGACCAAGGCGACGGATGCGCAGTTCCCGTTCGACCGGCTGCGAGCGCTCGGTTACGAGGTCGCCCACCACGGCCTCAACCACTGGAACGGCGTGGCCATCATCTCGCGCGTCGGCCTCACCGACGCCGTGCCGTCGTTCGCCGACGCCCCGGCTTGGGGCGACCCGGCCGTCGTCGAGGCCCGCGCGCTGACCGCGACCTGCGGCGGGGTCAAGGTCACCTCCGTCTACGTCCCCAACGGCCGCCAGCTCGAGGACCCGCACATGGTCTACAAGCTGGCGTGGCTGGCAGCGCTCCGCGAGGACGCCGTCCGGTCCGCCGAGGCCGGGGAGACCGCCGCGATCATGGGCGACTGGAACATCGCGCCGCAGGACGAGGACGTCTGGTCGATGGAGTACTACCTCGACAAGAGCCACGTCTCCCCCGGCGAACGGGCCGCCTTCCAGGCGATCCTGGACGCCGGGTTCGTCGACGTGGTCCGCCCCCACACCTCGGAGCCGGGCACCTTCACCTACTGGGACTACACCCGCCTGGCCTTCCAGAAGCGTCGCGGCATGCGGATCGACTTCATCCTCGGGACGCAGCCGTTCGCCGACCGCGTGCTGGGCGCGGCGATCGACCGTGAGGAGCGCAAGGGCAAGGGCGCCTCCGACCACGCGCCGGTCGTTGTCGAGCTGGCCGACTGAGGTGCCCACCCCCTCGATCCTGACCGTTGCCGCGCCCGACGGGGTCCGCCTGCGCGTCCAGGTGTATGCCGCCGCGCCCGCTCACCTCGACGCCGCACCACCGGTTGACCTCCCGACCGTCGTGCTCGCCCACGGCTGGACCCTCACCCACGCCTCCTGGCTGCCGGTCGTCGAGCGCCTGACCGCCCGGGGACTGCGCGTGGTGACCTGGGACCAGCGCGGGCACGGCCGGTCCGGCGCCCTGACCGGACCGACGTCGGTGCGGGTCCTCGGTGACGACCTCGCCGCGGTGCTCGCGGTCGTGGCTCCCGACGGCCCCCTCGTCCTCGGGGGCCACTCCATGGGCGGTATGACCGTGATGGCGTACGCCGGGCTGCACCCGGCTGCCTTCACCACGCGGGTGCGGGGCATCGTGCTGGTGTCGACGATGGCCGAGACGTTCGACCGCCCGGTGCCGATCCGGCAGCGGCGGGTCATGGGGCTGATCGCGCGGCTGCCCCGGATCCGGGCCGGACGGTTCGTGACGCTCGACGGCCAGCGACGGCTGCTGTTCGGGCCGGCGGCGGAGGACGAGCACGTCGCGCTCACCCGCGACCAGGTCGCCGCCACCACCCTGCCGACGATGGGCCGGTTCTACCGGGCCCTGCAGGAGCACGACGAGGCGCACGCGCTGGCGCACTTCGACGGCATACCGACCGTGGTGCTGGTCGGCGAGCGCGACCGGCTGACTCCACCGCGTCAGTCCGAGCGCATCGCCGAGCTGGTGCCGCACGCCGAGCTGCACGTGCTGCCCGGGCTCGGCCACATGCTCGCCTACGAGGCGACCGACGAGGTCGTCGACGCGTTCACGCGCGTCCTGCCCCACCCATCCTGACCCCACCCCTGACCCCCGCCCGACCCCAGCCCGACCCCAGGTCGCCTGAGTCCCCCGCAAAGCGGGTGTCCTTCGGCGACCCGGGTCTTATTTGTGCTGGGTTTGCCGAACGACACCCGCTTTGCGCGGGCGGGACGTCAGGGGCGGCTCGGCTCCGCAGGGGTGACGGTGAGCTCGGCCCGGTAGACGGTGGGGTCGCACCCGGGCCCGTTGGGTGAGAACGAGCGCGGGGTGACTCGAACGGTCGCCGGCGACAGCAGCACACCGGTCGTGCCGCTGACCAAGATGCTGAGGTCGACCGGCTCCGTCGAGGTGAACGGCAGCTCCATCCCCACCGAGTTCCCGCGGCCGCCGTCGAACTCCGCACTGGTGCAGGTCGTCGCGAGGCACACCTGCACCGTGACGAGGTCCGGTCCGGCACTCGCCGAGTCGAGCGCCCGTGGGAATCCGGCGACCGTGACCCTCAGCAGGTTGGAGGCATCCGCGGTGTCGCAGGTCCGGCCGCCGCAGCCCACCGCCAGTGCGCCGACCAGGACGGCCGTCAGGGCGACGCGGGAGGCATGCGCGGCGCGGGAGGTCTTCACAGGGGTGGGATGCCGCCCAGGGGCTGGTGGTTCCGTCGCAGACCCAGGCCGAGGGAGGCCAACGCCCCCAGCACCGCCGCGACGGCAGCACCGGTGAAGACGGTCTGCACCTGGACGACCCCAGCGGCGACCAGGGCCTTGGTGTCCGTCTGGTCGGGCAGGGCGGCCACGGTGTCGTAGTACCGGTGGAGCCCGATCGCGGTGAGCAGCGCGAGCCCGACGACCATGCCGACCATCCGCGAGACGACGACCAGGGCCGAGGCGACCCCGTGGGCGTCGTCCGGGACCGCAGCGAGGGCGGCGTTGTTCACCGGCGCGAGGGCCAGTCCGATGCCGAGGCCGACGAGGGCCAGGACGACGGTGGCGGAGAACGCGTCGAGCGACCCGTCGCCCCACCGGCTCATGACGAGCAGCCCCACGGCCGACAGCGCCAGCCCCAGCCCGCTGACGACACCGTCACCGAGTCGACGCAGCGACCAGCCACCGAGCAGGGCACCGACGGGCACGGCGACGAGGAACCGCACGAGCACCAGCGCCGCCTCGGTCTGCGAGTCCGTGAACGTGAGCCGCGCCAGCACCGGGACGTCGACGACGACGGACACCAGCGACGCCCCCACGAACGCACTGACCAGCAGCGAGAACCGGGCCCGACCGCGGACGACCCCGCGGGCGATGAGGGGTTCTGCAGCGCGGCGGTGCCGCCACAGGTAGAGCCCGAAGGCCAGGGCCCCCAGGGGGAGCAGCGCGAACCCCAGGGGGCCGACGACCTCACGCTCGGGGTCGCTCGCGGCGAACGTCAGCACCACGCTGCCCAGCGCGATGCCCAGGAGCAGCGCGCCGGGGACGTCCGCGCGGCCCACGACGGCCCACCAGCCTCGCGCGCTGACCGCCAGCCAGGCGAGGACGAGGACCAGCGCGACGACCCCGATCGGGGTGGCCAGCCGCGACGTCGAGCCACCGAACGGCACGAACGGCACCCCCAGCGACACGTCCGTCACCAGCCGCGCGGGCGCGGCCAGCGCGACTCCTGTCACCACGAGCGCGAGCAACCCCAGGACGAGCGGTATGGCGCGTGGCCGGGCCGGCCTCTCGCCACCAGCGACGACGACGGCAAGCGCCAGGAGCACCCCGGCGATCACGTTGAGCCAGAAGATCATCCGCCAGTCCGAGACGGCGAGGACGACCGCGCCGAGCACCGGACCCAGGACGCTCCCCAGCTCCTGCACGGCACCGACGACACCCAGCGGCATACCCCGCTTGTCGGCCGGCCAGAGGTCGGCCACGAGGGCCAGGGTGGCAGGCACGAGGCCTCCACCGCCGATGCCCTGGAGGACCCGGCCGGACACGAGCACCGGGAGCTCGACGGCAAGGGCCGTCACGGCCGAACCCACGACGAAGATCGCCAAGCAGGCCAACAGGATCCGTTGCCTCGAAGCCAGGTCGGCAAGGCGGCCGATGAGGGGCAGCACCGCGATGTAGCCGAGGAGGAAGCCCGAGATGATCGGGGTCGCCTTCTGCAACGCGTCGATGCCCAGGCCGACGCCGGTCATCATGTCGGTCAGGGCCAGCACGACGACATAGGTGTCGGCCGCAGCGAGCGCCACGGCCACCGAGGCGGTGGCCAGCAGCGCCCTAGGGGCGGGTGATCGCAACGGCCTTGGCCAGGCTCGTGAGGTGCAGCGTGTAGGTCGAGGTGGCGCCGGCGTAGAACGGGCCCTTGATGACCACACTGCGCAGCTCCTTGCCGGTCTGGGTCACGCCGTAGGTCACGTCGAACGTGCCCTTGCGGTCGCCGATGACCAGCAGGTCGGCCACGGCATCGCCGGGGAGCTTTCCGGTGAAGGTGTTGAGGACGTCGGCCCCGTCACGAACCGTCGACGCCTTCGCCGGGCTCTGCGTCTTCGTGATGAGCGCGGTGATGCCGGTGTCCTTGTTGAACAGCTGCGCGGGGTTCGGGGCGCCGTAGGTCGCGGGATCGATCTTGTTGAAGGTCGGGGTGAAGAACTTCATGTAGACGTCCTTCTCGACCGCGACCACCTCGACCGTCCCGGTGACGCCCTTGATCGAGGCGTTGAGCGTGCCCTGGAACGACGGCGGCGTGAACAGGCCCGTGCCCTTGGCTCCGGAGACGCCGACCGCCTTGCCGGGGAGCCCCGCCGACTCGAGGGTGAAGGTCACGGCGGGACTCTTCTCCAGCACCGCGCGGGCGGCCGCCAGCTGCTGGGCCGGCGGCTGCTCGGCCGCTGCCTTGTCCGCACCCCCGGAGCACGCGGTGAGCGCCAGCATCGAGACGAGTCCGGCGGCGGCGAGGGCAGGGGTGTGGCGCACAGGGCAACGGTAACCGCCACGACAGCGCCAGCCGGACGGGACGCGCAGACCCCGCCCGTTCGGTGGGTCCGCGCGCCGGGAGCGGGCGCCCGGGGAACCAGGTGAGGCGACTTCGGCGGGGACTGCTCCCCATGGTCAGGGCGACCCGCCGCTCCTAGCGTTCCGGTCGAGCCGGCACCGCGTCGGCCGACACCCGAGGGGGAACCACATGCAGCTTCTCAGCACCCGGCGTCGCCGACTGGCCACCGCCGCAGCCTCCGTCATCCTGGTCGGCGTCCCGCTGGTCGGGACCGTCGCGGCCCAGGCCGCGGGCAGCGCGACCGGCACGGTCAACACCAGCGGCGCCGCACTCAAGGTCCGCTCCGCACCCACCACCGCTTCCGGCGTCATCGGCACCCGGGCCGACGGCGCGAAGATCACCATCACCTGCCAGACCTACGGCGAGAAGGTCTCCGGCACCTACGGCACCAGCAAGGTCTGGGACAAGCTCAAGGCCGGTGGCTACGTCAGTGACGCCTTCGTCAAGACCGGCTCCGACGGCCTCGTCGCCCCGCTCTGCGCCGGCACGACGACACCGCCCCCGGCGACCGGTCAGTCGGCGAAGGTCAAGGCCACCATCGCCGCAGCCAAGGGGATGCTCGGCAAGTACCCGTACTCCTGGGGTGGCGGCAACGCGAACGGCCCGACCCGTGGGATCTGCTGCAGCCCCAGCGGGATCGACGACCGCAACACGGTGGGCTTCGACTGCTCCGGCTTCATGGAGTACGTGTTCCACAAGGGCGCCGGCCTGACCCTGTCGAGCACGTCCCGCAGCCAGTACTCCGCCGGCCCGCGCGTCTCCATCTCCCAGCTCAAGGCCGGCGACATGGTGTTCTGGTCCAACTCGAGCAAGACGGCCTCCGGCATCCACCACGTCGCCCTCTACATCGGTGACGGCAAGATCGCCGAGGCCAACCGGGTGAGCGGCCCGGACATCCGCATCCGCTCCTTCTCCAGGAACGAGTCCGGTGTCATGCCCTACGTGGTGCGTCCGATCCGCTGATCCCACCGCACGGGGCAGGGGTATGGCGCGTGGTCACCACGCGCCATACCCTTGATCGCGTGCCGCTCGCTCAGTCGGGGGTTGCGGCGTGGCCGGCTCGCCCGTCGGTGCGGCGGTCGCTCTTCATCTCCGCCTCGAAGACGTGCCGGCGGCCGTCCATGAGCTCGTCGCGGACGACCTTCTCGAGCCGCTGGAAGTCGGCGTAGTAGCCGTCGTCGAACTCCTCGACGAGCTGGAACGTCCAGCGCCCCTGGATGAAGTTGCGGCCGACGAGCTCGGTCTCGAGGCGGTCGGCGAGGTCGCCGCGGCCCGCCTTGCGCAGCAGGTCGCACGCCTCGCCGAGGGCGAGGTCGGCCGACCCGGTGAGGCGGTGCAGGCCGTAGAGCCGGCCACGCACCTCCTCGATGGTCTCGAACGCCTCGCTCAGCTTGCCGACCGCCTCGACGGTCGCGTCGTCCACCCCGTCGGGGCGTCGGTCGAGACCGCGCTCCCCCGGGTTGCCCCGGTCGTCCTCGCTCATGGGCACAGTCTGCGGGCTCAGTCCTGGCCGCGCACGATGAGGTGGTCGGTCTCGGGGTCGCGGTCGATGACCACGGCCTCGCCGTCACGGACCTGCCCGGACAACACTGCCTTCGCGAGCCGGTCGCCGATCTCCTTCTGCACCAGCCGGCGCAGCGGACGGGCGCCGTAGGCCGGGTCGTAACCGGTGATCGCCAGCCACTCACGAGCGGCAGGCGTCACCTCGAGGCTGATCCGGCGGTCGACGAGCCGACTCGCCAGCTCACGCACCTGCAGCTCGACGATGTGGGTGAGCTCCTCCGAGCTGAGGGGGTCGAAGATGACGACCTCGTCCAACCGGTTGAGGAACTCCGGCTTGAAGCTGGCCCGCACCACTCCCATGACGGCCTCACGCTTGGCCGACTCCTCCATCGTGGGGTCGACGAGGAACTGGCTGCCGAGGTTGCTGGTCATGACGAGGATGACGTTGCGGAAGTCGACAGTCCGGCCCTGGCCGTCGGTGAGCCGCCCGTCGTCGAGGACCTGCAGCAGGATGTCGAAGGTCTCGGGGTGCGCCTTCTCCACCTCGTCGAGGAGGACGACGGAGTAGGGGCGACGGCGGACCGCCTCGGTGAGCTGACCGCCCTCCTCGTACCCGACGTACCCGGGAGGCGCGCCGATGAGCCGGGCGACCGAATGGCGTTCGGAGTACTCGCTCATGTCGATGCGGACCATGGCCCGCTCGTCGTCGAAGAGGAAGTCGGCCAGGCTCTTGGCGAGCTCGGTCTTGCCGACGCCGGTGGGTCCGAGGAACAGGAACGAGCCGGTGGGGCGGTGGGGATCCGACAGGCCCGCCCGCGACCGGCGGACCGCGTCGCTGACCGCCTCGACCGCCGCCCCCTGACCGATCAGCCGTGAACCGATGATCGACTCCATCGACAGCAGCTTCTCGGTCTCGCCCTGGAGGAGCCGCCCGGCCGGGATGCCGGTCCACGCCGAGATGACCTCGGCGATGTCGTCGGCGCCGACGCGCTCCTTGACCATGAGCTCCTCGGGCTGGCCGCCACCCTCGCGCAGGGCGAGTGCGCGGCTGCCCTCGGCCTCCTGCGCGGTGACGAGGGCCTTCTCGAGGGCGGGGATGTCGCCGTAGAGCAGCTTGGACGCACCCTCGTAGTCACCCTCGCGCTGCAGGCGCTCGGCCTGGCTGCGGGCCTCGTCGATCTGGGACTTGAGGTCACCGACCCGGTTGAGCCCGGACTTCTCCGACTCCCAGCGGGCGTTGAGCGCCGCGAGCTCCTCGCTCTTGTCGGCGAGGTCCTTGCGCAGCCTCTCGAGGCGCTCGACCGAGGCGTCGTCGGTCTCGCGGGTGAGGTGCAGCTCCTCCATCCGCAGGCGGTCGACGGCACGACGCAGCTGGTCGATCTCGACCGGAGAGGAGTCGATCTCCATGCGCAGCCGGGAAGCCGCCTCGTCGACGAGGTCGATGGCCTTGTCGGGGAGCTGGCGTCCGCTGATGTAGCGGTCGGACAGGCTGGCCGCCGCGACGAGCGCGGCGTCCTCGATCTCGACCTTGTGGTGCGCCTCGTACCGCTCCTTGAGCCCGCGCAGGATCGCGATGGTGTCCTCGACGCTCGGCTCACCCACGAAGACCTGCTGGAACCGGCGCTCGAGGGCTGGGTCCTTCTCGATGTGCTGGCGGTACTCGTCGAGCGTCGTCGCCCCGACCAGCCGGAGCTCACCACGGGCCAGCAGCGGCTTGAGCATGTTGCCGGCGTCCATGGCGCCCTCGCCCGAGGCTCCGGCACCGACGACCGTGTGCAGCTCGTCGATGAACGTCACGACCTGTCCGTCGCTCGCCTTGATCTCCTCGAGGACGGCCTTGAGCCGCTCCTCGAACTCACCGCGGTACTTCGCGCCGGCCACCATCGCCGCCAGGTCGAGGCTGATCAACCGCTTGTCGCGCAACGACTCCGGCACGTCGCCGTCGACGATGCGCTGGGCCAACCCCTCGACGACGGCGGTCTTGCCGACACCGGGCTCACCGATGAGGACCGGGTTGTTCTTCGTCCGCCGCGACAGCACCTGCACGACCCGGCGGATCTCCGAGTCGCGACCGATGACCGGGTCGAGCTTGCCGTCCCGGGCCGCCTGGGTGAGGTCCGCGCCGTACTTCTCCAGCGCCTCCCCGCCCTCGACGGGCGTCTCGCTGCTGACCTTGCGGCCAGCCCGCAGGGCGTCGATCTTCGCCTCCATGTCCTTCGCCCCGCGCTTCTCGATCGCGGCGAGGTGACCGGTCTCGGCGAGCGCCAGCAGGAGGATGTCGCCGGCGAGGTAGGTGTCGCCCTTGGCGCGCATGAGGGTGTCGGCCTGCTGGAGGACGGCGACCGCCTCGCGACCGAAGGTCGGCGGCTGGGTGGCACCGGTCGTCGTGGGCAGGGTGCGCAGACGGGCGTCGGCCTGACCCAGCACGTGACCGGCCCCGGTGCCGGCGGCCTGGAGGAGGACGTCGGCCTGCGCGGTCTCGAGCTGGACCAGGGCGCTGGTGAGGTGGTCGGGGGTGATCTCGGGGTGGCCGGCGGACTGCGCCGCACGCTGGGCGAGCGCGAGGGCCTCGGCGACCTTGGCGGTGGGCTTCAGATCCATGCCTGGGTGCTCCTGGTGGTTCGGTCTGACTGTTCTTCGGAGACAACCGCTCCAAAGTTGAGTCTATTCCGCTCAACCTTGTGCTGCACAGGCCCTTGGTCCCGCCTTCCTGCGCCGGCCATGTGGACTACAGCACGCGCGGCGTCGGCTCGGGGTCGTACCAGCCGCCACGGTCGTCGGCCAGCGCCTGGAACCGGTCGCGCAGCCCACCCTCGACCGGCCCCGACTCGTCGGCGACCATCTCCTCCACGACGTGCACGGCCCACTCGTGGGCCTCGGAGTCGTCCTCGCCGGCCAGCGCCTCCCGGACGACCCGCACCCCGCTGAACCCCTCTTCGGTCAGCTCGGCGGCGACCTCGTCGGCGGTGTCACGGTCGGGGAAGACCAACAGGTGCTCGCTCACAGGCTCGAGTATGCCGCGTGCCCCCACCGCCGGGATGCGCCTCCGCCCCGACGCGCCCAGCAGGTGAGCAACGCGGTCCGTCCGTTCAGCTGCGGTGGCTGGGTCGCCAGACCACGAGGGCCTGGGAACGGCCGCTGCGGGGGCGCTCCCCCGCCCGGACCGCGATCACGTCGCCGGTCGGCCCGACGGCGAACACCCGCGAGCCGAACGTGCCGCGGGTCGCGACCCGCAACCCCGCCACCTCGTCGGTGAGCTCCCGGACCCGGGAACGCAGCGCCTCGACCTGGTGCTCGAGCTCGAGGATGCGCTGGATGCCCGCGAGGCTGATGCCCTCCTCCTGGGAGAGCCGCTGCACCTCACGCAGCAGCGCCACGTCACGCCCGGAGTAGCGGCGGCCGCCACCGCGGGTGCGCGACGGGCTGACGATGCCGAGCCGGTCGTACTGCCGCAGGGTCTGCGCGTGCATCCCCGCGAGGGTGGCCGCCACCGAGATGACGAAGACGGGCGCGTCGTCGTCAGGCGAGAAGCCGGAGCCCGGGACCACGGGAACCACGACGGGTCACCGTCCCGCGTTCTCGAAGAGCTCGGCGCGCGGGTCGTGCCCCTCGTCCTGCGACCGCAGGGTCTCCACCGCCTCACGGGCCTCGTCGGAGAGCCGTTGCGGCACCACGACGACGACGCGGGCCATCAGGTCACCGGGTGTGCCCTTGACCTGGACCCCGCGGCCCTTGACCCGCAGCACCCGACCGCTCGGGGTGCCCGGCGCGATGCGGACCTTGACCGGGTCGCCGGTGAGGGTCGGCACCGAGACGGTCGCACCTAGGGCGGCCTCGGCGAACGTCACCGGCAGGTCCAGCGTGAGGTTGTCACCGTCCCTGCTGAAGACCGGGTGCTTCTCCACCGAGATGGTCAGGATGAGGTCGCCGTTGTCGGACCCGCGGTCGCCGGGCTGGCCCTTGCCGCGCAGCCGGATCTTCTGGCCGTCCTTGACGCCGGCCGGGATCCGCGTGGTGATCTGGCCCCCGCCGGTGACGCCCAGGGTGACGGTGGAACCCGCGACGGCGTCACGGAAGGACAGGCTGGTGCGGGCCGTCAGGTCGCCGCCCTTGCGCGGCCCGGTCGGTGCCCGGAAACCGGCACCGCCGCCATACGTCTGGCCGGCGCCGCCACCGCCCCCGAACATGCCGAAGAGGTCCTCGAGGTTGGGCTGGCCCCCGCCACCGCCGGTGGAGTAGCGGACGCGCTGGCCGCCCCCACCACCGCCGAACATCGACGAGAACACGTCGTCGAACCCGCCGCCACCGGCAGCCCCACCGGGGCCACCCGCGGTGAAGCGGGCCCCGCCGCGGGCCATCTGGCGCACGGCGTCGTACTCCCGGCGCTTCTCGGGGTCGGACAGCACCGAGTTGGCCTCGCCGATGTCCTTGAACCGCTGCTCGGCGGCCGCGTCCCCGGGGTTCTGGTCGGGGTGGTGCTTGCGGGCGAGCTTGCGGTAGGCCTTCTTGATCGCCGCGTCGTCGGCATCCTGGGGGACGCCGAGGATGGCGTAGAAGTCCTTCTCGAACCAGTCCTGGCTGGCCATGTCCGGGTCCTCCTCTCAGCAGTCGGTGGCGGTGGTGGGCGGAAGCCCGGGGACAGGTGTTGTCCCGGGCTTCCGCGCCGTGTCGTGCAGTCTGGCCTCGGTCACTCGGGGTCCGCCACGGCGACACGCGCCGCGCGCAGGACCTGCTCGCCGGCGCGGTAGCCGGGCTGGAGCACCTGGACCACGGTGGTCGACCCGGTCGAGGCGACCGAACCGTCCTGCGGCCAGGCCGTGTGCATCAGCGCCTCGTGCAGGGAGGGGTCGAACTCCTCGCCCACGGCGCCGTACCGCTCGAGCCCGAACTTGCCCAGGGTGGCCTCGAGCTTGTCCGCGATCGAGGAGAACGGGCCGCCCTCGAGGTCGCCGTGCTCGCGGGCCGCGTGGATGTCGTCGAGGACCGGCAGCAGCGCCTCGATGACGGACCGGGCGGCGCGCTCCTGCACGACCGCACGGTCGCGGTCGACGCGACGCTTGTAGTTGACGTACTCCGCCTGGAGGCGCTGCAGGTCGACCAGCCGCTCCGCCGCGAGGGCGGTGTCGGGGTGGCCTTCTGCGGCGCCCTCGGGTTGGTCGTCCGAGGCGTCGGAGGCCTGGGCGCCCGACTCCTGCACCACGTCACCCTCGAGCGGGGACGCCTCGGGGGCGGTGGGCCCGGCCTGCTGGCCGGCGCCCACCTCCTCCTCGGTGCCCTGGGGCCAGGAGCTGCGCTCCGTCACTTCTTCTCCTCGTCGTCCTCGACGACCTCGGCGTCCACGACGTCGTCGTCGGACGAGGCGTCGCCGGCCGGGGCGCCGTCGCCGGAGCCCGCACCGTCACCGGCGGTGCCGGCCTGGTCGGACTCGGCCGCGGCGGCATACATCGCTGTGCCCAGCTTCTGGGACTCCTCGGAGAGCTTCGACGACTTCGCCGAGATGTCCTCGGGGGTGGCACCCGAGTCGGCCTTGAGGGCCTCCTTGAGGTCCGCGAGGGCGGCGTCGACGTCGCCACGGCCGTCGGCCGGGATCTTGTCGGCGCTGTCGGTGAGGAACTTCTCCGTCGAGTAGACGAGCTGCTCGGCGGTGTTGCGGGCCTCGGTCTCCTCACGGCGCTTCTTGTCCTCGTCCGCGTGGGCCTCCGCCTCCTTGATCATCCGCTCGATGTCCTCCTTGGCGAGGGCAGACCCACCGGAGATGGTGATCTTCTGCTCCGCACCGGTGCCACGGTCCTTGGCGGAGACGTTGACGATGCCGTTGGCGTCGATGTCGAACGTCACCTCGACCTGGGGCACGCCACGGGGGGCCGGCGCGATGCCACTGAGCTCGAAGGTGCCGAGCTGCTTGTTGTGCTGGGCGATCTCGCGCTCACCCTGGAACACCTGGATGAGGACGCTCGGCTGGTTGTCCTCGGCGGTGGAGAACACCTCGGAGCGCTTGGTCGGGATCGCGGTGTTGCGCTCGATGAGCTTGGTGAACAGGCCACCCTTGGTCTCGATGCCCAGGCTCAGCGGCGTGACGTCGATGAGGAGGACGTCCTTGCGCTCACCCTTGAGGACACCGGCCTGCAGGGACGCACCGACGGCGACGACCTCGTCCGGGTTGACGCCCTTGTTGGGCTCCTTGCCACCGGTGAGCTCCTTGACGAGGGTGCTCACGGCGGGCATGCGGGTCGAGCCACCGACGAGGACCACGTGGTCGATCTCGGACAGGGAGATGCCGGCGTCCTTGATGACGTTCTGGAACGGCTGCTTGGTCCGGTCGAGGAGGTCCTTGGTGAGCTGCTCGAACTGGGCGCGGCTCATCGTCTCCTCGAGGTGGATCGGGCCGTTCTCCGACATCGAGAGGTACTGCAGGGAGATGTTGGTGCTCGTCGAGGACGAGAGCTCCTTCTTGGCCTGCTCCGCCGCGTCGCGCAGACGCTGCATGGCGATCTTGTCCTTGGACAGGTCGACACCGGAGGTGTTCTTCACGGTGGTGAGCAGGTGGGACACGATGCGCTCGTCCCAGTCGTCGCCACCGAGCTTGTTGTCACCGCTGGTGGAGCGGACCTGGATGGTGGAGAAGCCGTCCTCCGGGTCCTTGCCGACCTCGAGGAGGGACACGTCGAAGGTGCCGCCACCGAGGTCGAAGACGAGGATGAGCTCGTCCTCCTTGCCCTTGTCGAGGCCGTACGCGAGGGCCGCGGCGGTGGGCTCGTTGATGATGCGCAGGACGTTGAGGCCCGCGATCTCACCGGCCTCCTTGGTGGCCTGGCGCTCGTGGTCGTCGAAGTACGCGGGAACGGTGATGACGGCGTCGGTCACGTCCTCACCGAGGTAGGACTCGGCGTCGCGCTTGAGCTTCTGCAGGATGCGGGCGCTGATCTCCTGGGCGGTGTACGTCTTGCCGTCGATCTCGGGGGACTGCCAGTCCGTGCCGATGTGGCGCTTGACCGACCGGATGGTGCGGTCGACGTTGGTGACGGCCTGGCGCTTGGCGATCTCGCCGACCAGGACCTCACCGCCCTTGGAGAACGCGACGACGGACGGGGTCGTGCGACCGCCCTCCGCGTTCGCGATGATGGTCGGCTCGCCGCCCTCGAGGACGGCGACAGCCGAGTTGGTGGTTCCGAGGTCGATGCCGACCGCACGTGCCATGGGGATGCTCCTGTGGTGCTGGGGAATGGGTACCGGGTTGAGTTGCCTCCACTCAAGTTAGGACGACGTCCCGGTGGGTGCAAATCCGAGCACCCAAACTTGAGTTCATCAGGCTCAACTTCGTGCGTGCAGACTTTGTTCCCGCCCGTATGCCGCAGGGGCCGGCACCGCGTCGGCCACGGGTTCGCGGGGTGGTGGGCTGGCGGCACACCCCCGGTAGGCCCCCCGACACGACGAAGCGGGGGTTGCTCGGCGAAACGGCGGTCTGTACGTGCCGTGGTGCCGAGCAACCCCCGCATTGCGGGCTCGGGGTCCGGCGCCGGGCGGCCGGGTCAGCCCGGCTTGTTGTCGTCGGTGCGCTTGCGGCTGCGCGGGTCGGGGACGCCGGCGGTGTAGACCATCTCGTGCTCGTCGCCGCGGCCCACGACCGGCATGCTGCCGAGCTCCCGCGTGATCACGGGGCCCTGGTCCTCGAGCGCGACGACGGTGGGTTCACCGGGGTCTACTCGGACCCGCTCGCCGCGCACGACGAACTCGAGCCCGTCGCCCTCCACGAGGGTGAACGCGATCTGGTCCGGAAGGATCTCCACCCGCACCCGGTTGCCGCGCACGCGCAGCCGGAACTCCAGCCGCGGCCAGCTCGCCGGCAGGCGCGGGTCGAAGGTCAGCGTGCCGTTGTGGTCGCGCATGCCGCCGAACCCGTAGACGGTGGCGTTCCAGACACCGCCGCAGGAGGCGATGTGGACGCCGTCGGCGGCGTTGCGGTGCAGGTCCGCGAGGTCGACGTAGAGCCCGGAGTGGAAGTACCGCAGGGCGAGGTCCTGGTAGCCCACCTCCGCCGCGATGATCGACTGCACGACCGCCGAGAGCGTCGAGTCGCCCGTCGTGATCGGGTCGTAGTACTCGAAGTCAGCGCGCTTCTCCTCCACGGTGAACAGGTCGCCCTGCAGGAAGAGCGCGGCGACGACGTCGGCCTGCTTGAGGACCTGGAACCGGTAGATCACCAGCGGGTGGTAGTGCAGCAGCAGGGGTCGCTTGTCCGGCGGCGTCGCCGCGAGGTCCCACACCTCCCGCTCGAGGAAGTGCTGGTCCTGGGGGTGCACGCCCATCGCCTCGTCGTAGGGGATGTGCATCCCCTCGGCACAGTGCCGCCACTCCTCGATCTCGGCGTCGTCCACCTCGAGCCGCGCCATCATGCGGGCGAAGTCGTTCGGTCGCCGTTCGCGCAGGATGTCCGACCACCGGGCGGCCTGGCGCAGGTTGTCGCGCGCCATGACGTTGGTGAAGAGGTTGTTGTTGACGACCGTCGTGTACTCGTCCGGACCGGTCACCCCGTGGATGTGGAAGCGAGGCTCCTTGCGCCCCAACCAGAACCCGAGGTCGGCCCACATCCGCGCGGTCTCGACCAGGACGTCGATCCCCTCGCGCATCATGAAGTCCTCGTCACCGCTGGCGCTGACGTACTTCGAGAGGGCGTAGGCGATGTCGGCGTTGATGTGGAACTGCGCGGTGCCCGCGGCGTAGTAGGCCGAGGCCTCCTCGCCGTTGATGGTGCGCCACGGGAAAGCCGCACCGGACTGCGACAGCTCGCGCGCACGACGCCGTGCGGCCGGGAGCATCTGGTAGCGGAACCGCAGCGCACCGCGAGCCATCCACGGCGAGGTGTAGCTGAGGAACGGCAGCACGTACGTCTCGGTGTCCCAGAAGTAGTGGCCCTCGTACCCCGAGCCCGTGACGCCCTTGGCCGGGATGCCGGCCTGCTCCACGCGGCCCGAGGCCTGCGCGAGCTGGAACAGGTTCCACCGGATCGCCTGCTGCACGTCGGGGTGTCCGTCGACCACGACGTCCGAGTCGGCCCAGAACCGGTCCATCCAGCGCCGCTGCTCGGCGAACAGCTCCTCGACACCGGCCTCCCGCGCGCGGTCGAGGGTGCGCCGGCCGCGGTCGACCAGCTCGCGCACGGGCACCCCGCGCGAGGAGTGGTATGCCGCGACCTTGGTGATCGTGATCGGCACGCCTTCCTTGGCGGTGACCCGGTAGACCTTCTTGGCCAGGTCCTCCTCGGCGTGCGCCAGCTCCTCGAAGACGTTGTCGGTGCGGATCTCGTGGTCCACGGCGACGGCGACCGTCATGCCCGAGCTGGCGCAGCGGTAGCCCAGGATGGCCCGGCGCTCGCTGCACCAGTGGCTCTGCGGCAGCAGGACCCGCTCGGTGAACTTGGCGGCCTTGCGCGGGTCGAACCCGGCGCCCATGGCCGCCGACTTCACGAAGTACTCGTCCTGGCCGTCCTGGCGGTTGAGCACCTGCGACGAGATCGCGATCGGGGCGTCGCCGTCGAGCAGGGTCACCTCGAACGTCATCACCGCGAGGTGCCGCTGCTCGAACGACACCATGCGTCGCGACTCGACCTTGACCCGCTTGCCCGAGGGCGTGCACCACACGAGCGACCGGCGCAGCACCCCGTCGGCGAAGTCGAGCGACCGCTCGTAGTGCTCGAGGTCCGCGACCGAGAGCAGCAGCGGCTCGTCGTCGACGTAGAGCTTGATCGTCTTGACGTCCGGGACGTTGACGATGGTCTGGCCGGTCTGGGCGAAACCGAAGGCCTCCTCCGCGTGCCGGATCTTCCAGGTCTCGTGGAACCCGTTGATGAAGGTGCCGTGGGCGTGGGTCTCGCGACCCTCCTCGACGTTGCCGCGCATGCCGAGGTAGCCGTTGGCGACGGCGAACACCGTCTCGGTGACGCCGAGGTCCTCGTTGGAGAAGGCCGTCTCGGTCCACGCCCACTCGTCGACCGGGAAGCGGGTGCGGTCGACCGGGTCGACGGGGGTGGTCGTCGGGGCGCCGCCGTGGCCGGTGCCGGAGTCGCTCATCGAGCGATCAGCTCGTCGAGCTCGGACACGACCACGTCGGCGCCACCGTCGAGCAGGGGCTGGGCGCCGGCACCGCGGTCGACCCCGACGACGAGCCCGAAGTCCCCGGCCCGGCCGGACTGGACCCCCGAGAGGGCGTCCTCGAGCACGACGGAACGCTCCTTGGTCACGCCGAGCTGCTCCGCGGCATACAGGTAGGTGTCGGGAGCCGGCTTGCCCGGGAGGCCGGCGGCCGCGGCGACCTGGCCGTCGACGACGACCTCGAAGCGGTCGGCGAGGCCGGCGGCGGCGAGGACGGCCGGGGCGTTGCGGGACGAGGAGACGACGGCGACGGCGGTGCCGCGCTCGCGCAGGTGGTCCAGGAGGGCGACCGAGGCCGGGTAGGGGGTGACGCCCTCGTCACGGAGCACCGCGGAGAAGGCGGCGTTCTTGCGGTTGCCGAGGCCGCACACGGTCTCGAGCTCGGGGGCGTCGTCAGGGGTGCCGTCCGGCAGGGTGATGCCGCGCGAGGCGAGGAAGGAGCGCACGCCGTCGTAGCGCGGCTTGCCGTCCACGAAGTCGAAGTAGTCCTGCTCGGTGTAGGGCTGCGGGTCCTCGTCGCGGCCCTCGTCCCGGCTGCGGAGGTAGTCGTTGAACATGACGTCCCACGCCCGCATGTGCACCTCGGCGGTCGGGGTCAGCACCCCGTCGAGGTCGAAGAGGGCAGCGTCGTAGTCGGTCCAGTCCACCGGTCAAGGCTAGAGGCCCACCTCCACGGCCGTCGGGCAGGTCACGGCAAGTCCCATGGGATGGTCAGCCGTCCGGCCGAGGTTGTCCGCGGGGAGGGTCGGAAGGTGGCGAAAACGCCTGCTTCGTACCCGGCCGGCTGCGAGAGTGCGCGCATGCGCTCCCGTTCCGCCCTCGCCACCCTCGTCGCCTCCACCCTGCTCTCCAGCGGCTTCGTCATCGCGACGTCGGTCTCGGCCGAGGCCGCCCCCAAGCCGAAGGCCTACAAGAACTGCACGGAGCTGAACAAGGTCTACAAGCACGGTGTCGGCAGGCCCGGCGCCAAGGACAAGGTCAGCGGGTCGACCAAGCCGGTCACCAGCTTCACCGTCAGCGCGGCGACCTACAAGCTCAACACCAAGAGCGACCGCGACAAGGACGGCATCGCCTGCGAGAAGCGCTGACGGCACCGGACGCGCCCGGGCAGCGCTAGACCGCCAGCAGCGCGACGGCGACCGGGGCGAGCGAGAGCACCAGCACGAGGCTGTCCGCGAGCCCCCAGGGTGCGGCGTGCGCCCACGTGCGCCGCGACGCCGTGGCGAACCCGCGGGCGTCCATCGCCACGGCGAGCACCGCCGCCGCCTGGAGCGAGCGCACGAGCATGCCCAGGGTCAGCGCCCAGACCTCGTCCAGGACCGACCGCGGGGACCGTGCCGTCGCGGCGATCCCCCGCACCCTGCGAGCGCGCGCGATCTCGGCCCAGGTGTCGCCGAACGTGTGCACGCGCTGGAGGGCGGCAGCCAGCGCGACGACCGGACGTGCGGGGAGCCGCAGCTGCTGGGCGAGGTGGTCACCGAGGGCGTCGGCGTCGACGTACCGGATCAGCACCGCGGACGGCAGCACGATGACGAGGACGCGCAGGCCGGCCGTCGCGACGACGTCGAGGTCGCGGGTGCCGAGCAGCCACGTCGACCACGCGACGGAGACCGCCCCGACCAGGCCGGGCACCATCCGCACGGCGACACCGGCAGCCCGGCCCCTGGGCCGGGGCCCGCGCCCCGGGGCGGCCAGGGCGAGGCCCGTGAGGACCAGCTGGGTGGCCAGGACCGCAAGGCTCGTGCGCCACTGCGGCGACACGACCCCGGCCGGTATGGCGAGCAGCGACCCCGCGAGCAGGGCCAGGGGGCCGGCTCGCGCCACCAGCGGCCGTCGCGGCGTGGGCGGGCTCGGTGGCTGCGCGGGACGGCTGACGGTGGTGACCCGGTCCGCCCGGTCGACGACCCCGTCGTCGTGGGTCGTCACGACCACGGCCGAGTCGGCGTCCCGCAACGCCTCGAGGATGCCGACGACCGCCGCCCACGTCCTGCGGTCCTGGCCGACCGTGGCCTCGTCCGCGAGCAGGACCGCGGGCTGGTGGGCCACGGCCGACACCATCGCGAGGCGTCGCTGCTCGCCGCCGGAGAGGTGACGGGGATCGGCCTGCTCCAGGTGCCCGAGCCCGAGCACCCCGAGGAGGGCACGGCACCGGGCCAGGGCCTCGGACTCCACGAGGCCGAGGGCACGGGAGGTCGTCATCACCTCGTCGAGGACCGTGGAGGCGACCAGCGTCGAGCTGGCCCACTGCGGCACCCACGCGAGGGTCCGGGCGACGTCCTTCGTGGACCAGTCGCGCGGGTCACGACCTCCCTCGACCGCCAGCTCGGGGTGGACCCGCACCTGACCACCCTGCCGGTCCACGAGCCCGGCGAGCGCGAGCACGAGCGTGGACTTGCCCGCGCCCGAGGGGCCGATGAGGGCGTGTGACTCACCCGCTCTCACCTGCAGCCACTGGGCGTCGACGGCGACGCTGGTGCGGGTCGACCCGTCCAGACGACGCACCGAACGCCTCACCCGCAGGTCGACCGCGTCGAGGGCCACCACGTGCGCTCCGAGCCGGCCCGGCCCGAACGTCCCCGGGGGGACCGGGATGGGATCGGGATCGGCGACGCCGGGCACCCAGATCCCTTGGGCGGCAAGGGCCTCGCCCTCGTCGGCCAGGACCCGGCCCGGTGGGCCGTCGGCGACGACCCTGCCCGCCGAGTCCAGGACGACGAGCCGGTCGGCGAAGTCGACCCACGCCCCGAGCCGGTGCTCGACCACGACCGCGGTCAGGCCCCTGGACCGCGTCACCTCGTCGACGACCTCCCGGACGGAGGCCGCGTTGACCGGGTCGAGCATCGCGGTCGGTTCGTCGAGGAGCAGCAGCCCGGGTTCCAGGGCCAGCGCGCCGGCGAGCGCGAGGCGTTGCTGCTCCCCACCCGAGAGCGCGTGCGTGGGGGTGTCCTGCGGCATCGTCAGGTGCACGGCCGCCAGCGCGGAGGCGACGCGGTCCGGCATGTCCGTGCGCGGCACACCCGTGTTCTCCAGGCCGAAGGCGACGTCACGCCCGATGGTCGCCGAGACCACGCCCGCCCCGGGCTCCTGGAGCACCAGGCCGACGGCACCGGCCCGGGCACCCGGTTCGGTCCCGTCGAGCAGGACCGAACCGCTGAGCTCACCGGAGTCGGCGACCTCGAGCACGCCCGCGAGGGCACGCAGGAGGGTGGACTTGCCCGACCCGCTGGGGCCGACGAGCAGCAGGCGTTGACCCGCAGGGACGACGAGGTCGATGCCGCGCAGCACGGGTTCGCGGCGGCCGTACGGGCGCCACGTGAGGTCGCGGACCTCGACGCGTCCGGCTGCGCCCCCGGCGACGGGGACGTCACCGGGGGTCAGCACGCGGCCGGCGAGGTCAGACAGCGCGGGTCTCCCTGACTTCCTGACCGACCGGGAAGGCGCCGAGGGCACCGGCCTTGGCCAGCGCCCGGGTCAGCAGCCAGCCGAGGCCGCCGGCGATGACGGCTCCCGACACGGTGAGGATGGCGCCGTAGAGGAGCTTGTAGTCCATGCCCCAGTCGGTCCAGTAGACCTGCCACTCGTAGACCGCCTCGAGGGGCGCGCTGAGGGCACCGGCGAGAGCCGCCGCACCGAGGCCGAAGGCGCCGTACCCGAGGAGCAGGAAGGCGATCTCGGCGCCCGCTCCCTGGAGGATGCCGGACACCAGGGTGGACGCACCCCACTGGGTGCCGGGGAGCATCGAGACCAGCGCGGCGATGACCTCGCACAAGAGGGCGGCGCCGGGACGCCGGATCACGAGGCCACCGACGACCCCGGCCATCAGCCACGGAGCGGCGGTGATGCCCTGCAGGGGTGGGAAGGCCTTGCCGAGGAGGTCGGCCGGGCCGCCGTAGGCGAGGCCCCAGCCCCAGTAGGCGATGCCGAACGCGGCGCCGAGGAAGGCGACGGTCAGCAGGTCGACCGTGCGCCACCCGAACAGGGAGCCGCTCGCACGGATACTGCCGCGGCGGGCGGGGGTCGTGGCGCCGGTGCCAGTGGAGCCGGTGCTGGCGTCGGGCGTGCTGGTGGTGGCCGTGCTGGTGGTGCTGGTGCCGGGCGAGCCGGCGGGGGTGTTGGTGGTGCTCATGGTCGTGCCTCCCGAGGATCCGTTGGATTCCGAGGGGGTGCCCCTGCCGACCAGCGCACCGAAGAGGCGCGACGGCCGACAGGTGCGTGAGAACTCGACTCCCTACGCCGGTGCGAACCGGATCAGGTGTGAGGGTCTGCGGTGGGCCGCACTCTCAGCGCTTGCGCGCTCCCCTGTCGTGACGTCTGCAGGCTACTCCACCCTGTGCAAGGCTGGACAGGACGACGGCGCAGAGATCTGCGACCTGCACGACGACTGGAGGACGACATGGGCCCGATGGTGTGGAGAATCATGGGAACGGGATCCGCGGTGCTGGCCGGGATCGTCGCGAACAAGCTGGTGACGACCATCTGGAAGAAGGCCGGCAAGGACTCGACGCTGGACCCCCGCGACCCGCGCACGCCGTGGAAGGACGCGGTCGCGTTCGCCGCCCTCACCGGGCTGGCGGCCGGCGCCGCCAAGGTCGCGATGACCCGCAAGGCCGCCCAGTACTACGAGAAGTCGGCCGGCCACCTCCCCCAGGCCATGCAGGACGGCGAGGCCTGACAGGCGTCCGGACCCCGCGACCAGCGCCGCGTCAGGCGTCCCTCAGTTGGCCACCCGCGGCAGCGTGAGGACCTCGGCGCCGTGCTCGGTGATCGCGATGGTGTGCTCGCTGTGCGCGGTCCGGCAGCCGGTGGCGCTCTTCAGCGTCCACCCGTCGGCATCCGTGACCAGCTCGTCGGTGTCGGCCATCACCCACGGCTCGAGTGCCAGCAGCAGCCCGGGGCGCAGGGTGTAGCCACGTCCGGGCCGACCGGCGTTCGCGACGTGCGGGTCCTGGTGCATCGTCGAACCCACCCCGTGGCCGCCGAACTGCGTGTTGACCGAGTAGCCGGACGCCCGGAGGCTCGAGCCGATCGCGTGGGAGAGGTCCCCGATCCGGGCGCCCGGGCCGGCGACGGCGATCCCGGCCGCGAGGGCCCGCTCGGTCGCGTCGATGAGCGCCAGGCTCTCGGCCGGCTGGGAGTCGCCGACGATGAAGCTGATCGCGGAGTCCGCGACGATCCCGCCCAGCGACACGGCGAGGTCGAGCGAGACGAGGTCGCCGTCCGCCAGCACGAGGTCGCGCGGGAGGCCGTGCAGCACCGCGTCGTTCACCGAGGTGCAGATGTGGTGGCCGAAGGGACCGCGTCCGAAGGACGGTGCGTAGTCGACGTAGCAGGACACCGCGCCGGCCTCGAGGATCATCGCCTTGGCCCACCGGTCGATGTCGAGCAGGTTGGTCCCGACCGCGCTGCGCGACCTCAGGGTCTGCAGGATGTCCGCGACGAGGGCACCGGGTTCCCTGGCCCGGACGAGCTGGGTGGGGCTGAGGATCTCGATCATGCGCGGCCTTTCCGGAACATNNNNCCCGGTAATGGTATCCCGGTATTAGTATCCGACCATGGTCAGGTTGCCACTCACCCCCGCCGAGGTCGAACGCGGGCAGCGTCTCGGCGCCCTGCTGCGTCGGGCCCGAGGAGACCGCCCGATGCTCGAGACGGCTCTCGACGCCCACCTCTCGCCGGAGACGCTGCGCAAGATCGAGTCGGGGCGGGTCGCCACACCGGCGTTCCCGACCATCGCGGCGATCGCGGACGTCCTCGGCCTGTCGCTCGACGCCGTGTGGGCCGAGGTCAACGGTGCCGACGGCGTCGCCCCTGCCGCCCGTCGACGTGACCGACTGGCGTCGTAGACCGGCTGGCGACCGGGACCGGCTGGCGACCTGGAGCGGTTGGCGTCCCGAGGTCGGCTGGCGGTCACTGCGCGAGAAGGTCCTCGCGACCGAACATCGCCGCCGTGGCCCTGGCGCTCGGCGTCCCGAGGTCGGGATCGGCGCCGTGCTCCAGCAGGGCCTGCACCACCTCGTCCTCACCCTTGAAGACCGCCCCGGCCAGCGGCGTCTGACCGCGGTCGTTGGTCCGGTCGACGTCGGCGCCGGCCGCCGCGAGGCCGAGCACGGCATCGGCGTGACCGTGGTAGGCGGCGAGCATCAGGAGCGTGTTGCCGCTCGCGTCCGTGAGGTCGACCGGCACCCCGGCCGCGACGTAGGCGAGCAGGCGCGGGGTGTCGCCGTGCCGGGCGAAGTCGAAGCAGGCGTGCGCGACCTCGACGAGCTCGGGGGCGGGCTCGGGCCCGCTCATCCCGCCACCCCCGTGGACGCGCCGGAGAGGTCCAGCACCCGCGCGATGGGCACGCCGGCGCGGTAGGACAGGTGCACGTGCGAGGGGGCGTCGAGCACGGTCATGTCGGCTCTCCCACCAACGACGATCCGTCCGATGTCGCTGCGGCGCAACGACTTCGCCGAGCCGGCGGTCGCGGCATACACGGCCTCACCGGGGGTGAGGCCCATCTCTCGGACGGCCAGGGCGATGACGAACGGCATCGACGACGAGTAGCAGGTGCCCGGGTTGCAGTCCGTGGCGAGGGCGATGTCGACACCGGCACGCAGCAGGCCGGCGGCGTCCGGGTAGGGCGACCGGGTCGAGAACTCCACGCCGGGCAGGAGCGTCGCCACCGTGGTGCCCACCGCGTCGGCGAGGGCGGTGACGTCGTCGTCGGACAGGTGGGTGCAGTGGTCGACGCTGGCGGCGCCGAGCTCGACGGCGAGCTGGACACCCGGGCCCGGACCCAGCTGGTTGCCGTGGACGCGCAGCCCCAGCCCGGCCTCCCGCCCGGCGAGCAGGACGGCGCGCGCCTCCTCCGCGGTGAAGGCGTGGGCCGAGTGCGGCTCGCAGAACACGTCGACCCACCGCGCGTGCGGTGCCGCCGCCGTGAGCATCGGCCCGGTGACGAGCTCGAGGTATGCCGCGCGGTCGGCGGCGTACTCGGCGGGCACCACGTGCGCCCCCAGGAACGTCGTCTCGGTCGTGAACTCCGAGGCGATGCGCAGGGCGCGGACCTCGTCCTCGACCGTGAGGCCGTAGCCGCTCTTGACCTCGACGGTGGTCGTCCCCTGGGCCCGCATCTCGGCGAACCGGGCGGCCACCAGGGCCCTCAGCTCGTCATCGGTGGCGGCCCGGGTCGCCCGGACGGAGACACCGATGCCACCGCCGTCGTAGGGCGTCCCCGCCATCCGCGCTGCGAACTCGTCGCCGCGGTCCCCGGCGAAGACGAGGTGCGCGTGCGAGTCGACGAACCCCGGGATGACCGCGCGCCCACCGACGTCGACCCGGTGGTCCGCGGCCGGGGCGTCGGTCGCAGGGCCGAGCCACGCGACCAGTCCGTCCTCCACGACCACGGCCGCTCCGTGCCGCAGCCCCAGGCGACCGCCGACCGGCCCGTCCATCCCGTCGCACGTGAGGAGCTCACCGATCCCGGTGACGACGGTGCTGCTCACCGGTGCTCCCTGACGTCGGCAAGCGCCTTCGAGAGGAGGCCTGCGACGTCCCCGAGCTCGTGGGCGCCGTCGCGCACGACGGCGCGGCCCCCCACGACGACGAGGTCGACGTCGGATCGCGTTGCGCTGTAGAGGATCTGGGCCGCCTTGGATCCCACCGTGTTGACGGTGTCGGTGCGCACGAGGACGAAGTCGGCAACCTGCCCCTCGGCGATGTCGCCGATGTCGTTCCAGCCGAGGCTGCGGTACCCGTCGACGCCGGCGGCTCGCAGGAGCTCGTCCCCGGTGAACCGGCCACGCTCGTTGCTCGTGAGCCGCTCGTGCATCTCCAGGCCGCGGAGCTCCTCGAACGGGTCGATCACCGCGTGCTGGTCGGACCCGAGGGACAACCGCACCCCGTGGTCCGCGAGCGTGCGGGCGGGGCCGATCCCGTCGGCGAGGTCGCGCTCGGTCGTCGGGCAGAAGCAGGCCGTCGCCCGCCCGTCGCCGAGGAGGCGAACGTCCTCGTCGGTGAGGTGGGTCGCGTGGACCGCGGAGAATCGTTCGTTGACCAGACCCGCCTCGGCGAGCAGCGCGGTGGGGGTGGCGCCGTAGAACATCTGGGTGGCGAGGTTCTCGGCCGGCTGCTCGCTGACGTGCGCGTGCACGATGCGTCCCCGGGTCACCTGCGCCATGGGTTCGAGCTGGTCGCGCGGGATGGCTCGCACCGAGTGCACCGCCGCCCCGATGCGGGTGGTCAGGCCCGGCTCGAGGGCCGCGACCCGGGCGGCCCACGCGTCGACGTCACCGTCGGAGAAGCGCACCTGGACGTCGTCGAGGGGCAGGTGCCCGTCACCCGTCAGCCCCCCGGCGAGGTAGCAGGTGTCGAGCAACGTGAGCCTGATCCCCACCTCCTGCGCGGCGGAGACCAGGGCGTGACCCATGGCGTTGGGGTCGTCGTACCGCTTGCCGCCCGGTGCGTGGTGCAGGTAGTGGAACTCGCCGACCGCCGTGATGCCGGCCAGCGCCATCTCGGCGAAGACCGCCCTGGCGAGGGCGAAGTACGTGTCCGGCGTGAGGTGCCGCGTCACGGCATACATCTGGTCGCGCCACGTCCAGAAGTTGCCGCCGTCGACGTGCGTGCGGCCGCGCAGCGCGCGGTGGAACGCGTGGCTGTGCGCGTTCGCCAGCCCGGGGAGGACGACGCCGTGGAGCCGCTCGTCCCCCGGGGCGGGGCGCGCCTTGCGGTGGACGGCGACGAACCGCCCCTCCACCACCTCGAACCGCACGTCGGTCGCCAGTCCCGTGGGGAGCCAGGCGTGCTCGGCCCAGTAGGTCGTCATCCGGTCTCCCCGGCGAGGTCCTCGAGGACGGCGGTGAGGGCGGCGACGCCCTCGAGGCAGTCGGAGGTCTCGGCGTGCTCCGCGGGCGAGTGGGAGATGCCCGTGGGGTTGCGGACGAAGAGCATCGCCGTGGGCACCCCGGCGTTCGCGAGGATGCCGGCATCGTGCCCGGCACCGGTGCCGAGCGCCGGTATGCCGCCGAGCCGGGTCGCGATCCGCGCCGAGAGGGACGGGTCGAACGGGGTCGACGGGGTCCAGGACTCCTCCGTCACGTGGCCGCCGGCCTGCTCGACCATGCCCTGCACGTCGGCGACCGCACGGCGGACGGCGCGGGGCTTGGCGCCGCGCGCGTCGAGCCAGCCGGTGACCGCACTGGGAACGGCGTTGACGCCGCCCGGGACGACGGCGACCTTGCCCACCGTCGCCACGCACCCGTGGTTGATCGCGGCCTCGCGGGCGGCGAGGACGGCCCCGGCGAACCCCAGCATCGCGTCCTGGCGGTCCTCGAGGCGCGTGGTCCCGGCGTGGTTGGCCTCGCCGGGGAAGTCGAGCCGCCAGCGGCCGTGCGGCCAGATGTCCGTGCCGACGGCCACCGGCTGGCCGAGGTCGATGAGCCCTCGCCCCTGCTCGACGTGCAGCTCGACGAACGCCCCGATCCTGCCGACCGTCTCGTCGTCGCGGCCGATCTGGTGCGGGTCGCGCCCGGCGGCGGCGAGCGCGTCGGCCATCGAGGTGCCGTCGGCGTCGGTGAGGCCACGGGCCCGGCGGGCCGTCATGGCCCCGGTGATGACGCGGGAGCCGGCGCACGCGACACCGAAGCGCGCACCCTCCTCGTCGACGAAGTTGACGATGCCGATGGGGCGGCGCGGAGCGAACCCGTTGCCCTGCAACGCATCCACGGCAGCAAAGGCGCTCACCACACCGAGTGGACCGTCGAAGGCGCCACCATCGGGGACGCTGTCGAGGTGGGAGCCGGTGACGACACCCTTGTCACCGTCGCGGACCGCCTGGTCGGGGTCGCCCCACCAGGCCCACTGGTTGCCCATCCGGTCCTCGGTGAGGTCGAGTCCACGGCGGGTCGCCTCCGCGGCGACCCACTCGCGAAGGTCGTGGTCCTCGCGCGTCCAGGCGAAGCGCCGGTAGCCACCGGAGGCCGCACTGCGCCCGACGGGCTGCAGGTCGGCCCACATCGACTCGAAGCTCACGCTGCCCTCTCGACTCCGGTGCTCGGCTGGCTGGTCGGCCTCGGACCGACGACCTGACCATTCCACACCCCACGGGCCGGCGCCGACCGGGGCGGCACCGGCAATGTGTCTCGGATGGGAGACTTCTACGACTCGAGCGAGCTGATGTCGGAGGGCACGTCGACCGCGTGCTGCTGCAGCACCGCGAGCGGCACCAGGGTCAGCACCGACTCGTGGGTGGAGGCGAGGACCACGGGAGCACCCACACCGTCGCTGAAGGCCCGGGCCCAGTTCAGGGCCGTGACGCACCAGCGGTCCCCCGGCACCAGGCCGGGGAAGCCGTACTCGGGCATCGGGTTGGACAGGTCGTTGCCGATACCGCGCTGGTGCTCGAGGAACTCCGCGGTCGCCACCGCGCAGATGGTGTGGCTGCCGAGGTCCTCGGCGCCGGTGCGACAGCACCCGTCCCGGAAGAAGCCGGTCATGGGCTCGGTGCCGCAGGGCTCCAGGTCGCCACCGAGGACGTTGCGCTCGTTCACCGCCCCAGCATGGCACCCCCGCCCCGGCGGCAGGAGACCTAGGCTGGCTCCATGAGTGACGACGGCGCCCAGCGCGCGGCTCAGGCGCTGGCCGACAGCGGGATCGAGCACACCCTGACCAAGCACGGGCGGGTCGGGTCCCTCGAGGAGGCCGCTGCCGCTCGCGGCGTCGAACCGCACGACATCATCAAGACGCTGGTCGTGCGCCGGGCCGAGGACGACTACCTCTTCGTGCTCGTGCCGGGCGGGCGCGAGATCTCGTGGCCCAAGCTGCGGGCGCTGCTCGGTGTCAACCGGATGTCGATGCCCGATGCCGCCACGGCCAAGGACGTCACCGGCTACGAGCGCGGCACCATCACGCCGTTCGGCTCGACCACCGCCTGGCCGGTCGTCGCCGACGCGACGGTGGCCGGCCGGCTCGTGTCGATCGGTGCGGGGGCCCACGGGGTGGCGGCCACCGCGCAGGCGGACGACATCGTCGAGGCCCTGGGCGCGCAGGTGGCCGACGTCACCGAGCCAGCGGGCTGACCGATCCGGTCCCGGCTGCCCCTCAGGGGCGGACGAACCGCATACCGCTGAGGGTGCGCGAGTAGGGGTAGACCTCCTCGACGTCGCGCTGCCCCGGTGGCCTGGACCGGTCGTAGCTGGCCCGCACCTGCGTTGTGACCGTCCCGGTGGCGGTGTCGACCGTGACGAGGCGCACCGGGTTGGTGTCGGGGGCGTGCATGGCCTGCAGGAACATCGCGACCGGGTGGCCGTCGGCGGCCGGGGTCGTCTCGCTCACGACCTGGCCGGTGTGGCCCGAGAAGGTCATGACGACGTTCGGGTACGGCTTGAGCGCGTCCCAGAGCTGCTGGGGACTGGTCGCGCCGTACCCGCCGTTGGTCTGCGAGATCGACCCGTCGCCCTCGAGGAACATGTGGGTCAGCACGATGACGTTGTCCTTCGGGTGCGCGGCCACGACCCCCGTGGCCCACTGCACGATCTCGGGTCGCGGCCAGAGCTCGAGGCTGAGCACGAGCCAGTCCACCCCGCCCGCGCGGAACGTGCGGTAGCCGTTGTCCGACTTCCCCGGCTCGGCCAGTCCGGTGAAGCCGAAGTAGCTCGGCGGGTAGTACTGGTTCCACAGGGTCGTGTCGCGGACGGTCGTGGCGGTGTCGGCACCGGGGCAGGCCGAACCGCCCTCGCAGACCGCCGCGGTGTCGTGGTTGCCGGGCGAGGCGATGAACGGGATCCCGGCAGCCCCCAGCGCCTTGAACCGTGTGCTCATGCTGACCCACTGCTGGTGGTCCGGGGTGTCCCAGTCCTGGACGTCGCCGCTGTGCAGGACCCACTGGAGGTTGAGCTGGTCGCGGTGCTGCACGAGCCACGCGATCCGGGTGTCCGTCCGCGGGTCGTCGGCCTTGACCTCGGGCTGGGTGTCGGGGATGACGGCGAACGTGAAAGTCGTCGCCGGGTCGCCCACCGTGGGCACCGGCGCGGAGGGGGTCGGGGGTTCGACCGTCGAGGTGCCGTAGGTCGAGCCGCCCTTGCCGGCCACGGCCACGCTCGGCGCAGACGTCACCGCGCCGGCGGCCTTCGACGTCGAGCCCGTGCAGGCGCCGAGCGCGAGGACGGCCCCGACGAGGGCCGCGACCACCGGTGCCGGGGCAGGCCGGCGGACCGCCTCGAACCGTGCCTGTCGTCCCAGTGCCCTCACCCCCGTCCAGCGAGCGTATGCCGCGTGGTCACCACGCGGCATACGTCGCCTGACGTAGGTCGTGGACGGGCTGGTCAGCCCTCGCGCATGGGGATGCGGACGCCCTGCTCGGCAGCGGTGCGCTCGGCGATGTCGTACCCGGCGTCGACGTGCCGGATGACACCCATGGCGGGGTCGTTCGTCAGCACGCGGGCGAGCTTCTGCGCGGCCAGCTCGGTGCCGTCGGCGAGCGAGACCTGGCCGGCGTGCAGCGAACGGCCGATGCCGACGCCACCACCGTGGTGGATCGAGACCCAGCTCGCACCCGAGGAGGTGTTGACGAGGGCGTTGAGCAGGGGCCAGTCGGCGATCGCGTCGGAGCCGTCGAGCATGGACTCGGTCTCGCGGTAGGGGCTGGCGACCGAACCCGTGTCGAGGTGGTCGCGGCCGATGACCAGAGGCGCGCTGACCTCACCGGTGCGGACGAGCTCGTTGAACGCGAGCCCGGCCTTGTCGCGCTCGCCCTGGCCGAGCCAGCAGATGCGGGCGGGCAGGCCCTGGAACGCGATCCGGTCCTGGGCGCCGCGGATCCACTTGTGCAGCCGCTCGTTGTCGGGGAACAGGTCGAGGACGGCCTTGTCGGTCGCCGCGATGTCCTTGGGGTCGCCCGAGAGCGCGGCCCAGCGGAACGGGCCCTTCCCCTCGCAGAACAGCGGGCGGATGTAGGCCGGGACGAACCCGGGGAACTCGAACGCGCGGTCGTAGCCGCCCTGCCGGGCCTCGTCGCGGATGCTGTTGCCGTAGTCGAAGACCTCGGCGCCGGCGTCCTGGAACTCGACCATCGCCTGCACGTGCCTGGCCATCGACTCGCGGGCGCGGTCGGTGAACTCCTCGGGCTTCTTGTCCGCGTACTCGTGCCAGTCGCCGAGCTCGATGCCCTCGGGCAGGTAGGACAACGGGTCGTGCGCCGAGGTCTGGTCGGTGACGATGTCGATCGGCACCCCGCGGCGCAGCAGCTCGGGGAACACCTCCGCGGCGTTGCCCACGACGCCGACGGACCAGGCGCGACGCTCGTTCTTGGCGGCGACGGCCTTGTCGATCGCCTCGTCGAGCGAGTCGGCGACCTCGTCGAGGTAGCGGTGCTCGACCCGGCGGCGCAGCCGGGACTCGTCGACGTCGACGATGAGGCAGGCGCCCTCGTTCATCGTGACGGCCAGCGGCTGGGCGCCGCCCATGCCGCCGCACCCGGCGGTCAGCGTCAGCGTGCCGGCGAGCGTTCCCCCGAAACGCTTCTCGGCGATCGCCCCGAACGTCTCGTACGTCCCCTGGACGATGCCCTGGGTGCCGATGTAGATCCACGACCCGGCCGTCATCTGGCCGTACATCGTCAGCCCGAGGTGCTCGAGCCGGCGGAACTCGGGCCAGGTGGCCCAGTCGCCGACGAGGTTGGAGTTGGCGATGAGGACGCGCGGCGCCCACTCGTGGGTCTGCATGACCCCGACGGGACGGCCGCTCTGCACGAGCATGGTCTCGTCCTGCTTGAGCGTCGACAGGGTCCGGACCATCGCGTCGAACGACTTCCAGTCACGGGCCGCACGGCCGGTGCCGCCGTAGACGACCAGGTCGTCGGGACGCTCGGCGTTCTCGGGGTCGAGGTTGTTCATGAGCATCCGCAACGGCGCCTCGGCGCCCCAGTGGGTGGCGTGGGTCAGCTGGGTGCCGCGCGGTGAGCGGACGGGACGAGCGCCTTCCATGTCGTTCTCCTTCGGTGCAGTTCGGGGCTGGTGGGGCAGGCTGGTGGGGCAGGCTGGTGGGGCAGGCGGGGTATGGCGTGGGTCAGCTGAGCGGGCCGGTGACGGCCTCGGCCGCGGCCAGGGCCTCGCCGCTGGCGACGAGCTGGAACGCGGTCTCGATCTCGGGGGCGAGGAACCGGTCGGTGCCCGGGGCGGGGGCGCCGGCCGCACGCAGGGCGGCGACGACGGCAGCCGTGGCCGGAGCCGGCGTCAGCGGGGCCCGCAGGTCGAGGGCCCGCGCCGCGGTGAGCAGCTCGACGGCCAGGACGCGAGTGAGGCCGTCGACCGAGCGACGCAGCTTGCGGGCCGCGGACCAGCCCATCGACACGTGGTCCTCCTGCATGGCGCTGCTGGGGATCGAGTCGACCGAGGCGGGGGCGGCCAGCCTCTTCATCTCCGAGACGATCGCGGCCTGGGTGTACTGCGCGATCATGTGGCCGCTGTCGACGCCGGGGTCGTCGGCGAGGAACGCGTGCAGCCCGTGGTTGCGCGAGACGTCGAGGAAGCGGTCGGTCCGTCGCTCGGAGATGGAGGCGAGGTCGGCCGCGACGATGGCGAGGAAGTCGAGCACGTAGGCGACCGGTGCCCCGTGGAAGTTGCCGTTGGACTCGACCCGGCCGTCAGGGGTGACGACCGGGTTGTCGACGGCCGACGCCAGCTCGAACCCGGCCACCGTGGCGGCGTGCTCGACGGTGTCGCGAACGCCGCCGGCGACCTGCGGCGAGCAGCGCAGGGAGTAGGCGTCCTGGACCCGGGTGCAGGCCTCGGGGTCGCGGTGGCTGTCGCGGATCCCGCTGTCCTGCATGACCTTGCGCAGGTTCGAGGCCGACAGCGCCTGGCCGCGCTGGGGGCGCAGGGCGTGCAGGTCGGCGGCGAAGACGTCGTCGGTGCCGAGCTGGCCCTCGACGCTCATCGCAGCGGTGACGTCGGCGACCTTGAGCAGCATCCGCAGGTCGGTGATCGCGAGGACGAGCATCCCGAGCATGCCGTCGGTGCCGTTGATGAGGGCCAGCCCCTCCTTCTCGCGCAGCTCGACCGGGGTGATGCCGGCCGCGGCGAAGGCCTCCGCGGTGGGCATCTTCTCGCCCTCCGCGTCGCGGACCACGCCCTCCCCCATGAGGGCGAGCGCGCAGTGGGACAGCGGCGCGAGGTCGCCGGAGCAGCCGAGCGAGCCGTACTCGTGGACCACCGGGGTGATGCCGGCGTTGAGCATCGCGACGTAGGTCGACAGCGTCTCCTCGCGGATGCCGGTGCGTCCCGTGGCCAGCGTCGAGATGCGCAGCAGCATCAGGGCCCGCACGACCTCGCGCTCGACCTCGGCACCGGAGCCGGCGGCGTGGGAGCGGACCAGGGAGCGCTGGAGCTGGGCACGCAGCTCCACCGGGATGTGCCGGGTGGCCAACGCGCCGAAGCCGGTCGAGACGCCGTAGTGCGCCTGGGTGTCGTCGGCCAGCGCCTCGATCACGGCACGGGTCCGACGGACCTCCTCCAGCGACTGGGGCGAGAGCTCGACCGGGGCGTCGTGGCGGGCGACGGCGACGACGTCCTCGAAGGACAGCGCGCCGATCCCGACGGTGACCGGGGCGACCGAGGACGCGGCGCCGGAGAGGGGTGCAGTGGTGGTCATCCCCCCATCACAGCGGAGGCAGGGCCCGCACAGGAGTCCTGCGGGCGGCATACCGTCTCGGATGCGAGACGTAGCTGCCTGGTGCCACGACCGACCGCACGGGGGGCGCCGCGGGTCACGCGAACCAAAGGGGTCGCCCAGGTGTCGTCCAGGTGTCAGCATCAGGAGCAGAGCCGAGGTGGGCGATGGACAGTCAGGACGCCGTCCGACGCGTGTATGCCGCGTCGTACCGCCGCCTCGTCGTGCAGATGCTCGCCCTGGGCGGCGACCAGGCCGAGGCGGAGGACGCGGTCCAGGAGGCGTTCGTCAGGGCCATCGGCCTCGGACGGCGCTTCGCCAGGCTGGACAACCCGGAGGCATGGCTGCGGACGGTGGCCCTCAACCAGCTGCGCAACCGCTGGCGCCACCTGGCGATCGTGCAACGACGGGGCGGACAGGTGCCCGGCCCCGCCATGGTCCTGGAGCTCGGTCCCGACCATGTCGCCCTCGTCGCCGCCCTCGCCACCCTCGCCCCGGACCTGCGCACCGTCGCCGTCCTGCACTACGTCGCGGACCGCTCCGTCCTGCAGGTCGCCAGGGAGCTCGACATCCCCGAGGGCACCGTGAAGTCACGGCTGTCCCGGGCCAGGGAGCAGCTGTCGCTGCTGCTCACCGAGGTGGAGGAGCACGAGCATGCCTGACATCCGGAGCCTGACCCTCCAGCTCGAGCAGCGCCTCGAACCACCGGTGTTCGACGACCTGGTCGAGGTCGCCGCACGTCGCCGGCGGGCGCGGCGCTCCTTCGTGGGAGTGCTGTCGCTGGTCGTCGCCGTGGCCGTGGCCCTCTCGACCTTCGGACCGGGACGTCCCGCCACACTGCCCGCCGCCCCGAGCGCCCACGACCAGCAGGTCGCGGACATCTTCCGCAACCCCCGCGGCTCGCTGGTCCTCGAGACCGAGGCACCCGGCGAACCGTCCGTGACGGCCGAGCTGTGGACCCGGTGCAACGGCACCAGCCCGGCCACCAGCGGGCGGTGCGGGAGTGCCGTGCAGGTCGTCGCCCACGACCTCACGCGGACGTGGGTCCTGCCCTCGAACGGCTACGTGCGGCTGGACTTCCTGTCCGACGGGCGGTTCTACCTCGAGGGCGCCGACGGGCGGGCGCAGGTCCTCGACCCGCGCCTGCCGGATCCCGTCGACCTCACGGACCTGCGCTCCCACGCCTTCGTCCGTCCCCGCCCCGGCCTCACGACGACGCGCTGCCTCGGGGGCCTGCTCTGCGTCGTGGACCTGGCGAGGCGGACGGTGGCGCCGCTGGACGTGGACAACCAGCACTGGTCCGCCGACCGCGGCTCGGTCCTGTGGGGGTATGCCGACACGTTCACCGACCCCAACGGCGTGGACTTCAGCTACGAGGCGCGCTGGGTCGAACCGGACGGGTCCCGCGGCCGGCACGTCCTGGCCACCAGGGAGCCGGTCCGGGTGGTCATGTGCGACGTGAGCACGGCAGACACCCTCGCCTACTACGTCGTGCCGGTCGGCTGGGAGGGCTCCGACCCGTCCCTGGCCGCGAGCACGTGGACGCACGGCACGCTGCACGTGAGCACCGACCGCGGAGCCGGCTGGAGCGTGCGACAGGTCCCGGTGACCGCCGTCGGCGAGGTGGCCGACTCACGACTCGCGGAGGACTGGCCCTCGTGGCCGCAGGTCCGTCCGTGAGGCGGGGAGGGGTTCGCACCCCGCCCCGTCCGAGGGGGTCGGGCGCCCATGAGGGGTGGGCGCCCGCACCCGGCTCGCACCACCGTCGCCGCGGAGGTCCGGAGTCGGGACCCGTCCGGTCAGGCCCTCGTGGCGAGGATGCCGTCCTCGTCGGCCCACAGGGTCTGACCCGGCACGAAGTCGACACCACCGAAGCTCACGACCACGTCGCGCTCCCCGACACCGTCCTTGGCGCTCTTGCGGGGGTTCGAGCCGAGGGCCAGTGTCCCCATCGGCAGGCCACGCAGGGCCACCACGTCACGGACGGCGCCGTGGATGACGACCCCGGCCCAGCCGTTGGCCACTGCGGCCGCGGCGATGAGGTCACCCATGAGGGCCGACTCCAGCGACGCACCCCCGTCGACCACCAGCACCTTGCCCTCACCGGGCTCGTTCAGCGTCGCCTTGACCAGCGCGTTGTCGCGGTGGCACCGGATCGTGCTGATGGTGCCGTGGAACACGGTCCGGCCGCCGTAGTGGCGCAGCTGCACCGAGCAGGACTGGAGGGCCTCGCCGTGCTCGTCGTAGAGGTCAGCCGTCGCAATGCCGGTCTGGTCGGTCGTCTGGTCGCTCACGGGCTCAGCCTGCCTTGACCGCGAGGACGGGGCAGTGCGCGTCGAGCAGGATCCGCTGTGCCGCCGAGCCCAGGAGCAGCTTGCCGACCGGGGTGCGGTGGCGCAGGCCGATGACGATGACCGACACCTCCTCCTGCTCCGACACGTCGAGCAGCACCTCTGCCGCGTCGCCACCCTCGGCGATCTGGCGCACCTCGAACTCGAGGTCGAGCTCGTCGAGGTCACGGCGGACCCGGTCGAGCTGGTCCTGGCCGGCGCGGCGGGCGTCCACCAGGACGTCGTCGCGGGACATGTTGACGACGAGCAGCCGCTCGCCGCGGCGGCGGGCCTCGGCGACGGACGCGGTGAGCGCCGCCTCGCCGAGGGCGTTGGGCACGAAGCCCACGAGAACAGTCATGTCAGGCCTCCGAGGAGTTGAAGCTGTGTCCGGCGCGGGCATTGGTGAGCGGTTCGGGCCCGTCGCCCCCGGCGTCGCCGCCTCCGGGGCCTCGACGGCCACGGCGACCGCGGACCAGGCTGACCAACGGCCAGGCGATCGCGATGACGATGAGCGCGTAGCAGAACCACGCGACCGGACCACCGATGAGACCGGAGAGGTCGCCACCCGTGAGCTGCAGGGCGCGACGCCCCTGGCGCTCGACGAGCGGCCCCAGGATGACGCCGACGATGAGCGGCAGGACCGGGAGACCGAAGCGCCGCATCGCGAACCCGATCAGGCCCAGCACGAGCAGCAGCCACAGGTCGAACGGCTGGGAGTTGACGGCATACGCACCCATGGAGGCGAAGAAGAGGATGCCGGCGTAGAGGTAGGGGCGCGGGATCTGGAGCAGCTTCGCCCACGCCGGTGCCAGCGGCAGGTTGAGCAGCAGCAGCATGAGGTTGCCGACGAAGAGGCTGGCGATGAGGGCCCAGACGAGGGCCGGCTCCTTGGTGAGGAGCAGCGGTCCGGGCTCGATGCCCCAGCCCTGCAGCGCCGCGAGCATGATCGCCGCGGTGGCGTTGGTCGGCAGGCCCAGCGCGAGCATCGGCACGAGCGTGCCTGCGGCAGAGGCGTTGTTGGCTGCCTCGGGTCCGGCGACGCCCTCGATGGCGCCGTGCCCGAACTCCTCCGGGTGCTTGGTGAGCTTCTTCTCCGCGGTGTAGGAGAGCAGGGTCGGGATCTCCGCACCACCCGCGGGGAGTGCGCCGAACGGGAAGCCGAGAGCGGTGCCGCGCAGCCACGGCTTCCAGGAGCGGCGCCAGTCGTCGCGGCCCATCCAGGGACGCCCGACGGGGATGACCGAGCCGGCCTTGCGGCGCAGGTGGGCGGCGACCCACAGGGCCTCGCCGACCGCGAAGATGCCGACGGCCACCACGACCACGTCAATGCCGTCCGCCAGCTGCGGCAGGCCACCGGTGAGGCGCTGCTGTCCGGTGACGAAGTCGATGCCGACGACGCCGATCGTCAGGCCGACGAGCAGAGCCGCCATCCCACGGATCCGTGAGGCGCCGAGCACCGCGGTCACACCGGTGAAGGTGAGCAGGATGATCGCGAGGTACTCCGGCGCGCCGAGGCTGATCGCGAACTTCACGACCTGCGGCATGAGGAAGACGATGCCGAGCGTGCCGATGGTGCCGGCGACGAAGGAGCCGATGGCCGAGGTGGCGAGCGCCTGGGCGGCCCGGCCCGCCTTGGCCATCTTGTTGCCCTCGATGGCGGTGACGACCGACGAGGACTCTCCCGGGGTGTTGAGCAGGATCGAGGTGGTCGACCCGCCGTACATGCCGCCGTAGAAGATGCCCGCGAACAGGATCAGTCCCTGGACCGGCTCGAGGCCGTAGGTGATCGGCAGGAGGAGCGCGACCGTCATGGCCGGTCCGATGCCGGGCAGCACGCCGACGGCCGTGCCGACGGTGACGCCGAGCAGGGCGATGAGGAGGTTCATCGGCGACAGGACGTCGCCGAAGCCCCCGATGAGGCTGTTGATGTTGTCCATCAGAGGATTCCCTGCAGGATGCCCGCGGGCAGGTTGACGCCGAGGCCGATCGCGAAGGCGTAGAAGGTGATGAGCGAGAGCGCCACCCCGGCCGCGAGACCGCGGACGTGGTGGCGGTTGCCGAGCGCGAACGCGGAGCCCCAGAAGAGCAGGGCCCCGCTGATCACCCAGCCCAGCGGCTCGATGAGCACGGCGTTGACCGCGAAGGCGCCGATGAGCAGGCCGATGGTGCGCCAGTCGACGCTGGTCTCCAGGTCGATGTCCTCACCCTCCTCCGCCTCACCGGCGCCCCCGCGGGCGACGTCCACGGCATACAGGACGGCGACGATGATCAGCAGCACCCCGAGCAGGATCGGCATGGGCTTGGGGCCCACCGGGTCGTTGCTGCTCGCCACGGCGCCGATGCGGCTGGCGTCGAACAGGACGTAGGCACCGAGCAGGCCGAGGCCGGCGCACAGTCCGTACTGCGCGCGGTCCTTCGTCCCGTGTCCCGTGCCGTCGACAGCGCCGGCAGCGCTCGTGTCGACCGTCGTCTCGGGGTGCTGCTGGCTCATGCGAGGCCCAGTTCCTTGAGGATGTCGGCGACCTGGGTGTCCTGCTCCTTGAGGAAGGTGCCGAACTCGTCACCGGTCTCGAACGCGTCGGTCCAGCCGCGCTTGGCCTCCTCGTCCTTCCAGGCCTTCGAGCCGTGCATCTTCGTCAGGGCGTTGATCCAGACCTGCTTGTCGGCGTCGGAGATGCCGGGGGGCGCCACGATTCCGCGCCAGTTCGTGAAGACGAGGTCGATGCCCTGGTCCTTGAGCGTCTTGACGTCCTTGAGGGCGTCGATCGGCTGCTCGCTGGTCACCGCGAGCACCCGCACCTCTCCGGCCTCGACCTGGTCGAGGAACTCACCGAAACCACTGGCACCGAAGGCGATCTTGTTGCCCAGCAGGGCCGGGAGGAGCTCGCCGCCACCGTCGTAGGACACGTAGCTGACGGACTTGGGGTCGATGCCGACCGCCTTGGCCAGCTGCATCGGGAGCAGGTGGTCGGGACCGCCCGGCGAGGATCCGCCACCCACGGCGAGCTTCTTGGGGTCGGCCTTCCAGGCGGCCACCAGCTGGTTGATGTCCTTATAGGGCGAGTCCTTCGGCACGACGATGGCGCCGGCCTCCTCGATCAGCTTGGCGATCGGCGTGGTGTCGTTCAGGGTCGCCTTCGACTTCTGCGTGTAGGCCGCGCCCACGACGCCCAGGCCCATCTGCATGGCCAGCTTGCCGTTGCCCTTCTCGTTGACCACGCGCTGCAGGCCCACCGTGCCACCGGCACCCGGGAGGTTGAACACCTGCACCGAGTTGGTGATCTTGTCGGACTCCAGGACCTTGGCCGCCGTGCGGGCCGTGGTGTCGTAACCGCCGCCGGGGGAGTTCGGGACCATGAGCTGCAGGCCGCTGGCCGGCTTGCCGTCGGCCGCACCGGTCGCGCCGGCTGCGGTGTCGTCGCCCTGCTTGGCGGTGGCGCCGCAGGCGGAGACGAGCAGGGTGGAGGCCATGGCTGCCGCGGCAACCAGACCGGTGTATCGAGCTCTCATCGTTGAGGCCTCTTTCGCGTGGAAGGGGTCGAGCGGGATGATCGTGCTCGTCCGGTACGTCCTACGTCGCCCTTGTGTCACCAGAGAAGGTTGAGTTCATAGTGGTCATGCGTGCACTGCGCCGACGGACGTTGGCCGGGCAGCTGCTCTTCCTCCAGCTGGGCATCATCGCGGTCGTCCTGGTCAGTGTCGGCGCGGTGTCCCTGGCCCAGTCCCAGGCGACGTTCAACCGCGTGGAGGGGCGCCGGGTGTCGGCCCTCGCCGAGCAGCTGGCCACCAACCCTCTCGTCCTGTTCAACCTCAGCCTCCCCGAGCAGCGCACCGGGCTGGCCACGCTCGCCCTCCAGACGGTCACCCAGTCCCGGGTCACGGCCGTGACCATCGCCGACGAGGACGAGAAGGTGCGGGTCTCCACCGACCCGTCGCTCGAGACCCGGCCACTGCCGCTCGGAGCCCGTTCTGTCGGTGTCGGGGCGAGCTGGTCCGGGACGATGGACATCGACGGCGACCGCATGCTCGTCAGCCAGGTGCCGGTCCTCAGCGTGGCCGAGGGCCACTACGGGGAGCACCTCGGCACCGTGATGATCGCCGAGGACTTCCCGTCGATCTGGGAACGCCTGCGCGGCGCCTCGTCCTACCTGCTCACCTACCTCGGCATCGCCCTGCTCCTCGGCGTGGCCGGGTCGTGGCTGCTCGCCCGCCGCATCAAACGACAGACGCTCGGCCTCGAACCGCACGAGATCACCGGCCTGGCCGAGCACCGTGAGGCGCTCCTGTACGGGATCGCCGAGGGTGTGCTGGCGCTCGACCCGCACGACCGGATCACCTTGGTCAACGACGTGGCCCGGCGCCTCCTCGACCTGCCCGAGCACGCGGCGGGGATGAGCCTGCGGGACCTGCGCGTCGAGGGACGCCTCCTCGACGTCCTCACGGGCACCGGCCCCGACGGCGACCGCAGCGGTGACGGCGGCGGGGACGGCGGCGACGAGGACCCGCGCGACGAGGTCGTGATCCGGCGCGGCCGCGTGCTGGTCATGAACCGCATGCGCGTCACCCGCGACGGCCGGCACCTGGGGACGGTGACGACGTTGCGGGACCGGACCGCCCTGGCCGACCTCGAGCGCGAGCTGGGGTCGTTCCGCAGCACCACCCAGCTGCTGCGGGCCCAGACCCACGAGTTCGCCAACCAGCTGCACACCATCAGCGGGCTGATCCAGCTCGGCGAGTACGACGAGGTCGTGCGCTACGTCGACGCGGTGACCGAACGCCGCCAGTCCCTGGACCTGCTCGTCAACAGCCGCGTCCGCGACCCTGCCGTCTCCGCGCTCCTCATGGCCAAGGCGTCCCTGGCGTCCGAGCGCCGGGCCGACCTGCGGGTGTCCGAGGAGACCTCGCTGGACCGGCTCGAGGCCGACGACTCCGCGGATGTCGCGACGGTGGTCGGCAACCTCGTCGACAACGCCATCGACGCCGTGAGCGGCGGAGGCCCGGGCCAGTGGGTGGAGGTCGAGATCCGACAGGATGCCTCGAGCGTCCAGGTCGTCGTGAGCGACTCCGGCCCCGGCATCCCGCCCGAGGTCGCCCAGGAGGTCTTCGCCAACGGCTTCACCACCAAGGCAGCCACGTCGGGCGACCGCGGCATCGGCCTCGCCCTGACCCGGCTCGTCTGCCAGCGTCGTGGCGGTGAGGTGCAGCTCGGGACGAGCGAGGGCGGAGGTGCGATGTTCGTCGCCCACCTCGGCATCACCCCGGTCGCCCCAGCGGGAACCGGCAACCCGGCCGAGGCCCACGAGGACACCCGCGCAGAGGCGCACCGGTGATCCGGGTCCTGGTCGTCGACGACGACTTCATGGTGGCCCGTGTCCACACCGGGTTCGTCTCCCGCGTCGAGGGATTCGAGGTCGTGGGTACCTGCCACACCGGCGCGGATGCCGTCGCCGCGGCGGCCCAGCTCACGCCCGACCTCGTGCTGCTCGACCTCTACCTGCCCGACACCTTCGGCCTCGACGTGCTCGCCGAGCTGCGCAGCGCCGGGCACGACTGCGACGTCATGGTCATCACCGCGGCGAAGGAGGCCGACTCCGTCCGGGGCGCCCTGCGCCAGGGCGTGGTCGACTACGTGCTCAAGCCCTTCGGCTTCGAGGACCTCCGGGAACGACTGGAAAGGTATGCGGCGCAGCGTGATGCGCTCGCCGCCGCCCAGGTGCGCGGCCAGGAGGACATCGACCGGGTGCTGTCCCGCGGCGGGAGCGCACCCGCCGCAGCGCTGCCCAAGGGGATGAGCCCGCAGACGGCGACGCTCGTCGAGGAGGCCCTGCGCGACGCCGACGGCAACCTGTCCGCGACCGAGGCGGCCGAGCTCGTCGGCGTGAGCCGGGTCAGCGCGCGCCGCTACCTCGAGTACTTCTGCAGCATCGGCCAGGCCGAGGTCTCCTTGCGGTACGGCTCCGCCGGTCGCCCCGAACGCCGGTACCGCTGGGGCGCGTGACGCGTGGCCAACGCCCCCGCCGCCCGGCACACCCTCGAGCTCCTCACCCTGCTGGCGCGCCATACCGAACCGCTCCCCGCCGGGGCGATCGCCCGTGAGCTCGGACTGCCCAGGTCCACCACGTACCACCTGCTCGCGGTGCTGCGGGACCACGGCTTCGTCACGCACCTCGAGGAGGAGCGCCGGTACGGGCTGGGCGTCGCGGCGTTCGAGCTCGGGTCCGCCTACCAGCGACAGGCGCCGTTGCAGCGCATCGCCCGTCCCCTGCTCGGTCGGCTCGTCGACACCACCACCCACAACGCGCACCTCGCCGTGCTGCACGGCCGTGACGTCCTCTACGTCATCGAGGAGCGTGCGCCCGGACGCCCCCTGCTCGTCACGGACGTGGGGGTGCGGCTCCCCGCACCGCTCACCGCGAGCGGCCTCGCCATGCTGGCCGAGCTGCCCGCCGCGCAGGTCCGCGCGCTCTTCCCGCACCGTGACGCCCTCGTCCAGCGCGACGGCCACGGGCCCACGACGGTGAGCGAGCTGCGGCGTGAGCTCACCACCGTCCGCACCCGCGGGTACGCCGTCGAGGACGACTCCGTCAGCGCCGGCCTGTCCTCGGTCGCGAGGGCCGTGCTCGACCACACCGGCCACCCCGTGGCAGGGGTCGCCCTGACCTTCCCGCGGGACGAGGTCGACGCGGAGGAGCGCGCGCGCCTCGTGGCCGCGGTGGGCCGGGTGGCCGCGACGCTGACGGCACGGATCGGCGGGGTCCGCTGAGTTCGGCTCTCCTGCTGGCACACTCGGCCCGAGGGATCGTGGAGCTGACGAGGGGGTGAGTTCGGTGGCGGGGAGCAGACCCATGTCCGAGCGTCGTCGCGCCCGGCTGCGTCGGACCGTCGTCGTCCTCCTCACGCTGGTGGCCGTCTCCGGCGCCGCCGCGTACGCGGTCACCCGTGGCGACACCCCCGCTCCGGTCCACGCGTCCGGCGCGACGTCGGCCCCGCCCCGGGCCACCGCACCGGCCCCCGCCACCACGGCGCAGGACGTCTCTGCAGAGGGATTCGCCCCGGTGGTCACGGACCGGATCCCCGCCCCCACCAAGAGCATCGCCCTGTCGGCACCGGTCCCCGGCACCACGAACATGCAGCCCGCCGCCGCCAAGGCCTTCACGTCGGCGTTCGCCGGGGCGCGGGCAGCCGGGCTCTCGCCCCAGATCAAGTCGGCGTGGCGCAGCGAGCGCTACCAGCAGGTGCTCTTCGACCGTGCGGTCACGAAGTACGGCTCACGCGCCGAGGCGACCAAGTGGGTCCTGCCACCCCTGGCCTCGGCCCACGTCAAGGGGTATGCCGTGGACGTGCGGCCCGAGAACGTCGCTGCCTGGCTCGAGGAGCACGGCGCGGAGTACGGCGTCTGCCGGGCCTACGACAACGAGTGGTGGCACTTCGAGTACGTGGCGACGAACGTCTGCCCGGCCCGCAAGCCCAACGCCGCAGGCTGACCGACGCGCCGGCGCTGGCCACGGCCCCAGTCGGCTCCAGCCGCCCCCAGCCGGCCGGGCGGTGGTCCCCGGCAGTCGCCCGGGACCCGCTAGCGGCCGCGGTTGCGTTCCCGGTTGCGGCCCTCGGGCACCTCGCCCCCGACGACGCCACGGCCGAACGCCCACCAGAAGCCGGTGACGACGGCCGGGATCGCGACCGTCCACGACGGGACGTCGGTGTTTCCCACGACGATCGCCCAGATGACGAGCACGAGCGTCAGTGCCCAGGCGATGTTGAGGTAGGTCTGGTTGCGGTTCCCCCGGCTGTTCTCCATGAGACCAGTCTGGCCGCAGGGGCACCCCGAGCGCGTCCACCGGGCGGTGGACGAGCCGCGCACCGGCCGGTGGACCCACAATGAGCCGGTGACCGACCCCACTGCCGCCCCCACCCCGCTGACCGCCGTCGTCCTCTGCGGTGGCGCCGGCGCACGCTTCGGTGGCGACAAGACCCAGGCCGTCCTCGGCGGGACGACCGTGCTCGACCACGTCCTGGACGGGCTGCCTCCCGACTGGCGGGTCATCTGCGTGGGTAGCGCCAGATCCACCCACAGGGTCGTCGCCTGGTGCCGCGAGACGCCGCCCGGTGGCGGCCCCGTCGCCGGGCTCGCCGCCGCCCTCCCCCACGTCGCCACCGACCTCGTCGTCGTGCTGGGTGGCGACATGCCGTATGCCGCGGCGCCGGCCCCCGGACTCGCCGCAGCCCTCGGGGCCGAACCGGAGCTCGAGGCGGTGGTCGGTCGTGACGGCGACGGGCGGCTGCAACCGTTGCTCGCGGCATACCGGACCTCGGCCCTGCGGGCAGCGGTCCCCACGCCCGCGGCGGGCACCCCCCTGATGCGCCTGCTCGACGGACTGCGGTCGGTCGCGGTGCCGCTGGAGGACCCCAGCGCGCTCGACGTCGACACCCCCGAGGACCTCGACCGGGCAGCCGCCGTCGTCCGGCCTAGGCTCGAGCCATGAAGGCCATCACCCTCCCCACTCCCGGCGACGCGGACGCCCTCGTCCTCGCCGAGGTCCCCGACCCCCAGCCCGCTGCCGGCGAGGTGCGCGTCCGGGTCGCGGCCGCCGGCGTGAACCGCGCCGACGTGATGCAGCGGATGGGCCACTACGACCCGCCGCCCGGCGCCTCCGCCTACCCCGGCCTGGAGGTCAGCGGCACGGTCGACGCCGTCGGTGAGGACGTCACGGGCTGGGCCGTCGGTGACGAGGTGTGCGCCCTGCTGTCCGGGGGTGGGTACGCCGAGCTGGTGTGCGTCCCGTCCGGCCAGCTGCTCCCGGTGCCGGCAGGCGTCTCCCTCGAGGACGCCGCGGCACTGCCCGAGGTCGTCAACACGGTGTGGAGCAACGTCTTCATGACCGCCAACCTGCTGCCCGGGCAGACCCTGCTCGTCCACGGGGGGTCCTCCGGCATCGGCACCATGGCCATCCAGCTGGCCCGGGAGGTCGGTGCCAGGGTCATCGTCACGGCCGGTTCGGCCGCGAAGCTGGAAGCCTGCCGCGAGCTCGGCGCCGAGGTCCTCGTCAACTACCGCGAGCAGGACTTCGTCGAGGAGGTGCGCGCGGCCACCGGTGGCGCCGGCGCCGACGTCATCCTCGACAACATGGGGGCCAAGTACCTCGCCCGCAACGTCGAGGCCCTCGCCACCAACGGTCGCCTCGTCGTGATCGGGCTCCAGGGTGGCACGAAGGCGGAGCTCGACCTCGGCCTGATGCTGCGCAAGCGCGCCGCCGTCATCGCGACCTCGTTGCGGGCCCGTCCTGCTGACGAGAAGGCCACCATCGTCGCGGCGGTCCGTGAGCACGTCTGGCCGCTCATCGAGTCCGGCCGGGTCCGTCCCGTCATCCACTCGCGGCACGCCCTCGCCGACGCGCCGTCCGCCCACCGCGAGCTCGAGGAGAGCGGCCACATCGGCAAGATCCTCCTCACCCCCTGACGGTGGCCTCCTGACGGTGCCTCCTGACGGTGCCTCCTGATGGTGCCGTCCGGACAGCGCCGTCCTGACGGTGTCCTCCTGACAGCGGGCGGGCGCACCTGCCACGCTGCGGGGGTGAGCACCGTCGCCGTCGTCCTCGTCGCCCTCGTGGCGGCCATCCACGTCTACATCGTCGTCCTCGAGATGGTGCTATGGACGACCCCGCGGGGACGGGCCGCCTTCGGGCTGACCCAGGAGTTCGCCGAGTCCACCAGGGCGCTCGCCGCCAACCAGGGGCTCTACAACGGGTTCCTCGCCGCCGGCCTCCTCTGGGGGCTCGTCGGACCGGCCGACCACCGGTTCGCCTTCCGCGTGTTCTTCCTCGTCTGCGTCGTCGTGGCCGGGCTCTACGGCGCAGCCACCGCGAGTCGCCGGATCCTGCTCGTGCAGGCCCTGCCGGGAGCCGTCGCCCTCGTCGCGGTGCTGCTCGCCGGCTGACGTCCCGGGCAGGTCCCGCTCGCCGGTAGACTTGGCCTGTCCGGTGCGGTCGACCTGAGGTCCGCCTGCGGTAGCCGCCCGGAATGTTCAGGGTTCCTGTGCGCCTCGGAGGTGGGTTCGGCGCACGCCCGTCCGCCGTGCCCCGGCACCGGCGGCCAGAGAACCAGGACGAGAACCCCGTGTCACCGATCGCCTCCTACCGCCACCTGCTCCGCCTCGCCGGACCCCTCTACGTCGTCATCGCGTTCGTCGGACGACTTCCCCTGGCCATGAGCCAGATGGGCGCCCTCCTGCTCGTGTCCGGCACGACCGGTTCGTATGCCGCGGGGGGCCTCGCCGCCGGCGCGCTGGCCGTGGCCAACGCCCTCTGCTCACCCGTCGCCGCCGTCCTGTCCGACCGCATCGGCCAGCGGCCGGTCGTGCTGGTGCAGTCCGTGCTCGGCGGACTCGGGCTGCTCGCCCTCGTCGTGCTGGCCCACCGTGACGCCTCGGGCGGCGTCCTCGCGGCGACGGCCGGCCTCAGCGGTGCGTTCCTGCCCCAGATCGGCCCGCTCGCCCGGGTGCGGTGGCGCCCCATCACCCGGAACAGCGGGGCCCGGCAGCCGCGCCTGGTCGAGGCGGCCTTCTCCTACGAGGGCGCCGCCGACGAGGCCACCTTCGTCCTCGGGCCGGCCCTGCTGGGCCTGCTCGTGCTCGTCGCCGACCCCGGCGCCGGCCTGGTCGTCGCGGCCGTCCTGCTCGTGGTCTTCGGGTGCGCGTTCGCCGTGCACCCGACGGCCGAGCTCGCCCGTGCGCCGCGTCGCACCGGCCAGCCGCGGGTCCGGGTCCTGAGCGCCACGCTGGTGGTCCTCATGCTCGCCCAGGGGCTGATCGGGGCGTTCTTCGGCTCGGTGCAGACGGGGACGAGCGTCCTGGCCACCTCTGTCGGGCACGCCGGGATCGCCGGCCTCGTCCACGCGGTGCTGGGCGTCGGCAGCGTCGCCGCCGGGCTGGCGATCGCCGGGGTGCCCGAACGGTTCGGCTTCCCCCTGCGCATGCTCGTCGCTGCCGGGGGCCTGCTCGTCCTCTCGCTGCCGCTCCTCGCGGTCGACTCGCTCCGCTCCCTGGTCCTCGTGGTGCTGGTCCTCGGCTTCGTCGTGGCGCCCTACATGATCAGCAACTTCACCATGGGCGAGCGCAGCGCTCCCGTGGCGAAGGTCGGCACGGCGATGACCCTGCTCGCCGCGGCGACCGGCCTCGGCTATGCCGTCGGGTCGGCGCTCGCAGGTCGCCTCGCCGACGACCACGGACACACGGCGGCGTTCGCCGTGACCGTGTCCGCAGCGGCCGGTGCGCTGCTCCTCTCCCTCGCCAGCCAGCGCCTGCTCCGTCGCCCGGCAGCGCCCCACCACCTCCCGTTCGGCACCGTCCAGCCCTCCAGCGAGGTGTCGGGCTCCACCGCAGGCGTCGTCCACGCCTGATGCTTGACGGCGTGGCCTGATACTCGGTATACCTACTCCCACCAGTAGCAATACCGGGTATGTAGGGGACAGGAACCGGGGCGACCCGGAGGGGATCGAGGGGAGGGGCGCCGGTGTCGGTTCGCCAGGGGCTGTTGGCCCTGCTCGCACAGGAGCCGATGTACGGCGCCCAGCTCCGGTCGGAGTTCGAGGCCAGGACCGGGGGGACCTGGCCGCTCAACGTCGGACAGGTCTACACGACCCTCGCCCGGCTGGAGCGCGACGGCCTGGTCGAGGCCGCGGGCGCCGACGAGGACGGCCGGATCAGCTACCGGCTGACCCGGACCGGTCGGGCCGAGGTCGCCCAGTGGTGGGTGTCGCCGGTGGACCGGGAGACCACCCCGCGGGACGAGCTCGTCATCAAGCTCGCCCTGGCCGTCACGGTGGACGGCGTCGACGTCGACCGCGTCGTCCAGACCCAGCGCACGGCGACCCTGCGGCACCTGCAGGACCTCACCCGGCTCAAGCAGCGGGCCACCACCCACCTCGAGTCCGACGAGGACAACGGCAGCGTCGACCTCGCCTGGCTCCTGGTCCTCGAGAACCTCATCTACGCCGGGGAGGCCGAGGTCCGCTGGCTGGACCACGTCGAGGCCCGGCTCATCCGCGAGGCGAGCCGCCCACGCCGCAAGGCTCGCGCCATACCGACGACCGACGGGGAGGGGACCGGCGACGCCGGTGCACCGCCGGCCGTGCACGACACCATCTCCACCACGCTCAGGGGGGCACAGTGAACACCACCGCAGGGAACGACCCGATCCTCCGCCTGGACAACGTCACCCGCGTCCACGGCACCGACTCCACCGCCGTCCGGGCGCTCGCCGGGGTCAGCCTCGACGTGCACGCGGGCGAGCTCGTGGCCGTCATGGGGCCCAGCGGCTCCGGCAAGTCCACGCTGCTCAACCTCGCCGGTGGCCTCGATGCCGCGACGAGCGGGCAGGTGCTCATCGAGGGGCAGAGCATCGGCACCCTCAAGGGCGACGCGCTCGCGAAGCTGCGGCGCCGTCGCGTGGGGTTCGTCTTCCAGGACTTCAACCTCATCCCGTCCCTGACCGCGATCGAGAACGTCGCCCTGCCCCTCGAGCTGGACGGGTTCCGGGTCGGGAAGGCCCGTCGCCTGGCCAGGCACGCCCTCGAGCTGGTGGGCGTCGACGAGCTCGCCGACCGGTACCCCGACAAGATGTCCGGCGGGCAGCAGCAGCGCGTGGCCATCTCGCGTGCGCTGGTCGGCGACCGTCGGCTGGTGCTCGCCGACGAGCCCACCGGCGCCCTCGACTCGCACACCGGTGAGGGGGTGCTCCGCGTCCTGCGCGAGCGCTGCGACGCCGGCGCCGCCGGCTTGCTCGTCACCCACGAGGCGCGGCACGCCGCCTGGGCCGACCGCGTCGTGTTCCTGCGCGACGGGGTCGTCGTCGACAGCACCGGCTCGGCGCAGACGGCCGAGGCCCTGCTCGACCCGGCCGTCTGAGGCGCGACGATGACCACCCTCACCGAACCCTCTGCACCCCGGTCCGAGGCCTCCGCCTCGGAACGGCGCACCGACTCGGGCCCGTCCGGCTCCCGGCTGGCCCGCTGGCGCGCCTCGTGGCGCGTGGCCCTGCGCATGGCCTGGCGCGACGCCCGCCGCTACAAGGGCCGCAGCATCCTCGTCTTCGTCATGGTGGCACTGCCGACCGGCCTGCTCGTCGGCCTCGCGACCCTCGCCGCCTCGGAGACGGTCTCCGGCGCCGACAAGATCCCGCTGACCCTGGGCACGGCGCAGGCCCTCGTCAGCGGCCCGGAGGGGCAGTCCCTCGCCCAGGGCGCCGACCCCGACTCGGCCATGAGCTTCGGCGAGGCGTCCCGGTCGGCCAAGGCCATCCCCGGCTTCGACCCCGAGCAGAGCTCGGGGGGCGCCGCGAACCTCGCCGCGGTGCAGCGACTCACCGGCGGCACCATCGAGCGCATCGGCACCACCACGGTCCGCCACCCGATCGGGGACCGGTCCCGCGCCGCCAACGTCATGGTGCTCGACACCTCGCGCCCGTGGGGCGAGAAGGCCCGGCTGCTCACCGGCCGCTGGGCGACCAGCGCGGCCGAGGTGGTCGTCACCCCCTACGGCATCAGCAGGGGCATGCCGTCCTCCGGCGAGGTGACGCTGACGAGCCAGGGCAAGGAGCACCAGGTCACCGTCGTCGGCACCGCGAGCGCGTTCGACGGCTACGGCAGCATGCCGGACGTCGTCACCAACGAACCCATCGCCCAGGACTCCCTGTACAGCTGGCAGTGGCTCGTCGTGCGCGACACCCCCGTCACCTACGACGAGGTGAAGACGCTCAACGGCTACGGCCTGAGGGTCGCCAGCGCCGACGTGATGCGCCACCCGCCCACCGCGGCCCAGCTGCCCGCCGAGCTGCGCCAGCAGAACGACTTCGCCGCCCAGCAGCTTCGCCAGCTCGTGGCCGTGGGCGCCCTGATGCTGTTCGTCGTGACGACGCTGCTGGTCGCCCCGGCGTTCGCGGTCAGCGCCTCCCGGCAGCGGCGCACCCTCGCGCTCGCCGCGAGCAACGGTGCGGAGACCCGCCAGCTGCGCCGCGAGGTCTTGGCCCAGGCCCTCGTCCTCGGGGCGGCGAGCGCGGTGGCCGCGGCCGCCCTGGCCGCGGTCGTGATGCGGGTCGCCCTGCTGGTCTGGGTGCACCAGCGCCCGTGGACGTCGCACCGGTACTTCGACCTCCCGGTCCTCGCCGTCGCCTTCATCGTGGCCTGCTCGGTCCTCAGCGCGCTCGTCGCCGCGATGATCCCTGCGGCACGCCTCGGGCGCCTCGACATCGTCGGTGTCATGCGGGGGCAGAGCGTCTCACCCCGGCTCAACCGGGTGCTGCCCGTCGTCGGACTCGTGGTCGCCATCGCCGGTGGGGTCGGGCTGCTGTGGGCGGTCCGCACCGAGCAGCGGGAGATCCCGATCATCTCGACGGGGCTCGCCCTGGTGCTCGGCGCCCTTCTCCTCGTGCCGCTCCTGCTCGTGGCTGCCGGGCGAGCGGCGTCACGGCTCCCGGTCGCACCCCGTATGGCGACGCGGGACGCCGCCCGGCACCGCACCCGCTCGGTCCCCACCGTCGCCGCCATCGTGGCCGGCACGATCGCCCTGACGATGTTCAGCATCGGACTGGCCAGCGACACCGAGCAGCAGCGCCGGCAGTACATCCCGCGGACCACCGCCGGGGAGGGGATCTTCTCCTACTACCCCGCCGAGATGACGTCCGGCCCGACGACGGTCTCCAGCGACGCCATCGCGACCGAGGCCACGGCGATCGTGCACCGCGTCACGCCCCACCTCGAGGCGACGCCGCTGCAGGTGGTGGCCTGGTCGGGCGTCGGGGCCAAGGACGGGGACCCCATGCCGTTCGTCGTGGTCGTCCCTGCGGGCTGCACCCCGACCGAGGCCCTCAACGGGGCGCAGTTCGACAGCTCGGGCAACCCGTTGCCCGACCCGAAGACCTGCAACCAGGTCGGCAGCATGTCGATGGCCCAGATCGGCGCCCTCCCCGCGTCCGCGATCGCGACGGCCGACTTCCTCGGCGCGTCCGAGCGCGAGGTGCTCCGCAGCGGCGGAATGGTGCTCACCGACAGTTCGCTCATCCGGGACGGCAAGGTCACGGTGACCACCGGGACGTCGACGGTCGACAACAACACCGGAGTCCAGACGCTCGCGGCGACGACCACCACCTCCCTCCCGGCAGCTCGTGCGGCACTGCCCTTCTCAGGGTTCTCCGTGGCCGCGCTCGTGAGCTCCGAGACCGTGGCGCAGCGGAAGTGGCCCAGCGTCAGCCAGTCGCTCATGCTGCGTGATCCCGACGGCGCGATCAGCCGGGCCGACCAGACGGCCCTCGCCGAGGCGGTCGGGGACGAGGGCGAGGCGTACGTCGAGCGCGGTTTCCAGCGCGACGACCGCGTCGTGATGGCGGCGCTGTTCGGTGGGTTCGCCCTGCTGCTGCTCATCGTCACGCTCATCTCCACGGCCCTGTCGCTGGCCGAGCAGCGGGCCGACCTCGGGACGTTCGCCGCGATCGGCGCCACCCGGCGGACCCGTCGTCGGTTGGCGGCTGCCCAGGCGGGGGTGGTGGCGTTCATCGGCGCCGTGGTCGGCATCGCCGTCGGGCTCGTCCCGGGCATCGCGTTGACCTACCCGCTGACGAGCCAGAGCTGGGACCCGCTCACCGGGACGGAGATCAAGGGGCCCCCGATCATCGTCGTCCCGTGGCTCCCGCTGGTCGCCGTGGTGGTCGGCGTCCCCCTGCTGGCGGCCCTGTTGTCGGCCGCCGCGATCCGCCGGGCGCCGACGATGAGCCGGCGCGCCGACTGAGACCGGTCCACCGTGGGTGCCGGGTCGGGGGGCTCGCACCCACGGTGGACCACAGTCGCTCCTGGGGCAGGATGGGAGGCATGAGCCCACTGACCCCCACCACCCCTGACGACCCGTCGACCGGCTCCGGCGACCCCACCACCCAGGGTGGCGACCAGCAACGCGTCGTCGTCGTGACCCAGGACGGGATGGGCGTGCACCCGCACGAGGGTGACGAGGACGGCCCGACCAACCCCGCCGACCTCGTCGAGCAGCCCGCCAAGGTCATGCGGATCGGCTCGATGATCAAGCAGCTCCTCGAGGAGGTGCGCAACGCGCCGCTCGACGAGGCGGGCCGCGTCCGGCTCGCCGAGATCCACCGCCGCTCCATCAAGGAGCTCGAGGACGGCCTCGCCCCGGAGCTGATCGACGAGCTGGAGCGGATCGCGCTGCCGTTCGAGGAGGGCCACGCCCCCACCGATGCCGAGCTGCGGATCGCCCAGGCCCAGCTGGTGGGGTGGCTCGAGGGGTTGTTCCACGGGATCCAGACCGCCTTGTTCGCCCAGCAGATGGCGGCCCAGCAGCAGCTCGCCCAGATGCGTCGCGCCCTGCCGCCCGGCCAGCAACCGCACCCCGACGGAGGTCACCCCGACCTCCCCGGCGTGCCCGGTGGCGACGGTCCGACCGGCCAGTACCTCTAGCCGGCGCCCGGCCCGGGGGTTCGCGGTTCGCGGTTCGCCTCCCCCGCCACCCAGCAAAGCGGCGACCGCCGACTGACCCAGGGGCTTGTGCTGGGCACGTCCACGCCATACCGTGGATAGCGTCACTATCCACGGGGAGGGGCTGGACATGCCGACGGAGCACTCGTGGAACGCCCTGATCGCCGTCCACGCGGTCGCCGCCACGTTCGCCCTGGTGGTCGGCGCCGCCCAGCTGGTCCGGCGCCGCAGGGGCGACCGTCCGCACCGGGTCCTGGGGTGGACGTGGCTGTCCTGCATGTACTTCACGGCATTCAGCTCGTTCTGGATCCAGCAGCTGCGGCCCGGCAGCTTCTCGTGGATCCACGGCTTGAGCGCGTTCACGATCGTCACCCTGTCGCTGGGCCTGTGGAACGCACGCCGCGGCAACATCCGTGCGCACGCGGGCAACATGATCGGGACCTACGCCGGGCTGTGGGGCGCCTTCATCGGCGTCGTCGCCGTGCCGAGTCGCTTGGTGCCACAGGCCTTCCAGTCCAACTGGCTGGCGATGTCAGGCCTCACCCTCGCCATCGTGGCGGTGGGCCTGGCCCTCGTCGCGCTGGTGACCCGGCTGCTCGCTCAGGTCGGCGTGCCGTCGACGACGCGCGAGCCCGCGGCGATCTGACGCAACGGCGACAGCCACGCGAACCCCGCCGCCAGCACCCCCACGGACACGAGCGTCACCATCGCCGGCTGCACGGCCGTCGCAGCCGCCAGCGCACCACCGGCGATCGACCCGATGGTCCACCCGACACCCCACGACAGCATCCGGCCGGCGGTGTTGACGCGGCCGAGGAGGTGCTCGGGGGTCACCTGCATGCGGTAGGTCATCGAGGTGATGAGCACCAGCTGGTAGGCGACTCCCCAGACCACCATCCCGACGCAGGCCAGCACCCAGTTCGGGGCGAGCGCGGTCGCGATCCCCGCCACCGCCGACACCGGTATGGCGCTGAGGGTCACCCGCGCGACCCGGTACCGCCGCAGGAGCGGCGGGACGAGGGCAGAGGCGAGGATGCCGCCGAGCCCCCACACGGCGAAGACGAGGCCGAACCGCCACCCCGAGGTGCCGATGTGGAGCACCTGGTCGGCCCACGGCACGAACAGCGCGACGAACCCGGCGCCGCCGATCGACTGGAGCATGCCGACGACGGTCTGCGACCGCACGCCCTCGTGGTGCCAGAGGAACCGGACCCCCTCGCGCACGTCGCGCAGGACCACGGCGGGTCGCAACGGGTCGAGGTGCTCGCGCGCCGAGGACAGGGCCCGCCGGATGGATCGCACCAGCAGGGCCGAGACGGCGAACGTGATGGCGTCGACGACGAGGAGCGTCGACGGGTGGACCACCGCCAGCGCCAGCCCCACTCCGGCCGGGACAGCCAGGTCGAGGACGCCACCGATCCCCCAGATCGCGGCGTTCGCGTCGCCCACGCGCTCGCGACCGACCAGGACCGGCAGGGCACCGAAGTTGGCACCGTCGAAGAACGTGAAGAGGCACTGCGCCACGAACCCCGCCACGAGCACGTGCGGGACGGTGAGGACGTCGAGGAAGTGCGCCACCGGGACCGAGCCGATCACCACGACGTTGGCGAGGTCGGCGGCGACCATGACGCGCTGACGGTTCCAGCGGTCGCTGAGGGCGCCGGCGAACAAGCCGATCAGCAGGTAGGGCAACGCATCCAGCGTCGCCGTGAGGGCGGTCAGGGCAGCCGAACCCGTGAGCCGGTAGACGAGCACCGGCATGACGACGACCGTGATGAGCGACCCGCTGAGGGAGACGATGCGNNCCCCAGCCAGTACCGACGGAAGTCCCGGTCGTCGAGCAACCGCTGTGGCGGGCCTGCGGCTCCGGCCACGTCGTCGGTCATGCGGTGGAGTCTGCCTCAGGTGGCCGACGGCGGCGTCATCGCCGCCACGGGAGCGGGCGCGGAGACGGGGTCCTGCCGGTGCGCGCGCAGGTGCAGCCCGGCATCGAGCGCGGTCTTGAGGGCGATGAGCAGGATGCCCGGCAGCACGGATGGTCCCGCGGCCGCGGTGTCGAGCGGGCTGCCCGGGACCAGGGACACCGACCCATCGGTGGAGAGCGGGCCCATGACCAGGAAGAAACTGCCGATGACGGCGAGGTGCAGCACGAAGATCCGGCCATAGGGCTGCTTCATGGTCGCCATCAACCCGTTCGCCCTGCGCTCACCCCGGGCGAACCAGTGGATCGCGGTCGACAGACCGTGGCTCAGGAACAGCACGAGGAAGACGAGGGTGAAGCTGCGGACACTGCCGCTGATGCCGCTGCGGTGGGCCAGCACGAACGTGAAGACGCCGTGCACGACCGTGAACAGGCCGTAGTGCACGACGAAGAACCCGGCCACGAAGACCCGGGCGACGCTCCCGGCCAGCTGGACCGGGCGGCCGTTGACGTGGGCCGTGACCGTGCGCGGGTCGGTCAGCGCCTGGCCGGCACCGGACCCGGCGACCACGTCGGTCCCCTGGGCCGTCAGGAGCTTGACGACCTGCCAGATCCCCACGGCCACGTTCTCCAGCCAGTAGGTGACCAGCACGTCACCGGCTCCCCAGGCGCCCGTGAGCAGGGCCACGAGCGGGAACAGGTTGGCCCCGACGAGCATCACCAGCGTGAGGACCCGCGCCGTGCGCGCGGGCATGGTCCCGACCAGAACGGCCAGGGCCTGCAGCCCCAGCACCCGCAACAGCACTCCCACGCCAAGCCCCCTCACCCTGTGTCGCCGGGAGGCTAGCGCGGGCACCGTGCCTGCGCCCCCGGTTCCGGCTCAAGCCCATCCGTTCGACCGGGTCGATGTGGGCGCCCGGTTCCCCGGAGGGTTCACGTCGACCCGCGGGGTGGGACGACGGCGACGGGGTCAGCCGACGGCGGCCGCCGCGGCGCGACCTGCGACGCGGCCCGAGAAGATGCACCCACCCAGGAAGGTGCCCTCGAGCGCCCGGTAACCGTGCATCCCCCCGCCACCGAACCCGGCGACCTCGCCGGCGGCATACAGGCCGGGCACGGGCTCACCCGACGCGGACAGGACCCGCGCCGAGAGGTCGGTCTCGAGGCCGCCCAGGGTCTTGCGGGTGAGGATGTTGAGGCGGACCGCGATGAGCGGGCCGGCCTTCAGGTCGAGGATCCTGTGCGGGGCGGCGGTGCGGATCAGCTTGTCCCCACGGTAGTTTCGCGCGCCGTGGATGGCGGTGAGCTGCGCGTCCTTGCTGAAGTCGTTGTCGACCTGGCGGTCGCGGGCGACGACCTGGCGCTCGATGTGAGCGGCGTCGAGGGGGGCGTGGGGGGTGAGGGCGTTCATCCTGGCGACGAGCTCGCCGATCGTGTCGGCAGTGACGAAGTCGGCACCCCGGTCGAGGAACGCCCGAACGGGTGCGGGCATGTCGGCGCGCGCCCTGCCGAGGACGTCCTTCACCGACTTCCCCGTGAGGTCGGGGTTCTGCTCCGAGCCCGAGAGCGCGAACTCCTTGCCGATGATCCGCGCCGTGAGGATGAACCAGCTGTGGTCGTGCCCGGTCTGCCGCAGGTGCGCGAGCGTCCCCAACGTGTCGAACCCGGGGAACAGCGGTGCCGGCAGCCGGTCACCGTTGCCGTCGAACCACAGCGAGCTCGGCCCGGGAAGGATGCGGATGGCGTGGTCCGGCCAGATGGGGTCGAAGTTCTCGATGCCCTCGACGTAGTGCCACATGCGGTCGCGGTTCACCAGGCGCGCGCCGGCCGCCTCCGTGATGGCCAGCATCCGCCCGTCGACGTAGGCCGGGACCCCCGTGAGCATGTGGGCCGGGGGTTCGCCGAGCCGTTCGGGCCAGTTGGCGCGGACGAGGTCGTGGTTGGCGCCGATGCCCCCGCTGGTGACGACGACCGCCTGCGCCGAGAGGGCGAACCCGCCCACGGACTCGCGCGAGGTGGGGCGTCCGCGCTCCGCGCCGTCGTCGGCGAGCAGGGTGCCCCGGACCCCCGTCACGGCGCCGTCGTGCGTGACCAGCTCGTCGACCCGGTGGCGGGGACGCAGCTGCACGCGCCCGCCGGCGACGTGCTCACGTACCCTCCGCTCGAACGGCTCGACGACCCCGGGGCCGGTCCCCCACGTGATGTGGAACCGCGGGACCGAGTTGCCGTGGCCCGTGGCGGTGCCGTCACCGCGCTCGGCCCAGCCGACCACGGGGAACCACCGCATCCCCTGCTGGTGCAGCCACGAGCGCTTCTCCCCCGCGGCGAAGTCGACGTAGGCCTCGGCCCACCGCACCGGCCAGCGGTCCTGGTCCTCGAGCCGGTCGAACCCCGCCGAACCCATCCAGTCCTGCAGCGCGAGGTCGGCGGAGTCCTTGATCCCCATCCGGCGCTGCTCCGGGCTGTCCACGAAGAACAACCCGCCGAACGACCAGAACGCCTGCCCGCCGAGGTTGACCGCACTCTCCTGGTCGACCACCACGACCCGCCGACCGGCATCGGCGAGCTCTGCGGTGGCGACGAGCCCGGCCAGTCCGGCCCCGACCACGATGACGTCAGCGTCCATGCCGGCCAAACTACGCGTCGGTAACGACGCCCGTCACCCGAACGCGTCCCTCGACCACGGCGAACCTCGCGTCGGCCAGCGTCCCGACGACGGCATCGGCGATGAGGTCGGCGGGCGCCGTGGTCGTGGTGACGGCCAGGGTGGCGCAGCCGGCCGCCCGGGCCGCCTCCAGACCGCCGGGGGCGTCCTCGACCACGAGGCAGTCACGCGGGTCGACACCGAGGAGCCGGGCGGCCAGGAGGAACGGATCGGGGTGGGGCTTCCCCTGCCGCACGTCGCTGGCCGTGACGACCACCCTCGGGGCCGGCAGGCCGGTCGCCGCGATGCGGGCATCGGCCAGCGGCCGGGTGCACGAGGTGGCGATGGCGCACAGGTCCGCACCCGTGAGGGTCGCGAGCGCGTCGAGCGTCCCGGGCAGGACGGTGATGCCGTCGGTGTCGGCCGTCTCGATCGCCTCGATCCGGTCCACGGCGGCGTCCACGCGGTCGGCGGGCAGCAGCTTCTCGGCGATCCCCCGGGCCGGGACACCGTGGAACCCGACCAGTCGCGCCGGGTCCACGCCCTCCTCCTCGGCCCAGCGCAGCCAGCTGCGGATGACCACCGGGATCGAGTCGATCAGGGTCCCGTCCATGTCGAACAGCACGGCGGCGAAGTCTCGCCCGTCCAGCGTTCCCAAGGTTCCCGGCATACCGACCAGCGTAGGCAGCGCGTCGTGGCGGCGACGACCCGGTTACGGTGAGGAGGTGAGCCCGCCCGCCGAACGCCCACGACGCAGGCGGCGTGTGCCCCTTCCCCTGCTGCGGACCGGCGGCATCCTGGCGCTCGTCCTGGGTTCGATCCTCGGAGGCGTCGCGGCCACGACGCTGTTCCCCACCTCGGTCGACACGCTCAACTACGGCGCCGACCTGCGGCTGTCGGCCAACCCGGCGGACCTCGGCACGATCCAGTCCCCGACGGTGTTCGGTGACATCCACCTCGACTTCGCCGGCCCCGTCCCCGCCCCCGGGGTCATCGCCGAGGTGCAGGTGAAGGAGCACATCACCGACCTCCTGGCCCGTCCCAACATCTCCATCAGCTCGCTGCAGCCCGGCCCCCTGGAGCTCGAACGCGCCGCACGGGACGCCGGCATCGGGCTGGCCCTGCGCTTCGCCGGCGGAGCCCTCGCGGTCACCCTGCTCGCCCTCGCCGCGTATGCCGCGTGGGCCCGACGGCGCCCGCGCGCCAGTCGGCTCGGGGTCGCCGCGGCGTGCTGGGTGGTCGCCTGCGCGGTGACGTTCGCGAGCATCGGCCTCGGGTACCGGCCCGAGCGGCTCGACCGGTTCACCACCACGGGCATCCTCGGTGCCGTCCAGCGCAACGCCGACCTGCTCGCCGGGGTCGAGACCCGCGCGGAGCAGACGACGCCGTACCTGAAGAACCTGCTGGCGCTCTCGGCCGCCCTCCAGGACAAGTACTCGCCGCAGGTGCTGGGCAAGCCGGTCGCCGCCCGGCTGCTCCTCGTCTCCGACATCCACGGCGCCAACCAGTACCCGCTGATGAAGACGATCGTCGCGGAGGAGGACGTCGACGCGGTCATCGACGCCGGCGACCTCGTCAACTTCGGCACCCTCGCCGAGGCGCAGGCAGCGGGAGTCCTCGACGGCATCCGTTCGCTCGGTGTGCCGTACGTCTTCGTCAAGGGCAACCACGACGCCCGGGCATCCAGCGACATCGAGCTGCTGCGCGCGCTGGCGAAGATCCCGAACGTCGTCCTGCTGGAGCCCGATGACGACAGCTACACGGTCCAGAGCATCGGCGGGGTGCGCATCGCGGGGTTCAACGACCCGCGCTGGTTCGGCGACGACAACCGGGACAACGCCGCCAAGCAGAAGGCGCCGGCGGCTCGCTTCGCGGCCGCCATGCAGGACCTGGCCCCGCCGGACGTGCTCGTCGCCCACGAGCCTGGCGCCGTCGACGCGATCGACCAGAAGTCCGGCGTCAAGGTCCACGGGCACATGCACGTCGACCAGCTCGAGGGCAACACGATCGGGGTCGGCACCTTCACCGGCGGCGGCGCCTTCAGCCACTTCCTCCAGGCGGCCAAGGACGAGGAGCTGACGGGCCAGCCGTCGGCGTTCGACATCGCCGCCTTCGGGGAGGACTGTCGCCTGAACTCCCTGACCCGGTACCAGTTCCGCAACGTCATCGAGGGCCGTCCGGCGTACGACGACGTCACCCTCATCAACGGCTCACGTATCGAGTCGACCCTCCCTCCGGTCCCGACCCCAGTCGGGACGGGCCCCACCTCCACCCCGACGGCGCCACGGACCTGCTCCGCCGACCTCCCGCCGACGACTGAACGGGTCGCGGCTCCCCCGCGTTGACCGGCCATGGCGACCACCGAGAGCATCGTCCCCATCCTGCGCGTGGCCGATGCGGCCGCTGCCCTGCCGTGGTGGGAGCGCCTCGGCTTCGCGCACGTGCACTCGCACCGCTTCGCCGACGGCATGCCGGTGTTCATGACGATCCGTCGCGGCGACCTGCACGTGTTCCTCTCCGAGCACCTCGGGGACGCCGTTCCCGGAGGTCTCGTCTACCTGTGGGTCACGGACGTCGACGCGGTGGCACGGGAGTTCGGCACGCAAGTCGAGGACAACCCGTGGGGACGTGACACCGAGGTCGTCGACCCGGACGGCAACCGGGTCCGCGTGGGGCAGCGCGCCTAGGGTGCGTCGTCCACGCCGGGGATGCGCAGGGCCCCCACGGTGTAGGCGTAGGCCGACGACGGTGCCGACGCCCGGCAGGTCAACCGCTCCGGTGGGCTGACGGTCCGGGCGACGTCGGCCTGCACCAGCACCGGCAGCCGGCCGGTGCCGAGGACGGTGACGCGGAACGACTCGTCGCCGAGCTCCTCGCAGAGGGCGTCACGGACGTCACCCAACCCTGCGGGTCCGTAGTCGGTGAGGACCGCTCCGAGGGCGGCCTGCACCGCGGGTGGGTGGGTGGACACCCCGCGGAAGTGGTGCGGGGTCACGGTTCCCCGCAGGTGCGCCTCCACGACCCGCAGGGCCGACGTGGCGTCGAGGTTGCCGTAGTACGCCCCGTCCGGCAGCAGGAGCACGTTCGGCGCGAAGCGGTCCCCGCCGATGTGCGAGCACTCCCAGGTGCGGTCGGCCCACCGTTGCGCCAGGGCGGCGACGACGGGTCGCCCACGGACCGCGCAGCACAGGTCGTGTCGCCCGTGGGTGCAGACGAGGACCAGGGGCGGCGTCGAGCCCGCCCGGGCGGTCGGCGGCGGCTCGGGACCGGAGCGCATCACCTCGGCCGCGCCGAGGAGGTCCTCCGGATGGCGCCAGCTGCCCCACTGCTGGGTGCCGTCCCGGTCGACGACGACCCAGGAACGCACCTCCCGGTGCGGCCGCCGGCCGGGGCGACGGATGAGCAGCGCCCGCCCCCGGACCGCGAGGGCGGCATCGTGCAGGGCGCGGCCGACCGGCCCCTCGAGCCCCGGGCTGCTGAAGGCCGCCGGGAGCCACGGCCCGTCGTGCTCGACGAGCAGCCACCGCAGTGCCGGTGCCGCGGACGCCGACAGGGAGTCGCCCCTGACCCGGGCCTCGGTGGCGCAGTGCGGGGGCGTCGTCACGCCGGGACGGCGATGCCGGCGATGACCAGCCGACGGGCCAGGTCCACGCCGAGCAGCGACGCCGTCGCCCCACCCTCGTCGAGGAACGCCCGCACCCGGTCGACCTCGCCCGGCTCGATCCGCAGCGTGGCCGCGCGACTGGTCAGCACGGCATACCCCTCATGGAGGGTGAAGTCGGCCTCGAGGTGGGGCCGCATCCGCAGGGCGGTCTGCTCGTCGAGGTCCTGGGCCAGCGCGTGCTGGGCCAGCGGGCCGAGGGGCGCCGCCCGCTGGGCGCCGCGCAGGGTGGCCGACAGCGCGGCGGACAGGTCCGTGGCGTCCAGCTCCGCGACGGCCCGCTGTATGGCGGCTCGCACGAGCTCCACGTCGGCGGCCCGCGCGGCGGGGTCGGCGAGAGGGGTGCCGAGCGGAAGCGACGCGCGGACGGCCGGGTCCTGCGCCGCCCTGGACAGGGCGGCCTTGAGCATCTCGTCGGCGAGGTGGTGACGGGTCCAGGAGTGCACCCCGACGGTCAGGTGGGTGCTCACCCCACCCAGGGCAGTGGCCGAGTGGAGGTAGCCGCGCGGGAGGTAGAGGCAGTCACCGGGTTCGAGCGTGGTCTCGATCATGGGGACCTCGCGCGCGGCCTCCTCGACGGCGGCTCGGCGGTCGGTCCACGGCTGGTGGCGCAGGGGGCTGTCGAGGACGGGCCGGCGGATCCGCCACCGCTTGGTCCCGGAGACCTGCAGGACGAACACGTCGTGGACGTCGTAGTGGTCGCTGAACCCGGTGTTCTGCGGCGGGGTGACGTAGGCGTTGACCTGGGTCGGGTGGCCCAGGTCGGCCGCCAGCTGCTGGGCGAACTCGACGACCGGCCCCCACGTCCGGTGCAACCCCTGCAGCACGAGGGTCGCGCCGTCTGCGAACTGCCGCAGCACGAGGTCGTCGCTGGCCTGGTCGGCGATCGCGGCGCCGGTGCCGCCGCCCCGGGTGAAGGCGCGGTCGTTCAGGGTCGAGCCCTCCTTGGCCATCCGCAGGAACGGCGTCCGCAGACCGCGCGTGGAGATGAGCTCGTCGACCGCAGCCTCGGAGAAGAGGTCGTCGAACGGCAGCGGCAGGTCTCGGGCCCGAGTGAGGAGGGGCTCGGCCCCCCAGTGCTCAGCGGCGAAGGTGTCCGCGTCGATCGCGACGATTCGGCGCAGGGCAGGGTGCCCGCTCGGCGGAGCGGGCACCCTGCTGCTGGTCGTCGCTGTCACAGGTCGAAGTGGCTCGGTGGACCGGGCCGCCTAGCTCGCGCCGCCGTCGGCACCACCGTCCTGGCCACCGGCGTTGGCGCCACCGTCGGCCGGGCCCTCGCCAGCGCCGCCATCGGCACCACCGTCAGCGCCACCGTCGGCACCGCCATCAGCGCCACCGTCGGCGCCACCGTCGTGGCCGCCCGCGTTCGCGCCACCGTCGGCCGGGCCCTCGCCCGCGCCGCCGTCCGCGCCGCCATCGGCACCGCCGTCGTGGCCTCCGGCGTTCGCACCGCCGTCAGCCGGGCCTTCGGTCTCCGTGGGGTCGAGAGGGGTCTCGCTCATCGCTGTTCTCCCTTGTCTGTCGGGGCCGGCCTGGGGCCAGGCCGCGCGGTCGGCGACACTCGCCGCCCTCACCTTCCTATTGCACTTCGCGGGTCGGCGCCACTGCTGGAGCGACATCCGCGCAGGTCAGGGGGTGGTTCGCAGTCCGGCCACCCGGCACAGGGCGGCGAAACCGTCGGACGTTCCGCGCCAGTGACGTCGCAGCTCGTCCAGACCCACGGTCCGGACCACCGAGCGCAGGGTCCACACGACCACGACCACGTCATCGGCATACCCGATGACGGGGAGGAAGTCGGGCACGAGGTCGAACGGCATCGCGAGGTAGGCCAGCAGCAGCCCGAGGCGCACCCGGACACCACGCGGCTGGACCGGGTCGGCGGCGACGTCACGCACCAGGCGCAGGAGGTCGGGCAGCAGTCGCACCGACTCGCCCAGCAACGAACCCCGAGGGCGGACCGCGACGAGCGCGACGAGCAGGGCGAGCCAGGTGACGACCAGGCCCGCCGCGACTCCGACCAGCAGTTCACGCCACACGTCGACGAGTCTGTCAGGGCCGCTCCCCCTGCGCCGAGGGGCCTTTGTCTCGGTCAGAGGGCGGTAAGGAGTTGGCAAGGGTTCAGCGCCGAACCGCCACAAAGCACCCACCCCGCCTACTGTGCGGAGCACCGTTCCAGTGGACCAGGGAGTGTCAATGGCGATGACCCGGACGTTCGGCGCGATCACGGCCCTGGTGGCCGGCACGGCGCTCACGTTGTCAGCAGCACCCGCGAATGCCGCGGGATCCTATGTCGCACTAGGCGACTCGTACTCCTCGGGCACGGGGACCCGCACCTACATCAACGACGGGACCTCGTGCCAGCGGTCGGTCTACGCCTACCCGTCGCTGGTCTCGGCCAGCAAGGGCCTGACGCTGAACTTCCGCGCCTGCTCGGGGGCCACGGTCGCCGACGTCACCAGCACCCAGCTCAGTGCACTCTCCGCGTCCACGACCCAGGTGAGCATCTCGGTGGGCGGCAACGACGCCGGGTTCGCCGACGTCCTGACCGAGTGCGCCCAGCCCGGGTGGGCCAGCGACTGCAACGGCGCGATCGACGGCGCGCAGTCGATCATCAACGGCACCATCCCCAGCCGGCTGGCAACGCTCTACTCCTCGATCCGGTCCAAGGCGCCGAACGCCAAGGTCGTCGTGGTCGGGTACCCGCGCATCTTCATGGGCGAGGACTGCAACGCGTTCACGTGGTTCTCCCCGGCCGAGGAGTCACGGCTCAACTCCACCGCCGACCTGCTCAACAGCAAGATCTCGTCCGCCGCGTCGGCCCGGGGGTTCAGCTTCGTCAACCCCACGAGCCGCTTCACCGGCCACGCCGTCTGCGACTCGGTCGAGTGGCTGAACGGCCTGTCCAACCCCATCAGCGACAGCTACCACCCGAACGTCGCCGGCCACCGCGACGGGTACGCCCCGCTCGTCAGCACTCCTCTGACAGGGAGTGGCCTCAAGGTCTCTGCGGCAGACCTGCGCACTGCCCGGGCGAGTAGCAGCCACCTGGCCGACCAGCAGCGCCGTTACGCCGCAGCCGATTCCACGATCGCGCCCGAGGTCGTCCGCATCCCCGACCTGGGCTCGCCGGCGATCAGGGCTGCAGCGCAGCGCGCCGGGGTCGACCTGTCGAGCCGGGCCAGCATCGACGCAGCGGACCGCGCCTGGTCCGCGCGCCAGGCGAAGGCGTTCGCCGCCCGCTGACCGACCCACGCCGTCCCGACCCGACACAACCGACCCGACCCGACACGGCAAGACGCCGGTTGTGCGGCATCCCGCGGGACGACGACCCGAGGTATGCCGCGCAACCGGCGTCTTGCGTGCAGGCGAGGTTCAGGCGCGACCGTGGGCGGCGCGGCTGCGACGGCTCAGGGAGTCGACGATCACGGCGAGCAGCAGGACGCCACCGGTGATCATGTAGCGCTCCGGCGAACCGAGGTTGACCAGGCTGAGGCCGTTCGAGATCGACTGGATCACGAGGATCCCCAGCAGCGCCGAGTAGGCCGTGCCACGACCACCGAAGAGGCTCGTGCCACCGATGACGGCTGCGGCGATGGCGTTGAGGTTGGTGTCCACACCGCCGCTGCCCTGGTTGGCCGAGGCGAGTCGACCGGCGGCCAGGAGGCCACCCAGCGCGGCCAGCGTCGAGCAGAACACGAACACCGTCACGTAGATCCGGCGCACGTTGATGCCGGCCCGCCGAGCAGCCTCGACGTTGCCGCCGATGGCGAGCACCGAACGGCCCCAACGGGTTCGGCGGATGACGAAGTCGAAGACGACGACCAGCGCGACGAACAGCAGGAACATGTAGGAGACGCCGCGGTCGCGGTTGAGCACGTACACCGGGATGCCGAGCAGCACGAGCAGGGCGACGGCGCGGACGGCCAGGGCGACCACCGGGGTCGTGGACAGGCCGGCAGCGGTCCGGCGCTGGTTGGCGCGCAGCCGCGTCGCGACGTACACGGCGACCACGACGAGGACGAGGACGTAGGCGACGGCGTCCGACAGGAAGCTCGCCTGCGCGAACTTCACGAGCCCGGAGTCGAACGGGATGTTGATCGACCCCTCCTTGCCCAGCACCTTGAGCTGCAGGCCGAGGAAGGCGAGCAGGCCGGCCAGGGTGATGACGAAGCTGGGCACACCGAACCGGGTGTACAGCAGTCCGTACACCGCACCGATGACGGCGCCGGAGGCCAGGGCGGCGAGGATGGCCAGGGGCAGCGACCAGCCGTGGCCGACGAAGCCGACCGCGAGGATCGCCGCGGACAGGCCGCTCATCGAGCCGACGGACAGGTCGATCTCGCCGAGCAGCAGCACGAGCACGATGCCGAGCGCGATGGTCCCGGTGGCTGCACTCTGCTGCGTGAGGTTGACCAGGTTGCGGCTGGAGAGGAAGGCGTCGTTGGCCAGCTGGAACACGCCCCAGATGACGATGAGGCCGACGACGACGGGCAGCGACCCGAGGTCACCGCTGCGCAGCCGGGACAGGAACGCCCGGAGGAATCCGGACACCCCCTGCGAGGCGATGAGGCGCTCGTCCTGCAGGTCCGCGGGAAGGGCCGCGGTCGTGTCGGCGGACTGCGCCTCGGGCGTGGGGGTGGGCGCGCTCATGACTGCTCCTCCGAGGTGGACGGGGTGCCGTCCGGGGTGGTGGCCGGGCTGGACTCGCGGCGGGCGGCCCGCTGGGAGACGGCGTTGGTCGTCGCGCCGGTGATCGCGGCGATGATCTCCTGGCTGGTCGTCTGGCTCACGGCGAAGGTGCCGTTGTTCCGGCCGAGGCGCAGCACGCTGACGCGGTCGGCGACGGCCATGACGTCGGACATGTTGTGGCTGATGAGGATGACGCCGAGACCGTTCTCGCGCAGCCGTTCCACGAGGTTCAGCACCTCTGCGGTCTGGGCGACACCGAGCGCGGCCGTCGGCTCGTCGAGCATGACCACCTTCGGCGCACCGAGCAGCGACCGCGCGATGGCCACGGTCTGTCGTTGGCCACCGGAGAGGCTCGCGACGGGGATGCGGACCGACGGGATCTTCGCGCTGAGCTGGCGCAGCAGCCGCCAGGACTCCTGCTCCATGGTCACCTCGTCGAGGGCGCGGCCCGTGTAGAGCTCGCGGCCGAGGAAGAGGTTGGCCACGACGTCGAGGTTGTCGCAGAGCGCGAGGTCCTGGAACACCGTGGCGATGCCGAGGTGCTGGGCCTCCGCCGGGCTGCTGACCGTGGCCTGCTTCCCGTCGAACGTCATCGTGCCGCCGTCCGGGGTGTACACCCCGGCGATGGTCTTGACGAGGGTGGACTTGCCGGCGCCGTTGTCACCCACGAGGGCGACCACCTCTCCGGCGTGGACGTCGAAGTCGATGTCCTTCAGCGCCTGCACGGCACCGAAGCGCTTGCTGACACCGGTCAGCGACAGCACTGCTGTCGTCGCCGGGGAGAGAGTCGCGGTCATGTCAGTCCTCCGGTGGTTCTCGAGGGGGTCACGGCCCGAGTCTGGGGGGCCGGGTGTGCCTGCGGGTGGGAACGCGCCGGTCGGCGCGTTCCCACCCGTGGACGGAGCTCGTCAGCTGATGCCGGCAGCGGTGCACGCCGCGGCGAACGAACCGGCGCAGATGTCGGCGACCTTGTAGACGTTGTCCTTGACGATGGTGTCCTTGATCGTGTCCTTGGTGACGGCGATCGGGTCGAGGATCGTCGAGGGCACGCCCTCGGTGTCGGTCGTCGAGGCCGGCTTCTGCTTGTTGGCCAGGGCGATCGCGGCCTTGGCGGCAGCCTCGGCCTCCGGCGGGATCGGCTTGTAGATGGTCATGGCCTGGTCACCAGCGAGGATCCGCTGGATGGCGGCGATCTCGGAGTCCTGACCGGTCACGGGCGGCAGGGGCTTCACGCCGCCGGCCTTGAGGGCGGCGATGGCGCCACCGCCGGTGCCGTCGTTGGCCGCGTACACGCCGACGAGGTTGCCCTTGACCGCGGAGATCTGGCCCTCCATCCACGCCTGCGCCTTGTCGGGGCTCCAGTCCGGGGTGTCGTACTCGGCCGCGACCTTGTAGCCGCTGGAGTCGATGACGCTGTGGGCGCCCTTCTTGAAGCTGGCGGCGTTCGGGTCGGTCGGCGAGCCGTTGATCATGACCAGGTCGCCGGAGGTCTTGCCGTCCTTCTTGAGGATGTCGACCAGGGTCTGGGCCTGGAGCTTGCCGACGCTCTCGTTGTCGAAGGAGACGTAGTAGTCGACGCCGGAGATGAAGCGGTCGTAGGCCACGACCGGGACACCCTGGCCCTTGGCGCTGGCGGCGATGGCCGCTGCGGCCTTGCCGTCCACCGGGTCGAGCACGAGGACGTTGGCGCCCTGCGTCAGCGCGGCCTCGGCCTGCTGCTGCTGCTTGCTCGCGTCCTGGTCGGCGTTGCTGTAGATGATCGAGCAGTCGGCGCAGTCCTTCTTGACGGCTGCCTCGAACAGGGGACGGTCGAAGGTCTCGTAGCGCGTGGTCTTGGACTCGGGCAGCAGGAAGGCGATCTTCTTGGCCTTGGCGCCACCGCCGCTCGAGGACGAGCCGCCGGAGGAGTCGTCACCGCTGCCACAGGCAGCGATCGTTGCGAGGCCGAGGCCAGCCACGAGAGCGGCCCCGGCGAGACGAACGGAACGGGTGGGCATAGCTGAACTCCCTTGGTCAGACACCGGCATCCACTCTGGTGCGGGCTTGGGTCGAGTTAAGCGCCGTCACCCGCTTGGCGTCAAGAGTTGAATTCAAGAAATAGACGCGGCACCGACGAGGACACCCTCGTTGGCCGGCAGCAGGGCGGCGGCCGAGACCAGGGCACCGACCACGTCGGCGTCCGTGTCGAGCTCGCCGAGCACGACCTCGACGGACGCTGCGGCACTCGGTATGGCGCACCGCTCGAGGGAGGCGCGCAGGGGTCCGGTGATGATCGTCCCCACCTTCGCCAGCTGCCCGCCGAGCACGACGACCTCGGGGTTGACGAGGTTGACGACGCCAGCCACGGCCACCCCCAGGTGGCGTCCGGCGTCCTCGAGGACGCGCCGGCAGCCGGGGTCGCCGTCGAGCGCCCGGTGGATGACGTCGCGCAGGCTGAGCGGGCCGTGCGAGGCGGCCAGCACCTCGAGCAGGCCCCGCGAACCGATGTAGGTCTCCAAGCAGCCGCGGTTGCCGCAGCGGCACACCGGGCCGTTCTCGTCGATGGTCATGTGGCCGATCTCGCCCGCCGTGCCGGCAGCCCCGCGGAAGATCTCACCGTCGAGGATGAGCCCTGCGCCGACGCCGTGCGAGAGCTTGATGTAGACCGCGTGCTGAACCCCTTGCAGCACACCACACCTCAGCTCACCGAGGGCAGCGAGGTTGGAGGTGTTGTCGACGATCACCGGGGCGTGGAGGCGACCCGCCATCTCGTCGGCGACGGCCACCCCGCGCCAGCCGGGCAGGATGCTCTCGCTGCCCACCTGGCCGGAGATGCGGTCGACCGGAGCGGGGATCCCGATCCCGACGGCGCGCACGTCAGCCATCGTCTTGCCGGCCTTCTCGACCAGGTCGAGCAGCAGGCGGGAGGCCCGCTCCATACCCTCGTCCGCGGCGTGGTCGGCAGGCAGCGGCATGCGCTGGCGGCCCACGATGTCGCGCGGCCCGGTGCCGATCGCCACCCGCACGTCACGGTCGCCGAAGGCGATCGCGGCGAGCAGGGTGTTGCCGGTGGCCAGCGACACGAGGACCGCCCGCCGGCCGTTGCGGATGCTCGGCTCGAGCTCGACCGCCCCCGCCGTGTCGAGGTCCCGCACGAGGTTGGACACGGTGGCCGGGCTGAGGCCGGTGAACCCCGCGATCTCGACCTGCGTCATCGCCCCCTGGTCGCGCAGCGCCTCGAGGACACGCAGACGGTTGGCTTCACGCAGGGACGCCTGCGAGCCGGGAGCCGCCTGTGATGGATTCACGGCTTAAACATAAAGGGACAGATGCTCGAATGGGTAGACCCGAACCGACCCCGGGGTTCAGGCCGTCCTGACGGTGTCGTCGACAGCATCGGTCGTGTCGGTGACACCAGCGCCGACACCAGCGCCGACAGCGGCGGCGGCGCCGACCGTGAGGCCGTGGCCGAACGCGAAGAGCGGGTCCTCGAACCCGGGCACGTCCTCGCCGTGCCGGCGGACGTCCTCCATCGAGCGCGGGAGGTCGAACGGGAGCCGGCCCTGCGGGGCCACGGCCCCGGTCAGGGCGTCGAGCAGGGCGGTGTCGCTCGAGCCGTAGCTGCCGACCACCGCCGCCGCGAACGGCAGCAGCGGCGTGACGATGGCCGGCCGGTCCAGGATGACGTCCACGACCAGCGGGCAGTGGGCCGCGATGCGCGCCAGCCGGGCGACCAGACCGGGCGGGAACTCCAGCGAGCCCTGGTGGAACCACGACTCCAGGAACAGGTCGCTGCGCGCGTCGAACGGCGCGTGCAGCCGCACGACCGCGACGTCGGCGCCCTCAGGACTGGCCGCGGGCACCCCGACGGCCTCGATGGCCGTGGTGGACACGTTCTCGGCGTAGATGCGCGCGCCGGTGGCCAGCGGGAGCGGTGCCTCGAGGGCGTCCGTGCCGTTCTGGAGGACGGTGACCGACCGCGCCTGGGCGGCGTGCCCGGCGGCCCGGAAGTCGGCTCGGCCCACGGTGCGGGCAGCCAGCTCCTCGTCGACGTAGGGGTCGTCGAACAGGCCGAGCCGGAACTTCACGGCGAGCAGGCGGCGGGCCGACTCGTCGATGCGCTCCTCGGTCACCCGGCCCTCCTTGACGAGGTCGAGGAGGAGGTCGACGCACTCCTCGCCACCGAACTGGTCCGCCCCCGCGTGGAGGATGAGCTCCATCCGGCCGTGGGGGTCGAGGTGCTCGACACCCCAGGCGCGCGCCGGCAGGACCTGGTCACCGACGTGGTTGTCGTTGACGAGCTCCCAGTCGGTGACGACGACGCCGTCGTAACCGAGCTTCTCGCGCAGCAGGCCGGTGACGATCTGGCGGTTGTAGCCGAAGCCGACCTCCTCGATCTGCTCGCCGTCGATCTCGAGCCCGACGGGCATGCCGTAGTAGGGCATGATCCCGGCGGTGCCCGCCTCGATCATCGGCGGGAACGGCTTGAGGTGGTCGGCGAAGCGACCGCCCGGGTAGACCTGCTCGCGGCCGTAGGGGAAGTGCGCGTCCTCGCCGTCCTTCTGCGGGCCGCCGCCGGGGAAGTGCTTGCTGGTGCAGGCGATGCTGTCGGGACCCAACGAATCCCCTTGAAAGCCAAGGAGGTACGCGACGCCCAGCTCGGTCACCAGGTCAGGGTCCTGGCCGAACGTGCCGGCCTGCCGGGCCCAGCGCGGCTCGGTCGCGAGGTCGAGCGTCGGGTGCAGGGCGGCCCTGATCCCGACCGCGCGGTACTCCTGCCGGGCGACGTCGCCGAACTCGCGCACGGCGTCGACGTCGCGCAGCGCCGCGAGCCCGAGCGGCTCCGGCCACTGGGAGAACGCCTTGGCGCTGAAGGAGACCCCGGAGTTCTCGATGAAGGCGTGGCGCGGGTCCGTGGAGACCGTCACGGGTATGCCGTGCGGCGTCTGCTCGGCCAGGGCCTGGAGTGCGTTGTGCCACCGGGCCGCCAGGCGCGCGTCCTCGAGGTGGTGCACGTTGAAGTGCGTGAGGTGCTTGGTCAGCACGACCTCGCTCGTGGGGGACTTGCTGATCGCCCCGGGCGATTCGAGGACCGTGCCGTCGGCACCGGCCTCGATCACCGTCTGGAACATCAGGCCCACCTTCTCCTGCAGGGACAGCCTGCCGAGCAGGTCCTCCACCCGCTGCTCGACGGGGAGACGGGGGTCCTCGAAGGGGTCCATCCGGCCGTTGCCGTTGAGGTCGCGGTACTCGACACCATCGGGTGAGGTCTGGCGGGCCGGCTGCATGGAGGGTCCTCTCGAGGGGTCTGCGTCGTGTTCGTGGAGGGGGTGCGTGGCCGGGGCGGGGGGAACCCCGACCACGCACGTCTCTGGGGTGGTGCCGGTCAGGCGATGCCGGCGCCGAACTCCTCCGCGCCGATGACCGGGCGCAGTCGGCGCTCGACGTCACGGGTGCTGAACGCACGACGGATCACGTTGTCCGCCAACACGTTGCCGATGGCACCCATGATCATCGCCTGGTCGAGCGAGAGGTACCGGCGGGCGATCGTGCCGGAGTGCACGGCGACGGCGTCGAAGAAGCCGCCCTTGCCGTAGGCCTTGAGCTCGTCCTCGATCTTAGCGAGGTTGGTGAACGCCTGCCGGGGCTCGTGCATCATCGCGAGGAACGAGGCGTGCGGCGTGACGACACCGTCGCCGAACTTCGGCGTGGGGTTGGTCCCGGCGCGGCACTCGCCGAAGCCGACGTCGACGTTGGTCTTCTCCTTGTCGGAGAAGTAGCCCTCGGGGTTCATGCCGAGCCGGTCGACGCCGTACTCGCGGTACCCGGCGAAGGGGTCGCTGGCGGGCGAGAAGCCCCAGTAGCCGTAGCCGGCCTCGTCGAGGCCGTGCTCGCGCTGGGCGCGCACGTGCAACGGGTGGTTGAGGCCCCAGCTGCGCGGGGCCCAGCTCGCCTCGGGGACGAAGACGTCGGGCATGAGCTCCTCGAACATCGAGCCACCCCAGCCGGGGACGATGTGCATCCCGCGGTAGGTGTAGGCGCCCTCGTAGACGTCGACACCGAGGTAGGTGCGGTTCTCGCCGACCGGCTGCGACTCGGGCCAGGCCCAGTCGCAGGTCGCCGGGAAGGTGCGCCACATCGCGAAGTAGTGGTTGGCCGGGACCTGCCCCGTGAGGATGCCGAGGTAGCTCGTGATGCGGGTCTCGGACACGGTCGTGTCGTAGTGGTGGTTCGTCAGCCAGACGTCGGGGCCGACGCCGATGTGGTTGCCGTAGAAGCCGTCGGTCCGGTTCGGGGGCTGCACGACGAAGAACCCGCCGTGCATCAGGCCCGGCTTCCGTGAGGCGTTGGTGTCGTAGAAGCTGTCCCAGCGCATCCGACCGAAGAGCTTCTTCGCCAGGGGCGCGGAGCCGGGGTCGGCGGTCATGACGACCTTGAGCGCGGCACCGAGCCAGCCGTTGTCGACGCTCGAGAGGAACGGGTCCACCCGGTCGCCCGTGCCGGGCCAGGACGTCAGCTTGGCGCCGGTCGCCTCGTCGTACCAGTTGTAGTACATGCCACTCGGCTCGTGGTGCTCCATGCGGAGCAGGGTCGACAGCGTCTGGCGCAGCCGACGGGTGCACTCGCCGCGCGAGATGATGCCGAGGTCGCGGGCCACGACGGCCGACCACAGGTAGCCACCGATGTTCGTCGGCGACGTGTAGCCGGAGCGGTCAGCGGCGGTGAGGCCCTCGTTGATGTTGTCGGCCGGGAGGCCGGTCTTCGGGTCGGTCATGGCCACGAGGCTGTGCCAGGTGTCCTTGGCCCAGCGCCGGACGCGGTCCTTCTGCACGCCGGCGCCGGCAGCGCCACCGAGCACCACGGGTGCGGCGGCTGCAGCAGCCGGAGCGGCCGAGGCGCGCTGGGTGGTCAGGCCCACGGCCGCGGCGGCGGTCGCGCCGACGAGCAGCTGGCGACGGCTGGGTGCGACGCGGCCGGCGGCGGAGAGGGCGGAGGCCGCCGAGTCCGGTATGACGAGCGGTGACTGGGTGGGTACGTGGAGCTGGGGCATGGGTGAGACTCCTTTGTCGGGATCGGTCACGTGGTGCCGTGCTGGTGGCGCGGTGGCGCCGGGATCACTTGATGCCGGTGGTGGCGATGCCCTCGATGAACTTGCGCTGGAAGGCGAGGAACACCGCGAGGACGGGGATGACGACCACGGTCGCGCCGGCGAGGAGCAGGCCGTAGTTCGTGCTGTTCTGGCCCTTGGAGTAGAGCGCCAGCGCGACGGGAAGGGTGTAGGTCTTCTCGGACTGCGCCACCACCAGCGGCCACAGGAAGTTGTTCCAGCTGCCGAGGAAGGTGAGGATCCCGAGGGTCGCGAGGGCCGGTCCGCACAGGGGCAGGATGATCCGCGCGAAGATGCGCAGCTCACCGGCACCGTCCACGCGCCCGGCGTCGAGCAGGTCACGCGGGAGCCCCGAGATGAACTGCCGCATGAGGAACACGCCGAACGGGCTGACGAGGAAGGGCAGGATCAGGCCGGGCAGCGTGTCGATGAGGCCGGCGTTCGCCACGAGGACGAACAACGGCACGAACGTCACGACGCCGGGGATCATCAGCGTCGCCATGACGATGCTGAACAGCGCCTTCTTGCCCTTGAAGTCGAGCATGGCGAGGGCGTAGCCGAGCATCGAGCAGAACAGCAGGTTGCCGGCGGTGACCGCCACGGCCACGACGATGGAGTTGGTGAAGTACGTGCCGAAGTCGAGTCGGGAGAACAGCTGCGTGTAGTTGTCCAGGGACGCGGAGTGCGGCCACCAGGTCGGGGGCGTCTGGCGCAGCTCACCCTCGCTCTTGAAGCTGCCGAGCACCATCCAGGCGAACGGTGCGACGACGGCGACGAGGCAGAGGCTGAGGATGCCGTAGAGCCACCAGCGGCTGGACTGCTTGCTGCCCGCCATCGTCGCGTTGGTGCCGACGGGTTCGGTGGGCCGCGGGGTACGGCCGAACCGGCCGCGGGTGGACTTCGGGGCGGGGACCGGCGTCGTGGCCTTGTCCGTGGTCGTGGTCATGGCGATCAGTCCTTCTCGCGCAGCAGTCGGAACTGGATGGCGGTGACGACCGCGATGACGATGAAGATGATGTAGCTCAGCGACGCGGCATACCCGTAGTTGCCGAAGCCGAACTGCTTGTAGGTGTACATCGACATCGAGATCGTGCTGTTCAGCGGGCCACCGTTGGTCATCACGAAGGGCTCCTCGAAGAACTGGAGGTAGCCGATGCCCGTGGTGACGGAGACGAACAGGATGGTGGGTCGAAGCATCGGGAGCGTGATGTGCCGGAACCGCTGCCACGCACCGGCGCCGTCGATCGCGGCTGCCTCGTGCAGCATCCACGGCACGGCCTGGAGGCCGGCCAGGAAGATGATCATCGCGGTGCCGAAGTTGCGCCACGACGCCATGAGGATCAGGGCGGGCATCGACCAGTTCGGGTCACCGAGCCAGTTCGGGCCGTTGATGCCGAACCAGCCGAGCACGGTGTTGATCAGCCCGGAGTCCTCCTGCAGCAGGAAGCGCCAGACCACGGCCACGGCGACGATCGAGGTGATGACCGGGAGGTAGAAGCCGAGGCGGAAGACCGAGCGCAGCTTGGTGATCCCGCGGTCGAGGACCACGGCGGCGGCCAGCGCCATCGTCAGGGTCAGGGGGACCCCGACGAGGACGAAGTAGGCGGTGTTGCGGGCGGCCTGGAGGAACTGGTCGTCCGAGAGCGCCTTGGTGAAGTTGTCCAGGCCCACGATGTCGACGGCGAACGGGGTCTTGAGGTCCCGGGCCCGCGTGTCCGTGATGCTCATGAACAGGGACTGGATGACCGGCCACACCGTGAAGGTGAGGAACAGGAGGCAGAACGGCAGGGCGAGGATCCAGGCGGCCCGGCCCTCACCGAACGCGCCACCCCTGCGCGACTTCGCGGTCCCCCCGCGGGGCGGCCGACCGGTCGGGTCGGCCTCCCCGCGAGTGGTGACCTCTGATGTGGCGGCCATGACTACTGACCGGTCCCGATGGACTCAGCCTGCGACTGGACGGACTTCAGCGAGGCGCTGGTGTCGGCGTCCTGCTTGGTGATCTTCTCGAGCTCGGTGTCGAACTGTGCGACGACCTGCTCCCACGTCGCGAACGACGGCGGGGCCTGGGCGGTCTTGAGCTGCTCACCGAAGACGGCCAGCTTCTTGTCGGCGGCGATGGACGGGTCCTGCCACGCGCTCTGCACGGACGGCAGGTCGGTCGACTGGGTGTACCACTTGGCCTGGGTCTTCGGGTCGGCCAGGAACTGGGTGAACTTCCAGGCGGTGTCGCGCTGCTTGGAGTTCTTGAAGACGACGAAGTCCGAGCCGCCGACGAAGGACGAGGAGGTCTTCTTCGTGGGCATGGGGGCCACGGCGTACTTGTCCTTGAAGCCGGCGCCGCCGACCTTCTCGACCGCGGACATCATCCACGGGCCGGAGATGAACATCGGGACCTTGCCGCTGGCGAAGTCGGGCTCGGTGGTCGGGGTCGCCGGGGCGGCCTTGTCCGAGATGCCCTCGTCGAAGTAGCTCTTGTAGTAGTCGACGGCTTCCTTGATCTCCGGGGAGTCGAAGTTGTAGCCCTTGCCGCCGTCCTTGGTGAGGTCGGCGCCGTTGGACCAGGCGAACGGCATCACGGTCTGCCAGGAGCCGGTGCCGCCGGCCTGCAGGCCGATGCCCCACTTGGCGCCGGCCTTGGTCTGCATGCCCTTGGCCATCGCCTTGAGCTCTTCCCAGGTCTTGGGGGCCTCGGTGAAGCCGGCCTTCTTGGCGAGGTCGGTGCGGTAGTAGACCAGGCGCGTCTCGACGTACCACGGGATGCCGTACGAGGTGTCGCCCACCTTGGTGGTGTTCTGGGCACCCTCGAAGAACTGCGAGGTGTCGATCGACTTGGGCGTCGGGTCGAGCGCCCCGAGACCGGCGAACTCACCCATCCACGTGGTGCCGACCATGGCTGCGTCGGGCGTCTTGCCCGCCGTGATGGCGGTGGTGAACTTGTCGTGCGCCGCGTCCCACGGGATGGCGGTGACGTTGACCTTGGCGCCCGGGTTGGCGGCCTCGAAGTCCTTGGCCAGGGCCGGGAGCTTCTCGCCCTCGGCGCCCATGGCCCAGACCGTGATCGTGCCCGTGGCCTTGCCGGAGCTGATGTCCTTGCCGGTCTCGGCGGCGGCGCTGCCGCCGCTGTCACGGCCGCACGCGGTCAGCGTGAGGGCGGCGGCGGTCATGGTGGCGACCGCGATCGCAGAGGTGCGTCTCATCGGGGTGTCTCTCTTTCATCGGGGTGAGGGGGACGGACGGGAAGGCAGTGGCGTGCGCCGATGGGGCGTCACGCGGGGCGCCCTAGGGCTGGGCGCGGACGGCCACCGGAGGCGGCGGGCAGCCGCAGGAGGCGCGGATGACCAGGTGGGTCGGGATGATCTGGGCGCCGCGGGGGGCGGCCGAGCCGGTGATGCGCTCGTGGAGGAGGTCGGAGGCGCGGGCGCCGAGCTCGCGCACCGGCTGGCGGACCGTCGTGAGCCCGGGCTCGACGTAGCGAGCGGTCATCACGTCGTCCCAGCCCACGACCGCGACGTCCTCAGGGACGCGCAGCACGCTGCCGCGCAGCCGCACCATGACGGCGAGGGCGAGCTCGTCGTTGGCACAGACGAGGGCATCGGCCTCGAGGTCACCGCGCAGCAGGCGGTCGGCGAGGGCGGTGCCGTCGTCCTCGCGCAGCGCCACGGGCACGGCCTCCGCCGCCACGATCCCGGCCGCGGCGTGGGCGGCGACGAACCCGGCATACCGGTCGCGGATGTCGGGACCGGACGCGGGGTCACCGACGAACAGGACGCGACGGCGACCGTGGCGCAGGACGTGCTCGGTGATCTCGCGGGCGCTGGAGGTGTTCTCCGAGCGGACCGTGTCGACGTCGGCGCTCTCGTCACCGGCGATGAGGACGACCGGCTTGCTGCCACCGAGGGCCGTCACCGTCTCGTCGGGGATCGCGGACGAGCCGAGCATCGCGAGGCCGTCGACGCGGGTCGCCAGCTTCCGCACGGCTCGGGGCAGGTCGGCCTTGCCCTCGGCGAGCATCAGGACGACGCTCTGCCCGAGCTCGGCGGCACGGTACTCGAAGCCCATGAGGAGCTCGGAGTAGTAGGGACCGGAGAGCTCGGGGAGGACGAGGCCATGGGCCTCGTGGTGCCGCACGGCGAGGCTCCGGGCGGCAGCCAGTGGCACGTAGCGCAGCTCCTCGGCGGCCTCGAGCACCCGCTTGCGGGTCTTCTCGGAGACGGCCTGGGAGCCCTGCAGCACGCGGGACACCGAGGCGATCGAGACGCCGGCGCGCTCGGCGACGGAGTAGATCGTCGCCCCCGCGGGGTGTCTCGTCGGGTGTCCCGAACTGGTGGCCATCAGGCTGCCTTCCTCGTTGAAAGCGCTTACAAATCTGTTTCGACCATGCCAGAGGACAGGGCGACTGCGCAAGGCCCCGGGCGTGTCGGGACGCCCTGACGGCCCGGCGCCGACCTCGCCTCCTGAGCAGCTGGGGACGCGGAGGTCAGTCGGCCAGGAGGCTGTCGGCGAGCTCGTGGTCGACGACGAGGCCCTGGACGAGGCGGCCCTCGAGGGCGGCCCGGACCGCGGCGCCCTTGGCCCGGCCGGAGGCCACCGCGATGACCTCCGGTATGCCGCTCAGGGCTTCCGCGTCGATGGTGATCAGGCGCGCAGCGACCTTGGGGCGCAAGGGTTTTCCGTCTGCATCGAAGAAGATGCCGGCCAGCTCGCCGACCACCCCGCGACTCGCGAGGTCGAGCTGCTCGGCAGCGTCGAGCAGGTCGTGGATGGTGGACCCGCCAGCGCTCCAGTGCCCGATCCCGACGACCGCCTTGGTCACCGCCGAGGCCCGCGCCAAACCCTCCGCGACGGCGGGTTGGCGGCGCAGGGCGTCGGCGCTGGCCTTGGTGTCGAGGACGAACGGCGCGTAGAAGACACGGGCTTTCCCACCCCCGAGACGAGCCGCCCGCCGCACGATGTCGACGGCGCTGCTGTCGAAGTCCGGCAGCGCGATCGCCCCCGTCAGCTGCACCACCTCGACCCGCGGCAGTGACGTCAGGGCGCCCACCATGGCGTGCACGTTGCGCGACCACGGCAGCCCCAGGACGTCGTCCTCGACGAGCACCTCCGACAGGAGGTCGGCCGCGGCCTTTCCCAGCTGCTGCCGGACCGCGCCCGGGTCGGCGTCGGCGGTGTCCACGACGACGGCGTGGGCGAGGCCGAAGCGCTCCTGCAGGCGGGCGGAGGCATCCACGTCGAGCGAGCCCTGGCGGACGATCTCGATCCGCACCAGGCCGCGGTCGCGGGCCGACTCGAGCAGCCGGGCGACCTTGAAGCGACTGATCCCGAGCTCGTCGGCGATCTCCACCTTCGACCGGTGGTGCAGGTAGTGGCGGCGGGCCACGGCAGCGAGCAGCACCAGCTCGGCGGGTCCGTCCTGCGCCATGTCGCCCATCCTCACCGTTGACAGGTACCGGGTGCGTCGATTTACTCAAGGTACTCGTTTGGGCATCATTGCGCTCATATGAGCGCGAGTCAAACGAGAGCCGTCAAAGGCGACGGAGGAGGACGCGTGCGTAGTCGAAACTCCCGGGCCGCGCTGGTCGCATCAGCGATCGGCCTGGCCCTCAGCCTCTCGGCGTGTGCCGGGTGGGGCGGCGGCGGAGTCGGCGGCGGTGGGGCGGACAGCATCAACGTGCTGATGGTCAACAACCCGCAGATGGTCGACCTGCAGAAGCTCACCGCCGACAACTTCACGAAGAAGACCGGGATCCGGGTCAACTACACCGTGCTCCCCGAGAACGACGTCCGCGACAAGATCAGCCAGGAGTTCTCCAGCCAGGCCGGCCAGTACGACGTCGCCTCCCTGAGCAACTTCGAGATCCCGATCTACGCCAAGGCCAAGTGGATCGCGCCCCTGGACGAGTACCTCGCCAAGGACACGGCCTTCGACCAGGGCGACATCCTCAAGCCGATGACCACCTCGTTGTCCAGCGACGGCAAGGTCTACGGCGAGCCCTTCTACGGCGAGTCGTCCTTCCTCATGTACCGCAAGGACGTGTTGGAGAAGAAGGGCATCACCATGCCGGCCAAACCGACCTGGCAGGAGGTCGCCGACATCGCCGCCAAGGTCGACGGCGCCGAGCCGGGCATGAAGGGCATCTGCCTGCGCGGGCAGCCCGGCTGGGGCCAGATCTTCGCTCCCCTCACCACGGTGGTCAACACCTTCGGCGGGACGTGGTTCGAGAAGAACTGGACCCCCGGTGTGAGCTCCCCCGAGTTCAAGCAGGCCGTCCAGTTCTACGTCGACCTCGTCCGCGCCCACGGGGAGAAGGGCGCGCCGCAGGCGGGCTTCACCGAGTGCCTCAACAACCTCGTCCAGGGCAACGTGGCCATGTGGTACGACGCCACCTCGGCCGCCGGCTCCCTCGAGGCGGACGACTCGCCCACCAAGGGCAAGTTCGGCTACGCCCCCGCCCCCGTGGTCAAGACCGACAGCGCCGGGTGGCTCTACGCCTGGTCGTGGTCCATCCAGCAGGCCAGCACCAAGAAGGACAACGCCTGGAAGTTCATCTCCTGGGCGAGCAGCAAGGAGTACGAGGAGCTCGTGGGCTCCCAGCTCGGCTGGACCAAGGTGCCTGCCGGCAAGCGGGCCTCCACCTACGAGAACGCCGACTACCTCAAGGTCGCGTCGGCCTTCGCCGAGCCGACCAGGTCCGCCATCGAGGCCGCCGACCCGGAGAACCCGGGAGCCCAGCCGCGACCGGCGATCGGGATCCAGTTCGTCGACATACCCGAGTTCCCGGACCTCGGCACGCAGGTCAGCCAGGACGTGAGCTCGGCGATCGCCGGAAAGATCACCGTCAACGAGGCCCTCGACAAGGGCCAACAGCTCGCCGAGGACGTCGCCGAGCGCTACCAGTCGAGGGGGCAGTGATGTCGTCGAGCACCGCAACGAGACCGCCGACCGAGCAGGTCCGCAACCCCGAGCCCAGCAAGGCCCTGCGCCGTTCGGGCGACTGGGCGCGCAGGGCGCCACTGCTGCCGGCCCTGATCTTCGTGATCGTCATGACGCAGCTGCCCTTCGTGGCGACCCTGGTCATCTCGTTCATGAACTGGAACGCCTACTACCCGGACGAGCGCGGCTTCACCGGGTTCGACAACTTCGCCCGCGTCTTCACCGACACCAACACGCGCCAGGCCGTGTTCGTCACGATCCTGCTCACCGTCTCCGTCGTTCTGGTCAGCCTGGTGCTGGGACTCGGCATCGCGCTCCTGCTGGACCGCAAGTTCCGGGGCCAGGGCATCGTCCGCACGATGATGATCACGCCGTTCCTCATCGTCCCCGTGGCCGCGGCACTGCTGTGGAAGCACGCGCTCTACAACCCGGAGTACGGACTGTTCAACGGGCTGCTCAAGACCGTGTTCGGGGACAACGCCCCCCAGCCGGACTGGATCACCAACAACCCGCTCATCGCGATCATCGCGGCGCTCGTCTGGCAGTGGACGCCGTTCATGATGCTCATCCTGCTCGCCGGCCTGCAGAGCCGGCCGCTGGACGTCGTCGAGGCCGCCCGCATCGACGGCGCGGGAGCCTGGCAGATCTTCCGCTCGATGACCCTGCCGCACCTGCGCCAGTACATCGAGCTGTCGGGTCTGCTCGGCGCCATCTACGTGGTGCAGAACTTCGACCACGTCTTCACCATCACCAGCGGTGGTCTGGGCACGGCCAACCTGCCGTACTTCATCTACCAGACCTTCTACACCGCCCAGGACTACGGGCGGGCCTCCGCGGCCGGCGTCGTCGTGGTGATCGGCACGATCCTCATCGCGACCGCAGCCCTGCGCACCGCGTTCAGCCTGTTCAAGGAGGAGTCCTGATGAGCACCACCACCTCGAGCACCGGGACCTCGGACCCGGGGACGTCCTCCGGCACGCCGCGCCATACCGAGGTCCGGCACGCGAAGCCGCCACGCTCCGGGATCCTGCTGTCCGGCGCAGCCTGGGTGATCGGGTTCCTGTTCGCCCTCCCCGTCCTGTGGATGGTCCTCACGTCGTTCCACAACGAGAACGACGCCGCCAAGAACCCCCCTGACGTGTTCGCGCCGTTGTCCCTCGACGGTTACCGCTCCTTCTTCGACGCAGGACCCTGGCCGCCCCTGCTCAACTCCCTCACGGCGAGCATCCTGTCGACGGCGCTGGTGCTCCTGCTCGCCTTCCCGGCGGCCTACGCCCTGTCGATCCGTCCGGTGAAGAAGTGGACGGACGTGCTGTTCTTCTTCCTCTCCACCAAGATGCTGCCGATCGTGGCCGGCATCCTCCCGCTCTACCTCTTCGCGCAGAAGGTGGGCCTGCTCGACAACATCTGGTGGCTGATCCTGCTCTACACCTCGATGAACCTGCCGATCGCGATCTGGATGCTGCGCTCGTTCCTCGCCGAGGTGCCGGTGGAGATGCTCGAGGCGGCCTCGGTCGACGGGGCGTCCCTCACCCGGACGCTCAAGGACATCGTCGCCCCGGTGGTCATGCCGGGGATCGCCTCGGCAGCACTGATCTGCTTCATCTTCAGCTGGAACGAGCTGCTCCTGGCCCGCGTGCTGACCAGCACGGTGGCGGGAACGGCGCCGGTGTTCTTGACTGGGTTCGTGACCAGTCAGGGCCTGTTCCTCGCCAAGGTCTGCGCAGCGTCGTTCGTGGTGTCGCTCCCGGTGCTGGCCGCCGGGTTCGCCGCGCAGGACAAGCTCGTGCAGGGCCTGTCGATGGGGGCCGTCAAGTAATGGGGACCACGCCCGTCCGGCTCGCCGAGGCCCACCTCGGCGAGCTGGACCCCCGGGTGGCCCGCCCGGCCTACGACCGGTCGCAGGTGACGGCGGGCATCGTCCACTTCGGCGTGGGCGGGTTCCACCGCGCCCACCAGGCGATGTACCTCGACGCCCTGATGAACGACGGCGAGGCCCTGGACTGGGGGTTGTGCGGGGTTGGGGCGCTCCCCCACGACCGCCGCATCATCGACACGCTCAAGGCCCAGGACGGCCTCTACACGCTCGTCGTCAAGCACCCGGACGGTCGGCGCGAGCCCCGGGTCATCGGGTCGGTGGTGGAGCTCCTGTTCGCCCCCGACGACCCGCAGGCCGTGGTCGACCGGCTCGTCGACGAACGCACCCGAATCGTGTCGCTGACCATCACGGAGGGCGGCTACCTCGTCAACCAGGTGACGGGGGAGTTCGACGCCGATGACCCGTCGATCCAGGCCGACCTGGTCGACGGCGCCGTCCCCAGCACGGTCTTCGGCTACCTCACGGCTGCCCTCGCCCGGCGCCGGGACGAGGGGCGCGCGCCGTTCACCGTGATGAGCTGCGACAACCTCCCCGACAACGGCGACGTGGCCCGGCGGATGATCTGCGCGTTCGCGCGGCTCAAGGACCCGGGCCTCGCCGACTGGATGGAGACCGAGGTCGCTTTCCCCAACTGCATGGTCGACCGGATCACGCCGGTCACCGCTCCCGAGGACATCGAGCGGCTGCGCGAGGAGTTCGGCGTCCAGGACGACTGGCCCGTCGTGTGCGAGCCCTTCACCCAGTGGGCGCTCGAGGACCGGTTCGGGCAGGGGCGCCCCCCGTTCGAGGACGCCGGCGTGCAGATGGTCGAGGACGTCGTGCCGTACGAGCTGATGAAGCTGCGGCTGCTCAACGCCAGCCACCAGGCGCTGTGCTACCTCGGCCACCTCGCCGGCTACCGCTACGCCCACGAGGTCTGCCAGGACCCGTTGTTCGCCGGCTTCCTGCTCGCCTACATGGAGCGCGAGGGCAGCCCGACCCTGCCGCCGGTGCCCGACGTCGACCTCGACGCCTACCGCCACGAGCTCGTCGCGCGGTTCGCCAACCCCGAGGTGCGCGACACGCTGGCGAGGCTCTGCGCGGAGTCCTCCGACCGCATACCGAAGTGGCTCGTGCCGGTCATCCGGGCGAACCTGCGCGACGGCGGCGAAATCGAGAGGTCCGCGCTCGTGGTGGCGTCGTGGGCGAGGTACGCCGAGGGGCGCGACGAGCAGGGGAAGCCGATCGAGGTCGTGGACCGGCTCAAGGACCGCGTCATGGCCGCGGCCGCGAGACAGGGCGAGGACCCGCTGGCGTTCATCCGGGACCGCGACCTGTTCGGGGACCTCGCCGAGGACGAACGCTTCGCCACGGCGTACACCGCTGCGCTGGAACGCTTGCACGACGTCGGCGCACGGGCAACGCTGGAGGCCCGAGCGGGCGACGACGCCCGACCGGTTCCCACCGCGTGACCTGTCTCGACACCCTCGAACCGACGTTGGAGAACTCCTGATGCGTGCTGCCGTCCTCAACCGTCCCGGCGTGGTCGAGGTGGTGCAGCGACCCGACCCGACCCCTGCGGCGGACGAGGTCCTGGTGCGCGTCCACGCGGTCGGCGTCTGCGGGTCCGACACCCACTACTTCGACCACGGCCGGATCGGGCGGTTCGTCGTGGAGTCACCGCTCGTCCTCGGCCACGAGACGTCCGGTGTGGTCGAGGCGGTCGGTGCCGACGTGGACCCCTCACGGGTCGGCCAGCGGGTCTCCCTCGAGCCCGGGGTGCCGTGCCGGGCGTGCGAGCAGTGCCTCGCCGGGCGCTACAACCTGTGCCCCGACATGGTCTTCCACGCCACTCCCCCGGTCGACGGGTCGCTGGCGGAGCTGGTGGCGATCCACCACGCCTTCGCCCACCCTGTCCCGGACCACGTGAGCGACGAGGCCGCAGCCCTGCTCGAACCGCTGTCCGTCGGCGTCTGGGCCTGCCTCAAGGGCGGGGTCGGTCCGGGTTCCCGCGTCCTGGTCACCGGGGCCGGCCCGATCGGCCTGGTCTGCGTCCAGGTGGCCAGGGCGTCCGGCGCGAGCGAGATCGTCGTCGCCGACCTCAACCCGGACCGCCTCGCGGTCGCGAGGCAGCTGGGTGCCACCCGCACCATCAGCTCGGGGTCGGAGTCCGTCGCCGACGGGTATGCCGCGGGGCCGGCTCCCGAGGTCCTGCTCGAGTGCTCGGGGCACCCCGGCGCCACGGCGGACGGCATCCGCGCCCTGGCCCCCGCGGGCCGTGCGGTCCTCGTCGGCATGGGCGGCGACGAGATCACCCTGCCGCTGTCGACGATCCAGGAGCGCGAGCTCGTCGTGACCGGGACGTTCCGCTACGCCGGCACCTGGCCGACCGCCATCGCCTTGGCAGCCTCCGGGCAGGTGGACCTCGAACGCCTCGTCACCGGCAGGTTCGCGCTCGAGGACACCGCTGCCGCCCTGACCGCCGCCCGCGACACCGCGGGTGCCATCAAGTCGGTCATCGACCCGCGGCCGACGGCCCGGTCCGCCGCCGACCCCGCCGAGGCCGCAGGTGGCCCGCGTGGCTGACGGCGGACGCACCCTCGTCGCCGGGGTCGACTCCTCGACGCAGTCCACCAAGGTCGTCGTCTGCGACGCCGCGACCGGGGAAATCGTCCGCTCCGGGCGTGCACCCCACCCGGACGGGACCTCCATCCACCCCGACCGGTGGTGGGAGGCCTTCACGGCCGCCACGGCCGACGGGCTGCTGGACGACGTGGCGGCGATCGCCGTCGGGGGTCAGCAGCACGGCATGTGCGCACTCGACGAGTCGGGGGCAGTGGTGCGAGATGCGTTGCTGTGGAACGACACCCGCTCGGCCCAGGCTGCTCGAGACCTCACCGACGAGCTGGGCGGGGCGCAGGAGTGGGTGCGACGCACCGGCTTGGCCCTGGTGCCCAGCTTCACCGTGACCAAGGTCCGCTGGCTGGCCGACAACGAACCGGAGAACGCCGCACGCGTCCACGACGTCGTCCTCCCGCACGACTGGCTGACCGCCCAGATCCTCAAGCAGGGCAACGGTTTCGAGCGCTACACCACCGACCGCGGGGACGCGTCCGGCACCGGCTACTTCTCCAGCACCTCCGACTCGTACCTGTCCGACCTGCAGGAGCTCGCCCTCGGACGGGTCTTCGGTGTCCCGGCGGTGCTGGGTCCGCACGAGGTCGCGGGTCGCACCGACAGCGGGATGGTGGTCGGTCCCGGCACGGGCGACAACGCCGGCGCGGCCCTGGGCCTGGGCCTGCGCACGGGTGACGTCGTGGTGTCGCTCGGCACGAGCGGAGCGGTCTTCGCGGACGCCGACCGGCCGGTGGCCGACCCCAACGGGCTCATCGCCTCCTTCGCGAGCGCCTCGGGCGGCCACCTGCCCCTGATGGCCACGCTCAACGCGGCCCGGGTGCTCACGGCCGCCGCCCAGCTGCTCGACACCGACCTGCAGGGCCTGGATCGGCTTGCCCTCGCCGCCGAGCCGGGGGCGGGGGGCCTGACCCTGCTGCCGTACCTCGACGGCGAGCGCAGCCCGAGCCTCCCGGACGCCACCGGCACCCTGGCCGGTCTGACCCGCTCGAACGCCACCCCCGAGAACCTCGCCCGGGCCGCTGTCGAGGGCATGCTCGCCAACCTCGTCGCCGGGGTGTCCGACGTGCGCAGGCTCGGCCTGCCGGTCGAGCGCATCGTGCTGATCGGTGGCGCCTCGGCCTCCGGCGCCGTCCGGGCGGTGGCCCCCGGCCTGTTCGGGGTGCCGGTGGCCATCCCCGAGCCGGGCGAGTACGTCGGCCTCGGCGCCGCCCGTCAGGCTGCGTGGGTGCTCGCGGGTAGGGAGCGTCCCCCCGCCTGGGAGGTCCGGTACGAGACGACGCTCGAGCCGCCGGCCGGTGACGAAGGAGCCGCGGTCCTGGAGCGCTACGCCGCGCTGCTGGCGACGGTGCACGGCGCCTGAGCCGTCGCGCCCTGCTCGCCGGTCCCGCGGTGCAGGCCGGCACCGCGGCCACGGGTCCTGCGCGCCAGCTGCTCGGCAGCGACGAGCACCACGAGCGCTCCGACGGTCAGGGCCGCCCCGTCCCAGAGGGTGGAGGTGTAGCCCAGCCCTGCGGTGATGGTCACGCCGCCCAGCCAGGCACCGGCGGCGTTCCCCACGTTGAAGGCCGCGATGTTGGCCCCGCTGGCCAGGGTCGGTGCCGAGCCGGCATACGTCATGATCCGCATCTGCAGCCCCGGGACGGTGGCGAACCCGAACGTGCCCATGAGCACCAGGCTGACCACGGCCATGACCGGGGACGACGCGGTCGCGGCGAACACGCCCATGACGAGGGCGAGCGCCCCGAGCACCACGGTGAGGGTGACCGGGACCGACCTGTCGGCCGCGCGGCCACCGGCCCAGTTGCCGGCGAACAGCCCCAGCCCGAACAGGACCAGCAACCACGGCACGGTCGCCGAGGCGAACCCGCTGACCTGCGTGAGCGTGTAGGCGATGTAGGTGAACGCCCCGAACATCCCACCGAACCCGAGGACGGTCACCAGCAGCGACAGCCAGACCTGCCCGGACCGGAACGCCCCGAGCTCGTGGCGCAGGCCGGGCTCGTCGGCGGAGACCGGCTGGGAGGGGACGAGCGTCGCCATGCCGACCAGGGCGATGACACCGATCACGGTGATGGCCCAGAACGTCGAGCGCCACCCCAGCTGCTGTCCGAGCAGGGTGCCGAGCGGGACGCCCAGGACGTTGGCGGTCGTCAGGCCCGCGAACATCATCGCGATCGCACCGGCCTTCTTCTCCGGCGCGACGAGACCGGCGGCGACGACCGCACCGATGCCGAAGAAGGCGCCGTGGGTCAGGGCGGCCAGGATGCGGCCGAGCAGCATCACCTCGTAGGTTCCCGCGAGCGCGGAGACGAGGTTGCCGGCGATGAACAGCACCATCAGGGCGGTGAGCACGTGCTTGCGGTTGAAGCGGGTGACGGCGGCGGTGAGGCCGATCGCGCCGACCGCGACGGACAGGGCGTAGCCGGAGATGAGCCAGCCGGCGGTGGCCTCGTCGACGGCGAAGTCGGTTGCCACCTCCGGGAGCAGCCCGGCGATGACGAACTCGGTGAGTCCGATGCCGAAGCCGCCGAGGGCGAGGGCCAGGAGGGCGATGGGCATGGGTGCGGGTCCTTTGGGTCGGGGAGAGGGCGTGCCATGGCGGTGCTGACATCGCGGACTGGTATGCCGCGTGTGCAACTACCAGCGCATGCACCAAGTTAGTTGCACACGCGCGTTATTGCAAAAGCGGGTTACGATGGACGCATGGGAATCGCCGACGACGCCGTCGAGGTCCGCGCCCAGGGCTGGCGCACGCTGGCCGCCCTGCACGGCCACATCGAGGGCGCCCTGGAGCGGGAGCTGACCACGACGCACGCGCTGTCCGTCGTGGAGTTCACCGTGCTCGACGCGCTGTCGCGCCAGGACGGGTGGCACATGCGGATGTCGCAGCTGGCCCGAGCCGCAGCACTGTCCAACAGCGCCACCACCCGCCTCGTCAACCGCCTCGAGGACCGCGGGCTGATCACGCGCATCCTGTGCGCCGACGACCGACGGGGGATCTACACCGAGCTCACCCCGGCCGGGTCCGCCCTGTTGGACGACGCCCGGCCGACGCACCACCGGGTGCTCGAGCAGGCCCTGGAGTCGGCCGCCGAGGTGCCCGAGCTCGCTCCGCTCGTCGACTCGCTCCACCGCCTGCCCAGCACCGTCGGCGCCTGAGCAGCCAAACCCCTTGCCGCGTCGCGCGGCACGCGGTGAGGATGGCGGCCATGAGCTACCCACCCCCGCTCTACGACGGCGAGACCGGTGAGGTCAGTGCGACCGTGCGCGCGACGGACTCCGGGCCGGAGCTGACCTACCCCAACGGCAACCGCGTGCACTACCTCTCGACGGGGGCGTCCACCGGCGGGCTCTTCGGGCTCTACCGCTGGGAGTTCGCGCCCGGGGGCAGCGGACCCGGTGCCCACTTCCACCGCACCCTGACCGAGTCCTTCTACATCCTCTCCGGCGAGGTGACGATCTACGACGGGACCGCCTGGCGGGTCACCCGCCCCGGCGACTACCTCCACGTCCCGGCGGGTGGGTTGCACGGCTTCCGGAACGAGTCCGGCGCCGAGGCGTCGATGCTGCTGCACTTCGCGCCCGGAGCCCCGCGCGAGGCCTACTTCGAGGGCCTGGCCCGGGTCGCGGCCGGCGAGACGATGACCGAGGCCGAGCGGGACGAGTTCATGCGCCACCACGACAACCACTGGGTCGAGGACTGACCGACCCGGTCAGGCCGACGAAGGCGCCTCGAGCAGGGCGGACAGCTGCAGCCGCAGGGCCAGCCGCACGACCGGGTCGTCGAGGTCGAGCCCGGCGAGGTCGGCGATGCGGTTCATCCGGTAGCGCAGCGTGTTGGGGTGCACGTGGATCGACCGGGCGGCCCGTCCCGGCGCCCCCGGGTGGTCCAGCCATGCGGCGAGCGTCAGCAGGTGGTCGCTGGAGTGCTCACGGTCATGGTCCGCGAGCACCGCGAGCGGCCCGAGGACGTCGCCGTCCCTCAGCGACGCGCAGGCCCGGGCCACGGTCACCCGGGCCCAGACGTCCTCGTGGACCGTCGACGCCGTGGCCGCGTCGGTCGAGGGACCGACGACTCGCTCGACCTCCAGGGCCTCGGCCTTGGAGCGCTCGAGCTCCGCGACGGCGTGCGCCGGCCGGCCCGCTCGGGCCGTCAGCTCCAGGGACTCCCCCCGGGCCCGGTCGACCACGGCCGTGAGCCACCCCCAGGTCCCCGGCACCAGGGGGTCGTCGCTGTCGCGCACCACGGCATACGCCCGGCCGTCGAGGTCGGCGAGCAGCGGCTGGTTCCAGGCGTGCCGACGGGACACCGACTCCCAGAGGTCGAGCAGGCGCGCAGCGCCGCCCTCACCGCCGAGGCAGACCACCCGCCACGGACCCGGAGGCAGCCACGAGTCGGCGCCCACGGTGCTGCCGGACAGGACGCCGCGCAGGCGGTCGGCCGCGACCCGACGGGAGAGGTCCGCCTGCGCCCGCAGGCGCAGGAGGTGGAGGGCGACCACCGACGACGTCTGGACCAGCTCGGCGACGAGGTCGGCCGGGGGGCGCTCCTCGACCACGGCCCAGATCGACCCCAACCACTCACCACCGGCACGGACGGGCACGACGAGCCGGGGCAGCAGTCCGTTCGGGTCGGCAGGCACGAAGACGGGCTCGTCCGAGCGGGCGAGCCGGCGGAAGACACCGCGGGCCCGCAGGCTCGCCAGCACCTCGTCGGGCACCCGGCGCCCGACGATCGTGGAGACGCGGGCGGGGTCGGTCATGTCCTGGCGCGAGGAGTAGGCCAGGACCCGGGACTGGGCGTCCTCGATGGTCACGGGGGCGTCGACCAGGGCCGCGGCGGCGTCGGCGAGTGCGAAGAGGTCGTCCTGCACCGGCGCGTCCCCGCGGCGGTCGCCCGCAGTGGTCGAGGCCCGGTCGATGACGCCCCGGAGCAACCACACGACGTGCGCCCACGACGCCTGCTCGGCCAGCCCCACGAGCGCCAGGCCGGCACGCCGCGCCCGGTCACGGACCTGACGGCGGGCGGCGAGGTTGCGGCGCAGGACGAGGCCGCCCGCCCCGGCCGCCGACGCGGCGTCGACCAGCGCGACCGCCGCCTCCACCGTCTCGACCCCCACGCCGAGCACCAGGTCGCCGGGCTGGCCGACGACCCCGTGCCCGGGCTCGGCGATGGTGAGGTCGTCCACCTCGCCATGGGAGGGGTCGACCCCCAGGGTGAGGAGACCGGCCAGCGTGGCGGTGAGGTCGGCGATGCTGAGCACGCCTCCACTGTCCCATGCCGTTGTGCCCGCAGCACAAGATCGGCCCAAGGATCTGTGCCGCTCACCCAGTGCGAGGGCACCCCGCCGGCACGAGCATCGATGCATGGCCTCCTCTCGCCCCGTCACCGCAGCCGGTCTCCCCGTCCCCCAGCGCGTCGCCGTCGTCGGCGCGGGCATGGTCGGCCTGTCCACCGCCTGGTTCCTCCAGGAGCACGGCGTGGAGGTGACCGTCCTCGACCGCGAGGGTGTTGCCGCCGGGTCGTCGTGGGGCAACGCCGGCTGGCTGACGCCGGGCATCGCGACGCCGCTGCCCGAGCCCGCGGTCCTCAAGTACGGCATCCGCGCCGTCCTGTCGCCGTCCTCGCCGGTCTACGTGCCGCCGAGCGCCGACCCCAAGTTCCTCAAGTTCGTCACCGGCTTCACGAAGAACTCGACGATGAAGGCCTGGAAGAAGGCCATGGGCTCGCTCGTGCCTGTCAACGACCTGTCGCTGGAGAGCTTCGACCTGCTCAAGGCCGGCGGCGTGCAGGCCGACACCCGCGAGGCGAAGTCCTTCCTCGCGTCGTACCGCACCGAGGCCGAGCGGGTGACCCTGCTCGAGGAGATCGAGCACATCCACGCAGCGGGTCAGGCCATCGAGTTCGAGGCGCTCACCGGCGACCAGGCCCGTGCCATCGAGCCAAGCCTCTCCGACGAGATCGGCGCGGCCATCCTGCTCAAGGGCCAGCGCTTCGTCGACCCCGGTTCCTACGTCCACGCGCTCGCCGACTCGGTGCGGGCCCGCGGCGGCAAGATCATGGACGCCGCCACGGTCGCCGACATCCGCGACACGGGCAACGGCGTCGTCGTGACGACGGCCGAGGGCTCGGTCGAGGAGTTCGACGCAGCGGTCCTGGCGACCGGCGCGTGGCTCGGCAAGCTCGCCCGCAAGTTCGGCGTCAAGAACGTCGTCCAGGCCGGCCGCGGGTACTCCTTCTCCGTCGAGATCGACCACGTTCCCAACGGCCCGGTCTACTTCCCGGCCCAGCGCGTCGCCTGCACGCCCATCGGCGACCGCCTGCGCGTCGCGGGGATGATGGAGTTCCGCAAGCCCGAGGCCGCCCTCGACCAGCGCCGCATCCAGGCCATCGCCGACGCTGCCCGCCCGCTGCTGCGCGGCGCCAACCTCGACGACCGCCAGGACGAGTGGGTCGGCTCGCGCCCCTGCACCGTCGACGGCCTGCCGCTCATCGGCGCCACCAAGTCGCCGCGCGTCTTCGCCGCCGGCGGCCACGGCATGTGGGGCATCACCCTGGGCCCGGTCACCGGCCGCCTGCTCGCCCAGGCCATGGTCACCGGCAAGCAGGTCGACCAGCTCCGCCCGTTCGACCCCATGCGCTGAGTCCCGGCCACGCACCACCCACGCTTCCGCGAAACGCCGGTTGCGCGGCACACCTCGGGTTGTCGTCCCGCGGATTGCCCCGCAACCGGCGTTTCGTCGTGTCGGGCCGAGCCCGTGGGAGCATGTGGCCCGTTGCAGAAATACCATAGGGGGGTATGGTGTGGGGCATGAGCATGAGCGACGGTCACCCGGGCTACCACTCCGAGAAGGCGAACCACCTCAAGCGGTTGCGCCGCATCGAGGGACAGGTCCGAGGGCTCCAGCGCATGGTCGAGGAGGACCAGTACTGCATCGACATCCTCACCCAGGTGTCGGCGGCCACGAAGGCGCTGCAGTCGTTCTCGCTCGAGCTGCTCGAGGAGCACCTGTCGCACTGCGTCGTCGACGCCGCCAGGAAGGGCGGGCCGGAGGCGCAGGAGAAGGTGCGCGAGGCGTCCGACGCCATCGCCCGCCTCGTCCGCTCCTGACCCCAGCGCGGCCCCGCGCCGCCCATCCCCACCCCATCCCGATCCCGAGGAGAACCCCATGAGCACCCAGACCTTCGACGTCGTCGGCATGACCTGCGGCCACTGCGCCAGCGCCGTCACCGAGGAGCTCAAGGCCCTCGACGGGGTCAACGACGTGCAGGTCGCCCTCGTCGCCGGCGGGACGTCCGCAGTGACGGTCGCGGCCGACCGCGAGCTCACCCCGGCTGAGGTGACGTCCGCCCTCGACGAGGCGGGCGACTACAGCCTGGCGCAGTGAACACGGCGACCCGGGTCGGCGCGTTCGGCGCGGGACTCGCGATCGTGTTCGCGGCGGCACTGGGCGCCGGTCGCCTCGTCGGCCCGTTCGACACCGCCACCGCGCCGGCGGCCCACGCCGACATGGCGGGCGACCACGGGACCGACGACCATGGCAGCGAACACGGCTCGTCGACGACCGCGGTGACGCCGGTCGGGTTGAGCGCCACCGACCGGGGGTACCGCCTCGTCCCGGATGCCACGACCGTCGCGCCCACCACGAACGCCCGGGTGACCTTCCGGATCCTCGGCCCCGACGGGCAGCCGGTCACCCACTTCACCACCGCGCACGAGAAGCAGCTCCACCTCATCGTCGTGCGCCGCGACCTGTCCGGGTTCCAGCACGTGCACCCGACGATGGCCGCCGACGGCACCTGGTCGGTCACCGTCGACCTGAGCCGGCCGGGACAGTGGCGCCTGCTCGCCGACTTCGACCCCGCGGGCGTCACCCCCGGCCTCGTGCTGGGCACCGACCTCGCCGTCCCCGGCCGCTACGCACCGGTGGCCCTCCCCGAGCCGGCCCCGACGACCTCGGTGGGCGACTTCACGCTGCGGACCGTGGGCAACCTCTCCCCGGGCAGGAGCCAGCCGGTGGCCTTCACGATCGCGCGGACCGCCGGTGGGCCGCTCGCGCTCGAGCCGTACCTGGGTGCCGGTGGGCACCTCGTGGTGCTGCGCGAGGGCGACCTCGCCTACGCGCACGCCCACGCGTCCACCGACCCCACCCCGGTGGCCGGTGGCGCTGCCGCGCTCGGCTTCCAGGTCGAGGCACCCGGGCCGGGCCGCTACCGGATGTTCCTTGACTTCAAGGTCGCTGGCGCCGTCCACACCGCCGCCTTCACCCTCGACGCCGCAGGAGCGACACCGTGACCGACACGACCAACGCCCCCACGAGCGCCGTCGACCTCGTCATCGGCGGTATGACGTGCGCCTCCTGCGCGACGCGGATCGAGAAGAAGCTCAACAAGATCGACGGCGTCACGGCCACCGTCAACTACAGCACCGAGAAGGCCAGGGTCACCTTCCCCGACACCGTCACCGCGGCCGACCTCGTCGCCACCGTCGAGAAGACCGGCTACACCGCCGAGCTCCCCCCGGAGCCGACGGTCGGGGCCGAGGCGGGCGACCCGCCACACCCCGACGTCGATCAGACCGCGGCGCTGAGGCAACGCCTGCTCGTGTCGGTGCTCCTGGCGGTGCCGGTCGTCGCGCTGGCGATGGTGCCGGCGTGGCAGTTCCGCTACTGGCAGTGGGCCTCCCTCGTGCTCGCTGCCCCCGTCGTCGTGTGGGGCGGGCTCCCCTTCCACCGCGCGGCCTGGACCAACCTGCGTCACGGCGCGACCACGATGGACACCCTCGTCTCGGTCGGGACGATGGCCGCGTTCGGGTGGTCGCTGTACGCGTTGTTCCTCGGGACCGCGGGCGAGCCGGGCATGACGCACCCGTTCAGCTTCGCCATCGAACGCACCGACGGCGCGGGCAACATCTACCTCGAGGCGGCGGCGGGTGTGACCGCGTTCCTCCTCGCCGGACGGTATGCGGAGGCGCGCGCCAAGCGTCGCTCCGGCGCTGCCCTGCGGGCGCTGCTGGAGATGGGCGCCAAGGACGTCTCGGTGCTCCGCGGTCAGGGCCAGGCGGCCACCGAGGTGCGGGTCCCGGTGTCGGAGCTCGTGGTCGGGACGCGGTTCGTCGTGCGCCCCGGCGAGAAGGTCGCCACCGACGGCGAGGTCGAGGAGGGCACCTCCGCCGTCGACGCGTCGATGGTCACCGGCGAGTCCGTACCCGTGGAGGTCGGGCCGGGCAGCCGCGTGGTCGGCGCCACCGTCAACGCCGGCGGACGGCTCGTCGTCCGGGCGACCCGCGTCGGTGCCGACACCCAGCTGGCCCAGATGGCTCGTCTCGTCGAGGACGCCCAGAACGGCAAGGCCCAGGTGCAGCGGCTCGCCGACCGGGTGTCCGGGGTGTTCGTCCCGGTCGTCATCGTGCTGGCCGTCGCGACACTGGGTTTCTGGGTGGGGACCGGGGCGGGGTGGAGCGCTGCCTTCACGGCCGCGGTCGCCGTCCTCATCATCGCCTGCCCGTGCGCCCTCGGGCTGGCGACGCCGACCGCCCTCATGGTCGGCACGGGCCGCGGCGCCCAGCTCGGCATCCTCATCAAGGGACCCGAGGTGCTGGAGTCCACCCGTCGCGTCGACACGGTCGTGCTCGACAAGACGGGCACCGTGACCACCGGGCGCATGACGCTCGACGAGGTCGTTCCCGCGACCGGCGAGGACGCAGCCGAGGTGCTGCGCCTGGCCGGCGCGCTCGAGGACGCCTCCGAGCACCCGGTGGCACGAGCCGTGGCCGCCGCGGCCCGGCAGGTCCTCGACGCGACGGGCGGGGCGTTGCCCGGCGTCGAGGACTTCGCCAACGAGCAGGGGCTCGGGGTCCGGGGCCAGGTCGAGGGCCGGGTGGTCCTCGTGGGCCGTCCGCGGCTGCTGGCCGACTGGTCGGTGGCGGTGCCCACCGAGCTCACCGACGCCCTGGCCGCGGCCCACGCCCGGGGGGCGACGGCGGTCGTCGTCGCCTGGGACGGCCGGGCCCGGGGAGTGGTCACGGTCGCCGACACCGTCAAGGAGGGTTCGGTCGAAGCGGTGGCCGAGCTGCGCCGGCTCGGGCTCACCCCGGTCCTGCTCACCGGCGACAACGAGGGCGCGGCCAGGCACGTCGCCGAGCTGGTCGGCATCGACGACGTGCACGCCGAGGTCCTGCCCCAGGACAAGGTCGAGGTCGTCAGGGGGTTGCAGGACCAGGGTCGCGTCGTGGCCATGGTCGGCGACGGCGTCAACGACGCGGCTGCCCTGGCCCAGGCCGACCTCGGGCTGGCGATGGGTACCGGTACCGACGTGGCGATCGAGGCGAGCGACCTCACCCTCGTGCGGGGAGACCTGCGGGTCGCCGCCGACGCGATCCGCCTGGCCCGGCGGACGTTGTCGACGATCCGCGGCAACCTCTTCTGGGCGTTCGCCTACAACGTCGCCGCGATCCCGTTGGCGGCTGCCGGACTGCTCAGCCCGATGTTCGCGGGTGGGGCGATGGCGCTGTCGTCGGTCTTCGTCGTCACGAACAGCCTGCGCCTGCGCACCTTCCGCTGACCGGTCACCGCGTGGTGGCGTGGGCGACGCAGGTGCGGGCCGTCGGGCGCGCCTCGAGCCGGGCCTGCGGTATGGCGTCGCCGCACCGCTCGCAGATGCCGTACGTCCCGTCGTCGAGGCGGGCCTCGGCTGCAGCGATCTCGCGCAGGTGCGCCACCGCGGACGCGGCGAGGGCACTGGTCTGGGCCCGTTCGAACGCGATGGTCGCCCCCTCGGGGTCGTGCTCGTCGTCGGCGTTCGACCCCTCCGAGGCCTCGACGATGAGGGCGACGTCGGCCTCGAGGTCGCCGAGCCGGGCGAGCGTCGACTCCCGGTCGGCGGCGAGCAGCATGCGCGTCGTCGCGGCGCGAGCGTCGGAGGTCATCGCCCCAGCCTAGGAACCCCGTCCGACAACCCTGCCCACGACGGTGCACCCTGCCCGTGGAACGGCGTGGGCAGGGTGCACCTTCGTGGGCTGGGCGCGGCGGCCGGTCAGGCGGCGAGGGCGGACCGGCGACGCAGCGACCAGGCCAGCATCGACAGCCCGCCCACGGGGATCTCCATGCCGAACGTGAACGCCCGGTAGAGCAGCACGCCCGCGGCGGACATCGTCGGGTCGACCCCGAGCGTCACGAGCACCCCGGTCATCCCGATCTCGACCACCCCGGTGGCGCCGGGAGTGATGACGACCATAGACAGGATCCGCTCGACCGCGAACGCCGCCAGCACCACGGCCGGGCTCACCGCCGTGCCGAGCACCCGCAGGGACAGCCACAGCAACCCGGCCTGCAGCACCGCATAACCGACCTTGCCCAGCGCCATCCGCCACCATCCCGAGGCGACGAGTGCGGCACTGTCACGGCGGAAGGCGGCGGCCCGGACGGCATACCCCTCGGTCGGAGGGGTGAGGAACCGGACCCGGGCGCTCACCCGGTCGGCCAGCCGCCCGAGGAACGTCACGGCACGGTCGTCCCGCGCCAGCAGCCAGAGGGCGACGACGACGGCGGTGAGCAGCCCGAGGCCCACGTAGGCCGCTGTGCCCACCGCCCCGCCGGTCTCCACGCCTGCGGCGGCGAGCCAGAGGAGGGCGACGCCGGGGAGGGCGAGCTTGAGGGCCGTGTCGAAGAGATTGGTGACCAGGGCCCAGCGGGCGAACACCGGGGAGGCGAACCCCCACGAGCGGGCCATCCGCCAGTTGGCGACGGTGCCGGCGGCCCCGCCCAGGGGCAGGAGGTTGGAGACGAAGCTGCCGGTGAGGTTGAGCAGCAGGGCCCGGCGGTGCGAGAGGCCCGGCATGGCCGCCGTGAGGGCGGGCGTGTGCACCCAGAGGCCGACCAGCCAGACCACGGTGAGGAGCAGCAGGTGGGCCAGGGACAGCGACGCGAGCGCGTGGGCGATGTCGGCCCACTCGGCACCGGCCACCTTGGGGAGCGCCAGCGCGAGGATCCCGGTCGNCCCCCCCGCCGCGACCGCCCCCCGGCGCACGGCGGGCGGTCTGGTCCCGCGGGGTCGCACGCCGCACGGGGGCGGTCGTCGCCGGCGGCGGGAGCAGTCCGAGGTGGAGGGCCATGGCTGGACTCTGGCGGTCCGGGGGGTGGCGCCGCATCGGGGCTCGTACCCAGATCGACCCCCACTGTGACCAGCCCACTCAGGGTCGACCCCGAGTCGACGACAGGCCCGGTCGGGCTAGTGCACGTGGTCCATCCAGTCGGGGGGGACGGCGCCGGCCGGTCCGGGCACGGGCTGCTCGAGCGGGTGGTGCTGGGGGTCCGCGAGCTGCGGGCCGGTGAACCCTGCCTCGGAGCGGAAGTCCCAGAACCAGTCCTCGCCCGGTTCGAACGACCGGATCACCGGGTGGCCGGTGGCCGCGAAGTGGTGGCTGGCGTGCTGGCTCGGTGAGCTGTCGCAGCACCCGATGTGGCCGCACCCGGCACAGCGACGCAGGTGCACCCACCAACCGCCGGCGGCCAGGCACTCGACACAGCCGGTGCCGCTCGGGGTGGCAGCGGGATCGATCCCGTCGGGCGCGGAACCGTCGGGGGACGTCTCGTCGGGGGTGGGTGCCATCGAAGACCTCCTGGCCGGGCCGGGTGGGTCGCGGTCACGGCCCGTCCGTCACGCTACTGCGGCCCGCCGCACTCGGCAGGGTGGTGGGGTCGCCGACGACCTACCGTTGAGGGCATGTCCCCGTTCAGCGGCCACCCCGAGCCCGATCCGGTCGGCCCCGGCCAGGAGTCCGTCTGGGCCTACCCCCGTCCGCCGCGCGTCGAGCCGTCCTCCGAGTCGGTCGAGGTGTGGGTCGGTGGCGAGCGCATCGCGCTCGCGACGCGGTCGTGGCGGGTCCTGGAGACGAGCCATCCACCGACGTACTACCTGCCGCGCGAGGCCTTCGTCGACGGCGCCCTGCGTCCGGCCGAGGGGTCGTCGTACTGCGAGTGGAAGGGCATGGCGTCCTACCTGGACCTCCTCGGCGGTGGCCGGGTCGCGCCCCGCGCGGGGTGGTTCTACCCGACCCCGACCCGGGGGTTCGAGGTGCTCGCGGGGGCGGTGGCCGTGATGCCCGGGGCGGTCGACCGCTGCGTCGTCGACGACGAGGTCGTCCGCCCCCAGGAGGGGGGCTTCTACGGCGGTTGGATCACCGACCGTGTCGTCGGTCCGTTCAAGGGACGGCCGGGCAGCTGGGGCTGGTGACCACGCGACCAGCGCGGGTGCTGCCTCAGCCGTCGATCCTCGCCCGGAGCCGGTCGACCGCCTCCTGAGCCGTATGGCGCGCCGCCTCGGCCGCCTTGCGGGCCCGCACCGCGTCGGTCACGGCCTCGAGCGCGCGCTCGTCGGCCTCTCGCGCCTTGGCCAGCTGGCGTTCGACGACGGCGATGCGGTCCCTCGTGTCGTCGGCGTGCTCGCGGGCGCGTGCCACCGCGTCCTCGGCCGCGGCGTGGGCCGCACCGGCCGCCTCCAGCTCTGCCTCGGCCCGCGCCAACGACTCGGCCGCGCCGGCACCGTCCTCGGTCTCGTCGTCGGCCTCGCCGCTCGCATCGGTGTCCCCGGCGGCGGTGGTGTCCTCGCCGTCCGGGCCGGTTCCACGCCCGGCGGTGGCACCGGCGCCGGGGGCGTTGCGCACCACCGACAAGATCGATCCGGAGGAGGTGCGCACGACCGCCTCGGACAGGTCGACCTCGCCGAACCCGCTGTAGGACAACGCCCTCGTGAGCTGCCCCGACGTCACGGCAGCGGAGGCCTCCTCGTCCGCGAGGGCGGCGATGACCGTGCCACGGACGTCGTCCTGGGCCGCTGCCGACAACGTCCGTCCGGCGTCCGACACGAGGGCGGCCGCCGCCGCGACGAAGCCGGTGACGACACGGTCGCGCTCGGGTCGCAGGGAGGTCAGGGTCGCGGTGTCGAGGCGGGCCTGCGCCCCCCTCATGCGGACCCCGAGGTCGACGAGCTCCTCGACGAGGTCGGGGTCCTCCCGGGCGAGCAGGTTGACCGCCCACGCAGCCATGCTCGGCTTGCGCAGCGCGCCGATCGCCTTGGCCCCCACGGTGTCCCCGTCGGCCCTGGCCGCGGCGGTGAGCTCTTTCCGGACGGCCATGAAGTCCGTGGGGCTGGCGGCGTAGACCGAGCGCAAGGCCGCCGCGAGGTGCGCGGAGGCGTCCTCGGTGAGGTCGTCGGAGGAGTGCGAGTCGGGCACGACGGTGACGCTACGCCATACCTCCGGACGCCGGCCGGGCACGACGACGCCGGCGGGCACGACGACGCCGGCGGGCACGACGTCGAGGCAGATCGCCCGCGGCGGACCGATGACTTCCGCCGCCCTCGCCGGTCCAATGGTCGAGGGCGGGCACCGGGCCTGCCGGGACACCAGGAGCCAGCCATGCCTCGCCAGTACCCGTGCCTGTGGTTCGACACCGACGCCGAAGCCGCCGCCGAGTTCTACACCTCGGTCTTCCCGAACTCGCGGGTCGGCACCATCGCCCGCTACCCGGCCGGCTCCGGCGAGCGCGAGGGACAGGTGCTCACCGTCGCCTTCGAGCTCGACGGCGTCCCCTACCTCGCCCTCAACGGCGGCCCCGAGTTCACGTTCAGCGAGGCCATCTCGATCACCATCGAGGTCAAGGACCAGCAGGAGCTCGACCGCTACTGGGAGGCGTTGCTCGCCGACGGTGGCGAGGAGAGCATGTGCGGCTGGCTCAAGGACAGGTTCGGGTTGTCGTGGCAGGTGGTCCCGGAGAACTGGGACGAGATCGCCAGCGGTGACCCCGAGCGCGCCGGCAAGGTGTTCGGCGCGATGATGACGATGAAGCGGCTGGACATCGCCGCGCTCGAGGCGGCCGGCAACAGCTGATCCCGGCGCGCGCACCCCCGCGACCCACGCCACCAGCGGACCGCGGATGGCGGACGGCGGATGGCGGACGGCGGACGGCGCTAGTCGGCCGTGCTCAGGTGGACCATGGCGTCGTAGAGCTGCGCGTCCGTCATCGGCGGTTCGGGCAGGGGGTGGGCGCGATCGGCGCGGTAGGCGTCGAGCATGAGGTGGAGGTGTCGTCGCCACGCCTGCGGAGCGGTCGTCCGCGTGGCGTCGATCATCCGGCCGTTCGACCAGATCAGGTTGACGATGTCGGCCTGCGTGATGTCGGGGCGCGCCTCACCCGCGTCCTGGGCGCGGGTGAGCACGTCCTCGATGTGCTGGCACATCTCGTCGTGGATGCGCTCGGTCTCGGCGTTGCCGGGGAAGCGGCGCGAGAGGAAGTCGTTGAACCCCCGGTCACCGGCCTGCACCCGGAACAGGTTCTCCAGGTAGTAGGCGAACCCGTCCCAGGGGTCGTCGATCTCCAGGGCCGCGGTGGCACCGTCGAGGAACTCCCGGAGCCGGGGCTCGAGCGCCGCCATGAGCAGGTCCAGCCGCGTGGGGAAGTGGCGGTACAGCGTGCCGATGGCGACGCCGGCGTCCCGGGCGATCTGTTCCAGGGAGGCGTCCACGCCACGCTCGGCGAACTCGCGACGGGCGGCGGCGATGAGGCGGTCGTGACTCTCCTGGGCGTCGCGACGTCGGGCCGGACGCGCCTGGTCGACGTCGGTGGAGCTCACGTGGCCAACGTACCCCGGAATAACCTGAGGCACCCCTCCGGTTGTAGCCCATAACCGGAGGGGTGCCTCAGCTTGGCGCTCCGACGGACCACGGATCCGGACCCACCAAGGAGCACCACGACATGACCAGCATCAGCATCATCGGCTCGGGCAACATGGCCGCCGCGATCGGCACGCGCGCGGCGAGGCACGGACACACCGTCGAGATCATGGCCCGCGACAGCGCCAGGGCACAGGCCCTCGCAGAGCAGATCGGCAACGGGGCCACCGTCGGCTCGTATGGCGCACGACCGGCCGGTGACATCGTCGTCGTCGCCGTCCTCTTCGCCGGAGCGGTGGACGTGGTCCGGCACTACGGCGAGGCGCTGGCCGGCAAGGTCCTCGTCGACATCACGAACCCCTTCAACGCCGACGCGAGCGGGCTGGCGACCACGGCCGGCCACTCGGTGTCCGAGCAGATGGCCGCCGTCGCCCCCGAGGGCGCGCACGTGGTCAAGGCCTTCAACACCATCTTCGGCGGGGTCCTGGCCGCCGACGAGCCGGTGGACCTGCTGTTCGCCGGGGACGGCGCCGAGGCCAGGAGCGCCGTCGCCGCCTTCCTCGAGAGCCTGGGACTGCGACCCCGCGATGCAGGGGAGCTCGACATGGCGCACGCCCTCGAGTGGGCCGGCCTCATGCTGGTGGGAGTCGCCCGCAACGGTGGCGGCTTCGACATCGCCCTCGGGGCCGGCACGCCCTGAGCTCCTCGCGGACGCGCCGCCTCGACCTCCCCGCAGAGGGAGTCCTAGGCGGCGCGGCCGGCGCCTAGCTCGCGGGTGATGCCCTCGACCGTCTCGTCGCCGAGCTTCTCGAACACCCGCTGCATCAAGGGCTCGGCCAGCTTGGCGATGCCGTTGAAGACGATGTGGGCGTGGTAGGTGACCTTGGAGCCTGACCCGTCGGGCTCGACGGTGATGTCGTCGGTGGAGGTTGCCGTCTTGTTCGTCCCCTTGAGGACCACGTGGTCGGGCTCGAGGGTGGTCAGCACGTAGTCGAGCTCGGTCTCGCGGCCCAGGACCTTCGAGGTGTTCTTCCACGTCGACCCGACCTGCACCGGCCCGCTGCCGACCCGCTCGCACCGCACCGTCCCGGGGTCCCAGGCGACGGCGTTGGAGAAGTCGCTGAGGTAGGCCACGACCTCCTGGGGAGAACGGGGGACGGAGAACATGCGGATGACATCGACCATGGTTCGACGCTAACCCGGATGAAACCCCGGTGCCCTGTCGAAGCCCCGCCGCTACGGTGGCGAAGATGGACGCAGCGCCCCGGTCGACCCACCTGGCCGAGCGGATCCGCCGCGAGTTCGGCGTGGACGTGGACCGGCTGGTGCCCGTCGGTCTGGGCGGCGACACCGGCGCCGACCTCGTGCGCGTGGTGGCCACCGACGGCAGCGAGTACGCGGCGAAGACCAGTCGCGGCCCCCAGCCCGGGCTCGCGGTCGCGGCCCTCCTCGCGGGTCGCGGCGTGCCCGGCGTCCCGGGCCCGGTGCCCACCCGGGACGGCACCCTGGTCTCGGTCGCGCACGACGACGGATCGAGGCTCAGCCTCGTGCCCTGGGTGCACGGCCGCCGGGTCCTCGACACCGGTATGGCGCCGCGCGAGTGGGTGCTCCTCGGCGAGCTCCTCGGCCGGCTGCACACCGTCCCCCTGTCCCCGAGCGCACCAGGACCCGGGTCGGCGCTCGCCAGCGTGCCGGTCGAGGACCATGACCCGCGTCGGGTGGTGGCGCAGGCCACGGGCTTCGGCGAAGTGGTCCGCCGCGCTGCGCTCGACGGTCCCGGCGACCCGGTCGTCGTCGAGGTTGTCGAGCTCTGGGACACCCACGGTCCGCGGGTCCTGGCCGTCGCCCACAGGGCCACCGAGCTGGCCGCCTCCCCCGCGTGGACCAACGCCCTCCGCGTCCTCTGCCACGGCGACCCGCACCACGGCAACCTGCTCGTCGACGGGAGCGGCCAGGTCCACCTGGTCGACTGGGACGACGCGGTGCTCGCGCCGAGGGAGGCGGACCTGATGTTCGTCGTGGGCGGCGTCTTCTCCCACGCGCCCATCACCGACGAACAGGTCCGGTGGTTCTTCCAGGGGTACTCACCCGTGACGGGGACCGTACCCGGCGACCTGGACGGTGACCTGTTGACCTACCTGCGCTGCGTGCGCAGCCTGGTCGACGTCCTCGACCTGCTCGAGCACGCCCTGGCCGTCGGCACCCATCCCGTGCCTGATCGGCAGGAGTCCGTCCGGTACGCCCGGGGAACCCTCGGGCCGGGCGGACTCCTGCCGCTCGCCCTGGGCTGACTCCGGAGCGGCCGGGGTCGCCGCGCGAGGGACGACCCTGCCGCTCTGGGACGATGGGCGGGTGAAATCCCACGACCAGCTCACCGACCTCCCGCCGGACTGGTCGACGCGGGTGCCCTCCTCCACCGACGTCCCTGCACTGGTGCGCCTCGTCGCCCGCCACCACGAGGCGACACGGGGGGCCAGCTCGGTGGACGAGACCACCGTGGCCCTCGAGGTCGCCGGTCACGCCTCGTGGACCCGGCGCCAGCTGCTGGTCGTCGACGAGCAGGGCGAGGTGCGCGCCTGGGTCCGGGTGCACGACCGGGCTGCCGGACGCACCGTCGTCGACCTCACGGTGGACCCAGGGGTCGAGGAACGCCACGCGGTGGCGGCCGCATTGTTCGCGTGGTCGGAGCAGACGGCCCTCGACATCGCCGGCCAACGGGGCCTCGCCGGCACGCAGCTGGACTCCGGCCGCCACGTCGGCGACGACGACCAGGCACGCTGGCTGGCCGCGGCGGCATACACGAAGGTCCGGACCTGGCTGCAGATGTCGCGGCCCGTCGCGGCGGCGGAGGCCGGGGAGGGCGTCCTGTCCGCGCCGAAGGAGGGGGTGACGGTGCGACGCGTCGCCACCCACGAGAACGGCCTGCCCGTGGCAGGGGACCTGCAGACGGTGCACCAGATGCTCGAGGAGTCGTTCGCCGACCACTTCAACTCCTACCGCGAGAGCTTCCCCGAGTTCGTCCAGCGGCTCCGCGAGGACCCCGGGCACCGCTGGGACCACTGGTGGATCGCGGAGGTGGAGACGGACGGGGTCGTCCTGCCCGGTGGGGCGATCGTCAGCTCGGTGCTGTCGGCCGACGCGAGTGGCGTGGAGGGGAGCTACATCGACTACATCGGGGTGCATCGTCGGTCCCGAGGGCGCGGGGTGGCGAAGGCGTTGCTGCACACCGTGATCCGCGATGCTGCCGAACGTGGGCGCAACCGCGTCAACCTCGAGGTGGATGCGGACTCCCCCACCGGGGCCGACGGGCTCTACGTCTCGATGGGCTGGGAGACGAGCTACCGCACGGAGTCCTGGCACCGCGACGTCACGCTTGCCGACTGACCCACCGTCGACGAGGTCGGAGGGAGGCGCGCAGTCAGGCAGCCAGCCCCATGAGACGGGCCCCGTTGTGCCACAACACCTTGCGCATCCAGTCGTCCCCGAACCCGAGACGGTCCAACGCCTCGATCTGGTGCGCGTACGGGTACGGGATCTGGGGGAAGTCCGAGCCCAGGACGACCTTGTCGCCCAGGGCGGCAAGGCGGGGCAGGTAGTCGTCCGGCATCGGGGCGAAGCGGTTGGTGAAGTCTGTGCCGACCATCGTCGTGTCGAGGTGGACCCGGTCGTGGTTCTCGGCGAGGTCGGCGAACGCGTGGTACTCCGACATGCCCAGGTGCGCGATGACCAGCGCGAGGTCCGGGTGCCTGCGCAGGAGCTCGGCCACGGCCCCCGGACCGGTGAACTCCCCTGCCAGGGGGGCCGACCCGGCGTGGAGCACGATCGGGACACCCGCCTCGGCGAGCACGCCCCAGGCGTCGTCGAGGAGCGGGTCGAGCGGGCTGAACCGGCCGACCTGCACGTGCAGCTTGAACAGCCTCGCACCGGCCGCCAGGGCAGACCGCACCTCGTCCGCCGCACCCGGCTCGGGGAAGAAGGTCGCGCTGTGGACGGCGTCCGGGACCCGCTCGGCGAACTCCGTGCCCCACGCGTTGAGCCACGCCGCCATCCCGGTCCTGTGGGCATAGTTGAGGGCCGGGATCCCCTTCAGCCCCAGGGAACGCAGGGCCTGCAGTCGGCCCGGCTCGTCCTGGCGGTAGGTGATCGGCCACGGCGTGCCGTAGTGCTCCTCGGCGTGGTCGAAGTAGTCCCAGACCTTGCGCAGCATGGGGTCCGGCATGAAGTGCACGTGGATGTCGGCCAGACCGGGCAGGCCCAGCGCGCGCCAGTAGGCAGGGACGTCCTCGTCACGGGTGGGCGCGGTGGGGGCCTCGGTCACCCGCCCACCGTACGAGCCGCCGGCGGCAGCAGCGCGGCGTCCCCCTCGGACCAGCGCCGGGGGTCGGGGCCGAGCGCCTCGAGCAGGCGCAGCTGCCGAGCACACCACGGCGACACGGCGCGCAGGCCGAACCGCACCTCCTCGCAGACCTCGTGCCACCCCACCCACGTGGCCTCGTGCACCTCGCTCGCATCGAGCCGCAACCGCTCTCCGGGTGCCAGCCACGCGGCATACACGGGGCAGAGCTCGTGCTCGACGACACCATCCATCTCCGCGCGGTAGCCGAACCCGGGCAGCACGAGACGGACACCGGTGACGATGGCACCGAGCTCCTGGAGCGCGCGACGGCGCACCGCTTCGGCGAGGTCCTCGCCGGGCGCCGGGTGACCGCAGACGGAGTTCGTCCAGATGCCGGGGAAGGTGGGCTTGTCGAGGGCGCGCCGGGTCAGCAGGAGGTGCCCGTCGCTGCCGAAGACGTAGGCGGAGAAGGCCAGGTGCAGGGGCGTGTCGGCGGTGTGGACGGTGGCCTTCGGGGCGGTCCCGACGGCCCGGCCCTCGTCGTCCAGCAGGACGACGAGCTCCTCCATCGTCGAGTCCGTGGTCGACGTCGGTCGGGACGCGCCCGTGGTCATCGCACCCTCCCGAGCTCGTGCACGGCCCCGACGAAGACCGGCCGCAGCGCCGCGGCGGCAGGGACGATCGCCCGCCGCACCCAGGCCGGACGCGTCGCCTGGACGAGTCCCTGCGTGAGCACCGTGTAGCGCCAGCTCGCTCGTCGCCAGCCGCGTTCGTACTGCTGCGGGTCCCTCGCGCAGACGGCGGCCACCGCTTCGGCCGCCTGGGCGATGCCCAACGAGATCCCTTCTCCCGTCAGGGCGTCCACGTAGCCGCTCGCGTCCCCCACGAGGAGCACGCGGCCCGCGACGCGTCGGCGGGACCGCTGGCGCAGGGGGCCGGCACCGCGCAGGTCGCTGCCGTAGCCGGTGGCGCCGCCGAGGCGTTCCAAGAGGGCGGGGAACTGCTCGAGGAGCGCGTCGTACCCGGCTCGGCTGCGGGTCAGCAGCGCGACCCCGACCAGGTCCGGCGCCACCGGGGTGACGTACGCCTCGGCCGTCGGCCCCCAGTGCACCTCGACGTGGTCGGACCACGGGGCGATGGCGTGGTGGCGGCGCAGCCCGAACCTCGCCGGTCCACGTGCCGGGGCGTCGAGACCGAGGGCGCGACGCACCGGTGAGTGCAGCCCGTCCGCCGCGAGGACGTATGCCGCCCGGACCGGCTCCCCCGCACGGCCCCCCTCGCGGGTGGCGACGGTGACCGCGTCGCCGTCCTGGGCGAGGTCGCCAGCGGCCACCCGTCGGACCTCGACCCCGGCCTCGTGCACGGCGTCGTCGAGGGCGGCGTGGAGCGTCGTCCGGCGGACGCCACGACCCGCGCCGTCACGGAAGTCGGCCTGGGCCTGGCGTTTACCTGCGAGGTAGCGGATCCCCGTGAGCGGCAGCCCCTGCGGGTCCACCCCGAGCGAGGCGAGCGCGGCGACCGCACCCGGCATCAGCCCCTCGCCGCAGGCCTTGTCGATGGGTCCGCAACGGGGCTCCAGCACCATGACGGACCGTCCGTGACGAGCCGCCTGGAGGGCTGCCGCGAGCCCCACGGGGCCGCCCCCGATGACGGCGACGTCGACCTCGGCCGTCATGGCGTGCCCACCGCCACGTCGAGGTCCGCGAGGGCGCGCTCCTCGGCGCGCAACCGCACGGTCAGCAACGCTGCGTTGGCGATCGTGAACACGACTGCCGTGACCCAGGCCGTGTGGACCAGCGGCAGCGCGACTCCCTCGACGACGACGGCGACGTAGTTGGGGTGGGAGAAGAAGCGGTACGGACCGCCCGTCACCCGCCCGGCGCCCGGCACGACGATGACGCGGGTGTTCCACTGGTGGCCGAGGGTCCGGATGCACCACCACCGCAACGCCTGGCAGGCGGCGACCACCACGAGCATCGGCCAGCCCAGGGCGGCGTGGAACGGGCGGTCCGCGACGAGCACCTCGACCAGGGCCCCCACGAGCAGCGCCGAGTGCAGCACCACCATGACCGGGTAGTGGCCGAACCCGGTCTCCCGCCCGCCGCGGGCGAAGGCCCAGGCGGCGTTCCGCTTGGAGACGACCAGCTCGGCGAGCCGCTCGAGGCTGACGACGAGGACGAGTGCGACGAAGAGGGCGACGGACACCGGTCAGGCCCCCGGGGCGTGCAGGAGGACCATCTCGAGGCAGAACCCCGGGCCCATCGCGAGCAGCAGCCCATGGGTGCCGGGCGCGGGCGGACGGTCGCGCAGCGTGTCGGCGAGCACGTGCAGGACCGACGCCGACGAGAGGTTGCCGATGCGGGCCAGGCTGTCCCACGTCATCCCGAGCGCGTCGCGGTCGACCTCCAGGGCCTCCTGCATCGCCTCGAGCACCTTGGGCCCACCCGGGTGGGCCACCCACCAGCCGATGTCCGCACGGGTCAACCCCTGGTCGGCGAGGAACCCGTCGACGTCCTCGCGCAGGTTCTCCCTGACGAGGTCGGGCACCTCGACACCCAGGACGATGCGCAGACCGCTGGCCCCGACGTCCCACCCCATGGCGCGCTCGGTGTCGGCATACATCCGGCTGCGGGTGGCGAGCACCCGCGGTCCGGACGCGGACCCGTGGTCGGCGCCCACCATGACCACGGCCGCGGCCCCGTCGCCGAACAGGCCGCTCGCCACGAGGTTGGCCATCGAGGTGTCGTCGCGCTGGACGGTGAGGCTGCAGAGCTCCGTGGACACGAGGACGGCCACCTCGCCGGGGTGGCCCAGCAGGTAGTCGTGGACCCGTGCGACCCCGGCAGCCCCGGCGACGCAGCCCAAACCCACCAGGGGGACGCGCTTGACGTCGGCCCGCAGCCCGATGCGCGCGGCGATCCGCGCCTCGACCGAGGGGACGGCCAACCCGGTGATGGTCGCGGAGACCACCAGGTCGACGTCCCGCACGGTGAGACCCGCCGCCGCCAGCGCCTCCTCGACCGCCTCCGAACCCAGGTCGACGGCGACGCGGATGAACTCGTCGTTGGAGGCGCCGAAGTCCTTGAGCTCGGGGTAGCGCTCCAGCGGGAGGGCCAGGTGCCGGAACTCGACGCCTGCGTTGCCGTGGACCCGTTGCAGGAGAGGCAGGTTCGGCTTGTGGGGAGCAAGGACCTCGGCGAAGACCTCGGTGACCTCGCTCTGGGGGTAGCGGTGCTCCGGGAGCGTGCCGCGGACGGAGAGGAGGTGGCTCACCTCCACAGCCTAGGCACGGCCGGCCCGGGAGCGCGCCCTCGGCGCCATACCGCTCCTCGCACCTACGCTGCGGGGTATGGGTGAGGGCACCGACGGACCGGCGGCACCGTCCGCCGCGCGGCCCCGACCGGGCCCGCACCGCCTGCTCGCGATCCTCGCGGCGGCCCACCCCGCACCCGCCCTCGCGGTCACCGTCCTGACCGCCCTGCTCGCCGTGGCTGCCGGGCACTCCTTCGGCTCCGGCCTCCTCGTCGTGGCCGCGGTCGCGACCGGGCAGCTCGGGATCGGGTGGTCCAACGACCTCATCGACGCCGACCGCGACCGCCGGGTCGGCCGGACGGACAAGCCCGTCGCCACCGGCGCCGCGTCGGAGGCCGTGGTTCGCAGCGCCATCGCGGTGTCCCTCGTCGCGTGCGTGGTGCTCTCCCTCGCGTGCGGCTGGCGTTCGGGGTCGGTGCACCTGGCGCTCGGGGTCGCCTCCGGGTGGGCCTACAACCTCGGCCTCAAGCGCACGGCCTGGTCGGCGGTCCCGTATGCGGTCGCCTTCGGCGCGCTGCCCGCGGTCGTCAGCCTCGCCCTCCCAACCCCGTCCTGGCCACCGGCCTGGATGGTCGCCACCGGCGCAGTCCTGGGGGTGGGCGCGCACCTGCTCAACGCCCTCCCCGACCTCGCGGACGACGCGGCGACCGGTGTGCGAGGGCTCCCCCAGCGGCTGGGGGCAGGCGTCGTGCGGGTCGTGGCACCGCTGGTGCTGCTCGCAGGCTCCGCGGTCGCCGTGCTCGGCCCGCCGGGTCCGGTGCCACTGTCCGCAGCCGTCGCCGGAGGGCTCTGCGTCGCGCTGGCCGCGGTCGCAGTGGGCGGACGGGGACGGGTCCCGTTCCTCGCCTCGATCGCCATCGCGCTCGTCGACGTCGTCAGCCTCGTCCTGCGCGCCTGACGGCGCGGCCTCAGATGGGTTCGAGCAGCCGCTGGAGGAAGGTCTTGGTCCGGGGGTGCTGGGGGTTCGCGATGACGTCCTGCGGCGGACCCTGCTCCACGATCAGGCCGCCGTCGATGAAGAGCACCTGGTCGGCGACCTGCTGCGCGAACCTCAGCTCGTGCGTCACCACCACCATGGTCAGGCCCTCTCCGGCGAGGGCCTTCATCACGCCGAGGACGTCGCCGACGAGCTCGGGGTCGAGCGCGGAGGTGGGTTCGTCGAAGAGCACGAGGTCGGGCCGCATCGCCAGTGCCCGGGCGATCCCGACGCGCTGCTGCTGACCGCCCGAGAGCTGGAAGGGGTACTTGTCGGCGTGGTCGGCCAAGCCCACCTTGTCGAGGAGCCGGCGAGCCCGCTCCGTCGCCTCGGCGCCGGGTTCGTGCTGGACGACGACCGGGCCCTCGGTGACGTTCTCGAGCGCGGTCTTGTGCGGGAAGAGGTGGTGGGCCTGGAAGACCATGCCGCTGTGGCGACGCAGCGCCATGAGCTCGGCCCGCTGCGCTCGGGGCAGGCGGCCGCGGGCACCGGGGTTGATGCCGGCGAAGTCGACGGTGGTGTCGCCGATCCGGACGATCCCCTTGTCGGGCACCTCGAGGGCGTTCAGGGCGCGCAGCAGCGTGGTCTTGCCGGAGCCGGACGGTCCGATGACGCAGGTGACGGTGCCCGGGTCGACGGTGAACGACACGTCCTCGATGACGACGTTGTCGCCGAAGGACTTGCGCAGGTGCTCGACCTCGACGAGGTGGGTGCTGGGAGAGGTGCTCATGCGGCCACGAACCTGTTCAGTCGGGTCTCGGTGCGGGACTGGACGAAGGACAGCACGAGGCAGATGACCCAGTAGTAGACAGCCGCCATGCCGAACAGTGCGAGGAACTCGAAGCTCGGGGCCGCCGCGAGCCGGGCCTGCTGGAACAGCTCGGTCACGAGGATGACCGCGGCGAGCGAGGTGTCCTTGACCAACGAGATCAGGGTGTTGGACAACGGCGGGACCGCAGTCCTCGCAGCCTGCGGCAGGATGATCCGCCGCAGGGTGGTGGCGTAGTCCATGCCGACGGTGGACGCAGCCTCCCACTGCCCCTTGGGCAGGCTCTCGACGGAGGAGCGGACGATCTCCGCGGCATACCCACCGACGTTGACGCTGAAGGCGATCACCGCTGCGAGGAACGGCTCGATCTTCACCCCGAGCTGGGGCAGGGCGTAGAAGATGAGGAAGAGCTGCACCAGCAGCGGCGTCCCGCGGATGAACGAGATGTAGAGCCGGGCGATCCCCGACACCACGGGCTGCTTGGACATCCGCATCAGGCCGACCGCCAGCGCGATCACCATGCCGATGGCGAAGCTGATCGCGGTGAGCGGGATGGTCTTGGTGAGGGCCGCGCGCGCCATCGGCCAGGCGTTGTCCTTCATCACCTGCAGGGTGCTGGTCTGCTTGCGCTCGGCACCGAAGTACTTGGCGTAGATCTTGTCGAGCGTGCCGTCGGCCTTGAGGTCGGCGATGGCCTTGTTGAGCTGGGGAAGGTAGCCCGAGCCCTTCCTCGCCGCGAGGACCGACCTGCTGACGTCGTCGGTCTCGGCGACGACCTTCACCCCCGCGTCCTTCTTGGTGGCGAGGTAGTTGCGGATGGCCAGCTTGTCGTTGACCAGGGCATCGACGCGCCCCTGCTCGAGGTTGTCGATCGCGAGCGCCATGTCGTCGACCGGCACGACCGTCGCCCCGGCCTTCTTGGCGACCTCGGCCCAGTTGCTCGTGATGTTCTGCGCCGACCGCTTCCCCTTGAGGTCGGCGATGGTCTTGATCCGGGTCTCGTCCTTGCGGACGACCAGGACGCCGGTGGTCTCGACGTAGGGGTCGCTGAGGTCGTACCGCGCGTTGCGTTCCTCGTTGAAGGTGATCTGGTTGGCGACGACGTCGAACCGGCCGGCCTCCAGGGCCGCGAACATCGAGGTGAAGGGTGTCTCGACGTACTCGACCTTCACCCCGAGGTGCTTGCCGATGGCGTTCATGACGTCGACGTCGTAGCCGGTCAGGCCGCTGCCCGTCCCGCCGTGGTAGCTGAACGGTGGGTAGACGCCCTCCGTCCCGACCTTGATGGTCGGCGGGAGCCCAGCCGCCCGGGCGGCACCGAGTGGGTCCATCTCGCCACCCGTGCTGGTGCTCGAGGCCGGGGCTGCGGACGACGGCACCGCCACGCAGAGCAGTCCCAGCAGGACCACGAACAGGGCGGAGGCGGCGCGTTTCACCCTGTCACCGTATCCACGCACCGGAGTAGCGTCGCGCCATGGCGCCGTTCGAGACGGTCGAGGCCTACCTCTCCGCGCTGTCCGGGCCGAGCCGGGACGCGGTGGAGCGGCTGCGCGCCACGATCCTGGCGGAGCTCCCGGGTGCCGAGGAGAGGATCAGCTACGGCATCCCCGCCTTCTTCGTGGACGGTCGGGTCGCGATGTACGTCGCCGGGTGGAAGGGACACGTGAGCGTCTACCCGATCCCCGAGGGTGACGAGGCGTATGCCGCCGAGACCGCCCCCTACGTCGCGGGGCGGGGCACGCTGAAGTTCCCGTTGTCGGCCCCGCTGCCGCTCGAGCTCGTCGCACGGACGGCCCGGCTGCACCTCAACCGCGTCCGAGGGACGGGGCAGCCTGCAGGGTGACGCGGTGGCCGGTCATCCACTCCTGGGACCTGTCGGTGACCGCGTACCTGAAGACGACCCGCATCATCGCCTCGAGGGGCACGCGACCCACCCGACCGGAGATCTTCGCGCTGCTGGACCGCGCCCCGACCTTGACGATCTTCTCGACGCGGGCCCTGCGCCGGGCCTCGAAGCGGGCGAACCCCTCCGGCACCGAACCGGCATCCCGCAACGATGCGGCGAGCTCGACGGCATCCTCCAGGGCCATCGAGGCACCCTGACCGGAGCTGGGCGACGGCGCGTGCAGGGCGTCCCCCACCAGGGCGATCCGTCCGCGGTGCCACGTGGGCACGTGCGGCAGGTCGTAGGTGTTGTCACCGGCGAGCTCCAGCTCTCCTGCCTCGATCAGGGCCCGCGCCGGGCCTGCGTCGTCCTCCGCGAGCCGGGCCAGCCGGTCCCGCCACTCCTCGGGGGTGGTGCCGGCCCGCTCGGCGGGCGCGATCTCCGGCCGGGGCACGTTGACGAACCACACGACGTCGCCCGCCGGTGTCGGGTGCGCCCCGAAGAACGACCGCCGCCCGAACACGAAGTGCCACGACTCCGGAGCCAGCTCGGACGCGAGCGCGGTGCCGCGGGTGATGCCCCCGAAGTTGGTGAGTCCGACGTACCGTGCGCCCGGCGCCCCTGGGTCGACGGCTCGGCGCACGGTGGAGTGCACGCCGTCGGCGCCGACCACGAGGTCGGCCGACAGCTCGCTCCCGTCGGCCAGGGTGGCGACCGCGGCGCCTGCATCCGTGGCCACGGAGACGACCCTGGCGCCCTGACGTACCTCGATCCCCCGCGACCGGGCCTCGTCACCCAGCAGCCGGCCGAGGTGCGAACGCTTCATGGTCAGGGCGGGCGTGCCGTCGGCCAGCGGCGTGCCGGCGGTGACGCGGCCCAGCAGCTTCCCCGTCGCGCCGAACATGAGGTTGGTGCGGGTGCTGCTGCCGATGCCCCGCGCGAGCTCCAGGGTGCCGATCGCCTCCAGGGCGCTGAGTCCGTTGGGAGCGACCGTGAAGTACGAACCCACCTGGTCGCCCGCCCCGCGGGACTCCAGGTGGGACTCCAGGACGAGCGCGTCGATGCCGACCTGCTGCAGGGCCAGGGCGGTGGCGGGTCCGGCGATGCCGCCACCGACGACGAGAGCCTTCACGGTGATAGCCTTTCTTACGACAATCAGATAGTTCGATAATCGAAAGGATTGCACGCATGGCACGACGACGTCAACAGGTCGTGGACGACCTCGGTCGGGCGATGCAGCACTACCAGCGCAGCGTCGCGGCCTTCGACGACGCCGTCGGGCGGCAGCTCGGGCTCGGCCCGGCCGACCTGCGCTGCCTCGACGTGCTCGTGGAGGGACCTCGGACCGCGGGCGAGCTCAGCGTGGCGACAGGGCTCAAGCCGGCGGCCACCACGGCGCTGCTCGATCGGCTGGCCGCCAAGGGGTACGTGCAGCGAGAGCCGAGCCCGACCGACCGACGCAAGATCCTCGTGGCGATGACCGAGGAAGGGATGCGTCGCACCTGGGCGGCCTACGGGCCCATGGTCGAGGAGGGTCAGCAGGGGTTGGCGAGCTTCACGGTGGCCGAGCTGGAGCGGCTGCGCGCCCTGCTCGACGGCTTCACCGAGGTGACCGATCGCCACCGGGAGCGGGTCGCTGCGACCGCACCGCCCGCGGGAGCCACAGCGCGCACGCCGTCCGCATCGGCGAGCGGACCCCGGTCAGGCGCCTGAGTCCTCGCCACCCGCGGCGCCCGGGTCCTCGCCACCGGCCGAGCCGGCGATGTTGACCATCCACGCCGTCCCGAAGCGGTCGGTGAGCATGCCGAACTCGTCGCCCCACATCTGCTTCGCGAGCGGCATCGTCACGGTGCCGCCGTCGCTGAGCTTGTCCCAGTAGCCACGCAGCTCGTCGGCGTCGTCGCCGCTGATGCTGACCGTGATCGACGAGCCCGAGTCGCGCTCCATCCCCTCGGGCACGTCGCTGGCCATCAGCGTGAAGCCGGCGTCGGTCACGAGCTGGGCGTGCATGATCTTGTCCTTGTCGGGGCCGTCCGCCGCGCCGTACTCGCCGAAGGTGTTCATCGTCAGGGTGCCGCCGAAGGCGTCGTGGTAGAACTCCATCGCCTCACGGGCGCGGTTGTCGAAGCCGAGGTAGGGGTTGAGCGTCGAGGCCATCAGGTGCTCCCAGGGGTGGTCGGGACCGGCCGACCGGCGCGGCCGAGGGTGATGCCCCGGACGATAGACCCGGGCGCCGACAGCGTCATCACCCTTTCTGCGGGCCTCCCGCACCCTTTCTGCGGGCCTCCGCACCCTTTCTGCGGGCCTCCCGCGCGCCCCCGACTCAGGCGCGCAGCTTGTCCAGACGAGCCCGCAGCGACGCCTCCCGGTGGGCGTTGCCGTGCAGCCCGAGGTAACGGGCGCCGAACACCGCGAGCAGGGCGTCGTCCAGCCGACGCACGGCCCCGGCCGGGTAGCGGTAGCCCATCCGCGCGTCGATGGCCGGTGCGTCGATCGACTGGAGCAGCCCGGCGAGCTCCTCGAGCGAGGTGATCCCGAGCTCGAGCAGCAACCCGGAGATCCAGGCGTAGTGGTCGGTGCGTGACCAGCCGGCATCGGTGAACTGGCCGCCGAGGAAGGTCGCGAGGTCGGAGGCGCTGATGCGCGGGTCGCTGTCGTCGGCCGGGAGGGCGTGCTCACCCATGGTCGCCTGCAACCGGTGCCGGATCTCGGAGAACTCACGGTCGGCGAGCTCGAGCAGGCCCGCGGCCAGGGTGAACCGTCGGTCGAGGTCGCTGACGTGCTCCTCGGGGATGGTGCCCTTGTAGCGGATGTCGTGCTCGAACTCGGCCCAGGCGTGCTGGAGGATCGTCCGCACCTGCACGGACGCGCTGAACCCCTTCAGCGAGTCGTACTGCGCCGGCGCACCCTTGATCCGGTCGATCGCCACGAGCAGGTGCCGGCTCGCGTAGCCGAACCGTCCCTGTCGCGCCGTCTCCTGCCCGAGGTCGCGGTCGTCGAGGACGCTGAGCTGGTCGGAGAGCAGGTCGGCGACGGCAGTGACGTCGTCACGCAGGTAGGTCACCACCCGGACCCCCACCTGGTCGGTGATCTGCTCGATCGGGTCCCCGTAGAGCGGGTCGCCGTCGGGGCCCGTGCGGGCCGCCTTGCCCGCGAACGAGGCGACGCTCTTGGCCCGGCCGGTCACCGACACGTAGTTGATGCCGGCGTCGTCGAGCAGCGCCGTCACCATGGCGACGTACCCGTCACTGGCCTCCTGCACCTGACCGTGCACGGCGGCATACCGCTGCACGGCGTCACGGATGCGCTCCTGGTCCTCACTCACGGACCCCACCCTGCCGTATGCCGCGCTGCGGCGGGCTCAGTGACCGGTGCGGCCGTCGATCCGCTCACGCAGCAGGTCGGCGTGGCCGCAGTGCCGCGCGTACTCCTCGATGAGGTGCACGAGCAGCTCCCGCAGGGAGATGGGGTCGCGGGTCGGGTGGGTGCTCATGAGCTCGAGCGAGGCGGCCTGCGCGACGAACTCCTCGGCGTGGGCGACCTCCCGTCGCCAGCACTCCCACGCCTCGGCCACGACCTCGGGATCGGCGACCGCGCCGTCGAAGTCGGCGTCGACGACCTCGCTGGTGCCGTAGAGGCGCGGGATCTCGTTGCCCTCCATGGTGATCCGGAACCAGATGTGCTCGACCTTTGCGAGGTGCCGCAGCAGACCGAGGAGCGACAAGGAGGACGGTTCTACCGAACGGGTCGCCAGCTGCTCCGCCGTCAGGTCTTCGCACAGTCGCGCGAAGGTGAGCCGGAAGTGGCCGAGGTACTCCACGAGCACCTCCCGCTCACTGGCGGGCGCGGGGCTCTGGGAGTCGTTCGACGGGGAGGTCATGGCGCAGAGCATGCCAAAGCCGGAATCAACGGGGTCGCCAGACGGTTGACGCGGGCATGACGACATGGGGTTTCATCGGCAGTGGCAACATCGGCAGCACCGTCGCACGGCTGGCCCTCGCGGCCGGCCACGAGGTCGTGATGAGCAACAGCCGCGGGCCGGAGACGCTCGCCGACCTCGTCACCGAGCTCGGCCCGGGTGCACGGGCCGCGACGGCGGCAGAGGCTGCGAAGGCCGGGGACGTGGTCGTCGTGACCATCCCCCTCAAGAACTACCGCGACATCCCGGTCGACGAGCTCGCCGGCAAGGTCGTCATCGACACCCTCAACTACTACCCGCAGCGTGACGGGCAGGTCGCCGAGCTCGAAGACGAGTCGACCACGACGTCCGAGCTGGTCCAGGCGCACTTGCCCACGTCCCACGTGGTCAAGGGTTTCAACAACATCTACTTCGAGCACCTCCGGGCCCTGGCCCGCCCCGCCGGCTCCCTTGAGCGCAGCGCCCTCGCGATCGCCGGGGACGACGCCGACGCCAAGGCCACCGTGACGCGGCTGTTCGACGAGATCGGCTACGACACCCTGGACCTCGGCCCCCTCGCCGAGGGCTGGCGCACGCAGCGCGACACCGCGGCCTACGCCGTGATGTATGCCGCGGACCCCACCGACTGGTCGAAGGGGCCGGCGCCCGTGGACGCCTCCGTGCTCGCCGACCGTGCAGCTGCGGCGAAGCGGTACCGCGACAGCTGACCCGGTCCGGCCGACGGGCCGGCGGCTACCCTCGGTGAGCGTGCGCCCCACCCTCGCGATCGTCGTCGCCGGCCTGCTGCTGGCTGCCTGCTCCTCGCAGCCACCCGGCCGCGCGGCCGGCACGGGCTCCGCCGCCTCCTCGGGGGCCACCACCGCCACGTCACCGGGGACCACCGCGGCCAGCCCGACCACGTCCACGACCGCCGCGACCAAGCGACCCTCGACCGCCACGGCCACGAAGACCGCGCGGTCCACTCCCTCGACCCCCGAGGCCGCCACGCCGACGCCGTCGCGTTCCACGGCCGGCGGCCCCGCCAGACCCGCGGGCCTGGTGGGCGACACCCGCAACGCCCTGGCGTTCGCCCCGCTGTCCGATCCGGGCGACGTCACCGTCGAGGGCTCGGTCCCGAGCTGGAAGGCCTGGTCGACGTCCAAGGTGCTGGTCGTGGCGGCCTTCCTCGACACGGTCTGCGACGGCGACCCCGGCAGGGCCACCGCCCAGCAGCGCCGATGGATCTCTGCCGCCCTGACCGCCTCCGACGCGGACGCGGTCGTGGCGCTGCGCAACGAGATCCCCGGCAGCCCCGGCGCCGCGATCACCGGCGTCCTGCGCTCGGTCGGCGACACCCGCACCGTCGCCCCGGACACCTCGCAGGGCGGGATGCAGTGGACGATCCGTGAGCAGGTGCGGTTCATGGCCGCGCTGGCGAACGGCCGTGTGGTGTCCCGCGCCTCGAGCAGCTACCTGCTCTCGTCCATGCGTCCGATCAGCGCGCACCGGTGGGGGCTGGGCACCATCGGCGCGGGGGCGTTCAAGGGTGGCTGGCTCCGCCCCGACACCGTGACCCGCCAGATGGGGATCTACGACGGTTATGCCGTCGCGATCATCACCGACCACGTGGGCCCGGCGGTGGTCCAGACCGATGGCGACTCCGCGCACGTGCAGCAGATGAACCGGCTGGCGACCATCCTCAAGGCCCGTCTCGCCCGGGAGTAGCGAGAGCTGGCGCCGGCGACCGCGGCCGGCGCGACGTCAGGCCCGCGCGAACCAGGCGTCGAGGCCGTCGAGCAGGCGGGCGACGTCGTCGTCGTCCGTGTACGACGCCAACCCGATCCGCAGCGCACCCGCGTCCCCGAGGCCCAGGGCCCGGGACGCCTCTAGGGCGTAGAAGTTGCTGGCCGGGACGTTCACCCCGCGGTCGGCGAGGAAGCGATAGATCGCGGAGCTGTCGTGCCCGTCGAACCCCACCAGCAGGGTCGGGGTGCGGTGGGCGGCACGGGAGTAGAGGGTGGCTCCGGGCAGCTCGGCCAGGGCGGCCTCGATGCGCCCGCGCAGCTCGAGCTCGTGCGCCTCGACCGCGGCCAGGGAGCGCACCAGCCGTTCCCGGCGGGAGGCGTCGGACCCGGTGCCCGGCACCAGGTCGGCCATGAAGTCGATCGCAGCGGCGGTGCCGGCCATGAGCTCGTAGGGCAGCGTCCCCAGCTCGAACCGTTCGGGCACCGCGTCGGACGACGGCGCGAGCTTGTCGGGCTGCAGGGTCTCGAGGAACGCCGGGTCGGCCGCGAACGCCCCGCAGTGCGGCCCGAAGAACTTGTAGGGCGAGCAGGCCACGACGTCGGCACCGGACCCGACGAGGTCGACGCTCGCGTGGGCGGCGAGATGGACGGCGTCGACGAACAGCAGCGCACCGTGGTCGTGGGCGATCCCGGCGATCGCGGGCAGGTCCGGGCGGGTGCCGATGAGGTTGGAGGCACCGGTCACCGCGACCAGCCTGGTCCGGTCCGTCACCACGTCCGCGAACGCCTGCGGGTCCAGCTCGCCGGTCTCCGGGTCGAACTCCGCCCACCGGACCGTCGCGCCGACAGCCTGGGCGGCGAGCACCCACGGACGGATGTTCGCGTCGTGGTCGAGCCGGCTGACGACGACCTCGTCGCCCGGCCCCCAGTCCTTGGCCAGCGTGCGCGACAGGTCGAACGTCAGTGCCGTCATGCTCCGCCCGAACACCACCCCACCGGGCTGGGCCCCCAGCAGGTCCGCGAGCGCGGAGCGGGCGGCGAGCACGTGGGAGTCGGAGTTCTGCTCCGCCCTCGTGACGCTGCCACGGGTCGACATCGGGGCGGTCATCGTCGACGCCACGGCTTCGGCCACGACCGTCGGGATCTGAGAGCCACCGGGGCCGTCGAAGTGCGCGGCGCCACCGTCCAGGGCCGGGAACTGGGCGCGGAGGGCGACGACGTCGAGGACGGCGGGGGCAACGGCGGGTGCGGTCGGCGGCATACCCAGCACTGTGCCATCCCCGCGCGGGCAGGGTCGCGTCAGACCGTCCACGCGCGCCGGGCGTCGGAGTCCCAGCGCCGCAGTGACACGGCCTCGCCCACCAGCTCCGGCACCCCACCACGCTCGCGACCCAACGTCCCCAGCGCGGTCGCCACCTCCTCGGCGGGTATGCCGCGGGCGAGCGTCACGTGCGGCACCCACCTCCCCGGGACGGTGTGGGGCGAGGGGTCGGCGGCACCGGCGACCGCGGACCATACGGCGGTGTGGAGGTCCAGCAGGGCGCGGTCGGTGACGACGAGGCGGGCCAGCACGACGCGGCGGCCACCGAACAGCACCGGCGCGCCGAGCCGCACGGGGACCGGGATCCCCGCCGCCACTGCGGTCAGGAGCTCCTCCGCCGCACCGGGGAACGCGCCGGCGACGGCGACGGAGACGTGCGGCGCGTTGGTCTCGCCGCGGTGGTCGGCCTGGCTGGGCAGCCCCGCCGTGGACAGGGCCGCCCACTCGGCGCGGACCGCGGCATCGGTGGCCGGGTCCAGGAGGAGCTCGACGGACTGCACGACCCCATCCTCGCCGCCGGGGTGACGTACGGCACGCCCGCAGCACGGACTGGCGCCTGTCGCCGCGAGTTCACCGTGCGGCGGGAATCAGTCGCCGGTCACCACGGTTGCCGTCTTTGTTGAACTTTTGACGATCGACTTCGAGGAGATTGCATGTCCAAGGCATTCGAGAACGCCCAGGTCGGCCCGTGGACGCTGCCGCAGCGCTTCGTGATGGCTCCGCTCACCCGCAACCGTGCCGGTGAGGGTGGCGTTCCCACCGACCTCAACGTCGAGTACTACCGCCAGCGCGCCAGCGCCGGCCTCATCATCACCGAGGGCACCCAGCCCTCCGCCGTCGGCCAGGGCTACCTCGACACCCCCGGCATCCACAGCGACGAGCAGGTCGCCGGCTGGGCCAAGGTGACCGAGGCCGTGCACGCCGAGGGCGGTCGCATCTTCATCCAGCTCATGCACGTCGGACGCATCGCCCACCCCGACAACAAGGGTGGCCTCGAGTCCGTGGCCCCGAGCGCGATCGCGGCGCCCGGGAAGATGGTCACCGCCACCGGCCAGGTCGACCAGCCGACGCCTCGGGCCCTGGAGACCGACGAGATCCCCGGGATCGTCGCCGACTTCGTGCACGCGGCCCGCCAGGCCGTGGCCGCCGGCGCCGACGGTGTCGAGGTCCACTCGGCCAACGGCTACCTGCTCCACCAGTTCCTCGCGCCGAGCAGCAACACCCGCACCGACGGGTACGGCGGCTCCCCCGAGAACCGTGCGCGCCTGTCGATCGAGGTCACCCGCGCCGTCGCCGAGGCGATCGGCGCCGAGCGCGTCGGGATCCGGATCTCCCCGGCGCACAACATCCAGGGTGTCCTCGAGGAGGACGCGGCCGACACCACGGCGACGTACGACGCGCTCGTCTCGGGCATCGCCGACCTGGGTCTGGCCTACCTGAGCATCCTGGCCGCCCCCGACTCCGACCTGCTGCGTGACCTGCGCAAGCGGTTCGACGGCCCGGTCATGATCAACACCGGTTTCGGTGACGTGACGACGCTGGACTCCGTCGAGGGCCTGCTGGAGCGCGACCTCGGTGACCTCGTCGCCGTGGGCCGCCCGTTCCTGGCCAACCCCGACCTGCCCAAGCGCTGGCGCGAGGGCATCGAGCTCAACGAGCCGAACCCCGACACCTTCTACGGCGGCGGCGCCGAGGGCTACACCGACTACCCGGCCGCCTGACCTCCGGCGCCACCGACCCGGCGCCGGACCAGGGCCTGCTCCGCCGTCCAGCGAGCTGTGCCCACCGGAGTGCGCCCTGCCCATGACGTTCCATGGGCAGGGCGCACTTTCATGGGCGCAGTGGATCCCTAGGGTGGGCGGATGGCGCTCGCACGGTTCAAGGACCTCTGCCTCGACGTGCAGGACGAGGCCCGGCAGGTCGCGTTCTGGACGGCGGCCCTCGGCCTGCGGCGCCGGGCCGACCGGACGGACCCGACGGTCCTGCTCGGCGAGACGGCGCACCACAGCCTGTGGCTCAACACCGTGCCCGAGCCGAAGACCGTCAAGAACCGCGTGCACCTCGACGTCGACACCGAGTCCGTGGCCGCGCTCGAGGCCCTGGGTGCGACCGTCCTGGTCCCGGCCACCCGGGAGCAGGGCTGGACGATCATGGCCGACCCGGAGGGTGGTGAGTTCTGCGCGTTCGTCCGGACCCCGGAGCGACTGAGCGGCTACCGCCTGTACGAGGTCGTGGTGGACTGCGCGGATCCCGGCCGGATGGCGCGCTGGTGGGGTGAGGTCCTCGGGCTCCCCGTCGGCAGCGACCAGGAGCACGACTGGTGGTGGCTCGACGCGGGGCCGGACGCCGCCCTGCCGTTCGAGAGCCTGGTGTTCGTGCCGGTGCCCGAGCCGCGGACGGGCAAGAACCGCGTGCACTGGGACGTCGACACCCCCAGCATCGAGGCCCTCGTCGCCGCCGGGGCGCGGGTCCTCGAGGAGCGTCCCGACTGGACGGTCCTGGCCGACCCCGAGGGAAACGTGTTCTGCGCGTTCGTCGAGCCGCCGCCGAACGCGTCGGGCGGCCGCGGGCCACGGGTCACCAGTCCCTGAGCAGGACGCCCCCACGGGTGTCGGTCGCGCAGGGCCGGACGTAGCGTGGAGCAATGACCCAGACCGAACGCCCCGGCACCCTCGGCGAGCTCGTCGCCACCGGCTACACCCACCGCAGCGTGAAGGCGGAGCTCCGCGAGAACCTGCTGGAGCGACTGCGTTCCGGGGAGACTGCGTTCCCGGGCATCGTCGGCTTCGACGACACCGTCCTGCCCGAGCTGGAGAGCGCCCTGCTGGCCGGCCACGACCTCGTCCTGCTCGGCGAGCGCGGCCAGGGCAAGACCCGGCTGATGCGCACCCTCGGCCAGCTGCTCGACGAGTGGGCCCCCGAGGTCGCGGGCTGCGAGATCCACGACGACCCGACCGTTCCGGTGTGCACCCGCTGCCTCAACCTCAAGGCCGACCTCGGGGACGACCTCCCGGTGGTGTGGCGGCACCGGGACGAGCGCTACACCGAGAAGCTGGCCACGCCCGACACCAGCGTCGGGGACCTCGTCGGCGACGTCGACCCGGTCAAGGTCGCCCAGGGCCGCACCCTCGGTGACCCCGAGACGGTCCACTACGGCCTCGTCCCCCGTGCCAACCGCGGCATCTTCGGCCTCAACGAGCTGCCCGACCTCGCCGAACGCATCCAGGTGGCCATGTTCAACGTCCTCGAGGAGCGGGACATCCAGATCCGCGGGTACTCCCTGCGCCTGCCCCTCGACCTGCTGCTCGTGGCCACCGCCAACCCCGAGGACTACACGAACCGCGGACGCATCATCACCCCGCTCAAGGACCGCTTCGGGGCCGAGATCCGCACGCACTACCAGGAGGAGGTCGCCGACGAGGTCCGCCTGATCCAGCAGGAGGCCGAGACCGTCGCCGACGTGCCCGAGCACCTCGTCGAGGTGCTGGCGCGGTTCACCCGCGGGTTGCGTGAGTCCTCGGCGGTCGACCAGCGGTCGGGCGTCTCGGCGCGCTTCTCGATCGCGGCGGCCGAGAGCGTGAGCGCCTCGGCCCTGCGGCGCGCGGCTCGCTCCGGCGAGTCCGAGGCCGTGGCCCGGATCTGCGACGTGCCCACCGTGGTGCCGACGCTGCTCGGCAAGGTGGAGTTCGAGATGGGCGAGGAGGGACGCGAGCGCGACGTGCTCGACCACCTCCTGCGGCTCGCGACAGCCGAGACGTTCCGGGCACGGCTGCAGGGCCTGGACCTGTCGGGGTTCACCGAGCGGTTCGCCGAGGGCGAGGTCGTCGAGACCGGCGAGCTCGTCCCCGCGGCCGACCTGCTCGCCCAGATCGGGACCACCCCGGGCCTGTCCAAGGTGCTCGACCGGCTCGGCCACGGCGACGACGCCGGCCCGGGCCAGGTCGCTGCCGCTGTCGAGTTCGTCCTCGAGGGACTGCACCTCACCCGGCGCCTCGACAAGGACACCGTGGCCGGCCGCACGGTCTACGGGGCCTGATCGTGCCCGGCAGCGGTCACCACGGCGACCGGTTCCGCTACGGCCCGTGGCAGGGTGGGGCCGATCCGCTGGCCCCGCCGTTCGACGTGCGGGAGGCCCTCGACGAGATCGGCCGCGACGTCCTCGCGGGGGGCTCCGCCCGAGAGGCCCTGCGCGACCTGCTGCGGCGCGGGATGGACGGGCGACGCGGGCTCGACGAGCTCGCCGACCGCATACGGCGGGCTCGGGACGCGGCCCGGCGCAAGGGTGACCTGTCAGGCACGCTCGACCAGGTCCGGGCGGCCCTCGACCAGGCCCTCGCTGCCGAGCGCGACACCCTCGCCGGGCAGGACACCGACGACGCGCGCCTCGCCGAGATGGACCTCGCCACGCTGCCCGACGACGCGGCCGGTCAGGTGCGGGCGCTCGCCTCGCACGAGTGGCACTCCCCCGAGGCGAAGGCGATCTACGACTCGATCGCCCAGATGCTGCAGCGCGAGGTGATGGACGCGCAGTTCGCCGGGATGGCGCGGGCGCTGTCCGACCCGGACCCGGAGGCGATGGCGGCGGTCCGGGACATGCTCGCCGACCTCAACCGGCTGCTCGCCTCGCACGCCCGGGGCGAGGACACGACCGACGCGTTCCGGCAGTTCATGGACAAGCACGGCGAGCTGTTCCCTGAGGACCCGCAGGACGTCGACGAGCTGATCGACGCCCTCGCCCGGCGACAGGCCGCTGCGGCCCGGATGATGGCCTCGCTCACCCCGGAGCAGCGCGAGCAGCTCGGCCAGCTCATGAGCGACGCCCTCGCCGACGCCGACCTGGCCTCGGAGATGGCACAGCTGGGCGACAACCTGCGCGCCCTGCGACCCGGGCTCGACCGCGGCAGCCCCGTCGGGATGCGCCCCGGTGGTGAGCCCCTGGGCTACAGCGCGGCCGTCGAGGCGGTCGCCGAGCTCGCCGACCTCGAGTCACTCATGGAGCAGATCGGCCAGGGCTACGGCGGGTCGAGCCTGGACGACATCGACGTCGAACGCCTCGAGCAGCACCTCGGCGCCGATGCCGCCCGCGACCTCGAGGCGTTGCGGCAGCTGGAGCGCGAGCTCGAGCGCCAGGGGTACGTCAGCCAGGGCGACGACGGTCTGCGGCTCACCCCGCGCGCCGTGCGTCGGCTCGGGGAGACGGCGTTGAAGAAGGTGTTCGAGGGGCTGTCCGCCGACGGCCACGGCGACCACGACGACCGCCGCACCGGCCACGCCGACGAACCCACCGGCCTGACGAGGGCCTGGGAGTTCGGCGACGAGCAGCCGCTCGACGTCCCGCGCACGGTCGCGAACGCCTTGCGCCGCACCGGTATCCAGCCGGGCCAGGTGAGCCTCGACGTGGCCGACTTCGAGGTGGTCGAGACCGAGCGCCGCACCACGGCGGCGGTCGCCCTCTGCGTGGACATGTCGTTCTCGATGGTCAACGAAGGCCGTTGGGGGCCGATGAAGCAAACGGCGCTGGCGTTGTCGCACCTGGTGCAGACGCGGTTCCGGCAGGACGCGCTGCAGATCATCGGGTTCAACATCGCCGCCAGGCGCCTCACCCCCGTTCAGCTCGCCGATGCCGAGCCGGAGTGGGTGCAGGGCACCAACCTCCAGCACGCACTCATGCTCGCCTCCCGTCACCTGCGCCGGCACCCGCAGGCGCAACCGGTGGTGCTCGTCGTCACCGACGGCGAGCCGACGGCGCACCTCGGGGACGGCGGCATACCGGAGTTCCAGTGGCCGACGACGAACGCGACCCTGCGCGCCACGGTCGCCCAGGTCGACGAGCTGCGGCGGGCCGGGGCCGCGCTCAACGTGTTCATGCTCGGCGAGGACCCGGGGCTGGCGCGGTTCGTCGACGCCATCGCGCGGCGAGCCGGCGGGCGGGTGTTCACCCCCAGCGTCGACCGGCTCGGCGAGTACGTCGTCAGCGACTACCTCCAGGCCCGCAAGGGGCGTCGCGCTGCCGGCTGACTGGCCCGGGAACAACCACACCTCGCCGTGCGCTGGCACGGTGAGCAGCACCCCGCCCCACCCGCCCCCCCGCCCGACCCACACGAGAGGCCACGCATGAGCCGCTGGACCGCTGACCAGATGCCCGACCTCACCGGACGGCGCGCCCTCGTCACCGGCGCCAACTCCGGGATCGGGCTGGTCGAGGCGCGCGAGCTGGCCCGCCACGGCGCCGACGTCGTCATGGCAGTCCGCAACACGTCCTCCGGCGAGGAGGGCGCCCGACGGATCCGCGCCACCGGGGCGAGGGGGCGCGTCACCGTCGAGTCGCTCGACCTGGCCTCCCAGGCGTCGGTCCACGCGTTCGCCGACCGGTTCGACGGGCCGCTCGACCTGCTCGTCAACAACGCCGGAGTCATGGCCCCGCCGCGGCGACGGGAGACCGAGGACGGCTTCGAGCTGCAGTTCGGCACCAACCACCTGGGCCACTTCGCCCTGACCGGCCTGCTCCTGCCGCACCTCCTCGAGTCCTCGGCCCCGCGGGTCACGACGGTCTCGTCGATCGCGCACCACGCCGGCGACGGCATGGTCTGCGAGGGCAACCCCAGCGAGGGCTACGACCCGCAGTCGTCGTACGGCCGCTCCAAGCTCGCCAACCTGCTCTTCGCGACCGAGCTGCAGCGGCGCGCCACGGCGGCCGGGTCGACGCTCACCTCCACGGCTGCGCACCCCGGCGTCTCCGCCACCAACCTCGTGGCCAGCAAGGACGGCATGGGCGCCATACCGGTGGTCGGCACGATCGCCCAGTGGGGCGTGAAGCTCGCGTTCCCCGGTCCGGACAAGGGCGCCGAAGGGATCCTCTACGCGGCGACCGTGGCCGGGCCAGGGTCCTACTCGGGCCCGACCGGGTTCCGCGAGACCCGCGGCCCGGTGGGTGAGGCCCGGCGCAGCCAGTGGGCGCGCGACGAGACGCTGTCCGGCCTGCTGTGGGGGCGCAGCGAGGAGCTCACGGGCGTGCGGTTCACCTTCTGAGCGGCTCGGCGGCTCGGCAGCTCGGCCCGGCGGCTCGGACCGGGCACGTCCCCGCGCCCACACCCACGCTCCACTCTCGATGAGCGCGAAGTGTCGGAATGCTCCGTCTGTTCCGACAGTTCGCGCTCACTCAGGTATGGCGCCCGCATCGGAACCCGTCGCGGTGGGCGGGCGTTGGCTGTCGAGAGGCCGATGTCGCCGCCCGTGGGTAGCGTCGGGACGGCCCAGCCGACCCCACCACCGGGGCTGACGACGAGAGCGAGCCGATGGCCCAGCGACACCGCGACCACCTGCCCGAGGACTTCAGCGAGCGCAGCCTGAGCGAGGACGTCCGCTCCGGGTTGACCAGCAGCCCCAAGACGCTGCCGCCGAAATGGTTCTACGACAAGGTCGGCAGCGAGCTCTACGAGGAGATCACCCGGCTGCCGGAGTACTACCCCTTCGCCGTGGAGCGGGAGATCCTCATGGCCCGCGCCCCGGAGATCGTGTCCGCTGCGGGGAGCCACCACCTCATCGAGCTGGGCTCCGGCTCCTCGGAGAAGACGCGGGCCCTCATCGAGGCCGTGCTGGCCTCCACCCCGGACGGCGAGCAGGCGGCATACCGGGCGATCGACGTCAGCGAGAGCGCCCTGCGCGCCGCTGCCGAGGACCTGGCCCTGCGGTACCCCGCGCTCGAGCTCGAGTCGGTGAGGGCCGACTTCGAGCACGGCCTGGCCGAGGCCCTGGCCGTCGACGAGGGCGACCGCACCGGTGGCCGCTTGGTGATCTTCCTGGGTGGCACCATCGGCAACCAGAACCCGCAGCAGCGGCAACGGTTCCTCGCCACCCTGCACGGGGCGCTGGAGCCGGGCGACGCGTTCCTGCTCGGTGCCGACCTGGTGAAGTCGCCCGACGTGCTCGTGCCGGCGTACGACGACGCCGCCGGGGTGACGGCGGCGTTCAACCTCAACGTCCTCGAGGTGGTCAACGGTCGCCTCGGCGCCGACTTCGACCCCCGGGACTTCCGCCACGTCGCCGTGTGGGATGCCGAGAACGCCTGGATCGAGATGCGTCTCGAGGCAGTGCGCGACGTGCACGTCCGGATCGCCGACCTCGACCTCGAGGTGGACTTCGCGGCAGGCGAGCAGCTGCGCACCGAGATCTCGGCCAAGTTCACCCGCGAGCGCCTGGCTGCGGAGTTCGAGGCGGCCGGGTTCGACGCCGCCGGGTGGTGGACGGACGACGCCGGCCGGTTCAGCGTGTCGCTCTGGACGGTCGCGGCGCGGGCGCTGACGTGACCGACCGCATCGTCGAGCTCATCAACCAGATCGGTGAGCTGGGGGTCGGCCTGCTGATCCTGCTCGAGACCGTCATCCCCCCGATCCCGTCCGAGGTCGTGCTGCCGTTCGCCGGGTTCGCCGCCGCGGCGGGTCATCTCAACCCCTACCTCGCGTGGGCTGCCGCCACCGTCGGGTCGCTGCTCGGCGCCTACGTCCTCTACTGGCTCGGCGTAGCCCTGAGCTACGAACGCCTGCACCACCTCGCGGGCAGGCCGTGGTTCCTCCTCTTCGGCCAGCGCGACCTCGACCGCGGTCAACGGTTCTTCGAGGCACGCGGCGAGGTCGTCGTGCTCGTGGGCCGCTGCATCCCCTTCGTCCGCTCGGTGGTCTCGGTGCCGGCCGGGCTCACGCGGATGTCGTTCCTGCGGTTCAGCCTGCTCACCGCCCTCGGCAGCGGGGTCTGGAACGCCGTCTTCATCTACGCGGGCTACCGCCTCGGCGACGACTACGCGGCCGTGGAGCGCTACCTCGCCCCCGTGAGCAAGGCCGTCGTCGCGATCGTCCTCGTCGTCCTCGTCTGGCTCGTGGCCCGCCGCCTGCGCGAGCGCCGTATGGCGCGTGCGCGAGAGACCGTGGGTGCCGGCTCCCGCGAGGCCGGCTGAGACGACGGGCACCGCGCGCTCGGCAGGGGTCGCTACCCTCGCCGGTGTGGGGGACCTCCAGATCGACCGGGCGCAGGCGCGTCGGATCGCCGTGCGCGCCCAGATGCTCGACCTCCCCCGACCCGGTGACCTCGTCGAGGTCGTGCAGCAGCTGAGCCTCCTGCAGATCGACCCCGCGGCACCGATCGCCCCGAGTGCCGAGCTCGTGCTCTGGAGCCGGCTCGGGGCGGCCTACCGCTCGGCGGACCTGCAGCAGGCGCTCGAGACGCGGACGCTGGTGGAGTTCAACGGCATGGTCCGCCCTGTCGAGGACCTGCCCGCGCACCTCGCCGGCGCCGAGGACTGGCCACGGGACTGGGAACAGGCCCGGGGATGGCTGCGGGCCAACGACCCGTTCCGGCAGGACGTGCTCAACCGGCTCGAGGACCACGGGCCCCTGCTGTCCAAGGAGATCCCCGACACGAGCCTGGTGTCGTGGCCGTCGTCGGGGTGGACCAACGACCGCAACGTGACGCAGATGCTGGAGTTCCTCGTCATGCGGGCCGAGGTGGCGGTCAGCGGCCGGAGGGGACGGCAGCGGGTCTTCGACCTCGCTGAGCGCGTCTACCCGGACCAGCCGGCGATGACCGTGGACGAGGCGAGGCGCCATCGAGACGAGCGCCGCCTGACCTCCCTCGGCATCGCGAGGGCCAAGGGGACGAAGATGCCCAGCGAGCCGGTCGACGTCGGTGAGGCGGGTCTCGCCGTGACGGTCGACGGAGTCGACGGACGGTGGCGGGTCGACCCCGTGGCGCTGGAACGCGACGAGACGACGCCGTTCCGTGGACGGGCGGCCCTGCTGTCGCCGTACGACCGACTGGTCTACGACCGGTCGAGGGCGCAGGACCTGTTCGGCTTCGAGTACGTCCTCGAGGTCTACAAGCCGGCCTCGAAGCGGCGTTGGGGCTACTACGCGCTGCCGATCCTGTTCGGGGACAGGCTGATCGGCAAGCTCGACGCCAAGGCCGAACGCAAGGAAGGCATCCTCGAGGTGCACGCGGTCCACCAGGACGTGACGTTCACCGACGAGATGACGACGGCGGTGGAGGCCGAGATCGACGCCCTCGCCGACTGGCTCGGGCTGGCGAGGCTGCGATGACGAACCGGGACGAGGCGCGCCGCCTGGCCGACCAGCTGCTCGAGCAGGCCGGGGCGCTACGGGACGGCGTCGCCATCGGCGACGAATCCCGGGTGGCCGCCGCCCTCGCCGCCACGGGGTCCTCGTTGCAGCGCCTCGCTCGACACCTCGGCGTGGAGCTCGCTCCTCCCGCAGACGATGCTGCCCCGGTCGCACCACCCACGGGGCCGACCCCGTTGCCACCACTGGAGGTCACCGTCCCGGTCCTGGGCGTCGACGCCTGCACGGCCGGGTGGGTCGGCGCGATCCTCGAGCCGGGCGCGCCCCGTCCCCGCATCGCGGTCGCCGGGACGATCGCTGGTCTCGTCGAGACGGTGCGGCAGTCGCTGGGCATCCAGGTCGTCGGCATCGACATCCCCATCGGGTTGCCCGACGACAGCACCCGTCAGGCTGATGCGTTGGCCCGCAAGGTGTTGAAGGGCAAGGCCTCCTCGGTGTTCACCACGCTGACCAGGGCCGCCTACGCGGCCGGGTCGCGATCCGAGGCCGACACGGTGAACCGGTCGCTGTCCGGCCAGGGTGTGGGCGCGCAGGCCTTCGCGCTGCGGCCCAAGATCCTCGAGGTCGACACCTGGCTCCGCAGCCGACCCACCGTCATGGTGCTCGAGGTCCATCCGGAGCTGTCCTACGCGACGATGGCGGGAGCCCCCCTGCTCGACAACAAGAAGACCGACGAGGGACGCCGGGCCCGGCTCGCCGCCCTGTCCGCGGCCGGGCTCGCCTCGCCCTCGGTCCTGTCCGGACCCGGGTATGCCGCCGACGACGTCCTCGACGCCTGCGCCGTCGCGTGGACCGCAGCGCGTAGGGCCGCGAACCTGGCCACCCCGCTCCCGGACCCGCCCGAGGTCTTCAGCGACGGCATACCGGCAGCGATCTGGGCCTGACCCGGCACCCGGACCGGGCGCCGCAAGGCCTCCCCAGAACGGGGGCTTGACCTTGACGCAGCGTCAGGGTTGCACCCTCGTGGCATGACCACGACACACGCCATCGAGATCGTGGGGCTCACCAAGTCCTACGGCGACCACGACGTGCTCAACGGCGTCGACCTCCGGGTCGGTGCCGGGAGCATCCACGCCCTCCTCGGTTCCAACGGGGCTGGCAAGACCACCGCGGTGAAGATCCTCTCCACCCTCCTGCGCCCGGACGGCGGGACCGCCACCGTCAACGGGTACGACGTGGCAGCGCAGCCCCAGGAGGTCCGCGCCTCGATCAGCCTCACCGGGCAGTTCGCGGCCGTCGACGAGGTCCTCACCGGTCGGGAGAACCTCGTCCTCATCGCCGAGCTGCGGCGGCAGCCTGCACCGGGCGCCGTCGCCGACGGCCTGCTCGCGAGGTTCGACCTGACCGACGCGGGCGGGAAGCGGGTGGCCACGTACTCGGGCGGCATGCGGCGACGCCTCGACATCGCGATGAGCCTCATCGGTGACCCGCCGGTGCTGTTCCTCGACGAACCGACCACCGGCCTCGACCCCCAGTCGCGGCTCGAGGTCTGGGCGACCGTCCGCGAGCTCGCAGGGCGGGGCACGACCGTGCTGCTGACCACCCAGTACCTGGACGAGGCCGAGCAGCTCGCGGACCGCATCGCGGTGCTGCACGAGGGCCGCATCATCGCCGACGGCACGCTCGCCGACCTCAAGCAGCTGCTCCCGCCGACCACGGTCGAGTACGTCGAGAAGCAGCCCACCCTCGAAGACATCTTCCTCGCGATCGTCGGCCACGGCGGCGCCCACCACGAAGGAGCCACCCGATGACCACCGTCGGCCACGACACGACCGTGCTGCTCAAGCGGTCCCTGCGCCACGTCCTGCGCAGCCCAGACACCATCATCACGACGGCGATCACCCCGATCGCGATGCTGCTGCTGTTCGTCTACGTCTTCGGCGGTGCGATCGACGTCGGCGACCAGAGCTACGTCGACTACCTCCTGCCGGGCATCCTGCTCGTCACCGTCGCGTCAGGGATCGCGTACACCGCGTTCCGCCTGTTCACCGACGTGTCGGGCGGGATCGTCGAGCGCTTCCAGTCCATGCCGATCGCGCGGTCGGCCGTGCTGTGGAGCCACGTGCTCACCTCCGTGGTGGCGAACCTGACCTCGCTCGTGCTCGTCGTCGCCGTCGCCCTCGTGATGGGATTCCGTTCCGGCGCAGGGGTTCTCGCCTGGCTCGGCGTGCTCGCCATCATGGTCCTGTTCACCCTGGCCCTGACCTGGCTCGCCGTGATCCCCGGCCTCACGGCCAGGTCGGTCGACGGGGTGAGCGGGTTCTCCTACCCGCTGATCTTCCTGCCCTTCATCAGCTCTGCCTTCGTCCCCACCGCCGGGATGCCGGGACCGGTGCGCTGGTTCGCCGAGCACCAGCCGGTCACCTCGATCGTGGACACGATCCGTCGCCTGTTCGCCGAGCAGCCGGTGGGCAGCGACGTGTGGGTCGCGCTGGCCTGGTGCGTCGGGCTGCTCGTCGTCGCGTACCTGCTCGCCATGCGCACCTACCGCGCCAAGGTCGCCTGACCACGCCAAGGTCGCCTGACCACGCGCCATACCGGGAGGGAAGCCCGCGTGAGCACCTGCGAACCTCGCACAATGAACCCATGCTGACCATCAGCCAGATCGCGTCGTACGCCGGGGTGTCCGTGCGCACGGTCCGTCACTACCACGCCAAGGGGCTGCTCCCCGAGCCCGAACGCGACCACTCCGGCTACCGCCGGTACGACGCGGCGGCGGTCGTCGAGCTCGTGCGGATCCGCACGCTCGCCGAGGCCGGGGTACCGCTGTCACGGGTGCACGAGCTGCTCGACGCCGGGGAGTCGGAGTTCGCGGCGGCGGTCGAGGACATCGACCGCCGCCTGCGCGCCGAGATCCGCGAGCGCCAGCACCATCGTGAGCGGATCGCCAAGCTCGCGGCCGGCGACAGCCTGGCGCTCCCGCCGGAGGTCGTCGCGTACCTGGACCGGCTCCGCGGCGTGGGCGTCTCCGAGCTCATGGTGGAGGCCGAGCGGGACGCCTGGATCCTCGTGGCTGCCCAGCTGCCGGACCGAATGCCTTACTACATGGACGTCAAGAGCCAGCAGCTCGAGGACCCGAACGTCACCCAGCTGTACCGCGAGCTCGCCGAGATCGTGCAGTGGCCCGCCGACGACCCTCGGCTGGACACCGTCGGGGACCGCCTCGCCGCCCAGTTCGAGGCGGTGCCGGCGACCAGCTGGGACGAGGAGGCCCTGCCCGCCGACCTGGCCAGCCTGCTGGACGCGGTCTTCCTGTCCTCCGTCCCCGGCGCCCGGCGGATCCTCGACCGGCTCGAGCACCACGGGTGGACCGGCTGGACCAACATCCACCGCATCGAACCGCTGGACTGACACCCACCGCCGAGCGGTGGTCCCTGCGTGAACACGCAGGGCCCACCGCGGAGGACGACCTCCGCCGGCGGTCAGGTCAGACGGCGGGCCGCGGAGCCTCGGGACCCGCGCCGTAGAAGCCGGCCGGGGTGGAACCCTTCGGCGACGGCCCGTGCTCGTTGTCCGGGACGCTGTCCTTGACGAGGAAGACGATCAGGACGACGGCACCGATGAGCGGGATCAGGCCGATGAGGATCCACCAACCGCTGCGGCCGCCGTCGTGCAGGCGACGGACGGTCACGGCCAGCGACGGGAGGAACAGGCCGAGGGCCACGATGAGGGCGATCGGTCCGGTCGACCCGCTCTTGGTGTCGAACAGCCCCGAGTCGAGCAGCCGGGCTACCGCCGAGACGATCACCTCGAACAGGACGTACCACCAGTACTCGCTGCGACGGGCGCGCCCGCTGAACACCACGTACTTGCGAAGCACGGTGCTGACAGAGGTCTTGAAGTCCATGGTTCCCCCACTGGTGACGTGTGCCCGGCCCCCTGGCGGGGCCGGCCCCTGCACGGTCCGGAGCATCCGGCTCCCGTGGCGCTCGACCACGTGACCGCGGTCAGTATGGCGCGTCGAAGGCGTCCGCGGACGGCACTCGCCCAACACCTCGGCACCCGGACAGCCTCGGCGCCCCGCCCGCGGACCGGCCGCCGACCGCCGGCTGACCTCGCCGCGAACGCGTCGACGACGGTCGTGCCACGACCGGATGGTCACGCACCGGTCTCCCGCCGGTCACGTGAGGATCTCAGCGGACACGAACCGTCATCGGTCCGGTCACGTCCCGATAACCACCACTGCCGCGCGGACCCTGCCCTCCTACCTTCGGTCCCACGCACATCCGGGGGACGACGCAGGGGGAACACCATGGGAGCAACGAAGCACCGCAGGCACTACTCGTATGCTGCCGCGGCGGCACTGGTCGCCCTGACCGTGACCGCCTGCGGGGGCGGCGGCGGGAGCGACCGGAGCGGCGTCCAGTCGGTCCAACCCGGCCCGAACGGAGCCCGCGAGTCCCAGACGGGGCAGCCGCTCCCCCTCCCGGACATGGCGCCCAGCCACGACTTCCGGATGACCGACCCGGCGACCGACGCGCTGTCCACGTTCGCGCTCGACATCGACACCGGGTCGTACACCCGCTTCCGCGACGCGGTGAACCAGGGCAGCCGGGTGGTCCCCGGCGAGGTGCGCACCGAGGAGTTCGTGAACTACTTCCAGCAGGGCTACGAAGCGCCTCGCGACGGACTCGGCATCAGCATCGACGCCGCCGCGCTGCCGTTCCGCGACGGCCACCGCCTCGTCCGGGTCGGGATCAGCAGCCCTCGCCCCGAATCACGCCCGGACGTTGACCTCGTCCTCGTCGTGGACTGCTCCGGATCGATGGACGAGGCGGGCAAGATGGAGACGACGAAGGTCGTCCTGAGGACCGCCACCGCGGCACTGGGAGCCACGGATCGCGTTGCCATGGTGTGCTATTCGACCCGGGCTGCCGTTGCCCTCGCTCCGACACCCGCCTCCAACCGGGACGCCATCGACCGGGCCATCGATGGGCTGTACCCCGACGCCAGCACCAACGCGGCGGCCGGGCTCACGCTGGGGTACGACCTGGCCCGCTCGATGCACACCGAGGGCCGGATGTCCCGCGTCGTCCTCGTCAGTGACGGCGTGGCCAACGTCGGCGACACCAGCGCCAGCGGGATCCTCGAGCGCATCAGCACGCAGGCACGCGCCGGCACCAGCCTCATCTCGGTCGGGGTCGGCATCCAGGACTACAACGACCAGCTGCTCGAGCAGCTCGCCGATCGCGGTGACGGCTGGCACGTCTACGTGGACACGGCCGCCGAGGCGCAACGGGTGTTCGCCACCGGCCTGACCGGATCGCTCGTGGTCGCGGCCAAGAACGCGAAGGCCCAGGTCGAGTTCGACCCGCAGGCGGTCAAGGGGTACCGGCTGCTGGGATACGAGAACCGCGCCGTCGCTGACGAGAACTTCCGCAACGACGCGGTCGACGGCGGCGAGGTGTTCGCCGGCCACACCACCACGGCGTTGTACGACGTGGAGCTGCGCGGCGGCGTGCGGAACGCGGCGTTCGTCAAGGCGACGGTCCGGTACCTCGACGCGAGCGAGCGACCTGTCGAGCGCACCGGGTCCCTGCGCGACAGCGAGTGCGCCGACACCGTCGACCAGGCTTCTCTCCGGCTGCGGCAGGACCTCGTCGTCGCGCTGCTGACGGACCGGCTCATGGAGGGCCCGTGGTCGCAGTGGACCTCCGCCTCCGACCTGCGTGAGCTCGCGGCGACGCTGCCCGCCGCGGTGGACGAGGACCGTGACGTCGCCGAGCTGGCGCGCCTGGTCGACAAGGTCACCACCTGAGTCATCACCGGACCGGCCGTCACCGTCGCAGTCGCGGAAGGTGACGGCCGGCCGTGCCGGCTACGTGATCCAGCGGATGCGCGAATGCGGTCGATCCGGTTTGCTGGAACAGCGCGGGTGACAGGGGGATGGACGTTGGGTGCTCGCAGGGGACCAGGGTGACGGGGTCGGTCGACCACGGGTCCGCGCTGGGCGAGTACCGCCTCAAGCCGAACTGGCTGGCGGTCTCGGCGGCCCTCGGAGTGTTCACCGCCGGCATCTCGATCGCCACGGGAATCAGGACCGACAACCGGTTCTCCGTGATCGCGTGGTCGCTGTCCGGCGTGTTCTGGATCGGGCTCTTCTTCGTCGCTCGTCGCAACCAGACCGTGGTGGACACGGACGGTGTGCGCGCCTGGCGCGCCTACCGCTGGGTCGGAGTCTCCTGGGAGCAGCTCGAGCGCATGTCCACGGGGAAGTCCTTGCCCCTGCAGCCGCGCGTGGTGCACATCCACTGGGCCAGGGACCGGTCCCTCGCCACGGACGTTCCCGTAGAGCTTCTGGGCGTTCTCGAGGCGTATGCCGCCGAGCGGAACGAGTCGTCAGCATGAGCTTGGCCGAACGCCGCGACGCCGTCGGGACGCACCAGCTGCCTCGACGCGTGCTGCAGATCGCCCTGACCCTCCTCTGCGTCTCGGCCATCGTTCTCGCGGCCGGAGCGGCCTGGGGTTTTCACCGGGGCGGCCACCCCTGGTGGCTGCTCGCCGAGATGCTGGCCGTGCTGACCTGGATGCTCCTGTTCACCTCGCTCCTGCACTCACGAACCGTCGTCGAGGCGTCGGGGCTCAGGATCCGCTCCGGATGGCGGTGGCGCCAGGTCTCCTGGGGAGAGATCGACTCGTTCGCCAGCACCACCGGCGGGCTGGCGTCCCCCGAGATCGTGACCCTCCGCACCACCAGCGGCAGGAAGGTCATGACGCAGATCCCGTCCCGGTTGCTGCCCGAGCTCGAGAGCTATGCAACGGAACACGGCTTCCACGGGAGCTGAGTCCACCCACCGTCGGCCGCGGAGCCGCGGACGAGCGGCGCCGCACGCGGGTGACCCGTGGCGCCATACCGCGACGGGCCCGGACGCACGCCACAGGAAGCGGTGCGTCCGAGCCCGTCATGGGTTCGAGGTGGGTTCTGGGTGGAGAGGTCAGGCAGCGATCGCGGAGATGTCGAACTCCAGCGCGACCTTCTCCGAGACGAGGACGCCACCGGTCTCGAGGGCGGCGTTGAAGGACAGGCCCCAGTCGGAGCGGTTGATCGTGGTCGAGCCCTCGAAGCCCACGCGCACGTTGCCGTAGGGGTCCTTGGCCGAGCCGGTCTCCTCGAAGACGATGGTGACGGGGCGCGTCACGTCGTTGATCGTGAGGTCGCCGGTGATGGACCACTCGGCGCCGTCACGGGCGACGTCGGTGCTGGTGAACGTGAGGTTCTCGTGCTTCTCGACGTCGAAGAAGTCGGCCGTCTTGAGGTGACCGTCGCGCTGCTCCTGGCCGGTGGTGACGCTGGCGGCCTTGATCGTGACGTCGACCTTGGAGTTGGCCGGGACGGCGGTGTCGATGACCGCAGTGCCCTCGAACTGGTCGAACTGGCCGCGGACCTTGGTGACCATGGCGTGGCGGGCGGAGAAGCCGATCCGGCTGTGGGTGGGGTCCAGGGCGTACGCGCCGGAGATGTCGTCGAGCAGCTGCGAGTCGGGGGTGGAGGCGGCGGGGGCGTCGATGACGGCGGTGGAGGACTTGCGGGAGAACAGGGCCATGGGAGGTTCCTTCGGGGGTGGTGATGTAGGTTGTTGAATGTTCAACCACACCTCACCGCGGTTCATTCCCGCCGACCGCGGGTCCCGCCGAGGACTAGAAGTTCTGGGCCATGTTGGCGAACCGGGCGTAGTGACCCTGGAACGCCAGCACCATGTCCTTGGTCGGACCGTTTCGGTGCTTGGCCACGATCACGTCGACCTCGCCCTCACGGCCCTCGAGCTTGGGCTCGCGGTGCAGCAGGATGACCATGTCGGCGTCCTGCTCGATGGAGCCGGACTCACGCAGGTCCGACATCGCGGGCCGCTTGTCGGCGCGCTGCTCCGAACCACGGTTCAGCTGCGAGATCGCGATCACCGGGACCTCGAGCTCCTTCGCGAGCAGCTTGAGCGCACGGGAGAACTCGGAGACCTCCTGCTGACGCGACTCGACCTTCTTGCCCGAGCTCATCAGCTGGAGGTAGTCGATCACGACTAGCTTGAGGTTGTGCTGCTGCTTGAGCCGGCGGCACTTCGCGCGGATCTCCATGAGCGACATGTTGGGTGAGTCGTCGATGAACAGCGGCGAGTCGGAGATCTGGCCCATGATGCGTGCCAGCTTCTTCCAGCCGGCGTCGCCGATGGTGCCCTTGCGCAGGTCCTGCAGCTGGATCTGCGCCTCGGCCGACAGGCAGCGCATGGTGATCTCGCTGCGGCTCATCTCCAGGGAGAAGATGGCGGTGGCCTGCTTGTGCTTGATGGCAGCCGAGCGCGCGATGTCCAGGCCCATCGTCGACTTTCCGACGGCGGGTCGGGCGGCCAGGACGATCATCTGGCCCGGGTGCAGGCCGTGGGTCAGCTCGTCGAGCTCGATGAACCCGGTGGGCACGCCGATCATCTCGCTGGCGTCGCGCCCGGCGGCGACCTCGATCTCGTTGAGGGTGTCCTCGAGGACGTCACCGAGGGCGACGTAGTCCTCACCGCCACGCTTGTCGGCCACGGCGTAGACCTCGGCCTGCGCGGCGTTGACGATGTCCTCGACGTCGCCGTTGCCCTGCTGGTACCCGAGCTGCACGATCCGCGTGCCCGCTTCGACCAGCCGGCGCAGCACCGCCCGCTCGCTGACGATCTCGGCGTAGTAGCCGGCGTTGGCGGCGGTGGGGACGGCCTGGATCAGGGTGTGCAGGTAGGCCTGCCCGCCGATCCGCTGCAGGTCGCCGCGCTTGGTCAGCTCGTCGGAGACGGTGATGGCGTCGGCCGGCTCACCCCGGCCGTAGAGGTCGAGGATCGCGTCGTAGATCAGCTCGTGGGCGGGACGGTAGAAGTCCGTGCCGCGGAGCCCCTCGACGCAGTCGGCGATGGCGTCCTTGGACAGGAGCATGCCGCCGAGGACCGACTGCTCGGCGTGCAGGTCCTGCGGGGGCACCCGGTCGTCGGACTGCGGTGGCCCGTCGCCGCCTGCGCTGAAGGCGCTGGTGCTCAGCTCCGCAAGAGACACTCTGCCAACTCCCTGAACCACGAACGAGAACGAAGAACACCGGTGTGGTTCGAGTAGACCACGGGCCGCCGACAACACCTGCCGACGCGCTCGACGGACCCTTCCGGACCGCGACCGCCTCACCGTAGGGTGGCGTTCACCGCACACTCAAACCGGCCCTGTGGAGAGGGTGTGGACAACGTGTGCGCAACTCCCGGGGTGCTTGTGCACAGTCGGGGGATAACCCTGTGGATTTCCGCGACGCAGCGTTTCGCACACGCCCCTGACCTGCACGGACGTCGTCCACGGGGTGTGGACCGCAGAAACTTCCGGGCGTGTCCGTCAGATGTCCGGCAGGTGCACAGGGCTTGACTTCCGCGCCACCGGACCCGTCCGGGGGCTGCGCTCCGCGGCATGCCGGACGTAGCCTGCCGCCATGTGCCGAAACATCCGCCAGCTGCACAACTTCGAGCCCCCGGCGACGTCCGACGAGGTCCGCGCCGCGGCCCTCCAGTACGTCCGCAAGGTGAGCGGCAGCACCAAACCCAGCCAGGCCAACCAGGCCGCGTTCGACGAGGCCGTGGAGGAGATCGCGCACGCCACCGCGCACCTGCTCCAGCACCTCACCACGACGGCGCCGCCCAAGGACCGCGAGACCGAGGCCGTCAAGGCGCGGGCCCGGGCCCAGGCGAGGTATGGCGCGGCCTGACCGCCTGAGTGAGGGCCCGTCCACGCCCTGACTGACCCGGTGGCGACACGGGGGTTTGCCCGGCACACCCGGCAGGAATAACCACTGGGGCGCCGAGCAACCGCCGTCCTATCGTGGCGCGATGAGTTCTGGGGAGCACTCCGGTCTACCCCCACGAACCCAGCGACCACGACGGAACACGAAGGACCTCCCATGACTGAAGCCACCGCCCTGAGCGGCCCGGACACCACCGTCGAGCCCGGCGGCCGACCAGCCGTCAACACCACCGCGGTCCTGCGGATCCTCGTGCTCGCGACGTTCATCGTCATCCTCAACGAGACGATCATGGTCAACGCGATCCCCCGCCTGATGCGCGACTTCGCGGTCCCGGCGACGAGCGCGCAGTGGTTGTCCACGGCGTTCATGCTGACCATGGCCGTCGTCATCCCGGTCACCGGCTGGTTCCTCCAGCGGGTCACCACGCGCAGCGCCTACACGCTGGCGATGGGCCTGTTCCTCACCGGGACCGCGCTCGCCGCGGTGGCACCGACGTTCTCGATCCTGTTGGGCGCCAGGGTGATCCAGGCCAGCGGCACCGCCGTGATGATGCCGCTGCTCATGACGACGATGCTGACCCTCGTGGCCCCCCAGGACCGCGGCAAGGTCATGGGCAACGTCACCCTCGTCATGTCGGTCGCGCCGGCCCTCGGCCCGGCCGTGTCGGGCGTCCTGCTGCAGCTCGGGTCGTGGCGGCTCATCTTCGCCGTCGTCCTGCCGGTCGCCGGCCTCATCACCGTCCTCGGGCTGCGCGAGCTCGTCAACATCGCCGAGCCGCAGCCGTCCCGCATCGACGGCCTGAGCGTGGCCCTGTCCGCCGTGGGCTTCGGCGCCCTGGTCTACGGCCTGAGTGGCCTCGGCGAGGGGTCGCACAGCACCGCGGCGATCCCGCCCGCGCTCACCACGGCGATCGGCGTCGTCTCCCTGGCCGCGTTCGCCCGACGCCAGGTGCGCCTGCAGCGGGGCCCCGGGCCGCTGCTCGACCTGCGCACCCTGACCTTCGCCCCGTTCGCCATCGCCCTCGGCCTGATGTGCGTGTCCTTCATGGCCCTCATGGGCGCGATGATCCTGCTGCCGCTCTACCTCCAGGACGTCAAGGGCCTCTCGACGCTGACCACCGGCCTGCTCCTCATGCCCGGCGGGCTGACGATGGGCCTGCTCGGTCCGGTGGTCGGTCGGGCCTACGACCGTTACGGCGCAACGCGCCTCGTCGTCCCCGGCACCGTCGTCATGGCGCTCTGCCTCGTGGCGTTGACGCAGGTCGGTGTCGACACCCCCGCCGTCCTCGTGCTCGCGGACCACGTGGTGCTGAGCGCGGCCCTGGCGATGATCTTCACGCCGGTGTTCACCTCCGGGCTGTCGGTCCTCCCGCCCCACCTGTACGCCCACGGCAGCGCGGTGCTGGGCTCGCTCCAGCAGGTCGCCGCGGCTGCCGGCACCGCGGTGGTCATCAGCGTGATGGCCGGCCGCACCGCCGCCGCGGCTGCCGACGGCGCCTCCGGGACGACGGCCCTGGCCACCGGCGCGCAGTGGGGGTTCGGTGTCGGGGCCGTGCTCGCGGTGGTCGCGGTCGTCATCGCGTTCTTCGTCCGCACCCCCGCCACCGAGGTCCACGGGGGCGGCGACGCCCACTCCCCCGAGCTGTCCGAGGTCGCGCCTACCGTGGAGCGGTGACCACCGCCCCCGTCGTCGCGGCGGTGCGGTCCGAGCTCGCCCGGGCGGGTGACCCCGGCCGCGCCGCCGCGCAGCAGGCCTACATGAAGTCGGCGATGCCCTACCGCGGCATCACCGCGCCGGAGCTCAAGGCCCTGCTGCGTCCCCTGCTCGCCGACCCGGCCCTCCAGCTCCCCGACCGGAGGGAGTGGGAGGCCGCGGTCCGCGAGCTCTGGGACGGCGCCACCCACCGCGAGGAGCGGTATGCCGCGACGGCCCTCACCGGCCACCGCGCCTACCGCCGGTGGCAGGACCCGGACACCCTCGAGCTCTACCGCCACCTCGTCACCACGGGCGCCTGGTGGGACCACGTCGACGAGGTCGCCAGCCAGCGGGTCGGGCCGATCCTGCTGTCCCACCGCGAGGAGGTCACCCCGGTGGTCCTGGACTGGTCGCAGGACGACGACCTGTGGCTGCGCCGCACCGCGGTCATCAGCCAGCTGACGTTCCGGGAGAAGACCGACCTCGGCCTGCTGCGTGCGGTGATCGAGGCCAACCTCGACGACACCAGCTTCTGGCTCCGCAAGGCGATCGGCTGGGCACTGCGCCAGCACGCGCGCACGGACCCGGACTGGGTGCGGGCCGTGGTCGACGAGTACGGCGAGCGCCTTTCTGCTCTCAGCCGGCGTGAGGCCCTGAAGCACCTCTGACCGACACGGCCCGGGCTCCCGGGTCTGCGGCCACCCCCCGCAGGAGCGGGACCGCCACCGCGAGGGCGGCCAGGGACGCGGCGGCCGCGACGAGGAAGGCGGCGCCGATCGATCCGCCGTCCGAGAGCGCTCCGGCGGCGAACGCACCGACCGAGCTGCCTGCCAGGAACGCACTGATCAACCACGCGAACGCCTCGGTCGTCGTACCGGCCGGGGCGAGCCGGTCGACGACCTGGAAGACGCAGGTGAGGGTGAGGGGCAGACCCAGTCCGCTGAGGACGGTGAGCACCGCCATCACCGGCGGCTCCCCGGGCTTCCAGGCCAGGGCGGCATACGTCACGACGAGGGTGAGCAGCCCGAGCGGGAGGTCTCGCAACGGATCCCGGTGCGGGGCCCGGCCGCTGTAGGCGAGGCCGCCGGCGAGGGCGCCGAGGGCGTTCGCCGCGACCAGCCACGACGCCCAGCCGGGCGCCGAGACCGACTCGGCGTAGGCGACGAGCGCGACGGCGGGGACACCGATGGTGAGACCGACGAGGAGCACCGCGACGTAGAGGACGCACAACCGTGGCGACCGCAGCGGCCCCAGCCAGTGCCGCTCCTCGCGGACCGGGACCCACTCGCGGGAGACCCGGGACGCGGTGAACCACACGGTGCCGGCGACACCGACCACGGCCGCGGCGAGCAAACCACCGCCAGCACCGAACCCCTGGGCGAGCAGGACGACGAGCGGGCCCAGGACGAACACGAGCTCCTGGGCGGCGGCATCGACGGCGAAGGCCGCCGGCACCTCACGGGCGGGGAGCACCGAGGGCCACAGGGTGCGCAGCGCCGGTTCGAGCGGCGGGGTCATCAGCCCGGCCACGAGCGCGACCAGGAGGCCGAGCGAGCCTGGAGCGAACGGCACCACCGCCAGCGCCACCGACGAGACGACGCCGCCGAGCACGAGGGTGCCGCGCTGCCCTCGCACGTCCATCACGCGCGACAGCACGGGACCTCCGACGCAGGCGCCGAGCGAGTAGGCGGCGGTGAGCAGCCCGGCCCGGGCGAAGTCGGCGCCGCTCTCGCGGGTGAACAGGACGAGGGCCAGCGGCACCATGCCGGTGGGCAGCCGTCCGGCCAGGGCGGAGAAGAGCAGGCGCGAGACGTGCGGGCGGCCGAGCAGCTGGGTCGGACCCACGCGGTGGCGCGGGTCAGCCACCGAAGGGCCAGCCCGGCTGCATACCGGGCTCACGCCCCGGCTCGATGTAGTGCTCGAACCCGAAGAAGGCCAGGAAGTACTCCTCGGGCATGCCGAGCATGCCCTCGATGTCGGTCGCCTGGCTGGCGTGCGCCTCGAGCGCGGCCCGCCGCTCGGCGAGGAAGTCGGTCACGTCGACGCGCCAGTGGATCTCGGCCTCGGGGGTGCCGAGCGGGTTGCCGTCGTCCATGTCGCTGTCCGGGTCGAAGCTCTTGTCGCCCTGACCGGCGGCGACGGCGGCCTGGTGGAAGGAGCGCATCTGGTCACGGTTCATCGTGGACTCGAGCAGGCGCGGCCTGCTGGCCGCGAGCTCGGCGGCGCGGTGGACGACGGCGTGGACGCGGACGTGGTCGGGGTGGCCGTAGCCGCCGTGCCAGTCGTAGCCGACGAGGATGTCGGCGCCCTCCTCGTCGAGGATGGCGGCCAGCCGTCCGGCAGCCTCGTCGAGGTCGGCGGAGTGGAACGCACCGTCGTGGGTGTTCTGCTCCCAGCCGGTCATGCCGGAGTCGCGGTAGCCCAGCCAGGCGACCCGCTGCACGCCGAGGACCGCAGCCGACGCCTCGGCCTCGCGGCGGCGCCAGTCGGTGAGCGTCTCGCCGTCGGGCAGCCCCGCCTTCGGCAGCTCGCCGTGCTCACCCCCGGTCGCGAAGACCGCGACGACGCGACTGCCCTCCGCGCTCGCGCGGGCCATGGCTCCCGAGGTCTGGGACGCCTCGTCGTCGGGGTGGGCGTGGAGGAACACGATCGTCGGCACGGGACCATCCTGCCCTCCGGGACCGACATCCACGGACGTTCGCGACCACCTCTCGACAGCGCGCCGATCCCGTGAAATAGTTAAATGCAACTATTTGGCCGAGCGCTCAAGGAAGAGTGACCACCCATGACCACCACCTCCGCCCCCAGCACGGGCCGCGACGACGCGGCATACCTCGAGCTCGTGGGCCGGCTCGACCTGGCCACCAAGGTGCGCCTGCTCACCGGCGCCACGTCGTTCACCCTGCACGGTGAGGAGTCGATCGGGCTGGCCCCGATGGCGTTCTCCGACGGGCCGACCGGGGTGCGTGGGCTGAAGTTCACCGGTGGCGACCACGTCGCCCTGTTCCCGAGCGCCACGGTCCTCGCCAGTGCGTGGAGCGAGGAGACGGCGCACGAGGTGGGCGAGATGCTCGCCGAGGAGGCGGAGCGCCAGCAGATCCACGTCGTCCTCGGGCCGACGATCAACCTGCACCGGACCCCGCTCGGCGGACGCCTCTTCGAGGCCTACTCCGAGGACCCGCTGCTCACCGGCAGGCTCGCGGCCGCCTACGTGCGCGGTATGCAGGGGCGTGGGATCGGCGCGTGCCTCAAGCACCTCGTGGCCAACGAGTCCGAGACCCTGCGCAACTACATGAACTCCGTAGTCAGCGAGACGGCCCTGCGCGAGGTCTACCTGCTGCCGTTCGAGATCGCGGTCCAGGACGCCGACGCCTGGTCGATCATGGCGGCCTACAACGACGTCAACGGAGTCGCCGCCACCGAGCAGGACCACGTCAACAACGCCGTCGTCAAGGGCGAGTGGGGCTGGGACGGGCTGCTCATGTCCGACTGGTTCGCCACGAAGACCTCCGCGCCTGCGGCGCTGGGCGGGCTCGACCTCGTCATGCCCGGTCCCGACGGCCCCTGGGGCGAGGCGCTGGTCGCCGACGTCGAGTCCGGCGCCGTCGACGAGTCCGTCATCGACGCGCACGTCGTGCGCCTGCTGCGCCTCGCCGAGCGCGTCGGAGCCCTCGGGTCGCCGGACGAGCGGCGGGTGTGGCCGGCCGAGTCGCTGGCCCCGGACGCGCCCGCACGGCGTGAGCAGCTACGCCGGCTGGCGACCGACGGCATGGTCGTGCTGCGCAACGAGGACGGCGTCCTGCCGCTCGCAGCAACGGGATCCGTCGCCCTCATCGGCCGGCACGGCGTCGACACAATCTGCATGGGCGGCGGTTCGGCGACGGTCAACCCGCCGTACCAGGTGTCCATCGCCGACGGCCTCGAGGCCGCGATCGGCGACCGCCTGACGGTCGTCGACGGGGTCGAGGTGCGCGACCGCGCCGTGGTCGCCGAGGCGAACGCCATCACCGACCCCGAGACCGGCCAGCCCGGTCTGCGGGTCGCCTACCTCGACGCCGACGGGGTCGTCATGTCGAGCGAGCACAGCAGCGTCTCGTCCGTCGTCACGGGCTGGGACGACGTCCTGCCCCGCCCCACCGACAAGGTCGTGCTGACAGCCCGGCTGACGGGTTCGGGTCCGGTGCGCCTCGGGGTCCTCGGCAGCGGCACCTGGACGGTCGACCTCGACGGTGAGCGGGTCGGCTCCGTGGACCTGGTCGCCGAGGGGTTCGACCCCGGCGAGTCGATGCTCAAGCCGCCGGTGTGGACCGTCGACACCGACGCGACCACGACCGTGGATGACGAGGGTTCGCGCGAGGGCGCGCTCGTCACGGCCACCGTGACGGTCGTGCGGTCCGAGCCGCAGCCCGGCCCGGACGGCAAGCTCAGCACCCTGTCCCACATCATCGCCTCGGGCATGGGCATGAAGGGCCTGGTCGTCTCGCCGGTCCCGGCCGACGCGTCCGAGGTGCTCGAGTCCGCCACCACCGCGGCAGCCGATGCCGACCTGGCCGTCGTGGTCGTCGGCCTCACCGAGGAGCAGGAGACCGAGGCGACCGACAAGTCGACCCTCGCCCTGCCCGGCGAGCAGGACGCGATGGTCTCCGCCGTCGCCGCTGCCGCCCGGCGGACCGTCGTCGTCGTGAACGCCTCCACGCCGGTCCTCATGCCGTGGTTCGACGAGGTCGACGCCGTGCTGGTCGTCGGCCTGCCCGGGCAGGAGGGTGGTCACGCGGTCGCCGACGCCCTGCTCGGGGTGCGCGAGCCCGCCGGTCGCCTGGTCACCTCCTGGCCGGCCGCCGACGAGGCGGCCCCGGCGTGGGAGGTCGTCCCCGACGGACTGACCCTGGAGTACACCGACGGCACCTTCGTCGGCTACCGCGGGTTCGCCGCCGGCCACGCCCCTGCCCCGGCCCACTGGCTCGGCGCCGGCCACGGGTATGGCGCGTGGACCTACCCGTCCGCCCGCCTGGTCGACGGCGGGTCCGGGGCGGCTCCCTCCGTCGAGGTGACGGTGGCGAACAGCTCGGTCCACGACTCCCGCGAGGTGGTTCAGGTCTACCTGCGTCCCGACACCGACGACCAGCCGGTGCGCCTCGTCGGGTTCGCGCCGGTGCAGGTCGCCGCCGGGGCAGAGGCCACCGTCACGGTCGGCACCGACGCCCGGCTGTGGCGCCGCTGGGACGAGTCGGCGAACGCCTGGGGCGAGCCGCTCAGCGGCGGCACCCTGCTCGTCGCGCGCGGTCTCGGCGACGTGCAGGCCGAGCTGCCCCTGGCCTGACGGCCGCCAGCCGCCGGGTCGATGTGGACACGCCGGGATTCCCCGGCGCGGACACATCGACCCGGCGGTGGGTGGTGGGCGGTGCTCAGGAGCAGGGGAAGGAGGAGGAGCGGGTGAGCACACGGCATACAGTCGGGGGCATGTCAGCCACGTCGGACCGGGCCGCCCCCCGCCGCGGCCGGGGCCGTCCGCGGGGCACCGGCACCGGGCAGACTCGCGAGCGCATCGTGGCGGCAGCGGCAGAGCTGTTCGCCGAGCGCGGGTTCCACGCGACGCCGATGACGAGCATCGCCGAAGCAGCCGGGTTGAGCCAGACCGGGCTGCTGCACCACTTCCCCGCGAAGGAGGAGCTGCTCGCAGCGGTCCTGGAGCAGCGCGACCTGCGCGACCTGGAGACGCTCGCCGCGACGCACGACCGTCCGCCGCGCGGCTGGCAGGTGTGGGACGACATGGTCACCCTCGTCGGGCTCAACAGCGAGCGCGAGGGGTTCGTGCGGTTGTTCACCAGCCTGGCCGGCGAAGCGGTGGACCCCGCGCACCCCGGTCACGGCTGGCTCGGCGCGCACCACGGCGCCGCGGTCGAGGCGCTCGCCCACGCCCTGCGCGAGGCGGCGCACGACGGCGCGGCCGACGAGGACATCCCTGCGGAGCAGCTCGCCCGTCAGGCGGTGGCCCTGATGGACGGCCTGCAGCTGCAGTGGTTGATGCGCCCGGACGAGGTGGACATGGCCGCCGACTTCGCGGGCTGGGTCGAGACCGTCCGGCACCGCTGGGCCCGCTAGGGCGCAGGGGCGAGGACCCAGAGGACCTCGCAGGCCTCCTCGGCCGAGGCGTTGCGCCAGGTGTGCGGCGCCCTGCCCGGGAAGGTCATCGTGTCGCCCGGGCCGAGGTCCTCCTCGCCGGTCTCGAGGACGACGGTGAGGTGGCCGGCGACGACGTACGCGCACTCGACCTCGCAGTCGAGCGTGTAGAGGTCGGCGCCACCGTTGCCGCCGGGGTCGATCCGGGCGTGGATGATCTCAAGCGCCTGCTGGGTGCCGGGTGTGATGAGCTCCTCGTGGGCACCGGTGCCACCGAAGTTGATCGGGCGCCCCTGCCCCGCCCGGATCACCGCGGACTCCGGCGGGTCGAACAGCTCGCCGACGCGCAGGCCCAGGACGTCGCACACGGTGACGAGGGACGCGACCGACGGCGAGACGTCGTCGCGTTCCAACCGGCTGACGAACCCCTTGGTCAGCCCGGCCGACTCGGCGACCTGGGCGATGGTGAGGCTGCGCGCCTGACGGGCCGCGCGCAGCCGCGCGCCGATGCGGACCTGGGTGTCCGGTCGCTCGCGGGGAGCGCGGGACACCGGCGTCCGAGTCGTCATGGCGCCAGTTCTACAGCAACCGCCCTGACCGGTGCCCCGTCGGCTGCCTCGAGCCGGATGGGCAGCACGGAGACGAACGGGTCGTCGAAGTCGATGTCGCCGAGGCCGCGGAGGTTCTCGATGATCACGCCGCCGAGGTCGGCGATGAGGTGGTGGCAGGGGAACCCCACGCCCGGGTGCTCGTCGTCCGGGGTCTCGTCGAGGTTGAGGGCGTCGAGCCCGATGGTGCGCACCCCGAGGTCGAGCAGCCGGCGGCAGGCGTCGGCGTCGAGGTAGGGGTTCTCGAAGTACTTCGGCGTGCCGTAGTGCTCGTCCCAGCCCGTGTGCAGGAGCACGATCGAGCCCGGTCGGATGAGGTCGGCCACCGGCGCGACGTGGTCCCACGTCACGACCCCGCGCGGACCGACACCGGTGGCGTCGACGACGACCCCGGGACCGGCGAAGAGGGTGAGGTCGAGCTCGTCGATGCGCAGGCCCTTCTCCTCGAAGTGGTACGGCGCGTCGACGTGGGTGCCGGTCTGCGACCCGAGGTGGACGTCGAGCAGGTTGAAGCCGTCGCGCTCGATCGTGCTGTGCACGGTCAGGGCCGGCTCCGGGTCACCGGGGTAGATCACCGTCCCGGGACCGACGGGCACCGACAGGTCGACGATCCGGAGAACTCTCATGGTGAACAACTATTGCATTGCAGTAAACCCCGGCGCTAGCGTTCCCGCCGATGCCCCACCCCTCGGGAGCACCCCGGAGTCCTGGAAGGGATCGCCGCATGAGCACCACGAACGCCCCCACCGCACCCACACCGCGTCCGAAGGTCACCGACGTCGAGCAGCACGGGATCGACACGATCCCCGACGCCGACCGCACCTCGCGCCCGCTCGACCTGTTCCGGATCCAGTTCGGCGGCGCCAACACCTTCGCCACCGTCCTGCTCGGCACCTTCCCGATCGCCCTCGGCCTGTCCTTCTGGCAGGCGGTCGGAGCCACCCTCGCCGGCGTCGTGGTCGGCGCCCTGTTCCTCATGCCGATGGGCCTGTTCGGGCCGCTGACCGGCACGAACAACGCCGTCTCCTCCGGCGCCCACTTCGGCGTGCGCGGCCGGATCGTCGGCTCGTTCCTGTCGCTGCTCACCGCCATCGCGTTCTACTCGATCTCGGTGTGGGTCAGCGGCGACGCGCTCGTCGGCGCCCTGGGACGGCTCTTCGGCGTCCCCGACTCGGACCTCCTGCGCGGCACGGTCTACGCGATCCTCGGCGCGATCGTCATCGTGGTCGTCGTCTACGGGTTCCAGTTCATGTTGCTGGTCAACAAGATCGTGGTCGTCGGCAACACGGTGCTGATCCTCCTGGCGGTCTTTGCGTACGCCTCGGTGTTCGACCCGTCGTTCGACCCCGGCCCCAGCGCCTACGCCCTCGGCTCGTTCTGGCCGACCTTCGTCCTGTCCGCGCTGATCGTCATGGGCAACCCCGTGTCGTTCGGGGCGTTCCTCGGGGACTGGTCGCGCTACATACCGGCGGCGACGTCACGCAAGTCGTTGCTGGGAGCCACGTTCGGCGCGCAGCTGATGACCCTCATCCCCTTCATCTTCGGTGTCGCGACCGCGACCCTCGTGGCCGGCGAGACCGACTACATCGTGGCGCTGATCAAGATCTCCCCGATCTGGTACGCCGTGCTCCTCATGGTGGTCGCGTTCCTCGGTGGGCTCTCGACCGGCGTCACCTCGCTGTACGGCACGGGCCTGGACTTCTCGTCGGTCTTCCCGCGGCTGAGCCGGGTGCAGGCGTCGCTGTTCATCGGCGTGATCGCGTTCGTCTTCATCCTCGTGGGGCGCCTGGCCTTCGACCTCATCGCCAGCGTCAACGCCTTCATCGGCGCGATCGTCATCTGCACGACGCCGTGGATGGTCATCATGACGATCGGGTTCGTCGTGCGCCGTGGCCACTACCGGCCCGCCGACGTCCAGGTGTTCAACCTCGGCATGCGTGGTGGCGCCTACTGGTTCCACGGCGGGGTGAACTGGCGTGGCATGGTCGCGTGGATCCCGGGCGCGGTCGCCGGCCTGATGTTCGCCAACTACCCGCCGCTGATCGAGGGCCCGTTCCGCAACGCCGTCGGGGGTGGGATCGACATCAGCCTCCCGGTCGCGATCGGTGTGGCCGCCGTGATCTACGTCGTCCTCCTGTATGTCGTGCCGGAACCCCGCTACGTCTTCGGCCCGCAGGGTCCGCGCTGGGTCCCCGCTGCCGAGGGTGCCGAGCCGCCGGTGGTCGCCGACGAGTCCGCCTCTCAGCACCGCAAGGCCCGTCGCGGCCACACCATGGACGAGTCCGTCGCGGCCGAGCTGGAGGCGCGCGTCGATGGCTGACCAGTCCCACCAGCAGGCGCTCCCCCGGATCACCGACGGCGGCCGGGTCGGCCAGGTCGACGCCACCGTGGTCCCGAGGTTCGCCGGTCCGGCGACCTTCGCGCGGCTCCCCCGCATCGACGAGGTGTCCGACGTCGACGTCGCGGTGCTCGGTGTCCCGTTCGACGCGGGGGTGTCCTACCGGCCGGGGGCGCGCTTCGGACCGGCGCACATCCGTGAGTCCTCGCGGCTGCTGCGGCCCTACAACCCGGCCCAGGACGTCTCACCCTTCGCGGCCCAGCAGGTGGTCGACGCCGGCGACCTCGGGGTCAACCCGTTCTCGATCGAGGAGGCCGTCGACACGATCGAGGCCGGCGCCAGGTCGGTCCTGGAGCGGGCCGGACGGGTTCTCACCCTCGGGGGCGACCACACGATCACGCTGCCGCTGCTGCGTGCGCACGCGGCAGCCCACGGCCCGATCGCCGTGGTGCACTTCGACGCCCACCTCGACACCTGGGACACCTACTTCGGCGCCCGCTACACCCACGGGACACCGTTCCGCCGAGCGTCCGAGGAGGGCCTGCTCGACAAGGAGGCCTGCCTGCACGTGGGCTCACGAGGGCCGCTGTACTCCGCCCAGGACCTCGACGACGACGCCACCCTCGGCTTCGCCATCGTGCCCAGCGTCGAGATGGACGACCTCGGCGCCCGGGGCGTCATCGAGCGCATCCGCGACCGGGTCGGGGACCGGCCCGTCTACGCCTCCATCGACATCGACGTCCTCGACCCCGGGTTCGCCCCGGGCACCGGCACCCCGGAGACCGGTGGCCTCACCGGGCGCGAGCTGCTGGCCATCCTGCGCAGCTTCTCCGGGCTCAACCTCGTCGGTGCCGATGTCGTCGAGGTCGCCCCCGCCTACGACCACGCCGAGGTCACCGGCATCGCCGCGTCGCACGTCGCCTACGAGCTGCTCAGCGCCATGGCTCCCCGGACGACACCCACCACCTCAAGCACCGACGAAGGGCCCGCCCGATGAGCACCACCCCCGGACTCGCGCAGGAGGTCGAGCGCGAGGTCCTCGCGGCGGCCGACGCCCTGGTGCGGGCGTTCGCCAGCGGCGACAGCGCCGCATACTTCGCGTGCTTCGCGCCCGACGCGACATTCGTCTTCCACACGACGCCGCAGCGGCTCGGGTCGCGCGCGGCGTACGAGGCCCTCTGGGAGCAGTGGGTCACCGAGGACGGGTTCACGGTCGTGTCCTGCGCCTCGACGAACCCGGTCGTGCAGGTGCTGGGCGCCGACGCCGCGGTCTTCGCCCACGACGTGGCCACCGTGCTCGAGGTCGGCGGCGGCCGCGAGGAGCTGGCCGAGCGCGAGACCATCGTGTTCACGCGGCGCGACGAGGTCTGGATGGCGGTCCACGAACACCTCTCCCCCGTGCCTTTGGTCCAATAGGCCGGGTGAGCAGGGATCGCGCGGCCTCGGGAGGGAGCGTCGGCGACCCCGCCCAGGGCCGCGAGATCCTGCGCCTGGCCGTCCCGGCGTTCCTCGCGCTCGTCGCCGAACCCATGTTCCTGCTCGCTGACTCGGCGATCATCGGGCACCTCGGCACGGCGCAGCTGGCCGGCCTCGGGGTCGCCAGCGCGACCCTGCTGACCGCGGCGAACCTCTTCGTGTTCCTCGCCTACGGCACCACCTCGATCGTCGCGCGCCAGCTCGGTGCGGGCAGCGAGCGGGGCGCGCTGGAGGCCGGGATCGACGGCACCTGGCTCGCCATCGGCCTCGGTGCGCTGACGTCGCTCGCCGTGGCGCTGGGGGCCGAACCCCTGTGTCGGCTCTTCGGCGCCTCCGACGCGGCCGTGGGTTTCGCCACCACGTACCTGCGCATCTCGGCCCTGGGCATCCCGGCGATGCTCGTCGCCCTCGCTGCGACCGGTGTCCTCCGCGGGCTGCAGGACACCAGGACCCCCCTGGTGGCCTCGGCGGTGGGATTCAGCGTCAACATCGCGCTCAACCTGCTGTTCGTCTACGGGTTCGGCTGGGGCATCGCCGGGTCCGCGTGGGGCACCGTCCTCGCCCAGACCGGTATGGCGCTGGGCCTGGTCACCGTGATGGTGCGCCACGCGCGTCGTGCCGGGGCCGTGCTGCACGCCCATCCCGGTCGGGTGCTGCGGGCCGCCGTGACCGGGGTGCCATTGCTGGTGCGCACCCTGGCGCTGCGTTCCATCCTGCTCGTGACGACGTGGGTGGCAGCCGGTCTCGGCGACGTCCCCCTGGCCGCCCACCAGGTCGCTGCGACCGTCTGGTCGTTCCTCGTGTTCGCCCTCGACGCCCTCGCGATCGCCGCACAGGCGCTGACGGGGAAGGCCCTCGGAGCGGGTGACGTCCGAGGCGCGCGGGCCGCGACCTCGACCATGATCCGGTGGGGCGTCTGGGGTGGAGTGGTCCTCGGGGTCGCCCTGCTGTGCGTGCACACCGTCGTGCCGGCTGCCTTCACGTCGGACCCTGCGGTCCGCTCGGCCCTCGCCGCAGCCCTGGTCGTCGTCGCGATCGGCCAGCCCCTGTCCGGGTACGTGTTCGTCATCGACGGGGTCCTCATCGGCGCCGGCGACGGTCGGTGGCTGGCCCGGGCGATGGTGGCGACCCTGGTGCTCTACCTGCCGCTGATCCTGGCGGTCCACCTCGGCGGCGACCGACTGCTCCAACGCGGTGTGCCGTTCGCCCTGGGGGCGCTGTGGGTCGCGTTCACGGGGTTCATGGCCATCCGCGCGGTGTTCTTCAGGTACCGGATCCGCAGCGACGCCTGGATGGTGACCGGCGCGGCCCGCTGAGGATCGACGCAGATCCGCGCCCGGCGCCATACCCCTGCGCCGGTCGAGGTATTCGGCTACCCGGATAGGGCCGCCGAATACCTCGAACCGGGGCTGCCGCGGCGGATGGGCAGCGGTCAGCCGATGCGGGTCGCGGCCTCGCGGCGGGGGTCGCCGGCCGCGACGAGGTCGCCGTCGGCACCCCGGGCCGCCGCACCCACCCCACCGAAGAACATCGAGAGCGGACCGTGCGCGAATGCGGGCAGCCCCATGGCCTGCACGGCGGCACTGATGGCGGCGTCGTCCTCGTGGTCGACGCGGGTGCTGCCGTCGTCGAGGATGCGGACGTGCGCGCGCGGGGCGTCGATGGCCTCCTGGAGCGAGTCGCCGTGGTGGCAGTACCGTCCGAGCACCTGCATGAGCGCGGTCGTGATCCGGTCGGCGCCCGGGCTGCCGATCGCCAGCGCCGCGCCAGCCCCCGAGCGTGCCACGGAAGGCGCCATGTTGGACGCGAGCCTCGTGCCCGGGGTGAGGGCGTGCAGGCCCAGGCGGTTGAGCTCGGGTTCGCCGAGGCAGTTGTTGAGCATCATCCCAGTGCCGGGAACCGTTGCGCCCGAACCGTATCCGCTCGAGGCCGTGATCGCGCAGACGGTCCCGTCGCTGTCGACGGCCGAGACGTTCGCCGTCGACGAGGAGGTGGGCAGGCCGGCGAGCCCATGGCGTTCGACCAGGTCGAGCAGCGCGTACCCGTCCTCCTCGAGGTCCGTCGACAGGTCGTGCACCGAGTGTCGGTAGGCGAGCACCCGGCGCTGCACGTCGATGACCTGCTCCCAGTCCCAACGGTCGGCGCCCAGCTCGCGCAGCATCACCGCGAGCATCGGGCCACCGACGGACGGTGGTGGGTTCGTGGCGACGTCCCAGTCACCCAGCCGCATCCGCAGCGGCGCACGGACCACGGCCCGGTAGGCCGCGAGGTCGGCTGCCGTGACGAGGCCACCGCGCGCCGCGCTGTCGTCGGCGATCCGTGCGGCCAGCCCCCCGGTGTAGAGGTCGGACGGACCGCGCTCGCCGATCAGCTCCAGCGTGGCGGCGAGGTCGGGGTTGGTGACGATCTCGCCTGCCGCGAACGGAGACCCGTCAGCCCGCTTGACCAGGGGTGCGGTGTGCTCGTCCCAGCCGAAGACGCTGTCCCCGGTGATCGCGAGGTAGCTCGCCGCCGCGCCACCGATGGCGTACCCGTCGCGGGCGGTGGCCACGCTCGGTGCGAGGACGTCCGCCCAGCGCGCCCGCCCGTGGCGCTCGTGCGCCATACCGAGGGCGGCGAAGGCCCCGGGCGTCGCCACGGAACCGTGGCCGGCGTAGAGGGTGAGGCCACCGCCGTAGGAGGTGGAGATCTCGCGCAGGCCGGTGCCGAACCGCTCGGTGGGCAGGCCGCGGCCGGGCATCTCGACGTTCCCGTCGATGACCTCGGGCTCGCCACCGGCCGGCCAGATGCTCACGAACGCGCCACCGAGCATCGAGACGATCCCCGGCTCGGTCGACATGGCGGCGACGATCGCGGCGATCGCGGCGTCGACGGCGTTGCCGCCGGCGCGGACGGCGGCCACCCCCGCCTCGGCCGACACCGGTCCGGTGCCTGCGACCGCCACACGCCTGTCCATGCGCCCGATTCTGCCCCGCCGCCGCACCCCACGCGCGATCTGACCACGTCCCGGCCCGGTCGTCGTGGACGCGTCGACGGGGACCCGTGCGCCGCCCGTTAGGGTCCGAGGGTGATCGAGGCGCTGCTGCTCGTCGTCGCGGCCCTCGTGGTCGGCTACTCGAAGACCTCGATCGGCGGCCTGGGGAGCATCGCCATCGCGATCTTCGCGAACGTCATGCCGGCCCGCGAGTCGACGGCCGCCATCCTGCTGCTGCTCATCACCGGCGATGTGGTCGCCGTCTGGAAGTACCGCCAGCACGCGGACTGGGCGCTGCTGCGCCGGCTGGTCCCGAGCGTGCTGCCGGGCCTGGCCCTCGGGGCGGCCTTCCTCGCGGTGGTCGACGACACGGTGCTGCGACGGTCCATCGGCGTCCTGCTGCTCGCGATGGCGGCGCTGCAGCTCCTGCTCCAGTGGCGCTCGCCCGACACCTCCGTCATCGCCCGTTCGCGACCCGCGGCGCTCGGCACCGGCCTGGCGGCCGGCTTCACGACGATGACGGCCAACGCGGCCGGCTCGGTGATGACGCTCTACCTCGTGGCGCGCGGCGTGGAGAAGAGCCGGTTCCTCGGGACGGGGGCGCTGTTCTTCTTCGGGGTCAACCTCTGCAAGATCCCGTTCAGCGCCGGGCTCGGTCTCTTCAGCGTGGGCACGCTGCAGCGGACGGCGCTGCTCATCCCGTTCGTCCTGCTCGGGACCTGGGCGGGGCTGCACACCGCCCGACGACTGAGCCAGGCGAGGTTCGAGCAGGCCGTGCTGGCCGCGACCGTGGTGTCGGCGATCGCCCTCGTCGTGCGCTGAACCTCACTCCCCCTGCGGCCCGACCAGGGGGCGTTGCCGCTTCTTGTGCTCCACGTATGCCGCGTGGGCCTCCTGCGTCGAGGCCAGGTCGGACTCGGCGCTGACCGGGACGTCCCACCAGCTCTCGCTGCTGGGTGAGTGCACGGTGGGGTCGGTCTCGACGTGGATCACGACCGGGCCACCGTGCGCGGGGGCAGCCTTGGCCTCCTTGACCGCCTGCTCGAGCTCGGCACGCGAGTGCACCTCGATGACGTGGGCGCCCAGGCTACGGGCGCTCGCGGCGAGGTCCACGGGCAGCGGGGCACCGTCGAGCCGTCCCGAGCCCTCGTCCCGGTAGCGGTAGCTCGTGCCGTACCGCTGGGACCCGAGCGACTCCGACAGTGAGCCGATGGAGTGGAAGCCGTGGTTCTGCACGAGCACGACGACCACCTTGACGCGCTCCTGGACCGCGGTCACCAGCTCGGTCGGCATCATCAGGTAGCCACCGTCCCCGACCATGGCGAAGACGTCGCGGGTCGGGTCGGCCAGTCGGATACCGATGGAGGCAGGTACCTCGTAGCCCATGCAGGAGTAGCCGTACTCGACGTGGTAGCCCTTGCGGTCGCGCACCCGCCACAGCTTGTGCAGGTCGCCGGGCAAGGACCCGGCCGCGCACAGCACCACGTCGCGCGGGTCGGTCTGCTCGTTGACCACACCGAGCACCTCGGACTGGGTGAGCAGCCCCGGCTCCAGGGCGTCGGTCACCTCGGCCGGAGGGGCGTATGCGGCGGAGACCTGCTCGTCCCACGCCTGCCAGAGCGTGGCCTGGCGTTCGCGGTAGGCGGCGTCCACGGCATACCCGTCCAGGGCCGCGGTCAGGGCGGTCAGGGCCTCACGCGCGTCGGCGACCACCGGCAGTCCGGACTGCTTGCCGGCGTCGAACCGTGCCACGTTGATGTTGACGAACCGGACTCCCTCGTCCTGGAACGCCGTTCGCGAAGCGGTGGTGAAGTCGCTCCAGCGGGTGCCGATCCCGATGACGACGTCGGCCTCTGCCGCAAGGGCGTTGGCCGCCGTCGTCCCGGTGGACCCGATGGCACCCATGAGCTGCGGGTGCCCGTGCACGAGGGAACCCTTCCCGGCCTGGGTCTCCCCCACGGGGATGCCGGTGGCGTCGCAGAAGGCGCGCAGCGCGTCCTCCGCCCCCGAGTAGTGCACGCCGCCGCCGGCGACGACGAACGGCCTTGCCGCAGAACGGATTAGCGCGACCGCGTCGGCGACGTCCACCGCTTCGGGGAGGGGTCGGGCGACCCGCCAGACGCGTTCGGCGAAGAGCTCCTCGGGCCAGTCGAACGCCTCGGCCTGAACGTCCTGCGGCAGGGCGATCGTGACCGCCCCGGTCGCCGAGGGGTCGGTCAGCACCCGCATGGCCGCGAGCAGCGCGGACGGCAGCTGTTCGGGACGGTTGACCCGGTCGAAGAAGGCCGAGAGGGGCCGGAACGCGTCGTTGACGGTGACGTCCGCGGCATACGGCTGCTCGAGCTCCTGCAGCACCGGGGCCGACACCCGTGTCGCGAAGGTGCCCGACGGCAGCAGCAGCACCGGGATCCGGTTGATCGTCGCCAGCGCCGCGCCCGTGAGCATGTTGGTCGAGCCAGGTCCGACGGAGGCGGTGCAGGCCCAGGTCTGGAGCCGGTCCTTCTGGCGGGCGTAGCCGACGGCCGTGTGCACCATCGCCTGCTCGTTGCGGGCCAGGACGTAGGGCAGGTGCTGGTCGTGCTCGGCGGAGTCGTCGCCGAGCTCGCCCTGCAGGAGCGCCTGCCCGATCCCTGCGACGTTGCCGTGCCCGAAGATCCCGAAGCAGCCGGCGAACAGCTTCTGCCGCTCACCGTCACGCTCGCTCCACTGCTGGCCGAGGAACCGCACCACGGCCTGGGCGACGGTCAGCTGGATGGTGGCGCTCATCGGGTCCCTCCCAAGGGCAGTCGCGGGTCGACGTCCAGACCTTCCCAGGTCTGGCGCACCCAGCCGTGGGCCGGGTCGTCACAGATCAGCCAGGCGCGCTCGTCGCCGGGTCCGGCCATGACGTTCAGGTAGTAGAGGTCGTAGCCAGGAGCCGCCATCGCCGGGCCGTGCCAGCCGTGGGGCACGAGGACGACGTCACCGGTCCGGACCTCGGCGAGCACGTCGATCGGGCGCTCGTCGGTGCCGTAGACCCGTTGGTAGCCAACAGGATCGGCGCCCTCGGTAGCTGGGGAGCCGGCGGCCACCTGCACCTCGAAGTAGTAGATCTCCTCGAGCTCGGTCTCGACGCCCTCGCGCTCCTCGTCGTGCTTGTGCGGCGGGTACGAGCTCCAGTTGCCTGCCGGGGTGATGACCTCGCACGCGATGATCGAGTCGGCGTCGAGGACGCCGGGGATCCCGAAGTTGCGCACCTCGCGGCTCGCCGTGCCTGCTCCCCGGAGCTCGACCGGAACGTCGGCTGCCGGGACGTGCCGGAACGACGAGGTCGGCTCTCCCGACGCGCGCGCAGCGCAGACCGCCACCCGGGCGGGACCGTCGTGGGCGAGGACCGTCAGGCCCCGGCCGCGGGCGACGTAGGCGACGTCGGTGGGGCCGGCGAAGACCGAGGCCCTGCCGGAGAGGACCGCCTCGTCCTGCTCCGACGAGACGGTGACCGTTCCCGACAGTGGGACCACCACGTGCTCCCACTCGTCGGGCGCGACCTCGCGACGTTCCCCTGCAGCCAGCCGCCCGGCATAGAGACCGGTGTGCTGCCAGCCGTCGACCGCCTCGTCGACGGCGACCTCCCAGCCGCGGTCCGCGATGGTGCCGAGGGGGTGCACCCAGCGGGCGTTGTCGTTCACTGGCCCACCCCGTGTACGAGCTCCGCGGCGATGTCCACGGCAGCGGCCACGTCGCCGTCCGGGGGGTAGAGCAGGGCGCGCCCGACGACGAGCCCGCGCACCGGGGGCAGGTCGAGGGCCCTGCCCCACGCGGCGTACGTGTCGTGGGGGTCCCCGACGGGGTCGCCGCCCAGCAGCAGCGTCGGCAGGGTGGTCGCGTCCATGACGCGCGGCAGGTCGTCGACGACCGGGAGCTTGAGCCAGGTGTGCGCGCTCGACGCGCCCAGGGCCGAGGCGACGTGGATGGACGTGATCACCGAGTCGGGGTCGAGGAGGTTGACGACGCGACCGTCCCGGCGCTGTGACAGGAACGGCTCCACCATGGCCATCAGCCCCAGCTCGGCCAGCTCGGTCACCGCGCGGGCACTGGACTCCAGGGTGGCCACCGTGCCCGGGTCGTCGAACGCGATCCGCGTGAGCATCTTGCCGCCGTCGAGCCCGAGCGCGGCCAGGTCGCTGGCGCGGTAGGCGGTGAAGCGGTCGTCCAGCTCGAAGGAGGAGCCCTGCAGGCCACCGCGATTCATCGAGCCGACGACGACCTTGCCCTCCAGGGCGCCGAGGAGGAGCAGGTCGTCGAGGATGTCGGGCGTACCGAGGACGCCGTCGACACCGGGTCGCGACAACGCGGTGACGAGTCGTTCGAGCAGGTCCGTCCGGCTGGCCATGGCCCGGGGCTGGTCACGCACCCCGAGGGCGGCGCGCGCAGGGTGGTCGGCGGCGACGAGCAGCATCCGGCCGTCCCGGCGGACGACCTGGCGCAGGCGACGGTTCTCCCACTCCTCACCGATGCGGTGCGGCTCGCGAGCCCTCACCTCGGTGAGGTCGGCGACGTTGATCCGGGACCTGGTCACGACCGGCTCCCCGCTTCGGCACGGGTGCCGGGCCCGGAGTTCGCACGTTCGGGTGCGGAGCGCGCACCCGCGAGGAGCGCCTCGACCTCGGCCGTCGTGGGCATGGCCGTGGAGCACTCCAGCTTGGACGCGACCACGGCACCGGCGACGTTCGCGAACTCCAGGACCCGTCGCAGGTCCCAGCCCTCCAGCAGCCCGAGGCACAGGGCGCCTCCGAAGGCGTCCCCGGCACCGAGCCCGTTGACCACCTCGACGGGGAACGGTGGCACCTCGACGCGTTCCTCCCGTGTCGCCGCGAGGACGCCCTTGGGTCCCTGCTTCACCACGGCGAGCTCGACACCGCGCTCGAGCAGGGCGTCCGCCGCGCGCTGCGGGTCGGTCTCCCCGACGGCGACCTCGCACTCCTCGCGGTTGCCGACGGCCACGGTGACGTGGTCGAGGGCGCGCGCCACCTCGGCGCTGGCCTCCTCGGGACGCGGCCAGAACATCGGCCGGTAGTCGAGGTCCAGGACCGTGTGCCGGCGTCGACCGCGGGCGGCCCAGGCGGCGAAGTGCGCCTCGCGGCTCGGCTCCTGCGACAACCCCGTCACCGTCGCCCAGAACACGCGGGCGTCCCGGATCGCCTGCAGGGGCAGCTCGTCGGCCTGGATCATCAGGTCGGGCGCCGTCGGGTAACGGTAGAAGTAGAGCGGGAAGTCGTCCGGCGGGTGCACCTCGCAGAACGTCACCGGGGTCGGCGGTCCGGTCACGGCCGAGACGAACCTGTCGTCCACGCCGAACTCCCGCAGCGCCCTGTGGATGTAGCTCCCGAACGGGTCGCTGCCGGTGCGGGTCAGCAGGGCGGTGCGCAGCCCGTGCCGTGCCGTGGCCACCGAGACGTTGGTGGCACTCCCACCGAGGAACTTCTGGAACGTCTCGACGTCCTCGAGCCCCACGCCGTGCTGCAGCGGATAGATGTCCACCCCCGTGCGGCCCACCGCCACGACGTCGTATGGCGTGTGGTCACCGGCGTCGGCCCCGCCGCCACCGGTCACCGGACCGTCCACCGCCATCTCAGGCTCCTTCCTCGGGGGCGAACGCCTCGGCCACCTCGAGCAGGTGGGCCAGGCTCGTGCGCACCGCGCCGACCGGCCCACCGGGGCCGGGGTCGTCCGGCAGGATGGTGTCCTGCTCGAGGACGTACCAGCCGTCATACCCCTGGGCCTCGAGCGCGCCGACGATCGCGGCGATGTCGACGTCACCCTCGCCGAGGGGGACGTACATCCCACCGGCGACCGCCTCGGTGTACGTGGCCTCCCCGGACTGGACCTGTCGCGCCCAGTCGAGCCGGACGTCCTTGAGGTGCACGTGGGCGATGCGGTCGGGGGACTCGACGGCGACCGCGACGGGGTCGCCGCCACCGATGAGCAGGTGACCGGTGTCGAGGCAAAGCCCGATCGTGCTGCCGGCCAGGACCCGTGCGGTCTCCTCGCCGCTCTCGATCATCGTGCCGACGTGCGGGTGCAGGGTGGCCGTCAGGCCGTGCGCAGCCGCGGCGGTGCTGATGCGGTCGAGGTTGCGCAGCAGCGCGGTCCACGCGGTGTCGTCGAGGACCGGTCGCTCGTCGTAGCCGTCCAGGCCGGACGCGGCCGCGAGGACCACGGTCGACGCGCCGGCCCGGACGAGGGCCTCCATGGCGGGCTCGACGTCGGGCAGCGGGTCGTGCGAGGGGTCGTGCAGGACGACGGGCACGAACTGGCCCACCGCGTGCAACCCGTGGGCGCTCAGCGTCCGGGTCCGCTCGTCGAGGTCCTCGGGCAGGAACCCGTCCGGGCCGAACTCCGTCGCCGCCAGGCCCACCTCGGACATCTGGGTCAGCACCGTGTCGGCGTCGTACTGCCAGCCCCAGCCCGGCACCTCGCACACCCCCCACGAGATCGGCGCGCCCGCGACCCGCTGCCGCACCGGTCGACGGGCGCCGCTGCCTGTCTGCACCACGGCGCTCACAGCGACTCCACCTCGTCGAGGCGGACCACGCGACCCTCACGGCGGGACAGGTCGCAGGCCTCCGCGATCCGGAACGCCTGGAGCGCGTCGGCGACCGTGCAGGGCGACGGGATCGCTCCGCGGGCGACCTCGGCGAAGGCCGTCAGCTCCGCGCGGTACGCCGGCAGGAACCGGTCCATGAAGGAGACGTGCACCGGACCCGGCGGGAAGCTGACGCCGGGTTCGACCGACCGCAGGGCCAGCGAGTCGTCCAGTCCGACCGCGACGCTGCCCTTGCTGCCGACGACCTCGAGGCGGACGTCGTGGCCCTGGCCGGTGTAGCGCGACGAGGACACCTGGGCGATGGTGCCGTCGTCGAGGGTGAGGATCGCGGCCGCGGTGTCGACGTCGCCCGCCTCCGAGAAGAACGACTCCCCCTTGTTCGACCCCGTCGCGAAGACCGAGACCACCTCGCGCCCGGTGACGAACCGGATGATGTCGAAGTCGTGCACGTTGCAGTCGCGGAAGATCCCACCGCTGGTCGGGATGTATGCCGCGTGCGGCGGGGCATGGTCGCCGGTCACCGCGCGCAGCGTGTGCAGGAAGCCCAGCTCACCACCGGCGACCGCCTCGGCGGCAGCCCGGTAGCCGGCGTCGAAGCGACGCTGGAAGCCGATGTGCACGGGGACGTCTGCACTCGCCGCGAGCTTGGCCAGCTCGAGGCTCTCGGCGAGGGTGCCCGCCACCGGCTTCTCGCAGAACGTCGGCACGCCGGCCTCGATGCCGGCGCGGATCAGGGACGCGTGCGCGTTGGTCGCCGCTGCGATGACGAACCCGTCGACGCCCTCGGCGAGCAGTGCCTCGGGCGAGTCGGCCCAGGCCACACCGAGCTTCTCGGCCACGGCCCGTCCGGCGTCGGCGTTGACGTCGGTGACGACCAGGTCGTCGACCACGGGGAGGGCGGTGAGGGTCTCGGCGTGGAAGGCGCCGATGCGTCCGACGCCGGCAAGGCCGATGCGCATGACTGCTCCGTTCAGGGCGGGCTCGGGAAGTGCGACGTCACAGCCTGACAAGGGCCCGACAGAGTGTCAAGCAATTGTCCTGACATTCTCATGTCCTCTTGTTCGGGTCACCGACGCACTACGCTGACGGCCATGGTGAAGCAGATCGGCGTCCGGATCGACCGGGCCTCCCCCGTGCCGCTCTACCACCAGCTCGCCCAACAGCTCTCCGCCGCGATCACCAGCGGTGACCTCCAACCCGGCGACCCCTTCGAGAACGAGGTCGCCCTCGGCGAACGGCTCGGGCTGTCCCGCCCCACGGTGCGCCGCGCGTTCCAGGAGCTCGTCTCCCAAGGCCTCCTCGTCCGACGTCGCGGCCTGGGCACGACCGTCGCGAACCGCAAGGTGCACCGCCGGGCCGAGCTCACCAGCCTCTGGGACGACCTCGCGCGCGCCGGGGACACCCCGACGACCTCGGTGCTGTCGCACGAGCTGGTGCAGGACGAGGTCGCGGCTGCCGCCCTGGACCTGCCGCCCGACACCGTCCTGCTGTGCATCCAGCGACTGCGCAGCGCGGGCACGACGCCCCTGGCCGTGATGCGCAACTGGCTCCCCCCGACGGTCGGCGAGATCGACCGCGAGCAGCTCGAGAGCGACGGCCTCTACGCGGTCCTGCGCGAACGCGGCATACGGCCGGTCGTCGCGCACCAGAACATCGGTGCACGGATGCCCACGGCCGCCGAGCGGCGACACCTGCGGATCCGGGGCACCGAGCCCGTGCTCACCATGACGCGCAGCGCCTTCGACGCCGCGGGCAAGGCCGTCGAGTACGGCGACCACTGCTACAAGGCGTCGAGCTACAGCATCGACGTCATGGTCGACGAACGCTGACCCACCCGGGGGGGGTTCGACGGGTGGGTCAGCGGACTACTTGGTCGTCAGGCGGATCGCGAAGTCCCCGCCGGAGCCGTCCGACGTCGCGGTGATCCCGAGGGCCGACAGGTGGTCGACGACCGAGGTGGTGGCCGGCTTCGCGGTGCCGAGGTCGTCCTTGAACTGCGAGGCGAGACCGGCGATGTCGACGTAGACGGCGACCTGCGCCGACTCGGGGTCCTCGATCGCGTCCTTGAACGCCGGCATGTCACCGAGGCCGTGGGTCGTGGAGACCTCCTGGCCGTAGTCGTCGGAGAGCGAGACGACGGTGCCACCGCCGGCCGGGTGCACGGTCGCCGGGCCGCCGCCGGCCAGGCCCGTCGCCGCACCGACGACCTTGCGCAGGACGTCCGCGTCACCGTCGCCGACGATCGCGAGCCGGGGCCCCTTGCCGGGCTCCATTCCGCCGAAGACGACCGTGAACTGGCTGCCGAGCGCGGCCGCCACGTCCTTCGGGACGGAGATGCCGAGGGTCTTCTGCACGTCCGCGAGGCCGGCGGCGTACTGCTTGTCACCGACCGACGCCTTGATCGTCGCCTGCAGCTGGGGCCACGCGGCCGTGAAGCCGTCTCCGGCCCCGCCGACGCTGACGGCGGCCAGGGTGTTCCAGGGCAGGGTGGCGATCGCGCCGGCGTTGCCCGCCGGGGTGGCCTGTCCCTTGGCCCCGTTGACGTGCCCGGCCAGCTCGAGGTTGGGGCCGTCGAAGCGCAGCGCCATCACCGTCCGGCCGGCGTCGGCCGGCTTCACGACCGGAACCCTGGACCCGGTGAGGGCGGAGGTCCGGCTGATCAGCTCGCCGGCCTTGGCCGAGTCGACCCAGGCCGTCACGACACCGTCGTCACCGAGGTCGCCGAGATCCTCGCGGAAGGTGGCGGCATCGGCCAGCGGCGCACGTGTCGCGTCCGCGACGACCTTGTCGAGGCTCGTGGTGGTGGTCCCGCCCGTGCAGACCGCGAAGGCCTGCAGGACGCGGCACTGACCCCCGAGACCAGCAGCCAGCGCGGGCAGGTGGCGCTCGGCGGCGTCGACGTCGGTGACGGCCAGCACCAGGACCGGCGCCGCCCCCTCGTCGGCCGCGGCGTCGGGGACGAACCCGACCCCGAGCCGCTGGCCGAGCCAGGGCGCGACGTCCTTGGCGTAGTCGACCTTGCCGAGCCTGCCCTGCTTCTGGACGGCCTCGAACGCGATCTTGCGCAGGTCGGAGCCGGCGCCGAGCTGCTTGGCGGCGTCGGGGAAGGAGCGCAGGAACCGCAGGGCGTCGACCTTCTGGGACGCGGAGGGGTCGAGGTCGACCTTGACGAAGGCCACGGTGCTCGACGGCAGCACGGACTCCGGCTGCGGGCCGGGGTCGGTCAGGGCGTTGAAGGCGAAGAAACCGCCGGTCCCGAGCGCCACGACGCCCAGGACGGCACCGACGAGTGCGAGCATCCGGCCGCGCTGGCGACCCCGCCCGTTGGCCTGCATGAGCGCGACGAGCTCCTCGGTGCCGGCGCCACGGAGCTCCGGGCGCTCGTCACCGGTCGGAGTCGCCGACGACCCCGACGACGGCGACGTCGTTCCTGACATCGAACTCGACATGACGATCCCCCACACGGTGCTTCACGGGCCCTCCTGCAGGGCCTTCCGCCGGAGCATAGGAAGCCCATGGACCGGCTGGGCCGCGAACCACGGCGCTACCAACCGAACGGACGAGAGCGCCGAACCGGACAGGCCGCCGCCGGACGCGACGAAGGGCCCGCTCCACCAGGAGCGGGCCCTTCGAGGTGTGGCGTGGATCAGCCGGCGACGACGTCGAGCTTCACCGTGGCCTGCACCTCGGGGTGCAGGCGCACGAGCGCCTCGTGCGTGCCGACCAGCTTGATCGGGGTGCCGATCTCGATCTTGCGACGGTCCAGCTCCGGGCCGCCGGCAGCCTTGACGGCCGCGGCGATGTCGGTGGTGGACACGGCGCCGAAGAGGCGGCCGCCGGCGCCCGCGTGGGCGACGACCTTGACGGCCTTGTTCTCGAGGTTGCCCTTGATCGACTTGGCCTCCTCGAGGGTCTTGACGGCGCGGACCTCACGGCCCTTGCTGATCGCCTCGACCTGCTTCTGCCCGCCCTTGGTCCACGCGGTGGCCAGGCCACGGCGGAACAGGAAGTTACGGGCGTAGCCGTCCTTGACGTCGACGACGTCGCCAGGGTTGCCGAGGCTCGAGACCTCGTGCGTGAGAATCACCTTCATAACTGACTTCTCCTCTGGTTTCGCCGGCTCAGCGGGACGAGCTGGAGTAGGGCAGGAGCGCCATCTCGCGGGCGTTCTTGACCGCGGTGGCGATGAGTCGCTGCTCCTGGACGGACACACCGGTCACCCGGCGAGCGCGGATCTTGCCGCGGTCGGAGATGAACTTGCGCAGCAGCGCGGTGTCCTTGTAGTCGATGTTCTCGACCTTCGCCGCCTTCAGCGGGTTGGCCTTCTTCTTGGGCTTGCGCACAACGGGCTTGGCCATCGTGGTGCTCTCCTTCTGCGAAGTGTCTTCGCGGATGAGCCCTGGTCTCCCAGGGATGGTGTTCTTCGAGTTGGTCCTGCCGGGCCGAGGTCAGTCGACCGGGCAGTGGTGGGTATGGCGCGTGGTGAGCTCCGTGCGGAGCGCACCGGCGCGGCACACCCGGGTGATCTGTACCGAACCGGTCAGCGGTGCCGGATCAGAACGGGGGCTCGTCGTAGGACGGCGCGCCGCCGCCCCACCCGCCACCGGCCTGGCCGCCGCCCTGGGGCGCCGCCTGCGGGGAGGACTGCTGGCCACCGGACGGGCCGGTCGCCCACGGGTCCTCCTGCTGACCGCCGCCACCCTGACCGCCGCCGCCGGAGAAGCCTCCGCCGCCGCCGGTGCCGCGCTGGGTGCGGTTGACCTTCGCCGTGGCGTACCGCAGCGAGGGGCCGACCTCGTCGACCTCCATCTCGACGACGGTGCGCTTCTCGCCCTCCTTGGTCTCGTACGAACGAGACTTCAGGCGGCCGGAGACGATGACGCGCGTGCCCCGCTGGAGGGACTCGGCCACGTTCTCCGCGGCGTCACGCCACACCGAGCAGCGCATGAACAGCGTCTCGCCGTCCTTCCACTCGTTGGACTGCCGGTCGAACTGCCGCGGCGTGGAGGCCACGGTGAAGTTCGCGACGGCAGCACCCGAGGGGGTGAAGCGCAGCTCGGGGTCGCCGGTGATGTTGCCGATGACGGTGATGATCGTGTCGCCAGCCATGAAGCGGGTCCCCTGTTCGGTAGGTCAGGTCGTGGTGGAACGGGTGGTGCAGGAACAGATCGGTGCGGCTCAGGCGCCGGGGCGCAGGAGCTTGGTGCGCATGACCGACTCGTTGAGGCCGAGCTGGCGGTCCAGCTCCTTGGCCGTGGCCGGCTCCGCGGTGAAGTTGACGACGGCGTAGATGCCCTCGGCCTTCTTCTTGATCTCGAACGCCAAACGACGACGGCCCCAGATGTCGACGTTGTCGACGGTGCCCTTGTCCTTGGTGATCACGGTGAGGAACTTGTCGAGCGACGGAGCGACGGTGCGGTCGTCCAGCTCGGGGTCGAGGATGACCATGAGTTCGTACTGACGCATGCTGATAACCCGCCTCCTTTGGTCTGTGCGGTCACGGTCTCTCCGTGACAGGAGGGTTGCAGTGCGATCCCCCTTGGACTCACCAGTCGGAGAGCCTCGGGGGAACTGGACAAGAGTACCGGGACGCGGCGACATCGCCGAATCACTTGTCCACAGGCTCCGCCCCCGACCCCGACCCCCAGGCGCAAAGCGGGGGTGTCGCGGCGACACGGGACTTATTTGTGCCCTGTATGCCGTGCAACCCCCGCTTTGCGTGGGTCGGTGGGTCCGGTGGGTCGGGTGGGTCGGCTCAGGCGAGGCGGACGAGGAACCGGTCGGTCGCCCCGGCGAACTCACCCTCGAGCTCGTCAGCCT
>NZ_LMGM01000001.1:2260857-2496574 GCF_001427915.1 Phycicoccus sp. Root563 | reverse complement strand
CGTCAGCCCCGTCAGCCCCGTCAGCCCCGTCAGCCCCGTCAGCCCCGTCAGCCCCGTCAGCCCTGTCAGCGTCCTCGAGGTCGCCCGCGTCGTCGACCTCCACGGCGGGGCGGGCGGCGGCGGTCTGCCAGACCCGCCAGACGAGGTGGGCGACGGCGAGCACGCGGATGACGAGGAACGCGGCATACCAGCCGGCGGGCAGGCCACGGTCGGGCGTGGACAGGCCCGCGACGTAGAGCCAGACGGCCACGAAGTGCAGCGCCTCGGCGGTGGCCCACACGAGGTGGTCGCGCCAGCGCACGCCGCACAGGGCGACCAACGGGACGAGCCACAGCGAGGACTGCACCGGGAACGCCTTGCCGGACAGCAGGGCCAGCCCGACGAGCACGAGCGAGACCTCGGCGAGCGTCGGCCGACGGGCCGCGCTCAGGGCGAAGACCGCCCCGGTGGCCAGGGCCAGGACCAGGGCGACGAGCGCCGCCAGGGTCACCGCGGAAGTGGGCAGCGGGTGGCCGAGCAGCTGGGGCAGGATCCACACCGAGCCGAGGCCGGAGGCGCTGTCCCACCAGACCTGGGTCGAGCGCAGGATCGCGGCCGGGTGGCCGACGAGGAACGGCAGCAGCACGACCGCCACGGCAGCCGCCGCACCGACCAGGGTGCGGCCGACGACGGCCAGCCGACCGGACCGCAGGCCGAGCAGCACCAGGGCCAGCAGCACCAGCAGGGGGTAGACCCGCGCGGTCACGGCGAGCCCGAGGAAGACCCCCGCCGCCACCGGGTGGCGCCGGCTCCACGCCCAGATGCCGGCACTGACCAGGGCCACACCGAACAGGTCCGAGGACACCATCGCGGCCATCAGCAGGACCGGGCTGAGGGCGATGTGCACCGCGAGCGCCGCGTGGCGCGGGCGCGAGGCGGCGGTGAGCCCGACGATCGCGAGCGCGAGGACGGTGCCGAAGAGGGCCCACAGGAGGAAGTACCAGCGCGTCTGGTCCAGGAACGCGCCGTCCGGGACCAACCCGCCGAGCCACGCCATCACCGCACCGGTCAGGACCGGGTGGTCGGCCCGGGCACCGTCACCGCCGACATAGGCCGCCAGGCCCTGGTCGAGGTTGCCGAGCTGGTACTGGGCGGGCAGGTCCGAGAAGCAGGCGTGCCAGAACTGGTCCGACCCGACCCAGCCCTTCTGGACGCAGTGGGCGCGCTGCACCACCGAGAGCGCCATCGTCGCCGACACCGCGACGAGCAGGGGCAGGACGGTCGCGATCCACGAGGTCGCCCGCGCCGAGGCGTGGCGACCGAGCGGCCCACCGGCAACAGCCAGCGAGCCACTCGGAAGCAGGTCCCCCCTCTGGGTCACGGCGCGGCGGTCGTCGGGGAGCTCTGCTGACGGTTGTTCAACAGCGTCGTGGGGACCGGCGGGACCGCTGTCGTCGTCGGCGGCCCCGGCGTCCTGGTCCTGGTCGTCGACGTCGGCGACGGCGGCTGGGTCGTCGTGGTCGTCGACGGCTGCGTCGTCGTGGTCGTCGTGGTGGTCGTCGTCGTCGTAGTGGTGCTGCTGCTCGACGAGGACGTGGTCGTGGGCGGGGGCACGAAGACCTTGTCGTCACCGACCCCGGCGCGCGGCGGGAAGTCGACGATCGGCTGACCCTTGAGCGCGGCGGTCATGTAGTCGGTCCAGATCCTCAGCGGGACCGTCCCACCGGTGAGCTCACCGACGCCGTTGACCTCGTTCATCGACAGCTCGGCGCCGTTCTTGCCGGTGCTGTAGATGCCGACTGCGGTCGCGAGCTGGGGGGTGAACCCGTCGAACCAGGCCGCCTTGTTGTCCGTCGTCGTACCGGTCTTGCCGGCAGCCGGTCGACCGAGGTTCTGCGCGAACTCGGCCGTGCCGTCCTTGATGGGCTGCTCCATGGCGTCGGTGACGTCGGCCATGACGTCGGCGTCGAACGCCGCCTTCTTCACCGGCTTGGCCTTGTAGTTGATGTTGCCGGGTCCGCCCTTGACGGTGCGGATGAAGTACGGCGTGACGCGCTGGCCCTTGCCCGCGATGGTGGCGTAGGCGTTCGCCATGTCCATCACCTTGACGTGGGAGGTGCCGAGCACGTTGGCGTAGTTGGTGCCGAGCCCCTTGGACGGGAGGCCGGCGGCGACCGCGGCGTCACGCGTCGCCTTGGGGCCGACCTTGATGTTGAGCTGGGCGTAGACGGTGTTGACCGAGTGGCCGGTCGCCCTGCGCAGGTCGATGTTGCCGAACTGCTCGCCGGGGAACGGGCCGAAGTTGCGCACGCCGCCCTGACGCAGGAAGTCGGTGCCGGCCCCGGAGTCCTCGAACTCCTTGAAGTACTGGGGCGACCGTCCGTCGAAGCGGGTCTTCGTGCTGATCGGGTCCTTCGCGGACACGGCCGCCAGCAGCGTGAAGATCTTGAAGGTCGAGCCGGCCTGCATCGTGGCCTGCGTCGAGGTGTTGAACTGTTCCTTCTTGTAGTCCTCACCGCCGTACATCGCCACGACCGCGCCGTCACCGGGCTTGATCGAGGTGAGGCCGACGCGCAGCGTGCTGGTGCCCTTGCCGGTGGGCATCCGGTCCTTGATCGCGGCGATGGCCGCGTCCTGGGCCTTCTTGTCGATCGTCGTGACGATCTTGTAGCCGCCCCGGTCGATGTCGGCGTCGGTGAGCTTCAGTTTGGTCTTGAGCTCGCTCTTCACGGCGCTGGTGATGAACCCGTTGGGGCCGCTGGCGCCCTTGTTCGGCTTGTAGTCGACGACCTTGGGGAACGTCGCCTTCGCGCGCTCGGCGGCGGTGATGTAGCCCTGCGACACCATGCCGTCCATGACGTAGGTCCAGCGCTCCTGCGCGTTCTTCTTCTGCGTGGCACCCAGGCCCGGGTCGTAGAAGGACGGGCCGCGGATGACCGACGCGAGCAGTGCGCCCTCGGAGACCGTGAGGTCGGAGACGTCCTTGTTGAAGTAGGCCTTGGACGCCGTCTGGACGCCGTACGCTCCGCGCCCGTAGTAGATGGTGTTGAGGTAGTCCTCGAGGATCTGGTCCTTGGACTTCTGCTTCGCGATCTTGATCGAGATCACGATCTCCTTGCCCTTGCGGGTCAGGGTCTGGTCCTGGGTGAGGAAGTAGTTCTTGACGTACTGCTGGGTGATCGTCGAACCACCCTGCGTCGCCCCGCCGCGCAGGCCGACCCACACCGCGCGGGCGATGCCGGTCGGGCTGATGCCGGAGTTCTTGTAGAACGTGCGGTCCTCGGCGGCGAGGTGCGCCTCGCGCACGACGGTCGGGATCTGCGGCAGCTTCACCGACTCGCGGTTGACCTCGCTGATCCGGTCGATCTCCGTCTTGCCGTCGGCGTAGTAGATGACGGACGCCTGGGCGCTCGCGAGGTCGTTCGGCTCCGGGGTCTTGATCAGGGCGTAGGCCGTGAAGAACCCGGCGAGCAGCAGGACGAACCCGGCCAGGGCCGCGATCCCGAGCCGCTTGGCCCACAGCTTCTTCCGACTGCCCCCTGGCTTGTCAGCCTTCGCGCGAGGCTTGCCCGCCTTCGCCTGGGCGCGCGTCTTCGGACGTGAGGAGCTCATGGGACCTTCCGGATCGACATACAACACGGGCTGGGGCGCGCCCGTGCGAGCGCTGCCCCACCCCGACAACTGAGCACCAGTATGACCTCAGAAGGTGGGAATGCCGCATCGGAACCGGACCGGGCCGCGTCCACGCCTCCCTGACCCGGCGCCGGGGCGCACCAGGGCCGTGCACGGCAGCACGAGCACGCGCGTCGATCACCGATGTATCGACTCGATATATCTGTGTGTGTATGGTGGGGTGACAAACTCGAAGTTTGTCACCCCGTCCCCTCCCCGACGCGCGAAGGAGAGCAGTCATGGCAGCACGTCGCACCGAGCTGCTCGAGTTCGCCGTCCTCGGGCTGCTGCACGAGGCTCCCCAGCACGGGTACGAGCTGCGCAAGCGGCTCAACGCCGCGCTCGGCCCGTTCCGTGCACTGTCCTACGGCACGCTCTACCCCTGCCTGCGCTCGCTGCTCGGCAAGGGCTGGATCTCCGAGGCGACCCTGGGCCGGAGCACGACGACCGGCACTGCGGGCAGCCGGCGCGCCCGGATCGTCTACGAGCTCACGGCGGACGGCAAGGAGCGGTTCCAGGACCTGCTGCGCGAGGCCGGCCCGACCGCGTGGGAGGACGACACCTTCGACGTGCACTTCGCCTTCTTCGCCCGCACCGAGGCCGAGGTCCGGCTGCGCATCCTCGAGGGCCGGCGCAGCCGGCTCGAGGAGCGGCTGGAGAACATCCGGGCCGTCTCGGCCAAGAACCGCGAGCGCTTCGACAGCTACACCGCCGAGCTCGAGCGGCACGGCCTGGACTCCGCCGAGCGCGAGGTCCGCTGGCTCAACGAGCTCATCACCGCCGAGCGCAACACCCCGACCGCGGCCGCCACCCCGGCCGCATTGCCGGCCACCCCCAGCAGCACCACCCAGAACGACCAACCCTCCACCCCGTTCAACCACAAGGAGTAATCCATGGGATCCATTCGCGTCGCCATCGTTGGCGTCGGCAACTGCGCCAGCTCCCTGGTCCAGGGCGTCGAGTACTACAAGGACGCCGACCCGTCGCACACCGTCCCCGGCCTGATGCACGTCATGTTCGGTGAGTACCACGTCAAGGACGTCGAGTTCGTCGCCGCCTTCGACGTGGACGCCAAGAAGGTCGGCTTCGACCTGTCCGAGGCGATCAACGCCTCGGAGAACAACACGATCAAGATCGCGGACGTCGCCCCGACGGGGGTCACCGTCCAGCGTGGTGTCACCAACGACGGCCTCGGCAAGTACTACCGCATGACCATCGAGGAGTCCGACGCCGAGCCGGTGGACATCGTCCAGACGCTCAAGGACGCCAAGGTCGACGTGCTCGTGTCCTACCTCCCGGTGGGCTCCGAGACCGCGGACAAGTACTACGCCCAGTGCGCCATCGACGCGGGCGTCGCGTTCGTCAACGCCCTCCCGGTGTTCATCGCCTCCGACCCCGAGTGGGCCGCGAAGTTCGAGGCCGCGGGTGTCCCGATCATCGGTGATGACATCAAGAGCCAGGTCGGCGCCACCATCACGCACCGCGTCATGGCCAAGCTGTTCGAGGACCGCGGTGTCGTGCTGGACCGCACGTACCAGCTCAACGTCGGCGGCAACATGGACTTCAAGAACATGCTCGAGCGTGACCGCCTCGAGTCCAAGAAGATCTCCAAGACGCAGGCCGTCACCTCCAACCTCGGCCACGACCTGGGTGCCAAGAACGTCCACATCGGCCCGTCGGACTACGTCCAGTGGCTCGACGACCGCAAGTGGGCCTACGTGCGCCTCGAGGGTCGCGCGTTCGGCGACGTCCCGCTCAACCTGGAGTACAAGCTCGAGGTCTGGGACTCCCCCAACTCGGCCGGCATCATCATCGACGCCATCCGTGCGGCGAAGATCGCCAAGGACCGCGGCATCGGCGGCGCGCTCATCTCCGCGTCGTCCTACCTCATGAAGTCCCCGCCCGTGCAGCGCGAGGACACCGAGGGTCGCGCCAAGCTCGAGGCCTACATCGCGGGCACCGAAGAGCGCTGATCGCAGACGCAGGGCGCTGAGCCGGGGTCCCTGCACCTGCGAGAAGGGGCACCTCCCACGTGGGAGGTGCCCCTTTCGCGTGCCCCTCCCCGTCAGGCGGGGGTCGGCTCGGAGGGCGCAGCGGTATGCGGTGCGGTCGCCCTGCCGCGGGCGGGCCGGGCGGGACCGCGGGTGAACAACGGCCGGACGTCGACGTCGGAGCGCAACCGCCGCCAGAAGTCGGTGTTGGCCCGCAGGTCGGCGCGGGCGGAGCTCGTCGCCGCGAAGTAGGCCGCGGCGTCCTCGGCCGTGGGCTCGGCCGGCCCGAACACGTGGGCGTTCGCGGTGGCCGCGAGCGGGCGCAGGTCGACCGGGGCGTCGACGGCGGCGGCCTGCTCCAGCCGCGTCGCGCGGCGCGGCGGCCGGTGCCCGTAGGACCGGGCGCTGGCCATGAGGTCGCTCCAGGCCCACGTGACCCGGGACGCGGTGGGCCCTCGGGTCGCGTGCCGACGGCGACGCCACGCCTTGAGGCCACGGATCGTCCAGTAGAGGGCGGCGAGGACGAGCAGCACCGCTGCGACCAGTGCGGCCCACTGGAGCCACCACGGCCAGGACGAGGGGTCGAACAGCTTCTTCGGCGGCTTCTTGAGGTTGGTGGCGTTCTGCGCCTGGTCGGGGCCCTGCAGCACGCTCGGCGGGTTCACGCCCGCAGGCGGCGGGACGAGGGCGCCGACCTTGCGGTCCTCGACCTTGGTCTGCAGCTCCTTGGGCTTCTTGTTCCGATCGGGCAGGAAGTTGTCGGTGAGCACCGGCTGCCACTGGCCCTGGTTGTCCCGGACCTCGACCCAGGCGTGCACGTCCCGCCCGCGGACGGGGCCGCCCGCCGGGGTGATCGCTCCCATGACGACGCGCGTGGGGACCCCGAGGCGGTTGCCCATGAGGGCCAGCGTCGCGGCGTACTGCTCGTCGTTGCCGGCGAGCTGGGCCAGTCCGACGAAGCGGGACAGCCGCCCGATGCTGTGACCCGGGAGGTAGTAGCGCTCCACCGAGTTCGGGCTGCCGCCGTCGGTGTAGGCGCCCTCGCCCGACATGGCCCGGGCGATGGCCACGAACTGCGCCCACGGGTCGGCCGCGTCACCCGTGAAGGCGTCGAGCTTGGCGTCGAGGAAGCTCGTGTCGACCTCGTCGGTGAGCGACCCCTGGTCGACCGGCAACGAGGTCGGCAACTTCGCCCGCGTCGGCGGGACGTAGGCGGTGAAGGTGTAGGAGTCACCGGGCTCGAGCCGGTCAGGGACCAGGGCCGTGTTGGTGTCGATGTTGAGCCACAGCCGCCCGGCGAGGGTGTCGGCGCGACGGCCCGCGAACTTCACCCCCGCCACGGTTCCCGCGGTCGGCAGCCAGACGTCGCCGTACCCGCCCTCGGGGACGGTCACCTGCACGTCGACCTTGCGGCCCGGCCCGTGCGTGGAGATCGTCTGGCCGACCTGCTGGAACGCCGCGCCGGGCACGACCGACCCGCTGTTGGCGCGCTCGGACGCGCCCCACACGGCTCCGTCGTACGAGTCGAGCGTCGCGAAGCGCAGCGGGGTGCCGGCGGGGAGCCCCGTCACCTCGAGGAGCGGGGTGTCCCAGAGCTCTGCCGGGTTGGGCTCGGTGTACCTGCGGAACCCGGCGAGCGGGCTCGCGAAAGCGGCGATGTCGATCGGGGGGACGACGTGCGAGCGCGCGACCTGGCGGGTCGCGGCGTCGGCACCGGGCAGGTGCGGCCCGACGAAGTACCCCGCCAGCAGGGCGATCCCGACCAGGGACGCACCGATGGCGTACCGGGTCCGCTGACCGGCACCGTTCTGCAGGGGTGCCCGGGTGCGGGCCGCGCGCGCGACCATCCAGCCGATCCCGAGGACGGCGAACACCGCCCCCTGGGCGAGCGGGGAGGCCGCCTCCGTGGTGCCGAGGACGATGCCGAGGGCGAGCAGCACGAGCGGAGCCGGCAGCACGGCATACGGGGTGGACCAGCGGCGCGCCACGGCGTAGGTGACGCAGGCACCGAGCAGTCCCACGATCAGCGGCAGGGCGAGCAGGCCGCTGCCGGTGTCGACCGGCGGCAGGAGGGTGACCAGGCGCTTCCAGCCGTGCACCGAGGTGTCGGCGAGGTCCAGCAGCGTCTGGCCGCTGGGCAGCACCCCGCCCACGAGGTCACCGCGGACCGCGAGCGGTCCCCCGAGCAGGAGGTAGAGGACCGTCACTGCCGCGAGCGGCGTGACGAACGGGAGCCGGTATGCCGTCGTGACGTGCGTGACCACCAGGCCCAGGACCAGCCCTGCCGCGGCGGGAAGGGCCCAGCTCAGGCCGGCGAAGTCGGTGCGGAAGCCGATGAGCGCCAGGCCGACGAGCAGCACCGTGAACGCCGCGTCGACGAGCGCGGCCCGGTCGGGCAGCAGCCCACCCCGCCGCGACGAGGCGGCCAACCGGGAACGGGTGCTGGTCCACGACGTGCGGGCACGCGTGCGGCCCGGGGCGGTGGAGTCGCGGCCGGGACCCGTCGTGTGCTCGGGCGACCCCGGCGGCTGGGCGGTCATACGAGGGCTCCGCTGGCGAGGACGGCGCGCAGGTCCTGGATGCGCCGGATGTTCAGGCGGGTCAGGCCACCGAGGTGCTGGATGCCGGTCTCCTCCATCGCGTCGATGGTCAGGACGACCTTCCTCACCTCGAGCTCGAACTGCGCCAGGGCGCGCTGGGCCTCGATGAAGGGGCGCTGCGGACCGGTGACGAGGATGACCACCGATGTGTCGGGCGCGAGGGAGAACGCCTCGGTGCAGCGGCCGAACACGTCGGACGGGCCGAGCTCGACCCGGGCCAGGGCGTCGAGGGTGAGCGAGGCCGTCGTGCGCGAGGCGACCTGGCCGCGGCAGACGACGGTGGTGTCCTGCTCGTCGCGGATGGCGCGCAGGGCCAGGGACGCCGCGGCGCTGATGGCGGTCTCGGCCTCGTCCTCGCCTCCCTGGAACTGCTCGGGGTCGGCGTCGACGACCAAGCACAGGTGCGAGCGCCGGGTGTCGAGGAACTGGCGGACGAGCAGGCGTCCCGCCTTGGCCGACGAGCGCCAGTGGATGTACCGCCGGTCGTCGCCGGGCTGGTACTCACGCAGCGCGTGGAAGGCCAGGTCCGACATCGACAGGTCCTGGGTGGTCTCGCCCTCGAGGTCGCGAAGCAGGCCGGCGCCGAGGCTCTCCAAGGAGACGGTGCGGGGGTGGACGTAGAGGTCGGTGACGTCGGTCCAGCGCTCGGTGCGCCGGACCAGCCCGAGGGGGTCGCCCTGCACGGTGCGGGCCGGCCCGACCGGGATGACGCCGCGTCTATGGGTCGGGACGACGAACAGCTCCTCGTGGGCCTTGCCCGACCCCAGCGGCGGGAGCGTGAAGCGGGCCGCCGAGACACCGACGGGCAGCTCGACGAGCAGGGGCAGCATCCCCCGCTTCGAGTCGTTGGTCACCGTGATCCGGCCGGTGGCGGGTTCACCGACACTGACCCGCACCGGTTCGAGGTCGGTGGTGACGGTGACCCGGGTGCGGCCGATGGCGAGCAGGACGCAGCACAGCACCAGGACGAGGGCCGCGGCCCCGATCATCAGCCACTCGGTCCACCCGGCCCAGCGTCCGACGACCCAGGCGGCGACCCCGAGGGCGACGACCGCCCAGCCCAGCGGCGAGATCCAGCGCAGGAACCCGGCCACCGGCGACCAGGCCGGCCGGGTCCGCTCCCGCAGGTCGCGGGCCCGGGTCGTGACGCCCTCCGGGACGGCGGGCACCGTCAGGCCGCCGAACCGGGTCAGGTCCGGGAGCCGCACCGCGGGAAGGCGCAAGTTCGGTCGGGACCGCGCGCGCCGCGGGCGCGCCCGGCCGCCCTCGGGACGGCCGGCCCGCAGGTCGGCGCGACGGACCGTCCGCTCCTCCTCGGGAGCGGAGCGGTCCGGCGGGGACCCGGTGGGTGAGCTCATCGTGGGACCGGCCTCAGGCCGCGCGCTCGGCCGGCGGCGCGACCTCGCCGAGGATCTGGGTGATGACCTGGTCGACGGTGATGTTCGCGAACTGCGCCTCCGCGGTGAGCAGCAGGCGGTGGCACAGCACGGGGTTCGACAGCATCTTGATGTCGTCGGGGATGACGTGGGTGCGGCCCTGGCTGGCGGCCCACGTCTTGGCGCACCGGACGAACGCGAGGCAGCCGCGCACCGACATGCCGAGCTTGACCGACACGTGCCGGCGGGAGGCCTCGGCGATCTGCGAGACGTAGGCGAGGATCGCCGGGTCGACGTGGACCTCGTCGGCCAACGCCGCCATGTCGCTGACCACGCTGCTCGTGACGACCGCCGACAGGGTGCCCGCCCGGTCACGGACCTTGGCGTTGGCGAGGACGGCCACGGTGGCCTCGAGGTCGGGGTACCCCAGCGACGTCTTCATGAGGAAGCGGTCGAGCTGGGCCTCGGGGAGGCGGTAGGTGCCGGCCTGCTCGATGGGGTTCTGGGTGGCGATGACCATGAACGGCTTGCCCGCCTCGTGGCGCACGCCGTCGACGGTGATGTGCGCCTCCTCCATCACCTCGAGCAGCGCCGACTGGGTCTTCGGCGAGGCGCGGTTGATCTCGTCCGCGAGGACGATGTTCGCGAAGATCGGGCCCGGGTGGAAGTCGAACTTCTGGCTGCTCGGGTCGTAGATCGTCACCCCGGTGACGTCGCTGGGCAGCAGGTCCGGCGTGAACTGGATGCGGCTGTTGCTGCCCTGCACCGTCCCCGCGAGGGCGCGCGCCAGCTGGGTCTTGCCGGTGCCCGGGAAGTCCTCGAGCAGGATGTGCCCCTCGGACAGCATGCAGGTCAGGGCCAGCCGGATGACGTGGTCCTTGCCGAGCACGGCCTTCTCGACGTTCTGCACCATCTGGGTGAACGCCTGCTCGAACCACTGGGCCTGCTCTTGGGTGACGGTCATGGAGTGCGGTGCCTTTCGTTGCTGCGCGGGGCTGCTGGGTGGGTGGGGTGCAGGACCCCCGTATGGCGCGGGGTCACCAGCTCGCCGCCGGTGACGTGCGGTCGGCTCCGGGGCCACCGCTGAGGCGGACCTTCATCGTGCCGCCGTTGACGGCGGAGACGCAGGTGCCGCCCCAGTCGTAGCTGGACCCGCCGCTGCGGACCCGGAGCCGCTCGGTCGAGGTGTACGACCCGTTCTTGGAGTGGATGCAGGTCACGGTCCAGGTCGATCCGGCCGGGAAGTTGGAGATGGAGAACCGCACCTGCGGGCACCCGGGGGGTGAGGCGCAGGAGCCGCTCGCGTTGGGCGGCACCGTCTTGGAGCCCTTCGTGGGCTTGCTCACCGACGGCGAGGGCGGCGGCTTGGCGGTGCGGCCGTTGATCGTCGTCCACGCGCTCCACCGACCCGTCGAGTCCTTCATCCGGACCCGGGCCGAGTGGGCGCTGTCGTACGCGCCATACGTGAACTTCACCGACCGGGCACCGGAGCCGAGGTTCTTGGTCGTCCCCGCGCTGGAGGCCTGGAAGGCCGCGATGGCTCGGCCGTTGAGGCGCTGCGACCAGTTGTAGGTGATGGTCTTGCCGGAGGCGGACGAGCCGCGGGACGTCGGGGCGTAGGGCGTGCCGTAGGGGCTGACGTTGCCGCTCAGCGGCGACCAGTCCGACCAGGCGGTGCCGTTGAAGACCCGCACCCGGATGCGCTGGCCGGCGGTGGTGCCCAGCCCGCTCGTCGTGAACGCCTTCGTGGAGTTCTCCGCGCACCCGCAGCTGACGAACCCGCTGGCGATGACGGCGCCACCGTTGCGCGACTCCCACTCCAGGCGGGAGAACGCGCTGGACCGCGAGTCGCCCAGTGGTGCCTGCACGTCCGCCGTCTTGTCCGGCCGTGGCGTCGAGGCCGACGGAGCGCCGGGCGTGGCCGGCTGGCCGACGGAGGAGAACGAGCGCGTGTTCGCCTTGGCTGACTCCTTGTTCGCGCCGTTGGTCGCGGTCACGGTGTACGTGTAGGTGCGGCCGTCGTAGGGCAGGTTGGAGTCGGTGTAGTACCGCTGGCCGGGCGGCGTCGTGCCCAGCTGGGTCCAGGCGCCGGACCCGACCCGGCGGTAGACGGTGTAGCGCAGCAGCGACGGGCCGTTCGGGGAGACGGCGTTCCACGTGATGCGGACGTTGGTGTTGTCGTACCCCGCGGCCGGTGCCCGCGAGCTCACGTCGGTGATGGTGACGGCCGGCGGGGTGCCGGCGGACTGCAGCTCGACGGCCGGCCCGAACGGCCCCGCGCCGAGGTCGTTGCGGGCGCGCACCGAGACGGCCTGCTTGTGGTTGTTGGTCAGGCCGGACATCGAGGCACGGACCCCGGGGGCCGCGACCGTCCGCGTCCGGATCGCCCCGGTCGTCGTGTCCTGGAACCGGACGATGTAGGAGCGGACGTCGCTGCCCTTCTTGGCCGGCGGGTTCCAGGTGACCGTGAGGGTGCCGTCGCCGCGGCTCACCTGACGCACGCCGGTGACCGGGTTGGGCAGGGTGTCGGGCTTGACCGGTCCGACCTCGGGGCTGCGGGGGCTGTCGCCGACGCCGTTGGTGGCCAGGACGCTGAAGTAGTAGGGCTTGCCGTCCTCCAGGCCGCCGATCGTGCAGGGCGAGGCGCTGCAGCGCTGGGACTTCGCCCCGGGTCCGCGACCCGTCACCGTGTACGAGGTGATGGGGCTGCCACCGTCGTAGGTGGGCGGGTTCCACGAGACACGGGCGGTGCCGCCGTTGACCCGGTCGGCCACGGCGCGCACTCCACCCGGGGCGAGCGGCTTGCCGAGGACGCTGATGCTGCCGCGGCCGACGGCGTTGCGCCCCGGCCCGTCGGACACGGACACGGCGACCGATCCGCTGCCCGACGACTCACCCGACGCCTGGATCGTCACGGTGCAGCCTGTGACGCTGGCGGTCAGGCCCTTGCCGCTCTCGATCCGCGCGGAGTTGACGGTGCAGGACGGCTTGTCCAGCGGTGAGTCGAGGTAGGACCTCAGGTCGACCGTGGCCGAGGACCCGGCCTTGAGCCCGGTGACCGAGAACGGTCGCATGCGCGGCGGCGGTGCCACCGGCAGCGGGTCGCCCTTGGCATCCACGGCAGCCTTGGCCGGGTCGGCCGACAGGCCGAGGACGTTGACGCGGACGAACGAGTCCTCACCACCCTTGGGCCGGATCCGTACCCGTCCCTTGGTGCTGCTCGGGGCGTCGCGGCCGGCCTTGAGCGCCACCTGGCGCCCTCCCTGGCCCTCCTGGTCGAGGCTGACCCCGGGAGACTCGGGCTGCCACTGGGCCTCGAAGCCCACACCGTCCAGGGACAGCCCCGGCGGCAGCCAGGCGTGGCACAGGGTGGGGATGTCGAGGGTGCGCTGCCGGCCACCCGCGACGAGCGAGACGGCGAAGTCGGGACACGTGAGCAGCGGGACCTTGGGGCCGATCTGCACCGGGATGGAGACGTAGGCGGTGCGGAAGTCCTTCTGCTGCACGTTCTCCTGGTCGGTGACCTCGAGCATCACCGCACCCGGCCCGACGTACCCGCCGGAGGAGGTGAGGGTCAGCGAGTTCTTGCCGTCGTTGGAGACCTCGAGCTTGTCGGACGGCGAGGCGCTGAGGGTGTCCGGCGTGGTGATGCCGACGACGCGGGCGCGGGGCGACTTCACGTAGTCCGCGATCGCGACGGTCTTGCTCGAGTCGCGGTCCATCTCGATGAGCGCCCCGTTGACGACGAAGGGGTCGCCGTTGTCGCCGGTCGGCACGTAGATCAGCGCCATCGCCGTCTGGCCGTCCTCGTCGGTGATGACGTACGGCACGGTGTGCGGGTGGTCGAGCACCGTGACGCGGACCTGGCGGCCACCCGGCTCGACCGATGCGTCGGTCGACAGGACCGAGACCACCTTGAGCTGCTCGTTGTCGCCGTCCACGTCCCGGTCGTTGGCGAGGACGTCGACCAGGGCCGTCGTCTCGTCGCCCTTCGGCTTGGCCACGTCGTCGACCGCGACGGGCCGGTTCTTCCAGCCGGCGACGGGCACGACGGTGATGCTCGACTTCGACGGGTCGAACACGCCGTTGTCGATGCCGTAGGTGAGGTGCTGCTGGCCGGCCGAGACCGGCGGGACGACCGTGCGGAACGTGCTCGCCTTCGCGTCGATCTTCCACTTCGACAGCGACGCCGAGGGGTTGAGGTCGCGGTAGAGCAGGTCGACGGAGTCCCCGCGGGCGATGAGGTCGTTCTCGGTGGGGTCGAGCGTGACCGTCTTGCCGGGTGCCGCCCTGACCACGTCCTCGACGGCGACCGGGGGCTGGGGGTCGCCCGGTGCGACCACACCGATCCGGACGAACCCGGTGCTCTCGCCACCGAACCGGTCGGCGACGGTGTAGTTGAGCACCTCGGTCCCTGCGGACCGGGGGTACGCCTCGTACTTGATCGTCGAGGCGCCGAACCCGGTGACGCGACCGAGGCTGAGGTTGATGGCCTCGCCGTCGGCGCTGGAGATCCCCTGGACCGTGACCGTGTCACCGTCCGGGTCGACCCCGGAGGTCGGGATGGTGATCGTCAGCGGCTCGCCGGCGACGACGCTCGCCGAGAAGCTGCGGGCGACCGGCGACTGGTTGGGGTTGGTGGCGCCCGGCAGCGGCTTGACCGTCACCGAGACACGGCCGGAGCGCGCCTTGGACGGGTCGCCGATGGGGTACGCCGAGTACTCGATCGTCACGACCTTCTCGACGGTGACCGGGGTGGTCGGGTCGGGTACGTAGCGCACGAGGTTGCCCGATGCGAAGGCGTTCTGCGGCTCGCCCTTGGTCAGCACCTTGACCGAGTCGGGGTCGAGGACCAGCGGGATCCCCTCGGCCATCGAGTCGTTGTCGAGCACGGGGATGCTCACCGTGTCCTGCGCCCGGACGACGGCCGTGTCGTCCTGGATGATCGGCAGCGCCTTGGGGTCGGTCGGTCGCTGGGTCACCGTCAGCTCCCCGGTGGTGGACTTGCGACCGTCGCTGATCGTGTACCGGACCGTGCCGGTGCGGGGCTTGGTGCCGCCGGTGAACGGGTCCAGCGCCTCGACGCGGACCCAGCGCCCCTGGTAGATCGTCGGGCGCAGCCAGCTGTTGTCGCTGTCCACCGACACGCTGCGGGTGGCCAGCACATCGGCCCGCGGCGAGTAGTCGTTGGCGAGGACGTCCGCCATGACGGGCGTCTGGTCGCGCACCGTCGCCGAGTCGGGCACCGCGACCGGTGGGGCGTCGGGGTCGGGGTCGTCGATGAGGTCGATGCGGATCCGTCCGGGGGCGACCCCCTGGCCGACCTGCGCGGCATACGTGAGCTCGAAGGTGCCCTTGGTCGCACCGGTGATCGTCACGACGCCGGTGTCGAGGTCGCTGACCACGCTGAGCGACCCCTGGGGGCGCACGTCCGTGGCGAGGCGCATCTTCGCGTCGGGGTCCTCGGGGTCGGCGCCGGCGATGTCGTTGCCGAGCGGCTCGATCTGCAGGGGCTTGCCGACGACGCCGCGCACCACGTCGGGCTGGGTGCTCGGCGCGCGGAACGTGTTGCCGTCGCCGAGCACCCCGAGCGTCACCTTGCCGGGTGTGACCCCGCCGCGTCCGTCGTCGACGGTGTAGGGCACCGCCTGCGACCCGGCCTTGTCACGGGCCTGCACGACCAGCCGGCCGAGCCCGTCGACGAGGCTGTCGCCGTCGCCCGGCTGGGCGGTGACCTGGTCGTTCTCCGGGTCGCGCCAGTCGCCGATGACGGTCACCGGGATGCGTCCCCCGGAGACGACCGGGTATGCCGTCGTGGCCAGCGTCGCGCTGCCCTCACGCAGGAAGGGGGGCGAGTTCACGTCGTCGGCGACCACGGTGACGGTGACCGTGGCCCGGGGGTGGGCGGAGGCGACCCCGTTGTTGACCTGGTAGGAGAACGAGAACGAGGTGGTCCCGGGGTCGGCCGGCACCGACACGTCGACGGACTGCCCGTCGCCGGACACCGTCGCGGTGACGCCGCCGGCGTCCGGCTGGGTGATCTCACCGGGGGCGATCGCGAGGATCGAGCCCGGGGTGTCGGTGTCGTTGTCGAGGACGTGCAGCTTGGACGTGCGGCCGGCGCGGACCTTGAGGTTGTCGGGCTCGGCCTTGGGGGGCTGCGGCGTCGTCGTGTCGTCGACGACGTTCTTGTCCTTGTCGTCGTTGTTGTCGTCGGTCTTGCTCGGCGGGATGACCGAGTCCCAGTTGTCGATCTTCAGCGGCTTGGAGTCGAGGTCCCACGCGTCGCCGGTGTCGAGGTCGTTGAGGACGATGAGGTTGCGGTTGGTGCGCAGCGCCATGCCGTCGCGCAGCGGCACGTCACCCGGCTTGTCGAGCGTCCCGGCCGTGACGGTCTGGCCCTGGCCGCAGTTGGCGCCGTAGTACGCCCGGTCGGTCTGGGCCCACGCGGCGTGGACGCAGTCCCCGAGGCGCACCGGTCGGGACACCTTCGGGCGTTCGGCACCCGGGCCGACCTGGCTCGGGAGGCGGACCCCGGCCTGGCCGGGTGCGCCGTCGAGCCCGATCACCTTGAGCTCCGTGGTGGTCTCGAGGGCCACGGAGTCGGCCTTCGGGCCGGGCTGCTGCAGCGCGGCGTACGCCATCCCGCCGAGGCGGTCGGCGCCACCGGCGACGGGCTTCTCGAGGCCCTCGGCGAAGACCTGGTCCTCGACGGGGTTGTAGACGACCCAGCGGGTGCCGACCGCGGTGATGTCGACGGCGCTGGCGGTGAGCCCGATCTTCTCGGTGACCGGGGCGCCGAAGGAGTCGCCGGCGGCGGGCACGGAGACGACCTTGCCGGTCGCGGCCGAGACGACGTGGACTCCGCCCGAGGTGTCGACGGCCATGGCGGCGATGCCGCCGGCCATGGCCAGCGGCTTCGCGGAGGTCGTCAGCGTCAGCCCCGACAGCGGTGCGGCCGGGTCGACGCGCTGGGCCCACACCTTGCCCGTCTTCGGGTCGACCATGGCCAGCGTGCCACCGCGCAGGTCGCCGGTCGCCGGGACGAACTCCTTGCCCACGGGCTTGGCCTTCTGCGGCAGCTGGACCGGTGCGGTCGAGTCGATCCGACCGGTGATCGGGTCGATGGGGACGAGCTGGTTGCCGGTGGTCAGGATGCCGCCGACCGCGGCGCCGTCCTGGACGACGTCGAGCCCGGCACCGGGGGTGACGTTGGCCTGGATGCCGGCGTCGAACTGGCGTGCCGCCTTGTTCATCCGGGCGAACTGGCTGTAGTTGGTCGCCGAGACCCACACCCCGCCGTCGTTGAGGTCGGCCTCGTGCACGGTCTCCCCGCGGGAGTGGACGGCGAAGAACGTCAGGCTCGACGCCGCCACTGCGACGACGACCCCCGATGCCACTCCTGCGCGCCGGCGTGCGACCGGACTCATCTGACTACTGCCCCCGTGGTGGTGGTGGTTGCGGTGCTGCCGGCTCGTCGTGGTCGATCGCGTCCAGCAGTGCGAGGTCGCCCTCGGTCACCAGTCGCGTCGACAGGGCGTGCTCGACCAGCCGCGCCTTGCGGTTGCTCGCGAGCTTCCCCGGCCCCCCGTGCAGTCCACGAGTACCAGCATCGGCGAGCTTTTGACAGACATTGTCCAGTTTTCGGTTGAACTTCGTGACCTTCCAGCCGAGGCGGGCGGCGGCGTCGGCCGACGACGGGATCTGGCCGGGCGCGGCATACGAACGTCGGAGCAGGCCCTCGCACAGGGCGACCATGAGCAGCTTCTGGTCGGGGGTGAAGGTGACCCGACCGACGGTGGTCTCCCCCGTGCTGTCGGTCTCGGCGTCCTCGCTGCCCGTCGCCGTGAAGGCCGGGGTGTCGACGATGATGTCGAAGTCGTACGTGGTCGGGCCGGCCGTGAACCACACGGTGAACCGCTCGAGCGCGAGCGGGATCCGGGCGCCGGGGTTGAGCCAGGCCTGGAACAGCCCCTTCTTGTCGGCGACCGTGGCCGTCAGCGTGGTGCCGACGTTGGTGAGCCACCACAGGCCGCCGTCCTCGACGACCTGCAGGAAGCTGCGGTGCAGGAACGGGTTGTCGTCGATCTCGACGTCACCGGTCCGCCCGATGGTGAGCGGGGTGCCCCTGACGGCGACGAACTCCTCGCCACAGAACTCCACGGTGATGCTGCCGGTGCTCACTTGGCCCTCCCACAGACGGGTGTCGAGTACTCCGAGGTCAGGCCCTCGCGGCTGACCTTGACCTGGCCGCAGACCTGGGTGCCGGCGGCGGCCTTCGCCGTGAACGTCGACCGGGCGAGCGGGGCGCCGTCGACCGCCGTGCCCAGGCCGCCCGTGGTCGCCGCGGTGCGGACGAAGAACCGGTCCGGCTTCTCCGGGGCGAGGTACTGCCACGCGAACGCCACGCCACCGGACACCCCTCGCGCCTCGAGGGTCGGGGTGCTCGGCACGGACAGGGCGACGTCGCCGCTCTGGCTGGCGACCGTCTTCGGCGTGTCCTTCGGGGAGTCGTTCCCGCCGCCGAACACCACGGAGATCCCCACGACGACGGCGACCACGGCGACGGCGATCGCGGCGAGCGTGACCGCCGGGTTGCGGGACGAGGTCGCCGCCGCAGGCTCCTCGCTCGCCGGGGTGCGCGTGCCGAGCCGGTCGCGGCTCACCGTGCCCGCCACGTCGACGTCGTCCACCAACGGGTGCTCGTATGCCGCGTGCGACGCCGGCCCCGCCACGCCCTGGGCGCCGTTCACGGCGACCGTGCCACCCACGCTGCGCGGTCGAGCGGGCGCCGGGGTCTGGCCCTGCACGGACTGAGGAGCGCGGACCCGGGTGCGGTCGTCGTCGGCGTCCGGCGACGGTCCGCTCTGGTCGGCGAGGGTGGTCTGGCCCTGCTCGTCGAGGACGACGATGGCGGTGCGGGTGAACCGCTGCTCCTGCTCGATCTCCTGCAGCGAGCGGGCGAACGCGATCGCACTCTGCGGCCGGGCCGCCGGGTCCTTGGCCATCGCCTGGGTGAGCAGCCGCTCGAGCGAGACCGGCACGTCGGCGCGACCCGTGGCCGGGACCGGGGAGGTGCGGATGCGGGGCATCAGGCCGTAGGCCGAGTTGTCACCACCGGGGATCTCGAACGGCGAGCGCCCCACGAGCAGCTGCCACAGCGTCGCGGAGAGCGAGTAGACGTCGGCGCGGGCGTCACCGTTCGACTGACCGAAGAGCACCTCAGGGGGTGCCCACGGGACGCTGACGCCCACGTCGTCCTCGTCGTCCTCCGCCGCACCGTGGCCGAGCTGTCCGGCGATGCCGAAGTCGGTGAGGCCGGGGGCGCCGTACTGGCTGACCAGCACGTTCGCCGGCTTGATGTCGCGGTGCGTGATGCCCGCCCGGTGGGCCGTCTCGACGGCGCTGGCGAGCTGGATCCCGGTGCGCAGGACCTCCTCGACGCTGAGCCGCTCGTTGCGCGAGCGCAGCGCGAGGTTCGGCGGCGGGTAGTACTTCATGACCAGGTAGGGCCGGCCGTCGAGCGAGGTGCCGGACCGGAAGACCTGGACGATGTAGGGGTGGTCGGCGAGCTGGGCCATGGTGTCGGCCTCGTCGCGGAACTGGCGGCGGATCGCGTCGGTGATGCCCTCGCCCTTGAGCACCTTGACCGCGACCCGCATCCGGGGCATCTGCTGCTCGTACAGGTAGACGTCGGCGTACCCACCCGTGCCGACGAGCTCGCGGTAGACCAGGCCGTCGAGCTCGGGTGGGGCGGCCACCGTCACGAGGGCACCTCGTAGGTGAAGGTGACCTCGTCGGCCATGCCGACGACCGTGCCCGGCTCGATGACCTGGCTGTCGCTCGGCCGGAGCCGCACCGGCTGCTGGCCGGGCAGGGCCACGGTGGTGCCGTTGGTCGAGCCGAGGTCGCGCACCAGGACGTGCCAACCCTCCAGCACGATCTCGACGTGGTTGCGCGAGATGTCGTTGTCGCGGCTGACCACGCGCACCAGGTGCGGCCGCTGGGCGGCGGGCAGGTCGGCGTTGACCTTCGGGGCGCGGCCGAGCAGCACCCCGCGGTCGAGCGTCACGACGTCACCGGTCGACAGCCGGATCGTGCCGAGCGGCGGCCGAGGCGTCTGGAACGGTTGCTGCGGCGGGATCTCCCGCTCGCACACCCGGCAGCTGCTCGCGTGCGGCGGGCTCGGGTGCCCGGCCGGGCAGAGCACCGCCAGGACGATGGGGCCCCTCGGTATGGAGCCGGTCGCCGTCATCGGCAGGCTCGCCCGGTCGACGGTGGCCTCGTCGGCCTCCGGGGCGGGCGGCGGCGTCGTGTGCTGCGGGGCAGCGGTGTCCTCGGGTGCGGCGGCCGGCGGCACTGCGGGCGGCGGTACGGCAGGCGCCTGAACCGCGGGCGGCGGCACGGCGGCCGTGTGGCCGGGGGTGCCGCGTCGGCCGGGCATCTCACCGGCGGTGCGCGCGGCCTGGGTGTCGGAGACGGCGGGCGGTTCCGGTGCCGGGGTCGGCTGCGCCGGTGGCGGGGTCGGCTGCGCCGGCGGCGTCACGGGCGGGGCAGGAGGCGTGGGCATCGGGGCCGGCGGGGACACCGGGGGAACCGGCATCGCGGTGGTCGCCGGGGCCGGGGGTTCGTCGGAGGGTGCGACGTTGCTCCCGCCACGGCGCCACGGGACGGACTCGATCAGCCCACCGCCTGCCGCCGGTCGGCTGCCCTCGTCGGTGCCGCGGGTCGGTGCTGCGGGCGCCGACGGCGTCGCCTGCGACGGCGGAGCGGGTGCGGGTGAGGGTCGCCCGGCCTGGGTGTGCTGCGGCGGGGGGAGCGTGTGGTCGGCCGGCGGCGGGGTCACCCCGGCCGCCTCCTCCATCGGCGCGCGGCCGATGGGCGGCTCCTGGAGGGTGCCGGTGTCGTGGTTGGGCAGGAACGGCGGTGTGCCGGTCGAGCCTGGTGCCCCGAACAGGTAGTCGTACCCGGGGACCTCCTGGACCACGGGCGCGGCATCGCCGGTACCTCCGTCCGCGGGGTCGCCGGCGGTGGCCGGGGGCGGCCCGCCGCGACGCAGGCGGGCCGGCACCTGCCAGCCCTGCACGCCACCGGGCGAGCTGAGGCGGCCGTCGGGCAGACCCGGCGCGTCCTCGGCAGCCGGCTCGTCCTCGGCCGCGGGGGTCACCTCGCCGGAGTGCAGGACGAGCTCGGTCGACCCCTCGGGGGCGTCCTCGTCGGCCCAGGGACCCCGGCCCGCGGCGCGGATCTCGACCGCGTCGTCCTGACCGTCCTCGCCGGGCACGACGGCATACGCGGTGCCGCGGGCGACGACGCGCACGGGGTCACCGTCCTGGACGGCCACGAAGTCGGGGGCGGTGCGGACGCCGTCGCGGGTCAGGGCGTCGAGCAGGTCGTCGAGCCCACCGGCGACGGCGGCCTCGCAGACGCGCACGACCACCGCGTCGGTGGCCTCTCCCCGCACGAGGGCGAACAGGCCTCCAGCCGAGATGGCGCACCATCCCGGCTGGTCGGGGTCGGCGAAGCGGACCAGGGTCATGCCGAGGACCTCGTGACCTCGCTGCGGGGAGCGGTGTCGACCTCGTCGTCGCCGTCGTCCTCGCGACGGTCCAGCGCCACGACGACCACGCTGACGTTGTCGCGACCACCGGCGGCCACGGCGGCGTCGACCAGCGCGACGGCGGCCTCCTGCGGGTCCTCGTGCTCGCCCAGCAGCGTGGCGATCTGGTCGTCGGAGAGCTCGCCGTTGAGGCCGTCGGAGCAGACGAGGAAGCGTTCGCCGACCTGCGGCGGGAACACCCAGAGGTCCACGGCGGGCATGGAGTCGGAGCCCAAGGACCGGGTCACGACGTTGCGCAGGGGGTGGCGGGCCGCCTCGGCCTCGGTGATGAGGCCGGCGTCGACGAGCTCACGGACCTCGGAGTGGTCGACGGTGACCATGCGCAGGCGGCCGTCGACGTAGCGGTAGACGCGGGAGTCGCCGACGTTGAACACCGCCCAGTGCGTCGAGCCCCCGGCCGAGACGACGGCCAGGCCCGCGGCCGTGGTGCCCATGCCGGTCTGCTCCGGGTGCCGGGCGACCGAGCGCAGGATCTGCGCGTTGGACTCGGCGAGCGCGGCGACGACGTCGTCGCGGACGAGCACGACGCGTTCGGCCAGGCCGCGCAGGCCGTCGACGACGATGCCGCTGGCGACCTCGCCGGCTGCGTGCCCACCCATCCCGTCGGCGACGGCGAAGACCGCCCCCTCCGCGACGAGGTCGTCCTCGTTGTGGCCGCGCACCCGGCCGATGTCGGTGGCCGACCCGGCGCGCAGGGTGAGGCCGGACACCGTCACCGGGGTGCTGGTCACCGGGTCACCCGCACGGTCTGCATGAGCTCCTGGATGGTGCCGTACTCCGCCTCGACCTCGGGCCCACCCACCGAACCGGTGACCTGGATGAGGTCGACGACCTGCCCGCGGCGCGCACCGGCGAACAGGTGCGCCTGCACGACGTCACCGACCTTGTCGTCGGTCCACGACACGTTGACCCCGACGAACGGCACCTGGTCGATCTCCACCTCGAACGGCTCGTCCATCTCGCCGTCGGGCCGCTCGGTCACGAACGCCTTGAGCTCGGCCAGCGCCCGCCCGATGGTGAACTCGGCCGACCTGGTGAACCCGCGCACGACGAGGTTGGGGGCGAAGCTGCCGCCCTCCTCCGCCCGGCGCGCGGCGAGCAGCGTCCCGGGGACCCGCACCGGGGACCAGCCGTCGGGGATGTCGACGGTGACCGACGGCGGGCCGGGGAACTGCTCGCTCGGGTACTTCAGGGTGGGCATCAGGGCCTTTCGGGGACGCAGTGACCAACGACTGCACCGGGCAAGGCTAGATGGGGTGGAGCCCGTCCCCCATGGGGAGAACTCCCCATGGCCGCCCTGCCGACGCAGCCGGGGCAAGGCTCCCACAGGTGGGCAAACCGGGAAACCTCACCGAGCAGACCCTCCCGTATGCCGGGGGGCGGGCCAGGTCAGCCCGCCTCGACGGCCGTGGTCTGAGCACGACCCGGGGGGCTCGTGACGGGGAAGCTGGGCGATGGGAGATCGGGCGGCGTGGGATCCGTCGCCGGGGGCGGCGTCGAGGAGCTCGACGACGAGGTCGTGCTGGCCGGCGGCGGGGGCGCCGAGGACGAGGAGGACGACGAGGACGGCGAGGGGAACAGCGTCGACGAGGAGGTCGTGGACGGCGCCGGGAGGGTGGTGGTCGGGGCCGGGTCGGGCAGGCGGATGGTGCCGCCCAGCAGCCGGAACACGGTCTCGCCCCACAGGGCGTCGCCGCGGGCGTTCAGCACCTCGGGGTCGGCCGCCGAGACGTAGGCGTTGGGGTCACCGGTGCCGATGAACGCCTTGGCGACGTCCAGCGTCCGCAGCTTCTTCGACGCGGCCCAGGCGGCGACGGCGGTACGCACCTTCTTGTCCTGGTCGTCCCGGGTCGGCGGCTGGAGGGTGACGAGGATGCTGGCCGACGGGTAGGCGGTCCGCACGGCCGAGGCGACGTTCTGCAGGTGCTTCTTGACGTTGCCGGTCGAGTTGTTGCGCCCGTAGTTGAGGATGACGATGTCCGGCGTGGTGGGCACGAGGAACGGCACCCGCTTGGTCGCGTAGTCGGCGGTGGCGTCGGCGCGGCTGCCGTTGAAGACGACGGCGGGCGGGCCGGCCGTGCCGAACGACGTCTTGATCGTGTAGGTCGTCGGGTCGGCCGGGTTGAGCCGGTTGAGGGTGACCTTGCGGTCCTGCGCGAGGAGCTTGCTGAAGGCCGTGACCCACTCGGACTCGCCGTCGCTGGTCTGGTCGCCGAGCACGGCGATGGTCACCTTGGCGTCGGAGGCGAGCAGCGCCTCGGGCGTGCGCGGCGTCGGCGCGGTGGTCGTCGTGCTCGTCGTCGGTCGCTGCGTCGTCGTGGTCGTCGTCTTGCTCGGGGTCTTGATCACCGGCGACGGGTCGGCGATCGTGGGACGCCCGGTCGTCAGGAGGACGACGCCGACGACGAGGCCGACGTTGACGACGACGGCGAGGAGACCGAGCCAGATGTCGGTCCCCCTGAAGCGATGCATTCGGACATTGTGCCGCACGGCGTGCCGTCTCCCGAACTGACGCGTGTCGCCGACGGGCGGCGCGTGGACGGCCCTGACCAGCATGTCCGTTATGTTGACGGTGACCTCGCGCGCCGGGGAGCGTGCCGGGCAGCGCCCGGCGACCCCGCCGCATACCCGCTCCGTCCCCCTGAGGAGACCATGCCCGGCGCCGGCACCCGCGGATCCTCGTCCTCCGGTGCGAGGCGGGTCGTGGCCGACGCCCGCAGGGCGGTGTGGCACCTGCGGCACGGTGGCACGGAGCAGGTCCGCCGCTGGTGGCAGCGACGCGCACTGGACGACCGGCGGCCCCGGGGGAGCATCCGCCTCACCGGTGACGGGACCCTCGAGGTGCCGCCGTGGCCGCTGCCGGAACGCGCACCGCGACGTCCTGACCTGCGGGTCGGCGTCATCCTCGACGACTTCACGTCGCTGGCACTGGGGTACGAGTGGGACCAGGTGGCGCTGCACCCCGACCGCTGGCGCGACCAGGTGGACTCGCCCCGGCTCGACCTGCTGTTCGTCGAGTCGGCGTGGCACGGCAACGGGGACGCGTGGCAGTACCACCTGACGGGGACGTCGGCGCCGCGGCCGGCGATCGTCGAGCTCGTGCAGTGGTGCCGCGACCACGGGGTGCCGACGGTGTTCTGGAACAAGGAGGACCCGGTCCACTACGAGGACTTCCTCGACACGGCCCGGCTGTTCGACCACGTCTGGACCACCGACTCCGACCGGGTCCCCGACTACCACCGCGACCTCGGGCACGAACGCGTCGGCGTGCTGCCGTTCGCCGCCCAGCAGACGCTGCACAACCCGATCCGGCCCGGCGACGGCCACCAGAGCCGCGACATCGGGTTCGGCGGGATGTACTTCGCGCACAAGTACCCCGAGCGCCGCGAGCAGATGGACCTGCTGCTCGGCGCGGCCGACGCGGTGTCGTCACGGATGACCACGGGGCTCGAGATCTTCTCGCGCTACCTCGGGGGCGACGAGCGCTACCAGTTCCCGGCTCCGCTGGACCAGCGCGTGGTCGGCTCGCTGGACTACCCGCGCATGCTCACCGCCTACCGGGCCTACAAGGTCTTCCTCAACGTGAACTCGGTCGTCGGGTCGCCGAGCATGTGCGCCCGGCGGATCTTCGAGATCACCGCGTGCGGCACCCCGGTCGTGTCGACACCGAGCCGGGCCATCGGCGAGTTCTTCCCCGCCGACGAGGTGCTCCAGGTGGCCACCTCCGAGGAGGCCGGCTGGACGCTGCGCGCCCTGGTCAACAGCTCCGAGCTGCGCGACCGGACGGTGCACACCGCCCAGCGCCGGATCTGGGAGTCGCACACGTACACGCGCCGCCTCGCCGCGGTCCTGTCCGCGGCAGGGCTCGCCTCCGGCTCGTCCGCCGCGCGGCTGCCGTCGGTCAGCGCCCTCGTCTCCACGAACCGCCCCCAGCAGGTCGACCACGTGCTCGCCACCGTCGCCGCCCAGCGCGGCGTGGACGTCGAGCTGGTCCTGCTCACGCACGGGTTCGAGCCCTCCGCGGACCTCGCCGCCCGCGCCGCCGAGCTCGGGCTGCGCCTCACCCTCCTGCACGAACCCGCCGACACCACCCTCGGGGGCTGCCTCAACCGCCTCGTCGGGGCGGCGTCCGGTGACGTCGTGGCCAAGATGGACGACGACGACCTGTATGGCGCGGACTACCTGCGCGACCAGCTGCACGCCCTCGACTACTCCGGGGCGGACGTCGTCGGCAAGCAGGCGCACCACATGTACCTCGAGGCCCTGGACGTCACCATCCTGCGGTTCCCCGAGCGCGAGCACCGGTTCACCGACCTCGTCATGGGGCCGACCATCGTGGCCCGCCGGGAGGTCGCCCTCGCCCACCCGTTCGCCGACGTGTGGCGAGGGGAGGACACCGGCTTCCTGCGCGCCGTGGCGGCCGCCGGCCTGTCCATCTACTCGTCCGACCGGTTCAACTTCGTCCAGATGCGGCATACTTCGGTCCGCCACACCTGGGAAGCCACATCAGCGGAACTGCTGGCAAACGCACGCGTCCTGTCCTTCGGCCGGTGCGATGCGCACATCATGATCTAAATGTTGGGAGCCCACCCGTGAGTACCAAGACTGTGGCCGTCATCGGCCTCGGCTACATCGGCCTGCCCACCGCGGCAATCCTGGCCAGTAACGGCGTGAAGGTCATCGGCGTCGACGTCAGCGACCGCCACGTGGACGCGGTGAACCGCGGCGAGGTCCCCTTCGTGGAGCCCGACCTGGCGACCCACGTGGCCGGCGCAGTGAGCCAGGGAATGCTTTCTGCCCAGAAGGACACACCCCAGGCCAACACCTACATCGTCGCCGTTCCGACCCCCTTCAAGGACGGGTATGCCGCCGACCTGAGCTACATCGAGGCGGCCACGGACGCGATCATCCCGCAGCTGCGTGGCGGTGAGCTCATCATCCTCGAGTCCACCTCTCCTCCCGGTGCCACCGAGCACATGGCCCAGCGGGTGCTGGAGGCGCGGCCCGACCTGTCCCTCGACGGTTCGTCGGAACGCCCGGTGGTGCACTTCGCGCACTGCCCGGAGCGGGTGCTGCCTGGCCGCGTGATGATCGAGCTCGTCACCAACGACCGCATCATCGGCGGCCTGACCACCGAAGCCGCAGAGCGGGCCCGGGACCTCTACCAGGTGTTCTGCCACGCCGAGCTGCACCTCACGGACGCCACGACGGCCGAGATGGCCAAGCTGACCGAGAACTCCTACCGCGACGTGAACATCGCGTTCGCCAACGAGCTGTCGATCATTGCCGACAAGATCGGGATCGACGTCTTCGAGCTCATCGAGCTCGCAAACAAGCACCCCCGCGTCAACATCCTCCAGCCTGGTCCCGGGGTGGGCGGTCACTGCATCGCCGTCGACCCGTGGTTCATCGTCAGCGCCGTGCCGGAGGAGGCTCGCCTCATCCGCACCGCCCGCGAGGTCAACGACAACAAGCCGGAGTACGTGCTGACAAAGGTCAAGGACCGCGCCGACCGCTTCAAGGAGCCGGTGATCGCCGCCCTGGGGCTGGCGTTCAAGCCCGACATCGACGACCTGCGCGAGTCCCCGGCCCTCGAGATCACCAAGCAGCTGGCCCAGCGTCACCCTGGGGCCCGCGTCCTTGCCATCGAGCCCAACATCGACGCCCTGCCGGCGTCCCTGTCAGCCCTGCCGAACGTCGAGCTCGCCGAGACTCGGGCCGGGATCGCCGCCGCGGACATCATCGTGCTGCTGGTGGACCACCGGGAGTTCCGCCACGTCGATCGTCGCCTGCTCAACGAGAAGGCCGTCATCGACACTCGCGGCCTCTGGCGCTGACGGCCACCGGGCGCAAGCATCCGGAGAATCACGCAGCTCTGCACACCATCGAGAGGCACCACGTGAAGGCTGTCGTCCCAGCACTTTTCCCCGTCCGTAGCGTCAACCTACAACTCGACGTTTCCGGGGACGCGGAGGCTGGGGACTACATCGTGGCGGCGCTCGCGTATACCGAGGACGGCCTTCGGATCGGGCACCGTCGAATGTCGTGGGAGGAACACTCCTCCCGCTTGGCCGTCCCCGCGCAACCTCTACCTGCGCTCTCTCGTGAACCTGTCAGGGTCGCTCTGGAGATCTCGTTCAGCACACCCCCCAGCACCGTTCAGTTCGAGATCATCGACTGGCGGTCACAGGTCGGCAAACGCGCGATCACCGTGCATCAGTGCGCGTGGTTCGCCAGGTCGGCGACACCGGGACTACACGCGAGTGGGATCCTCGCAGGGAAGGAATGGCAGTGACGACAACCTCGGTCGTCGTCGACCTCACCGGCGACGACTCGCAGGACGCGCTATCGGTGGCGCGAGACGCGCTCGCGGGTCGATTGGTTGCTGCCCCCGTGTCCTGGGTGTTCATCGTCCAAGACAATGGGCTGCTGGCCGCCGAACTGGCTCGGGCTGAGTGCGCACTGGTCACGGTCGTGGTTGGCAATTCACCGCCGGTCAACGCGTGGAGTGCTGGGGTGCAGGTGGTTGTGGACGGGGAAGTCCTCTTCATCCCATCCCCCGAGGCCTGTCTGGCACTGCAGCTCGAGGACCTCGGGCTGCTGGGCGATGCAGATGTGGCCATCGCCTACGCGTCGCACGACCCCGGACACCCGGCCGCGGTGCGTCTGTTGGCCTTCACGGCTGCCGCCTACGCCTCGGTGCGCGGGTTTCACCTCGGGATCCGCGATCCCAAGCAATGCCTGGTGGACCTCGTGACGCGCATCGTGTGGGCCAACGGGCGCCCCGCCGTGCAGTCCGACCCGCCGGACGAGCCCGACTCCAACTACGCGCCGCCTCGCGGCGTGGTCACCAACTTGCCAGCGTGGCGCTTCCGCCCGCCGAGCTCCGCACCCCTCGTCACAGCCGTGGTGATGGTGACCGACGGTTTCGAGCCGGACTGCCTGTCCGCGATCAAGGCACAGGTCCTCGACGACCTGTCGGTGGTCGTCCTGGACACGACGCAGTCCTCGCAGGTGCGTGAGTGGGTGGAGTCCAACCAGCGCGACTACCCCCGGTTCGGCCTGCGCGACTCGATCACCTATCTCGCAATCGGAAACACCAGCCACGACAACGAGGCGGCCCTTTCGCTCTGCGCAGCGGAGTACCTCCTGTTCATGAACGCGCGCGACCTACTCCTGCCTTGGGCGATGGAGACAGCCCTTCGCCGATTCAAGGCAGGGACCAGCGCGGTCGCGGGTCCCCGGGTCCACTTCGACCGATCGTCGGGCAATGTGAGCTCCACAGCCGAGCCATACCTGGACTCGGTCGCCATGGTGAAGCGATCCACGGCGCTCACGCTGCTCAGCCACGCTCATCCCACGGCCCGGACCTTCGGGTCTTGGGAGTTCATGCGGCCGCTGCTGGGAGGCGCGGATCACACGACCATCGCCTTCGCCCTGTCGGCCACCGCCGACCCACAGCCGACGAAGGGCGTTCGCTGGTTGTCGACCACACCAAAGGTGGACCCGGTCCGGCTGGCGGCACCGTACCTGCCTGACACCACCGTTGAACGATTCCTGGTCTTCAGCCGCTACTGCGTGGGGAAGATCGACGAGATCGATGGCTACTCGCGGCTGGTTGGCGTCGTGTCCTCGTTCTCGCCCAGTGGTACCGCCACCGACGAGATCGCCGTGGTCGAGAAGGCCACCTATCGCGACATGGCGCGGCTATCACGATCGAACATCCCTTACGAGATCGTGGCGCTTACGCCGTCGACTCAGCCCCGCTCACACTGTCGGGAGGCCGTGCAACGCATCCTCACCAAGATGCTTCACTCGCTGCCAGCGACAGATGTACTGAGGATCGAGTCGGTGGATGCCGTCGGCGGGATCGAAACACCGAGCAGTGACCTGCTCGGTTGGCTGTCCTTCCGACCGGGGCGCCAGAAGCCTCTCAACCTCGCGCTCAGCGCGGAGCGAGCGGAAGCCGTTCGTTCCAGAACCTTCGGAGACAGCTCAGTGACCTACTGGTCCAGGACCACGATGCAGGAGCAGGACGATGAATGACCGCCTGCCCCGCGTCCTTCTCGCGACGCACACTTTCGCTTTCTGGGGCGGGCTCCAGGACTGGGCGGTGGGTATGGCGCGCGGGCTTGCCGGGCTCGGCGTCGAGGTTGGATTCATCACCAACAACGAGCGCATGTACGAGCTGGCTGCTCCGTTCAGCGCGTACGCCAAGGTGCTCGACTGGAGTACCTGGCGTGACGAGGTGGACGAAGTCCTCGCTGCCGGGCCGTGGGACGTGGTCTTCGCGCAGCCGTTCGGGTCGCGCGAGCTGGGGGTTGCGCTCAAGAAGTCCCACCACATCCCGCTCGTGGCGATGTGTCACGGCAACAACGCCGACTCTGTTTACGCTTGGGGCGGCGTCGCCGACCTGGTGCTGCTCGCCAGCTCCTCGCTTCGGCCGACCATGGTCGACTACGGGGGCGTTGACGACTCACGTGTCGAGGTCCTGGCCAATGGCGTCCCGGACAACTTCTTCGATCACGAGGCCGCCTCGTACGAAGCCCGTTTCGGCGCGAACGGGGACGTGTCCTTCGTCATTGCCTCGCGCCTTGCGCCGGACAAGCTGAACCAGATACCTGCCATGGAACACCTCGTGGCGGTGGCGCTCAGGCACCCCGACATCAGGACCATCAACGTGCAAGTGCTTGGTGGCGGGTTCATGCGCAGCGTTTTCGAGTCCAGGCTCGGAGAGCTGGCCCTCAACCCCCGCGTCAATGTCGAGATGTTGGGCTGGGTCGATGTCGAGACTGTCCGTGAGCGCATGCGAAACGCCTTGTTCACCGTCGTGGGAGGCGTCTCCGGAACCCAGAGCGTTTCGCTCGGTACAGCCTGCCTGGGCGCCGGCATCCGCTGCGTCGCCGGGGTCTCGACTCCCGCAAACGTTGACACCGTGCTGGGGACGAACTTCGGCGACCACTCGGTGCGTGACACGAGCCCAGCGCAACTGACTGCGGACATCAACTGGATGCTGAATGCCGACAACTACGGCGAGTTCCAGTCTGTCTATGTCCCCATCATGAGGTCGGAACGCTCGCACACGGCTGTGGCAGCCCGTGCGCTGCAGCTGCTGCGGACTGCGATGGCTTCGATACCCCAGGGAGTGCACCATGGCTGAGCCGATGAGCGCTTGGTTCAGCGAACCTCTAGTCACTACCGAGGACCCGCTGCTCGAGGACTACGCGGAGTCCCTCGCCGTCCATGAGGGCGAGACGGTGGAGGCGACTTTCTGGACCTCGGCCAACTGGGCCAACGTCGAAGGTGCCGCACTGATCACGGTCCGTGTTGACGATGCAGAGGGGAACGAGGTCGTGGTTCCCGATTGGCCCAGCGTGTCTCCACGCCTTGGCCAGTACAAGTACGTCGAACCCGGCAGCGCGTATTCACCCGGACGCACGAGGGTCCGCGTGACGATTCCAGTCGGTGGCGTGCGGCTCACCTTCGCAGGCCACGCCTGGCGGTCGGGCGTGACGACCTTCATGGCCAAGCCCCGCGCCCTCCAGCGTACGGACGCCCCCGACTCGAAGTGGTTCGACCGCATGGGCAGCTTCCATGCGATCGAACCCGGAACGGTCTCGGCGACCGTGACCACGACCATCATCGGAGGTGGCGTCAAGCCGGAGGAGCGGCGGGCGGCCCTGCAGTTCGTCCGCGACGGCTTCGGACCGCTGCTCCCCGCTTTCGGGCAGACGGTCGACCGGCACAACGGGGCGGTGACGAAGTTTGCGAAGGATCCGTCCGAACCACATCAGTACGTGGCGCACTTTCCAGTTCCGGAGGGGGCCACGCACCTTCGCTGGACGTTCTCGGGGGCGGACGCCGAGCGGATCGCCACGGTCGGAGAGCCAGTCATCGAGTACACGGCCTTCCCGCGGGATTCGCTCCAGGACTTCCTCGATGATCTGGCCCAAGGGCAGTCGCTGGTGTTGATCGACTCGACCGCACCCCCACTTGGATCGGGGACGATCACGATCCGCCCCAACAACCTCGCCAACATGTACGCCTCGATGGGCATCGCGGTCATCTCCATCGGTTTCGGACGGCTGCAGGGCAACCGAAGGCGGCAGTCTTCGCTCGTGTTCCAAGCAGGTCGCGAGGAGATAGAGGACGTCGTCGCTCTCGTGGCCGCCCAAGGTCGTGCCCGGCAGTGCGTCTATGTCTGCAGCTCCTTTGCCAGCACCCTCGCAGTCGGCCGCAGCGACCTGCTCAGGATGAACGGCTGGCAGGTTCTCTACGAGATCCGCGACAACATGGAGGAGTTCAACCGTGTCGGCTACTCCAAGTGGTACTCGGCCTCGTCCGAGGTCCTGCAGTGCCTCAAGAGCGACCAGATCACGACCGTGAGCCCGGCTCTCGCCGAGAAGGTCGCCGCCATCGCGCCGGGTCGCAGCGCAGTCGTCAGCCCCAACGCGATCATGTCCCGCTTCATCGAGGGCAGCGTTCACATGCGTAACCTCCAGCTCGTAGAGCACCGGCGGACCCAAGGTGTGGTTGGCTACGTCGGCCACCTGACCGATGCTTGGTTCGACTGGCACCGGTACCTGTATGCGGCTGCGCAGCTTCCGAGCACTCGCTTTGAACTCGTCGGCCCCGGTATCCCCAACTACATCTCCCTGCCTCCCAACGTCACCTACCTCGGTGCAGTCAAGCAGGACGAGCTGGCCGAGATCGGCTTGCGGTGGTGCGTGGGACTCATCCCGTTCATAGACAGCCCGCTGACGCTCGGCGTCGACCCCAACAAGCTCTTCGAGTACTGCGCCTGGGGTCTACGCACGGTCTCAGCACGCATGGGATCGATCGATGACTGCCCCACGGCAGTCACCTACGACTCGGCGGACGGCTTCGTCGCCGAGATCGAAAAGGCGCTCACCACACCGTGGTCGCAACAGGAGCTGGACGCGGCAACGACGTTCTTGGCGTCGAGCAGCTGGCGAGCCCGCGCCATCCAGACACTCGACCTGATGGGGGTGACTTGGTGACCCAGGTCTTCATTGCTCAGACCGGACTCGACGTCGTTGGGGCCACGGCGGTGCGTCGACTTGCTGCCGCCCACCCCGGGGAACGTCTTTACGTCCTGTCGACCAAGCCTGGTGGCGCCGAACACCTCGCGCGGACGCTTCCAAATGTCGACCTACTGATGCTCGGAGTCGACTCCCTCGTCAATCTCGCCGTGCACCTCAGCACCGTGATGGACGACGTGACCGTGACTATCGACGGGTCGTCCGGACTGGCCCGCAAGGCCTTCCCACTGATCGATGACCGCGCCCTCCGGGTGTTCCGACCCAAGTCGTTGACCACGCCGGCCTTGCACGCAGAGATCGAGGAGCTCGACCTCTCGCACATCGATCGGCTCGAGGTGCACAACGCTCTCCAGCAGGAGACAGCCCTGCAGATGGTCCCCGCGGAGGCACAGGACAAGGTCATCCTCGACCTCACCTGGAACACCCCGGAGGCTGTGATCGCACAGTGCCTCGACAACCCCTTTGGTGAACGCACTCCGGTCGTGTGGTTCGGCTCCCTCGACGCCACAGGCTCCGGGTTCCGTGACTTCGCGCGGCTCTTCGGCCACCTGCCACAGGACTGCGTGCCTGTGGTGGTCCTCCAGACGCCGGCCACCCCAGCGCAGTTCGACGACTTCGCTGCCAGTTTGGGCTGGTCGGGAAGCCTGCCGAGGCTCACGGTGTTCACGGCGCCGTCCGTCGAGTTCGTGGCCGGTCTGATGACCCTGGTGTCCGCCAGCGGGGGAGTGATGCTCTCCTCCGCCATCGATGCCGCGCCCAACCCCCTCATGGCCTACGCCCATGACGCTGGTGTCGCCCTGGTGGGATATGCCAACCGGGCGTTCGACGGAGCCCCGTGGCGCGAACGCGTGGCGACGTGCGATCAGGGCGACATCAGGGGGCTCGCCGCGCTGGTCAGGCGTGCTGTCCCGTCGCTCGTTGCTGCTGCATCTTGAGCAGAGCGTCCAGGCTCAGGGTTCCAGTGCAGGCCGGGTAACTCCCGAAGTCCGAGCTGATCCTCCCCTCCGCGCGACCCCACAAGGCACCTAGCTGTGCCGAAAGCTGCGCGCCCATGACCGCGACACCGTCGTCGTAATACCAGTTGCCGGGCAGCAGGGTCACCTCACCCAGCACTGGGCCACGTCGGGTCATGTAGAGATCGATTCGACACATGGGGACCGGGATGCTTGCAGACACCTGTATGGCGAATTCGACCAGCTCGGGCAAGAAGCGTGGCGCCGGCGTGTGACCGCGGGTGGCCACCTCGGGCTTGACGTGGAAGACCGCCGTCGTCGGCAAAGGACGCAGGTGAGCGTCCCAATAGTCGACGTGCAAAGGCTTGGCGTTGCGGTCAAGCGCGAAGCAGATGCCGAGCTGGTCGTAAAACATCAGAAACTTGTAGTCGATCGGCACATCGACCCCGTGGATGTCGTCCACGACCTCCTCCGCGACGAAGTTCACCTGGCTCTGGTCACGGCCGAACTGCTCCAAGAGCCTTTCCATCTCACGGTGCAGGGCCTCGATGTCGACGGGCTCTCCCCTGAAACGGTCGAAGAAGCCGTCCTTACGCGCCTCGATCAGATACACACCCGCAGAGGTGTGCGCAAAGGTTGGTTTGAGGGCGAACACCGGCGGCAGGGCGTTCAGGTCGATCTCGTCGACGCTTCGGAACTGCGCCAAGTTCGTGGCGGTCGGGTAGCCCTTCTGCAGGAAGTACGACTTGCTCGCGATCTTGTCGCCGAACTCCCATGGAATCCCGTCCTCGTGGCGCTCGCGCCTGTGGACCCGCGACCAGTAGTCAGTGCCGAAGGGGACATCCACATCGATCACCCCGAATCCCGGGCATCCGGGCCTGAATGGTCATTACCCGCGCCGGTCTCGCGATCGCTCCTCGGCAATGACCTTCTTCAGGCAGTCCGTGAACATCTTCAGTGTGGGCACCACATGCTTCTCACCCTGACGGTTGACCCAAGGGACGATGTTCTCGTGGTTGCCTCCCCTCCAAGCAGCGTCGAGAAACGGCAGGAAGTGGTCCTCGTAATGGTATTCCTCGATGTTCTGCAGGAGGTAGACACGGTTTCCTCGAGGGACTGAATACCTGCTCAGAGCCGACACGCGATCGTCCGCCGAGGCGGTCCAGCCGCTCCCTGCGATACTGTCCGGGGTCTCGAAACTGGCCCAGATCTCCGGCCACACCACTCGTACATAGTCCTTCTGCTGGGTGTAGTACTCCCCCTCCACGAGGTAGCGGCCGATGTCGGTCTGGGCGTTGAATGCGACCGCGACCGAATCGGGGACGAGGGCGGACACCTGCAGCGCGGCAAAGCCTCCGCCTGACGAACCGGTGAAGATCACGATGCTGGCGCCGATCGACCGCGCAATGGCTTGCGAGAGGTCCGCTATAGCCCGATGCGCGTCGACGTCGCCCCAGCCCGTGTACCAGGTCAGCCAGATCTTGGGGTCGAGGTGAAGCGTGGGGTCAGAAAAGAAGACGCTGCTCACGTCCAGCTCGAGAAGGGTCCGCAGTCGCTCGAAGCGGGGAAGGACGGTCGTCTTGCGATCGGTGGCGCCGTGGAACGACACGATGACGACATCGCTCTGCTTGTTCACCACGAGGGCGTCAAGGGGGACTTCCGGCGTCAGCGGTTGCCGGATCCGCAGTGCTCCTAAAGGCAGCTTCTGTGGGACGTCACCTGCCCCACTCACGTTGAGTAGCTCAGCGTTGGCGCCGCCGGTGTCCAGGTCAGCCAGTGGTGTGGCATGCATGGCGGGGAGCCTAGTGCAGCGGCGCAGCCCCCCAGATCCCCCGCAAACTCGTGGCGATGCGCCCCTCCACGGCGTAGGGACCTCACGGTCCCGGGACGGAGGTGTGATGGTCTGGCCGGAGGCCATCGAACCAGTGCGTCACGACCTAGGATGCACGGGTAACTCCGTCGCCCACCCCGCAGGAGCCCTGACCAGTGCACGACGACGAACGCCGCGATCAGACCGACCTCGATCGGCGGTTCTTGTCGGAGTTCATCAGCGACCCGCACGGCCTGCGGGTGCGGTTCGAAGGGCTGCAGGCTCGTGACCGAGCCGCTCGGGCCAAGCTCAAGGACGCCGACAAGAACGCCACCGAGCTCAAGCAGCTCCGCAAGGAGAAGCAGGAGCTGACCCGTCGGCTGGGCAGCGCCAACTCCGCCCTCGACGCCTACCGCGCCGAGACCGCGCGGCTCAAGGGCGACCTGAAGCGGGTGCGCGGGTCCAAGGCGTACCGACTCGGACGCTCGATCACCTCCCCGCTCGGCCTGGTGAGGGGCCGCACCGCCACGGCACCGAAGCAGCTCCCGCCCGCGCCGCATACCCCTGCGGCGAAGGCCACCACTTCGGACCCGAACGTTTCAACGCCCACGAACGCGGCATTGGCCTCGGAACGGCGGTTGAGCGACTACTCGTTCGAGGAGCTCGTCGAGCGCTTCCTCGAGCAGCAGACCCCGGTCCGCCTCGGACACGTGCTCACCCGCGCCTGGTACCAGCGCGGACTGGTCACCACCCCGTCCGCGCTGCTCCGGGACCACCCCCAGGTGGCCGCCGCCCTGGAGGCCGGACCCGCCGAGCTGGCGGAGCGCATCCTGGGTGCCGACCGGGTCGTGCGCGAGGGCATCGCGGTGCCTCCCCGCGCGCCCGGCCCCGCCTACCTGCCCGAGCCGGGCCGCGTCATGTACTGCGCCCACTCGACCCCGGCCTACAACACCAACGGCTACTCCGTGCGCACCAAGGGCGTCGCGTCGGGCCTGCGCCGGTCCGGCGCGGACGTCGTCGTCGTGGCACGTTCCGGCTACCCGTGGGACTCCAACGCCGACGTGAAGTCGCGGGGCCGTCACCGCCACGCGGTCGAGGTCGACGGCGTCGAGTACGTCCACCTGCCCGGGAACCCCCTCGCGAGCACCCCCGTCGACCGCTACATCCTCGAGTGCGCCGACGCCTTCGTGCGTGAGGCCCGCCTTCAGCGGCCCAGCGTCATCCACGCGGCCTCCAACTTCCGTGTCGGCCTGGCCGCGCTCATCGCGGCCCGCCGGCTCGGCATCCCCTTCGTCTACGAGGTCCGCGGACTCTGGGAGGTCACCGAGGCCTCCGACAAGCCCGGCTGGGAGGACTCCGAGCGGTACGCCCTGCAGTCCGGACTCGAGACCCTCGTCGGCACGGAGGCCGACGCCGTGCTGGCCATCACGGGTCAGACGCGTGACGAGCTGGTCCGACGAGGTGTGCTCGCCGAGCGGATCACCGTGGCCCCCAACGCGGTCACGCCGAGCGAGTTCCTCCCCCTGCCGCGCGACACCGGGTATGCCGCCACCCTCGGCATCCGCACGGACGTGCCGGTCATCGGGTTCGCCGGCAGCATGGTCCCCTACGAGGGGCTCGAGGTGCTCGTCGACGCCGCCGCTCTGCTGCGCGACGCCGGCGTTGGCTTCCAGGTCGTGGTGGCCGGCTCGGGTTCGGCCGCGGCGGGGCTCAAGGAGCAGGTCGCCCGCCTCGACCTCGGGGACCACGTGCGCCTCGTCGGACGGGTTCCCGGCGACCAGATGCCGCGGCTGCTCAGCCTCTTCGACATCATGCCGTGCCCGCGGTTGTCCCTGCCGGTCACCGAGATGGTCTCCCCCCTCAAGCCGCTGGAGGCGATGAGCAGCGCCAAGGCCGTCGTCCTCTCGGACGTCGCACCCCACCGCGACATCGCCGGCCCGGACGAGTCGCGCGCCCTGCTGTTCCGTGCCGGCGATGCCCGGGCCCTCGCGGACGTGCTGCGACGCCTCGTCGAGCAGCCCGACCTGCGCGCCGACCTCGGCCGCACCGGTCGCCTCTGGTGCCTGGACGAGCGCACCTGGGAGGGCCTCGCCCACACCATCAGCGGCGCCCACCGCGAAGCGGCAGTGCTGCATCGCGAGGCGGGGAGCCACGGGCTCGCCCTGGACACCCTGCGCGTCGGGCTGGTGGCCGACGAGTTCACGACGTCGACGCTGTCGGCCTCCGTGCAGGTCGTCCCGCTCGACCGCAGCGGCTGGCAGGACCAGCTCGACGGCCTCGACCTGGTCTTCATCGAGTCGGCGTGGAGCGGCAACGGTGGCACCTGGCACCGCGGTGTGGGCCGCTACTCCGACGAGGAGCACGCCGACATCTCCGCCCTGCTGGCCCGCGCCCGCGAGCTCGGGGTGCCCTCGGTCTTCTGGAACAAGGAGGACCCGGTCCACTTCGAGCGGTTCGTGGCGACGGCGTCCCTGTGCGACCACGTCTTCACCACGGACGGCAACCGCGTCCTGCCCTACCTGACTGCTGGTGTCGGCACGGTGCGGACCGCCTCGTCCCTGCCCTTCTACGCCCAGCCGAAGATCCACAACCCGCTGCCCGGGCGGCGTGACTACGAGCCGACCGTGGCGTACGCCGGCACCTTCTACGGCCAGCGTTACGCCAAGCGCTCGGCCGAGCTGAGCCTCCTCCTGGAGACGTGCCGTCCCTTCGGCCTGGCCATCTACGACCGGCAGGCGGCCATCCCGGACTCGCCGTACCACTTCCCCCCGGCCTTCCGGTCCAGCGTGCGCGGCTCCCTCCCCTACGACGAGGTCATCGACTCCTACAAGAGCCACCTGGCCAACCTCAACGTCAACTCCGTCACCGAGTCACCGTCGATGTTCTCCCGCCGCGTGGTCGAGGTCGCCGCCTGCGGCGGGGTGGTCCTGTCGGGGCCCGGACGCGGCATCGACGAGACGTTCGGGTCGGTCATCCCCACGAGCAACGACCCCCTGATGTGGCGCACCCTGCTGCGCACCTGGTCCAGCGACCCACAGGCTCGGCTCGCCGAGGCGTGGCTGCAGATGCGTGCCGTGCTGCGCTCGCACACCGTCGACACCGCCCTGACCATCGTGGCGCGCACCGCCGGTCTCCCCGTGGCCGCCCCCGAACGCCCCTCGTATGCCGTGGTGCTCGACTCGACCGCCCCGGACGTCCTGCGCGCCCTGGCCCTGCAGTCCCAGCCACCCGTCGAGGTCTTCGTGCACGCCGACCCTGGCACAGGCGCCGTCGACGACGCGACGGCAGCCCTCGCCCGCCACGGCGTCGCCGTGCGCACCTGGGACGGGTACGGCAGCCCCGCCACCGTCGCCGGCTGGATCGGCCGGCTCTCCGACGTCGTGGGCCGGACCCACTTCGAGGACCTGCTCCACGCCCCCGCCTACGGCGCGTGGGACCGCATCGACAGCCACAGCGTGCCCGACCTCGAGCCGGGTCGGCCCATCGCCGAACCGGTCCCCGGGACCGGCACTATGACCGGGCTCGTCTCGGCGCAGGTCGCTGCAGGGCACCATCACCTCGACGACGCCCTCCGGGCGCAGGACCTCACCGCGGTCCGCCTGCTGCTCCCGCACCGTGCCGTCGTGGCCGCGCCGCCCCCCGCGAGCGACACCTCGACGACCTCGTCGCTGGACGGCGCGGACATGGCTCGGGACGCTGCGACCGTCGCCGGTCGCCGGGTCCTCGTCGCGGGCCACGACCTGAAGTTCGCCGCCTCTCTCATCGACGAGCTCCGCAGTGAGGGCGCCGAGGTGCTGCTCGACGAGTGGGAGAACCACACCACGCACGACGAGCAGCGGTCCCTCGAGCTGCTCGACCGGGCCGAGGTCGTGCTGTGCGAGTGGGGTCTGGGCAACGCCGTCTGGTACTCCCAGCACGTCATGCCCGGCCAGCGGCTCGTGGTTCGGGTGCACTCCCAGGAGCTGCGACGGCCGTACCTCGCGCAGGTGGCCCACGAGAACGTCGCGGCCTACGTCTTCGTCGGTGAGCTCGTCCGGGCGGCGGCCATCGAGAGCCACGGCCTCCCCGCCGACAAGTGCGTGGTCGTGCCCAACCCCGTCGACACGACGGCCCTCGACCTCGCCAAGTCTCCGGAGGCGGCGACGACCATCGGCCTGGTCGGGATCGTGCCGGCCACCAAGCGGCTCGACCTCGCGCTCGACGTCGTCGAGGAGCTGGCCTCTCGCGGTCACGACTACTCGCTGCGCATCAAGGGCCGCACCCCGCAGGACTACCCGTGGATGCTGGCCCGACCCGACGAGATGGCCTGGTACGACACGCAGTACGGGCGGATCGACAGGCTCAACGCCATACGTCCCGGCACGGTGGTCTTCGACGGGCACGGTGACGACATGGCGCAGTGGTACACCGGCGTGGGCGTGGCCCTGTCCGTGAGCGACTTCGAGTCGTTCCACCTCACCATCGCCGACGGTGCGGCCAGTCGCGCCCTCCCTGCGGTGCTCGCGTGGCCGGGCTCCGACCTGGTCTACCCGCGCGACTGGATCAGTGCCACGGTCTCCGACCTGGCCGACCGTGTCGTCGCCGAGGAGCGGAACCCCGAGGGCTACCGCGCCGTCGTCACCGACCAGTTCGAGGCGCGAGCCGTCCTGGGGCGTCTCGTCGACCTCCTCAGCCCCGAGGCGCCGACCCGTGGCTGAGACCCGCGTCCTCATCTACGGCAGCTGCGTCTCCCGTGACACCTTCGAGTTCCTGCCCGAGGGCCACACGCTGCTGGCCTACGTCGCCCGCCAGTCGGCGATCAGCGTCGGTTCCCCCGCCGCCGGGGTCAAGGCCCAGCTGACCGAGCTGCCCTCGGCGTTCCAGAACCGCATGGTCGCCGGTGACGTCAAGGGCGACCTGCTCGAGGTGGCGGCCCGGCTGGCGCCCCAGGTCGACGTCCTGCTCGTCGACTTCATCGACGAGCGGGGCGGGGTGATCGAGGTCGGGGGCGGCCACGTCACCAAGCTCACCGAGCTGTGGTCGTCCGGCGGTGCCGCTGCGACCCGCGGTGGGCGCTGGATCGCGTTCGGCACCGACGAGCACTTCGCCCTCTGGGCGCCGGCAGTCGACGCCATCGTGCGACGCCTCGACGAGCTCGGGCTGCTGGCGAGGACGGTGGTCCTGCGGACCCCGTGGGCAGCCCTCCTCGACGACGGCGGGGCCGTCCCGGTGCCGGGCTGGATGACGGCGCCGGCCCAGGCGAACGCCCAGTACCAGCGCTACTTCGAGCACCTGGACTCGCTCGGCCTGACCACGGTCGACCTCCCCGAGGACCTGGCCCGGTCCACCATGGACCACAAGTGGGGGCCGAGTCCCTTCCACTACACGGCGCAGGCCTACGAGCACCTGGCCACCGGGATCACCCGCGCGGAGGTCGTCCTGGCGGACGTCGACCGCTCCTAGGTCGACCCGGCCCGAGGTCGACCGGATGCACAAGGGCGCGGGCGCCCTCCCCGAGTGCGGCTGAGTCAGGACACCCGGATGGGCGGGCTGACGACCGGTACCCGGCTGCCGTCGTCGGCCATCACGAAGACGCGGCAGCGGTAGACCCCCGGCTTGGGCACGATGAACCGGTGGGTCGTCGCCCGGGCGTACGGCGTCACGTCCACGCGCTGGGCGCCCTGGTGCAGGGCGAACGAGACGGCTTGGCGCCCCGCGCCGTGGATGGTGGTGGAGAGCTCGAGCGGACCGGTCTGCTCGACCACGACCTCGGGGGCAGCGGCTCGACGCCGCGGGTCCCGTGCCTCCGGGTCAGGGACCCGAGTCATCTCGGAGGGTGAGGACGTCTCCCAGTGCTCGGGCAGCGAGAGCTGCTGCGCCGCTCGGGCGACCTGTTCGGCCAGCGCGAGGTAGGTCCGGTCGTCGTAGTGGAAGGGTGCCTTCCCCCACTGGTGGTCGGCGCGGCCGCGGACCTCGGTGAGGTCGCGACCCAGGACGGGGACAGGCACCTCGGCCGCCACCGCGTCGAGGTATCGGCGGGTCAGCTCGTTCGCCCGGTCCGCCTCGAGCCCGAAGCTCGCCGGCGTCGGCTCGTCCGTCGTCGTGGTCGTCGCCCAGGGCGGGGCGAGGAGCACCGTCCGCGAGCGCAGCCCGTGCTCCTCGAGCAGGGCGCGCCACCGCGGCAGGACCGCGGTGAACCGGGCCAGGTGCTCGGGGGAGCCGAACGCCGGGCCCGACGGCTCCGTCAGGGCCTGCCCGTCCAGCTGGGCCTGGCGCAGCTCGACGGAGTCGGTCGAGACCGTGCCGTCCTCGTGGTCGAGCAGACCGAGGCGCTCGTCGACCAGGTCCCACAGGACCAGGTCCACCTCGTCGGCGAGCTCCGCCACGACGGACGGGAGGGACGACCGGGCGTCGCCCTCGAGCATGCGGCGCTGGAAAGCGCTCGGGAGCCCGGACAGGTCGAAGTGCGGCTCACCCGCCGGGCCGAAGGCGCTGACGAGGCTCTGCCGCGCGACGTACCCGCGCAGGGTGAAGTGCTCGGGACGGAGGAACTCGAACGTGTCGCGGGAGACGCAGCTCCCCACCACGAGCACCCGCAGCGGTCGGGTCACCCTGGTCACGGGCTCGGTCAGCGTGAGGACGGGGTTCATGAAGCCGTCGCGGACCTGGACCCGCACCCGGGCGAGCTCGGGCCCCATACCGGGAAGCTGGAGCATGTTGTCGCGCCGGGCGTGACTGGCGAGCACGCGGTCGTCGCCGTCGAGCAGCTCGAAGACCGTGCTCACCCCGGCGTACCGCATCGCACGGCTGTTCCAGGCCAGGGCGGTGTTCACCACACCGTCCTGGTCCACCGTCGCGGTGACGCCCACGTTCGCCTCGACGTCTGCCACCTCCTGGCGCAGGTCGCGGGGCAGGATCTCGAGGTCCGTGCGGGAGACGATGCGTTCGTCCTGCAGGCGGTCGACCACCTCGTCGACCCCGACCTCGGGGTCGAGGAGCAGGGCGAGGGCCCGGACCATGGCGGCCCGCGGCGGCGGGTCGTGACCCTCGCCGAAGGCCGAGACCAGGACGAGGTGGCCGCGGGCGTTGTGCCAGCGCCCCCCGCCGTCGTGCTGGTAGCCGTCGGCCTCGAGGTACGGCGCCAGGTGGGACACCACGTGCCAGTCCGCAGCGTTCTGCAGGAAGAGCAAGCGACGCAGCCCCTTGCCGGCCTGGTTCGGTGGCACGGCGTGGAGCACCCCGCCGGCGCCCAGGGCCGCAGACCGCTCCGCGCGGCTCATCCCGGCGACCTCGGCGGGGGGCAGGGACAGGGCCAGAGCGAGGTACTCGGCCACCACGTCGGGGACGTAGTCGAGCAGGTCCGTCTGCGGGTTCCAGACCATGGCCGAGGCGGGGACGGTGAGCTGCGACCCCAGGAGCAGCGCGGCAAAGGCCCCACCCGACCCACCGGCGAGCAGCAGCTCGCGCCCCGCCCTGCGCTGCAGCTCGGTCAGCAGCTCGACGAGGAGGGCCTGCACCCCCTCACCGGCGCGACCCGCGTACCACCCGAGCCGCAGGTTTCGGTCGACGGTGAAGCTGGGGTCGCTGATGGCGACGAAGGGTGTTTCCAGGCTGGTGCCCAGGCCGCTGCCTGAGAAGAACGGCCCGGGCTGGGCGTCCCGCTTGGACACCGCGCCGCTGAACACCACCAGGAGGGCGCGCCCCGGTGCGATCGCCTGCATGTCGCCCCTGATCAGGACGTCCACGTGGGCTCCGGAGGGGAGCCACACCACGTGCACACCTTCCGCCCACGACTGCGCCGAGATGAACTCCGCCGGCGAGGCCCACACCGCGACCTGCGGCGCGAACCTCGTGTAGTCGCTGTCCGCCGGGAGGTCGGCTGGGGTGCCAGCACTCGCGGGGGGCGTCATGGGACCAACACTCTCATCAGGGTCTTTCCGGTGGGAAAGTAGGCGGCATCAGCGAGGAACTGTACCCGCGACGGCAGCACGTCGTGGGCGGCCACCTGGACGAAGGAACCGGTGCCGGGGTCGACGGCCCAGAGCCCGTCGGCGGTCGCGGCCCAGAGCCGGCCGGCTCCCACGGCCAGGCCCGTGTCGGCGAAGGTCGGCTGGTCCCCGGCCATGGCCTGGCCGAGGGGGAACCGTCGGACGACATGGCCGTCGGCGCGGTCGAGCTCGACGAGCTCGGAGCGCATGAGCACGAACAACCGTCCGGCGTCGTCCACGACGACCGAGCCCGCCGACTGCAGTCCCGCACGCGGGGGCGTCGTCCACAGGGTGCGTCCGGTCCGGGTGTCGTAGGCGAACACCGCCGCGTCCGCCGCCACCGGCTTGGCCCCCAGCCCGCCCCACCGTGAGGTGGTGCCGTAGACGACCGAGCCCGAGGCGGCCAGCCCCACGATGCTCTGGTCCTTGACGGGGCTCGGAACCACGGTGGGCTCGGTGCTGTCGCCCACGAACCACCCGAGCACGCCGCCGCGGCGGCCGTAGCGGGGCACGGTGCCGAAGTAGGTGCGACCCGAGGAGGAGGCCCAGCCGAGCGGTCGGTCCTGGGCGTAGGACGGACCGAGGTGCGCCACGAGCGCTGGGTTCTGGCCGTCCACCCAGGGACGCCGCGTGTCGAACCGGAAGATCCGTGCGCCGGTGTAGGTGCCGAAGAACTCGTGGGGACCGCTGGCGGCCAGGCCCTCGACCTCACCGAACCCCAGGAGCGCCTGCCCCGAGTCGGCACCGCCCAAGCGGGGCGTCAGCGAAGGGATCGGCTCACGGGTGTCCAGGCTGCTGAGGCTCGCCCCACCGAACCCCCCGGCCCACAGCACGCCGTCCGACCCGGCACCCAACGACTTGATGCGCAACGGTCTCGGGTCGAGCCGGAGGTGGATCGGCACCAGCCTGGCCTCGGGGAGGTCCTTGCCCTCCACCCCGTCGGGCAGGGCGCCGACGTCGATGGCCACCAGCTCCTGCGAGCCGTCGTAGGACACGAGCCAGTCCGACAGGGTGCCGCCGATGGTGGCCCGCACCACGAAGCGGTCCCGCCCGGGTGGGATCGTCGTCGTGGCCACCGGAACCTTGGCGCTGGCGTCCGGTCGATCGGGGTGGACGCGCCACAGCAGGCCGTTGCTGAAGTAGTAGAAGGGCTGGCCCGGCGCCGCCTCGGAGGGCGACTGGGTGAGCTGCCGCCCGGTCGCATCCTTGGACACGGGGGTGTCCCAGGTGCGCCGCTGCAGGTCGTAGACGCCGCGCGTGCCATCGGGCAGCTTGGCGGCCAGCAGCCTCCCGTAGATCCGCAGCTCGGTGACGAAGCCGCTCGCGGGGGTTCCCGGCAGGGCGATCTCCTCGCGCGCCGAGGGGTCCTGCAGGTCGATGGTCACGACGGACGGGTTCACCGAACCGGTCCCGACGTACAGCGTGGAGCCCTGGATCGCCAGGCTCCGGGCGTACTCCCGGTCCTCCCGAAGCGGTTCGATGCTCGTGAACTTGTCGGCCCTCGGGTCGAGCGCCCAGAGCTCGCCGCCCGGGTAGCTGCCACCCCACACCCGGCCGTCGGGTGCCATGGCGAGGCTGAAGACCACCTCGGCGCGGTGCGTGGCCCTCCCCAGGTCCTTCAGGGTCCGGGCCCTCGGGTCGTACCTCAGCACGTGCCCCTGCGCACCGCCCAGGTAGACGGTGCGCTGGTCCGGCGCCGTCACCATGGCCCACCCCGTCGGCGCCCCGGGGAGCACGTGCCGGTCGACGAGCCGTCCCGTGGCCAGGTCGGCGACCTGGAGCTCCGCGGGGAAGCCGGACACGACCGTGTAGATCAGGGGGCGCCCGCCGACGACGATGCGACCGGACGTCGTCGTGTTGACGTACCCCTTCAGGGCAGAGACCGCCTCGGCCGCACCGATCTCTCCCCGTGCAGCCGGCGCGGGCTGGACGTCGACGTCGTCCCACCGTGCGGCGCTCTGCGCCGAGGTCCCCGAGACCACCTCGACGGTGGCCCAGCGGGCACCGTCGGGCACCGAGAGGGTCTGCGCCCAGTCCTGCCAGCGACCGGACGTCGCCCGCACCGGGACCTGGTCGACATCGGGCAGCACGGCGCGGTGCGCGTCGAGGAAGCGCACGACCACGCCCTGGTCGCCCTCGATGCCCAGCACCGCGCCCGACACCACGACCTCGAGGCCCGGTGGCACCGGGGTGGGTTGGCTGCGGACGATGACGCCACGGGTGGTGGAGTCGTCCCGGACCTCCAGCGCGTGCCCCGCAGCGCCCTCGGTCACCCGCCGCGCGCTCGCACCCTCCACGGCGATGACCGACCAGTCCGCTGCCTGCCCCGGGTCGCTGCCGTCGGCGGTCTCGAACCCGCCGTTGGGCAGGTAGGCGCAGGTGACGTCCAGGTCGTCCCACCGTCCGTCCGAACCCGTCGCCCCGGTGATGCCCACCTCGAGCGCCGCGGTGCCGGCCGGTGACGTCGAGCGCACCGTCGTGCGGCTCCAGACGTCGGAGCCCGTGGACGCCGCCTGGCTGGAGGTGGCCAGCTTCCGGCCGCCCGACCCGATGAAGACCACCGTGACCAGTTGTCCGCCGGTGACCTTCCGGGACCAGGCCCCGACGTCGCACTGCAGCCCCTGACCGGCCGGCACCCGGGCCCGGCTGACGGTGGCGGGGCGGGCCAGCCCACGACCCACCTCGACGCGGAGGCCACGGTGGCCCGTGCGCGCCTCGTCGCCGGTGACGAGGGTCGCTGCGCCGGCACCCGTGGCGGACCAGCCGGCGGCCTTGAGGCTGGTCGCCTCGAAACCGCTCGAGTCGGCCACCGCCGGACCTGTCGGCACCACCGCGGGGACCTGGCTGGGCGAGGGGGTCGCCGACGGCAGCGGCAGCGGCTCGGTGGACCCGCGGTGGAGGAGGGCGTAGGACACCGCGCCACCGAGCGCGAGCACGACGACGAGGGCGCCGAACAGCGCGCGTCGCCCCCTCGGCACCTTCCGGGGCCCGTGCCCGTCCTTCACGTCGCGGTCAGGGGCTGAACTCGGGCAGCCGCTCACCGATGCCGAACAGGGCGGCGATCGCCGCCACCGAGCGGTCGGCGGCCGCGCCGTCGCCATACGGGTTCACGGCCCTGGACATCGCCTCGTATGCCGCGGGGTCCTCGACGAGGCGCGTCACCTCGGTGACGATGCGCTCCTCGTCGGTGCCGATGAGCTTGACCGTGCCGGCGGTGACCGCCTCGGGGCGTTCGGTGTTGTCCCGCATCACGAGGACCGGCTTGCCCAGCGACGGCGCCTCCTCCTGCACACCACCGGAGTCCGTGAGGACGATGGTGGACAGCGCCATGAGGCGGGTGAACTCGCCATACGCCATCGGCTCGGTGACGAGCACGTTCGGGAGGCCCTCGAGGTGCGGGAGCACCGCCTCACGGACGATCGGGTTGCGGTGGACAGGGAGGATGACGTGGTAGTCGGGGTGGGCCAGGGCGAGCCGGCGCAGGGCGCGGCCGACACCCTCCATGGCACCGCCCCAGTTCTCGCGACGGTGCGTCGTGACGAGCAGGACCGGACGACCCGAGGCCTCGACCTCGGCCAGCCGGGGGTCGGTGAAGGCGAGGTCCTGCTTCACCGTGTGCAGCAGGGCGTCGATGACGGTGTTGCCGGTGACCGTGATGGTGTCCGGGTCGACGGCCTCGCGCAGCAGGTTCGCCTGCGAGGTGGACGTCGGCGCCAGGTGCAGGGCCGTGGTCTGGCTGGTGAGCTTGCGGTTGGCCTCCTCCGGGAACGGCGAGTTGATGTCGCCACTGCGCAGACCGGCCTCGATGTGCACGACCGGGATCCGGCGGTAGAACGCCGCGATCGAGGCCGCGGCGACCGTCGACGTGTCGCCCTGGACGATGACCGCGTCCGGGGCCACGTCCACGAGCACCGGGTCGAGCCGGTCGAAGACCTTGGCCATCAGGCCGTTGAGCGTCTGGCCGTGGGCGAACACGTCGAGGTCGTGGTCGGGGACGATCCCGAAGATCTCGTTGACCTGGTCGAGCATCTCGCGGTGCTGTCCGGTCACGACCGTCACCGACTCGAAGTCGGGGTGCGCCTCCAGCGCCTTGATCACGGGAGCCACCTTGATGGCCTCCGGGCGCGTGCCGTAGATGGTCATGATGCGCTTCTGGGACAAGGGTTCACTTTCGTCGGGTTCAGGGGTCACGCCGGGCGGCACCCGGCACGGTCAGGTGCCGGTGGAGTGCCGGGAGACGTGCCGGTCGGTGCTGGCGTCCTCGGGGTGGACGACGGTCGCCCGCAGCCTGGCGCGGGCGTCCTCCAGCAGGCCCTCGGCCTTCGTGGTCTCACCCTTGGCGATGTTCCAGGCCCACCAGCGGTAGGCGCGGGCCGTCTCGTAGGCGGGACCGTCGAGGACCATCTCGCCCTTGTGCAGCCAGATCGCCCGGGTGCACATCTCCTCGATGGTCTGGGCGGCGTGGGAGACGAGGAAGATCGTGCCCGCGTGCTCGCGGATCTGGGCCATCCGGGCCTCGCTGCGGGCCTTGGACGCGGCGTCGCCGGTCGCGAGCGCCTCGTCGATGAGCAGGATCTCCGGACGGGCCGCCGCGGAGATCGCGAACCTCAGGCGGGCGCCCATGCCCGAGGAGTAGGTCTTCATGGGGAGGTGCACGGAGGAGCCGATCCCGGCCAGCTCGAGCACGTCGGGGATCGCCTCCTTCACCTCCTTGGGCTTCAGGCCCATGGCGAGCAGGCCGAGCCGGATGTTCTCCATCCCCGAGAGCTCGGGCATCAGGGCGGCGTTGACGCCGAGGAAGGACGGGGTGGACGTGGCGAGGACCCGACCACCGGTGGGGGTCTCCAGGCCGGCCATGACCCGCAGCAGGGTGCTCTTGCCCGAGCCGTTGTGGCCGACGACACCGACCGACTCGCCGGCCCTGGCCACGAACGAGATGTTGTCGACGGCGCGGACCGTCACCGTGCGGTTCCAGCCGATCTTGCGGGCCGCCCGCTGCCCCAGCCCCAGGTGCTCGCCCTCGCGTTCCTTGCTGGCGACGCGGTAGTGGACCGAGAGCCGCTGGACCATCACCGTCGGCGGCCCGAGCGGCACCTCGATCCCCTTCTTGGGACCGGCGTCCGCGTCCGGGGGCAGGGTGATGTCGGGTTCCCGGTCGTCGAAGGCGGCCGGCACGGACTCGGTGTGCAGGTCACTCACGGCCGTACTCCTCCTCGCCCTGCCAGAAGTACAGGAAGCCCAGCACGGGGGTCACCAGGGACCAGGCGACCAACGTCAGCCAGAGCTTGGCATCGGGCATGACGCCGTAGAGGAGAAGGTCGCGGGTGATCTCCAAGGCGCAGAACACGGGGTTGAGCTCCAGGGCGGCCAGGACGTGGGGGTGGGTGATCCACTTCTCCATGGAGAACATCACGCCCGAGCCGTACATCCAGAACCGCGACAGCACCCCGATCACCATGCGCAGGTCGGGCAGCGCACTGGTGAGGCGGGCGGTGTAGAGGATGAGGCCGGTGTTGAACGACAGCTGCATGAGGAAGACCAGCGGGAACAGCGCCCACAGCCAGGTGAACTTCGCGTGCGGCGGGATCACCGCGATCATCACGAGCATGGCGCCGACCACGGGCATCATCGAGATCGCCTGCCGCAGGGCGAGCGCGAGGGGGATGGACACCCTGGGGAACGAGAAGGCCCGGATGAGGTTCTTGCCCGCGAGCATGACGGTGGCGCCCTGGTTCAGCGCCCCCGAGGTGAACGAGAACATGAACACGCCGATGAGCAGGAACCCGATGTAGTTGGGGATCGCCTTCGACGAGCCGAACAGCACACCGAAGATGAAGAAGTAGGTCAGCCCGTCGAGGACGGGCTTGCCCACGAGCCAGAAGCGGCCGAGGAGCGTGTCGCGGTTCCCCGAGAAGGCCCGGGCCCGCGAGTCCGCCCAGATGAAGTAGCGGCGGCGCCACAGCTGGCGCAGGTACGACGCGAGCGATCCGCGCTGGCCCACCGGCTTGAGCCGGCTGATGTCGACGACCTCCAGCTGGACGTCGTCGACCTGGGCCAGGGGTGAATGGGTGCGAGCCCGTTCGCTCACGGTCGGCTCCCCAGGGTCTCGTAGATGTCGCGGTACCGCGCTGCCATGGCCTGCCACGTCCTGGTGGCGGCGAACTCCCGGCCTCCGGCAGCGAGCTGGTGCCACAGCGCGTCGTCCGCGAGCAGCCCGTGGAGTCTACCCGCCAGTGCTGAGGGATCGTCCGCCGTCGCGAGCAGGCCGGTGCCCACCCCGGTCGCCGGTCCGGTGACGATCTCCGCGAGCGCCGGGAGGTCGCTGGCCACGACGGGCCGGCCCGCCGCCATCGCCTCGATGGGCTTGAGCGGGGTGACCGTCCGGCAGACGAGGGTGTCGCGCCGCGGGACGACGAAGACGTCGAGGGCGCGGTGCCACCGGGCGGCCTCGGCCCGGCTGACCCGTCCCGGCATGACCACCACGTCGTCGAGGCCCAGGGTGGAGGCGAGCTGCTGGAGCGCCGGACGGGAGACCCCGTCCCCCGCGATGGCGCACCGCACGTCGAGACCCTGGTCGCGCAGGGTGCGGACCGCCTGCAGCAGGACGTCGAGGCCCTCGTAGTCCACGAGAGATGACACCGTGCCGACCCAGCGGCCCTCCTCGGGCAGTCCGAGTGCCCGCCGACCCTCGCGGGGCGTCATGGCCCCGTCGAGCAGGCTGGCGTCGACGGCGTTGGGGACGACGGTGATCCGGTCGGGGGCGACCCCGCGCTCGACGAGGTCGGCGCGCATCACCTCGGACAGGACGACGACGTGGTCCGCAGCGAGCGCGACCTCGGTCTCCTTCGCGTGCCACAGCCGGAACCGCTCGCTCGCGGCCCCCTCCTCGCGCTGGCCCGCCGGTCGTGAGGCGAGCCAGGTCTTCTCGAGCTGGCCGCGCGCCTCGTACACCCAGGGCAGACCGGCAGCGCCGGCGACAGCCTGCGCGACGAGGGCGTTGGGGAAGTGCGTGGTCGTGTGCAGCACGGTCGGCGCGAACTGTTCCACGTGGAACCTCAGCAGCTCGGCGGTCTGCTCGAGCCGCCCCTCCGGCGTCGCCGACATGCGGCGCGGCAGCAGCCGGTGGTACGGCACGCCGTCGACGACGTCGGTGCCCGCAGCCCACGGGAGGCCGACGTTGACGGGGTACCCCAGCCGGGTCACCGCCTCGACCGCGATCCCCAGCCCGGCCTGCGCCCGCAGGATCGAGTGCGACCGGAGGGCGTACCCGGACTGCGTCCAGGGCAGCGAGTTCGTGAGCAGGTGCAGCGCGCGAGGCGTCCCCACCCCGGACCCGTGCGTATGCCGCAGGGTCGCCACGGCGCCGCGTGGCACCGGAAGCACGGGCACGGCATACCCGGGTTGCATGGTGGCCCGCTCGGAGGCGAGCCGGCCCACCTGCCGGCGGGCGGCGCGACCGGGAGCCGCTTCGAGGAGCTCGACCGCGCCAGTGAGGTCGCCGCGGCGCCACAGCGCCCGCGCCTGGAGAACCGCGTCGGCCCCCTGCGGGACGTCGAGGTCGAGCTGGACGGCGAGCTCGGAAGCGATCCGGCTCGCACCCAGCTGCTCGGGCGGCAGGGCGCGCAGGGTGGCGCGGGCGTCCTCCGGCCGGTCGGCGAGGTAGCTGGCCAGGGCCTGACGCGGGCCGACCCCCATCGAACCGGAACGACCCGTGCGGCCGAGTGCCCTGGCGACCGGCCGGCGGAACCGCGCCGGCAGCCGGCGCATGCCCTGCACCGCGAGGCGGGCGGGGTCGTCCTCGGCGTGCCGACGGAGCATGACGACGAGGATCCCGAGGTTGCGCAGGGTCTCGAGCCCGCCCGCGCGGGCGCGACGCTCAACCACGACCGGTCACCACCGCGTCGAGGACCTCGAGGTAGTCGGAGGCGAGCCGGGAGTCCTCGGCGTGCTCACCCACCCAGGCGACCCCGTCGGTGCCGGGGTCGAGCAGGGTGCGGTCGGTCGCGACGGCCTCCCACACCTCGGCGAGCGCAGCAGGGTCACCCGGGGTGGCGACGTGACCCGCGTGCGCCCCGGTGATGATGTCCGCGGCCTCGCCCGCCACCGAGCCGGTGACGTGGACCCCGAGGGCCATCGCCTCGTACAGCTTGGACGGCACGGTGAGCTCCAGCGCCGGCCAGGGCCGCAGGCAGACCAGCACGGTGTCGGCCCACGCGTAGTGGGTCCCCATCTGCGAGCGCGGGACGGGGTCGACGAACTCGACCTCGACCCGCTCGGCCGCGGCGAGCGCCACGAGCTGGGGCCGGTCGGCACCGTCACCGACGAGCCTGAGGCGGACGCGTGCGCCGCGACCACCGGCCAGGGATGCCGCGTGGACGGCGGTCGCCAGGCCCTGGGCCCGGCCCAGGGTGCCGGCGTAGAGCACGTTGAGGACGCCGTCGTCGCCGTCGCGGGGGACGTGGGTGGGGTAGCCCGGGACCGGGTGGGCGCCGTTGCGCACGACGTGGACGCGCTCCATCCCCCGGTCGCGCAGGACCCGGGCGAACGTGTCGGTCGTGGCCACCACCGCGTCGGCCCGACGCTGCTCGTACGTCGTGGCGCGGCCGACGCCGGCGAGGCCACCGCGCGAGACGCGCTGCGCCGCCCGGCTGGCCCGGCCGGCCGAGGTCGTGTCCCACTCGTCGGCGACGGTGAGCAGGTCCGGCCAGGCGTCACGCATCTCGGCCACCACCGGGACGCCCAGCCGACCGGCCACGCGGCGGCCGGCCCACAGCATCGGCAGCGACGGGACCGTCGCGACGACGACCTGCGGGGTCGCGGTCCGGGCGGCCCTGCCGGCCGCACGGACCGCGGCCCGGGCGGCCACGAGCTGGTCGGCGAACCGCGAACCCACGTCACCGGCATACGCACGGAAGGCGACGCGGTGCACGGTCTCGCCGTGCGGGCCGGGGTGGACGGCTCCGGGGGCCATCGCGGCGTGCTCCGGCAGGAGGCTGCCGTGGGGGTAGTGCGGGGCGGGAGCGATGACGGTGAGCTCGTGCCCGGACCGGACGAACTGCTCCGCGAGGGCGGACCAGCGCTGCTGCGGGGCCCCACCCTCGGGCGCGTAGTAGTGCGTGAGCAGGAGGATCCTCACGGGACGGGGTCCGCGGGTGGGGGCGGCAGGACGTCGTCGACCGCGCGGACGTCGAGGTCGACGGCCCCACGGGCGGCACCCCACCGGGCCGAGCCCCCGACGAGTCCGGGCAGGGCGAGGTAGGCCAGGCCCAGGAGGACGTCCGCCACGAGGACCAGCCCGCGGGTCGGACGCGAGGCGCCGAGCATCGCCGGCAGGGCGAGCAGGCAGGCGACCGCCGTGGCTGCGGCCACGATCCCCGCGACAGTGGCGTGCGACCAGCCCGCCCGGGCCACACGCTGGTAGACGTGCAGCCGGTGCGGCTCGAAGACGCGGTCGCCGTGGGACATCCGGCGGACCAGGGTCACCCCGGCGTCGAGGACGAGGACGAACAAGGGGGCGAGCGCGACCTCGGTCGGGACCGGCAGCATCACCAGCCAGCTCGCCACCACGGCCCAGGTCGCCCCGAGGGCGTAGGAGCCGATGTCGCCGAGGAAGACCTTGGCCCGGGGGAGGTTGAACGGCAGGAACCCCAGGCCGCCCGCGGCGGCGCCGATGCCCAGGACGGCGACCGCGGGGACGTCGTAGTGGACACCCGCGACGGCATACCAGAGGCCCGCGACCACGGCGTGGCCCGAGACGAGGCCGTTCACGCCGTCCATGAAGTTGGTGATGTTGACCATGGCGATGGTGCCGATGAGGACGAACGGCACCCACACGACCCCGTCCCCGGTGACGCCCATCGCGGACAGGCTCCAGACCAGGGCCAGGACCGCCTGCACCACCAGCCGCAGCCGGACCGACAGCGACCACAGGTCGTCCGCGAACCCCACGAGCCCGAACCCCAGGACCGGCAGCAGCACGAGGAACAGCTCGTCGACGTGTCCCTCCACGGCGTCGGGGCGCAGCAGGGTGACCAGCACCACCGCGCCCAGCACCGCTGCCACGACCCCGAGGCCGCCCCCGCGAGGGGTCGGGACGACGTGCAGGGAGCGGTCTGCGGGGATGTCGACGACGCTGTGGCGACGCAGCAGCGGCAGGGTCCCGCCCACGACGAGCACCGAGAGCGCCGTGCAGCTGACCATGGCCCAGGCGAGGGCTGCGGTCATGCGCGGCGGCCGCTGGGGACGGAGACCGGCTCGGCGGCGTACGCCACGACCTTGAGCCAGGCGTGCAGGTCGATGAACCGGCCGAGGGCCAGCTCGCGTCGCACCCGGTCGATGTCGACGAGCACGTCGTCGGGCATGAGCGGCATGCCGACGTGGGTGACGAGCTCGTGGAACGGGCGGTGGTCGGGTTCGTCGCTGGCGAGCGTGCGCTCGGCCATCTTCTCGCCGGGGCGGACACCGGTGTAGACGACGGTCGGCGGCGGGAAGCCCTGCAGCGCGGCGAAGCGTCGTGCCAGCTGTTCGATGTTGTGCGGCTTGCCCATGTCGAGGATCAGGCCCTCGCCGCTGCGGCCGTGGACGGCCGCCTGGAGCACGAGCTGGGAGGCCTCGTGCACCGTCATGAAGTACCGCGTCATCTCCGAGGACGTGATCGTCAGCGGGCGACCGGCCGCCAGCTGGGCGGCGAACGTCGTCAACGCCGAACCCCGGGACCCCAGGACGTTGCCGAAGCGGACCGAGATGTACCGCGCGTCCGGCCCGGCCTTGACGCCGAACGAGGCGGTCAGCCGCTCGGTGATCCGCTTGCTGTAGCCGAGCACGCTCGCGGGGTCGGCGGCCTTGTCCGTGGAGATGTTGACGAACCGGCTCACGCCCTGCTCGACACAGGTGGCCAGCAGGTCGCTGGTGCCGGCGACGTTGGTGAGGAACGCCTCCGAGGCGTACCGCTCGGCCAGCGTCAGGTGCTTGACCGCGGCGGCGTGGAACACGACGTCGGGACGGTGTCGGCCGATGAGGTCGTTGATGAACCCCGGGGTGCGCAGGTCGCCCAGGACCAGGTCCTCCGAGTCGAGCATGCCGCGACCGTCGACGGACAGCTGGACCGCGTGCAGGAGGCTGTCGTCGCGGTCGGTCATGACCAGTCGCGCGGGCTGGTACTGGATGATCTCGCGGCACAGCTGCGAGCCGATCGAGCCGCCGGCGCCGGTGACGAGGACGACCTTGCCGTGCAGGTAGGACCCGATGGCCTCGACGTCGATCTCGACGGCACCGCGGCCGAGGAGGTCGTCGAGCAGGACCGGGCGGAACGCCTGGCGCGGCAGGTCGATCCGCACCCCGCCGGGGATGCCCTCGCGCGTCGGCCCGGAGACGCCCTGGGCCGAGAGCATCTCGTCGAGCGAGGGGAGGACGAGCAGGTCGGCCCCGGCCTGGTTGGTGAGGTCGATGACGCGCTGGACCAGCCCGGGCGACGCGGACGGGACGGCGAGCAGGACGACCTCGGCGCCGAGGCGTCGGGCCAGCTCGGGCAGGTCGTCGATGCGGCCCTGGACGCGGATGCCGGAGATGCCGAGGTGGCGCTTGCCCGAGTCGTCGTCGACGAGGCCGACCGGGTGGAGGACGGTGCCCGCGTCGTCGAGCATCATCGCGATGGCCTGGCGTCCACCCCAGCCGGCGCCGACGACCAGCGCCCGGCGACCGGCCCGACCCTGGCGGCGCTTGCGCGCGCGGTGGTACTGCACCGCGACATACCGCAGGACCAGCCAGCCGCACGCCGCGCACGGGGCGGCGGTCACGGCCACCGACAGCGGCAGCATCGCGGGGTGGGTGAGGATCGAGGCGGAGCTGAGCGAGGACATCAGGAAGATGGCGACGACCGCGAGGCCGACGATCTCGTCCTGGGTCCCCCACCGGCAGCGACGGGCGACGAGCATGGCGTACGTGACGAGGTAGACGCAGGCGCCGAGCAGGAGGGCCAGGCCGAGGCCCTCGCGGTTGACGATGGACGACTTCTGCTCGTACCGGCTCATCGCGAGCAGCACGATGATGATGACCAGGATCGCCACGTCGACCAGCATGAGCACGGGGATCGGCCAGTGCCGGACCTCGACGAGGCCGTTGGCCCGACCCTTGCGTGGGGCCTGCGCGCCCTCCGGTTCGGGGGTGCTGGCGGTGTCCCCGGTCGCTACCGGGTCGGGCGCGTTGGCCGCCGGTGCCGGCGCGGGTTCACCGGGCGCGACGGAACCGTCTTCCCCGGGGGCGCGCTGAACACTGGACACGGCCGCCAGAGTATCCAACAAGGCACAAGCACGAGCAATCGCGACCAAGGCGCGCCGGGCCGCAGGACCGCTGGCCTGCACCGATGCCTGTTCACGCAGCCCCGCCGACCCCTGGGTCCCGGCCCGCGCGGGACAACCCCGTCTCCTCCCGCCGCAACCCGCCCACAACGCCGGTTGCGGGGCAACCCGTGGGACGACAACCCGCGGTATGCCGCGCCACCGGCGCCTTGCGGGCGGCGAAACCCGCGCCAGTCCGCGTCAGTCCGCGTCAGTCCGGGGGGCGGACTCGGGCTGGTCGGCCCACCACCGGCGCAACGCGGCCACCGCCGCGTCGTGGCCGATGGGCCCCTGGTCGAGGCGGACCTCGAGGAGGAACGAGTACGCGCGTCCGAGCACGGGCCCGGGACGGATGCCGAGCACCTCGGCGATCTCGTTGCCGTTCAGCTCCGGTCGAACGGCCGCCAGCTCCTCGGCCTCCTGGAGCGCGGCGATGCGCACCTCGAGGGCGTCGTAGGTGCTCGAGAGCCGGGCAGCCTTGCGGGCGTTGCGGGTCGTGGAGTCGGACCGCGTCAGGCGGTGCAGTCGCGGCAGCAGGGGGCCGGCGTCGGTGATGTAGCGGCGCACGGCGGAGTCGGTCCACTGGCCGTCTCCGTACCCGTGGAACCGCAGGTGCAGCTCGGTGAGGCGCGCGACCGCCTTCACCGTGTCCTTGTCGAAACGCAGCGCCTTGAGCCGCTTGGACGCGAGCTTGGCCCCGACGACCTCGTGGTGGTGGAAGGAGACCCCGCCACCCTCCTCGAACCGCCGGGTCGCCGGCTTGCCGATGTCGTGGAGCAGGGCCGCGAGCCGCAGCCACAGGTCAGGGCCGGGCACCGACTCCGGGGGGCCGTCGGCCGGTCCCTCGAGGGCGATGGCCTGGTCGAGCACGGTGAGCGAGTGCTCGTAGACGTCCTTGTGCCGGTGGTGCTCGTCGATCTCGAGCTTGAGCGCGGGCAGCTCGGGGAGCACGTGGTCGGCGAGGCCGGTCTCCACGAGCAGCCTCAGCCCGGGACGCGGGGTCGGGGCGAGCAGCAGCTTGGTGAGCTCGTCGCGGACGCGTTCGGCCGACACGATCTCGATCGAGCCCGCCATCTGCTCCATCGCCGAGCGCACCTCGGGCGCCACCGCCACACCGAGCTGGGCGGCGAACCGCGCGGCCCGCATCATCCGCAGCGGGTCGTCACCGAACGACACCTCGGGGGTGCCCGGTGTCCGCAGCGTCCGCGTGGCGAGGTCGGCGAGCCCGTCGTGCGGGTCGACGAACTCCATCGAGGGCAGCCGCAGCGCCATCGCGTTGACCGTGAAGTCGCGTCGGACCAGGTCGTCCTCGAGGTTGTCGCCGAACGCCACCACGGGCTTGCGGGTCTGCCCGTCGTAGGCGTCGGCGCGGTAGGTCGTCACCTCGACGGTCAGGTCGCCGCGACGCACCCCCACCGTGCCGAACTCGCGACCCATGTCCCAGTGGGCGTCGGCCCAGGGCTTGAGGACGGCCAGCGACTCGTCGGGCGAGGCGCTGGTCGTGAAGTCCAGGTCGGGCGAGACGCGCCCGAGGAAGGCGTCGCGCACCGGGCCACCGACCAGGGCCAGCTCGTGCCCGGCGGCGGCGAACAGCTCGCCCAGCTCGGTGAGCAGCGGCACCACCGGGGCGAGGTGGGCCGTCGCCGCCCGCAACAGCTCCGGCAGGGCGGCGGGAGGGCCAGCCTTCGGCTCGCGGGGATCAGCGGTGGACACGAGGGACAAGCCTAGGCGCTCGTTAGAGTGACAGCGTGACCTCCCCTGCGCGCGATCCGGAACGGCTGGCCCCCAGCCGCGCGCGCCTTCCCGCCGTGGAGGAACGCTCCGCCGGCGGCATCGTCGTCGACGTGCAGGACGGGATCGCCCGGATCGCGGTCATCGCCCGCCGCAACCGGGCCGGGCGGATCGAGTGGTGCCTGCCCAAGGGCCACCGCGAGAACGACGAGACCCTCCCCGAGACCGCCGAGCGCGAAGTCGCCGAGGAGACCGGCATCGAGGGCCGGGTGCTCACCGAGCTCGGCACCATCGACTACTGGTTCGCCACGAGCGACCACCGCGTGCACAAGTTCGTGCACCACTACCTCCTCGAGGCCACCGGCGGCCGGCTCACCATCGAGAACGACCCCGACCACGAAGCGGTCGACGTCGCGTGGCTCCCACTGCGGGAGGCCCACGAGCACCTCACCTTCCCGAACGAGCGTCGCATCGCCAGGCAGGCCTGGCACCGTCTGGCCGGAGACGGGTGATGGTGCGCGTCCCGGTATGCCGCGTGCTCGCCGCGGCAGCCCTGGTGCTGCCCGCGCTGCTCACCCCCCACGCCACCGCCGCGGCCGGCCCCACCGCACCGGCCGTCCGCGCCATACCCGCGACCGCCACGACCACCGCGACCACCACGACCACCACAGCGGCGGCCGGGCGGCCGGCAGCCGCAGCAGCCGACGCCGTCGTGCAGCTCACCGGCGTGAGCCCGGCCGTCGTGGCCCCCGGCCAGGCGCTCGTCGTCACCGGGACGATCCGCAACGACGGCACCACCCCCCTGGCCCGCCCGACCGTTCGGGTGGTGGCCGGCACCCTCGCCAACACCCGGGCGGCCGTCCGCGACTGGGCGGCGCAGGCCGGTCCGGCGCGCGGCGACGTCATCGGCCAGACCCGCCTCAAGGGGAACGTCGCGCCCGGCACCGCGGCCGGGTTCCGGATCAGCATCGAGGGAGTCGCCTCCCTCCGCACCGACGCGACGTACGGCGCCGTCCCCCTCAGCGTGGAGTCCGGGACCAGCGCGGTGCGGACCTTCGCGGGCTACCAGCGGATCAAGCAGTACCAACCGCTGTCGATCTCGTGGGCCGTCCCGCTCACCCTCGACCCCGACCCCGACCTGTTCGGCGCGAGCGGCACCGCCCGGGAGACCGCGTGGACCTCGGCCCTGGACGCGTCCTCGCGGGTGACCCGGGTGCTGGACGCGACCCAGGACGCCCCGGTGACCTGGGCGCTGGACCCCAGCCTCACCCCGTCTCTGCTGCCCGACCCCATCGACGCCGGGCAGACCGGCACCCAGGAACGCGTCCTGCGCACGGCGACCGAGGACCGCATCACCCAGGAGGCCCGCAGCCACACGCCCTGGGTCCTGCCGGACACGGACGCCGACCTCGGTGCGGTCGTCGGCCAGGCCGGGGCGACCGGGCTGGTCCGCGAGCTCGTCGGTCGCTCCGACGAGGCCGCTGACGCCCTCGGGGGCCGCGCCGACATCGCGTGGCCGGCCGACGGCACGTACACCGCCCGGGCGGAGTCGGGGCTGCGCCAGCTCTTCCGCGTGCCTTCGCTGGCCGGGCAGGTGGCCTCGAGCAACGCCCTGCCGTCCGGGTTGAACGGCCTCACCCCGGGCGCGGTCCAGCGGAGCACGACCGGGTTGCCCCTGCTGGCGTACGACGACTCCCTCAGCGCACTGCTCGGGCGCACCACGTCGCCGCAGGAGTCCCTGCTGAGCACGCAGCAGTTCATCGCCGACACGGCGGCCCTGCTGGGCGAGCTGCCCGGGACGGCCGGACGATCCGTGTTCGTCGTCGCCCCGCGCTCGTTCAACCCCGACCCCGAGGCGACGCGGCGGTTCTTCGACACCGTGCAGACGCTGCCGTGGCTGACCCCGTCGACGACCGGCGCCCAGCTGGCGCAGGCCCGGCGCACGGCGACGACCCAGGCCGCTCCGGTGACCCGGCCGACGACGCCGGTGACCACGGGCAGCAAGCCGGTCCTCACCGGGGCCCGGGTCGCCGAGCTCGACCGCACCCTGCGCACGGTGCGGGGGGTGGCCCAGATCCGCGACGACGGCGACGAGTTCGCGCGCACCTGGACCCGCGCCGCCGAACAGCTGTTCTCGACCCGCTGGCGCTCGGCCCCCACGGCCTGGAACACGCTCAGCGGGCGGGTCACCGCCGCCACCCGGCAGACCACGACCGCGGTCAAGGTCAGTGCCGGCACCATCAACTTCCTCGCGGACTCCGGTCGGCTGCAGATCACGGTGACGAACGACCTCGACGTGCCGGTGGAGAACGTCAAGCTCACCGTCGAGGCGTCCAACCCCCGTCTGCAGATCGACAGCCAGCCGTCGGTGCTGCGGATCGGCCCGCGCAGCCGGGCCACGGTCAACGTCAGCGTCACCGCCCTGGCGGCGGGCCTCGTGCCGCTGCGCACGACGCTCACCACCCCCGACGGCACGGTCGTCGGGCAGGGCGCCGACGTCCAGGTCCACGTCACCCCCACCGGCAACTGGGTCTACCTCGTCCTGGGTGGGGTGGCAGCGCTGGTCATCGCCCTCGGTATCGTGCGCACGGTCCGGCGGCGACCGAGCCGCACCGACCGCGGCCCCGGTGCCGACCCCCAGACCGTGGAGGCACGCGGATGAGCGAGACGTCCCAGCAGGGCGAACGCAGCCTGGCCCGTTCCAGCGCGGTGATGGCCGCGGGGACCGTGGTCTCCCGCGTCCTCGGCATGGCCAAGTCGGTCATGCTCGCCGCCGTCATGGGCTTCGCGGTGACCGGTGACGCCTTCGACGTCGCCAACACCCTGCCGAACCAGTTCTACCTGCTGCTCGCCGGTGGCGTCCTCAACGCCGTCCTCGTCCCGCAGATCACCAAGGCCGCCCACCACGACGACGGCGGCGACGAGTTCGTCAACCGGCTGCTGACCCTCTCGATCGCCCTCATGGCGGTCGCCACCGTGGTCGCCACCGCCCTGGCACCGTTCCTCGTCCAGATCAACGCGACCTCGCGCTGGTCCGACCAGACCCTCGCGCTGAGCACCGCCTTCGCGTTCATCTGCCTGCCGCAGATCTTCTTCTACGGGCTCTACACCCTCCTCGGTCAGGTGCTCAACGCCCGCGGCCACTTCGCGGCATACATGTGGGCACCGGCCCTGGCCAACATCGTGAGCATGCTCGGCCTCGGGGCGTTCCTGCTCGGCGGGCTGCCCGCCGAGGCCGGCGTCTCAGCGTGGACGCCGACGATGATCTGGCTCGTGGCCGGCACGGCCACCCTCGGGGTGGCGGCGCAGGCGTTCGCGCTGGTGATGCCGCTGCGCCGGATCGGCTTCCGGTTCCGCCCGGTGTGGGGGTTCCGCGGCGTGGGGCTGCGCTCGGCGTCGAAGGTGGCGGTGTGGACGTTCGCGGCCGTCGCGGTCAGCCAGCTCGGCTTCATCGTCACCTCGCGGGTCCTCACCGGCAGCACCGACAAGTACTCCTACAGCACGGCCTTCCTGTTCTTCATGCTGCCGCACTCGCTGGTCACCGTCTCCCTCGTCACGGCGCTCTTCACGCGGGTGTCGAAGTCGGTCCACGCCGGTCGGGTCGGCGAGGTGGTCGACGACCTCGGCCGCGGGCTGCGGATGCCCGCCGTCCTGCTCGTCCCCGCCACGGTCGGCGGCATCCTGCTCGCCGAGCCCGTGCTGCGCGTCCTGCTGTTCAGCAACAACCCCGAGCAGGTCCGCGGTGTCGCGCACGTCCTCATGGCGATGCTGCTCGGCCTGGTCCCCTACGGCTGGCTCTACCTCGTGCAGCGCGTCTACTACGCCTACGAGGACGCCCGCACCCCGTTCCTCCTCCAGCTGCTCGTCACCGTGGTCGCCACCGCGTTCAACGTCGCGATCATCGTCGCCGGCCCGGACCAGGCCGGGGTGGTCGTCGGCATCGGCCAGACCGTGAGCAACCTGCTCGCGGCCCTGCTCGGGTTCTTCCTGCTGCGCCGCAAGCTCGGCAGGCTGCGGCTCGCCTCCGCGATCCAGGTGTATGTCCGGCTCGCCATCGCCTCGGTGCTCGCCGCCGCGGTGGGCTGGCTCGTCCTGCGGCTCGGCCAGGGCGTCACCGACAGCGGGTTCGCCGGACGCCTCGTGGTGACCGTGGTCGCCGGACTGGCCTTCGCCGCGGCCGCGCTGGGGCTCGCCCACGCCATGCGTGTGCGGGAGGCCTCGCAGCTGCTCGACCCGGTCGTGCGTCGGCTGCGTCGTCGCTCACCCTGAGGTGCGCAGACCCTAGGATGACAGCGCAGCGCAGGGGCAACCCGGACGGCAACGAGGACGTCGACCACGTCGACGAACGAACAGGAGGCAGCGTGCACGGGGTCGGGCCTTCGACGGTGCTGGGCGGCCGGTACGCCGTGCAGCGCAGGCTGGAGAAGCTGCCGCACGCAGAGCGCTGGTCGGCCCACGACACCACCCTCGAACGCGATGTCGTCGTCGTCTGCTTCGGCGAGGACGACGCCCACGCCCCCGCCACCCTCGACGCCGCCCGCCGCGCCGCGGGCCTCGACAACCACCGGCTGGTCCGCGTCCTCGACGTGGGTCGTTCCGAGGGCACGGCCTTCTACGTCGAGGAGGCCATCCCCGAGGCCCACACCCTCGCCCAGATCCTCGAGCAGGGCGGCCTGCCCGCCGAGGAGGCGCGTCGGATCGCCGGCGAGACCGCGACCGGTCTCGAAGCGGCTCGCTCCCGCGGCCTGCACCACCTGCGCCTCACGCCCCACTCGGTCCTGCGCGCCCCCGACGGCACCATCAAGGTCCGTGGCGTCGCCACCGCCGCCGCGATGGCCTCCGACGACGACGTCGACTCCGCGACCGCCGCCCGCCTCGACGCCGTGGGCGTGGTGGCCATCGCGTATGCAGCGCTGACCAGCCGCTGGCCCCTCTCCACCCCCGTGCCCGGTGTGGAGAGCGCGCCGCGAGTCGTCGGCGGGGTGGCCGCCCCCTCGGAGATCGCGGCCGGCGTCCCCGGCGACCTCGACGCGTTGTGCCGCCTGACCCTCAACGACGACCAGGGCCCCCTCAGCCCCGGTGACTTCGCCTCGCAGATCGCCCCCTGGGCGCCGACCCAGGTGGTCGGGCTCGGAGGCAGCTCCCCGCGCCCCGACGACGGGGTCGAACGCACCATCGCCCTGCCCATGGCCGACCTGCCACGGGAGGCCGCGGCCGAGGAGCCGGGCGCCGCACCCTTCGACCAGGCCACCCAGGTCCTCGCCGCGCCGACGGACCAGTCGACGCAGACCCTGCCCGCGGGCGGGGTGGGCGACGCCCCGGCCGTCCCTGCCACCGGGACCGCCACCGGGACCGACGCCGCGACCGCCACCACCCCGGACGGCGGCACCGCCGCCGGCTCCCCGCAGACCCACCAGGAGGGCCCGGCCGCCGCCGTCGGCCTGGCGCTGGGAGCGGCCGGCACCGCCGCCGGCCACGCGGCCGGTGCCGCGGCGCACAAGGTCGGGTCGTTCGCCAAGGCCGCCGCCGACAAGGCCGCCGACCGCAAGGCCGCGAAGGAGGCGGCTGCCGAGCGCGCCGAGTCCCGCCGGATCAGCCTCGACGAGGCCCTCGTGGAGAACGACGAACCGCTCGACCCGCCGCTGCCGATGCTGTCGCAGGAGACGACCCAGCGCAGCAGCGACCAGTCCGGGATCGTGCTGGGCATCGTGGCCACCTTCCTCGTGGTCGTCGCGGTCCTGGGTTTCTGGGGCGCCTCGACCATCGGCTCGAGGAGCAACATCTTGTTCGGGGGCACCTCGAAGCCGACCGTCACGGCCACGGCGTCCACGACCGTCACCGTGCCCCCCGGCCAGACCCAGACGTCGCAGCCGTCGGACACCGCCACCGGGGGCGAGCCGTTCGCCATCCTCAGCGCCACCGGTTTCGACCCCGAGGGCGACAACGCCGAGCGCAACGGTGAGGCCCCCCGGGTCTTCGACGGCAAGGACGACACCTTCTGGAGCTCCGAGGGCTACGCCAGCGCCAACCTCGGCGGCCTGAAGAAGGGTGTCGGCGTCCGGGTCGACCTCGGCCAGGTCCGCAAGGTCTCCGAGGTCGACCTCGTCCTGCCCGACACGTCCGACGTCACGGTCTACGTCGGCGAGGACCGCACCCTCGACAACGCGACCGAGCTCGGCACCTCCCAGGGCAAGGACGGCTCGGTCACGGTCAAGGCCAAGAAGCCGGTCTCCGGGCAGTACGTCTTCGTCTGGTTCACCAAGGTGTCCCAGGTCTCCGACGGCAGGTTCCGGGCCACGCTCGCCGAGGTCACGGTCCGCTGAGCCGCGCGGCGGCGGACGGTCACTCCCATGGGCACCACTCCCCTGCACGAGCGCGACGACCGGGAGCTGCTGCGCCAACACCTGGCCGGTGACCCCGACGCCTTCGGGGAGCTGTTCCGCCGCCACCGCGACCGGATGTGGGCCGTCGCCCTGCGCACCACCCGGAACCCCGAGCTCGCCGCCGACTGCGTCCAGGACGCGTTCATCTCGGCCTTCCGGCGGGCAGGGTCCTACCGGGGCGACGCCGCCGTGACCACCTGGCTGCACCGCATCGTCGTCAACGCGTGCCTGGACCGGCTCCGGCGCGACAAGCCCACCTCCCCGCTGCCGGAGTACGAGCTGGCGGACAAACGGGACGCCCACGCCTCGGTGGACACCCGGCTGGACGTGCGCGAGGCCCTCGACCGGCTGCCCGAGGGCCAACGGATGGCGCTCGTGCTCGTCGACATGCACGGGCTCTCGGTGCTCGAGGCGGCTGCGGTGCTCGAGGTCGCCGAGGGCACCGTGAAGTCACGGTGCAGCCGGGGACGCGAGGCGATGGCAGCCATGCTCCGGGAACGATCGGGGCAGCCGTGACGTCGTACCCATGGAGCCCCTGTCGTGCCCGTCGCACCGGCGCCGCCTGCTCCCACCGACCTGCACGTCCCCCGCTCCGCCCTGTCGCGGCCCGACCCGTCCGGAGGTTCTCGTGGTGACCACCCCGCCCGTGCCGCCCGGTCGACCCGACGAGCAGGACGACCCCACCGGCATCCGGGCCCTCCTCGCCGGGCTCGGCGACCCCGGACCGATGCCTGCCGACCTCGTCGACCGCATCAACGCCTCGATCGCGGCCGAGCAGCAGTCCCGGTCGGCCGCCGGTGACCGCACCGTCGTCCCGCTGCGTCGACGCCGTCCCCTGTGGGCCAAGGTGGGCCTGGTCGCTGCCGCGGTCGCCGCCGTGGCCGTCGCCGTCCCCGCCATGCTGGGCACCGGCCCCGGCGAGCTCATGGCCTCGCTGAGCAGAGGTGGCTCGTCCAGCGCCGACGACGCCTCGGCCGGTGCGGCGAAGTCCGCCGCGTCGGGTCCCGAGGGCGCCGCCACCGGTGCGGACAGCCGTGCGGCTGGCGGGACCGGGGCCATCGCCCTGGCCTCCACCGGCACCGCATACACCTCCACGGAGCTGACCAGGCAGGCGCGGAGCATGCTCAGCCAGGGGTTCAGCGCTGCCAGCCCCCTCAAGGCGGACGCCGCCACCAACCCGCAGGGCCTGCGCGGCTGCCTCACCGCCCTCGGGGTGGCTCCGTGGATGCCCGTCGTCGGCGACGTGGGCACCTACGACGGACGCCCCGCCGTGGTCGCGCTGGTCAGCGGCGACACCGGCCAGAGCGTGTACGCCGTGGGTCGCGACTGCGACGCCACGCACCCCGTCGTGATCGCCGGGCCGGTCCCCGTCCCCTGAGCGGCGGAATCACCCGTCGACCGCGGCCTGCCGCGGCCCGGCGAGGAACATTCAGGCCCTACGATCGGTTGCAGACATCAGCACCGTATGTAGCGGTGAACCTCCTTCTCGACCACAAGGGGCTGTACTCGCNGATCATCATCGGCTCCGGCCCGGCGGGCTACACCGCCGCCGTGTACGCCGCCCGGGCCAACCTGGCCCCCCTGCTCTTCGAGGGTGCCGTGACGGCCGGTGGCGCGTTGATGAACACCACCGAGGTGGAGAACTTCCCCGGGTTCCGCGACGGCATCATGGGTCCGGACCTGATGGAGAACATGCGGGCCCAGGCCGACCGCTTCGGCGCCGAGATCATCACCGACGACGTCGAGTCGGTGGACCTCGAGGGCGAGATCAAGACCGTGGTCGACGCGGAGGGCAACACCTACCGTGCGCACGCCGTCATCCTCGCGATGGGCTCGGCCTACCGTGAGCTCGGCCTGCCCGACGAGAAGCGCCTCTCCGGGCACGGTGTCTCCTGGTGTGCGACCTGCGACGGATTCTTCTTCCGTGACCAGGACATCGCCGTCGTCGGCGGTGGCGACTCCGCCGTCGAGGAGGCCACCTTCCTCACCAAGTTCGCGAGGTCGGTGACGATCGTCCACCGTCGTGACGAGCTGCGCGCCTCCAAGATCATGGCCGAGCGGGCCCTGTCCAACGACAAGATCAAGTTCGCCTGGAACTCCGCCGTCGAGGCCATCCACGGTGACGCCAAGCTCACCGGCATCACGCTGCGCGACACCGTGACCGGCGAGACGCGCGAGCTGCCCGTGACGGGGCTGTTCGTCGCCATCGGCCACGACCCGCGCAACGAGCTGGTCAAGGACGTCGTGTCGCTCGACGACGAGGGGTACGTGCTCGTCGAAGGTCGCACCACGCTGACGAACCTGCCCGGCGTCTTCGCTGCCGGCGACCTGGTCGACCACACCTACCGGCAGGCGATCACCGCCGCCGGTTCGGGCTGTGCGGCGGCCCTGGACGCCGAGCGCTTCCTGGCCGACCGCGACCACGCCGGGGCACCGGCCACCGACGCGGCGCTCGTCGACGAGCCCGCGCTCACCCACTGACCGACCGCACGACCCCTTCCCCAACCGCAGCACCACCGAAAGGAGCCCCCGAGTGGGAGCCATCAAGGACACCACGGACGCCACCTTCGAGGCCGACGTCCTCCAGAACGACAAGCCGGTCCTGGTGGACTTCTGGGCACCCTGGTGCGGCCCCTGCCGCGCCGTCGCCCCGGTCCTCGAGGAGCTGGCCATCGCGCACGCCGACAAGATCGACATCGTCAAGCTCAACACCGACGAGAACCTCGCCGTCAGCTCGCGCTACGGCATCACCGGCATCCCGACGCTGAACGTCTACGTCGGTGGCGAGGTCGTCAAGACCCTCGTCGGCGCCATGCCGAAGCCCAAGCTCGTCCGCGAGCTCGCCGACTACCTCAACTGAGGCGTCCGTCAGCCGGCCGACCCCCTCGGGGCCGGCCGGCTGACGCGTTCCGAGGGGTCCTCGTCCAGCGGTGTCGGTTGGATGAACCCCCTCCGCTGACCTAGAGTCGGTCCCTGCACGACCCGGCCGCGCCGACCCCACCGGACGGCCGGCCACCTGTGTCCCACCCCGTCCGGCCGGTTGCGGCAGGATCCCGGCTCGCTCCTGCGGACCACCCCTGACCTGCACCGATGCCGACCTCGACGAGGTCCCGACCACGTTCCGCGAGGAGGCTGCGTGTCCGACAGCAAGAACGGCCTGCTCGGCCTCGGGAGCCGCGGACCCGCGGTGCTCGACGTCCGCACCCGGCTCGCCGCCCTCGCCTCGGACGACCTGCCCGAGCTGACCGAGCTGATGGCCGGCTCCCCCGACCCCGACGTGTATGACGAGGGCCTCCTGCGTGCCGTGCGCGCCTTCCAGCAGCACAAGGGCCTCATCGTCGACGGTGTCGTGGGCGTGGAGACGTTCGGCGCCATCGACGGCGCCCGCTGGACCCTGGGGGACCGCATCCTCGTCCACACGCCCGGCCACCTGCTGCGCGGTGAGGACGTCGTGGCGCTCCAGGAACGGCTCAACACGCTCGGGTTCGCCTCCGGCCGGGTCGACGGACGGTTCGGCCCCGAGACCGAGCGCGCCGTGCGCAGCTTCCAGCGTGCCTACGGCCTGCCCGGGGACGGGTCGGTGGGCCCGGAGACGCTGCGCGCGTTCGAGGACCTGCGACGCTCGGTGTCCGGCGGCTCCGCCAACGTGCTGCGCGAGCGGGAGCGGGTCCGTCGCTCCGGGCACAACCTCAGCGGGCGCACCGTCGTGCTCGACCCCGGGCACGGCGGCGACAACACCGGGGCCGCTGCGAACGGACTGGTCGAGGCCGACCTGGTCATGGACCTCGCCCGCCGCATCGAGGGTCGCCTGACCGCCATCGGTGTCGCGGTGGTCTACACCCGTACCGAGCACACCTGCCCCACCGAGGATGAGCGCGCGGCCATCGCCAACGCCGCCGGCGCCGACCTGCTGCTGTCGCTGCACGCCGACTCGCACGACGCCGCCGACGCCAGCGGGGTGGCCACGTTCTTCTTCGGCCGCGACCGGACGACGTCCTGGTCGGCCATCGGCGAGCACATGGCCGACCTCGTGCTGCGCGAGATCGTCGCCCGCACCGGGCTCGCCAACTGCCGTTCGCACGGGCGTTCCTGGACCCTGCTCCAGCAGACGACGATGCCTGCGGTCCGCATCGAGGCCGGGTACCTCTCGCACCCCGCCGACGCAGCCCGGCTGGCCGACCCGGCCTTCCGCGACACCCTCGCCGAGGCCGTGCTCGTCAGCCTCCAGCGGCTCTACCTGGGTGACGACGACACCGCCAAGACCGGGGTCCTGCACCTCGGCGACCTGCGCGCCTACCTCGCCGCGCACCGCTGACCCGACCGGCCAACGCAACGCCTTCAGCTGACGAATCCCCTTGCTGGTCAAGGGGATTCGTCGTCTCCGGTGATGGCCAAGATGGGCCGCCGGCGCTCTGGACGCCATGTTTCCCGTGAAACATCGACGCCGGCGAGCGCCCCGCTCACGGCGGCCGGCGGCCGGCAGCCAGCGGCCGTGCCGCCGAGGCCTGCCGGGTGTGGGCGTCGCGGAGTCAGGCGCTCCGGTCGACGCCGAGCATGTCGACGATGCGGTTGAGGTCCTCCACCGACGCGAACTCCACGGTGAGCTTGCCCTTGCGCTGGCCGAGGGCGATGTTGACGCGGGTGTCGAACCGATCGGACAGGCGGGCGGCGAGGTCGTCGAGCTGAGGGTGGCGGTTCCCTGCGCGGGGACGACGGGGCTTGGCCTTCTCCTGGTCCCCGCCCAGGGCGACGATCTCCTCGACCGAGCGCACCGACAGCCCCTCGGCCACGATCCGCTGGGCCAGGCGCTCCATACCCGCACCGTCGTCGAGCGACAGGAGGGCCCGGGCGTGCCCGGCCGAGAGCACCCCGGCGGCCACCCGGCGCGCGACGAGCGGGGGCAGCTTGAGCAGGCGCAGGGTGTTGGAGATCTGGGGCCGGGACCGGCCGATCCGTCCGGCGAGCTCGTCGTGCGTGCAGCCGAAGTCCTCGAGGAGCTGCTGGTAGGCCGCAGCCTCCTCCAACGCGTTGAGCTGGCTGCGGTGGAGGTTCTCCAGGAGCGCGTCGCGGAGCAGGTCGTCGTCGTCGGTCTCCTTGACGATGGCCGGCACGGTGCTCTTGCCGGCCTCCTGCGACGCCCGCCAGCGGCGCTCACCCATGATGAGCTCGTAGATGACGCCCTCGGGCGCGTTGTCGAGGTCATCAGGCCCCTGACCTGCAGGAATGGGGCGCACGACGATCGGCTGGAGAACCCCGATCTCGCTGATCGAGTGGACGAGCTCGGCCATGGCGTCCTCGTCGAAGACCGACCGTGGCTGCTTCGGGTTGGGCCGGATCGACCCCACCGGGAGGTCGCCGTACGACGCCCCCGGCACCGGCGCGAGACCACGACCGCCCGTACGGTCCACGACCGAGGCGTCCGTGGCGTCCGCCTCCTGCCGGGGTGCGGTGGCACCCTCCCCGTCAGCCGCCCCCTCGGACCCTGCCCCGTCCCCGCTCCCGTCGGCCGTGGGCCGCTCGGAGGTCTCGGTCCGCCGTTCGGCGGCGCCGCCCTCGACCGAGGTCGTCGCGTCCGGGCCCTCCGTGAGGGTCTCCTCCCCTGCCGGGGTCTCCTGCGCACGGTCCACCGTCGTGGCCGGCCGCTGGTCCTGGAAGAACACGTCGACCGGACGGCTCGAGGTCGGAGAGGTCGGGGCGTTGGGGATGAGGGCACCCAGGCCCCGGCCGAGGGCGCGACGCTTCTCGCTCATGTGGGGGGTTCCTTGTCAGTTCTGCGCGGGGGCGGGCGGGGGGACGGGGCCGGCTGCCCCACGGTCGGCGAGCTCGGCGGCGGCGCCGAGGTACGAGAGCGCGCCACTGGAGTTCGGGTCGTACGTCATCACGGTCTGGCCGTGGCTGGGCGCCTCGGAGATGCGCACGGACCGCGGCACGGTGTTGCGCAGGACCTGCTCGGGGAAGTGGGTGCGGACCTCGTCGGCCACCTGGGCCGAAAGCCTCGTCCGACCGTCATACATGGTGAGCAGGATGGTCGACACGTGCAGCGTGGGGTTCAGGTGGTTGCGGATCAGCTCGATGTTCTTGAGCAGCTGGGAGAGACCCTCGAGCGCGTAGTACTCGCACTGGATCGGGATGAAGACCTCTTGGGCCGCGACGAAGGCGTTGACCGTGAGCAGACCGAGGCTGGGCGGGCAGTCGATGAGGACGTAGTCCGGCGTGGGACGGTCCGACGACTCCGCCTGCAGGAGGTAGGCGGTGATGGCGCGCTGGAGACGGGTCTCTCGCGCCACGAGCGAGACCAGCTCGATCTCGGCACCCGCCAGGTCGATCGTGGCGGGTGCGCACCACAGGCCCGGGATGTCGGGGCACTCCTGCACCACGTCCATCATCGGCGTTCCTTCGACGAGCACGTCGTAGATGCTCGGGACCTCTGCGTGGTGGTCGATGCCCAGCGCGGTGCTGGCATTGCCCTGCGGGTCGATGTCGATGACCAGCACCGTGAGCCCGGCCTGCGCCAGGGCAGCCGCGACGTTGACCGTCGTGGTCGTCTTGCCGACCCCGCCCTTCTGGTTCGCGACGGTGAGCACGCGGGTGGTCGGCGGTTTCGGGAAGACCCGCCCCGTGAGGGCGATCCGCTTGCGGGCGTCCTCGGCGACAGCGCGCGCCAGCGGGGTGTCGTGGTCCCCGTGCGGCAGGGACGAGGCGAGCTCTTCCCGCTGCTCTGTTTCACGTGAAACGACGGCCGCCAGGGCGTCCTCGGCCGCGGCCGAGTCCCCGACGTGCGACGGCGTGGGCGCACCGGCGACTGGCGACTCCGACGCGGACCCGGTTTCACGTGAAACCGGCGCGGTCGCCACGGGCGACGAATCGGCTGCCATACCCGCAGGGACAGGACCTGTCGCCCCGACATCCTTGACATCAGCCGGGGTCGCGTCGTCTGTTTCACGTGAAACAGGAGCATCAACTGCGTCGCTGGTCTGGCTCTCGACGGCTTGCTCCTGCTCGTCGGAGACGTTGGGCCAACCCACAGCGGTGCTGGGGCCCGCCTGACGTCCGGGCCATCCCAGACCCCGGTTCAGCTGCAGCGCTGCTGTCGTCACGCGGTCACCTCGTTGGCCATGGGCATCATCCAACCCTACGTGGGGGTGGCCTCACAAACGCGCCGATCCCGCCTCGCCACGCGGGTGCTCGTCCGGTCTGACCGCTTGGTCCCGTTGCGTCCAGCGCGGGCTCAGGCGTCGCGTCGGGAGGCTGTTCCCGGCCGCGTCGCCTTCTTGACACGACGAGCCTCCGCCTTGGTCGCCGGGCGGGGCTTCACGACGAGCTCCAGCGTGACCGTGGGAACCTCCAGCAGGTCGCCTCCGTAGCGCTGCACCTGCGATCCCACCATGCCGAGCTTGCGGAGCAGGGGTGCGGCCGCCTCCAGCTCGTCGTCGGCGCTGCTGCCCTTCAGGGCGACGAGCGTTCCACCGGCAGCCAGGAGGGGGAACGTCCACCGGGCCAGCTTGTCGATCCTGGCCACCGCTCGAGCCGTGGCCCATTCGACGGACAGCACTCCGTGGAACTCCTCGGCCCGGCCCCGGTGGACCGTGCAGTTGGTCAGACCGAGCGCCTCGATGGTGTCGGACAGCCAGGTCGTGCGGCGCAGCATGGGTTCGACGAGGTGCAGGTGCAGGTCAGGGCGCGCGATGGCCAGCGCCAGGCCGGGGAGCCCGGCCCCGGATCCCACGTCCACGATCGCCGCGCCCTCAGGGAAGGCCTCGTGCACCACGGCGCAGTTGAGGATGTGCCGCTCCCACAGGATCGGGACCTCACGGGGACCGATGAGGCCGTGCGACACCCCGGTGTCGGCCAGGATCGCGGCGAACGCCTCGGCCACGGCGAGGCGGTCCCCGAAGACCACCGCGGCCGCCGCGGGTGCAGCGGGCGCGATGAGCGGAGCCTCGGCGGCGTCTCTGGGGGCGGGCTGGTCGCTCATGTCACCTCGGGGTCGAATCGATCGGGCTGCGCCGACCAGCGTAGGGGCCGGGTCCGGCGAGGGGAAAATGCGCGACGGGCGCAGGTCCGGTGTCCCGGTCCTGCGCCCGTCGGGCGGCGCCTTATCGGCGCTGTTTCACGTGAAACCGCGTCAGCCCGGCAGCACGACGACGAAACGGCGAGGCTCGACCCCGTCCGACTCCGACACCAGGCCGGCGGCGAGCACCTCGTCGTGGACCACCTTGCGCTCGAACGCGGTCATCGGCTCCAGCGACGCCTGCTGGCCCGTCGCCTTGACGTCGGCGATGGCCTTCTGGGCGATGGTCACCAGCGCCGCTCGTCGCTCGGCGCGGTGGCCGGCCACGTCGAGCATGAGGCGGCTGCGCTCACCGGTCGCGGACTGCACCGCGAGCCTGGTGAGCTCCTGCAGCGCGTCGAGGACCTTGCCGTCCGGTCCGACCAGGCGGCGGGGCACCCGCCCTTCGTCGGAGTCGACGATGGAGACGGCAGCACGGTCTCCATCGACGTCCACGTCGATGTCGCCGTCGAGGTCGGCGATGTCCAGCAGGGTCTCGAGGAAGTCGGCTGCCACCTCGCCCTCCCGCTCGAGGTCAGCGGTCTTGGCGGGGCGACGACGGGAGGTCGAGCCGGAGGCTCCTGCGTCGTGGGCACCGGTCGCGTCGGTGGCATCGTCGGAGTCGGAGTCGGTGTCGGCCTCGGAGGCTTCGGAGTGCGCGCTGACGGTGTCCGTCTCGGCGGCGTGCGCGTCGGTGGCGTCACCCGCGGGGGTCGCGTCGGTGCTCGCTGCGACCTCGGTCTGGCCGGCCTGGCTGGTCTCGTCGACGACGGTGTCGTGGTGCTCGGTCATGGTCATCGCTCTCAGTTGTCGGTCTGCGGCTTGGATTCCTGCACGGGCGAGCTCGCGGTGGCCGGCTTCGGCTTGCCTGCGGCACTCGTCTTCTTCTTCTTGTTCCGGCTCGGCTGCTGCCGCTGGCCGGACGCCTTGCGAGCCTCTTCCTCGGGCTTGTCGAGTCCCTTGACCCGGAACTCCTCGACCGGCTTGCCGCGCTTGGCCCGACGCTCCTGCATGGCCTTCTCCGCCGGCGAACCCGGGGCGGGCATCTTGCGGATGACGTAGAACTGCTGGCACATCGACCACACGTTGGTGGTGAGCCAGTAGAGCAGGACACCGATGGGGAAGTTGACGCCGGAGATGGCGAAGAACAACGGCATCAGGTAGAGCAGCATCTTCTGCTGCTTGGCGAAGGGGTTGTCCAGCGCTGAGGCCGGCATGTTCTTCATCATCAGCTGACGCTGGGTGGTGAACGTGGAGGCCGACATCAGCACGATGAGCACGATGGTGACGATCTGCGTGGTCAGGCTGTCCGCACCGATGAACTTGTCGGAGAGCTGGGCACCGAAGAGCGTCGACTGCTCCGCCTGACCGGCCAGGGTGCGGCTGATCGGACCGATCGGCTGGGTCTCGCCCGAGGCGATCTTCTGCAGGCCGTTGAGGACACGGAACAGGCCGAAGAAGAACGGGGACTGCAGCAGGATCGGCAGGCACGAGCTGAACGGGTTGGTCCCGGTCCGCTTGTACAGGTCCATCGTCTCCTGCGTCATCGCCTGACGGGAGTCCGGGTCGGTCTTGCCCTTGTACTTGGCCTGGATCTTCTGCATCTCGGGCTGGATGAGCTGCATCCGCCGGGAGGCGTGGATCTGCTTGACGAACAGCGGGATCATCGCCGCCCGCATGACCACCACGAGGCCGATGATCGACAGCACCCACGCCGCGCCCGAGTCCGGCGGGATCCCGATCGTGTCGAACAGGCTGTGCCAGCCGTACAGGATCCACGCGACGATCCATTCGAACGGGTAGATCAGATCACTGAAGCTCATGGTGTCCTCAATCTGGTGGTGGGCCGTCGGGCTGACGTCCCACCAGTGGTTCCGACCATGCAGTGCGTATGACGCGTGGCCGGCAGGTCTGGTGCCCTACCGCTGGGCTGCGGGCTGGGCGGGTCGTGCTGACTGGGCTGGCACATGGTCGACACCCCCGGCGGTCCAGGGATGACACCTGCCCAACCGCTTCAGGGCGAGCCAGGTTCCCTTGACGGGACCGAATCGCTGGAGGGCGGTGACGGCGTAGGCAGAGCAGGAGGGGTAGTACCGGCACGTCGGGGGCCGCATCGGGGAGACGAACCGCTGGTAGAGCACGATCAGGCCGATCAGCGGAGTCGTGACGACCTTGCCGACGGACCTCATCGTCGACCCGACCCCACCCGAGCGAGGACCTTCGGCAGGACCCGGTCCAGCTCGGCCCCGAGCTGCGCCGAATTCGCCTGCGCGGCAGCGGGATTCGCCCGAACGACGAGGTCCGTACCGGCCGGGACGTCGCTGAGACGGGCCGCCATCAGCGCCCGCAGCCGACGCTTGGTCCGGTTGCGCACCACTGCGCCACCGACGGCCTTGGAGACGACAAAACCGACCCGCGGCGGTTGTCCCGCGCGCGCGTCGGTCTGTCCTGCATGGACCACGATGAGCGTGGAGCCTGCTCGGGCTCCCCTGGGGCCCCTGAGCGCTGCCGAGAACTCCGAGCTCGTGCGGAGCCGGTGCCCTGCGGGCAGCACAGGGACTGCCTCAGGCGGAGAGCTCGGAGCGGCCCTTGGCGCGACGAGCCGACAGGATGGCGCGACCCGCACGGGTGCGCATCCGCAGGCGGAAGCCGTGGGTCTTGGCCCGGCGACGGTTGTTCGGCTGGAAAGTACGCTTGCTCACGAGGTTTCTCCGTTACTGGTCAGGCCCGGTTGGCCTGCTGAGTGCTGGTGGGCGGCACGCGGCCGCAATCGGAAACCCGCGCCGCGACCGGCTCCTGGAAGGGAGCGACCACGGGGTGTCACGGGCATGCGAAAACGGCCGACAGGCCTGCTCCAAGGTACGCGAGCGTGAACGGCAGGGTCAAACCAGCCCGTCGGCGGGCGGCACACGGGACGAACCACCCCGCTTTAACACCGCCGGGGGCGACGTCCACGCGGACACGCCGAGACTCTGCCCCGAATTTGCCCGGGACAGGCAAATTTTCCGGAGTGTGGCTTGCTCCGCGGGGGCTGATGTTGTTAGCGTCCGTCCTCGTCCCGGTCCTTGCCCACAGGTTGTGGATAACCATGTGGATGAGGCACAGTGTGGACCGGACACCATGACCCTGCGACAGGGCAGCAACGCGGACACCGTCGAAAGGGATGTGGGACCTGTGAGTGAGGCCGATCTGGACTTTGCTCAGATCTGGCAGAACACCATCGCCTCCCTCGACGCCGACGGTCTGCCCGTCCGCGAGCGCGCGTTCCTCGCACTGGCCCGGCTCTCGGGCCTGCTCGACGGGACCGCCCTGGTCAAGGTGCCGAACGACTACACCAAGGACGTCGTCGAGCAGCGGGTCCGCGACGCGGTGACCCGTGCGCTGTCCTCCCAGCTCGGCACGCAGGTGCAGCTCGCGGTCACCGTCGACCCCTCGCTCGACGAGGACCACTACGTCGAGGACACCGTCGGGTTGCCCGACCAGCGTGGTGAGCAGCGCGGCGGTACCGCCTCCTACGGCGGGTACGGCGAGGCCCCGGCGAACTTCCGCGACGCGGGGTACGGCGAGAGCCCGCGGGAGGTCGGCCACCTCGAGAACAACGGCTGGGCCCCGAGCCAGCGTGAGCCGCAGCACCAGCCCGCGCACCGGGTCGACCCCGACGAGCGGCCGGACCCCTCGGGCGAGCAGGCCGCCCAGGCCCCCGGACCGGCGCCCGCGCAGCGGCGTCCCCGCGACGAGGTCCCGAGCATCACCGACGAGTCGGCGACCCGGCTCAACCCCAAGTACACCTTCGACACCTTCGTCATCGGGGCGAGCAACCGGTTCGCCCACGCGGCAGCGGTCGCCGTCGCCGAGGCGCCGGCCAAGGCGTACAACCCGCTGTTCGTCTACGGCGAGTCCGGGCTGGGCAAGACCCACCTGCTGCACGCGATCGGGCACTACGCGCGCAACCTCTACCCACACGTCAAGGTGCGCTACGTGAACTCCGAGGAGTTCACCAACGACTTCATCAACAGCATCCGCGACGACAAGGCGAGCAACTTCCAGCGCCGCTACCGCGACGTCGACGTGCTGCTCATCGACGACATCCAGTTCCTGCAGGGCAAGGTGCAGACGCAGGAGGAGTTCTTCCACACCTTCAACACCCTGCACAACGCCAACAAGCAGGTCGTCATCACCAGCGACCTGCCCCCCAAGCTGCTGTCCGGGTTCGAGGAGCGGATGCGGAGCCGGTTCGAGTGGGGCCTGCTCACCGACGTCCAGCCCCCCGACCTCGAGACGCGCATCGCCATCCTGCGCAAGAAGGCCATCCAGGAGCGGATGAGCGCCCCCGACGAGGTGCTCGAGTTCATCGCGAGCCGGATCTCGACGAACATCCGCGAGCTCGAGGGCGCCCTGATCCGCGTCACCGCGTTCGCCAGCCTCAACCGGCAGAGCGTGGATATGGGCCTGGCCGAGATCGTGCTCAAGGACCTCATCCCCAACGAGCAGGGGTCGCAGATCACGAGCGCGACGATCATGGCCCAGACAGCGGCCTACTTCGGGCTCACCATCGAGGACCTGTGCGGAACGTCCCGCTCGCGGGTGCTCGTGACGGCCCGCCAGATCGCGATGTACCTCTGCCGCGAGCTGACGGACCTGTCCCTGCCGAAGATCGGCCAGCAGTTCGGCGGCCGCGACCACACCACGGTCATGCACGCCGACAAGAAGATCCGCCAGCTCATGGCCGAGCGCCGGGCGATCTACAACCAGGTCACCGAGCTGACCAACCGGATCAAGCAGCAGTCTCGCTGATCCCGTTTCCGGCGGCGCCGGGAACAGCAGCAGGGTCCTGCACGAAGGCCACCGTGTCGGCGAGGGTCTGCTCCCACGGTGTGGGCGCCATACCGAAGACGCGCTCGGTCTCGGAGGAGTCGAGCACGAACGGGCGGTCGAACTGGTGCCGGGTCTCGGCCAGCTCGCGCAGGAACGGCACCGCGAGCCCCATCCCCTTCACCACGGGAGCCGGTATGGCGCGCACGGCCGGCGTCCTGCGCCCCACCAGGGCCGCGACCTCACCTGCGACCTGACGCATCGAGCGGGCCGGTGCGCTGGGGACGTGCCACGCCCGTCCCCAGGCCCGGTCGTCCTGGGCGAGCAGCGCGGCGAGCCGGCCGGTGTCACGGACGTCGGTCCAGGTGTGGGCTGCGTCGGGGTCACCCACGAGCAGCCACACCGGCCGACGACGGACCACCGGGGCGACGACCAGCTCCTGGAGCATGCTCATCCGCCCGCCGATGCCCGGCCCGGTGTAGTCGCAGGCCCGCAGCTCGGTGACGCGGACCCGGCCCGCGGCCTGAGCGGCGAGGGCGTCCTCCCACATCCGCACGCGCAGCGCACCCTTGTGCCCGTTGGGCACGAGCGGGGTCTGCTCGGTCATCGGCCCGTCGACCCGGCCGTAGCCGTAGAGGTTCCCGACGATGACCAGCCCGGCACCCGTGCGCTCGGCCGCGCTGAGCAGGGACGCCGCCAGCGGGGGCCAGTCGCGGTCCCACGTCGAGTAGTCCGGCGGGTTGAGGGCGTTGACCAGGGCATCCGCCCCGCGGGTCAGCTCGGTGACCCGGTCAGCATCCGTCGCGTCGGCGGCGACCGGCTCGACCCCGTGGAGGTGTGCACCCCGCCCGGACCGCGACACCAGCCTCACCTCGTGCCCTGCCGCCACCAGCTCACGGGCCGTGTTCTGCCCGACCGCCCCAGCCCCCATCACCACGTACTTCGCCATGACCACCAGCTCCTTGATCCTCAAATGTGAGCACTGCTCTCTGTTTCTCGAAGTAGATACCCGGGAACGGCCCCTCGTCAAGAGCACTGCTCACATTCGTGACACCTGCTCACTGAACTGGCAGGATGGGCGGGTGCCCACCGATGACGCCCCCCGCACCGGGTCCGCCCCCATGGGGATCCGTGCCCGCAACCGCGCCGCGATGGAGGAGGAGATCCTCGAAGCCGGCCGACGCCACCTCGCCCGGGACGGCGCGGCCGCTCTGTCGCTGCGGGCCGTCGCGCGCGACCTGGGCATGGTGTCCTCGGCGCTCTACCGGTACGTCGCCAACCGGGACGACCTGCTCACGCTGCTCATCGTCGCCGCGTACACCTCGCTCGGCGACGCGGTCGAGGAGGCGCACGCCGCCATACCGGACGACGACCTCGGCGGACGCTGGGACGCGATCGCGCACGGCCTGCGCACCTGGGCCCTGGCCCACCCGCACGAGTACGCCCTGGTGTACGGGTCGCCGGTCCCGGACTACGACGCCCCCTCGGAGCGTACGACCGAACCCGGCACCCGGGTGCAGCTGCTCCTCGTCCGGCTGCTCGCGGACGCCACCCGATCCGGGCAGCTGGCGACGGGCGAGGACGGAGGGGAGGCCACGGATCTGGCCGAACGAGCAGTCGGAACCATGGTGCGCAGCGAGTTCTTCGAGGGCAGCTGGGTCGACGCGCGCACGCTCGTGACCGGCCTCGCCGCCTGGTCCCTGATCATGGGAACGCTGTCGACGGAGCTGTTCGAGCAGCTCGGGGCCGACACGGTCACCGACAAGGACGCCTACTTCGCCTCGATGGTGACGATCGCGCGCCGTCTCGTCCTGTCCTGAACCCCCGTCATCCACGGCTTGTCCTCAGGCTGTTCCCAGTTGTCCACAGCACTCTCCACAGCTGTGCGTGCTCGTTCATCCTCCCGACACGTGACGCCACCCGGCAGCGCCGGAGCACGGGCCCGCCGCCCTTGAGCACGGGAAAGCAGACAATCCCGGCCAAGTCCCCGTGGTCCACACCTGTGGACAAGTCTGTGGGTATGTGTGGCGGCCCCCTGTCTCTCATCCGTTCGGCTGATCCTTCTGCACACCGGTGGACAACCTGTGGACAACCGGTGCACGACACACCGCGGAGCTGGGGACAGCCCGGGAGTGTCGTGTGGAGACGCTGTGGGCGCGGGATCGGCCTCCACAGCCCGGACCCATCGGTCCGGCGCGGCGTCCACGCGGTGTGCACAGGGGGATCGGCCCGCTGACCTGCGCCGACGCGCCCCGTCCACAGAGTGCACACCCCCTACAACGATGACGAGATCCCTCAACTCATAGATCCAGCCCCGAGTACCAATCCTGCCCCCGACCCCCTGCAGATCACACGAAAGGCGAATCCTCCATCCGGGTTGGCCGACCGCAGCGCGAGCACTAGGGTCAGTGCGCAATCACATTCGTGGTGTTTAGGCGGCGGGGCCGCACGTGAAGGGCAGGTAGCGACGGTGAAGTTCCGGGTCGAACGTGAGGTCCTCGCCGACGCCGTGATCTGGGTGGCCCGAGGGCTCCCCGCCCGTCCCCCGGTCCCGGTCCTGGCCGGGGTCCTCCTCGAGGCGAACGACGAGGGCACCCTCACGTTGTCGGCCTTCGACTACGAGGTCTCCGCCAAGATCACCGTCGCCGCGGACGTCGCGGAGAGCGGCACCGTCCTCGTGCTGGGGCGGTTGCTCGCCGACATCTCGCGCAACCTGCCGACCAAGCCGGTCGACGTCGCCACCGACGGCAACAAGGTCGCGGTGACCTGTGGTTCGTCGCGCTTCAGCCTGATGCAGATGCCGGCCGACGACTACCCGACCCTGCCCACCTCCCCCACCGCCAGCGGCCACATCGACGGCAAGGTCTTCACCGAGGCCGTCGGCCAGGTCGCCATCGCTGCCGACCGCGGCGACACGCTGCCGATCCTCACCGGCGTCCGCGTCGAGATCGACGGCGACAAGATGACGCTGCTCGCCACCGACCGCTACCGGCTGGCCATGCGTGAGCTGACCTGGAACCCCGAGGCCACCGACGCCCAGCACCTCGCGCTGGTGCCGGCCCGCACGCTCTCCGAGACGGCCAAGGCGCTCGGTGCCTCCGGCTCGATCGAGGTGGCGCTCGGTTCGTCCGCCGGGGGCGACGGGCTGGTGGGCTTCGAGGCCGGCCAGCGCCGGACGACCACCCGCCTGCTGGACGGCGAGTACCCCAAGGTGACGTCGATCTTCCCCTCCAGCGTCGACACCGAGGCGGTCATCAAGACCTCCGACCTCGTCGAGGCCGTCAAGCGCGTGGCCCTGGTCGCCGAGCGCAACACCCCCGTCCGGCTGCGGTTCACCGACGGCCAGGTCGCCATCGAGGCCGGCACCGGTGACGACGCCCAGGCCTCCGAGGCGGTCGAGTCGACGCTGACCGGTCCCGAGATCGAGATCGCGTTCAACCCGCAGTTCCTGCTCGACGGCCTCGGCGCCGTCGGCACCGAGTTCTCCCGGTTGTCGTTCACCCAGCCGTCGCGCCCGGCGGTGCTCTCGGGCCAGGACGAGCTGGACGGCGAGGCCGACACGTCGTACCGGTACGTCCTCATGCCCGTCCGCTTCGCGAGCTGAGCTCACCCGGGCGTAGCCTGACCTAGGCGCACGGCGCGGTATGCCGTGCGCCACGGAGGTCCTCCTTCGCGGACCCCGCCCCCACACGAAAGGCGTCGTCACATGCAGCTCGGTCTGATCGGCCTCGGCAAGATGGGCGGCAACATGCGCGAGCGCATCCGCCGCGCGGGCCACGAGGTGGTCGGCTTCGACCACAACCCTGCTGTCTCCGACGTGAAGACGCTGGCGGCCCTCGTCAAGAAGCTCGACGCCCCCCGCACCGTGTGGGTGATGGTCCCGGCCGGCGAGCCGACCAGGGAGACCGTCGCCAAGCTCGGTGACCTGCTCGACAAGGGCGACATGGTCATCGACGGTGGCAACAGCCGCTTCACCGACGACTTCGAGAACGAGAAGCTGCTCAAGTCCAAGGGCATCGGCTACGTCGACTGCGGTGTCAGCGGTGGCATCTGGGGCCTGGAGAACGGCTACGGCCTCATGGTCGGCGGCACCGCGGCCAATGTGAAGAAGGCCATGCCGATCTTTGACGCGCTGCGCCCCGAGGGCCCGCGCGAAGAGGGCTTCGTCCACGCCGGCAAGGTCGGCGCCGGGCACTACACGAAGATGGTCCACAACGGCATCGAGTACGGCCTGATGGCCGCCTATGCCGAGGGCTACGAGCTGCTCGAGGCCAAGGACATCGTCACCGACGTCCCCGGTGCCTTCAAGGCCTGGACCCGCGGGACGGTCGTCCGTTCCTGGCTGCTCGACCTGCTCGTCGACGCGCTGGAGAAGAACCCGCACCTCGAGGACGTCTCCGGGTACACCGTCGACTCGGGCGAGGGTCGCTGGACCGTCGAGGAGGCCATCGCCAACTCGGTGCCCATGCCCGTCATCTCGGCGTCGTTGTTCTCGCGGTTCGCCTCGCGCCAGCAGGAGTCGCCGACGATGCAGGCCGTCGCCGCTCTGCGTGGCGGGTTCGGTGGCCACCAGGTCATGTCGGTCGCCGAGGGCGAGAAGCTGCGCGCCGACGGTGCTCCCAAGCACGAGAAGGCCGTCGCCGCCAAGGCTGCCGCCCACGAGAAGCCCACCAAGAGCGCGGCCAAGGCTGCTGCCAAGGGCCGCAAGGCCGCGGCCGCGGGCCCGTCGTCCGGCACCGGCGCGACCAGCCCGACCCGCAAGCGCGCAGCGAAGAAGTCGAGCTGACCCACCCCCGGGGTATGGCGCCTGTCGGCGGACCCGTCCGCCCGTCCACCCATCCGTCGAGCACCTGATCGGTCGATCGTGCACGTCCGTCACCTGACCGTCTCCGACTTCCGCAGCTACGTCACGGCCGAGCTGCCGCTCGAGCCCGGGGTGACGACGCTGGTCGGCCTCAACGGCCAGGGCAAGACGAACCTGGTCGAGGCGATCGGCTACCTCGCGACCCTGTCGAGCCACCGGGTGGCGACCGACCAGCCGCTGGTGCGGTTCGGGGCGGAGCAGGCCGTCATCCGGGGGGCCGTCGTGCGGGACGGTCGGGAGACCATGGTCGAGCTCGAGCTCAACCCCGGGCGAGCCAACCGGGCCCGCCTCGGCCGCTCCCCGGCAGGGCGGCCGCGCGACGTGCTCGGCACCCTGCGGACCGTGCTCTTCGCGCCGGAGGACCTGGCCCTGGTCAAGGGCGACCCGAGCGAGCGGCGCAAGTTCCTCGACGACCTGCTCGTGGCCCGGCAGCCACGCTGGGCCAGCGTCCGCGCCGACTACGACAAGATCCTCAAGCAGCGCAACGCCCTGCTGAAGTCGGCCGCCCCGGTGCTGCGCCGAGGACAGCGCCGGCCGCCGCCGCGGCCCACCGACGAACCCGTCGAGGACGCGCGCGCCTCGGCGCTGCACACCCTCGACATCTGGAACGAGCACCTCGCAACCGTCGGGTCGCAGCTGCTGTACGCCCGGCTGCGCCTGCTGCGCGACCTCGGCCCCTACCTCACGAAGGCCTACGACGAGGTGAGCGCCGGCCAGTCCGACGCCCGCGTCTCCTACAAGAGCTCCCTGCGTGAGGCCGCCTCCGCGTCCCTCGCGGCGGGCGAGGTGCCCGAGATCGACCAGCTCCGCACCGAGATCCTCGAGACCCTGGGCGAGCTGCGTGAGCGCGAGGTCGAACGCGGCATGTCCCTGGCCGGCCCGCACCGGGACGACCTGGTCCTGTCCCTCGGCGATCTCCCCGCCAAGGGCTACGCCAGCCACGGCGAGAGCTGGTCGTTCGCGCTGGGACTGAAGCTGGCGGCATACCAGCTGCTGCGGCACGACCTCGGCGACGACCCGGTCCTCATCCTCGACGACGTGTTCGCCGAGCTGGACTCCGGCCGCCGCGAGCGGCTGGCCGCGATGGTGGCCGACTGCGAGCAGGTGCTCATCACCGCGGCCGTGGACGCCGACGTGCCGAGCACGTTGACCGGCCGGACGTATGCCGTGAGGCTGGGTGAGGTGAGCCTGCGTGAGTGAGGACCCCGGCGAGGACCTCCCCGAGCCCCTGCTGCAGACCTCGGCCGCAGGCGACACGGACGCGGCTCCGTCAGAGCCTGCCCAGCCCGGCCTGCCCACCGAGCCCAGCGAGCCCACAGCTTCCGGTGAGGCGGCGGGGTCGGTAGAGGACGCGGCGAGTGCCGCCCTCCAGCGCGCGCGGGCAGCCGCCCGGGACAAGGGACTTCGGCCGGGGCTCAAGCCGATGCGCCGACGCCAGCCCGGGGTCCCCAGCAGGACGCCGCGCGACGGTCGCGACCCCCTGCTGCTCGGCGACCAGATGGACCGGCTGCTGTCCGACCGCGGCTGGAAGGTCGACGTCGCGGTGGGTTCGGTCATGGGCCGGTGGCCGCAGATCGTCGGGGAGGAGGTCGCCCAGCACTGCGTGCCCGTGACGTTCGAGCTCGGGGTGCTCACCGTCCGGGCCGACTCCACCGCCTGGACGACGCAGCTCAAGCTGCTCGAGTCGGCGATCATGGGCCGGCTCGAGGGGGAGGTCGGCAAGGGCACCGTCGCGGCGCTGAAGATCGTCGGTCCCAGCGCACCCTCGTGGTCCAAGGGTCCCCGGCGCAGCACCGGACCCGGGCCCCGCGACACCTACGGCTGAGGCCGCCGGGCAGGTCGCCCGGGCCGTGCCTGCCTAGGATCGAGCCATGACGGCCGACGCTGACCGCACTGCCACCGACGGCTCGGGATCGAGGCCGGACCCGCGCTCCCTGACCCGGGCGCACTTCGACCACGTGGTCACGGCGACGACCCGGTGGTCCGACAACGACATGTACGGCCACCTCAACAACGCCGTCTACTACGAGCTGTTCGACTCCGCCATCAACGGCTGGCTGATCGCGGGTGCCCGGATCGACGTGATGGCGCTGCCCGAGCTCGGGGTCGTCGCCGAGTCCGGCTGCCGGTACTTCCGTGAGCTGGAGTACCCCCGACCCCTCGATGTCGGCGTGCGGGTCGAGCGGATGGGGCGCAGCAGCATCACCTACGCCCTGGGCCTGTTCGACGCCGGGTCGGACGAGCTGGCAGCCCTGGGGCACTGGGTCCACGTGTACATCGACCGCACGACCCGCTCGAGCGTCCCCATCCCGGCCGTGGTGCGCGACCTGCTCGACGACGCAGTCCTGGCGCGGGCGTGAGGATCACCGGTGCGGTCCTCGAGGAGGTCGGCCGGGCCGGCCCCTGGGCGCAGACCCGGCCCCTGACGGTCGGAGAGCTCGACCTCGACGGACCGGGCCCGGGCGAGGTGCTGGTGCGGATGGAGGCCGCGGGGGTCTGCCACTCCGACCTGTCCGTCGTCGACGGCAACCGGTCCCGCCCCGTCCCGATGCTGCTCGGTCACGAGGGGGCGGGACGAGTTGTCACGGTCGGGGCCGGTGTGGACGACCTGGTCGTGGGGCAGCGCGTGGTCATGACGTTCCTGCCCCGGTGCGGGGCGTGCCCGGGGTGCGCGACCGGTGGCCGGATGCCGTGCGGTCCCGGTTCGGTGAGCAACGGCGCCGGTGAGCTGCTGGGTGGCGGGCGTCGCCTCTCGCGCGACGGCGCCCCGGTGCACCACCACCTCGGGGTCTCCGCGTTCGCCACCCACGCCGTCGTCGACACCCGCTCCGTGGTGCCGGTCGAGGACGACGTCCCGCCCGACGTCGCCGCGGTGCTGGGCTGCGCCGTGCTCACCGGCGGGGGTGCGCTGCTCAACGCCGCGCCCCCCGAGCCCGGGCAGTCCGTCCTCGTGGTCGGCCTGGGCGGGGTCGGTATGGCGGCCCTGCTCACCGCCGTGGCCCTCGGCGCCGGCGAGGTCATCGCCGTCGACGGGGTCGCGGCCAAGCGCGCCCAGGCCCTCGACCTGGGGGCGACCCGGGTGCTCGACCCGGCGGAGCTGGGGGCAGGAGACGTCCGCGGCGACGTGGTGGTCGAGGCAGCCGGGAACGCGAGGGCGTTCGAGGCGGCGCTGGCTGCGACCTCCCCCGGGGGCCGCACCGTCACCGTGGGGCTGCCCCACCCCGACGCCCGGGCCAGCATCTCGCCGCTGCAGCTCGTCGCCGAGGCCCGGACCGTCATCGGCAGCTACCTGGGCTCGGCCGTCCCCCGCCGCGACGTCCCCGTGTTCGCCCAGTGGTGGCGCGAGGGACGGCTGCCCGTGGAGGCGCTCGTCTCCTCGACCATCGAGCTGGACCAGGTGAACGAGGCGATGGAGGAGCTTGCGGCGGCACGCGCCGTACGGCAGGTCATCCGGTTCTGAACCGGCACGGCGGTTCGGCGTGTGTCAGCACGACGACACCCGCTCCGTCTGCCGGGCCACGGAGCGGCCAGCCGTTCGGGGCGAGGGTGGAGCCACCCGGAAGCGCCGGGGCCCGGACACCCAGGAGATCGTGATGCGAAGCCAACGTCACCTCGACACCGCGCACCACCACCCCGTCGTGAGCAAGGCCCGCGGCACCTGGACCTGGACGTGCGAGTGCGGGGGCGCCCACTGCCGCACCGACCTGAACCGGCTGAGCTGGCGCCGCGTCGTCGTGGAGGCCCTCGCACACTCGACGACCATCGCCGCCTGAACCCGTCCCCGACGGCGGACGGCATGGCGACGGGCGCCGCCGACCTCTGGCGGTTGTCGGTGGGGCCGCGCACCATGGACCCATGAACGAAATGTCCGGATCAGCACGCTGCGGGATCGTCCCGCCGTACCTCCTGCAGGCGCTCGCCGCCGCCGACGGCCACGCTGCGGCGTCGGCCGAGCACACCCTGCGCCGCGACGTCGAGCACCGTTCGCGCCGTGAGGGACGCCCCACCGCCGCTTCCCCGACCCGGGCTGCCGGTGGCACCACGACGTCCCCGTCAGCCACCGGTCCTGCCCCCGACGACGGGTCCGGACCGCAGCGCGTCGTCGGTGACGCCAAGGGGGCCGAGACCCTTCCCGGCACGACGGTTCGCCGTGAGGGCGAGCCGGCCACCGGCGACCCCGCTGCCGACGAGGCCTACGACGGCCTGGGCCAGACCTGGTCGCTCTACTCGCAGGCCTACGACCGGGACTCGCTCGACGGCAAGGGGCTGCCGCTGCTCGCGACGGTGCACTACGGCAACGACTACGACAACGCGTTCTGGGACGGCACGCAGATGGTGTTCGGCGATGGCGACGGCGAGGTCTTCAACCGGTTCACCGTCAGTGTCGACGTCATCGGCCACGAGCTGACCCACGGCGTGACCGAGCTGACCGCGGGACTGACCTACCAGGGCCAGTCGGGGGCGCTGAACGAGAGCGTGTCCGACGTGTTCGGGTCACTGGTGCGCCAGCGCGCCCTCGGACAGTCCGCAGAACAGGCCGACTGGCTCATCGGGGCGGGTCTGTTCACGGCGGACATCAAGGGGGTGGCGCTGCGTTCGATGAAGGCGCCGGGCACCGCGTACGACGACCCGCGGCTGGGCAAGGACCCGCAGCCGGCCACGATGGCCGGTTACGTCGAGACCACCGACGACAACGGCGGGGTCCACACCAACTCCGGCATCCCCAACCACGCGTTCTACCTGGCGGCGACCGCCATCGGCGGGAACGCCTGGGAGGCACCCGGCCAGATCTGGTTCGACACCCTGACCGGCGACGGGATCGCCGCCGACTGCGACTTCGCCACCTTCGCCCGCCTCACCGTGGCCGCCGCCACCACGAGGTATGGCGCAGGGTCCAGCCAGGCGACGGCGGTCGAGCAGGCCTGGGCCGAGGTCGGGGTCGCGGTCACCGCCGGCCAGGGTCCGGCCGTGCCGTCCCCCACCGTGCCGTCCCCCACCGTCCCCTCCCCCGCTCCCGCGCCGGCCGAGCTCGTCCAGGTGCGGCGCACCGGGGGTCTCGCGGGGATGCGCCAGGCCCGCACCGTGGCGCTGTCCGAGCTCCCCGAACCCGATGCGAGCCAGTGGCGCAGCCTGCTCGCGGAAGACGGGTTGCACGCTCTGGCCGCGAGCCCGGGCGGGCGCACCATCCCCGACGCGTTCACCTACCACGTGGCCTGCCCACCGGACGGTGACGAGGTCACGTTGCCCGAGCACGGCATACCGGATCCGGTGCGTGAGCTGTTCCGTCGCACCCTCGGCGACTGACCGGTCAGGGCTGACGAGGTCGCGGTGTCAGCGGGTGGCCTGAATCGTCCGGATGATCCGGGTCATGACCGCCGCGCTGCGCGAGGCGCTGGCTGCCGTCGTCGAGACGTTGGCGATCCCGTCCGCGGTGCGGACCATGAGCGCGTCGCCGGCAACGGTCTTCGTCCCCGACGTGATCACGTAGCTGGCGCGCACGGCCGGTCCGGCCTTCGTCGTCACGTGCCGGATCTTCGTCACCGTGCCGCCCGAGCCGAACTCCAGCTGGCGCCGCAGGAGGTCGTCCGCAGGGATCTCCTGGTACGGCAGGTGCATCACGACGACGACCGTCGTACCGACCAGGATGGTGTCCGTCTGACGCAGCAGGCCGTCCTTGAGCTCGGTCGTCCCGACGCCGAGTCGAGCGGCCAGCGCCTTCATGGCCGGCGCCTGCGCGTTCTGGGTCAGCATGGCGTCCGCGTCGACGCGGCCGAGCTCGATCGGGGCGGCGAAGCTGATGCCGGCGGGCTTGACGGTCACGCGCTGCTCGTCGCCGCGGAGGGCGGTCGTGGACGAGGCTGCCGGCTTCGCGCTCGCCGACCTGGTGGTCCTCGGCGTGGAGGTGCCGGCGGCCGAGGCGGAGGTGCTCGGCGTGGAGGTGCCGGCGAGCGAGGTGGAGGTGCTCGGCGAAGGCACCGCCGTGCGGGTCGCCGTCTGGGTGATCTCGCCGGGGATCGGTGGTGGTGTGGTCAGGGTGGCCGACGAGAGACCGACCCCCGATCCACACCCGGACAGCCCGAGGGCCGCCACGACCAGCACGACGGACCCGGTCAGGCCCTTGGCACACGTCTCCCCCGCATGGCCGAGAAGATAGGTGGGCGGCTGCCTGTCGCGAGGGCCGAATGGGGGAAAATGGCCCAGACGGGCCATACCGGCGGTGCTCCTGCGGAACGGGCCCCACACGAGCCGCTCGCGGACGCCGGAAATCCCGAAATCTGGCTCTGGAGGACGGGGTGACGTACCGGGACTCCAAACCGGGCCCTTTTTTGGTTCAAATCGTGGCTCACGGGCCTCCTGACGCCCTGTGCGACCACCCTGACAGGTAGACTGGGGGGTGAAATCGCGGCCGGCTGGTCTCCACCAGAACGGCCGCGTGCCATGAGCAGGGAGCAGCGACGCGCCGGGGCGACCCCCGAGCGCGCTGCCCCACCGGAGAAGGAGCACCGTGTCCGAGTCTGACCAGACGCCACACGAGAGCACGCCGAGCACCACCCCGAACGACGCACCGGGAGCCACGCCCAACTCGGACCCCAGCGAGAACCTCACCGCAGCGCAGGCCGAGGCGGCCCGACTCGCGGCCGAGGCAGAGCTCGCCGGGGTGCCCGCCGGCGCCGACTACGACGCCAGCGCGATCACGGTCCTCGAGGGCCTCGAGGCGGTGCGCAAGCGTCCCGGCATGTACATCGGCTCGACCGGTGAGCGGGGACTGCACCACCTGGTGTGGGAGATCGTCGACAACGCCGTGGACGAGGCGCTGGCCGGCTACGCCGACACCATCGACGTCACGCTGCTCGCCGACGGCGGGGTGCGCGTCGTCGACAACGGCCGCGGCATCCCGACGGGCAACAACGACCAGTACGGCATGTCCACGGTCGAGCTCGTCCTGACGCAGCTGCACGCCGGCGGCAAGTTCGGCGGCGGTGGCTACAAGGTGTCCGGCGGCCTGCACGGCGTCGGCTCCTCCGTGGTCAACGCGCTGTCGACCCGCCTCGACGCCGAGGTGCACCAGCTCGGCCACGTCTTCCGGGTCTCCTTCGACCACGGTGAGGCCACGGCCCCCCTGGAGAAGATGGAGGCGTCGGACCGCACCGGCACCACCATCACCTACTGGGCCGACGGCGACATCTTCGAGACGACGACGTACGACTTCGAGACGATCCGCGCGCGCTTCCAGCAGATGGCGTTCCTCAACAAGGGCCTGACCATCAACCTGGTCGACGAGCGGGTCCCGGAGGCGGCGGTCGACGCCGACGAGGCCGATGTGGTCGACGTGACGGAGAAGAAGCCGCGCAAGGTCAGCTACAAGTACGACAACGGCCTGGTCGACTACGTCACGCACCTGGTCTCGTCCAAGAAGTCCGAGCCGGTCCACAACGAGATCATCTCGATCGAGTCCGAGGACACCGAGCGGCAGCTGTCGCTCGAGCTCGCGATGCAGTGGACGACGGCGTACTCCGAGTCGGTGCACACCTACGCCAACACCATCAACACCCACGAGGGCGGCACCCACGAGGAGGGCTTCCGCGCGGCGATGACCAAGCTCATCAACGACTTCGCGCGCAAGCAGAACCTGCTCAAGGACAAGGACGACAACCTCACCGGCGACGACATCCGCGAGGGCCTCACCGCCGTCGTGTCGGTCAAGCTCGGCGAGCCGCAGTTCGAGGGCCAGACCAAGACCAAGCTCGGCAACTCCGAGGTCAAGGGGTTCGTCCAGCGGGCCATGACCGATGAGTTCGGCCACTGGCTCGAGGCGCACCCGACCGAGGGCAAGGACATCGTCCGCAAGTCGATCCAGGCCGCCGCCGCCCGCATGGCCGCCCGCAAAGCGCGCGAGGCGACCCGGCGCAAGGGCCTGCTCGAGTCCGGCGGCCTGCCCGGCAAGCTGCGCGACTGCCAGAGCAAGGACCCCTCGATCTCCGAGGTCTTCATCGTCGAGGGTGACTCGGCCGGCGGCTCGGCCGTGCGCGGTCGCAACCCGCACAACCAGGCGATCCTCCCGATCCGAGGCAAGATCCTCAACGTCGAGAAGGCCCGCATCGACAAGGTGCTCGCCAACAACGAGGTCCAGGCGCTGATCTCGGCGTTCGGCACCGGCATCGGCGAGGACTTCGACAAGACCAAGGCGCGCTACCACAAGATCGTGCTGATGGCCGATGCCGACGTCGACGGCCTGCACATCCGGACCCTGCTGCTGACGCTGCTCTTCCGGTTCATGCGTCCGCTGATCGAGGAGGGCTACGTCTACCTCGCGCAGCCGCCGCTGTACCGCCTCAAGTGGAGCAACCACGCGCACGAGTTCTCCTACTCCGACCGTGAGCGTGACGCCATGCTCAAGGCCGGGCAGTCCCAGGGGTGGCGCCTGCCGAAGGACGCGGGCATCCAGCGCTACAAGGGTCTGGGCGAGATGGACTACCAGGAGCTGTGGGAGACCACGATGGATCCTGACCACCGCGTGCTGCTGCAGGTCACGCTCGACGACGCGGCCGCGGCCGACGAGATCTTCGCGATCCTCATGGGTGAGGACGTCGAGAGCCGTCGTGGCTTCATCCAGCGCAACGCCCGCGACGTCCGCTTCCTGGACATCTAGGTATGCAGCGGGGCTCGCCGACGGTCGGCACTGCGGGGGGCGCTTGGCCTGTCCATCCGCAGCTCGCGCGCTGCGCGCACTCCCTGCTCCCGCCAACCCACCACGGCCTGCGCGCCCCCCGCAGCACCTCCCTCTGATCGTCACCGTTCCTCGTTGATATGCAAGGATTTTCATGACTGAGATACCGCCGATCGAGTACGACCGCACTGAGGCGGTCGACCTCAACGCCGAGATGCAGCGCAGCTACATCGACTATGCGATGACGGTCATCGTCAGCCGCGCGCTGCCCGACGTGCGTGACGGGCTCAAGCCGGTCCACCGCCGCGTGGTCTACGCGATGTACGACGGTGGCTACCGTCCGGACCGCGGCTACAACAAGTGCAGCCGCGTCGTCGGCGAGGTCATGGGGCAGTACCACCCGCACGGTGACTCCTCGATCTACGACGCCCTCGTCCGCCTGGTGCAGGACTGGTCGCTGCGGTACCCGCTGGTCGACGGGCAGGGCAACTTCGGGTCCCCGGGTGACGACCCGGCGGCAGCGCCGCGGTACACCGAGTGCCGGATGGCCCCGCTGGCCATGGAGATGGTCCGCGACATCCACGAGGAGACCGTCGACTTCCGCGACAACTACGACGGCAAGACGCAGGAGCCGACCGTCCTGCCGAGCCGGTTCCCGAACCTGCTCGTCAACGGCAGCTCCGGCATCGCCGTGGGCATGGCCACGAACATCCCGCCGCACAACCTGCGCGAGGTGGCCGACGCCGCCCAGTGGATCCTGGCCAACCCCGAGGCCGACCGCGAGGCCGTGCAGGCGGCGGTCGTCTCGAAGATCACCGGACCGGACTTCCCCACGGGCGCACTGATCCTGGGCCGCAAGGGGATCGAGGAGGCCTACCGCACCGGTCGTGGCTCGATCATCATGCGCGCGGTGGTCGAGGTCGAGGAGATCCAGGGCCGGCAGTGCCTCGTGGTCACCGAGCTGCCGTACCAGGTGAACCCCGACACCCTCGCGCAGAAGATCGCCGAGCTGACCAAGGAGGGGCGGCTCTCGGGCATCGCGGACATCCGCGACGAGACCTCGGGTCGTACCGGCCAGCGCCTGGTGGTCGTGCTCAAGCGCGACGCCGTCGCGAAGGTGGTGCTCAACAACCTCTACAAGCACACCCAGCTGCAGACGAACTTCGGCGCCAACATGCTCGCGCTCGTCGACGGGGTGCCGCGCACCCTGCCGATCGACGCCTTCATCCGGCACTGGGTCGACCACCAGATCGAGGTCATCCAGCGCCGGACGAAGTTCCGCCTGCGCAAGGCCGAGAACGAGATCCACATCCTGCGTGGTCTGCTCAAGGCGCTCGACGCCCTCGACGAGGTCATCGCCCTCATCCGCCGGTCGCAGACCGTCGAGGCGGCGCGCGACGGGCTGATCGCCCTGCTCGAGATCGACGAGATCCAGGCCCGCGCCATCCTCGAGATGCAGCTGCGCCGCCTGGCCGCCCTCGAGCGCCAGAAGATCATCGACGAGCACGACCGCCTCGAGGCCCTCATCCTCGACTTCGAGGACATCCTCGCCAAGCCCGAGCGCCAGCGGACGATCGTGTCCGAGGAGCTCGCGGAGATCGTCGACAAGTACGGCGACGACCGGCGCACCCGGATCGAGTTCTTCGACGGCGACATGTCGATGGAGGACCTCATCCCCGAGGAGGACGTGGTCGTCACCATCACCCGTGGTGGTTACGCGAAGCGGACCCGGGTCGACGCATACCGGTCGCAGGGACGCGGCGGCAAGGGAGTCCGCGGCGCCTCGCTGCGCGGCGACGACATGGTGGACCACTTCTTCACCACCACCTCGCACCACTGGCTGCTCTTCTTCACCAACCTCGGACGGGTCTACCGCGCCAAGGCCTACGAGCTGCCGGACTCGGGCCGCGACGCCAAGGGCCAGCACGTCGCCAACCTGCTCGCGTTCCAGCCGGACGAGAAGATCGCCCAGGTCCTCGACGTGCGCGACTACGCCCAGCAGCCCTACCTCGTGCTCGCCACGAAGAACGGCCTGGTCAAGAAGACCCGCCTGGGCGACTACGACTCCCCGCGCAGCGGTGGGCTCATCGCCATCAACCTCAAGGACGGCGACGAGCTCGTCGCGGCCGACCTCGCGTCGCAGACCGACGACCTGCTCCTCGTGTCGCGCAAGGCCCAGTCGGTGCGGTTCCACGCCACCGACGAGCAGCTGCGCCCGATGGGCCGCGCCACCAGCGGCGTGACCGGGATGCGGTTCCGCGGCGACGACTCGCTGCTGTCGCTCAGCGTCATCCACGAGGGTGAGGACCCCGACGTGTTCGTGGTCTTCGAGAACGGCATGGCCAAGCGCAGTCCGTCCTCGGACTGGAACGCCAAGGGCCGTGGCGGCCTCGGTGTCGCCGTCGCCAAGATCACCGAGCGCAACGGCGACCTCGTGGGCGCCCTCACGGTGAGCGAGGACGACGAGGTCCTGGTCATCATGGGCAAGGGCAACATCGTCCGTATGCCGGTGGGTCCCGTCACCCGACGTGGCCGCAACACCCAGGGCATGAAGTTCGCCAGCCCGGGGAGCAGCGACTCCGTCGTGGCCGTCGCCCGGAACCCCGAGCGTGCCGCCGAGGAACTGAATGACTCTCAGGTCGCCGAGGGTGCCGAAGGCGACTCCCAGGCCGTCGATGCCGTACCGTCGTCGGAGAACGAGCAGGTCGCCCAGGTGGCCGGCGAGGGTGTCGACGAGTCGGTCGACACGGCGCCGGAGTCCACCGAGGAGACCGGGACTGACGCCAGCGGAGGTAACGAGTGAGCACGGCAGGCCAGACCAGCACCTCCCTGCCCGGTGGGAAGGAGTCCGGTGCCATGAGCCGCAACGCCGATGGTTCGGCAGCACCCCGCGCCGGCGCGCAGTCCCGACCCGGGGCAGCCACCACGGCGGCGAGCGCAGCCCGGGCCCGCCGGGTGAAGCTCACCGTCTCGCGGGTCGACCCCTGGTCGGCGATGAAGATGTCCTTCCTCATCTCGGTCGCCCTCGGCATCGCCGGTGTCGTCATGGTCGCGGTGCTGTGGATGATCCTCTCGGGCATGGGCGTCTTCTCCGAGGTCAACCGCCTGGTCGGGACCGTCTTCAACGACGCGCAGAACCCGTTCGACATCATGGACTTCCTCGGCTTCGGTCGGGTGCTGTCCCTGTCGATCGTCATCGGGGTCATCGACGTCATCCTGCTGACCGCCCTGAGCACCCTCGGAGCGTTCCTCTACAACATCTGCTCGGCCCTCGTCGGCGGCCTCCAGCTGACCCTCACCGACGACTGAGAGCCGGCCCCGCGGCATACGCGAAACCGCCCATCCTCCGGCCCCGGAGGGTGGGCGGTATCCGTTTTGGTGGGCGGGTCACCTGTCATGTAACCTCGTGCCTCGCGCCACCCTCCGTGGCGCAGCGGAGATTGGGCTCACGGGCCTATAGCTCAGACGGTTAGAGCGCTTCCCTGATAAGGAAGAGGCCACAGGTTCAAGTCCTGTTAGGCCCACCAATCCCGATCCCCGCGGGTTCCTCTGCGAGGGAAGGCGGACCGCCGTGAAGAAGATCCTGCTCCTCATTGCGACCGTCGTCGGGGCTGCCGCGGTGCAGAAGAAGCTCAAGGACCAGCAGGCCGAGAAAGACCTCTGGGCCCAGGCGACCGACTCACCCTCGTAGTCGCAGCCCGCACGTCGGGGGCCATGGCGCAATTGGTAGCGCACCTGCTTTGCAAGCAGGGGGTTAGGGGTTCGAGTCCCCTTGGCTCCACCACAGATCAGAGGCCCTTCCCGGTGTGCCGGGAGGGCCTCTTCCGTTTGCGCCGCCCGCTCCACTCGTTGCCGCGGCGTCGCGGGGTTAGGTTGGGCTGGGTGCCACCGACGTCACCCGCCGGGGCGAGCCGGACCCGGGCTGTTCACGAACATCGGAGTTCCTGATGCGCCGCACCACGAGTGTCCTCGCCACGACCCTCTTCACCGCAGCCCTGGGAGTGGGAGTTGCCGTCCCCGCCACCGCGAAGGTGAGTCCCCCCAAGGCGAACCACCACTCGATCAAGACATCCCCCTACGTGGCGCTCGGTGACAGCTATGCCTCCGCGGCGGGGGTGGCCCCGCTCGTCGCCGGCGCCCCGGCCACCTGCAGCCGGTCGACGCTGAACTTCGCCCACGACCTGGCCGCCGCCACGCAGCCGAGGTCCTTCACCGACGTCACCTGCAGCGGCGCGAAGACCGCAGACTTCTACGGCTCGCAGGCTCCCGGTGTCGCGCCCCAGCTCGACGCGGTGACGAAGAAGACCCGGTTCGTGACCATGACGATCGGTGGCAACGACGAGGACGTCTTCACCAGCTCGTTCTTCGGCTGCGCGACGATCTCGGCGACCGACGTCCTGGGCAACCCGTGCCAGCGCAAGTACGGCACCACCTTCACCGATGCGATCGTCAACCAGACCTACCCCAACGTCCTGGCCGCGCTCAAGGCGGTACGCAAGAAGGCGCCCGCCGCGACGATCGCGATCGTGGGCTACCCGCAGATCCTCCCCGAGGTCGGCCGGCTCGACTGCTACCGCTCGATGCCGATCGCCATGGGTGACGTGCCGTGGCTCAAGCACGAGCAGGACGTCCTCAACGCCGTCATCGCCAGGGCGGCACGGCATGCAGGCGCCCGGTTCATCGACATGGCTGCCAGCTCCCGTGGGCACGACGCGTGCGCCCCCGTCGGCACTCGCTGGATCGAGCCGGCCATTGCACCGGTCAACGCCTTCCCGGTGCACCCGAACGCCACCGGCGAGGCCGCGATGGCCGAGCAGACCCTGCTCCAGCTCGGACTCTGACCCCGCGAGCCCCGGGGCGTCTGAGGGATCCGACGGTCAGGGGGCCAGCAGGGCCAAGGGGACGCGGCAGTTGACGCCGACGTCGTTGAGGCGGGCGACGAGCGGGCGCCCGTCGACGACCGGGAGGACCAACGGCTTCGGCTTGCCCGCCGCCAGCGACCGCGCGTACGCGTCGCGGGCAGTGACCAGCTGCTCCCAGTCGTCGATCCACTGGGCGGTCGGCTGGTCGGCGTCGACCACGCCCGGACCGAGGGAGCGCAGCGTGGTCAGCATCTCGACCACGGCGTCGTTCTGCGCGTTGATGGCGCCGAGCCGCTGGTTGCGTGGTGCGGACGTGGGCACCGCCGCCGCCGACACCGAGTCACGCATCGTCGCGCACGCCACGCCGACGGTCCGGGTGATCGCCGAGTTCTCGATGACCGCAGGGTTGTCGGTGTTGGCGAACGCCCAGAGCTTCACCAGGGCCACGGCGACGACGACCCCAGCGACCACCACGGAGACCCGAGCCGCCCAGACCCGCCAGCGCTCGGCGCGATCCGCCACGGAGACCTAGCCGTCCACCTCGACGGTCGGGGCTCCTGCCGCACTGGTCTGCACCGAGGCGATGCCGTTCTGGGCAGCGGACTTGCTCTCGTACGCCTCACCGACGGCGACGACCTGGCCGTTGCCGGCCTTGAGACGGAACCGCCACTTGCCGGCCTTGTCCTGGTAGAGCTCGAACTTCCCCGCCATGGCGCACCTCCGTCGAGTGGACAACCGAAACGCTTGGCAGCCTAGGACCGCCGGGTGCGCCCGTACAGGTCCATGAGGTGCGGACTCAGGCAGCGTCGGCGGACGTCGAGCGCACCCCTCGACCGGCCGGCTCGTCAGTGGGTCGCGCGGGCCTCGGCCATCGACTTGAGCTTCGTCATGGCGTCCATCGTCTGCTTCGGCAGGTCGCGACGGATGAGCGGGGTGAAGAGCTTGCCGAACCCCCGGGTGCCGATGTCGATCGAGTGCGTCAGGGTCGTCCCCACCCCGTCCGAGGCGGCGACGAAGTCCACCGTGACGTCCATCATCTTGTCGGTGAACTTCATCGCGAAGTGGCGGTCGGGTTCGCGCGCGATGACCTCGCCGTCCATCGAACCCGTGCGCCGGCCGTCGTCGTAGTGGTACTTCAGCTTGGTGCCCACGTCGTTGGCCCCGGCGTCGAGCTTGTCGATCCCGGTGCACCGCGACAGCCACTGCGGTGTCTGGCTGAAGTCGTCGACGATCGCGAAGACCACGGACGGTGGGGCGCTGACGGACAGCGTGTGTGCGAAGCGGGGCATGACAGGTCTCCGGACACGTCGAGGGGTCGTGCAGGGGTGCGGACACCGTACTGCTCCGTGCCACCCTCCGGGTCCGTCGCACGGACGAGTTCGCACCGGGCAGCTAGGGGGTGGGAGGTATGGCGTGCACCTCGAGGCCGGGCGGGGCCGGCCGGGGGCGACGGGGCTCCCGCACCCCTGCCGGTACACGGCATACGCGGTGACGTCGGTGGCGTCGGCGGGAGCGAGGGAACGCACCAGGGCGACCGCCTCCCCGGCGTTGTCCGCGGGGACGGTGCACGTGCTCAGCCCGCCGCGACGCGAGCGCGCGGTGACGTCGAAGGTCCTCATCACCCCAGCGTGCGCTCCCGAGCCCCCGACGACAAGACCTCAGGTGATGCGCAGGCGAGGGGGGCCGGCGACCGTGTGGCCGACGACCGGGGCACCGGGCACCTCACCGACCACGAGCAGGCCACCGCTGGTCTGGGCGTCGGCGAGCATGAGCAGCACCTCCTCGGAGACCTCGGCGTCCAGGTGGGGGCGCACCCAGTCGAGGTTGCGCCGCGTTCCGCCGCTGACGTACCCCTCCCGCAGCGACTCCCGGGCCCCGTCGAGCACCGGCACCGCCGTCGAGTCGAGCACGGCCCCCACCCCGGACGCGCGCAGCAGCTTCCACAGGTGCCCGAGGAGCCCGAACCCGGTCACGTCGGTCGCCGCCCGCGCCCCGCCCGCGACGGCAGCGGCGGAGGCGACGTCGTTGAGCGCGACCATCGAGGCCACCGCATGGGGGAAGACCTCACCGGTCGACTTGTGGCGGTTGTTCAGGACCCCCACCCCGATCGGCTTGGTCAGGCTGATGGGCAGCCCGGCCACGGCGGCGTCGTTGCGCAGCAACAGGTTCGGGTCGGCCAGGCCGGTCACCGCCATCCCGTACTTCGGCTCGGGGTCGTCGATGCTGTGCCCGCCAGCGACCGCACAGCCGGCGGACCGGGCGACGTCCAGGCCCCCGCGGAGCACCTCGCGCAACAGCTCCAACGGCAGGACCGCCCGTGGCCAGCCCACGAGGTTGACCGCCAGGACGGGACGCCCGCCCATCGCGTAGACGTCGGAGAGGGCGTTCGCCGCGACGATGCGCCCGAAGTCGTAGGCGTCGTCCACGACCGGGGTGAAGAAGTCGGCGGTGCTGATCACCGCGGTGCCGCCGTCGATGCGCAGCACGGCCGCGTCGTCGCCGTCGTCGAGCCCGACCAGGAGGTCACCGTCACCGGCTCCGACCGGTGCGCCGCCGACGAGACCGCGGACGACCTCCTCGAGCTCCCCGGGCGGGATCTTGCAGGCGCACCCCCCACCGGAGGCGTACTGCGTCAGCCGGACAGGCGTCTCGGTGGTCGCGTCGAGGGTGCTCACCGTGCCTACGCTAGCCTCGCCAGCGGAGGCGTACAGGTGCCTGGTGGCCCTCCCGGTCTTCAAAACCGGTGAAGCCGAGCAGCTCGGCTTGGCGGGTTCGATTCCCGTCCGCCTCCGCCACGACAGGAGGACGTATGCCGCAGCCGCAACCGGGCGACGTGCGTCGCCTCGTGCCGCGTACCGACACCGTCCTTGCGGAAACCGCTGTGGCAGAGGCGATCTCGCGCCTGGGTCGAGACACGGTCCGGACCGCCGTGGTGGCTGCGCAGGAGCAGGTGCGTCGCGGCGGCATACGTCCCGACGAGGTGGTGTCAGCGACGTTGGCAGGGCTGCCCACCCGGGCGACCACGCTCACGCCGGTGCTCAACGCGACCGGGGTCGTGATCCACACCAACCTCGGACGGGCACCGCTGTCGGCTGCCGCGGTCGAGGCCGTCGTCGCCGCGTCAGGCACCGTGGACGTCGAGCTCGACCTCGCCACCGGCAACCGGTCGACGCGTGGTCGGGGCACGCTCGCCGCCCTCCTCGGCGCGGTGCCGTCCGCCGGTGGGGCCCTCGTCGTCAACAACGGGGCCGCCGCCCTGGTGCTCGCCACGGCCGCCCTCGCCGCCGGACGCGAGGTGGTGGTCAGCCGCGGGCAGATGGTCGAGATCGGCGACGGGTTCCGCCTGCCCGACCTCATCGAGAGCACCGGTGCCCGGCTGCGGGAGGTCGGCACCACGAACCGCACCACGCTGGCCGACTACGAGCGCGCCCTCGGCCCCGAGACCGGCTGCATCCTCGTGGTGCACCCCAGCAACTTCCGGGTCGAGGGGTTCACCGCATCGGTCGGCATCCGCGAGCTCGCCGGACTCGGTGTGCCGGTGGTCCACGACATCGGCAGCGGCCTGCTGCGTCCACACCCGCTCCTGCCCGACGAACCGGATGCGACGACCTCCCTGCGCGACGGGGCCGCGGTCGTGACGTGCAGCGGCGACAAGCTGCTCGGTGGACCACAGGCCGGCCTGGTCCTCGGCACGGCCGACGTCGTCGGTCGTCTGCGCCGCCACCCGCTGGCCCGCGCGCTGCGGGCCGACAAGACCACGCTCGCCGGGCTGGAGGCCACCGTTCGCGGCCCCCGCCCCCCGGTGTGGGAGGCGCTCGAGGCCGACCCGGGGGCACTGCGGTCCCGCTGTGAGCGCCTGGCCGCGGAGGTCACCGGTGCGGTGGCCGCCAGCCACCCCGCGCACGTCGTCGAGGTGGTGCCCGCCGACGGTGTCGTCGGTGGCGGCGGTGCACCCGGACTCCCCCTGCCGGGGTGGGCGGTCGCCCTCCCCGAGCCGTATGCCGCCGCGCTGAGGGCGCTCGACCGCCCCGTCCTCGCGCGCCTGGACCACGGCCGTTGCCTGGTCGACCTGCGGTGCGTCTCCGGCGAGCGGGACGCGGACGTCGCGGCGGCCATCCGGTTGGCCGGGCGCACGACGTAGATGGCGGTCGTCGCCACCGCCGGCCACGTGGACCACGGCAAGTCCACCCTGGTCCGCCTGCTCACCGGCACCGAGCCGGACCGGTGGGCCGAGGAACGCGACCGTGGACTGACGATCGACCTCGGCTACGCCTGGACCGACCTCGACGGGGTGCACCTGTCCCTGGTCGACGTGCCCGGCCACGAGCGGTTCGCCGCCAACATGCTGGCCGGACTGGGGGCCGTCGCCGGGGTGATGTTCGTCGTGGCGGCCGACGAGGGCTGGGCCCGACAGTCGGAGGAGCATGCCCGAGCCGTCGCGGCACTCGGCCTGCGCGAGGTGCTGCTCGTCGTCACCCGGTGCGACCTCGTCGACGAGTCGAGGGCGCTCCGTTCGGCGCGAGCCGCGGTCGAGCACCTGGCCGCCCTGGGCCTAGCGGCCCGCGAGTCCGTCCTCGTCTCGGGTCGCACCGGCGCCGGGTTGCCCGGGTTGCGTGCGGCGCTGCGCCGGCTCGCTGTCGCCGTGGGGGACGCGGACCCGAAGGCACCGGTACGGCTGTGGCTGGACCGCGCGTTCACCGTGCGTGGCGTGGGTACCGTCGTCACCGGCACCCTGACCGCTGGGACGGTGCAGGTCGAGGACGAGCTGCTGCTGCGCGGTGAGGTGGTCCGGGTCCGCGGGGTGCAGACCAGTGACCGGCCCGTCGACCGGGTGGCGGCGCCAGCGCGGGTGGCGCTCAACCTGCGGGCGGTCCCGCTCGACGGGGTCGCCCGGGGGGACGTGCTGCTCGACCCGCGCCTGCCCGGCCCGGCAGCGGTCGTGGACGTGACCACCCACGAACCCTGGCCACGCGGCGCCATACCCCGGTCGTGGCCGCGCCAGCTCGTGCTTCACGTGGGCACGGCCGCAGTGGGCGTGCACGTCCACGCGATGGCCGACCGCCGGCTCCGGCTGCGACCCGCCACCGCCCTGCCGCTGGCGCTCGGCGACCGCGGGGTGCTGAGGGATCCGGGGCTGCACGAGGTGCGCGCCGGTGTCGAGGTGGTGGCGCTCGACCCGCCACGGCGACGTCAGCGACCGACGGTTACTCGTCAGGGTGCTGCCGACGAACCCGGCACGGCTGCTACCGCCGGCGACGACGGACCCCTGGCGACGCTGGGGTCGTGGCTGGCGGTCCACCCCCTCGACCCGCCCACCCGGGAGCAGCTCGGGAGCTGGGGAGTGACCGCCCACGTGCTCGCGGGAGCAGAACGAGCCGGACAGGTGACCCGCCTCGGCGGACTGGTGCTGGCCGGCGACGCGGTGGCTCGCGCCACGGACGCCGTCCAGGGGCTGGCCGAGCCGTTCCGGCCCGGTGACGCAGCCGCCGCGCTGCAGACCTCGCGCCGGGTGGTCATCGCCCTGCTCGAACGGCTCGACAGCCTCATGGTGACGCGCCGGCTCCCCGACGGGACGCGGGTGGTGCGGTAGCCGACGTCAGGGAGCGACGGTGATGGTGCCGCCCTCGAAGGTGCAGGTCATGGTGCCGTCGGCGAGGCGCCGGGTGTCCGTGAGGGGATAGCCGTAGGGGCCGGTCGCCCCGCCCTGCGCCTTCCACTCCGCGCGGACCGAGCCGAGCACCCGTCGGCCGGGCCCGGTGCCGAGCGCCCAGACGTCGCCGCCCTGGAAGCTCTGGTAGACCCCTCGCGCTGCCGTCCCCTGCGCCCCGGTGGGGAAGTGCAGCCAGCCCTGGTCGCGCCCACCGGCGACCCACGCCGTGTGGATGACACCGCTGATCGCCTGGGTGGTCGTCGAGGCCGAGTCGATGATGCAGCCCTTCTGGAAGCGCTGGACCCATGCGCCGTTGCCGAGGTCCTCCTTCGGCGCGACCGGGTAGCCCAGCCGACCGGCCTCCCGGCCCTCGCGCTTCCAGACGTCCCACCGGACGCTCCACACGGACTGGATGGTCGTCGAGGCCGAGTCGACGACGCAGCCGGACTGGAACTCCTGCCGCCAGCCTCCGTCGACCATGCCGGAGTACCGGTTGCTGATCGGGTACCCGAGCCGTCCGGACTCGCGCCCCTCGCTCACCCACAGGGTGTACGCGTCGGCGTAGACGACCTTCGGCGCGGTGCTCGGCGAGTCGGCGATCGCGCCGCGCTCGAAGAGCTGGACCCAGCCGCCCTGCGCCCGCCCCGTCATCCAGTCGCTGGCGGGGTAGCCCAGTAGACCCTTGACCCCGTCGACCTGGGTCCACACGGTCTTCACGACGTTGGGCACCGCGCGGGTACCCGTCCTGGAGTTCGTGTGGATCGAGCCACCCTGGTAGTCGACCCGGGTGCCGCGGTTGTCGCCGTTGTCCTTGATCGGCCCGAGGGACGACTTGAGGAACGACCCCTGGGCGCCCATGTCGCGGTACTTCTTCTCGATGGCGCCCCAGCGTGGGAGCAGGGGCGAGCTGTGCTCGTTGGTGCGGTTGTCCTGCAGCGAGGTCGTCGTGCAGGCGTCCCACTTGTAGGGGGCGACACAGCTGACGACCCGGCAGTGCACACCTCCGCTGCACTTCACCTGGGTGTTGCACTGGCCGTACCGGAAGGCGTTGCAGCAGACGCGGCGCTGGTCGCACGTGGCGCTCGAACCGGTGCCGCAGGAACAGCTCCAGCACTTGCTGTCGCAGATGCCGTCGGTGCAGCCGGTCGAGCACTTGGAGCAGGAGGCGTTGCAGTCGACGATGTACCGGTAGCCGCCACCGCACCACGAGGAGTCGGCGGCCTTCCACCACCCGGCCGCGAAGCTGCCGGGCGGACAGGTGTTGGCTCCCTTGTTGACCGTCGCGCAGAACACCGTCCAGCCGCTGCTGGCGGTGTTGCCGGGGCCGCAGATCGTCGCGTACGCCGGCTGGGGCCGCAGGACGTAGTCCTTCGGTCGTGTCGCGAGGGCCGAGCCGGCCACCGCCGCACCGACGAACACGTCGCGGCGGGACACCGGGCGCATCCGCCGCGTCAGCGAGGTGACGAACCCGGCGATGCCGCCCGGGCCGGCGTTGAGGTCGTCGAGAGCGCTCACGGGTGTCCTCCCTGTCGGGCCAGGGTGGCCCGGTCGGTGATGCGCAACGAGTTGACGAGGGCGACCGCCCGGGGCACCGAACCCATCCGTCGGGCGTGGCTGCCGAGCACGGTGAACAGGCAGAACGCCCGACCGCCCGAGCTGAAGAAGTGCTGGGACGCGCTCAGCCCCGGCAGCGGCCGCTGCAACCGGTTCGGGCCGAACTGCGACGGGGCCAGGCGGGGCAGCCCCTGCTTCTCGAACAGGCCCTGGTCGGCGACCTCGGTGCCGTAGTCGACGAGGGCCACGAAGATGTCGTCCGGGCCGAGTAGGTCGACCACCCCGGTCCCGAAGTCCCCGCGTGCCGTCGGCATCGGCCTGGTGCAGGCGTGCAGGACCGGGCGGGTCACGTCCTCGGCGGCTCCCCGGGCGGTGGGGCCCAGGTCGGTGGCACCGGGACGCCGTGAGACGGCGACGTGCCACCCCCGAGGTGCCTGAGCGGCGAGTCCGTATGCGTCTGCCATGGTTCAGCTCCCAACTGCGGCGACCAGCAGTGCGGCGGCCGCTCCTCCCAGCGCCACCCTAGCGATGATTCGTGCCGGTTTGGCCCAACGCTCCACCCGGGTGAACACGGCGTGCAGCGCGGCCCGGTCGGTGACCCGGCCCATGAGCAGCGACGGGAGGGCGCGGACCACGCCGAACACCGCCCCGATGGCCAGCCCGGCACCGAGCTGCCCGGAGAGGGCGGCGAGCAGCACCACGCCATACGTCGTCGCACTCGTGATGATCGTGACGAGGCCGAACCCGAGCTGCACCCCGAACCCCAGTCCCATCACCCAGCCGCGGTACTCGTCGAGCCAGTCGACGTCGACCTGGCGGCGCCACGAAGGCACCATCCGGTTGCCCGGCGCCGAGTCGAAGCCCAGGCCGACGAGCAGCAGCAGGGCCACGACACCGAGGGCCCAGGGCGAGGCGCGCAACTCCTCGGGCACGGCGGAGCCGAGCAGGGCGGCGAGGGCCCCGAGCCCGAGACCGCCGACCAACGACCCGACGAGGTATGCGGCGGTGGTCAGCCACCAGCGGGAGTTCCTGGCCCGCTCACCGAGCGGGCTGATGCTCGAGAGCATCGACTCACCTCAAGGGGACCACGTGGCGCGCACGGCGGCGACCGCCGCCATGGGCAGGCCCAGGGCGAGGGCCAGGACGGTGACGGACACGGGTCAGTGCTCGTGCGGGCCGGGCACCGCGTGCTCGTGGGCGTCGTCGTGGTCGTGCCCGTGGTGGTCGTGACCCTCGTGGTCGTGCCCGCTGTGGTCGTGCCCGCTGTGGTCGTGGTCGTGCTGGTGGTCGTGCCCGTTATGGTCGTCCGGGCCTTCGGGGTCAGGCGACTCGTAGAGGCTGGGGTGACCCGGCGCGATCCCTGCCGCGAGCAGCTCACCGTCCATGCGGGGGAGGTTGTCGCGCTCGCCGCGGCCGAGGTCGTCACCCACGAGCGCTCCGGGGCCGCTGCGGCCGGCCGCGGCACGGGCCTCCTCGCTGTCGGACACCCCCTGGGCCATCAGGTCGCGGACCTGCGGCCACGTGGTCGCCGAGCCCTCGCCGGTGACCTGGCCCCCCTCGACGTAGACGAAGTAGGGCGAGCCGGGGATGTCGTAGTCGAGCCAGGCGGCGGAGGACTGGATCACGGGCACGTCGCCGGCGAGCGACCGGAGGCTCGGGACCGACTCCTCCTCGGGGCCCTTGGCGACGACTCGAAGGGCACCGTCGCCGGGCACGTCGACACCGCGCTGGAACTCCTCCCAGAACGTCTGGCAGACGCTGCAGCCGCTGGTGAGGAAGGCGAGCAGGGTCCGCTGGCCGGGGGCCGTCACGACGACCTCGGATGCGGCGCGCTCGAGGTCGGTGCCGACGATGTCGTGCGCCTTCGTCGAGTCGTGCCGGGTGGCCGGGATGACCCCGGTCTCCAGCTCGACCGGCACGGGACCGGGCTTGCCGCCCGTGGTCGCGGTGGTCACCCCCGTGCCGGCGTCCTTCTCGAGCTCGAGGCCTGCCCCGAGCTCGTGGAGGGCCTTGAGGATGAGCGCGTGGCTGCGCAGCAGGCCGAGCACGAGGACGCCGAGCAGGACGACGGCGACCCCCTCGGCGATGACGACGGCAAGCATGGGTCAGCCCTTCATGCGGGTCGGGTTGGCGCTGCGGACGGCGGTGGCGGTGGTGGTGGGGAGGACGGCCATGACCATCCAGGCGAGGCCGGCGATGACGACGGCGAGGGCGACGGTGGTCACGAGCGACGCACCGGCCGGCGCGTTCGCAGCTGCTCCGGACCACACGGCGGACGGCGGGTCCGCGGCGAGGGCGACGGCGACCAGCGCGGCAGCAGCCGTGAGGACGAGGTGGGACCGGGTCGCGGGGGTGTCGGGCTTGCCGAAGCACCCGCACGACCCGAGGACCCCGCCGCGCGTCAGGACGCGCCCCACGAACAGGGTGAAGACGAGGTAGGCCGCGGCCACCACGGCCGCGCTCGCGCGGCCCGGGGCCACGACGGCCCAGACGCCGACGACGACCTCGCCCACGGCGAAGAGCCGGACCAGTGCCGCCCCGGGGCCCGGTGGGACGACGAACCCGGCGGAGCGCAGGGCGCGCACCAGGGGCAACGGGTCGATGACCTTGGGCACACCGGCCACGACGAGCAGCCCCGCCACCGCGAGGAACGGTCCCGCGAGTGCGTCCCACATGGCGTCCACGCTACCCGCCGGGTGCGACGACCCGGCGGTCGCGACAGGCGGGAGTCGTCGTGGAGGTGGGCTGGGAGCGGCAGGGGGCCGGTGTGGGGCGGCAGGGCGGCATACCGGGACAAACACCGCGGGGTGCCGCTCCGTCGGTCGACGGTGCGGCACCCCGGAGGTGCGCCCTGCGCTGAGGGCGGTGGAGCTGCGTCAGTCGACCTTGTCCTTGGTCTCGTCGGCCTTGTCGGCGACGGCCTCGGCGGCGTCCTTGGTCGCGTCCGCGGCAGAACCTGCAGCGTGCTTGCCCGTGGAGGTCACCTTGTCCTTGGCGTCGGACGCAGCACCGGCGGCCTTGTCCTTGGCCTCGGTCGCCTTGTCCTTGACGGTGTCGGCTGCTGCTCCGGCCTTCTCCTTCGCGGCGTCGGCGAGGTTCGAGACCTTCTCCGAGGTGGAGGCGCGGCCGCTGGTCGGCGCGGTGTACGGGTCGTCGAGGGGGGTGGCCCACGGGTCCTCGCGCGGCGCGGACTTGCGGAACACGGCGAACGCGGCACCGGCAGCGGCGAGGACGCCGAGGAAGATCAGCACCTTGCCCTTGCGACCGCTGCGCTTGGCGACGGCGTCGCCCTTGAGGACGTGGAACGCCCCGCTGGAACGGTCGGCCGTCTCGCCGGCCACGTCCGTGGCGGTGCTCTTGGCGGCAGCGGAGGCTGCGGCCACGGCCGCGATGGCCTCGGCGACCTTCGGCAGCAGGCTGTCGACGATGGTGTCGCGGGCGGTGTCGACCTTGGGCGCGAGGCCCTCGACAGCACCCTGCAGCTTCGGGGCGGCGACCTCGATGCCGTGGTCGACGTGGGGCTTGGCCCAGTCGCGGGCAGCCTCGACGTGGGGCTTGCCCCAGTCCTTGGCCTGGCCGGCGCGGTCCTTGGCGACCTCTGCGGCCGGGGCCACACGGTCCTTGAGGGTCGATGCGTAGTCCGCCGCGGTGTGGGCCGTCGAGCTCACAGCGTCGGCGGCCTGCTCGGTCTTGCTCTTGGTGCGGAACACCTGTGCCTCCCTGGTGGTGCGGACATGTCTGGCTTCCCCGAGGGGATGCCACTCCTGCCCCATCCTGCCTTGTTTCGGCTGGTGGGCAACCCAGCGGGGCTCCCGCGGACGACGCCCGGACGGCCTCCGTGGAAGGATGAGCAGCATGGACGTCACCCTCAAGACCAACCACGGCGACATCAATGTCACCCTCTTCCCCGACCACGCTCCCAAGACGGTCGCGAACTTCGTCGGCCTCGCCAAGGGCGAGCAGGAGTACCGCGACGACGCGGGCCGCACGAACCCCACGCCGTTCTACGACGGCCTGGTGTTCCACCGCATCATCCCCGGCTTCATGATCCAGGGCGGGTGCCCCGTCGGCCAGGGCTTCGGTGGCCCCGGCTACACCTTCGACGACGAGATCAGCCCGGACAAGAACTTCAACCAGCCCTACATGCTCGCCATGGCGAACGCCGGCAAGCGCATGGGCAAGGGCACCAACGGCTCGCAGTTCTTCATCACCGTGGGTGACACCTCGTGGCTGCAGGGCAAGCACACCATCTTCGGCGAGGTCGCCGACGGCCCGAGCCGCGAGGTCGTCGACAAGATCGCGAACGTGCGCACCGGTGCGAACGACAAGCCGGTCGAGGACGTTGTCATCGAGTCGGTCGTCGTCAACGACTGACCTCGACCCGATCCCCCGAAGACAGGACCCGCGCATGAGCGAGCCCACCGCCGGAGCGCAGCAGCAGACCACACCGGTCTGCCCCCGGCACCCCCAGCGCGTGTCGTACGTGCGGTGCCAGCGCTGTGGCCGGCCGGTGTGCCCGGACTGCCAGCGGCCCGCGGCCGTCGGCGTCCAGTGCGTCGACTGCGTCCGCGCCCAGGCCAAGACGATGCGCTCGGCCACGACCGTCTTCGGGGGACGGGTCACCGACACCCCCGTGGTGTCCTACGCGATCATCGCGCTCTGCGTGCTCGTGTACGTCCTCCAGCTCGCGGTGCCGGGCTTCAGCGACCAGGTGGACTTCAGCCCCTACACGGGTGAGTCCGAGCCCTGGCGGTTCGTCACCTCGGCCTTCGCGCACAGCCCCCAGCAGATCACCCACATCCTGTTCAACATGGCGGCCCTGTGGATGGTGGGTGCGCAGTACCTCGAGCGCCTGCTCGGTGCCGCCCGGTATGCCGCGGTGTACCTGATCAGCGCGGTGGGCGGCTCGGTCGTCTACCTCCTCATGTCCACGCCCCCCACCAGCACCCTGGACCGGACCTCGTGGTTCACGCCGATGGTCGGTGCCTCGGGTGCGGTGTTCGGGTTGTTCGGGGCCCTGCTCGTGCTCAACCGGCACCTGGGCCGTTCCTCCGCGGGGATGTACCTCACCATCGGCATCAACGCCGTGATCGGGTTCGTCCTGCCCAACGTCGCCTGGCAGGCGCACCTCGGCGGACTGCTGACCGGCGCGGCCCTGGCGGCCGTCATCTCCTGGACCACGCCGCGCGAACGCCGACGCTGGCAGTGGCCCGGCCTTGGGGCCGTGCTCGCGGTCCTCGTCGTGCTCGCTGTCGTGAAGTACGCGCTCTCCCCCGGGTTCGTCCTCGTCGGCTGACGGGCTCCGGGTTCCCGGCAGCGGGTGGGGACCCGCGTATTACACGCCTGTCATTTGTCCCCAGCTGTGGAGAAAGGTGTGGACAACTCCCTGTGGACAACGGTGGGGACGAGCGGCGGACAGATGTGGACAAAGGTGGGGATGCCCGCTGGTGCCCGAGGATGAGGCGTCTAGTCCTGATGTAGGAGGCTATGGCTGCGTTGTCCGCATGATCACCTTTGCGGTGCTCGCTGCAAGGCTCTGGGGACTCGACACCGACGTCCACAGGGGGACCACATGACCACGCTCCAGCAGATGATCCGACGCCGCTCCGGCTCCGAGCGAGGGGCCACGCCGGTGGAGTTCGGCCTCACCGTCGGTCTCGTCGCGACGTTCCTCGTCGTGGTGGTGGGCCACTTCGGCGAGAGCCTCGCCGGGATCTTCGACGCGGCCAGCCGGGGCTTCTGAGCAGGAGGGCTCTGCGCCCGACCGGGGTGCGTGGGGGAAGCCACGAGCTCGGGGCCGGCCGGCACCGCCGGCGGGGACCAGGCCCCTCTCGTGCGGATGGTGGAGAACGACGACCCGCACGAGGACGATGTCCGACCGGATCGGCGCTGCCACTCTCTCCGTAGGGCCACTCGCCCGATCCGCCGGCCGCAAGGGAGCCCACCATGACCTCGATCCACAGCAAGATCCAGCAGCGCATCAACCGCGAGCGCGGCGCCACCGCCGTCGAGTACGGCCTGATGGTCGGCCTCATCGCGATCGTCATCATCGTCGCGGTCGCGCTCCTGGGCACGAACCTCTCCGACATCTTCAACACGGGTGCCACGACGGTCTGACCCGGCTGACCCCACCGACCCCTGGCCGCCGGAATCCCCCACCGGCAGGCCATGGTGTTCGCCCCGGCGAACGACAGGAGCGCACCCCGGCCCAGCCGGGGTGCGCTCCTGTCGTGTGGGCAGGTCGTCAGGCGACCCGCGTCCGGTGGTTCAGCGCCAGCGGGTGGTCATGGCGAACCCCGACAGCATCAGGCCGAAGCCGATGCCGAGGTTCCAGCGGCCGAGCGCCTCGACCGGGAAGCGCTGGCTGGTGATGTAGAAGACGACGATCCACAGCAGTCCGAGCACCATGAGGGTCAGCATCACGGGCACGAACCAGGGCGGGTTCCCGACCTTGGCCTTCGCGGGCTTGCTGGGCGGGGTGTAGGCGCGCTTGGCGCGGCCCTTGGACTCCGGCACGGGAAAACTCTCCTCGCAGGTCGGACGGCATCGAGCCGCCGGGACGTTTGGCATAGCGTAGTGCCATGGCGGACCAGAGGCTGACGTGGTTGACGCGTCGGCCCACGGTGTGGTCGGCGGTCGTCCCCCTCGTCGCGCTCGGCGCCGGGGTCATGTTCGCGCTGAGCGCGGCCACGGCCAGGGGCACGGACCTGCGGTCCTCCGGAGGTGACGTCCCCGGCCTGATCAGGGAGCAGACGCGGCAGAACGCCATCGCCGCCCAGCGGGTCGCCTCGCTGCGCGCCGAGGTCGACCGGCTGTCGGCCCAGCAGGCCCCCGGCGACCTCCAGGTCACCGAGCTGACCAAGGACGCGGATGCCCTGCGGCTCGCCGCCGGGACCGAGCCGGTCGCCGGACCAGCGGTCCAGGTCACGATGACCGACGCGAAGACCGTTCCCGACGTGCTGCCGGACGGCTTCTCGGTCGACGACTACGTCGTGCACCAGCAGGACGTCCAGGCCGTCGTGAACGCGCTGTGGCAGGGCGGCGCCGAGGCGATGATGCTCATGGACCAGCGCGTGGTCTCGACGAGCGCGGTCCGCTGCGTCGGCAACACGTTGATCCTGCAGGGACGGGTCTACTCGCCGCCCTACGTCATCACGGCCATCGGCGACCAGGGGCGGCTCCGTGCGGCCCTCGACTCCAGCCCCAGCATCGGGATCTACCGCCAGTGGGTCGACGCCGCCGGTCTGGGGTACGACGTGACGTCGCGTCGCGAGATGACGTTCCCGGCCTACGCCGGCTCGATCAACCTCCAGGACGCCCGGGCGGCGCGATGAGCTCAGGTGCGGCCCGCGCGGGTCGGTGGGTGCTCGGGCTGGCCGGGGACGTGTTCGTCACGGCCGGCCTGCTCCTGCTCCTGTTCGTCGGGTGGCAGCTGTGGTGGACCGACGTCACCGCCAACCGGGTCCAGGACGACACCGTCCACGCGCTCACCCGCGACTTCGCGTCCGGGGCGTCCGGCTCGGCCGCGGCCAACCGGGTGCCGGCTGCCGTGCCGTTCGGCAAGGCCTTCGCGATCGTGCGGATCCCGCGGCTCGGCGCCGACTACGCGCGGCCCGTGCTCGAGGGCACCAGCCGCGACATCCTCATGGACGGTGTCGGCCACTACACGGGCACGGCGCGGCCCGGTGCCGTGGGGAACTTCGCGATCGCCGGCCACCGCACCACCTACGGGCGCCCGTTCCACGACATCGACCTGCTCCGCGCGGGCGACAAGGTCGTGATCGAGACCCGGACCGAGTTCCACGTGTATGCCGTGAAGCGGCACGTCATCGTCGCGCCCACCGAGGTCGATGTCATCGCGCCGGTGCCGCAGAAGGTCGGCACCAGGCCCACGCAGCGGTGGCTCACGATGACCGCGTGCCACCCCAAGTACAGCGCGGCGCAGCGGTACGTCGTCTTCGCCGAGCTGGTGCGGTCCTACCCCCGGGCGGCGGGGCTGCCCGCCGACGTCCTCGCCGCACCGAAGGCAGGTGCGTGATGATCTACGCAGCGATCTGGCGGGCGCTGCCCGGGCCCTTGGTGGTCCGGGTGCTGCTGGCCGTGGTGCTGGTCGTCGCCGTGGTGGCGTTCTGCTTCCTGTGGCTGTTTCCGCGGATCGCGCCGCTCATGCCGTTCAACGACAACACGGTCGACCCGTCGGCCGCCCGTCCCCACGCCGTCCACGCACCCCAGCTCGAGGCCTCCCCATGACCCGCATCCTCGTCGTCGACAACTACGACAGCTTCGTCTTCACCATCGTCGGCTACCTCCAGCAGCTCGGTGCCGAGTGCGAGGTCGTCCGCAACGACGCGCTCACCGCCGCCGACGGTGCGGACTTCGACGGGGTGCTCGTGTCGCCGGGTCCCGGCACCCCCGAGCAGGCCGGTGTCTCGATGGCGATGATCGAGGCGTGCGCCGAGCGCGCCCAGCCGATGCTGGGGGTCTGCCTCGGTCACCAGGCGCTCGGGGTCGTCGCCGGGGCGACCGTCGGGCGGGCACCGGAGCTGCTCCACGGCAAGACGTCCCGGGTCCTGCACGACGACACCGGCGTCCTCGAGGGCCTGGGCAGCCCGTTCACGGCCACCCGGTACCACTCGCTGACGATCGACCCCCCGACGCTGCCCGAGACGCTGGTCGCCAACGGGCACACCGAGTCCGGCATCATCATGGCCGTCCGCCACCGCGACCTGCCCCTGCACGGGGTGCAGTTCCACCCCGAGAGCGTGCTCACCGAAGGTGGGCACCGCATCCTGGCCAACTGGCTGCAGGTCTGCGGCCTGGACGACGCCGTCCAGCGCTCGGAGGGCCTGAGTCCCCTGGTCCGCGACGCCGAGGGAGTGGCCCGGGCCGTCGCCGCCCACTGACCTCCGGTCGGTCCCGGTCAGGGCGTCTGGATCGGCGCCGGGGGTGTGACGGGGATGGTGCTCGTCGGCGCCGTGGTGGTCGTCGTCGTGCTCGTCGTCGGCGGAGCCGTCGTGGTGGTCGGTGGGGCCGTCGTGGTGGTGGTCTGGGTCGGACGCGGCGGCTGGGCCACCGTCAGCACGATCTGGGTGCCGTCGTCGACCTTCTCGCCCTTCTTGATGCTCTGCTTGGTCACCGAGTCCTCGGTCTCGGAGCTCTCGACGTACTCCGTCTTGATGCGGAACCCGAGGTCACCGAGGATCTGGGCGGCCTCGCTGCGCGACTTGCCCGCGACGTCGGGAGCGGTGATCTTGCCCGAGGACACGGTCAGGCCGACGGCGCTGCCGACCGGGACGGACTCGCCGGCTCCCGGGTCGGTGGAGACGACCTGGCCCTTGTCCAGTCCCGAGTCGTCGACCTCCTTGATGGCGCCGACCTTGAGGTTGAGGTTGGACAGCGCCGTGCGCGCCTCGTCCTGGCTGTAGTCCCTGAGGTCGGGCAGGTCCCTGGTGTCGGGGCCGGCCGAGATGCTCAGCTGGACGCGGGAGTTGCGTGCCGCGAGCTCGCCGCCGCCTGGACTCTGCTCGATGACGTGGCCGATCTCCTTGGTGCTGGCCACCTGGGTCGACTCGGGCACCAGCCCGGCCGCCCTGATCTCCGCCTCGGCTGTCTCGACCGGCTTGTCGACCACGGACGGGATGGACACCTGGGCAGGCGTGTCCGGTGGCCGGTCGAGGAAGGACTTGCCGGCGAGGGCGAGCAGCACCAGCGCGCCGACCACGGCGAGGACGAGCAGCACGTAGGCGAGGCCGCGTCGGCGACGCGGTTCGTCGTCGGGGTCGTGCCCGATGGCCGGCAGGGTCGCGGTGTTGCCGTGGCCGCCACCGGCGGTGCCGGGAGCGGTGGCGGTCGTCGGGGTGGCACCCGCGGGCAGGACCGTGGTCGCTGCCGCGGCGGCCCCGAGGGCACCGATCGCCACGGTGGCCTCCGGCGCCGAGCCGGCCGTCCCGCGGGCTGCATCGCTGATGGGGCGCCCGAGCCGGGCGGCCTGCAGGTCGGCGCGGAACGCGGTCGCGTCCTGGTAGCGGGCCTCGCGGTCCTTCGCGAGCGAGTGCAGGACCACCGCGTCGAGGGCCGGGCTCACGGCGGGGTTGAGCGAGGACGGTCGCGGGGGCGGCTGGCCCACGTGCTGGTAGGCGATCGCGACCGGTGAGTCGGCCTGGAACGGCGGGCGACCGGTGAGCAGCTCGAACAGCAGGCAGCCCGTGGAGTACAGGTCCGAGCGCGCGTCGACGTGGTGGCCCTGGGCCTGTTCGGGCGACAGGTACTGCGCGGTGCCGATGACGGCCTGCGTCTGGGTCATGGTGGCGTTCGCGTCGGCGACCGCCCGCGCGATGCCGAAGTCCATGACCTTGATGTCGCCGCGGGAGCCGATCATGACGTTGGCCGGCTTGATGTCCCGGTGGACGATGCCCATCCGGTGGCTGTACGCCAGCGCATCGAGCACGCCCTCGGTGATGCGGGCCGCCTCCGCGGGCTCGAGGTGGTGCCGGTCGTTGAGCAGCTCGCGCAGGGTCTGGCCCTCGACGTACTCCATGACGATGTAGGGCACCGGGACCGAGGCGCCGCCGGACTCGGTCAGCCGGTCCTCGCCGGAGTCGTAGACCGCGACGATGCTCGCGTGGTTGAGCCCGGCCGCCGACTGGGCCTCACGGCGGAACCGGTTGAGGAACGAGGGGTCGCGGGCGAGGTCGGAACGCAGCAGCTTGATGGCGACCGGCCGGGAGAGGCGGGCGTCGTGGCCGAGGTGCACCTCCGCCATACCGCCGCGACCGAGCAGGCCGCCCACTTCGTAACGGCCCCCGAGGAGCTGTGGTGCGGTCACGGCTTCTTGCCTCCCTTGCCCTTGCCGTGGCCCTTGCCGGCGTGGCCGGGGGCGGGCCGGGCCGGGGCGCTGGCCACGGTGGTACGGGTCGTGCGGGTCGGCGAGGCGGTGTTCTTGGCAGGGGTCATGGTGGAGCGGGTCGTGGCCTTCGGGGTGGTGGGTGTGCTCGTGGCCCTCGGGGCGAGGGGTGTGCTCGTGGCGGCGACCGGGGTGGTCCGGGACGGGGTGGGCGTCGAGCTGGCGTTGCCGCGGGAGGTCAGCGACACCACGAGGGCGACGGCGAGCAGGACCGCGACGCCGGCAGCGACGGGCAGGGCCCAGGGGGGACGCCGGGTGTCGTGCACCTCGGTGTCGTCATGACCGGGGTCGGTGGCGAGACCGGCGGCTGCCGCGGGGGCGAGGAAGACGGAGGTCGGCAGCGTGTCGTCGCCGCTCAGGCCCTCGGGCGCTCCGGCGATCACGGGGGTGACGGCCGAGGCGGCTCCGGCCCGGAGGTGCTCGGGGACCTCGCCGTCCGGGAGCTCGAGGGCGGCCGCGAACTCCGCGGCACTGGCCGGACGCTGGGAAGGGTCCTTTGCCAGGGCGGCCATCACCGTCGTCCGCAGGGGTTCCCCGACCTCGTCGGAGAGCTGGGGGGCCGGTTGGCTGAGGTGCGCCAGGGCGGTGGTCACCATCGACTCGCCGTTGAACGGTCGACGCCCGGTGAGCATCTCGTAACCGACCACGGCCAGGGCGTACACGTCGCTCAGCGGGCCGGCCGGTCGGCCGGCGGCCTGCTCCGGTGCGAGGTAGTGGGGCGTGCCGAGGACCTCGCCGGTCTGGGTCATCGGGGCCTCGCTCAGGGCGCGGGCGATCCCGAAGTCGGTGAGCTTGGCGTACCCGTCCGGGTCGACGACGATGTTCGCGGGCTTGACGTCCCGGTGGACGACCCCCGCGTCGTGGGCCGCCTGGAGGGCCAGCGCGGCCTGTCGCAGGATGTCGGTGACCTCCTGCTGCGGCAGCGGCGCACGCTCCTTGATCAGGGTCGAGAGGGGTTCGCCGACGAGCAGCTCCATGACCAGGAAGGCCGTGCCGTCGTCCTCGCCGAAGTCGTGGACCGTCCCGATGTTCGGGTGGCTCAGACCGCCGGAGTGGCGGGCCTCGGCACGGAAACGTTCCGCGAAACCCTCGTCCTGCGCGCTGTCCGGCCGGAGCACCTTGACGGCGACGTCACGGTCCAGGGTGACGTCGTGGGCACGCCAGACCTCACCCATCCCGCCCATCGCGATGGACTCCTCGAGGCGGTAGCGGCCGGCGAGCACGTCGCCCTGCGTGGGGGTCACTTGCCGAGCACCGCTTCCATGACGGCCTTGGCGATGGGGGCCGCGACCCGACCGCCGGCGGCCTCGTTCCCCGCGTTGCCACCGTCCTCGACGACGACGGCGACGGCCACCTTGGCGCCCACGGCGGGCGCGAACCCGGTGAACCAGGCGTGCGGGGCCTTGCCCACCTCGTGCTGGGCGGTGCCGGTCTTGCCGGCGACGTCGACGCCACTGATCTGCGCGGCGGTGCCGGTGCCGTTCTCGACGACCCCCTGCATCATCCGGGTCAGGGCGTCGGCGGTCTCCTTCGAGACGGCCTGGGACAGCTGCTCCGGCGGGGGTTCGTCGAGGACCTCCAGGTCGGAGGAGGTGACCTTCTTGACCAGGTGGGGCTTCATGACGATGCCGCGGTTGGCGACGGCGGCGGAGATCATGGCCACCTGCAGCGGGGTCACCCGCACGTCGTACTGGCCGATCGCCGACTGGGCCAGCTGGGGTTCGTTGAGCTCGGCCGGGACGCTGCTCGGGGTCACCGTCATGGGGATCGTCAGGCGGTCACCGATGCCGAACTTGGCTGCCTGCGAACGGAAGTCGTCGGCGCCGATCTGCATGCCGAGCCAGCCGAACGCCGTGTTGCACGAGATCTCGAGCGCCCGCTTGAGGGTGACCTTGCCGTTCGGCCCGCACGGCTGGCGGTCGTCGTTCGGCAGGTTGGTCGTGGTCTGCGGCAGGTCGAGCGTGGCCGGTCCGGGGATCTGCGACTCCTCGGTGAACTTCCCGGACTCCAGGGCGGCGGCCGACGTGACGATCTTGAACGTCGACCCCGGCGGGTAGAGGTTGCCGGCGATGGCGCGGTCGACCATCGGGCGGCTGCTGTCGGCGTTGAGGTCCTTCCACGCCTTCACGACGGCGGAGGTGTCGTGGCTGCTCAGGACCGAGGGGTCGTATGACGGGTGGCTGACGAGGGCGAGCACCTCACCCGTGCTCGGGTCGAGGGCCACGACCGCCCCGCGCTGGTTGCCCAGCGCCTTCTCGGCCGCGGCCTGCGCCTTGGCGTTGACCGTGAGCTCGAGGCTGGCCCCGGTCTGGTCCTTGCCGGTGAGGATGTCGCTGACGCGGCGGTAGAACAGCTTGTCCGAGGAGCCCGAGAGCAGCGCGTTCTCGGCACCCTCGATCCCGCCGCCCGCGCCATACGTGAAGGAGTAGTAGCCGGTGAGGTGGGCGTAGAGCTTGCCCTGCGGGTAGGTGCGCAGCCACTTGAGCTCGTCCTTGGAGGCGACCGACTTGGCGATCGGGGCACCCCCCACGAGGATCTGGCCGCGCTCTCGGGCGTAGTTGGCCAGCAGGGTGCGGCGGTTCTCCGGCCGGTCGTCCAGGGACTTGGCCTGGACGAACTGGATGTAGGTCGAGGAGATGAGCAGCGCGCCGAACAGCAGCGCCACCACCATGGAGAGCCGGCGGAGGGGGGCGTTCACCGCAGCGCCACCATCTCGGTCTTGGCCTCGCCGGTGCTGGACGCACCGACCGGCGTCTCGACGACCGGCCGACGGGCCTGGTCGCTGATGCGCAGGAGCAGGGCCACGAGCGACCAGTTGGCCAGCAGGGAGGAGCCTCCGTAGGACAGGAACGGCATGGTCAGGCCGGTGAGGGGGATGACCCGGGTGACCCCGCCGACGACGACGAAGCACTGCAGCGCCACCGAGAAGGCCAGTCCGCCGGCGAGCAGCTTGCCGAACCCGTCCCGGACCCCGAGCGCCGTGCGCAGGCCGCGCTCGACGAGCAGGACGTAGAGCATGAGCAGCGCGAACAGGCCGATCAGGCCGAGCTCCTCGCCGAAGCTGGGGAAGATGAAGTCCGACTCCGCGAAGTAGGTCAGGTCCGGGCGACCGCGACCCAGGCCGGTGCCGAAGAGGCCACCCGCCGCCATACCCATCAGGCCCTTGGCGACCTGGTCGGACTGGCCGGGGGCGAACGGGTCGAGCCACAGGTTCACGCGCGCCTGGACGTGGGAGAAGAGCAGGAAGGCGAGGTAGGCGCCGCCGCAGAACAGGGCCATGCCGATGGCGATCCAGGACACGCGCTCGGTCGCGACGTAGAGCATCGACACGAACAGGCCGAACAGGAGCAGCGACGAACCCAGGTCCTTCTCGAAGACCAGGACGAGCAGGCTGAGGATCCAGGCGACGAGGATCGGGCCGAGGTCGCGACCGCGCGGGAAGGTGAAGCCGAGGACCTTGCGGCCCGCGAGCGAGAGGGCGTCACGGGTCTGCACGAGGTAGCCCGCGAAGAAGATGGCGAGCACGATCTTCGCGACCTCGCCGGGCTGGAACGTGAACGGCCCCAACCCGATCCAGATGCGCGAGCCGTTGACGGTGCGACCGACGACGGGCAGCAGCGGCAGGATCAGCAGCCCGAACCCGACGATCGACGCGGTGAACGTGAACCGGCGCAGCGCGCGGTGGTCGCGCAGGAACCACAGGACCGCGGCGGCGATGGCGACGGCCAGGGCGCTCCAGATGAGCTGGCGCAGGGCCAGGCCCTCGCTGATGCTGCGGCCCTCGGCGATGTCGAGCCGGTGGATCATCACCAGTCCGAGGCCGTTGAGCAGGGTGACGATCGGCAGGAGCAGCGGGTCGGCGTACGACGCCTTCCAGCGCAGCAGGAGGTGGAACGCGAGCGAGATCGCGAGCAGGCCGGCGCCGTGGGTGATGAGGCCGGGCGGGAACGCACCCGAGACCGAGAGGCCGACGTTGACGTAGGCCAGGACGACGATGCCGACGGCCAGCAGCAGCAACGTCAGCTCGACGTTGCGGCGGGTGCGGGGAGCGAAGCTCGAGACGGTCGTCATGGCGCGCTCAACGGGTCGTCGTCGACGGGGTGCCGGTCGTCGTCGACGAGGTCGTCGGGGTGGTGGTGGTCGTGGTGGTCGTGCTCGGGGACGTCGTGGTGGTGCTCGGCGTGGGGGTCGACGAGTCGCCGGTGGCGCAGGTGCCACCGGTCGCCCGGCTCACCGCGCAGCGGGACGCCTCGAGGCGCAGCTCCTCGACGAGGGCCTCGGCGTCCTTGAGCGTGTCCTTGGAGATCGAGGCCTCGACCTTGGTGCGGTAGAAGTCCGGCAGGTCGCTCACGACGACGTCGGACGCCTCCTCGACGTGCGACAGCGCGATCGGCCCGAGGTCCTGGGAGACGCCCTGGTAGATGGCGACCTTCCCGTCGTGGGCGCCCACGAAGTACTGGCCCTGCGACCAGTCGTACGCGGCATACGCGCCACCACCGAGGACCACGAGCACGACGGCGAGGACCGCGGCCCTGCGCCACCAGCGGCCGGGCCCGGCCGGGCCCTCCTCCGCGAGGGTCACCTCGTCGTCGTCCTCGCCGGTGGCCTCGCGGGTGAGCGCAGCGGCCTTGGCAGCAGGAGTGACCGGTATGGCGCGGGTGCTCTTCTTCGTGCGCGTGGAGGCGGCGCCCACGATCTGCGGCTGCGTCGGGGGGCCGTCGACCTTGGTGAGGTCGACGACGTCACCGATGACGATGGTCACGTTGTCCGGTGCGCCTGCCTTGAGCGCGAGGTCGACGAGCCGGTCGGCCGTCGCGCCAGGAGCGTCGCCGGCCGTGACGATCTCGGCGATGGTGTCACCGGCGACGTAGTCGGTGAGGCCGTCGGAGGCGATGAGGTAGCGGTCGCCCATTCGCGCCTCGCGCACGGTGACGTCCGGCTCGTCGTCGGGCTGGCCGGTCAGGACGCGGGTGACCAGGGAGCGCTGCGGGTGACCGATCGCCTCGTCGGCGGTGATGCGGCCCTCGTCGACCAGGGACTGCACGAAGGAGTGGTCCTTGGTGATCTGTGTGAGCTGGCCGTCGCGGGCGAGGAAGGCGCGGGAGTCGCCGATGTGGGCCAGGACGAGCTTGTTGTGCGACCGCAGGATCGCGATGAGCGTCGTCCCCATGCCGTGCAGGCTGGGATCGGACTTGACCATGTCGGCGAGCTCGTCGTTCGCCGACGTGATCCGTCGGAGCAGGGCCTTGCTCGCCTCGGCGCTTCCCAGCGCCTCGCCGTCGAGGTCGGCCAGCGCACCGATGACCACCGAGGACGCGATGTCGCCGCCGGCGTGGCCACCCATGCCGTCGGCCATCGCCAGCAGCCGCGGTCCGGCGTACCCGGAGTCCTGGTTCTCCGACCGCACCATCCCGACGTCGGAACGCGCGGCGTAGTTGAACGCGAAGGGCATGTCGTCGAGGCCTACTTCCGCAGCTCGATGACGGTCTTGCCGATCCGCAGGGTGGTCCCGACCTCGACCCGGACCGGGCCGGTGAGGCGCTCGCTGCCCAGGAAGGTGCCGTTGGTGGAGCCGAGGTCCTCGACGAACCACGCGCCGTCGCGGTGGAAGATCTTGGCGTGCCGGCCGCTGGCGAAGTCGTCGTCGAGGACGAGGGCGCACTCGGGGTTGCGGCCGATGACGGTGCCGGACTCACGCAGGGGAAGGCTGGTGCCGGTCAGGGCGCCCTGCGTCACGACGAGCGTGCGCGGCGTGGACGAGGCCTGGCGCCGAGGGGTCTTCGCCGGGGGCTTGGCGGCGGGGGTCTCGTCGGCCTTGGCAGCGCGCGCGGCCGGCTGCCGCTTGGCCGGCGCGGGCTTGCGCGGGGTGCGGCTGACCACGCGGGTGCCGTAGATGTCGCCGCGCAGGACGCCGACGACGCTGAACACGAAGATCCACAGGAGGACGAGCAACCCGAGGCGGATGATCGTCAGGGTGAGTTCACTCATGCGACGAGGTCACCGCCGCCCGGCGCGGTAGACGACGGAGGTGCGGCCCACCGTGATCCGGTCCCCGTCGGAGAGGCGTTGGCTGGAGATCCGCTCGCTGTTGACGAACGTGCCGTTCGTCGAGCCGAGGTCGCGGATGCTGGCGACGAGGTGCGGTCCGTCGTTGGTCACGCGGATCTCGCTGTGGCGCCGGGAGATGCCGGGGTCGTCGAGGATGATGTCTGCGGCGTCATCGCGACCGAGGACGGTCATCGCGCCCATGAGGGGGTAGCGCTCGCCGTCGACGTCGAGCCACGGCCGGTCGGCGGGGTTGACCCGGCGGGGCGGAGCCGGTGGGGCGACCGGCGCCTGCGCCTGGGTGGCCTCGAGGCCGTCGTCGTCCGGGACCTGCCGCGCGGGGTGACCCTGAGGGCGGGCGGAGTGGGCCGGGGGTGAGACCGCGGCAGCCGCCTCAGCCTCGGAGTAGGGGCTGGGAGCCGACCCGGCGCCATACCCGCCGCTGCTGCGGCGACCGGGGGCCTCCCCGGGGCGACGCGCCGTCGAGGTGCGCAGGCGGAAGACCCCGGTCTCGAGGTCGTTGGCGCTCGCGAAGCTCACCTGCAACGGGCCGCCGGGCTGGTAGCGCTGCGACTCGGCGTGCTCCTGGGCGGCCGCGATGAGCTCGTTCTCGAGCTCCTCGTCGTACCCGCCGAGGCGGTCGTAGTCGGTGTCGGAGAGCTCGACCGTGTAGAGGTTCGGCACGATCGTGCGGCCGGGGCCGAGGATCGCGGCACGGTCGTCCATGGCCCGCCGGATCGCCGAGGCGATCTCCACGGGCTGGACCTCCGACTTGAAGGCGCGCGCAAAGGCACCGTTGACGGCACGCTCCAGGCGTTGCTCGACCCGGTCGAACAGTCCCACCGCTCGGCCTCCTTCGCTGACTGGCCCCTGATCGTAACCGGCTCGGCTGGCCGCGGCGCCCGCCGCGCCATGCCGCCGCGCGGCGACCCAGCCAATCGCGACCAGCCACCCGACGCAAAACGCCGGTTGCTCGGGGAAACGGCAGTTGCAGGCCGCAGTTTTGCCCAACAACCGCCGTTTTGCCGTGTCGCGCACCCGGTGGTGTCGTGCCGTCGACCCGCCCGGCCCGTCCCACGGCTGTGCCGGAAAGAGCCGGTTTGGAGTTCGGGGCACCGATACAGCACACTGTTCACCGCGCGCGAGTGGCGGAACGGCAGACGCGCTGCGTTCAGGTCGCAGTGTCCGAAAGGGCGTGGGGGTTCAAATCCCCCCTCGCGCACGCAATGACGAAGGGCCCCCGAGAATCTCGGGGGCCCTTCGCCGTGCTGGTGCACCGGGCGTCGCTGGTCCGGGCGGGTCCGGGCGGGTCCGGGCGGGGTCCGAGCTGGGTTCCGGCGGGGTCCCGGGGCCGTGGCTCCGGCGCTGTCGGCAGGGGCGCTGTCGTCAGGGGCGCTCAGACGTGGACGGGCGGGGCGCTGCCGTCGCTACCGGCCGGCGTGTGCGGAGTCTTGAACCCGACCCACAGGTATGTCGGGATGATCGGCATCAGCGCACGGAACGATGCCCGCGGCAGCCTGGCCGCGAGTCCGGGGACGATGTCGCCACCGCTGTAGCGCTGCGGGTCGGCCAGGACCGGCACCGTGTAGTCCCAGAGGTCGAACGCGTTCAGCAGCTGCTCGAGCGACCGCCGGGTCCGCAGCCGCTCGTAGTACTGGTCGCCCTTGCGGGTGATCCGGACGTACGCGTCCCCGGCCTTCGGCGGGAGCCACGACAGGAACGGCAGCCGGTGGTGTGGCTCGATGATCCCGAGGCGGTTGGCCAGGCCGAAGTAGGCCACGCCGTCCGGGGACAGCACCCGGTGGATCTCGGCGACGACGGCGGCCGGGTCGACCACGTGCTCGTAGATGTGGTTGAGCACGACGACGTCGACGCTGTCGTCCTCGAACGGCAGGTGCTCTGCGTCGCTGAGGTGGAAGGTGACGTCGGCCCCGAACCGCTCCTTGGCCAGGGCGACGCCACCCTCGTCGATGTCGACCCCGTGGGTCGTGGCGCCGGCCTTCGCGAGCTCGTCGGCGATGTAGCCGGCCGAGCAACCGACGTCGAGCGCCGTCAGCCCGGTGAGGTCCGGCCGGCCGAGCGCGTGGCGCAGGACCGCGAGGATCTTCGCGGCCTTCTGCCGCCGCTTCTGCTCGTCGAGCATCGCCGCCATCTGCTGGGAGTAGTCGAGCTGCGGCTTGCGTTCGGCCATGGCCTGGCTCCGATCGTGGGGTGTGCGTCGGCGGACAACCTATCGGCGTGCGGTCGGTGCCCTGACCTCACGAGTTTGAAGCCCCAGCGACACCATCGCGTCGCTGGGGCTTCAAACTCGCGGTCAGAGGGTCGCGGTCAGAGGCGGACGTCAGGCGTCGGCGTCCAGGGCCTTCAGCTCGTCGTCGGTCAGCTCCAGCTCGGCCGCCTTCACCGAGTCGGTGATGGACTCGGGCCGCGAGGCCCCCGGGATCGGGATGACGACGTCGGCCAGCGAGAGCTCCCAGGCCAGGGCGACCTGCTGGGGGCTCACGTCGTGCGCCTTGGCGACCTCCGCGAAGGCCGAGTGGTTCGAACCCAGCTCGGAGGCGTTCGAGATGCCACCGAGCGGGCTCCACGGCAGGAACGCGATCCCGAGCTTCGCGCAGTGGTCGAGCTCGCCGCGGCTGGACAGGAACTTGGGCGAGAACTGGTTCTGCACCGACACGAGCCGTCCGCCGAGGATCTCCTGGCTGAGGTCGATCTGCTCGATGTTCGCGTTCGAGATGCCGGCGCGGACGATGACGCCCTCGTCGAGCAGGTCGCGGATCGCGCCGACCGACTCTGCGTACGGCACGGACGGGTCCGGCCGGTGGAACTGGTAGAGGCCGATCGCGTCGACCCCGAGCCGTCGTGCCGACTCCTTGACCGCGGACTTGAGGTGCTCGGGGCTGCCGTCCAGGGTCCACGAGCCGTCGCCGGGGCGGAGGTGGCCGCCCTTGGTGGCCACGAGGACCGACGAGCTGTCGCCGCCCCAGGACTTCAGGGCCTTGGCGATGAGCGACTCGTTGTGGCCCACCTCGTCGGCGTCGCGGTGGTACGCGTCGGCCGTGTCGATGAGGGTGACGCCGGCGTCGAGCGCGGCGTGGATGGTGCGGATCGAACGCTCCTCGTCCGGGCGGCCCTCGATGGACATGGGCATGCCGCCGAGTCCGATCGCGCTGACCTGGGTGTCGCCGAGTGTGCGCTGCTGCATGGGGGTCCTTCCGTGGGGATGGGGGCCTCACCACGCTAGGTCGGTATGCCGCGTGGTGCCCACTCGAGGCACCTGACCACCCGCAGGAGGGTGGGACGCGTCAGACTGGTCGCGTGGGAGCACCCGATGGCGTCGCGTAGGGCCCGCAGGGCGATGGCCGGCGAGGGACCGCCGCGCGAGCACGTCGCCGGAGGCACCACCTCGCCGGACGAGATCCCTGGCCGGGCACCGCACGCGAGCCCCGACGCGGAGCCGGCCCGACGGCATACAGTCACGTCCATGGTTGATGACGCGCAACGGACGACGTACGTGCTGGTGGACGGCGAGAACATCGACGCCACCCTCGGCACGTCGATCCTGTCGCGTCGGCCCCAGCCGGACGAGCGCCCGCGGTGGGACCGCCTCAAGAACTTCGCCGAGGAGGAGTGGGGCCAGCCGGTCAAGGGACTGTTCTTCCTCGCGGCCAACGGCGACCTGCCGATGGGGTTCATCCAGGCGCTGCTGGCCATGGAGTACCGCCCGGTGCCGCTGTCGGGGCGTGCGCACGAGAAGGTCGTCGACATCGCCATCCAGCGGACCCTCGACGCGCTCGCCGACCGCAACGCCGACGTCATGCTGGTCAGCCACGACAGCGACTTCGTGCCGCAGCTCGGCAAGCTCTGCGACGGCCGCAAGGTGGGGCTCGTCGGGTTCCTCGAGTTCCGGAGCAAGGCGTTCGTCGAGCTCGAGTCGCGGGGCCTGGAGTTCTTCGACCTCGAGTACGACGTCGACGCGTTCACCGCACGCCTGCCGCGTGTCCGCGTCATCCCGATCGACGAGTTCGACCCGTTCGAGTTCATCTGAGCCGGAGCCGGTCGCGCCCTCGACCGCGGGCAGCCGCCTAGGGGGCGTGCCGCGTGGCGAAGGCCTCGTGCAGCGCGCGGACCTCGTCCGTCAGCTCGGGGGCCGGTCCGGCGACCACGACCCCGGGCGCGACGTCCTGCACGGGCAGGGGCGTGACCGGGCCCGCGGGGAGTCCCCACCCACGGCGCCAACCCACGAGCTGGGCGGTGGACGCGGCATACGCGATGCGTCCCAGGCCCACCCACGCATGGGCGGCGGCGCACATGGGGCAGTGCTCGCCGGAGGTGTAGACGGTGGCGGTGGCGCGCTCGGCGGGGGTGAGGGTGGTCGCGGCGAGGCGGGCCAGCTCGAGCTCGGGGTGACGGGTGTCGTCACCGGTGGTCTGCTCGCGGTTGCGGTCCTCGGCGACGACGCGGCCGTCCGCGGTGACCAGGACCGAGCCGAACGGTCCGTCGCCGGCCTCGAGGGCCTCGCGGGCGAGCTCCACGCAGCGACGCAGGTGGCGCAGGTCGTCCTCGGTCAGGTCGGTCCCCAGGGTCATGGACCCATGGTGGCCGATCTGCGAGCGAATCGGTCAGATCCGGCCGGTGGTGATCCAGGCGCAGGCGCGGTGGACGGCGTCCCAGGGGTCGGTGCCGAGCTCGACGGTGAACCGCCGGACGTGGGCCTGCGGGTCGGTGAGGACCGCGGTCCACGCGTGACCGCGGGCACCGATGGTGAGGACGGCGCGACGCAGGAGGGTGCAGGAGGCGATGTCGACGGTCATGGCGCCGCCGTTGCCGAGCTCGCGGCGCATCGAGAACGCATGGCCGTCGATGATGTCGGTGCACCGGGCCGCCTCCGCGGCACGGGACCGGGCCCGGTCGTACTCGGCCTGGGTGACGTTGCCGAACGACAGGGCGAGGGCGGAGCGGGCGGCGGTCAGGCCGACCACGGTGCGGGCGCGACCGGCGTCCTCGCGGGCCGCCTCGCAGGCCATCCAGGTGCGGGTGACGTCGGCGGCAAGCGCCTCGCGCATGCCGGGTGCTGCGTGGGCGACGTACCAGGCGTTGTCGTAGATGCGCTCGATGACGGTCATGGCGAGTCCTCCTCCACCGCTGACGGTGGCTGTAGCTGGGTGCCGGGGGAGTGTCTGGCGGACCGTTCCGGCAAGGTCAATCGTCGCCGTCGGGGCTCGTTCACACATCCGTCGTGGGACGGCGAACGATCTCCACCACGTGGCGTAGCCGTCGACCCCGTCTTCCTCGGTTTGCCCGTGGAGACGTTCGACGGCTGCCGAGGAGCCCTCCACCAGAAGGACGCCCACACGCGACGGTCGGCTGGACGCCCTCGACGAACCGGTGGACCGCCCTCCTGCGCTCGGCCACGATCCGCGGCCGAACGGATGACCCGTCCCGGGAACCGGTCTGGATCTGGCGCACGCCGTCCGGTGGGCGCATAGTGAGGGTGACCCGCGGGGCAGGCCCGCCGGTCAGTCGCCCTGGAGGCGCCATGAAGGCCACCACGCCGTCCCTCACCCTCCCCGACGTCGTGCCGGTGCTCTCCTCCGGGAAGCACCGCAACCCGCGCAAGGGCGCCTGCTTCATGGAGATGGCGTCGTACCTCGCCGGCGAGCGGTGGAGCGACCACCCCGAGTGCACGCACCCGCTGCTGGCGTCCCTGGCCCGGCTGGTCAACGACTCGCTCACCGACCACGACCGCCCCCGGATCGTCGGCCTCATCCCCGACGTCGTGGGCATCACCGGGACCGCCCTGGAGCTCGACGTCGCGATCGCCGTGCGAGCCGGTGCCGCAGCCCTCCCGATCGCCCCGCTCATCCGGCAGAACGCCCTGGCCGTGGGGCTGCTGACCTGCCGCCGACTCGCCGCCGACCTGCCCACGGACGGCCTTCCGCCGGCCGGGCTCGCCCCGGCCACCCAGGGCGCCGGGGCCACCCAGGGCGCCGGGGCCACCCAAGGCGCCCGGGCCACTCAGGGCGCCGAGGCCACCCGAGCCGCCACCGGGCACGCCGACCTGGTCGCGCTGTGCGACGCCGCCCTCGAGGCGACCCCGGACGCCCACGCGTGGGCGCTGCGGTTCGGCAAGGACGGGCAGGTCAGCGAGCGGACGTTCCGGCGCCAGACCGCCCCCCACCTGGTGGCGTATGCCGTCGAGGGCATCGCGGTCGCGTGCGTGGACGACGTGCCGGCCCGCATGGTCGGCCTGCTGTCGGCGACCATCCACGACACCGCCCGCCGTGCCGACCGCCTCGCTGCCGCCCCGGTCGTGACCTCGCCCTCCCAGCCACGCCTCGAGCGCATCCGCTCCCTCGTGCGCTGACCCGACCGCCCCCACCCGTCGGCCGGGTGTCGGCCCCGTCCTCCCTGACAAGGGGCGTGCCGTCGTACCCCTAGTCGTCCCCAAGTCGTGCTCAAGCGCTCGGCCGCAGGCTGCTCACCACAGTCACAGCGGATCAAGGAGCACGCACCATGAGCATCACCACCACCGTCACCGAGCAGCGCGGTTCGTCACTGCGGGACGCCTGCCCCCAGGGCCTCCACCTGCCCGGCGACCCCGGCTACGACGCGGCGCGGATGCCGTGGAACGTGGCCATCGACCAGCGCCCGGCTGCGCTGGTGACCCCACGCACGGTGGCCGAGGTCCAGGCCGCCGTGCGCGCCGCAGCGGCCGCGGGGCTACGGGTCGCCCCGCAGAGCACGGGGCACAACGCCGGCCCCCTCGTCGCCCAGGGGCTGGACGACGTCGTGGTCCTGCGGACGTCGGAGATGACCGGCGTCCACGTCGACGCCGCCCGCAAGGTGGCGCGGGTCGAGGGCGGGGCCCTGTGGCTGCACGCCACGGAGGCTGCCGGTGACCACGGCCTGGCGGCGCTGCACGGCAGCTCGCCGGACGTCGGGATCGCCGGGTACTCCCTCGGCGGCGGCATCGGCTGGTACGCCCGCAAGCTCGGCCTGGCCACCAACAGCCTGCTCGCCGTCGAGCTGGTCACCGCCGACGGGGAGCACGTGCGCGCCAGTGCGAGCGAGAACCCCGACCTGTTCTGGGCGCTGCGTGGTGGCGGTGGCAGCTTCGGCGTCGTCACCGCCCTCGAGTTCCGGCTCTTCGACATCGCGACGGCCTACGCCGGCATGCTCGTCTGGGACGTCTCCCGGGCCGAGGCGGTGCTGCGCCGCTGGGTCGACTGGTCGGCCGGCGCCCCGGACGAGGTCACCACGTCGTTCCGGGTGCTCAACCTCCCGCCGCTCCCCGACATCCCGGCGCCGCTGCGCGGCCGGTCGGTCGTGGTGGTCGACGGCGCCGTCCTCGGTGCTGACCACGAGGCCGAGGGGGTGCTGGCCGACCTCCGGTCGCTGACTCCCGAGATCGACACCTTCGCCCGGGTCCCGGCGCGGTCCCTGGTGCGCCTGCACATGGACCCGGAGGGCCCGACGCCCACGGTCTCGGACTCGACGATGCTCGCGGAGCTGCCACCCGAGGGGATCGACGCGTTCCTCGCCGAGGTGGGTCCGGGATCGTCCTCGTCGCTGCTGCTGGCGGAGCTGCGCCAGCTCGGGGGCGCCCTCGGGCGCGACCACGAGGGCGGCGGGGCCCTGAAGCGCCTCGAGGGTGCGTTCGTCGCGTTCGCTGCCGCGATCGCGGCCACCCCCGAGCTGGCTGCCCAGGGGGAGCACGACGCGCACCGCCTGACCAAGGCGCTCTCGCCGTGGTCGAACGGTCGCAGCTACCTCAACTTCGCCGAGAACGCCGTCGACCCGAGGTCGGGCTACGACGAGCGGACATGGTTGCAGCTGAAGGGAATCCGCTCAGCGGTCGACCCCCACGGCGTGTTCGTGGGCAACCACCGCATACCGCGTCTCGTGGAGAACCTGCGCGTCACTGACTGACAGCGGCGCCGGGCGCCCCCGTCCACCACGGACGGGGGCGCTGACGCACGCCCATCTGCGCAGAAAAGACGAGTGTCGGTGGGCGGTCCGGCCCCTATCCTCGGTCGGATGAGAGTGGGTGTCCTCGGCACTGCCGAAGCTCGACTCGGTGACGTGCCCGTCGACCTCGGCACGCGCAAGCAGCGCGCCCTCGTCGCGGCCCTGGCCATGAACCACGGCCGGCCCGTCTCGGTCGACGCCCTCGTCGACCTCCTGTGGCCCACGGGTGCACCACCCGGGGTGACCGGGACCCTGCAGGCGTATGTCGCGGGGCTGCGCCGCGCGCTCGAGCCGCAGCGGGCGGCGCGCGCACCGTCCACCGTGCTGGTGACGGTCGCTCCGGGGTACGCCCTGCGGGTGGGTGATGACGACCTGGACGCCCGGCGCTTCGATCGGACGGTCAGCCGGGCGCACCGCCGACTGGGGCACGTCGAGCGGGTCCAGGACGGTCGGGGCCTGACCGCCGAGGAGCTGGCCGAGGTCGTCTCGGAGCTCGACACCGCCCTCGCGGAGTGGCGCGGCGAGCCCTACGTCGACCTCGAGGACGCCGCGTCCGCGGTCGCCGAGCGGGTCCGCCTGCAGGAGCTGCGCCTCGTCGCGCTGGAGGACCGGGCCGTCGCGGCGCTCGAGCTCGGGCAGCACGGCACGGTCGCGGGCGAGCTCGAGTCCCTCACGACGGCGCACCCGCTCCGCGAGCGGCTGTGGGCGCTGCGCGCGCTCGCCCTGACGCGCGCCGGGCGGCAGGCCGAGGCCCTCGACACCTTGCGCGAGGTCAGGCAGGTGCTCGCCGACGAGCTGGGCCTCGAACCCGGGGCGGAGCTGCGGGACCTGCAGGCGGCAGTGCTGCGCCAGGACCCGGCCCTCGAGTGGCGCCCTCCGGCGGGCACCACACCCACCCCGTCGCACCCGGTGACGCCCACGCCCTCGCCGCAGCCGCAGCGCACGGGTGCCGGGGCGGGACGGTCGTCGGTGCGGATCGGCCCGATCGAGTCGGTCGTCCCGGCCCTGCCGTCCTGGCCGATGGTCGGTCGGGACGAGCAGCTGACGGCCGCGCTGGAACAGCTCGACCGGGCGGAGGCGGGCTCGGCCGTCTTCGTCGCCCTCGTCGGTGAGCCCGGGATCGGCAAGAGCCGACTGGCGGCGGAGCTCGCCTCCCGGGCCGGTGGGCGCGGCGCGGCCGTGCTGCTCGGGCGCTGCTCCCAGGACGACGGCGCCCCTCCGCTGTGGCCGTGGCAGCAGGTGCTCAGAGGGCTGGGGCGCGACCTGCCCGAGCTGCCCGACGACGGGAGTGCACCGTTCGCGGTGTGGCAGGAGATCGTCGACGAGGTGGTCGACGTCGCCAGGAGCCGTGCCGTCGTCGTCATCCTCGACGACCTCCACTGGGCGGACGTCGCCTCCCTGCGGGTGCTGAGGCTGCTCGTCGAGAGCGCGGACGACACCCGGCTGCTCGTGCTGGGCACCTGGCGCAACCGTCCCGAACCCACCGGTGCGCTCGCGGACGTCGCCGAGGCGCTGGCCCGGCGGCACGCCCTGCGCGTCGACCTGCACGGCCTCACGGCGCAGGAGGCGACCCGCGTCGTCGAGACGGTGGCCGGCGCGGTCCCGACGTCGGCGCAGGCGCAGGAGCTGGTGGAACGGACCGACGGCAACCCGTTCTTCCTCGTGGAGTACGCCCGGCTGGCCAGGGAGGGCGACGGGCTGGGTGGCCTCGAGCGGGAGGCGCACCCGCCGGCCGCGGTCCACGACGTGCTGGTGCGGCGCCTTCAGCGGCTGCCCGAGGACTCGCTCACGGCCCTGCGGTGGGCGGCCGTCCTGGGCCGCCAGTTCGACCTCTCGACGTTGTCGACCGTCTCGGGCCTCGAGGAGGACGACCTGCTCGACCGGCTCGACCCTGCCCTGGACTCCGGTCTGCTGCGCGAGGACGGGATCGAGCAGTACCTCTTCGGGCACGCCCTGGTCCGCGACACCATCTACGGCTCCCTGTCGGCCACCCGCCGGGCGCGGGCCCACGCCAAGGTGGCGTCGACCCTGCAGGGGAGGTCGGGCCGCGAGACCGAGCTGGCCAGGCACTGGCTCGCAGCCGGACCCTCGTATGCCGCGCGCGCCTGGCTCGCGGCGGTGTCCGCCGCCGCGGTGGCGCGGCGGCTGCACGCCTACGACGAAGCCGCCCAGCTCCTCGTCTCGGCACTCGACACCCTGCCCAGCGATCCCGACAGCACGGCGCACGAACGCTTCGACGTGCTGTGCGACCTCGCCGACGCCCGGCGCTGGGCCGGGGACTGGTCCGGACTCGTCGAGGTGGCGCAGGAGGCCATCGCCGTGGCCGAGGGCATCGGCGACGTCGAGCTGCTCGCGCGCGCGGCCACCATGACGGCGGTCGGGGCGCTGTGGCAGTCGGGCCCGCACGGCACGGTCAACGAGACGGTGGTGACGGCCCTGCGCCATGCCCTCGCGGCCCTGCCCGAGGTGGACGGGCCCCTGCGCTGCCGGGTCATGCTCAGCCTGGCCCTCGAGATCTACTACGGCACCGGTCACGACGAGCGTTCCGCGTTGGTGGACGAAGGGCTGGCGATGGCCGACCGCCTCGGCGACCCCAGGCTGAGCCTGGACGCCTACCAGCTGGCCTTCGTGGCGCTGTGGTGCTCGCGCACGGCGCCCCAGCGGCTGCGGTGGGTGAGCGAGGCGATGCGGCTGGCGCACCGGCTCGGGGACGAGCGCGCCTACGTGGTCACGACGACGTTGCGCGCGGTGGTGTCCGGGGAGCTCGGGCTGCCCACCGAGATGTGGGAGCACGCCGCCGTGGCACGGGACGCGGCCGACCGGCAACGACTCCCCTACGGGATCATCGTCCTCGACAGCATGGAGCTCCCCTGGCTCGCCATGGCGGGACGGTTCGGGGAGTGCGAGGAACGGATGGCGAACATCCGGCTGCTCGACCAGCGGATGTCCCTGCACCAGACCGACGACGCGACCCTCGGTGCGCTCATGGCCCTGCGGCTGTGGCAGGGGCGTGCCGGCGAGATGGCCGAGATCCTGCGCGACGCCCAGGAGGGCAGTGGCCTCCCCCTGGCGGCCGTGGTCGTCATGTTCATGCTGCGCGGGGGACGCGAGGACCTCGCCCGGGAGTATGCCGCGACCCATCCGATCGACCTGGACCACGACGACTGGTTCTCCATGCTCACGTGGTGCTGTGCTGCCGAGGTCGCGCTGCAGCTCGGCGACCGTGACCTGGCGGCGCGTTCGTACGCGCTGCTGGCGCCCTACGAGGGGTACTCGTGCTGTGCCGGGTCGGGCCTGGCGCTCGGACCGGTCGACGGCTACCTGGCCCAGGCCGCCGCCGCCGGCGGTGAGCTGGAGGTCGCCCGGCGGCACGCCGACCGGGCCGTGGCGCTCTGCGAGGACTGGCAGGTCCCGCTGGCGGCGCAGTGGCTGCGCGACCAGCGGGACCGGTTCGGGTTCTGAGGCTGTACGGCCCCCGTCTAGGCCTGGTCGAGGTAGGCGAAGGCCGCCCGCTCGCGCTGCTCGAAGGACCGCCGGGTCACGAGCCACATCAGGTGGTGCGGACGACCGGTGGTTGCGAAGACGCTGCGGCGCAGCGGCGCCGGGACCCGGTGCATCGCCCAGGGCACGAGGGCCAGCACCTCGGCGGTCCGCAGCCCTGACCTGAAGTGGGTCTCCTCGAGGTCGTGCCACTCCTGACCCGTCATCACCTGCTGGATGATCGCGACGGCCTCGGTCTCCTCGTGCTCGAGGTGGCGGCCGAGGCTGCTCTTGGCGGCGGTCAGCCGGATGGCCAGGCCCGCTCGCGCGTCGTCGTCCGCCTGGCTGGCGAGTCGGGCGAACCCGGCAGAGCAGGCCGAGAGGATCGGGTCGATCTCCGCGTGCTCGTCCTCCATCGCCTGCAGGGTGGCGCGTCCCACCTCGTCCGTGCGCTCGAGGAGCAGCGGCCAGAGGCCGGTGTCCTCGCCCGTGTGGTGGTGGTGCAACGCCGCGGCGAAGAGCTCCCACCGCGCGGCGAGGGCTCGCCACGTGGTGCGCGCCTGGGCCGGCGTCGCGGCGGCCGCCGCGGCGAAGGCCGCGAGGTCGCGCCGGAAGGCGTGGTGCATCACGTACATCATCGTCATGTCGACCGGTCCCGGGTGGGCGGCGGTCTGCCCGGGGAACCGGAGCTGCTCCGGCCAGGCGGGCAGGGCCCGGTCCCGGGACGGTGCCCGGGACGGTGTCCGGGTCGGCACCGTGGTGGTCACGGTGGTGGGCATGGGCATGGGCGTGGGCGTGGGCGTGGTGCTGGTGGTCATCGTCGTTCCTCTCAGAGGGCGCCGACGGGCTGGCGCTCGCCGTCGCGGGACTGGTCGTGGGTGGGGTCGTCGGAGTCGTCGGAGCCGTCGTGGTCCGCGAGGTCATCGACGGTGCTGAGGACGCCAGCGGGCTGCGCGAGGTCGCCGAGGTCGTCGAGCTCGACCTCTGCACGGACCGTGGGCAGCGCCCGGTCCAGCCAGCCCGGGACCCACCAGTTGCGCTCGCCGAGCAGCGACATCGTCGCCGGCACGAGCACCATGCGGATGACCGTGGCGTCGAGCAGGATCGCTGCGGCCATGCCGACGCCGAGCATCTTGACGACGGCGTCCACCTCCGTGGCGAAGCCCAGGAAGACGGCGACCATGATGGCGGCGGCGCTGGAGATGACCCGGCCGGTGGCGGAGAGGCCGCGAACCACTGACCCGTGGGCGTCGCCCGTGCGCAGCCAGTCCTCGCGGACCCGCGAGAGCAGGAAGACCTCGTAGTCCATCGAGAGCCCGAACAAGATCGCGAACATCAGGATCGGGACCCAGCTCGACACCGCCATCGGGTGGTCGAGCCCGAGGACCGAGGCGCCCCAGCCCCACTGGAAGACGGCAGTGAGGACGCCGTAGGCGGCGCCGATGCTCAGCAGGTTCATGACGGCGGCCTTGAGCGGCACCACGACCGACCGGAACACCATGGCCAGGAGCAGCACGGAGACCGAGACCACGAAGGCGATGACGAGCCACAGCCGGTCCGCGAGCATGCCTGCGATGTCGGAGAAGAAGGCGGTGGTGCCCGTGAGCTCCACCCCGTCGGGCAGCTGGGCGCGCAGGCCGTCCACGAGGGCACTGGTCCGGTGGTCGGTGGGGCCGAAGGCGGGCACGGCGTCGAACACCGCGATGGCTCCGTCCGGGGACACCGTCGGCTGCGTCACCGCGCTGATGTCCGGGTCGTGCTCCAGCGTGCTCCTGACGGCGGCCAGCCGGGGACCGTCGACCACCGAGCGGTCGACGACGAACGTCAGCGGCCCGTTGGCCCCGGCGCCGTACTCCGCGGCGACCAGGTCGTAGGCGCGTCGCGTGGTCAGGTCGGTCGCGCCGCTGCTGGCGTCCTGCGGCCAGGTGCGCATGTCCATCGCGGGGATGGCGAGCGTGAGCATGAGCACGGCGGCTGCCGCGGCCCACGGCAGGGGGTTGCGCCCGACGCGGGCGGCCCAGCGGGCCGTCAGCGGGGTCCGCGGGGTCGCGGTGGGCAGGGCGGCGGAGACGGTGGCGCGGGAGGCGCCCGCAGTCCGGGCCCGCCCGCTCGGACGTACCCGGCTCGGACGCACGCGACCCGGGCGCACCCGGCGCGGCAGCAGCCGCAGGCCGGCGAACCGGGCCAGCACCGGGACCAGCGTCAGCGACGCCGCGGCGACCGCGACGACGGCGATCGCCGTGGCAAACCCGAAGGAGCTGTAGACCGGCAGGCCGGCCAGGCGCAGGCCCATCAGCGAGACGAGCACGGTGCTGGCGGCGAAGACGATCGAGCGACCTGCAGTGGCGCAGGCGCGGCCCGCGGCCTCGGCGACCGGAAGTCCCTCGCGCAGGTACTCGACGTGACGGGTGACGAGCAGCAGGGCGTAGTCGATGCCGACACCGAGGCCGACCATGGTGGCCACCATGGGGGCAGCGGTGCTGACGTCGGTCGCCGCGGCGAGCAGGGTGATGCCGGCGCTGCCGACCCCGAGCCCCACCAGCGCGGTGCCGATGGGCAGGCCGGCGCTGGTGACCGAGCCGAAGGCGAAGACGAGGATGACGAGCGCGGCGACGATGCCGATGAGCTCGCCGCGTCCCTCCATCGGGGCGACCGCGCTCTCCGGGAGCTCCCCGCCGAGCTCGACCTGCAGCCCGGTGGCCCGGGTGGCGGCCACTGCCGCATCCAGCGGCCCGAGGTGGCCCATGAGGTCCGTGTCGGTGACCGGTGCGTCGTACCCCACGGTCACCAGGGCGGTGTCTCCGTCGTCGGAGAGGGCGGGTGGCGCGACGGTCACGACGTGCGGCATCCGGCGGAGCCGGTCGGCGAGGGAGGTCAGGGCGGCGGGGTCGACCGCTGCGCCGGTCCGGTCGTGCACCACCACGCGGGCGGAGGTGTTGCCCGCGCCGGGCAGGTGCGCCCGGAGCTGTTCGATGCCCACCTGGGCCCGGGCCCCCGGGACGTTGTAGTCGTCGTGGGGGGTTCCGCCGAACGCGCCGGCGAGACCGGCGACGGTGCCGGCCACGACCAGCCAGGTGGCGATCGTGAGCCAGGGGTGGAGCGCGGCGCCTCGTCCGAGGCGGTGGAGCAAGCGAGACATGGTTCGTCCTTCGGTGTGCGGTGCTGGTTGCGGACCAGCGTGCGGCGAGGCACTTGCACCCAACTTGGGACGGACTTGGGGTCCCCGACGTGCCTACGGCAGCCCGACGTCGACGAGCAAGGCTGAGTGGTCGGACGCCGGGGACGCGATGACGTGGGCACGGAGCGGCGTGACCCCGCCGACCCAGACGTAGTCGATCCGTCGCCGCGGTGGCTCCGCGTCGAACGTGAACCCGTCTCCCTCGCCCACCAGCGCCCATGAGTCCTGGAGGAACCCGCCGAGGTGCTCGTGGGTCGCCGAGCCGGGGGTGGTGTTCAGGTCACCGAGCAGCACGGTCGGCCGGTCGTCGAGCACGGCTGTGATGGCCCGGGCCTGCACCAGGCGCTCGTCCTCGCGGTCCCACTGCAGGTGCGTGCCGAGCACCCGCAGCGCCACGCCCTCCACGACCACGGTCGCCTCGAGCAGGCCGCGCTGCTCGCTGCCCTCGAAGCAGGGCAGCAGGGTCGTCGACACGTCCACGAACGGCCGCGAGCTGAGCAGCGCCGTCCCGTACTGCGCCCGCTGCCCACCGGGGTGGGCCGGCTCGTCGTCGAGGCACGCGGCATACGCGAGGTGCATGCCGAGCCGCTGCGCGAGGTGACCCGGCTGGTCGGCGAACGCGCTCTGGGCGCGGCGGTGCCGGTCGACCTCCTGAAGGGCGACGAGCTCGGCGCCGCTGTCGGCGATGACCTCGGCGATCCGGTCGAGGTCGAGGACACCGTCGAGACCGACCCCGCTGTGGATGTTGTAGGTGAGGACGGGGAGCTGCACGGTCCCAGCCTGCCGCTCCAGCGGGGTGGGAGGCATCAGTGGGGCGGGCGGCGCAGCAGCGCCGGGAGGTATGCCGCGCCGGGTGCGTCGTCGGAGGCCGCCGCCTTGTCGGCGGGGTTGGAGATGCCGCACTGCTTCAGCGACAGGCAGCCGCAGCCGATGCAGGAGTCGAGCTTGTCGCGCAGCGCCTCGAGAGCCTCGAGCTGTTCGTCGAGCCGGGTGCGCCAGTGGCCGGAGATGCGGTGCCAGTCGGACTTGGTCGGGGTGCGGCCCTTGGGCAGGCCGGCCAGCTCGGTGCGGATCTCGTCCAGCGACAGCCCCACGTTGCTGGCCGCCCGGATGAAGGCGAGGCGCCGCAGCACGCTGCGGGCGTACCGCCGCTGGCCGCCCGAGGTGCGCGTCGCGTCGATGAGTCCCTGCTTCTCGTAGTACCGCAGGGCCGAGGCGGCGAACCCGCTGCGCTCGGCGACCTCGGACACCGTGAGGACGTCGGTCGGCTCCACGCCGCTCCCCTCTCCCGTACTTGAAGTGGACTTCAACTGCAGTCTCGCTGGTGACTGGTCAACGGGGCAACCACGCCGGCGCGCTGCGGAATAGGGGTGCCCGGTGACGGAGTTGTCCCTGTTCGTGACCCAGACGACGACGAAGAGCAGTGTCGGCCTGCGCAGCGAACGCGGCCCCGTGCTGCTCGCGGTGATGATGTGCACGGCGCTGGTGGCCATCGACGCCACGATCCTCGCCGCCGCGGTGCCCGCCGTCGTCAGCGACCTCGGTGGCTTCTCGCAGTTCCCGTGGCTGTTCTCGATCTACCTGCTGGCCCAGGCGGTGTCGGTCCCGATCTACGGCAAGCTCGCCGACAGCATCGGCCGCAAGCCCGTCATGCTCGTGGGCATCGGCCTGTTCCTGGCCGGCTCGATCCTGTGCGGGGTCGCGACGACGATGCCGCTGCTCATCGCGTTCCGCGTCGTCCAGGGCCTCGGCGCCGGTGCGGTCCTGCCGATGTCGGTGACGATCATCGGCGACATCTACTCCGTCGAGGAGCGGGCCCGCGTCCAGGGCTTCATCGCCGGGGTGTGGGGCATCGCCTCCATCGTCGGGCCGACGCTCGGTGGCGTGTTCTCCGAGTACGTCTCGTGGCGCTGGATCTTCTTCGTCAACCTGCCGATCGGCGCGGTCGCCACGGTGCTGCTGCTGCGCGGGTTCCACGAGAACATCGAGCGGGTCCGCCACTCCATCGACTGGGCCGGCGCGATCCTGCTGACGACCGGGGTGTCGCTGCTCATCCTCGCCCTGCTCGAAGGTGGCCGGTCGTGGGGCTGGCTGTCCCCGGGCGGTGTGGCGATCGTCGTCGCCGCCGTGGCGCTGCTCGTGGCGTTCGTGGTCGTCGAGCGCCGGGCCGCCGAACCCATCCTGCCGCTGTGGGTCTTCACCCGGCGCGTGCTCATCGGCGCCAACCTCGCCTCGCTGGCGATCGGTGCCGTCCTCATCGGTCTGACCTCCTACATCCCGACCTTCGCCCAGGGCGTTCTCGGGTTCGGCGCGCTGCTCTCGGGCCTGGCCCTCGGCGCGATGACCATCGGCTGGCCGATCGCCGCCGCCAGCGCCGGGAAGATCTACATGCGGTTCGGGTTCCGCAACACCTCGATCCTCGGGGTCGCGTTCGTCGTGGTCGGCAGCGCGTTGCTGCTGCTCGTCGACGAGGGCACCAGCCTCTGGACGATCGCGGGGTTCACCTTCATCGTCGGGGTCGGTCTCGGCTACGCCTCCGTGCCCACCCTCGTCGCCGTGCAGTCCTCGGTCGACTGGGACCGCCGTGGTGTCGTCACGGCGACCAACCTGTTCGCCCGCTCGCTCGGCAGCGCCGTCGGTGTCGCCGTCTTCGGGGCGATCGCCAACGCGAAGCTGGCCCAGGACTTCCGGACCCCTCCCGCGGGTGCGACGGGCAAGCTGCCGAAGACCGCGGACGACGCGGCCGTGGTGCTGGGCAACCAGTCCGGAGGGACGGAGGTCGTGCGAGAGTTCGTCCGCGCCTCCCTGACCGGTGCGACCCACCAGGTGTTCATCGCGGTCGTCGTGCTGGCCGTCGCGATGATCGTGGCGGTCCTCGTCATGCCGCGTCGGTCCCAGCCCCTCGTCTTCGACTGACCGTCCCACCGCCGCCCGACCTACGATCGGACGCATGACTCCTGCCGAGCTGCTCATCGACGGCTTCACCCGGATCCAGGAGGGCGTGCACCGGGTGGTGGACGGGCTCACCCCGGCCCAGCTGGCGCACCAGCCCGCCGAGGGCGCGAACTCCATCGGCTGGCTCGTCTGGCACCTCACCCGTGTGCAGGACGACCACGTCGCCGACGCGGCCGGGTTCGACCAGGTGTGGACCACCGGTGGCTTCGAGGGCGACTTCGGCCTGCCCTTCGACCAGGCCGAGACCGGGTATGGCGCGACGCCCCAGGAGGTCGCGCAGGTGCGGGACCTCACGGCGGACCAGCTCACCGGCTACCTCGACGCGGTGCACGCCCAGACCGTCGGCTGGGTGAAGGGCCTCGCACCGGAGGACCTCGACCGCGTCGTCGACGAGCGCTGGGACCCGCCGGTCACCCTCGGGGTCCGGCTCGTCAGCGTCGTCAACGACGACCAGCAGCACGTCGGCCAGGCCGCCTACGTCCGCGGCCTGCTCGGCTGAGCCGGCCCTGGCGGCGGAGGAGCGGACGAGTGGGCGAGCGGGCGAGCGGTCAGCGGTAGCGCCTCGCCGGACCGATCGCATCCGACCGGGATCATCGGGCGCGCTCCGGCCCCGGCCCGGCACAGTGGTCGGTGGAAGGAGGGAGACCCTGATGATCGCTGCTCTCAACGCCGCCGTCGACCAGATCGAGTCGCAGCTCGCGACCGATCCGGCCGAGCCGGTGGACGTGGCCGGACTGGCTGCGCGGCAGGGCACCACCGAGCACCACCTGCGTCGGATGTTCGCCTCGCTGGCCGGGATGCCGGTCTCGGACTACGTCCGCAGGCGACGGATGTCCTTGGCGGCGGCCGACCTGTTCGGCACCGGCGACGACCTGCTCACGGTCGCCGTGCGCTACGGCTACGGCTCGACCGAGGCGTTCGGGAGGGCGTTCCGGTCCGTGCACACGGTCACGCCCGGCGAGGCGCGTCGTCAGGGGGGTCCCTTGCGCACACAACCACGGATCAGGTTCCACCTGACCGTCGAAGGGAGCGTCCCCATGGACACCCGCATCACCCAGCTGCCGGCCCTGCACCTGGTCGGTCACGCCGCACGCGTGCCGCTGGTCCACGAGGGCCCGAACCAGCACATCGCCGACCACGTCGCCTCGATCGCCCCGGAGGAGACCCGAAGGCTCAAGGGCCTGAACGACACCGAGCCCCGTGGGGTGCTCGCGGTCAGTGACGACCTCGACCCCGACCGGCGCGAGGGCACCGAGCTGACGTACCTGCACGGTGTCGCCACGACGACGCACCCGCACTCGGACGGTCTGGACGTCATCGACGTGCCGGCCGGGACCTGGGCGGTCTTCCGCACCGAGGGACCGCACCCGTCGGCGCTGCAGGACGCGTGGGCGGCCACCGCCACGACGTGGTTCCCGTCCCAGCCCTGGCGGCTGCGACCCGGTCCGGAGATCGTCGCCACCCTGGCCTTCGACGCCGGGGCGGCGACCGCGACCTGTGAGCTCTGGCTGCCGGTCGAGCCCGCCTAGGGTCGTCGGTCAGCGGTAGCGCCTGGCGAGCTCGACCGCGCGGTGGGCGTAGTCGCCGCCGAAGAGCACGGCGTGCACCATGAGCGGGTGCAGCTGGTGCAGGGCGACCCGTTGTGGCCACTGCGCGTCGAGCCGGTGCTGCCCGAGGTACCCACCCACGACGAAGTCCCAGTGCGGGCAGCCGAACAGCGCCAGCATCGCGAGGTCCGTCTCGCGGTGGCCGCCGTGCGCCGCGGGGTCGATGAGCACGGCACCGTCGCCGGTCCAGGCGATGTTGCCCGACCACAGGTCCCCGTGGATCCGCGCCGGCACCGAGCCGTCGTCGAACTCGCCCCGCGCCAGCCGTCGGGCCACCACCTCGAACACCGCGACGTCGTGCCGGTGCCACAGCCCCCGGTCGCGCCCGAGCGGCAGCATCGCGAGGATCCGCTGCTCCGCCCAGAACTCCCCCCACGTCTCGACCGGCCGCAGCGGCAGGGGCAGCAGCTCGGTGGCCGGCCCGAGGAACCCGTCGCCGGACCACCCCGGTGGGGCGCTGCCGAACGCCGGCGCCCCTGCGTCGTGCGTCCGCGCCAACCGCGCCCCGAACTCCTCCGCCATCGCGGGGTCCGGGTTGACGAACGACAACCGCCGCAGGTCGAGGTGGTCCTGGCCGACCTCGACGACCTCCACCACCGGCACCCCGCCGCGGGCATCGGCCAGCCACGCGAGACCGGCTGCCTCCCAGCGGAAGTAGCCGTCGGGCGCAGAGGCGCTGCCCTTGCGGAAGACCGGATCGGCGCTCACGCCTGCATTGTCGCCGAGATGCCCCGCGAAGGGGCACACGCGGCATACCGGATCTTTGCCAAGCCCGGCCTGCACCCATAACTCACGTTCGCCCGTTGTATGCCGTGCTGCTGGCAGGTTTCCCCCATGCCCCAGCAGCTCACCATCCGAGTGCGCCCACGCCTTGCGCTCGTTGCCGTCCTCCTCCTCGTCGCGTTCGTCGCGACCACGGCCCGTGCCGCCACCGCGGCCGCGCCCCTCACCGTCGCCCAGGCCATCGCCACCCAGAACAGCTCGGTGCAGACGGTCCGCGGCTACATCGTCGGGGAGCCGGTGGCGACGTCCACGGTCAACCGCAGCGGGTTCACCGACGACCTCGCGATCGCCCTCGCGGACACGGCGGGTGAGACCAGCACCTCGAAGATGGTCTACGTCCAGCTGACGACCCAGTGGCGCTCCACGTGGGGGCTGCGGACCCACCCGGGCAACCTCGGGAAGCAGGTCGACGTCACCGGCACGCTGACCGCGTACTTCTCGCACGCCGGGCTCAAGTCCCCCAGTGCCATCGGCGCGGTGGGCTCGGACCCGAACCCGACGACCAGCACCACGAGCCCGACCTCGACAACCTCCACCACGACGTCACCGACGTCGACCGGCACCAGCGGGCCGTACGACACCACCTACTACGCCCCCGCGATCGGGAAGACGGGCAGCGCCCTGCGCAGCAGCCTGCACTCGATCATCAAGAGCCAGACGGTGCTGACCTACGACCAGGTCTGGGACGCACTCAAGGACACCGACCAGGACCCGAACAACAGCAACAACGTCATCGAGATCTACTCGGGCCGGTCGATCGCCAAGAGCGACAACGGTGGCGGTGTGGACCAGTGGAACCGCGAGCACGTCTGGGCCAAGAGCCACGGTGACTTCGGCACGGCCAACGGTCCCGGCACCGACGTCCACCACCTGCGACCCGAGGACGTCACGGTCAACAGCACCCGCGGCAACCTCGACTTCGACAACGGCGGGTCGACCGTGGCGCAGTGCACCGGCTGCCTGAGCGACGGCGACTCGTTCCAGCCCCGGGCCGCGGTCAAGGGAGACGTCGCCCGGATGATCCTCTACATGGCGATCCGCTACGAGGGCGACGACGCGTGGCCCAACCTCGAGCCCAACGAGTCGGTCGCCAACGGCACGGCTCCCTACATCGGCAAGCTCTCGGTCCTCAAGGCGTGGAGCGCCGGGGACCCGCCGGACGCGTTCGAGAAGCGGAGGAACCAGGTCATCTACGACACCTGGCAGCACAACCGGAACCCGTTCATCGACCACCCCGAGTGGGTGTCGTCGATCTGGCCCTGAGCGGCCGGTGCGGTGCGCGGCGGGACGCCCGCAGGTCAGGCCGTGGATATGGCCTGACCTGCGGGTTCGGTGCGGGTATCTTGTCGTTGACCCCTCAAGGACCGTCCCGCTCAGGAGCCCCCATGACCGACCAGGTCGACGTCGCAGAGGCCCAGGCCCTGCACGATGGTGCAGGTGGGCGCAGCCTCGATGCGGCCGAGCAGATCATGACCGAGCTGGCCGGCAACCTCGACGGGGTCGATGACCTGACGCCGTACCTCGAGCGCCTCGTCCAGGCGGTCAACGCCAACATCGACGGGTGCGACGCCGTGGGCGTCACCGTGGTCATCGAGGACCGACCGCGCACCGCGGCGTACACGACGGCGGGCACGCTGGAGATCGACGCGGTGCAATACGCCGTCGGGGACGGTCCCTGCCTCGACGCGTTCCGCAACGGGCGCGAGAACCTCGTGGACTTCAGCGGTGGCGAGGAGCGTTGGCCGGCGTTCATGGAGGGCTGCGACCCGGGTTCGGTCCAGTCGCTGCTGGCCCTGCCGCTCGTCTCGGGCGGACGCCGGTACGGTGCGCTCAACCTCTACGGCAACGAGCGGCACGCCTTCGACCACACCGAGCTGCGGCTGGCGCGCATGGCCGCCGGTCGCGCGGGCGACGCGCTCGCCGCAGCCGTGATGCTGGCCGGAGCTCGCGAGATCGCCGGCCAGATGGAGCAGGCGATGGCCAGCCGCGCCGTCATCGAACAGGCCAAGGGCGTCCTCATGGGGCGGCACAGCATCGACGAGATGGTGGCGTTCGAGCTGATGCGGCGGCAGTCGCAGGAGCAGAACCTCAAGCTGCGCACGCTGGCCGCCCAGATCGTCGGTGAGGTCCGATCTTCCCGATCCGAGGCGATGTGAGCTAGTCTGCAGAACACCTGAAGCAACCGGGTTTGGCCGATCGGCCATCCGGTTGCTTTTTTGTTGCCCTGGAAGGGGTGCAGATGAGAGGTCCACACCGCGCCTGCAGTCACGGCGCCACCCGCCGTCCCACCCGCACGGCCCGCCCGACCAACCTCGCCTCCTGGTGCGGCCCCACCGACGGGTATGGCGCCAAGGGCGGCTTCATCACGCACGCCTCCTGGGGTGCCCACGGCGTCGCCGGTGCAGACGGCTCCGCGCACCCCCAGCGGGCGGGCAAGAGCTTCGTGCGTCCCGCGGGCCTGGCCGTCACGGACGCCAGCACGCTGCTGGTCTACGTCATGGACGTCTACGACCCGTGGTCCTACGCCTACCTGCCGTCCGTGAGCGCGGTGCTCAGCGCCGCCACCTCCCTCGTCGACGTCGAGGTCGTCCACGACGGTCGCTACTCCGCCCAGCCCTCCAGCGCCCTGGTCGCCAGCGTGGCCGAGGTGCGCCGTCGCACCGACGCGCGGTTCGGCTCGGCCTTCCTGTCGGCCCTGCGCTCGGACTCGCTCGACCTGGACCCGGAGGCGGCTGCCGCGGGGGTGATCGCCCTGCTCGCGAGCGGCGAGATGCCCGTCTCGACCGTGCTCGGTGCGGTGCAGCACGAGTTCTTCGTCAACGGCCACCCGCTCGAGGCGCCCGGGGTGCTCAGCCGCGTCGCGACCCGGCTCGGGCTGGACGCCCCGGCCATCGAGGTGTTCGCCACGTCCGCCCGGGCCCGCGAGCTCGCGGTCGAGGACTTCGCCGTCGCCAGGGAGCTCGACTTCGACGGCGGGCCGTTGCTGCTGGCCAGCCGGGGCGAGCGGCTGTTCGAGTTCGACGGGCTGGGGGCGACGGGCGAACGGCTCGTCGACCAGTTCCGCACCGTCCTCGCCAAGCCCTCCTAGGCGCCCGGGTCCCAGTCGACGAGCTGGTCGAGCACGAGGGTGTCGCCCTCGAGCCGGAGCCGGTCGAGCGGGACGCGCGCGTAGAACGAGAAGACGAGGTCGCTGGCCGTGCTGCGGCCGACCAGGTGGCGGGTGCCGGCCGGGACGGCGTCGTCCGAGGTGGAGCTGCCGTCGTCGGGGAGCCGGGTCACCTGCGCCCCGTCGGCATTGAGCCGGATGCGCCAGGCCGCTCCCTCGTCGACGACGTAGTCGAGCACGGCGGGCTCGTGCGGCCAGGCGAACGTCGTCGCGACGCAGGTGACGAGGAACTCCTCGACGCCGTCGACGGCCACGTCCTCGGGAAGCGGCTCCGGCACCCCGGCCGTCAGATGGGCGTCGTGGGTGTGGATGGCGATCTCCTGCACCTGGTGCCGAGCGACGGCACCACAGGTCGCCGGCGACTGCGAGTCGGTCCAGGGCACCCAGCACCGGCGCTCGGCGTCGACCTCGGAGAGGGCGTCGAGCAGCGCCTGCGCCGCGGCCTCCAGCCACGCCACGAGCTCGTCGCGGTCCTGCGGCATCTCCGGGACGCCTTCGGGCGTCGCCTTGGCGGTGGCCTCCGGACCGGAGGCGACGGTCGCACCCCAGGTGAAGCGCCCCATACCGATGTGGCGGGCCAGGTCACGCAACGTCCAGTCGGGGCAGGTCGGCACCTGGGCGTCGAGGTCGGGCGCTGCGGCGATGGCGGCCCGGAAGGCCACCGACCGCTCGTCGATGAGGCGCAGCAGGTCGGGGAGCTCCAGGGGCGTGTGCACCTGCGCTGTCTACCACTGTGGCCGCAGGCGGCGACACCGAATTAGCCGCCAGCCGGGCCGTCGCGCCTGCCGCGGTCGGCACGGTGCTGCGGACCGGCAGGCCATAGGGTCTGTGCATGGCTCGTCCCCACGCTGCTTCCCTCGTCGAGGACGCCTGGCACCGCCGGGTGGACGCCGTGCTGCGCCGCCGGGGCTGGGGCACCCGGCTGGTCGGCCACACCGGGTACGGCTCGGAGGAGTTCGTGCGTGTCCTGGGGCGGGTGCTGCTCACCCGGCGCCCCGACATCGACGCCCGGGCGGACGCCGGCGCGAAGTCGGCCGAGCTGCGGCGGGCCGAGGACGAACGTCGCGGCTGGCGCGCGTTCATCACCGCGCCGGCGATGAACGTCCCGGTCACCGTCACCCTCGGGGACCGGGTCGTCGAGACGGTCAGCGACCGCAGCGGGTACATCGACGTGCACATCCGCGACCACGGCCTCGCACCCGGCTGGCACGAGGTCACGCTCGGTGCGCTGGGGGCGGAGGAGATGCTCGCGTCGGTGGTCATCGTCGGGTCCGACCAGCGGCTGGGCCTGATCTCCGACATCGACGACACGGTGATCTCGACGTCGCTGCCGCGCCCGATGATCGCCGCGTGGAACACGTTCGTGAAGAACGAGAACGCCCGTCACGTCGTCCCGGGCATGGCGACGATGTATCGCGCGCTGCTCGAGCAGCACCCGGGCGCCCCGATGGTCTACGTCTCCACCGGTGCGTGGAACACGGCGCCGACCCTGACCCGGTTCCTGCGCCGCCACGGCTACCCCGCGGGTCCGCTGCTGCTCACCGACTGGGGCCCGACGAACACCGGCTGGTTCCGGTCCGGGCAGGAGCACAAGATGTCGTGCCTGCACCGGTTGGCCAACGAGTTTCCCCACATCCGCTGGGTGCTCATCGGCGACGACGGCCAGCACGACCCCAAGATCTACGGCGACTTCTCCGACCAGCGGCCAGATCGCGTTGCAGCAGTGGCGATCCGCGAGCTCACGCCGAGCGAGCAGGTGCTGTCGCACGGCATACCGGTGTCGTTGGAGGAGTTCGAGCCGCTGCGCAAGCGGCAGGAGGTGCCGGTGTGCCGCTCCGGCGACGGGTACGGCCTGCGCCCCCAGCTCGAGCACGTCCTCGAGGTGCTCGCCGAGGCCGACACGCGCCCCATCAAGGACGGGGCGGGCGAAGCGGTCATCGAGCCGTGAGGTCGAGGTGCGGCTGGGCGGCGCACGGCGCCTCCCGCTTCGCCAGTCCCACCGCGGTGACCGCCGCACCCAGCGCGACCAGGGCCGCGCTCGCGAGCATCGCCGCCCGGTAGGCGGGCGCGAGCAGGGCCGGATCGGCGTATGCGGCGCCGCTGAGCCCCACGAGTGGCGGCAGGGCCGCGACAGCGATGAGGCCGGCGGTGCGGGACACGGCGTTGTTCACCCCGCTCGCCGTGCCGGCGAGCTCGTCGGGGGCGGCGGCGAGGACGGTGCCGGTCAGCGGCGCGACCGTCATGGACAGGCCCAGGCCCACGAGCGCCATTCCCGGCAGCACGTGCAGGACGAAGGTGGGATCGGCCGGCGCGAACGCAAGCAGGACGAATCCCGTTGCGGCGACGAGGGTTCCACCGATCATGTAGCGACGGGCACCGTGCTTGGTGGCCAGGGCGCCGAACCTGCTGGCCAGCAGCAGCATGGCCACGGACAGGGGCAGGGTCGCGGTGCCGGCCGCGAGGGCGGACCAGCCGGCGACGACCTGGAGGAACAGCACCACGAACAGCAGGGCCGACGACAGGCCGGCGTAGACGAGCAGCGTGACGATGTTGATCGCGGTGAAGACCCGGTCGGCGAACAGGCGGGGCGGCACCAGGGGGTGGCTGGAGTCGCGCTCGGCGAGCGCGAACGCGAGGAGGGCAGCGAGGCCCACGACCCCGGCACCGAGCGAGACGGCTCCGGGGTGCTCGGGTGCGACGGTGAGCGCGTACGTGACCCCGGCCAGCCCGACCACGGCGAGCAGCACCCCGCGCACGTCGAACCGGTGGCTCGCGTGCTCGTTGCGTGACTCCGGCACGAACCGCCACGTGAGGAGCACGACGAGCGCGCACAGCGGCACGTTGAGCCAGAACGCCCAGCGCCAGTCGAGGTCGACGAGGTAGCCGCCGACGATCGGTCCCGAGGCCGAGGCGACCCCGAGCAGCCCGGTCCACGACCCGATCGCCGCCATCCGGTCCTCGCGCCGGAACGACGACTGCAGGATCGCGAGGCTGCCCGGTACGAGCAGCGCGGCCCCGATCCCCTGGATGCCGCGGGCCAGGATCAGCAGCCCCACCGTCGGGGCGAGGGCGCACGCGATCGACGCGGCACCGAAGGCGGCCACGCCGACGGCATACACGCGCCGGCGACCGAACCGGTCGCCCAGCGAACCGCCGAGCAGGATCAGGGCGGCCAGGCTCAGGGCGTAGGCGTTGACGACCCACTGGAGGCCGGCGAGGTCGGCCTCGAGCTCGCGGCCGATGGTGGGGAGGGCGACGTTGACGACGGTGCCGTCGAGCAGGGCGATGCCGCTGCCGAGGATGGTGGTCGCGAGGACGAGCCGTCCCCGGTGGGTGCCCATCGTGAGCAGGTCCGTGGTCTTCTCGCTGGTCATCGCACCGTCACCGGGACATCGTCGCACCGCTGGGACAGAATGGGCGGGTGCCGGAGCTGCCCGAGGTCCAGGCGCTCGTCGACTTCCTCGCCGAGCGGACCGTCGGGCTGGCCGTGACCAGCATGGAGCTGGGGTCGTTCTCGGTGCTCAAGACGTTCGACCCGCCGCCGCAGGCCCTCTCCGGGGTGCCGGTCGACTCGGTGACCCGGCACGGGAAGTTCGTCGACTTCGACTGCGACGGGGTGCACCTGGTCTTCCACCTCGCGCGTGCGGGCTGGCTGCGCTGGTACGACGCGGTGCCGAACACCGTGCTGCGGCCGGGCAAGTCGCCGATCGCGGTCCGGGTGAAGTTCTCCGACTCGTCGGGGTTCGACCTGACCGAGGCGGGGACGAAGAAGCGGCTGGCCGCGTACCTCGTTCGGGACCCGGCCCAGGTCCCGGGGATCGCGTCGCTGGGGCCGGACCCGTTGTCCGACTCGTTCACGCGCGAGGCCTTCGGGGAGCTGCTCGACGGACGGCGCTCGCAGATCAAGGGGCTGATCCGCGACCAGGGGTTCATCGCCGGCATCGGCAACGCCTACTCCGACGAGATCCTGCACGTCGCGAAGATGTCACCGTTCGCGATGGCCGCCAAGCTCTCGTCGGAGGACGTGGACCGCCTGTATGCCGCGCTGCGCGACACGCTCGCCGGTGCCGTTGCTGCTGCGTCCGGCAAACCGGCGAAGGAGCTCAAGGACGCCAAGCGGGCCGGGATGCGCGTGCACGGCCGGACCGGGCTCGAGTGCCCGGTCTGTGGTGACACGGTGCGTGAGGTGTCGTTCGCGGACTCGTCACTGCAGTACTGCGCGACCTGCCAGACCGGTGGCAAGCCGCTCGCCGACCGCCGCATGTCCCGCCTGCTGAAGTAGGCAGACGCGTCGTCCGGGCACGGCCGCGGCGCCCGGGCGTTGACGGCGGGCCCCGCCGGGGCGGACGCTGGTCCGTCAGTCGCGGGGCCGACAGGCTCGGTCTCCCCCGGTGAGGAGGACCACCATGCCGAGCTTCTCCGGCCTCAACCACGTCTCGCTGAGCGTGACCGACCTCGACGCGAGCCAGCGCTTCTACACGCAGGTGCTGGGGTTCCTCGCCGTCCTCGACACCGGGACCGCGCGGGTCTGCATTCACAAAGGCACGGGTTTCACCATCGCCCTGGTCCGGCACGACGGGAGCAGCGGTGCGCGGTTCGACGAGGCGAACCCCGGGCTGGACCACGTGGGGATGGCGGCGGGCAGCCGCGAGGAGCTCGTCGAGTGGGAGCGTCGGTTCGCCGAGCTCGGGGTGGAGCACTCGCCGATCCAGGACATGCCCCTGGGCCACCACCTGAACTTCAGGGACCCCGACGGCATTGCCCTCGAGCTCCAGGCGCCGACCCCCGCGTACGCCGCGGCCGTGGAGCGGATGCGCACCGAGGACCTGTCCGACGAGGAGGTGCTCGCCGCGGCGGAGCAGATGGTCGGGGCCGACTTCGTCGCCCGGCAGGACGTCTGAACGCGCGCCGTGCCGTCGTCGGGAGGCATCTCGACGGGCGCGTCGCGACGTCTCGCCCGCGCGCCGTCGTCGACCGGACCGGGTTGACTGAGGGCATGACGACGCGGCTGCTCCTGCTCGCCGACACCCACCTGCCCAAGCGGGCCAAGGACCTGCCCGCGGTCGTGTGGGCAGCGGTCGATGAGGTCGACCTCGTGGTCCACGCCGGCGACTGGGTGGACGTGGCGACCCTCGACGCGTTGGTGTCACGAGCCGCGCGTCTCGTCGGCGTCGCGGGCAACAACGACCACGGGGTGCTGCGCGACCGACTGCACGAGTTCGCGTCGTTGACGGTCGAGGGCCTGCGGTTCGGGGTCGTGCACGAGACCGGACAGTCGACCGGCCGCGAGGCCCGCTGCGACGCGGCCTACCCGGAGCTCGACGTGCTCGTCTTCGGGCACAGCCACATCCCCTGGGACACGACCACGCCGCGCGGGCTGCGGCTGCTGAACCCGGGCTCGCCCACCGACCGTCGCCGACAGCCGTTCTGCACGTACATGACCGCAGTCGTCGAGGGTGGCGAGCTGGCCTCGGTCGAGCTGCACGAGATCGCCCGACCCACAGGTGGCCCCGCATGACCCCCGCCACGAAGCTGGTCCCGCTCTACCGCCGGCCCGCAGAGCTGGGGCGGCGCGCCGTCGGTGTCGTGGCCGAGTTCGGGATCAAGGCGTATGGCGCGGCGGCCGCACTGAGCGCCGCCCTCAGCGACAGCGAGACGGCCGGCGGCAAGGCCTACGACGCGGTGCATGCCGTGCCGAACCTCCGTCAGCGGTGGGATGAGGCGCAGTACGTGGTCGACCACCGAGAGCAGATCCAGACGACCCTGGACTACGTCAACGCCAACGCCCCCGATGCCAGCCAGCTCGAGACGGCCGCTCGGGCCAGCTCCGAGACCCTGGGCCAGATCACCACGACCTACGGCGAGGTCAACCAGGCGTGGGACTCGGTCAAGAGCATCCGACCCACCAACGTCCTGGACACGCTCCCGGCGGCCAAGGACCACCTGCAGGCGGCGTGGTCGCAGAAGCCGGGCCTCGACTCGATCCAGCAGCTGGCCGACAAGGCGGAGGGCGTCGCACCGTTCCTGCGCCAGGTCGGCAGCCTCGACATCGACTTCGCGAGGGTCTACGGCGAGCTGCTCAGCGTCCTGGACAACTTCGCCAGCGACGAGATCGTCGGGACGGTGTCGGTCATGGTGTTCGCGGTCGTTCTGGCGTGGGTCCTCGGTCTGGCGGCAGGGTTCTGGGCCCGTCGCGGGCGGCCGGGCATCGTCGTCAGCACCGTGCAGCGTCTCGGCGTCCGCGCCTTCCCGCGCTGGTACGCCCGCAACCTCGAGCACGCCCTGGGGTCCTCCGTCTACGCGGTGGCGCGGCGCCGCATCCAGCACGACCTCGTCGCGGACCCTGCCGGGTTCCTCGACCAGGCGGCATACGAGGAGCTGGAGCGGCACTTCAGGCGTGCGGGGGCGGGGCCTGCTCCACGTTGACCGTCGGGATGCCGGCGCCGGACCGGGCGATCACAGCCAGGGACGGCTCCCGCCCGGGGTTGGACTCCCGGTGCACCGTGAACGCGGGGACCTGCACGTAGTCGCCCGCGACCGCATCGACCCAGCCCTCGACCCCCTCGCACTCGAGCCGCAGCACCCCGAGCACGACGTAGAGCATCGAGACGTTGGAGTCGTGGTGGTGCCAGCCCGAGACGGCGGCGGGCTCGGTCACCACCTGGCCGGCCCACAGCCCGGGGACCTCGAACGCGCGCCGACGCACCATCCCCGCGGTCGGGTCCGCCTCGAGCAGCTCGGCCTCACGGACGACGCGGACGGGTTCGGGGTGCTCCACCGGTCCAACGTAGCCCGGCTGCCCGAGAAGTTCGTCGAGAAAGTTCTCCATCCCGATGTCGAAGAACTGGTTCGCTGTTCGACGTACGCGTGACAGAGCAGTGACACCCACACCGGAAGGACCAGTGACATGCCTCGCTTCATGGGATTCGTCAGGATGGAAGAGGGCATCGGCGCGCCGCCGCAGGCGCTGATGGACGCGATGGACACCTACATCGGTGAGCAGGCTGCCAAGGGCGTCTTCCTCGACGGCGGCGGCCTGTACGGCACCGAGGACGCGGTGAACTTCGTCGTCCGCAAGGGCGAGACCTCCCGCGTCGACGGCCCCTACGCCGAGTCCAAGGAGGTCGTCGGGGGTTGGGCGATCATGCAGTACGACACCGTCGAGGAGGCCATCGCCGGTCAGCAGGAGTTCGCCGAGCTGCACGCGACGCACTGGCCCGACGTGTCGATGGTCGCGACCATGCGTCAGATCTCCGACGGACCGCCGGAGGCGGCTGACGCCTGAGAGGACGCGACGGCCCGGATGCCGCGGCCTCCGCGGCATTCGGTCCCTGGACCGTCGCGGCATCCGGTCCGTGGCCGGGTGTCACATGGCATGTGACACCCGGCCTCGTAGTCTCGGGGCGTGCCAGTCCAGACGCCGACCACCGAGGCGATCACCACCGCGTGGCGCGCGGAGTCGGCGCGGCTCGTCGGAGCCCTGACCCGTATGACGCGCGACGTCGAGCTCGCCGAAGACCTCGCTCAGGACGCCCTCGTCGCCGCCCTCGAGCAGTGGCCGGCGACCGGGGTGCCGGACAACCCGGCGGCGTGGCTGATGACCACGGCCAAGCGGCGCGGCGTCGACCACTTCCGCCGGGCCGACAACCTCCGCCGCAAGACCGAGGAGCTCGGTCATGCCTTGGGAGAGGAGGAGCAGGTGCCCGACCTCGACGCCCAGGTCGACCACATCGAGGACGACGTCCTGCGCCTGATCTTCCTGTCCTGCCACCCGTCGCTGAGCGCGGAGTCACGCGCCGCCCTGACCCTGCGCCTCGTCGGGGGCCTCACCACCGGGGAGATCGCCCGCGGCTTCCTCGTCTCCGAGACCACGATGGGCCAGCGCATCTCGCGCGCGAAGAAGACGCTCTCGCAGGCGCACGCCGAGTTCGACCTCCCGACCGGTGCGGAGCGGGTCGAGCGCCTCGACGACGTGATGGCCGTGATCTACCTGATCTTCAACGAGGGGTATGCCGCCGCGGCCGGTGAGCACTGGATGCGTCCCGCCCTCGCGGACGAGGGTATCCGGCTGGCGCGGATGCTCGCTGCCCTCGCCCCCACCGAGCCCGAGACGCTGGGTCTCCAGTCGTTGCTGGAGCTCCAGGGGTCCCGCGCCTCGGCGCGCGTGGACGACGCCGGGGTGCCGGTGCTGCTCGAGTCGCAGGACCGGACCCGCTGGGACGAGGAGCTGATCCGGCGCGGTCAGGCCGCGCTGGCTGGTGCCCGTGCGCTCGCAGCCCGCGGCAGGCCGGTCGGCAAGTACTTCCTCCAGGCGTCGATCGCCGCCCAGCACGCCCGCGCCCGCCGAGCCGAGGACACCGACTGGCGCCAGATCGCAAGGCTGTACGACGTGCTGGCGCAGGCCGCGCCCGGACCGGTCGTCGAGGTGAACCGCGCGGTCGCCCACGGCCGGGCGTTCGGCCCAGAGGCGGGTCTCGCGGTGCTCGAGGCGGTCGACCCATCGGGTGCCGCCCAGCTGGGTGACTCGCCGCTGCTGCCGAGTGTGCGAGGAGACCTGTTCGAGCTGGCCGGGCGCCACGGTGAGGCGGCTTCGGCGTTCGCCGACGCGGGCGCTCGGTCGCGCAACGACGCCGAGCGCTCGGTGCTGGAGCGACGGGCCGAGGAAAACCGCGCACGCATGTCGAAATCCGGCTGACCCGTTCGACGCACGGTCACAGCCCCTCACGCGCCCGAACCAGGAGACACCATGAGCACCGTGACCGCCACGACCACGAGCACCCGTTTCGTCACGTCCGCCGACGGGACGCGCATCGCCTACGACGTGACCGGCACCGGGCCAGCCGTCGTCGTGGTGGAGGGCGCCCTCTGCCAGCGCTCGATGGGCACCGCCAAGTCCCTGATCCCCCTGCTGTCGCGGGACCACGCGGTTTTCGCGTACGACCGCCGGGGGCGCGGTGAGAGCGGACCCGGCTCCACGGCATACACGGTGGAGCGGGAGGTGGAGGACCTCGTGGCGGTGCTCGAGGTCGCGGGCCCGGACGCGCTCGTCGTCGGGGCGTCGTCCGGTGCGGTGCTGGTCCTCGAGGCGTTGCAGGCGGGGGTCGCGACGGGGAAGGTCGCGCTGTACGAGGCGCCGTTCATCGTGGACGACACCCACGCGCCCAACGACCCCGACCTGGGCTCACGGACGCAGGTGCTGGTCGAGGCGGGGAAGCGGGGTGAGGCGGTGCAGCTGTTCATGCGCACGGTCGGCGTGCCGGCGTTCGGCGTCGTGATGATGCGGCTGATGCCGGTGTGGAAGAAGCTCTGCGGCGTCGCGCACACGTTGCCGAACGACTACGCGCTCGTCCTGGAGCACCAGCAGGGTGAGCCGCTGCCGGACGGCTGGCTGTCCGAGGTCGGCGTCCCGGTGCTGGTCATCGTGGGTGGCAAGAGCCCGGAGTACATGAAGAACGGGCAGGCGGCGCTCGCCGCGGCGCTCCCCCACGGGACGCTGGTGGAGCTGCCCGGCCAGACCCACATGGTCAAGGGCAAGGCCACGGTGCCGGCGCTGCGGGAGTTCTGGGCCGGCTGAAAAGGTGTGCCCCCGGCGCGACGGGGTAGGAACAGGGCATGGCAGACACGGCGATCTTCGACGTCGACGGCACGCTCGTCGACACCAACTACCAGCATGCGGTCGCGTGGTTCCGCGCCCTGCGGCGCTACGACATCACCCGCCCGATCTGGCGGCTGCACCGCGGCATCGGTATGGGGGGCGACCAGTTCGTCTCGATGGTCGCCGGCCGCGAGGTCGAGGAGGAGCACGGGGACGACCTGCGGGAGGCGTGGGCGGAGGAGTTCGACCGGCTGATCGGGGAGGTCCAGCCGTTCGAAGGGGCCCACGAGCTGCTCGTCGAGGTCAAGCGGCGGGGCTTCAGGTTGGTGCTGGCGAGCTCTGGGAAGACCGAGCACGTGGAGACGTTCCTCGACCTCATCGACGGCAAGTCGCTCGCCGACGCCTGGACCACCTCGGACGACGTGGAGCAGAGCAAGCCCGAGCCCGACCTCGTGGTAACCGCGCTGGCCAAGGTCGAGGGCGCGAGCGGGATCATGGTCGGCGACTCGGTCTACGACGCGCAGGCGGCTGCCAAGCTCAACATCCCGACCCTGGGGGTCCGCACCGGAGGGTTCTCGGTCGGGGAGCTGCAGGAGGCTGGGGTGCTGCAGGTCTTCGACTCGCTCGTGGCCTTCCGCAGTGCGCTCGACGGCACTCCCCTGGCACGAGCCAGTCGCTGACCCCCGGCGTGGCTGCGCCCGCGGTCGGGGGCAGGGTTCACGGCGTCCCGGGGCAGCAGCGCCTAGTTCTCGGTGTGGCGGGGGTCGTCCTGGTTGTCGGTGTGCGCGCCGACGCCCTCGTCGGCGGGCTCGGTCTCCTCGTCTGTCTGCTGCGACTCGAGCGCCGCCTGCTCCTCCTCGGGGGACATCTTGATGCTGTCCTGGCCTGGGGTGGTGTCACTCACGTGGGTCTCCGCGCCTCGTGACGACAGCCCGGTGCTGACGCCTGCTGTCCATCATGCGGGGAGGGGCGAGGCCGCGCTCGGCAGCGAGCCGGCGCACCACCGTCAGGCGAACCGCCACCGCGCCACGGCCCGGGCTGCGACGAGGGCGGTGGCCCCGGCGACGAGGACGGCGACCGCGGCAGCCGGCACCGCGCCATACGTCCCCGGGGAGGCGAGCAGCAGGAGGATCGCGACGCCGATGGCGCTGCCGAGCTGCGCTCCGGTGTTGAGCACCCCGGTGGCGGTGGTGACCTCGTCCTCGGGCAGGTCGGTGCCGATGTCGTTGCAGGCGACCGACGACAGCCCGAGGCCTGCCCCGAGCAGCAGCAGTCCGGTGACCGTGCCTGCGAGCGTGCCACCGGTGCTGCCTCCTCCGCCGATGATGGTGGCTGCAGTGACGAGGTTGCCGAGGGCCAGCAGCGCGAGGCCCAGGACGGCGGGGCGTCGCGGTCCGCCGGTGCGTACGAGGCGCGGAGCCGTCGTCGACCCCACGACCACGGCGAGGCTGAGGCAGAGCAGGGTGAGGCCTGCCTCGAACGCGCTGAACCCGAGGCGGCGCTGGAGGTGCAGCGTCAGGAGGACGGCGGTCGAGCTGGTGGTGGCCGTGTTGACGAACGAACCCAGGGTGCCCAGCCGCAGCCGCGGTCGTCGCAGCGCTGACGGCTCGACAAGGGGCTGACGGGCGCGGCGCAGCCAGACGGCCAGTGCGGCGCCGAGGGCGACCCCGGCACCGACGACGCCCAGCCCGCGACCGCGCTGGTCGGGGTCCTGGACCAGGGCGGTGCCCAGCACGAGACCCATGACCGAGGTGACGAGCAGCAGCGCCCCCACGAGGTCGAGCGAGGCGGTGCGGTCCTGGACCGGTCGGACCTTCACCCAGACCAGCACCCCGACTGCCAGGCCGACGGCCAGCGGCGCGTTGACCCAGAAGATCGACCGCCAACCGAGCAGCTGAGTGAACAGTCCACCGACGAAGAGGCCGCTGGCCCCGGCTGCGGCTCCCGCGGCGCTCCACAGGCCCAGGGCCCTGTATCGCTCCCCCGCGTCGGAGGCCGAGGCGAGCAGCAGGCTCAGCGCCGCGGGCACGGTGAGCGCCGAGGCCGTGCCCTGCGCAGCGCGCGCCACGACGAGCTGCCACGCCTCGCCGGCCACCGCACCCAGGGCGCCGGCGACGGCGAAGACGGCCAGTCCTGCGAGCAGCACCCGCACGTGGCCGTACCGGTGGCCGAGCCGCGCGCCGACCACGAGGAGCCCACCGAAGAACATCGCGTAGGCGGTCGCGATCGGTCCGGCGGCGGCATTCCCGGCCCCGACTCCCTCGAGCATCGAGGGGATCGCCACGATCGCCGCGGTGACGCCGAGGACGTCGACGAACTGCACGAGACAGAGGACGCCGACGGTCGTGGCGAAGCGCGGGATGGGGCGATCCATGCGAGGGACGCTACCCACGGGCTCGGACACCAAAACCGTGGTGGACGCCCGTCCCAGGGCGATCGAAAGAAATTCTGTGGCAGGTTGTCGTATCGACGTGAGCCCGTTCGTGGTGAGGGTGAGAGGCGGCCACAGGGACTGCCCCGGACCAAGGAGATCGACATGACGCACTACCTGCTTTCCGTCCACGGCCCGGCCGAGCGCAACGAGTTCGGCGAGTACGGCTCGAAGGAGGAGATGGAGAAGGCGTTCGCCGCGACGGGGGCCTTCAACGACCAGCTCAAGGCCGACGGCTACTGGGTGTTCGCCGGTGGTCTGCAGCAGGCGACCACGGCGACCGTCGTCGACAACACCGGTGACGCGCCGGTGGTCACCGACGGGCCGTACCTGGAGTCCAAGGAGTACATCGGCGGGTTCTGGGTGATCGATGCCCCCGACCTGGACGTCGCGCTCAAGCTCGCTGCCGACGGCTCGAAGGCCTGCCGGGGCAAGGTCGAGGTCCGTCCCTTCGAGGGCCTGGCCTGAGCCGGTCCACGTGACGGATCCGGGTATGACGCAGGACGGCACGGTCGACCACGGGGGCTCACACCACGTGGCCGACCGGCCGTCCGGAGGCGACGGGGCGGCTGTCGAGCGGGTCTTCCGCGAGGAGTACGGCCGCCTCATCGCCTCGCTCGTCCGCCGGTTCGGCGACATCGACCTCGCCGAGGACGCAGCGGGCGAGGCCCTCGTGGTCGCATTGGAGAAGTGGCCGTCCGAGGGCACTCCCCCCAACCCCGGCGGCTGGCTCACCACCACCGCCGCGAACCGCGCGATCGACCGGATCCGCCGCGAAGGCCAGCGCGACGCCAAGCACCAGGCGGCCCTGATGACGTACGACGACACACCCCACTCACCCGTCGGAGTGGTCGAGGACGACCGGCTCCGACTGCTCTTCACCTGCTGCCACCCGGCGCTCGCGCCGGAGGCGCGGATCGCCCTGACCCTGCGGCTTCTCGGTGGCCTGACGGTGGCGGAGATCGGGCAGGCGTTCCTCGTCCCCGAGACGACCATGGCGCAACGGATCACCCGCGCCAAGAAGAAGATCGCTGCGGCGAACGTGCCCTACCGCGTGCCTTCTGCTTCGGACCTGCCCGATCGGTTGGGTGGGGTGCTGACCGTGCTGTTCCTCGTGTTCAACGAGGGGTACCTCGCCAGCGGTGACGGGTCGCCCGTGCGCTCGGAGCTGACGGGTGAGGCGATCCGACTGACCCGGGTGCTTCGTTTGTTGTTGCCCTCCGAGCCGGAGGTGATGGGGCTCCTGGCCCTGATGCTGCTCACCGAGGCGCGCCGTTCGGCCCGCGTGCGCGGCGGTGTCCTGGTGCCGCTGGACGAACAGGACCGTGGGGGCTGGGATCGCGCGCTGATCGCGGAGGGGCACGCGCTGGTGCGTGAGTGCCTCGCGCTGAACCGGCCCGGCCGCTACCAGCTGCTCGCCGCGATCAACGCCGTCCACACGTCCGCTGTCTCTGCCTCGGACACCGACTGGTCGCAGGTGGTCGCGTTGTACGACCAGCTCGTCCGCCTCGACCCCTCACCGATCGTCGCCCTCAACCGGGCCGTCGCCGTCGCCGAGCTGGACGGACCCTCGGTCGGCTTGGCGCTGGTGGACCGGCTACCGCTCGAGGGCTACCACCCGTGGCACGCCGTGCGTGCCGACCTCCTGCGCCGGCTCGGCCGCAGTGCCGAGGCCAAGGACGCGTATGCCGCCGCCATCAGCTCGACGCAGAACGTCGCCGAGCGCGCGTACCTGGCGAGGAAGAGCGGCGAACTCGTCTGAGGATGGGCGTAGGAGAGCTGGAGGACCCGAGAGACCTTCTCGTAGGTCAGCGCAAGACTTGGTCGGCTCGAGGCGTGTGCCGAGGCACTTATGTTCCTAGGACCCGCAACAGGGGTGTGATCGCTAGCATCTGGCTAGATAAGCGGTGCTGGGACTTAGGGGATGCCATGGCTTTGCGCAGGGAATCGCACACGTACTCGGAGCTGCTATTGAGTATCGACCTTGGTGACGAAGTCGCTGAGGTGGACCCTGCGCTCGCAGAGAGTTTCGTTCGCACCGCCGACTTTGACGAGTTTCTTTCGGGGCGATGCGATTTGATCACCGGAATTAAAGGGAGCGGGAAAAGCGCACTGCTCTTGATGGGCGCGAAGGCGCCGCCTCCTCGAGTCGACATTTGCCATGCCCAGCCGTCACGCGGACCCGTGATATACGAAACGGATGTTCCTGGGCAGCTAACTGGTGACGCCCTAGAGGACTACTACCTTGAGCGGTGGGTGCTTCATACGGCGCTCACGGCCGCATATTTCCTGCTCAGACTCGGCGAGTGTTCGGCTGTACATGCAGAATTAGTGAGAGCTGGACTTCCGACTGATAGTCAGGAGTCAGAGGTGGCTATCTGGGTTTCCTCGGGGCGAATCATGCGTGACGTCAACATAAACAATATTCAGTTTGCGCAGTCCCTTATACGAGAGATCGATGAGCAACTCGTGCGGAATGATCGAAGCATATGGGTCGCCTATGATCGCCTCGACGATGTTACGTTTGCCAAGCCACAACTCGAGCAGACGGTGCTGCGAGGGCTTCTGCGGGCGCACATATACTTGGCGCGAGTTAGTGCGAGACTAAAATCCAAGATGTTTTTAAGGAGCGATATCCTGGATCGGGCAACCTTGGGGGCCGGTTTGCGAAACCTCGATAAGGTTCCCGTTCTAAGACTCAACATGAACGCACATGATATGAGTCTGCTGATAGCTAGGAGATTCATGCGGTCAGAGCGCTTCAATGAGATTCTTGGCGAGGAGTCGCATCAACATGACCTGGGAGAAGAAACCTTGCCCGCGGTTATGGCCCACATTCTCCCCAAGGAGCGACTCAATAGTAACAACAAGAGGCGGCCTAATTTCCTAGACGTCTACGGTGCATACTTTTACGACACCACCGATGGATCTGGGAAGTTTGCTGCCCGTAATGTTCTCGCTTACTTGCGACTGGCGATAGTGCAGCAGCGACGAATCTGCGAAGACGGCAGAATTGCGCACCTTCCACACAGCGGTCCGGTACTCTCTAATAAGGCGCTCCATGCAGCATGGGTGCAACTCAGCGAGAATAGACTCCATTCGTATGTTTACGCAGAGTTTCCGTCGACCCGCAATTTCGTCGAGCGCCTGGAATATGGTCCTTATCGCTATGGGTCGATCAGGGACTTGGGGAAGCGCTTTTTCGGCGATACCGATTCTATGCGGGAGACTAGGACCGTCGTAGATATGCTGAAGTACTGCGGGGTTCTGGGCGAGAGTGGTCAGTCTTTCTCCGTTGGTCGCGTGTACAGGCCGGCCTTACGGTGTCGAGATACACCACGCCCATCCGGCAAGCAGACATCTGGCCCTCGCTCTACTCCCGCGGGAACGCGTGGGCCTAATGACTGACTCGGGCTATTATCACGCCCGATACACCGTTGACGGCCAACGTATTGTTAGCGTTGACCTCAACTCCGATGCCTTAGTTTTTAGCGTGTTACGTCCATTGATGCCGAGCGACTCTCTCTCTGAGAGCTTGGCGTCAATACGGTCGAGTTCATTGCACGTTATTCATACCGAAGTGCCTTTTCGTACCGCTCTGGAGAATTCACAGAAGCTGATCTCTCTAGGCGTGCAGGCGAAGAAGGATGAGGCCTTCGCGGGGTTGGCTACGCTCGCAGAGGATGTAACGTATCAGGTGGTTGATCGGCTTGAGAAGATACTCATTGAGGCATCGAAGGGGCAATTCACGGTGGAACGCGACGCGCGAAAGATATTTGTGGTGCATGGCCGGAATGCGGCGTATGCCGCGGAGATCAAGGGTCTACTGCGCCGTCTGGGTCTAAGTGTCTTGGAATGGGAAATGGCGGTGGGAATGACAGGTGTAGCTTCGCCATACATTGGAGATATCGTCCAGGCCGGCATGGCGACCTGCGGGGCGACCTTGGTCCTTTTCACCCCCGATGATGAAGTCCGCCTTTCTCCCGAATTGGTAGGTTCCGGTGACGGTGCCGAGGAGACGGAGCTTCGCCGTCAGGCGAGGCCGAACGTCTTCTACGAGGCGGGTATTGCCGATGCTCTTGATAAATCGTCAACGCTGCTAGTCGAGGCGGGAAGTGTCAAATCGTTTAGCGACATTTCGGGTCGTCACGTTGTTCGCTACGACGGGTCGGCCCGTGCGAAAAAGATCGTCGCTGAGCGCCTTCGCGCGTGCGGCGCTGAAGTCGATACGTCCGGCACGGACTGGCTTGAGTGAGGTATCACTGAATTGGGAGTCGCTCGGATGTCGGCGCGCGTCTTGGCTCAACTGCGACCGGGGAAGGCCTCCGTGCGTGGGCGCAATCAGCCCCATCGCTTTCAGCTGTTCCTGCTCAGGCGTCCGCCACGGGTCGCTAGCGAGCGAGCTTGCCAAATTGATGTGGCGTACCAATCAGGCTCTACGTACAGTTGCGGCATTCGGGATCAATTCTTGCAAAAAGATCTATTGTCGCGCCCTGCGCCCGTGGCCGTCCGCGGGCGCACGAGAAGAAAAGTGCTTACTCGGCTGAGTCTTCCACGCTGGCCTTCGTGGCCCCCAACCAAAGGCGTCGAGGCATGCGCGTAGTCGTCATCGGCGGGACTGGACACATCGGCACCTACCTGGCGCCCAGCCTGGTCGAGGCAGGGCACGAGACCGTGGTGATCAGCCGGGGAACGCAGAAGGCGTACCGCGACGATGACCGCTGGCAAGACACTGAGATGGTCGTCTGCGACCGCGAAGCCGCCGAGCGTGACGGCACCTTCGGCACCACGGTCGCAGGCCTGAAGCCCGATGCCGTGATGGACCTGACCTGCTTCACCCCCGACCAGGCGCGTCAGCTCGTGGACGCCCTGGACGGGCAGCACCTCATCCACACCGGCACCGTCTGGTCCTACGGCGCGAGTGCCCTAGTGCCGACCAAGGAAGACGCTCCCAAGCACCCCTACGGCGAGTACGGCGTCAACAAGCTCGCCGTCGAGCAGTACCTCAAGGGCCAGGACCGGGTCCGTGCCAGCGTCGTGCACCCCGGCCACATCTCCGGCCCGGGCTGGATGGCGATCAACCCGCAGGGCAACCTCGACCCCGGCGTCATCGACCGCCTCCGCGAGGACGGCTCCTGTCTGCTGCCCGACCGTGGCGGAGAGACGATCCACCACGTCCACGCCGAGGACGTCGCCGGCCTGCACCAGGCCTGCCTGGAGCACCCGGACCAGGCCATCGGCGAGAGCTTCAACAGCGTCTGCACCGAGGCGCTCACCCTGCGCGGGTACGCCGAGCTCGTCGCCCGCCACTTCGGACACGAGCCCAAGCTCGAGTTCGCGCCGTGGGCGGAGTTCGAAAAGCGCGTCGACCCCGAGGCGGCCCAGGCCACGATGGAGCACATCGGCCGCGCGCCCATGTTCTCGATGGCCAAGGCCAAGGACCTCCTCGGCTTCGAGCCCAAGCACAGTGTCGTCGACACGGTGCTGGAGTCACTCGATGCGTGGGTCGCCACCAACCGCACCTGACAGGCTTAGGTCACCCACCGAAAGACCACAGACACCAGGGAGAGCCGATGGCCAAGCCCGTGGACGGACGACCCCCGCTGCAGCGTGCGCTCGACGCCGCCGCCGGGCTCAAGCCCGGCACGTGGGAGAGCGTGGAGACGCTGGCGGTGCTGGCTATCGAGGCCAAGGACCTCCCCGACGGTCCGCGCCTGCTCGCCGCGGCGCACGCCGCGGCCGACGGGGCCAAGCCCGGCACCTGGGAGAGCATCCGGGCCCTGGCCTGGCTCGCGCGGGCCGACCGCGAGCTCGGCGACACCTCCAGCTGAGCCCACTCCCACACCCGACGGCGGGCTCGACGACGCCGGACGCCAGCACCCGAGAGAGGCCTAGGGTCGCAACCATGACCAGCTCCGCCGAGCCGTACGTCGCCGAGGACTTCGGCCCCGTCGCCGACGCGTTCCGCCGCAACTTCACCGATCCGGGCGACGGCGCGGCAGCCGTCACTGTCCTGCATCGCGGCCGAACGGTCGTGGACCTCTGGGGCGGCACGGACGAGCTCAACCACCGGCCCATGCCCGCAGATGGGTTGATGATGGTCGCCTCGTGCAGCAAGGGTGTCACCGCGACCGTGCTGGCGATGCTCCTCGAGCGCGGTGTCCTCGACCCCGAGGAACGCGTTGCGACCTGGTGGCCCGAGTTCGCCGCCGCAGGCAAGGACCACGTCACCCTCGGCATGGTCGCCTCCCACACCGCTGGCCTGCCCTACCCGCCGCTGGGCACCGGCCTGCAAGGCCTCGACCTGCACCGTGGGCCAGCCGTGACCGCGGCCCTGGCCGGTGCGACTCCCCTCTGGGAGCCGGGGACCGCGATGGCCTACCACCCGGTGACGTACGGGACGCTGCTCGACGAGATCGTCAAGCGCGCCAGTGGGCAGTCCATCGCCCAGCACGTGCGCACCCTCATCGCCGAACCCCTCGGCGTCGATCTCTGGATGGGGCTGCCGCCCGAGCTCGTCCCCCGCGTGGTGCCCGGCCTCTGGGAGCAGCAGAGCCCGATGACCCCCGACGACGACTCGGCGCCAGACCCCAATTCGTATGCTGCGCAGCGGCAGGCGTTCCTGCACGAGAACCCGCCCATGGACCCCGACTTCGACGACCCCGACGAGGTCCGCGAGCACTACGCCGCCGAACGTCCCGCCATCGGTGCCATCACCGACGCCCGCGCCCTGGCCACGATGTATGCCGCGCTGCTCGGCCCCGTGGGCGGCGTCCGGCTCATCAGCAAAGAGACCCGGGCAACGGTGACCCGACCTCAGACCGACGGTGTCGAGACCCTGGTCGAGAGCGGCACGGCCGGCCCCGACATCCGGTTCGGCCTCGGCTACCAGCTGGCCTCGGCCAGCATGCCCGGCTTCGGCCCGACGTCCTTCGGGCACACCGGCGCCGGCGCTCGTCTCGGCATCGCCGACCCGGAGCACGAGGTCGGGTTCGGCTACGTCACCAGCCTGATGCGCAACATCGGCCCGGACGGCGATCCGCGCTGGAAGGCGCTCATCGACGCCATACGGGGCTGTCTCTAAGCGTCGACCTGCAGGACGAAGTCGTCGAAGACGTGGCGGCCGGGTCGGTCACCGACCTGCGCCACCGCCCGCTGGACGTCACGGAGCTGGTCGACGGTCATCTCCAGCGGCGGCTCGTCCGGCTGGAACGTCGTGCGGATCGGGTAGTCGACGCCCGGAGTGGTGCTCATCTCGATGTGGCATCCGACCACGTGGCTCACCGGGTGGGTGTCGGCGAACGCGACGAGCCGGTCGATGGTCTGCGCGAACGCATCACGGTCCTCGACGTAGAGCCTCCCCGGGTAGACCGTGTCGCCGGTCAGGAGGAATCCCGTCCGCGCGTCGAAGTAGGTCACCGCTGCCGCGTCGTGGCCCGGGCTCGCGAGGCAGTCGACCACCCGACCACCGAGGTCGAGCCGGGCCGAGTGGTCCAGGTCCGACGTCAGCCCCAGGAAGCCGTGGATCGACTCGCGATCGGGGTCGACCACCGTGGTGTCAGGACGGTCGGCGAACTGGCCGTCCCCCGCGACGTGGTCACCGTGCGAGTGGGTGTGCAGGACCAGCAGCTCGTACCCGGGACGCGGATGGCGTTGCAGCCACTGGTCCACGAGCGCATCGACCGTGTCGCGCAACGGAAACAGCGCGGCCTCGGCCGTCGCGCCGGTGTCCAGCAGCAGGGCGCGCTCACGGCCGAACAGCAGGAACAGGAACGGCGCCTCGTAGTTGATCGCCTTGTTCTGCCGCAGGATCACCGTGGCGTCGTCGTGCCAGTGGACCTGCAGGTCGGGGTCGGTGTTGTGCTTCGCCGACTCCGACCCGTGGATCCAACGGACCTGCAACGGATCGGGGTGGTCCACAGCGGCAGGCGATCAGGAGTAGGTGGGGCGGCCCTCGGCGTCGGGGTCGGCGTGGTCGGGGACGGAGGGGCGGTGGGCCGCGGCGGTCGCGTCCTCCTCGCCATACAGGAGCTGGTCCTTGTCGGTGATGATCGACAGCGGGGCCCCGCTGGACTCTGTGAGCTGCTCACCGAGTCGGTCGTAGGAGGTGGGCGGCAGCTGGACGCCGCCGGCCTCGAGGGCCTCCTTGAGGCGCGAGGCGAGGTCCGACGGGGAGGCGCCGTCGTCGGCCGCCTCGCCGAGGGCGACGACCGTGCGGACGTAGTGGTCGAGCTGTTCGGGGCTCAGCGACTCCACGAACGGCGTGCTCAGGGTGATCGTGAGACCACGGTCCGGGGTGTGGCCGACAGGCACCTGTTCAGTCATGCGTCCGACCCTAGCCGCGGCCGCCCTGACATGCCTCGGCGAGCGTGGGGCGGCGGTGGCAGGATGGCGGCCATGAACATCCCCCAGGTGTCCGTGTCCGAAGTCGCCGACGACGCCGTCATGCTCGACGTCCGTGAGCAGGACGAGTGGGACGCCGGCCACGCCCCGGGCGCCGTGCACATCCCGCTGGGTGACCTCCCCGCCCGCCTCGACGAGCTGCCCGATACCGACGCCGGGACCCTCGCCGTCACCTGTCGCGGCGGTGGCCGCTCGGCCCGGGCCGTGGCCTGGCTGTCGCAGCAGGGGTTCGACGTCGCGAACGTGGACGGCGGCATGAAGGCCTGGGAGGCCGCCGGCAAGCCCCTGACCGCCGACTCCGGCACCGCGTCGGTCAAGTAGCCGACGATGGCCTGGTTCGGTCGCCGCAAGGACTCGGACACCGAGCCGGAGCCCGTGGAGGAGCTCGAGCTCGCCTCGGCCGGTGACCAGCTCGTCGACGACGGCGAGTCGCTGCGGCCGATCGTCAAGGGCCTCGGCCCCGACGAGAAGGCCCGCATCGACTCCGCACTCGCGGACCTCGAGGCGGAGGGTGTGGACGTCGACGACCTCTCCTCCCTGAGCGAGGGCCTCGACAAGGCGTATGCCGCGTGGGCGTCCGGCGACGAGGACAGCCGGCCCGACCACGCCGCCATCGTGGAGCGGTACGCCATCGGCATCGGCTCCCACCTCGACCGCAAGACCGACCTCGACTGGCAGGTGGTCACCGACGTGTTCGGCACCGACCTGTCGCTGACCGAGGGTTTCAAGGGGTCGTTCGTCGTCGTGCCGCACAACCTCGTCGCCGGGCGCTGGATGCGCGGCGAGACCGGCTGGATCCCCGCGGTCGTCGGCCACATCATCCGCCGCCGCACCCGCCGCTGAATCGAGCGGCAGGCGCGTCAGTCCTCGTCAGGCTCGGCTTCGTCCTTACCGCGACGACGCAATGAGCGCTCGCCGATCCGACCGGACAACTTGCCCGACACGGACTTGGCGCGGCCCAGTGACTCGGTGCCGACGCGTAGCGAGTCCGTGCCGAGTCGCCGGGCGACGTCGGCGCCACCGGCGCCTCGCTCGATCGCTCGGTCCTTGGCGTCGGCCGCCGCTTGAGTCCACCGCCGCGCCTCGAGCGACTGCCGTCCACCCTCCAGGCCCAGCCTGCTCTGGAGATCAGTGACGGCGGTCGCGACGTGGTTGCTCGCCCGGACGACATCGCGGGAGCCGGTGGGGTGCAGCAACACCTTGTCGTTCGCAGTGCTTGCCGCAGCCTCCAAGCGAGACACGAGGTTCTCGGTCGTCTGCCCGATCGCGTCGAGGCGGTTCGCCCGGGCGATACGGAGACCAACGCGGTGCTGTTCAAGCTCCTCGGGTGCCGCATCGAGCATCCGGTCCAGCTCCAGCACCGCGATGGCGTCCTGGAGCTGGAAGCACCGTGCCAGCACCGCCAGCCACTCGCGACTCCTGGAGTCAGCCTCTTGGGACTTGTCCACCAGGTCGCTGATCTTGCGTTGGCTTTCGACACTCTTGGCGAGGGCGTCGAGCTCAGCGAGGGCGTAGGCCTGGGTGCGTGCGACGGTCCAAGTGGTGCCCTGCACCTTGGACCACGTGATGTCCGAGACACGTCCAACCGTCTCCCGGATGGTCATGGCCTCCTCGATGACCAGTTGGACGCCGATCATGTCGGCGATGACTGAGTCCTTCTGGGCACGGAGGACGTCGTCGACCTTGGCGTCGATCACGGCGAGGTAGTCCGTGATCTCGTTCATGGCCTGCTGCATGGCCAGTTGAGCCATGAGGCCGGCAGCGCCGGCGAGCAGCGCTGGGTTCGTCAAACTCTTCGCCCCAGCGCCCTTGGCGAATGTCAGGACGCCTTTGATCTGTCCCTTGTCGTTCCGGACGACCCCCGAGTGAACGTGCTTGGCGGTCTCGGTCAAGCCGTGTTTGTCGATCAACCTCGCTGACTCCTTGGTCAGCTTCACCCAGCGCCCAGAGCTGGCGGCGACCTCGGAGCCAACCGAAGCGAAGGAGGATCCGGCTTGGAGGACCTTGCTGAGCCGGGGAAGTCCGAGATCCTTCGACTCCAGGCCTTCCGAGGCGAGGAATCGTTCGACCGCACCCTGCTCGCCGATAACGGCCAACCCGTCGCCGTCGCTGATCAGCTGGATCTCGTCGTCCATCTTGCGGCTCCTGAAGGGGTGGGCGGGTGCTGCCCGACGGTACCTGTGAACCATCGGCCGAGGGGCCATTCCGGACAATCGGCCGTCGCGCCTCGTGGTGACCGGGCAAGCGGGCTGAGCGCGCGGCCCAGCGTCACTGTGAACAGTTGGCGCTGCCCGAGCGCACGCGCAGCGACGGCATGTGTTCACCGTGAACCGTCGGGCCTTGATCGCGGGGTATCGGTGAGTATCGCGATGAGGCTAGACAGCGGCATACGCGGGCATCGAGCGCGACACGATCGGCACGTATCCGCGCCTCTCGGGATATCCCTAGACACACGCATACCCTGCGATCGTGGACCCGATCCGTAACCCCTATGCCCCCGGCGCCGGCCAGCGCCCACCCGAGCTGGCGGGGCGCGACGAGCAGCTCCAGGCGTTCGACATCGTGCTGGAGCGGATCGCGCGAGGCCGGCCCGAACGCTCCATCGTCCTCACCGGCCTGCGGGGCGTCGGCAAGACGGTACTGCTCAACGCGCTGCGCTCGGCCGCGGTCCGCGCGCACTGGGGCACCGGCAAGCTCGAGGCACGCCCCGACCAGGGCCTGCGCCGCCCGCTGTCGGCCGCGCTGCACGTCGCAGTCCGCGAGCTCGGCCACCCGCAGGGCGACGACGTCGACCACGTGCTCGGCGTGATCAAGGCGTTCGCCCAGCGCGACTCCGCTCCCGGCGCAAAGCTCCGCGAGAAGTGGAACCCTGGCATCGACGCCCCCGCCGTCACGGGCCGCGCCGACTCCGGTGACATCGAGATCGACCTCGTCGAGCTGCTCACCGACGTGGGTGGGCTCGCGGCCGACGTCGGCAAGGGCGTGGCGATCTTCGTCGACGAGATGCAGGACCTCACCCCGGAGGACGTCTCCGCCGTCTGCGCCGCCTGCCACGAGATCTCGCAGTCGGGCCTGCCGGTGATCGTCGTCGGCGCCGGCCTGCCGCACCTGCCGGCGGTCCTGTCCGCGTCGAAGTCCTACTCCGAGCGCCTCTTCCGGTACCAGCGCATCGACCGGCTCGACCGCAGCGCGGCCGACCTCGCGCTCGTCGTGCCCGCCGAGGACGAGGGCGCCGCCTTCACGCCCGAGGCCCTCGAGGCGATGTATGCCGCGACCGCCGGGTACCCGTACTTCGTCCAGGCGTACGGCAAGGTCGCCTGGGACGTGGCGCCGCGGACGCCGATCAGCGTCGAGGACATCAAGGTCGCGGCGCCCGAGGCGGAGGCCGAGCTGGCGGTCGGGTTCTTCGGGTCGCGGTTCGAGCGGGCGACACCGGCCGAGCGGGAGTACCTGCGGGCCATGGCCGACGCCGCGGTGGCGATGGTCGAGTCGGGTGAGGAGGTCGACGAGACCGAGTCGGTGCCGACCTCGGCGGTCGCCACGCTGCTCGACCGCAAGCCGCAGTCACTCTCACCGGCGCGGGACGCCCTGCTCAAGAAGGGGCTGATCTACTCCGGCGAGCGTGGCCGGATCGCGTTCACCGTCCCCCACTTCGGCCGCTACCTGCGCGCCACCGGCTGAGGGTCCGTGTCCGTCCTGCTGCCGACTAAGCGGCTGCTGCTGCGGCCCTGGCGGGTCTCGGAGGCGTTCGTTCAGCGAGAGCTGTGGACCGAGCGCGACCCACGGGTTCCGACGCACCGGCGCCTCGACGGGGAAGGCCACCCGACGCTCGCGGAGCTCGAGGAGCCGATCCGCACCGACGGTGTCTGGACGACCGGACTGCTCGCCGTCGAGCGCCGGGCCGAGGGCGACGTCATCGGCTACTGCGGCCTGGTCCACTCCGGGCGCGGTTCCCAGGGTGGGGACGAGGGTGGGGTCGAGGGGCGGGACGAGCCGGAGCTGGCGTTCGAGCTGCTGCGCCGCGTCCACGGTCAGGGCTATGCGACCGAGGCCGCGCTCGCCGTCATCGAGCACGCCCGGGTCGACGGACTCCAGCGGCTCTGGGCCACGGTCTGGGACTGGAACACCGCGTCGCGGCGAGTGCTGGCCAAGCTCGGGTTCACCGAGACCGGGCGGACCGAGGTCGACCCCGAGCACGGCACGACCCTGTGGACCGTGCTCGACCTCTGAGCCCATGGGTGCAACGGGCCAAGGAGCTCTACGCGACCCTCGTGGAGCTGAGGAAGATCACCGACCCGTTCGCGTGAGGGCGCGGTGCTCGGCGACGACGTCCCCCAGGATGCGCAGGTTGGCGTCGACGTCCCGGTCCAGGTCCACCGCCGACTTCCACACGGCCCAGCCGCGCGCCCGTGCCCACGTGTCGGCGTCCAGCCCGATCGCCTCGCGGAAGACCTCGCGGGCCCGACCCGCCAGGAAGGTCCAGGCGATGACGAGGTCGCAGGCCGGGTCGCCGACACCGCTCGTGCCGAAGTCGATGACGGCTGCGAGCCGTTCGTCGCGCACGAGCAGGTTGCCGGTGGCGACGTCGCCGTGGAACCACACCGGGTCACCGGTCCACCGGGTCGTCAGTGCCGTCTCGAACACGTCGAGCGCGCCTGCCGCGAGGCCCGGCTCGAGGCGGCCGAACGCCTCCTCGGCCTCCTCGGCGTAGACCCCGAGGTCACCGCCGCGGTGGAACGAGTGCTCGCCGGCCAGGGGACCGCCTGCGGCGGGAGCAGCCCGCAGCGCCCCCAGGAAGTCGGCCAAATCCTGCGCGAACCGCGTCGACGCAGACCCCTCCGGGACCGTCGACGCCGAGGCGGTCGCCCCCTCGACCCACCGGCGCACCGACCACGGGTGCGGGTACCCCGGTCCCGGTCGACCGTTCGCGACGACCTCCGGGACCGGCAGGGGCAGGTATGGCGCCAGCACGGGAAGCCAGCGGGCCTCCTTCGCGACGCCCGCGACATACCGCTCGTGGGTGGGGAGGCGGACGGAGAGGTCCTCGCCGAGCCGGTAGGTGCGGTTGTCCCAGCCGTCGACCGGGACCGGCCGGACGGGCAACCCGGCCCACTGCGGGAACTGCTCGTCGAGCAGTCGGCGGACCACGGAGGCGTCGATGCCGGCACGGCCGTCGGGACCCACGTCACCGGACGACGTCGGCGGGGCGGACTGGTCCAGGCGGTCGGGCACGCAGTCCACCTTGGCGGGCGCGGCGACCCGGCTCAACCGGTTTGTTCACGGCCGGGGAACACGGTGGGGCTGTGCGAGGTTCGACCTGTCGACAGTCCGGCACTGCCGCGAGGGCCGTGCCACCAGCGAAGGAGCAGGGCATGCGCGCGATCTGGAACGACACCGTCATCGCCGAGAGTGACGACACCGTCGTCGTCGAGAACAACCACTACTTCCCGCGCTCCTCGGTGCGCGAGGACCTGCTGCAGGACTCCGACACGACGAGCGTGTGCCCGTGGAAGGGCACGGCGTCCTACCAGTCGATCGAGGTCGACGGACAGGTCAACAAGGACGCCCTGTGGTTCTACCCCGAGCCCAAGGACGCGGCGAAGGAGATCACCGACCGGGTCGCCTTCTGGAAGGGCGTCACCGTCACGCCGTGACGGCCAGCTGAACGCAGGCTGAGCTCGGGGCCCGACTCCGGCGCGCGGGCCGCTCGACGCGATTACGTTGAGCGGGACCGACCCGAGGAGCCCCGATGATCGAGCACGTCCCCGCAGTCCTGAGCCACACCCTCGCCGCCGTGCCGACCGGGGTGGGGAGCGACCTGTTCGACCTCCCGATGCCGGTGCTGGAGAAGGTGATCCGCACCGTCGTCATCTACCTCGGCATCGCGCTGATCATCCGGGTCGCGGGCAAGCGCCTGATGGCGCAGATGAACTCGCTCGACCTCGTCGTCGTCCTGCTCCTGAGCAACGTCGTGCAGAACGCCATCATCGGTGAGGACAACTCACTGGTCGGAGGGCTGATCGGAGCCGTCGTCCTCGTCGCGTTCAACGCCGTCCTCGACCACTGGTCGATGCGCAGCCCCCGGCTGGCCTGGCTGCTGAGCGGCAAGGCGACGCAGGTCGTCACTGACGGAGTGGTCGACCACCACCAGCTGCGCCGCCTGGGCATGACCGAGGCGGAGCTCACCAACTCGATCCAGCAGCAGGGCGCCACCACCCTGTCCGAGGTGCGCCACGCAGCGCTCGAACCTGGCGGGTCGGTGACCGTCGAGCTGCGTCCGGACGCCCACACCGCGACCATCGCCGACCTGCGCCGGGCGGTCGACGCCCTCACCGCCCAGCTCCAGCAGGGCCGGCCGGAACGCCCGTGATGGCGCGCCTTCTGCGCGTTTGACCCCATACGGGTCGTATGCCGTGGCTGGACCCCGGATGCGTCCGTTCATGTATCAGGGGGGCACGGCCTCCGCTCCTCTCCCCGTCCGGTCATCCGACCGGGCACGGGGGAAGGAACAGGCATGACTGACATCAGGTTCGACGGGGACTGGATCCTCCTGGAGGGGGCCGTCACGAAGTCCGCGACAAGCGACTTCATGCTCGACACGGCGGGGCGTCGCTCGACGAACACGCCCTACCGGCGGGCGCTCGTCCACGACTTCACCGACGGGTTGACCGTCAACTGGGACCGGGACTACCCGGGTGGCGTCACCATCAACGACACCAAGACCCTCAAGGGGGCGACCAACGGCGACTGGATCGTCGTGCAGTCGCGGGTCACCCAGCACCTCGGCACCGACATCATGCTCGACGGTGGCGCCGAGCGACGCAGGACCACGACGATCTTCCGGCCGCGGGGCACCAAGTCCAGCCCGTACCGCCGCGCCCTGGTGCACGCCTGGGAGGACCAGCTCGTCGTCAACTTCAACCGCGACTACGTCGGCGGCGTCCTCATCGACGGCTCGGTCACGGTGCCGGGCTCGCTCTCGGTCGCCGGGCAGGACGTGGCCACCGTGCTGGCCTCGCTGCAGGCACAGGTCACCGCGCTGACCGGTCAGGTCACGACGCTCACCACCCAGGTCACCGACCTGACGGCCCGCGTCACCGCGCTCGAGACGCCGGTCGGGCCATGACCGTCCTCTCGGTCCGGGAGGCCATGAACGCCATGGGGCTGGGAGGCGTGGGGAACCTCTCGGTGATGCGCGAGGTGATGGGGTTCTGGCAGGGCAAGGCGCCCAACGACCCGACGACGAGCACCCCGGTGGTCGTCAGCCTCGGGCAGGCCTTCACCGGCCTGAGCGGCCCCCACATCAACGTCAACATCATCAAGGTCGGGTACGACGTGCTGTCCGCCGGCGCCCTCGACACCGAGGAGGCCGCGGTCGACTACGGCATCCACCGGACGCGCCAGATCTACGGCGGGATCGGTCTCGGTGTCGGCCGGGTCGGCTACTACTGGATCACCGCGGCTGCCTCCAACGGGCGCGACGACCTCGGCAGCGACTCGGAGTCCGACACCCTGTCCGACGAGTGGAGCGTGCCGAACGACGGCCTCGACGTCTTCTGCGTCCGGACCATCACCTACGACAACGTCCTGGGCGTCTCACCGAAGCCCGGCGACTGCACCAAGGGCGGCAAGAGCGACGGCATGATCGGCGGCGAGACCGGTCGGGGCGATCCCGACGGCTGGTCGCGCACGCTGGCGCACGAGATGGGCCACTACCTCGACCTGCCGCACAACCACGGCGACACCTGCCCGACGGCGACCACCGCCCGGGAGAACCTGATGGCCCAGACCCGGTGCTGCGTCACGACGCGCTCCTCGGTGCTCCTCACGAGCAGCCAGGGATCGACGATGCGTGGCCGGTGCCAGGTCAGGGCCGGGAGCTAGGAGCGACCATGCCCACCTACACACCCGTCGACCAGCGGCCGGACGCCGAGCTCAGCCTGTTGGCCCGGGCCATCCGGCCCGATGTCGCCAGGCAGAGCCTCGCGGTCCTCGCCCTGCGCGAGTCCGCGTCCCTGCCAGGCCTGTCCCAGGAGCTCGTGCTGGGTCACGGCGACGACCGCGTCAGGGCGCTGTCGGCCGTCATCCTCGGCCGGATCCCCGGTGCCGCGTCCCAGGAGGCGCTCCTCACCGCGCTGGGGGACCCCGAGCCGACCGTCCAGCGACGCGTCGCCCAGGCCCTCGGCCGGGTCGGTGACAGCCAGGCGCTCGAGACCCTCGCGCGCCTCCAACCACCGGAGGACACCCCCGTCGGGAGGGACGTCCGTATGGCGCGCGTACTGCTCAGCCACCGGCTGGGCGTCGCGGACAGCCTCGTCCAACCCGTCGAGATGAGCACCTTCACCCGCACACGGGGGGTCCCGATCGCGTGGAAGACCCGGTCCCGGCTGGGCAAGGCGGCCGTGGTCGCCTCGGCCGAGCGGGAGCTGCCCGGGATCGCGCTGACCACGCGCAGCGTCCAGACCTTCACGTGCGGGGACACCCCGGGCGCGCTGGCCGTCGACGCAGGCCTGCGGGGGCAGGCGCAGGAGGGCCGTGACCTGTTCGCCAGTCCTCGCCTGGTCGGGGCCCTGCTGCGGGAGCGGGCCTGCTCCGAGCGCTACACGCTCGACGGCTACGTCCTCACCGACGACCGGGACGGCACGGGTGGTGCCGAAGTCCACGTCTGGGTGGTGCGCCCGGACGGGACGGTCGTCCACGAGGGCCGGGCCACGGTCGAGGGCACCTCGGTGCGGTTCTCGGTGGACCGGTCGCAGGCGCCGTACGGGAGCCCGGTGCGCGTGAGCGGCACCTACGACACGGCGACCGGGGCGCTCTCGGTCGACGAGGCGATCGTCGGGCTGCCGAACGTGCGAGCGGCCCAGGCCGCCGCACCGTCACCCCAGGTGCCGGCCGGCGGCTGAGTGAGGGGGCAGCCGACCGGTCACCCGGTCGGCTGCCCGGTCGGCTGCCCGGTCGGCTGCCCGGTCGGTTGCCCGATCGGTTGCCCTGCCTCGAGGTCGAGGAGGAAGCGCTTGGCCGCCAGCCCACCGGCATACCCGGTCAGGGAGCCGGACGACGCGACCACCCGGTGGCACGGGAGGACGACGCACAAGGGGTTGGCGCCGAGGGCGGCCCCGACGGCGCGGGCGGCCTTGGGGCGATCCACGCGCGCGGCCAGCTCGCCGTACGTCGCCTTCGTGCCGTACCCGACCGAGGAGGCGAGGGTGGGCAGGACGATCCGCTGGAAGTCCGACGCCAGTGCCAGGTCGGTGTGCAGCGTGAACCCGCGCGTGCGCCCGGCCAGGAAGTCGTCGAGCTGGCGACGCGCCTCGTCGAGCTCGCGGGGGTGGCGCAGCACCCGCGGGGAGACCTTCGACGCGAGCCGGGCCAGGACGACGTCCTCGTCCTCGGTGGAGGGGACGAACGTCGAGGCGACCAGAGCGCCAGAAGCGTTGCGGGCCAACAGCATCCGGCCGACAGCGGTGTCCTCGACGACGTACGACACGTCGCTGGGCTCGAGCGTCGGGGGTCGCAGGTCCGGTGTCCACCCGGTCAGGGCGGCGGCGGGATCGGTGGACAGGGTGTTCATGGCAGGTCCTTTCGCAGTGTCGCGAGGGCGTCGCTGACGAGGCGGCGGCTCATCGCGGGCGAACAGCCCAGCGCGGCCGCGATGGTGGGGTGGTCGAGGTCGGCGACGTACTTGAGCACCACGGCCTCCCGCTGCCGCGGTGGCAGGGCGTCGACCGCGGACCACAGCGGTCCGTCGGGCAGGTGGGCGTCGGCGGCCGGTGCTGCGGGTGTGCGGGTGACCAGCGACGCGGGGTCGTCGTGGGGGACGGCCCGGCGGCCGCGACCGCGGTGGGCGTCCATGGCGCAGCGGTGGGTGATGGTGAGCAGCCACCCGCGCAGGTTGGTCGCCGAGCGCAGCGACGGGTAGGCCGCCAACGCCTGGGTCCACGCCTGCTGGGCCACGTCGTCGCCGTCCACCGGCCCGGCCAGGGCGTGGGCGAGGCGGGCGACGTCACGCCAGTGCGCGTCGACGAGGTGCTGGAAGGCGGGGAGGTTCACAGCCATGGAACGCGCCACCCCTCCTCGGTGTGAGCCCTGCGCCTGAGCCTGCGGGTGCGCCCGACGTGCGAGCCGCTGACGGGTCTCGTGGGTCACCGGCGCGACCGTGTCCGGGTATGGAACCATGGTGACGTGCTCGACGACGCCGTCTCCGCGCGGCCCGCTGCTGTCCCCCGGCGTACCCCGCTGGTGATCGCCCACCGAGGTTCGAGCCTCGCCGAACCCGAGCACACGCTCTCCGCCTACCGGCGCGCGATCGTCGAGGGGGCCGACGCGCTGGAGTGCGACGTGCGGCTCACGGCCGACTCCCACCTGGTCTGCGTCCACGACCGCCGGGTCAACCGCACCTCCAACGGTCGGGGCAGCGTCTCGACGCTGGAGCTGGCAGAGCTCGAGGGGCTCGACTGGGGTTCGTGGAAGGAGGAGCACCGCGGCGACCTCGAGATGCCCGACCGCGACCGCAACATGCTCCTCACGCTGCGCGCCCTGCTGACCATGGTCACTGCCAGCGACCACCCCATGGGGATGGTCATCGAGACCAAGCACCCGACGCGGTACGCCGGGCTGGTCGAACGGCAGCTCGCCAAGGTGCTCAAGGAGTTCGGGCTCGACGGGCCGAGGAAGCCGGGCGAGCACTGGGTGCGCGTGATGTCGTTCTCCCAGCTCGCGGTCCAGCGGATGCGCCAGCTGTGTCCGGACGTGCCGGCGGTGCTGCTCGTCGAGGACTCCGTGCCCCTGCGCTTCCGCGACGGGTCGTTGCCCCGAGGGGTCCACGCGGTCGGCCTCGACATCCAGATCGTCCGCAAGTGGCCGCAGACCGTCGCCCGCCAGCACCGCCACGGGCACGAGGTCTACGTCTGGACCGTCGACGAACCGGCCGACGTGCAGCTCTGCCTCGACCTCGGCGTCGACGCCATCATCAGCAACCACCCCGCCGCGGTACTCGACGCTGTGCGTGCAACTCGATAGTCTCCGTCCCTAATCGCCCGCAAACGATGGGATCTGGGCACGGCATGAGCGCAGGACCCCACCCCGACCGCCCCGTGCGGTCCGTCCCGGCTGCTGCCCGCAAGAGCAGCGGCACGGACTCCTCGCGAACCGTCCGCGTCCCGTGGCGTGCGACGAGCGTCGCCCAGGTGCGCCGGACCCTCGTGGAGGACCTCGAGTCCCGCGATGTCGAGTCCGACGTCGTCGACGAGGCCGAGATCGTCATCTCCGAGCTCGTGTCCAACGCCGTGCGTCACGCCCGACCCCTCTCCGACGGCAACCTCCGGGTGCACTGGAAGGTCAAGTCCGGGGTCGTCGAGGTCGAGGTCACCGACGGCGGCGGCGACAGCACCCCCCGTCCTGCGCCGCGGACCATCTGGGCCCCCTCGGGCCGCGGCCTGCGGATCGTCCGCTCCCTCGCCCACGAGTGGGGTGTCACCGAGGACCGCGCCGGCTGCACCGTGTGGGCATCGGTCGGCGGCCCGTCCCGCCGCCGCAGCCGCTGACGCCACGTCGTCCGGCCGCTCCACCCCCGACCCCGGCGCCCACACCCCGCCGCCCCGGCCCCGCGGCTCGGAGCGCCCACTAGGGTTTGCGCCATGGGTAAGGCATCACGCCGCCGCAAGCACGGCGCAGACCAGGGTTCCACCGACGCGGCACGCACGAAGGTCGCCCCCGCACCGTTCGTCGCCCGCCCCTTCGAGGGCCTGCCGAACGAGACCGACTGGGTCGCGATGCGCGAGATCCTCCCGGCCGCCACCGCATCGGTGTCGTTCGCGAAGGGCAAGGCCCCCGAGGGTTCCCCCACCGACGTGACCGTGGCGACCGTGCTGCCGATGGCCTGGCCGGGCCTGCACCGCGCCGACGGCACCGTGTTCTTCGGCACCCAGTCCGGGTCGGTCTCCGGCGACGCCTCCCGCGACCTGGCCCTGTGCCTGCTCGCCGCGGCCGCCGCGGAGCAGGGCACCCCGATCACCAGCACGCCTGCCGCGACCGAGGAGAGCCCGCGCCTCCAGGACCTGCTCGACCCCGCGACGCCGTTCGAGGTCACGGTCCACGAGGGCTTCGACTTCTGGGTCGGCGACAGCGAGCTCGACGACGACGCCAGGTCGTCGCTGGAGCGCGCCAACGAGTCGGTCATCCCCACGGTCAAGATGGACGCCGCCGCCTCGGCCTACTGGTGCCGGATCGGCGAGCGGACCCACATCCGCCTCGTGCTTCCCGAGGACGAGGACACCGCGACCGACGCCCTGGCCCGGCTGCACGCCGCGGGCGAGAGCGGCCTGGGTGACCCGACCCGCCTCCTCGGCGCCTTCCGCGCCTGCGGCCTGCTCGTCCCGGTCTGGGACCTCGAGCCCGACAAGACCTCGGCCGACTACGAGGGTCCCCTGGGTGACTTCATGACGCGCTACGCCAAGGCCGTCGCCTCGACCGACTCCCTCACCGCGGAGGAGCGCCGGGCGAAGTCCGGGCTGCTCAGCCGCCAGGTCACCCTCCGCTGACGGCTCGCTGAGATGACGTCCCCGGGGAACGCGTCCGGCGTCGCGACGCACGTCGCGGCGATCCTGCCCGCCAAGGACGAGGCGGAGCGGATCGCGGCCACGGTCGCGGCCGTCCGCGCCATACCGGGGGTGGACCTCGTCGTCGTCGTCGACGACGGGAGCAGCGACGCCACGGCGGAGCTGGCCGCGGCAGCCGGTGCCGAGGTGGCCAGGCACGCGCGCAACCGCGGCAAGGCCGCCGCGATGACGACCGGCGCCGCGTACGTCGCCCGCCACGAGGGCATCGAGGGCGGCGACCACCCGCGGCCGCTGCTGTTCGTCGACGGTGACCTCGAGGGCTCGGCCGCGAACCTCGGCGTGCTCGTCCCGCCCGTCCTCGAGGGCCGCGCCGACATGACGATCGCCACCCTGCCGCCGCAGAAGACCGCGGGGGGCGGCCACGGGTTCGTTGTCCGGCTGGCGCGCAAGGGGATCGAGGACCTCACCGGATTCTCCGCGGTCCAACCCCTGTCGGGTATGCGGTGCATCTCCCGGGCCGCGTTCGACGCGGCCACCCCGCTCGCCCGGGGCTGGGGGGTCGAGGTCGGCCTGACCGTCGACGTCCTGCTCGCAGGGCTCCGGGTCGAGGAGGTCCCCTGCGAGCTGCACCACCGGGTCAGCGGCAGGGACTGGCGCGGTCAGCTGCACCGGGCCCGGCAGTACCGCGACGTGGCCCTGGCCCTGGCGCGTCGTCGGGCGCGACGCGGCCTGCGCTGAACCACACTGCACCTCATGGGGAACTCGGTGCGCGCGCGGGCGGGTGCTGCCGCTGTCGCCCTGTCCTTCGCCCTGCTGCTCCTCGTGGGGGTCGCCGGCCCCAATGCGGCCAAGCCCGGCCTCGGACCCCGCGGGTGGGCGCCGGGTGACCTCGCGTGGGCCCCGTCCCCGGCGCTGGTCACCGCCCTGCTGTGGGCGGCATACCTGCTCGGTGGTGGCGGGGTCGCGCTCCGGCTGGTGACCGCCGGCCGGACCGCCGCAGCGCGGGCGGCCACCCACGCCGGGGACCACGCCGGGGACCACGCCGGGACCCTCGCCGGGACCCTCGCCGGGGCCCTCGCCGCACAGGCAGCCGCCCGGTGGCCGGGCTGGCGCTGGCCCCTGCTGCTGGCCGTCGGTGCCCTGCTGACCGGCCCGTTCGGGTCGGCCGACCACACGAACTACGCCGCGTACGGGCGGATCGCGGCCCAGGGCGGCGACCCCTACCTCACCGCCCCGGACGCCTGGCCCGCCTCCGACCCCGTGACCAGCGCGGTCGAACCGCCGTGGAGGGGAACGGTGAGCATCTACGGCCCGTTCGCCACCGCGCTGCAGGCGCTCGCCTCGCTGGTCGGCGGGGCCAACCTGCGCCAGACGGTGTGGGTGTGGCAGCTGCTGGTCGTCGTCGCGTGGCTGCTCGTGCGCTGGCTGCTGCTGCGGGCCGGTGCGGCGCAGCAGCGCGTCGACACGCTGTGGACCTTCAACCCCCTCGTCTTCGGCATCGGCGTCCTCGGCGCCCACGTCGACCTGCTGGCGGCAGCGCTGGCGCTGGCTGCGATCGTGCTCGCAGCGCGGAACCCGTGGCTGGGTGGGCTGGTCGGCGGCCTCGCGGTCTCGACGAAGGTGACGTTCGGCATCGCGGGGGTGGCGCTGCTGGTCGCGTGGTGGGGCCACGAGCGGAGCGGGTTCGCCCGCAGGGTCGTCGCCCTCGTGGTGGGTGCGGTGGTCGTCGTCGTGCCGCTGCACCTGTGGGCCGGGCCGCACGTGTTCGACCAGCTCGACCGGGCCCGGCGGTCCATCTCGCTCGCGACGCCGTGGCGGCTGGTGTTCGAGTGGCTGGCCGGAGGGCCGATGGCCGCGAGCACCGCCCGCGACCTGGTGTCGGTGGGCTCCGTGGTCCTCGCCGTGGTCTTCGTCGTCCTGCTCGCGCGGCTGACCCGCGGCCTCGCGCCCGACACCGCCACCGGGACGGCCGCGCGCTGGGTCGTCGTCCTCAGCGCCGCCTACACGCTGGCCGCGCCCTACTCGCTCCCCTGGTACGACCTGTTGGCCTGGGTCGCCCTCCCCGTGCTGGCACCGGGTGTCGTCGACCTGCTGCTGCTCGGCCGGCTCACGGCGATGGCCGTCGCCTACGTCCCCGGACGCGTGGTCGGGATGACGCGGACCGTCCAGGACCTCACCCTCGGGGTCCGTCGACGAGTGGTGCCGTACGCCGTGCTGGCCGTGTGGGGGTGGCTCACCCTCGCCGCGACGCGCGCGTCTTCGCGAGCGAGCGCGCCTCGTCCTCCAGCACCCTGACGCTGACCGCGATGATCAGGGGGACGGCGATGATCGCGCCGTTGGCCGGGATGGCCACGCCCGAGTCGTTGATCGCGAACCCGATCGTGAGCATGACGAGCAGTGCGATCAGCCCCGGACGCAGGGTGGGGCACGCCTCGTACGACCGCTCCAGGGCCCGCGAGCCCCATGAGGTGGGCCGGGCGAGGATGTAGATGACGAAGACGAGCGCGATGGGGACCAGCAGCGCCAGGCGGTAGTTGCCGAACAGGATCGAGATGTTCTGCTCGAGCTTGCGGCTGACGATGTCCCACGCGCCACCGGTGAACAGGGTGTCGAAGAAGCGGCCGAGGTGGGACTGGTTCTCCACCGCACGCAGCGAGTCGATGAACCCCACGAGCAGGAACAGGCCGACGGTGACCCCGCCGATGAGGGCGCCGCGCCGCCACGTCATCCGGATGCCGAGGATCGCGAGGACGAGGTAGGCGAGGCCGGGCAGGAGGGCGGGTGGTCCGCCGCCGTCTGCACCCCACCCGGGGTAGCCGTCGACGACGACCGCGGCCAGGCCGATGACGAGGGTGGCGAGGGCGGCTCGTCGCTGCTCCCCGCGCTTGACGTAGTAGCTCGAGACCGCGATGCACAGCAGGAGCGCGGAGGTCGCGAAGAGCGCGAACGTCACGTTCCCCATGCCGTAGAACCGGCCGCCGACCACGGGCTGCAGGCCCATGAGCGAGGAGATCTGCAGGCGGCCACCGAGCATGACGTCGCCGCCCAGGACGAGCATCGTCGCCAGGGACACGACGGCCAGGGGGCCGGTCAGGCGCCGCCCCCACGGCCCGAGGAACGCGATCGCCGAGATGATCGCGACGAACAGCCCGACCGAGGCGACGATCGCCAGCAGCGGCACGGGGAAGCGCCACCACGGGATGAGGTTGGCGAGGAAGGTCGAGGCCGGCACGGTCGACGCGACGATGGCGACCCGCCGGGTGATCCGCAGCAGGCGCAGGCGCAGCGCGGTCGAGCCGAAGTCGCGGCGCCAGACGATGGCAGTGAGCAGGTAGATCGCGAGCTGCGTGTAGACGACCCCGTTGAAGAAGGTCGGCACCAGCGGGTGCACCTCGTGGCTCGCCTCGTCGAAGTCGACCAGCGCCCGCAGCCGGTCCCGCGCTGCCTCGGCGGAGTTCGCGCCGGCCGAGCCGCGGGTCAGGGTGGCCCCGCCGAGCGAGCCGGGCACCGGGACCGCGGCGGCGCTGAGCAGCGTCACGGTGAGGTCGGCCGACTGCACGAGGCCCGGCTGGCGGGTCGACTTCGAGGTGAGGGTGCCGGGTCCGTAGCTGGGGCCCTTGGCGGCGATGAGGCGTAGGCGCTCGCTCGACCCGGCGTCGGAGAGGCTGGCGACGATGACGTCCGACCCGCTCGGTGCCGCCTGCAGGACCTCGCCGATGCGGGTGTCGATGGCGCCGGCCTGCCGGGCGCGGTCGCCGGCCCCCTGCGGCGCGGCCTCACCCTTCGGCAGGTCCGAGGGGTCGCGCAGCGCGCCCACGTCGACGAGCGTCACCCGGCACGCGGACAGCAGCCCGGTGAGCTTCCCCGCGTCGTAGTCGGCGTAGCGCGGCACCGCGCCGGAGGAGTAGGCCGCGCCCACCCCGGCACCGGGCCCGACCGCCTGGACGCACTGCTTGTTGGAGGCGAGGGTCTCGCCGAGGGTGCCCAGCGTCGAGTCGAACTTCTTGTCGGTCGCCGACTTCACGTAGCCGTTCCAGCCGGGCACGACCCCGCTGTCGACGGTCGGCACGGGCGGGCACGGGTCGGTGGTGCTGCGGGCGCCGTTCTTGCCCGGCCCGTCGGCTGCGGCACGGTTGCCCGCCGAAAGGCTCAGCCAGCCGTCGATCGGGCAGGTGTTGGTGAACACCGAGCGCACCGAGATCGCTGCCGTCGAGCCGTCCCGCAGCAGCGACCACAGGGCGGGGGTGGACTTCTCGCTGACGTCGCTCCACGTGAGGCCGCCGGTGCCGACGAGGATGACGGGCTTCGCCGCGGGGAGCGGTGCCGCCGCCGAGAATGACGGGGCTGTGGTGCCGGCGGCGCTGCTGGTGGCGACGGGGACGAGCACGGCCGACACGGTGGCGAGCAGGCCGACGAGGCAGAGCAGGGCGCGGCGGGTCACCGGTACAGGCTACGGGTCGACACACGCGCAAGAATGGGGGCGTGACCACGACGACCCGCCCTGCGGCACCTCCCGGCAGCCGCGACGTGCGGTGGTGGTCGTCGTTGGCCCGTGCCGCCGGACGCCTCGGCTCCGCCGTCGCGGGCCCCGCGTCGCGCGCCGCCGCCCGGTATGCCGCGTGGTCGCCTGCCGTCCGCTGGTCAGTCGCCACCCTGGTGATCGCCCTGGCCGCCTCGATCCCGGTGCTGCGGTACCTCGTCTTCTGGCCGATGGACCAGTGGCAGGTCGACGTCGAGGTGTACCGCGAGGCCGGGGTGTCGATCCTCACCGGTCGGCCGGTCTACTCGGCGATGACCGAGGCGCCCCAGCTCCTGCCGTTCACCTACCCGCCGTTCGCGGCGATCATCGCGATCCCGTTGGCACTGCTGCCCTTCGGGGTGATCGGGTGGCTGTGGACCATCGCCCAGGTCGCGGCGACGACCGCCATCGTCTGGTACGCCGGGTGGCGCCTGATCCACCGCACCGGCTCCCTCGCCCCCCTCACCCTGGCGCTGCTCACGGCGCCGATGCTGTGGCTGCACCCGGTGTCCGACGGCCTGCGCTTCGGGCAGGTCAACGCGTTCATGGTCCTGGCGTGCCTGATGGACCTGCGCCGGCCGCGCCCGGGGGTGCTGCGCCGCATACCGCCGGGGGTCCTCGTCGGGCTCGCCATGTCGATCAAGCTCACCCCGGGCGTGTTCGTCGTGCACTACCTGGTCAACCGGCGCTGGAAGGAGGCCGCGACCGCGGTCGGCACCGCCGTCGCGGTGACCGTCGGGTCGTGGCTGCTGCTGCCCGAGGCGTCCTTCGCGTTCTGGGGAGGCGCACTGCAGGACCCGGCCCGGCTCGGCCCCAACGCCGGCACGTCCAACCAGAGCATCCGTGGGTTCCTCCTGCGGGTCGGGCCCGACGGCCTCGCCGGCAACGTCCTGTGGCTCGTCCTCGTCGCGGTCGTCGGGGTCATCGGCTACTCGCTGGCCCGCCGGGCGTACCGCGCGGGCGACTCGATCAGCGAGGTGGCCGCCGTCGGGCTGATGGCCGTGCTGCTCTCGCCCGTGGCCTGGATCCACCACCTGCACTGGATGGTCGTCGTCGTGTTCGCCGTCCTCGGTGCCGACCCGCTGCGCGACCGCCGACGGGTCTGGGCGGCGGCCGCGATCACCGGGTTCTTCCTCTGCCGGATGCCGTGGTGGGGGATCTCCTGGCTCAACCAGCGCAGCTGGCCGCAGTGGCCCGGCCGGATCCTGCAGAACGCCGACACGTTCGGGTCGCTGCTCGCCCTCGGCCTGCTCTGGTGGGCCCTGCACCTTCCGGCAGCAGCCCGTCGCTCCGACGCTGACGTGGGTGCCGGCGGGGCCTCTGAGGTGGGCACCGACGGCGCTGACGGCGCTGACGGTGCGGACCCGGGTCTCTACGGCGCCGACCTGGGCGCGGCCGGCGCCGGCTCACCGGCCAGCGACCGCTCGGCGGTGGACGCACGATGAGGGTCGCCGTGCTCGACGACTACCAGGCCGCCTTCGGCCAGCTGGAGGGAGCGCGCCGTCTCGCCGAGGCCGGCCACGAGGTCGTGACGTTCGCCGACTCGGTGTCGGGCCCGGCGTTGGCGGGACGGCTCAGCGGGTTCGACGCGGTCGTGCTGCTCCAGCAGCGCACGGCCCTGCCGCGTGAGGTCGTCGACCACCTCGACACCGTCCGCCTCGTCAGCCAGACCGGCCGCAACACCGGTCACCTCGACCTCGCCGCACTGGCCGAGCGGGGCATCACCGTGAGCGCCGGCGGTGCCGGGTCGGCGTCGACGACCGCCGAGCTGACCTGGGGCCTGATCCTCGCCTCGCTGCGCCACCTGCCCGCCGAGGTCGCCCGCCTCCGCGCCGGCCAGTGGCAGGGTTCGGTGGGCACCTCGGTCGCCGGGAAGACCCTCGGCATCTACGGTCTCGGACGGATCGGCAGCCAGGTCGCCGTCGTCGGCAGCGCCTTCGGGATGCGGGTGCTCTGCTGGGGTCGAACGGGTTCGCAGGAGCGCGCGCGGGAGGCCGGGTTCGAGGTGGCAGGGAGCCGCGAGGAGTTCTTCTCGTCGGCCGACGTCCTGTCGCTGCACCTGCCCCTCAACGACGACACCCGCGGCATCGTCACCGCTGAGGACCTCGCCCTGATGAAGCCGGGCGCCCTGCTGGTCAACACCTCGCGCGCCGGCCTGATGGAGCCGGGCGTCCTTGCTGCCGCCGTGTCCGCGGGACGCCCCGGCCGCGCCGCGGTGGACGTCTTCGAGGACGAACCCGTCCTCGACGCGTCCGACCCGCTGCTCGCCCTGCCCGCCGTGACGGCGACACCCCACCTCGGCTACGTCGAGTGGGACGTCCTCGACAGCCTCTACACCGCTGCCGTCGACCAGGTCCTCGCGTTCGCCGCCGGCGAACCGATCAACCTCGTCACCCCCTGACCCGGCGGGGTGGGAGTCGGACGGGAGTCGGCGCCCACGCTGCATACCCCTCAGCCACCCGGCCGAGGGGCGGCAGACTGCCGTCCCGCACGCGGCACCCTGCCACCGCTCGTGACAGGTATGGCGCCCAGCGCGGCGGTCAGCCGCCGAAGACGCCGGCGATCTCGAGGGCGGTGACGGCCGCGAGCAGGAGGCAGACGCCGCCTCCGACGCGACGGATCGTCGCGAGCTTCACCCGCGACAGCAGGACGCGACCGATGATCGTCGCCAGGCCGGAGATGGTGACCAGCGCGAGGAACGCACCCACGAACACCGAGATCGGGTCGTGGTAGCGCAGCACCAGGGTCGCCGTGAGGATCTGGGACAGGTCGCCCCACTCGGCGAGGAACAGCACCCCGAACGACACCCCGATGGCCTTGAGCCCGACCGCGGTGGCCGCGCCCTTGTGCGAGAACTCCTCCTCCGCCTCGGCCTCCTCCTCGTCGGCCTTGGACGCACCGCGCAGCAGCAGCACCCCGCCGATGAGGAACATCGCAGCAGCGAAGACCTCGACCGGGGTGCGTGGCAACCGGGCGAGCAGCCCACCCACCGAGACGGCCACGAGGGTCTGGACGAGGAACGCCAGCGACACCCCGATCCACACGAACAACGGCCGGAACCGGGTGGCCAGCACGAGGGTGGCGATGAAGGTCTTGTCGGGGAGCTCCACGAGGAAGATCGCGCCGAAGACGATGGCGGCGGTGACGAGGCTCAATTCCATATCGCGTCGACTGTATCGACGTCGCGCCAATACGCTTCCGGGGTGTCCGACTCCGCCCTGACCCTCGTCGCGCTGGTCGTCGCGGTGCTCGCCCTGGCCGTCGCCGCGCTCGCCGTCGCGCAGGCCGGTCGGGCCCGTGCCCAGGTCCGGGTCCTCGAGACCCAGCGACCCGTCGGTGCCGGCGACCTCGCGGCCCTGCGGGCCGACATCGCCCAGGCGCTGCGCCACGTGGCGGTGGTGCGCTACGACGCCTTCGGCGACATGGGCGGACGGCTGTCCTTCAGTGCGGCCGTGGTCGACGACCGCGGCGACGGCCTCGTCTTCTCCGCCATCCACGCACGCGGCGAGTCCCGCACCTACGCCAAGGGTGTCGTCGGTGGAGGCTCGGACGCGACCCTGACGCCCGAGGAGCAGCAGGCGCTCGCCGCTGCCCGCACCGGATCCCAGAAGGCCTGACGATGACCGAGACGACCGACGCCGGCTCCCGCACCTACGCCTACCTCGGGCCCGAGGGCACTTTCACCCAGATGGCCCTCGCCGCCTGGGCCCCGTCCGCAGGCGCGCAGCACCGCCCGTGCGGCTCGGTCGACGCAGCCCTCGCCCTCCTGCGGGCCGGGGAGGTCGACGGCGCGATGGTGCCGATCGAGAACTCCGTCGAGGGCGGTGTCAGCGCCACGCTCGACGCCCTCGCCAGCGGCGACCCGCTCGTGGTGGTCGCCGAGGTGCTCGTCCCCATCACCTTCGTGCTCGCCGCCCGCCCCGGTATGGCGCTCGCCGACGTCCGTGCGGTCGGCACCCACTCGCACGCCTGGGCGCAGGTCCGCGGCTGGATGGACGCGAACCTCCCCGACGCGACCTACGTCCCCACGCTGTCGACCGCCGCCGCGGCGGCAGGGCTGGCCGGGACCGCCGGCAAGCAGGCGGCATACCAGGCGGCGGTCTGCGCGCCCGTGGCGGCGAGCAACCACGGGTTGGAGGTCCTGGCCGAGGACATCGGTGACAACGCGGCGGCGGTGACGCGGTTCGTCCTCGTCGCGCGGCCGGGCGACCTCCCCGAACGCACCGGAGCCGACAAGACGACGCTGGTGCTGTTCCAGCGCGACGACCACGCCGGTGGCCTGCTCGAGCTGCTGGAGCAGTTCGCCGTGCGTGGGATCAACATGTCGCGCCTGGAGTCACGCCCCACGAAGGCGTCGATGGGCAGCTACTGCTTCTCCATCGACATCGAGGGCCACGTCCTCGACGAACGCGTCGGCGAGGCGCTGCTGGGGCTGAAGCGGGTCTGCGCGGAGGTGCGGTTCCTCGGCAGCTACCCGGCGGCCCACGGCACGGCGGTGCGCGTCACGCCGCACACGACCGACGAGGCGTTCGGCGAGGCCCGCACCTGGCTCCACTCCCTGCGCGCCTGAGCGCGCCACCCGGCCCCCACCCCATCTCGCAAAGCGGGTGTCCTTCGGGAAACCCAGCACAAATAAGTCCCGTGTTGCACAACGACACCCGCTTTGCGCGAGTAACCGCCAGCCGGGGGTGCGGTTACTTCTCGCGCCAGACGCGTTCGAAGGGCAGGCGCCAGGCGTGCGGGGCGATGAGCTGGTGGATGGCGTTCGGGCCCCAGGTGCCGGGCGGGTAGGACTTCACCTCGGGCGGGTTCTCCAGCAGCGGCGCGGACCGCTCCCACAGCGACTCGATGCCCTCGGCCGTCGTGAACAGGGTGTGGTCGCCGCGCATGGCGTCGAGGATGAGCCGCTCGTACGCCTCGAGGACGTCGCCGGCGCGCTCGGTCTCCTGGGTGGAGAACTGCATCGACAGCTTCTCCAGCCGCATGCCCGGCCCGGGGCGCTTGCCGTAGAACGACAGCGACACCTTGGACTCGTCGGCCAGGTCGAAGGTCAGGTGGTCGGGCCCGGCGTTCCCTACCCCGGAGTGCGCGGGGAACATCGACCGCGGCGCCTCCTTGAACGCGATCGAGATGATGCGCGCGCCCTCGGCCATCTTCTTGCCGGTGCGCAGGTAGAACGGGACGCCTGCCCAGCGCCAGTTGTCGAGGCCGCACTTGAGCGCGATGAAGGTCTCGGTGTCGGAGTCGCGCGGCACCCCGTCGAGGGCGGTGTACCCGGCGAACTGGCCGCGCACGACGTGCTGCGGCTCGATCGGCAGCAACGACCGGAAGACCTTGTTCTTCTCCTCGGAGATGGCCCGGGGCTCCAGCGCGGTGGGCGGCTCCATCGCCACGAACGCCATGACCTGGAACAGGTGCGTGACGACCATGTCCTTGTAGGCGCCGGTCGCCTCGTAGAAGTTGGCCCGCTGGTCCAGCCCGAGCGTCTCGGGGATGTCGATCTGGATGTGGTCGATGAAGTTGCGGTTCCAGATCGGCTCGAACAACCCGTTGGCGAAGCGGAAGGCGAGGATGTTCTGGGCCGCCTCCTTGCCGAGGAAGTGGTCGATCCGGAAGACCTGCCGCTCGTCGAACGTCTCGTGCACCTGGTCGTTGAGCGCGATCGCGCTGGCGAGGTCGGTGCCGAACGGCTTCTCCATGACCACCCGTGAGCGGTCCACCAGGTCGGCCTCGCGCAGCATCTTGATGACGGCGATCGCCGCCTTGGGCGGGACCGACAGGTAGTGCAGTCGCAGGGCGTTCGGGCCGAGCTGCTCCTCGGCGCTGGCCACGGCCGCGGCCAGCGGTTCGGGGCCGGCGGACTGCGGGACGTAGACGAGGTGGTCGTCGAAGGCGTCCCACTGCTCGGGCGTGAGCCGGTGGCTGCCGAACTCCTCGACCGCCGTCCGCGCGAACTCGCGGAACTCCTCGTCGCTCATCTCCTCCAGCGACGTCCCGACCACCCGGATCGCCGGGGCGAGCTCGGAGGCGGCGAGGTGGGCCAGACCGGGGAGCAGCTTGCGGCGGGCCAGGTCTCCCGTCGCCCCGAACAGGACGACCACGTGCGGGTCGGCCCGCTCCAGCGCTCCTCGCGAGGCCCGCGCGTCGGAGGCCGGGTAGGAGATCGTCTGCGCACTGGACGGCGTGGGGTCGGACACGTGCCGATACTCCCACCGCCACCGGCGCCGTGCACCCGGGTTCGGAGCGCGGGCCGGGGGGCGGGGACCGACTTGACGTCAGGCCTTAGGGAAGGCTTACCTTAGTCCTAATACGCAACGTCCCCATGCCGGAAATCAGGTCACCGTGCTCGTCAGCAACGCGCTCATCGGACTCAGGGAGGGCCTCGAGGCCGCCCTCGTCGTCGTCATCCTCGTCGCGTTCCTCGTGAAGACCGACCGGCGGTGGGCCCTGCGGCACGTGTGGACCGGCGTCGCGGTGGCGGTCGCCCTCTCGGTCGGCATCGGGGCGCTGCTCACGTATGGCACGCGCCAGCTCTCGTTCGAGGCGCAGGAGCTGATCGGGGGGACCGCGTCGGTCGTCGCCGTCGCCTTCGTCACCGCGATGGTCTTCTGGATGCGCACTGCTGCCCGCACCATCTCGGGCGAGCTCAAGGGACGCCTCGACCAGGCCCTGTCGGTCGGTGGCTGGGCTGTCGCGCTCGTCGGCTTCCTCGGTGTCGGACGCGAGGGCCTCGAGACCGCCCTGTTCTTCTACGCCAGCGTGCAGACCGCCGGGGCCGGGACGACGCAGCCGCTCGTCGGGTTCGTCATCGGCCTCGCCGTGGCGGTCGTCCTCGGCGTCCTCATCTACCGCGGAGCCGTGCGGATCAACCTGTCGAGGTTCTTCCGGTGGACCGGGATCGCGCTCGTCGTGGTCGCCGCCGGCATCCTGTCCTACGGTCTGCACGACCTGCAGGAGGCAGCCCTCCTGCCCGGCCTGAACAGCCTCGCGTTCGACGTGAGCGGGGCCGTGCCACCCGACTCCTGGTACGGGGTGCTCCTCAAGGGCACGGTCAACTTCACGCCGAACACGACGTGGCTGCAGGCGGTCGCGTGGACCCTCTACACCGCCACGGTCCTCACCCTCTTCCTGCGCCCGCAACGCAGCGCTGCCGCCGCATCCTCCTCGCAGGCAGTCACCCCTGCCGCGACCGCACACTGACCCCAGGAGCACCCGCACCATGCGCACCCCCACCCTCACCGTCGCCCTCACGGCGCTCGTCCTGGCCGCGACGGCCGCCTGCAGCTCGGAACCGACGGAGGGGAACGCCGCCGTCGTCGGTGGCCCGATCACCGTCGAGGCGACCGACACGTCCTGCACGGTGGCGCGCACGAGGGCGGCCGCCGGCACCATCGAGTTCACCGTGCGCAACACCGGCTCCAAGGTCAACGAGTTCTACGTCTACGGCGAGGGCGACCAGATCCTCGGCGAGGTCGAGAACCTCACGCCGGGCCTGACCCGCAGCTTCCACGTCGAGGTCGCCACCCCCGGCACCTACCAGACCGCCTGCAAGCCCGGGATGAAGGGCGACGGGATCCGCGGCGACTTCACGGTCACCGGCGCGACCTCGAGCCAGGCGCCCGACGCCGCCATGGCCACTGCCGTCGCCGACTACCAGGAGTTCGTGTCGGCCCAGGCCGACGCGCTGCTGGCACGCACCACCGAGTTCGTCGGCCTGGTGAAGGCGGGGAAGGTGGCCGACGCCAGGAAGTCCTACCCGCTGGCCCGCGGTCCGTGGGAGCGGATCGAGCCCGTGGCCGAGTCGTTCGGCGACCTCGACCCGAAGATCGACGGGCGTGAGGACGTCGTCGAGGAGGGCATGCAGTTCACCGGGTTCCACCGTCTCGAGAAGGACCTGTGGGCGAGCGGCCTGCAGCCCGACACCTCGGTGGTGGCCGACCAGCTGCTCGTCGACGTGAAGGAGATCGTCGCGAAGGCCAAGGCCGTGACCCTCAACCCCCTCCAGCTGGCCAACGGCTCCAAGGCCCTGCTCGACGAGGTCGCGACCGGCAAGATCACCGGCGAGGAGGACCGTTACAGCCACACCGACCTCTACGACTTCGACGAGAACGTCAAGGGATCCAAGGCTGCGATCGACGCGTTGCGTCCGGTCCTCAAGGCTCGTGACGCCACGCTCCTCGCGACGATCGACAGCCGCTTCGCCGCCCTCGACACGGCTCTGGACGCCCACCGCACCGACACCGGGTTCGAGTCGTACACCGCCCTGAGCCCGGCCGAGGTCAAGGCGCTCGCCGTGGCGCTGGACGCCGTGAGCGAGCCGATCTCCAAGGTCGCCGCCGTGGTCGCGAAGTGACCGACCTGACCCGACGCAGCTTGCTCGGCGTGGGTGCCGGGGCAGCAGCGCTGGGGGCCGTCGCCGGCGTCGGTGGCGCGTATGCCGCGCAGCGAACGGACGGGTCGGGTCCCGCGACTCCTTCGGTGGACGACCAGGTGGTCGCCTTCCGCGGGGAGCACCAGGCCGGTATCACCACCCCGGCGCAGGACCGCATGCACTTCGTCGCCCTCGACGTGACGACGACCGACCGCGACGAGCTGCGCGACCTGCTGAAGACGTGGACGCGGGCCGCCGAACGCATGACCGCCGGCGCCGAGGCGGCTCCGGGCGGGGTGGTAGGCGGGGGGCCGTACGGCGTGCCCGAGGACACCGGCGAGGCCTACGACCTCGAGGCGGCGGACCTCACCATCACCATCGGGTACGGGCCGTCCCTGTTCGACGGACGCTTCGGGCTGGCGGACCGGCGACCGGAGGGCCTGCGCGAGCTGCCGGCCTTCGTCGGCGACGACCTGGACCCCGCACGCAGTGGTGGCGACCTGTGCATCCAGGCCTGTGCGAACGACCCGCAGGTGGCCGTGCACGCGGTGCGCAACCTCGTGCGCCTCGGGTTCGGGGTGGTGTCGGTGCGCTGGAGCCAGCTCGGGTTCGGCCGGACCTCGTCGACCTCACGCAGCCAGACGACCCCGCGGAACCTGTTCGGGTTCAAGGACGGGACGAACAACGTGAAGTCCGAGGACGGCGCGGCCCTCGACGACCACGTCTGGGTGCAGCCCGAGGACGTGCCGGGCGCCACCTCCTGGCTGGCCGGCGGCTCCTACCTCGTCGCCCGCCGGATCCGGATGCACGTCGAGGTCTGGGACCGGACGACCTTGCAGGAGCAGGAGCAGGTCGTCGGCCGCACCAAGGGCGAGGGTGCGCCGCTCGGCCAGAAGGCCGAGTTCGACACCCTCGACCTGACCACGCCGGGTGCCGACGGCCAGCCGGCCATCCCGGCCGACGCGCACGTCGCGCTCGCGCACGAGAGCCGGCTCGGCGGCATACGGATCCTGCGGCGGGGGTACAACTTCACGGACGGGTCGGACGGGCTCGGGCACCTGGACGCAGGGCTGTTCTTCGTCGCCTTCATGAGGGACGCGCACAGGCAGTTCGTGCCGATGCAGAAGGCGTTGGCCGCCAAGGACAGGCTCAACGAGTACATCGAGCACACCGGGTCGGCGGTCTTCGCGTGCCCGCCCGGGCTGACCGCCGACGAGCACTGGGGCCAGCGGCTGTTCAGCTGACGGCGGCCCTTGCGCGGTCGGTGACCTTGCGGCGGCTGGTGAACCGCCACCAGCCCCACGCCAGCAGCGCGCAGGCGATCCCGTTGAGCATCCCGACGGAGACGTCCGTGACGTGGTGCATGCCGCGGTAGAGGCGGGCGAAGGTCACGAGCAGCGGGAGGGCCAGGCAGACCACCGTCGTGAGGACCCGCAGCCACGTGCGCTCGATGCGCGCGGCGAGGAGGGCGAGCGAGAGGTACAGGGCGGTCGAGGCACCGACGTGGCCGCTGGGGTAGCTCGACGTCGGAGGCGCCGGGTCGAGGTGGGGGACGGTGGGCCGCGGGCGTCCGACCACGAGGGTGGCCAGGACGAAGATGGTCGCCTGCAGCGAGATCGCGATGACGGGGACGATGCTGAACAACCAGTCGCGCGTGCGCCACAGCAGGATCAGGCTGATGAGGATGCACACCGCGATGACGTACTCGGTGTTGCCGACGTGCGACCAGAGCATCGTGATCTGGTTCCACGTGGGCGTGCGGTCCGAGGCCAGCGTCTTGTTGACCGACTCCTCGTCCTTGGACAGCCCGGTGAGTGGGCCGGTGATGAGCAGGCCGAAGCCCACGATCGCCCCCCACACGACGACGCCGGGCGCGATGGCCCGGACGAGGAGGTCGGTGAGGTTTTCCTTGTGAACGCTGGCCATGAGGCGAAGGTAGTGGCCCCGGTGCAGATCTGCGCGGGTCGTTCTCAGGGTCCGTTCAGGTGGCGAGCGCGGCCTTGGCCCGCCCGGTGGCGGTCTGCGTGCGGGTGGCCTTCCACCAGTGGAACGCCAGCAGGGCGCACGCGATGCCGTTGAGCATCGCGACGACGACGTCGGAGATGTGGTGGGCACCGCGGTAGAGCCGGGCCAGGCCGACCAGGACCGGCAGGACGGCGCAGACGCCGATCACCAGCCGGCGCAGGCCGGCGCGCTCGATCCGGGTGGCCGCCATGAGCAGCAACGAGACGTAGAGCGCCGTCGAGGCCCCGGTGTGCCCGCTCGGGAAGCTGGAGGTCGGCGGTGAGGCGTCCATCGGGATGGCCGGGGGCCGCTGGCGCCCGACGGCCATGGTCGCGAACAGGAAGATCAGGGCCTGCAGGGAGATCGCCACCAGCGGGACGACCGACCAGCGCAGGTCACGCGTGCGCCAGTACAGGATCCCCACGGCGACCAGGCAGATCGCGATGACGTACTCGGTGTTCCCCACGTGCGAGAACACCGCGCTCACCGGGTCGAGCGCATCGTTGCGGAACCGGTTGAAGTCCGCGGAGATGCGGTCCTCCTTGTGGTCGATCACCGCCAGCGGCCCGGTGACGAGCAGCCCGAGGGCGACCACCACCGCGAAGACGCCTACGCCGGGGACGACGGTCCGGGTGAGGAGGTCGCGGCCTTCTTGCCAATGAATCCGAGCCATGAGGAGAACGTAGTGCCCACGCCGAGGATCCACCCCGCGAGCACGTCCGACGCGAAGTGCACACCGAGGAAGATCCGGTCCAGGCCGACGAGCACCACCACGACGACGGCCACCGTGGTGGCCACGCGGCGCCCGGCGTGCGACAGCAGCGGCCACAGCAGGAACACCATCGCCGTGGCGATGATCGCGGCGTTGGACGCGTGACCCGACGGGAACGAGTACCCCGGGGCGTGCGAGATCGGGTCGTCGACGACCGGTCGGGCCCGCTGCACCAGGAGCTTGGCGTCCAGGGCGAGGTTCCAGCCGATCATCATGGTGACGAAGGCCCACAGTGCGCGGTTGCGCAGCTTCTTGACCAACCACGCATAAAGGCAGACGAGCGTCGCCGCGATGTAGAGCACCCACGGCTGGCTGATCGCCTGGAGCGCGATGAGCGCGTCCGCCGCCCCGATCGACCGCGTGATGTCGGTGGCCCGGTCGGCCACGGCCTCGTCGAAGCGGATGAGCGGGTCGAACTGCTGGCGCACGGCGAACCCGATGAGCACGAACGGCACCGCGAACAGCACCATCGCGATGACCCCGCGACCGAGCCGGGCCAGTCGGGTCCGGCCGCCGGAGCGCGACGGCGCCTGTGCGTGGCCCGCCATCAGTCGGGGGAGCCCACGCGGACGACGAGGGCGCCGGGGACGATCTCTGCGTTGACGGCGCGGGCCTTGCCGAGGACATCACCGTCGATCTGGACCTCCTGCGGGCGGTCGGCGCGGATGCGGATCGTGTCGTGGGTGTAGTGGTCGACGCGACTGTGGCCCTTGCGCTTCTTGGAGGCGAGGCGCGCGGCGACGGCGGCCCAGCCGACGACACCCTGCGGGGACAGCACCACGGTGTCGAGCTTGCCGTCGTCGAGCTCGGCCTCCGGCATCAGCACCAGCCCACCGAGGAGCTTGCCGCAGTTGCCGATGATGACCGTGCGCGCGCGACGGGTGAACTCCTCCTGGTCGTCGATCTTCATGCGGACCTTGAACTGCGGGCCGCGCAGGTTGCGGGCACCCGAGACGACGTAGGCAGCCGGACCGACCTTGGCCTTGAGCCCCTCGGGGGCGTCGGCCATGATCGCCGCGTCGAAGCCGAGCCCGGCCATGACGAGGAAGACGTGCTGGGCGGGCCGCTCGTGCTCGCCGGACTGGTCGATGGTGAGGCGGCCGACGTCGACGCGCTTGTTCTGTCCGGTGAGGGCGACCCGCAGCGCGTCGCCGAGGTCGTCGACAGGCAGGTCGAGGTTGCGGGCCAACAGGTTGCCGGTGCCCCCGGGCAGCAGCCCCATCGGGGTGTCGGTGCCCACGAGCACCTCGGCGACCGCTCGGACCGTGCCGTCTCCACCGAGCGGGCAGATGAGGTCGACCTGGCGCTCGAGCGCCTCGCGGGTCTGGCCCTGGCCGGTGTCCTCGGCCGTGGTCTCGATGAACAACGGCTCGGTCCAGCCGAGGGCCTGCGACTCCTCGGTGATCTGCTTCTTCACCGCCGGCAGGTCGTCGAACTTGGTGGGGTTGATGATGATCGCTGCGCGACGCGTGGGTGTCTCGGACACGGTGCCCTCCGGGCGGAACTCGTTGCGGTGCGGGCGGCGCCCCCACCGGCGTCCTCGGTGGGCACCTCCGGAGCTGTTGACCCGCATCCCTGCCCAGCCGGCGATGCCGAGGGCGAGGAGGATGACGAGGACGATCGCCGCGAAGGCGATCCAGCCGGAGTGTTCGTGGAGCACGGGGCGACGCTACCGGCTCCCGTGGGCGTTCGCGTCTACGGTGTCGTCATGGGAGCAGCGGACGACGCGGTCGAGCCGGACACCAAGGACTGGACCTGGACGCTGGAGCGCGCCTGCCCCGAGTGCGGGTTCGAGGCGGCCGCCGTCGCGGCCGAGTCCGTCGCCGGGCTGACGGTCGAGCTCACGATGCCGTGGCAGCAGGTGCTTGCCCGCGACGACGTCGCGAACCGTCCGGGCCCCGGGGTCTGGTCGCCGCTGGAGTACGCCTGCCACGTCCGTGACGTGTGCCGGGTGTTCGGCGGACGGGTCCGGCTCATGCTCGACGAGGACGAGCCGACGTTCCCCAACTGGGACCAGGACGAGACCGCCCTGGAGGAGGGGTACGGCGCGCAGGACCCGCTGCTCGTCGGGCGCCAGCTGGCCGAGGCCGCGGACGCGGTGGCGGCCTCGTTCGCCGGCGTCGAGGGCGACCAGTGGGCACGACGCGGACTGCGCAGCAACGGGTCCGCGTTCACGGTGGAGTCGCTGGGTCGCTACTTCCTGCACGACCTCGCCCACCACCTCGTGGACGTGGGGGCGGTCAGGCCCTGGTCGGGTGACCGGTGAGGGCGGCCGCCCCACCCATGACGAGGAAGATCGACCCGGAGACGTACTTCTGCCGCTCGACGGCCCGCGGGTGCCGGCCGAGCCACCGGCCGATGGAGCCGGCACTCAGGGCGTAGACGCTGTCGAACACGGCGCCGATGACGACGAAGACCGCCCCCAGCACGAGGACCTGCGACCAGATCGGCCCGGCCTCGCGGTGCAGGAACTGCGGGAAGAACGCGACGAAGAAGACCGCAGTCTTCGGGTTGGAGATGCCGACGAGGAACGCGTCGCCGAACGCGCGGCCGGTGTTCGTGACCGGTGCCCGGTCGAGGGCGAAGTGCCCCTTGCTGCGGAACTCCCGGACCGCCAGCCAGACGAGGTATGCCGCGCCGGCGTACTTCACGACGGAGAAGGCGAGCACCGACGAGCTGATGACCGCGGACAGCCCGAACGCCGTCGCGACCACCATCACCGCGGTCGCCGTCTCGATGCCGGCCATCGACGCGACGGCCAGCCGACGGCTGCCGTGGCCGATGCCGCGCGAGATGAGGAACAGCATCGCCGGCCCCGGCAGGAGGATCAGCGCGGTGGCGGCGACGGCGAAGGCACCCAGGGTGGCGGCGGACGGCATACGGGAAGGATGGGCGGGGAGGACGTCGGGAGGCAACGGAAAATCGGATGGCGGACGCTCGGTAGGCTGACGCCGTGATCGACATCAAGCTCCTGCGCGAGGACCCGGACCGCGTCCGCACCTCGCAGCGCGCCCGTGGTGAGGACGAGGGGATCGTCGACGCGATCCTCGCTGCCGAGCAGACGCACCGCTCCTCCCTGACGGAGTTCGAGCAGCTGCGCGCCCAGCAGAAGTCCCTCGGCAAGCAGGTGGCGCAGGCGCAGGGTGACGAGAAGCAGGCGCTGCTCGCGCAGACCAAGGAGATCTCGGCGCGGGTCAAGCAGCTGCAGGCCGACGCCGACACTGCTCAGGCCACCCTCGGCGACCTCATCCGCCAGATCGGCAACATCGTCGAGGACGGCGTGCCCGTCGGCGGCGAGGACGACTACACGCTGCTCGAGACCGTCGGCGAGATCCCGGAGTTCGACTTCGAGCCCAGGGACCACCTCGCCCTCGGTGAGTCGCTCGCGGCCATCGACATGGAGCGCGGCGCCAAGGTCGGCGGCTCGCGGTTCTACTTCCTCACCGGTGTCGGTGCTCGGCTCGAGCTGGCGCTGCTCAACATGGGCATCGCGCAGGCCGTCGAGCACGGGTTCACCCCGATGATCACGCCGACCCTGGTCAAGGCCGACGTGATGGCCGGGGCCGGGTTCATCGACAAGCACGGCGACGAGGTCTACCGCCTCGAGGCGGACGACCTCTACCTCACCGGCACCTCCGAGGTGGCGCTCGCCGGCTACCACGCGGACGAGATCCTCGACCTGTCCGCGGGCCCGAAGCGGTATGCCGGCTGGTCGGCCTGCTACCGCCGCGAGGCCGGGTCGCACGGCAAGGACACGCGGGGCATCATCCGCGTGCACCAGTTCCACAAGGTCGAGATGTTCACCTACTGCCGCGTCGAGGACGCCGCAGCCGAGCACCAGCGGCTGCTCGGCTGGGAGAAGGAGATGCTCGCCAAGATCGAGGTGCCCTACCGCATCATCGACACGGCGGCCGGCGACCTCGGTGGCCCGGCGGCGCGCAAGTTCGACTGCGAGGCGTGGGTCCCCACCCAGGGCCGCTACCGCGAGCTCACCTCCACCTCGAACTGCACGACCTACCAGGCCCGACGGCTCAACACGCGTGAGCGTGACCCCAACGGCCAGGGCACCCGCGCCGTCGCCACGCTCAACGGCACGCTCGCCACCACCCGCTGGATGGTCGCCATCCTCGAGAACCACCAGCAGGCCGACGGCTCGGTGGTCGTGCCCAAGGCGCTCCAGCCGTTCCTCGGCCTCGAGGTGCTGCGTCCCGTCGCGTGAGGGCGGCTGCACTCCCGAAGGGCCGATGGTCTTACGACCATCGGCGTGGAATGGGGCCCGGGTGGGCCATGGATTCCGCGGCGCGACGGGTCGAACCTGAGGGGATGGGCACACCGCTCGACGACCGGGACCTCGCTGCCGAGATCGCTCTTCTCGGTGAGGTCATGGCTGCGGTCGCAGCGGCGGCGGACGAGCTCAGCGACTCCGAGGTCGACGACGTCCTGGGTGTGTCGCCGGCCGCTGGGACCGGCGCGGACGAGCCCGTGGGGGGCCGGCAACCGGCCCAGGACCAGCTCAACCGGTAGCCCACCCGGTTAGGTTGGACCGATGAGTGATCGACAGCTGCCCAGGTGGTCCGAGCTCAAGCCACTCCTTCGACCCAAGCCGCTCGAGCTCGACGCCCGCAAGCGCCGCCTCGACGCGGCCCTGACGATCGCCGACCTGCGACGGGTCGCCAAGCGCCGCACGCCGACCTCGGTGTTCGACTACACCGACGGCGCGGCCGAGGGCGAGATCAGCCTGCGGCGGGCCCGGCAGACCTTCGCGGGCCTGGAGTTCCACCCGGCGATCCTCCAGGACGTCTCCGAGATCGACCTGTCCACGAGCTTCCTCGGCCGGCCGTCGCAGCTGCCCTTCTCGTTCGCCCCCACGGGGTTCACCCGGATGATGCAGCACGAGGGCGAGCGGGCGGTGGTGCGGGTCGCCGACCGGATCGGCATCCCCTACGCCCTCTCGACCATGGGCACGACCTCGATCGAGGACGTGGCCGCCGCGGCCCCGAACGCCCGGAAGTGGTTCCAGCTCTACGTCTGGAAGGACCGCAGCGCCGGGGAGGACCTCATGCGCCGGGCCGAGGAGGCCGGGTACGAAGCGCTCATCCTCACGGTCGACGTCCCGGTCGCGGGGGCCCGGTTGCGCGACGTGCGCAACGGGTTCTCGATCCCGCCGGCCCTGACGGTGAAGACGGTCGCCGACGCGGCCCTGCACCCCACCTGGTGGGGCAACCTGCTCACGACCGAGCCCCTGACCTTCGCCTCGCTGGCGTCGTGGGACGGCACCGTGGCCGAGCTGCTCAACACGTTGTTCGACCCGACGATGACCCTGGCCGACCTCGAGTGGGTGCGCTCGTTCTGGAAGGGCCCGCTCATCATCAAGGGCGTCCAGACCGTGCACGACGCGAAGATGGTCGTCGACGCAGGGGTCGACGCGATCGTGCTGTCCAACCACGGCGGGCGCCAGCTCGACCGTGCGCCGGTGCCGTTGCGGCTGCTGCCCGACGTCCGCGAGGCGCTCGGTGACGACGCCGAGATCATGATCGACACCGGGGTGATGTCCGGCGCCGACGTCGTGGCGGCGGTCGCCCTCGGCGCCAGCAGCGTGATGGTCGGTCGCGCCTACCTCTACGGGCTCATGGCCGGTGGCGAGGCCGGGGTGCAGCGGGCCGCCGACATCCTCACCGCCGAGGCGCGGCGCACCATGGCCCTGCTCGGCACGCGCCAGATCTCGGACCTGGGGCCGCAGCACGTGCGCCTTCCGTAGGCTCGGGCCCATGGCCCACCCCCACCTCGTCGCCCTCGACGTCGACGGCACGACGATCAACCACGCCGGAGAGCTGTCGCCCGCCGTGCGTGACGCCGTCCACGCCGTGGTCGCCGCCGGTCACCACGTGATCATCGCGACGGGGCGCTCCATCCCTGCCACCACCTCCATCCTGGAGGAGCTGGGGATCACGACCGGGTATGCCGTGTGCTCCAACGGCGCGGTCACCCTCGAGCTGGATCCCGCTGAGGACAAGGGGTTCCGGATCATCGAGGCGGTGACGTTCGACCCCGCGCCGGCGCTGACCCTGCTCCGGGGCGAGTGGCCGGACGCCGTGATCGCCGTGGAGGACCTCGGCGTCGGGTTCAAGCTGAGCGCGCCGTTCCCCGACGGCGAGCTGCAGGGCGAGCTCACGGTGGTCTCGTGGGAGGAGCTCGTCGCCGAGCCGGTCACCCGCGTGACCTTCCGCTCGCCGACCGGCACCGCGGAGGACTTCCTCGCCCTGACCGAACGGATCGGCCTGCACGGCGTCAACTACGCCGTCGGCTTCAGCGCCTGGCTCGACCTCAACCCCGAGGGTGTCTCGAAGGGTTCGGCGCTGGAGATCCTGCGCCGCCACCTCGAGGTCGACCCGCAGTTCACGGTCGCCGTGGGCGACCAGCGCAACGACCTCGAGATGCTCCAGTGGGCCGCTCGGGGCGTCGCGATGGGGAACGCCCCCGACGAGGTGAAGTCCGCCGCCAACGAGGTCACCGGCGACGTCGACGACGACGGCCTGGTGCCGGTCCTGCGCTCACTGCTCTGACGCCGCACGCGCCATACCGAATCGGCGCGACCGCGCCATGACGATTGGCGCGACGGCGCCGGATCTCCGACTCGAGGGGGAGGACCGCCGGGCGGCGTCCGACCTAGGGTGGAGCGGTGACCGCCGAACCCGCCACCACGGTGCGATCACGGCTCGCCGCGTTCTTCGCCGTCGACGACCCGTGGTTCCGGGGTGCCGAGGTGTCCCGCTGGGACGTGGTCGTGGGCGTGGGGACGTTCGGGCTGTCGGCGGTGACGTTCGAGATGTCCCGCAGCATGGGCGCCCTCGAGAGCATCGGCGAACCCGTCTGGCTGCAGTACCTCGCCGTCGCGCTCGGCGCCCTCCTGCTCGTCGGCCGCCGTCGCTGGCCGCTCACCGTCGCCGTGCTCGCGGCGCTGCACATGTTCGTCGTCGGGGTCACCATGCCGGCGGTGATGGGGCAGCTGGCCCTGCAGATCGTGTACTTCGTCGCCATCTTCAGCGGGGTCGCCTGGAGCCGCAGCCGCCGCGACATGCTGGTCGTCATGGGTGGCGTGGTGCTGTTCATGTTCGTCTGGCTCGCGTGGACGTTCGCCATCGGGAGCGGCATCGACAGCATCCGCGAGAGCCTCGGCGAGGACGCGTCGCGCCGACCGGGACTGGTCAGCCCGGTGGCCGCGAGCGTCGTCGTCACCGCGGTCGTCAACGCCCTCTACTTCGGTGGCGCGATCATCGGGGGCCAGGTCGCCTGGCGCGGTGCCCGCCAGCGGGCCCGGCTCGCCGACCAGGCGCGGACCATCGGGGAGCAGAGCGCCGACCTCCAGCAACGGGCCGTGCTGGGCGAGCGGCTGCGCATCGCGCGCGAGCTGCACGACGTCGTGGCCCACCACGTGTCCGTGATCGGGATCCAGGCGGCCGGGGCACGGCGACTGCTCACCAGGGACCCCGAGGCGGCGGCCCGCGCGCTCGCCTCGGTCGAGGGGTCGTCCCGTGAGGCCGTGCACCAGATGCGCTCGCTGGTGGGTGCCCTGCGCGAACCCACCGACGCCCGGGGCGCCGGCGCGGGCGACCCGACCCACCGCGCCCCCGAGCCGGGGCTCGGGGACCTGCCTGCCCTGGTCGGCGAGGTGTCGGCGCCGGGGCTGCGCGTGACCTACCAGCTCGTCGAGTCGCCCGGGGGGGCGGCGGCCGCCCTGCCCGCCGCCCTCGGTCTGTCGCTCTACCGCATCGCCCAGGAGGCGCTGACCAACGTCCGTCGTCACTCCACTGCCGCCAACGCGTCGGTGGTGCTGCGGGTCGAACGCTCCGCGCGGACGCCCTTCGTCGAGGTCGAGGTGACCGACGACGGCCGCCCCGTGCCGGGTTCGTCGGGCTCCGGGCTGGGCCTGCTGGGGGTGCGCGAACGAGCCGCCTCCCGTCGGGGTCAGGTCGACATCGGCCCGCGCGTCGGTGGTGGGTTCCGGGTGCGGGTGCGCTTCCCGCTGCAGGACGTCCCGACCGGTGACGTCGTGGCGCAGGACGAACCCGCGAGCGGGGCCGCCGTGGGAGGTCCGCGGTGAGCGACCGGTTGCGGGTGCTCATCGTCGACGACCACCAGCTCGTGCGGTCGGGGTTCGCGATGATCCTGTCCGTGGAGGACGACCTCGAGGTCGTGGGCGAGGCGGCCGACGGCGCGGCCGCGGTCGCCCAGGCCCGTGCCCTGCGCCCGGACGTCGTGCTCATGGACGTGCAGATGCCCGGCACCGACGGGATCGAGGCGACCCGCCAGGTCGTCGCCGAGGACCTGGGCCGGGTCATCATCCTCACGACGTTCGACCGTGACGACTACCTCTTCGACGCGCTGGAGGCGGGTGCGAGCGGCTTCCTGCTCAAGAACTCCGACGCCGACACCCTCGTCGACGCCGTCCGCGCCGCGGCCGGGGGCCACGCCCTGCTCGCCCCCGAGGTCACCCGCCGTGTCATCGAGCGGATGACCGCTGCCCCGCGCCCCTCCGCCGGTATGCCGCCCGCTCCGGACCGCGGCGGCCCCACCTCCGCGGCCGCTCGTGAGGGCGTGGCCCGTGACCCCGGCTACGCCCTGCTCACCGAGCGCGAGCGCGAGGTGGTGGTCCTCGTCGGGGAGGGGCTGAGCAACGCCGAGATCGCCACCAGGCTCTTCGTGGGGGAGGCCACCGTGAAGACCCACGTCTCGAACTGTCTGGCCAAGCTCCACCTGCGCGACCGGGTCCAGGCCGTCGTCTGGGCCCACCGGGCCGGCCTCATCCCCCAGGGGGAGTGAGTACCACCGTCCACGTCCGCCCCGACCCCGGGGCGCTCCGCACACCACTGCACATCTCCTCCTCCAGAGGGATGTCCCGCCCGGCCCCCCTGCCTAGCGTGGAGGCATGGACACAGGGGACACGATGCTCGAGACGCGGGGACTGACCAGGCGGTTCGGGGAGAACACCGCCGTCGACGGGGTGGGCTTCCCGGTGCCGGGGGGTGCGATGACCGGGTTCGTCGGGGGCAACGGCGCCGGGAAGACCACGACGATGCGGATGGTCATGGGGGTGCTCGGCATCCACGCGGGGGAGGTCCGCTGGGACGGGCGGCCGATCACCGCGGCAGACCGTCGGCGGTTCGGCTACATGCCGGAGGAGCGCGGGCTGTACCCCAAGCAGCCGATCGTCGACCAGCTCGTCTACCTCGCGCAGCTGAGGGGGATGGACGCGGCAGCCGCCCGGACCTCGGTGGTGGAGCACCTGGAGAGGTTCGGGCTCGGTGACCGGCAGCGCGACCCGGTGGAGAAGCTGTCGCTCGGGAACCAGCAGCGCGTGCAGATCATCGCCGCCCTGGTGCCGACGCCGGTGGCGCTCGTCCTGGACGAGCCCTTCTCCGGCCTCGACCCGACGGCGGTCGACTCGATGGCCGACCTGCTGCGCGAGCACACCCGGCGCGGGACGCCGGTGCTGTTCTCCTCGCACCAGCTCGACCTCGTCGACCGGCTGTGCGACCGGCTCGTCGTCATGGCGCGCGGCAAGGTCGTCGCGCAGGGCTCGGCCGACGAGCTCCGGTCCGGTGGTCCCGTGCGCTACCGCCTCGTCGTCGGCGGCGACGCCGGCTGGACCCGCGACCAGCGCGGTGTCCACGTGGCCGACGTCGACGGGGGCACCGCCCTCATCGAGGTCCTCGAGCCCGGCGCCGAGCAGCACGTCCTCGGCGAGGCGGCCGCGCGCGGCCCGGTGCACGAGTTCCGGCGCATGGTGCCCAGACTCAGCGAGATCTACCAGGAGGTGACGGCATGAGCACCCGGACGGACGCACAGGCGCAGCAGCCGGTGCAGGACACGACGACCGGGCAGGATCCGGCCCGGCTGCCGGCCCGAGCCTCAGGGGGGAGCGCCTGGACGTTGGTGGCCCGCCGTGAGGTGATGGTCAAGCTGACCGACAGGTCCTTCCTCGTCGGCACGGCCGTCACCCTCGCCCTCATCGTCGGGGCGCTCGCCCTGCAGGTCGTGCTGAGCGGGCACACGAGCACCTCGAAGATCGTCGCCTCGTCGCCCGCCGCGGTGACGATGGTCGACAAGCTCGCCGGCCAGGCCAGCACCCTGGACAAGTCGGTCAAGGTCGAGCTCGTCCGGTCACCCTCGGACGCGGCGGCCAAGGCCGCCGTCCAAGACGAGGACGCCGACGCGTGGCTGCGGCAGACCTCGAGCGGGTGGGAGCTCACCACGAAGGAGAGCGCCGACACCTCGCTCCTCACCGTCGTGCAGCAGGTCGTGCGCGCCGACACGATCGACCGCAACGCCGACGCGGCGGGCACGACCCTGGCCGCGCTCGAGCAGGGCAGCACGGTCGCCACCACCCAGCTGGTCGGCGACGCCAAGGAGTCGCAGCTGAGCCAGCTGATGGGGTTCGCCTTCGCCTTCCTCTTCTACATCGCCGCCCTGACCTTCGGGATCACGCTGGCCAGCAGCGTCGTCGAGGAGAAGCAGTCGCGGATCGTCGAGATCATCGCCGGCGCGATCCCGTTGCGGCAGCTGCTCGCCGGCAAGATCGCCGGCAACACGGTGCTGGCCGTCGGGCAGATGGCGATCTACGTCGGGGTGGCCATGGTCGGGCTCGCGTTCACCGACTACAGCGGCCTCATCGCGGGGGTGTCGGGGACGGTCGGCTGGTTCCTGGCGTTCTTCCTGGCCGGGTTCGTGGCGCTGTCGTGCCTCTGGGCGGTCGCCGGTGCGCTCGCCTCGCGGACCGAGGACCTGCAGTCGACCCAGATGCCGGTGACCATGCTCGTCATGCTGATGTTCTTCGGTGGCATGTTCCTCGACGGGACGTTCCGCACCATCGCGTCGTTCGTGCCGCCGGTCTCCGCGCTGCTCATGCCGATCCGCATGCTCGACGGCGGGGTCGCCTGGTGGGAGCCGGTGCTGGCGATGGTGCTGCTCGTCGGGTTCGCCCTGCTGCTGGTGCTGGCGGCCGAGCGGGTCTACCGCCGCGCGCTGATGCAGACCGGCGGCAAGCTCAGCCTCAAGGAGGCCTGGCGCCTCGAGGACTGAGCCCGGTCGTCGGTCAGCGGGACTGCAGGGCGTCCAGGGCGACGGCCATCGCGAGGCCGACCCGCCAGTCGAGCTGCCAGCCGTTGCTGGCCTGCGGCAGGTGGATGTCGTAGCGGTCGCGCAGGGAGCGCTTGCGCTCCGAGGTCAGGACGACGCTGCCGTCGGCAGCGGTGAAGTCGAAGTGGAACAGGAACGGCAGCGGGATCTCTCCGACGTAGGGCACGAACTCCCAGACGCGACGCGCGATGGCGACGTTCTTGTTGCGCTCGGTGCCGAACGCAGCGAGTCCGTCCGGGGTGCCGAGGTGCCACGAGGAGCGCAGCAGCGACTTGCCGAAGTCCTTGCGGAACCAGCCGATCGGCGCGCCGCCTGCGTCGAACACGTCATACGTCGCGCCGAGGTCCATCCGCTGGCGGGCCTTGAACGAGAAGACCGGCTGCTTGCGCGCCTCGTCGGCGTAGAAGGTGACCTGCTCCTTGAACGCCATCCGCTTCTGCTGGGCGACGGCGATGACGGCGCCCTCGTTGCCGGCCGCGTCGACGGTCCGGATCTCGTAGCGGTTCACCATCATGGTGATCTTCTGTCGGAGGGCGTAGCGCTCGGTCACGGCAGGATGGCTCATGGCGGACAGTGTGCACGACGGGCCCGTGCCATCATGCCGGGGTGCTGGAAGTGCCCGACCCCGAGTACCTCGCCTTCGCGCGCGGCCAGGCGGCCGGTTCGTCCCCCACCTACGAGCGCCTGGCGTATGCCGTTGCCTCCGATCCGCAGGCACAGCAGGCGCTCGCGTCGGTGCCCGTGGCCAAGCGGCAGCCCAACCTCCTGTTCGGCACCGGCCGGCTGCTCGGCGCCCCGGTCGACGACCCGACGGCGTTCCTCACCTGGCTCGCCGGGAACTGGACCCGGGTCCGTGCCGAGCTGCTGACCCGGTCCACCCAGACGAACGAGGCAGGCCGCTGCGCCACCCTCGTCCCGGCGCTGAACCTGCTGCCCGGGCCGCTGGCCCTCCTCGAGGTCGGCGCCAGCGCAGGGCTGTGCCTCTACCCGGACCGCTACCGCTACGACTGGGGTGACGGCGTGGTCGGCGACGGTCCCGGGCCGGTGCTGGCCTGCACCTGGTCCGGTGATGCTCCGACCCCCACGGCGGTGCCCGAGGTGGTCTGGCGGGCCGGTCTCGACCTGCACCCGCTCGACCTCACCGATCCCGAGGACCTGGGCTGGCTCGAGTGCCTCGTCTGGCCGGAGCACGACGAGCGCCGTCGTCGGTTGCAGGCGGCTGCCGGGCTCGTGGTCGCAGACCCGCCCCTGCTCGTCACCGGCGACCTCGTCGACGACCTGCCCCGGCTTGCTTCCCTGGCTCCCGCGGGGGCGACGCTCGTCGTGATGCACAGCGCGGTCCTCGCCTACGTCGACGCGCAGACGCGGGCGCGGTTCGTCGAGGTGGTCCGGTCCCTCGGGGCGCACTGGCTCGCCAACGAGCACCCGAGCCTGATCGACCTGCTGGTCGCCGCACCCGAGCCGCCGGACGTCGTGGGGCCGCAGCCGTTCCTCACGGCGCTCGACGGCACGCCTATCGGCTGGTCCGGGCCGCACGGGCAGTCCTACCGTGCGCTGACCTGACCGGGCGATGACCTGACACACTGATCCGGCCATGGCTGACCTCCACATCACCTCGCCGTCCAACCCGAGGCTCAAGTCACTCGCCGCGCTGCGCCGTCGCCGCACGCGCGAGGAGACGGGGCAGACGCTCATCGAGGGGTACGAGGAGCTGACGCTGGCCCTCGACGCCGGGGTGCTCCCCGAGGCCCTGTACTACTGCCCCGACCTCATGCTCGACCCCGCGGCGCAGACCGGGGTGGTGGACCAGGTGCGCCGCTCGGGGGTCGACACCGTGCTCGTCTCGCGGGCGGCGTTCGAGAAGGCCGCCTACCGCGAGGGCCCCGACGGCTTCATCGCCGTCGTCCCCGCCGTGGCCCGCACCTGTGCCGACCTCGTCGTCGGCCCCCACGCCCTCACCGTCCTGTGCCAGGGCGTCGAGAAGCCGGGCAACCTCGGCGCCATGCTCCGGACCGCCGACGCCGCGGGCGTCGAGGCCGTCATCGCCGCCGACCCGGTCACCGACTGGGGCAACCCCAACCTCGTCCGCGCCTCCAAGGGCACGGTCTTCTCGGTGCCGGTGGCCAGCGACTCGACAGCGGCGACGCTGGCCTGGCTCGACGCCCACGGCATCGCCCTGGTCGCGACGACCCCGGACACCGACGTCGACTACACGGACGTCGACTACACCGGCCCGGTGGCCGTCGCGGTGGGTGCGGAGAAGTACGGGCTCACCGACGAGGTGCTCGCCCACGCTGCTCACAAGGTCCGAATCCCCATGGTGGGCAAGGCAAACTCCCTCAACGTGGCGACATCGGCAGCAATCGTCATCTACGAGGCCGTTCGCCAGCGCGCGGCACTGGGAGCACCGCTGCCCCACTGACCACACCCGTGTCAAGAGCACTCCCCGGGGTGTGCCACGATGTCGGGTATGCGAGTTGACCATGTTTCGTATGCAGCTGAGCACGACGGTTTGAAGGCCACCGCTGCTCGCTTGGCGAAGGTCATCGGGGTGGACGCAGTCGACGGGGGCATCCACCCCCGCTTCGGCACTCGCAACGTGATCCTCCCGTTGGCCCACGAGCGGTACGTCGAGGTCGTCGAGGTGCTCGACCACCCGGCCTCCGACAAGGCCCCGTTCGGCCAGGCCGTCCGTGCGCGCTCCGAAGCCGGCGGTGGCTGGCTCGGCTGGGTCGTCGCGGTCGACGACCTCGCGCCGTACGAGCAGCGCATCGGCCGCGAGGCGGTCGTCGGCAACCGGCACCGCCCCGACGGTGTGGAGCTGCGCTGGCGCCAGCTCGGCGTCAAGGGCCTCATGTCCGACCCGCAGCTGCCCTTCTTCATCAAGTGGGACGACCCCGCCCTGCACCCCTCGACCGCGGCCCACACCCAGGTCACCATCGACGGCCTGCAGATCGCCGGGGACCCGGCCCGGGTCCGCGAATGGCTCAACATGAAGGCCGACGACACGTCCTCGGTCATCGACTTCACCTTCGTCGCCCCGCACGGCACCCCCGGGCTGCTGTCGGTCACGTTCGACACCCCCACGGGCAAGGTCACCGTCTGACGGCCCCGTCCAGCGGCTCGACCCACCCGGGGAGCCGCTCCGCTCACGCCTCGTCGAAGAACTTCTCGACGAGGCGTCTGGGCGCCTTGGCGGCCCACGCGTCGGTGATGACCTCCTCGAGCTCGCGCCGGGTCAGCTTCCCGAGATCGCGCTCGCGCACGAGGATCGCGTTGTAGCCGTCGAAGTGCGGGGTGGTGAACCACGGTCCGTCGGAGGCGACGAGAGCGTCCTTGTCGTTCTGGTCCGCGACGCTGAGCAGGATGACGTCCTGCATGCGTTCGCCGGTGTCCGGGTCGATGGCATCCGGTCGCGGTTCACGGAAGTGCAGGAACGACTTCTTCCGCACGACGTAGGCCGGGCGCCCCCAGGACGTGCCCTCCTCCACCTCGGGCAGTGCCAGGGCGATCTCGGCGAGGTCGGCCAGTCGGGCCTTGCGTGCCGTCATACCTCGCCACGCTAGCCGTGCCCACCGACGAGCGCGACGGTATGGCGCCCACGCCCGACCGCCGCTCGACCGCCCCGCGCGCCCGCCGCTCGACCGCCCCCGCCCGCCCGACCACGCGAACGGTGGGAGGTTTGCGGTGAGGGGTCAGTCGAGGTAGTCGACGAGCTCCGGCGCAGCGCCGATGTAGGTCGCCGGCGTCATCGCGGCGAGCCGGGCGGCGACGTCGTCGGGCAGGCCGAGGCCGCCCACGAACTCGCGCAGGTCGTCGCCGGTGATGCGGCGGCCGCGGGTGAGCTCCTTGAGGCGCTCGTAGGGGTTCTCCATCCCGGCCACGCCCTGGGCGCCCAGCGCCCGCATCGCGGACTGGACCGCCTCGCCGAGGACCTCCCAGTTGCGGTCGAGGTCGGCGGCCATCGCGGCGGGCACGGCGTCCAGGCCGGCCAGGCCCCGCTCGGCGTTGTCGATGGCGAGCAGCGAGTGGCCGAACGCCGACCCGATGTTGCGCTGCATCGAGGAGTCGGTGAGGTCGCGCTGGAGGCGGCTGTTGACCAGGGTCGAGCCGAGGACGTCGAGGAGCGCGTTGCTCACCTCGAGGTTGGCCTCGGCGTTCTCGAACCGGATCGGGTTGACCTTGTGCGGCATGGTCGACGAGCCGACGGTGCCCTGGCCGCGGACCTGGGCGAAGTAGCCCATGGAGATGTAGGTCCACACGTCTGTGCAGAGGTTGTGCAGGATGCGGTTGAACCGCGCGACGTCGGCGTACAGCTCGGCCTGCCAGTCGTGGCTCTCGATCTGGGTGGTGAGAGGGTTCCACTCCAGGCCGAGGGACTCGACGAACCCACGGCTCAGCGCGGGCCAGTCCGCCTCAGGGACGGCGGCGAGGTGCGCGCCATACGTGCCGGTCGCGCCGTTGAGCTTGCCGAGGAAGTCGGCGCCCTCGATGCGGCGCAGCTGGCGGCCGAGGCGGTGGGCGAGCACCGCGAGCTCCTTGCCCATCGTCGTCGGCGTCGCCGGCTGCCCGTGCGTGTGGGCGAGGAGGGGCACGTCGCGCAGGTCCGAGGCCATCGTCGCGACGGCCTCGACCAGGCGGGTCGCGCGGGGGAGCCAGACCTGCTGGACGGCGCCCTGCACCATGAGCGCGTAGGACAGGTTGTTGATGTCCTCGCTGGTGCAGCAGAAGTGGATGAGCTCGGCGAGGCCGGCGTCCTCCTCGGCGGGGGCGATCGTGGTGAGGCGGCGCTTGAGGAAGTACTCGACGGCCTTGACGTCGTGCAGCGTCTCGCGCTCGATCGTCGCGAGCTCCTCGATCTCGTCGGCCCCGAAGTCCGCGACGACCTGGCGCAGCTCGGCCTGCTCCTTCTCCGTGAGCGAGCGGACCCCCGGGACGACCTGGTGGGTCGTCAGCCAGATCAGCCACTCGACCTCGACCCGGACACGGGCCCGGTTGAGGGCCGGCTCGGACAGGTGGTCGACCAGCGGGGCCACGACACCGCGGTAGCGGCCGTCGAGGGAACCGAGGGCGATGGAGGGGGTCGCGTCAGCAAGCGAAGCCATGGCCCCAGTCTCCCAGAGGAACCGACCCCTCCCGCACACCCGTCCAGTCGAGCGGCGCCCGGCCGCGCGGCATACGGTGGAAGGCATGCGCTACACCACACTCGGATCCACCGGCACCGTCGTCTCCACCCAGTGCCTCGGCACGATGACCTTCGGGGCGGAGGCCGACGAAGCCACCTCCGGCGACATCATCACGGCCTACGTCGAGGCGGGCGGCACGTTCCTCGACACGGCCGACGTCTACTCGGCAGGCGTCTCGGAGGAGATCATCGGCCGCTGGCTCAAGGCCCACCCCGACGACGCCAAGAACCTGGTCATCACCACCAAGGGAAGGTTCCCGATGGGCGAGGGGCGCAACGACCTCGGCCTCTCCCGTCGGCACCTGCGCGAGGCCCTCGACGCCTCGCTGACGCGCCTCGACGTCGACCACATCGACCTCTACCAGATGCACGCCTGGGACGCGGTGACCCCGCTCGAGGAGACGCTGCGCTTCCTCGACGACGCGATCAGCGCCGGCAAGATCTCCTACTACGGCTTCTCCAACTACCTCGGCTACCAGGTGACCAAGGCGGTGCACACCGCCCGCGAGCACGGGTGGACACCGCCGGTGACGCTGCAGCCGCAGTACAACCTGCTGGTCCGCGACATCGAGCACGAGGTCGTCCCGGCCTGCCTCGACGGTGGCCTCGGGATGCTGCCGTGGTCGCCGCTGGCCGGGGGCTGGCTGACCGGCAAGTACCAGCGCGACACCACGCCGACGGGCGAGTCCCGCCTCGGCGAGGACCCGGAGCGCGGCATGGAGGCGTGGGGCCCGCGCAACAAGCAGGAGCGGACCTGGGCGGTCATCGACGCCGTCGGCGAGGTCGCTGAGGAGGCTGGCGCGACGTCGGCGCAGGTCGCCCTCGCCTGGGTCGCCGCCCAGCCGGCCGTCACCTCGGTCATCCTCGGCGCGCGCAACGTCACCCAGCTCGCCGACAACCTCGCGGCTGCCGACCTGGACCTGACCGCGGAGCAGCTCGACCGGCTCTCCGAGGTCAGTGCCCCCCAGATGGACGACTACCCCTACGGCACCGCTGGCATCGGCCAGCGCCACCGCTCGATCAGCTGAAGCCGTGGCGGGAGAGGGCGGGGATGAGCTCCCGCTCCTCGTAGGACAGGTGTGACAGCAGGGTGGCGCCGAGGAGGTCCACGGCGTCGCGCACGACCGATGTGCCCTTCTCGCCCGAGACCATCTGGACGAGTGCGTGGTCGACCTGCTCGAGGACGTCGTGGATGACGTGGTGCTCCGCCTCGAGCCGGTCGATCACCGGGGCCAGCTGGGGGTCGCTGTGCCGCAGGTGCGGGAAGACCGAGCGGTCCTCGAGCGTGTGGTGACCGGTGACGACGCGGCAGTACGACGCGCAGTAGGCACCCAGCGTCCAGTTGTTCTGGCGCATCGTCAGCTCGTTGATGATGTTGCGCGCCCGTCCGGCGTCGGTCTCGCCGGCGGCGACCTGCTCGACGACGTCGCGGAGGCGTTCGAGCTCGCCGCGCAGGTGGTCGTGGACGTCCACGAGGTGCTGCCCGGTCGCCTGCTGGGTGGCGGTGAAGCGCTCGTCCGGGTCGACCGGCGCGCTGGGTCGGGTCGACTCGTCCCACACGTCGGCCGGCACGTCGGTGCGCGGGGCCTGCGTGGCCCGGACCTCGAGCGTCTCCCCTCGGGTCGGTGCCGCCGCCTCGGGTGCCTTCGGCTGGACAGCGGCGCGGGCGCGCTCGGTGTCGACGAGCTCGCGGGTCAGCGGAGCCACCTCGGCGGCGAACCGCTCGACGTCGTCGAGGCTGCTCACGGCGAGGATGTAGGTGCTCATTCCCTGGTCGAGGGTGATCTCGGCGAGCTGCTCGGCCCAGTCCCGCGGCTGGCCCTCGAGCAGGCCGCCGCCGGACCCGAACCGGCCGTGGATGTTGTAGAGGCGACGGATGTCCACGGGCGACCGGCCGGCCTTCTCCGCTGCCTCGTCGATGGTGGCGTTCATCGCCGAGAGGGTCTCCGGCGCGGCATACCCCAGGCTTGGGAGCCAGCCGTCGGCGAGGCGACCGGTGACGCGGAGCATCCGCGGCTTGTACGCGCCGACCCAGATCCCCACGTCGTGCGCCGGGACCGGGCCCGCGTGCAGGCCCCTGACCGGGTAGTGGTCGCCGTCGAGGGTGACCGAGCCCCGCCCCGACCAGAGGGCACGGATCACCGCGATCGCCTCCTCGAGGGCCTCGACCGCCTCGCCGGGCGTCCGGCGGGGGCCGCCGGCGGCGACGATCGCGTCCCAGAACGCCCCGGTCCCCAGACCCAGCTCGGCCCGCCCGCCGCTGAGCTGGTCGAGCGTCGCGACGCTGCGCGCGAGGACGACAGGTGGGCGCAGCGGCAGGTTCGCGACGTTGGGGGCGACCCGGACCGAGGTCGTGCGGGCCGCGATCACCGACAGCAGGGTCCAGGCGTCCAGGTGCTTGGCCTGGTACGGGTGGTCCTGGATCGTCACGAGGTCGAGGCCCCCGACGTCGGCGGCCTCCGCCATCGCGAGGGTCTCGTGGAGGCGGTCGGCGTCCGGGCTCGGGAAGATGCCGAACTCCAGCTCGTGTCCGTAGTCGGTCATCGTCGTCCTCTCACGCGGGTGGATCAGGCCGATCGGCGGGTGCTCGCCTCACCGTAGGCGGTGGGGCGTTCGTGGTCGCCGAGGATGCTGGCCAGGGCCAGGTGGCGGCGGGCGTCGTCGTGGCGGCGCTGACGCTGAAGGGTGCGGCCGAGCAGGAGGTGCAGGTAGCCGTCGTCCGGCGCCTGCTCGACCAGCTCGCGCAGGACGGCCTCGGCCCGGCCGAGCTGGGCGGAGCCGAAGTAGGCGCGGGCCAGCTCGGTGCGCAGGGCCGTGGTGCCGTGGCCCATGTCCTCGCGGGTGGCCTCCTCGACGAGCTCGGCGTACGCCGTGGCCGCCGCCGCGTGGTCACCGCGGTCGGCGAGCCCCTCGGCGAGGGCCAGACGGAGGCTGAACGGCGTCGTCATCGTGGTCATGCCACCACAACATCGTTTCGATTTCAACTATTCCGAGGAGATGGGCCGCCGAGTTTGAAGCGGTGGCACAGCCCAGGCGTCGCTGCTGCTTCAAACTCGCGAACGAGGGTCGGTGGACCGGCGGTCAGTTGCGGCGGGAGGTGAGCTCTCGCCGGACGTGCTCCACGACGCCGTCCGCCGCGGCCGTGACCTCGGCGTAGGTCTGGTCGAAGGCGCTGTCGTCGCCGTACCAGGGGTCGTCCATGTCGAGGTCGTCGGCCTCGGCGGAGACGGGGTCGAAGGACCGGAACATCCGCACCTTGGCCCGCTGCTCGTCGGTGCGGGCGAGCTTGGTCAGCTCGAGGTGGTGGCCGGCATCGGCGGCCAGGACCAGGTCGACCTCGTCGAACCACGAGCGCTCGAACCTGCGGGCCACGTGGTCGCTGCCGCCGAGGTCGTCGTGGCCGTTGCGGGCGAGGACCGCCAGCGTGCGCGGGTCGGCCGGGTTGCCGACCTCCCACGAGTGCGTCCCGGCGGAGTCGACGACCACCTCGTCCTCGAGCCCGGCGTCGGCGAACCGCTCGCGCAGCAGGAACTCGCCCATGGGGGACCGGCAGATGTTGCCGGTGCAGACGACGGTGACGCGGTAGGGCCGGTTGGTGCTCATGCGGCCATTCAACCCTGCCGCGGTTCAGCCCAGTGCGACGGCCAGCAGCGCCACGGGCGTGGTGAGCACCAGCGCTGCGAACGCGAGCATCGCCATTCGAAGGGCGGGGCTGGCGTCGGGTTCGGTGAGCAGCAGCATTCGGTCGCGGGTGGCCGACGACGCCCCGGCAGACCTGTCGGCGGCGCCCCCGTCGCCGGCGCTGCCGCCCACGGCACCGCCGTCGGCAGCGCCCTCGTCGGTCGTGCCGTCGGTGGCGCCCAGGGCCGTGTCCGGGTGCGCGCCCCCGGCCAGCGACACGAGGGCGCGGGCGAGCGGAACCGGTCCGGCGACCTTGCGGGCGGCCCGGTCGGCCAGCACCTCGACGAGCAACCGGACCTCGCGCAGCGCCTCGACCGCCCGCAGCCGCGACGGCACCGCCTCGTGCAGCACCGCGAAGAACTCCAGCACCAGGTCGTGCCTCGCCCGCAGGTGCGCCCGTTCGTGCGCGAGGACCGCGGCGAGCTCGTCGGCGGGCAGGGCCAGCAGGGTGCCCTCGGTGAGGACCACCCGTCGTCGCCGCCCGGGCAGGCAGTATGCCGTCGGCGTGGGGTGCGCGAGGACGCGCACCTCGCCCCCGGCCAGGCCCGCGGTGCGGCTGTCATGGGTCCCGAGCGCGTCGACCAGCTCGCCGTGACGACGGCGCTCGCTGCGCAGCCGGGTGCCGACCCGGTGACCGGACCACAGCACGCGGGCGAGCATGCCGCCGCTGAACAGGAGGGCGACGACCGTGGCCCACCCCGGCAGCGTGGTGCTCGCGACAGCCGCCGGCGCCACGGCGAGGGCGGCCACGACCCCGGCCAGCGACACGCACTGCCACACGACCAGCGCCTCGAACGGTGCCCGCCTGAACCGCGTCAGCCCGGCCATGACCCGCGGACCCGGCCCGGCCAACGACCCCGCGGCCACGGCCAGCGCGACGGTGGCGGCCGGAGCAGCGGAGGCGAGCTCCCCGGTCAGGGCCGCGGGCCCTCGGAGTGCCGCTGCTCCACCTCGGCGAGGGCCGCCTTGAGGTCGGCGATCTCCTCTGCCGTGGCATCCCCGAGGAAGTGCAGCATCGCGGTCCGTCGGTCGGGGGCCGCCATGCCGCTCAGCTGGGCCCGCATCGAGGTGGCGGTGAGCTCCTCGCGGGAGTCGGCCGCGGCATACAGGTAGGCCCGTCCGCTGCGCTCCTGCGTGAGGAGCCCGCTCTCGGCAAGGCGCCCCATGACGGTCATGACCGTCGTGTAGGCGAGGTCGCGGCTGCGGCTCAGCTCGTCGTGCACCTCGCGGACCGAGAGGGGGGCGCGACCGTCGGCCCCGGCCGCCCAGACGGCGTCCATCACCGCGCGCTCGAGCTCGCCGAGCTTGTTGATCGCCTTGTGCGGCATCGTCATCCCACCTGTCCCACGAGCCCGACCTCCGGGCTCGTCAGGTCCATGATGCCGTCCGCGTCCGTGAGCCCCTCGGGCCGGTGGCTGACGACGACCACGGTGCGCCCGCCACGGGACCGGACGAGGTCCCGCAGGACCGCGACGGCGGTGGGGTGGTCGAGGTGGGCGACGGGCTCGTCGAGCAGGACCACGGGTCGGCCGGACAGCAGCGCGCGGGCGATGGACAACCGGGCGCGCTCGCCGCCGCTGACGCCCTGTCCGCCGCTGCCCAGGACCGTGTCGAGACCGTTCGGGAGCGACGCGAACCACTCGCCCAGCCCGGCGTCGTCGAGCGCCTGCCCGACGGCCCGGTCGTCGGCACCCGGTCTGGCGAGTCGCAGGTTCTCGCGCAGGGTCGTCGCGAACACGTGCGGCTCGTCGTCGACCACGGCGACGAGGTCGCGGACCGTGGCGGCAGGCAGGTCACGGACGTCGACCCCGTCCACGAGGTACCGCCCGTCCGACGGGTCGAGCTGTCGCGCGAGGACGGCGAGGAGGGTCGACTTGCCGCAACCGCTCGGCCCGACGACGGCCTGCACGGTCCCGGCCGGCAGGTCGAGGTCGGTCGTGGGCAGGTGGGTGCGGGTGCCGTCCCACGTCGCGCTGACCCCGCGCAGCTCGAGGTGGGGCGTGCCGCCCGGCCGGCGCGGGCGCAGCCGACCGGACAGGGGCTGGGGGTGGTCGACGACGGCGGGTTCCGCGTCGAGCAGGGAGTCCAGACGGGTCGCGCTCGCCTGCGCGCGGGCCCATGAGCGGGCGACGTCCGGCAGGGAGCCGAACACCTCGGCCAGGGCGAACGGCGCCAGCACCAGGAGGGCCGTCACGGGGTCGGAGTGCCCACCGCGACGGGCGACGACGGCGCACGCGACCGTGGCCAGCGCGGTCGCGAGCGGGAGGGCGGCCGCGGCGAGGGCGCGGCCGACGGCCTGGCGTCGCGTGCTCGCCGCGACGGCTGCGTGGGCCTCGTCGACCCGGGCCAGCGCAGCGGCCGTGGCCCCGATGGCCTGCAGCTCGTCGACCTGCGAGGCCACCAGCTCGGTCACCCGGGTCAGCTCCTCCCGGGCCGTGCCGAGCTCGACCTGGCTGCGTGCCTCCACCCGCCAGGCGACCACGGTGACCGCCGCGACGGTGGCGAGGAGGGCAGCGACGACGATGCCGGCCGCGGGTTCGACGAGGGTGCACAGCACCAGGGCACCGGCGCCGGTCAGAGTCACCGCGAGCACGGGCACCGTCACCCGGACCTGCGCCTCGACCCGGTCGGTGACGTCGTCGACGACGCCGCGCAGCACCGCTGCCCGACCCCGGCGGGGCAGGCGGGCAGGAGTCAGCGGCACCAGCGCGGCATACACGTCGGTGCGCGCCCGGGCCAGGTCGTCGAGGGCGGCGTCGTGCGAACGCAGCCGCTCGCGGTACCGCAGCACCGGCCTCGCCATCCCGAACGTCCGGACGGCCACGATCGCGGTGAGCAGGGTGAGGATGACGGGGCGCTCGCTGGCGCGGACGATGAGCCAGCCGGAGGTCGCGGTGAGCGCCACCCCCGACCCGAGTGCGCCGGCGCCGATGACCCCGGCGAGGACGACGCGGGGCGAGGCCACGCGCCGGCCGACCCGGGGGCTGCTCATGCGGTCACCCCGACCGGCTGCAGGTGCACGTGCTGGTCGGCGAGGGCGACGAGCTCGGGGCGGTGGGTGACGACGATGACGCAGCGGCGTTCGGCGAGGGTGGCGATGACCTCGTGGGTCAGGGCGGCGGTGGCCTCGTCGAGGTGGGCGGTGGGTTCGTCGAGGAGCACGACGGTGGCCCGGCTGAGGGTGGCCCGCGCGAGGACGAGGCGGGCCCGCTGCCCGGCCGACAGCCCGCGGCCGTCGTCGCCGAGCGGGGTGTCGAGACCTGCGGGCAGGGCGGCGACGGGGCCCTCGAGGCCCACCTCCCGCAGCGCCGCCCACAACGACTCGCCCGGTGTGCTGGAGTCGCCTCCGAGGGTGAGGTTGCTGCGGATGCTCTCGGTCGTGAGGAACGGGCGTTGCGTCACGAGGTGCGTCGCCGGCGCCGTGACCGTCCCCCGGGAGGGTGTCCGCAGGCCGGCCACCAGCGCGAGCAGGGTCGACTTGCCGACGCCCGACGGACCCGTGACGACGGTGAGGCCGACGCCGGCGGCGAGGTCGAGGTCGTCCAGGACCGGGTGCGTGGCTCCGGGGTGGGTGTACCCGAGCCCGTGCACCTCGACCCGGGCGGCCTTGGGCACCGTGTGGACGAGGACGCCGTGGTCCTGTCGTTCCTGCGCCCCGTCGCCGAGCCGGGCGGTGACCTCGGCCAGGGCGGCGGCACCGTCGGCGGCGCTGTGGAACTCCGCGCCCACCCGTCGCACCGGCCAGTAGGCCTCGGGCGCCAGCAGGATCGCGACCAGGGCCGTCCCGAGCTCCAGGCCGCCGTGCGACAGCCGCAGCCCCACGATGACGGCGACGATCGCGACACAGATCGTCGCGAGCAGCTCGAGCGCTGCCGAGTTCAGGAAGGCCAGCCGCAGGGTGGCCATGGTGGTCCGGCGGTGCCGCTGGCTGACCTCGCCGATGACGGCGGTCTGTCGCTCGGCCCGACCGTAGGCCGCCAGCGTCGGCAGCCCGCGCACCACGTCGAGGAAGTGCCCGGACAAGGAGGCCAGTGCCTTCCAGCGCTGCTGGGTCGCGTCGCGGGTCGTGGCCCCGATCAGGGCGGCGAACACCGGGAGCAGCGGCAGGGTGAGCACGACCACGAGGGCGCTGCGCCAGTCGACGACCGCGAGGACCACGACGGCCAGCGGCGGGACGACGCAGGCGGTGACGAGGGCGGGCAGGAACCGTGCGACGTACGGCTCGATGCTCGTCGCTCCCTGGTCGGCGAGGACCAGGGCGGTCGCCGGGTCGGGGCGCCGCTCGGCCGGGGCGGCGGCCCAGTGGCGCAGGAGGCGGCTGCGGGCCCCGGCGCTGACCGCGGCACCCGCCGACGCCGCCACGCGTTCGCCGGTCAGGGCGAGCAGCCCGCGGACCACGAACAGTCCGAGCAGGTATGCCGCGGGGGCGCCGAGGGGCACACCCCTCACCGCCGCGACCACGACGGCGGACAGGGCGAACGCCGTGGCGACGGTCGCGATGCCCTGGGCCACGCCCACGGCGCCGAGTGTGGCGAGCGGGCGTCGGGCCTCGGGCAGCGTGCGCAGGACCTGCGGGTCGAACGGACGCATCAGCGGGTGGCCGGGCTGGGCTCGGCGTGGTCGTGCCGGGTGGCGCCCGGGATGTGCTGCGTGCCGATGCGCTTGCGGAAGATCCAGTACGTCCACGACTGGTAGAGCAGGACGATCGGCGTGAACAGCACCGCCACCCACGTCATGATCTTGAGCGTGTAGGGCGTGCTCGAGGCGTTCACGGTCGTCAGCGACCACGCGGCGTCGAGGGTGCTGGGCATGACGTTCGGGAAGAGCAGGAGGAAGTACGTCGTCACGGCCATCGCGATGGTCACGAAGGTGCCGACGAAGGCCCAGCCCTCGCGGCCCCGCAGGTTGGCCGCCAGGGCGGCGACGAGGGCGCCGGCGGCGACCACCGTCGTCACCCACGAACCGATGTTGCCGTCAGCGGCGCCGAGGATGGCGAGGAGGGCCACGGCGAGGACCGCGGTGACGACGCCGGTGCGGGTGGCGACGCCCCGGGCGTCCTCACGGATCGGGCCGGTGGTCTTCAGGGCCACGAACAACGCGCCGTGGGTGAGGAAGAGGCCGACGGTGACGAGGCCACCGAGCAGCGAGACCGGGTTGAGCAGGGTGAACAGGTTGCCGGTGAACTCCTTGCTCGCGTCGATCGGCAGGCCCCGCACGACGTTGGTCAGGGCGACGCCCCAGAGCAGGGCCGGCACCGCCGAGCCGACGATGATCGCGGCGTCCCAGCGGGCCCGCCACGTGGCGTCATCGCGCTTGCCGCGGTAGTCGAACCCGAGGTTGCGCACGATGAGGGCGACGAGGATGAGCAGCAGNCCCGCCGTCAGCACCCAGACCTCGTTGCCGTCCCACACGGGGCCGATCGTGTTGATCATGACCCGGCGGCGCTTCTCCGTGGTCTCGTCGTCCTCGCCCCGTCCGAGGACGGGGAGCAGCATGCCCACCCCGAAGTCGAAGCCCTCGAGGACGAAGTAGCCGGTCCACAGGACGGCGATGATGATGAACCACACGGTGCTGAGTTCCATTGCGGTGCAATCCTTTTCAGTCAGTCAGTCAGTCAGCGACGGCGGTCAGTAGGCGAAGGCGAGGGGGGCGTCCTCGTCCTGGTCGGCGGCGACCACGGGGTCCTCGAACGGCGGCGCCCCGGCGCGCAGGTAGGTGAGGAAGAGCTTCACCTCGATGACCGCGAGCACGCCGTAGAGCAGGGTGTAGACGACCATCGACGTGACCACCTCGCCGGCCGAGACCGACGGTGAGACCCCGGTGCTGGTCGACATCACGCCGAACACCAGCCACGGCTGGCGACCGGCCTCGGTGAAGATCCAGCCGAAGCTGTTGCCGAAGATGGGCAGCAGCGGTGTCGCGATGACGACCCAGTGCCACCAGCGCGCTCGGGGAACGCGACCGCCGCGCGTCGTCCAGAGGACCGCGAGGGCGATGAGGCAGGCAGCCATGCCGACGCCGATCATCAGCCGGAAGCTCCAGTAGGACAACGGGATGTTGGGCGTGTAGGTCGCGTCCGCGGTGAGCGGGTTGCCGGTGCCGTACTTCTGCGCGTACTCCGCCTTGAGCTCGTTGATGCCCTGGACGCTGCCGTCGAAGTGCCCCGTCGCCAGGAAGCTCAGCAGCCCGGGGACGGTGACCGCGAACTTCTCCTCGCTGCCGTCGAGCGAGCCGATCGTCAGCAGCGAGAAGGGGGCGTTGCCGTCGGAGCTGTCGTACAGCGCCTCTGCCGCAGCCATCTTCATCGGCTGGACGTCGGTCATGATCTTGCCCTGGATGTCGCCGGTCACGGCGAGGGCGAGACCCGCGACGAGGGTGACGACGGCTCCCAGGCGGGTCGCGCGCCGGTACATCCCCTCGTCCGTGCCCACGTCGACCCGGCGCAGGTGCCACAGCGCGACGGCCATGACGACCGCGCCCCCGACGAGGTAGGCCGCCGCGACGACGTGGGGGAACGTCACGAGCTGCACCTTGTTGGTGAGGACCGCGCCGAAGTCGGTCAGCTCGGCCCGCTTGGTCACCGGGTTGAGGCGGTAGCCGACGGGGTTCTGCATGAACGAGTTGGCGCTGAGGATGAAGTACGCCGACAGCAGCGTGCCCACGTGCACGATCCACATGCAGGCTGCGTGCAGCTTCTCGGGGATGCGGCCCCAGCCGAAGATCCACAGCCCGAGGAAGGTCGACTCGAGGAAGAACGCGAGGAGCGCCTCGATCGCCAGCGGTGCGCCGAAGATGTCTCCGACGAACCGGCTGTAGTCCGACCAGTTCATGCCGAACTGGAACTCCTGCACGATGCCCGTGACGAGCCCGAGCGCGAAGTTGATCGTGAAGAGCTTGCCGAAGAACTTGGCGAGCCGCAGGTCGTCCGGCCGGCGGCGCCGTACCCACGAGGAGTGGTACCAGGCCACGAGGGCGGACAGGCCGATCGTCACCGGCACGAACAGGAAGTGGTAGACGGTGGTGATGGCGAACTGCCACCTGGCCAGGTCGAGGTTGTCCATCGTTGCTCCGGGGTTCTCTGCACGACTGCGGGGCACTACTACGGTTCGTAGTACATACTACGCCGCGTCGTAGACCTGGTGACAGGGGCGAAGGTCCCGACCAACCGTGACTCGCGTCTCACCGCCCGCTCCGGCTGGTTAGGGTCCTGCGTATGCCGCGTCCGCTCGTCCTCGTGCCCGCTCGCTGGGCGGGGCAGATCGAGGGACGCTCGCGCCCGGGCGTCTTCGCCCCGCGGTCGCTGGTGGATGCGATCGTCCGCGCCGGCGGGGAGCCGGTGCTCGCCTGGCCCGAGTCCGTCGAGCGGGCGAGGGACCTGGTGGCCCACGCCGGCGCCGTGGTGCTCCAGGGAGGTGAGGACCTCGACCTCCGACCGTTCGGTGTCCCGGACGTGCACCCGCGCGAGACGCACCCACCGGCCGAGCAGGACGCCGCGGACGTGGCCGTGACGCGTGCCGCCGTCCAGGCAGGGCTGCCCGTGCTGGCCATCTGCCGCGGGATGCAGGTGCTCAACGTCGTCCTCGGCGGGACGATCCACCAGCACCTCGAGGAGACCTCGGTCGCCCACGCCGACAACTCCCACGCCGTGGACGTCGTTCCGGGGACCCTGCTCGAACGCGTCCTGGTCCGCGACGGTGGTGGGCTCCGGCGTGACGGCTGGTCCAACCACCACCAGGCCTGCGACCGGCTGGCCGACGGCTACCTGCTGTCAGCCACCACCCCCGACGGCTGCGTCGAGGCGATGGAGTCGTCCGACGGTCGCGTCATCGCCGTGCAGTGGCACCCCGAGGTGGACGCTGCCACCGTGCCGCACCAGCAGGCGCTGTTCGACTGGGTCGTCGAGGCCGCTCAGTCCGGGTAGCCGACCGGGTTCTCGCGCTGCCAGCGCCACTGGTCGGCGCACATGTCCTCGATCGTGCGGGTGGCCTTCCAGCCCAGCTCGGCCTCGGCCCGGCTGGGGTCGGCGTAGGACGCGGCGATGTCGCCGGCGCGGCGCCCCACGACCTCGTGCGGCAGCTCGTGGCCGCAGGCCTTCTCGAACGCGTGCAGCACCTCGAGGACGCTGGTCCCGTGCCCGGTGCCGAGGTTCCACGTGGAGACGACCTCGTCGGTGGTGCCGAGCCTGGTCAGGGCGGCGAGGTGGCCGGCGGCGAGGTCCTCGACGTGGATGTAGTCCCGCAGGGCGGTGCCGTCTGGCGTCGGGTAGTCGTCGCCGAAGACGCTCAGCTTCTCGCGCGTGCCGACCGCGACCTGCGCGATGAACGGCATGAGGTTGTTGGGGATCCCCTGCGGGTCCTCGCCGATGGTGCCCGAGGCGTGGGCCCCGACCGGGTTGAAGTAGCGCAGCAGCGCGATCCGCCAGCGCTCGTCGGTGCGTGCGACGTCACGCAGCACCTGCTCGATCATCACCTTGGTCCAGCCGTACGGGTTGGTGGCCGAGGTCGGGAACTCCTCCTTCATCGGGACCGGGGCGTTCTCGCCGTACACGGTCGCGGAGGAGGAGAAGACGAGCCGGAAGCAGCCGTGGCGCTGCATCGCCCGCACCAGGGCGAAGGTTGAGTCGAGGTTGTTCTGGTAGTACTCCAGGGGCACCTCGACGCTCTCGCCGACGGCCTTGAGCCCGGCGAAGTGGATGACCGCGTCGAACTTCCGCTCGGCGAACAGGTTCTCGGTCTTGTCGCGGTCGGTCAGGTCGAACGCGTGCACCTCGAGCGGCCCACCGATCAGGGCCTCGAGCCGCGGCACCACCGTCGGCTTGGAGTTGGCGAAGCTGTCGATGACGACGACCTCGTGCCCGGCCGCCACGAGCTGGACGACGGTGTGGGATCCGATGTAGCCGGCACCGCCGGTGACCAAGACGCGCATGCCCTCACCGTATTGCGTGCCGCCGGCTCCCAGCCACGGGTACCCGANCACGGACCGGCTCAGCGGCCGTGGTGCCCGCTGAGCCTGGCGCGCTCGATCTCGGTGCGCAGGGCCGGCATGCCGTCCTCCGGGGTGCCGTCGGTGCCGGGGTCGATGCCACCGGCCGCGATCGCGTCGAGGACCTTCATGCCCTTCTCGGTGACGTGGCCGAAGACCGTGTAGTCGGGGCGCAGCCGCGAGTCCCGGTAGACGAGGAAGAACTGGCTGCCGTTGGTGTCCGGCCCGGCGTTGGCCATGGCCAGGGTGCCGCGCGGGTAGACCTTGCGGCTGCCGTCGGGGAATCCGGGCCAGTTCTGCAGGGCCTTGGCGGAGTCGAGCTCGTCCTTAAAGGAGTAGCCGGGGTCTCCGTACCCCGTGCCGAGCGGGTCGCCGCACTGCAGGACCGACAGGGCCGCCGGCGGGGTCGTGTACGAGGTGAGGCGGTGGCAGATGGTGTCGTCGAAGTACTTGGCGCGTGTGAGGAACGCGAAGCTCTGCACGGTGCAGGGTGCCGCCGCGCGGTCGAGCACCAGCGGGATGTCGCCATGGTTCGTCTTCAGCGTGACGCCCAGGCTGCCCCGGTCCGGCGTGTGCCGCGGGTCCTTGGGCAGCCCCACGAACGTGGAGTAGGTGGTGTCCTCCATCGGCGTGTACGCGCACGGACCCTTGGTGGGCTGCGTCGGTACGGCCGGGGGTCTGCCGTGGTGGTCGGCGCCGGCGGTCGCCGACGTGGTCGGCACGAGGGCGACGGCTGCGGTGACTGCCGCGACGGCGGCGAGGCTTCTCAGTGGGCGCATGGTTCCTCCGGTGGTCGGGGGTCGACACGGTCGGTGCCGACCTCCTCGGACCCTAGGGACAAAACGGACGCCACGCTCGGCGAGATCCAGCGCCCGCGAGCTACCGGGGCGGGAGGCTGCGCGACCGGCCACGGAACTCTGCGACGACCGCCCCGTCGGCCTCCCGCGTGACGGTGACGTCGGTGAGACCGCTGCGGCCGAACGTCCGGCGCTGGTGGGCCTCCGCGACCAGGACGTCGCCGAGCCGCCCGGCGGCCACGAACGTGATGTCGGCCCCGGCGGCCACGGTGAGCGTGCCACCGCTGTTGCAGGCCAGCGCGAACGCCGAGTCGGCCAGGGTGAAGACGAACCCGCCGTGCGCGATCGCGTGGCCGTTGACCATCGCCGGGGTCACCTCCATGCGGACCACGGCGTGGTCGAGCTCGATGACCAGCGCCTCCATGCCGAGCCCCCGCGAGGCCTCGTCGTCCGCCCACATCCGCTGCACGTGCCCCAGGTCCGTCTCGGCCGCCTCGTCGCTCACCCGCCCATCATGACCGGTCGGCACGAGCAGCGCCCGCGCCTACGATGACGCCATGACCCAGGCAACGGCGCCCACGCAGCCCACCGAGCCCCACGAAGGCCCCGGCGGCACCCCCCACCCCCTCGTCGCGAAGCACGCGGACGTCCTCGAGCAGGCCACCGCCGCGCTCGCCGCCCGTTCGTACTTCTCCCGCTACCCCGAGTCCCCCTCGCCGCGCGTCTACGGTGAGTCGGCCGCGGCCGACGGCCAGGCGGCATACGAGTCGTTGCTGGACAAGGCGTTCGGCGCCCTCGGTGCCGTGGCCACGGACGGGTCGTGGGTCGGCGAGGAGACCTCGCCGTACGGCCCGGCGCTGGGGATCACCTACCCCCACCTCGACCTCGACGCCGCCATCGCCGCGGCGCAGGAGGCCCTCCCGGTATGGCGCGACGCCGGCGCCCGAACGCGTGCGGCCGTCTGCGTCGAGGTGATCGAGGGCATCAACCGCCGGTCGTTCGAGATCGCCCACTCGGTGATGCACACGACGGGACAGCCGTTCGTCATGGCGTTCCAGGCGGCCGGTCCGCACGCGCAGGACCGTGCCCTCGAGGCCGTCGTCGCGGGACTCGTCGAGCAGGAGCGCGTGCCCGCGTCCGTCGTCTGGGAGAAGCCCGGGAAGGACCGCCAGGGGAACCCCGCGCCGCTGCGGATGCAGAAGGACTACCGGATCGTGCCGCGAGGCCTGGCGCTCGTCATCGGGTGCAACACCTTCCCGACGTGGAACGCCTACCCGGGGATCTTCGCCTCGCTCGTCACCGGCAACCCCGTGATCATCAAGCCGCACCCCTACGCGATCCTGCCGCTGGCGATCTCGGTCGCCGTGGCCCGCGAGGTGCTGGCTGCCGCCGGGTTCAGCCCCGACCTCGTCCAGCTCGCCCCGGAGGCCGAGGGTGAGGGCCTCGCGAAGGTGCTCGCCGAGCGCGACGAGGTGCGGATCATCGACTACACCGGCGGCCCGTCGTTCGGGACCTGGCTCGAGGAGGCCGGCGCGGCGAGCGGCAAGCTCGTCTACACCGAGAAGGCCGGGGTGAACTCGATCGTCGTCGACTCGACCGACGACCTGCGCGGTGTCCTCGGCAACCTGGCGTTCTCGCTCACGCTCTACTCCGGCCAGATGTGCACGACCCCGCAGAACCTGTACGTGCCGCGCGACGGCATCAGCACCGACGAGGGACCGGTGTCGTTCGCGGAGTTCGGTGAGAAGCTCGCGGCCGCGGTCGGGAGGCTGACCGGCGACGACGCCAAGGCGGTCGAGCTGCTCGGGGCCACGGTCAACGACGGCGTCCGCGAGAACGCGGGCGGTCTGGCCGACCTCGCCGCGGAGGCCGGCGGCACGGTGGTGCTGGACTCCCGAGCCGTCACCCACCCGACCTGGCCCGACGCCGTGGTCCGCGCCCCGGGGCTGGTCAGCCTCGACGCGAGCCGCGAGGACGTCTACACCCAGGAGTGCTTCGGACCGGTCACGTTCCTCATCGCGACCTCGGGCACCGACCAGTCGCTGGCGCAGTTCCGCGACACCGTGCGCGAGCACGGTGCCATGACGGCTGCGGTCTACTCGACCGACGAGGCCGTCCTCGAGGCGGCCCGGGACGCTGCCGCCGACGCAGGGGTCGCCCTCTCGGAGAACCTCACCGGCCAGGTCTTCGTCAACCAGACGGCGGCCTTCTCCGACTTCCACGGCACCGGCGCCAACCCGGCGGCGAACGCGGCCTACACGGACGCCGCGTTCGTGGCGAGCCGCTTCCGCGTCGTCACCAGCCGACGGCACGTGGCCTGATCTGGAAGGATCGAGCCATGAACTTCGTCATCAAGGTCGCGGTCAACGCGGTCGCCCTCTGGGTGGCGGCGTGGCTGCTCCCCGGCATCTCCTTCGGCGACGGCAAGTTCGGGTCCAAGTTCGCGACCGTGCTGCTCGTGGCGGTCGTGTTCGGCATCGTCAACGCCATCGTCAAGCCCGTCGCGAAGTTCCTGAGCTTCCCGTTCATCATCCTGACGCTGGGGCTGTTCACGTTCATCGTCAACGCCTTCATGCTCCAGCTCACCGAGTGGATCGCCGACCCGCTCGGCCTGAGCTTCACGATCAACGAGTTCTTCTGGGACGCGGTCCTGGGTGCCCTCGTGGTCACGGTCGTCTCGATGGTCCTCAACTGGGTCCTGCCCGACGGCGACGACGACTGACGCCGGCGCCACCACGACGACGAGGCCGCACCCCTTGGAGGGGTGCGGCCTCGTGACGTGTGCGGACCCGCCACCTGCCCCTGCACGGAAGTGGTCTGCGGGTCCCCGACGACATCCGTCCCCCCGGAGGAAGTCGCCGAGGCAAACTCTGACAGGACGATCTCGCCCGTGCCAGCCGACCGCGCTCCTTTTGCGTGAACACGCAACTGTGGGACCGATCGCCCCGTTCAGGCGCGGGCGCGTCCCCTGCGCAGGATGAGGACGGCGTCGACGCGGCTGTTGGCACCGAGGCGCGCGACCAGCTGGGCGATCTCCGACACGACGGTGCGCACGGAGACTCCGAGCTCGCGGGCGATGCTGGCGTCCTTGGCCCCGCGGGCCAGCAGGATCGCGGTCTGCACCTGGCGCGGGGTGAACGGTGGGGCCTCACCCTCGGCCAGGGCGGGGCGCGAGTCCGCCAGCACGAGGTCCCACAGCTCGAGGGCCGGGTCGACCACGTCCGGTGTCGTCGCCGTGTAGAGGGTCGGGGAGCCGTCGAGCTCGAGCGGGCCGGGCAGCCCGACGCAGGAGCGGTCGATGACCCACATCGTGGTGACGGCGTGGCCCACCCGGGCGGTGGGGTCCAGCGAGGTCAGGAGCGGGTTCACGCGGAAGGCCCGCTCGCTGAAGATCGAGATCAGCTCGATCCCACGGTCACGCGACCGCCGGTCCAGCTCTGGTCCCGTGTCCCACGGTTCGAAGGGGATCACGGGCATGAGGCTGCCCATCTGCGTCGTGCAGGAGGCCTCGAGCGCGGCGAAACCGGCGTCGACCTGCTCCAGCCCGGTGCCCATCAAGCGGAAGCCCGGGGTGGGCTGGCCGATGGCGACCTCGATCGCCAGCTCGTTCACCATCGTGGTGAGGCGGGCCGCCCGCCGAGCCAGGTCGAGCCGGAGGTCGTCCTCCGCGTCGCCCGTTGCCACCGTCCTCGACCCCCGATCGTGTCCTCGTCGCGGCCCCCGCCGCGACCGAATGATCACACAGGTCGGGCCCGTCCGCGCGCAGCGAACCACCCTTCGGCGCCGGACGCGACTCGCCATCACCCGGTCCGGGACGCCGCCTACAGTGGAGGCCATGAGCGACACCGCCCGTGACACCGACGTCCAGCTGCGCAGCGCCCTCGACCAGGTCCCTGCCTACGTCCCCGGGAAGCCCGCGTCGGCCCCCGACGGGGTCGCGGCATACAAGGTGTCGTCGAACGAGAACCCGTTCCCCCCGCTGCCCTCCGTGCTCGAGGTGATCACCGAGGCGGCCGGCAACGTCAACCGGTACCCCGACATGGCCGTCACCGACCTCACCGACGCCCTCGCCCAGAGCCTGGGCGTCCCGGCCGAGCACATCGCCACCGGCACGGGCTCGGTCGGCGTCCTCGGCCAGGTGATCGCTGCCACCTGCGACCCGGGCGACGAGGTGGTCCACGCCTGGCGCTCCTTCGAGGCGTACCCGATCGTCACGGCGCTCGCCGGTGCCACGTCCGTCAAGGTCGGGCTCGACGACCACGAGCGGCACCGCCTCGACGCGATGCTCGCCGCGATCACCGACCGCACGAAGGTCGTCATCGTCTGCACGCCCAACAACCCGACCGGTCCGATGGTGACCCACACCGAGCTCGAGCAGTTCCTCGAGCAGGTCCCGTCGAGGGTGCTCGTCGTCATCGACGAGGCGTACGTCGAGTTCGTCACCGGCGCCGACGCGCCGCGCTCCCTGGAGCTCTACCGCGACCGGCCGAACGTCATGGTGCTGCGCACCTTCTCCAAGGCCTACGGCCTCGCCGGGCTCCGCGTCGGGTATGCCGTGGCGCACCCGTCCGTGGCCGGTGCCCTGCGCAAGACCGCGACGCCGTTCGGCGTGAACTCGATCGCCCAGGCGGCGGCGATCGCGTCGCTGCGTGCGTTCGACGAGCTCCAGGAGCGGGTCGACCAGCTCGTCTCCGAGCGGGAGCGGGTGGTCGGCGCCCTGCGCGGCCAGGGCTGGTTCATCGCCGACACCGAGGCGAACTTCGTGTGGTTCGGCCTCGGCACGCGGTCCGGTGACTTCGCCGCCGCCGCCCAGGCCGCAGGGCTGACCCTGCGCCAGTACGGCGACGACGGGGTCCGCGCCACCATCGGCGAGACCGAGGCGAACGACGTCCTCATCCGCGTGGCCGGGGACTTCCTCGCCGACCAGCCCGCCGACTGACACCCAAACACCGGCAAACGGCCCTTCGACCGCCCTGACCGGGAGTCTTGGGACAACCTTTACCTTTCGGGCGGGAGCAACACCGTGTCCACCGGGCGAGACTGACCCGGATCGCCCGCCACCCGTGGGCGTCGGAGGGAAGGGGAATCCCACGTGACCGCACGACACACGAGGCGCCGCGGACTCACGATCGTTGCCGGGATGGCCGTGGCGGGGGTGGTCGCAGCAACCGTTGCGCCCATCGCGTCGGCCGACCAGGGCAGCGGCGTGGGCTCGGCACCCGCGGCGAGGGCCGAGAAGGACCAGGTCAAGAAGGTCCAGAAGAAGGACAAGCTGGGCCAGCACGATCGCCAGCTGCTCAGCGCGGCCCAGCAGAAGGGGACCAAGCGGGTCACCCTGATGCTGGCCACCGAGAAGGGCGCCACGAAGGACGTCGTCAAGGCGGTCAAGGCCCAGGGTGGCTGGACCGGCATGGTCAACGACCGCATCGGGTACGTCCGGGCCAGCGTCCCGACCACCAAGGTGGACAAGGTGGCCGGCATCCTCAAGGTGATCGCCGTCGACCTCGACGAGTCGATCCCGCTGCCCAACCCTGCCGTCGAGCGCAGCAGCAAGACGGCCGCGGCAGCCGCCGTCGCCGCGCCGGGCAAGGGCACCCCCGACTCCAACCCCTACATGCCGACCCGCGACCAGGGGGCGACCGACTTCAAGACGAAGAACCCCGCCTGGGACGGCCGCGGCGTGACCATCGGCATCCTCGACTCCGGTGTCGACCTCGACCACCCGGCGCTGAAGACCACCTCGACCGGCGAGCGCAAGATCGTCGACTGGGTGACGGCGACCGACCCGATCTTCGACAACGACTTCACCTGGCGCCGGATGACCACCATGGTCACGGCTGCCCCGACGTTCACCTACGCGGGCTCGACCTGGACGGCCCCGGCGTCCGGCGACTACGCGGTCAGCCGCTTCTCCGAGGCCATCACCGAGGGCAGCGAGCCCGAGGGCGACGTCAACCGTGACGGAGACACCACCGACCAGTTCGGCGTGCTCTACGACTACGCCACGAACAACATCTGGGTCGACGCCAACCAGGACAAGGTGTTCACGGCCGACGAGTTCATGCGCCCCTACAAGGAGCGCTTCGACGTCCACCACTTCGGCACCGACGACCCCAAGACCGCCGTCGTCGAGCAGATGCCCTTCACGGTCGAGTTCCGCAAGGGTGTCGACCTCTCCCCGTACCAGGACCCGTCGCTGCCGCCGACCGCCGACTTCGTCAACATCGGCATCGTCGAGGACGCGCACGCCTCGCACGTCACGGGCATCGCCGCCGGGCACAGCCTCTTCGGCGGCAAGATGGACGGCGAGGCTCCCGGCGCCAAGATCGTCTCGTCCCGTGGCTGCACCTGGGGTGGTGGCTGCACCGCCGCGGCCCTCACCGACGGCATGGTCGACCTCGTCGCCAACCGTCACGTCGACGTGGTCAACATGTCGATCGGTGGCCTGCCCGCGCTCAACGACGGCAACAACGCCCGATCGGCGCTCTACAACCGCCTGATCGACGAGTACGGCGTCCAGCTGTTCATCTCGGCCGGCAACAGCGGCCCGGGCGTCAACACCATCGGTGACCCGTCCGTGGCGACCGACGTCGTCAGCGTGGCGTCCTCCATCACCAAGGAGACCTGGCTGGCCAACTACGGGTCGACCGTGTCGACTCCGCTCACGCTGCACAACTACTCCTCGCGCGGACCGCGTGAGGACGGCGGCTTCAAGCCGAACATCATGGCCGCCGGCTCCGCGATCTCGACCGTCCCGCGGTGGCTCAAGCAGCCGGACGTGGCCGAGACCGGGTACACGCTCCCGGTGGGCTACGCCATGTTCAACGGCACGTCCATGGCCTCCCCGCAGGCCGCCGGTGGCGCCGCACTGCTCCTGTCCGCCGCTTTCGCGACGGGCACCGACACCTCGCCGGCACAGCTGCGGAACTCGATCTACTCCTCGGCGAAGTTCGTCAAGGGGCTCGAGGCCATCGGTCAGGGTGCCGGGCAGATGAACGTCCCTGCAGCGTGGACGCTGATCAAGAAGCGTCCGATGACCCAGGGCTACACCGTCTCGGCCCCGGTCTGCACCCCGATCTCGGACTTCCTCGCGACGCCCGAAGTCGGCACCGGTGTCTACAACCGGTGCGGCAGCAAGGAGGGTGGCCAGGTCGCGGGTGTCGCGAAGACCTACACGGTCTCGGCGACCCGCACGAGTGGTCGTGCGGGCGCGGCGCTGCACCAGCTGCGGCTGGTCGGCAACGACGGCACGTTCACCCTCGGGGCCACCAAGGCCAAGATGGCCAAGGGCACCAAGGTCAGCATCCCGGTCACGGCGAAGACGTCCACCCAGGGCGCGCACTCGGCGATCCTCGAGATCGACGACCCCGCGACCCCGGTGGTCGACCACCGCGTGCTCCTGACCGTGGTCCTCGCCAAGGAGCTGGCCAAGCCGTCCTACGCCACGTCGACCAGCGACAAGGTGGGCCGCAACCTCACCAAGAAGCTCTTCGTCAACGTCCCGGCGGGCACCAAGGCCCTCCAGGTCAACCTCGCCGGCACGGCGACCAAGAGCCAGGTGCGCTTCATCGGGATCAACCCGTATGGCGTGCCGGTCGAGTCGACCTCCTCGCTGGAGTGCTACACGAACTTCAGCGACCCGAGCACGTGCAAGCCGACGTCGCGCAACTACGCCAACCCGCTGCCCGGCATCTGGGAGTTCGAGGTCGAGGCCCGGCGCACGTCGCCGTTCCTGGACAACCCGTTCCGCCTGACGGCTGCGGCGCAGGGCGTCGTGGTGAACCCCGAGACGCAGACCCTGCCGTCGGTGACGGCGGGTGAGCCGAGCCCGGTGAGCTGGAGGGTCAGCAACTCCTTCGGGCCGGTCACGGTGACGCCGAAGGGTGGGTCGCTGGGCAGCTCCTCGTCCAGCCGCAAGACCATCGCCGACGGTGACCAGCAGACGTTCGAGGTGGTCGTGCCCGCGGGTGCCGAGCGCCTCGACGTGGCCATCGGGAACACCTCCGACCTCGGGGCCGACCTCGACCTCACGGTCAAGAACGCTGCCGGGGCCGTCGTCGGCTCCTCGGCCGACGGTGACTCGGAGGAGTCGGTGAGCCTCGCCGCCCCGGCGGCCGGCACCTACACGGTCGTGGTCGACGGCTACTCGGTGCCCGCAGGCACCACGCAGTACGACTACCTCGATGTGTTCTTCTCGCCGGCCCTGGGCACGCTCGACGTGCCCGGCACCGCGATCGACCTGCCTGCGGGCGGCTCGACCACGGTGACCGGTCAGGTCACGGCCCAGCAGGCTCCGGCCTCGGGTCGCCGCCTGTTCGGCGAGATGAACGTCGTGTCCTCCGAGGGCGCGGTGCTCGGCACCGGGTCCGTGGTGATCGGCGCCGTCACGCAGTAGTCGGCACGCACAGGACACCGGACCCCGCGGGCACCACGCCCGCGGGGTCCCGTGCGTCCGGCCCCGGGGCCAGGTGTCCTCGCTCCCCGGGTCCGGTGCCTCCGGCGTCAGCCCGTGAGGACGGCCTCGACGCGGAACGGCCGCCCCTGCTGGCACGTGCTGGCCATGTCCTCGACGCGGTACCCGCGCACGGTCACCTGCTGGCCAGCAGCGATCCCCGCGACCTTGCCGATGAGCAGCCACGGTCCGTTGGGGTCGGTCGGGATCGGGGTGAGCAGCAGGCAGCCCGCCTCGACACCGTCGGACACCGACCCGGTGACGGTGACGAGCCGCACCTTGCTGCCGGGGCGGGCAGGCACGCTCGGGTTCTCGGGATCGGGTGATGTCGTGGTGTCGGAGGTGGGCGGGGTCGCTCCGCCCGAGGTGCTCGACCCGGTCGTGCCACCGCCGGTCGTCGCGCCGGTCCCGCCGGTCGTCCCTGCGCCCGTCCCGCACGCGCCGAGCAGGGTGACGGCGGACAGGGCCAGGATCGGGCGAACGGGTCTCATCCACCCATCCTCACCCGGCGGTGACGCGGCGCGCCATACCCCGCTGGTCGCGGGAGGTCGCCCACGACAGACTGGGGGGCATGGTCGACACCTGGCTCCCCGCCTACCTCCCCAGCCCTGACCGCTACGGCCCCATGCCCTACCGCAAGGTGGGCCAGAGCGGCCTGCACCTACCCGCCGTCTCCCTCGGGATGTGGCACAACTTCGGTGACGACAAGCCGTTCGACGTGCAGCGCGCGATCCTGCGCCGAGCCTTCGACATCGGCATCACCCACTTCGACCTCGCGAACAACTACGGCCCGCCCTACGGCTCGGCCGAGAAGAACTTCGGCCGCCACTTCGCCGCCGACTTCAGGCCCTACCGCGACGAGCTCGTCATCTCCTCCAAGGCGGGGTACGACATGTGGCCCGGGCCGTACGGCATCGGCGGCTCGCGCAAGTACCTGCTCGCCAGCCTCGACCAGAGCCTGCAGCGGATGGGCCTGGACTACGTCGACATCTTCTACAGCCACTGCCCCGACGAGGACACCCCGCTCGAGGAGACCATGGGCGCGCTCGCGACCGCGGTCAAGCAGGGCAAGGCGCTGTATGCCGGCATCTCCAGCTACTCCCCGGAGCGCACCGAGCGCGCGGCCGAGGTCCTCGCCGACCTGGGCGTGCCGCTGCTCATCCACCAGCCGAGCTACTCGATGCTCAACCGCTGGGTCGAGGGCGGCCTGCTCGACACCCTGGGTGAGAAGGGCATCGGCTGCATCGCGTTCAGCCCGCTGGCGCAGGGGATGCTGACGAACAAGTACCTCGGCGGCGTCCCGGAGGGCTCCCGGGCCTCGCAGGGCAAGTCCCTGTCGCCCGACCTGCTCACCGACGAGTCGCTGACGCACGTCCGCAAGCTCAACGACCTCGCCTCGGAGCGCGGGCAGTCGCTCGCGCAGATGGCGCTGGCCTGGGCGCTGCGCGACGAGCGGGTCACCTCGGTCCTCATCGGGGCGTCCTCGGTCGAGCAGCTCGAGGACTCGGCCGCTGCCGTGGCGAACCTGCGGTTCAGCGACCGCGAGCTCGCCGAGATCGACGCCGACGCCGTGGAGGCCGGGATCGACCTCTGGCGCGGCAAGTCCGAGATCAGCTGACCTGCGCCCCACGCAAGACGCTGGTTGCGCGGCATACCGCGGGAAAGCAACGCGACCTTTGCCGCGCAACCAGCGTTTTGCCGGGGTTGGGGAGTCCGGATTCTGAGATTTCCCGGGGTCCGGTTATCTTTGGCCTCAGCAAGGCCCTATGTGAGCGCCGCCACAACCGGTGCAACCAGCCTGCCGCGCAACGCCAGCAGCGGTGACCCCGCGGGGGTTGCCGTGGCCCGAGCCGAAGGTCCCGCCATGAGTGGGGCCGGAGGAAGAAGGAGTGCCTGTGAGCGACAACGCTGTCGCCAGTACCGGTGAGAAGGCCGGCACCACCCCCCACGAGGAGGAGGTGCTCGCCGAGCTGACCGCCCCCGTCCCGGAGGTGGGTGACGGTGGACCCGAGATGGTCCAGCTGCTCACCCCCGAGGGCCAGCGCGTCGAGAACGTCGAGTACGACGAGTACGTCAAGGACCTGAGCGACGAGGACCTGCGCGGCTTCTACCGCGACCTCGTGCTCATCCGCCGGGTCGACGCCGAGGCCACGGCGCTCCAGCGCCAGGGCGAGCTGGGCATCTGGGCCAGCCTGCTCGGCCAGGAGGCGGCCCAGGTCGGCTCCGGTCGCGCGATGCGCCCGCAGGACTACGCCTTCCCGACCTACCGCGAGCACGGCGTCGCCTGGTGCCGCGGGGTCGACCCGCTCAACCTCCTCGGCCTGTTCCGTGGCGTCAACCACGGTGGCTGGGACCCGAACGAGAAGAACTTCCACCTCTACACGATCGTCATCGGCGCGCAGACGCTGCACGCGACCGGGTACGCCATGGGCATCCAGCGTGACGGCGACGTGGGCACCGGTGACCAGGACCGTGACGCGGCCGTCATCGCCTACTTCGGCGACGGCGCGACCGCGCAGGGCGACGTGAACGAGTCGTTCGTGTACGCCGCGGTCAACAACGCCCCCGTGGTGTTCTTCTGCCAGAACAACCAGTGGGCCATCTCCGAGCCCAACGAGCGCCAGACCCGTATCCCGCTCTACCAGCGGGCGCGCGGGTTCGGCTTCCCCGGTGTGCGGGTCGACGGCAACGACGTCCTCGCGGTCTACGCCGTGACGCAGCAGGCGCTCAACGCGGCCCGCAGCGGCAACGGCCCGACCTTCATCGAGGCCTACACCTACCGCATGGGTGCGCACACGACCTCGGACGACCCCACCAAGTACCGCGTCTCCGCCGAGGTCGAGGTGTGGAAGCACCGCGACCCGATCGAGCGCCTCAAGTCCTACCTCGTGCACACGCAGAAGGCCGACCAGGACTTCTTCGACGCCGTCGAGGCCGAGGGCGACGAGCTGGCCGTCACCGTCCGTGAGGGCTGCCTGAACATGGCCGACCCGACGCCCGACTCGATGTTCGACCACATCTACGTCGAGGAGCACCCGGTCGTCGAGGCCGAGCGCAAGGAGTTCGCCGCCTACCACGCCGGCTTCGAGGGTGAGGGGAGCCACTGATGGGCACCATGACGATCGCCAAGGGCATCAACAACGGCCTGCGCGCCGCCATGGAGCGCGACCCGAAGGTCGTGCTCATGGGTGAGGACATCGGCAAGCTCGGGGGCGTCTTCCGCGTCACCGACGGCCTCCAGAAGGACTTCGGCGAGGACCGGGTCATCGACACCCCGCTCGCCGAGGCCGGCATCGTCGGCACCGCGATCGGTATGGCGCTGCGCGGCTACCGCCCGGTGGTGGAGATCCAGTTCGACGGCTTCATCTACCCCGCGTTCGACCACATCGTCAGCCAGGTCGCCAAGATGCGCGCGCGCTCCCTCGGCAAGATCAAGCTGCCGATGGTCATCCGCATCCCCGTCGGCGGCGGCATCGGTGCCGTCGAGCACCACTCGGAGTCCAACGAGGCCTACTTCGCCCACACCGCGGGCCTGAAGGTCGTCTGCTGCTCCAACGCCGAGGACGCCTACTGGATGATCCAGCAGGCCATCGAGTCCGACGACCCGGTGCTGTTCTACGAACCCAAGCGTCGCTACTGGGACAAGGGTGAGGTGGACGAGTCGGCCGCGCCGCGCCCGCTGCTCAAGGCCCAGGTCGTCCGCGAGGGCACCGACGCCACGCTCGTCGCCTACGGGCCGATGGTGAAGACCTGCCTGCAGGCCGCCGAGGCTGCCGCCGCCGAGGGCAAGAACCTCGAGGTCATCGACCTGCGCACGCTGAGCCCGCTGGACCTCGACACCGTCGCGGCCTCGGTCGAGAAGACCGGTCGCACGATCGTCGTCCACGAGGCCTCGACGTTCCTCGGCCTCGGCGCCGAGGTCGCCGCGGCCCTGCAGCAGCGCTGCTTCTACCACCTCGAGGCGCCGGTGCTCCGTGTCGGCGGCTACAACCTGCCCTACCCGCCGAGCAAGCTCGAGGAAGAGTTCCTTCCCGACCTCGACCGCGTCCTCGACGCCGTCGACCGCTCGCTGGCCTTCTGAGAACCCCGAGGGATGACAGCCTGTGTCCGTTAAAGAGTTCAAGCTTCCCGACCCCGGTGAGGGTCTGACCGAGGCCGAGATCGTCACCTGGAACGTCAAGGTCGGCGACACGGTCAAGGTCAACGACATCGTCGTCGAGATCGAGACGGCGAAGTCGCTCGTCGAGCTGCCCGTGCCGTTCGCCGGCACGGTCACCGCGCTGCACGTCTCCGAGGGCGACACGGTCGAGGTCGGCACGCCGATCATCTCCGTCGAGACCGCGGGCGGCGCCGCCCCGGTGCAGGACGCCCCGGCCGCTGGTGCGGTCGAGCCCGGCATCGAGGGTTCCCCGGCTCCGAAGATGGCTGCCGCCGCTGCGGCCGCCGAGGAGGAGGAGATCGAGGAGGGCAAGATCGGTGGCACCACGTCGACCGGTCGCACCGCCGTCCTCGTCGGGTACGGCGTGAAGCAGACCGAGGCCGTCCGTCGTCCCCGCAAGGGAGCGCCGGCAGCGGCGGCCCCCGCAGCGACGGCTCCTGCGGCGGCCCCGGCAGCGGTGGCTCCGGCCGCCCAGCCGAAGTTCACCCCGCCCGCCCAGGAGCGGGTGGCTCCGGTCGTCCGCGAGGGGGGCGCCCGTGCGCTGGCCAAGCCGCCGGTGCGCAAGTACGCGAAGGACCTCGGCGTCGACCTCGCCGCGGTCGCCGGGTCCGGTGAGGGCGGCATCATCAGCCGGGCCGACGTCGACGCCCACGCAAACGGGGCGGCCGCAGCCACCGAGGCGCCCTCCTCGGCGACGTCCGGCACCCGGGCCGCACCGGCGGCATACCAGGCTCCCGTGTTCACCCGTGGCGGGGAGCGCGAGACCCGCGTCCCCATCAAGGGGGTCCGCAAGATGACCGCCCAGGCGATGGTCGGCAGCGCGTTCACGGCGCCGCACGTCACCGAGTGGGTCACCATCGACGCGACCGCCACCATGGAGCTCGTCGAGCGGCTCAAGAAGGATCGCGAGTTCAAGGACGTCAAGGTCACACCGCTGCTCGTGCTGGCCAAGGCGATGGCCGTGGCCATCCGCCGCCACCCCGAGATCAACGCGACGTGGGACGAGGCCGCCCAGGAGATCGTGGTCAAGCACTACGTGAACCTCGGCATCGCCGCCGCCACCCCGCGCGGCCTGATCGTCCCGAACATCAAGGACGCCGACCAGATGTCGATGCTCCAGCTCGCCGAGGCAATCGGCGCGCTGACCGCCACGGCACGCGAGGGACGCACCCAGCCGGCCGACATGTCCGGTGGGACGATCACCATCACCAACGTCGGCGTCTTCGGCGTCGACACGGGCACCCCGATCATCAACCCCGGTGAGTCGGCGATCATGGCGTTCGGTGCCATCCGTCGCCAGCCGTGGGTGGTCACCGCGGCCGACGGCACGGAGACGATCGAGCCGCGCTGGGTCACCCAGCTGGCCCTGTCGTTCGACCACCGCCTGGTCGACGGCGAGCTCGGCAGCAAGTTCATCGCCGACGTGGGCGCGATCCTCGCCGATCCCGCGCGCGGCCTCGTCTGGGGCTGAGCCACCGCCCGGACATGACGAGGGCCCGCACCGTCACCGGTGCGGGCCCTCGTCATGCGGCAGGAGCCGGCAGTCGCCTACTCGTCGCCGCGCAGGGTGAACGAGCGCAGCCGGTCGCCGGTGAACCACAGCCCGAAGGCGCTCAGGACGACGGACGCGACCACGGCGTACCCGAGGCCCAGCCCCGGTGCGGGGACCAACGAGCTGATCGACGAGGCGACCTCGCGCCCCCAGGCGCCGACGGCCACCCAGCGGATGCCGTCGAGGACGTTGCCGAGCACGCCCTCCCACAGCAGCGAGAACAGCAGCCCGATGACCACCGCGTGCCGGGTCAGGGCAGCCATCGCGAGGAACAGTGCGGTGTAGGCCGTCCCGGCCACCGCCGCGCCGGCGCCCCAGGCGACGGCGCGCCTCGGGTCGGACACGTCGAGGACGAGACCGGTCACGAGCACCGGCAGGGCGCCGAGGGCCATGGTGGCCGCCCAGGCGACGACGTACTTGCTGGTGGCGATGACGTGGCGGCTGACCGGCTTGGACAGGAGGTACACGATCGACCCGTCGTCGACCTCGGGGCCAAGGACGGCCGTGGCCGCGAGCAGGGCGACCAGGGGCAGGGCGAGGCTGAACCCGAGGTCGGTCACCGCCTGGTAGCCGACCGAGGCGTCGCTCGTCAGGGCCCGGACCACCACGGCCAGCACCAGCAGCACGAGGGGGATCAGGCCGAGCACCAGTCCGCGGCGGCGACCCAGCAGCGCCTGGGCCGACAGGCGCAGGATCGTGGGGTTCACCGGTCGCCCCCGACCAGGTAGGAGAAGACACTCTCGAGCGACTCGTCCGTGGGGGTGAGCTCGAGGACCCGTATGCCGTGCTGCCGCGCCACCCGGGGCAGGCGGACCGTGAAGGCGCCGAAGTCGCTGACCGCGACGTCCACCCCACCGGACGGACGCAGTGCGACCGAGACCACCGAGGGTTCCGCGATCAGGGCGCTGGCGAGGCCGCGGTCGTCGTCGCCCACGACGACGTACTGCACGGGGCGGTCGGTCATCAGCCGCCTGATCTGGCCGAAGTCGCCCGAGGCCGCGTGCCGACCGGAGACGACCACCTCGATCTGGCGGGCGACCTGCTCGACCTCCTCGAGGATGTGGGAGCTGAACAGGACGGTGCGGCCCTCCGA
>NZ_LMGM01000001.1:2246164-2260839 GCF_001427915.1 Phycicoccus sp. Root563 | reverse complement strand
TCGTCGAGCAGGACCACCGACGGGTCGTGGACGAGCGCGGAGGCGAGTTTCACGCGCTGGCGCATCCCCTTGGAGTAGGTGCCGATCCGACGGGCTGCGGGCTCGGTCATCTCGACCACGGCCAGGGCCCGCTCGGCGGCGGCACCGGGGTCGGCCAGCCCGTGCAGCTCCGCGTTCGCGACGACGAACTGTCGGCCGGTGAGGTAGCCGAAGCTGAGCTCCCGCTCGGGCACGAGCCCGATGGTGCGGTAGGCGTCCGTGTGCCGCCAGATCTGCTCGCCGTCGAGGGTGACGGTGCCTGCCGACGGTGCGAGGAAGCCCGACATGAGGGCGATGAGGGTGGTCTTGCCGGCTCCGTTGGGCCCGAGCAGACCGGTGACCCCGGGCCGCACCGTCATCGAGATGCCGTTGACGGCGACGACGTTGCCGTACCAGCGCGAGGCCTTATCGATGGTGACGATGCTCATCGGACGCCCCCGCTCATGCCGTCGCAACCTTCCGGTAGCGCCAGACCAGGCCGCCGACGCACGCCGCCGACAGGGCGACCAGGACCACCAAGTAGGCGGCCTGCATCGCGGTCCCGGTCGGGGGTGTGGGCCCGTCGGTGTCGGTCCAGGTCGACATCAGCCCGCGGTACAGCGAGTACGGCGAGAAGAGTCCGGCGACCTCGCCCACGCGTGGATGGCCTTCCTCACCGGAGATCCCCTGGATCGCGGTCACGATGCCGTTGCCGATGAGCAGCAGGGCGATGGTGGCGACGACGGCGAACCCGCGCCGGGTCGACCAGGAGGCGACCAGGCCGGCGACCCCGGTGAGCGACAGGGCGAGCAGGACGGCGAGGGCCACCGCGACCGCGGCGTCACCGGTCTGCGTGCCGAAGTCGAGCTCACCGAGCAGCGCCACGGCATACAGGAGCAGGATCGGGAGCAGCAGGAACACCAGGGTGGCCCCGAGCAGCGAGGCCCATCGGGCCAAGGCGTAGGTCCGGGAGGGGAGCGGGCGGGCGAGGTACAACGAGATGGTGCCGTGGCGCAGGTCGCGGGAGAAGAGCACGGGGGCCTGCGACGCGACGAAGATCCCGAGCAGCACCTGGGTCGTGGAGGCGTACTGCGCGTAGCCGATCGGCAGCTCCTTGAGCCCCACGAACACCATCACGCCGCCGATCACGAGGGCGGGCATGAGGTTGATGCCCAGCAGGATGAAGGGCAGCACCTTCGACTTGCCGGAGCGGCCCAGGCCGAAGGCGTTGCGGAAGCCGGTGACGACCAGGGCCCGGGCGATGGCGGCGGGCCCGAGGCGGGGCCCGGTGTAGGGCCGGTACCCGAGGTCGTGGATGACGCTGGCGCCCGCCGGCGTCGCGGCCGTCGGGTCGGTCGAGGGCTGCTCAGCCACGGAGCACCCCGCCGTCGGCGAAGACGTCCTCGATCCGGCGGTGGTCGACCTGCAGCCGGACCAGTCCCAGGCCGAGGTCGCCGGCCGTGTCGCGGATGAGGTCGTGCACGTCGGTCTCCGCGGACGTCCGCGCGGCCGCGTCGACCGTGAGCATCCGGCCCCGCGGGACGGTGGCCACACCCGCACGGTTCAGGGCGTCGGCCATCCGGGCCTGCGCGTCCTCGCCGAGGACCTCGACGAGCAGGACTCCGGTGGCGTCGAGGAACTCGTCGGTCCGGGAGGCGCGCAGGAGCCGGCCACCGTCGAGCACGACGACGTGGTCGCTCACGCGCTCGAGCTCGCCGAGCAGGTGCGAGGTCACGATCACCGCGATCCCGAAGTCGCGCCCGATCCGCTGGACCAGCCCCAGCATCTCCTCGCGTGCGGCCGGGTCGAGCCCGTTGGTCGGCTCGTCCAGCAGCACCAGCCGCGGGTCGTGGGCCAGGGCCTGGGCGAGCTTGGCCTTCTGCTTCATGCCGGTCGAGTAGCCACCCATCGGCCGGTACCGCTCCTCGGCGAGCCCCACGTGGCGCAGCACCTCGGCGGCCCGCTCGCGGGCGGCCACCCGGGGCAGGCCCGACATCATCGCAAGGTGGACCACGAAGTCGCTCGCGCTCACGTCGGGTGGCAGGCAGTCGTGCTCCGGCAGGTACCCGACCAGTCCACGGATCGCCGGCCCCTCGGTGGCGATGTCGTGCCCCAGGACCCGGGCGCCGCCCCCGGTCGGGGGGACGAGGCCGAGCAGGATCTTGAGCAGGGTGGACTTGCCGGCCCCGTTGGCCCCGACCAGGCCGGTGGTGCCGGCGCCGATCTCGAGGTCGAGCGAGTCCAGCGCGAGGACCGGACCGTAGTCCTTGGTCAGTCCCCGGGTCCGCACGACGGTGTCCACACGGGTCACAGTAACCACGAACCCCGGGGGGGCCGATGGGCTCACCCGGGGTTCAGGGGACGTTTCGGGGTCAGGTCAGGGTGGACCCCCACGGTCGGGCTATGGCGCGGGGTGTGGCGCTGGCTCGCCCCGCGCCACACCCCACCCGGTCAGTGACCGACGGCAGGCGGAGCGGCTGCAGCGGCCGCTTCGTCGGCCCTGTCCTCCGCGCCGCGCTCGGAGTACGCCGAACCGCCCCGCAGCTCGACGTGCGGCAGGAACAGCATCACGAGGAACCCGATGACCATGACCGAGCCACCGACGAGGAACACGGTGTCCATCGCCTGGGAGAAGCCCTCGAGGAACGGCTTGGCCAGGCGTGGGTCGAGCTGGTTGAGGAACGACGAGTCCTTCAGCACGCCACCGGCGGCCCCGCCGCCACCGGCCTGCTGAGAGGCGGCCATCGACTTGGCGAACTCGGCGTTCGCCGGGTCGGCGAGCGCGGCCTTGAACTCCGACGTGCCCTGCGCCTTCTGCAGTGCCGTGGCGATCTTGTCGGGGACCGTCGAGAACAGGATGGACAGGAACACCGCGGTGCCGAGCGTTCCACCGATCTGGCGGGTGAAGGTGGCCGAGGACGTCGCGACACCGATGAGGCGTGGCGACACGGCGTTCTGCACGGCGAGGGTCAGCGGCTGGAAGTTGAACCCGAGCCCGAGCCCGAAGAAGACCATGACGATCATCGTCTGCCACAGCGGGGTGTCCGCCTTGACGAAGTGGAAGACGAACAGGGCCACGGCGAGCAGGGCGGAGCCGACGATCGGGAACAGGCGGTACTTGCCCGTGCGGCTGATGATCTGGCCCGAGAGGATCGAGCCGAACATGATGCCCAGGGTGAGTGGCAGGAGCAGCAGCCCGGCCTTGGTCGGCGACGCGCCCTTGACGATCTGCAGGTAGAGCGGGAGCGACGCGAGGCCACCGAACATCGCCATGCCGATGAGGACGGAAGCCGCGGAGGCCACGCCGACGGTGCGGTTCTGGAACAACGTGAGCGGCAGCAGCGCCTCGTCCTTCATGGCGCGCTCGACGAGCAGGAAGGCGATCACGCCCACCCCGCCGATGACGTAGCAGGCGATCGAGCGACCCGAGCCCCAGCCCCAGTCGCGGCCCTGCTCGGCGACGAGCAGCAGCGGCACCAGGCCCAGGGTCAGGGTGGCGGCGCCCCACCAGTCGATCCGGTGGTCCAGGCGCGTGTGGTGCAGGTGCAGGGTGCGCGAGACGACGAGGAGGGCGGCGATGCCGATCGGGACGTTCACGAGGAAGACCCAGCGCCAGCCGTCGATGCCGAGCAGCGAGCTCTGGCCGGCGAAGAAGCCGCCGATGACCGGGCCGAGGACGCTCGAGGTGCCGAACACCGCGAGGAAGTAGCCCTGGTACTTGGCGCGCTCACGCGGCGGGACGATGTCGCCGATGATCGCGAGGGCCAGCGAGAAGAGACCACCGGCGCCGAGGCCCTGGACCGCGCGGTAGAACGCGAGCTGGAGCATCGACTGCGACAGGGTGCACAGCACCGAGCCGACGATGAAGATCGTGATCGCGGTCGAGAAGAACTTCTTGCGACCGTAGATGTCCGAGAGCTTGCCGTAGAGCGGGGTGACGATCGTCGAGGTGATGAGGTAGGCGGTGGTCGCCCAGGCCTGCTGGTCCAGACCTTTGAGGTCGTCGGCGATCGTCCGGATCGCGGTGGCGACGATCGTCTGGTCGAGGGCGGCGAGGAACATCCCCATCATCAGGCCGATCAGGATCGTGACGATCTGTCGGTGGGTCAGGGGGCCATCGGGCCGCGCGGGGGCGGTGGCTGCCATGTCAGTTCTCCGTGGTGCTGGTGTCGCCGGTGTCGGCGACAGGGGTGGGATGGGGTGCGCGGCGGCGCAGGAGGCTCTCCCGGTTGGTCTCCAGGGCGGAGCCGAAACGTTCGAGGTGGGCGGCGAAGTCACTCGCCTGGTCGGGGGTCCAGTCGTCCATCAGCTCGCGGAACCACTCGTTGCGCTGCCGCTGGATGTCCTTGAGCAGGGCGACCCCCTCGTCGCTGAGGCGGACCACCTGCACCCGGCCGTCCTCCGGGTCGCTGACCTTGTCGAGCAGCCCGTGGCCGACGAGGGTGCTCACCTGGCGGCTCACGGTGGAGACGTCCGAGTGGATGGCCTCGGCGAGGGCCGACACCCGGCGGGGTTCGGCGAGGAGGTTGAACAGGAGCGGGTACGCCGTGGCGTCGACTGCCGGGTGGAGCCGTGGGGCGTGCAGCTTCATGGACTGGAGGAGCTTCATGAGGCGGACGAGGCCCAGGCTCACCCGGTCCGCGGTCTCCCGGTCGAGGTGGTGCGAGGGGTCGTGCTCAGGCATGGGGTGACCTAGGGGACGGAAGGTTGCTTGCGGCATACAAGTATCACGAGATAGTTGTGCGGCACAATCAGTTGTCTGCTTCTGAGCACGACGGTGCTCCGGGAACCAGCCGTTCGGACGAGCAGGAGGGGTCGCGCGCGCCTCAGGGGACCAGGACGAGGTGCTCCAGGACGCGGTGCGCGACGGCTTCGTCCCCGACCACGCTGAAGTGGATGTCGTCGAGCCCGCCCCGGCCTGCGGCCCGGCGGGTGAGGCAGTCGGTCGAGAGCGTGATGGTCGTGAACACGTCCTCCGGGTCGCCGTCGTGGGCGATCCCCGAGAAGAGCGGTATGCCGCGCGCCTTGCCCTCGTCGCCGGGCTCCACCCAGACGCCGGCGCGCCCCATCACGGGCCCGGTGGAGTCGATGATGACGACGTTGCCGGGTTCGATCCCGGCCTCCTTGGCGACCAGCCGCGGCAGGGCGGCGAACAGCAGGTCCATGAACACCGCGGCCCCGCCGGAGTCGAGGTTGCCGGGGCGGCCGAGGGCATGGCGCAGGTCCTGCTCGTGGGTCCAGATGTCGAGGATCCGGCGCCGGAGCGTCTCGCCGACGGGCGCGGGGCCCCATGGACCGCGGACGACGGTCTCGAGGGTGACCTCGGGTGCGGAGAACTCTGCCACCCGTCGGGCCGCGACGGTCTCGAGCTCGTCGACGATCTTCTGGCCGACCATCGGGCGGCGCAGCTCGACCGACTTCTCGATGAACTGCCCTGCGTCGTTCCTGATGTGGCCGTAGGCGGGCACGTCCACCCGGGGCACCTCACCGGTGTGCAGCCAGGACTCCAGGCCCACGACGTGCGAGATCTGGTCCTTGACGGTCCAGCCCGGGCAGGCGGTCTCCTTGGCGAAGTCGGCCTCGGTGCAGGACCGACCCAGGTCGACGATGGCCTGGGTGGTCGCCTGGTAGGCCGAGACGAGTCCGGCCAGGTCTTCGGGTGCTGCCGGATGCAGGGGCATGCCCCCACCCTACTTAGGCTGGGGGCATGACCTCACCTGCCGCGGTGTCCGTGAGACCGCAGGCGGCCACCCCCGCGCGGCTGCCGGGCGTCGCCCTGGTCGTCGCCGTGCTGCTCGCGCTGCCCCTCGCCGCGGCAGTCGGCCAGGCCGCCGTCGCCCCCGTCGTGGGCGACCCGGGCGGGGTCGTCCGCTGGGGCGTCCTCTACGCCCGCGTGCTGCACGACGTCGCCGCCGCGGTCACCGTCGGCCTGCTCGTGCTCGCCGCCTTCCTGGTCCCGGAGACCACCCGGACGCGACGCCGGATCACCGCGACCCGCCTGGCCGGCGTCGCCGCCGGCGTCTGGGCCGTGGCCGGGGCGGTCGGCGCCGTGTTCGGCATGGCCACCCTCATCGGGATCCCGGTGAGCGACCCGGGCTTCGCCCAGCAGTTCACGACGTTCGCGTGGCAGCTCCTGCCGATCCGGGAGGTGCTCCTCACGAGCGGCCTCGCGGCCCTGGTGTGCATCGGCGCCCTCGTGGCCACCACCAGGGCGGGCATGGCGTGGCTGGCGACGATCGCCGTGGTCGCCCTGCTGCCCCTGGCTCTCGCCGGGCACGCGGCCGGCGCCACCGACCACGGCACGGCCGTCAACGCCCTCGCCGTCCACCTCGTCGCCGTCACCGTCTGGGTCGGCGGCCTGCTCGCGCTCGCCGTGCTGCGGCCGCTGCTGGCCGGCTCCGACCTCGCCGCCACCGCGCAGCGCTTCTCCGTCCTCGCCGGCTGGTGCTTCGCGGCGGTGGCCGCCTCGGGCGTCCAGAGCGCGTTCCTGCGAGTCGGCACGTGGTCCGACCTCGGCACCCGCTACGGCGCGCTCGTCATCGTCAAGACCCTGGCCCTGGTCCTGCTCGGCGTCGCCGGGTACCTGCACCGCCGCAGCCTCCTGTCCCGCCTGCGGGGTGCCTCGCCCGGCACGGCGTTCGCCCGCCTCGTCGTCGCCGAGCTCGTGGTCATGGGGATCGCCATGGGCACCGCGGTCGCCATGGCCCGCAGCGCACCGCCCGTCTCCGAGGCGCCGGTCGCCGACGCGACCCCTGCCTACAACCTCACCGGGTACCCCGAGCCGGTTCCGCTCACCGGTTCGAGCTGGTTCACGACGTGGACCACCGACTGGTTCTGGCTCGCCGTGGCCCTGGTCGCCGTCGGCCTCTACGTCGCCGGGGTCGTCCGCCTGCGCCGCCGCGGCGACGCCTGGCCGGTCCACCGCACCATCGTGTGGGTGCTCGGCTGGGCGGTCCTGCTGTATGCCGTGTGCGGCGCCCCCGGCGTGTACGGCCGGGTGCTCTTCTCGATGCACATGGTCATGCACATGGTCGTCGCGATGCTCGTGCCGCTGTTCCTCGTCCCGGCCGCGCCGATCCTGCTGGCGCTGCGCACCCTGCCGTCGCGCCCCGACAAGACGTGGGGCCCGCGGGAGGTGGTGCTCCAGGTCGTGCACTCCCGCGTCTTCCGGGCGATCGCCAACCCCGTCGTGGCCGCGGCGCTGTTCTTCTTCAGCCTGGCGATCTTCTACTACTCGCCGTTGTTCGAGCTGGCGCTGCGCACCCACACCGGGCACATGCTGATGATGTTCCACTTCCTGCTCAGCGGGTACCTGTTCGTCTGGGTGCTGGTCGGCATCGACCCCGGCCCGAAGAAGTGGTCGCCCCTCATGCTGCTCGTCATCCTCTTCGCCACGATGAGCTTCCACGCGTTCTTCGGGGTCGTCATGACGGGGAGCACGACCATCCTCGCGCCCGACTTCTTCGAGGTCGTCAAGCTGCCGTGGATGACCGACCCCCTGCAGGACCAGAAGGAGGCCGGGGCCGTGGCGTGGGGGATCGGCGAGGCGCCGACCCTCGCCCTGACCCTCATGGTCGCCGTGGCCTGGGTCCGTTCCGACCGCGACGAGACCCGTCGGAAGGACCGCCAGGCGGACCGTGACGGGGATGCCGAGCTCGCGGCATACAACGCCCACCTGGCGGAGCTGCGACGCCGCGAGGAGCGGCAACGTCGCCGGGAGCAGGGCGACCAGGGCGACGGGAGATGATGGGCCGATGAGAGTCGCGGTGCTGCAGGTCGCCTACGGCGACGACGAACCCATGGACGACCGCGTCGAGCGGGTCGCGGCCCTGGTCCGCGAGCAGCAGGGCCACGACCTCGTGGTCCTGCCCGAGCTCTGGGCCCCGGGTGGCTTCTCCTACCGCGAGTGGGCCGGACGGGCCCAGCCCGTCGACGGCCCGATCGGCACCGCGATGGCCGCGGCGGCCCGCGACGCCGGGGTCATGCTGCACGCCGGGTCCATCGTCGAACGGCCCGGCGACGGCGAGACCGGTCCGGAGGGACGTGGGCTCTGGAACACCTCCTTGGTCTACGCCGCGGACGGCAGCCTCGTCGCGACGTACCGCAAGATCCACCGGTTCGGGTTCGGTGCCGGTGAGCCCAGGCTCATGGACGCCGGTGAGGACGTCGTCCTCGTCGACCTGCCGGGCGGGGCAGGGCGAGCGGGCCTGTCCACCTGCTACGACCTGCGCTTCCCCGAGCTCTACCGACGCCAGCTCGACGCCGGGGCGACCGCCTTCGTGGTCCCTGCCGCCTGGCCGGCCGCCCGCGTGCGGCACTGGACCCTGCTGGCGCATGCCAGAGCGATCGAGGACCAGTGCGTCGTCATCGCCTGCAACACGGCCGGCACCCACGCCGGCACCGAGATGGGTGGCCACTCGCAGGTCATCTCGGCCACGGGCGAGGCGCTCGCCATGGCCGGGACTAGCGAGGAGGTGCTCAGTGTTGAGGTCGACATGGATGCCGTGACGACCTGGCGTGAGCAGTTCCCCGTGCTGCAGGACCGGCGGCTGTGACGCCCCAGCTCGCGTCGCCCCGTGCGGCCACCCGCCTCCGTGCGCCCGAGCTCTCAGGTCGCGGCTGGCTCAACACCGGCGGGGCGGACCTCTCGCTCGCCGAGCTCCGCGGCCGGATCGTCGTCCTCGACTTCTGGACGTTCTGCTGCGTGAACTGCCTGCACGTCCTGGACGAGCTGCGCCCGCTCGAGGAGAAGTACGCCGACTCCCTCGTCCTCATCGGCGTCCACTCACCGAAGTTCGAGCACGAGGCCGACCCCGACGCGCTGGTCGCCGCCGTGGAGCGGTATGCCGTGCACCACCCGGTCCTCGACGACCCCGACCTCGTGACGTGGCAGGCCTACACCGCACGAGCCTGGCCGACCCTGGTCGTCATCGACCCCGAGGGGTACATCGTCGCCTCGATGTCCGGCGAGGGCCACGCCCACGGCCTGGCCGTCCTCGTCGAGGAGCTCATCGCCGAGCACAGCGCCAAGGGCACGCTCCGCCAGGGCGATTCGCCGTATGCCGCGCCCGAACCCGCCGAGACCGCCCTGCGGTTCCCCGGCAAGGTCGCCGGGTTGCCCGACGGCTCCTTCGTCGTCTCCGACACCACGCACCACGAGATCGTCTGGCTCGAGCCCGACCTGGTCACCGAGCGTGGCAGGTTCCGCGGGGCGGAGGTCGGCGACCTCGCCGAGCCGCAGGGCGTCCTCGTCCTGCCGGTGGCCACTGCGGAGCGAGTCGGCTACGACGTCGTGGTCGCCGACTCGGTGAACCACCGGGTCCTCGGCCTGCGCCTGTCCGACGGCACCTGGACCGTGCTGGCCGGCACGGGGGAGCAGCTGCGCGAACGTTCCGGCAGCGGCCCGGCCCTCCGGCAGCCGCTCTCGACCCCGTGGGACCTCGCCTGGTTCATCGACCGGGTCGTCATCGCCATGGCTGGCGTCCACCAGCTCTGGGCCCTGCACCTGGCCACCGACCCGGCCGACAACACGGTCGCCGTCCTCGGCGGGACCTCGGCCGAGGGGGTGCGTGACGGCGCTGCGGACGAGGCGTGGTTCGCCCAGCCCTCGGGCCTCGCGGTCTCGGCTGACGGCACCCGCCTCTGGGTCGCCGACTCCGAGACCTCGGCCCTGCGTTCGCTCGACGTGACCGACGAGGGGTTCGTCGTGACGACCCACGTCGGGAAGGGGCTCTTCGACTTCGGTCACCGCGACGGCGCCGCCGACCAGGCGCTCTTCCAGCACCCCCTGGGGGTCACCGTGCTGCCGGACGGGTCGGTCGCCGTCTCCGACACGTACAACGGGGCCATCCGACGGTTCGACCCGGTCGCGGGAGAGGTGAGCACGCTCGCCAGCGGCCTGCGCGAGCCCTCCGACGCCCTTGTCGAGAGCAGCGACTCGGGGACGAGCCTGCTCGTGGTGGAGTCGGCTGCCCACCAGCTCGTGCGGATCCCGTTGCCGGACAAGGCGACCCGCGTGGACGGCCTCGCCCGCCAGACGCAGCGGCCCCGGACCAGCATCGCGGCGGGCGAGGTGCGCCTCGAGGTCACCTTCACCCCGCCCACCGGCCAGAAGCTCGACCATCGTTGGGGCGACCCGACGCGACTGGTCGTGTCGGCCACCCCGGAGCACCTGCTGCGCTCCGGGGGCGGCAGCGCCCAGGGCCTCACCAGGGTGCTCGACCTCGACCCCTCGGTCGGCGACGGCGTCCTGCACGTCTCCGTGCAGGCAGCCTCGTGCGACGGCGACCCGGTCACCGGTGAGGTGCCCGAGCACGCCGCCTGCCACCTCTACCAGCAGGACTGGGGCATCCCCGTCGTGCTCGTCGCCGACGCCCCCGCCGAGCTCACCCTCGACCTGCGCGGCGTCTGACGAGACGTCTCCCGTCACGTCGGACGACTTCCCTCACCTCCGGAGGGCGAACGTGACGGTCTTCCTCCCCTGGACGTCGGTGACGACGTGGTGCGAGTAGCGCCCGTCGTGGGCTCGGCGGTGGTGGTGCCCGCACAAGGGCACCGCCATGGCGAGATCGGTGCGGCCGCCGCGTGACCACGGGTCCTCGTGGTGCAGCTCGGACCACGCATAGGGCCGATCACATCCGTGCGCCGCACACGAGTCGTACCTCGTGGCGAGGGCCGTGCGCTGCGCCTCGGTGAAGAACCGCTCCTGCCGCCCCAGGTCGAGCCGCACCGATCGTCCGCCCAGGACGGCCGGCAGGATCCCGGCGTTGCATGCCAGGCGTCGCACCTCTCCGGCCGAGAGGTCCTGACCGGTGTCGAGGTGGGCAGCCCCCACGGCGGCCTCGAGGCGGTCGTGGTCGATGGTCACCACGACGGTCGCCGCCACCTTGCCGGACAACGAGTCGGTGGGCAGGTGCTCGAGCAGCTCGACGAAGGCCTTGCCGTAGCGGTGGGCCCAGTCGCCGTCCGCCGTCCGGAAGGCGTCCCACGTGGCCACCTCGACCTCGGCTCGCGTGCCGGCGCCAGCCGCCTTCGCCACCGTGGCTGCCCTCTGGGCGAACCGGCGCGGTGAGGCGATCTGCTGGACGGTCTTGGCCAGGATCGCCGCAGCCAACGACGGCAGGGTGAAGTGCCCGGTCGTCGTCCCGTCGCCGTTGTGGTGCCAGGTCAGTCGCGACTTCGCGAGGGCGGCCTCCTCCTCGGCACGGAGCACGTGGTCCTCGTGCGCGTCGACCTCGGCCCGGGAACGCTCTGTCGCCGACAGGATCCGCCGCCCCTCCTTGCGCAGGGTGGCCGGGTCGACGAGACGGGCGCGGCGCACCAGGTCGCCCTCGATGGCGGCGCGCTCGTGCAGGCTCAGACCGTCGGGCAGCTGTGCCGTCGCCCTCGCGATGACGTGGGCGTGCTCGGTCGACACGTCCCCGGCCGCCAGCGCCGCACGGGTGGCCGGCAGGTCACTGTCCAGGGCAGCTGCCAACCGCACGTCACGCGCAGCCTGTCCCCCATCCCTGCGGGTGCTGAGGGCCAACCAGGCAGAGGTACCCGTCAGCCCGGACCCCGAGGCGATCTCCGAGCGGTCTGCCTCGGCGACCAGGGACAGGCGCACGGACTGCAGCCGCGCGATGAGCCGATCGACCTCTCCGAGGCTGAGCGCGGCTGCGGCCCCACCTCGGACGTCACCGGTGTCGAGGCGGTCCAGCAGTCCGTCGATGCGGCGCAGCGTCTCGACCGTCCCGAGCGGGGCGGTGCGGACGGTGGCGATCGCGGCCATGCGACCAGTGTATTCGAACACCTGTTCGAACTCAAGGGGGTTGGTTCAGCACGTTTCGCACCGTTCACCGTGGCCGCGGCCTAGTCTCGAGTCCTCGGCCCTGTCGGGGCCACGGAGAGGTGGGGAACCATGCTCAAGCTGATCCTGCTCCTGCTCATCGTCATCGCGGTCCTGGCGTTCCTGCTCAACCGGCGCGGTGCGACTTTCGAGAAGAAGGGCGACAACCCCTACCAGGGCCGCTCGGCCGAGGAGCACCGCATCACCGGCAACGGCCCGACCGGCGGCATGGGCCCGGGGGCCTGAGCGCCCCACCTTCGCCGGGCGTCATGCTTTCGGCTGTCCCTGCGCGCCATTCCTGCAGGTCAGGCGCGCCGGGTCTACGCTCGCACCCACTGGGTGCAGCCTGCGCCCGCGACCTTCCAGGAGTGAACATGTACATCGGACTGGGCATCTTCCTCATCGTCGTCGGCGCCGTCCTGACGTTCGCCCTCAACGCTTCGGTGTCCGGGATCGACCTCGCCACGGTGGGGTGGATCTGCATGGCTGCCGGAGTGCTCGCCATCCTGCTGTCCCTCGTCGTGACGCGTCGGGCCACGACCGGAGGCGGCTACTCGGCCCGTCGGGTCAGCCACACCGACCCGGCCACGGGCACCCGCGTCGACGAGGTCGACGTCGACCGCGACCGCGGCATCTGAGCACGACGATGCACCACTGAGGGCGGGTCGCTCGTGAGCGGCCCGCCCTCAGTCATGTGCGGATCCGTGTCAGGCCCGGGGGTGACCAATCCGTTCACGGGGGTGGGTCCGAAGAGCATGCAGAGGTCGTGGTTCCGTCGCGCACGGGGGTGCCGAGGGGGTGCGACCGCAGGGGCGTCGAAGGGCTGGATCCGCAGGGGGATGCCAGCCCTTCGCACGCGCCGGGAGCGGACGGCATACCCGTCCGCTCCCGGTGGCCACCCCCTGGTGGCCCAGCGCCGGTCGCGGGGCCGTGTGGGTCAGAAGGCCGACTCGGGCACGTCCATGAGGGCGTTGTCGGTGGCCTCGGCGATCGCGCGCTCGGCGGCGATCTTCGGCAGGATCGTGCGGGCGAAGAACGACGCGGCGGCGACCTTGCCCTGGTAGAAGTCACGGTCCTTCACGGACGCGGTGCCGGACTCGAGGGCCTGGTGCGCGACCTCGGCCTGGCGCAGGAGCAGCCAGCCGATGACGAGGTCGCCGGCGGCGAGCAGCAGCCGGGAGGTGTTCTGGCCGACCTTGTAGAGGTTGGTGACGTCTCCACCGTCCTGGCGCGGGTCGGACTTCATCAGCTCGCCGACCATGAACCCGAGGATCCCCTGGACGTCCTCGAGCCCCTTGCCGAGCAGCTCTCGCTCGCGGTCCAGGGTGCCGCCGGTGCTCCCGAGGTCCTTGGCGAACTCCTGGATCTGCATCGCGAGGTAGGACAGGGCCTGCGCCTTGTCCTTGATGATCTTGCGGAAGAAGAAGTCGAGGCCCTGGATCGCCGTCGTGCCCTCGTAGAGCGTGTCGATCTTGGCGTCGCGGATGTACTGCTCGATCGGGTAGTCCTGCAGGAACCCCGAACCGCCGAGCGTCTGGAGCGACTCGGTGCCGAGGAGGACCCAGGCGCGCTCGGACCCGACGCCCTTGACGATCGGCAGCAGCAGGTCGTTGACGCGGCGGGCCGTGTCGGCCGGCGAGTCGGGGGCGATCTCCTCCGAGCCGCTCTCGAGGAACGCCTGGTCGACGATGTCCTGCTGGGTCGCCGTGTACACGACGAGCGCGCGCAGGCCCTCGGCGTACGCCTTCTGCGTCATGAGGGAACGGCGCACGTCGGGGTGGTGCGTGATCGTGACGCGAGGCGCGGACTTGTCGGCCTGCTGCGTGAGGTCGGCACCCTGGACGCGCTGCTTCGCGTAGTCGAGGGCGTTGAGGTAGGCCGTCGACAGGGTCGAGATCGCCTTGGTGCCGACCATCATGCGGGCGTGCTCGATGACACGGAACATCTGGGCGATGCCGTCGTGGATGTCACCGGTGAGGGTGCCGACCGCCGGCTCCTTCTCGCCGAAGGTGACCTCGCAGGTGGTGGAGACCTTGAGGCCCATCTTGTGCTCGAGGTTGGTGACGTAGGCGCCGTTGCGCTCGCCCAGCTCCCCGGTCTCGAGGTCCACGTGGAACTTCGGGACGATGAACAGGCTCAGGCCCTTGGTGCCGGGTCCGGCGCCCTCGGGACGGGCGAGCACGAAGTGGATGACGTTCTCGACCATGTCGGACTCGGCCGAGGTGATGAACCGCTTGACGCCGGTGACGTTCCACGTGCCGTCACCGTTGTCGGTGGCCTTGGTGCGACCGGCGCCCACGTCGGAACCGGCATCGGGCTCGGTGAGCACCATGGTGCAGTGCCACCCCTTCTCGACGATCCACCGGGCGAGCTTCTTCTGCTCGTCGTTGCCGAGGATGTGCAGGAGCTTGGCGAAGGAGTAGGACGCGGCGAACATTGCGATCGCGGGGTTCGCGCCGAGCACCATCTCGTTCATGGCCCACTTGAGCGACGGCGGGACGACCGTGCCGTCGAGCTCGCCCGGGACGTCGACGGCCCAGAAGCCGGAGTCCGTGTAGGCGGCGTACGACTTCTTGAAGCTCTCGGGCATCGTCACCGAGAAGGTCTTCGGGTCGTAGACCGGGGGGTTGCGGTCGGCGTCGGTGAAGGACGCGGCGAGCTCGTTCTCGGACAGCCGCGAGACCTCCTTGAGCATCTCGCGGGCGGTGTCCTCGTCCACCTCGGCGTAGGGGCCGTGGCCCAGGACGTCCTGGCGGCCGAAGACCTCGAAGAGGTTGAACTCCAGGTCTCGCAGGTTGCTCTTGTAGTGGCCCATCGCGGGCACCTCCGC
>NZ_LMGM01000001.1:2218039-2246145 GCF_001427915.1 Phycicoccus sp. Root563 | reverse complement strand
AATGATTGCAACCCCCTGTGGCGAACCCCACCAGAACGGACGATCCGCCGGACGCGGCATACTCGCGGTGTGACTGACCAGAGCCCGACCGAAAGCCGCAGCAGCGCCGCCGATGCTGTCGTGACCAGCGCGCGGGCCGACCTCGAGGCCGGACGGGAGTGGAAGGCCCGGGACGTGCTCGTCGGTCACGTGGCTGGCACCTACGACCCTGAGGCCCTCGCCCTGCTCGGTGACGTCCACGCAGCGATGCGGGACCTGCCGTCGGCCGGCGCCGCCTGGTTCGGCACCAACCGTCGTGGTGCCGATGTCGACGCCGCCGTGGACGCCTGGCGCGACCGGCACGCCGACAACTTCGTGCAGATGTGGCACAGCCTGCCGCAGTCCGTCCGCGACCACGAGGGCAACAAGCGGGTCGACGCGCTGCGCCGCCGCGTCGAGAAGGACCAGCCTGCCGCCGGTCTCGATGCCGCCGAGGGGGACAGCGAGGGCGGCGTCGACACCGCCGTGATCATCGCCGTCGCCGTGGGCATCCTGTTCGTCATCTGCGCGGTGATCGGGTTCGTGACGCTGCTGAGCTGGCTCGTCCCCGGTGTCTGAGCCGGTCCGCCCCGGCCCGCCCGGTTCGCTCGGCTCGCCCGGTTCGGTGGGCGCGCAGGAGTATGCCGCCCGCGCCGCCCTCGTCGCGAAGGTGGCCTCCCTCGTGCCCCAGCCCGTGGGCGACGACTGCGTCAGGGTGGGCGTGGACGGGGTCGATGGAGCGGGGAAGACGGTCTTCGCCGCCGAGCTGGCCGGTGCCCTGCGCGACCTCGGTCGGCCTGTGGTTGAGCTGTCCGTCGACGGCTGGCACCGGGTGCGGGCGGAGCGTTACCGCCGTGGCAGGACGTCACCCGAGGGGTTCTGGCTCGACTCGTTCGACTATCACCGGCTGCTCGCCGAGGCACTGGTCCCGTTGGGCCGCAACGGTTCTCGTCAGTATCGACCAGCCGGGCACGACGTCGTGACCGACGAGGTCCTGCAGGGTCCGCTCCACGTGGCGCCGGCTGGTGCCGTCGCCGTGGTCGACGGGCTGTTCCTGCACCGGGACGAGCTCGAGGGCGCCTTCGACTTCACGATCTTCGTCGAGGTGCCGTTCGAGGTGTCGGCGGCGCGGATGGCGGTGCGCGACGGGTCGCCCCCCGACCCGGCGCACCCGGAGCTGCGCCGCTACGTCGAGGCCCAGCGCACCTACTTCGCGCAGCGTTCTCCGTGGGAACGCGCTGACCTCGTGGTCGACAACAGCGACCTCGAGCACCCGGTGCTCGTCGAGTCAGCCCTCGACTGAGGGCCCTGCGTCGGCGGAGTCAGGGGCGCCGAACCGAGCGAGGTGGTGCCACACCTGCTTGAGCGCCTGCCGGTCGTGCCGTTCGGTCGCCGCCGCGTGACCGATGACGTCGGGGGTGAGCCACCCTTCGATGGCGACCCGCTCGGCGAGCGCGACGACGTGCTCGCCGCGGTACTCCGGATGGGCGCGGACGACATCGAGCCCCAGCCGGAAACCGTCGTGCCACTCGACCGTGAGCGGAAGGTCCCTCGCCGCCGACTCGACCGCGGTCCCCCGGAACGATGGGTCGAGCACCAGTGCGTCGACGTCCCGGGCCAGGTCCACGACGCCGTGCACGTGCGCCTCGACGTAGCTGTCGAGGTCGTCGGTCCTCCCGCTCGCGAGGTCGGCGTCCGCACGAGTCGACAGGTCGAAGTGGTCGGCGGTCGCGAAGAGGTCGGGCTCGAAGACGGAGTCCGGGTAGCAGAACGTGGTCCGGGCCAACGTTTCCCGGGTCAGGCGCAGGTGGGCCGACCCGAACCGGGGAGCTCCACCGACCGCCCGCCGACGATGGTTGAGCGCGCCATACCTGGGCCGCTCGCGGTCCGGCGCCTCGGCGTACGCGCCGCCGAAGATGCTCTGCTCCCAGCGCCAGCGGGCGCCTCCCGGGTGGGCGGTGAGGCCGCCGTTGCCCGTGCCCGTCTCGAACTGGGAGCGGTAGGTGCCGGCAGCGGCCATCGCCCGCAGGATCGGCGTGCCGCGGAAGTCGCGGTCCGGGTGGAAGTTGAGGGTGACCCGGAGCTCGGTGTCGAGCGGCTCGCCCACCGCCGAACGCTCCACGTGGGCGACGGCAGCCGCTGCCCACCGCGACAGCCCGGTCATCTAGCTCGGGTCGGGCAGGCAGACGACGACCGGCGCGTAGGCGGGGTCGTACGCGATGTCGTGGGCGGGTTCGGCAATGGACCACTGGGAGGCTGCGCCGTCGACCGCCAGGACGGGGGAGGCGAAGTCCGCGGCGCGAGGATCCTGCGCTGTCGCCCAGATGCCGAGGGCTCCTTCGCCTGCTCCCGCAGGCCCGCCGAAGGCGCCCACCACGAGCCACATCCCGGAGTCCACGTCCCGCTGCGCGCCGGCCCGGGTCACGGTGTTGTTCTCGCCCTTGTCTCGGACGACAAGGTCGACAGCCTTCAGAGCAGCCTTCGACACGGTGACGCAGGGTTCCGCCGGTGCGGGTGGAGTGCTCGTGGTGGAGGCGGTGGGGCTGGCTACCGTGTGGCTCCCGGCGTTCGCGGATGCATCGAGGTCGATGACCTCCGCTCCGAACGCCGAGCACCCGCTCAGGACCAGAACTGCAGTCGCCCCCGCGACCCACCCCCATGTGCGCATCGCCGGAGACTACTTGCGGACCTGGCTGGCTGGGGGCGCCGCGATCTCGTAGACGTCCCACTTCGAGTAGTGGAAGACGCGGCTGGACGTGGACGCCTGGTAGCTCAGGGGTCGCCCATCGAGGTCGATCTTCCACGTGGCGGGGACGTAGCTGCGCTTGGACTCGGAGTTCTTGGGCCCCTGGCTCTCGGGATCGGTGGGCGCTGTGAGCGTCCAACCGCTGGCGGTGGCTGCCTTCACCTTCACGTCGCCGGCCGCATCGAGGGCGGCGAGCCGGTCGTTGCCGCGGCAGTCGCCGGGCTCGAGCTCGGCGATGAGGTTGAGGGCGTCGGCGATGGCCTTGGTGGGGACCTCCGCCTTGTGGGTGACCAGGTTGATCTCGACCCACGACTTCGACGCCCCTGGGCGGTCCTGCAGGTACGCCACGTCTCCGACGATCCGCATCTCCTTGATGCCCTTGACGGGGCTGAACACCACGAAGCCGACGCCGTCGCCGACGCTCGCGATGCAGTGGATCCTGCGGCCGCCACCGGTCGTCCGGATCTCGACCGTCGACCCTTGGGTTCGCTCCAGCAGCTGACCGGCGAACTCCTGTCCGGTGAGGGACTCACCGGCTCGGTAGAGGACAGAATCCGTGGTCGACGTGCTCGGGCTGACCGGCGTCGTCGTGGTCTTCGTGGACGCCGCAGCGGGCGAGGTGGTGGGCGCGACCGCGCCGCCGCCCGAGCAACCACCCACCGCCAAGGCGGTCCCCAGTACCCCCGCCCAAACCAGCCCAACCCGTCGCATAGCGCTCCCCTCGCGAAGTCGCCGCAATGTAGCACCGTGCCCCCGTCTCGCCGGGGTACCTGCCAGCGGATAGTTTCGACGGGAGAAGTCCCGAGCAAGGAGAGAAGTGCGATGAGCGACACCAAGACCTCCCCCACCTACGCGATCACCAACCCGGCCACGGGTGAGGTGGAGAAGACGTTCGACACGGCGACCGACGAGCAGGTCGAGGCTGCGCTCGCCGCCGCCCACGTGGCATACACGTCGTGGAAGGACGTGCCGATCGAGGAGCGGGCCAAGGTCGTCCACCGGATCGCGGAGCTGTTCGTCGAGCGCAAGGACGAGCTGGGCGCGATCGCGACCCGCGAGATGGGCAAGCCGCTGAGCGAGGCCGTCGGCGAGGCGGAGTTCTGCGGAGAGATCTTCGACTACTTCGCCAACGAGGGTCCGACCCTGGCGGCCGACCAGCCGATCAAGACGTTCTCCGGCGGCAAGGCGGTCGTGCAGAAGCTGCCGATCGGCGCACTCCTCGGGATCATGCCGTGGAACTATCCCTTCTACCAGATCGCCCGGTTCGCGGCCCCGAACCTGATGCTGGGCAACACGATCATCCTCAAGCACGCCGAGTCGGTGCCTGGTTCCGCGCTCGCCGTCGAGCAGATCATGAAGGACGCAGGACTGCCCGAGGGTGCCTACGTCAACGTGTTCGCGGACCACGGGCAGATCGAGACGATCATCGCCGACCCGCGGATCGCGGGCGTCTCGCTGACGGGATCGGAGCGTGCGGGCGCGGTCGTCGCCTCGATCGCGGGCAAGAACCTCAAGAAGTGCGTGCTCGAGCTCGGTGGCTCGGACCCGTACGTCATCCTCGACACCGACGACGCGGCTGCTGCGGCCGACACCGCGTGGGAGACCCGGATCAGCAACACCGGCCAGGCCTGCAACTCCAACAAGCGGATGATCGTCATGGACGACGTGTTCGACGACTTCGTGGCCCGGCTCACGGAGCACGCGATCGACCTCCGCCCCGGCGACCCGGCTGCCGAGGAGGAGGGGACGTTCGCGCCGCTCTCGTCGCGCAAGGCCGCCGAGACCCTCGCCGAGCAGGTCAAGGACGCGGTCGACAAGGGCGCCACCCTGCACGCCGGCGGCGTCCTGAGCGACGGTCCCGCGGCGTACTACTCGCCCGCCGTCCTCACCGGCATCACCAAGGAGATGCGCGCCTACCGCGAGGAGCTCTTCGGCCCGGTCGCGGTCGTCTACAAGGTGACCGGCGACGAGGAGGCCCTCGAGCTCGCCAACGACACGCAGTACGGCCTCGGCGGCGCGGTGTTCAGCAAGGACCCGGAGCGGGCCATGAAGATCGCCCAGCGGCTCGAGGTCGGCATGTCCAACGTCAACACCCCTGCCGGTGAGGGCGCCGAGGTGCCGTTCGGCGGGGTCAAGCGCAGCGGCTTCGGTCGCGAGCTCGGACCGCTCGGCATGGACGAGTTCGTCAACAAGCGGATGTTCTACGTCGCCGACTGACGTGATCCTCCCGTCGGTCAGGGATCCCCGCTTCGTCACCATCCGGCGAGGCGGCACCCTGACCGACCAGCACCACCACGTGCTGGCGCTGTGGGCGGCTGACTGCGCGGAGCACGTGCTCCCGCTGTTCGAGTCGCAGTGCCCGAACGACCCCAGACCGCGGGCGGCCATCGAGGCCGCCCGCGCCTGGGTGCACGGGGAGCTGCCGATGATGAGGACCCGCGCTGTGGGCGGCCACGCGATGGGAGCCGCCCGGCCCCTCGTCGGGGCACCACGCTTCGCCGCGTATGCCGCCGGGCAGGCGCCCGTCGTCGCCCACGTCGCCGAGCACGACCTCGGGGCAGCGGCCTACGCGATCAAGGCGGTCCGTGCCTCGGTCCCGTCGTCCGCGGGCGAGGCGGCCGGACGCGCCGAGTGCGCGTGGCAGCGCGAGCGGCTGCCGTCGGCGATCCGAGGGCTCGTCCTCGAGGACCAGGCTCGGCGCAACGAGATCTGCTGGAACGTGTTCGTCGACTGACCCCGGCCGTGCGAGGGTGCACAGATGCGAGTCCAACGGGTCGGTTTCGCCGCCATCAAGGGGACCCGTCACCTGACCCGGTCGTCGGTCCACCTGACGGCCGACGGTGCCGAGGGCGACCGCAGGTTCGCGATCGCCGACCCGGCCACCCACCACGTGCTGCGGACCGTGGCCCACCCGTCGCTCGCCCGGGTCGAGGCCCGGGTGGACGCAGATCTGCTGACCCTGCAGTTCCCTGACGGCACAGCGGTCTCGGGCTCGACGGATCGGACCGGGGCGCCCGTCACTGGTGACTACTGGGGTCGCCCTGTGCTGCTCCACCCCCTCGACGGGGCGCTGGACGCGTGCCTCTCCGCGGTGCTCGGGCGGCCCGCCACACTGTGTGCCTCCGATCCCGGTCAGGTCGTGTGGGGCGCACCCGTCTCCGTCGTCACGACCGGCGCCCTCCACCAGCTCGAGCACGCCCTTCGAGCAGCTGGCCAGGACGTCCCGACGGACCTGGCCGAACGCTTCCGCGCCACGATGACGGTCCAGGCGGCCTCGGATCCACTGCCGGGGAGTCGCCTGCAGGTCGGTGCGGCGGTGATCGAGATCGTCGGCGCGATCGACCGGTGCGCCGTCGTCGACGCGGACCCCTCGACGGGTTTGCGCGGGTCCGGCCTGCTGGCCGCGCTGGCCCGCCCCGACGGGCCGCCGCTGTTCGGCCTCGGTGCGCGGGTCGTCGAGCCCGGGACGGTCGTCCCGGGCGACCGGGTCGTCGTGATGCCCTGACGCGTGGAGGTGGATGGTCCGCAATGACGGAGGACCCCCGACGAAAAGCGTGTCCGGGTCCTTCGTCATGCGTGAGCCGGTGACGAGATCCGTCGGCAGAGCGGTCGCTCGTCCCTCGCTCCCTGCCTCCTCCCGATTCTCGGCATGCTTCGTTCAACGACAGAGGGACCCTGCGAAAAGCGTGCAGGGTCCCTCTGTCGTTGGAGCCGGTGACGAGAATCGAACTCGCGTGTCCAGCTTGGGAAGCTGGCGCTCTACCATTGAGCTACACCGGCGCACGCCGCCCCGAAAGGGCGACGCGGCAGGCAGTCTAACCGACGCCACGCGGCATACCGGACACCCCGTCGCCGGGGGTCGTACGCTCCACTCGTGAGCGCCCTCAACCTCATCCCGCTGGTCCGCCGCATGGGACCGCGGGACCCGCACGAGGCGCACCGCGTCGCCTCGCCGCTCGAGCTGTTCTTCGACCTCGTGTTCGTCGTCGCCATCGCGAGCGCCGCCGCCGAGCTGCACCACGGGCTGTCGGCGGCGCACTACGAGGCGATCCCGGGCTTCGTCCTCGTCTTCTTCGCGATCTGGTGGGCGTGGATGAACTACGCCTGGTTCGCCTCGGCCTACGACTGCGACGACGTGGTCTACCGCCTGCTCACCTTCGCGATCATGGCCGGCTCGCTGCTGCTGGCGGCGGGGGTGCCGGACCTGTTCGACGACGGGCAGTCGGTCGCCGTCGTGACCGGGTATGCCGTGATGCGCCTCGCGATGGTCGCGCTCTGGCTGCGCGTGGCCAGGGGCGACACCCCCCACCGAACCACCGCCATGACGTACGCCGTCGGTATCACCGTCGTCCAGGTCCTGTGGATCGCGCGGCTCGCCCTGCACGGCGACGGCGTGCTCTACCTGACGTTCGGTCTGCTCGTCCTCGCCGAGCTCACCGTCCCGGTGGTCGCCGAACAGCGAGGTGGGGCAACACCGTTCCACCCGCACCACATCGCCGAGCGGTACGGCCTGTTCACGATCATCGTCCTCGGCGAGGTCATCCTCGCCAGCGTCCAGGCGATCCAGGGCGTCCTCGCCAAGCCCGTCGTCGAGGGCAGCAACGCCGGCCACGCGGTCGGGCCGGCCGCGGAGGGTGGAGGGGGTCAGGGGCTGACCCCGGGGCTGGTGATGCTCGCGGTCGGAGGACTGCTCATCGTGTTCTCCCTGTGGTGGCTGTACTTCAAGCGCGAGCACGTCGACCTCATCGGCCAGGGCCGCACGATGACGTGGGTCTTCTCCTACGCCCACGTGTTCGTCTTCGCGGCAGTCGCGGCCGTGGGTGCGGGTCTGGCAGCGGCGGTCGACGTCGTGGAGCACGATGCCGTCGCGTCGTCGCGGGCGATCGCCTTCGCCCTCGCCGTGCCCATCGCCGTCTACGCCATGGTCCTCGCGGCCCTCCACGCCGGAGCCGACCACGACCCGCGCACCGCGGTGCCGGCCGTCGCGCTGTCGGTCGTCGTCCTCGGGGTCGCCGTCGTCGGGCCCGACATGCCGCTGGCCGTCCTCCTCATCGGCCTGGCCATGGCCGGTGCAGTCGCCCAGCACGTCGTCGTCGCCCAGCGCCGCCTCGCCGCGGCCTGACCACCCCGCCTCGCCGCGGCCTGACCACCCCGCAGCGCCGGGGTCACGGGCTGGCGAACCCGGCCACGCGCCATACCTCGGGCGTTAGTCTCTCCCCGTGCTGCTCAGCGACCGTGACATAAAGGCCGAGATCGACTCCGGACGGGTGGTCCTCGACCCCTGGGACCCCGAGATGGTCCAGCCGTCGAGCGTGGACGTGCGGCTCGACCGGTTCTTCCGGTTGTTCGACAACCACAAGTACCCCTACATCGACCCGGCGGAGGACCAGCCCGACCTGACCCGCCTCGTCGAGGTGGAGCAGGGCGAGCCGTTCGTGCTGCACCCGGGGGAGTTCGTCCTCGGCTCGATCTACGAGGCCGTCACCCTCCCCGACGACGTCGCCGCCCGCGTCGAGGGCAAGTCCAGCCTGGGTCGCCTCGGCCTGCTGACCCACGCGACGGCCGGGTTCGTCGACCCCGGGTTCACCGGCCACGTCACGCTGGAGCTGAGCAACGTCGCCACCCTGCCGATCAAGCTGTGGCCGGGGATGAAGATCGGCCAGCTCTGCTTCTTCCGCCTCTCCTCGCCGGTCGAGAACATGTACGGCAGCGCCAAGTACGGGTCGCACTACCAGGGCCAGCGCGGGCCGACGGCGAGCCGTTCGTTCCAGAGCTTCCGCACCACCGACGTCTGAGCGCAGGCGGGCGGCGCCCGGACGCGGGCGGGCTGTGTCCGAGCGCACGGCATAGTCGCGCGGGTCCGGGCGTTGAACCGCACGATGCCCTCGAGCCATCCGGGGGCGCCCCGGCGTCGAACACCAGACGTCGTCCCTGTTCGAGGAGAACCACGCCCATGCCCGCCGCACGCCTGCTCTGGCCCACCGAGGTCGAGAACCCCCGCGCGATCGTCCTGGTCCTGCACGGCGGCCGTTCCAAGGGTCGCGGCCCCGTGCGCCCGTGGCAGGGAGCGGTGCTGCGCATGCGACCCTTCGCGGCCGCCGTGGCGCGTGCCGGTGAGGGGGAGGTCGCCGTGGCCGAGCTCCGGTATGCCGTGCGTGGCTGGAACGGTGCCGAGGCCAGTCCCCTCGCGGACACCCGACTGGCGCTCGAGCAGATCGCCGCGAAGTACCCCGGTGTCCCGATCGGCCTGCTCGGCCACTCGATGGGCGGCCGGGTGGCGCTGCACCTCGCCGACGACGAGCGCATCCACGCCATCGTGGCCCTGGCGCCCTGGGTGGAGGGACCGGACCAGCCGCGCTGGCACCCCGACCTGCACCTGCTCGTCATGCACGGGTCGCTGGACCGGATGACCTCCGCGAAGGCCTCCCGCGCGATGGCGACGGCGATGGAACGGCTCGGTGCCGACGTCACCTACGAGCGCGTCGACAACGACACCCACGCGATGCTCCGCCGAGCGGGGCACTGGCACGAGCGGTCGGCCGACTACCTCGTGCAGCACCTGCTCGTGGAGCCCTACCGGGCCGACACCCGGGTCGGACAGGACGAGCACCGGTCCCGCTAGCGCTCCTGTGGGGTGTTGACGGCATACCCCTCGACGATGCGTTCGGCGACGACGAGCTCGGGGGACAGGTCCCGGTCCTCGAAGCCCGAGGGGAGCTGCGCACACTTCGCGAGCGCGGCGGCGAGCTCACCGACCGGGGCGACGCCGCGCATCCGGAGCGCCCGCACGGCACACACGAGCTCGACCGCGAGCATCCGGCGGTAGGCGGCGGTCGCCTCGCCGAGTCGCACCGCTGCCATGCCGGCGAAGGACGCGTCGTCCTCGATGCCCGCCGACACCCCGGCGGTCTGGACGCTGGAGGGAGTGGAGGCGTGCCCACGGATCGTCGAGAGTGCCGACGCGGCAACGTATTCCGCGATCAGCACACCCGACGAGCCGGCCGTGGCGTCCGACAGGAACAGCGGCAGGCCGCTCGCCGAGTCGGTGAGCACGTGGCTCACCCGTGACTGGACCGCCTGCGCCGAGCGCGTGAGCGCCAGCAGGGCGGAGTCCACAGCCAGGACGAGGTATGCCGCGTGGAAGCCACCGTGGTGGGTGACCCGCCCGCCGTCCTCGCTCACCGTGAAGAGCGGGTTCTCCGAGGCCGTGTTGGCCGCGGTCTCGACCACCGCCTTGAGGTCGGTGACCGTGTCGAGGACCGGGCCGTGGACCTGCGGCCACGTGCGCAGGCCGAAGAAGTCCTGCAGGTGCGCGGGTTCGCCCGGCTGGCCGTCGAGGAGCTCGCGCAGGACGCGGGCGACCTCGCGGGCGCCGTGGAACGGGGTCGCGTCGGCGGCGGTGGTGCTGACGGCCTCGGGGTTGCCGCGCAGGGCGACGAAGCTGAGGGCGCAGACGGTGTCGGCGGCCCGGGCCAGCGCGTGCAGCGACGCGGCATGGAGGCCGGTCTCTGCGATCGCGAACGCGTTCGAGGACATCAACGGCAGGGCGTCGGCCGAGCTGAGGGCGAGGTCGGCACGACGGTGCCCCCCGACCCGGTCGCGTTCGCCGATGAGCGCCAGGCCGACCTCGGCCAGCGACGTGAGGTCGCCGGTGCCCAGCGACCCGTACCGGTGGACGACGGGGAGGTCGGCGGACGGTGCACCGACGAGGGCGGCCAGCGCGCTCGCGAGCTCCGGGCTGGCGCCGCTCCCACCCGCCAGGAGCTGGTTGGCGCGCACCGCGAGGGCTGCCCGGACGACGTGGTCCGGGACGACCGCGCCCCAGCCGGCGGCGTGCGAGCGCAGCAGCCTCAAGCCGTGGTCCACGGCGGAGTCCGTGCTCTCCTCGCGGGCTGCGCCGACACCGGTGGTGCGGCCGTACACCGGGCGCTCGGCGCTGATGGTCGCGGCCAGCTCGTGCGAGGCGGCGGCCCGCGCCAGGGCCACCGGTTCGGCCGTGGTGAAGGTGCCCGCAGCCGCGAGGAGGAGGCCGTCGAGGTCGAGGCTGCTGCCGTCGAGCGCCAGGGTGTGGTCCACCGCGCCAGTATCGCGCGAGGGGCCGGCAGGTCTCGGTCCGGTCTCAGGAGGACTGCGCTGGTCAGTGCCCTGCATTAGGTTGGCACGCATGATCGTCTTCGACGGGGTGACCAAGAGGTATCCGGATGGCACCGTGGCCGTCGACGAGCTGAGCCTCGAGGCACCCACGGGCCAGATCACGGTGCTCGTCGGCCCCTCGGGCTGCGGCAAGACCACCTCCCTGCGCATGATCAACCGGATGATCGAGCCCACCTCCGGCACGATCACGTTGGACGGCAAGGACACGAAGCGGATGAAGGAGGCCGAGCTGCGACGCGGCATCGGCTACGTCATCCAGCACGCGGGCCTCTTCCCGCACCGCACCGTCCTCGACAACGTCGGCACCGTGCCCCGCCTGCTCGGGATGGACCGTCGCGAGACCGAGAAGCGCTCGATGGAGCTGCTCGAGCGCGTCGGCCTCGACCCGGCGTTCGCGAAGCGGTACCCCGCCCAGCTGTCCGGTGGGCAGCAGCAGCGCGTCGGCGTCGCCCGTGCGCTCGCGGCGGACCCGCCGGTGATGCTCATGGACGAGCCGTTCAGCGCTGTCGACCCCGTCGTGCGGGAGCAGCTGCAGGACGAGTTCCTGCGCCTGCAGGGGGATCTCGGCAAGACGATCGTGTTCGTCACGCACGACATCGACGAGGCGATCAAGCTCGGTGACCAGGTCGCGGTGCTGCGCGTCGGGGGCAAGCTCGCCCAGATCGCCGAGCCCGCCTACCTGCTGTCCCACCCGGTCGACGACTTCATCGCCGACTTCGTGGGCCGTGACCGCGGCTACCGCGCGCTGTCGTTCCAGCAGACTCCGCGACTGCCGCTCGCGTCCGAGCGCACCGTGGCCATGGGCGAGTCGGTCAAGGACATCGACGCCGACTGGGTGCTGGTCGTCGACGACGGCAACCGCCCGCTGGGCTGGGTCGAGCCCAAGCGGGTCGCCGGTGACGTCACCACCGAGGTGCTGCACCGCGGTGGCACCGTCGCGCGGGCCAGCGGTCCGCTGCGCGCCTCCCTCGACGCGGCCCTGTCGAGCCCGAGCCGCCGCGGCGTGATCGTCGACGACGCGGGCGCGCTGGTCGGCACGGTCCGCGCGCACGAGGTGCTCACCGCCATCGAGGAGACCGACCGCCCGGAGCTCGAGGACCCCCAGCGCCCGGGTGCCGCCCAGGCGGCCCCGCGGACGTCGGGCGCCTGAGGCGTTGCCATGACCTGGTTCATCGACCACCTCGACCTGGTGTGGACACGCACCCTCCAGCACGCCTACCTCGCCGGCCTGCCGCTGGTGATCGGCCTGCTGCTCGCGCTCCCGCTCGGGTGGCTGGCGCGTCGTTACCGCCCGCTCTTCGTGCCACTCATCGCCGGGTTCGGGCTCCTCTACACGATCCCCAGCCTCGCGCTCTTCGTGCTCATGCCGGCCATCATCGGCACCCAGATCATCTCCCCGACGAACGTCATCGTCGGCCTGACGCTCTACACCCTGGCCCTGCTCGTGCGCACCGTCGCCGACGGCCTGGGTGCGGTGCCGGAGTCGGTCAAGCAGTCGGCCACGGCGATGGGCTACACGCCGGTCAAGCGGTTCTTCGCGGTCGACCTGCCGCTGGCCGTCCCCGTGATCTCGGCCGGGCTGCGGGTCGCTGCGGTCAGCAACGTGAGCATCGCCAGCGTCGCGACCATCATCGGCATCCCCCAGCTCGGGTTGTTCTTCTCCGACGGTTTCAGCCGTGACTTCTACGACCCGCTCATCGTCGGGATCGTCGGTTGCGTGGTGCTCGCCCTCGTCTTCGACGGCGTGATCCTGCTTCTCACCCGGGCCTTCACGCCCTGGGTCCGGGCGACGGGGAGCCGCGCATGATTCCCAACATCCTCGGCTGGCTGTTCGACCCGGCCCACTGGTCGGGCTCGGACGGCATCGCGTCGCGCATCGTCGAGCACCTCTGGTACTCCGCCCTGGCGATGGTGCTCGCCTGCCTCATCGCCATCCCGGCGGGCCTGGCCATCGGGCACACCGGCCGCGGCCGGTTCCTGGCCGTGAACCTCGCGGGTGCGGCCCGCGCCATACCCAGCCTCGGCCTGCTCTACCTCATGGTGCTCTGGCTGTTCCCGAAGCTCGCGGGGGACTCCGCGTTCCTCGTGCCGGCGATCATCGTGCTCGTGGTGCTCGCGATCCCACCGATCATGGCCGGCGCCTACTCCGGGGTGGAGGGGGTCGACCCGGGAGCCCGCGACGCGGCCAAGGGCATGGGGATGACGGGGATGCAGGTGCTTCGGCAGGTGGAGGTGCCCTGCGCCCTGCCCCTGATCTTCTCCGGGGTCCGCTCCGCCATCCTCCAGGTCATCGCGACCGCGACCCTGGCGGCCGTCGCCGGCACCGGGGGGCTCGGCCGGTTCATCATCGACGGCCAGAAGGTCCACGAGTTCGCGCAGATGGCCTCCGGCGCGATCCTCGTCGCCGTGCTGGCCCTGGTCATCGACCTGCTCATGTCCCTGGTGCAGCGATCGGTCGTCTCACCCGGCCTCGGCGCCGGCCCGGCCACCTCCGGGAGGGCGGGGCGCCGATCGCGGACAGCCCCTTCCGGGAATACCCCTGTCGATGTAGAGATTGACTCCTCCGGGCGTACCGTTGACGCTCCGGCCCGTTGACCACCGAGTTCATCGATTCGTCGAAGTCACCACACTGAGGAGCAGGACCGTGAAGCTGAGTCGCATCACCCTGACCATCGCCACCGCTGCGGCCCTGATGGCCACCGCGGCGTGCGGCAACTCCGGGGGCGACCCGCTCGCCTCCACGAGCAGCCCGTCGTCGGGCAGCGCGGCAGCCGGGGGCATCACCGTCGGCTCGGCCGACTTCCCCGAGAGCGCCCTGCTGGCCGAGATCTATGCCGGAGCCCTCGAGGCCAAGGGCGTCAAGGTCACCAAGAAGCTCAACATCGGTGCCCGTGAGGCCTACATCCCGGCGCTCCAGGACGGGTCGATCGACCTGATCCCGGAGTACACCGGCGTGCTCCGTGACTACTTCAAGAAGGGCCAGACCGGCACCGACGCCGACGCGGTCTACACCGAGCTCAAGTCCTCGGTACCGGCTGCCCTCACCGTCCTGGACAAGTCGGCCGCCGAGGACAAGGACGCGCTGGTGATGAAGAAGTCCCGCGCGGACGAGCTCGGCGTGAAGTCGATCGCCGACCTCAAGGGCAAGAGCCAGGACCTCACGGTCGGTGGTCCCCCGGAGTGGAAGACCCGCGACACGGGCATCCCCGGGTTCAAGAAGATCTACGGCCTGGAGTTCAAGCAGTTCCGTCCGCTCGACGCCGGCGGCCCGCTGACCCTTCAGGCGCTCAAGAACGGCCAGATCGACGCCGGTGACCTGTTCACCACCGACCCGAGCATCGCCGAGAACGACCTCGTGGCCCTCGAGGACCCCAAGAACATGTATGCCGCGCAGAACGTCGTGCCGCTCATCACCAAGAGCAAGAGCAACCCCACCGTCGAGGGTGCGCTCAACGCGGTGTCCGCCAAGCTCGACACCACGACCCTGGCGGCCCTCCTCAAGGAGGTCGTGAGCGACAAGAAGGACCCCGACGCGGTGGCCAAGGAGTTCCTCTCCAAGAACGGCCTCGGCTGACCGCCCCGTCCATCGGCGGCCGCCTGACGGCGCCGGACGCGCGCGGACGGACGCCTGACCGCGTCTGACGGGCTCGGACGTGACAACGGCCGAGAGAGGATCCCCCCGGAACCTCACTCGGCCGTTGTCATCGGGTCCCCCGACCCACATGAGCCGGGTCCGTGGCCGCCGGACACGCCCCTCCACGTCTCCCGTGGCCACAGGTCCTGCTCGTGTCGGGTCCAGCCTGTCGGCGGCCGCCCGGGAGGGCATCGGTAAAACCACCGATATTGGCCGGGTGTCTGGGTAGCCTGATTGGGTGCTGACACCGTGCGTGGGGCGCGATGACGTTCTCGATCGCCTCCGCCTACTCCTCGGGAGCCACCGGTGGGTGACCCTGACCGGCGCCCCGGGCTGCGGCAAGACCCTGGTCGCCCGGCACGTGGCGGCATCGGCCGCGGCCAGCGCCTGGGTGAGTGGGCACACGAACCCCACCGCCGACACCCTCGTCACCGCCTGCCTGGACGCGCTCGGCGCGGAGGTCGCCCCCGGGGACTCGGCGGCGATGGCCCTCAAACGAGCCCTCGACGGGCGCGACCTCCTGCTCGTCCTCGACGGGGTCGACTCGATCGACGGGCTGGGCGAGATCGTCAACGACCTCGTCGAGGACGCTGCGGCGTTCCGCCTCATGTGCACGGCGACGACGGTGGCGGGACGCACCCACGAGAACGTCCTGCGGATCCAGCCCCTGCCGGTCCCCACCGCGTCGCAGCCCCTCGAGGGAGCCGCGGTCGAGCTCCTCCTAGCCCGCGTCGCCGCAGCAGGCGGGCACACGGTGGACGTCGTCCAGCACGACCGCACCCTGCGTCGGCTGCTGCGGGCCAGTGGTGGCCTGCCGTCCCTGATCGAACAGCTCGCGGTGCAGATCGCCCTGATCGGCGTGAGCGACGTGGCCCCCGTCGGGACGATGGGTGAGGCCGTCCGCGGTTCCTACGACCTCCTTGACGAGGACCAACGCAGGTGCTTCCGTCGCCTCGCGGTCGTCGGTCGACCGGTCGGCCTCGATGCGCTGGCCGACCTGTGCGAGGTGTCCCGGCCCGCGGCGGTCCAGCTCGCCTCGGCCCTGGCCCGCCGCAGCCTCGTGGAGGTGCAGTCCGACGGACGGTTCGACATGCTCCCGCCGCTGCGCGAGGTGGGACGGGAGCTCGCTCGGGCGACCGCGGACGAGCAGGAGGCGATGGACGGCCTCCTGCGCTGGGCCGACCGGGCCATCCCGGAGGGCTACAACACCGGAGCCGCTGATGCGCCGTGGCTCGCCGAGGTGCCGCTGGTCGCCGCCGCCGTCCGGCATGCCGCGGCCGACGACGCTCGACGCCCGGAGGCGTACGACCTCGCCAACCGTGCCTTCTCCTCGCTCTACACCGCGATGCGCGCCCGCGACGCGGTGGACCTGCTCGAGTCGGTCCTCGACAGCGGTGACGGCCCGGCGACCATCGGCTCGCAGCTCGCCCGGCGGGCCGGGATCTGTGCCTCCGAGGTTCGCGGCACGTACGAGGGCCTGCGCCTGCTCGACCGGGCGGAGCAGCACGCCTCGGGTCTCGAGGACGGAGCGCGCAGCCTGGAGTTCGCCCGCAACGCCGCGATCCGCGCCGAGATGCACCTCGACGCCGGCAACCTCGCGCAGGCACGCGCCGACGCCGAGCGGACCCTCCTGCTCGGCCAGCACGACCCGTACGTCGTCCGCCAGGTGCGTCGGACCCTCATGGACGTGTGCGTCGCCAGCGGTGACCTGGCGGAGGCCGAGCGGCTCGGTGCCCTGATCGTCGACGCCCCACCTGCCGACGAGCGGTGGATCGCCCTGTCGGCGCGCACCCTGCAGGCCAAGGTCGCCTGGGAGCAGGGTCGACTGGTCGAGGCGGAGTCGTTGGCGCTGTACGCCCTCGCCCAGGCCCAGGAGCTCCACGAGGACCGCATCGCCTTGCTCGCCGACACCGTCGTGCGGCTGGTGACCGGCCGGCCGGGTGCCGAGCTCGACGTCGACATCGAGAACCTCCCGTGGGCCGTGCGCGTCGTCGTCCAGCTCCAGGACGCCCGCGACCTGCTCGCCGCCGGTGACCTCGGCCGCGCCGCCGGCCGGGCGGCGGACACGGTGGTCCTCGCCGACAGCAGCCGGCTCGGCCGCGACGGCGTGGAGGGCCGGCTGCTCGTCGCCGACGCCCTCATGGCCACCGGCGACCCCACCCAGGCCCGCCCGTCCTACCTGTCCGCCCTGCGTCGGGCCACTGACATCCCCATGCCCCTGCGCGCGGCCGATGCGCTCGACGGCCTCGCCGCGGCCGCGGAGCCGGGCACGGCGGCATACCGGCAGCTGGCGGGAGCCGCGGCAGCGCTGCGGGCGCCGCGCGGGGCGGCCGGCCGCACCCGCCCCGGTGTCCCGTATGCCGCGGGCTCACCGCGCGACTGCCCGTCGAGCTGGGTGTCCGGTGGTCACCTCACCCCCGCCGGGCTGGCGGCCGTGACCGACCTCGCGACCGGCGACGAGCCCGAGGTCGTCTCGGCGCTGGGGGTGCTGACCCGGGCGGAGCGGGCGGTGGCCGAGCTCGTGGCCGAGGGCCTGACCAGCCGGCAGATCGGCGAGCAGCTGTTCGTGTCGCCGCGCACTGTGGACGCGCACCTGTCGCACATCTTCCGCAAGCTCGAGATCAGCACCAGGGCCAAGCTGGCCGCGCTGATGGCCGAGGTGGCGTGAGGGTCCAACCGTGAGCGGCGTCGGCTCCGAATGACCGGCGTGCCCGACCTGACCTACCGACTCGTGATCCGCGCCTGCCACGTCCTGTTCCGGGCGCTGGGGCTGCGGATCGACGTCCGGGGTGCGTACCGCCTGCCGCAGACCGGACCGGTCGTCGTCGCGGCCAACCACAGCAGCTTCATCGACTTCATGTTCGTCGGGCTGGTGGCGACGGCCAGGGGGCGGCTGGTGCGGTTCATGGCCAAGAAGTCGGTGTTCGACGCACCGGTCTCCGGTCAGCTGCTGCGCGGGATGCACCACATCCCGGTCGACCGCGCCCACGGCGAGACGGCGGCCCGTGCGGCGTACCGCGCCCTGCTCGCCGGCGAGGTCGTCGGCATCTACCCGGAGGCGACGATCGGTCGGGCGTTCGTCGTCAAGGATCGGGTGGACGTCAAGCGCGGCGCCGCCTACCTGGCCCTGCGGACCGGGGCGCCGATCGTGCCGGTCGCGCACTGGGGGGTGCACCGCATCTTCACCGTCGGGGGACGCTGGAGCCTGCGCCGGGGCACCGCCGTCCAGGTGCTCGTCGGCGACCCGATCACGCCGATGCCGGGCGAGGACGCCGAGGCGCTGACGACGCGGGTGCACGACGTGCTCGTGGGGATGGTCGAGCGGCTCGTGGACGCCTACCCCCAGAAGCCGGCGCAGCCGCATACCGCGTGGTGGTGGCCGGCCACGCGCGGTGGCGCGGCCCCCGCAGCAGACGAGGCGCGCCACCTCGACGAGGAAGCGCGCCTCAAGGCCGACGCCGGCCGCCGCGGCTGACGGGTCCGGACGACCCCGACCCTCGCTTTGGGTGCCCAAGTGGTCGGAAATCCGACCGTCTGGACACCCAAAGCCGGGGTGGGGGGCGAGGGGTCAGACGGGGGCGGGCTCGCTCGTCGCGGCCTCGGTGGGGACGTCGTCGCCGGGACGCTTCACCGCGGCGAGCAGCATCTGCGCGACGTCGACGACCTCGACCTCTTCGGCCTTGCCCTCGGACTGGGCCGCGGTGAGGCCGTCGGACAGCATCACCCGGCAGAACGGGCAGCCGATGGCGATCCGCTCCGCCCCCGTGGCGATCGCCTCCTCGGTGCGGTTGGTGTTGATCCGCGTGCCGAGCTTCTCCTCCATCCACATGCGGGCACCGCCGGCGCCGCAGCAGAACGACTTCTCCTTCGTGCGCTCCATCTCCTTGAGCTCGACGCCGGGCAGGGCGCCGATGAGCTCACGGGGCGGGGCGTAGACGCCGTTGTGGCGACCGAGGTAGCAGGGGTCGTGGTAGGTCACGGTCTCCGCGGTCGAGGCCACGTTCTTCAGGGTCGACTTGCCGGGGGCGTCAGCAGGCCGGGCCACCGGGACGAGCTTCTTCTCGCGCACGAGGCGGTTGAGCAGCTGGGTGTGGTGGACGACCTCGTACTTGCCGCCGAGCTGCGGGTACTCGTTCTTGATCGTGTTGAAGCAGTGCGCGCAGGTGACGACGATCTTGGTCGCTCCCACCTCGTTGAGCGTCTCGACGTTCTGCTGGGCGAGCATCTGGAAGAGGAACTCGTTGCCGGCGCGGCGTGCGGAGTCGCCGGTGCACGACTCGCCGTCACCGAGGATCGCGAACGAGACGCCGGCCTGGTCGAGCAGCTCGGCCACGGCGCGGGTCGTCTTCTTGGCGCGGTCCTCGTAGGCGCCGGCGCAGCCGACCCAGAACAGGTAGTCCACGTCGTCGGCGGAGTCCACGTCCTGGCCGAGGATCTTCACCGGGAAGGGCAGGTCCTTGGCCCAGTCGAGGCGGGCGCGGGCGGCCATGCCCCACGGGTTGCCCTTGTTCTCGAGGTTCTTGAACAGGCCTCCGAGCTCGTTGGGGAACGCGCTCTCGATGAGGTTCTGGTACCGCCGCATGTCGACGATCGCGTCCACGTGCTCGATGTCGACGGGGCACTGCTCGACGCAGGCACCGCAGGTGGTGCACGACCACAGGACGTCCTGGTCGATGACGGCGTCGGGGCCGTGCGGGTTGTAGGCCGCGAGCGGGTCGGTGATCGAGTAGCCGGTGTCGCCGATGAGCGGCACCTCGGCGAGGGCGGCCGCGCCCTCACCCAGACCCTCGCGCTCCGACTCCGACGCCAGCAGCCACGGCGCCTTGGCGTTGGCGTGGTCGCGCAACGTCATGATGAGCATCTTGGGGGACAGCGGCTTCTCGGTGTTCCACGCCGGGCACTGCGACTGGCAGCGGCCGCACTCGGTGCAGGTGGAGAAGTCGAGCAGGCCCTTCCAGGTGAAGTCCTCGACCTTGCCGACGCCGAGCGCCGCGTCCTCGTCGAGCTCCTCGATGTTCTCGAAGTCGACCGGCGCCCCGCCGACCATGAGCGGCTGGAGCTCGCCCAGCGACGTGCGTCCGTCGGCGTGACGCTTGAAGAAGATGTTGAAGAACGCGAGGAACCGGTGCCACGCGACCCCCATGGTCGGCGTGAGCGAGATGGTGATCATCCACGCGAACGAGATGAGGATCTTCACCGCGGCGACCACGACGATCACGGTCTCGAGCGTCGACGCCGACCCGCCGAACCCGGCACCCAGCCAGGCGGTCAGCGGGTAGTGGAGGGCCGTCGCGTGCTCGTCGCCGGTGGCCTGGCCCAGGGCGTACTCCAGGGCCCGCAGGCTGATGATGCAGATCGTGACGCCGAGGATGGTGAGCTCGACGTAGTAGGCCTGCCAGAAGTTCGAGCCGAAGAACCGCGAGCGCCGCCCGCCCTCGCCGGCGGCGCTGCGCGGGTGGTTCTTCTGGCGGATCGCCATGAGGGTGAGGATGCCGACCAGGCCGGTCCACGCGAAGAACTCGGTGACCCACTCGTAGGGGAAGAAGTGCCCGATGAGGGGGAGCGCGAAGTCCGGCTTGGCGAGCTGCCCGAAGGCGTTCACCAGCGTCAGGAACAGCACGCCGAAGCTGATCATCGTGAACCAGTGCGCCACCGCGACGACCGGGAGCCGCGACATGCGCGTGTGCCCGAGGAACTCGCGCAGCAGCGTCACGGTGCGCGTGCCCTTGTCCCCGGTGCGGGTCGCGTCCGGCGAGCCGAGGCGGAACACGGACAGGAAGTGGCGGATCACGCGGGCGAAGAGGGCGATGGCCACGAGCGTGACCACGCCGCAGACGACGAGCGCGACGATCTGGAGGGCAGACATGGCGGTCATGCTACCCGCGGGTAAGCGTCCGCTTACCGGTTTGTGACCCGGCTCAACCGCGTGGCGTCGGACCGGTCCCCGTGCCGGTACCCGGACCCGTACCCGGCCGGGGCGCGGACGGCCGTTGCACCCGTCATAACGATCTGTTGGAATATCCATAACGCGTTCTTCGCTTGGCTGAGAGAAGGACACGACAGCCTGCCCAACGCCGCGCTCGAGGTGAGCCCGCGGCATACCGAAAGTAGAGGCGCATGCCGATCCACGACGACGTGACCCAGCTCATCGGCAACACCCCGCTGGTGCGCATCAACCGCCTCATCGACAGCGACGCGACCGTCGCCGCGAAGCTGGAGTTCTACAACCCGGCCTCCTCGGTCAAGGACCGCATCGGCGTCTCGATCATCAACGCCGCCGAGGCGTCCGGCCAGCTCGAGCCCGGTGGCACGATCGTCGAGGCGACGTCCGGCAACACCGGCATCGCGCTCGCGATGGTGGGCGCCGCACGCGGGTACAAGGTCGTGCTGACCATGCCCGAGACCATGTCCAAGGAGCGCCGGGCCCTGCTGCGCGCCTACGGTGCCGAGCTCGTCCTCACCGAGGGAGCCCTCGGTATGAAGGGTGCGGTCACGAAGTCCGAGGAGATCGCCGCCGAGCGTGGCGGCGTCCTCGCGCGCCAGTTCGCCAACGAGGCCAACCCGGAGATCCACCGCAAGACCACGGCGGAGGAGATCTGGAAGGACACCGACGGCGAGGTCGACATCGTCGTGGCCGGCATCGGCACCGGTGGCACGATCACCGGCATCGGCCAGGTGCTCAAGCCCCGCAAGCCCGGTCTGCAGATGATCGCCGTGGAGCCGGAGGAGTCGCCGATCCTCAACGGCGGCCAGCCCGGCCCGCACAAGATCCAGGGAATCGGCGCCAACTTCGTGCCCGAGATCCTCGACCGCGACATCTACGACGAGGTCATCGACATCAACGCCGAGACCTCCGTCGAGTGGGCTCGGCGAGCCGCTCGCGAGGAGGGCCTGCTCGTCGGCCTGTCCTCCGGCGCGGCGCTCGCTGCCGCCGACCAGGTCGCCCGTCGCCCCGAGAACGCCGGGAAGACGATCGTCGTGATCATCCCGTCGTTCGGCGAGCGCTACCTGTCGACCATCCTCTTCTCCGACCTCCTCGACTGACCGGCGGCGCACCCCTCGTGACCCTTGCCCTGTACGCGCGGCGCGCGCGGAGCCGCATCGTCGACGACCTCGACGCGGCCATCGCGCGCGACCCCGCGGCGGCCTCCCGGCTCGACCTGGCGCTCAACTCCCCGGGGTTGCACGCGATCTGGGCGTACCGCGCGGCGCACCGGCTGTGGTTGCGCGGGGGTGCGGCCAAGCCGTTCGCCCGGCTGCTGTCGACGGTGGTGCGGTCACTGACCGGCGTGGAGATCCACCCCGGTGCCACCATCGGCCGTCGCTTCTTCATCGACCACGGCATGGGGGTCGTCATCGGCGAGACCGCAGAGGTCGGCGACGACGTCATGCTCTACCACGGGGTCACGCTCGGCGGCCGGTCGATGCAGAAGGTCAAGCGCCACCCGACCGTCGGCAACCGCGTCACCATCGGCGCCGGTGCCCGCGTCCTGGGCCCGGTCGACATCGGTGACGACGTCCAGATCGGCGCCAACTCGGTCGTCGTCAAGGACGTCCCCACCGGCGCGATCGCGACGGGGATCCCTGCCGTGATCCGCTTCCCGGAGGGTCGCGAGGACCCCTACGAGCTGATGTTCAAGGACCCGGCCATCTGGATCTGACGCCCTTCCGTGGCCTGGGGCAGGGACAGCTCTCCTTGTGCCAGAACGGGATTCAGGCCGACGTATGCGGTGCGGCCCAGTCCGCGCCGTACAGGCAGAACGCGCGGGCTCCCGGGTGCTCGGCCACGGTGACCGCGAGGGCCCGGGCGGCGGGGACCCCGCTGCTGAGCCGGCGGTGGTAGTCGACCATCGCGACCGCGGCCACCTCGTCACCCACCGGTGCCACGGCCGCCACGACGGAGCGCGCACCGAGCGAGAGCAGCGCTGCGGTGAGGCCGAACGGTTCGTCGCCGGGGCGCAGGTCCGACTGCCCGACGTCGCACGCCGACAGAACGACGTGCCGTGACCGCAACGGCCTGGGCAGCTCGTGCGCGAAGACCGGGCCGTCGGCGAGGTGCAGCGAGGAGAAGAACGGATTCTGGCGCTCGTGCGTCCCGTGCGCGGCCACGTGCACCACGGTGTCGGTGGCCAGGGCGGTGACGAGTCGCTTGCTGTCCTGGGTGCCGCCGTGGTCGGCGCCGCTGCGCGAACCCCAGACCGCGGCCACGTCTGCTGCCTCGGCGACCGCCCTGCGCAGGCTCGGGCCGGCGAGCGAGGTCACGGTGGTCGGGCCGTCGGCCGGGGGTTCGGGGGTGGCCCAGCGGGTCAGCGACGCGGCCACGGTGACGGGGCGGCCCGCGGCACCGGGCAGGGCGGTCCACGGCACGCTGGCCAGGGCGCGGCTCGGTGCCACGACTACCCCGCACCCGTCGGGGAGCCGGAGGTCGCCGAACACGACCCGGTCGAGCTCGGCGAGCGAGGCGTCGACGGCCCGTCCGACCGCTGCGGCCAGCGCGGGGTTCGTCGCGGCGAACGCCTGTGCGCGCAGGTCGCGGACCAGCCGGTCGGCCAGGGTGGTCACCGTGGCGACCGTCCCGAGGTGGCGCACCCGGCTCCGACGGTGCGCCCCGACCTCGAGGACGTACTGCTGACCCGCGTGTGCGAACAGCACGAGGGCGACCTCGTCACGCTCGCCGAGGGCGGCCCGCGTGCCGGTGAACCCCGCCGCCTCACCCGGGGTCCGTCCTGACGCGGTGCCCGCCACCGGCGCCGGCTCGTCCTGGGGTGCGTTCCGCTCGTTGCGACCGGACGTCGACCAGTCGCGCTCGGCGATGCGCCCCTCCAACGAGGCCACCTGCGAGCGCAGGGAGGCCTCTTCCTCGCCCGGCGCGGTGCTCCCGAGGCGCAGCCTGGCCTGCCGCAGGTGCGCCATGAGCTCGGCCGTCTCCGCGTCGGGCGGGGCGGACACCGGCGGCAGCCGGTGGGACACGGCACGCCACCGCTCGACGCTGTCGAAGATGCGGCGGGCGGACCCGCTGGAGAGGGCGTCACCGAGGTCGAACTCGCTGAGCCGCCTACCGTGCAGGGCGAGGGCGGCTCGCACCTCCAGGCTCTGGGTGGGCGCCGCCCGCCGTCCGAGCCGACGTGCGGAGGCGTGCACCTCGCGTCGAGCGCTGCGCGAGTCGCCCTGTGCCGCAGCAACCTTGGCGAACAGCAACCGGTCGTGCATGTCCCCGGCGAGGCCCTGGTGGGCCGCGCCACGGAGCCGCTGGGCGGCATCTGCGGCTCCGTCGACGTCGCCGCGCAGCAGCAGGGTCTCGACGTGGACGCGGGCCGCGAGCCGCTCCTCGGCTGTGACGGGGCGACGGGTCTGCAACCACGGCACGAGGAGGTCGTCAACGCCGCGCGGCACCCGGCCGCTGCCGAGGTCGACGGCCGCCCGGAGCAGCAGGGTGCTGCGTTGGCGACCCTCGGCTCCCCGAGCGCGGTAGATGCGGATCGCAGCCCCCAGCTCGTTGCGGGCGCTCGTGGCGTCGCCCTCGACGAGCGCGCAGGCGGCCAGGTCGAGCCGGATGTCGGCCTCCTCGAGGGCGAGGTGCTCGGTGCGGGCCTCCGCGAGGGCGCCGTGGAGCGTGTCCCGGGCCTGGGTGAGCAGCCCGGACTCGAGCAGCACCTGGGCCAGGTCCTGCTTGGCCCGGGCCCGGGCGACCGGTACCTCGACGTCGTCCGCGGCCCGCATGAGGGAGATCGCCTCGGGGAGGTTGCCGGCGTAGAACTCCAGGCACCCGAGGTTGTGGCGGGCCTTGAACTCCTGCTCGACCACCCCGCCCTCGACCGCGAGGGCGAGCGCCTCGTGCAGCTCGGCCCGGGCCTCGCCGAGCTCGAGCAGCGAGAGGTGGGACAGGCCGCCGTTGAGGAGCGCCGAGGTGCGTTCGCGTGGGGCGAGCAGCTGCATCGAGGCGTCGTCGACGTGCGCCAGGGCCGCGAGCGCGGACCGCCAGTCGGCCAGGGACACGTGGACCACGGCCTCCTGCACCCAGGTCAGCGCGTGCAGCCGGGGCGAGTCGGTGAGAGCGCGCACCTCCTCGAGCAGCGCCAGCGCCTCGTCGCGGCCGTGCAGCGCCACCGTGGTCCAGGCCAACGTGATGAGGATGCGCGACCGCGCCGTCACGGACCCACGCGTGGGCGACGAGGCGTCGAGGCGCAGTGCCCTGTGCAGCGCCGCTTCCGCCTCCCGGAAGCGCCCGATCCCGTTGAGGTGGCGTGCCCGGGTGAACAGCTCCTCGACCGCCGGGTCGACGACCTCGATGGCGTCCCCTAGATCTCGATGGCCGGGGTGATGACCGGCCTGCTGTCGGGCAGGTCCAGTCGTCGCAGGAGCAGGTGCACGAGCCCACGCTCGACCTTCGCGAAGCTGAACCGTCCCTCGGCGTCGGTCTCGGTGCTCTGGGTGCGCGAGCGTTCGCGCAGCTCGACGGCCGTGGGCCCGTTGCTCACCCAGCCGCTGAGCCGGGCGTGGACCCCGTCGATGGACTCGATGGTGATCATCGCGCTCAGGGTGTCGGTCGAGAACGTCACCGTGGCCGCCCGGTCGTAGACCTTGGCCCGGACCCCCACCGCCTCGGCGCTGGTCTGCATGATCTGCGCGACCTCGGCCTCGAGCGCCGCCACGGTCATCGCGAACTTGGCCCGCTCGGCCAGCCCCGGCGGCACGGGGTCGCTCGCGGCGAAGATGCTGCGGACGGTGGCCAGCGCCCGGAGGTCCTGCGCGTCCAGGGGTTCGGCCGCAAGACGGTCGAGCTCCCGATCGAGCTCCCGATCGCGCTCCTGGTCAAGCTCCCGGTCGTGGCTGCGGTCGGCGGATCCGGTCATGACGCCACCTCCCAGGCGGGGTCGTTGGTGAGTCCTGCCCGCAGCTTGGCGAGGCAGCGGCCGCGGGTGGGGCCGATGCTGCCGACGGGCATGCCGAGGGCCTCGGCGACGTGCTGGTAGTCGGGTCGCTCCGCGAGCGCCACCACCCGCAGCAGCTGCTGGCAGCGTTCGGAGAGGGTGGCGAAGTGCCGCCACAGCACCACCTGGTCCTGTCCGCGGACCACGACCTGCTCGGGTCCGTCGAGCGGGGCGGGCGTGCCGTCGAGCAGGTCGCCGATCTCCTCGCGCGAGTCCTCGCGACGGGAGCGGCGCGACACGGCCCAGGCCTCGCGGCGGGCGGTGGTGGTGAGCCACTTGAGGACGGCGAGCGGGTCCTGGATGGAGTCCTGGTGCTTGATCAGGGACAGCCAGGTCGTCTGGACGACGTCCTCGGCGGCCGCGCTGCCCAGGCCCTGGGCGCGGGCGGTGTGCCACAGCAGGGCCGTGGTCGCGTCGACCAGGTCGGACATCGCCTCCGGGTCACCACCGCGGTATGCGGCGAACGCCAGCGCTGCGCGCTCGGCCAGACCTCCCGTGGTCCCGTCGGTCTGCATCACGAACCCCCCAGCGTCGTGGCGACCGCGCCGGCCGCTGCCTTGACGCGGGCCGCACGGTCCGGGCGGTCGAGCCCCTCGTCCGCCCCCTGGCAGCCGACGAGCTGGGCGGCCACGTCACCGGCGAGCGCGGGAGCGGCGAACGACGTCCCGCTCCACTGCCCGAACCCGCCCGAGTAGTCGTCGAGGTCGATCGAGCCGCGGGCCGGGTTCGTCGAACCGGGGAGGTTGAGCACGCTGCGGATGCTGCCGTCGAACGTCGTCGGCATGGTGCTGACCACGGCGGTGCCGCAGCGGTAGGCGGTGACCCACGAGCCGGTGTTCGAGTAGACCGACACCGTCGGGCCGGTGGGGTTGAGCCCACCGGGGTTGTGCGCGCCGACGCTGACGAGGGGCACGTCGAACCCCGAACCCGTCGCGAACGCGGCCGGGAAGAACTCGACGTCGCTCGACCCGTTGCCGGCGGCTGCCACGACCACGACACCGGTCGAGCTGAGGCCACGCAACGCGGTCACCAGCGCGCCCTCGTCCTCGAAGGTGCCCGGGGTCTCGTGGTAGTAGCCCAGTGACATCGACAGCACGTCCACGGCGGGGCCGTGACGGTCGGGGTCTCGCAGGGCGAGGAGCTGTCGGGCGTAGAGCAGCTGCAGCGCGTCGATGACGTCGGCCTCGTCCGCGACCCCGTCGCCGTACATGATCGGGATGGCCATGATGGTGGCCTCGGGGCAGTGCTGCCTGACCACCCCGGCGATGAACGTCCCGTGGCCGGCCAGCCGGTCCAGCACACCGTTGACACGGTCGACGGTGACACCGGTGTTCTCCGGGTCGTCGGCCGGGGTGAAGACCAGCCCGACGGGGACGCCCTCGACCTCGACGTCCTTGATGACGCCTCGCTCGAACCAGGGGTGGGCACCGATGCCGGTGTCGAGCAGGGCCACGACCGGGCCGTCGGGCAGCTCGGCCGGGCACGGGTCCGGTGCGGCCCAGGTGACCGGGGACCGTCCGGACGGACCGCCACCGGGCAGGCCGGCCAGCCCCACGCCGTCGCCGTACCCGACGCCGTCCCCGTAGCCCACGCCGTCGCCGTACCCGACGCCGTCCCCGTAACCCACACCGTCGCCGTACCCGACGCCGTCGCCGTAGCCACTGCCCACCATGACGTGGCACAGCTCGACCGCCGATGCGAAGCGCGGGTGCTCGGCACGGAAGTCCTGCAGGATCTTCCAGGCGTCGGGGGGTTCGACCGACTCGCCCGGCAATGGCGCGATGAGGACGCTGGTCGAGCCGACCCGGTCGAGTTCGTCGGACAGCTCGAGGCGCCGGAACAGGTCACCGAGCCCGGTCTCGCGACGTTCCTCGACGGTGTAGCGACCCTCGAGCTGCTTGCGCAGGGCGCTGATCGGGCCCTCCGCGCGGCCCTCGAGCTGCCCCCTGACGAGCAGGGTGTCACCGACGTACACGGTGGGGCTGGGCACCGGCTGGTCGCCGAGTCGCTTGCAGGTGGCCGGGTCCAGCGCGCGGGCTCCGAGGCGGCGGACCGCGCTGCCGGGCACCGAGAGGTGCGGGATGCGGCGGCCGGGTCCCCTGCTGGGCGTGGGGGTCACGTGTGCCATGAGCTCTCCTGAGGGCGGTGCCGACCCTGGGGGCGCGGGTGCGTCCACGGTCAGCGTAGTGAGGCGGGTGCGTCACAGACAGGAGTTCGGACGGTTCTTCCTGATACCTCCCGAGCGGGGCGAGTTCGGCGAAGCCGGTCAAGAGTCGCCCAAGAACGGGGCAAGGACTGGTCACGAAAGTTTCGCGCCGGATGTATCAGCGCGGCGGTCCCGCGCTCTTCTCCGGTGTCGGGCCCGATTCGGGGGAACGAGCCCGGCGGCAAGGAAAGGAAGACCTCATGTCATGCCGGAAAGACGCACGCCGACGGCGCCGTTCTGGTGTGGCTGGGGCGCTGGCTCGGGGGTGCCAGCGTGGAAGCCGGTGGTGCGGGGGGTCGCGCTGCGGGTTTGCCCTCAGGGGCACGTCACCGGGTCGGCCGGGTCAGAGCAGGTGCTGGTCAGGGGTTTCCGGCGCTCGTTCGACCAGGGCCACCCGGTGGCGTCCCTGAAGGTCTT
>NZ_LMGM01000001.1:2215010-2218020 GCF_001427915.1 Phycicoccus sp. Root563 | reverse complement strand
GACGCGGCATACCGATCAGGTATGCCGCGTCGCGGGCCTCGTCGTGTCCGTCGCCCGGCGAGGCGGTCGGCTCAGGGGAGCTTGTCGCCCCCCGGCCCGAAGCCCGAGGTGTCGGCGTGGAGCCGACCGTCGGTGCCGCGGTGGAGGGTCTCCGGCAGGTCCTCGCCGGTAAGGCGCTCCTTGGCGCTCGCCCCGGCCGTCTTGGCGGCCTCGCCGAGCTTGGCGCCGAGGACGGGCGCCTGCTCCTTGACGGCTTCCTTGACGGTCTCGACCCGGTGCTGGACCGGATCGCTGGACCAGACCTGGCTGGCGCGGCCGCGGATCTGCTCGTAACGCTTCTGGCCCGCCTTCGCGCCGAGGACGTAGCCGGCGGCGACGCCGGCGATGAAGGACAGCTTGCCCATGGTGGATCCTTTGGTCGGTGTCCTCCGACAGTAACAAAAGCCCTGCTCAGGGGCCTTTCGGGCGGGTGAGGCGGTGCCGCAGCCCGAGCGGGAAGACCACCCAGGCAGCGACGAACAGCACCGCGCCGACGAGGGCCGCGACCACCCCGGCCCGCTGGCCGAGGACCAGGGCGAAGGTGAGCGCCATGACGCTGACGACGGCAGCCGCCAGGGTCGCCAGCCCGATGACGGAGACGTGGTGGGCGATGCTGACCAGGGTCTCCTTGCGCTGCTGCCGAAACAGCCAGCGGTGCATCGCCACCGGCGTGATGAGCAGACAGGTGGCGAGGATGCTCGCGCTGATCGNGAGCAGGAATCCGGTGAGGATCTGGACGCCGGTCTGTGTGACGCGGAGCTCCTGCAACAGCTCGTCCCAGTTGCGGTCGAGCCGTTGGGCCTTGGTTTCGCCCTCGCGTTGGTAGCCGTCCACGACGTGACGATACCGTTGGCCCCGGTCCGGCGGCCGTGTGTCGCAAGGCCTGGAGGGCTCGCATAGTGGCCTAGTGCGGCGGTCTTGAAAACCGCTATGGCGGCAACGTCATCGTGGGTTCGAATCCCACGCCCTCCGCCGACCCTCCGTGGGCACGGAGTCGCCCACCGTCGCCACCACGACCCTCGTTGCGTCAGCGAGCGGACAGAGCCGCAGCAGTTCTGGGACGAGTCTCTGATCATCCGATCAGCACGCGTCCAGGGAGTTGCGATGAACACACTGACCACCCACCGGTTCCCGTTCCGGCCGCTCGTCCTCGCCCTGGCCCTGGCCACGCCGTTGGCAGTGGCCGGGACGGCCTCGGCCCAGTCCTCACCGAGCCAGCCGCCCTCGGCCCAAGCACGGTCCACCGCCTCCGGCGGGTCCGCCTCCCACGGCCGACCCGAGTCCGGACGCCCGGCGAAGGCCGGTACCCACAGCCCGGCCAGACCCGAGCACGCCTGTACCGAGAAGATGCACGTCGTCGAGCACCAGGGCCGGTCCTGCAAGGTCGCGAACGGCTTGTTCAAGGTCGAGCTCGCCGACGGGTCCTTCACCTACACCCACGGCCCGGACCCGGTCGAGGTCGACCACGACCACCACGACCACGGAACGACGACACCCTCCACGAGCGGCCAGACGGGCAACCTCGCCAGCGTCGCCCGGAACCCGGTCTGCTCGTCGGCGAACCCGCACGGCAACTACGGGATCCGCGCCGTCATCGCCATGCCGTCCGACGGGTCGCAGACCATCACGGTCGACCAGTTCCGGACCATGCTGAAGACGATCAACGGTGCCATCTACAAATCGGGCGTCGAGTCCGGGAGCGTCGGCGGGGCGGACCTGGTCTTCGAGTGCGACAGCACCGGGGCGATCCGGGTCGACGTCCAGCGGCTCGCCCACACGAACGCCACATCGACCTTCGCCACCATCGTCGGGGACCTCAAGGCCCTCGGCTACACGTCGACCGCCCGCAACTACGCGGTCTACTACACCCACACGGCCAGCGCCGGCGGCCAAGGCTCCCTGATGAGCGACAGCAGCAACAGCGCCAGCAACGCCAACAACACCGGCGGTCGCTTCGCCATCGACTACGGCATCCCCCAAGCCGAGACGATGATGCACGAGATCGGCCACAACCTCGGCGCCGTCCAGCCGGGGGCCCCCTACGCGACCGGCACCACCACGACCGCCAGTGCCGGGAACTGGGGTCACTGCTGGGAGGGCCAGGACGTCATGTGCTACAACGACAAGGGGTCCACGGACCCCGGCTACATCAGCTGGGTGTGCGCTGACTTCGACCACTTCGACTGCGGCCACGACGACTACTTCGACGCCGTGATCGGCGCGGGCCAGGGCGCCACCTCGACGAGCTGGCTCGCGAGCCACTTCAACATCGCGGCCTGCTACGACGTCTTCGTCGTCAACCGGGCCTGCTCCGTGACGACCGGTGGTGACGTGACACCGCCCGCCGTCTCGGCCCCCACCCAGACCGTCCAGTACCTCGGACAGGTCAGCAACGGACTCGTCCCGGTGACCTACGCCTGGACGGCGAGCGACGTCAGCGGGGTGACCCAGGAGGACGCCTGGATCAAGGTCAACGGCACCTGGCTCCAACTGAGCCTCGCCTCTGCCGCCGTGCGGTCGGGCACGTGGTCGCTCACCCCCGGCTCGACGTACCAGTTCGCGGTGAGGGCCAAGGATGCCAAGGGCAACTGGAGCGGGTTCGCGATGGGCCCGTTGCTCACGGTGGATGCCTTGCAGGAGAACTCGACGTCCATCAGCTACAGCTCTGGCTGGCTCGCCTACACGGGCAGCTACTTCGGCGGCCGGCAGTACTCCTCAGGCACCACCGGGGCGACGGCGAAGGTCACCTTCACCGGACGCGGGTTCGCCTGGTACGCGGCCACCGCGACCAACCGTGGCGTCGCGTACGTCTGGGTCGACGGCGTCTACGCCGGCACCGTCGACACCTACTCGCCCTCGACCTACCTCGCCCGGGGCGTGCTGACCCGCAACTGGACCACATCCGGGACGCACACGGTCCAGGTTCAGGTGGTCGGGACCACCGGGCGCCCGACCATCGACGTCGACGCAT
>NZ_LMGM01000001.1:2213368-2214999 GCF_001427915.1 Phycicoccus sp. Root563 | reverse complement strand
CGGGGGACGAGCCGGGCGGCTCGTCCCCCGCCCCGCTGTCGTCGCGAGTGTCGTGGATGAGGTGGTTTGCCCACGCCAGCGCAGGAAACCATGTACAGCAGTACGCGAATTGCACGATCCTGTCCCTGACCGCCCACGCCTAGCGTGGGGTCAGAACCTGTCACGGGGGATTGGACGTCCGCTTTCGGGCGGCGGGCCGGAGGCCGGGCAACCCTGCAGCCCGGCCTTCGTGCCGCCCGGATCAGGTGGCGGCAAGCCGGTCAGCGGGCAGCAGGCTGGGTCAGCGGGCGCGGCCGTTCCATCCGCCGGTGTTCGCGGCGTCGGCGAGCGCGTCGGCCAGCGAGTCCAGGGCCGCCTCGTCGCGGACGAGCCCGACCGTGGCGCGCACGTGGCCGCCGGGTCCGCTCGGCCCGATCCGGAACGGCGTCCCCGGCGCGACGCCGATTCCCTGGCTGGCCAGCCGGACGACCGCGGCCGTCTCGTCCTGGACGGGGACCCAGATGTTGATGCCCTCGGTCCCGCCCACCTCGACCCCGCGCTCGCGGAGGCGGTCGACGACGCGGGCTCGCCGCGCGGCATACGTCTGCGCGGCGGTCTGGACCTGCGCGGTGGCGACGTCGTCGGTGAGCAGTCCGAGCAGCACCTGCTGGAGCAGCCTGCTCGACCAGCCCTGTCCGAGCTGGCGACGACCGTTGAGGTCGTTCAGGATCCGCGCCGGTGCGCTGAGGGCGGCGAGGCGCAGGTCGGGTCCGTGCGACTTCGAGAACGAGCGGATGTGCACGGTCTGCTCGGGGCGCCACTGCCCGAGGCTGACGAGCGGTGAGGGGGACAGCCCGGCGGCGGAGTCGTCCTCGACGACCACGGTCGGCGAACCCGACAGCAGGGCGGCGATGCGCTCAGCACGGCGGGACGTCATCGTCACTCCCGTGGGGTTCTGCGCCCGCGGTTGCAGGACGACCGCCGCCACCGGTTCGCGCAGGGTGGCCTCCAGGGCTACGAGGTCCAGGCCCTCCTCGTCGACGGCGACGCCGACGAGCTGCACGCCGACGGACTCGAGCAGGTCGACCAACGGCGGGAACCCCGGGTCCTCCACGACCACGCGGTCCCCGAACCGCAGCTGGGTCCGCACGAACAGGTCCATCGCATCCATCGCCCCGTCGACGACGGAGACCTCCTCCACGGCGAACGGCCAGTCCGCCACGAGGACCTCCGCGAGCGCCGGAAGCACCGGGTCGTCGAGGTAGCTGCCCGTCGTCGGAGCGGTGCGAAGGCCGGCGAGGGCCTGCCCCAGGTCGGGGAGCAGCTCAGGGTCCGGGACGCCCGTGGACAGGTCGTGGGCGAAGGTCGAGGGCCGTTCGAGGGCGGCGCGGTAGCGGACGGTGCCGCCGGACCGCTGGTCCAGGACGGTGGTGCCGCGGCGACCATCGGTGGCCACGGTGCCCGACCGGGCGAGCAGCGCCCAAGCCGCACTCACCGTGGTCGGCGACAGGGCCAGCTCGGCCGCCACGGTCCGGATCGGGGGCAGGCGGTCGCCGGCGACGAGGAGCCCGTCGCGGATCGTCGCGGNACACGGCATGCGCCAGTCCCTTCGCGGAGGGGGTGTCGAGGCGGGCCTCGAGGGCCGTGAGGGT
>NZ_LMGM01000001.1:2072587-2213357 GCF_001427915.1 Phycicoccus sp. Root563 | reverse complement strand
GGCGTGCGGCATCTTTGCACCATAGCAATACTTCTATTGTGTTACCAGTGGATGGATCGTATGGTGTGAGCATGACGACGCGCATCTCCCACTGGATCGACGGCCGGCCCACCGAGGGCACCTCCGGACGCACCTCACCGGTCTACAACCCGGCGACGGGTGCGGTCACCGGCGAGGTCGACCTCGCCTCGGTCGAGGAGCTCGACGCGGCGGTCGCCAGTGCCGCCGCAGCGGCCAAGGAGTGGCGCCACGCCTCCTTGTCACACCGCAGCGCCGTCCTGTTCGCGTTCCGCGAGCTGCTGCACGCGCGCACCCCGGAGCTCGCCGCGATCATCACCTCGGAGCACGGCAAGGTGCTGTCCGACGCTGCCGGCGAGATCGCCCGAGGGCTGGAGAACGTCGAGTTCGCCACCGGTGTCCCGAACCTGCTCAAGGGTGGCTTCACCGAGCAGGCCGCCACCGGGGTCGACGTCTACAACATCCGCCAGCCGCTCGGGGTCGTCGCCGGCGTCACGCCGTTCAACTTCCCCGCGATGGTGCCGCTGTGGATGTGCGCCAACGCGATCGCCTGCGGCAACGCGTTCATCCTCAAGCCCTCCGAGAAGGACCCGTCGGCCGCGCTCTTCCTCGCCCAGCTGTGGAAGGAGGCCGGCCTGCCCGACGGCCTCTTCACGGTCCTGCACGGTGACAAGGTCGCCGTCGACGCGATCCTCGACCACCCGGGCATCGCGGCGGTGAGCTTCGTGGGCTCGACGCCGATCGCCAGGTACATCTACGAGCGCGGCACGGCCAACGGCAAGCGCGTCCAGGCCCTCGGCGGCGCCAAGAACCACGCCCTCGTCCTGCCCGACGCGGACGTCGACATGGCCGCTGACTCGGTGGTGTCCGCGGCCTACGGCTCCGCGGGCGAGCGCTGCATGGCGCTCTCCGTCGCCGTCGCGGTCGGCGACGTGGCCCAGCCGCTCGTGGATGCGATCGCGGCCCGCCTGCCCAAGCTCACCGTCGGCAACGGCACCGACCCCGACACCGACATGGGTCCGCTCATCACCGCCGAGCACCGCGACAAGGTCTCCGGGTACGTCGGGGCCGGCCAGGAGGCCGGGGCCACGGTCGTCGTCGACGGCCGCGAGGGCGACCTGCCGACCGACGGGTTCTTCCTCGGCACCACGCTGCTCGACCACGTCACCCCGGAGATGACCGTCTACACCGACGAGATCTTCGGACCGGTGCTGTCGGTCGTCCGCGTGGACACCTACGAGGAGGGCCTGGAGCTCATCAACTCCAACCAGTACGCCAACGGCACCGCGATCTTCACGCGGGACGGTGGCGCGGCCCGCCGGTTCCAGTTCGACGTCGAGGTCGGCATGGTCGGGATCAACGTCCCGATCCCTGTCCCGGTTGCCTACTACTCCTTCGGCGGTTGGAAGGACTCCCTCTTCGGCGACACCCACATGTACGGTCCCGAGGGCATCAACTTCTACACCCGCGGCAAGGTCGTGACGCAGCGCTGGCCCGACCCGGCCACGTCGAGCGTCGACCTCGGCTTCCCGCGCACCCGCTGATCCCCCGAGCCTGCCGAGAGGTCCCCATGACCGACACCACCGTCCAGCAGGGCGTGCTCGACGCCGTCACCGGAGCGACCGAGGAGCAGGTCCGCCGCGACGACCGGGGCCACGTGTTCCACTCGTGGTCCGCCCAGGGGCTCATCGACCCCCTGCCGATCGCGTCGGCCCTCGGCTCGTACTTCACCGACTACAGCGGCAAGCGGTACCTCGACTTCTCGAGCCAGCTGGTCAACGTGAACATCGGGTACCAGCACCCCAAGCTCGTGGCCGCGATCCAGGAGCAGGCCGGTCGCCTCACGACGATCAGCCCGGCGTTCGCCAACGACGCCCGCTCCGAGGCGGCGCGCCTCATCACCGAGCTCGCCCCGGGGGACCTCAACCGCGTCTTCTTCACCAACGGTGGGGCCGAGGCGAACGAGAACGCCCTGCGCATGGCGCGCCTGCACACCGGCCGCCACAAGGTCCTCGCTGCCTACCGCAGCTACCACGGCGCGACCGCGGGCTCCATCGCCCTGACCGGGGACCCGCGCCGATGGGCCTCCGAGCCCGGTATGCCGGGCGTCGTGCGGTACTGGGGTCCCTACCTCTACCGCTCGGCGTTCCACGCGACCACCGAGCAGGAGGAGAGCGAGCGCGCGCTGCAGCACCTGCGCGACCTGCTCATGGTGGAGGGGGCCCACACCGTCGCCGCGATCATCCTCGAGTCGGTCGTCGGCACCAACGGCATCCTCGTCCCGCCACCGGGCTACCTCCAGGGCGTGCGCGACCTGTGCGACGAGTTCGGCATCGTCATGATCGCGGACGAGGTGATGTCCGGGTTCGCCCGCTGTGGCGAGTGGTTCGCCGTGGACCACTGGGGCGTGGCCCCCGACCTGATCACCTTCGCCAAGGGCGTCAACAGCGGGTACGTCCCGCTCGGCGGCGTCATCATCTCCGAGCGCGTCGCGCAGTCCTTCGACAGCAAGCCGTTCCCCGGTGGCCTCACCTACTCCGGCCACCCGCTCGCCTGCGCCTCGGCCGTCGCCTCCATCAACATCTTCAAGGAGGAGGGGATCGTCGAGCACGCCCGGGCCCTGGGTGAGGACGTCATCGGCCCCGGCCTTCGGGCGCTCGCCGAGCGCCACCCCAGCATCGGAGAGGTCCGTGGCCTCGGGACGTTCTGGGCGCTGGAGCTCGTCCGTGACCGCGAGACCCGCGAACCCCTGGTGCCGTTCAACGCCGGCGGCGCCGACGCCAAGGCGATGAACGAGTTCGCCGCAGCCTGCAAGGCGCGTGGCCTGTGGCCCTTCACCCACTTCAACCGCACCCACGTCGTGCCCCCGTGCACGACGACCGCTGACGAGGTGCGCGAAGGGCTGGCCATCCTCGACGAGGCGCTCGAGGTCGCCGACCAGTACTCCACCGGCAGCTGACGGTCATGCCACCCTCCCCGCAGGCAGCGGGGTCGACGGGGACGACGCGCGGCCCGGCCGCGACCCTTGCCGATGCCGCCCTCGCCGACGCCGCACCGTCGGTCTTCTGGCTGGACCGGCCCGACCGCCCGGCACCCCGGCCCCGCCTCGAGGCACCCACCAGTGCCGACCTCGTCGTGGTCGGTGGTGGGTACACCGGTCTGTGGACCGCGCTGCTGGCCAAGGAGGCCGACCCTGGTCGGGACGTCGTCGTCGTCGAGGCCGGCCGCATCGGCTGGGCGGCCTCGGGACGCAACGGCGGGTTCTGCTCGGCCAGCCTGACCCACGGCGAGGCGAACGGCCGCGAGCGCTGGCCGGCGGAGTACGAGCAGCTGCACCGGCTCGGCCTCGCGAACCTCGATGCGATCCAGGACACCGTGCAGCGACACGGCATCGAGTGCGACTTCCAGCGCACCGGCGAGCTCACCGTCGCCACCGCGCCGCACCAGGTGCAGTGGCTGAAGGAGGACCTCGGCGGCGGCACGTTCCTCGACCGCGACGCGATGCGCGCCGAGCTGGACTCCCCGACCTACCTCGCCGGGGTCCACACCCCCGACGAGACCGCGATGGTTGACCCGGCCCGCCTGGCCTGGGGCCTGGCAGCCGCGGCGGAGTCGCTCGGCGTGCGGATCGTGGAGCGCACCAAGGCGACCGGCCTGGACCGCGACGGCGCCGGTATGCGGCTCACCACCGACCGTGGGCACGACCTGCGGGCCGCCCGGGTCGCCCTGGGCACCAACGCCTTTCCCTCACTGCTGCGGCGGACCCGACTCCACACGGTTCCCGTCTACGACTACGTCCTCATGACCGAGCCGCTGAGCGCCGAGCAGCTCGAGTCGATCGGCTGGGGCAGCCGCGCCGGGGTCGGTGACATGGCCAACCAGTTCCACTACTACCGGCTCACCGACGACAACCGCATCCTGTGGGGCGGGTACGACGCGATCTACCACCTCGGCCGTCGGGTGCGCCCGACCAAGGACCAGCGGCCGGAGACGTTCCACCGGCTGGCGACCCACTTCTTCGAGACGTTCCCCCAGCTCGCGGGGCTGCGGTTCAGCCACCGCTGGGGCGGGGCCATCGACACGTGCACCCGTTTCTGCGCGTTCTACGGCTCGGCCCACGACGGCCGCGTCGCCTACGCCCTGGGCTACACGGGACTCGGGGTCGGGGCGTCCCGGTTCGGTGCAGCCGTCACCCTCGACCTGCTCGACGGTGCCGACACCGAACGCACCAGCCTGCAGATGGTGCGGGAGAAGCCGTTGCCGTTCCCGCCCGAGCCGTTCGCGTACGCGGGGATCCAGCTGACCCGGTGGGCGCTGGCACGTGCCGACGAGAACGACGGCCGGCGCAACGCCTGGCTGCGCACGCTCGACCGCCTCGGCCTCGGCTTCGACTCCTAGAGGCGGGACAGGGCCCGGTCGACGAGGAGCGGCACCGAGGCACCGACCCGGTCGTAGCCCTCGCCCATCGACTTCCCCGCGAGGTAGCGCGCGTGGACGCCCTCGAGGATCACGGCCAGTCGGAAGTCCGTGAACGCGCGGTAGTAGTCCAGGCCGGACACGTCACGCCCGGTCACGGCGGCATACCGCTGCGCGATGTCGTCCGTCGTCGGGAAGCCCTCGTGCGCGGTGAGGCCGGCGGCGACGGGCACGGCGCTGCCGTCCTCGCCGGGGCCGGAGTAGTAGGTCAGCCACGTGGCGAGATCGGCGAGCGGGTCGCCGAGGGTGCTGAGCTCCCAGTCGACGACGGCGGCCACGGTGGGGCGGCCGTCCTGCTGGGTGACGAGGGTGTTGTCGAGGCGGTAGTCGCCGTGGACCAAGGTCACCTCACCACCCTCGGGGCGCCGGGTGTCGAGCTGCCGGACCAGCTCGTCCATGGCGGGGAGGTCCCGGGTACGGCTCGCGTCCCACTGACCGCTCCAGCGACGGACCTGGCGCTCGAGGTACCCGTCGGGCTTGCCGAAGTCACGCAGGCCGGTCTCGTCGAGGTCGACCGCGTGGATGGCGGCGAGCACGTCGACGAGGGAGTCGGAGAGCTGGTCGCGCTGGGTGACGGTGAGCTCCGCGGTCTGGGCGGGCTCGCGGTAGACCGTGCCCTCGACGAGGGCCATGACGTAGAAGGGCGCGCCGACGACCTCGGCGTCGGACGTGGCGGCGAGCACCTCGGGCACCGGGACGCCCGTCCGCCACAGGGCCGAGAGGACCCGGGCCTCGCGCCCCATGTCGTGCGCGCTGGGGAGCAGCTTGCCCAGCGGCGGTCGGCGCACGATGACGCTGGCCGTGGGGCTGGTCACGCGGTAGGTGATGTTCGACAGCCCGCCCGAGATCACCGCGGGGGTCCAGTCGGGGCCGAGCTGCGGCACGGCGTCGGCCGCCCAGGCCGTGAACGAGGCCCGCGGGAGCCCGGGGACGTCCTCCGGTCCGCTCGGGCCGGCCGGTGCGGACCGCGGTGCGCCGTCCTGCGGGCTCACGCGCGGACCTCGCCACCGGGGGTGTCGCGGGCCGACAGCCGTGAGGTGGCCCGTCGCGCGGCGCGCTTGGCGATCGACATCTTGTGGACCTCGGTGGCGCCGTCGTAGATGCGGAACGACCTGATGTCACGGTAGATCCGGCCCAGCACCAGCTCCTCGGAGGTGCCCATGCCGCCGGCGAGCTGCACCGAGCGGTCGACGACGCGGCAGGCCGCCTCGCTGGCGAACACCTTGGTGCGCGAGGACTGCTCGCTGCTGCGTTGTCCCTCGGCGATCGCCCACGAGGCGTGCCAGATCATCGAACGAGCCGCGTCGAGGTCGATCTCGTTCTCGGCGATGAGGGCCTGGGCCATGCCCAGGTCCGACAGCGGGGTGCCGAACAGCTCGCGGCCGACCGCCCGCTCGACGGCGATGTCGTGGGCACGCCGGGCGGCACCGAGCCAGCGCATGCAGTGCGTGAGGCGGGCGGGGGCGAGGCGTACCTGGGCGCTCTGGAACCCCTTGCCGACCTCGCCGAGGACGTGGTCGTCCGGGACGAAGCAGTCGCGCAGGGCCACCCGGCAGTGACCACCGACCCCGGTGGCGTCGATGGTGTTGAGGTGCTCACCCACGACGAAACCCGGGTTGTCCGCGTCGACGAGGAACATCGTCGCACCCTCCGGGGCGTCGTCACCCTCGTTCAGGGCCATGACGATCGAGAAGGCCGCGCCGTCGGCGCCGGTGATGAGCCACTTGTCGCCGTTGACCAGCCAGCCACCGTCGGTGCGGCGGGCGCGGGTCCTCAGGGCTGACGGGTCGGACCCGGCGCCGGGCGGGGGCTCGGTCATCGAGAAGCAGGACCGCACCGCGCCGGCGACGAGCGGCTCGAGGTACTTCTCCTTCTGCAGCGCCGACCCCGTCATGTGCAGGAGGTGGATGTTGCCCTCGTCGGGGGCGGCGCAGTTGAGCGCGAGGGGCCCGAGCAGTGAGTAGCCGGCCTCCTCGAGCAGGACCGCGGACTCGTCGAACCGGAACCCGCCACCACCGAACTCCTTCGGCGCCTGGGGTGCGAAGACCCCGGCGGCCCGCGCCCTCGCCTGCAGCTCGAGTCGCAGCGCGTCGGTCATCCCCTCGGCGAACACCGTCTGCTCGAGCGGGATCACCTCGCTGGCGACGAACTCCTCGACCCGACGGCGTTGCTGCTCGACGGCTGGGCTCATGCTGAAGTCAAAGGCCACTCCTCGACACTACCCAGCGCGCTCGCCCCCGGCCCCCGGACGGGTCGTCCAGGTGACCCGGACGGCCGGAGCCCCGGCCAGGCGAGGGCCCGACCGTGGCGGTGCGAGGATGACGCGGTGACCACTGCGGACCCCCAGCCGTTCGACCTTCCCCGCACGCCGCCGCTCGTCCTGCGCGGCCGGACGTTCGACGCGTCCACCCCGGCCGTGATGGGCATCATCAACCGCACCCGCGACTCCTTCTTCGCCGGCAACCGGCACGCCGACCTCGACTCCGCGAAGCGCGCCCTCGAGAACGCCGTGGACGCGGGCGCCGACATCGTCGACGTCGGGGGCGTCCGCGCGGGTCAGGAGGGGGAGGTGGTCTCGGCCGCGGAGGAGATCGACCGCGTCGGCCCGTTCCTCGAGCACGCACGTGCGACCTACCCCGACCTCGTCCTCAGCCTCGACACCTGGCGCAGCGAGGTCGCCCGTGAGGCGGGCCGCCACGGTCTCGACCTGGTCAACGACACCTGGGCCGGCCACGACCCCGAGCTGGTCCGCGTGGCGTCGGAGATCGGTGCGGGAGTGGTGTGCTCGCACACCGGGGGCCTGCCCCCGCGCACCGACCCGGTGCAGGTGACCTACGGCCCGGACGAGCTCGACGTCGTCCGCGACGTCCTCCACACCCTGGGCGCCGGCGCCCGCACCGCGGTGGAGGCGGGCATCCCGACCGAGCGCGTCCTCGTCGACCCGACGCTCGACTTCGGCAAGACGACGGCCCACTCGCTGGTGGTCCTGCGGCACACCGCGGACCTGGCCGGGTTGGGCTTCCCCATCCTGCAGGCGCTGTCCCGCAAGGACTTCGTGGGCGAGTCGCTCGGGCTCGAGGTCGACGACCGGCTCGAGGGGACGCTCGCGGCCACGGCGGTCGCAGCCTGGCTGGGGGCCACGGTGTTCCGCGCGCACGACGTCCGGGCGACCCGCCGGGTCGTGGACATGGTCGCGACCATCCGCGGCGACCGGCCGCCGGTGCGCGCCGTGCGCGGCGTCTGAGGCCGGCGGGGAGCACTCCGGGAGCCTCTCCGACTGGTGAGAAATTGACTGTGGTTGGTCTCCACGATCTGCATCGTGCGTGCTAGCGTCTGTCGCGGTTGCATCAAGCAGTTCCTCGCAAAGGTCGACGAAGTGCCCGCCCTAGCACCATCAGAGCGGGCTTTTCTCATCTGAGGCGGGCATGTCTCGTCGGTGGGGTTGTGTACGGCAGCCTGGTGTTTCGCAAAGTGCGTGGCACCAATGGCTACGAAGGAAAGAGTTACCCCATGGCACAGGGAACCGTTAAGTGGTTCAACGCTGAGAAGGGCTTCGGCTTCATCGCCCAGGACGGCGGCGGCCCGGACGTGTTCGTCCACTACTCGGCGATCGACTCCTCGGGCTACCGCTCGCTGGACGAGGCGCAGCGCGTGGAGTTCGAGGTCACCCAGGGACCCAAGGGTCCCCAGGCTGACGCCGTTCGCCCGATCTGATCCGAGGACTGCTCAACCACAGTCTTCAGCGAGGCCCCCACCGGATCCCGGTGGGGGCCTCGTTCTGTCGCAACGGCGCTCGTCGCGGCGGGGCTACTTGGCCAGCGCGGTGAGGAAGTCCTCGATGACGGGCGCCGCCACCGTGCCGCCGCTCTTGCCCTTCTCGACCAGCGCCGCGAACGCGATCCCGTCCTGGTACCCGACGAACCACGCGTGCGTCTCCGGGGGGTTCTTCGACCCGAACTCGGCCGTGCCCGACTTCCCCCGCACGGCCCCGCCGGGGGCGTCGCGCAGCACCGTGCCGGTCCCGTCCGTGACGACCTGTCGCATGAGCTGGCGCAGCTGGCCGACGGCGTCGGCATCGAGCGGTTTGGCGGTGCGGTCGGCCCCCGACGCGGCCGGCTCGGTCACGAGCGCCGGCGGTATGGCGCTGCCTCGCGCCACGGAGGCGACCATCGTCGCGAGGGCGAGCGGGGAGGTGAGGTTGCGTCCCTGCCCGATCATGGCCGAGGCCTTGTCGGTCTTGCCGTTGTTGGTGGGGATGCTCGCGTCGAAGGCGTTCCCGACCCCCAGCGCCTTGGCCCAGCCGGTGAGCCCGAGGGCATCGGCAGCCTTGGCCAGGTCCCCGTCGCCGAGGTCGGTCGACAGCTTGACGAACGCCGTGTTGCACGAGTGCGCGAAGTCGCTCGCGAAGTCCGGCGTGCCCAGCTCCTCGCCCTCGTAGTTCTTGTAGGAGCGGCCGTCCACGGCGAACGTCTTCGGGCAGTCGACCGACGTCGTCGGGGTCACCTTGCCACCGGTGAGGAGGGCGTAGGTGCTGGCGATCTTGAACGCCGAACCCGGCGGGTACTGCCCGGTCAGGGCCCGGTCGAAGCCGAGCGCGGGCGAGTTGGCCGAGGCGAGCACATCACCGGTCTTCACGTCGACCGCCACCAGCGCCGAGGGGACGTCCCCGGTTCCGGCGACCGCGGACTCGGCCGCGGTCTGCACGTCGGGCGAGAGCGTGGTCTTCACGTCGGTGCCGTCGACCGCCGCCTTGCTGAACAGCGGGGTGTCCGGGTTGGCGCTCGACGTGACCTCGACACCGGGTGTCCCCCCGAGCTGGGTGTCGTAGCGCCCCTGCAGACCGCTCAGCCCGGCGTAGTCGCCTGCGACGTAACGCCCTTCGCTCTTGGCGACGAGCTCGGCGCTCACCGCACCATACGAACCAAGCAGGGGCTGTCCGAACGTCCGGGTCCGGGCCAGCGGCTGCTCGCGGGCCGGGTAGATGACGCCCTTGAGGCCGTCGAGGGCGGCCTTGCGGTCCTGGAAGTCGGACTCCCGGTAGGTGATCACGGCGATGGGCGCCTTGTTCCCGGCCTTGGTCGCCGCCTCGAGCTTGGCGACGAGCGACCCGGCCGGTTCGTCCACCACCTTCTCCAGATCGCGGACCGTCGCGGCCGTCGCGCGGGCCGGGTCGATCTGGACCGGGTAGACCTTGCCGATCGGCATGAGCGGTTGGCCGTCGCGGTCGAGCAGGTCGCCGCGCTTGGCCCACGTGCGGGTGGCGCTGAGCTTGTCGGTCGCCTTGATCGCGGGATGCCACAGCGAACCGTTGGGGGGCGGCACGACGGCCCACTTCTCGCCGTCGCGGCGCACGGTGACGGGCACGTCATACGCCCAGGGGACGTCGCCGCCGAGGGTCCAGGCGACCTTGAGGGTCGAGGTCGCGCGGTCGCCGTCACGGGTCACCGGGCCGGGGGTGACGCTGACCGGGCCCTTGCCGAGACCCGCGGTGGTGGCGGTGAACCCGTCCTGCACCGCCTGCACCTGCACCCCCGCGAAGGTGACCCCGGCCTGCGTGAACGACCGCTGCGACCAGCCCTTCGCGAAGGTGGCCACCGCGGCCTTCGACTCGTCGTCGGCCTTCTGCTCGGCCGCCGTGTGGCGCCACCACAACCCACCGCCGACCAGGGCCGCCACCACGGCCGCCGCGGTCAGGGCCCCCACCAGTGCTCGCTTGTTCATGGCCCCATCCAACCCCACGAGGCTGAGAGCTTCCGTCCCATATGTCCGTGCCCGACGCGTCTTCCACGGTGGGGGCAACCGAAGGGGCGGCTGGGGCGTCACTGAAGTAGACGCATACCCATCGGTCTGCTCAGGTTCCGCCTTTACACTCGGCGGGACGATGCGTCGCCCCGCCACAGCACGGCGGTGCAGTCGAACCAGAGAGGTCCACGTGAGCGAGCCCACCAACGGCTCTGCGCAGGGCGGCACGCCCAGCCAGGATGCAAGTGCCCCGGGGGGCGGCACGCAGGACGACAGCCCGGTCGGCGACCGTTCGCGTCGGCACCAGGGCAAGACGCACCGGCACCCGTGGCTGCGCCGCTCCCTGTTCGGTGTCGCGGCGCTGCTCGTCGTCGTCCTCGTCCTCGGCATCGCCGCCTACGTGAAGCTCAACGGCAACATCAGCCGGGTCGACATCACCAACGCGCTGGGCGACCGCCCCCAGCCGGCGGCGACCACGGACGCCGTCACCAACCTGCCGCCGGTCAACATCATGGTCATGGGTTCGGACAGCCGGGAGGGCACGAACCTGGGGAAGGGGCAGACGGAGTACGGCATGACCGGCGCCCGGTCGGACACGAACCTCGTCGTCCACCTGGCCGCCGACCGCAAGTCCGCGATCGTGGTGTCGATCCCGCGTGACTCGATGACGATGGCGCCGCGGGACTGCCAGAACAAGAAGGACACCGTCGAGAACGGCGTCATGCGCCAGTGGAACCAGAACTTCACCCTCGGCGGGCCGGCGTGCACGATCCGCACGTTCGAGGGCCTCACCGGCATCTTCATCGACCACTTCGTCGTCATCGACTTCCGGGGGTTCCAGAAGATGGTCGACGCCCTCGGTGGCGTCACGGTCTGCACCCCCGTCGCGATCAACGACAAGGACAGCCACCTCGTCCTTCCTGCGGGCAAGAGCAAGGTCAACGGCAAGCAGGCCCTGGGGTACGTCCGCGTCCGCAAGACCGTCGGCGACGGCTCCGACCTCGGCCGGATCGACCGCCAGCAGGCGTTCCTGTCCTCGGTCGTGCAAGAGGCCACGAAGTCCTCCCTGCTGCTGCGTCCCGACAGGCTGTTCCGCTTCCTCGACGCCGCGACCGGGGCGATGACGACCGACACCAAGCTCGACATCGGCGAGATGAAGGACATCGCGCAGAGCGTGCAGGCCATGGGCACCGACCAGATCCGGTTCGTCAAGCTGCCGACGACGGTCTACCAGCCCGACCCCAACCGCGTTCAGTGGCTCCCGTCGGCCGAGTCCATCTGGAAGTCGATCCGCGAGGACAAGGCCCTGCCGGGCACGAAGGTCCCGTCCAGCCCGACGTCGACGTCATCGCCGACGACCACCGCGGCGGCGCTGACCGTGGCCCCCGGAGACATCTCCGTGCGCGTCACCAACGACTCGGGCGTCGCCGGCCTCGCCAAGCAGGCGGCTGCTGACCTGTCCATCCAGGGCTTCAAGGTCCAGACCTACCTGACCGGCACCGGTGACAAGACGTCCGGCGTGCTGGTCCGCTACGGCCCCGGTAAGAAGGCGGCGGCGCTCACCGTCGCCGCAGTCTTCCCCGGCGCCAAGGTCAAGTCCGACCCCACCCTCGGAGCGACCCTCGAGGTCAGCATGGGACTGGACTCCCCGGACGCCGTCGAGATCCCCAACCGCGAGGGGACCGAGCCGCTGCCGAAGCCCTCGGTGACCGCCAAGAGCAACCCGACCGACACCCAGACCATCGCCGCCCGCACGGCGAACCAGGACATCTGCAGCTGACCTCCGGGGCGGCCGGGCCGCTCGATCCTCGACGTGCTCGGGGGGTCGCTTTGCTCCTGCGCGCGGCGTCCGGATACCCTGTGCGGGCTCGGTCGACCTGTCGTCCGGGCGTGGAGACGTCGCCTAGTCCGGTCTATGGCGCCGCACTGCTAATGCGGTTTGGGTTTATCGCCCATCGAGGGTTCAAATCCCTCCGTCTCCGCAGAACGCACGAAGGACCCGACACGCTTTTGGTCGGGTCCTTCTTGCGTTCTCTGGACTGCACCCGGGATTTGGGAGGAGCGAGGAACGAGCGACGGTTCCCTCCGTCTCCGCAGAACGAAAGGGCCCCCTCGCGCTGAGCGCGAGGGGGCCCTTCGGCGTCGTGGCTCAGGCGACCCGGCTCGTGACCTCGGGTGAGAGGTGGGAGGGTGCCGCTTCGGTATGGGGCACAGGGGCGCTGGGCCGACCCTCGCCGAGCGTCGTGGGGGTCCGGAACATCCAGGACCGCATCGCGACGAACCGCACCGCCGTCGAGGCGGCCGTGGCCAGGGCGACCACCGCGGTCTGCACGGTCGTCGCAGGCGAGGCCACGGCGAGGTGCAGCAGCGCGAGCGCCGCGGCCGTCATCAGCCAGGTGATCCCGAAGATGACCAGCCCCTGCACCTGGTGCCGGGCGGCCCCGCGACCACCCTGGATGCCGAACGTCCAGCGCCGGTTGAGGGCGGTGTTGGCCACCGTGGCGATGAGGAGGGCGACCAGGTTGGCGACCTGCGCCGACTCGACGCCTGCACTCAGCGCCGCGAACAGCCCCAGGTGGATGACCGTGCTGACGACCCCGACCGCGGCGAAACGCTGGAGCTGTTGCCAGGTGCTCCCGCCGGGTGTTCCCCGGCCGAGCCGGGCCGCGATGTCCCCGACCGGCAGGGCGCCCGAGGCCAGCGACCGCCGGACCCGGAGCACGCCGCGCAGGTCGTCCAGGGCCGTGCCCACGACGTCGACCCGCGAGTCGGGGTCGTCGAACCAGTCGACCGGCACCTCGTGGATCCGCAGGCCGCTGCGCTGTGCCAGGACGAGCAGCTCGGTGTCGAAGAACCAGGTGGTGTCCTCGACCAGGGGCAGCAGCTCGGCCGCGACGTCGGCGCGGATCGCCTTGAACCCGCACTGCGCGTCGGTGAACCGCGCCCCCAGCGCTCCGCGCAGGATGAGGTTGTACCCGCGGGAGATCACCTCCCGCTTGGCACCCCGGACGACGCGTGCGCCGCGGGCCAGGCGGGACCCGATCGCGAGGTCGGAGTGACCCGACATGAGCGGGGCGACCAGCGGCCACAGGGCGTCGAGGTCGGTGGAGAGGTCGACGTCCATGTAGGCGAGGATCGGCGCGTCCGAGGCGAGCCAGACGGCCTTGAGGGCCCGCCCCCGACCCTTCTCCGCGAGCCGCGCCACGGCCACACCGGGCAGCTCGGCCGCCAGCCCCGACGCGACCAGGGCGGTCGCGTCGGTGCTGGCGTTGTCCGCCACGGTGATCCGGAAGGGGTACGGGAACGTGTGCACCAGGTGCTGGTGCAGGCGCCGGACGCAGGCCCCCACCGTGTGCTGCTCGTTGTGCACCGGGATGACGACGTCGAGCACGGGCGCCGGGGTGGTGGAGTCGCTCATCGTCGTTCCTCTCACGTGGTCTGGGTGGTGGTACCGGTGGCCGTCGTCGCGGACAGCGGCTGGGTCAGGTCGTAGAACGTCGAGCTGCCGATGGTCACGGAGGTGAAGTTCGCTGCGACCCAGGTCGAGATCTCCGACGCGTTCCCGGAGCCACCCATGGCACCACCTCGACCCCCACCCTGTCCGCCGCTTGCGGCGAAGTAGTGGATGTCACCGGCTGCGACGTAGGCCTGGAACTGAGCCAGCGTAGGCGACGGGTCACTGCCGTTGAAGCCGCCGATGGCCATGACCGGGAGGCCGGTGCCGAGCTGGAGCCCGGCCGCGTTCTGCGAGCCGATCGCCGCCGCGACCCAGCGGTAGGAGCTGGCGTTTGCGCTCAGGGCCGAGACGACCTCGGTCGTGGGCGTGCTGGCGTCGAGGAGGCCGCCCACCCCACCCTGGGGTGCGCCGGTGGTCCCGGTACCCGTGCCGGGCGTGGTGCCCAGGCCACCCTGGGTGGTGCCGGCGCCTCCGTTCGCGGCTGCCCCGGTCCCGCCCTGGGTCATCCCCGGAGGCGTGCCGCCCCCGCCCGGGCCACCACCCGGCACACCCCCACCGAAGCCTCCGCGGCCGGTGGACGGGCCGGCGGTGACGATGGAACCGGTGTGGCCGGTGCCCACCGTCTGGATGCTGTATGCCGCGGGGCCGGCGAGGGCTGCCACGAGGGCACCCGCGATGACCACGGGGACGAACCGGCGCTGCAGCTGGGTGACCACGAGCAGGAGCAGGGCGCTCGCGAGGCCGAGGACGAGGACGGTGATGCGCAGCCAGTTCTGCCAGTCCGTGCGCGTCAGGAGGACGAAGGACCAGGCTGCTGCGGCGGCGGTCGCGGCGGCGAGGGTGATCGAGCCGATCGGTCGGGCCCGGTGCTCCCAGGCCTCCCCGGCACCCATGCCGACGACGGCGGCGATGGCCGGCGCGAGGGCGACGGTGTAGTACTCGTGGAAGATGCCGGCCATCAGCGAGAACGTGAGCATCGTGGCCAGGAGCCACCCGCCCCAGACGACGTAGGCCGCGCGGCGCGAGTCGGTGCGCGGGGCCCGGCCGCGCAGGAACAGGCCGACGGCGAGCAGGATGAAGGCCGACGGGATGAGCCAGGAGATCTGGCCGCCGATGCTCGAGCTGAACATGCGGGCCAGGCCCGGCGTGCCCCAGCCGTTGCCACCGCCGACGGAACCGGTCTCGTCGCCGCTGATCCGACCGAGGCCGTTGTAGCCGAACGTGACCGACAGGAACGAGTTGTCTTGGCTGCCACCGATGTACGGGCGCATGCTCGCCGGGACCAGCTCGACGATCGTGACCCACCAGCCGGCCGACAGGACCATCGCGGCCGTGCCGAGCAGGGCGCCGACGATGCGGCGACGGAGCGTGGTGTTGGCGAAGAGCAGGTAGGCGAGGCCGAAGGCGGGGACCACGAGGAGCACCTGCAGGGCCTTGGTGAGGAACCCGAGCCCGATGAGCACCCCGACGATCGCGAACCACTTGGGGGAGCCCTTGTCGATGGACTTGAGGGTCGCCCAGGCGCCCAGCGCCATGAGCAGCACGAGGAGGGCGTCCGGGTTGTTGAACCGGAACATCAGCACGGCCACCGGCGTCAGGGCCATGACGAGCCCGCCGATGAGGCCGGCAGCGGCGCCGAAGTGACGGCGGACGGTGGCGTAGACGACGCCGACGGTGCCCACGCCCATGAGGACCTCGGGCATGAGGATGGCGAACGAGTTGAGGCCGAAGACGCGGACCGACAGCGCCATGATCCACAGCGATGCCGGGGGCTTGTCGACGGTGATCGAGTTGCCGGCGTCGGAGGAGCCGTAGAAGAAGGCCTCCCAGCTCTTGCTGCCAGCCTGGACGGCGGCGGAGTAGAACGAGTTCGCGTAGCCGTTGGCGGTGAGGTCGTAGAAGTAGAAGAGGGCGGTCGCGAACAGCAGACCCAGCAGCGCCGGGCGGGCCCAGGACGGGTCCCCCTCGTTCCCGCGCCACAGGCGCTGGATCCGGCTGGGTGCGGTCGGGCCCGCCTGACGGGCGGTCGCGCGGGGGAGGGCGGTGTCGCCGTCGGCCGCGCTGCGGTGGAGGGTCATGGTGTCCATGGCTCCAACAGTCGGGCCGGTCGCTGTGCGGCTGCTGTGCCACCCCTGAGGCTGCGTGATGAGGTGTCGCCCGGCCAGCGGCAGCACGGCGAAGGGTGGGAACCTGCCGCTTCCGGTCGTCCGGAGGCGGCAAGTTCCCACCCTTGGGTGGTGGAGGAGCCCGTATGGCGCCCGCTCGCCCGCGGGGGCCGCGTCAGTGGGCGGGGAGCAGGACCGTGAACGTCGTGTCGCCGGGGGCGCTGGCGAGCTCGACGCGTCCGCCGTGGGACTTGGCGACCGCGTCCACGATGGACAGGCCCAGGCCGGTGGAGCCGGCGGCCCGGTTGCGCGAGTCGTCACCACGCGTGAACCGCTGGAACACGTTGCGCTGCAAGGGCTCCGGGACCCCAGGACCGTCGTCGGCCACGCTCACGCGGATCCACTCGCCCTCGGGGCGGACGGAGGTGACGACCTTGGTGCCCTCGGGGGTGTGGGTGCGCGCATTGGCGAGGAGGTTGGCCACGACCTGGTGCAGCCGGGCCTGGTCGCCGGAGACCTCCACGGGTTCGTCGGGCAGGTCCAGCTCCCAGCGGTGGTCGGGAGCAGCGGCGTGGGCGTCGCTGACGGCGTCCATCGCCAGCAGCGACAGGTCGACCGGTTCGCGCTCGAGCGGGCGGCCGGCGTCCAGCCGGGCCAGCAGGAGCAGGTCCTCGACCAGGCCCTGCATGCGCAGCGCCTCGGACTCGACGCGCGACAGCGCGTGGGTGACCGACGCGGGCACCGGCTCGTGCTCGCGTCGGGACAGCTCGGCATACCCCCGGATGGAAGCGAGCGGCGTCCGCAGCTCGTGCGAGGCGTCGGCGACGAACTGACGCACCCGCTGCTCGCTCTCGTGCCGGGACTGGAGGGCGCCCTCGACGTTGTCGAGCATGCTGTTGAGCGCGAGGCCGACCTGGCCCACCTCGGTGCGCGGGTCCGTGTCCGCGGCGGGTACCCGCTCGGCCAGGGCCACGTCACCGGAGTCGAGCTTGAGGCGGGAAACCTGGGTGGCCGTGTGGGCGACCCGCTGGAGCGGGGCGAGGTTGCGACGCACCAGCCAGAGGCCACCGGCCCCCACGACGATGAAGCCGACCGCGGTCCCGCCGATGATGAGCGTGACCACCGTGTTGATGGTCTCGGTCACGCCGGCCATGGGCAGGCCGCTGACGGCCGTGGCGCCACCCGGTGTGCGGATCGAGACGACGCGGTAGTCGCCGAGGCCGACGATGTCGACCGTCTTGGGTGTGCTGCCGATGCTCGCGTCCTGCAGCTGGGTGATCTGGGCGCTCGTGAGCTGGCCGTAGGAGCCGGCCTCGGCGACCCGGTTCACGGTGGCCACGCCGTCGAGGAGGGTGAGGCTGAGGAACGCACCGCCGCCGCCGGGGGGACCGCCACCGCCGGGGCCGCGGTTGTCGTGGTCGCCGTCGGGTCGGCCGCCGTCACGCATGACGTTGGCGATCACGTCGCTGTCGAGCTGACCCTGCAGGTAGTTGTGCAGCAGGAACACGGTCAGCGACGAGGTCGCCAGGGTGACGGCGAGGAACAGCCCGACGACCGTGGCGACGAGCTTGGTGCTGAGCGACCACACGGCCGGTGGGAACCGGGTGCGGGCCGCGCCGACGGCGGCTGCGGGGCTCATGACGCGGGCTTGAGGACGTACCCGACGCCGCGCATGGTGTGGATCATGGGCTCGCGACCGGCGTCGATCTTCTTGCGCAGGTAGGAGATGTAGAGCTCGACGACGTTGGCCTGGCCGCCGAAGTCGTAGTTCCACACGCGGTCGAGGATCTGGGCCTTGGACAGGACGCGCTTGGGGTTGCGCATGAGGTAGCGCAGCAGCTCGAACTCGGTGGCGGTCAGCGCGACCTGCTCGCCCCCGCGGGTCACCTCGTGGCTGTCCTCGTCCATGGTGAGGTCGCCGACGACGATCACCGAGGACGACTCGTCGGTCACGACGGCGGTGCGGCGCATGAGCGCGCGCAACCTGGCGACGACCTCCTCGAGGCTGAACGGCTTGGTGACGTAGTCGTCGCCGCCGGCCGTCAGACCGGCCACGCGGTCCTCGACGGCGTCCTTCGCGGTGAGGAACAGCACGGGCACGTTGGGGGAGTCCGAGCGCATCCGCCGCAGCACCTCGAGCCCGTCGAAGTCGGGCAGCATCATGTCGAGCGCCACCGCGTCGGGCTGGAACTCGCGGGCGGCGCGGACCGCGTTCGCGCCGTTCGAAGCGGTCCGCACCTCCCAGCCCTCGTACCGGAGGGCCATCGACAGCAGCTCGGTGAGGTTGCTCTCGTCGTCCACGACGAGCACCCGCACGGGGGAGCCGTCGACGCGCTGGAGCTTGGCGGAGGTGGACTGCTGCGTGTTCATGGTCCTAGACAACACCCGGATGCTGGGCACGGGCCACGCACAGACTGTGCGAATCCTGTGAAGCCTCTGTGCCGGTCCTCGCTGCGACCGTGGTGGGCGCGCGCTCGCAGGAGATGCCGGGGATACTGCAGCGGGTGGCGACCAGAGGGGACGACATCCGGGCGCACCCCGAGCGTTACCGGGTGGGGCGCGGCGAGCAGGGGGTCCTGACCGTGCAGCCGTACAAGGACGAGCTGCTGCCGTTGTGGCGGTTCCGCACGCCGGACGTCGCGACGCAGAGTGCTGCCGCCCTGAGGTCGGCCTTCGACGCCTACCTCGGTTCCGGTGACCTCGTGGGTGCCGACATGGCTCGCAAGTTCCTGCAGATGGGGTTCACCCGGGCGCGCCGGTACGCCAACCACCCCGGCGGCCGCAAGTACGACGGACCGGTCCCCGCAGACCGGCGCGGCCAGAGCGGGGCCCACGGCCGGGCCGAGCTGCCCCGCGGTCCGCAGGACCCGGTCAAGGCCGAGTCGGCCCGCATCTTCAAGCAGGCCTGGGACGAGGTCGAGCAGGTGCAGGAGTACACGTCGTGGCGAGCGGCCCACAAGGCGCAGCACGGCTAGGAGCGGATGCTCAGTCGCCCGACACGCCTCCCACAGCCTGCCCACAGGCCGGACGCCGACTCTCGGTGGGACCAAGCCACCACCACCTCGCCGGAGGCGTCCGATGACGAACCCCACGATCCCCACCGACATCCACGACCCGGGCGCCGACACGGCACCGGTCGAGTGGGCCACCACCCGGACGATGCCGTATGCAGCGCCGCCGGCCGACGCTGCCGCTGCTCCCACCGCTGCGTCGACCGAGGCGTCCTCGGCCGTCGCTCCCACTCAGTCCGCGCCGGTGGCGATGGCCCCGAGCACCGCGCCCGCCCTCAACCCGCCGGTGTGGTCCGGCCGCAAGACCGCGATCGCCGCGGCTCTCGCCATCGGCATCTCGGCGATGGGCGCGGCCGGTGCCGCAGCGGCCCTGCCGGTCGGCTCGACCCAGGGCGGTTCGGGACAGTTCCAGCCCGGCGGGTTCGGCGGCCGCGGACCGGGTGGTCCGGGTGGCCCCGGCGGCTTCGGACCCCAGGGCACGCAGCAGGGCACCCAACAGGGAACGCAGCAGGGAACCACCCAGAACCCGAACGGCACCGGGCAGCAGTTCCCCGGGGGGACGACCCAGCAGGACCCCAGCCAGCTCGGCCAGCTCGGCCAGCTCGGCCAGCCCGGTGTCCCCGGTCAGGGTTCGGTCCCGGGTCAGGGTGTGGCCCCGGCCGACCCGAGCGCGAGGACGACATGAGCCCCGTGGCGGCGACCCGGTCGGTCCTGGGGTCGATCGCCTCGCACGCGCACGCGCCATACCCGGCTCGCCGGAGGCCACGCCGTCCGGCTGCGTTGCAGCGCAAGGACTTCGGGGCGCTGCCGATCTGCGGTTCGGTCCGTCCGCTCGCGTCCCAGCGCGAGCAGGCGGCGCTGCGCGCGGAGCGGCCCTAGGTCCTACTGCTCGGGGCGGATCTCGCCCGAGCCACGGACGACCAGCTCGGGCGTGAGCACCACGTGCTGGGGGGCCGAGGTGTCGCCGTCGATCCGGGCGAAGAGCCGCTTGGCGACCTCGAACCCGATCATGGCGACATTCTGCTTCACCACGGTGAGGGGTGGGTCGACGATGTCGGCGAGGGGGAAGTCGTCGAACCCGACCAGGGCGACCTGTCCGGCGACGCCGCGGTGGTGCAGTGCGCGAATCGCGCCGATGGCCAACGAGTTCCGCGCTGCGAAGACTGCGGTCGGGGGGTTGGCCGAGTCGAGAAGGAGAGTCAGCGCCGCGATGGCGTCGTCAGGCGAGCGCAGGGACGTCGCCTCGACGGCCGGGTCGGACTCGACGCCGGCGTCACGGAGGGCGGCGAGGAACCCCTCGTGCCGGGTCCGGGCGGTCTGGATCGTGGGGAGGTCGCCGAGGAAGGCGATCCGCCGATGGCCATGTGCGAGTAGGTGATCCACGGCCATCCGTGAACCGCCCGCGTTGTCCACCGTGACCGAGTCCGTGTCGACCCCGTTGGGTCGGCGGTCGACGAAGACGATCGGCAGGCCGCTGCGCAGGTCGTCGGCGAGGTAGTCGTGGCGCTCGGTGGCGGGCATGAGCAGCAGTCCGTCGACGCGCCGGCGGACGAGCCCCTCGACGAGGGAGCGTTCGCGTGCCGGTTCCTCGTCGAGGCTGGAGGCGACGATCGCGACGTCGCGGTCGCGGGCGGCGTCCTCGAGGCTGCGCAGCAGGCTGGCTGAGAACGAGTTGCTGACGTCCTGGAGGAGGGCTCCGACCATGGCGCTCCGACCGTGGCCGCGGCGCAGGTTGCTCGCCGCGAGGTTGTGTCGATAGCCGAGCTGGGTCACGGCGCGCTCGACCCGGGCCGTGACGTCGGGGGACACCCCTGGTTCGCGGTTCACCACGCGTGACACGGTCTTCAGGCTGACCCCGGCGAGGGCGGCAACCTCGCGCATGGTGGCCCTCGGCCGCCGGGGGTCGTCCTTTGACAACGATGTCACGATCACGGGGCTAGTTGTACATTACCCGTTGACAAACGCACAACCGGGGGCTAGAAATTCTCCTGACAACGTTGTCACGCGGCGATGGAGCCGCCTGAGAAGGGGAGCACCCTGATGCCTCGTATCACCCTGCAGAACCCGTCCCTGCGCCGCAGCCTCGCGGTGACCGTCGCCGTCTCCGCCGCCTTTGGCCTCACGGCCTGCAACCGGGCCAGCTCGAGCGACGCCGGTGGAAGTGGTGGGGGCAACGCCACCGTCGGCGTCACGCTCATCACCAAGGACTCGACCAACCCGTTCTTCGTCGCCATGCAGAAGGGCGCCAAGGCCGACGCGGGCAAGAACAACGTCAAGCTCACCGTCGCCTCCGGCAAGCAGGAGGGTGACGACCAGGGCCAGATCACGGCCATCGAGGACGCGATCGCCCGCGGCGACAAGGGCATCCTCATCACCCCGATGAGCGACGGGGTCAACTCGGCCATCAAGAAGGCGCGCGACGCCAAGCTCTTCGTGATCGCCCTCGACACCCCGCCCGACCCGGCCGACACGGTCGACATCACCTTCGCGACCAACAACCGCAACGCCGGCAAGCTCGACGGCCAGTGGGCCGCCAGCCAGCTCGACGGCAAGCCGGCCGTGATCGCGCTGCTCGACCTGTTCAGCGACAAGATCGTCTCGGTCGACTACAACCGCGACCAGGGCTTCCTCGAGGGCATGGGCATCGACGTCGCCGACGGCAAGAAGAACGGCGACGAGGCCAAGACCGGCAAGTACACCGGTGGCAAGGGCGGCGACTACACGATCGTCTGCAACGAGGCCGGTCAGGGCGCCGAGGACGGCGGCCGCACCGCGATGGAGAAGTGCCTCGCGAAGAACCCGAACATCAACCTCGTCTACACGATCAACGAGCCGACGGCCGTCGGTGCCAACGCTGCCCTCAAGGCCGCGAACAAGACGGCCCTCATCGTCTCGGTCGACGGTGGCTGCGCCGGCGTCGGCAGCGTCAAGAGCGGCGTCATCGGTGCGACGGCCCAGCAGTACCCGCTGAAGATGGCCACGCTCGGCATGGAGGCCATCGCCAAGATCGCCCGTGGCGGCGAGAAGCCCAAGGTCACCGACGGACTCGACTTCTTCGACACCGGTGTCGCGCTGGTCACGGACAAGCCTGCTGACGGCGTCCAGAGCATCACGTCCGACGAGGGTTCCAAGATCTGCTGGGGCAACTGACCATGAGCACCCAGGTCACCTCTGCTGCCGCCGAGTTCGCTCGGCGGCAGCAGTCCCCCCTCCAGCGCGTGCAGCACCAGCTGCACGGCAGGCCGTGGCTGAGTCCGCTCTTCCTGCTGTTCGTGGCGTTCGTGGCCTTCTTCATCGGGTCCCCGACCTTCCTGACGGCCAGCTCGATGGGCATCCTGCTCCAGCAGACCGCCGTCGTCGCCGCACTAGCGGTGGGTCAGACGATCGTCATCCTGACCGCGGGCATCGACCTGTCGGTCGGCGCGGTCATGGTCCTGTCGATGATGGTGATGGCGACCCTGGCCAAGGACGACGGCATGCCGGGCATCCTCGCCCTGGCCATCGGTGTCCTGCTCGCCACGGCTGCGGGGGCCCTCAACGGATTCCTCGTGACGCGGATCAACCTGCCGCCGTTCATCGTCACCCTGGGCACGCTGAGCATCTTCACGGCGATCGCCCTGCTCTACTCCGGTGGTGAGAGCATCCAGGCCGACCACCTGCCCGGACTGCTCAACTTCCTCGGTGACGGCTTCGGCATCGGACAGTTCCGGCTGACGTGGGGCATCGTCCTGGTGATCCTCATCTACGCCGTGATGGGCTTCGTCCTGTCCCAGACCGCCTGGGGTCGCTACGTCTACGCCGTGGGTGACGACCCCGAGTCGGCTCGCCTCTCCGGTGTGCCGAGCAAGCGGATCCTGCTGGCCGTCTACACCGTGGCCGGCCTGATCTACGGCCTCGCGGCGTGGATCCTCATCGGCCGTTCCGGTGCGGCGACCCCCAACGCGTTCCCGGACGCCAACCTGGCCAGCATCACGGCTGTCGTCATCGGCGGCACGAGCCTCTTCGGGGGCCGGGGTCGCCTGGTGGGCACGCTCATCGGTGCGCTCATCGTGCAGACGCTCCAGTTCGGTCTCTCCCAGATGGGCGTCGACCAGCAGTGGCGCGTCCTCGCGACCGGCATCCTCGTCATCGTCGCGGTCGCCGTCGACCAGTGGATCAGGAAGGTCAAGTCATGACGACTACATCCCTCGAGGTCGCCCACGGAGGTGTCCCGGCAGGCAAGGAGGAGATCTACGCCAAGCAGCCGGTGCTCTCGGCCCGCAAGCTGGTCATAACCTTCGGCCGCGTCGTCGGGCTCGACGGGGTCGACCTGGACCTCTACCCCGGTGAGGTGCTCGCGGTCATCGGCGACAACGGTGCCGGCAAGTCGACCCTGATCAAGTGCCTCACCGGCGCGTACGTCGCGGACTCGGGTGACATCACCCTCAACGGCCAGCCGGTGCACTTCAAGAAGCCGCAGGACGCCCGCGAGGCAGGCATCGAGACGGTCTACCAGCAGCTGGCCGTCATCCCGGCCCTCGACATCGCGAGCAACCTCTACCTCGCCCGTGAGGAGCGTCGCAAGGGTCCGCTCGGCTCGGTGCTGCGCATGCTCGACAAGAAGGGCATGGAGCGCCGCGCCGGCCAGTCGGTGCAGGACCTCGGGATCCAGACGATCCAGAACATGAGCCAGGCGGTCGAGACCCTCTCGGGTGGACAGCGCCAGGCCGTGGCGGTCGCCCGTGCGGCGGCGTTCGGGAGCAAGGTCGTCGTCCTCGACGAGCCGACCGCAGCCCTGGGCGTCAAGGAGTCGGGCATGGTCCTCGACATGGTCAAGCAGCTGCGTGACAAGGGCCTGTCGGTCATCCTCATCAGCCACAACATGCCGCACGTGTGGGAGGTCGCCGACCGCATCCACATCCAGCGGCTCGGTGGCCGGGCCGGCGTCGTCACGCCGCAGACCCACGACATGGGTGAGGGTGTGGCGATCATGACCGGCGCCAAGCGGCTCGAGGGTCCGTCGTGACCGGCGCCGTGGTGGTCGGCTACATCCCGAGCCCGGAGGGGATCGCTGCCTTCGAGCGCGCCAAGGACGAGGCCGTCCTGCACGGGTCTCGCCTCGTGGTGGTCAACACCGGGCAGAACGGTGACTTCGCGACGCCGAGCTTCGCGACGCCCCAGGACATCGACGCCATCAGGTCGGAGCTGGAGCAGACCGGGCTCGACCACGAGGTGATCCAGGCGACCGGTGGGCTGGCTGCGGCGGAGGAGATCCTCCGTGTGGCCGAGGCCGAGGAGGCCAGCCTCATCGTCATCGGCATGCGACAGCGGTCGCCCGTGGGCAAGCTCTTCCTCGGGAGCACGTCCCAGCAGGTCCTGCTCGACGCCCCGTGCGCCGTGCTGGCGGTCAAGGCCCGCAAGGCGCAGTGACCGAGGGGGTCGGCGCCCCGCTCCCGGTGCCGACCCTCCACATCCGCGGACAGCGGTGCGGTGCGGCCCTCGCGGCCACTGCGCACCGCTGTCTCGCGTTCAGCCCCGCGCGGAGCCGAGGCCGAGGACGACGGCCAGTCCCAGCGCGCTGCGCGGGTCGTATGCCGTGCGCCAGAGCCCGCCGTGCACGGCGCCGTCCGCCTCGGCGAGCCACGGGGCGCGGGTGTCCGGGCCGTCCGCCGTGTCGGCGGTCTGCAGGTCGTGGACGAGCAGGGCCGCCATGAGGGTGTTGCTCGTGGCCGGTTCGAAGACCTCGATGCCGAACCGGTGGGCGCCGGCGTAGGCCGAGGCCAGGGCGCGGTTCTTGACGACCGAGCGGGTCCGCGTCGGCGGCGCGACGTTGAGCGAGACCGTCACGCCGTCCCGCGCCGCGACGGTGGCTCGCCACCGCTGCAGCCGCTTGGCGAGGGCGTAGTTCGGACCCTGCTGGGCCACCAGGCTGTCGTTGAGGCCCGGGTCGGAACCGGGGGCGTAGTTGCGCTGGAGCAGGCGTCCCCCGCTCACGGTCCGCAGGGCCGGGCGGAGCACTCGGGTCACCGCGGACGGCGATCGGTACGCCCGGGTCGAGAACTCCACCGCGTCACGCGGCACGGCGAACACGTCGGTCGGGGTCGCCAGGAAGGCCAGGGCGACGTCCGACCGGCGGCGCAGCAGCTCGACGCTCAGGGCGTCGACGGCCGAGGACACGCGCACGTTGGTGGCGCCGTCGGCATACACGTAGTTGCCCAGCACGAGCGGGCCCTCGAGCGCGGTGAGCCAGTCGGCGACCGCGGGGAGTCCGTGGACGAGGTCCGCCCCGGCTCCGGAGGCGAGGTCGGCCGTCTCCGGTGCCACGCCGGGCGACGACCCGCCGGCGACGGGCAGGTGCAGCGTGCCGGCCGAACCCGCGGCGACGTCGACGACCCGCTTCCAGATGTCGGGGCGGGGGAGGTCGACCCCGACCACCTCGGCGCCCCAGGACAGCAGGGCGCGCAGCGGACCCATCTCGGCACCGGCGCCGAGCACCACGACCTTCCGCCCGGACAGGTCGAGCCACTCGGGGTGCTCCAGCACCTCGCGGACCTTGTCCGCGGCGGAGGGTTCCAGCGACCCGGCCGCGACCCACCGGTCGAGCTGGCGCCGCAGGCCGTCACCGGCGAGGCGCTCGCCGTGCATCGGCAGCGTGAGCGAGGTGGCGCGCTCGCCGGACCCGCGGACGGTGGCGGTCTCCAGCGGGACCCCGGACCCGGTGGCGGCAGAGAAGGCCTCGCCCAGCGGCACCTCGCCCCGGGCCGTCGCGCAGCGCATCCGGGAGTGCAGCGAGGCGAGCCCGGACCGCGCGACGTCGACTGCCGCCTCGCCGTCCCGCAGCAGCCCGGCCTCGACCATCCGGCGGAAGTGGACCAGGTAGCCCTGGCGCCAGTTCGTCTCGCGCTCGGCTGCGTGTGCCCCCACAGGGTCGACCTCACGCAGGGCGTCGGCCACGACTGCCCGCCCCAGCGCGGACGTGGACCGCTTGCCGTCGACCTCGGGGAAGACCACTCCGGTGTGCGCCATGCGGGCGAGTATGCCGTGCTTCCCCCACAACCGACTTCGGGTGCCCGGACGGTCGGAGTTCCGACCGTCCGGGCACCCGAAGCGGAAGAGCGCGGGGCGAGGACGCCCTCAGGTCACTCCACGCCGAGGCGCGCCTTGAGGCCGTCGAGCTCCACCTGCAGCTGGGTCGGGAGGTTCTCGCCGAACTTGGCGAACCACTCCTCGATCTGCGGGATCTCGGCCTTCCACTCGTCGGCGTCGACCGCGAGCGCCTGCTCGAGCTCGGCGTCGCTCATGTCGAGCCCCGTGGTGTCGAGCGACTCCGGCGTCGGCACGTGGCCGATCGGGGTCTCGACGGCCGCGGCCTTGCCCTCGATGCGCTCGATGGCCCACTTGAGGACGCGGCTGTTCTCGCCGAACCCGGGCCACAGGAAGTCACCGTCGTCGCCGCGACGGAACCAGTTGACGTAGAAGATCTTCGGCAGCTTGGTCGAGTCGGCGTCCTTGCCGAGGTTGACCCAGTGCTGGAAGTAGTCGCCGGCGTTGTAGCCGATGAAGGGCAGCATCGCCATCGGGTCGCGGCGGACGACGCCCACCGCGCCGGTGGCGGCGGCAGTGGTCTCGGAGGAGAGCGTCGCCCCCATGAAGGTGCCGTGGATCCAGTCGCGGGCCTCGGTGACCAGCGGGACGGTGGTCTTGCGGCGGCCACCGAAGAAGATCGCCGAGATCGGGACACCCTTGGGGTCGTAGTACTCCTTGGCGAGGATGTCGCACTGCTCGATCGGGGTGCAGTAGCGGCTGTTCGCGTGGCTCGAGAGCTCCTCGGAGTCGGGCGTCCAGTCCTCGCCCTTCCAGCTGGTGGCGTGGTCGGGGGTGTTCTCCAGGCCCTCCCACCAGATGTCGCCGTCGTCCTTGAGCGCGACGTTGGTGAAGACCGAGTTGCCCTTGTTGATGGTCTTCATCGCGTTCGGGTTGGTGTGCTCGTTGGTGCCCGGGGCGACGCCGAAGAACCCGAACTCGGGGTTCACGGCATACAGCCGGCCGTCCTCACCGAAGCGCATCCAGGCGATGTCGTCGCCCAGGGTCTCGACCTTCCAGCCGGGGATGGTCGGCGCGAGCATCGCGAGGTTGGTCTTCCCGCAGGCGCTCGGGAAGGCGGCGGCGATGTAGTAGACCTGCTGCTCCGGCGAGATGAGCTTGAGGATGAGCATGTGCTCGGCGAGCCAGCCCTCGTCGCGGGCCATGACCGACGCGATGCGCAGCGAGTAGCACTTCTTGCCGAGCAGGGCGTTGCCGCCGTAGCCGGAGCCGTAGCTCCAGATCATCCGCTCCTCGGGGAACTGCACGATGTACTTCTCGGGGTTGCAGGGCCACTTGACGTCCTGCTGGCCCGGCTCGAGCGGGGCGCCGACCGAGTGCAGGGCCGGGACGTACTTGGCCGCGTCACCGAGCTCCTCGATGCGACGGAGCACGTTGACGCCGCAGCGGGCCATGACGCGCATCGAGGCGACGACGTACTCGGAGTCGGTGAGCTCGACACCGAACATCGGGTTCTCGGAGTTGAGGTGTCCCATGACGAACGGGATGACGTACATCGTGCGGCCCTTCATGCAGCCGGCGTAGAGCCCGCGCATGAGGTCCTTCATCTCGTTCGGGTCCATCCAGTTGTTGGTGGGCCCGGCGTCCTTCTCGTCGACGGAGCAGATGTAGGTGCGGTCCTCGACCCGGGCGACGTCGGTCGGGTCGGAGGCGGCGTAGAAGCTGTTGGGCTTGAGCTCGTCGTTGAGCCGGACGAAGGTCCCGGCGGCCACGAGCTTGTCGGTGAGGCGGGTCCACTCGGCGTCGGAGCCGGTGACCCACTCGATGTGGTCGGGGGTGGTCAGTGCGGCCACCTCGTCGACCCAGGCCTGGAGGCCTGCGTGCGTGGTGCCCCCCGCCCGCTGGTCGGTGTGCTGCGTCGCCTCGGTCGTCATCGTGATCGGCCGTCCCTTTCGCCCGGGCGCGAGCGCCCCCGGGATCACCGCGGTTGAATGCGTCCACGTCGACCGGAGTCCACATGGTGAACGCTTCTGATCTGGCCAAGGTAGCCCCGCCGTCACGGTGCCAGGTACCACCGGCGCAGGAGATCGCTCGTGAAAAGCCTCACAACCGGCGGGTAGCCCTGACCTGCATGTTTGCTTCTTGCAAGGCTTGCAAGATCCTTCTGGAATCGGTGGCATTTCTTGCCCGGCGGCCGCCTCGGTGTCCCTGCGGGTGGACCGCTGCGCCGGGCCTCGGGGCGCATCGGACGGGTCGTCAGTGGGTTCCCCAGCCGGTGACGAGCGGGGTATGGCGCGCCCCGCCGGGCCTCGCGCGCCGGTCGTCGGCTGGGGTGTCGGCGCCGGCCCGGCCCACCGATTTCGTGTGCGAGGGGGTCAGCCGGTAGTCTTTCCCGTCGTTGCCTCGGGCGATCCCTGAGGCGACATTCGCGCCCGTAGCTCAACGGATAGAGCATCTGACTACGGATCAGAAGGTTAGGGGTTCGAATCCCTTCGGGCGCACTCTGTGTTGAGACAGAACGACGAAACCCCGGTCCTGTTGGGCCGGGGTTTCGTGTGTCCGGGGGCGGTCGTCAGCCGTGCGCGAGGAGCTCCAAGCCGATGACGGCCAGACCGAGCGCGAACTCGGCTCCCAGCGCGATCAGCCGCTTCCACCAGGCCATCGGCACCCGGCGCACCGCGAGGTAGCCGATGACGACGAGGGACGCCACCAGGGCGATCGTGGATGCGCGCAGCGCCGCCTCGAGCCGCCAGCGTCCGAGCGCGGCCAGGCCGAGGAACACCATCGGCAGCACCACCACGCTGAATGCTCCGAAGCTGACGGCGGCCATGTGTGCCAGCTCGGCCCGCGTCGGGAACGCGGCGTGCACGGCCAGGTGGGACACGAGGTCGGCCACGAACACCGCGAGCAGGGTCCCGACGACCGTGATGGCCAGGGTCGCGGCAGCCTCGCCGACGCGCAGCCCCTCGGAATGACCCCGCAGCGCGAGCAGGACGGCCAGTCCCGTGAACGTGACGTAGACCCGCTCCTTGAGCGCATCGACGCGTTGCTCGGCGGTGGCGGGCGTCCTCGGGTCGTCCATGCCGTCAGGGTATGGCGCGGCCCACGCCAGGAGGAGCCCCTCGAGCATGCGGTGCCAACAGCTCCGCGCGCCCGCTGCGCCGATGGCTCGAGCGACCCGGACGAGGGTGCGGGTGGTGCCCCGTCACCGCCCGCACCCTGACGTCACCCATGCCTGCGGAACAGGGCGGCGTGGAGGAAGTCCTGGGTGAAGACGGGGGCGCCCACCTCGTCGGCGGTCGGCTGGCGCCCGGCAGCGACGAGGTCGAGGTCCTCGAACACGTCGACCAGCTCGTCGAGGTCGTAGCCCACACCGCCCTCGAGGGCGCCCTGTCGCAGGAGCATCGCGTCGTCCGCGGTCGTCCCCATCCGCCCGGCGGCGAACGTGACGATGCCGAACACCCCGTGCGGAGCGAGGGTCGCGTGCAGCGCAGCGCGGTAGGAGATCCGCCGGTGCGGGGCGAGGTGGTGGAAGCACCCGGAGTCGTAGACGAGGTCGAAGGGAGCGCCCGGCACCTCCTCCCGGATGAAGTCCCGGAGCAGGTAGGTGGGGTCCGGACTGCGACGCGCGGCCTCGGCGATGGCCGGCGCGGCGACGTCGATGCCGGTCACCGAGAACCCCTGGCGCGCAAGCCAGGCGGAGTTGCGGCCGAGTCCGCAGCCGACGTCGAGCGCGGTTGGTGGGCGGCCCGGGGCGGCCGACGGCGGCAACAGGTGGGCTGCCTGCCAGGCCACGAGGTTGGCGTCCGGCAGGTCCGTGCCCAGGAGGTGGCCCGGCTGCTGCAGGAGGCGTCCCCAGAACTCGGAGGCGCCGGCGCTGGTCCGGTCGGCGTCCGCGCCATACAGGCCGTCGAGCAGCTCCATGAGCTGCTCCGTGGTGCTCACGCGTCCGGGTGGCGGCAGGGGCGCGGAGGTCATGCGGCCCCTGGTCGGTCGGCGAGGTGGGCCCGCAGGGCGACGTAGACCTTGCGGACGCCGATCGCGCGCTGGAGGTCGTCCTCGATGCGGGTGAAGAACTCGCGACGGTAGTTCTCGTCGATGACGGCCTGGACGGTGAAGTACAGGCCGGAGAAGCCGGACAGGAACACCGCCACCGAGAACAGCTCGTCGCTGATCAGGTGGAACGGGCCGGTGAAGTGCGGCGGCGCGCCGACCCAGGTCTGGATCACGCTGGGACGGATGGCGATCGAGCCGAACACCACGAAGAACGCGAACACGATGAGCACCAGCGACAGCATCTGGATCGCCTGGGCGACGAACAGCATGAGCATGAGGTTGCGGCGCTGCAGCGGCGGGAGCCGGATACCGGCGACCTCGGTCGCGAGGTGGGGCTCGGCGAGGATCTCCCGGGCGGCCGAGGCGACCGGTGTGCCCCTGCACGTGTCGGCGAGGCGCTCGCCGTCGACCTCGACCCCGACGCGCTCGATCTCGCTGGCGAACGACGGCGCGAGGAAGGCCACGGCGAGGAGGGCGAAGATCCCGACGCTGGCCCACAGCAGCGGACGCGGCAGGGCCGAGGACACCTGCCAGACCTCGGTGTTGATGAACAGGAAGGTGATGAACAGCAGCAGGAACGGCAGCGCCCGCGTGGCGAGCGGCCCGATCAGCGACCGGTTCTCCCAGGCGTGTGCGAGCGCCCAGCGCCCGATCCGCCCGACGCGGAAGACCCGCACCCCGCGGCCGAGCACGCCGACGACCAGCACCGAGACGGCGGCGGTGGCGACGTCGCCGGCCGACCAGCCGACGGCGGCCGTCACGACGGCAGCGAGGGCTGCGGGGACGGCCACGACCAGCGCCCAGAACCCCACCGCCCGCGGACGCAGCGCCCGCTGGATGGCCTCGTGGCCGGACTCGACGAAGTACGGCAGGCCGTGCTCGTCGAACCAGCGCTCGCACTTGGCGACGTCGTTGGTGGTCAGCACGGACCCAACCCTGTCAGGTCGGCGTCAGAGCCGGGGGTCGCCGGGCGTGACGTCGTCGACGGCGATGTCCACCGACGCCGTGCGCTGCTCGAACGCCGGTGGTCCGAGGACCTCCTCGAGGGCTGCCAGCACGGCACGGCGGGCCTCGTCGGCGGCCTGGCGCAGGTCGGTGCCGTAGGCGGCGACGAGGGAGACGGTGGCGCCGGTGCACTCGTGGCCGTCGAGCAGCAGGGAGATCCGGCTGGGGGCGCACGACTCGACCGAGTCCAGGGCGCGGCGCAGGGTCGAGATGACGACCTGGTCGCTGATCGAGAGCCGGTCGGCACCGTCCGGCACGGGGAAGGTCGCGTCCACGGGCCAGGACCGGCGGGTCGCGGCACGCACGGCTGCCAGCACCCGCTGGCTGGCCTGGTCCCATCCGGGGTCGTGCGCCTCGCGCAGCGCACGGATGGACCGGTCGAGCATCGCGGAACCTGGGGAGAGGTCTTCGGGCTCGGGCGTCATCTCCTCCACCTTGCCATCCTCTCGCTCAGGTTGCGACGGGCTCGGAACAGGTGACCGCGCACGGCGTCGGGGGTCATCCCCTGGGCTGCGGCGACCTCGGCCTGGCTCATCCCCTCGATCTCGACGAGGATCCAGCACGCGCGTTGACGATAGGGCAGCTCGCGCAGCGCGCGGTCGAGTGCGTCGACGAGCTCCTGGTGGGTCGCCTCGGCGAACGGGTCGCCACCCCCGGTCGGGATGGCGTCCATCAGCGCGTCGTCGATGGGGACGGCGCGGGCCCGGCGGTTCCGGTCGGCGACCTTGTGGGCGACGATCGAGAACAGCCAGGTCTTGAGCGAGGAGCGGGCGTCGAAACGGTCCAGCGCCTTCCAGGCGGCGACGAACGCCTCCTGCACGACGTCCTGGGCGTCGCCCGGGTCGCCCGTGGTGCGGGCGGCATACCGGTAGAGCGAGGGTCCGTAGCGGTGGACGATCACCTCGAACGACTCACGGTCGCCGAGGGCGGCGGCGCGGGCGAGAGCGGCATCGCCGGTGCGGTCCGAGGGCGCAGCCACGGCCTGCCCCCTGTCTCCCACGTCGACGATCCTCACACGGCTCACCGCACTCGGCATCGTGGGCGCGGGCGGCCCCGGTCCGGGCCACGCCCACCCCTGAGCAGCCGGCCGGGAGCTGTGAGGCAGGTCACAGGGGAGGAGGCGTGCGGTTTGCGGCCCTCGCCGCGACTACACCTACGACAGACACGAACGACCGAAAGGAACGTCCCATGGCAGACAGCCAGACCGCCCAGACCTCCTCCGCTGTGACCAAGCCCACGGAGTCCGCCCTCACCACCTCCCAGGGCAAGACGGTCATCGCCGATGTCGTCGTCTCGAAGATCGCCGGCATTGCGACCCGTGAGGTCGCCGGTGTCCACGACCTCGGCGGCGGCGCGGCCCGCGCGGTCGGTGCCCTCCGTGAGCGCATCCCCGGCAGCCGCACCAACCAGTCGCAGGGTGTCGGGGTCGAGGTCGGCGAGAAGCAGGCCGCGATCGACATCGACCTCGTCGCGCAGTACGGCGTCGGCATCGCCGACCTCGCCGGCGCGATCCGCCGCAACGTCATCGCCGCCGTGGAGCGCATGACCGGGCTCGAGGTGACCGAGGTCAACATCACCGTCCACGACGTCTACCTCGAGGACGACGCGACGTCCGCGGACGAGGCCGACTCCTCGCCGCGCGTGCAGTGACCGGCGTCGAGGGCGGTCAGCCCGACGAGCGCGACCCGATCGACGACATCGCCGCCGCGGTGCTCGCCGTCCCGGGGGTCAGCGACCTGCACGCCGGCATGTTCGGCGAGGTCGCGACCTACCTCCCCGGTCGCCGCGTCTCCGGCATCCGCCTCCAGCCCGACCTCACCGAGGTGCACCTGACCATCGCGTTCGGCTCACCGGTGCGGGAGACCGCTGACGCGGTCCGCCGCGCCGTGGCCGAGCAGGTCGGTACCCCGGTGCACGTCACGGTCGAGGACGTCGTCCCCTGATGACCCCCGACCGACCCGGGACCGGGGACCGCGAGCAGTGGCGGGCAGCGCGACGACGCGCCGCCCGGCTGCACCACCCGGACCTGGGCGGCAGCACCGAGGCGTTCGTTGATGCGCTGAGTGCTGTCGACGAGGCGTTCGGCCTGCTGCAGGGGGAGACCGGCCGCCTCGGCACCCCGGTGGGCGCGGTGCAGGTGCGCCGCACCCGCCGGGGTCGTCTCGAGCTCTGGCGGCGCCGGGGGCGCCGTCACCTCCTGCTCCGACGGCGCCGCAGCCACCGCCGGGTCCGCTGAACCCGACCGCCCCTCCACCGGGCACGACCGCCCACCCCCACCCACCCCGTATGCCGTGTCGGCCCCGCCGACGCACCACCACCTAGGAGTGCACCATGACCACCTCCACCGTCGGCCTCCTCGCCGGCCTGCTGCTCGGCATCGCCGCTGCCGCGGGCGGCTTCACCGGCTTCCTCATCGCCCTGGTCCTCGGGATCGTCGGGTACCTCCTGGGCGGCCAGCGTGACGGCGAGCTCGACCTCAGCGGCCTGTTCCGCGGTCGCGGCCGTGGCTGACCCGAGCACCGCTGCGGTTCGCGAGAGGACGCCGGACACCTCCGTGGCAGCGGTGGACGACCCTGCGACGCGCGGCGCGCTGGTCCTGCGCGATGCCGTGGTCCAGCACGTCTGCGAGCGTGCGGCGCTCGGCGTACCGGGCGTCCTGCGCCACTCCAGCGGTCTCGACGTCGTGACGCACCGCGACTACCCACGGGTCGACGCGGACCGCGCCGGTGACCGGGTACGCGCCAGCCTCGAGCTGGCGGTGACCTGGCCGACACCGTTGGCGGCCACCGCCGACGCGGTGCGCGAGGCGGTCGGTTCCGCCCTCGTGGACCTGCTCGGCCTGACCGTCGACGCGGTCGACGTGACCATCAGCCAGATCCTCCCCGCCTCGGCGGGGAGACCTCCGAGGAGGGTCGAATGAGCAGTCCGATCAGTCAGGGCTGGACCAGCGCCGAGTCCTCGGCGACCACCGGGCCACAGCAGGTGGAGCCGCGCGCACCGCTGCAACCTGCAGGCGCGCCTCCAGCGGCTGGCATCGCCGTGCTCCTCGCCGTGCTGCTGCTCGCGCTCGCCGCGGTGCTGGGCCGCGACACGCTCGTCATCGCCGGGGCCGTCACCGGTCGCCCCTGGACCACGGCGGCGCTCGGTGCCGTCGACGGGTTGCAGCCGCAGGCGTGGATGGTCCCGGTCGGGGTCGTCGTCGCGCTGGTCGGACTGTGGCTGGTCGTCGCGGCCCTGAGGCCGAGGCCGAGGCGCGACGTCGAGCTCGGCACCAGCGGGGCCATCTGGGTCGACCGGTCGGACACGGCCCGCCTCGCGCAGACGGCCGCGCTGACCGCCGACGGCGTCCTCGACGCCCGGGCCTCCACCAGCCGCAGAGGCGTGCGGGTCCGCGTGACCACGACGGCACAGGACACGTCCCCGGTCGTCGCCGACGTCCGCTCGCAGGTCGAGCGTGCCCTCTCCGAGCTCTCACCGACTCCGTCCCTGTCCATCAAGACGTCGACCACCGGAGGTGCCTCATGACCCGCCTCGCCGCCGCGGTCGACCGCGTCGTGGTCCTGGTCGTCGGGCTCGTGCTCGTGGTGGTCGGCGTCGCGGGCATCGCGTGGCAGCTCGACCTCGTCGCCCAGCTGCCCACGAAGCTCGATGCCGCGTGGGCGACCGATCTCCCGGAGCAGGGGTGGTGGCCCTGGGCGCTCGGCGCGGCGGCAGTGCTGCTGGCCCTGGTCGCCCTGCGCTGGATCGGTGCCCACGCCCCGTCGCGCAAGCTCGCCACGCACCCCCTCGCCGGGTCCGGTCCCGAGGGACGGCTGCGCATCGACCTCGATGCGCTCGCGTCCGCCACGGCGGACCGGCTCGCCGAGGCTCCCTCGGTCCGCTCCGCCAAGGGCGCCGCCCTGGGCGGCAGGGCGTCGGGCGCCGTCGAGGTGACGGCCACCGTCGACTCCCGTGCCGACCTCGGGCACGTCCGCACGGCCATCGCCGAGGTCGGGGCCGAGCTGGCCCGAGCCACCGACGGGACCGTCCCGGCCCGCTACCGCGTCAGGGTCGCCCGACCGGAACGGACCGCACGCCGACTCCGTTGACGCGGACCAGGCAACCCGCACCACCCAGACTCCTGACCCGAATCCCGCGGCCAGGACCAACGAAGAGAGAGGGACCCCTCATGGGAATCGCAGACAAGGCCAAGAACGCCGCCCAGGACCTCACCGGCAAGGCCAAGGAGGCCATCGGCGACGCCACCAACAACGAGCGCCTCGAGGCCGAGGGCCAGGCCGACCAGGCCGAGGCCAAGGTCAAGAAGACCGGCGAGGACGTCAAGGACGTCTTCAAGGGCTGACTGCTCGATCAACGGCCTGCCGACGTCACGGACGGCGGCAGGCCGTTGTCATGCCACCTGTCATGCCACGACTGTCATGCCACCTGTCATGCAACGAACTGTCATGCCACCCACGTACCTCGAAAGGACCTCCATGAGCCGCCCCAAGCGCAACCTGTTCACCGTCCTCGGCTGGATCGTCTGGAAGCTGCTCGCCGTCGTCGGCCTGCCGCTGGCCAGGAAGAAGATCCGCGAGCGCCGGTCCGCACCCCGGCACTGAGCCGGGTGAGGCGAGTCAGCTGATGCAGAACTCGTTGCCCTCGGGGTCGTGCAGCGTCACCGCGAAGTAGTCGGCACCCTCGGGGGCGTTGACGCGGGCGATGCTCGCCCCGAGGGCGACCAGCCGCTCGACCTCCGCCTCGAGGCTCGCGCGCCGCTCGGCATACGGCATCGCGTCGCGACCCGGCGTGTGACGCACGTCGATGTGGAGCCGGTTCTTCACGGTCTTGCCCTCGGGCACCTCCTGGAACCAGATGCGCGGGAGGACGCCCTCGGGATCGAGGATCGCGCCGCTGCCGTTCTCGGCGCCGACGAGGTCCTCCTGCGGGATCCCCGCCGCGAGCCAGTACTCCAACCAGCTCGACCACCCCTGTGGTGCGGGCTCGGGCACGTAACCCAGTGCGGCGCACCAGAACTCGACCACTCGCCCGGTGTCCGCACAGTCCACCGTCAGCTGCCACGTCTTCGTCATGGTCCGAGTGTGTCAGCGAGGGGTGTCAGCGACGGCTGCCAGCGGTCGCCGAGGTGAACCGTTCCCCCCACCGCGCGAGGAGCTCGTGCACCTCCGGGGAGGCCTCCTCGATCGTGAACGGTGCCTCGAGCACCCCGAGACCGAACGCCGCCCACCTCGCCTGCCGCCCGTCCATCTCGACCCGGCAGGAGTGTGCGTCCACGGCGGTCACCGTGGCCCATCGGGAGATCTGCTCCTCGACGGCCCCCTTCGGCGCGTGGACCAGGACGCGGAGCGAGTTGCCGATCTCGTTGCGGGACAGCCCCTTCCGCACGTATGCCGCCGCGTCACCACCGGGGACCTCACGGGCGCGGAACCGGGCGCGGGTCCCGGATGGTTCGCTGAGGCGGTCGAGCCGGAACGACCGCCAGTCCTGCCGGTCGAGGTCGTAGGCCAGCAGGTACCACCGCCGACCCACCGTGACGAGGCGGTGCGGTTCGACGTGCCGCCGGACGGGTTCGCCCGCACCCACGCCACCACGCGCCTGGTAGGTGAACCGGACCCGCTCGGCGTCGCGGGTGGCCTGCGCCACCGTCGCGAGCACGTCGGCGTGGACGGTCGGAGCCTCGGCGAAGGGCGAGTCGTCGGTGACGGCCCGCAACGCCTCGGCGCGGCGACGCAGCTTCGGCGGCAGCACCTGGACGACCTTCGACAGGGCGCTGACGGAGGCCTCGGCCAGCGGGCCGGCGGTGAGCTGCGCGGCCCCGTTGAGGGCCACGACCATGGCGATGGCCTCGTCCTCCTCGACGGTGAGCGGCGGCATCGTCGCCCCGGCGCCGAGCTGGTACCCACCCTCGATGCCGCGGACGGAGTCGACGGGATACCCCAGCTCGCGGAGTCGTTCGACGTCGCGGCGCAGCGTGCGCTCGGAGACCTCGAGCCGGCCGGCGAGGTCCGGTCCGGCCCAGAAGCGGTGCGTCTGCAGCAGCGACAGCAGTCGCAGGGTGCGGGAGCTGGTGTTGGCCATGGATCCAGCATGGCCCACAAAGCGGTCAGGAAGTGGCCGGAAGTCTCCCTAGCGTGGTGGTCGAAGACCTCGACCACGACCGTCAAGGAGACGACCATGACCGCGACAGCCACCACCCGGCCGGAGCCCACCGAGCTCGACCCGCCGGCCCTCGAGGGCGTCATCGCCCGCAGCGCGCTTCCCGTGGGCCGGGCCCGCACCATCGCCCTGCTCAGCCTGTTCCTGGCCTCGACGATGGAGCTGCTCGACAACACCATCGTCAACGTCGCCCTCCCGACGATCGAGAGCGGGCTGGGGGCCACTGCCTCCCAGCTCCAGTGGATGGTCGCGGCCTACCCGCTCGCGTTCGCGGTGGGCCTGATCACCGGGAGCAGGCTCGGGGACCTCCTCGGGCGCAAGCGGATGTTCGTCGCGGGCCTGGTGGGGTTCACCGTGCTCTCCGCGGCGTGCGGGCTGGCCCCGACGCCGGAGGCACTCGTCGTGTTCCGGGCGCTGCAGGGCCTCGCCTCCGCGGCGATGATCCCGCAGGTGCTCTCGAGCATCCAGGTGATGTACGCCCCGCACGAGCGCGCGAAGGCCATGGGCCTGTTCACCGGCCTCGCCGGCACCGCGGCCGTCGCCGGACCGGTCGTGGGGGCGCTCCTGACGGAGGCGGACATCCTGGGCATCGGGTGGCGCTCGATCTTCCTCGTCAACGTCCCCGTCGGGGTGTTCGCCGTCGTCGCCGCCCTGCGCTGGGTGCCGGAGTCGGTGGCGGTCACCCGTCCCCGACTCGATGCCCGCGGCGTCGCCCTGCTCGCCGGGTCGCTGCTCGCCGTCCTCTACCCGCTCACCATGGGACGCGAGCTGGGTTGGCCCGCCTGGGTGTATGCCGTGATGGCGGTCGGCGTCGTGGGGCTCGTCGCCTTCGTGTCCGTCCAGCGCCGGTCCGAGTCCAGCGGTCGTGAGCCGCTCGTGGCGCTCAGCCTGTACCGGGGTCGCGCGTTCGCCGCCGGTTCGGGTGTCTACACCTTCATGTTCGCCGCGATGGGGGCCCTGTTCATCGCCCAGACGATCTACTTCCAGGCCGGCCTGGGGTGGTCGGTGCTCAAGGCTGGTCTCGCCGGGCTCCCGTTCGCCCTGACGACCACGGTCACCGCAGGACTCGGTGTTGCCGTCCTCGGACCACGCATCGGGCGCAGGGTGCTCATGCTCGGTGGCGCCACCTGGGCCGTCGGCGCGCTGGTCATGGCAGCCACGGTGCACGGTGCCGACGCGTCGACGTTGACCTGGGCGTTCCTGCCGGGGTTGATGGTGTCGGGAGCAGGGTTCGGCCTGATGGTCGCGCCGGTGGGCGCCTTCACACTGGCCGACGTCCCGGTCGAGCACGCGGGTTCGGCGTCGGGGCTGTTCAGCACCACCGGCCAGCTCGCGAACGCCGCGGGGGTGGCCGTGATCGGCACGGTGTTCTTCTCGGTCGTCGACGCAGGGTCCTCACGGGTCCCGTCGGAGCTGTTCGGCCCGGCGTTCCAGGTGGCCCTGTGCATCGTCGCGGGCCTGATGGTGCTCGCCGGGCTGGCGGCCCGCGCCTTCCCGGCCACCGCCGGGCTCGCGACCGCCCCGGAGCCGACCGACGACGACCACCACCAGCAGGGCTGAGGCGGACGGCTCGGCCGGGTCAGAGCTGCGTGCCGAGGACCCAGCCGAGCCAGACTGCCGCGAGGCCGAGTCCCAGCGACAGGGTGAGGTTCGCGGCGAACGGTCGCCACTCGCGTCGCTCGAGGAGCACCCAGGTCTCGAAGGCCAGCGTCGAGAACGTCGTCAGGGCGCCGCAGAACCCGATGCCCACCAACGGCATCACCCAGGAGGGTGCCGTGGCCCACCCGGCGACCAGGCCCAGGACCAGGGAACCAGCGACGTTGACGACCAGCGTCCCGAGGATGGTGCCGGCGTCGGAGCGGGCGCGGGCCCAACGGTCGACCAGGAAGCGCAGCGGTGCCCCGACGACCGCCCCCGCCGCCACCAGCAGGGCACCGGCGACGCCCGTCACCGGAGGTCACCGAGGACGCGCTGCCCCACCCCCAGCCCGAGGCCGACGGCCACCAGGCCGAGGAGGAACGACGCGAGGACGTAGGCCAGGGCGAGGCCGGGGCGCCCGGCACCTCCCATCGCGTGCACGTCGAGCGCGAAGGAGGAGAACGTGGTCCAGCCCCCGAGGACCCCCACGCCGAGGAAGGGCCGCAGGGCCGGGTGCGGGTCGGTCATCGACAGCACCCACGCGACCAGCAGGCCCATCGCGAACGAGCCGGTGACGTTGACGAGGAACGTCGCCCACGGGAAGTCGCCGGTGACGTGCGGCAGGGCCAGCCCGGCGGCATACCGGCCGAGCGAACCCAGCGCCCCACCCGCGGCGACGACGGCGAGCAGCGTCGGCGTCGGTGCGGTGCGGGCCGGGTTCACGCCGCACAGTCTGGCAAAGCGTGGCTAGGGTGGTGCACGTGACTGAGGGGAACAGCGCACAGGACCGTCGCAGCTCTCGCGACCTCGAGACCTCGCTGAGGCAGATCGACGAGGACATCGCGGGCGCCCACGACCGGGCGGCCAAGGCCGACGCGTGGGTGCACGAGGTCGAACGCATCACCGGGACCGGCACCGCCGAGCGCGGCGGAGTGAGGGTCGAGGTGGACCTGCAGGGCATGGTCACCGGCCTGTCGGTCACCGACGCCGTGGCCGCCCGCGGCGGACAGACGGTGGCGTATGCCGTGCTGTCGGCCACCGCGCAGGCCCAGGACGAGGTGCGTCGCAAGGCGGCCGAGAGCAGTGCTGCCACATGGGGCGCCGACTCCGCAGCCACCCGGCACTTCGCCGAGGAGGTCGCGGCCGACAACGTCACCGCACACCCGGACGCACCCCCGGCAGGTCCCCGCGACACCCGAGGGGGCACCTGGTGAGCACCGGACCCGAGATCTCGCGCTGGGTTCCCGGCGACCCGCCCCCCACCCCGATGCAGCTCGACGCCCTGGCCGCGCGGACCCGCACGGCGCTCGCCTGGCGCGAGTCGTTGACCGCTCTCTCGGGCGAGGGCGAGCACGAGGGCGTGGCTGCCGTGGTTGCCTCCAGCGGTGCGCTGACGGACCTCAAGGTCCCGGACCGCTCGGCCAGGGACGGTGGCGAGGAGGTCTCCCGTCGCGTGCTGGAGGCGATCGGCGCGGCGCAGCGAGACCTCGCCGAGCAGATCCGGGCCTCGGCTCGCGAGGCCTTCGGTGAGGACTCCGACGACGCCGCCACCGTGTCGGCCTCGCTGGAGACGCGGTTCCCCGGCACGGCGAGGGTGCTGCCCCCGGACGAGGGCACGCACGTCACCTGGGGCCGCTGACCGGCCTCAGGACCACCCGCCGGCGACCAGCAGGACCGCCTGCTGCAGGCCGCGCAGGACACCCAGCGTCAGGGCCACGGCGACGAACGCCCAGGCGGCCCAGCGCCACGCCAGGTCGCTGGGCTCGCGTCGCTCTGGGGCACGGAAGACCGACCACCAGCGGTTCTCGGCGAGCGGGCCGTAGCGGCCGTCCTCACGCGGGGTGAACGGCGCCCACCAGTCACCGAGCCGTCGGGCGCGCACCGCCTCCTTGGCGACGCGCACCGGGAAGAGCCAGAACAGCCACGCCAGGACGGCGACGAGCAGGACCGCCACGACGAGCAGGAAGAGCCGGGCGAGCCAGACGAAGAGCGTGACACCCGAGTCGTCGGTGGCGAAGGGGGCCAAAGCGGTCATGTCGCTCACCCTAGCCATGACGGGCCCGGGGAGCGCTCCCCATGGCGAACCGGGCGGGAGACGCCCTAGCATCGTGCCGTCCACAGGGGGAATCAGGTCAAAGGGGGCGCTTGTCCATGCGTATCGATCTCGAGGCCGACGGCGTCCGCGCCCACGCCTCATCCGTGGAGTCCTTGCGCTCCCGCACCAGCCAGGCGAGCTCGGCGGTCTCGACCACGATGTCGGCCGAGGCGTTCGGCCTGATGAACGTCGCGCTGGCGGGGATCGCCGCCGTCGTCGCCACAGCCGGGCGGATGGCCATCGAGGGCCTGGCGTCCGACCTCGGCGAGACCGGCACCAACCTGCGCCAGCTCGCCACCAACGCCGAGACGACCGACGGCAACGTCGACGCCCGCATGCGGGGCTACCGGTGAGCGGCCTCGTCGCCACTCCCGGCGAACGGTCCTGGCACTCCGGCGCGGGGCTGCTCGACTCGGGCATGACCCTGTGCGAGTCGATCAACGGCGACTCGTGGGTGGACCAGGCCCTGTCGGCCGGCGCCGTCGGCGTCGACATCTACGCCACCGTCTCCGACCCGCTCGGCAGCCTGTTCGCTGCCGGCATCGGATGGGTCATCGACCACCTGAACCCCATCAAGGACTGGTTCGACGAGCTGACGGGCAACCCCGAGGAGGTCGCCGCCTTCTCCGAGACCTGGAGCAACGTCCGCAACGAGCTCGACCGCATCAAGGCCGACTACGCCCGGCATGCCGAGGCCCAGATGGGGCACATGCAGGGCGAGGCCCTGGAGTCCTACCGCAAGCACGTCAAGGACATGACCGACAAGTACGGCCTGGTGAGCAACGGGGCGCACGCCATCTCGTACGGGTTCGTCGGCGCGGCCGGCCTCGTCCAGCTGGTCCACGGGCTGGTGCGTGACGCCCTCGCCCAGATCGTCGGGGCGCTGTGCAGCTACGTCGCCGAGCTCGTCATCACCCTCGGTGCGGCCACCCCGCTCGTCATCCACCAGGCGACCAGCCGCGTCTCCGCCCTCGTCGCGGAGATCGGGCCCAAGCTCAAGGGCCTGAAGAGCTCGGTCCACTCGCTCGACGAGCTGACCAGCGGACTCAAGGACATCCTCAACGACATCCCGCGCTTCCTCGGCGACCGCTACTCCGTGCCGAACCACCCCGAGCTCAAGTGGGGCGACATCCCCTCACGGAACCTCAAGTGGGCCGAGCGGATCAAGGCGATGCCCGGCGGTGAGGGCCTGACGCTGGGTGAGCGGATTCGGCTCATCAACATGCAGGACGAGTACAAGCACCTGCTCGGCACCGGTCAGGACGCCTGGGAGGGCCTGGTCAAGGAGGCGCTGGCGTCCTCGGCGCCGAACAACGTCAACGACGCGATCCGCAGGATCCGGGAGCTCGCCGGCAACCTCTGAGACCCCTCAGGCGCGCCGGGTCTCGAGGAACTCCGCGATCCGGCCGATCGCCTCGGTGAGCACCTCCACGTCGGGGAGGGTGACGAGGCGGAAGTGGTCCGGCTCGAACCAGTTGAAGCCGGTGCCGTGGGTGACGAGGATCTTCTTCTCCCGCAGCAGCTCGATGACGAACTGCTGGTCGTCCTCGATGGCGTAGACCTCGGGGTCGAGCCGGGGGAAGCAGTAGAGGGCGCCGTGCGGCTCGACGCAGGAGACGCCGGGGATCTCGTTGAGCAGGCGCCAGGCCGTCTTGCTCTGCTCGTAGAACCGGCCGCCGGGGTGGATGTACTCCTCGATCGACTGGTAGCCGCCCAGGGCGGTCTGGATCGCGTGCTGGCCGGGGACGTTGGCGCACATGCGCATGTTGGCCAGCAGGGTCAGGCCCTCGAGGAAGTCGGCGGCCATCGCCTTCGGCCCGGAGACCATGACCCAGCCGGCGCGGAAGCCGCACACCCGGTAGGCCTTGGACAGCCCGCTGAAGGTGAGGCAGAGGACGTCGTCGCCGGCATGTGTCGCGGTGTGGTGGTGCACCGGCTGGTGGTTGGCGTCGGCGAACAGGATCTTCTCGTAGATCTCGTCGGACAGCAGGACGAGGTCGTGGCGGCGGGCGATGTCGACCAGCCCGCGCACGACGTCCTCGCCGTAGACGGCGCCGGTCGGGTTGTTCGGGTTGATGACGACCAGGGCGTGGGTGTTCGGCGTGATCTTCGACTCGATGTCCTCGAGGTCGGGGTTCCAGCCGTTCGACTCGTCGCAGCGGTAGTGGACGGGTGTCCCGCCGGCCAGCGTGACCGCGCCGGTCCACAGGGGGTAGTCGGGCGCGGGGACGAGGATCTCGTTGCCGTCGTCGACGAACGCGGTGAGCACCATGGAGATCAGCTCGGACACGCCGTTGCCGATGAAGACGTCGTCGACGTGCGTGTCGGTGAGGCCGCGTGACTGGTAGTAGTGCGCCACCGCCGTCCGGGCCGAGTAGATGCCGCGGGAGTCGCTGTAGCCCTGGGAGTTCGGCAGGTGGTGGACCATGTCCTGCAGCACGGCCTCCGGCGCCTCGAACCCGAACGGAGCCGGGTTGCCGATGTTCAGCTTGAGGATCTTGTGCCCCTCGGCCTCGAGGCGCTGGGCCTCGACGAGGATCGGCCCGCGGACGTCGTAGCGGACCTGGTGGAGCTTGCGGGACTGGGTGATTCGGCGCACGCGACCAGTCTTCCAGTTCCCACCACGCGGCGTGCGAGGATCATCGCTCGTGAGCAACGACGAGTTCGGCAGGCGCAAGGGCTGGGTGCCGTTGGCCCTCGGCGCCCTGGGCGTGGTCTTCGGCGACATCGGCACCAGCCCTCTCTACGCGGTGCAGACCGTGTTCTCGATCGACCACAACGCCGTGGAGACCACCCCAGGCGACGTCTAGGGGTGATCTCCCTCGTCTTCTGGTCGATCACGCTCGTCGTCAGCGTCAAGTACGTCGTGTTCATCCTGCGCGCCGACAACGACGGCGAGGGCGGCGTCATGGCGCTCGCCGCCCTGGCCCGTCAGTCGGTGCGGCCCGGGGGACGCAGGTTCGGCCTGGTCATGGTGCTCGGCGTGCTCGGCGCGTCCCTCTTCTACGGCGACAGCGTCATCACCCCGGCCATCTCGGTGATGTCGGCGATCGAGGGCCTCGCGGTGCCGGCTCCCGGCCTCGGCCACCTCGTGGTCCCGCTGGGCGCGGTCATCATCACCGGGCTGTTCGTGGTCCAGCGGTTCGGGACCCAGCTCGTCGGACGGTTCTTCGGGCCCGTGATGGTGCTCTGGTTCGCCGTCCTCGGGGTGCTCGGCATCGGTCAGGTGGCGCGTGACCCTGCGATCCTGCGCGGCCTGTCGCCCTCCTACGCCCTGCTCTTCGTGGTGGACCGGCCGTTCGTCGCCTTCGTGGCGATGGGTGCGGTCGTGCTCTCCATCACCGGTGCCGAGGCCCTGTATGCCGACATGGGTCACTTCGGCCGCTCACCGATCCGCCGGGCGTGGTTCTTCGTCGTCTTCCCCTGCCTCACCCTCAACTACCTCGGCCAGGGAGCCCTCCTGCTCGAGGAGCCGACGTCGGCACGCAGTCCGTTCTTCCTCATGGCCCCGGACTGGGCGCAGATCCCGCTCGTGGTCCTGGCCACGCTGGCGACCGTGATCGCCTCGCAGGCCGTCATCTCCGGTGCGTACTCGGTGTCCCGCCAGGCCGAACGCCTCGGCTTCCTCCCGCGCCTGACGGTCCGTCACACCTCGAAGGTCGAGCGGGGCCAGATCTACGTCCCGGCAGTGAACTGGACCCTCTTCGTCGGCGTCCTCATCCTGCTCGTGACCTTCCAGTCCTCGGCGAGGCTCGCCACGGCATACGGGCTGGCGGTGACCGGGACGTTCCTCATCACGACGACCCTCTTCCTGCTCCTCGCCGAGTCGGCGTGGGGCTGGAGCCGCGGCCGGCTGCTCCTGCTGGGCATCCCCCTGGCGGTGCTCGAGCTGACCTACTTCGCCGCCAACCTCACCAAGGTCGTCCACGGCGGCTGGTTGCCGATCCTCGTCGCCGTGGTCGTCGCGACGGTCATGCTCACCTGGCAGCGCGGGCGCACGCTCGTCACCCAGCGCAGGGTGGAGATGGAGGGGCCGTTGGCGCCCTTCGTGGAGTGGCTGGGCACGGACCCGGTGACCCAGGTGCCCGGCAGCGCGGTCTTCCTGCACGTCGACAAGGACACGACCCCGCTCGCCCTGCGGGAGAACGCGACGGTGAACCACGTGCTGCACGAGCACGTCCTCATCCTGACCACCCGCTCGGCCAACGTCCCGGTCGTCGCCGAGGCCGACCGGTTCGAGGTCGACCCGCTCGGCGACCCGTACGACGCCATCGACCACCTCACGGTGAGCTTCGGCTTCCAGGAGGACCAGGACGTGCCGCAGGCCATGGCCCGCGCCCGGGACCTGGGCCTGATCGACATCGACCCCGCCGAGGCCTACTACTTCCTGTCCCGGATCAGCATCCAGCGCGGCCAGGGCCGTGAGATGCGGACCTGGCGCAAGCGGCTGTTCGTCGGCCTCGCGCACAACGCGGCGTCCCCGACCGAGTACTTCCACCTCCCCGAGGACCGCACCGTGGCGATGGGCGCTGCCGTCGTCCTCTGAGGGCCCTACCCGGCCAGGACCTCGACGGTGGTCACGACCGAGGTGACCCCGGGCGCGCGCGGCGTGGACGAGAAGCCGAACCGGCAGGGCGGGTCGACCGGGGCCAGCTCGCCCAGGTCGGTGCCGCGCCACAACCCGGTCAGCGAGGTGACGCGGTGCAGGTCGAGCGCGCCGTACCACTCACGTCGTCCGGACCGTGCCTGTCCGCGGGTGCTCACGCCGCGCAGGAGGGTGCGGGCCACGGGGTCGGCGGCAGTGGCGAAGGCGGTGCTCGAGGCCACGGGCGTCGGTAGGGCGCGCAGCGCCCACCCGAGGGGCGCGCGCCTCCCGACGGTGAAGGAGAGCCGCAGCTCGCCGGCCGTCACCGCCCAGCCCTCGCCCATGCCTCCCGCAACGGGGGAGACGTCGACCCCGGTGACCACCACCTCGTCGAACACGTAGGTGTCGGACACGAACTCCGCGACGGCGGTGTCCGGGGCGAGGAGCACGCGGTGGCCGTCCGGCTGCTCGAGCATGACGTCCGCGAACGCCCCCATCGGGGACCGGTCCCAGCGGCCCACGACGACCCGGACCCCGGAGGTGCTGCCCACCCCCGCGATCCGACCGTGGAACCGCTGACGTCCGTGCACGGACCCACCCTGACACGGGCTCGAGGCCCCTGCGCCGCGGCTACGGCCCGGAAGGGCTCCCCGCGGGAGGCTCTCACCCCTAGGCTTCGGCCATGTCACCCCGGACCCCCCTCGGCGAGCTCGAGGTCGAGCTCACGAGGCTGCTGCGCCGGGCCCGCAGCTCCCAGCAGCGGACCGCCTCCCAGGTCCACCCGGACCTGGACGCCTCCGGGTATGCCGTGCTCGTCACCGTCCGCGACCTGGCCGAGGCCGGCGGGGGCGCGCGGGGCGGCGACATCTCCGACGTCCTCGGGCTGCACAAGTCGACGATGAGCCGCAACCTCGCGGTGCTCGAGGAGCTCGGCCTGATCGAGCGCATCCCGGACCCGCTGGACGCCCGGGCCCGTCAGGTCCGCCTCACGGCGGAGGGCTCGCGGGCCCTCGAGGAGTCGTTCGAGGGGCGCAGGGAACGGCTGCGCCAGCAGCTCACCACCTGGGAGACGCAGGACATCGCCGAGCTCGCGCGCCTCCTGCGCCTGCTCAACGACACCGCCGTCTGAGCCGGCCACCTGTCCCGGCTGCCTTCGGCCGGCCACCCGTCCCCGCCGTCCCCGCAGCACGGGCGGCTTCGGCGCGCCCTCCCGGCGAGGACCTCATCGGAATCAAGTTGCATAGCGCAACCATGTAGATATACAGTTGTGTTCTGCAACCAAAGGAGTTGTCGTGGCCTCCACCCTCGCGCCCAAGCCTGTCGGGACATCCGGGCCCGACCACCCCGATGAGGTCATCGCCGCCCTCGCCAGCCTGATCCGCGCCAGCCGCGCCGTCGCCCGCCAGCGACACGACCAGCTCGGCGCGTCGGGCACACCGTTGGCCGTCCTCAAGGCCCTCGCTCACGCCGAGGACGAGCAGGCCCGCCCCGGCGACCTCGCGGTCGCCGCCGGTGTCGCCCCCTCGGTCGTCAGCCGCGTGCTGCCCAGGCTCGAGGAGGACGGGCTCGTCACGCGACGTCGCGACGAGGCCGACGCCCGCTCGTGCCACATCATCCTCACCCCCGAGGGCCGCGAGCAGCTGGCCGCGATCCAGCGGGAGTATGCCGAGCTCCTCGGTGGCGCCCTGGTCGACGTCCCCCCGGAGGAGGTCCGCCGGATGCCGCAGACCCTCGGCCACCTCGAGCGGGCGCTCCTGCGCGCCGCCGACCAAGGCGGGCCGCGCCATACCGGGCTCGCTCCCAGCCTGCGGCCCACGCACGCCACCACTCCCCTCCAGCCCACCCCCGAGAACCGCCAGGAAAGCCACTGATGTCAGCAACCACCGTCTCCGCACCGCCCGCGCCCGCCGCGACCGTGCACCCCGCCGCCGACGAGATGAGCCACAAGCAGATCCTCGAGGCGATGACCGGCCTCCTCGCCGGTCTGTTCACCGCGCTGCTCAGCAGCACCATCGTCTCCACGGCCCTCCCGACGATCATCGGTGACCTCAACGGCACCCAGCACCAGTACACGTGGGTCATCACCGCCTCGCTGCTCGCGACGACGGTGAGCACCCCCATCTGGGGCAAGTTCTCCGACCTGTTCAGCAAGAAGCTGCTGGTCCAGCTGTCCCTCGTCATCTTCGTCATCGGCTCGATCGGGGCCGGCCTGTCGCAGAGCGTCGGGTTCCTCATCGCCTGCCGCGTCGTGCAGGGCCTCGGCATGGGAGGGCTCACCGCCCTGACCCAGTCGATCATGGGCGCGATCATCGCCCCGCGACAGCGCGGTCGGTACTCCGGCTACATGGGCGCCGTCATGGCCGTCTCCACCGTCAGCGGCCCGCTGCTCGGCGGTGTCATCGTCGACAGCTCGCTCGGCTGGCGCTGGACGTTCTTCGTCTGCATCCCGCTCGCCGTCATCGCCCTGTTCATCCTCCAGGCGACGCTGCACGTGCCCACCATCAAGCGGAACCCGAAGATCGACTACCTCGGAGCGGTCCTCATCGCCATCACCGCGTCGCTGCCGCTGCTGTGGATCACCTTCGCGGGCAACGACTTCCCGTGGTGGTCGCTCCAGACCGCGTACTTCCTCGTCGGCACCGCCGTCGCCCTTGCGCTCACCCTCGTGGTGGAGAGCCGGGCCAAGGAGCCGATGGTCCCGCTCAAGGTCCTCAAGAACCGCACCGCGGGGCTCGTCGTCCTGGCCAGCGCTGCCGTGGGCATCGCGATGTTCGGTGGCACGACCTTCCTCACGCAGTACTTCCAGATCTCGCGCGGCTACACCCCGACCAAGGCCGGCCTGCTCACCATCCCGCTGATGGCGGCGCTGCTCGTGTCCTCGACGGGCGCCGGACAGATCATCAGCCGGACGGGTCGCTGGAAGAAGTTCATCGTCGGCGGCTCGTTCTTCCTCGTGGCCGGCCTCGCCTGGCTCGGGACGATCGACCACCTCACCCCGATGTGGCACATCGGCCTGGCGATGGCCCTCATGGGCTTCGGGCTCGGCGCCATGATGCAGAACCTCGTCCTGGCCGTCCAGAACACCGTCGACGTCCGCGACGTCGGTGCCGCCTCCGCCACGATCGCCTTCTTCCGCACCCTCGGTGGCGCGGTCGGCGTCTCGGCCCTCGGCGCGGTGCTGGCCACGCAGGTGACCGGCGACATCCGCGACGGGCTCGCCAAGCTCGGTCCCCAGGCCGCCGCGGCCGGCGGCTCCAGCAGCGGGACCCTGAACCTCAAGGAGATGCCCGCGCCCGTCGCCCAGATCGTCCGTGCGGCGTACGGCGACGCGACCGGTCACATCTTCCTCATCGCCGCCGTGGTCTCGGTCGTGGCCCTGGTCGCGGTGCTGTTCATCAAGGAGGTGCCGCTGCGCACCACCGTGTCCATGGGTGACGAGGCGGCTGTCGCTGCCACGACCGGTACCGGGGCCCCGGCCCTCACCGAGGCGCTCGAGGCCGACACCGAGACCGACGCCGATGCCCTCGTCGACACCGACGCGGACACCGAGGCGGGCCGCGTGGTCGACGCCGAGTCGGACCGTGGGGACGTGGCCGACCGCGGGGTCGAGGCGGACCGCGGGGTCGAGGGGGCCCCGCGGTCGGGGACGACGCGGGTCGACCGGCACGGTGACCCCGTCTCGGCCGACCGCCGCACCGAAGTCCGGGCCGAGCGTGCGCTCGCCTCCGAGCTGCCGTCCGACTCGCACGAGCTCACCGCGCTTGCGGCGCTCGACGTCCTCACCAGCGCCCAGGACGAGGTCCGCGGCCGGGTCGACGCCGGTGACGAGGCCATCACCGCCGCCCGTGACCTGCTCCTCGGTCTCGGCCGGGACGTGGACGCGGCCCTGGGCCAGTTCCACACCGGGCTGGAGTCCGTGATCCGGCAGCTCGAGGCCCCGGCAGCCGGACGCCACTCGCAGCAGCGGGCCGCGGACGTCCTGCACGACCTGGAGTTCACCCTCCTGCGCAGCACGCAGGCGGCCGCCGACCGGGTCGTCGCAGCGGCGCACGCCGAGGCCGAGGCCATCGTCGCCCGGGCACGGCTCGAGGCGGAGCGCACCAGCGAGCTCGCGAACGGTCTCGCGGCGCGCGCCGACCGCTCCTAGCCGGCGGCGCCGCCCCAGCTCGGCGGCTCGGTGAGCACGAACTGTCGGTATCCCGCCCGGATGCCGACAGTTCGCGCTCACTCAGGTGGCCCCCGCGTGACGAGACCCACTCGTCCCGCGGGTTCCTTCGCTACCAGCGGGTAACTAGTCTTCGGGCCATGACGAAGGTGTTGAGCGGGACCACGATCATCATGTCCGGCGGCAGTCGGGGCATCGGCCTCGCGATCGCGATCCGGGCCGCCCAGGCGGGCGCCAACATCGCCATCATCGCCAAGACCGACCAGCCCGACCCGCGCCTCGCGGGCACGATCCACACCGCCGCCGCCGCGATCGAGAAGGCGGGTGGGCAGGCGCTGCCGATCGTGGGCGACATCCGCGACGACGAGACCATCGCTGCCGCGGTCGAGAAGACCGCGGCACAGTTCGGCGGGATCGACGTGGTCGTCAACAACGCCAGCGTCCTCAACCTCAGCCCGACCGCCGACCTCGACCCCAAGCGGTACGACCTCATGCAGGACGTCAACGTGCGCGGGACGTTCATGCTGACCAAGGCGGCGATCCCGCACCTGCTCGCCTCGCCCGACCCCAAGGTGCTGACCCTCAGCCCGCCCATCAACCTCGAGCCGCGCTGGCTCGCCGGTCACCCCGGGTACACGATGGCGAAGTACGGGATGACGCTGGCAGCACTGGGGTTCGCCCACGAGCTCGGCCGCAAGGGTGTCTCGTCGACCTGCCTGTGGCCGGCGACGCTGGTCGCCACCGACGCGATCGGCAACCTGCCCGGCGGGGACCAGATGGTCAAGATGGCCCGCCGTCCCGAGATCGTGGCCGACGCGGCCTACGAGATCCTTCGCACCCCCGGCCAGGGACTCAACGGCCAGACGATCATCGACGAGGACCTGTTGCGCTCGCGCGGCGTGGCCGACTTCGCGCCCTACTCGATGACGGGCAAGGACGAGGGGCTCGCGCCCGACCTCTTCATCGGCTAGGTCGCCCCGGGTCCGTCGGCAGCCGGTCCGTCGGTCCGTCGGTCCGTCGGTCCGTCGGTCCGGTCTCGCCCACTCCCTCTGCTCGGCGTCTCAGAGCTCGGTGAGGCGGCCGTCCTCGACGTGCCAGCGGCGGGTGGCGTTCACGTCGGCGAGCATCCGCCGGTCGTGGGTCACGAGCAGCACGGTGCCGCCGAAGGAGTCCAGGGCCTGCTCGAGCTGCTCGATCGCGGGCAGGTCGAGGTGGTTGGTCGGCTCGTCGAGGACGAGCAGGTTGACCTCGCGGGCCTGGAGCAGGGCGAGAGCCGCGCGGGTGCGTTCGCCCGGTGACAACGACTCCGCCGCGCGGTGCACGTGCTCCGCTCCGAGGCCGAACTTCGCGAGGAGCGTGCGGACCTCTGCATCCGGCCAGTCCGCCAGCGCCTCGCCGAAGGCACGGGCCAGGGTCTGCGGTCCGTGGAAGAGCGCCCGCGCCTGGTCCACCTCGCCGAGCCGCACCGAGGAACCGAGCCCGGCCGAGCCCTCGTCGACGGCGATGGTGCCGAGCAGCACGCCGAGGAGGGTGGTCTTGCCCGAACCGTTGGCGCCCGTGATGACGACCCGGTCGGCCCAGTCGACCTGGACGTCGACCGGCCCGAGGGTGAAGGCGCCGCGGCGCACCACGGCCCGCGAGGCGCTGGCGACGACCGACCCCGACCGCGGCGCCGCGGCGATGGTCATCCGCAGCTCCCACTCCTTGCGGGGCTCCTCGACGACCTCGAGCCGCTCGAGCATCCGGTCGGTCTGCTTCGCCTTGGCCGCCTGCTTCTCGGCGGAGTCCACCTTGAACGCCGTGACGAACTTGTCGTTGTCCGCCTTCTTGCGCCGGGCGTTCTTGACGCCGACGGTGGCCCAGTCGCGCTGCATCCGAGCCCGCTGCTCCAGCCCGCTGCGGGTGTCGGCGTACTCCTCGTAGGCCTCGCGTGCGTGCCGCCGGGCCACCTCGCGCTCGGCGAGGTAGCTGTCGTACCCGCCCTCGTACACCGCGACCTGCTGCTGGGCCAGGTCGAGCTCGACGACCCGGGTCACGGTGCGGGCGAGGAACTCCCGGTCGTGGCTGATGATGACGGCGGGGCTGCGCAGGCCGCTGACGAACTGTTCGAGCCGCTCCAGCCCGTCGAGGTCGAGGTCGTTCGTGGGTTCGTCGAGCAGCAGCACGTCGTAGCGCGACAGCAGCAGGGCGGCGAGGCCCGCGCGGGCCGCCTGGCCGCCGGAGAGCGCGGTCATCGCAGTGGTGAGGTCGACACCCAGCCCGAGGGAGGCAGCGGTGACGGCACTGCGTTCGTCGAGGTCGGCGCCGCCGAGGGCGAGCCACGACTCGAGCGCGGCGGAGTAGCGGTCGTCGGCGCCCGGCGCCGCATCGGCGAGGGCCTCGGCCGCGGCGTTCATCGCGGCCTCGGCGGCCGCCACCCCGGTGCGGCGTCCGATGAACCCCGCGACGGTCTCCCCGTCCCGCCGCTCGGGCTCCTGGGGCAGGTGGCCGACGCTGGCGCCGGCAGGCGTCAGGGTGACCGTGCCGTCCTCGGGTTCGGCCTCGCCCGCGAGCAGGCGCAGGAGGGTCGACTTGCCGGCCCCGTTCGCACCGACGAGCCCGACGACGTCGCCGGGGCCGATGACGAGGTCGAGGTCGGAGAAGAGGGCGCGGGCGCCGTGTCCGGCGGCGAGGCCAGAGGCCTTGAGAGTGGTGCTCATGTCGCCCGCGACGCTACCCGCTCGTGACCGCTCGTCGACACCGGGTTTCCGCCGGACGACAGACCGTCCCTCGGGCTTGTGATCGGGACCGGGAGGGGATGGGATGGCAACCATGACATCGCTGTCGCACGCCGTGGGAGAGACCGAACCGCCGCTCCTCGAGCAGACCATCCCCGACAACCTCGACGCGACCGTCGCGCGCTTCGGGGAGCGGGAGGCCCTCGTCGACGTGGCGCAGGGGATCCGGTGGACGTATGCCGAGTTCGGCGCCGCGGTGGAGCGCCTCGCCCGCGCGCTGCTGGCCGTCGGGGTCGCCAAGGGCGACCGGGTGGGGATCTGGGCGCCGAACTGTGCACAGTGGACGGTCGTGCAGTACGCCACCGCCAAGATCGGTTCGATCCTGGTCAACATCAACCCGAGCTACCGCACCCACGAGCTCGAGTTCGTCCTCAAGCAGGCCGGGATCTCCCACCTGTTCCTCGCGCAGTCGTTCCGGTCCAGCGACTACGTGGCGATGTTCGACGAGGTGCGCGACAGCTGCACCGACGTGGTCGGGTCGTACGTCCTCGGGGGCGACAGCTGGGACGCCCTGCTGTCCCGGGCCGACGAGGTCACCCCCGAGGCGGTGGCCGAGGTCCAGTCGGGGCTCGACCGCCACGACCCGATCAACATCCAGTACACGTCGGGCACGACCGGGTTCCCCAAGGGGGCGACCCTGTCCCACCGCAACATCCTCAACAACGGCTACTTCGTCGGCGAGCTGTGCCGCTACACGGAGGCCGACCGTGTCTGCATCCCCGTGCCCTTCTACCACTGCTTCGGGATGGTGATGGGCAACCTCGCGTGCACCACGCACGGCGCCGCGATGGTCATCCCCGCACCGGGTTTCGACCCTGCCGCGACGCTGCGGGCGACGGCCGACGAGAAGTGCACCTCCCTGTACGGCGTGCCCACGATGTTCATCGCGGAGTGGTCGCTGCCCGACCTCGCGTCATACGACCTGTCTTCGGTGCGCACGGGGATCATGGCCGGATCTCCCTGTCCTGCAACGATGATGACCAAGCTCATCGAGTCGGGGATCACCGAGGTGACCATCGCCTACGGCATGACCGAGACGTCGCCGGTGTCGACGCAGAACCGCACCGACGACACCTTCGAGCAGAAGGTGGGCACCGTCGGCCGGGTCGGTCCGCACCTGGAGATCAAGGTCGTCGACCCGGTGACGGGGGAGACGCTGCCCCGTGGCGAGGCGGGCGAGTTCTGCACCAAGGGCTACTCGGTGATGCTCGGCTACTGGGAGCAGCAGGACAAGACCGACGAGGTGCTCGTCGACGGGTGGATGCACACCGGCGACATCGCGGTCATGGACGAGACCGGCTACGTCCAGATCACCGGGCGCATCAAGGACATGGTGATCCGCGGTGGCGAGAACATCTACCCGCGCGAGATCGAGGAGTTCCTCTACACGCACCCCGACATCCTCGACGCCCAGGTCATCGGGGTCCCGGACGAGAAGTACGGCGAGGAGCTCTGCGCCTGGATCCGGATGAAGGACGGGGCGACGCCGCTGGATGCCGCAGCGGTTCGGGAGTTCTCGACCGGCAAGCTCGCGCACTACAAGATCCCGCGCTACGTCACCGTCGTCGACGAGTTCCCGATGACCGTGACGGGGAAGGTGCGCAAGGTCGAGATGCGCGAGAAGTCCGTGGCCGACCTCGGCCTCGGCACCTGACGCCCTTCACCCACGCCACTGCCCCCACCTCTGCGCCGGTTCGAGGTGCACGCGCCGGGGATCCCGGGGCGTGCACCTCGACTCGTATGGAGCGGGGTGGGTCAGCGGTCAGCGGGGTGGCTGGGCCACCAGAACCGCTCGCCCAGCAGGCTGACCACGGCCGGCACGAGGACCGACCGCACGAGCAGCGTGTCGAGCAGCACGCCGAACCCGACGATGACGCCGATCTGGGCCAGCTGCACCAGGGGCAGGACCCCGAGGACGGCGAACACCGCCGCCAGCAGGATGCCCGCGCTGGTGATGACGCCGCCGGTGACGGCGAGGGCACTGACGATCGCCTCGCGGGCGTGCGCGCCCCCGGCAGCCTCCTCCCGGGCCCGGGTGGTGAGGAAGATGTTGTAGTCGACGCCGAGGGCCACGAGGAACAGGAACGCGAGCAGCGGCGTGCTGACGTCCAACGGCGGGTAGTCCAGCAGGTGCTGGAACGCGAACCAGCTCGCCCCCATGCTCGCGACGTAGGTGGCGACGACGGTGGTGACCAGGACGACGGCGGCCACGACCGAGCGCAGCAGGAGCAGCAGCACCAGCACGACGATCCCGAGGATCAGGGGGAAGAGCACCAGGCGGTCGCGTTCGGTCGTCGTGCGGGCGTCGAGGGCCTCGGCGTCCGAACCGCCGACGAGGGCGTTCGCGCCCGGGACGTCGTGCACGGCGGTACGCAGGGCCCGCACCTGGTCGAAGGCCTGGGTGGTGCCCGGCGCCGCCGCGAGGACGGCACTGAGCTCGACGAGGTCACCTCCGCCCCCGGCCTTGCGGACCTCCTGGACGCCCTCGACGCCCTGGGCGGCGGTGGTGACGGCCTCGGCGGCCGAGGCCTTGGCGATGATGGTCGCCGGCTCGCTCGTCCCGGCCGGGAACGCTGCCGCGAGCTGCTCCTGCCCGACGACCGCCTCGGGCTTCTCGAGGAACTGCTCGTTGGGGGACTGGCCGACCGACAGGCCGAGCCCGCCGAGCGCTAGGGTCACCAGCACCGCGACGGCGGCGAGGCCGACCACCACGGGCCGCCCGGTGACCACGTCGCCGACCCGGCGCCACACCCCGGCGTGACTGGGATCGGACGTGCCCACGCGCGGGACGAACGGCCAGAACAGGCGCCGACCGAACAGCACCATGGCGGCGGGGAGGACGAGCAGGGCGTAGGCGAGGGCGATCGCGATGCCCATCGCGCCGGCATACCCGAGGGACTGGGCGAACGGGTCGTCGGCGAAGCCGAGGCTGAGCAGGGCGAGGACCACCGTGCCGCCGCTGGCGAGGATCGCGGGAGCAGCGGACCCGAGGGCGTCGCGCATCGCCTCGTGCCGGTCCTCGGTGCGACGCAGCTCCTCCCGGTAGCGGGCGATGATGAGCAGGGCGTAGTTGGTGCCGGCGCCGAAGACGAGCACCGAGGTGATGCCGGTGACGGCTCCGTCGGCGCTGACCTCGGTGAACCGGGACAGCGCGGCCAGGGCCTTGCTGGCGACCTGGTCGCCGGTGCCGACGACGGTCAGCGGGACGAGCCACAGCCACGGGCTGCGGTAGGTGATGAGCAGCAGGATCGCCACGACCCCGGCGGTGGCTCCGAGCAGCTTGATGTCGGCACCGTCGAAGACCGCGCCGATGTCCGCCCCGAACGCGGGTCCTCCCGTGACGGTCGCGGTCAGCCCCTGCGGCAGGCCGTCGCGGACGGCAGCCCGCAGGGCGGTGACCGCCTCGGAGTTCGCCCCGTCGGGCAGGTCGGCCTTGAGGGGGACGATGACCAGCGCGGTGCTCTTGTCCTGCGAGACCTGGGGTGGGATCGCCGTGGTCGGGGCCCCGCCCGCGGCGGCGGCACTGGGGGCCCACTGCTTCACGGCGGCGATGCCCCGGTCACGGGAGGCCTCGACCGCCTGGGTGTCGACCGCGCCCGAGGCGGCCCGGTAGACGACGATGGCGGGAGTCACCCCGCTCGAGGGGAGCTTCTCGCGCAGGGCGGTGACCTGCGCGGCCTCGGCGCTGGCGGGCAGCGAGGCCGCGGTGGTCGAGACTGCCTTCGGCTCGCCGGCGAACGCGAACGCCGCGGCCGACACCAGCACGGCCACCACGACGACGAGCCACTTGACCCGTGGCCCGACCAACCTGCCGAGGGCGCGACCCGCCCCCGAGAACCCATGTCCGCCGGCCACGTCATTCCTCCATCACGTTCAGTGCGCTTCTACCAAGAAATAGTTCTACGATGGAAACAGTAGCGTGCGGCAGAATGACGCGCGAACCGAGGACGGCACGCCCTGCCGATCCCGTGCCGATCACCTGAGAGGAGGGCCGATGACGCACCCCACCCCCGAGGGCGCGCCCGCGACCGCCGGCCCGTCCTCCGCCCGGATCGGCGACCCGGGGCGACCCGTCGCGCCGCGTCCCGCCGGACCCGCCCTCGCGCTGGAGATCATCGATGCCCTGCGTGCGTTCTCCACCGAGATGGACCGCTACATCGACACCCGAGGCGGAGCCGTCGGCCTGCACCGCACCGACCTCAACGCGCTGGCCCACGTGCTCGATGCGCGCCGCACGGGCGGCGATCTCTCGCCCGGTGAGCTCGCCCACCGGCTGTCGCTCAGCCCGCCCGCGACCTCCGCGCTGCTGCGCCGCCTCGAGTCGGTCGGCCACGTGCGTCGGACCCACAGTGAGGTCGACCGGCGGCGGGTGGCGGTGGAGATGACCGACGAGGCGATGGGCGTCGCGGCGGCCATCTTCGGCCCGATCGCCACGACCATGCGCGAGACGATCGCCTCCTACTCCCTGGCCGAGCGGGAGACGGTGCTGCGGTTCCTCACGGATGCCGTCGACGCCGCCGAGCGAGCCACGAACGCCGGGGACGACGAAGAGTCCGGGAATGGCTTGACGACGCCGGTCGTTGACCACGATAGTTGAATATTGAACGATCCGAGGAGAGTCCCATGCCAGCTGTCACCGTCGCCGACCTGACCGTCCTGCCCCGCGTCCCCGCGGTGGCGCCGGCTGCCGTCCAGCGCCCGGTCCGCGCCATCTCCGACGCCCCCTCCGGCACGGAGGGCGAGGGCTTCCCGGTGAAGCGCGCCTTCGCGGGCGTCGACCTGCGTGACCTCGACCCGTTCATCCACATGGACGAGATGGGCGCCGTCGAGTACGCCCCCGGCGAGCCCAAGGGCACGTCGTGGCACCCCCACCGCGGCTTCGAGACCGTCACCTACATCATGGACGGGATCTTCGACCACCAGGACTCGTTCGGTGGCGGCGGGACGATCACCAACGGTGACACCCAGTGGATGACCGCGGGCTCGGGCATCCTGCACATCGAGGCGCCGCCGGAGCAGCTCGTCGTCAGTGGCGGGCTGTTCCACGGCTTCCAGCTCTGGGTCAACCTCCCCAAGGTCGACAAGCTCAAGGCCCCGCACTACCAGGACCTGCGCTCCTCCGAGGTCGGTCTGCTCACCTCCGCCGACGGCGGCAGCCTGCTGCGCGTCATCGCCGGTGAGGTCGGCGGCGTCACCGGACCGGGCTCGACGCACACCCCGATGGCGATGGTCCACGCGACGGTGGCCCCGGGTGGGGAGCTCGTCCTGCCGTGGCCCAAGGACTTCAACGCCCTCGTGTACGTCATGAGCGGCGACGGGTTCGTCGGCCCGGACCAGACGCCCATCGGCCCCGGCCAGCTGGCGGTGCTCGGCAAGGGCGACGCGCTGCGCGTCTCCTCGGCCCGCACCCAGCAGGAGCGGTATGCCGCGGGCCTGGACCTGCTCGTCCTCGGCGGCCGGCCGATCCGTGAGCCCGTCGCCTGGGCCGGACCGTTCGTGATGAACAACCGCGCCGAGCTCGTCCAGGCGTTCGAGGACTACCAGGCCGGCCGCCTCGGCCAGCCGGTCCCGCACGGCGACGTGTCGGGCAACGCCTGACGCACGCGCCATACCCGTCCCGCCCCGAGGTCCTCGAGGGATCCGTCGCGCTCCGGTGCGTCGGGTCCCTCGAGGGCCCGGGGCCGAGTGGCGAGAGCTCGGAGAGTTACGATACGATACGTAGCGTAACCACGAAGGAGGTGAGTTCCTTGACCACCAACACCACCCGCGTCCACGGCGCCCACCGCGCCGAGCGCAGCCCGCGTGAGCGTGTCTCCCACGACCGCCGCCGGCACCCCAGCACCTACCCGAACGACTACCTGCACAGCGACCGCCCCTACGAGGAGTCGCAGCGCGACATCGGTGGCGGCCTGTTCCTCGGCGCCATCACCCTCATCGCCCTGATGGCCCTCATCGTGACCGGCCTGCTCTTCTGAGCCGGTCGGTCCCCGGCTCCTGCGCGCCCGTCGTCCACGCTGTGGACGGCGGGCGCGACCGTGCTCACAGCTTCACCCCACGGCTGCGGGTTTCCCTCTAGGTTGGCGACCACGCGAGCCCAATGACGGGAGCAGCAGTGCTGATCGGTGTGCCAGCAGAGTCCAAGCCGGGGGAGACCCGGGTCGCCGCGACGCCCAAGACCGTGGGGCAGCTCCTCGGCCTCGGTTACGACGTCGTCATCGAGCGCGGCGCGGGGTCCCTCGCGTCCTTCTCCGACGAGGCGTATGCCGCGGCCGGCGCCACCGTCGTGGACGGCGCGCAGGCCTGGGCGAGCGACCTCGTCCTCAAGGTGAACGCGCCGAACGACGCCGAGATCGCGCTCCTTCGCCCGGGCTCGTTCCTCGCCTCGCTCGTCTCGCCGGCGCTCAACCCCTCGCTCGTCTCCAGCCTCACGGCGGCCGGGGTGACCGCGCTCGCCATGGACGCCGTGCCCCGCATCTCCCGCGCCCAGTCCCTCGACGTGCTCTCCTCGATGGCGAACATCGGCGGCTACCGCGCGGTGATCGAGGCGGCGCACGAGTTCGGCAGCCTGTTCACCGGCCAGGTCACCGCGGCAGGCAAGGTCCCGCCCGCCAAGGTCCTGGTCGTCGGTGCCGGCGTCGCCGGGCTCGCCGCGATCGGCACGGCCAGCAGCCTCGGCGCGATCGTCCGCGCGTTCGACGCCCGGGCCGAGGTGGGGGAGCAGGTCGAGTCGATGGGCGCGCAGTTCCTGCGCATCGACGTCGAGGACGAGGGGCCGTCGGCCACCGGATACGCCAAGGAGATGGGCGAGGACTTCAACGCCAAGGCCGCCGCGCTGTACGCCGAGCAGGCCAAGGACGTCGACATCGTCATCACCACCGCCCTGATCCCCGGCCGCCCCGCTCCGCGGCTGCTCACCGAGGAGATGGTCGCCTCGATGAAGCCCGGCTCGGTCGTGGTCGACATGGCAGCGGCCAGTGGTGGCAACGTCGCCGGCTCGGTCGCCGACCAGCTCGTCACCACGGCCAACGGTGTGCGCATCATCGGCTACACCGACCTGCCCGGTCGGTTGCCGACGCAGGCCAGCCAGCTCTTCGGCACCAACCTCGTCAACCTGCTCAAGCTGCTCACCCCGGGCAAGGACGGCCGGGTCGTCCTCGACCTCGAGGACGTCGTGCAGCGGGGGATGACGGTCTGCCGCGACGGCCAGACCCTGTGGCCCCCACCGCCGGTCCAGGTGAGTGCGGCGCCGCCCGCGGCCGCTGCCGCCCCGGTGGCGCCCAAGCCAGAGCCGAAGCCGCGTGACCCCCGCCGCAAGTACGTGCTCATGGCCCTGGCCGCTGTGCTGTTCGCTCTCGTCGCAGGTGGCTCGCCGTCGGACTTCCTCGGCCACTTCACGGTCTTCGCGCTCGCGGTCATCGTCGGGTTCTACGTGATCTCCAACGTCGCGCACGCCCTGCACACCCCGCTCATGGCCGAGACCAACGCGATCAGCGGCATCATCCTCGTCGGCGGCCTGCTCCAGGTCGACAGCGACGACGCGGTCGTCAAGGTGCTGGCGCTGCTGGCCATCACGGTCGCCAGCATCAACATCTTCGGCGGGTTCGCGGTCACCGGTCGCATGCTCCAGATGTTCCGGAAGGACTGAGGCCACGATGACCCTCAACCTCGTCCAGGCGGCCTACATCGTCGCTGCGGTCCTGTTCGTCCTCTCCCTCGCGGGCCTGTCGAAGCACGAGTCCGCCAAGGAGGGCAACGCCTTCGGCGTGACCGGTATGGCGCTGGCCCTCGCCGCCACCGTGTGGGGGGTGCTCGACCGCTCGGCGCACCCGCTGACGACCTTCCTGCTCATCGCCGTCGCGATGGCGGTCGGTGGAGCCATCGGCCTGTGGCGGGCCCGGGTCGTCGAGATGACTCAGATGCCCGAGCTCGTGGCGATGCTGCACTCGTTCGTCGGTCTGGCGGCGGTACTCGTCGGCATCAACTCGTTCCTCACCGAGGGCGACGGCGCCGACGCGGTGCACAGCGTCGAGGTGTTCCTCGGGGTGTTCATCGGCGCCGTGACGTTCACGGGGTCCATCGTCGCGTTCCTGAAGCTCAGCGCGCGGATCAAGTCCTCGCCGCTGATGCTGCCCGCCCGCCACTGGCTCAACCTCGCCGCGCTGGTCGTCTCCGCCGGCCTGCTGGTGTGGTTCGTGCAGTCGCACTCGATCATCCCGCTGCTGGTCATGACCGTCATCGCGCTGGCGTTCGGCTGGCACCTCGTGGCATCGATCGGTGGCGGCGACATGCCGGTCGTCGTCTCGATGCTCAACAGCTACTCGGGCTGGGCAGCCGCGGCCGCCGGGTTCATGCTCGGCAGCGACCTGCTCATCGTCACCGGCGCGCTCGTCGGCTCCTCCGGCGCGATCCTGTCCTACATCATGTGCACGGCCATGAACCGCTCGTTCTTCTCGGTCATCGCCGGTGGCTTCGGCCAGGAGGTGTCGGTCGGCGACGACAAGGACTACGGCGAGCACCGCGAGACCATCGCGGCGGATGTCGCCGAGCTGCTGCGTGACGCCTCGACCGTCGTCATCACCCCGGGCTACGGCATGGCGGTCGCCCAGGCGCAGTACCCCGTCGCCGAGCTCACCTCGCAGCTGCGCAAGAAGGGCGTCAACGTCCGCTTCGGCATCCACCCGGTCGCCGGACGGCTGCCCGGGCACATGAACGTGCTGCTCGCCGAGGCGAAGGTCCCCTACGACATCGTCCTGGAGATGGACGAGATCAACGGCGACCTCTCCGACACCGACGTCGTGCTCGTCATCGGCGCCAACGACACCGTCAACCCGTCGGCCGCCGAGGACCCCGGCAGCCCCATCGCCGGGATGCCGGTCCTTGAGGTGTGGAAGGCGCGCAACGTCGTCGTGTTCAAGCGCTCCATGGCGACCGGCTACGCCGGAGTGCAGAACCCGTTGTTCTTCAAGGAGAACAGCCAGATGCTCTTCGGCGACGCCAAGGAACGCGTCGAGGACATCATCAAGGCCCTCTAGGACGCCCCCACTGGGGGGTGGCCCGGGTCGGCGACGACGTCGAGCTCGTTGCCCTCGGGGTCGGCCATCGTCTGCCACCAGATGCCGAGGTCCTCGAGGAGGCCGGTGACCGGCTCGCCCAGGCGCCGTCCGCCGAGCGCCTCGAGCCTGGCCACCAGGGCCGGGACGCCGAGATCCAGCGGCGGGTGCACGTCGAGGTGCATGCGGTTCTTGCCCACCCTGGGTTCGGCCACCTGCTGGAGCAGGAACGTCGGGGAGCCGGGCTCGTCACCGGCCGCCAGCACCTCGAACCCGGGCACCGAGGCGACGTGGGTGTAGCCGAGCGCAGCGGACCAGAACGGCACCAGCGCGGGTGCGTCCGTGCAGTCGAGCACGACGGCGAGCCTCATGTGGCGAGTATGACGTCGCGGACCCACGCAGGGCACCCGGCCGGGGACGCAGAAGGGGTGTGCCGCGTGGTGACCACACGGCACACCCCCGATCCGGGTGCGGGCGACGCTAGGTGCGGGCCGGCTCCTCCTCCTGCGCGCCGCGGCGGGCGAGGCGGCTGTTGCGGATGCCGTAGGTGAAGTAGATGACGAACCCGATCGCCATCCAGATGAGGAACCTCAGCCACGTCTCCACCGACAGGTTGACCATGAGGTAGATGCTGATCAGGGCGGCCACCACCGGCAGCACCGGCGAGAACGGCACCGTGAACGCGCGCTTGAGGTCGGGGCGACGGTTGCGCAGGACCGGCACCGCGAGGGACACGAGGGCGAAGGCCGACAACGTGCCGATGTTGACCATCTCCTCGAGCTTGCCGATCGGTGTCAGCGAGGCGATCAGCGCGACGAGCGTGCCGATGATCAGGGTGAGCCGCACGGGCGTGCCGGTCCTGGGGTTGGTGCGGCCGAGCCCCTTCGGCAGCAGCCAGTCGCGGGACATCGCGAACGTGACGCGGGTGGCGCCGATGATCAGCGTCATGACCACGGTCATCAGGCCGGCGACGGCGCCGGCGGCGATCATCGTGGCGTAGCCGGGTTTTCCGACGGACTCGAAGGCCGAGGCCAGGGCGGCCTTCGGGTCGATCTTGTCGTACTTGACCATGCCGGTGATGACCAGCGTCGTGGCGACGTAGAGGATCGTGCAGATGACCAGCGAGGCGATGATGCCGATCGGCAGGTCGCGCTGCGGGTTCTTGGCCTCCTCGGCGGTGGTGGCGACGACGTCGAAGCCGATGTAGGCGAAGAACACGATCGAGGCACCCGACACGATGCCGAGGATGCCGAACGTGGTCGGCTGCAGCCCGAACAGCACCTGGATCAGGGGAGCGGCCAGACCTTCGGTGGCCTTGCCCGGCGTGGCCGGCGGGATGAACGGCGTGTAGTTCGACGTCTTGATGAACCCGATCCCGGCGACGATGACGAACAGCACGATGAACAGCTTCACGCCGACGAGGACGAGGTTGACCCGCAGCGACTCCTTGATGCCGATGGCGATCAGGGCGGTCAGCGCGACGATGAGCAGGAACGCGGGGAGGTCGAAGTGCGACCCCGGCGCCACCGATGCAGGGACGGTGAAGCCGATCTTCTCGAGGAAGAGCGTGGCGTACTGCGACCAGCCCTGGGCGACCACGCTGGCGCCGAGCATCAGCTCCAGCAGCAGGTCCCAGCCGATGATCCAGGCGACCAGCTCGCCGAGCGAGGCGTACGAGAACGTGTAGGCCGACCCCGACACGGGGACGGTCGAGGCGAACTCGGCGTAGCAGAGCGCGGCGAGGCCGCAGCAGATCGCGGCGAGCACGAACGACAGGGCGATGGACGGCCCGGCGTACTGCGCGGCGGCCCTGCCGGTGAGCGTGAAGATGCCGGCGCCGATGATGACGCCGATGCCGAAGACGGTGAGGTCGAGGGCGGTCAGCTTCTTCTTGAGCTGGAACTCGGGATCGTCTGTCTCCTTGATCGACTGCTCGATCGACTTGGTCCTCATCACGGACATGCGGGTCACCTTCCGGCCGACTGCACGGCCGCCGCAGCGGCCCGGACGACAGATCACGCTAGCGCTGGGTGCGCAATGACGCCCACCCGTGCCGAAACGGGTCAGTTCGGACAGCCCCCGCGCGGGTCAGTCGTCGTCGAGCCAGGGGTCGCGCCGTGGGGCCTTCGGCGGGTAGATCGGGATGGGCCCGGTGTCGGCGCTACGGTCGCGCTCACGCAGGTCCGGACTGCGGTACAGCGAGTCGGGGCGTCCTGTCCCGCGACTCGGATCGTCCCACCCCGCATAGGGATCCGGCACCGGAGCCGCCGGGGCCACGCCGTTCTCCCAGCGCATGTCGATGACCTGGCTGTCGTGGTCGGTGACGCCGAAGATCTCGGCGCAGATCGCGCGGTAGTGGTGGTCGGGCTGGGGCACCCAGTTGACCTCGCGCAGGGCCTGGTCCTGGCCGGCCGACTCCATGACGAAACGGCCGTAGCCGAGGATGCGGCCGGGGATCGAGCGCTCGTACGACATGTCGGTGACCTTGGCGAGCGGCATCATCGAGACCTTGCGGGTGATGAACCCGTAGAACAGCAGCAGTCGCTTGTCCGTGGCCACGAACCAGTCGTGCCGCCACTCGGCGACGAGGTAGGCCATCCGCAGGACGAGGGCGAACCACCCCCACCACAGGATCGTGCTGATGACCGCGATGGAGGGGTCGATCTTGATGTCGGCCCAGAGGGCCACCACGAGGCCGGCCGCAGCGCTGCCGACGGGTTCGGCCACCTTGCCCCAGTGCTGGTGGACCGCGGTGACGAGCCGCTCACCGTCCAGCAGGTACCGGTCGAGCTCGGCGTGGCGGCGCTCGCGGGCGGCCATGGGGCGGGCTACCGCCGACCGAGCAGGGCGTCGAAGAAGTTGCCGATGTTGCGGACGCCGTCAGCCAGGATCGACCACGAGGTCTTGACGATCTGCGCGGCCTGGTCCGGCGAGGTGATGATCGCGTAGATGGCAAACGCGACGAGGACCCACAACAGGATCTTCTTCACGCGGTTCATCGTCGTCTCCTTGGGCTGGGGGGTGGGGCGGGCCCGACCGGGGCACACCTCAGCGACCATCGTGTCCGATCACCCTGTCGGAGCGGAACAGGCGCGCCGGGGGGCGACGGATCCGCCGGAGGCGCGGGGCGTCAGACGACGCCGTAGAGCCGGTCGCCCGCGTCGCCGAGCCCGGGGACGATGTACCCCTTGTCGTTGAGCCGCTCGTCGAGCGCGCCGGTGACGAGGTTGATCGGGATGTCGAGGTCGGCGAGGGCCTCCTCGACGGCCTTGATGCCTTCGGGGGCGGCGAGGAGCGTGACCGCCGTGATGTCGTCGGCGCCGCGGTCGGCGAGGTAGCGGATGGCGTCGGCCAGCGTGCCGCCGGTCGCGAGCATCGGGTCGACGACGTAGCACTGGCGTCCGCGAAGGTCGTCCGGGAGGCGGTTCGCGTAGGTGATCGCCTCGAGCGTCTCCTCGTTGCGCTGCATGCCCAGGAAGCCCACCTCCGCGCTCGGGAGGAGGCGGACCATCCCCTCGAGCATGCCCAGCCCGGCACGCAGGATCGGCACGATGAGGGGCTTGGGGTTGGACAGCTTGATGCCGGTCGTCGGTGCGACGGGCGTCTCGATGTCGAAGGGCTCCACGCGGACGTCGCGGGTCGCCTCGTAGGCCAGCAGCGTCACCAGCTCCTCGGTCAGCCGCCGGAACGTGGGGCTGTCCGTGCGCTTGTCGCGCAGGTAGGTCAGCTTGTGGGTGATGAGCGGGTGATCGGCAACGTGGACGCGCATAGGCGAAACTTAGCGCGTGACCTCCACCCGCGGACCAGCCGCCGACCCGCGGTATGCCGCATGGATGGACCGGGCGCTCGAGCTCGCCGCCGAGGCGGCGGGCGACGGGGACGTCCCCGTCGGAGCGGTGGTCGTCTCGGCGGACGGGGAGGTCGTCGGCGTCGGTCGGAACCTGCGCGAGGTCGAGCAGGACCCCACGGCTCACGCCGAGGTCGTCGCGCTGCGCGACGCCGCCCGACGACTCGGGTCCTGGCGCCTCGACGGCTGCACCCTCGTCGTCACCCTCGAGCCGTGCCCGATGTGTGCGGGAGCCCTCGTGCTGGCGCGGATCACGCGCCTGGTGCTGGGCGCCTGGGACCCCAAGCTCGGCGCAACGGGCTCGGTCTGGGACCTCGTCCGGGACCGACGTGCCACCCACCGCGTGGAGGTCGTCAGCGGGGTCCGGGAATCAGAGTGCTCTCAGGTCCTGTTGGCATTCTTCGAGGGACACCGACGCCAACCGGCGCACGACCGCCACCTCGGCGGCGACCAACCAGTGCAGGGAGCAGGATCATGAGCGGGTTGGTCAACAGCTTGGTGAACACGGTGCTCGGAGCGCCGCCGTGGCTGGTCTACCTGCTCGTCGCCGTCGTGGTGTTCGCCGAGGACGCGCTCTTCGTCGGGTTCGTGCTCCCGGGCGAGACGCTGGCCATCATCGGAGGGGTCACGGCCAGCCTCGGCCACACCTCGTTGTGGGTGGTGTTGACGATCGTGGTCGTGGCCGCGATCGTCGGCGACTCCGTCGGGTACGAGATCGGCAAGCTGTTCGGGCCCAAGGTGATGGGGTCGAAGATCTTCGACCGCCGACGCGCCAAGCTCGAGAAGGCGCAGGAGTTCCTCCAGCGTCGGGGTGGCTCGGCCGTCTTCCTCGGTCGGTGGACGGCGTTCTTCCGGGCCGTCATGCCGGCGCTGGCCGGTCTCAGCGGCATGAAGTACCGCGTGTTCCTGCCGTGGAACGCCGTCGGCGGGATCGCCTGGGGCGCGACCGCGGTCACCGCGGGCTACCTCGCCGGCGAGTCGTACCACAAGGTGGAGGCCTGGCTGGGCAAGGGCGCTGCGATCATCGTGGGCGTGATCGTGCTCGTGGCGGTCGTCGTCTGGGCGGTTCGCCGGCACCGTTCCGAGGGCCGGCCCGAGGCTGCCTGATCGTTCACCCGCTGGCCACCCCAGCGGGGGGCCGGTGTTCACCCGGCTCGGCAAGAACTCTCCTGTCCCCTCTGACAGGAGCTCGTCCATGCCCTCGACCGCCCGCCGCCCCCTCCTCGGGGTCGCCGTCCTGACCCTCCTTGCCGCCGGCATCGCCGGTGCCGCACCCGCCCTCGCGCACGACGCTGGTCCCGGCGGCGGCGGCGGCCACGGCCGCGACAAGCCCGGCCACGAGACCTTCGCCGTCATCGGCGACGTGCCCTACGGCGCCGACCAGGTGGCCCGGTTCCCCGCGTGGATCGACCAGATCAACGCCGACCCGCAGGTCGGGCTCGTCTTCCACGTCGGCGACATCAAGAACGGGTCCACCCGGTGCGACGACGCCTACTACCGGATGATCCGCACCCAGTTCGACCGCTTCACCGACCCGCTGGTCTACACGCCGGGCGACAACGAGTGGACGGACTGCCACCGCGCCAACAACGGTGCCTACAACCCGCTCGAGCGGCTGGCCTTCGACCGGTCGGTCTTCTTCGACCGCCCCGGGACCACGCTGGGAGCCCCGGCGCGGGTCTCGGTGCCGAACGCGGCATACCCGGAGAACGTCGCGCTGCGCCGCGCCGGGGTCTCGTTCGCGACGCTCCACGTCGTGGGCAGCAACAACGACCTCCAGCCCTGGACCGGGATCGGCCAGACCGTGGCGACACCGGAGCAGGTGGCCGAGCAGGAAGCCCGCATGAAGGCGTCGATCGCGTCGCTGCGCCGGACCTTCGCCGACGCGTCGAAGCGGCACGACCGCGCGGTCATGGTCCTGCAGCAGGCCGACATGTTCGACCCGACGTACACGCCCACGCCCAGCGACATCTCGGCGTTCCGGCCGCTCGTCCAGGCGCTCGCCGAGGAGACCAACCGGTTCCGCGGCGACGTCTACCTCGTCAACGGCGACTCCCACACCTACAACTCCGACCGCCCGCTCGCGCCGGGCTCGGTGTGGTTGGAGCGGTATGGCGTCGAACGCCCGGCCGCGGGGCTGGAGCGGATCACCGTCGACGGCTCGGACAACAACAAGGACTGGCTCAAGGTCACCGTCAACCGTCCCGGCGCCGCGCAGACCCTCAGCTGGACCCGCGTCCCCTACGCCGGCTGAGGCTTCCTCCGGTCGCCCGGACCCGTCGGTTCAGGGCGATTTCGCCGGGCGTCACCTGCTCTAGTAACCTGCTCCGCGGTGGCGTGTCCGAGCGGCCTAAGGAGCACGCCTCGAAAGCGTGTGTGGGTGAAAGCCCACCGTGGGTTCAAATCCCACCGCCACCGCCAGAAGACGAAGGACCCGACACGCTTTCCGTCGGGTCCTTCGTCTTGTGTTGGACGCTGCGGGATTTGGGAGGAGCGAGGCACGAGCGACGGCTCCCACCGCCACCGCCCCGCGACGAACAGCCCCGCCCGCCAGGAGCACCACCCCCGCCCGCCGCCTTCGTGGGGGTCATCGCCGGGACTACGTCACTGATCGCCGATCGTGATCAGTGACGTAGACGCCAGCGCACCCCCAGAGGTCCAGCCCCGCCGCACGCCGGCTGCTCCCCGGGGCGTACACGGCGCTGCTCCCGGTGCAGGACGCCACGAGCCGATCGGCGCTCCTACTGTGGGGTGCATGCACGAGCGTGAGGACCGGGCCGTTCGTCGGCCCGGCCCGTGGACGGGAGCTCCACCACGCCCGCTGCGAATGCTGGGTCTGGTGCTCCTCGCGCTCGTCCAGGTCGGCGGCACGCTGGGTGCGGCCCACAACCAGCCGGCGCGGCGACCCGTCGACGCCCTCGCGGTGGGCCTGCTCGTGCTGGGTCCGGCCGCTGTGTGGTTCGGCCGCCGGGCGCCGCGACTGGTGTGCGCGGCGGTGGTGGCGACCACGGGGCTGTTCCTGTTGGCCGGCTACCCGTACGGACCCGTGTACGCGAGCCTCGCGCTCGCGCTGGTGTTCGCGGTCGCACGTGGGCACCGCGTGACGGCCTGGTCCGGAGCCGGGGCGCTGGTGCTGGCGGACGCCGTCGGCCGGATCCGGCTCGACCGCGACCACTGGTCGTGGGGGACGCAGCTCGGGGTCGTCGGCTGGGTCCTCGTCATCCTGGCGGTGGCCGAGGTGGTCCGGGTGCGGGCCGAACGGGCTGCCTCGTTCCGGGCCGCGGTGCAGGAGCGACGCCGGCGCCAGGCCGGCGAGGAACGACTGCGCATCGCCCAGGAGCTGCACGACGTCGTGGCCCACCACATGTCCCTCATCAACGTGCAGGCCAGTGTCGCGCTCCACCTCGCCGACCGCAGGCCCGAGAACGTCGAGCCGGCCCTGCTGGCCATCAAGGACGCCAGCAAGGAGGCCCTGGCCGAGCTGCGGTCCCTCATCGACGTCCTCCGCGACGACGGCCCGGCACCCCTGGCTCCCGCGCCCACGCTCGCAGCGCTCGACGACATCGTCGAACGCAGCGCTCACGCCGGCCTTGTCGTGTCGAAATCCGTTGAGGGACAAGCCCGTGCCCTGCCCGCGGCGGTGGAGCTGGCGGCATACCGCATCGTCCAGGAGGCGATCACGAACGTGGTCCGGCACGCCGGTGCACACCACGCCGCGGTGACCCTCGGCTACGGTGCCGAGGTGCTCACGGTCCGCATCGACGACGACGGTGACGGTGGTCGTCGCCACGCCGACCTCGTGCCGGGCAACGGCCTGCGGGGCATGCACGAACGGGCGGCCGCCCTCGGCGGCACGTTCTCGGTGGCGGCGTCGCCGCTGGGCGGGCTGCGGCTCGAGGCCGGCCTCCCCGTCGGGGGTGGCGGGTGATCCGGGTGGTGCTGGCCGACGACCAGGCCCTGTTGCGCGCCGGCCTGCGGGCCCTGCTCGACGCCGAGGACGACCTCGAGGTCGTGGGCGAGGCCGCCGACGGCGCCGAGGCAGTCGCGCTGGTCCGGTCGACCGGCCCCGACGTCGTGCTCATGGACATCCGCATGCCCGGCACCGACGGCCTCGCGGCCACCAGGCAGATCGTCGACGACCCCACCCTGTCGGGCACCCGGGTCGTGATCCTCACGACGTTCGACCTCGACGAGTACGTCTTCGAAGCCGTGCGGATCGGTGCGAGCGGGTTCCTCGTCAAGGACACCGAGCCGGCCGAGCTCCTGCGCGGGGTGAGGGCCGTCGCGGCCGGTGACGCCCTCCTCAGCCCGGGGGTGACCCGACGGCTGATCGGCGAGTTCGCCACGCGCAGCCGGGGGACGGCCGCTCCCGCCGCCGACCGCCTGGCCGCCCTCACCGACCGCGAGCGTGAGGTGGTCGCCCTCGTCGGGGAAGGGCTGAGCAACGACGAGATCGCCACGCGGCTGTTCCTGAGCCCGGCGACCGCCAAGACCCACGTCAGTCGCGCCATGGTCAAGCTCCACGTCCGCGACCGCGCCCAGCTCGTGGTGCTGGCGTACGAGAGCGGCCTGGTCCGACCGGGTTGGTCGCAGGAGTGACGGTGGCGAAGGCCCTCCAGGGCAACAGTTCTCGTCGGGAGAGGGGTTTCGGGTGACTGATGTGATCATCTGTGGAGGCGGGCCGACCGGCATGGTGCTGGCGGCCGAGCTGCGGCTCCACGACGTCGACGTGGTGGTGCTGGAGAAGGAGGCGGAGCCCAGTCCCCTGGTCCGGTCCCTGGGGCTGCAGCCGCGCAGCATCGAGATCCTGGACCAGCGCGGCCTGCTCGACCGGTTCCTCGAGGTGGGGACGAAGTACCCCGAGGGCGCGCGGCGGTTCCCCGGGGCCGACACGCCATCGCCCGTTCCCCTCGACAGCGCCCACGCCTACGTCCTGGGCATCCCGCAGCCGGTGACCGACCGCCTCTTCGCCGAGCGGGCGGTCGAGCTCGGGGCCGACGTCCGCCGCGGCCACGAGGTGACGGGAGTCGAGCAGGACGAGGAAGGGGTGCGGGTCGAGCTCGCCGACAGTACCGGCCTCCGTTCGCGTTGGCTGGTCGGGTGCGACGGTGGGCGCAGCCTCGTGCGTAGGCTGCTCGGCATCGGGTTCCCCGGTGAGGCCGCGAGGACCGAGTGGCTCCTCGCCGAGCTGGAGGTGACGACACCGCCCGAGGAGCTGGCCGCGATCGTCGCCGAGGTCCGCCGGACCCATCGGGGGTTCGGGATCGGGCCGGCCGGTGGCGGCCTGTTCCGAGGCGTCGTCCCCGCCGCTACCGTGGCCGAGGACCGCACCACGCCGCCCACCCTGGCGGAGTTCCGGACGCAGCTGCTGGCCTACGCGGGCACCGACTTCGGGGTCCACTCGCCCCGGTGGATGTCCCGCTTCACGGACGCGACCCGCCTCGCCGACCGCTTCCGCTCGAGCCGGGTCCTGCTCGCCGGGGACGCCGCGCACGTCCACCCGCCACTGGGGGGACAGGGTCTCAACCTCGGGGTCCAGGACGCCTTCAACCTCGGCTGGAAGCTCGCTGCAGACGTGCGGGGCTGGGCGCCCCCGGGGCTGCTGGACACCTACGAGTCCGAGCGACGTCCGGCGGCCGCCGACGTCCTCACCACCACGCGCGCCCTGTCGGAGCTCATCTCGCCCGAACCCGGCCCGCAGGCGGTGCGCGCCCTGCTGAACCAGCTGATGGACTTCGAGGACGTGGGACGGTTCCTGCTCGAGAAGGTCTCGGGGACCGGCGTCAGGTACGACCTCGGCGACGGGCCCGACCTCGTCGGGAGGCGGCTGCGGGACGTCGCGCTCTCCGATGGCCGCCTCTACGCGCGGCTGCACCGGGGCAGGGGACTCCTGCTCGACCAGGAGGGACGGCTCGAGGCCGACGGGTGGGCCGACCGGGTCGACCACGTCGTCGACACCAGTGCCGAGCTGGACGTGCGCGGCGTGCTGCTGCGTCCCGACGGCCACGTCGCGTGGGTCGGCGACGACCAGCAGGAGCTGCACCGGCGACTGCGGGCCTGGTTCGGTCCTGCGACGCCGCCGGACTGACGCCCGGGGACCGACGCCCGGGGGGCCGATGCCCTGGGACTGGCGCCCACGGCATACCTCCCGGGGCGCAGCCGAGGTGTCGACCTCGGGAGGATTCGCGGGCCCGCCCACCGGCGAAGGATCGAGTCGTCAGCCCGACCCGACCCAAGGAGCCCGTCATGCACTCCCTCCTCGCCCCAGCGACCACCGCGATCGCGGCCCACGACCACTGGAACGGCCCCGGTCCGTGGTGGCCGATCTTCCCGATCCTGTGGCTGCTGTTCGTCATCGCCGTCTTCACGACCTTCGGCTTCTTCGGCCGACGCAGGTTCGGCCGCATGCACGCCCTGGCCGGCCAGCGCGCAGGTGAGTCCCGGCTCGCCGAGCGCTACGCCGCCGGCGAGATCGACGAGCAGGAGTACGAGCGCCGGCTCGCCACCCTCAAGCGGCTCGGTGCCTCCTGACCGACCCCCGCGGGCGCCGTCTCAGGAAGCGGTGGTCTGGAGGTACTGCTCGACCTGCTCGGCCGACAGCACGTGCTGGATCACCATGGTGGCCGCGCCGATCACACCGGCGTGGTCACCGGTGCGGGCGGCCACGATCTGGAGGTTGCCGGTGGCCAGCGGCAACGAGCGGCCGTAGACCACCTCCCGGACCCCGGCGAGGAGGCTCTCGGCCGACTGGGCGAGGATCCCGCCGACGACGATGACCGACGGGTTGAGCATGCTGACGCAGGTCGCCAGCACCTCGCCGATCTCGCGTCCTGCCTGGCGGATCGCGGCAGCAGCGGCCATGTCGCCGCCCTTCACCAGGGCGATGAGGCCGCGGCTGTCCGTGGCCTCGATCCCTTGTGCGCGCAGGGCTTTTACGATCGCCGGGCCAGTTCACCAACAATGACCGGGACGTGCGGCGGTTCGCGATCCGCAAGGTCGCCGACAACATCGACCTCGCGGTCGAGCTGGGTGCGCAGACCTTCGTGGCGTGGGGCGGTCGCGAGGGCGCCGAGTCAGGGGCCGCCAAGGACGTGCGCGCCGCGCTGGACCGCTTCAAGGAGGCCTTCGACGTTCCGCGCCGACCCCGAGGTGCAGGCGGCCCTGAAGGCAGCCCGGGTGGACGAGCTGTCCACCCCCACCCTCGCCGCGGGGGAACGCGTCGCGTCCCTGCGGGACGACAGCTTCGACCCCGAGGAGGCAGGGCGCAGGGGCATGGCGTTCGAGCACCTCGACCAGCTGGCCCTGGAGCACCTCTACGGCGTGCGCTGAGGTCGGTATCCGCCTGCTCGTCCCAGCGCGCGGGGGGCGAGCAGGGGAGGGGGAGCGCGGACACTACGTCACTGATCACGATCTGTGAGCAGTGACGTAGTGTCCGGCGAGCCCGGTGCCCTACTGGCCCCGAGCCCCCAAGAGGCCGGGCGAGCGGGGAGGTATGGCGCGGTGGCGAGCAGGCGGCACACCCGTCCGTCGTTGTGTCCGGCCACGACCGGCCGACGACCAGCTGGCTGGCAGCGCGCCAGGTGACGTGCTCAGCCGGCGCATGCGCAGGTCGAGCTGATCGTCGGCTGGTAGGTGCCGCGGGCAGGGAGGTTGCGCGCGGGGGCGAGCAGGCGGCACACCTGTCAGTGGTGGTGGCCGGTGCAAGCGGAGCGCCGACGTATGGCGCGCCCGCGCCATACGCGGGTGGTGCGCCGGGGTCAGGCGGTCAGGCCGTCGGGCGGTCCGTGCCGTCAGGCTCGTCGGGCTCGAGAGCCGCCGCCTCCGCGGCCGGCGCGGACTGCCCACGGATCGCGGCCGCGAGGTCGGCAGCGGCTGACGGCGACGCGGACGCGGCCTCGAGGTTGGCCTTCTGCACCTCGAGGTAGACCTCCTGGCGGTGCACCTGGACGTGCGACGGGGCGTCGATGCCGATGCGGACCTTGTCGCCGCTGACCTCGAGCACCGTGATGACGATGTCGTGACCGATGCGGAAGCTTTCCTGCGGGCGGCGACTGAGCACGAGCACGTCCCGGCTCCTTCCTCGGCCTTCTCAGGCCATGGTCGACGGCTGTGTGCGGCGGGTCAGTGACCCGCGGCGGCCGCCACGAGAGGAGCCCGCAGCGGGAAGTCCTGCCCGCTGAGGACGACCTGCTCGGCCGCGCCGGTGCGTGTGTTGACCACGACCGGAGCGAACAGGTTGCCGTACGCCGCACTGATGTCAGAGCCCACAGTAACGATCACGAGGACCAGGGCATCATCTGCATCGCTGAGGTCCAACCGCTGGGCGGTCACGTCGTCCAGGACCGGGTGGTAGTCCGGGAAGAAGAAGCCGGCCACGGCCGCCACGAACGTCGGACCCGCTCCGTCGACCGGCGCGAGCTCGAAGACCCCGCCGTCGCCACCGATGACGCTGTAGGACTCGGTGTCCGGGAACCCGACCAGGCCCTCGTGGAGCCGGATGGTGGCGAGCTCCGTGGCGTGGGGGCGGGGTGCGGTGGTCATCGTGGTCATCATGCCCTCAGGAGCTCTGGTCGAACAGGCGGCGGGTGGGGTCGTGCTCGGGGGTGCCCGCCGCGCTGTACGTCGACGAGGTGTGCGGTCCGGAGAACTGGGCGAGGACGTCCTCGACGGCCCGGGCGCCGTTGGCGAGCAGGTCGCGGTTGGCCAGCGCAGCCTGGGTGAGGTCGCTGGTGGCCTCGAGCAGGGCGTGGCGGTGCTCGGCGATCACGTGGTCCCAGGGGGCCGGCGCTGCTGCGGCGATCTCTCCCAAGGAGGCGTCGTCCGAGAGCATGAGGGCCTGGGCGGCGGGCGCGGTCTCGATGGCGCGCATGAGCTCGGCGGTGCGGATCTGCTGGAGCAGCTGGTCCACCTCACGGGTGGAGCGGGCGATCCAAGTGGCCCGGCCGGTCTCGACGAGGGCACGCTGCACCTCGACGCGGTAGGCGAGCAGCTCGAGGAGGTCCCGGACCCGCCACAGGGACTCCGAGAGCTCGGCGCAGGCCATCGCGGCCTTGTCGTTGTCGACCTTCATCACGGCCTCCCCATCGGCCGGGTCGACGTCGATGTGAGTGTTTCGTCGAACTTTCGGTCCTGCGGACGCTCGCGCCGGAGGCCCGCGAAGGTGTCGGGACGCTCCTCGACATGGTCGGTATTCCGCCACACGGAACTTCTTGACCAACGGCATACCTTCCGCGTCGTCCCTTCGGCTGACCTTGCTCAGCCGAAGAGGCTGTGGGCCCCACTGGTGTCTGGGAGCACTCGTTTCGCACCACCATCCTCTACAACGTGACTGTTACTGGATGTCGAGAGCGGGGTTCGGCGAGCGTTGACGCCGAGAGGCTGTGCCGAGAGCACCTGGCCGTCGTTCACTACGAGGTGCGTTCGTTGAGCGTGCGACTGCCGTCGCACGTCACGCTCGACGACCTCACGTCCGCCGGCATGGCAGCCCTTGCTGCTGCGGCGCAGTCCTTCGACCCCGAGCGCGGGGTGCCGTTCGGCCGGTACGCAGCCCGCCGCATCAAGGGCGCCCTCCTGGACGAGCTCCGCTCGCTCGACTGGGCGTCCCGCAGCCTGCGCGCCAAGGCCCGTGAGCGGGAGGCCGCCCGCGACGCCCTCTCCAGCTCCCTGCGCCGCGAGCCCGACGACCGCGAGCTGGCCACCCACATGGGGGTCAGCGTCGACGAGGTCCGCGAGCTCGGCCGTGACCTGCACCAGTCCGTGGTCCTGCGCCTCGACGCCCTCGTCGACGCCGGAGCCGACTCGATGCTCCCGCGCCACAGCCAGACACCCGAGGCCGTCGTCGTCGAGCGTGAGCGCGAGAGCTACCTCGACGCCGCCGTCGAGTCCCTCCCCGAGCGCCTGCGCGTCGTCATCCGCGCCACGTTCTTCGAGGACCGTCCGCTCAAGGAGGTCGCCGACGAGCTCGGGGTGACCGAGTCGCGGATCTCGCAGATCCGGACCGAGGCGCTCAAGATGCTCAAGGACGGCATGAACGCCCACCTCGACCCCGACCAGCTCCCGGCGATGGACGAGGGCCTCGTGGCTCGCCGTCGCGCCGCGTACTACGCCGAGATCGCGGGCCGGGCCAGCCACCGCCAGCGCCAGACCATGCAGGCGGCCGCCCACCAGGGTGGACGCCAGGGTGGACGCCTCGGAGCAGTGGACCGGTTCGCCGCCGGTCAGTAACCCCCACAGGACCTGCCGGGAAAACTTCTCGGCAATTTCCTCAAGTGCGTCAGTCGCCGGCCGATGAGGCTGGTGTCGGTCCACTGAGGAAGCGACAAACGGGCTCGTCACGGATGACGGCCCGCGACCCCATTCAAGGAAGAGGAAACCATCATGGGTCTTCAGATCAACACCAACGTTTCGGCGATGAACGCGTACCGGAACCTCAGCTCCACCCAGAACGCGATGTCCACCAGCCTCGAGCGCCTGTCCTCGGGCCTGCGCATCAACAAGGCCGCGGACGACGCTGCCGGCCTGGCGATCAGCGAGAAGCTGCGCGCCCAGACCAACGGCCTCAACCAGGCCACCGCGAACGCCCAGGACGGCATCAGCCTCATCCAGACCGCTGAAGGTGCCCTCAACGAGACGCACTCCATCCTGCAGCGCATGCGTCAGCTCGCTGTCCAGAGTGCCAACGACACGAACAGCACCGAGGACCGCGCGGCCATCCAGAAGGAGGTCACCCAGCTCACCGGTGAGCTCGACCGCATCTCCGGGTCGACCCAGTTCAACGGCAAGAACCTGCTGGACGGCACCTTCAACGGCAAGTTCCAGGTCGGCGCCAACTCGGGCCAGAACCTGACCGTGTCGATCACCAAGACGGACACCACCACCCTCGGCCTCGGCAACACCACCAAGGCCTCGTCCGCCACGGGCGCCGTCGGCACCCTGACCAGCGGCACCCCGGTGCAGGGCTCGTTCACGGTCGACACCGGCAAGGTCAAGGACTCCGCCGGCACGGTCATCGGTGCCTACGACGACACGACCAAGGCAGTCACGTTCAACGCGGACAACGGCGGCGCCGTGGTCACGTTCGACAAGACGGTCCTCTCCGGTGGCACCTCGGGCTCGTTCTCCATCAGCAAGGGTGTCGACGTGTCGACGCAGTCGGGTGCCGACTCGGCCCTGTCCGCGATCGACAGCGCCCTGGGCCTCGTGTCCGGCCAGCGTGCCGACCTCGGTGCCGTGCAGAACCGCTTGCAGCACACGATCAACAGCCTCAGCGTCGCCGCCGAGAACGCGTCCGCCGCCGAGTCCCGCATCCGCGACACCGACATGGCCAAGGAGATGACGTCCTTCACCCGGTCGCAGATCCTGCAGCAGGCCGGCGTCTCGATGCTCGCCCAGGCGAACTCCGCTCCGCAGTCGGTCCTCAAGCTGCTCGGCTGAGTCCGTGACGTGGCCCGGGACCGGGGGAGACCTCGGTTCCGGGCCCGCACAGCATCCCTGGCGATAGGAAGGAGGCGACACCGTGGCCTCGATCGACGGACTCGTCTCCGGACTGAACACCACCCAGATCATCAGCCAGCTGATGAGCGTGGAGCGCGCCTCGGGCAGCTACCTGACCAAGGGCAAGACCGAGAGCCAGACCATGGCGACGGTCCTCCAGGCGCTCAACGCCACCCTCACCGGCCTGCAGACCGCAGCCAAGGCGATGATCCCCGACTCCATCACCAAGGCGTCGGCCTGGACCCTGGCCACCGCGGCCTCCTCGTCCCCTGCCCTGGCCACCGCGGCGGTCGGGCCGAACGCCCAGACCGGGACCGCCACCTTCACGGTCCGCAGCGTCGCCACCGCCGGTGCCTCGATCTCCTCGGGTTCGGTCGGTTCGCTGTCCAGCGCCGTGACCAACGGCCCGGTGCTGCTCGGCAAGGGCACCGCGGCGCTCGGTATGGCGTCGATCGCCTCCGGGGCGCAGCTCGCCAAGGGCGCTCACACCCTGGCCGTCACCCAGTCCTCCGCCGGCGCCGCCCTCACGGGCTCGGCGCTCGCGGACACCGTCACGATCGACGCCGGGTCCAGCACCCTCTCGGTCGAGGTGGACGGAACCCCCACGTCCATCACCCTGGCGCAGGGCACCTACACGCGTGACCAGCTCGCGGCCGAGATCGGCCGTGCCTCTGGCGGGACCCTGACCGCCAGTGCTGGCCCCGACGGTGCCCTGCGCCTGGCCACCGGGCACGAGGGTTCAGCCGCCTCCCTGCGGCTCGCCTCGGCCAACGCGGCCCTCGGCCTCGCCGACACGAGCACTGTGGCGACGGGCACCGACGCCATCGTCTCCCTCGACGGGGTGGCGACCACGGTCGCCAGCCTCACCCGTGGCAGCCAGGTCACCCTGGGCGGCGCGAACGGCGACAGCATGGTCTTCACCCTCTCGGGTGGGCTCCGTGCCGGCACCGCCAGCGCCACCGTCGTGGAGGTCGGCAACGGGGCGTCCCTCACCCAGGTGGTCTCCTCGATCAACGGCGCCGGCGCCGGCGTCCGCGCCACTGCCGTCCAGGTCTCCGCCAACGCCTACCGGCTGCAGCTGACCTCGCTCACGACGGGTTCCAGCTCCGACGTCTCGCTGGGGGAGGGAGCCTTCCCCCAGGGGCTCTCCGGCCTCGGCGGCTCGGTGGAGCTGACGGCCGGCTCCGACACCCTGCTGCGCGTGGGTACCGGTCCGGGCGCGTTCGACGTGACCTCGTCGACCACGACGGTGTCGGGCCTGTTGCCCGGCGTGACGATCACGGCGGCGAAGGCCGACCCCACCACGTCGGTGACGCTCACGGTGACCTCGGACACCGCGGGCATCGCCAACAAGATGGACGCGCTGGTCTCCGCGGCCAACTCCGCCCTGGGGTACATCGCCGACAAGTCGTCCTACGACGCGGACACCAAGACCGGCGGCCCCCTCCTCGGTAGCTCGCTCGTGCGGGACCTGGCGCAGCGGATCGCGAACTCCGCGATCGGCACGTCCTCGGACCTGCCGTCCATGGCGGGCGTCGAGGTGGGGCGCGACGGCAAGATCGCCTTCGACAAGGACGCCTTCCTCGCGGCATACACCAAGGACCCCGCCGCGGTGGAGAAGACGATGACCGCCCTGGCCACCCGGCTGTCCGACACGGCCAAGGCCGCGGCGGACCCGATCAGCGGGTACGTCACCGGCCAGATCAACCTCGAGCAGGACAAGGTCAAGGACTACACGGACCAGATCGCCAGCTTCGAGAGCCGCATGACCCTGCGGCAGCAGACGTTGCAGCGCCAGTACGCCGCGCTCGAGACCATGCTCGGCAGCCTCAAGGCGCAGAGCGAGTGGCTCACCGGGCAGCTGGCATCGCTGCCCACCCCGAACAGTGGAAAGAACTAGGAGCCCTACCGTGACCACCTCCGCGATGCTGCGGCGCCGCTACCACGGCGACGCAGTCACCACCGCCTCTCCGAACCGCCTCGTCGTCATGCTCTACGACCGGCTGCTCAAGGACCTCAACACCGCCTTCACGGGCGTCGCCGCCGGCGACATCGAGGTGGCCCACCGGAACCTGCTGCACGCGCAGGACATCGTCGCCGAGCTGTCCGGCTCCCTCGACCTGGACCTGTGGCCCGAGGGCACGCAGCTCAAGGCGCTCTACGACTACCTGACCGACCGGCTGGTGCGTGCCAACGTCACCAAGGACGCGACCTTCGTCACCGAGTGCCTCGAGGTCGTCGAGCCGCTGCGCGACGCGTTCGCCGAGGCCGCGCTCGCCCCGGACCCGGCATGAGCGCCGACTCCTGGGCCGTGCGCTGGGTCGTCGCCCTGGCCCAGCTCGAGGCTGCGGTGGACGAGGGCGAGCGCCTCGTGGAGGAAGGCCGCCTCGAGGAGTTCCGGGCCCTCCCGGTGCCCGTCGTGGCCGCCGGCCTGCCCGCCGAGCTCGTCGACCGTGCCCGCACCCTGCAGGACCGCATGTCCGCCCTGACCGACCGGGTCGTGGACGCGATGGCCGCCACCCGTCGTGAGCTGGAGCTCGCGGCCACCGAGCGGGCCGACCGCCCCGAGCGGGCCGACCGTCCGGTCCGGCGCCAGTGGCAGCCGGCCTACGTGGACGCGAGGGCCTGATGTCCGGCTTCAGCAGTCTCGGCATCGGCGCCCGGGCGCTCCAAGCGGCCCAGCGCGGCCTCGAGGTCTCCGGCCAGAACATCAGCAACGTCAACACGGCCGGCTACTCCCGCCAGCGACTGGACCAGGTCGCGGCGGGAGGTTCGCCCGTTCCCGCGATGTACTCGCGCTCCACCGCCTTCGGCGACGGCGTGATGGTCCGGGGCACGGAGCGCATCCGTGACGAGTTCCTCGAGGCCCGGGCGCAGCAGGTGCGCGGCAGTGCGTCGTCGCTCACCTCCAGCGCGGCGACCCTGAAGTCCGTCGAGGGGATCTTCGGCGAGCCGAGCGACACCGGCCTGCAGGCCCAGATGGCCAGCTTCTGGAGCTCGTGGCACGACCTGGCCAACGACCCGACGAGCACGGCCCCGCGCACCCAGGTGCTCGAGGAGGCCAAGCAGCTCGCGGCGACCCTCGGGCGCACCAGCCAGCAGCTGGGCCAGCAGTGGTCCGGCACGCGCGAGGCCCTGACCGTCACCATCTCCGAGGTCAACCGCACGGCGAGCGACATGGCCCGCCTCAACGACGCCATCCGCAGCGCGAAGGTGTCCGGCGCCTCCACGAGCGAGCTCTCCGACCAGCGCGACCAGCTCGTCCTCCAGCTGGGGGAGAGCATCGGCGCGGTCGGCCGGCTCAACGACGACGGCACCGTCAGCGTGACCGTGGGAGGGAGCCAGCTCGTCAGCGGCTCACGCGCGACCGAGCTGCGGGTCGACGGTCCCACCCTGCCGGGCCAGTCCGGTCAGGTCCAGGTCTCGTGGGCCGCCAGCGGCACACCGGCGACGGTCACCGGCGGCGACGTCCAGGCCCTGACGACGGCGCTCACCACGACCATCCCCGGCTACGTCTCGGCGCTCGACTCGATCGCCGCCAAGCTGGCGACCACCGTCAACGCCCAGCAGGCGGCGGGGTACGACCGCAACGGGGCCCCCGGGGCGCCGATCTTCAGTGGCACCACCGCGGCGACGATCACCGTCTCCATGACGGCGACCAACGGCATCGCGGCCTCGAAGGCGGCCCCACCGGCCTACGACGGCGACAACGCGTCCGCCATGGCCGGCCACCTCAACGACCCCACCGGTCCGGATGCCACCTACCGCGGCCTCATCGTCGAGCTCGGCGTGCAGTCGGCGAGCGCGTCCCGGCAGGCCGACGTCCAGGGCGTCATGCTGCGCCAGGTCGACGCGGCGCGCCTGGGCGTCTCCAGCGTCAGCCTCGACGAGGAGATGACCAACCTCATGTCGTACCAGCACGCCTACGAGGCGGCCGCCCGCTTCGTCAGCGTGATCGACCAGGCCATGGATTCCCTCATGAACATGGCTCGCTGACCGATAGGTCTATTGACAGCACGGCCCACCCGACCACCCACCCGACCACGAGCCACGAGAGCACCGGAGACCCGACATGACCCGCGTCACGCCTGCCACCTTGAACAGTGGCGTGATGGCCGGGCTGCAGAGCAGCCTGAGCCGGTTGCAGCAAACCCAGGAGCAGCTCTCCTCGGGTCGTCGGCTGAGCCGCCCGTCGGACTCGCCGGTCGACACCGTGGCGGCCATGCAGCTGCGGGCGGAGCGCAAGCAGTCCGACCAGCTGGCCCGCAACATCGACGACGGCATGGCCTGGCTCAACACCTCCGACCAGGCGCTCAGCCAGACCAACACGGTCCTCACCCGGATCCGCTCGCTCGTGCTCGCGGGCAGCAACAGCACGAACGGCCCCGACGAGAGGCGCGCCATGGCAACAGAGGTCGACCAGCTGCGGGAGGCCGTCCTCGGGATGGCCAACACGCAGTACCTCGGGCGTCCCGTCTTCGCCGGCACCCAGGACACCGCCACCGCCTTCGACCCCGCGACCGGGGCCTACTCGGGCAACACCGCCACGGTGAAGCGCACCGTGTCCCCCGACTCCGGGTCGGGCACCCTGGCCGTCAGCGTCACCGGCGACCAGGCCTTCACGACCTTGCTCCACGACCCCTCGGCGGCCGGTGGCTCCGGTGTCCTCGAGCGCATCAGCAACGCCCTGCGCAGCGGCGACCCCACCGCGATGGACGCCGCGCTCGACGACCTCGACACCGCCTCGGAGGCGCTGCGCTCGACGCAGACCACCGTGGGTGCCCGGACCAACCGCCTGCTCACCGTCCAGGCCAACGGCGAGGTCCGCTCCGATGCGGTCGCCGCGAAGCTCGCCAGCGTCGAGGGCATCGACCTGGCCAAGACGATCACCGACCTCACCCTCCAGCAGACCGCCTACCAGGCGGCCCTCGGTGCGGCGGCCAAGGTCGTGCAGCCCTCCCTGATGGACTTCCTGCGCTGACCCGTATGGTGCCCGCGCGCCCCTGACCGGGCCCGGCGCCATACCGCTGCGGCCGGGTGCCGGCCGGTGCGTTCGCCGGCCCGCTGGACGCGGACCTGCCGAGGACGCACTAGCGGGAACGCCGCGGCATTGCGGCTGTTTGCCCCCTTCTCCTCCGGCCGTCGTGCCCGAGATGGGCCGAACGGTTGATCTTCGTCCCTGACGGCGTTTCGCGCTCAGGTCGACGGGGGCGGTGCCGATGTGGGGACTGGCCATGGATGGCCATCGCCGCCAAGGACGTGTGGCAACACCACGACGTGTCCTTGTCACGCGCCCCCACGCGCGGCGAACGCCCTCCAGGAGAGCCATGATCGACCCGATTGGCGACACCACGATGCGCGCCCTCGGGCAGGCGCTGAACGGCCTGTCCCTGCGTCAGCGCACCATCGCCGACAACATCGCGAACGTCGACACCCCCCGCTTCCTGGCCGGCAAGGTCGACTTCGAGAGCAGCCTGATCTCCGCGCTCAGCAACGGCTCCGACCCCGCATCTGCCGCTCCGACCTCGGCGCGTTCGCTCGAGCCCACCCGTGAGAACGGCAACAACGTCAACCTCGACGAGGAGACCCTCGCCGGTGCCGAGACCGGGCTGACCTACCAGCTGGGCGTCCAGGCCATGACCGACCACTTCCAGCGCATGCGCATCGCGATGGGGAGCGCCTGATGGGCCTGTTCGGTGCGATGAACATCGCCGGGTCCGGCCTCGTCCTGCACCGCAAGTGGATGGACGCGGTGTCGGACAACATCGCCAACATCAACACCGTCCGCCCGACCAGCGGCAACGCCTTCCAGGCGCGCTACGTCGTGGCCCAGGCCGACGGGTACGGCAAGCCCGAGGGCGTCCAGGTCGCCGGTGTCGAGTTCGGCAGCGCGGAGGGCCGCATGGTCTACCAGCCCGGCCACCCGCTCGCCGACGCCGACGGCTACGTCAAGCTCCCCGACATCGACATGTCCGACCAGATGACCCAGCTGATCATGGCCCAGCGCGGCTACCAGGCGAACCTCGCCGTGGTCGAGCGTGCGCAGGCCGCCTACCAGCAGGCCATCGGGCTGGGCCGCTGACCATGGTCATCCCTCCCATCTCCTCGATCGGCGCCCTGCCGCCGGTCACCGCCACCGCTCCCACCGCGGCGGCGAACCCGGCCGGCTTCAGCAACGCCCTCGAACAGGGCCTCGAGAAGCTCCAGTCCCTGCACCAGACGAGCGACAAGATGGCCGTCCAGGCGGTCACCGGTCAGCTCCAGGACGTGCACCAGTACACGATCGCCGCCAATGAGGCCGCCGTCGCCACCCAGCTGACCGTCGCCGTGCGCAACAAGGCCGTCGAGGCGTTCACCGAGATCATGAGGATGCCGATGTGAACGGCTTCGACCCGAAGGCCCTCCTGGGCCGCTTCAACAGGTTGTTCGGCGGCTTCACGCCGGGGCAGCGCGTCGTCACGGCCGTGGCGGCGCTCGCCGTCGTCGTCGGTGGCGTCATGTTCGTCTCGTGGGTGTCCAAGCCCAGCTACGCACCGGTGTTCACCGGCCTCAGCTCGGCCGACGCCGCCGCGATCACCGCCAAGCTCACGGACTCGGGCGAGCCGTACCAGCTCGCCGACGGCGGCCAGACCGTCATGGTCCCGCAGGCCGACGTCTACCAGACCCGCATCACCCTGTCGGGCGAGGGGCTGCCGGCCGGCGACTCGAACTCGCAGGGCTACTCGCTGCTGGACAAGCAGAGCATGACGAGCAGCGACTTCCAGCAGAAGGTCACCTACCAGCGCGCCCTCGAGGGCGAGCTCTCCAAGACCATCGAGTCGATCGAGGGCGTGCAGGCCGCGGTCGTGCACCTCGCCGTCCCGCAGGACGACGTGTTCACCACCGACGCCGCCAAGCCCACCGGTTCGGTGCTGGTCAAGACCGCGCCCGGCACCAACCTCTCGTCGACGATGGTCGACTCGATCGTCCACCTGGTCGCAGGATCCGTGGCCAAGCTCGACCCCGCCCAGGTGACCGTCGCCGACGCCAGCGGCAAGGTGCTCAACGCCGCCGGTGAGAACGGTGGCGGGTCGGCCGGCGCCGACGCCCGCCAGTCCCAGCAAATCGCCGTGTCCGACGCCACCGCCGCCGCGGTGCAGTCGATGCTCGACAAGGTCGTCGGCCCCGGCAAGGCCGTCGTCCGGGTCGACGCCCAGCTCAACTTCGACCAGCAGACGATCGACCGCCAGGAGTACGTCCCGACCAAGCCGAACACCACGCTCACGCAGACCAAGAGCAAGGAGACCTACAACGGCGCCGGTGGCGCCCCGGTCGGTGGGGTCCTCGGCCCCGACAACGTCGGCACCGGGACCACGGGCTCCGGCAAGAACAACTACGTCAAGGAGGACTCGACCCAGACGAACGCGGTCGGCACCCTCAAGGAGCAGACGACCACGGCGCCCGGCAAGATCCAGCGGCTGAGCGTCGCGGTCCTGCTCGACGCCAAGTCGGCGGGCTCGGTCGACCAGACGCAGCTGAGCTCGCTGGTCTCGGCCGCGGCCGGCCTCGACCCCAAGCGTGGCGACGTCGTCCAGGTCAGCCAGATGGCCTTCGACACCACGGCCGCGGCCACGGCCAAGAAGGAGCTCGACGCGGCGGCCGCCGACAAGAAGCGCGCCGACATGATCAGCCTGGGCAAGACCGTCGGGCTCGGCGTCCTCATCCTGCTCGCCCTCGTCATCGGCCTCCTGCGCTCGCGTCGCCGTGGCGGACCGGCCGCCCCGCAGGAGATCGAGGTGTACCGGGTCCCGACCGGACCGGCGCCCGTCGACGCCCTGCTGGAGCAGGCGGAGTCGCGCTCGGCAGCACCGCACCGCGAGAGCGTCGGCGAGCTGCGTGCGCAGTCCCGCGAGACCATCGGCACCCTGGCACGCGAGCGCCCCGACGACGTGGCCCGCCTCCTGCGCGGCTGGATCGCGGACGGCAGCTGATGACCGTGATGACGACGGAGCTCACCGGGCTCCGCAAGGCGGCCGTGCTCCTGGTGCAGCTCGGCAGCGAGGACTCCGCGCACGTCCTGCGTTCGCTGCGCCCCAGCGAGGTCGAGGCCCTCACGGCCGAGATCGCCCGGCTCGACGGCGCCGACCTGCACACGCAGGACGTCGTGCTCGGCGAGTTCACCTCGATGGTCCGCGCCCAGGAGTACTACGTCCAGGGTGGCATCGAGCTGGCCGAGGAGATGCTCGTCAAGACCCTCGGCCCCGAGCGCGCCAAGGACGTCCTGTCCCGCCTGAACACCTCCCTCTCGCAGACGCCGTTCGCGTTCCTGCGCCGCGTCGACGCGCGCCTGCTGCTGACGTACCTGCAGGACGAGCACCCGCAGACCATCTCGCTCGTGCTCGCCCACATGGCCACCGACCAGGCCGCCATCCTGCTCAGCGGCCTCCCGGAGGAGATGCAGGCCGACGTCGCGCACCGCCTTGCTGTCATGGACCGCACCGCACCCGAGATCGTGCGGCAGGTCGAGAGCCACCTCGAGCACCGCCTGGCCAACCTCGTGCAGAGCTCGGACTACACGTCGGTCGGGGGCCTCGGCCCGCTCGTCGGCATCATCAACAGCTCCGAGCGCTCGACCGAGCGGCTCATCCTCGAGGGCCTCGAGCAGCGCGACCCCGAGCTCGCCGAAGAGGTCCGGGCACAGATGTTCATGTTCGAGGACATCGTCAACCTCGACGACCGGGCGGTCCAGGCCGTGCTGCGCCAGGCCGACACCAAGCAGCTGGCCCTGGCCCTGAAGGGTGTCTCGACCGAGGTGCGGGACAAGATCACGCGCAACATGTCCGAGCGTGCGGGCGCAGGCCTCGTCGAGGAGATCGAGGTCATGGGCCCGGTCCGGCTCAAGCAGGTCGAGGAGGCGCAGGCCGTCATCATCCGCCTGATCCGCTCCCTCGAGGAGTCCGGCGACATCATCGTCTCGCGCGGGGGTGGCGGCGATGACCTCGTCCTCTGACCTGCGTCCCGCGACGGTGCTGCTGCGCAGCTCCGCCACGGCCGGGGTGCGTCCCGCCCTGTTCTCGACCCGGCAGCTCAGCCACGCCTCGGGTGTCGTGGGAGCCGGCTCCGTGTCGTCCCAGCAGTTCGAGGAGGGGCACGACGCCGGGTACCAGGAGGGCCTGCTCGCGGCAGCCCGCGAGCAGGAGCTCTGGGTCGAGCAGGCCGCGGGCCGCGAGCAGGCCGCCCGGGCCGAACGCGACCGCCGGTTCGCCGCCGAGCTCGACGCCCTGCGGGCCGCCGTCGCCGACGCGACCGCGTCCGCGACCGTGGCTGACGTGTATGCGGTCGCCGTGCCGATGGCGGTCGAGATCGCCGAGGCCCTGGTGGGCCACCACCTGCGCGTCGACGACTGCGCCGCCCGCGACGCGGTCGAGCGCGCCCTCGTCGGCATCCCGCGGGGCTCCGACGTGACGGTGCACGTCCACCCCGACGACACCGAGCTGACCCCCGACTCCCTCGCGGACCTCGTGCCCGGCTGCGCCGTGCACGTCGTCCCGGACGCCTCCGTCGAGCGCGGTGGCTGCCTCGTCGACATCGGCGACCGCACCATCGACGCCCAGCTGGGCGCGGCGCTCGCCCGGGTCCGGGAGGTGCTGTCCTCGTGAGCCCCGTCCTCGACGACCTGCTGCGTGCCGCCCGGCCCCGCGTGACCGGGCGGGTGACCCGTGCCCTCGGTGTGGGCATCGAGGTCTCCGGTCTCGACGTCGCCGTGGGTGAGGCGGTCGAGGTCCTGGGCGACCAGGGCCCGATCCTCGCCGAGGTCGTCGCGCTCGACGGCGACGCCGCGCGCTGCCTGCCCGTCTCCGACCTGCGCGGTGTCCGCCGCGGCGCCGTCGTCGCCTCCACCGGTGGCCCCCTCCGGGTCCCGGTCGGGGCCGGCCTGATCGGCCGCGTGGTCGACGCCCTCGGCCGGCCCATCGACGGCGGGCCGGCCCTGTCCGACGTGACGTGGGAGACCTCGGACGGCACGCCCCCGCCGGCGATGACCCGCGACCGGATCGACACCCAGCTCGGCCTCGGCATCCGTGCCATCGACACCCTCGTGCCGTGCGGTCGTGGCCAGCGCATGGGCATCTTCGCCGGGTCCGGCGTCGGCAAGTCCAGCCTGCTCTCGATGATGGTCCGCGGCACCGAGGCCCCGGTCTGCGTGCTCGCCCTGGTCGGTGAGCGCGGTCGCGAGGTGCGCGAGTTCGTCGAGCACGACCTCGGCCCCGAGGGCCTCGCGCGGGCGGTCGTCGTCGTGGCGACCTCCGACGAGCCGGCCCTCGTGCGCCTGCACGCCGCCTTCACCGCCACCCGCATCGCCGAGTGGTTCCGCGACCAGGGCCAGGACGTCCTGCTCTGCATGGACAGCGTCACCCGCGTGGCCATGGCGCAGCGCGAGGTGGGCCTCGCCGCGGGTGAGCCACCGGCCACGCGCGGCTACCCGCCGTCGGTGTTCGGCCTGCTGCCGCGCCTGCTCGAGCGTGCCGGCACCTCCCACTCCGGCAGCATCACCGGCCTCTACACGGTGCTCGTCGAGGGCGACGACATGAACGATCCCATCGCCGACTCCGTCCGCTCGATCCTGGACGGCCACATCGTCCTCGACCGCCGGCTGGCGACCTCGGGCCACTTCCCCTGCATCGACGTCCTCGAGTCGGTCTCGCGGACCACCCGTGCCCTCACCGACGGGCCGCAGCGGGCGGCCGCGTCGTCCCTGCGCCAGCTGCTGGCAGCCCGTCGCGACGCCAAGGACCTGGTCGAGATCGGCGCCTACGTCGCCGGGAGCAACCCGCTGGTCGACCGTGCCCTGCAGTTCTCCGCCCCCATCGACCTGTTCCTGCGCCAGGACCTCGACGACGTCGCCGACCTCGGTGAGAGCTGGTCGGCCCTGCACCAGCTGGCAGGTGCGATGTGACCGCCCGTCGTGACCGCCTCGCCGTCGTGCTGAAGGTGCGCAAGATCCAGGAGGAGCGCCGTCAGGCCGATCTCTCCCGGGCCCTCGCCGACGCCGCCGTGGCCCAGGGCCACGCGGACGCTGCCCTCGAGCGCTACACCGACGTCACGCAGGCCCCCCAGGTGCTCGGTGCCGCGGCGTTCGTCGCTGCCCGCGCCCTGGCCAGTGGCCGCGCCGAGCAGGTCGCCGTCGCCACGAGCCGGCACGAGCTGGCCGTCGGCGAGAGCGACCGGGCGCGGGCGCTGCTCACCGAGGCGATGACCCGCACCTCGGGTCTCGAGCGCCTCGTCGAGCGCGAGGACTTCATCGCCCTCCGCGGGCTGCTGGCCGCAGACCAGCGGGCTGCCGAGGAGAGCGCCGGCGCGCTGAAGCGAGGCCTCTCATGAGCATCGACACCGTCGGCCCCGCGGGCGCGCTCGCTCGGATCGCTGCCATCCAGAGCCGGTTCACCGTCGCGGCCCCGACCGCGACCACGAGCACCTCGGCGACGTCCGCCGCCGCCACGACCGCCACCTCCGGGTCGACCTCGACGTCCTTCGACGACGTGCTCGGTAGCGCCCTCGACCAGGTCAAGGCCCTTCAGGCGCAGTCGATCTCGGGTGCCTCGAGCACTGGTGGCGACCTCGGTGCCCGGGCGGTGGACGCCGCGAAGAAGTACCTCGGCGTCCCCTACGTGTGGGGCGGCACCGACCCGGCGAAGGGCCTCGACTGCTCCGGCCTGGTGCAGCGGGCGTACGCCGACGTGGGCGTGACCCTGCCCCGTGTCGCCGCCGACCAGGCGCGGATGGGGACGGCCGTGCCGGACCTCGCCCACGCGCGGCCCGGGGACCTCGTCGCCTTCGGCAGCCCCGTCGACCACATCGGCATCTACGTCGGCGACGGCAAGATGGTGGTGGCCCCGCGGGCCGGCCAGGACGTCAAGATCCAGGACGTCTACCGCACCCCCACGGCCATCCGGCGCATCGCGGCGCCGGCCGACCCGTCCTCCGCCGCCGTGGGTGGCACGGGTGGCCCGGCCGGTGTGCCGGCCCAGCTCAAGAGCCTGTTCGCCAGCGCCGCCCAGCGGTATGACGTCCCGGTCGCCCTGCTCACGTCGGTCGCCAAGGCCGAGAGCGGCTTCAACCCGAACGCCGTCAGCCCCGCCGGTGCGGTGGGCCTCATGCAGCTGATGCCCGCCACCGCCCGGGGCCTCGGGGTCGACCCGCGCAACCCGGCGCAGGCCATCGACGGTGCGGCGCGCCTGCTCGCCAGGCACCTCGACACCTTCGGGTCCACCTCGCTGGCGGTCGCCGCCTACAACGCCGGCCCCGGTGCCGTGCAGCGGTACGGCGGTGTGCCGCCCTACCGGGAGACCCAGCAGTACGTGCAACGCGTGATCGGCTACATGGGAGGTGCCGCGTGACCCGCGTCGAGATGTTCCCCGTCGCCCCGGCGACCCCCGTCACCGCACCGGTCGGCGGCCGCAACGCCGACGACGGTGCGGGCTTCGAGGTGGCCATCCGCTCCCAGCTCGACTCCGGTCGCGGTGTCCACGCCCGCGACCGGGTCGACCCAGCGGACCCCCGTGGCCGTTCCACCGTGAGCGAGCGCAGCCAGCGCCCCACTCCTGACTCGGTGTTCGAGCGCCCGGACCGTCCGATCCAGTCGGACCGCACGGACCGCACCGACCACCCGCACCACCCGATCCGTCCCGGCCACCCTGGCCACCCCGCGCGGTTCGAGCGGCCGACCCGGGACGAGTCCTCGGCCGGGCCCGTCCACGGCAAGGACCCCTCAGCGAGCTCGTCGAAGGGCGCAGGGGACTTCGTCGCCCGCGCGTCGCAGCCGTCCTCCGAAGCAGACCACGCACCCGAGCCCGGCACGACGACGGCCGTCGGTACCCCGACGACCGGGGGCGAGGCGACGGTCGTCGCGGCGGGTGCGACCTCGTCCGCCACCTCCAATCTGAGCGCCTCGACGCCGGGTGCCCCCGACGGCACGTCCGCCGTCGCCGCGGCGACCCAGGCCGAGGCGACCGCTGCCACCGACGCCCTCCCCACCGGTGCCGGTGACGTGGCGGCAGGGACCCCGGCTGCGGGCACGACCGACGCCGACCAGGTCGCGGCTCGACCCGAGGGCGGCCAGTCCGGTGGAGCACAGCCCGGTGAAGCCCAGTCCGGTGGCGCCCAGTCCGGGACCGGGCAGGGCGGCGCCGGTCAGCAGGGTTCCGGCCAGTCCGAGGGCCCCGTCCCGACCCTCGTGCACGGCCGCCCGGCATCCCTCGGTGGCGTCGCCTCGTCACGCGCCGACGCCGGCACGGACACCTCGGTGACGGGGGCGGCGCCGACCGGCCAGGTCACGCCTGTCGACGCTGCCACCGTGCCGGTCACGGCGGGCGTCGCCCCGGCCCTCGCCGCGGCGACGGTCACCTCGGGACTCACCTCCACGGCCGCAGCCGATGCCGCTGCGGCGGCGTCGGCGACCGCACCGGCCGCACCCGCCACGGGCACCACCGCTGCGTCCCCCGCAGCGACGGCCCCGGCAGCCAACCCCGTGGTGCCGCTGCCCCCGCAGGCGCAGGTGCTCAGCGCGGTGTCGCCCCTGCTGACCGGTCCGGACGGGACGCACCGCGTCACCGTGCACCTCGAGCCCGAGAACCTCGGCAAGGTCCGGGTCCAGCTCTCGCTCAGTGGGGGAGAGGTGGCCCTGCACCTCATCGCCGCCGACGCCGCCACCCGGGAGACGCTGCGACAGGGGCTGCCGGAGCTGCGGGCGCAGCTCGAGCAGTCCGGCCTGCGGACGGCGGAGATGGACGTCCAGTCCGGACCCTCCGACCTCTTCGGCCAGGCCGGGGCGGGTGCCGGCACCAGCGGTGGCCACGCGCCGCGGACCGGGCACGGCGCCATACCGCACCACCGCACGACCACCGCCGACACCGCCCTGCCGAGCCCGAGCCCCACCACCCGCTCCCTGTCCCACGACGTCGCCCTCGACGTCAGAATGTGAGCCCGTCCATGACGACCCCGATCGGTTCGAACCCCGCGGCCACGGCCGCGGCGTTCAACGCCCAGGCTGCCGCCAACGCGGCCGCGGCGACCCAGGGAACCTCGAAGACGTCGACCGGCAACGAGATGACCGGCGACGCGTTCCTCAAGCTGCTCGTCGCCCAGCTGAAGTACCAGGACCCGAGCAAGCCCGTGGACAGCGCCGCCTTCATGGCGCAGACCGCGCAGATGCAGATGGTCGAGACCCTCCACGAGCTCGTGGCCCAGAACGCCGCCGTCATCGCCGGCCAGAACAGCCTCAACGCCCTGACCCTCGTGGGCCAGCGCGTCACCTACTCCGTGGGCAGTGCCACTGCCACCGGCACCGTCGACTCGGTCAAGCTCACCGCTGCCGGGCCGAAGCTCATCGTCAACCACACCGAGGTGCCGCTCAGCACCGTCACCGAGGTCGGCACCGCCACCTCGTCCACGTCTTCCGCCCCCACCACCGCAAAGGACTGACCCATGCTTCGCTCCCTCTTCTCCGCCGTCTCCGGTCTGCGCAGCCACCAGACGATGATGGACGTCATCGGCAACAACATCGCCAACGTCAACACCACGGGCTACAAGTCCGGCCAGACGGTCTTCGAGGACACCCTGAGCCAGGCCGTGCGCAACGCCGGTGGCGCCTCCCAGGGTGGCGGCGGCACGAACGCGGCCCAGGTCGGCCTCGGTGTGCGGGTCGCCGGCATCGCCACGAACTTCAGCCAGGGCAGCACCCAAGTGACCGGCCGCCAGGGCGACATGGCCATCCAGGGCGACGGCTTCTTCGTCGTCCAGAAGGACGGCCAAGCGATGTACACCCGCGCCGGGTCGTTCTCGTTCGACTCGCTGGGCAACCTGACCACGCCGGAGGGCGCCACCGTCCAGGGCTGGCCCGCCGCCAACGGCGTCATCAACACCAACGCCTCGACGAGCGGTCTCAAGCTGCCGTTCGGCCAGGTCCTCGCGCCGACGGCCACGGGCACCATCGACATCGGTGGCAACCTGCCGTCCGACGCGGCCAACGGCGCCAGCGTCACCCACAGCATCGACATCTTCGACGCCCAGGGCCGGACCATCCCCGCCTCGACGACGTACACCAAGACCGGCACCAACGCCTGGACCGCGACGACGACCGTCCCCGGCGCCAACGGCAGCCCGGTCACCGTCGGCACGACGAACCTCACGTGGAACCAGACCACCCAGAAGTTCAACACCGACACCATGACCCTCGGCCGCGCCGCCATGGCGACCGCGGGCTACACCTTCCCCGGCGACGTCACGATGAGCATCGGTGGCGACGCGACGCCGCTGACGCAGTTCGCCGGCTCCAGCTCGGCCACCGCCCGCACCCAGGACGGCTCGACCATGGGCCAGCTGCAGAGCTTCACGATGGACACCAGCGGCATCCTCGTGGGCGTCTTCTCCAACGGCCTCACCGAGAAGCTCGGCCAGGTCGCGATCGCGAACTTCGCCAACCCCGGTGGCCTCGAGAAGGCCGGGGACTCGATGTACCGCGGCAGCGCCAACTCCGGCCAGGCCCAGGTCGGCGTCGCCGGCACCGGCGGTCGCGGCCAGCTCAACAGCGGCGTCCTCGAGATGAGCAACGTCGACCTGGCCCAGGAGTTCACCAACCTCGTGGTCGCCCAGCGCGGCTTCCAGGCGAACTCCCGCGTCATCTCCGCCTCCGACGAGATCCTCCAGGACCTGGTCAACCTCAAGCGCTGAGCCTGGCGCTGGACCACCCACCACGGGCGGTGGGGTGCGGGAGAGCCGCGCCCCACCGCCCGTCGTCATGCCCGCGGTCGGGAGGCTCGTCGTGCCCACCGCCGGCCCGGTGGTCGGCCCGGCGCCATACCCCGCCGGTCCGGTCCGGCCGCCTGCGTCCCTTTCCGGACGTGGGCACCCAAAGCCCCTCAGGTATGGCGCGGGGCTGCCGATAAGAGGGGTGCGCGCCACGGATGGTCGCGCTTGTTTGGACCCAAGGACGGACGCACCATGATCGCTGTCACGCGCCGAAACGGCACATGTTTCGCACTCAACCCTGACCTCATCGAGCGGGTCGAGGCCACCCCCGACACCGTCATCACCCTCGTGGGTGGGACGCGCTACGTGGTGACCGAGTCGGTCGAGCAGGTCGTGGCCGAGGTGCGCGACTTCCGGGCCGCGGTCATCTCCGCCGCCGACTTCGTCCAGCACTCACCGTCGCAGCGCGCAGGCCTGCACGCCGTCCGGGACTCGGACATCTGAGATGGAGATCGCAACCCTTCTCGGCATCGTCGTCGTCTTCGGGGCGGTCGTCGCCTCCCTCATCATGGAGGGCGCCTCGCCGACCTCCATCCTCCTGCTCCCGCCGATCATCCTCGTCTTCGTGGGCAGCATCGGTGCCGCCATGGCCGGTGGGTTCATCACCGACATGGGGCTGATCTTCAAGCAGCTCACCCTGGCGTTCACCGCCAAGGAGCCCAAGAGCGACGAGGTCGTCGCCGAGCTGGTCTCCATGGCGGACACCGCCCGCCGCGAGGGCCTGCTGGCCCTGGAGGAGCGGGCCCGCAGCATCGAGGACCCCTTCCTCAAGGACGGGATCGAGATGACGGTGGACGGCACCGACGGTGACGAGATCTACGACGTCCTGCACACCCAGATCGCCACCCGTCGCAAGCGCGACAAGCTCGGCATCAAGTTCTTCGCCGACATGGGCGGCTACGCGCCGACCATCGGCATCATCGGCACCGTCATCGGCCTGATCCACGTCCTGGGCAACCTGGGCGCACCGGAGAAGCTCGGCGAGCTCATCGCCAGCGCCTTCGTCGCCACCCTCTGGGGCGTCATGAGCGCCAACGTCATGTGGCTGCCGATCTCGAGCAAGCTCAAGCGCGTCAGCGAGGCGGAGATCGCCCACATGGAGCTGCTGCTCGAGGGCGTCCTCGCGATCCAGTCGGGCACCAGCCCGCGGGTCGTCGAGAAGCGGCTCCGCGCAGCCCTGGCCGACGGAGGCGGTGGCGACGTCGCTGCCGAGGCCGCATGAGCGCCCGGGCCGGCGGCGGTCGCCGCCGGGCCGAGGAGCACGAGGAGCCCGAGCACGAGAACGCCGAGCGGTGGCTCCTCAGCTACGCCGACATGATCACCCTGCTCATGGCGCTGTTCATCGTGCTGTTCGCCATCAGCCAGGTCGACCAGGCCAAGCTCATCGCCCTGTCGAACGGGCTCGAGCAGTACTTCGGTGAGCCGGCGGCGGTGTCCGCGTCGACGGGCATCCTCAACGGTGGTGTCCAGGGCCAGCCCGACAGCAAGGCGATCGGTCCGACGCCCCCGGAGAGCATCGTCCCGGTCCTCGTGAAGCCCAGCACGTCGGGCGAGGCCTCCGACGCGGGCAAGGGTGCGGGCAAGGGCGCCGGCACCGGTACCGGCAAGTCCCAAAAGGACGACCTCACCGCCATCCGGGACCGCATCGCGAAGTCGCTGGCGGCCAAGGGCCTGTCCGGGTCGGTGCAGTTCCAGGTGCGCGACCACGGGCTCGTCGTCAACGTCGTCACCGACCGCGTGCTGTTCGACGCCGGTGAGGCGACCCTGCGGCCCGAGGGGCGCAAGGTGCTCGACGCCGTCGCCCCGATCCTCAAGACCCTGCCCAACGAGCTCACCGTCGAGGGGCACACCGACAACGTGCCGATCACGGGCCAGTTCCCCTCCAACTGGGAGCTGTCGACGGAGCGGGCGACCACGGTGCTGCGGTACGTCCTCAGCCGCGGGGTCGCCGGCTCGAAGATCTCGGCCTCCGGGTACGCCGACCAGCGCCCGCTGTCCTCCAACGCCACGGCCGCCGGCCGGGCCCGCAACCGCCGGGTCGCGATCGTCGTGCACGCCCTGCCCGAGTCCACCGTGCAGACCACCTCCAAGTCCGCCTCGTCCATCCCGTCCATCCCAGGAGACTGACCATGAGCGCCACCGCCACCGCGCCGGCCCCTGTGGCCGCCGCCCCCGAGCCCAAGGGCAAGAGCAAGAAGCTCCTGATCGTGATCGTCGTGGGCGTCCTCGTCCTCGGCGGCGCCGGGTACTGGTTCTTCCTGCGCCCCTCCGGGGACACCGCCGCCGCGAAGGTCCCCGTGCCCGGCAAGGTCGCCGACCTCGAGCCGCTCACCCTCAACCTCGCCGACGGCCGCTTCCTCAAGGTCGGGCTGTCCCTGCAGCTGTCCGCGGACGCGAGCGCCGGTCACGGCGCCGACGAGTTCAACGGCGCCAAGGCGCGCGACGCGGCGATCCAGATCTTCGGCCAGCGCACGTACGCCCAGCTCCTGGCACCCAAGGGGCGCGAGGCCGCCCGCAAGGCGCTCGACACCGAGGTGAAGCACCGGTACGAGGGCGAGGTCCTCAAGGTGTACCTCACCGAGTTCGTCATGCAATGACCCCCTGACCCGGGTGGGGACGCGTGAGGTCCCCCGTCCACGCGCCCCCAACCCGAACAGCTCCACCGCACCGCCGCCCACCGCGGCGGTGGTCACCCGGCCAGAGCCGCCTCCCTCGTGGGGTCGTCCTTTCGGCCGGGTTCTGGACAAAGCCTCAGGTGGGCACCCCACCTGCCGATCTGGGGCTTCGTGAGTGCCGAGCCGTTGTCCTACGACTTCCGCAGTCCGGGCCGGCTCAGTCGTGAGCGGGTGCGGGCCCTGCAGGTCGCGAACGAGACCTTCGCCCGTCAGCTGTCGACGGTGCTCTCGACGACCCTGCGGACCGTGGTCCACGCCCGCGTGCTCTCCGTGCGCCAGGTGACCTACGACGAGTACATCCGCACCGTGCCCAACCCCAGCCTCCTGGCGGTCCTCTCCTTCGAGGAGCAGCCCGGCACCGCGCTCTTCCAGCTGCCGATGGGCGTGGTCATGAGTGTCATCGACCGGCTGCTGGGCGGCGCCGGCGGCAGGGTCCAGCCGATCCGTGCCCTGAGCGACATCGAGACCACCCTCGTGCGTGACCTCGTGCAGCGGGTCGCCGCCGAGCTGACGTATGCGTTCGAGAGCCTGGCGCCCGTCCGGGCCGGCCTCGAGACGCTCGAGTCCAACACCCAGTTCCTCCAGGTCGCCGTGCCCGCGGACCCCGTGGTGGCCAGCGAGGTCGAGGTGCGCATCGGCGACCAGGCCGCGACCGCCACCCTCTGCATGACCCTCGCCACGCTCAAGCCGATCCTCGCGTCCGTCGACGCGCTGTCGGCCGTGGCCGCCGCCGACAGCCGCGTCCTGGCTGCGGCCCGCGTGGTCGAGGCCCGCCTCCAGCAGGTCGAGATCGACGTCACCGTGGCCTTCCGCGAGGTGACGCTCACCTCTGCGGAGGTCTTCTCGCTCGCGGTCGGCGACATCGTCCCGCTGCGCCACCCCGTGGCCGAACCGCTCCTCGTCGCCGCGGACGGCGTCCCGGTCGCCTCGGCCACCCCCGGCAGCCACGGCAAGCGGCTCGCCGCCCAGATCGTCACCCCCTGATCCCCGCCCCACCCGAAGGACACACCATGAAGTTTGACGAGACCCAGGTCGCCGACTCCCCGGTCGACGCGCCGGTCGACGTGCCGCTCGAGGGTGTCCCCGCGCCCGCGGCTGCCTTCCAGCCGCTGGTGGGTGGCTCGCCGTTCGCCGACGTCGACCCGCGCCGCCTGCACCTGCTGCGCGACGTGGAGATGGGCATCAGCGTCGAGCTCGGCCGGACGCGCATGAAGGTCCAGGAGGTGCTGTCGCTCGCCCCCGGTGTCGTCCTCGAGCTCGACCGCGCGGCCGGGAGCCCGGTCGACGTCCTGGTCAACGGCACGCTCATGGCCCGGGGCGAGGTCGTCGTCGTCGACGAGGAGTTCGCCGTCCGGATCACCGAGGTCGTCAGCGCAGAGGCTGACGCGCGGGGCCGGGCATGACCGACGGCTCGGTCGTGCTGGCGGTCCTGCGCCTGCTCGTCTCGCTCGCCGTCGTTCTGGTGCTGCTCGTCATGCTGGCCCGCTGGGCCTCCAAGCGCGGCCTCGGCTCCGGCCGTCCGGGTCGCTCGACGGTCGAGGTCGAGGTGCTGTCCCGTCGTTCGCTGGGCAAGGCCTCCACCCTGCAGGTGGTCAAGGTCGGCTCGCAGGTCATGGTCCTCGGGGTGACCGACCGTGGGGTCACCGTCCTCGGCGAGCTCGGCGACGAGGACGTCGTCCCTGCCACGCCGCCGCTGTCCGTCGTGCGCTCGGTGCTGCCCGCGGGCGTCTCGTCGATCGCTCCTGCCGTCTCCCCGGGTGCCCCGGTCACGCCCGCCGCCCACCCGCTCGTCGCGTCGGACCCCGGTGCGTCCGCTGCGGGGCCGTTCGATCCCTCCGCGTCCGCCCAGGCCTGGTCGGCGCCCCTCACCGCCCCGGTCGCGGCGCCGGCCGTCACCCCTGCGCGCTCGGCCACCTGGGCCGAGGCCGAGAACCGCGCCCTGGTCGCCGCCGGCCTGCAGACCCGCAGCAGCGCCCGCGCCGCCCGCGAGGCGAGCAGGGCGAACCGGCCCCGCCGCCTGTCCCTCGGCGCGCTCGCGCCCGCCGCCCGCCCCCGCCGCCAGCACCGGTCCGCCCAGGCGGTGCCGACCCTGCACGCGATCCAGGCCCTCCAGTCGGCCCAGGCCCCCGAGGCGGCGCAGGGTCTCCACTCGGCGCAGGGTCTCCAGTCGGCGCAGGGTCTCCAGTCGGCGCAGGGTCTCCACTCGGTCCCGGCGGCCCCCGCCCTCCAGCTGGCCCAGCCCGCGCAGAGCCGACGGTCACGTCGGTCGCGCACCATCGTCACCCCGGTCGACTCCCGCGCGACGCGTCGGGCGGCCCAGGCACCGACCGGGTGGCCGTGGAACGCTGCCGCCGTCGTCCTCGGCGCGACTGGGATCAGCCGACGTGGCTGAGCTCTCCCGCGCGCTCCGGCGTCCTGCCGGAGCCGTCTGGCTGCGCCGCGGTGTCGCGGTGGGACTGCTCACCCTCTCGGCGGTGGGCCTGTCGGGCGCCGTCGCCCAGGCCGCACCGTCCGCGGCCGCCTCCTCGACGCAGGTCGGCGTCGCGTCCGTGGCCCCCGGCTCGGTCACCGGCGTCCGGGCCGCCACGGCTCGGACCGCCACCCCCGCGCTCGCCGCCACGACGCCGTTCTCGGTGCCCGGCGCCATACCCTCGCTGGTCGCCGCGCCCACCCCCACCCCGTCGCCCACGTCGACCGGTGGCGTCTCCGTCGAGGTCGACCCCAGCCTGGGCAAGCCCAGCCAGACGGTCAGCATCATCCTGCTGCTCACGGTGCTCTCGGTGGCACCGGCGATCCTCGTGCTCTGCACCTCGTTCACCAAGATCATCGTCGTGCTGTCCCTGACGCGGAACGCGCTCGGCACCACGACCATCCCGCCGAACCAGGTGCTCGCCGGCCTGGCCCTCTTCCTCAGCCTCTTCATCATGTCGCCGGTGCTGTCGGCGATGAACGACTCCGGGGTGCAGCCCTACCTCAAGGGCGAGATCACGCAGAGCCAGGCGTTCGACGCCGGCGTGAAGCCGCTGCGCGAGTTCATGATGAAGCAGACGCGTCCCGCCGAGCTCGCGACGATGGTCAAGCTGAGCGACCAGGCCGCACCGGCCACCCCCGACGACGTCCAGCTCACGACGCTGATCCCCGCCTTCGTGCTCTCGGAGCTGAAGTCGGCGTTCATCATCGGGTTCGTCGTCTTCATCCCCTTCCTCGTCATCGACGTCGTCGTCAGCTCGGTGCTGATGTCGATGGGCATGATGATGCTGCCCCCTGCCCTGATCTCGTTGCCCTTCAAGCTGTTGCTCTTCGTCATGGTCGACGGCTGGAGCCTGATCGCGACCGCCCTCGTGCAGAGCTACCACTGAGGGACCGGGGGACGACAGTGACCGATGCCGACGTGGTGCACATCGGCCTCCAGGCGATGATCCTGGCGGCCAAGCTCTCCATGCCCGTGCTCCTCGTGGCCCTCGGCATCGGCTTCGGCGTCTCGCTGCTGCAGGCCGTGACCCAGGTGCAGGAGGTCACCCTCTCCTTCGTCCCCAAGCTCATCGGGGTCGCCATGGTCATCCTCGTCGCGGGTCACTGGATGCTCCAGGAGACCATCGCGTTCACCAAGGCGATGTTCACGATGCTCCCGCAGCTGCTGAGCTGATGCGGGCCAACCTGTCGGCGGACACCCTCGTGGTGCTGCTCCTCGCCACGGTGCGGATGTCGGCGTTCTTCGCCATCGCCCCGCCCTTCAGCAGCCGGTCGGTGCCGGCCCGCATCAAGGCGGCGCTGGCCTTCGCCCTGGCGCTGTGCCTCCTGCCGAACCTCAAGGACCAGTCGCCCACCATCAGCTTGCCGTCGCTCGTCGGCGCCACCCTGTGGCAGGTCGCGGTCGGCATGACGATGGGGTTCGTCGTGCACCTCGCCATGGCCGCCATCCAGGCCGCCGGTGAGCTGATCGACCTCGCCAGCGGGTTCACCCTCGCCAGCCTCTACGACCCGCTCTCCAACGTCTCCAGCAGCATGTTCGGCCGGGTCCAGCAGCTCCTCGCCATCACGCTGCTGTTCGCCGCCAACGGCCACCTGATCCTGGTGCGCGGGTTGATGATGACGTTCGAGACGGTGCCGCTGCGCCCGCTGTCGATCGGTGACCTGGCCCGCCTCGCCACCGACGACCTGGGCCGGTTCCTCGCCGGCGCGCTGCAGATCGCCGCGCCCGTGCTCGTGGTGCTGTTCCTCGCCGAGCTCGCGCTGGGCCTCGTGAGCCGGGCCGTGCCCACCCTGAACATCTTCGCGATGAGCTTCCCCGTGAAGATCCTGCTCGCCATCTCGCTGGCCGGGGTGGCGTTCTCGCTGCTCCCCGGTGCCGTGAGCAAGCTGCTGGACCAGGCGACCCACGACATGGTCTCGGTGGCCACGATGATGGGGACGCGCTCGTGAGCGACAAGGCGTCCAAGACAGAGAAGCCGACCCCGCAACGCCAGCAGGAGGCCAAGAAGGACGGCCAGATCCCGCGGACCGCGGACCTGAGCGCGTGGGTCGCGGTCATCGTCGCGTCGGTGCTGGTCCCGAAGCTGGTCCACGGTCTCGCCGACCTGTTCCGCGACCTGCTCGGGGAGCTCCAGCGCGTCATCGTCGAACCGGATCCCGCGATCGCGATGCAGGTGCTCAAGACGGCCGGCATCCACAGCCTGCTGCTGCTCGCGCCGCTGATGGGCGCCATGGTGGTCGCGGCACTCGTGAGCAACGCCGCCCAGGGCGGCATCCGTATCTATGCCAAGAAGTTCAAGCCGAAGTTCGAGACGCTCAACCCGGCCAAGGGCCTGAAGAACCTCGTGGGCATGCACGCTGCCTGGCAGCTGGTGAAGACCCTGCTCAAGTTCGTCGTGTTCGGCTGGATCGGGTACCGCGCCGTCCGCGACATCACCGAGCAGATCTCCACGAGTGGCCAGTGGTCCCTCGGTGCGTCGGTCGGGGCCGCGGCCGGCTCGGCCCTGAGCATCCTGCGCGTCATCGCCGCGGTCGGGCTGGTCCTCGCCGCGGCCGACTACGTCATGGAGCGTCGCCGCATCGGGTCGTCGCTGAAGATGAGCCTCGAGGACATCAAGCGCGAGAACAAGTCCTCCGAGGGCGACCCGCTGCTCAAGGGCATGATCCGCGGCAAGCAGCGCGAGATGAGCCGCAACCGCATGATGTCCGACCTCTCGTCGGCCGACCTGGTCCTGGTCAACCCGACGCACGTCGCCGTGGCGCTCGCCTACGAACCCGGCCGGGGCGCGCCCCGCGTCGTCGCCAAGGGGGCCGGCCTCGTCGCGGCCAAGATCCGTGAGGACGCGGCCGAGCTCAAGCTGCCCCTCGTCGAGGACGTGCCGCTCGCACGCATGCTCTACCGCAGCTGCCAGATCGGCCAGGAGATCCCCGCCGAGCTGTATGACGCGGTGGCGGGAGTGTTCGTCTTCGTCATGGGCCTGCGCCAGCGCGGCGCCGCGCGAGGCTTCCACCGCAACCCCAACGCCGCCCGCACGGCACCGCCGGCCCTGCTCGAATCCTCAGGTGCCCGCCGTGCGGGTCGATAGGAGGCGTGCCATGACAGCTGCCGTCACCACCCACCCCGCGCAGGCCGAGGTCCGATGAAGAGCCGGATCGGCCAGATCGGCATCCCCGCGGGCATCGTCGCGATCGTCGTGATGATGGTGGTGCCGCTCCCGAGCGTGGTCCTCGACATGCTCCTCGCGGTGAACCTCACCTTCTCGGTGCTGATCCTGCTCGTGGCCCTGAACGTCAAGCGGCCCCTGGACTTCGCGGTCTTCCCGTCGTTGCTGCTCATCGGCACGCTCTTCCGCCTGGCCCTCAACGTCAGCGCCACGCGCCTGGTGCTGCTCGACGGCTTCGCGGGCAAGGTCATCGACGCGTTCGGCCACTTCGTCGTCGGCGGGTCGATCATCGTCGGCCTCGTCATCTTCATCATCCTCGTCGTCATCCAGTTCGTCGTCATCACCAACGGTGCCGGGCGCGTGGCCGAGGTCGGGGCGCGGTTCACCCTCGACGCCATGCCCGGCAAGCAGATGGCGATCGACGCCGACCTCAACTCGGGCCTGATCGACGAGGACGAGGCGCGCCGCCGCCGTGCCGACGTCTCGGCCGAGGCGGACTTCTACGGCGCGATGGACGGTGCCTCCAAGTTCGTCAAGGGCGACGCCATCGCCGCCATCGTCATCACCCTGGTCAACCTCATCGGCGGCCTCATCATCGGTGTGGCCCAGCGCGGCGAGAGCCTGAGCGACGCCGTCGCGACCTACAGCCTGCTGTCCGTCGGCGACGGCCTGGTCTCGCAGATCCCTGCGCTGCTCATGTCGATGTCGACCGGTCTCATCGTCACCCGTGCCACCACCGCGCAGGACATGGGCAGCGACCTCGTCGCCCAGTTCGGTGCCCAGCGCCAGCCGATCCAGGTCGCCGGTGTCGCCGTCGCGGCCCTCGCGGTCATCCCCGGCCTGCCCAAGCTCCCCTTCCTCATCGTCGGTGCCGCGGCCCTGCTCATCGCCCGCACGCTGCCCAAGGCAGGGGAGAAGGAGGCCGCGGACGAGCGCGCAGCGGCCGCCGCCCTGCCGCCCGGCCCGTCGGCCGACAGCCCCGAGGTGCTCGCCCACGACATCCGCGTCGAGCCGCTCGAGCTCGAGCTCGCCTACGACCTCATCGGCCTCGTCGACGCCAGTGCAGGCGGCGACCTGCTCGACCGCGTCAAGGCGTTGCGGCGCAAGCTCGCCCACGAGCTCGGCATCGTCATCCCGCTGGTTCGGACCCGGGACAACATCGACCTCCCGCAGCACACGTACGCCATCCGGTTGCACGGCGTCGAGGTCGCGCGCGGAGAGGCGCCGGCCGGCATGGTCCTCGCCATCGGTGACCACCTGGCCGCGCTCGAGGGCACCCCGACGAGGGAGCCCGTCTTCGGGCTGGAGGCCAAGTGGGTCCCGGTGCACCAGCGGGGTCGCGCCGAGGCGGTCGAGGCCACCGTCGTCGACCGTTCGTCCGTCGTCACGACGCACCTCGCCGAGGTCGTCCGCCAGCACGCCCACGAGCTGCTCGGTCGTGAGGACGTCAAGCTGCTCGTCGAGGCGGTGCGGGCCACCCACCCGGCCGTCGTCGAGGAGATGACGCCCTCCCCGCTGACCCTCGGCGAGGTCCAGCGCGTCCTCGCCGGGCTGCTCTCCGAGGGCGTCGGCATCCGCGACCTGGTCCGCATCTTCGAGGCGCTGTCGCTGCGCGCCCGGGTCAGCACCGACCCCGACTCCCTCGTCGAGGCCGCCCGGCTCGCCCTGGGCCCGGCCATCGCCTCGTCGCACGCGGTGGGCGGCGAGCTTCACGTCCTCACCTTCGAGCCGCGGCTCGAGCAGCGGCTCCTGGAGTCCCTGCGCGGCGGCGAGAACGGGGTGCAGCTCCTCGTCGACCCGTACTTCGCCGAACGCCTCGCCACCGAGGCCGTTCGGGTGTCCCAGCGCGCCGAGCAGTCGGGTGTCCAGCCCGTGCTGGTCTGCGCGCAGCCGCTGCGACGAGCGGTCCGCCGCCTCGTCGAGCCCGGCGCACCGCAGCTCGCGGTGCTCGCCTACTCAGAGCTCGGCGGCCACCTGCGCCTGACCACGGCAGGGGTCGTCGACGTCGTGGAGAGCGTGGTGTCCTGACATGGCCAAGAAGTCCCGTCCCGCAGCCACCGCCGCCCCGGCGACGAACGGCTCCAGCCGGTTCAAGTCCAGCGTCCTGCTCGGCGCGATGCTGTTCGCGCCGGCGGCCTTCCTCGTCCTGCGCGGCAACCTGTCGGTCAACGAGGCGCTGGTGCGCTTCGGCTGTGCGCTGGCGTTCGCGATGATCGGGACGGCCGTCGTGATCTCGAGCCTGCCGGCCGAGGACCGCGGTCCGTCCGCGGAGGACCAGGCGCAGCGGATGGCGGACGCCCCGGCCCCGGTCACGGAGTCCACGACGTCCATGGGGGTCCCGGTGACCCAGCCCGTCGGCTGAGGCACGCGGCACACCGTCCCGCGGTGACCGCCGGGGCGAGGTCCTCGGTGGGCCTCAGACGATGCTGAGCAGCGCCTGGGCGTAGGCGCACTCGGGGTCGGCGTCGGTGAAGGTGGCCGGGCCCTCGGGGCCGGACACGTCGACGGCCCAGGAGTCCCCGTCGCGGTGCAGTCCCGCGAACCGGTCGCCGAGCAGCTCGCGCAGCTGGTCCTCGCGCGGCAGCCACAGGGCGCTGTCGAGGGTGACGGAGTCGAGGGCCCACTCGGTCGTGCCGTTGAACCCCAGCAGGGGCTGGCCCTTGAAGGTGTGCACGTCGATGGTGAGGTGGCTGATCCAGAAGACCTCCCCGAGGACGTTCGGCTGGTCGATGGTGAAGCGGTCCCCGGGCACCGGCTCCCAGAGCACCCCACCCTCACCGAGGCTGCGGGCCAGCTCGACCGTGATCATGGTCCGAGCCTACGTCCCGGTCGCGCCTGCTGCCGTGGCGCGGAACCCGGTGGCCCGCCGGCTCCGGGTGCGGCACGGTGGGGTGGTGCCCCAGCCCCCGCTGCAGACCGCCCGCCTCGACCTCGTGCCGCTCGCCGACGAGCACCTCGAGCTCGAGGTGGAGCTCGACTCCGACCCCGACGTGCTGCGCTACCTCTGGGGTCGGGCCAGGACGCGCGACGAGGTCGAGCGCAACCACGTGCAGCGGCGCCGGCGGGCGGAGGTGGTCGACGGCCTGGGGATGTGGGTCGGCTTCCTGCGCACCGTCGAGCGCGCGCCGGAGGACCGTTTCGTCGGGCTGTGGATGCTGACGCCTCCCCACGGCCCGAGCCAGGATCGCGTGACGGGGGAGGCCGACCTGGGGTACCGCATCCTGCGCCGGCACTGGCGGCAGGGCTTCGCCAGCGAGGGGTCGAGGGAGCTGCTGCGCCACGGGTTCGAGGTGGTCGGCCTGTCGCGGATCTTCGCGCAGACGATGGCCGTGAACGCCGGCTCCCGGGCGACGATGACGAGCATCGGGATGCAGTTCGCCCGCGCGTTCCACGAGCACCACGACGACCCCGTGCCCGGCAGCGAGCAGGGGGAGGTCGAGTACGAGCTGCGCCGCGAGGACTGGGAGCTGCGCTGACGACGTCGGGGTCAGCAGGTCTTCGTCGTGGTCGCCGTGGCAGTCGGTGTCGGTGTCACCTTGGGGGCGGCGGTGAGCTTCGTGTACTTGTCGCCGAGGACGAGGTCCACGGAGGAGTCGGTGCGGCTGTCCTTGACCGCCTTCGAACCCTTGACGAGGCCGAGGACGAGCTTGCTGCCCTTCGCCCCGGTCGGTCCGAACCTCACCTCGGCGGCGATGGTGACCTTGCGCTGCAACGGGTCGTTGGCCACGGTGGAGACCCGGAACCCGCGCTTGCGCACGTCGGTGGCGGTCTTCGCGGCGAGGCCGGCGCGGTCGGTGGCGTTGTAGACGTTGACGGTCACGTCGGCCGGCAGGACGGGTCCGGCCGTGGCGGTGCAGCTCGGCCGCGGCGTCGCGCGGCGTTCGTCGGAGGCCTGGTAGTACGAGTAGGCGTACCAGAAGGCGAAGAACAGCATCAGCGCCACGATCCCCAGCGTGATGAGGGCGCGGCGACGTCTCGCGCGACGAGAGCTCGACGCCCCCGACTCCACGATGTAGCTCACACCCACCTCCGCCTACGTCACGCCCCGACGCGCAGCCTGTCGCCGACCGGGACCTGCTGCGGGGCTAGTCAAGCACGAGGACGCGCGCGTGCAGGGTAGGTCGCTGCTGAAGGGCGGCACGCAGTGCGCGGTGCAGGCCGTCCTCGAGGTAGAGGTTGCCCTCCCACTCGACCACGTGGGCGAAGAGGTCGCCGTAGAACGTCGAGTCCTCGGCGAGCAGCTGTCCCAGGTCCAGCGTCCGCTTGGTGGTGATCAGCTCCTCGAGGCGCACCATGCGCGGGGGCACCTCGGCCCAGTCGCGTGGCGAGTCCTTGCCGTGGTCCGGATACGGCTTTCCCTCGCCCACCTTCTTGAAGATCACCCAGCAACCATAGGGGTATGCCGCGGGCGGCCCCAGCCGTGCGACCGCCTCCCCGACGGCCTGCCGAGCGGCCGGGAGCCGCACTAGAGTGCCGAACGTGACCGAGAACGCGAGTGCCGACCCGTCCGCGCAGTCCTCCGAGCAGCTCGACGCCATCCGCGCCGGCTACTCCTTCACCGGTGGGGCGCTGCTGTTCGGTGCCGCGGTCATCGACGGGACGGCGCATCCTGACGCGCCGGTCAAGGTGCCGCTCGCGACGCTGAACCGGCACGGACTCGTCGCCGGCGCCACCGGTACCGGCAAGACGAAGACGTTGCAGCTCATGGCCGAACAGCTCTCCGGCCAGGGCGTCCCCGTCTTCCTCGCCGACATCAAGGGTGACCTCTCGGGCATGGCCACCGCCGGCGTGGCCAACGACCGGATCACCAGCCGCTCGACGGAGGTCGGGCAGCAGTGGGTCGGCACGGCATACCCGACCGAGTTCCTGTCCCTCGGCGGACTGGGGCAGGGCATCCCGATCCGCGCGACGATCACGTCGTTCGGCCCGACGCTGCTCTCGAAGGTGTTGGGCCTCAACGACACCCAGGAGTCGAGCCTGGGACTGGTCTTCCACTACGCCGACTCGAACGGTCTCGCGCTGCTGGACATCAAGGACCTGCGCGAGGTCGTCTCCTTCCTGACCTCCGACGAGGGCAAGGCCGACCTGAAGGGCCTCGGTGGCCTGTCGTCGGCGACTGCCGGGGTCATCCTGCGCGAGCTGATCGCGTTCTCCGACCAGGGCGCCGACGCGTTCTTCGGTGAGCCGGAGTTCGACACCGCCGACCTGCTCCGCACCGCGGCCGACGGCAAGGGGCTGGTGACCTGCCTCGAGCTTCCCGCGGTGCAGGACCGGCCGGCGCTGTTCTCGACGTTCCTCATGTGGATGTTGGCCGACCTGTTCCACGACCTGCCCGAGGTCGGCGACGCCGACAAGCCGAAGCTCGTCTTCTTCTTCGACGAGGCGCACCTGCTGTTCGCCGACGCGAGCAAGGCGTTCCTGTCGGCGATCGAGCAGACGGTGAGGTTGATCCGGTCCAAGGGGGTCGGCGTCTTCTTCGTCACCCAGAGCCCCAAGGACGTGCCGAGCGGTGTGCTCGCCCAGCTCGGCAACCGGGTGCAGCACGCCCTGCGCGCCTACACGCCCGAGGACGCGAAGGCGCTCAAGGCTGCGGTGTCGACCTACCCCCACAGCAGCTACGACCTCGAGGAGCTCCTCACCAACCTCGGCACGGGCGAGGCCGTCGTCACGGTGCTGTCCGAGCGGGGTGCGCCCACCCCCGTGGCCTGGACCCGGATGATCGCGCCCCAGTCCTTGATGGCTCCGTCCGACCCGGCCCTGGTCACGAGCCTCATCGCCGCGTCGTCGCTGTCGAGCAAGTACGCCGCGGTCGTGGACCGCGAGTCGGCGTACGAGAAGCTGCAGGCGCGTCTGCAGGCAGCCCCGGCCGCCCCCGCGGCGCCGGCGCCCTCGCCCGCTGCCCCGGCCCCCGCACCCGCGGCCCCCAAGCCGGCCCGACCGGCCAAGGAGCAGCCCGGGATCGTCGAGCAGGTCGTGCAGTCGAGCGCGTTCAAGTCGGCCCTGCGCTCTGCCGGCACCGTGCTCGGCCGCGAGATCACCCGGTCGATCTTCGGCACCGCCCGCCGCTCCCGCTGACCCGCGCCTTACCCCTCCTGTGGCGACGACCCGCTGACCCGCGCGCCTTACCCCTCCTGTGGCGACGACCCGCTGACCCGCGCCTTACCCCTCGTATGGCGACCGCCCGACGATCACCTCGCGTCGGTCGTTGCGGTGTGCGCACATGTGGGATCGGGCCGGAGGCGAGGTGATCGTTGGCCGGTCCCGCTCAGGCCGTCGACCGGAGGTGCGCCCGCTGGGCGACCGCCTTGGCGAGCATCTCGGCAACCCACGCCGGACGCGTCATGACCTGCGACCACGTGAAGCGCAGGACCAGCCAGCCTGCGCACGTGAGCCTCGTGTAGCGCGCGACGTCGCGATCCATGGCATCGCGCTCACCGTGGTACTCCATGCTGTCCGCCTCGAGGGCGATCCGGAGGGACTCGTCGGCGAGATCCACCCGGCCCACCCATCCGCGATCGTCGTCGATCCGGACCTGGCAGCGCACGTCGAGGCCCGGTACTCCCAGGGCGACAGCGCGCAGAGCCGACTCGAACGGGTTGGCCGCCAGGGGCGAGGCCTGCGCGAAGACGCGTCGGGTGCGTGATCGGTGCAGGCGAGGCACGTCGGTCAGCCGGTTCGAGAGCTGGGAGGGATGCACGGAGCGGTCCCGGAGGGCGGAGTCGGTGATGGCGAGCGCCTCGGCGAAGGGCAGCAGGGCGGCGCAGTCGAGGAGGGTGCGTTCCCTGGAGGTGACCCAGCTGTCGACGATGTCTCCCGGCGCCAGGGTGCGCCATCGCAGGTCGACCTGGGCGCGGTCGTCGCGGGAGATGTTGCGTCCGCGTGGGACGCAGATCTGCGGCCGGCGGGGCTCCCACATCCTCGCCCAGCCCCAGTGGGAGGCCGCGCTGATGAGCACCGCCGTCCCCGTCAGCTCGTGCGCCAGACGTCGTGTCCGGTCGTCGGTCGGCAGCGCGTACCGGCCCCGGGACGCCCGGGTCACCTCGCCGCTGGCGACGGCGCGCTCGAGCTCCCCGCGGGTCACCGCGCGCAACAGCTGCTTGCGCGGGGCGATGCCACCCAGCTCAGCAACGGCTGCTGCCACGTTCATCTGGTCAGTCTCGGCGATCGGTGAGATCGATCCTGGAGTTCTCCACAGCCCCACCACCCGACGACACGCTCGCAGCGGGACTGGAGGTGGTGAGCGCGACCGTGGCCAGCGCGGTGGCGAGGTGATCGTTGGCCGGTCGGCGGCCGGCAGCGCGGTGAGGTGGGGTCAGCCGAGGACGGCTGCTGCCACCAGGATCACGGGGACCGCGCCCACGGTGGTGATGAGGATGGTGTCGCGGGCCAGGACGGTGGCCCGGTCGTAGCGGCTGCCGTGCACGAAGATGTTCTGCGCCGTCGGCAGCGCCGAGGTGACGACGATGGCGAGCAGTGCCGGCCCGTGCACCCCGAGGACGACCGCGCCGACGAACCACGCCACCGCGGGCTGCACCAGCAGCTTGATGGTCGAGGTCGTCGCGAGCTCGGCCACCGAGCCGGCCCGCCCGAGCCCGGGTCCGAGGCGCAGCGCGATGCCGTACGCGATGAGCATGCAGGGCACCGCCATGTTGCCGATGAGGGTGAGCGGGTCGCGCACGATCGGCGGCAGCGTCCACCCGGTCAGCGACAGCCCGAGACCGGCGAGCGACCCGACGGTGAGGGGGTTCCGGAACGGCCGGGCGACCACCTGCCACACCGACGTCGGACGCCCTCGCACGTCGGCGTCGAGCAGCGACAGGGCCAGCGGCTGGAGCACGAGCAGCTGGAGCAGCAGGGTCGGGGCGACCAGGGCCGCGTCGCCGAGGACGTAGCTTGCCACCGGGATGCCCAGGTTCCCCGCATTGACGTATGACGCGCACAGCGCGCCGATGGTGCCCTCACCCAGGCCGCGGTGCCAGACCCACCGGGCCAGGGCGGCGTACAGGGCGACGCAGACGACCACGGCGGCGCCGGAGGCCACGAGGTTGGCCGAGAGCACCGCGTGGACGTCGGCGCGCCCGAGGGTGATGACCATGAGGGCCGGGCTGGCCACGAAGAACGCGATCCGCGACAGCACCTGCTGGGCGCCGAGGTCGACGACCCGCAGGTGGGCGAGCAGCGCGCCGACGCCGATGACGACGGCAATGGTGACGAACCCGGTGAAGACTCCCTGCACACGCAGGAGGTTAGGTCGCCGGGCGGAGCACGGGTGTCAGCGTCTCAAGGACGCTGGCGTCCTCGATGGTCCCCGGGACGTTCGGGGTCTTCCCGTCGGCGATCTCGCGCATCGTCTTGCGCAGGATCTTGCCCGACCGGGTCTTCGGCAGGGCACCCACGATGTCGACCTGCCGCAGGGAGGCGACGGCGCCCACCTCGTCGCGCACCCGCTGCACGAGCTCGGCGCGGATCCGCTCACCGTCGGCGTCGACGTCCACCCCGGACCGCAGGACGACGAGGCCACGGGGGACCTGGCCCTTGAAGTCGTCGGCCACCCCGATGACCGCGCACTCGGCCACGGCGTCGTGGCCCGCGAGCGCCGCCTCGATGGAACCCGTGGAGAGCCGGTGCCCGGCGACGTTGAGGACGTCGTCGGTGCGTCCCATGACGTAGAGGTAGCCGTCCTCGTCGAGCAGGCCGCCGTCGCCGGTGAGGTAGTAGCCGTCGAACGCCGAGAGGTACCCGGCGACGTAGCGCTCGTCGTCGCCCCAGAGGGTCGGCAGGGTGCCCGGCGGCATCGGCAGCTTCAGGCAGATCGCGCCCTCGGTGCCCGCCGGCACCCGGCGACCCTGCTCGTCGAGCACGTGCACGGCATACCCGGGGGCGGGGACGGTGGGCGAACCCGCCTTGAGCGGCATGGGTTCGAGACCGCGCAGGTTCGAGGCGATGGGCCAGCCGGTCTCGGTCTGCCACCAGTTGTCGACGACTGGGACGCCGAGGCGCTCGGTGGCCCACTCCCACGTGTCGGGGTCGAGGCGCTCGCCGGCCAGGAACACCGTCTCCAGGGAGGAGAGGTCGTGCTGCGCGATCAGGGCTCCCTCGGGGTCCTCGCGGCGGATGGCCCGGTAGGCCGTGGGGGCGGTGAACATCGCCTTCACGCCGTACTTCTCGATCACCCGCCAGAACGCGCTCGCGTCCGGCGTCCCGACCGGTTTCCCTTCGTACAGAACGGTGGTCGCGCCGGTGAGCAGGGGCGCGTAGACGATGTACGAGTGGCCGACGACCCAGCCGACGTCGCTGGCGGTGAACCACGAGTCGCCGGGACCGATGCCGTAGACGTTCTCCATCGACCAGCGCAGCGCGACCGCGTGGCCGCCGTTGTCGCGGACGATGCCCTTCGGGCGCCCGGTGGTCCCCGACGTGTAGAGGATGTAGAGCGGGTCGGTGGCGGCCACCTCGACGCAGTCGGCGGGTTCGGCATCGGCCACGAGCTCGTCCCAGTCGAGCTCCTCCCAGTCCGTGTCGCGCTCACCGACAGATGCGCGGGCTTGCTCGCGCTGCAGCACGATGACCGACTCCGGCTTGTGGCTGCTGCGGTCCAGGGCTGCGTCGAGCATCGGCTTGTACTCCACGATGCGGGTCGGCTCGATGCCGCAGCTGGCGGAGACGATGACGGTCGGCTTCGCGTCCTCGATGCGCGCGGCGAGCTCGGCCGGGGCGAACCCCCCGAAGACGACCGAGTGCACCGCGCCGAGCCGGGCGCACGCGAGCATCGCGACGACCGCCTCGGGGACCATCGGCATGTACACGATGACGCGGTCGCCCTTCTCCACCCCGAGCGAGGCGAGCGCGCCGGCGAACGTCGCGACCCGGTCGAGCAGCGCGGCATACGTGAAGGTCTGGGCGGTGCCGGTCACGGGGCTGTCGTAGTGCAGGGCCGGCTGGTCCCCACGGCCCGCGGCGACGTGCCGGTCGAGGGCGTTGAAGCAGGTGTTGAGCGTGCCGCCGGTGAACCACCGGTAGAACGGCGGCCGGTCGTCGTCGAGCACGCGCGGTGGTGGGGTGATCCAGTCGATGGCCGTCGCGGCGCGACCCCAGAACGCGTCCGGGTCGGCCAGGCTCTCGTCGTATGCCGCGCGGTAGGCCCCGTTGCTCATGGCCCCATCGTGCGTCCCACCGGGCGTTCGCGCCACAGTCGGTCCGCGCCGGTGCGGTGGGAGTGCGCCGCGTCGCGCCGAGCGGTCGGGGTGAGGCCGGCTCGGCCTGCGGTGGGGGATCGTCTGGACGCGTGGCTTACGGCATTTGCATGTTGAGTCAGCCGTTCGGCCGAGGGACGATCGCCCTCCCGAGGTGCTACGACCCGTCGTCCCGGGACCCGAACAGCCTGGAGGCCGCCGTGAAGAGCACCCGAGGTCCTCTCGTCCTCGCCGTCGCAGGCGCCGTGCTCGCCGCGGTCAGCGCAGTGACGGCGCTGGCGGCCAGCCTCGGCGCGCAGGCGCGGGGGAGCGGCGCGTACGGCGTGGTCGCCCACGAGGGGTGGGCGCCCGGCTCGGTGCCGGCGCTGGTGATGCTCGCCGGCCTGCTCCTCGTCGGGGTCGGTGCCGCGCTGCACGACGGCCGCCGACTGCGCGCGACGACGACGCCGCGCACCGCACCGCGGTCCGGGGCCGTTCCCGCCGCACCGCCCGCGACCGTCCGGGTGCCCCCGCCCGTCGGGCCGGTGCGCCCGGTGTACCTCATCACGAGCCTCCCCGAGCGGGTGCTCGCACCCGTCCCGACGCCGCGACCTCGGACCACGCGACCTCGGACCACGCGACCTCGGACCACGCGCCCGCGGCACAGCGCGTCGGGCGCACGGCTCGAGCTGGTCGGGGCCTCCCGCCGGCGCTGAGTCGCAGGTCAGTCCTGCGGCTGGGTGGTGAAGCGGATCCAGGCGGAGGAGTCCCTCTGCCAGAGCAGGACGAGGGCCCAGGCCCCGAGCAGCAGCATGGCCAGGGCGAAGACCCGGGCGAACAGGCCCGCCGTCGGCAGGAGCCCGCCGAAGAACGCCCCGATGGCCACGGGCAGCAGGCCGCAGGCGATCCATCTGCCCCACCTGGAGCCCCTGAGGGTGGTGCGGGCCATGACGAACCACGTGACCGCCGCGATGACCGCCCACACGACGGTGACGGTCAGGCTGATCATGACGACCCGGTCGAGGTCGTCCGCGCCGACGGCTGCCCCCTGGGCGCGGGACTCCCCGGCGAACGCGGCGCGCAGGTCGTTCCGCGTGAGGAACGCCCGGCCGATCTCCAGCAGGCTCAGCACCCCGGCGAACTGCATGACGCGCGAGGCCTCGACGATCGAGCGTGGGGGGACCACCGGACTCCCCGGGCGCCAGACCGGCCGCTCCGGGCGTCGCCCGTCGCCCGCGCCGTCTGCGCTGAGCGCGCCCCGCCACTGGATCTGTCGCGCCATGGCTGCATCATCCCCCACGGGCCAAGACTCGGCAAAGAACTCTTGCCCGGGTTGTCCGGATGTGGGTAAGTTGCAAATCATCGACCTATTGCGTCAATGGTTTACATCTTGCCCAGGAGGCACCATGTCCAGCTCTCCCTTGACCCGCCGGGCCCTCGTGGCCGGCACCGCCGGTGCGGCGCTCCTCGGTTCGCTGGTCGTCCCGGCCGCGGGAGCTGCCACCTCCAGTGGCAACGACCACGGGCCAGGGTGGCAGCACGGCTGGGTCACCTCGACGCTCAAGCGGATGACGCTGGAGGAGAAGGTCGGCCAGCTGTTCATCCAGAACGTCTACGGCAAGGACGCGACCACCCCGGACGCACGCAACATCCCCCTGTACGGCGTCGCGTCGCCGGCGGAGGTGGTGCAGAAGTACCACCTCGGTGGAGTCATCTACTTCGCCTGGACCGACAGCGTCCAGGACCCGCCCCAGATCACGGCCCTCTCGAACGGTCTCCAGGAGGCCGCGCTCACGCAGCCGCACACCAAGGTCCGCATCCCGCTGCAGGTCGCCACGGACCAGGAGCAGGGCGTCGTCACCCGGATCGGGCCCCCGGCGACGCAGTTCCCGGGCTCGATGGCGCTGGGCGCGAGCCGCAGCACCGACGACGCCCGCACCGCCGCGAGGATCACCGGGGAAGAGCTCAAGGCGATGGGCGTCAACACCGACTTCGCCCCTGACTCCGACGTCAACGTCAACCCGCTCAACCCCGTCATCGGCACCCGCTCGTTCTCCTCGAACCCCCAGCTCGCGGCGAGCATGGTCGGCGCGCAGGTGCGCGGCTACCAGGACGACGCCGGCATCTCCTCGTCGGCGAAGCACTTCCCGGGCCACGGGGACACCGCGACCGACAGCCACGTCGCCTTCCCGGTCATCACGCACAGCCGCCAGCAGTGGGAGCAGCTCGACGCCCCGCCGTTCAAGCAGGCCATCGCCGACGGCATCGACATGATCATGACGGCCCACCTCAACTTCCCCGCGCTGGACGACTCCGGGGACCCCGCGACCCTGAGCAAGCCGATCATGACCGGCCTGCTGCGCAGGGAGCTGGGCTACAAGGGCGTCATCGTCACCGACTCCCTCGCCATGCAGGGCGTCCGTGACCTCTACGGCGACCCGGAGGTCGCTGTCCGCGCCCTCTCCGCCGGGGTCGACCAGCTCCTCATGACCCCCGCCATGGACGATGCGTATGCCGCGGTGATCGGTGCCGTCAGGAGTGGCCGGATCAGCCGGGCCGACCTCGACGCCAAGGTGCGCCGGGTGCTCGAGCTCAAGGTCCACCGCGGCATGGTCGCCCACCCCTACGCCGACCCGACCGCCCTCGACCGTGTCGTCGGCACCCCTGCCCACCTCGCCACGGCGGACGCGATCACCAACCGCACCACCACCCTGGTGAAGAACGACGCGGGGACCCTGCCGCTCGCCACCGCGGGCACGAAGGTGCTCGTCACCGGGTATGGCGCGACGACGACGAAGACCCTCGCCGACGGCCTCGCCGCCCACGGGGCGACCACGAGCGTCAAGGAGACCGGCACCTCACCGACCGACGCCCAGATCGCCGGTGCGGTGGCTGCTGCGGCCACGCAGGACGCCGTCGTCGTCACGACGATGAAGGCCTGGGACAAGGCCGTGACCGACCCTCGTGGCGGCCAGCAGAAGCTCGTCGAGCAGCTCGTGGCCACCGGCAAGCCGGTCATCGTGGTCGCCACCCGCGACCCGTACGACATCGCCTACCTGACCGAGGCCTCGACCTACCTCGCGACCTACTCCTACAGCCCGGTCGCGATCCAGGCCGTCGCCCGGGTCATCGCCGGAGAGGTCGCCCCCACGGGCAAGCTCCCGGTCGACATCCCGGCCGCGGGCGACCCCTCGACCGTCCTCTACCCCTTCGGCCACGGCCTGACCTACTGATCGGACGACCGATGTCGCACCAGACCCACCTCAACCGTCGTCAGCTGCTCAGGGCCGCCGGCGCAGGAGCCCTGGTCCTGCCGGCCTCGGTGGCCGCCACCGCCGGCGCCGCCACCCCCGCCGCCACCCCCGTGACCGCCGCCGCGAACCCGGCGGGGGCGCCATACCCGAACCGCCCGGTCGCGACGGGGGCCCAGCGGGCCGCCGCGGACGGGTGGAGGGCGCTGGCGGGTCAGAAGGTGGGCATCATCACCAACCCCACCGGCGTCCTCACCAACCTGCGGACCATCGTCGACGAGATGCACGAGGCCGGGACGGTCGACATCGTCGGGGTGTTCGGGCCGGAGCACGGGTTCCGCGGGACCGCGCAGGCGGGCGACTCCGAGGGCACGCACACCGACCCGCGCACCGGGCTGACGGTCTACGACGCCTACGGTGCCAACGCCGCGAAGATGGAGCAGCTGTTCCGCGCCGCGGGGGTGGAGACGGTCGTCTTCGACATCCAGGACGCCGGCGCGCGGTTCTACACCTACATCTGGACGATGTACACGGCGATGCGGGCGGCTGTCGCCACCGGTGCGAGGTTCGTGGTCCTCGACCGGCCGAACCCGTTGGGCGGCAAGGCCTACGGACCGATGATGACGACGGCGTACACCTCCGGAGTGGGCGCCAAGGAGATCGTCCAGGCCCACGGCATGACCGTCGGCGAGCTCGCGCGGTACTTCGACGGCGAGTTCCTCACCGCCGACGCCGGCGGTCGCGTCAGCGAGCTGTCCGTGGTCGAGGTCTCCGGCTGGCGACGGGACGTGCCGTATGCCGAGACCGGGCTCCCGTGGGTGATGCCCAGTCCCAACATGCCCACGGCCGACACGGCGCTGGTGTACCCGGGGACGGGGATGTTCGAGGGGACCAACCTGTCCGAGGGCCGCGGCACGACCCGGCCCTTCGAGCTCGTGGGGGCGCCCTACGTCGACCACCGGTGGGCGGAACGCCTTGCAGCACGGTCGATCCCGGGCGTCGCCTTCCGCGAGGCGTACTTCACGCCGACCTTCAGCAAGCACCTCAACACCGTCTGTGGTGGCGTGCAGGTGTCGGTGACCGACCCGGCGAGGTTCGACCCGGTGCGCACCGGTGTCGAGATGCTCGTCGCCGCGAAGGCGCTCTACAAGGACTTCGCCTGGCGGGTGGACAACGACCCGCGCCCCTACTGGATCGACAAGCTGAGCGGTTCCACGAGGCTGCGCGAGCAGGTCACCGCCGGGGCCGGCGCCGACGAGGTGGTCGGCGCCTGGCAGGCAGAGCTGCGCGACTTCGACCGGCGGCGCCGGCAGTACCTCATCTACCGCGGCCCGGCCGCCTGAACCGGACGGTGGACCACCATGCACCTGCGTCCGACCCTGCCCTCGAGCGTGGTGGCCTGCGCGCTCGTCCTGAGTGGTGCCCTCGTGGCCGCACCCGCCGTGGCTGAGGACTTCAGCAAGCCCTTCAAGGGATTCGCCCCACCCAACACCGTGCTGCACGACGCGCCACCGGCCGCGGTCGGGCTCGACCCCGGGCCGGTCGCGACGGCGGTCGACCAGATCCGCGCCCACGAGACGGCGCCGGTGGGCGGCCACCCCATGTACGCGGGCGCGGTCGGCCTGATGGGCCACGACGGCAAGGTCGTCGAGCGGGACGCCAGCGGGTTCGCGCTCAGGTACGCCGACGCCACGACCGAGCTTCCGCGGGACCAGTGGGTCCCCATGCGCGACGACACCGTGTTCGACCTGGCGTCGGTGTCCAAGCTGTTCACCTCGCTGGCCGTCGTCCAGCTCGTCGAGGAGGGCAAGGTCGCGCTCGAGGCCCCGGTGGCCACCTACCTGCCCGAGTTCGCCGCGGGCGGCAAGGAGGGGGTCACGATCCGTCAGCTGCTCACGCACACGTCAGGTTTCCCGGCCTGGCTGCCGCTCTGGAGCAAGTACCCCGACAAGGCCGCGCGGATCAAGGCCGTCCTGGACCAGCCGCCGACGAACCCGCCGGGTTCCACGTACCTCTACAGCGACCTCAACCTCATCACCCTCGGCGTGGTGGTCGAGAAGCTGCGCGGCAAGCCGCTCGACGAGGTCGTCGCGGAGCGCATCACACGGCCCCTGGGCATGCGTGACACGGGCTACAACCCCAGCGACCGGACGCGAACAGCGGCCACCGAGTACCAGACGGCCCCGGCGCGCGGCATGGTCTGGGGCGAGGTGCACGACGAGAACGCCTGGTCCCTCGGAGGTGTCGCCGGCCACGCAGGTGTGTTCTCGACGGTCGACGACCTGGCCGTCCTCAGCCAGGCCCTGCTCAACGGAGGGACCTACAGGGGCCACCGGATCCTGTCGAAGCAGAGCGTCACGTCCCTCATCACCAACTTCAACGGTGACTTCCCGGGAGACGACCACGGCCTCGGGTTCGAGCTCAACCAGCGCTGGTACATGGATGCGCTCTCGGGCCCGCAGACGGCCGGGCACACCGGGTACACCGGCACCTCGATCGTCATCGACTTCGCCTCGCGTTCGTTCGCGATCCTGCTGACCAACCGGGTCCACCCCTCCCGCAGCTGGGGCAGCATCAACCTGGCGCGGCGGGAGTGGGCGGGGGGCCTGGCGCAGGCCATGAGGGTGCGCCCCGCGCACGGTGACACGGCGTGGTTCAGCGGCGCGAAGGACGCGACGACCAGCACGCTCGCGACTCCACCCCTCGAGGTGCCGGCGAGGGGCGGGCGCCTCGGGTTCGACCTCTTCCTCGACACCGAGGAGAGCGACCTGCTCGCGCTCGAACGGTCGACCGACGGCGGGGCGACATGGGCGCCGCTGCCCTTCACGGTCCGCGACCGGGGAGAGACTACCCAGAGCGACGGCGTCGCCTCGGGGAGCGGGGACCGCAGGTGGGTGCAGGCGCGGGCCGACCTCCCCGGCGGGAGCCAGGTCCTGCGGTGGCGCTACACGACCGACGCCGCCTACCTCGGACGCGGCGTCTACGTCGACGACCTGCGGGTGGCCTCGGGCGGCCGGGTCGTGCTGGACGGGGAGAAGAGCCCCGGGGACTTCGTCGCGCAGGGCTGGATGCTGGCGTCACGATGACGCAGGAGGCGAAGCCGTACGGTAAGCCCATGCCCCCCCGTGCCGCTGACGCCACCGTGCCGACCGTGCCCCTCCTGGTGCGCCTGCGCGGGATCCGTCCCTCGTTGTCACCGGCGGAGGACCGCGTCGCCGAGCAGGTGCTCGCCGACCCCAGGGCCGCTGCTGCGCTGACGATCAGCGAGCTCGCCGTCTCCGCCCAGACCTCGGAGACGACCGTGCTGCGGTTCTGTCGTCGGCTCGGGCTCCCGGGCTACCCCCAGCTCCGGCTCGGGCTGGCGGAGGAGAGCGCGCAGCCGCGGGCGGGCGGGGCGACCGACACCGACATCAGCGCCAAGGACACGATCGACGACATCATCGCCAAGGTGGCGTTCGTCGACGCCAGCGCGGTCGAGGAGACCGCCCAGCAGCTCGACCGACCCAGCCTCGCCGCCGCGGCGGCAGCCGTGGCGGCCGCGAAGCGCGTCGACATCTACGGCATCGGTGCCAGCGCCATCGTCGGCACCGACCTCCAGCAGAAGCTGCACCGCATCGGGGTCGTGGCCTTCGCCTGGAACGACCCCCACATCGCCCTGACGAGCGCGACCCTGCTGGGCAAGGGGGACGTGGCCATCGGGATCTCCCACTCGGGCACGACCTCGGAGACCATCGAAGCGCTCGACGCAGCCCGGAGCCGGGGTGCGACGACGATGGCGATCACCAACTTCCCGGTGTCCCTGCTCGCGGCTCGCGCGGACCTCGTGCTCACCACGGCTGCTCGCGAGACCAGCCTGCGGTCCGGGGCCACGGCCAGCCGCATCGCGGCGCTGACCGTCGTCGACTGCCTCTACATCGCGGTGGCCCAGCGCAACCTGCCCCGGGCCCGCAAGGCCGTCAAGGAGACCCGGCAGGCGGTGGCCAGCCACCACCTGCGTCAGTGACTCGGCACGGCCTGACTGGTCATTCATTTACGTCGTTGACGCATTGGGCGTAAGAAACTAACCTCACGGTGTGACCAGCGACGTGAGCGTCAGCGCGCCCACCGAGGAGCGCCACCCCGGCAGCACCGCCATCGACACCCAGCCGACCCTGGAGATCCTGCGGCTGCTCAACGACGACGACGCCCGGGTCGCCCCGGCGGTGGCCGAGGTGCTGCCCGAGCTGGCCGTCCTCGTCGACCGGGCCGTCACCGCCATCAGGACCGGCGGCACGGTGCACTACTTCGGCGCGGGCACCTCCGGGCGGCTCGCCGTCCTCGACGCCGCCGAGCTGCTGCCGACCTTCAACGCCCCCGACGGGCTGTTCGTCGCGCACCACGCCGGAGGCCTCGGCGCCCTCCTCCGTGCGGTCGAGAACGTCGAGGACGACGAGGGTGCCGGTGAGGCGGAGGCCTCGGCCCTCCGCGAGGGCGACATCGCGATCGGCCTCACCGCCTCGGGTCGCACGCCCTTCGTCGGCGGCGCCCTGCGCCGGGCCCGTGAGCTGGGGGCGATCACCGCCCTGGTGACCTCGAACCCGGAGGCCGGGCTCGCGCCATACGCCGACCACCTCCTCGTGGCCCGCACCGGGCCCGAGGTCCTCACGGGCTCGACCCGGCTCAAGGCGGGGACGGCGCAGAAGCTCGTCCTCAACTCGTTCTCGACGGCCGTGATGATCCGGCTCGGCCGGACCTGGTCCAACCTCATGGTCGACGTCGTCGCCACCAACGCCAAGCTGCGTGGTCGCGTGCTGCGCATCCTGCAGGAGGCCAGCGGCGCCGACGAGACCGACGCCCGCCTCGCGCTCGAGGCCGCCGACGGCGAGCTCAAGACGGCCCTGCTGTCGATGCTTGCCGGCACCGACGCGGCCACGGCCCGGCTGGCCATCGCCGACCACCAGGGATCGGTCGCGAGGGCGCTGGCCGACCTGGTGCCCGGCAGTGCCGCCCTCCTCCAGACCTCCTCCCCGGAACCCACCCCTTCCCCGCGAGATGGCTCCTCGGTATCCGTGGCGCCGAATCCCCTGACAGGAGAACGTTCATGACTCGTCGCACCCACAGGTCCATCGCCTCCGTGGTCGCCCTCGGCGCAGCCCTCGCCCTCACGGCGTGCGCGCCCTCCAGCGGCGGGGACGACTCCGGCGGCGGCAGCGGCGACACCACCCTGAGCGTGTGGTCGTGGCGGGTCGAGGACAAGGCGGCCTACGACACGATCTTCGCGGCCTACGAGAAGGCCCACCCCGGGGTGAAGGTCGACTTCAAGGCGTTCAAGGCCACCGAGTACAACAAGATCCTCGCCACCGGCCTCGCCGGCTCCGACGGCCCGGACGTCCCGCAGGTCCGGTCCTACGGCCAGCTGCAGACGACGGTCGCCTCCGACTCGCTCGTCCCGCTCGACGGAAAGGTCGACCTCTCCGGCTGGGACGAGAACGTCGTCGCCAGCGCCAAGGGCAAGGAGGACGGCAAGATCTACTCCGTGCCGCTCGCCCGCCAGACCACGGTGATGTTCTACAACCAGGACGTGTTCGACAAGGCCGGGCTCGAGGCGCCGACGACCTGGGACGAGTTCATGGCCGCCAACACGAAGTTCGCCGCCGACGGCCTCACGCCGATCGCGGTGGGGGCCAAGGACGACTGGACCCTGCCGATCGTCCACGAGGTCCTCGCGGCGCCGCGCTTCGGTGGCAAGACGTTCCAGGACGAGGTCACCACGGGGTCCAAGGACTTCACCGACCCCGACTGGGTGGCGTCGGTCAAGGTCCTCAAGGACCTCGAGAAGTTCATGCCGAAGAACGTCACGGGCGTCGCCATCACGGACGCGCAGACGCTCTTCACGGCGGGCAAGGCCGCCATGCTGCCGGGTGGGTCCTACGACCTCGCGGTGCTGCAGAAGGCGAACCCCGCGATGAAGATCGGGGTCTTCCAGGTGCCCCCGCCCCCGGGGTCGCCCAGCGGGGCCACGGCCACGACGGCCGGCTGGGCCGACGGCAACTTCGCGGTCTCCAAGAAGTCGAAGAACCAGAAGGCCGCCACCGACCTCGTCACGTGGATGTCGACCAAGGAGTTCGGCCAGATGGTCGCCGACGACGTGAAGCAGATCTCGGCCGTCCCCGGCGTCGAGTACAAGGACCCGCTGCTCAAGCAGATGAGTGAGAACTACGTGAAGTCCGGCTCGCCGTACCTGCTGCTCACGGACTTCCGCTACGGCTCGCCGTCCGGCACGGACCTGCTCGGCAAGGGCATCCAGCAGCTCCTGCTCGGTGGCAAGGACGCGTCCACGGTGAGCAAGGAGCTCGACACCGGCGTCAAGACCTGGTTCAAGCCGGCCGCGTGAGACGTCGTACGGGGCTGCTGTTCGTCCTCCCCGCCCTGCTGCTGTTCGGGGTGTTCGTGCTCTACCCGATGGCGACGGCGTTCTCCTACGCCTTCTTCGAGTGGCGGGGCACGGCGCGCGGAGCGTTCGCGGGCCTGACGAACTTCCGCACGCTGTTCACCAGGGCGCCGTTCACGACGGACCTGCCGCGAGCGCTGCTGCACAACGTGCTGTTCTTCGGCGGGACGATGGTGTTCCAGAACACCATCGGCCTCGGCGTCGCGTTCCTGCTGCACCGTCGGGCCCGGACCCGCCGGCTGCTCCAGACGCTCTACGCCATGCCCTACCTCGTCAGCCCGATCGTCATCGGCTACCTCTGGACGCTCCTGCTCTCGCCGACCTTCGGCCCGGTCAACCAGCTGCTGACGAAGATCGGCCTCGAGTCGTGGGCCCTTCCCTGGCTGGGCGACCCCAAGACCGCCCTGTGGGTGGTGGTGCTCGTGAGCGTGTGGCAGTGGATCGGCTTCCCCGTCCTCCTGTATGGCGCCGCGCTGGGTGGGGTGCCCGAGGAGCTCACCGAGGCTGCTCGTGTCGACGGGGCAAGCCACCGCCAGGCGTTCTTCAAGGTGACCCTGCCGTTGCTGGTCCCGGCGATCGGCACGGTGTCGGTGCTGACGTTCATCTTCGCCATGGAGGCGTTCGCGCTCCCGTACGCGTTCGGCGGGTCGACCGGGAACCCGGCGGGCTCGACGGACTTCGTGTCGCTGCTGTTCTACCGGACTGCCTTCGACTCCGGCTCGATCGACGCCATCGGCAGCTCGTCGGCGCTGGCGACCCTGTTGTTCCTCGTCATCTTCGGTGGCGCCCTCGGCGCCACCTCGGTCCTGCGTCGCCACGAACGGAGGATCACCGCATGAGCGTCGTCGTCCCGCCCGTGGCCTCCACCGACCGTGAGGGCCCGGTGCTGGCCCAGCCGCGCGGCCCGCGCGGCGGCCGTGGTGCCCGGTCCGGCTCCGGCGGCAAGCCGGTCGGGGGCACGACGGCGACCGTGGTGCTGTGGCTCTATGCCGCGATCGCCCTGGTCCCCCTGCTGCTCATGGTCCTCAGCTCGTTCCGGACCAACGCCGACCTCATCACCGACCCGTTGGGCCTGCCGTCGCCGATCTCGACGCAGAGCTACAAGGAGGCGTGGACCACCGGCAACTTCGCCACCTACTTCGGCAACTCGCTGCTCGTCACGGTCGGCGCCGTGGTGCTGTCGACCACGGTCTCGACGATGGCGGCCTACGCGCTCGCCCGCGTTCGGTCGAGAGCCTTCCGCTGGCTCGAGTCCCTGTTCCTGTCCGGGCTCATGCTCCCGATCCACCTCGCGATCCTGCCGATCTTCTACCTGTTCGACGGCCTCGGGCTGATCGACTCCCGGATGGGGCTCGCGCTGATGTACGGCGCGTCCGGGGTGCCGTTCTCGATCTTCGTGCTGACGACGTTCTTCCGGCAGCTGCCCGAGGAGCTCGAGGAGGCCGCCGCCCTGGACGGTGCCTCGCCGTGGCAGACGTTCTGGCGCGTCATGGTCCCGCTCGTGCGTCCGGCGCTGGCGACCGTCGCCGTCTTCCGCTTCGTGCCGATCTGGAACGACTTCCTCTTCCCGCTCGTGCTGCTGCGCCGCGAGGAGAAGTACACGCTGCCCGTCGGGCTCACCACCTTCTTCGGGGAGAACGCCACCAACTACTCGGCCGTGTTCGCGGGGCTCGTCATCACGACGATCCCCCTGATCCTGTTGTTCCTCCTCGCCACCAAGCAGATCGTCGCCGGATTGACCGCCGGCATGTCGAAGTGATCCCATCGCGGGCGTGAGCACCCTGGGCCGCGCGACGGTCGCGGCCGTGGACATCGGCGGTTCCGGCCTGCGCGTCCAGCTCTCGCACGGCACCGAGCCCGGTCCGGTCCGCACCGCCCCCGGCGTGCGGATCCAGCCGGGCGGGATCGACGTGTCTGCTCTGGCCGTGGCGGCCCGGGCGCTGGTGGCCGACGAGCTGCCCATGCAGGATCCGGACGTCGTCGTCTGGTCGATGCGGGGTCTGCTGTTCCTCGCCGACCGCACGGAGGTGATGCGGATCGTGCGCTCGTCGTTCGGTGCCCGTCGCACGGTGGTGGTCAGCGATGCCGTGGCCAACCTCGTGGGGGCGCTCGACGGGCTGCGTCCCGGCGCGGTCGTCGCCGCCGGGACCGGGGCGGTCGCCTTCGGCACCGACTTCGCCGAGACGTGGCGCCGGGTCGACGGCTGGGGCCACGTGCTCGGTGACGTGGGTTCGGGGGCCTGGCTGGGGCTGGAGGGCCTGCGGGCGGCGCTGCGGTCCTCCGACGGGCTGCCGTCGGGGTCGTCCGCCCTGCTGGAAGCGGCTCGTCCTTCCTTCGGCGAGCCCACCACCTGGCCCCGGCAGGTGATGAACGCTCCCGACGCCCCGGAACGGCTGGCCGGCTTCGCCCCGGCGGTGGCTGCGGCGGCGATCGACGGTGACCCGGTGGCGACCGCGCTCTGCGCCCACGCGGGGGAGGGACTCGCCGATGCCCTGGGGGCTGCGGCCTCCGGGCTGCCCGACCCGGTCCTGGTCGCCACCGGGGGAGTCCTCGCGGCCGCGCCCGTGCGGACGGCCCTCGAGCGGCGGCTCGCCCGCGACGGACGGGTCCTCGCACCGGCGCTGGGTGGGGCGCTCGACGGGGCCCGGTTGCTCGGCACCCACCTGCTGGAGGCGGGCACCCTGCCCGCGCACGCGGCATACCTGCTCGTCGACTGACCGGGTCGCCGTGGACGCGCCGGGAACCACCGGCGTGTTCACATCGAACCGGGGGCCGGGGCATGAGAAAAGGCCCCTCGCATGCTCGGGGCCCTACTCGTGTGGCGGAGGATAGGAGAGCCGCCTTCGCGGCCGGCTCGTTCCTCGCCGCCCGCTCAGGCTCCCGTCATCACCTACCCACCGCCAAAGAGAAAGACCCCCGCGCAAGCTTGGGGGTCATCTCTGTGGCGGAGGATAGGGGATTCGAACCCCTGAGAGCTTTCACTCAACACGCTTTCCAAGCGTGCGCACTAGGCCACTATGCGAATCCTCCGCGGGCGAGGCTACACGGGCGGGGGCCCTGTCCTGAAATCGTCAGCTGGAGGAGCTCGCAGGGGGCCCGACGAGCAGCGCGACGGTGGTCAGGGCAGCCACGGCGAGGAGGGCGACCGCGACCGCCGCGACCGGTCGGGCGAGCATCCAGGCCTGCACCTTTTCCGGCACCGAACGCGGGGACTCGCCGCCCCGCGCCAGGCGCCAGCCGCCCTCGAGCCGGCCGCGCCGCTCGGCCCGGCGGTCGAACCACACCGTCATGAACGGCGGCACCGCGCTCACCAGGCCGAGCAGGGTGAGGCGGGCCGACCAGCGCTGGTTGACCGCGACGAACACCGTGGTGAGGCAGTAGGCGATGAACACGACGCCGTGCACCATGCCAAACACCTGGACACCGAGCTCGGTCGTCCTCGTGCCGTACTTGAGGACCATGCCCGTGAGCAGCAGCGCCCACGTGACGGCTTCGGCGACGGCGAGACGGCGGAACAGCACGAGCGGAGTCATGGGCACCAGTGTCGCAAGAGGGGATTGGCTGCCACGGCACGGCCCCGTCTACACTTCTCGCAGGCACCCCGCGTGGTGGTACCTCTCCGAACTCCCCCAGGGCAGGAATGCAGCAAGGGTAGGAGAGCTCTTCCAGGTACGCGGGGTGTCCCTTTGTCGTTCCGGCCCCGTCGGCGAACCGCAAAGCGGGTGTCGTTCGGGAAAGCCCCCACAAATAAGTGCCGTCCTGCCGAGCAACTCCCGCTTTGCCCGCGCGGCGCAGCGGCGCAGCGGCGTTCGCCAGCTGCGCCGGTGGGGCCGGGGGTCAGGCGCGGTGGGCCTCGTCGAGGAGGCGGACGCGGCGCCGGCCGAACATGACGGCGGCGTATGACGCGAGCACCAGGACCATGAAGGCGTTCGTCAGGCTCGAGCGGGTGAGCAGCGCCGTCGCGGCCACGCCGCCGATCAGCGCGAGCAGCAGCGGCCGGGAGTACCAGAACCCGACGGAGATCACGGCCGAGCCGGGGGAGAACAGGGTCACCGGCGGCAACCCGCGGAACGCCGCCATGAGGTGTGTCCCGGCGACGAGCGCGGTCATCGCCACCGGCCAGAAGATCGCGGCGGGGCCGGCCGACGAGGTGGTCTCGACGACCACGCCGCAGACCACGGCCACTGCGGCGAACATCGCCGACGGGGTGATGAGGTGCGCCAGGGCCTCCTCGCCGAACGGCAGCCCAATCAGCGCCGGTGTGCCGGCGTTGTCGCCCTGCAGGCGCATGCCCTCGGACCAGGCGCCGTACCCGAGGTAGGCGGCCAGCACGCCGGCGAAGGCGACGATGTTGGGGACCCCGGGGGTCGTCGAGTGCGCCAGCGCCCAGCAGCCGGCGGCCGACAGGACGAGGCCGACGACGAACGTCCCGGGCGAGCGGCGCAGGCCGAGCAGGTCGCGCTCGGCGACCACCGTGACCCGTCCGCGGGCCCGCAGCCGGGTCCGGCGCAGGCGGGTGCTCGGTGCGGCGACGTCGAGGCGGGCTGCCCGCAGGTCGCCGGCGAGGACCGCTCCGCCCATGGTCACGGCACGAGCCGACTGGGTGCGCAGGCCGACGTGGTGCAGGGCCCGCAGCGAACGACGGCCACGCAGCACGGTGGCCGGACCGCGGTCGCCGGTGGGCCAGGAGCGCACCTGCCCCCAGAGCCAGGCACCACCCAGCGCGAGGCCGACGACGAGGCCGCCCAGGGTCGTCGGCAGCAGCACGACGACCGGGGCGATCCCGGCAGACACCATCCCCGTGCCGACGACGGCACCGGTGAGCAGGCCCAGGACCAGGCAGCCGGCGAGGCTGATCCGCCACCAGCGCCGGAGCACGACCGCGCGGTCGAGGGCGCTGGAGGCGACGTGGTCGAGGTAGGGCAGGTCGGGTACGACGGGGCCGCGGACCGACCCGAGCCGGTACCCCAGGAGCAGCGCCCCCACGACGATCCCCCCGACGACCAGGACGCCCTGGACACCGGTCAGGTGACGGGACAGCCACTGCGGGTCGACGAACTTGAAGAACGCGCGCGACGCGGGCACGCCGTAGACGAGGGAGGCGATGACGGCGACGTACGCGGCATACACGGCGTTGCCGTTGCCCTGCTCGGGCAGGCCGCCACGGATGACCTTGCGCGCCTGGGTGAGGCGACCTTCGTCCGTCGTGGGGCCGCTCGTCCCGGCGACCGCGTCGTCCCGCTCGCTCATGCGCCCGCGACGTCGACGACGCGGTCGGCGATCGCCTCGGTCATCACGGGGTCGTGGCAGGCGATCACGAGCGTCGCGCCCGCGGCCTTGCGCTCGACGAGGATCCGGGTGAGCAGCTCGCGCTTGTGGGTGTCGAGGCGCTGCTCGGGCTCGTCGAGCAGGAGCACCGTCGACGGCCGGAACAGCACCATCGCCAGGTGGAACAGCTGCTGCTGACCCGAGGACAGCTCGTGCGGGAACCGTTCCGACAGGTGGTCGATCTCCAGCGTCTCGAGGAGCGCGTCGGCCCGCTCGTCCGCGGTGGAGATCTGCCCGCCCCACGTGGAGTCGATGAGGACGAGGTGGTCGATGACGGTGAGGTCGCGGTATGCCGTGGGGGCACCCACGAGCGACGCCACCCCGGCGCGCGTGGCCGGGTCGCGCTCGTCGAGCGGGGCGCCGTTGAAGGTCGCCGAGCCCACGGACGGCTCGAGCGCGCCCGCGAGGATGCGCAGCAGGGTCGTCTTACCGCTGCCGTTCTCGCCGCGCAGGACGACGCACTGACCGGCCTTGGCTCTGAGGTCGATCGGCGCCAGCAGCACCGAGCCCTCGATGTCCTTGCCGGCGCCCTTGACCTCGAGGACGAGCGGGTTCGCCTTCGTCTTCGGGGTGGTCGTGCCCTGCTTGCCTCGCGCAGCCATGGATCTCCTGTCGTCGCCGACAGTCTGGCACCGGCTCCACGTCAGGGCTCGCAGGGTCGTCGAGGAGGGCCGGGCGGTGGCGGCGGACGCCCTCCGGCGGCCGCTGTGCCGTGTCAGGTGGGCCGACTAGGGTTCCGATCGTGAGCACCGCCCTGTACCGCCGCTACCGGCCCGAGTCCTTCGCCGACGTCATCGGTCAGGAGCACGTCACCGAGCCGCTCATGCAGGCGCTGCGCACGGGGCGCGTCAACCACGCCTACCTGTTCTCCGGCCCGCGCGGCTGCGGCAAGACGACCAGCGCCCGGATCCTGGCCCGCTGCCTCAACTGCGAGCAGGGCCCGACGCCCGACCCGTGCGGCGTCTGCGACTCGTGCGTGGCGCTGGCCCGGGGCGGCTCCGGCTCGGTCGACGTCATCGAGATCGACGCGGCCAGCCACGGTGGTGTCGACGACGCCCGAGACCTGCGCGAGCGCGCGTCCTACGGCCCGGCCCAGAGCCGCTACAAGATCTACATCATCGACGAGGCCCACATGGTCACGCCGCAGGGCTTCAACGCCCTGCTCAAGATCGTCGAGGAGCCGCCGGAGCACGTGAAGTTCGTCTTCGCGACGACCGAGCCCGAGAAGGTCATCGGCACGATCCGCAGCCGCACCCACCACTACCCGTTCCGCCTCGTGCCGCCGGGCCAGCTCTCCGACTACATGCAGAAGCTGTGCGCCCAGGAGGAGGTCGCGGTCGCCCCGGGCGTCCTGTCCTTCGTGACCCGCGCCGGCGGTGGCTCGGTGCGTGACTCCCTGTCCGTGCTCGACCAGCTCATCGCCGGCTCGACCGACGAGGGCCTCACCTACGAGAGCGCCGCGGCCCTGCTCGGGTTCACCGACGGCGAGCTGCTGGACGCCACCATCGACGCCTTCGCCGTGGGGGACGCGGCCGGGGTGTTCCACCAGGTCGACCGGGTCATCGAGACCGGGCTCGACCCTCGCCGGTTCGTGGAGGACCTGCTGGAGCGGCTGCGCGACCTCATCGTCGTGGCCGCCATCCCCGACGGGGCCTCGTCCGTGCTGCGCGGGGTGCCCGAGGACCAGCTCGAACGCATGCGCGAGCAGTCGGCGGCCTTCGGCAGCGGCGCCCTCTCCCGCGCCGCAGACATCGTCAACGCCGGCCTCACCGAGATGACCGGTGCCACCGCGCCCCGCCTCCAGCTCGAGCTGATCTGCGCACGCGTCCTGCTGCCGGGGGCCTCCGGCGAGAGCGGGTATGCCGCGCGGCTCGACCGCCTCGAGCGTCGCCTCGACGTCGAGGGCGTCCCGTCCAGTGCCGCCCGGCCGCAGGTGCCGGTCCAGCCGGTGGCGTCCGCGGCTCCCGCCCCGGCAGCCGAGCCGAGCGCCCCAGCCGCACCGACCCAACGCCCCGAGACACCGCTGTACGCGCCGCCCACCATGGCCACGCCGGTCGTCGAGCAACCGGCCGCGCCGACCCGGACGGACGAGCCGACGGACCGCGGCACCGAGCCGGAGCGCCGGGGCGCCGAGCGGGAGCATCGCGATGCCGAGCCGCCGACCGAGCCGCCGACCGGGACCGCCGATCCGGTCGCGCCCGAGCCGGCGCAGCCGTCGCCGGCGCAGCCGTCGCCGGCGCAGGCCGGGCCGTCGCAGCCGTCGCAGGCCCAGCCCCCTCAACCGCCCACGACCACGCCTACGACCACGTCGGCGACCACACCGGCCGTGGAGCAGGACCAGCCCCAGCCCGAGCGCGCGCCCACGGGCGGCATGGACACCGCGGCGATCCGCCGGGCCTGGCCGGACATCCTCGGCTGGATCTTCAAGCACAAGCGCACCACGTGGACGCTGCTGTCCGAGCACGCGACGGTGCACGAGTTCGACGGGCGCCGAGTGGTGCTCGGCATCTCCACCGTCGGCATCGCCAACACGTTCCGCCACGGCCCGCACGCCGATCTCGTGCGGCAGGCCCTGATCGACGTCCTCGGTGTGGATGCCAGGGTCGAGGGCATCCCCGTGCCCGACGCCCGGCTGGCTGCCCCCAGCGGGGAGTCGCACCCTGTGGTCGGTCCCGAGGAGACCTCGCGCGGCTTCCACGACCAGGCGGCCGGTGGCTCCGGGAGCACCGGGTCCGCCGCGGGGGCCACCCCCGGTCGCGGTGCGGCCGGAGGTTCCTCCGACGCCGGTGGGCGCGCTGCCACGGCATACGCCGCGAGCGGTGCCGTCGCACCCTCGCCCGCACCCGAGTCCGGCGACGGTGGCTGGGCCAGCGCACCGGCGGCGCCGGGCAGCGGCCCGAGCTGGGCCACCGAACCGGCCCCGGGAGCGCAGCCCATCGCCGTGGTCCCCGCGGCGCCGGGGTCCCTGCTGGCGCGGGCCAAGGCGGAGGTCGCGGCGGAGGAGCCCGAGCGGACGCCCGACACCTACATCGCCGACGACAGCGCTGCCAGCGACGACGACGAGGACATCGAGGCCGTGGGCGACGTGGGGCGGCCGGTGATCGAGCGCCTCCTCGGCGGCAAGGTCATCGACGAGGGCTGACCACTGTGCTCACCCGACCCACTCCCGCCGAACGCAGCGCCACCCTCCCCGGTGACGAGCTGGTCGATGCGGACGTGGTCATGGACCGCGCCTTCAGCCTCCCCGCACCACCCGAGGCGGTCTGGCCGTGGCTGGTGCAGCTCGGCAAGCGCCGTGCCGGGTGGTACTTCCCGGCCCTGCTCGAACGCGCCATCCCTCCGGCCAGGCGAGGCCTGCGACACCTCGACGCACAGCACCTCGACCTCGCCGAGGGCGACGTGATCCCCGACTGGGGTGGGCGCGACGCGACGTTCACCGTGGCCTCGATCGACCCGCCCCACCACCTGCTGCACACTTCTACCCGCGGCCGCACCCACCTGACGTGGTGCCTGCGGCTGACCCCCGAGGGGAAGGGTGGCAGTCGCCTGCACCTCCGGCTGCGGATGGCCCCGGTCAAGCACCCGGTCCTGGCTGCCCGGCTGGGCGGCCTGGTCGACCAGCTCACGGTGATGGGTCTGGCCGGTGGGCTCCGCGAGCGCGTCCGGTCCGGTGGCTGACACCCGCAGGGCATAGGCTCACGGATGTGTACGAAGGTGTGGTCCAGGACCTGATCGACGAGCTCGGCCGGCTTCCCGGCGTGGGCCCCAAGAGTGCTCAGCGGATCGCCTTCCACCTGCTGCAGTCCGACGCCGTCGACGTGACGCGCCTGGTCGACTCGATCACCGAGGTCAAGGCCCGGGTGCGGTTCTGTGCGACCTGCGGCAACGTCGCGGAGGGCGAGCAGTGCAGGATCTGCGCCGACCCCCGCCGCGACGGGACCGCGATCTGCGTCGTCGAGGAGCCCAAGGACGTCGTCGCCGTCGAGCGCACCCGCGAGTTCCGCGGCCGGTACCACGTGCTCGGGGGCGCGATCAGCCCGATCGAGGGCGTCGGTCCTGACGACCTGCGCATCAAGGAGCTGATGACCCGCCTCGCGTCCGGCGAGGTCACCGAGGTCATCATCGCCACCGACCCCAACCTCGAGGGCGAGGCGACCGCGAGCTACCTCGCGCGGTTCCTGCGCCCCATGGGCCTGAAGGTCACCCGCCTCGCCTCGGGCCTGCCCGTGGGTGGCGACCTGGAGTATGCCGACGAGGTCACCCTCGGTCGGGCGTTCGAAGGAAGGCGGTTGCTCGATGTCTGACGACCTGCGGATGCTGGCCGACGAGTCGGCCAACGACGCCAGGCACTACCTCGCGACGGTGACCGAGGTCGCCTCGGGCGCGGCACCCGACGCGGCGATCCCCATGACGCTGCTCGCGCTGTCGCAGGCGCTGGTCATGGGCACGCGCCTCGCCGCGATCCAGGACATCGTCCCGGCCGAGCGCTTCGAGGCCGACACGACCGACCCCGAGCTCGACCCGCTGCGCACCGGGTTCGCCAACCTCTTCGAGGGCCTCGACGAGTACGCGGACCTCGTCGACCCGGTCACCTCGGCCGAGCTGACCACGGGGTCGTTGTCCAACGACATCACCGTCGTCGCCGGGGCGCTCGCCCACGGGCTGCGCCACCACGACGCGGGCCGGCTGTCCGAGGCGCTCTGGTGGTGGCAGTTCAGCTACCTGTCCGACTGGGGTGAGCGGGCGGCCGCCGCCCTGCGCGTGCTGCAGTCCCTGCTCGGCCACATCCGGCTCGATGCCGACGAGGAGACCATCTCCGAAGCCGAGTTCGACGCACTGCACCCCTGAGGGCCACGCGCTTCGGAGCTGGTCCCCGAAGCCGAGTTCGACGCGCTGCACCCCTGAGGCCGCAGCTCAGGCGATGCGGGTGCCGTTCGGCAGCCGTCGGATGGGCGTCCGGAGACGGCGCCCGGCGACCACGGCCGCACCGCTGCCGGCGACCAGCAGGAATGCGAGCCCGTACGGCCATACGGGGGCCGTCTTCAGCGCGTTCTCCGACGGGTCGGTGAATCCGGTGTCCCCGGTGTTGGTGAGCATCGCGCACTCGTCGGTGGCCTGGGCGCTGGGCCCGTTGCGCGCCGACCGGGCACCGAGGCTGATCCACCGCAGCGGGGTGAAGCCGGAGGAGTACTGGTCGCCGCGCTTGCGGGGCTCCGAGGGCGCCGCGTCGGCGACGACGACGAAGGGGTTGAGCGGCAGCATCCACCAGATCCGCTCGGTGTGGGCCAGGGTCACGGTGCGGGTGAAGGTCGTGCAGTCCGCCGGGGTGGGTTGTCCTGCCTTGTTCAGCTGGTCGATCTGTTCCGGCGTCAGGGTGGGGTCGGCCGGGTCGACCGCCGGCGGCTGGTGCGTCTCGTACCAGTTGTCGGGGATCCCGAACACCTGGATCTTCTCCTCGCCGGTGACGAGGAAGGCCGACAGGGCGAAGCCGATGGTCGTGCCGAACACCAGGGCGCCCATCGTGAGGTAGGTCAGCACGGCCGAGGCGATGGGACGCGCGGTGAGGGTCGAGAACATCAGGCCCAGGGCGCAGACCACGGCGAGCACGAGCATGAGCACGACGACGGACAGGGCGATCTTGTCGCCGCGGACCCCACCCTCGAACCACGCCCACGCCATGAACGGCATCGCCGTGACGAGGAAGGTCATCGAGATGACCCAGGCCGCCACGAGCTTCCCCATGACGATGTCCCAGTGCGTGAGCAGGGTCGTCTGCAGGGTGGCCAGCACGCCGTGCTCACGGTCGCCGTTGACGGACGTGGCCGTCAGCGAGGGCACGATGAGCATGGCCAGGCCGAGCACGAAGAAGATGACGATGTCGTACATCGACTCGCCCGACCGCAGGTCGGCGTCGTTCGTCGCCCAGTAGGACAGGAACGCCACGAGCGCGATGATCGCGACCCACACGGCCAGCACGATCGGCCACTTCGACGTGCGGACCCGTTGCCGCAGCTCGAGGGTGGCGACCGTCATCATCCCGTCCCAGCTCATCGCCGGTCCTCCGTCGCTGCGAGGTAGGCGGTCTCGAGGGCTCCCTGGCTGGGGGCGAACGTCGTGACCCGGATGCCGTCACGCACCACGTCGGCGAGCAGCCGGGCCGCGTTCTCCTCGCCGGACACCTCCACCTCGGTGAGGCCGCCGCCGACGCGGCGGGCCGGGACGTGGTGGTCGGCGAGCCAGTCCGTGAGCCGGGACAGGTCGAGGGAGTCGATGCGCCACGAGGCGGTGCCGGTCGACACGAAGTCGTCGTCGAGCCGCTGGGTCTGCAGGCTCCGGCCCCGGGCGACGATGACCGCCCGGTCGGCGACCTCCTGGAGCTCGGTGAGGATGTGGCTCGACACGAGCACCGTCTTGCCCTGCGCCGCCAGGGCGCGCAGGACGTCGCGCAGCTCGATCCGGCTGCGGGGGTCCAGACCGGAGGCGGGCTCGTCGAGCAGCAGCACGCTCGGGTCGTTGATCAGCGCGCGGGCCAGTCCGAGGCGCTGCTTCTGACCCCGGGACAGGACCCGCGCGCGCCGGTCGCCGAGGTCCTCGAGGTGCACCGTCGCGAGCAGCTCCTGGGTGCGGGCGCGGGCCCGGTCCGGGGGGATCCGGTATGCCGCGGCGACGGTGTGCAGGACCTCCCTCACCGTGAGCGCGTCCCAGGTGCCGAACCCGTCGGGCATCCAGCCGATGCGCGCGCGGACCTCGGTGGGTTGCGTGACCGGGTCGAGCCCGTCGATGCGGATCGCTCCCTGGTCGGGGACGAGCAGCGTCGCGAGCATGAGCAGCAGCGTCGTCTTGCCGGAGCCGTTGGGGCCGATCAGCGCGGTGACCTCGCCCGGTGCGGCGGTGAGGCTGATGCTGTCGACCGCGAGGACGTCGCCGAACGCGCGGCGGACCCCCTGAACCTCGATGGTCATGGTTGACCGTATCCCTCCGCCGGTGCCGGTGACCGCCGTTTGACGGTGACGCGCCCGCGGGCGTTCCCGTCCGGCATACGGTTGCCGGGTCCCACGATGAGGACGGTCGATAGACTCGGCGCTCCGCGCGTGAACCCCACGCGAGAACCTGCACCGTCGTCTGGTCCCCAGGAGTTCCACCGTGCCGATCGTCGTCCAGAAATACGGCGGCTCATCGCTGGCTGACGCCGCCAGCATCAAGCGGGTCGCCCGCAGGATCGCCGAGGCCAAGAAGGCCGGCAACGACGTCTGCGTCGCCGTCTCGGCGATGGGTGACAGCACCGACGAGCTGCTCGACCTCGCCAACGAGGTCAGCCCGCAGCCACCGCCGCGCGAGATGGACATGCTGCTCACCGCCGGCGAACGCATCTCGATGGCCCTGGTGGCCATGGCCATCGCCGACCTCGGGTACACCGTGCGGTCCTTCACCGGCAGCCAGGCCGGGGTCATCACCGACTCCACGCACGGCAAGGCCCGCATCATCGACGTGACCCCGGGCCGCGTGACCGACGCCCTCGAGAAGGGCCACATCGTCATCGTCGCGGGGTTCCAGGGCGTCAGCCAGGACACGAAGGAGATCACCACCCTCGGCCGGGGTGGCACCGACACCACGGCCGTCGCGCTCGCCGCCGCGCTGGGCGCCGACGTGTGCGAGATCTACACCGATGTCGACGGTGTCTTCACCGCCGACCCGCGCATCGTGCCGGCGGCCCGCAAGATCGACCGGATCTCCAACGAGGAGATGCTCGAGCTCGCCGCGTCCGGCTCCAAGGTGCTCCACCTGCGCAGCGTCGAGTACGCCCGCCGGTTCGGCATCCCGATCCACGTCCGCAGCTCCTTCTCAGCGAAGGAGGGCACCATCGTCACGGACGCCCCAGCCCCCACCACCCCCGCAGGAGACACCGTGGAAGCCCCCATCATCGCCGGTGTCGCCCACGACCGGAGCGAAGCCAAGATCACGGTCGTCGGCGTCCCCGACCACCCCGGCAAGGCCGCCGAGATCTTCCAGACCTGCGCCAACGCCGAGATCAACATCGACATGATCGTCCAGAACGTGTCCGCGACGGACACGGGCCTGACCGACATCTCGTTCACCTGCCCCAAGACCGACGGCCAGACCGGGGTGCAGGCGCTGAAGAAGGTGCAGGAGTCGGTCGGCTTCAGCTCGATCCAGTACGACGACCAGATCGGCAAGCTGTCGCTCGTCGGCGCCGGGATGCGCTCGCACCCCGGGGTCTCGGCCACGTTCTTCCGGGCGCTGGCCGACACCGGGGTCAACATCGAGATGATCTCCACCTCCGAGATCCGGATCTCCGTGGTGACCCGGGCCGACCTGCTCGACGACGCCGTCCGCGCCGTCCACACGGCCTTCGGCCTGGACTCCGCCGACGGGGAAGCCGTCGTCTACGGAGGCTCCGGACGGTGACCTCCCTCGCCTCCAAGGCTCCCCGCCCGACCCTCGCCCTGGTCGGTGCCACCGGAGCCGTGGGGCGGGTCACGCAGCAGGTGCTCGCGATGCGGGCCGACATCTGGGGCGAGATCCGTGCCGCGGCCGCACCCGAGGACGCCGGCACCGAGCTGGTCGTCTGCGGGCGCGAGGTCGTCGTCCAGGAGCTCACGCCCGAGTTCTTCGACGGCGTCGACATCGCGCTGGTCGACCTGCCGTCGCCGGTTGCGGCCCACTGGGCGCCGATCGCGGCAGCCAGGGGCGTGGTCGTCATCGACAACAGCTCCGCGCTGCGCGGCGACCCCGACATCCCCCTCGTGGTGCCCGAGGTCAACCCGCACCAGGTGCGCAACCGCCCCAAGGGCATCCTGGCCAACCCGGGTGCCACGACGCTGACGATGATCGACGCCCTCGGCGTGCTGCACGCCGGGTGGGAGCTCACCGAGCTCGTCGTCGCCACCTACCAGGCGGCCTCGGGTGCCGGACGAGCCGGTATGGCGCGCCTGTACGACGAGATCGAGGTCGTGGCCGGGCACCGCGAGCTGGGCCACGCGCCCGGGGACGTGCGGCGGCTCATCGAGTTCGAGCTCGGGACGGACTCGCCGTTCCCGGCCCCGCTCGCCATGAACGTGCTGCCGTGGATCGGCGTCGCCGCCGAGGACGGCTGGACCTCCGAGGAGCTGAAGATCCGCAACGAGACCCGCAAGGTGCTGGGCCTGCCCGACCTGCGGGTCTCCGCGACCTGCGTGCGGGTCCCGGTGATCTCCACGCACTCGGTGGCGGTGCACGCGACCTTCGCGCGTCCCATCGACGTCGACGAGGCACGGCAGGCCCTGGTCGAGGCGCCGGCCGTCGTCGTGCTCGACGACCCGGACACGTTCGAGTTCCCCACCCCCAACGACACGGTGGGGTCGGACCCGCGGTTCGCCGGCCGGCTCCGTCAGGCGCTGGACTTCCCCAACACCCTCGACTTCTTCATCTGCGGCGACAACCTCCGCAAGGGTGGGGCGCTCAACATGGTCCAGGTCGCCGAGCTCGTCGCCAAGGACCTCGCGGTCGTCTGAGGTCCCCTCGTCCGGGGTCTGCGGTCGCGCGGACTCAGTCCTCCAGTGCAGCCTTGAGCTCGTCCTTGGCGACAGTGATCCTCAGGTGTCCCGAGGCGGGGAGCTCCAGGGCGACGCACCCTCGCAGGACGTCGACCTGAGGGGTCTCGAGGAGCAGGCAGATGGTCCGGCGACCCGTCGTCGTCAGCGTAAACTCGCCCTTGTCGTCGATCGTCACCAGTGAGCCGCCGGCGCGCGTGACGTCGTCATGTCGCACCCGGCCACCGAGGTAGGCAAGCTCTGCCTGCGGAGGGGTGTCGATCCCTGCCGCGCCGAGGAAGTCGCGCAGCCCGCCGTCGTCGAGCACGGCCAGCCTGCCCCCATCGAGGGGCGTGCCGGCCTTGCCCGCGGCGGCTGCCGAGACGACCGTCCCCTGGAGGGTGTCCGGTCCGCCGCACGCCCCGACGGTGAGCAGCAGGACCGCGCCCGCGGCCAGACCGGGGGCCAGTCGGCCGCGCAGGGCGGTCAGCGAGGTCGGGGGGAAGGTCATGGGGCGACATCCTCGCACCGGGATCGTCACGGCTCGGTGACGAAAGCCGTCGTGAGCGTGTCGCTTGACATGTGACTGGTGTGACTGGTGTGAACATTGTGAAAAGTCGGAGCAGGAGCCAGGGGGTAGGGATGAAGGACGAGGACCGCACACCGACGCAGGTGTGGCGCAACCACCGGCTGCGCCAGATCATGCTGTTCGTGACCATCCCGGGTGTTCTGCTCGGGACGGCGAGCATGACCGCGGCCTACTCCAGCGGCTGGATGACCCCGGCGCCGCCGAAGCCGGTCTGCCAGCCGACCGTCGTCCCCGCACCGGCGCGTGGCTCGTTCACCGTCAACGTCATGAACGCCACCGGCGTGGACGGGACGGCGGCCAAGGTCGCCACCGGCCTGACCAAGCGCGCCTTCAAGGTCGGGGGGATCAGCAACGCCCCCGAGTCCTGGTACGTCACCCAGCCGGCGGTGGTCCACCACGGCCCGGCCGGCCTGGACCAGGCCCTCCTCACCGCCGCGCAGATCCCCGGTGCCAAGCTCTTCGAGGACGTCCGCAAGGGCACGTCCGTCGACGTCGTCGTGGGCATCGGCTACAAGGACCTCGTGCCCATGCCCGAGCGGCTCAAGCCGATCCCGTCCGAGGTCTCGGTCAACGTCTACAACACCACCTACAAGACGGGCCTGGCCAAGGTCGTGGCCGACCAGGTCAAGGCCCGCGGCTTCAAGGTCAAGGACGTCTCCAACGACCCGTTGCAGACCATGCAGCTCGGGACCGCCGTGATCCGCTACGGCGAGGACGGAGACCTCGCGGCAGCCCTGCTCAGGCAGCACGTGCCCGGGGCCGAGCTGCTCAAGATCGACCGCAAGGGCACCCGTCTCGACCTCGTCATCGGCAACGCCTACACCGCGCTCACCCCCGAGGCGGACGTGCCGCCGCTGCCCGCGCGACCCAGGTCCGAGGTGCCCACGGTCGCCCGTCCCTGCAAGGACGGCTGACCGCACGCCCAACGCGTCACCATGGTCCGTCCTGCAGCCGCAGGGCGGACCGTGCTTGTCCGGGCGGGACGAAACGGGCACAGTGGTTCCCCGATGAGCTCCCCCCGCCGGTATGCCGTGTCCTTCCTCGCGCTGTCCCTCGCCCTGACCGTCGCACTGACCGCGGGGTGTGGGAACGACCCGTCGCCGAGGGCCTCGGGTGCGGTCCGCGCCACGACGCCGACCTCGACCGCCGTGCCGACCACGTCCGGTCCGACCACGTCTGCTCCGACCACGTCCGCGAGCACCGCCGCGACGAAGGGCAGCGCGACCACGGCGAGGCGCACGACCTCGACGCCGGTGCGCAAGGCGACCACGCGGCATACCCCGTCGTCGACGTCGACGCCGGTGAGGGCCCCGAAGCCGGTCACGGCGCTGGGGCCGGTGCCGCGGGCAGGGGCCGAGCCCTCGGTGCGGTTCCCGCGCAACGAGCCTGCCGTGGGTTCAGGGGCCAACGCGTCGGTCGGCGCCATCCCCGACGCCGCCTGGGCGAAGATGATCGGCTACTCGTGGACCGCAGGGTGCCCGGTCGGGCGCAGCCAGCTGCGATGGGTGCGGGTCAACTTCTGGGGGTTCGACGGCAAGCGCTCGCGCGGCTCGATCGTCGTGAACGCCTCGATCGCGGACGAGGCGGCAGCGGCATTCGCCCGGCTGTACGAGCTGCAGTTCCGCATCCGGCAGATGAAGCCGATGGACTCGAGCTGGGGCCGCAACCCCAAGGGGCCCGGGGCCGACGACTACGCCGCGATGGAGGCCGACAACACCTCGGCGTTCAACTGCCGCTACGTCGGGGGCGAGGAGGCCAGCAAGGTGTACAGCAAGCACGCGTACGGCACGGCCATCGACGTGAACGACTTCGAGAACCCGTACGTCGCGGACGACGGGACGGTGTACCCGGACCGGTACTTCCTCACCCGTCGCGGCCCGGCTCCGGGGGTCTTCTCCTCGAGCGGGAGTGCCGCGGTCCGGGCGTTCACCTCGCAGGGCCTGCGCTGGGGTGGGCTGTGGAGCAACCCCGACTATCAGCACTTCGACCGATGAAGCGCCCCCGCGCCTCGCTCCCCGCCGTGGCCGCGCCCGTGGTCCTCGGGCTGATTACGCTGACCGCCTGCGGCGACGACCGGCCGTCGACCACGGGGCCGACGACGGGCGCCGCGACCACGACATCGGCGACCTCCTCCTCCAGCACGGCGTCCACCACCACGGTGACTCCCACGCGCACCACCACGACCGGGGCGACCCCCACGCGGACCAGCGCCACGACGCGCAGGGCCACGCCCACCCCGATCCGCACCACGACCCGGTCCACGCCCGCGACCAGGCCCACGCCCGCGAGGACGACGCCGACGTCGAAGCCGAAGCCGAAGCCGTCGCCGGCCACGGCGACGTGCACGGTGCCCTCGGGTGTCCGCGCTGCCCAGGTCGTGCTCGTCGACTCCTCGGGGTCGTCGGCGACGGTGCGTGCCTGTCGCAGGTCCGGGGGCAGGTACCTGCTCGACCTCGGCCCCTACCAGGGGCACGTCGGACGCAACGGCGTCAGCTGGTCCAAGCGCGAGGGCGACCTGAGGACGCCGGCGGGGACGTACCCGCTCCGCGGCGGGTTCGGCGTCCGGGCCGACCCGGGTCTCGCGCAGGGGTGGTTCCGGGTCGACGCGAACGACGTCTGGGTCGACGACAGCGCCTCGTCCCTCTACAACACCCACCAGCGCAAGCCCGTCAACGGCCGCTGGAACTCGGCGGAGAACCTCCTCAACACCCCGGCCTACAACTACGCCCAGGTGATCGGCTACAACGAATCGCGCACTGCCGGCAAGGGTTCGGCGATCTTCTTCCACGTGGACACCGGGCGCGGAACGGCCGGCTGCGTCTCGCTCCCGACCGACGCCCTGCTCGCCGTGCTGCGGTGGGAACGGTCCGGCGCCGTGATGTCCATCCGCTGAGGCCGCTCTGGTCGTCCCCACGGCGACACGGCAGAGTGGGGCCATGCCTGTGAAGACCGTCGCCATGCTCACCGCCGGGGGCCTCGCGCCCTGCCTGTCGTCCGCCGTCGGCGGCCTGATCGAGCGGTACACCGAGGTCGCCCCTGATGTGCGGATCCTCGCCTACCGCAACGGATATGCCGGGTTGCTCACCGGTGACTCGGTGGAGGTCACCGAGGACGTGCGCGCGAGCGCCCGCCGGCTGCACGCGTTCGGCGGCAGCCCGATCGGCAACAGCCGGGTCAAGCTCACCAACGTCGCCGACTGCGTCAAGAGGGGCCTCGTCCAGGAGGGGCAGGACCCGTTGCACGTGGCGGCCGAGCAGCTGAGCCGCGACGGTGTCGACGTCCTGCACACGATCGGCGGCGACGACACCAACGGCACCGCAGCCGACCTCGCGGCCTACCTGCACTCGAACGGCTACGAGCTCACCGTGGTGGGCCTGCCCAAGACGATCGACAACGACGTCGTGCCGATCCGCCAGTCCCTCGGCGCCTGGACGGCCGCCGAGCAGGGGGCGGTCTACGCGCGCAACATCATCGCCGAGCACTCCTCCAACCCCCGCATGCTCATCGTCCACGAGGTCATGGGCCGCAACTGCGGGTGGCTCACCGCAGCCACGGCGCTCGAGCACCACCGCTGGGTCCAGGGGTCGCAGTTCGCGGGCTGGCTCGAGAACTCGCCCGAGCGGTGGGACGTCCACGCAGTCTTCGTCCCCGAGCGCCCGTTCGACATCGCCGAGGAGGCCAAGCGGCTGCGGGCGGTCATGGACGAGTCCGACGGCGTGAACCTGTTCATCTCCGAGGGTGCCGGCCTCGCCGAGATCGTCGCCTCCCTCGAGGAGTCCGGGGCCGACGTCCCGCGCGACCCGTTCGGGCACGTGCAGATCGACAAGATCAACCCTGGTCAGTGGTTCGCCGAGCAGTTCGCCGAGCTGCTCGGGGCGGACAAGGTGCTCGTGCAGAAGAGCGGGTACTTCTCACGCTCGGCCGCGGCCAACGACGCCGACCTCGCCCTCATCCGCCAGTGCACGGACTTCGCCGTCGATGCGGCCCTGCGGGGCGACTCGGGCGTCGTCGGGCAGGACGAGGAGCGGGGTGACGAGCTGCGGGCCATCGAGTTCGACCGGATCAAGGGTGGCAAGGCGTTCGACGCGTCGCAGGCCTGGTTCACCGGCTTGCTGGCGGACCTCGGCCAGGCGTAGGAGCTCCACCCGCTGTCTGTTTGGCCCCTGTCCACAGGGGTGGGCTGCGGGAGGTTGCCGTCCACAGGCGCGTCCGTTCCGGTTGACATCGTCGTGCCTGGTATGGCGCGAAATCTGTTGCAGTGCAACGTCTTTCGTCGGCGCTCAGGGTCGAGTCGTTGTCGGTGGTCGCCGGTAGTGTCGTGGCATGGATCAGGGGTTGACGTTGGAGCAGCGCCGTGAGCGTCTGGCGGCTGCCCGGGTGGCGTTGGCTGGTCTGGGGGACTGGTTGTGGCAGGCCGGTGGGGGTGCGGTTGGTGGTGTTGGCGGGTTGGCTGAGCTGTTGGGTGAGGTCGATGCGTTGGGGGCTGCGTGTGATGCGGCCAGGGTTGCGGTGGTGGGGGAGGCGATCGAGCGTGGGGAGCCCGGTAGCGGGCCGCAGGCGTTGAGTGTGGTGTCGTGGGTGCGTCGTCATGCTCCGTCGACGCGGGCTGGTGGTGCGCGGGCGGTGGTGGAGGTTGCTGCGGCGTTCGCCAAGGCGGCCAATGCGCCGGTGAGGGCT